>CAWEAM010000013.1:0-1173657 GCA_963807105.1 uncultured Acidobacteriota bacterium | reverse complement strand
TGCGCGCTGGTGGATTCGAACCACCGACCCCCGCCGTGTGAAGGCGGTGCTCTACCGCTGAGCCAAGCGCGCGTTCGGAAGCTGCAGAACCTGTAGCGGGCAGCGACGGTCGCATAGCGGCCGACGCAAGCGAGCCCAGTGCGTGTCCTACGTCGTTCCGTAAAGGCGATCGCCGAAGTCGCCCAGGCCGGGCACGATGAACTTGTGATCGTTGAGGCGCTCATCGACCACCGGCGTGAAGATCGGGATATCGGGTACGCACGCTCCACCGCCGCGATGCCTTCGGGCGCGGCGACGATGCAGACCAGGCGAATGTGGCGCGCGCCGGCGGCGCGCAGCAGTTCGCAGCGCCGCGACCGCGCTGCCGCCAGTCGCCAGCATCGGATCGATCATCAGCACGTAGCTGTCGTTCAGCCGCGGCGGGAGCTTCGAGTAGTACTGCGACGCGATCGCCGTGACTTCGTCACGCTGCAGCCCGATGTGACCGACGCGCGCGCCTGGGCAGAGTTCGAGCATGCCCGGCAGCATGCCCAAGTCCCGCGCGCAGCACCGGCACGAGCACGACATCGGCTCTGCACAGCGGCGGCCCTGCGCAGGGCCCAGCGGCGTCTGCACCGTTTCGGCCGCGTCGGCAGATCGCGCAGCGCTTCGGCGGCGAGCAGCACGCTGATGCGGCCCGCCAGCTGCCGGAACTGCTCGGGCGTCGTGTCGCGCGTCGCGCAGCTTCAGGAGGATGTCCTGCACGAGCGGATGGTCGACGATATGCACCACGGCGTCAATAAGCTTACGCCGAGAAGTGCATCGCTGAATTGCAACTGCCGCGTGTGCGGCTTCGCGTGCGATCGGCGGACATGGCGATGCTTGCCAGCTCAGTGCCGCGCTGGCGTCTGCGTCGCCGCGCCGTCATGCCCGCGCAGCGGCCGCAGGCGGTCTGATCTCGTCGTCGCCAACGGCATCGTCGTCACGATGGACGGGAGCGCGTCGCGTGCTCAATCCGGGGTCGGTCGCGATCGCGGGCAGCGACATCGTCGGCGTCGGCACGCCGACGCGATCGCGAAGACAGTTCACAGCGGCGCAGACACCATCGATGCGCGCGCGGCCGCGTGATCATGCCCGGCCTGATCAACACGCACACGCACGCGCCGATGGTGCTCTATCGCGGCCTGGCGCGACGACCTCGCGCTGATGGATTGGCTGCAGAAATACATCTTTCCGGCGGAAGCCAAGACCGTGTCGCCCGCGTTCGTCCGCACCGGCACGCGGCTCGCCGCGCTCGAAATGATCCGCTCCGGGCACCACGACCTACGTGGACATGTATTACTTCGAGGAGGAGATCGCGAAGGCGACGAAGGCGGCCGGCCTGCGCGGCGTGCTGGGACAGACCGTCATCGAGTTCCCGGTGCCCGACGCAAAGACGCCGGCGGACGCGCTCGCGCGCGCGAAGCGTTCATCAAGCGAGTTTGCAAAGCGACGCGCTGATCACGCCGGCGGTCGCGCCGCACTCGGTCTACACGCTCGACGCCGCGACGCTGACGCAGCGCCAGCGATCTGGCGCGCGAGTACGAGCGTGCCGCTGCTGATCCATCTTGCCGAGACAGAAGACGAGATCAAGACTGTCGCTCGAGCGGCACAAGCGCGGCCGGTCGCGCTCCTCGACAAGCTCGGCTGCTGGAAGGCGCACGTGATCGCCGCGCATGGCGTGTGGATCGACGCCGATGAGATCGCCGTCCTGAAGCAGCGCGACGTCGGCGTCTCGCACAATCCCGAAAGCAACATGAAGCTCGCGAGCGGCACGGCGCCGGTGCTGGATTATCTCAAGGCCGGCGTGGCGCGTCGGCCTCGGCACCGACGGCGCGGCCAGCAACAACGACCTCGACATGTTCGAGGCGATGCGGCAGGCGGCGTTCCTGCACAAGCTGGTGTCGCAGCGATCCGCGGGCGCTGAGCGCGCCAACCGCGCTCGAGATGGCCACCATCGGCGGCGCGCGCGTGCTCGGGCGCAGAGAAGCGACTCGGCTCGCTCGAAGTGGGCAAGCTGGCCGACCTGCTGGTCGTGCGCATGGATCGGCCGCGGCAGACGCCGATGTACGACCCGGTGTCACACCTCGTCTACACGACGCGCGGAGACGACGTCGAGACGACGATCGTCAACGGCAAGGTCCTGATGCGCGATGGCAAGGTGCTGACGCTGAACGAGACGCAGGTGCTGGCCGACGCGCGCGCGGCCGCGGACGCGGTGCGGGCGGCGGTCGCACGTGCAGCGTCGCGCGCTGCGAGTCGTCCGAGCCTACTGCAAGACGCCGATGTAGGGAAGATTGCGATACTGCTCGGCGTAGTCCAGGCCGTAGCCGACGACGAAGTGATCTTCGATCGTGAAGCCGATGTACTCGACCTGCACGTCGATCTTTGCGGCGCGACGGCTTGCTCAGCAGGCAGGCGGTGCGCAGCGACTTCGGGTTCGCGCGCGCGCAGGATCTCCTGCAGATAGTGCAGCGTCAGGCCGGTATCGACGATGTCCTCGACGATGATGACGTTGCGGCCCTCGAGGCCGGAGTCGAGGTCCTTGATGAGCCGCACTTCGCCAGACGACGTCGTGCCCCTGCCGTAGCTCGAGAGCGCGATGAAGTCGATGGTGACGCGCCGTCCATCGCGCGGACCAGGTCGGACGAGAAACAGGAAGGCGCCCTTGAGGACGCCGATGAGATGGATGTCCTCGCCGGCGAAGTCGGCGCGGATCTCGTGCGCCAGTTCTGTGATGCGCGGTGCGAGGGCTTCTGTGATGAAATGAGTGGCGCGACCAGATCGCAGACGGACATCGGCGAGCGAGCCTACCATAGAAGACCGTCGCATGAAACGGTTCGACATCATCACGGAAGCCGACGCGCGGACGCTGACGTCGGCAGCACCGTGACGCTCGCGCCGGGCGGCCACGATCACGCCGCTCGCGGCAGACACGCTGCAGCGCGCGGCGCATCACTGTCGTGCGCGACATCGCCGACGCCGAGACGCTCGACGCTCGCGCCGGTCGCGGACATTCGCAAGCGTCGCGCTCGGCAGCGATCATTCCGGGCTTGCGCTCAAAACGGCGCTGCGCGACCACCTGCGCGGCGCGGGGACTCGCGGTCGAGGACGTCGGCACGCACACACCGACGCCGTGGACTATCCCGACATCGCCGGCCAGGTTGCGCGCCTGGTCGCGCGGCGAGGAAGTGGATGCGGGCATCGTGATCGACGGCGCGGGCCTCGGGTCGGCGATCGCGGCCAACAAGATCGACGGCGTCCGCGCCGCGATGTGCACCGACAGACGCTGGCGCGCTACTCGCGCGAGCACAACGGCGCCAACGTGCTGACGCTCGGCGCCACGCTCGTCACCTCGACGACGCCAAGGCGATTGTCGATACCTGGCTCGCGACGCCGATGCGCGAAGCGCGCTACATCCGCCGGCTGGCGAAGATTCGGCAGCTCGAGCAGACAAGGTAGAATCGAGCCTGCTTGTCGGATATTCGCCGCGTCATCGAGATCATCCTTCAGGAGCTCGCCGCCGGCGGGTGCGGTGGCGCCGGCGCGGTGCGCCTGTCATGGGTTCTCGTCCGATTGCTGTCCGCAACCAGGTGCAGCGGCGTGCTCGCCGCGGGCGCGTCGCCGGCTCGGACTGCACGCCGCCGGCGGCGGAGCCGGGGAAGTCGCCGGGCTGATCGATCACACGCTGCTCAAGCCGGACGCCACGCGCAGGAGATCGAGAAGCTGTGCCGCGAGGCCGCGGAGTTCCACTTCGCCACGGTGTGCGTCAATCCCACCTGGGTCGCGTTCTGCGCCGCGCCTGCTGCGCGGCAGCGGCGTCGGCGTCTGCTCGGTCGTCGGCTTCCCGCTCGGCGCGACGACGCCGGACGTCAAGCAGTACGAAACGCGCCGCGCGATCTTCGACGGCGCCCCCGAAATCGACATGGTGATCAACATCGGCGCGCTGAAGTCCGGCGACCTGCGGCTGGTCGAGCAGGACATCGAGGCCGTCACCGGGCCGTGCCGCGAGCACGGCGTGGTCAGCAAGGTGATCATCGAAGCGGCGCTGCTGACCGACGAAGAGAAGGTCACCGCCTGCACGCTGACGAAAGCGGCCGGCGCCGACTTCGTGAAGACCTCGACCGGCTTTGGGCCCGGCGGCGCCACCGTCGCCGACGTCGCGCTGATGCGCCGGGTTGTCGGCGACGAGATGGGCGTCAAGGCCGCGGGCGGCGTGCGCGACCTAGAGCAGATGAAGGCGATGGTCGCCGCCGGCGCCACGCCGCGTCGGCGCCAGCGCCGGCGTCCGCATCGTCCAGGAATCGCGCGGTGAAAGTCACGTCAGGACGTGAAGCACCGTCCGCGTCTTACTGATGCGCAACCTCCAACAGGCCTACTGACGCCATCGGCTATCGCCAATTCGCCCGATCTGCACATTCGATCTGCGTCAGATCTTCATCTCCACGTTAAATGCTTCCACGTCTCCAGGTAGAATCTTTGTCTCTACGATACTCCCTCCGGAGGATATGGAGTGCCAACGCTAATCACGAGCCACCATGCGCTCATATGCGCGGATGGGTGCGATGACGAGGCTCGAAGAACTGCAGCGGAGAAGTCCTCGATTCAATCGGTGTTTCCGGAGTTGCTTTCGCGGCGGCCACCTGCGTCGGCCGCGTGCCGGCGCGCGGTCGCCGCCGACGGTAGAGTCGAATGCGCCGCGCCGCCAGCGATTCGCATGATGTCGGCTGCGCAAGCGCAAGGCGGCTCTCGGAGCGCATGCGTAAGTACTGGGCCGCCCGCCGTAAAGCCAAAGGATGATTGTCGCGGTTCGTGCTCGCCGTCGCGTTTGCCTGGCGCCGGCGAGCACCGGCTTCGCTCAGCCGCGAAGCAGCCGCTGCCGGTTGCCGTGGTCGACCTCCGAGCGGCTTCGGTTGGTCTTCCGACGGCTGGGGGATGGACGCCCCCGTGCCCGACGGCACGCTCAGTGCCAGGTCGCAACTCGGACTCGACGCTGGCGCGCACGTGTACTCGCTGCGCGGTGCGGCGTAGTCGCGCTCGGCCTCGGCGCGCGCTGGTGGTCGCGCGGCGGCACAGAGTCGCCGCCGGAGGTCGAAGCCGGGCGGTACGCCGAGCACGGCTCCGGATGTCAGACAAGTCTGCGGAGCTGACGCCGCCAGTTGTCGATCAATTTCGGCCATCGCTTTGGTTGGAGCTATTTCAGCGGCGGCCTCGGCCGGCGCGGGTCACGAGCGAAGTCTCGACGCCGCTCACGCCGGCGTCGCCGACGGCGTCGATTCCGGTTGGTCGCAAACGCATCAACTACGGCGGCGGCGCGCGCTGGTTTATCAACGATCACCTCGCGCTCAACCTCGATCTGCGCTGGCATAGGTTGCGGCTCCATGCGCAGCAACGGCGACCCGGCCGGCAACAGGAGACGCTGATCGTTGCCGGCGGAGGAATCTCGATCAAGTAGGATCGTGCGCGTGGCTGCAGCGAACGCAATGCCCGAACAGTCCTTGGCGATCCATCGCGGTCGGCAAGATGGGCGGGAGACGGGGATCGAACCCGCGACCAACAGCTTGGGAAGCTGTGACTCTACCACTGAGTTACTCCCGCGTGGCTCCATCTTACCCTTCGCTCTGGCTATCCCGGCGAAGCGCTAGTGGCGCAGCGCCAGGTGATCCTCCACCATCTACCCGCGGATAATCGACAGCACTTCGTCGCGCCGCCGCTCCATGATCTCCGGCGTCAGACCCTCGAGATTCAGGCGCAGCAGCGGCTCGGTGTTCGACGGCCGCACGTTGAAGTGCCAATCGTCGAACTCGACCGACACGCCATCGAGCCGGTAGACGTTGCCGTGGCGATACTCCCGCGCGAGCGCGTCGAGCTTTTCGTCGACGACATCCATGCTCGGGACCTTGGTGTTGATCTCGCCGGAGATGAAGTACTTCTGCCGCAGCGGCTCGAGCAGCTCGCGCAGCGATTTGCCCTTCTTCGACATCAGCTCGAGGATCAGCAGCGCCGGAATGAAGCCGTTGTCGGCGTAGAAGTTGTCTCGGAAATAGTAGTGGCCCGTCACCTCGCCGCCGAAGACCGCATCCTCTTCGCGCATCCGGCGCTTGATGAACGCATGACCGACACGGTTCATCAAGCGCGCTGCCCGCCGTAGCGCGCAACGATGTCCTTGACGGCGTAGCTGGCGCGCACGTCGTAGATGATCGTCGCGCCCGGGTTCTTCATCAGAAACGCTTCGGCCAGGAGCGCGGTGACGAAGTCGCCGGCGATGAACTCGCCCGTGCCGTCGAGGAAAAAGCAGCGATCGGCATCGCCGTCCCACGCGATCCCGACGTCGGCGCGCTCGGCGATCACCCGCTCGGTGATGTCGCGCCGGTTCTCCTCGATCAGCGGGTTCGCCTCGTGATTGGGGAACGTGCCGTCCACCTCGAAACACAGTCGGGTTGTCCGGCAGGGGAGTTGATCGAACAGGCGCGGCGCCACCAAGCCGGCCACGCCGCTCCCGGCATCGAGCACCACGTTGAATGGCTTGATGATCTCGCGATCGATGAACGACATCACGTGATCGACGTAGCGGTTCATGATGTCGCGCGTTCGGATCGGCCCGGCGTCGTCGGAACCGGCGGCAGAGTGCCGCCGAGGATCATCTCCTTCATTTCCTTGATGCCCGACTCGCCGCTCAGCGGAAACGCCTCGCGCGCACCAGCTTGCAGCCGTTGTACTGCTTCGGGTTGTGCGACGCGGTGATCTTCGCGCCGCCGTCGAGGCCATCGGCCGCCACCGCGAAATACATCATGTCGGTGCCGGCAAGCCCGTAGTCGAAGATGTGCCGCCTTGCAGCTATCGCGCCGTCGATGAAGGCTGTGGTCAACGACGGCGATGACAGTCGCATGTCGCGCGTGACCGCGAAACGGCCCGGCGCCGAGATACGCGACGAACGCGCGACCCGAGCTGGTGAAACAGTTCCTCAGTGATCTCGGACGGATAGAGCCCGCGCACGTCGTAGGCCTTGAACACATCAGGATTAAGATCGTCGGCATCAACAGCGGAGGCCGGCCTGTGGCAGGCAGGCCGGCGGCGCCTCTCGTGGAATTTAGATTCGCGTGTAGTCCGTCAATAGTGTCTTGTCGCCGAGCACGGCCGGCGTTGCAGCGTCACGTACCGGCCGACGTGGCAATTGCGGCCGATGATCGCGCCCTCCACTCGGCGTGCTGCCCGATGCGAGTGTTCGGCCAGACGATGCTGCCGGTGACGCTGCGCCTCTTCCTCGATGATGGCGCCCTTGCCGATCACCGCGTATGGGCCGACGACCGCGCCGGCCTTGATCGTGCGCGCCGCTGTCGACAAAGCACGGCGGCTCGAGTGCCGCCGCCTCTTCGATTCGTGCGTCGGGGGCGACGATCGGCTTGCTGCGGTCGGCGGTGGCGAACAGCCCGCCGTTGAAGTGGCCGTCGAACATGTCGCGGTGCACCTGCACGTATTTCTCCGGCGTGCCGATGTCTATCCAGTAGCCGTGATCGATGTACGCGACGAACGGCTCGCCGCGCTCGACGAGCGACGGGAAGTAGGCGCGCTCGATGGAGTAGGCCACATCCTTCGGAATGCGATCGAACGTGTCGGGCTCGAGCACGTAAATGCCGGCATTGATGGTGTCGCACGTGATCTCGTCGGCCTTCGGCTTTTCGAGAAACCGCCGGACCGCACCGTCCGGCGCCGTTTCGACCAGTCCGTAGGCGGACGGATTGTCGACCGGCGTCAGCACGATCGTCGCCTTGGCCGCGCGCTCGCGATGCAGTGCGATAACCTGCGTTGACGTCGACCGACGTCATCACGTCGCCGTTGAAGACGACGATCGTGTCGGTGACGCCCTGCGCGGCAAAGCGAATCGCGCCGCCGGTGCCGAGCGGCGCCGGCTCGACGACGTAGCGGATGCGCACGCCGGTGCCTTCGCCGTTGCCGAAGACCTCCTCGATCCGGCGCGGCTGATAGTTGAGGCTGAGGATCACCTCATCGATCTCGGGTACCTGCTTGAGCAGATCGATCTGGTAGTGGAGGAATGCGCGATCGAAAATCGGGACGATCGGCTTCGGCGTGTGAATCGTCAACGGACGCAGGCGCGTCCCCTTGCCCCCTGCCAGCAGAATCGCTTTCATGACAAACCTATCGATATTACTCCACTGCCGAATCGCGGTAACTCCTGGCTGGACCGTCTGGTAGAATTGAAGCGCCAAGGGCATGAACCTTCCGAATTCCCTGACGATCGCGCGGATCTTTCTGGTGCCGCTGCTGGTGGTCGTCATGCTGACAAAATTCGAAGGGCGGCTGGTGCTCGGCCTTCCCGTGGAGCTCGTGGCGGCCGCGATCTTCGGCATCGCGTCGCTCACCGACTGGTTGGACGGCTATCTGGCGCGGCGGCGCAAACAGGTCACACGGATCGGCCAGGTGCTCGACCCGCTCGCCGACAAGCTGCTCATCTCGGCCACGCTCGTTTCCCTCGTGCAGCTCAATCTGGCGCCGGCGTGGATGGTGTCGGTCATCATCGGGCGCGAGCTCGCCGTCACAGGTCTGCGCAACGTTGCCTACTCACGCGGGCTGTCGATGCCCGCCTCGGGTCTCGGCAAGCTGAAGATGGCCTCCCAAGTCACCGCCATTCTGCTCTTGCTGCTCGGGTGGGAGCGCCTGCCGCTGCTGCTCATGGCCGGCCAGGCCGCGCTCTGGGTAGTGCTCGCCACGTCGCTGGTGTCGGCCATCGATTACTACCGCCGCTTCACCAGCGCCGTGAGCGGCAGCGCCCAGGTTGAAGATTTCTCGGCGGCGAAGGCGCGCGCCGAGGAGCGGAAGCGGGCAGGGTAGCTCTCTCAGGTTGCAGGTTGCAGGTTGCAGGTTTCAGCTTGCAGGTTCAGGTTGCAGGGGTGGTGCCGGGGGCTACGTTCTGAGTGCCTCTAGAGCTGTAGTTCCGGGATGTCGAGGTGCTGGGTGCACCGGCAACCATCCGTCACCCGTGCACCAGCACCATGTTCCCCGCACCTGAAGGCACCCAAGCCGCTCCAGGCACCCCAGGCGCGCCTACTTGAGAAGTCCTACGTAGTCGCCTCGCCACACCGCATCGCGCGTCCGCACCAGCACCACCTTCGACGTCATTTCCGAGACTTCGACGACGACGCCGCTTCCGAGCTCGACGAGCGGAGTGGCGATTTCGCGATCGCGATAGATCGAGACGCGCGTCCCCACGCCGACGCCGTGCGCCGTGCCGCGATCGATGTTGGCGACGTCACCCGAGGCGAACGTGCGCCGCCGATCGGCACCAAACAACACGCGGCCCATGTCGGTGAAGTTCGGCTCGCCGGCGGGCGCGACCGCGGCCGGCAACTCGAGCGCGACGAACGGCTCGAGATAATCGTCGGTGGTGACGCTGTCGCAGGCGAGCTCGATCCGCGCCAGCGCGAACCGTTCGTCGGCGGCGACGATCGTCAGCCAGCCGGTCGTCCGGATCGAGGCCGGCGTAGCCGCGTTCGCCCGGCCGGTGTCGTAATCCAGGTGGTAGCGGCGCGTGAAGTAGCGCTGCCCCGGTGTGACGCCCTGCGGCGTGCCGCCGTTGATGACCACCACCTCGCCTGTCGCGAAGTTCATGTGCTTGTCGCCGGTCTGCGCGGCAAGAACGCGCAACGACGACAGCGGCTCGGCGGTCGTCGGCACATCCGTGCAGGCGACGTGGTTGGCGGTGAGCGTGCGCGGTCCGAGCGTGAGATTGGTCGCGGGCGATTCGATGACGCGGATCGACGTGACCTGCGCGACCGCCGAACCTGCGGCGATCAGCATGCCGCCGACCGTGAGAGCAAGAGTCCGCATTGTGGCCTGCCTCTGCGCGTGAGCCACGCGCCCTGTCAACCGGGCTCGCGCATTATGACGCGGGTGTCTTGAGCTCGGTTATCCGTTTGCGAGCATCTTCCAGGTACTCGCTTTGTTCGAACTCCGCGATCAAGCGCTCGTAATAGGGGAGCGCTTCGGCTTTCTTACCGCTGCGAAGAAGGGACTCCGCAAGATGATAATACACCGCGTCGCGGTGCGTGAACTCGGGATCGGTTTTCAGAACTTCACGAAACCTATCGATCGCACCCGGATCCCATTTCATGCGGTAATAAGTACGGCCGACGCGGAAGCTCGCCTCGCTCAGTCGATCCCTCGCCTCGCGCATCAACTTGCGCGCGTCGGGCGTCAGCGGGCTGTTCGGATAACGATCGAGGAACACCTGCAGCTCTTTGATCACATCGCGCGTCGCGCTCTGATCGCGATCCGGGGCCAGCATCTGCTCGGCATAGGCGACGGACAGGCGATACTGTGCATAATCGGCACGGGGATTCGTCGGGTAAAAGGTGAGAAACTCGCGGAACTCGTTGGCCGCCAGCACCAGCGACTCGGCCGTGTCCTCGCCTATGTAGGTGTCGCCGACGGCGAGCTTGGCGTCGGGGCGGAACGGGCTCTGCGGGTAGTTGTCCACAATCTGCCGGAAGAACTCCCGCGCCGTCGACCAGTGACGCTCCTTGAGCTCCGCCTGTCCGCGTTCGAACAGGAACTGATCGGCCTGCGAAGTACCGGGCGGCGCCACGGCCTTGCTTGATGCGCAGGCGCTGGCGAGCGCGATGAGGAGGGCCGGCAGGAGCGGCGGCGTGCGACGTTGCTTCATGTCCGAGTTGTTTCCATCCACGCGAACATCTCGCGCAAACCGTCTTCGAGCCCGATCGAAGGGGAAAAGTTCATGTCGCTGCGGGCGCGGCTGGTGTCGGCATACGTGTCGCGCATGTCGCCCTTTTGCGCCGGCTGATGCTCGATCCGGACCGGGCGGCCTGTCACGCGCCCGATCATGTCGAACACCTCCAGCAGCGAGACGCGAGAGCCGCCACCAATATTGTAGACGCGGCCGGGCACTCCGCGGACTGCCGCGGCGGCCGTGGCGGTCACTGCATCCGCCACATAGGTGAAATCCCGGGTCTGGCGGCCGTCGCCGTACTGCACCAGCGGCCGCCCGTCGAGCACGGCGCTGAAGAAGCGGTTGAACCCCATGTCGGGCCGCTGCCTCGGCCCGTAGACCGTGAAGTAGCGGAGCGACACGGTCGGCACCCGATGATTGACGAAGTACAGCTGACACAGATGCTCGGCCGCGAGCTTGGTCACCCCGTAGGGTGACACCGGCTTGGGCAACGCGTCCTCCCGCATCGGCAGTTCCACACCGTCGCCATACACCGACGAGCTCGAGGCATAGACGACGCGCTCGAGCGGGCGGCCGGCGCACGCCTCGAGCAGAATCTGCGTGGCGTCCACGTTGAGCGCCGTGTAGATCTGAAAGTCGCGGCCCCAGCTTTTGCGCACTCCGGCCTGCGCCGCCAGATGGAAGACATGCGTGATGCCGTCGAGGAGCGCTGCGAGATCCGCCTCGGCGATCGTGCTCTCAACGAAACGATAGCCGTGCCGCCCGCGCAACCCCGAGAGATTCCGGTCCTTGATCGCCCGCGGGTAATAGTCGGTGAAACAGTCGAGCGCGACGACTTCCGCGCCACCGTCGAGCAGACGCTCGCTCAAATGGGAGCCGATAAAGCCGGCTCCTCCGGTTACGAGTGCTCTCATGTCAGCAGTTCCCTTACGCGCGAGGGCAGCCGGGTTGGACGGCCGGCGGCGTCGACCGTCACATGGATGGTGTAGCCCGACGCTAGCAGCGCCGCATCGGCGCGCCGCACGATCTGATAGTCGAACGCCAGCCGCAGCGTGGAAACGAGACGCGCCGTCGTCCGGACCTCGATCTCATCGTCGTATTTCGCGCTCGATTTGTATTCACAGTGCGCTTCGAGCACCGGCAGCCCCTGGCCTTCTTCCTCCATGGCGCGATAGGTCCAGCCGATCTCTCGCAGCCATTCGGTGCGGCCGATCTCGAACCAAACCAGGTAGTGGGCGTAATAGACGATGCCCATCTTGTCCGTCTCGGCGTAGCGGACACGGACGAGCGACGTCGACGTGCGCGGCGTGCTCATCAGACGCGCGGCGCCTTCGACGACCAGGCAGCGAGCGCGGCGTTTTTGAGTGCGCGCGCGTGCTGTTCCGGCTGACCGCCGCCGAAGATCGCCTGCCCGGCGACGAGGATTTCCGCGCCCGCCGCGATCACCGCGTTGACCGTCTCGAGATCGACACCGCCGTCCACCTCGATCGGCGCGCTGCTGCGGGCGCCGTCGAGCAGGGCGCGCACTGCACGGATCTTCGGCACGCTGTTGGGGATGAACGACTGGCCGCCGAAGCCCGGGTTGACCGACATCACGAGCACGTAGTCGACGTCGCCGGCGACGTTCTCGAGCATCACGATCGGCGTGGACGGATTGAGCACCACGCCGGCCTTGACGCCGCGCTTCTTGATGTAGGTGACGGTGCGATGCAGGTGCGGGAGCACCTCCACATGCACCGAGATCATTGCCGCGCCGGCGTCCACGAACGCGTCGATGTAGCGGTCCGGGTTTTCGATCATCAGATGCACGTCGAGCGGAACGGTGGCCACGCGCTTGATCGCGCGCACGACCGGCGGCCCGATCGTGATGTTGGGCACGAAGTGGCCGTCCATGACGTCCACGTGGATCAGATCGGCGCCGCCGCGCTCTGCCGCCGCGACATCGCGTCCGAGATTGGCGAAATCCGCCGAGAGGATCGACGGCGCAAGGCGCAGGGTCATCGGCTGACCTCGATGGAAATCGCGTCGCCCGGGTGGACCTGATAGCCGCCGGCCGGCGTCTGGCGAATCACGATGCCGGCGGGGATGCCCGGCGACGACTGTTGAGACACGATGGCCACGCGGAAGCCGCGCGCGCGCAGCAGGTCGGCGGCGCGTTCGCCGTTGACACCGATCAGATCGGGCATGACGTAGGTGACGCGATCCTCACCGCGATTGACGAGCAGCCGAATCTCGGATGTATTGGTGTCGGGCGGCGGATCCTGCGCGATGACAACGCCGGGCGGATAGTCGGCATCGCGCACTTCGGCAACCGACGTCACGGCCACACCGTCCTGGGTCAATCGGATCTCGGCAGCGCGCTCCGATTCTCCAACCAGGCGCGGCGCCACGATCGCGCGCGTACCCGCACTGATCCACACGCGGATGGCGCGCTGACGGCGGGCGGTGGCCCCGGCCGCAGGATCCTGGCCGAGCACGTGCCCAGCCCCGACCTTGGCGTCCGGACGGCGATTTTCGTCGATGCGAAGCGTCAGGCCCTGTGCCGCGGCGGCGGCCTCGGCGTCCTCGAGCGAGCGGCCGACCAGGTTCGGCACCTGTACCTCGCGCGCGCGAACCGCAACGCGCACCGCGATCACCGCGAAGGTGACAAATGTGGCCAGCAGCGCGCCGCTCAACACGACCCACTTGCCAAATCCCCAGATGCGGCTGCTGGAGGTCGCGGCGTGACGCGCGGGCGGGCCGACGGTCCGGGATCTCACTGCCATGCGTAGCCAGTTATCGTACCACGGCCGGCGCGCGCCGCTCGAGCACGGCGGCAAAGAACGGCTCGAGCGCGTCTCGCACAGGATCGGTACGGAGATAGCCATCCGCGCTCGCCAGCGCGCGAATCGCCGCCGGAACTTCGTCGAGCGTCGCAAGCGGTCGCAGCACGAAGTGCGGTGTCGCGGCAAGAAACGCTTGCACCACCGACTCGTTCTCGTCCGGTTCGCTCGAACATGTGCTGTAGACGAGGCGTCCGCCGGCGCTAATCACCATCGCCGCACGATGGAGCAGCGCCAGTTGTGTCCTGACGAAGGCCGGAAAGTCGTCGGGCGAGCGCTTCCACTTGATATCCGGGTCGCGCCGCAGAGTGCCGAGGCCCGAGCACGGCGCATCGACAAGCACGCGGTCGAACGCCCCCTCAGCGAAGGGCCACGGCCCGGCCGATCCGATCTGCACGGGCCGCGCGCTGGCAACGCGGCACCGCGCGAGCGTCGCCGCCAGGACACGCATGCGCCGCGCGCGCACATCCGCCGCGACGACGAGACCGCCGGCGCCGACCTGGCTGGCGAGCGCGACGGTTTTTCCTCCCGGAGCGGCGCACGCATCGAGCACACGACTGCCAGCGGGCGCGGCCACGAGCTCAGGTATGGCCTGTGACGATTCGTCCTGCAGCAGCAGGAGTCCGTCTTTGTAGGCGCTCGTGTTGAGCGGGCGGCCTTCGAGGACCCGCAAGCCATGCGAAGCAAAGCGCGTCGGCTCGACACGGATGCCTTCCTCACCCAGGCGCATCGCCGCCTCTTCGCGACTGACGAGACCGCGATTGACCGCAAGCATGAGCGCCGGAGGCTGGTTATTGAACCGCAGCCACGCTTCGGTGGTCTGCGGCCCATAGCGAGCGAGCCAGCGCGACACCAGCCACGACGGATGCGAATGCACCACCGAGAGATGCTCGAGGAGCGAATCGCCCGACGGCCAGGTGAGCGCGTCCCGCTCTCGAATCAGCCGCCGGAGCACGGCGTTGGCCAGTGGCGCGGCACTGCGCAGCCGGGCCGCTTTCACGAGCTCCACGCTGTCGTTGACTACCGCGGATGGCGGCACCCGCTGCAGGTGCAGCAGCTGATAGGCGCCGAGCCGCAGGGCGTTGAGCAGGTCGATGTCCAGCCGATCAATCGGCCGGCCGCTCAGGCGCTCGATTTGATAGTCGAGCGAACCGCGCCAGCGTAGCGTGCCCGTGATGAGGTCGGTGGCGAGCGCGCGATCGCGCGGGTCGTCGAGCGTGTCGCGTGTGCGCGCGAGCGTCTCGCCGAGATCGGCCGTCGCCACGAGGCGAAGCGCCCGAAGTGCCGCCTCGCGTGCAGGCGCCATGTCAGCCGAAGCGCTGCCCGGCGAGGTTGGGATGGCCGGCCACGAATTCCTTCGCGGTGACAATGCGCCGGCCTTCGAGCTGCACCTGCAGAAGCTCCAGCGTTTGCCCATCGCCGCACGCGACCGCGATAGCTCCGCCGCCCCTGGCATGGACGCAGGTGCCAGGCGCGGCCTCGCCGGCGCCGCGATCGCCGGGCCGCGCCTGATGGACGACCAACCGTGTCCCACCAAGCGTGGTGTAGGCAGCAGGCCACGGCCGCAGCCCGCGAACCAGGTTATGGAGCGCGGCGGCCGGCTTGCTCCAGTCGATCAGTCCCTCTTCCTTAGTGAGCCGCGGCGCATAGGTCGCCAGGCGATCATCCTGCGGAGTTTCCTGGACGCGGCCGGCCGCGAGCTCGTCAACCACATCAATCAGCAGACGCCCGCCCATCGTCGCGAGATCGGCCTCGACCGCGTCGCTCGACTCATCGGGCCCAATCGGCCGGCCCGCCCGCGCCAGCATCGGGCCGGCATCGAGCGCCTTCACCACCCGCATGATCGTCACGCCGGTTTCCGTGTCTCCCTCCATCACCGCGCGATGCACGGGCGCGGCGCCGCGCCAGCGGGGCAGGAGTGACGCATGGACGTTGATCATCCCAAGCGCTGGCGCCTGCAGCAGCCACTCGGGAAGAATCCTGCCGTAGGCGGCGACGACGGCCAGCTGCGCGCCGAGCGCCTGGAACGGCGCCTCGAAGCTGTCGCGCGACAGCCGCTCGGGCTGCAGCACGGGAACGCCGCGCGCCACGGCCAGCGCCTTGACCGGCGCGTCCGACACGCGCTGTCCTCGCCCGCGCGGACGGTCTGGTTGGGTGATGACACCGACGGCCTCGTGCCTCGACTCGAGCAGCGCCGTCAAGGTTGGCACGGCAAACGCCGGCGTGCCGAAGAACGCGATGCGGAGCGGCGCGGTCACGGCTTACCAGTCGCCCGCGCGCGCGAGCTTGCGGATTTTTCTGACGATCAGATCGCGCTTGATTCCCCGCAGGCGGTCGACGAACATCGTGCCGTCGAGATGATCCATCTCGTGCTGAAACGCGCGCGCCAGCAGGCCGGTGCCTTCGAGCGTCTGCTCCGCGCCGGATCGATCGAGCCCGCGGACGACCACCCGCTGCGGGCGGGCGACGGTGGCATTGAAGCCGGGCACGCTGAGGCAGCCTTCGTCCTCGAGCTGCATGCCCGTGCGTTCCACGAACGTCGGATTGATCATGCTGATCAGGCCGGCCGGGTCGCGGCCGACCGACAGATCGATCACGAAGATGCGCAACGGCGCGCCTACCTGTGTTGCCGCAAGACCAATGCCTGGTGCGGCGTACATGGTTTCGATCATGTCGCCGACCAGGGCGTCGATCTCAGGAGTGATCGTTTCAACGGGAGCGGCCGCTTGATGGAGGACCTGCGTACCGTAGCGAACAATCGGGCGAAGCATCGCTCGTGGAAGGACCTCAGTGACGGGGAGTTGGCAGTTACCAGTGGTCGTCAGTTGAAAGTTCAGTCGGCCGTCCGTCTCAGGTGCGGGCGGGTGCGCGGCGGCGCAGGCGAGCGGCTGTTTGAGCCGCCGATTCGCGAAAGTGTGCCTCGAGCTGCCGCATCGAATCGCCGCCAAACCGCTCTATCACCGCGTCTGCGAGCACCAAACACACCATCGCCTCGCCGACCACGGCCGCCGCGGGCACGGCGCACGTGTCGCTGCGCTCTATTGCGGCCGGCGCCTCGTCCAGTGTGGTCAGATCCACCGACCGGAGGGGCTTCATCAGTGTGGAGATCGGCTTCATATAGCCGGTGACGCGGAGCTCTTCGCCATTGGTCACGCCGCCCTCGAGCCCGCCGGCGCGGTTGGTCGGCCGCGCGACGGTCAGTTCGTCGCTACCTGCGCGTGGTGTCGTCGTGATCTCGTCGTGCACCTGCGAGCCGGGCCGCCGCGCCCCAGTCGCGCCGAGACCGATGCCTACCGCCTTGATCGCGTGAATCGACATCAGCGCCTGCGCCAGCCGCCCGTCGAGCTTGCGATCCCACTGCGTGTAGGAGCCGAGTCCAGGGGGCACGCCGTGCGCGACTACCTCGAACGAGCCGCCGAGCGTATCGCCGGCTTCGCGCGCGCGATCGATGGCCGCGATCATCTGCGCTTCGACGTCGGCATCGACACAGTGGAGTGGTGCTTCGTCCGGTATCGCCCGGATGCGATCGAAGGCCACCGCCGGATCGTCGGGGATGGTCACAGGTCCGATGCCGGTGACGTGACTCGCCACAGTGATGCCGACACGCTGCAGCAACTGCCGGGCGACGGCTCCGGCTGCAACGCGCGCCGCCGTCTCGCGCGCGCTGGCGCGCTCGAGCACGTCGCGGATGTCCTCGTGATCGAACTTGAGTGCGCCGGCAAGATCCGCGTGGCCGGGCCGCGGACGCACGACCGGGGCACGCCGCGCGCCAGTGGCACCCTCAGGCGTCTCGGCCTCAGCGTGCATGGTCTGCTGCCAGTTGGGCCAGTCCTTGTTTTCAATCAGGAGCGCGACAGGCGCGCCGGTCGTCCGGCCGCGACGCACGCCGCCGACAAACCGCGCACGATCGGACTCGATCGCCATGCGTCGGCCGCGGCCGTAGCCGCCCTGGCGGCGACGCAGATCCTGCGTGATTTGCTCAAAATCGATCTCGAGTCCGGCGGGCACGCCTTCGAGGATCGCGACGAGCGTGGGGCCATGCGATTCGCCCGCGCTCAAAAATCTCAACATCGACTCGCATTGTATACCGAAGAATCTGCGACGCCGGCCGCGGGCCACGCGCGAAACACCCTGATTTCATTGCGTGCTCGTCGCGGTCGCGCGTTTGCACCGTGAGTCGGCATGCTGCGATTCGATCGGTATCTCCTCGCGCGATCGCGCGCCCTCGACCTGCTGAGCGGAAACCTCGTCGAGCTCGAGCGAACCACCACCAGCACGCCGCGGACGTGCGTCACGCTCTTCACCTCGCGCAACGGCCGGACGCTGATCGACATGGAGCCAGACAGCGACGGACGGATCGAGGTCTGGGAACAGTGGACGGCTCAGCGCGCGCCACGCGTGCTCGACGACTCACTGGCCTGTTTTCGTGAGCTGGTCGAAGGCGCGCGTTTGGGTGCGCCGCGCGCGTTCGATCTCGCGGCCGCCAGGTCGGGCGATCGCGAGTATCTGCGGCGCGTGCTGGCGCGCGAAGCTCGCATCCGCGGCTGGGTACCCATCGGCGCGGAGCTGCTGGCCGTATTTACGCGGAGGCGGAGCCGCTGGCCGGCGTGGCTCGACGATCGTTCGCTCGTCGTCTTTGCCGACATGCCGGGACTGTCCGGCGACGCCGTCCTGGCCCTGCTGCGGCTGGCGCGCCGCGATGCGCGGCCGCACATCCTCGTGCGCGCGCTCACCGAAAACGCGCGGCGGTGGCCGTTCCTCGGCGTGACGCCACCCGCGCCGACGGTTCACGAGGATCCGGCACCGTTCGGTGAGGAGCAAACCGCGGACGACACACGGCCCGGACCGCAGGCCGAGGCGCGTGCCCGCTGGGCGTTGCTGCTCGACCGAGCGGCGGACGCGGAGCGAACGGAGAAGACGCTCGATCTCGCCGAGGTCCTGGTCAAGCGCGAGCAGCCCTTCGAGGCGGGAGCGCTGCTCGAGCGGCTTCCGCCTGCCGACGGCCCGGCGGCGGAGCGCCGCGCGCGAGTGGACCGGATGTTGATCGAAGGCGCCGCACCGAAGGTCAGGGAGTGGGAGATGCTGGACGATTACGTCGGCGTGCTGAAGATCTGTCAGGAGATCGAAGACGAGCAGGCCACCCTCTCGCGCGTGGGCGCCTACTTGCGCGAGCGTCTGCAGGCGTCAACCGTGGCGTTCATCGCCCGCGAGGCGAATGGCCCGCGAGTTCTGATGCGCGTCGGGTGTGATGCGGCGCGGCTCGACCTGGCGGTGCGGTCGATTGAAACCGGTGTGGCCGTCCCTGTGGCGCGCGACGAAGGCCCGGTCGAAACGGCGTGGCCGATGCGGTACGCCGCGGACGTCATCGGCGCATTGTGGTGCCGGTGGAGTGCGGGCATGCCGGTGGCCGCGTCGCAGGCGGCCACCCTCCTCGGCGTCGCCGCGGTGGCGGCCGCTCCGAGCCTTCGTCTTGCCATCGCGCGGCGCGAGGCGGCGTTGCCGGCGGCCAATCAGGTGCCTGAGCTGGTCGGTGAGAGCGCAGCCATGGTGGCGGTGCGCGAGGCGATCCTTCGTGCGGCCGCGTCGCCGTTTCCGGTAGTGATCGAAGGCGAGAGCGGCTCGGGCAAGGAGCTCGCCGCGCGGGCGATCCACGCCCATGGCGTCCGCCGCGACAAGCGGTTCCGCGCCATCAACTGCGCGGCTCTCGTGGACGATCTCGTCGAGGCTGAGCTCTTCGGGCATACGCGGGGGGCGTTCACCGGTGCGAGCAACGATCGCGCGGGGCTCTTCGAGGACGCGCATGGCGGGACGCTGTTTCTCGACGAGGTCGCGGAGCTCGGGGCAAAGGTACAGGCTAAGCTGCTGCGCACGCTCCAGGAAGGGGAAGTGCGCAGGTTGGGGGAGTCGTCCGTCCGCCGCGTGGACGTGCGGATCGTGGCGGCAACCAACCGTCCGCTCGCGCGCGAGGTGGAGGAGGGGCGCTTCCGAAGAGATCTCTGGTATCGCCTCGACGTCATTCGCGTCGCGATGCCGCCGCTGCGGACGCGCGTGGAGGACCTCCCTCTGCTGACCGCGCACGTCTGGCGCACGCTGGCGGCGCGCATCAGCAGCAAGGCGATGTTGAGCCCCGCCGCCGTGTCGGCGCTCGCGCTGTACGACTGGCCGGGCAACGTTCGCGAGCTGCAGAACGTCCTGGCGTCGCTTCTGGTTTCGGCGCCGCGATCCGGCCTGGTAGGCGCGTCCGCGTTGCCGGCGCACGTCGCACGCGTGGCGGCGATGGAGCAGGCGCTCACCCTCGAGGACGCGCGGCGGCAGTTCGAACAGCGCTATGTCCGCGCCGCACTGGCGCGAGCGGGCGGCAAGATGGTGACGGCGGCGCGTGAGCTCGGGTTGACACGTCAGGGCCTGACGAAGCTGATGGGACGGCTCGGCATCGAGCATGGAATCCCGGATAATGGCGCGTAGTGGGGGATGCACTGAAGCCAGACGCGTACCGGCCCGGCGCCGTCGCCGCGCACGACTGGCGCGCGTATGTTCCCGAAGGCGTGCGGCCGTATCTCGAGTCCGCGCCGCTCGCCGCGTTCTTCCTTGGCGTGTCCTCGGGTGCGGCCTTCGCCATGATCGCCGCCACGCTCACCACACGGCTGGCACAGTACGGCATCCGCAAGAGTGCCGTGACCGCGTTCGCACTCACCTTTCTCGCCTACAACTTCAAGTTTCTGTGGGCGCCGCTCGTGGACACGGTACGACTTCCGATCCTCGGCCGCTTCGGGCAACGGCGGTCGTGGCTCTGGTTGACGGGCTTTGCCGTCATGGCGGCGATCGCGTTCCTCGGCGGCGTGGATCCGGAGCGCGCGCTCGGAACCGTCGCCGCTGCGGCAATCGTCGTCGGCATCGCCGGTGCGACCTACGACATCATCATCGACGCGTATCGCATCGAGCTGCTCGAGCCGCGCCAGCTTGGCGTCGGGTCGGGCATGTCGCAGTACGGCTGGCGTATCGGCGCCGCCGCGGCCGGTGCGGTCGCGCTCGTCGTCGCGGCGCGTGCCGGCTGGGCGACCGCCTACACGGTATGCGCGCTGTATGCGATTTCCGCGATGCTGGCCGGTGTCGTCATGGGCGAACCGGCACGGCACCGACCACCAGCGGAGTCGAAGGGAATCGTGCAAGCAGTGATTGCCTACTTCAGCCCGCTCGCCGAGTTCCTCAGGCGCGAAGGCGCCCTCATCGTCTTGGTCTTCGTGTTGATTCACAAGATCGGCGACACGCTGGCGAATCTGACGCTGCGACTGCTCTTCGAGGAGCTCGGGTTCTCGAACGACGAGATCGCGTTCTACGACGTCGGGATCGGGTTCGTTGCGCTTCTGGTCGGAGTATTCGTAGGCGGGATTCTCTACGCCAAGCTTGGGATGAAGCGGTCGGTCCTCATCAGCCTAGTCCTGATGGCAATCTCGAACTTCGGCTTTGCCGCGCTCGCCGCCGCCGGCCACACCAACTTCGGCATGGCGTCGGCGATCTTCTTCGAGAATTTCGCCAGCGGCATCGGCGGCGTGACTGTCGTCGCCTACATGTCGGCGTTGTGTAATTTGCGCTTCACCGCCACGCAGTATGCGTTGCTCTCAGCGTTGGCGAGTATTGCCGGACGCTTCCTGACCGGCACCAGCGCCGGATCGCTGATTCAGGCGATGGGCTACATCAACTTCTACGTGTTGACGACAGGTACTGGCGTTTCCGGGTGTCTTCCTTTTCTGGTACATGATTCGGTCGGGTCTCGCCGACGTGTCGATCGGGTCGGCCGGACGGGACGGCGGAGACACGAAGGGCTAGGAACGAAGACCTGAGAACTACTGGTGCTCGCGCGCCGTAGGCTCGCCGGGCACCGCGTTCTCCCTTCCGGCTCCTTCAGCCCTTCCCAGCCAGGCGAGCGCGCAAGGCGACGAGTGAGGGCCTGAGGCCACCTTCTTCGATCGCGCGATCCACCCAGCGCGACGCCACTCGCGGTTCCCCGAGCTCCAGCGAATATTCGGCAATGCGCGTGGCCACGTCGACGAGCGGCTTGCGATCGCCGACCAGCGTGGCATAGCGCACCAGCGAATCGCGCGCTTCCTGAACACGCGCGGAGCGGCCGGCGAGCGTCGCCAGATGGAGGTACGCGTCGGCCTCCACCGGCAGCTTGGCGATGGCGCGCCGCAGCGCGCGTTCGGCCTCGCCGGCGTTGCCTGAGAGCATCCACGCGCGGCCCAGATCGCTGAGCGTTTCGCTGGTCACGTCCGAGTGGCTGGCGGCGGTGGACAGCGCTTCGACCGCCTTGCGCAGGGCAATCGGCTCGCGGCGCGATGCGGCGGCTTCGAGCCACACGCGGCCGAGCGCGCCATAGGCTTGCGCGGAATCCGGAAAGCGCTCGACCGCGCGGCCGAGGGTCATGATCGCCGCATCGTGACGGCCCGCATCGGCGTATGCGCGGCCCAGCGCGACCAGCCGCGCCGGACGCTCGGCGTCGAGCGCCACGAGCGCTTCGAGCTGCTCGATGGCGCGAGCCGTCTCGGCGCTGTCCAAGTAGAGCGACACGAGCGCCTCGCGCGGCGCGGTGAGCCCTGGCTCGAGCTGGCTCGCGGTTTCGAGCGCGGCGCGCGCCTCCGTCCACTCGTTCTGATCGCGAAGGCATAGGCCAAGCAGCAGGTGCGAGGCGGCGAGCGAGCGGTCGCGCTCGACAGCTGTCCTCAGCGGCGCGACGGCGGCCGCCACCTGCCCCCCGCGGTAGCGCGCCAGCCCCAGCTTGTAATGGAGCCGGGCCGGGCTGTCATCGAGCTCGAGATATGCCTGGTATTTCTCCGCGGCGCGCTGGTAGCGCTCGAGCGACATGTTGACGTCTCCCAGCAGCTCCATCGGCCGCGTCGCGGTCGGGTCGAGCTCCCCGGCGCTGCGGAGGTCGCGCAGCGCCGCCTCCAGCTCGCCACGCTGCTGATAGGTGATGCCGCGCTTGAGGTGGGCGACCATCGCGTCGGGCCGCAGCGCGATGGCGCCGCTATAGGCTTCGAGCGCCTGGAACGGGAGGTCCTGCGCCGCGGCCAGGTCTCCGGCAGCCATCAGCCGCTCGAACTCCTGATCGGTCGCGTACACGCCGTAAACGCCAGCGCCAGCGGCACCGGCAATGACGATGAGCGCGAGGGCGAGCAGGACGCGGCGCATGGTTTCAGCCCCCCAGAATACAGGGGTTCCCGGGCGGCGGCGACTAAAGTGTCCGCCAGCGGGAACTTTTCCCGGCAGCCGGGTTCTAAGTCGGTACCAACCCGGGTAGGACTGTAGAAGCCTGGACGGAGAGTTGATAGACTGCATGGAGTCGCGACTCATCGCCGAGCACCTCGTGAAAGACGCCGGAGCACTCGGGTGGACGGAAGTTGGCACCGCCGAAGCCGCGCTGATTCAGCGCTGCGCCGCGGGCGAGCAAGTGGCCTGCGCCGAACTGGTCGCCACTCACGAGCGCATGGTTTACCAACTGGCCTATCACCTTCTCGGCGAACACGACGAGGCTCTCGACCTCTCGCAGGAGGTCTTTCTCCGCGTTTTTCGGACGTTGCCCTCGTTCAGAGGCCAGGCGGCCCTCAAGACCTGGATCTATCGCATCGCCATCAATCAGGCGCGTAACCGGCAGCGCTGGTGGCGCCGCCGCCGGCGCGGCGATCAGGTGCAGCTCGAACAGCATGTGATCGAGCACGGCGAACTGCGACAGCCCGGCGACGCCGACTCGCCGGATCGCGCGCTCGCGCGCAAAGAGCTGGCGGTCAAGCTGTGGTCTGCCCTCGACGGGTTGCCTTTCGATCAGCGCACGGTAATCGTCCTGCGCGAGATCGACGGATTGAGCTACGAAGAGATCGCCGAGTCGCTCGACGTCGCCATCGGCACGGTCAAATCACGTCTCACCCGCGCCCGTCAGACGCTGCGACGCGAGCTCAGGGGGATGCACACATGATGCACGTGCTTCCGTGCGATCGTGTGCGCCCCGACCTGGAAGCGTTCGTCGACGGCGAGCTTACGCTCGACGAGCAGGTGAGCATCGAAAGCCATCTGCAGGAGTGCGTCGCCTGCCGGCTCGAGGCCTCCGAGTTGTCGGAGATCGGCCGCGCGCTGCGCGCCGCGCCGCCCGTCGTGTCGCAGGACATGGCCCTCGACGGCGGCCGCCTCACGAGCATCGTGATCGAGCGCGTCCGGCTCGAGCAACAGCTGTCGTTCGGCGGACGTTTCCGCGACCTGTTCGACGACATGCACTTCGTCTGGGCGGGGCTTGGCGCCACCGCAGCCGTGCTGTTCTGCGTGTTTGCGTCGGCCGGTGTGCTCCACGCGGCCAGCCGCGAACGGCCCGATTCGCTGGCCGGACTTATCGACTACCTCGCCAACCCGGGATCCAACGCCAACCCCGTGCAGCTCTACGACTACATGTCCGTGCCGCGCGCGACATACGGCGCCGACATGGCGATGCACGTGGAAGAAGCGGAGCTTGCCGTGGCCGCCGTGGTTACGCGCGAAGGGCGGATCCAGACTCTCGAGCTCGTCGCCGAGCAGGCGCGCGCGCTCCGCGTCAAGCCGGAGGTCGTGCTCGCTATGCTCGACGCGGCGGCGCAGGCGCGCTTCGAGCCGGCCAAGTCGGGCGGCGCGCCGGTAGCCGTGAGCATGGTGTGGGTGCTGTCCACGACGACCGTCAAAGGGCAGCCGAACTACGACATGTATCTGCTGCGGCCGCCCGCGGCTTCCGTCCCGGCGTCTGGTCCGATCGCGCCGCTCAAGGCCTCCCGGCCCGCCACCGCGCCGGTCAAGGCTGCGCCCACCGGCGAGGCCTGCGCCGCCGGCTGATCGCGCCGAGACCTCTTAACGAGTTCGCCTACCTCAGCACGACCTGTCCCGACCCAATGTTGCTCATCGTGTCGGTTGCGCGGATGACCAGCGTGCGCCCGGCATTGGCGGCATCGACGCGCAACGCGAAGTGCTCCTGGCGCGCATCGAGAATGCCATCTTGCGGGAAGGCGCTCTGCCATCGCTGCGCATCGAGCGAGTACTCCACGCGCTGCAGCGGCGAGTCGGTGTCGCGGATCTCGAAGGGCACGACGATGACTGCGCCGTCACGCTTGGGGGTGCCGACGGTCACGCTCGGCGGCGAGTTGTCGACGTCGAAGCTCGAGCTCTCACGCTCGCCGCGCAGCGCCGTCTCAGGCGCATTCGATCTGGCGTCGGAGGCAACCACCTTCAGCACGTAGGAGCCATTCGGGACGGCGCTGGTGTCCCAGACGAGAATCGAATCGGTGATGCCGCCCTTGAGGAGCTTCCATGTGGTCTCGCCTTCGCGGCGATAGAACACGTCGAAGGTGAGCTCATCGCTGTTCTGATCCTCGACCTTCCAGATGAACGTCTGGAGCCCCTTCTGATACGTGCGGCGGCCGAGCGCCGGGCCGGAGCCGATCGCGCCGCTCGATCCCGGGCTGTTGGTGCTGGCCATGCGTTTTTCGACGGTCTCCTCGTCGAAGCCGGCTATTTCCGGTTCGCCGGTCGAGAACGGCTTCTGAAATACGACGCCGGGCGGGTGCACGGTGATGGCGTCCACGTCCGGTCGCACGTTGCGTTGTTGATAGGCCGCCGTCACCGAGGTGAGCGCGGGCGACTCGCCCTTGCCGCTCAACACCGCACGCCACTGCAGGTAGCGCGCCTTGGGACTCACGATCGACGACCCGTTGGCGTCGGTGTAGGCGGCCGACCAGTCGCTCCACGCCTCGTCGGGCGTGCGGGTATTGCCCGAACGAGTCGAGAGCTCGATGCGCGTGCCGCTGGGCGTCAGCGCGCGCCACGCGAGGGTGCCCCAGGTGGCGACCATCCGCGCGTCACGCACTTCCGACTCGTAGGTCCCGCGAGCGGCGCGTCCACTCGACATCTGGACCAGCAGCCCCGGGTTTGCCGTCGCCACGTAGGTGCGATCGGCGATGCGGTGGAGCATCGTCGCCTGCTGCGCGGCGACGCGCGTCAGGAGCGTGGCGCGCGTGGGATCGCCGGCGAGACGGAAGATCTTGCCGCGGCCGCCGGTGGCCACGACGAGCGCGCCATCGGGCTCGACCGCGATGTCGTACGGCGAATCGTCGCGCGATTCCCAGAGCTGATCCCAGAGTCCATCGGGCAGGACGCGATAAACCGCGCCGGTCGCCGTGCGGCGATCGCTGCCGCTGGCGGCGGGCGCGGCGCCCTGCGGCGACACCGGCGCATCGATAATCGCAAACGAGATGATGTCGGTCGAGACGTTGGGCACGGCCGGGGGCTTGGGCGGCTCCGCCGGCGGCGGCTCGGCGCTCGTATCGCCGCCGGTCGCGGGTCGTCCGCTCTGCGCGGCGACGTAGAGCACGCCTTTCGAATCCAGGCGCAGCGACTTGATCTCCTGGTACGTCGTGTCGAGCAGCAGGAAGCCCTTGCCGGCCGAGTCGACCCGGAACACCCGGCCGGGCGCACCGGTTCCCGCCAGCAGCTGCCCGCTTCCATCGACGGCAAGCGTCGTCACGTGCGTGGCCTTGCTCGAGAAGAACCGATCGCCCTTTCCATCCGGTGTGATGCGATACACCGTGCCCTTGTCGCCTGTAGCGGCGTAGACCACGCCCTTACCGTCGACCGCAAGAGCCCAGATGTATTTGTCTTCGGGATCGAAGAACGGCGCCGACTGGCCCTTTGCATCGATTTTGTAGATGCGTCCATCGGGCGACGTAGCGACATACAACCCGCCGTTCCCGGCCGAGGCGAGCGCGTGCACTTCCATCTCGCCGCTGTCGAAGAACACGGAGCTCGTGCCGCCTTTGTCGACGCGCAGCACCTTGCCGTCGTTGCCGGTGCCGAGGAAGTACCCGCCGTCGGCGGCGGGCAGCAGGGTCCAGATGAACGGCACGCTCGGATCGCTGACGCGCTGGAGCTCGGGACCGAGCATCAACCGGCCGTGCTCGTCGATCGAAAGACTCTCGACCTCGCCGCGCAGGAAGTCGGCCTGTGTCGCCGACTCCCAGAAGCCCGGCGTCGCGTGCAGGGCGAGCGTACTCAACAGGACGAGGCTGCACGCAAGCAGCCCGCCTCGTGAAAAGGGACGCATCATCCGTGTGTCTACTGATCGAGAGTGATTGTGAGAAGCCGCGAGCCGCGCACAGCCAGTTCGATCGGAAGCTCCCACTCGCCGCGGGTGGCGCTGCGCAGCGGACTGAACGTGCCGCTGTTGCGATCGGCTTCGAGCACGGCCAGGACCGACGGCGGCAGCGAGGCCAGCGGCTCGCCGTTGACGATCGCGCCCTGATCGGAGGCCGAGAGCCGGACGTAGAGCCGATTGCCGCGCCGCGCGCGGTTGAACGTGCGAATGAGCTGCGAGACGCGCTGCGCTTCGGCCCCGCGCGTGTCGCGCCGATCTTCCGCCGACAGCCGCGAGGCGTCGGCCACGAGCAGCTGCAGCGAGCCGCTGACGTTGGGCGGAATCTGGATTGGCACCGCCTTGACGATCTCCTCGCCCTTGTGGCTGCGGAGCAGCACCTTGACGGTCGCGTCGCGGCCGGCGCGCGGCCGATCGGTGTCTAGCCACACCCGCTCGATGCGCGCCGTCTGCGTCTGCTCGCTCGCGTCGATGGTCAGCGACAGCCGTTCGACGTCCACCGGTTCGAGCGCGTTCTTCAACAGGAAGGTGAGCGGACCGGCCACAGAGGCGGCGGCTGGTCCCGCCGGCTGGTCGCCCGTGAAGATGTCCTCGAACGAGATGTCGCCGTGCTCCCGAATCGTCGCCGTGCCACGAACCGTGAAGGACGCCGGACCCGCATTGCGCTCGTAGGAGGTCAGGACGTTCGCGATCGCGAGATACGTCAACAGCGGTGTGAAGGTGACGTCCTTGACCACGTTGAAGTTGAACGTGCGGCGACCCGCGTGATCCGAGTTGAGTGCGAGCGTGACCGGAATCATCGTCGGCCCGCTGCCGAGACGTCCGGACACCGCCGTCGCCCGATCCTGCCGCAGTGTGCCGATCACCTCGCCGAAGGTCGCGATCTTGGTCGACTGCAACAGACTCGGAAGAATCACGTGGATGTTGGCCTGGGTGAGCGGAAATTCGGTCGGACCGAGGTTGTAGATCGGATGGCCGAAGCCATAGACCTTGTCGCCGTCGATGTACGTGACCGTGCCGGTCGCGCCGAGCACGAAGTCGCCCGACATGAGCGCGACACCCATCGCGTCGCCCGGACGCAGCTTGCGCGTGGCTATCGGCACGGCCGCCTGCGCGGTGCCTGCCGATACCGGAACGAAGCCACGCGATGCGAGCACCTCGGCGAGCGGCGCAAGCACGTCGCCACCGAACCCGCTGCTGACGAGTGGCACCGCGATTGGCTGGAGCAGGCTGCCGATTTGTGCGGTGACGCCGCTGGCGAGCGCGCCGACCGCCAGGGCCTGCGACGGTTCGGCGACGAACGGCCGCATGCGCCCGAGATCGCGGCTCCAGATTGCCGCGAGCTCCTGTAGCGTTGGCGGGAACGCCATCGCCACCGGACGCGTGCCGGGCTCGACGGCTCGGAGCGCGGCCGCGTCTGTCATCTCCGCGATCGGCGTGATGCCCGCGATCGGCTCCGTCGAAAACTGTCCGAGCGCGTACGACACGGCACCGATCAATCGCCCATCGATATACACCGGACTGCCGCTCATGCCGGCAATCACGCCCGTCTTGGCCAGCGGGCCGCCCTCGAGGCGCGCCAGTATAAGACTGCGCCGCGGGCCGATGACGTCGCGCAACACGCCGAGGATGTGCGCCCTGAACTCTTCGAGCTGATCACCCTGGAAGACCGTCTGCCCGACGCCGACCATGCCAGGCTTGACCTCGTCGATCGGCATGAAGGGCGACTGCGCGGAGGGCGCTGTCACGAGCAGACTCACCGCAACGGCGAGGACGAGGGCCGGCGAAGGTGCTTTCATCTGTAATTGCTTGTAAAAACGGGGACTTACTCCAACTCTACGAGGATTGTCCCGTATTGGCAAGCGCCTGCTGCATTGACACTCCTTAGACGCGGCTGATACTGTTTCAGCCGACATGCGCTCCCGGGTCCCGTTCGCAATCGCCGATGCCGGTTACAACGCCCGGTTTTCTGGTGGTTCGTACGCCTATTGGCGGTGGTATTGGCACGTGTCCGAAGGGGCTCACGGCACCGAGTAGACCTGCAACCACCAGCGACTCGACCAAGCGCCTCTTCAGGACACCTGGAGAGGCGTTTTTGTTTTTATGTACCGAACCAAAACTGTGCGTCACCGTGACGGCGGCCACGACGGCCGAGCTCCGCGAGCGCCGCGATCGCGTCAAGGACGCCGATCTCGTGGAGCTGCGCCTCGACACGGTGCGCGATCCGAGTGCCGCCGGCGCCTTGTCGGACCGGCGCACCCCGGTGGTGGTGACGTGCAGGGCCGAGTGGGAGGGCGGCCAGTTCCGCGGGTCCGAGGAAGAGCGGCAACGCCATCCTTCGCGAGGCGCAGGCGCTCGGCGCCGACTTCGTCGATGTGGAGTGGCGCGCACGCTTCGACGATCTGATCGCCGCGCGCAATGGCCGCGGCGTGGTGATCTCGATGCACGATTTCGCGGGCGTGCCCGCCGACCTCGCGTCGCGCTGCGCCGAGATGCGGCGCACCGGCGCCGAGGTCGTGAAGGTCGCGGTCATGGCCGCTCGCCTGACCGACTGCACGATGCTTCGCGCGCTCACTCGCGACGAACGGGTCAACGACCGTCGCCATCGCGATGGGCGAGGCAGGAGTCGCCGACACGCATTCTGCCGCGGCGCTTCGGTTCATCGCTGGACCTATCGCTGGCGAAAGCGTCGCGCCCGGACAGATATCGCCAGCGACGCTTCTCGGCACACTTTTCGTTCCGCAGCATCACGGCTCGCACCGCGATCTACGGCGTCGTCGGACGGCCGGTGGAGCACTCGATCTCGCCAGCGATGCACAACGCGGCGTTCCGGGCGGCCGGCCTCGATGCCGTGTATCTTCCGCTTGGCCGCCTGCGGACTTCGAAGACTTCCTCTCGTTCGCCAATGCGCTCTCGATCGAAGGCGCGAGCGTGACCGCGCCGTTCAAGCTGGACGCGTTCGAATGCGCACGGGATGTCGATGCGCTGAGCGCGCGCGTCGGCGCCGTCAACACGCTGCGGCGGCGTGACGGCCGGTGGCAGGCCTGTAACACCGACGTCGCGGGTTTCCTCGAGCCGCTGCAATCGCGAATACCGTTGCGCGATGTGCGCGCGACCGTGCTTGGCGCGGGCGGCGCAGCGCGAGCGGCCGGCGCGGCGCTTCGCGACGCCGGGTGCCATCGTGACGTTTTGCGCCCGCCGGCGCGAGCGTGCCGAAGCTGTTGCCGCCGCAACGACGCGGCGGTTGCCGAGTGGCCGCCGCGACCGGGCTCATGGGACCTGCTCGTCAACGCGACGCCGGTGGGCACGCATCCCGACGACGACGAGTCGCCCCTGGCCGCCACGCTGTTGGACGGTCGCGCCGTCTACGACCTTGTCTACAACCCGGCGGAAACGCGGCTGCTGCAGCGAGGCGCGGCGCGCCGGCTGCCTGACGATCGGTGGCCTGGACATGCTCATCGCGCAGGCACAGCGACAGTTCGAATGGTGGACCGGCCTGCCTGCGCCCGCCGATGTGATGCGCGCCGCCGCGGTCGAGGCGCTGGCCGAGCGGCGACGTGATTCGGCGGCCCCGCAGCCGGAAGCGCGAAGCCTCGGGCTCGCGAATGGCTTATGAAACTCACAACGTTTGAAGAATTCGTGGACCTCGCCAAGCGCGGGACGTTCGTGCCCGTATGCAAAGAGTCGTCGCCGACCTGCTGACGCCGGTGTCGGCGTTTCTCAAGATTGCCGAGCACTCCGATTACGCCTTCCTGCTGGAAAGCGTCGAAGGCGGCGAGCACGTCGGACGCTACTCGTTTCTCGGGCAAGGATCCGTTTCTGATCCTGCGTGGACGCGACGGCGAGACGTTGATCGAGCGCGCCGGCGCGACCACGACCGCCGACAAGCCGTTCATCGACACGCTGCGCGAGCTCATGAACAGCTTCCAGTCGCCGTTCGTGCCGGGGCTGCCGCGATTCACTGGCGGCGCCGTCGGATATCTCTCGTACGACACCGCGGAGTGGTTCGAGCCCGCGGTCGCGCGCAAAGACGGCCAAGAGCGAGCTCCGCGACGAAAGCGGGTTCATGCTGTTCGACACCGTGCTGGCCTTCGATCATGTGCAGCACCGCATCCTGCTGATCGCCAACGCGCGCATCTCGGGCGACGACGACCTGCGCGCGCTGTATCAGTTTGCCTGCGCCAAGATCGCGTTTCTCGAGCGCGAGCTCGAACGCGCGTTGTCGCTGCCGAAAATGGATCGCGTCGGCGCCGCTCGCCCTCGAGTCGAACTTCACGCAGCCGGCCTTCGAGGCCATCGTCAGAAGGGCCAAGGAGCACATCGCCGCCGGCGATATCTATCAGGTCGTGCTCTCGCAGCGCTTCACCGCCGAAGTCGGCGTCGATCCGTTCACCGTCTATCGCGCCCTGCGCCACGTCAACCCGTCTCCCTATATGTTCTTCATCCGCATGGGCGAGCGCTCGATCGTCGGATCGTCGCCGGAGATGCTGGTGCGCGTGGAAGGCCGTCACGCGGTGACGCATCCGATTGCCGGCACCCGGCCGCGCGGCCGCAGCGACGAAGAAGACCAGCGGCTCGCCGACGAGCTCAAGCGCAACGAAAAAGAACGCGCCGAGCACGTCATGCTGGTCGATCTCGGGCGCAACGATCTCGGGCGCGTGTGCGAGTACGGCACCGTGCGCGTGCCCACGTTCATGACGCTCGAACGCTACTCGCATGTCATGCACCTGGTCTCGGTGGTCGAAGGGCGGTTGAGCGACGAGCACGATCGGCTCGACGCGCTGGTCGCCTGTTTCCCCGCCGGCACCGTTTCCGGAGCGCCGAAGGTGCGCGCCATGCAGATCATCGGCGAGCTCGAGCCGGCGCGGCGTGGTCTCTACGCCGGCGCGGTTGGCTATCTCGACTTCGCCGGCAATCTCGATTTCTGCATTGCCATCCGCACCATCGTGCTCGAGCGTGGGCGGGCGGCCGTCCAGGCGGGCGCCGGCATCGTCGCCGACTCGAATCCGACGGCCGAGTACGAGGAGACCAAGGACAAGGCGCGCGCGATGGTGCGGGCGCTCGAGCTCGCGCTGGCGGGGCTGTGAGGTGATGGCGAGACATGATTCTCGTCATCGACAACTACGACTCGTTCACCTACAACCTCGTCCAGTACCTCGGCGAGCTTGGCGCGAATGTGCACGTCCGCCGTAACGACCAGACGCAGCCTCGACGAGATCGAGTCGCTGGCGCCCGAACGGATCCTGATTTCGCCGGGCCCGGGGCGCCCGGAGGATGCCGGGATCACGCTCGACGTGATCCGGCGGTTCGGATCGCAGCTGCCGCTGATGGGCGTGTGCCTCGGACATCAGGCGATTGGCCTGGCGTTCGGAGGCGACGTCGTCCGGGCACCGGTGCCGATGCATGGCAAGACCTGCACGGTGGCGCATGACGCCAAGGGCGTGTTCGCCGGCATCACCTCGTCGTTCCAGGCCTCGCGCTATCACTCGCTGGTCGTCGCGCGAAGAGAGATGGCCAGAGGTGCTGCAGGTCTGCGCGCGCTCCAAGGAGGATGGCCTGGTGATGGCGCTGCGTCACCGCGAGTGGCCGATGCACGGCGTGCAGTTTCACCCCGAGTCGATCCTCACGCACGAGGGGCGCCGGATCCTGCGCAATTTTCTGGAGCTTTGATGTTTCAAGGAGCTGATCGAAAAGCTCGGACGCCGCGAAGACCTCACGACTGGCGAGGCGGCGTCGGCCATGGCGGCAATCATGCGCGGCGAGGCGGCGCCGGCGCAGATTGCCGGATTCCTCATCGCGCTCTCGATGAAAGGCGAGCGGCCGGCTGAACTGGTCGGGCTTCGCACGGACGATGCGCAACGAAGCAGTGCCGCTGTCGCGCGCCGGTGGCCGACGTCTTCGACACCTGCGGCACCGGCGGCGATCGGTCGGGCAGCTTCAACATCTCGACGGCGGCGGCTATGGTCGCTGGCGGCCTGCGGCGTGCGCGTCGCCAAGCACGGCAACCGCTCGGTCTCGAGCCAGTGCGGGAGCGCCGACGTGCTTGAAGCGCTTGGCGTCAAGGTGACGGCTCCGCCGCCCGTGGTGGAGCAATGCCTGGCCGAGGCAGGCGCGGCGTTCTTCTTCGCCCCGACGTTCCACCCGGCGATGCGGCATGCCGGGCCGACGCGGCGCGACCTTGGTGTGCGCACCGCATTCAATCTGCTGGGGCCGCTGACCAATCCGGCCCGGCCGGCGCGACAGATCGTCGGCGTGCCGCGTCCGGAGCTCACCGAGCTGCTCGCGCGCGCGCTGCTGTTGCTCGGCGCCGAGCGCGCGTGGGTGGTGCACGGCGCCGACGGTCTCGACGAGCTCTCGACGACGGGGCTACACCAAAGTGTCGGAGTGCCGCGCGGGGTCGGTGCAGACGTTCTATGTGCATCCCACCGAATACGGCCTTGCCAAGAGCAGCGTCGATGCGCTCCGCGGCGGCGAGGCGCAGGCCAACGCCGCGATCGTGCGCGACGTGTTGGGCGGCCGGCCCGGCGCGGCGCGCGACGTCGTCCTGCTGAATGCCGGCGCATCGCTCTTCATCGCCGGCCGCGCCGCCTCGATCCGCGAAGGCATCGCCCAGGCAGCCGAAGCGATCGACAGTGGCCGCGCGGCGGAGGTGCTGACGTCTCTTGCCGCCGCGTCTCACGCCGACGGAGGCGCGGCGGCATGACATCGCGCCCCACGCCGGACCTGCTCGAAACGATCGTCGCCGCCACGCGGAAGATCGTCGATTCGCGCCGTTCGCGCGAAGCTCAGTCGAGCGCTCGAGGCGCGCGCAGCCCGTCGCAGCCCGCGCGGCGATCTCTTCAGGTCGCGGCTGCGCACGCACCGATCAGATCAACATCATCGCGGAGTGCAAGCGCCGGTCACCGTCACGCGGCGTGTTGCGCTCCGAGTACGATCCGGTCGCAATCGCCCGGGGTTACGAGCGCGCCAACGCCGCGGCGCTCTCGGTGCTGACCGAGCCGACCTTCTTCGACGGCGCGCTGGCGCACCTCGAGGCGGTGCGCTCGCGCCGTCGCAGTGCCCGTTACTGCGCAAGGACTTCATCGTGGACGAATATCAGGTGCTCGAAGCGGCCGCCGCCGGCGCCGATGCCGTCGCTGCTCATCGTCGCGGCGCTCACCGATGGCGAGCTGCACGCGGCTGAAGCGGACCGCCGAGACGCTCGGCCTCGCGGTGCTCGTCGAGGTGCACGACGCGACGAGCTCGATCGCGCCCTTGCCGCCGGGGCGACGATCGTCGGTGTCAACAACCGCAACCTCCGGACACTCGACGTGGACATGCGCGCATCAGAAGACGATCGCCGCAGCGCTGCCGCCCGGCGTGGTAGCCGTCAGCGAGAGCGGGTTGAAGAGCGTCGCCGATCTCGCACGTCTGCAAGCGCTGGGATATCAGCGCGTTTCTTGATCGGGGAGCGCTTCATGACGGCAGCCGATCCCGGGCGCGTGCGCGCTGCGGCAGGAGGCTGGCTGCAGATGACGCTGCATCAAGTTTTGCGGGCTGACGCGGCCGCAGGATCTCGTCGTCGCGACCGAGCTCGGGGTCGATGCGGTCGGCTTCGTGCTCTGGGCCGAACAGCCCGCGCGGCGATCGGTATCGATCGAACGGCGGAGCTCGTCGCGCAGCTGCCGAAATCGATCGTGCCGGTGGGCGTCTTCGTGCAGCCGACGCGCGCGCGAGGTGCTGCAGGCGGTGAACGTCGCGCGCATTCGTGTCGCGCAGATGCATGGCCTGCGACGATGTGTCGGACCTGGCGGACCTGCCATGCGAGTTGTGGGTGGCGATGTCGCTGAACAAGGCGGTGGCCGGCGTGCCCGACGGCGCGACGGTCCTGCTCGACGCGCACGATCCCGAGCGCCACGGCGGCACCGGGCCGCACCATCGACTGGGACGCGCGCGCGCGCGATCGCAGAATCGCGCCGCGTGATCCTGGCCGGCGGCTTGACGGCGGACAACGTCGGCGAAGCGATCCGCCGCGCGCATCCGTATGGCGTGGACGTGTCGTCCGGCATCGAGAGCGTCCGGGGATCAAGGACGAAGGCGAAAATGCGCGCGGTTCGTGGACGCGGTGCGCCGCGCCGATGCGGCGCTCGAGTGCAGTCCCGACGAGCCCGGCGCGAGCAATCCGCGACCGACGACGGGAAATCGGAAACAATGACTGATTACCGATGGTTCGGCCGCCGCGATCCTGACGCGCGCGGCTACTTCGGGCACGTACGGCGGCCGCTTCGTGCCCGAAACGCTCGTCGCGCCGATTGCAGGCGCTCGAAGCCGAATACCTCCGCGCCCGCGAGCGATCCCGCGTTCGCGGCCGAGCTCACTCGCCTGTTGACGCACTACGTCGGGCGCCCGACGCCGTTGTGGGACGCCCGGCGTCTGGCGCCACGGTGCGGCGGCCGCGCATCCTGCTCAAGCGCGAAGACCTCACGCATACCGGCGCGCACAAGATCAACAACGCGCTCGGCCAGGCGCTGCTCGCCGTGCGCATGGGCAAGACAGCGCATCGTCGCGGAAACCGGCGCCGGACAACACGGCGTCGCCACGGCCACGGCCTGCGCGCTGCTCGGCCTCGAGTGCGTCGTCTACATGGGCGCCGAGGACATGGCGCGGCAGGCACTCAACGTGTTTCGCATGCGGCTGCTCGGCGCGCGAGGTGCGAAGCGTGGACGCCGGCAGCCGCACGCTCAAGGATGCGATCAACGAGGCGATGCGCGATTGGGTGGGGCGTCCCGACGACACGCACTACCTGCTCGGCTCCGCGCTCGGGCCCGCATCCGTATCCGCTCATGGTGCGCGAGTTCCAGTCGGTGATCGGTCGCGAGGCGAAGGCGCAGTGCTTCGAGCTCATTGGTGCGGCTTGCCGACGGCGGTGATTGCCTGCGTCGGCGGCGGCAGCAACGCCATCGGTATCTTCGACGCGTTCATCGAGGATGCGCGACGTCCGATTGATCGGCGTCGAGGCGGGCGGCGAAGCCATTCGCGCCTGGACGCCACGCCGCGCGCTTTGCCGGCGGCAGCGCCGGCGTGTTGCAAGGCACGCGCACGTTCGTGCTGCAGGACGAGGCCGGCAACATCGAGCTCACGCACTCGGTTTCCGCCGGGCTCGACTACGCCGCGGTCGGACCCGAACACGCGTGGCTGCACGACACGGGCCGCGCCGAGTATCACTACGCGTCAGACGAGGAAGCGCTTGGCGGCGTTTCAGGAGCTGGCGCGCCTCGAGGGCATCCTTCCGGCGCTCGAGTCGTCGCACGCCATCGCGTATGTCCTGCGCGAAGCGCCGACGCTTCGGGCGCGACGACGTCCTGCTGGTCAACCTCTCGGGGCGCGGCGACAAGGACGTGCAGACCGTCGAGCAGCAAGCTGCGGGGAGGCGGCGCGTGTCGCGCATTGAAGGCGCGCTTCCGGACGCTGCGCGAGGGCGCACGCGCACCGGCCTCGTCACCTACATCACGGCCGGCGATCCCGATCTCGAGCGCTCGGGCGAGATCCTGCTCACGCTCGATCGCGCCGGAGTGGACGTGCTCGAGGTCGGCGTCCCGTTTTCCGATCCGCTCGCCGACGGTCCCGTCATTCAGCGGGCGACCGAGCGCGCGATCGCCGGCAGGCGCGACGCTGCCGAAGGTGCTCGACCTCGTCGCGCAGCCTTCGGCTGCGGATCGCGGCACCGATTGTGATCTTCACCTATGCCAATCCGGTGCTGCGGTTCGGGCTCGACGCGTTTGTGCGCGCGCGCGCGCGCCGCCGGCGTGGACGGCGTGCTCACGCTCGATGTCCCGCCGGAAGAATCCGCGCAGTTTCGGGCCGCGCTCGCCGGCGCAGGCATTGATACAATTTTTCTGCTCAGTCCGACGACCTCGCGCCGAGCGCATCCGGCGGCGGCCGCGCTGGGCAGCGGCTTTCTCTACGGCATTTCGCGGCTGGGCGTGACCGGCGCGCGCGACAGTGTCGCAGTGTCGGCGCGCGAGCTCGCCGTGCGAGTGCGCGAGCGAGACCGCCATGCCGCTCGCGCTCGGCTTTGGCTTCTCGAAGCCCGAGCATGTGCGCGCGATCGCCGACTGCGCCGACGCCGCGGTGGTCGGGCAGCGCCCTGGTCAACGTGATCGCAGAGCACGGGCGAGTCGCCGGCGCTTCTCGGACGAAGTCGATCGGTACGTGCGATGGCTGCGGAGCTGAGCCTCGAAGCGCTGCGCGAGGAGATCGACAAGATCGACGAGGTGATCGTCCGTCTGCTCGATCGGCGGGCGCGCTGCGCTTACGCGATCGGCCGCGCTCAAGAAGGAACAGGGCGCCAGCATCTACGAGCCGCAGCGCGAAGCGGCGGTGATGGCGCACGTGAAACAGGTGAACGCGATGCTCGGCGGGCCGCTCGATGAGGACGCGATCGCGCGGCTCTACGAGCGCGTGATGGACGAAGCGCGGCGCATCCAGCGCATCGAAGCCAAGCGCGAACCGGAGCCGCCGCCGGCGACCGGACGATTTGATCGAGCGCGAATGAGTGGGCGAGTGACGCGGCTGCGAGCCGCGGCGTAGTGGCGCGGCAACGCCGTGCCGCGTGGAGTAATGTCATGGTTGTCGTGATGAAAGAACGGGCCAGCGACGAGCAGGTGGAAAAGGTGATCGCCCACCTGGTGGAGCTCGGCATGGACGTCCATCGATCGAGCGGCGCCTCGCGCACGGTGCTCGGCGTCGTCGGCAGCGGCAAAGTCGATCCGCGGCTCATCGAGATGCTCGACGGCGTCCACGAGGTGCTGCGGATCAGCGAGCCGTACAAGCTCGCGAGCCGCACGTTCAAGCCCGACGACACCGTTTTCTCGAGCGGCGAAGTCCGCATCGGCGGCGACGAGGTCATCGTGATGGCCGGGCCGTGCTCGGCGGAGAGCGAGAGCCAGGTGCATTCCACGGCGGCGGCGGTCAAGCGCGCCGGCGCCAAAGTGCTGCGCGGCGGCGCCTTCAAGCCGCGCAGCTCGCCGTATAGCTTCCAGGGGCTCGGCGAAGAAGGCCTCCGACTGCTGCGCGACGCCGCGAACGCGCACGACCTCAAGCTCATCACCGAAGTGATGGACATCAGCCAGATCGAGGTGATCGACAAGTACGCCGACTTCTTCCAGGTAGGCGCGCGCAACATGCAGAACTTCACGCTGCTCCGCGAGCTCGGACGCACGCGCAAGCCGGTGATGCTCAAGCGCGGCATCTCGGCGACGATCGAGGAGTGGCTGCTGTCGGCCGAATACATCCTCTCGGGCGGCAACACCAGCGTGATCCTCTGCGAGCGAGGCATCCGCACGTTCGAGAACGCGACCCGCAACACGCTCGACATCTCGGCGATTCCGGTCGTCAAGCAGCTGAGTCACCTGCCGATCTTCGCGGACCCGAGCCACGGCACGGGACGCCGCGACAAGGTGGCGCCGATGGCGCGTGCCGCAGTCGCCGCGGGCGCCGACGGACTGATCATCGAAGTGCATTGCGATCCGGATCACGCGCTCGAGCGACGGCGCGCAATCGCTCTTCCCGTCGCAGTTCGATCGGCTGATGGCGGAACTGCGCATCATCGCGCCGGCAATCGGCCGCAGCATCTGTCTCGAACCGGTGGCGCGCACGGGGCTGGGCGCGCTGATTGACCGTCGCCATTGTCGGTCTTGGCTTGATTGGCACGTCAATCGCGTTGGCGACGCGGCGGCGCCGGCCGGCCACGACGATCATCGGCGTCGATCGCGACGATGTCATCGTCCATCCGCTGGTGGTCGAGACGTTTACGCATGGCAACGACGGAGCTGTCCGTCGTTGCCGCCGCCGACCTCGTCGTTCTCGCCACTCCCGTCGAAGCCATCCTGGGGCTTCTCCCGCAAGCTCCACGCCCTCGCACCCGCCGCCGGCGTCACCGATACCGGAAGCACGAAGCGCGCGATCGTCCGCGCGGCGCGCGATGCGCGGCATCAGCGCTTTCGCCGGCGGACATCCGATGGCCGGCTCGGACCGGACCGGACCGGGCTCGGCTCGAGCCGATCTGTTCGATGCGCGGCCATGGTTTCTCGTCGGCGAGCCGGAGGCGACGGCAGAGGCGGCGGGCTTCGTACGATCGCTGGGCGCCACGCCCGTGTTCATGACCGACGACGGCACGGCGCACGATTCGATGATGGCGGCGGTGAGCCACCTGCCGCAGGTGGTGGCCAGCGCCTTGATGGCGCGCGTCGGCGAGAGCGTCGGCCGCGACGGCCTGGCCTACGCCGGCAGCGGATTGCGCGATGCAACGCGCCTGGCTGGCAGCCAGTCGAGCGTGTGGGAGAGCGTGCTCGCGACCAACGCCGACGCGCTGCAGCCGCTGCTGCAGGAGCTGGCCGGCGATCTGGAGCGAATTGCCGGCCAGTTGCAGGACCGTACAGGCCGTGCGACGTCTATTCGGACTGGCCAATCTGTATCGGCGGGAGCTGTAGTTGTCAGGAACCAGGGACCAGGGACCCGGATCGGATGGCGTGTTTTTCGTGCCGGCGGCCTTGGTGAGATCGGTCGAAAGCGATGACAGTGAGAGGGCGATATCGCCTGCGACCACCGACCGGACGCTGCCAGTCGCGACCTCCAGTTCGTGCACGCCGCGGCGGCCGCGCAGCGTCGTGCCGAGCAGAATTGTCTTCCCGCTGGGATGCCAGAAGTACTGCCCGATGTCGCCGGCAAAGACCCCCGAGAGTTGCCGCGGTGCGCCGCCTGACGGCGCGATCGCGAACAGCTTCTCCTGCGCCAGCTCCCACAACTTCTCGCTCGGGGCCAGATAGATGATCAGCGTGCCGTCGGGCGACCAGGCGCCGCGCATCTCTGGCGCTTCGTTTTCGGTCAACGACGGTCGATCAATAATTCGATCATGCAGAAGGTTCTGCCGTCCGCAGACGAGGCCGCCGCGCTCGTCCCGGACGGCGCAACCATCATGGTTGGCGGATTCGGTCTTTGCGGCATCCCCGAAAACCTCATCGCGGCACTGCATCGGCGCGGCATGAAGAATCTCACCGTCATCAGCAATAACGCCGGCATCGACGACTTCGGCCTCGGCGTCCTGCTCAAGAGCAAGCAGATCCGGAAGATGATCTCGACCTATGTCGGCGAGAACAAGGAGTTCGAACGCCAGTTTCTCCAAAAGGAGATCGAGGTCGAGCTCGTGCCGCAGGGCACGTTCTCGGAGCGCATCCGCGCGGGCGGCGCCGGAATCGGAGGTTTCTTCACGCCAACCGGCTACGGCACGATCATCGCCGAGGGCAAGGAGACGCGGCTCATCGCCGGCCGCCACTACGTGCTCGAGATGCCGCTGCGCGCCGACGTCGCACTGGTGCGCGCCTGGAAGGGCGATCGGGATGGCAATCTCGTGTACCGACGAACCGCACGCAATTTCAATCCGATGATGGCGACGGCGGCGGCGCTGACGATTGCCGAGGTCGAAACGCTGGTCGAACCCGGTGCGCTCGATCCGGATCTCATCCACACGCCCGGGGTGTTCGTGCAGCGTATTCTTCAGGGCAGCGGCTACCAGCGCCGCATCGAGAAACGGACGACGCGCCGTGGATAAGCGGGAACGCATCGTGCGTCGGGTCGCGCGCGAGCTGCGCGATGGCGACTACGTCAATCTTGGCATCGGGATGCCGACGCTCGTGTCGAACTACGTGCCCGAAGGCGTCCAGATCACCCTTCACTCCGAGAACGGCATGCTCGGCGTGGGCCCGTATCCACTCGAAGAGGAAGTGGACGCCGACTTGATCAACGCCTCGAAAGAGACCGTGACCGAGCTCGCCGGATGCAGCTATTTCCACAGCGCCGACTCGTTTGCGATGGTCCGGGGCGGACACATCGACGTCACCGTGCTCGGCGCACTCGAAGTAGACGAGCAGGGCAACCTCGCCAACTGGATGATCCCAGGAAAGATGGTCAAGGGCATGGGCGGCGCGATGGATCTCGTTGCCGGCGCCAAGCGAGTCATCGTCACGATGGAGCACACGACCAAGGACGGCGGTCACAAGATTCTCGAGCGCTGCACGCTGCCGCTCACCGGCGTGAACGTCGTGAGCCAGATCGTCACGGAGCTCGCCGTCATCGACGTCACGCCTCGCGGTCTGGTTCTGCGCGAGATCGCCGAGGACACCACTATCGACGCCGTACACGCCGCGACCGGCGCCAGACTTCACCTCGAGGGTCCCGTTGGCACGTTCTGAGCTCGCCGTCATCCTGAGCGCATGCCGCACGCCGGTCTCCGGCTTTGGCGGGGCCCTCAAGGATTTTTCCGCCGCCGATCTCGGCGCCATCGTCGTTCGCGACGCGATCGCGCGAGCCGGTGTCGCGCACAAAGACATCGGCGACGTCGTCCTTGGGTGCGTGCTTCAGGCGGGCGCCGGAATGAACGTCGCCCGGCAGGCCGCGATCAAGGCGGGAGTTCCAGTCGACACGCCGGCCGAGACCGTCAATCGCGTGTGCGGGTCGGGGCTGCAGGCGGTGGTGCACGCCGTCGAAGCAGTCCGCGTCGGATACACCGACGTGGTCGTCGCCGGCGGGACCGAGTCGATGTCGAACGCGCCGTACGTGCTCAGGGGCGCGCGCTGGGGCTACCGGATGGGCCACGCGCAGGCCTTCGACGAGATGATCCTCGACGGCCTGACCGACGCAATGCACCTGTGCCACATGGGCGTCACGGCAGAGGAGGTGGCCGCGCGCTATGGCGTGTCGCGGCAGGATCAGGACGCGTTCGCGGCCGAGAGTCAGCGCCGCGCGCTCGCGGCGATCGAACACGGCGCCTTCGCCGACGAGATCGTGCCGGTGACGATTCCGCAGAAGAAGGGAGAGCCGCTGGCGTTCGCCACCGACGAATACCCGCGCGCGGGAACCACGGCCGAGAAGCTCGCCGCGCTCAAACCGGCCTTCAAGAACGGCGGCTGCGTCACCGCCGGCAATGCGTCGGGCATCAACGACGGCGCCGCGGCGGTCGTGGTCGCGTCGGTCGAGCGCGCACCGACGCTCGGGCTGCCGGTCGTCGCCCGCATCTCGAGCTACGCCTCCACCGGCGTCGAGCCGATGCTCATGGGCATGGGACCAGTCCCGGCCGTGCGCAAGGCGCTCGAGCGCGCCGGCCTCACCACGCAAGACATCGATCTGTTCGAGCTCAACGAGGCATTTGCCGCGCAATCGGTTGCCGTTATCCGTGAGCTGGGCCTCGATCAGGCCAGAGTCAACGTCAATGGCGGCGCGATCGCGCTCGGGCATCCGATCGGCGCAAGCGGCGCGCGTATCCTGACCACGCTCATCTACGCGCTGCGCAAGCGCGGGGGAGGCAAGGGCGTGGCCGCGCTCTGCATCGGCGGCGGGATGGGCATCGCCATGGTCGTGGACGTCGCAGGAGGGTAGTCGTCATCGGCGTCAGCATCCGCGGCGCCGTGCTCGATGACATCGCCGCGCACGCCCGCGCGGCCGGCGATGAGGAGTGCTGTGGGCTGCTGCTCGGGTCGGCCAGCGGGGTGCGTGACAGCGTCAGGGCCGCGAACGTCGCCGGCGATCGAACAGGTCGATACACGATCGACGCGGCGGAGCATTTCGCGGTCATTCGCGCGGCCCGACAGCAGGGGCTCGACGTGGTTGGGGTCTACCACTCGCATCCCCGCTCGACGCCTGTTCCATCGGCGACCGACCTCGCCGAGGCGTTCGAGAACTTCCTTTTTGTGATCGCCGGCCGCGGCATTAATGAGGAGCTCGTGATTCGCGCCTGGGCGCTGGCCGACGGGAACTTCGCCGAGGTTGCCCTCGTCCGTGTTCCGTAGGGGGTGGTACGGGTGCGCGTCATCAAGGTCGTCGGTTCGGTTCTGTTACTCGCGGCCGCGGCAACCTCTTCGAGCGCGCAGACGCTGCCTCCGGCCGAGGCGCCGCCCTCCGATCAGCCGCGCGTCTATCACACCATTCAATCGCGCATCGCGATCGGTCGCAGCATCACCGTCGCCAGCAACGAAGAGGTCTCGGACGCCGTGGTCGTGGTCGGCGGATCAGCCCGCGTGGACGGCCGCATTCGCAACGACCTGATTGTGATTGGCGGCAGCGCTACGCTCGGCCCGCAGGCCGACGTGCGCGGCGATGTGCTGGTGGTCGGCGGACGTCTCAACCGCGAGCCGGGATCGCAGCTTCGCGGCAGCGTCAGCGACGTCACGTTCGGCGAGTGGGCGCCCTGGCAGTTTGGCGGCTGGTACATTCCGGCCTTCGACTTCGGTGGTTTCGGACGCTGGCTGGCACTCTTCGGCACGCTCTTCCGCGTCACCACGCTCGCGCTGTTCATGGCCATCCTGCTGCTCGTCGCTCGCGTGCCGGTGGCGCGCATCGCCAACGCCGCGGCCGCCGCGCCGGGTCGGGCGTTCGTCGCCGGCCTCGCGGCGGAGATCCTCTTCATACCTGCACTGGTCGCGGCATCGATCGCGCTCATCGTCACGATCATCGGCATTCCGCTCGTCGTGGTGCTGGTGCCGCTCGCGCTCCTCCTCGGTGGGCTGGCGATGGTGCTCGGCTTCACCGCACTGGCGACGCGCCTCGGCGAGTGGCTCGAAGATCGCGTCGGCTGGCGCGGCCACAACGCGTTCATTGCCGCCGCGCTGGGCCTGCTCGTGATCATCTCGCCCACGCTGATCGCCCGCATGCTCGGTGTCGCGCCCGGCGTCGGCATTGCGGGGTTGTTGCTGCTCATGACCGGCGTAGTGGTCGAGTTCGTGATCTGGACGATCGGCCTGGGCGCGACGCTCCTCACCGGCTTTGGACGCTGGTCCGTCGTGCCGCCTCCGGTGCCGCCGCCCTCGTCGCTGCCCGCGCCGATCACGATCTAGCGCGCGGATAGGGTGCAAAACCGGAGGGAGATGCAAGGCGCGAAGCCCGCGCGCTTCGCGTTTCCGTGTACACTATCTGTTCGCTGATGCTGCCTGCCTACGAGATACCTGAGTTCACCCACACCTCGAGCCAACCGCAAGACATCGACACGGATCTGCTGGTACTTCCAGTCGTGCAAGACCAGCGCGCGTTCGTGGATCCAATCGACGCTGCCACCGGCGGCGAGCTGCGGACGGCGTTCGAGCGCACCGAGTTCAGCGGCAAGCCCTGTGAGATCTGGTTGACGCGGCCGGGCGACGGATGGCGCAGCCCTCGCGTCGCGCTAATTGGCGTCGGCCCGCGCGCCGAGTTGAACGTCGAGCGCGTGCGCCGCATGGCCGCCTGCGCGGGACTCACTGCGCGCCAGCAGCGCCGTGGCCGCCTCGCATTCCATCTGCCGCCCGACTGGACCAACGAGATCTGGCTCGAGGCGCTCGCCGAAGGCGTGACGTTTGCCAACTTCGACAACGGCCAGTACAAGAGCCGTAACGAAACGCGATTCTTCGTCAGTGCCGTAAAGGTGAGCGGCAGCGATGGTGCCGGCGCAGGCGAGGCGCTCGAGCGCGGCCGACGCGCTGGTGAAGGGATTAACGCGGCGCGCCTGCTGATCAACGAGCCGGGCAACAGCCTCACGCCGCGCGAGCTCGCCGCACGCGCATCGGCGCTCGCCGCCATTCCGCATGTCACGACGGAAATCCTCGACGAAAAACAGATCGAAGCGCTCGAGATGGGCCTGCTTCTCGGGGTCGCGCGCGGCAGTGCCGAGCCGCCACGCCTGCTCGTGCTCCGCTACGAGCCGCCGGGTGCGCCGACGTCTCCCGTGCTCGGCCTGATTGGCAAGGGCATCACGTTCGACACCGGCGGCCTGTCGCTCAAGCCGGCCGATGGGATGGAGCGGATGAAGGACGACATGGCAGGCGGGGCCACCGTTGTCGCCGCGCTTCGCATCGCCGCGCTCGAGCAAGTGCCCCTCAGGATGCTGGCCATCGTGCCGTGCACCGAGAACATGCCGGGCGGACGCGCCACCAAGCCGGGCGACATCCTGCGCGGCGCCTCGGGTCTCACGGTGGAGGTGAACAACACCGATGCGGAAGGGCGCCTGATCCTCGGCGATGCGCTGTGGTACGCGCAGAAGCTGGGCGCCACGCATCTGGTGGATGTGGCGACGCTGACCGGCGCGGTCATCGTCGCGCTCGGCAAGATCACCACTGGCCTGTTCGGTACCGATGGATGGACCGATGTCATTGCCCAGGCGGCCGAGCGCTGCGGCGAGAAAGTATGGGAGCTGCCGATCTTCGACGAGTACAAGGAGCAGCTCAAGAGCGATATTGCCGACATGGTGAACAGTCCCGGCCGTCCGGCCGGCGCCGTCACCGCCGCCATGTTCCTCAAGGAGTTCACCGGGAATCTGCCGTGGGCGCACCTCGACATCGCCGGAACAGCGTGGGCCGACGAGACGCGGCCGTGGGCGCCGAAGGGCGCCACCGGCGCGATGGTGCGGACCCTCGTCGAGCTCGCCCGCACTGCCGGATCGGGCTGGCCGGTGTCAAAATGAGATAGATGCTGCAGCCGCCACCCCCGCCAGCGCCGATCACGCCGACGATCATCGAGGTCGTCAAGGAACCCACAGCCAGCATCGGCATGATCCAGGTGGCGATCGCCGCATTCGGGCTGACCGGCGTAATCATGGTTGGCGCGCTGCTGGCGGGACTGCTCGCCGGCGGTCTCTTCATCTGGTACCGCCGTCGCGGGCCGATCTCCACCATCGAAGCCCGCGACCACGAACACAATCTCTTCCGCATCTAGCGGCGCGACCGACTGCGCTCGGTAGTGCCCGCCGCGCGCTACTGCTCGGCGACCTGTCCCTGGCCCTTCAACGATCGGCGATAGCGCATTACTGCTGCGTGCAGCGCTTCGGCGACGCGCTGCTTGTAGGCGCTGGTCTTGAGCAGCGCAAGCTCCTGCCGGTTGGTCAGGAACGAGATCTCGGCGAGCACGCTCGGCATTCCCGCGCCGATCAGAACGACGAAGGGCGCTTTCTTGACGCCGAGATTTCGCACGTCCTTGTTCGATCGCCTGAGGCGCGACACCATCGCCTCCTGAACCATGCCGGCGAAGTCGCGCGATTCATCGAGCTTGTTGTTGAGCGCGATGGCTTTGATGATGTCGGGCAGGTTGTGCATGCCGCCGGCGCTCGAGGAGTTCTCGCGCGCGGCGACCGCCTCCGCCTCCGGTGACGAGGCGAAGCTCAAAAAGTAGCTTTCTACCCCGCGCGCCGTCGCGGTTGCGGCTGGCGTTGGCGTGGATCGACAGGAACGAGATCGGCGTTCTCGCGATTGGCGATCGCCGTTCGCTCCTCGAGCGGGATGTAGATATTTTCGCGACGCGTCAGCACGACTTCGAGCCCCTCGTCCTCGAGCAGCTTCTCGAGGCGTAACGCCACGTCGAGTGTGAGCTCCGCCTCGTTGAGTCCCTTCCCCTGCGCACCGGGATCATGGCCGCCATGACCGGGATCGATGACGATGCGGGCGACGCCGAGCCCGAGTTGGCGCGAGAGTGAGAAGCCGCCGGCGACGTTCGCCTTGGGCGCAATCGGCGCGAGCGCGGGCGGCGGTGCCGCCTTCGAAGTCGTCGGCGCCGCGGCGAGCGGGCCGCAGGAGGAGTCGCGGCGGGCGGCGGCGATGGTGGTGGAGGCGCGGATGTCACTGGCGCCGAGTCGCGCCGGAGGCGCGGGCGAAGGCACCGGCTGCGGAATCACCGGACCGCGGTCGGCGATGGGACGCGGTTCGGCCACGGCAGTCACGGCCGCCGGCGCCACGCACCTTGGCAGCGGCCGCCGCGCTGGTCGGCGCGACCGGCTCGCAATCGACGATGAGACGGAACGGATTGTAGAGCGTGAAGACGCTGTACTTCTTGACGCCCTCGAGATCGAGCACGACTCGCACAGTGGCTGTCCGGATGCCGCCCGATGCGAATCTGGCGCACCGCGTCCTGCGGATACCGCAGCACAGCATCGCGCAGCTCTTGCGAGGTCTGCACGTTCTTGAGATCGAAAAACACGCGCTCGGGCCCGGCCAGCCGCTCCTCGCGATACGCAACCTCGCGATCGAGCGCGAGCGTGATGCGGACGCCTTCGGGCATGATGGTGCGCTCGACGCCGGTGAGCTGCGCCGGCCCGCGGTGCTCTGGCCGCCGCAGTCTGTGCGTTGGGCTTCGCCGGCGATACGACTGCCTTGGCCGGCGATGCAGCGGCGACAGCGGACGGCGGAGCCGCCACTTCGACCGCGTCTTCGCGAAGACGCGCCTGCTTCACGAGCGAGCTCGAGGGATACTCGGCGGCGAGCCGCGCCGCGTAACGATCGGCAGTCTCTTTGTCGCCTTCGCGGCCGAATCGGCCGTACAGCGCGTCCGCGATCACCACGACGTTCCACAGCGCGTTGTCGGCGTAGCCAGTGTTCTGGTAGCGCCGCAGCAGCGCGTCGTAGCCTGCGATGACGCTGCTCGCCTGCCTGACCACGGCGTCCCGCTCGGCCGCCGGCGCGTCGGGCGCCGTCGAGGCGATGAGGTCGAGCGCGGACTCCTGGCGGTCCTGCGAGGATCTCATAGCGCTCGCGCGCGGTCTGCGCCGACGCTCGTGGGGCGAGCGAGACGACGAGGAGTGCGGCCGCGGCGGGCACGAGAAGAAGACGGGATTGCAGGTTCATGATCAACACTCCGGCTCAACGCGGCTGCGCGTCGACCTCTTCGAAATAATCGCGTCCGACCAACACCTCGCGCGGTTTGCCGCCGACGGCCTGCGACACCAGCCCCTCCGCCTCCATCATGTCCACGAGCCGCGCTGCGCGGCTGAAGCCGATCCGCATCTTGCGCTGCAAATACGAGATCGAGACCTGGCCGCTCTCGACCACGATGCGCGCCGCCTGGTCGTACAGCTCGTCGCTTTCGAACTCGATGGCTTCCGGACCGTCCTTCTTGTCCTCGGCGGTGATCGTCTCGTCGAACACCGGCTTCCTTGCTTGCGCAGAAAGCTCGCCAGCCGCGCCGATTCCTGCTCCGAGATGTACGGACCGTGCAGCCGAACCTTCTGTGATGACGCCGGCGGGAGAAAGAGCATGTCGCCTTTGCCGAGGAGTTGCTCGGCGCCGTTGCCGTCGAGAATCGTGCGCGAGTCGATCTTCGACGACACACGGAACGAGATCCGCGAGGGCAGATTCGCTTTGATCAACCCGGTGATGACGTCCACCGACGGACGCTGCGTCGCAAGAATGAGGTGAATGCCGACCGCGCGCGCCATCTGCGCCAGCCGCGCGATCGACTCTTCCACCTCGTTGCCGGCAACCATCATCAGGTCGGCGAGCTCATCCACGATGACGACGATGAAGGGCAGCAGGCGGGGCGGCTCGCCGCCGTCGGTCAGCGACTTCGCCTCGATCAGCTGTCGCATGTTGCGGTTGTACTGCTCGATGTTGCGCACGCCGAACGCCGCAAGTGTCTTGTACCGCTCTTCCATCTCGCGCACCGCCCAGCGCAAGGCGTTCGACGCTTTTTTCGGATCGACGACCACTGGGGACAGCAGGTGCGGAATGTCCTCGTACATCCCGAGCTCGAGACGCTTCGGATCGATCATGATGAGCCGGACATCGTCCGGCGTCGCGCGATAGAGGATGCTTGTAAGCATCGCGTTCAGGCCCACCGACTTGCCGGTGCCGGTCGAGCCGGCGATCAGCAGGTGCGGCATCATCGCCAGATCGGCCATGAACGGCTCGCCGTGAATGGTCTTGCCCAGCGCCAGCGTCAGCTTCGACGCCGGATCGTTGATACGTTTCCGACTCGAGCAGCTCGCGCAGGGAGATCGCTTCGCGATTCGGATTCGGGATCTGGATGCCGACGGTCGATTTGCCCGGGATGCGTTCGATCAGCACCGACTCCGCCTGCATGGCCAGACAGAGGTCGTCGGCGAGGCCCGGTGACCCTGCTGTACTTCACACCCGCGTCGGGCTTGAATTCGAAGGTCGTGACGACCGGACCCGGATGAATCTGGACGACCGCACCCTCGACGGCGAACTCGCGGCACTTTTCCTCGAGCAGGCGCGCCGCCTCCATCAGCTCGCGTTCGTCGACCTTGCGCTCGGCCTTGGCCGGATCGAGCAGCGACGGCGGCGGTAACGTATAGCCACTCATGCGTCGTTCGGCCGGGGCGCGCGGCTCGGGATCAGGAAGCGGCAACGGGGCGGCGACCGGCGGCTTGGTTGCGCGCTTTTGCACCACGGGCGGCGTTATCCTGCCGCGCGACGCCGTAGCTGCTCGCTTCTCCTGCTCGTCGTCGTCGGAGTCGACTCATCGGCCTCCTCGACCAGCGCGGGCGCACCCTCACTCTCGCAGCCGTTTCGGGACGCGCCGCACGTTCGGCTGCGGCCTTCAAGATCTCGGGCGAAGCGGTGCCTTTCTTGGTGTGCTTGGCGATCACGTCGCGCCGCTGTTTTGCGCTGCCGCCGCTCGTCGAGCCGCGCGCGCATCAACTGCCAGCGCGTGCGGTCGCAGCGCGGCCGGTTGAGAACAGCACGCTGAAGAGACGGCCGAACGAAAATTGCGTGGCGAGAATGACGGCGACCAGCAGCAGCGTGAGAATGACGATGATCGAACCCATCCGGCTCAGATAGCCTGCCAGCCACGCGGCAAGAAAATCGCCGACATAACCGCCGGCGCGGAACGGCCGCGCGCCGAGATCGACGCTGCCGAGCGCCAGGCTCATGAACGAACTCGTGCAGGACGAGCGCGAGGCCGGCACCGATGACCTTCGTGTAGATCGCATCGATTTCGCGGCACCAGAAGTAGTGCCACCCGGCAATCGGCAATCAGCGCTGGCACGAGATACGAGCCGTAGCCGAAGAGCTGAAACGAGAGCTCGGCCAGAAACGCGCCGACGCGGCCGACGAAATTGCCCGGCGCGTCGTGCGTGCCGCGTGCTGAAGAACCACACCGGATCGTTCGGGTCGTAGCTGGACAGCGCAATCAGCCAGATGAGCGCGGCGGCGAAGAGCGCCACGCCGACGACTTCGCTGAGGCGCCGCGACAGTGTCGATCCAAATCCAGCCATCAAATCTCCATCACCACCGGCAGCACCATCGGCCGCCGGCCCGTTCGCTTGCGTGAGAAACCGCCGCAGCTCGACACGCACTTTCTCGTTCATCAGTCCGGGATCGGTTCGCTCCTCGACGCTGGCCTCGGCAATCACCGACGGCAATCAGCCGCGAGCCTCCTGCAAGACGCCCTTCAGACTCGTTGTCGGTCACAAAGCCGCGGGCAATCAGCTCAGGCGTGCCTTCGACCACGCCGGTTTGGCGGCTGATGGCGACGACCGGCGACAACCAGCCCGTCCGCAGCGAGATGCCGGCGATCGCGCAGGACCTCCTCGCCGACCTCGCCGACGCGCGTGACGTCGATCAGCACGCGTCCGGTCGGTCACTCTATCGCTCAAACGCGCGCCTTCAGCATCGAACCGCATCACGTCGCCGTTCTCAGCCGTGATCACCTCGGGACTCGTGGGCAGCCCGCCGGTCACGAGTCGGCGACGCGGGCGTGCCGCGCGAGTTGCCGGAACTCGCCGTGAATCGGCATGAAATAACGCGGCTTGGTCGAGCGCGAGGACCAACTTGAGCTCCTCTTCGGACCCGTGTCCGGAGACGTGCACGTGCTTGGTACGACTCCGTGATAACGTCGACGCCGCGGCGAGCGATGTGGTTCATGACGCGCCCGATCGCTTTCTCGTTGCCGGGAATCGCGCGCGCGGAGATCACGACCCGGTCGGGCGGCTGCCAATTTCACAAAACGGTGATCGTCAATCGCTATTCGCGACAGCGCCGCATTGGCTTCGCCTTGTGACCCGGTGACGAGGCACAACACGTCCTGCGAGGGGAAGCTCGGGACATCGCTGTCGCGGATGAGCACGCCGGTCGGCACCTTGAGGTAGCCGAGCCGCTGCGCGATTTGCGAGTTTTCGTTCATGCCGCGCCCGACAAACGCGACCTTGCGATCGAACTGCACCGCGAGGTCGGCGAGGATCTGCATGCGGTAGATGCTCGAGGCGAACGCGGCGACGACCATCTTGCCTTGCGTGCTCGTGAACATCTCCTCGAACGCTTCCTGTACGTCGAGCTCGGATCCCGTATAGCCGCGGCGATCGATGTTGGTGCTGTCGGCGAAGAGACACCAGCACACCTTCGGCGCCCAGCTGCGCGAAGCGGTGCAGATCGAACGGCTCGCCGTCGAGCGGCGTTTGATCGATCTTGAAGTCGCCGGTGTGGAGCAGCACGCCTAGCGGGGTGCGAATCGCCACCGCCATGCAGTCGGGCATGCTGTGCGTGACGCGGATGAATTCGATCTGGAAGGGGCCGACGTCGTAGCGATCGCGCGGCTTGACCGGCACCAGACCGTGCGGCGCTTCGAGGCCGTGTTCGTCCAGCTTGGGCTGAATGAAGGCGAGGGTCAGAGGCGTGCCGTACGTCGGTCCCTCGACGAGCGGCAGCACGTAGGGAATCGCGCCGATGTGGTCCTCGTGCCCATGCGTGAGGACCAGCGCCTTGACCTTCCCGCGCCGCGCCTCGAGGTACGAGAGATCGGGAATGATCAGATCGACGCCGAGCAGATCGGGCTCGGGAAACATCGAGCCCGCGTCCATGACGATGGTCGTGTCCCCACACGAGATGGCCATCATGTTGAGGCCGAACTCGCCGAGGCCGCCGAGCGCCACGACTTCGACAACGTCGCTCATCGGAAAGAGATCTGAACGGCCGCGCGGTGAGCGGGCACACGTCGCGGCCCGCGCCACGCGGTGGCGACGGCCGGAGACAGCCCGACTCTGCTCGACACCTCGCGTGTCGAGTCGTTCGGCTAGTTCAGGCTGCTGGGAGCGCCTGGAGTGTTCGGCGGGTTGGGCTCGTGCCCGAGCGGTGGCGCCTTGGACAAGGGCTCAAACCCTTGACCGTGTGGCGTTTGGCCGTCGCGCGAGCAGCGAAACTATAGCACAGGCAGCGGTTAGGCGCTGAAAGCGTCCGCAAGTCGCGCGAATTCAACGAGCTGCAGCGTCTCCGGCCGTCGACGGCCGTCAATTCCGGCGGCATCGAGGAGCATTCTCGGATCCGAGTCCGTGAGCAGCGGCGAATCGGCCGAGCGCATTCGACATCGTCTTGCGGCGCTGAGTGAAAACCGAGCGGACGAGCTCGACCATGAGAGCCCGGTCACGGATGGGCACCGGTGAGGGCCGGAATGCGAGCTTCACCACCGTGGAGCGGATTTTCGGGACGGGACGGAATGCTCCCGGCGGCAGGCTCAGAAGCGGCGTCACCTCGGCCGCCAACGCCGTGAGCACGGTGAGCACGCCGTATTCGCTCGTGCCGGCCTCGCGACAAGGCGTTCGGCCACCTCCTTTTGCATCATCAACGTCGCGTCCCGAAAGACACCCGATTGGTCGGCGGCGGCAAGCAGCCGGAAAAGGATGGGCGACGAGATGTTATATGGAAGGTTGCCGACGACGCGCGTCTGCATCCCCGGCGTCGCACCCAGCGTGTCACGCGCCACTCCCGCGAGATCGACTTCGAGCACGTCGGCGCCGACGACGGCGAGGTTCGGCAGTTGTCGAGTAGTCAGCGCGGCCGCGAGATTGCGATCGACCTCCACGGCGGCAACCGCCGCCGCACGCGAAGTGAGTGGCTCGGTCATGGCGCCGCGTCCCGGCCCGATTTCGAGGAAGCGATCGTCTGGCGCCGGGGCGATCGCGTCGACGACCTTCCGTACCCACGCGGGCTCGAGGAAGTGCTGCCCGAACCGGCGCCGCGCTCTCATGAAGGCTCGGTTTCGCCTCGCCAGTAGCGCTCTTCGATCTCCATGATCTCTTCTTCGCTGAGCCCGAAGTAGTGACCGAGCTCATGAATCAACGTTTCGCCAATGGCGACGACGATCTCGTCCTCATCCTCGCACTCGTCCTCGATGGTGCGCTGAAAGAGCATGATGCGATCGGGGAGCATGTTGCCATGGCTCCACGCGCGCTCCGTGAGTGGAACGCCCTGGTAGAAACCGAGCAGGGTGTCGTCCGGGCCCATCTCCATCTCGTCGAGGAGCTCGTCCGACGGGGTCGTCCTCGATCACGATCGCGACGTTCTTCACTTCGCGCGCGAAGCGCCCAGGAATCGTGTCGATCGCCTCCTGCACCAGCAGCTTGAATTGCTCGCGAGTCATCGGCCCTTCGAAGTTGCCGAGGCGCGAGCGGCACGCACGCGCGGTTTCGCGGCCGCTCTGGCGTGCGTCCCCTTCTTGGCGCGGGTCTTGGCGCGACCGGCGCGCACCGTGACACCGCCCGACAGGAAGAAATCGCAGTCTTTGCGGGCGTTGCAGATCTCACATCTGCGGCGTCGGCCGGCAGATGCGCCGGCCATGAAGAATCAACAGGTCCGACACCTCGGTCCAGATCGCCGGCGGATACAGCGCGCAGAGCGCCTGTTCCATCTTCACCGGGTCGTCGCTGTGCACGAGCCCGAGCCGCTTCGCCACGCGCAGCACATGGCGATCGACCGGGAGGCCGGGCACCCCGAGCGCGTGACCCAGGACGACGTTGGCGGTCTTGCGCCCGACCCCCGGAAGTTTGGTCAGCGCATCCATGTCGGCTGGCACGCCGCCGTCGTGATGCTCGACGCAGCGCGTTGGACATCCCGATCAGCGCTTTCGATTTCTGGCGGAAAAAGCCAGTCGACTTGATCACGGCCTCGAGTTCGCTGGGATCTGCGTTGGCGACAGCGCGCGCGTCCGGATACTTCGCGAAGAATGTGCGGTGTAACCAGATTGACGCGCTCATCACTCGACTGCGCCGAGAGGATGGTCGCCACGAGCAGTTCGAACGGCGTTCGGTAGTGCAGCTCCGTATCGGGATTGGGATGGTGCCGCCGAAGCGCATCGACGATTCGCTTGGCCACCGGCCTTGGTCTTCAATGCACCGGCCCTTTGAGCTCGCGGTGGTGTGTTGCGACTCGGAGAAGATGCGCAGGTTTTCCTGGAGGGCGGCGATCAGCGTTGGAATGAACTGCACCGGCATGACGAGGCGCGCTTTTACGGGCGCACGCACCATCGTGGTTGGTTTCGGCGTAACGAATCTCCCGCTCGGACAGCGGCATCACTTCGCAAAACGTGATCGTGAAGTCGAACGGCGTGTGCGCCACCGCGGCGAAATTGGCGTACTGGCGCGTCGGCACCGGCGACGCGTCGTCCGGGACGATCGTGAAGTTGATTTGCTTGCGCTCGGACATGAGGGACAGTGTACACCCCTGCATCCGCCCGCATCGATAGCAGTGAGCGACTCGACTGCCGCGGCTAATACTTGCGCATCACGCCGACGACGACACCCTGGATTTGCACTGCGTCGAGATCGACGAGGATCGGCTGCATCGCCGGATTCGCGGGCTGCAGGCGGACGCGTCCGTTCTCTTTGTAGAACTTCTTGAGCGTGGCGTCCTGGCCGCCGACCAGCGCAATCACCATCTCGCCGTTGTCGGCCGAGCGGCGGTCTTCGACGACGACCCAGTCGCCATCGCGAATCTGCTCGTCGATCATCGAATCGCCGCGCACGCGCAGCACGTAGGTGTCGCGCTTGCCGGTGACCAGCGCCTCGGGGACGGAGATCGTTTCCGACGAGGCGACCGCTTCGATGGGCATGCCGGCCGCGACGTAGCCGAGCAGCGGCAACTCGACCGCGCGGCCACCGGACCGCGACGGCAGCAGCTCCACCGAGCGGCTGCGATTCCAGGCCCGCCGGATAAACCCTTTTTCTTGCAGGTTGGTGAGGTGTTTGTGCACCGTCGCAAGCGACGACAAGTTGAAGCGGCGTCCGACTTCTTCCAGGCTCGGCGCGTAGCCGTGCTGCTGGATGAACTCGTTGAGGTAGTCCAGAATCTCGCGCTGGCGTTTCGTGAGCGGTTGCACGGCTGCCTCCTCGGCGGCCCTCGACGCGCTCGGTGGCCAGAGCGCGTGGCGGGCGATTAAACGGCCAACCCGCGAATGTCGCCTTCTGCCTCGCGCGACCCATGCCGAAGCGTTGGCGAAGGCGCGCGACTGGAGATTAGCCAAACAAAAGGCGAAAGTCAACTGCTGGGCCATGCAACTTTCCAGCCGCCAGCCGGTCTAATCTGTCTAGGGACTCGCTCGATGTCGGATGGAATTGCTAGCGCGCAACTGGTACTCGGCGCTCGCGCTTACGCCTGAGCAATGGACCAAGGCCGTGACGGATCGGGCGGCCGATGCCGACGATCCATCGTCGCCCCCTCTGGACGACGCCGGCCTGGTGAGCGCCTGCCTCGACGGCAATCGCGACGCCTTCGATGCCATCGTCGAGCGGCATCGGCGCAGCGTCTATCAAATCTGCTACCGATTCGTGAACAATCACGAAGACGCCAGCGATCTCTCGCAGGAAGTGTTCGTGCGCGCCTGGCGCGGGCTGCGAACCTTCAAAGGCCAGTCGGCGCTTTCGACGTGGCTGTATCGGATCGCGGTCAACGCCTGTCTCAATCGTGTGAGCCAGCGCCGGCTCGAAACCGAGCCGCTCGCGTCGGATCGCTTCGAGGACGCCAACGTCGAAGATCCGACAGTGGGGCTGCAGCGCGATGAGCGGGCCGCAGCCGTGCGGCGCGCAATTGCAGCGCTCCCCGACAAGCAGCGCGCGACGCTGATTCTACGGACCTATCACGAGCTCTCGCATCACGAGATCGCCAGAATCCTCGGCAGCTCCGAAGGTGCGGTCAAAGCGAATTTCTTTCATGCGCTCGGCAATCTGAAGAAGATTCTCGGGAGTGAGCCATGACTCACCTGACGCCCGACGAATTCGTCGATGCGATCGGGGGCACGCTGAATGCGGCCGCCCGGCAGCACCTGCGCGATTGCACCGCGTGCGCCGCAGAAGCGGCACAGTTGCGAACCGTGCTTGGCAACATCGAGAGTGTCGCGACGCCAGAGCCCTCGCCGTTGTTCTGGGAGCGGTTCTCCGCGCGCGTGCGCGCCGCGATTGCCGACGAGGCGACGCCGCGAGCCGGCTGGCGTCGTCGTTGGTTCGAGTGGCCCGTGCTTGCGCCGATCGGCGCGATCGCTCTGCTGCTACTCGCGCTCGGCGCCGCGATCGTGCGGCAACCCACGATGCCGATCGAAGAAGCGGTCGATGCTCGCGACGACGTCCGAGCGGCGGCGGGCGACGATCTCGCCGCGCTCGGCGAGAGCGAGTGGGTTCTGGTGTCGCAGATCGTCGGCACCGTGGATCTCGAGACCGCCAGCGAAGCTGGCATCGTCGTCAAGCCTGGCGACGTCGAGCAGGCGGCGCTGGAGCTGACGACGGACCAGCAGCGCGAGCTTGTCCGGCTGCTGCAGGCCGAAATCGACAAGGTCGGGAGCTAGTCCGACAGTGCTGCGCCTCCTCGTAGCCTTGGTGTTTCTCGTTGTGGCCGTAGCGGCGGACGCGCAGGAGCAGCGATTCGCACCGGAGCAGCGTCCGCGCGGCGGGCAACAGCGCGGGCCAGAAAACGCGCCGCTCGACGGGCCCGATCTGCGGCCGGGCGAGATCCAGAGAATCTTCGACGGTTACCTGCTCGTGCAAGTTCAAGAGGCGCTCGGCCTCACCAACGAGCAGTTCGCGCAGATGGTGCCACGCATCAAGGCGTTGCAGGACGCGCGCCGTCGTCATCAGCAGGAGCGCGCGCGGCTGCTCGGCGAACTCCAGCGTCTGAGCCGGCCGCTGGCCGGGGCACGAGACAATCCGCCAGACGAGGGGCTGCTCAAGGAACGGCTGACGGCGCTGCAGGAGAACGACGCGCGCTTTGCGGCCGACGTGCGCAAGGCCTACAGCGACATCGATCAGTTGCTCGATCTGCGCCAGCAGGCACGGTTCCGTGTGTTCGAAGAAGCGATCGAGCGTAAGAAGCTCGATCTCCTTTTGCGCGCCCGGCAGAATCAGGACCGGGCGATGCCAAAACGGCCGCCGCCGCATTGATCAGCGGCGAGCGCGGCCACGGACAGCATCCACACAGAGGCATGAGAATGCCCGCCCAAGCCCGCACCTGCGGGTAGGGAAGGCCGCCACGCCAGTCCTACCTCTCCTAGAGGATTGCCGGCCTTGTACCCTGTTCGACGCCAGAGGAATGAGGTTCCGTTCGCCTGCGCAACCGTGCGCTGCAGTTCTGCCACGGCCGCCGGCGCCGCCGCGAGGTCCTACAATACAGATATGCGGCTGACCTGCTGTCTCCTCGCGCTCTCTGTCGCACTGTCGGCACAGTCGCCCGGCGCGACGAAGGCCCAGGCGGAGCAGTTTGAGCGCAAGCTGCACGAGATCGTCGCGAACGGCGCTGGTAGCGGCACGACGCCGCGGCGAACGCCGATCTCGCAGATCGAGGTGAACGCCTACCTTCGGGTCCGTGGTCCCGAGCTACTGCCCGTTGGTGTGACCGACGCCACCGTCGCGGCCGAGGGCGCCGGCCGCCTGAGTGGGCGCGCCATCGTCGATCTCGATCAGGTGCGGGAGAAGAAGAGCAACGGCAGCCTGTTCGATCTCACCAGTTATCTCACCGGGCGCCTGCCGGTCACCGCCCGCGGCGTCCTCCACACGCAGGATGGACGGGGACGCTTCGATCTGCAGGGCGCCGAGGTGGGCGGGATTCCGGTCCCGCAAGGCCGTCCTCCAGGAACTGGTCTCGTATTACACGCGATCGTCCGACTATCCCAACGGCGTCAGTCTTGATCAGGTCTTCGAGCTGCCGGCAAAGATCCGCGAGATTCAAGTCGGGCAGGGCAGCGCCGTCGTCGTGCAATAGCCACTTCCGGTAGACGGCCTTACTACTCGAGGCACTTGTGTGGACGATCAAGGCATGAGGTCAACAGACGTTCTCGATCGAAACCAGCACCGGTCACGGCTTTTTCGCGCCGTTGGCGCGTCAATTCGTGTGCACTCCGGTATTAACATGCGCTGAATGGCGGATGTCCTCCAGATGCCGTTGCAGTATCTGAAGGGCGTCGGTCCGCGCAAGGCCGCCGACCTCAAGAAAGCCGGCCTTCTCACCGTCGAAGATCTCCTCTTTCGGTTTCCGCTCCGTTACGAGGATCGAAGCCGTCTGCAACCGATCGCACGGCTGAAACCTGGCGAAGTCGCCGCTATCACCGGCGAGGTGCTGCACGCGAGCCTTCAACCGACGCGGCGGCCGGGGTTCCGCCTGTTCAGTGCGCTCATCCAGGACGACAGCGGCCAGATCAAGGCCGTGTGGCCAAATCAGGCGTTCCTCAAGGACGTGATCAAGCCGCACGCCCACATCGTGCTCTACGGAAAGGTCGAATACTGGGGATCGAGGGGCCTCCAGATCACCGATCCGGAGTTCGAGATCCTGCGCGAGGAAAGCGCGCCAGACGAGTATTCGACGATCCACACCGGCCGCATCGTGCCAGTTTACGAGCGCACCGGCAGCGTTACGACCAACATGCAGCGCCGGTTCGTCTGGCAAGCGCTCGAGCAGCTCGCGCCCGAATCTCTTCGATCCCGTGCCGGCCGATATTCGTGCGCGCGAAGCGTGGCCGCCGCGGGCGCAGGCGCTCCGGCACGACGCACTTCCCCGAAGCGGACACATCGGTTGAGGCGCTCAACCCGTTCGCCACTCCGGCGCAACGCCGTGTCATCTTCGAGGACTTCTTCGTCTTTCAGACCGGGCTGGCGCTGCGGCGGCAGCAGAACGCGCAGATCCGCAAGCAGCTGGTGTCACGCGTGGACGATCGGGTGCGCGCCGCGGCACGCGTCGTTCTGCCGTTCAAGCTCACCGACGGCCAGCGTCAGCGTTCTTGCCGAGATCGTCGCCGACCTGCAGAAAGAGTGGCCGATGCAGCGTCTGCTGCAAGGCGACGTCGGCGCCGGCAAAGACGATCGTCGCGCTGCTCTCCGCGGTGGTCGTTCTGGAGAGCGGCTTCCAGGCCGCCTTCATGGTGCCGACCGAGATCCTCGCCGAACAGCACTTCCGCACGATCTCGCGCGTGGCTCGCGCCGACGCGGTTCCGCGTCGCGCTGCTCACCGGCGGCACCACGGCAGCGGAGCGGCGCGAGCTGATGCCGGCGATCGAACGCGGCGACGTGCATCTGGTCGTTGGCACGCACGCGCTGGTGCAGGAGCACGTCAAGTTCCGCGGCGCTCGCGCTGGCGATCGTCGACGAGCAGCATCGCTTCGGCGTGCTCCAACGCGGGGAACGCTTGCGGCCAAAGGGCTTCATCCCGACGTGCTGGTGATGACGGCGACGCCGATTCCGCGCACTCTCGCGCTGACCGAATGCGGCGACATGGAAGTGTCGGTGATTCGCGGCCTGCCGCCCGGCCGCCGGCCGGTGCGGACGCTAGTCAAGCCCGATTCGCGGCGCGATGACGTCTATGCGCTCGTGCGCGAGCAGCTGCGAGAGCCGGCCGGCAGGCGTATGTGATCTACCCGCTGGTCGAGGAGTCCGAAAAAGTCGATCTCAAGGCAGCGACCGAAATGGCCGGACATCTTGCGACATCGAGTCTTTCCCGAGTTCAAAGTCGCGCTCCTGCACGGACGCATGAAAGGCGACGAGAAAGATCGCGTGATGCGCGCCTTCGCCGCCGGCGAGATTCATCTGCTCGCCTCCACGACCGTCGTCGAAGTGGGCGTGGATGTGCCCAATGCAACGGTGATGGTCGTCGAGCATGCCGAGCGCTTCGGCCTGTCGCAGCTGCACCAGCTGCGCGGCCGAGTGGGACGCGGGGGGCACGAATCGTTTTGTGTTCTGCTGTATCAGGCGCCGTGGTCCGACGATGCGCGGGAGCGACTCAAGGTGATGTCGGAGACGAGTGATGGCTTCGTGATCGCGGAGCGCGACCTCAAGCTGCGCGGGCCCGGAGACTTTTTCGGAACGCGACAGTCGGGTATTCCGCAGCTGCGCGCCGGCGATCTCACCCGCGATGTCGATTTGCTGGAACTCGCCTATACCGAAGCGCGGCGCCGCGTGGACGACGGCACCCTGTCGGCGGCCGAGCGCGAGTATGTGCAGCGCGTCTGGCAACGGCAATTCGGCCTGATTACCGTCGGCTGACAATGGTTCTCGAGGGAATATTCCGCATGCGCGAGACCGGTCGCGGCAAAGAACAACGGCTCAGCTCGCTATCGCGAATCGCATCATGCCACGCTGAGTGCGACCTCTGATGCACCCACGCCGTCCCGCTTCCCGAAGAAGGCCGCCGCCGCGTCATCATCGAAAACGTCAGCCCCGAGCTCGAGCCGGCGTTTGCGATCAAGCGGACGCCCGGGCGAATCGTGCAGGGTCGAGGCCGACATTTTCGCCGACGGACACGATCGAATTGCCGCGGTGCTTGCGGCTATCGCTTTCTCGGCGCCGAGCTGACGACTGGCGCGAAACGGCGATGACGCCGCTACCAACGACCGGTGGCAGGCGAGTTTCGTGGTCGAGCAAGTCGGTCGCTATGAATACACAATCGAGGCGTGGGTCGATCACTTCGCGTCGTGGCAGCACGCGCTGGAAGCCGCGTCGCCGGCCCAGCAGGTAGACCTCGATTCGGAGTTCTTGGAGGGCGCCGCGTTGGTTCGCGCCGCGGCGGAGCGCGCCCCGCCGAAGCCGAGCGCGCGGGTGGCTCTTACAGCAGGCGGACGCCTGCTCGAGAGGGAGGCCTCACGGAGCGGCACGGCGGTCGGGCCTCTCGCATCGGCTCGCCGCGCGCATGGGCGACGCGCCCGACCGGCGATTCGCCACGCGCTCGGAGCCGGTGCGGCGCGTCATCGTGGATCGCGAGCGCGCGCGGTTTGGCGCCTGGTACGAGATGTTTCCGCGTTCGGCCGGTCCCGATGCCACACGCGGAGCGCAACGTTTCGTGAAGCCGCTGAGCGCCTGCCGGCGATCGCCGCGATGGGGTTCGACGTGCTGTATCTGCCGCCGATTCATCCGATCGGCACGACCAACCGCAAAGGGCGCGGCAACGCCTTGCATTGCCAAGCCGGGCGATCCGGGCAGTCCCGTGGGCCATCGGCGAGCGAGTCGGGCGGCCACACCGCGGTCGAGCCGGGCCTTGGCACGATCGACGATTTGTCTGGTTCCGCCAGCAGGCAGAGAGCCACGGGCTGGAGATCGCGCTGGATCTCGCATACCAGGCGTCGCCCGACCATCCTTACACGCGCGCAACATCCGGAGTGGTTTCGCCAGCGGCCAGACGGCACCCTGAAGTACGCCGAGAACCCGCCGAAAAAATATCAGGACATCTATCCGTTCGATCTTCGAGTCGCCCGCATGGGCGGCGCTCTGGCTGGAGCTGCGCGACGTGGTCCTGTTCTGGGTCGAGCAGGGCGTGCGGATCTTCCGCGTCGACAATCCGCACACGAAACCCTTTGCGTTCTGGGAGTGGATGATCGCGGACCTGCAAGCACGCGATCCCGGACGTGATCTTCCTGGCCGAGGCCTTCACACGGCCGAAAATCATGCGCCGGCTCGCCAAGCTCGGCTTCACCCAGTCGTACACCTACTTCACGTGGCGAACATGCAAGGCGGAGCTCGAGGAGTACTTCACCGAGCTCACGCAGACGCCGACTGCGGGAGTACTTTCGCCCGAACCTGTTTACCAACACGCCGGACATCCTGCATGGCGTTTCTGCAGGAGGGCGGTCCGCCGCGTTCCGGATCCGTTTGGTCCTCGCGGCGACGCTCGGCGCCACCTACGGCATCTATAGCGGATTCGAGCTATTCGAGAACCGGCCGGCGGCGCCGGGCTCGGAGGAGTATCTCGACTCCGAGAAGTACCAGTTCCGGCAGTGGGACTGGTCCCAGCCGGATACGCTCATCGACCTCATCGCGCGAGTCAACGCGATCCGGCGCAGCCCAGCCGGCGCTGCAGTACAACGACACGCTGCGGTTTCACCTCACGACCGACGACGAGCTGATCGCGTACAGCAAGATCGCGCGCCGGACGGCGATCGCGCGCTTGTTCATGGTTGTCTCGCTGAGTCCATCGCAGACGCGGAAGGCTCGGTCTGCCTCTCGCTGCCCGACGACATCGTTCCGGACGCCGACCGCTACAACGTCCAGCGACCTGCTGACCGGATCGTGTATACATCTGGCAGGGCGCATGGAATTACGTCAAGCTGGACCCTTCGCTTCCGGCACACATCTTCCATGTCGATCCGCTGAGCCGACGCATGAGCCTTCCCGTCCCTCCATCGAACGATCCGCATCTGGTACAAGGACGCCATCATCTATGAGCTCCACGTTCGTTCGTTTTTCGACAGCAACGACGACGGCATCGGCGACTTTCAGGGGCTGATTCGCAAGCTCGATTACATCCAGGACCTCGGCGTCAACACGATCTGGCTGCTGCCGTTCTATCCCTCGCCGCTGCGCGACGACGGCTACGACATCGCCAACTATCGTGACGTCAACCCGGCGTACGGGTCGATGCGCGACTTCCGGCATTTGCTCAAGGAAGCGCACGCGCGCGGGCTTCGCGTCTTCACCGAGCTGGTTGTCAATCACACGTCCGATCAGCATCCGTGGTTTCAGGCGGCGCGGCGCGCGCCGGCCGGTTCGGCCAAGCGCAATTACTACGTCTGGAGCGACACCGGCCGCGAGTACGCGGATACGCGCGATCATCTTCACCGACACCGAAGCGTCCAACTGGACGTGGGACCCGGTCGCGAAGGCGTACTACTGGCATCGCTTCTTCAGCCATCAGCCGGATCTCAACTTCGACAACCCTCACGTCCTGCGCGCGGTGATGCGCGTCATGCACTTCTGGTTCGACATGGGCGTAGACGGCATGCGCCTCGACGCGGTGCCGTACCTCGATGGAGCGCGAAGGCACCAACTGCGAAAACCTGCCGGAGACGCACGCCGTCCTGAAACAGCTCCGCCGGTCGCTCGACGAGCGTTATCCGGATCGGGCGCTGCTCGCGGAGGCGAATCAATGGCCGGCCGACGTCCGGCCCGTACCTCGGCGACGGCGACGAATGCCACATGGCGTATCACTTCCCGCTGATGCCGCGCATCTTCATGGCCGTGCGGCAGGAGGATGCGCTGCCGATCGTCGAGATCATGCGGCAGACGCCGGAGATCCCGCCGTCCACGCAGTGGGCGCTCTTTCTCCGCAATCATGACGAGCTGACGCTGGAGATGGTGACCGACGAGGAGCGCGACTACATGTACAACATGTACGCCGCCGATCCGCAGATGCGGATCAACGTCGGCATTCGCCGCCGCCTCGCGCCGCTGCTCGATTACAACCGGGCGCTGATCGAGCTGGTCAACAGCCTGCTGCTGACCATGCCCGGCTCGCCGATCATCTACTACGGCGACGAGATCGGCATGGGCGACAACATCTTTCTCGGCGATCGCAACGGTGTGCGGACGCCGATGCAGTGGACCGGCGACCGCAATGCCGGCTTCTCGCGAGCCGATCCGGCGCGCCTGTTCGCGCCGCCGATCATGGATCCGCTCTTCGGCTACCAGGCGATCAACGTCGAGGCCCAGGAGCGCTCGCCCTCGTCGCTGCTCAACTGGATGCGGCGCATGCTCGCCCTGCGGCGGCAATATCCCACGTTCGGGCGCGGAACCTTCGAGCCGCTGGCCACCAGCAACCGGCGTGTGCTGGTGTACCTGCGGGAGGATTCGCAGCAGCAGATTCTCGTGGTCGCCAACATGGCGCGGACTGTCCAGCCGGTCCACGTCGACCTGCAGCGGTTCCGCGGGGCGCATCTCGTCGAGCTCGTCGGCAATACCGAAATGCCGACGATCGGCGACGATCCGTACTTTTTGACGCTCGCGCCGTACGGCTTCTACTGGTTCCAGCTGTCGAAGGTCGCCAAGCCGATGGTCGTGCAGCGGCCGCGCCTCGCGGGAGGTGACGAACCGGTGCCCACACTGCTCGTGAGCGCCGTGTGGAATACGCTGCTCGACGGACACGCGCGCATCCTGCTCGAGCGAGACGCGCTCGCCGGTTTTCTCACGCGGCAGCGCTGGTATGCGGGGAAAGGCCCAGACCATCAAGAGCGCACGCTTCGCCGACTGGACGCTGCTCGACACGAGCCCGCCGCTCTTCCTGTGCCTCGTCGAAGTGCAGTTCACCGACGCGGGAACGGAGTGGTATCAGCTGGTCCTCGCGACGGCCGCGGGTGATGCCGCGCGCGAGATTACCGAGAAGCACTACACATCGGTGGTGGCACGCCTCTCGGGCGCCCGCGCCGGGGTTCTCTACGACGGCATGATCGATCCGCTGGTGGCGTCGCGGGTGTTCGACCTGCTCCGCCGTGGAGGGACGACGGCGCTGCGGTCCGGCACGCTGCAGGTGGATCATGTAGCACCGGTCGCCGAAATGTTCGCCACCGATCCCACGCCGCTGCGCGCGCAGATCCCGCAGTTCGAGCAGAGCAACTCCACCGTCTTCTTCGGCGACCGCTACGTGCTGAAGGTATTCCGGCATCTCGCGCCCGGCGATAATCCCGACGTGGAGATCGGCAAGCGGCTGGCGGATCGGTCGGCCGAAGCACGGGTGCCTGCGCTGGCCGCGGCGGCGGCATATGTGCCGAACGGCGGCGCGCCGCCGGTTTCGATCGGGATGCTCCAGCAGCGTGTGCCGAGCCGGGGGTCGGCATGGGAGCGGGCGCTCGACTACCTGCAGGCCTACTTCGAGGGCGCGATCATCGAGCAGCGGCGCCACACCGATCGCGGCGACAGTGGACCGGTCGAGCACCGCGAAGTGGAGGAGCTCATGGGCCCGTATCGCGCGACCGCGGAGCTCCTCGGCCGGCGCACCGCCGACCTGCATCGCACGCTCGGCTTGCTCGAGGGCCCGGAGTTTGGTACACGAGCCGCTCGAACGCCCGACGCTCGAACTGATGGCCGCGACGATGGCGGCCGAGGCCGACCGGGCGTTGACGCTCCTGGCGCAGGCGGCGGAAACGCTCCCGGCGGCGGCGGCAGTTACGGCCCGCCGGCTGCTCGAGCGCAAGCCGGACATCCTGGCGCGCTTTGCCCGGCTGCCGTCGCTCGAGGACGCGGGCATGCGCATCCGCATCCACGGCGACTTCCATCTCGGACAGGCCCTCGAGGTCGATGGCGATTTCTATTTCATCGACTTCGAAGGCGAGCCCGCCCGGCCGATTGCCGAACGGCGGATGAAGCAGTCGCCGATGCGCGATGTCGCCGGCATGCTGCGATCGTTCGGCTACGCGGCGCGCGCCGGGCTGCGAGTGTTTCTCCGTTCCCAGCCCGACCTGCGGATTTCGCTGGAGCCGTGGAGCGACGCCTGGGAACGCGAGGCCGCGGGCGCCTTCCTCCGGGGCTACCTGCGGCCGCTGAGCGACAGCGTGCTGCTCCCCGGCAACGCGTCGCGCGAGCCGCTGCTCGAAGCGTTCCTGCTCGAGAAGGGTCTCTACGAACTGTCGTACGAGCTTGGCAGCCGACCGGAGTGGATTGACATCCCGCTGGCCGGATTGCTGCAGCTGGTGGAGCCATCGGGCGCGCCGTGGCGCCCGGCTGGTGCGGTATCGTTCTGACGTTTGCGGATCATCGCCGGCGAGTTCAAAGGGCGCCGACTCAAGTCGCCGCCGTGGGATGGGCTGCGTCCCACGTCGGACAAGCTGCGCGAAACCCTATTCAACATCGTTGGTCCGCGGCTGGGCGAGGCGGCCGTTCTGGATCTCTTCGCCGGCACTGGAGCGATGGGCCTCGAGAGTCTCAGCCGCGGCGCGCGCCTGGCGGTCTTCGTCGAGAGCGACCGGCGCGCCGCCGCGCTCATCGACGAGAACGCCGTGCTCTGCGGCGCGCGCGATCGCTGTGCTATCATCCGCGACACCGCAGCACGCGCGCTCATGAGGCCCATTGCTGGCGATCCATTTGACTTGATCATCATGGATCCGCCGTACGAGTTCGAGCCGCTCGCCGCGGTGATCGCCCGAGCGGCGCCGCACCTGGCGCCGGCGGGACGGCTCGTCCTCGAGCATGCGCGCCGCCGGGCCGTGCCCGACGCGGCGGGGGTTCGCATCGTGCGAACCGTGCTGTCGGGTGACAGCGCATTGACATTCTTCGAGGCCGCATGAGCCCGACACCCATTCCACCTGCCAGCCGTACTGCGGTGTTTCCCGGATCGTTCGATCCGCTCACCAACGGCCACATCGACATCATCGAGCGCGCCGCCCGGATCTTCGATCGCATCATCGTCGCGGTCGCCACCAATGCCGAGAAGACGCCGCTCTTCACCGTCGACGAGCGGGTCAACGTCATCGGCGAAGTGTTTCACGACGAGCCGCGCGTCGAGGTGGACACTTTCAGCGGGCTGCTCGTCGAGTACGCGCGCCGGCAGCGTGCCTCGGCGGTCATCCGCGGGCTGCGCGCCGTGTCGGATTTCGAGTACGAGTTTCAGATGGCGCTGATGAACCGGCGTCTCAATCACGATCTCGAGACGGTGTTTCTCATGCCCGACGAGAAGTACACCTACACGAGCTCGCGGTTGATCAAGGAAGTGTTCATGCTGGGCGGCGAGGTGTCCGGCCTCGTCCCGGCGATGGTCGAAGAACGGCTCCGGAACAAGCAGGCCAGCCTGCGCCACCCGCTGGCAGGAACGCGAAAAGCATGACCCTCAGCAGCCGCATGACACGCATCGCGCCCTCCCCAACCCTGCGCGTGACCGCTGAGGCCGATCGTCTGCGCCGGCAGGGAATCGACGTCGTCGATCTCGGGGCCGGCGAGCCCGACTTTCCGACGCCCGAGCACATCAAGGAGGCCGCGCACAACGCCATCGACGCGAACTTCACGAAGTACACGCCGTCGGCCGGCATCATCGAATTGCGCGCGGCGGTGTGCGAGCGCTACCGGCAGGATTACGGCGTCGCCTACAAGCCGGAGGAAGCGATCATCACCGCCGGCGGCAAACAGGCGCTCTACAACGTCGCGATGGCGCTCTTCGACGATGGCGACGAGGTCATCACGCATGCGCCGTACTGGCCGACGATTCCGGAACAGGTGAAGCTCGCCGGCGCGAAGCCGGTGCTGGTGCGCACGCACGCCGAGGACGGTTTTGCCATCTGCGCCGAGCCGATCGTCGCGGCGATCACGCCGCGTACCAAGGCCATCATCATCAACTCGCCGTGCAATCCCACCGGCGCGCTGATCAGCGAGGAGCAGCTTGCGCTCGTGGCCGACGCGGCCGCGGCCCGCGGCCTGTGGGTGATTCTCGACCTGACCTACGAGAAACTGCTCTACGAATCGGCGGCGCCGCACAATCTGCCGCGCGTGCTCACCGAGCGCATGCGCGATCGCACGGTGCTGTGTTCGGCGGCATCGAAGGCGTATGCCATGACCGGCTGGCGCGCCGGCTGGACGCTCGCTCCCGCCGCGCTGATCTCCGCCTGCAACGCCGTCCAGGGGCACTCGACCTCGAACGTCACGTCGATCACCCAGAAAGCGGCGCTCGCGGCCTTGACCGGTCCGCAGGACAGCGTTACGGCGATGCTCGATGAGTACCGCATCCGTCGCGACAAAGTGTGGGAATGGCTGACGACCGACCCGTGCTTCACGTGCGTGAAGCCGCGCGGCGCGTTCTATCTGTTTCCGTATGCCGCCGAGGCGCTCGAGCCGGCAGGCGTGGCCAGCACCGCAGAGTTCGCGGAGCAGCTGCTCCAGGAGGCGCACGTCGCGCTGACCGCGGGCGAGGGGTTCGACGCCCCCGGTTATTTCAGGATTTCCTACGCGACCTCGCTCGATCGGCTGCGCGAAGGCGTGACGCGGATTCACGAATTCGTGCACCGGCGCGCGCGCAGTGTAGTGCGCGCCACACGGTAGAGGATTACGCGAAGTATCACGGATTACGCGGAATGGGTTATCCGCGTATTCCGCGGACCCTCTCCATCTGCGCCATCCCAAATCAGCCGGACGATGGAACCATCCCTTCACAGCGCGCTCGCCAGCATCGTCGGTGAACAATTCGCGCTGCGCGATCCTTCGCAGCTCGAAGCATACGGGCGCGATGCGCTGCAGATCGGCCATCCCGCCGATCTCGTCCTCGTTCCTGGCACTGCTGGGGAAATCTCCGCGATCGCTCGGCTCTGCAATGAGCATCGCATTCCGCTGGTCGTTCGTGGCGCAGGCACCGGCTATACCGGTGGCGCCGTGCCGATACGCGGCGGAATCGTGCTCTCGATGGAGCGCTTCGATCGCATCCTCGAGATCGACGAGGAGAACCTCCTTGCCGTCGTCCAGGCGCACGTGATCACGCGCCAGCTGCAGGATGCGGTCGAGGCGCGGGGTTTGTTCTATCCGCCCGACCCGGCCAGCCTCAACGAGTCGTCCATCGGCGGCAACGTCGCGGAGTGCGCCGGAGGTCCGCGTGCGTTCAAGTACGGCACGACCAAGCGCTACGTGCTCGCGCTCGAGGTCGTCCTGCCGACAGGCGAGCTCATCCGCACCGGATCGAAGGCCGTCAAGAACGTCGTCGGCTACGACCTGACCCAGCTGCTCGTCGGCTCGGAAGGAACGCTCGCGATCGTCACGGAGATTACGCTGCGGCTGGTACCCAAGCCCGCCGTGCAGGCCACGATCGGCGCCATGTTCGGCGATGTGCCATCAGCCGTGGCTGCCCTCTCAGGGCTCCTGGCGAGCCGGGTGGTGCCCGCAACCATGGAGCTCATCGACAGGATCTCGCTGGAAGCCGTGGAGCGCCGGCTGGGACGCCCGCTCGCACCTGCGGGGACCGGCGCGATGCTGATCATCGAGGTCGATGGCGTCGCCGGCGCGGTCGAGGAAGAAGCCGCGCGTGTGACCGCGGCCTGTACCGCGGCCGGCGCGCTCGACGTGCGGCGGGCACGCGACGATCAGGAGCGCCAGGCGATCTGGGAAGCGCGCCGCGAGCTGTCCCACGCGCTCAGAGCGCTAGCGCCGAAGAAGATCAACCACGATGTGGTGGTCCCTCGCGGCCGAGTGCCACAGCTGTTCGAGTTGCTGGAGGAGCTGCGCCGCGACTATCGGCTGTTGATGCCGGCCTTCGGCCACGCCGGCGACGGCAACATCCACGTCAACCTGATGGTCGATCCCGCCGACCCCGATCAGATGGCGCGCGCCAGGCACGCCGAGCGAGCGCTGTTCAAAGGGGTGGTCGCGCTCGAAGGGTCGATCTCCGGCGAGCACGGCATCGGCTTCGCGAAAGCGCCCTACCTCGGCCTGGAGCTCTCCCCAGAGACGATCGCGCTGATGTCGCGCGTCAAACGCGCGTTCGATCCCAATGGGATCCTCAACCCCGGCAAGCTCTGGGACTACCGCGGCTGATTGAGCGCGACCCGCGCGAGCGCGATCGCGCGCAAGTCCGTCGCCGGGTCGGGCTCGAGGAGCGTGCCCACCTTGATCTGGCCTTCGTCGAAATAGCGGCGCTCGGCAAGCCGCTCGAACCGGAGCTCGCCGTTTCGTTCGAGACGCGCGAGGTCGGCCACGGGCAGCACGATGTACGCACCCGGGTGCTGCCGCGCAAAGCTGACCACATGCTCGTCGTTGAGAAGATCCTCCTGTTTCATGCCGCTGTAGAACACGAGATTGCGCACAAGCACGCCGTAGGTGGCCACCGGGTGCGCGTCGGTGTTGGCGCTCTGCAGCGCCCGCGCGAGAGCGCGCACTGCGGAATCGGCAGGCGCGGCGAACACGCCGTACGGCAGCACGGCAAACGTGACGGCCGTGGCAAACGCCAGCAGCGCCGACGCCACTCGCCATGCCCTGGTCAGGCTCACCACCGCGACCAGTGCTCCCAGCACACCGACCACACCGATTGTGGCGACGGTGAGCGAATCGTTGACATCGGCGAACAGGCTCTGCGCCCGGTAGGTGAGATACGCGAGTCCGACGAGCGAAAGGCCGGCGACGAAGCAGCCGGTCACGACGGAGCGGCTGGGCCGCGGGCGGAAGCGTCCGCCGTCGAGCCTCCGCCAGTCGCGCGTCCGCTCGAGGATGGACCCTGCAAGAAGCATCGCCACCGGTGGCAGCACCGGTAGCACGTAACGAGGCTGCTTGCCGACCGACAGCGAGTAGAAGATCAACGGCAGTGCCGCCCACATCAACAGCCGGAGCTCGACGGTGCCGATGTCGCGCCGTCTCGAGAGAAATTGCGTGATCGGCGCGATCCAGACCGTCATCAACGCCGTCCACGGCAGCAGCCCGCCGGCGAGGACCGGCAGGTAGAACCACCAGGGCCGCGGATCGTTGAAACGCGCGGTCGCGAACCGTTCGTAGTTGTCGCCGATGAAGAATCCCTCGAGGTAGCCCGGGCCGTGTGTCATCCCCATCGCGCCGTACCATGGAAGGGCGATTGCCGTAAACAGGAGCAAGGCGAGCGCAAAATCCTTGACGCCGAGGCTCATCGTCCGCCGCTCGAGCAGCACGATCGGCACTACGGCGATAGCCGGAATGACGACGGCCACGGGGCCTTTGGTAAGAAAGCCAAGCGCCGCCGCCGCCGCGGCGACAAGGAGCCAGCGGCGCGGGCGCCGTTCACGATCGAGAGCTGCGACGAGAGCGGCGTAGACGCTCACGGTAATGAAAAGCGTGAGCGGCAGATCGGGCAACGCCATGCGCGCGATGGTGAAATAGCCGACGTTGGTGGCCACGATTGCGCCGGCGAGAAGCCCCGTTTGATTCGTCGAACCAGCGACGGCCGGCGGTGGCGGTGACGAGGACGAGGCTAAGTCCCGCGAGGGCGGACCAGAAGCGCGCGGCAAACTCGGTGGCGCCGATCGCCAGGTAGGTGAGGGCCGTGAACCAGTAATAGAGAATTGGTTTCTGAAATCGCGGCTCGTAGTTGTAGGAGGGCGTGAGCCAGTCGCCCGACTGGATCATCTCGCGCGCGCTCTCGGCGTAGAACGCTTCGTCGGCATCGGTAATCGCGCCACGCCCCAGGCCGGCAAGAAAGCTGAGCGCGGCCAGCAGCAGCAAGGGGATGAACGAGCGATGCACGCCTCACGATTGTAGCCGGATGCCGGCGGGCGACTGGCCCGGTGCGCCGCAGTAAACTTGAAGCGCCGGACGACCCCCATGAAAACCGTCGCGATCATTGGCGCATCGAACAACCGCAGCAAGTTCGGCAACATCGCGGTTCGCGCGTTCCTGCGCGCGGGCTACACGGTGATACCGATCACTCCGACGCAGCCCGAGGTGGAAGGGCTTCGCGCGTACGCCTCGGTTCTCGACGTGCCAGGATCGATCGACATGGCGACCTTCTACGTCCCGCCGGCCATCGGCGAACGCGTGATCGAGGATGTGGCGCGGAAGGGCATCGCCGAAGTGTGGTTCAACCCGGGCGCCGGGTCCGACCAACTGGTTGCAAGGGCGCGCTCACTCGGCATTCGCCCCATCGAGGCGTGCAGCATCATCGGAATCGGCCTCAGTCCCGGTCGGTTCTGATATATACTTCTGAAAACGTTTCCTGCCTCAGTCAAGCCAAGGCCCGGGCCCGCGCCCGCGAATCTTCCCCCCGAGAGTTGATATGTCAAATCAGAAGCGTCAAGGTTCTTCGCGTGGTGGTGCAACCCAGGCTCCACCCAACGAGGCGAGCTCGCCCGAAGCAGCCGAGAGCGCCGCACCGGCACAACCGCAGCCGCCGCAACAGCAACAGCAGCACTCGGCGCCGTCCACGCCCGAAACGCGGCCGCAGACCGGCGGCGGCCGAGCAGAGCCAGCCGAAGCGCGCGCCCGTGGCGAGGGCGGCGAAGGCCGCGGCCGCGGGCTCAACATCGGCGAGCTCAAGGACATGAGCATCCAGAAGCTCACCGGTATCGCCAAGGAGCTCAACGTTCCCGGCGCGACCGGCATGCGCAAGCAAGAGCTCATCTTTCAGATCCTGAAGGCGCAGACCGAGCAGAGCGGCTTCATCTTCTCCGAGGGCGTGCTCGAAGTGCTGCCCGACGGCTTCGGCTTCCTCCGCGCACCCGACTACAACTACCTGCCCGGGCCCGACGACATCTACGTCTCGCCGTCGCAGATCCGCAAGTTCGATTTGCAGACCGGCGACACCGTGTCGGGACAGATTCGGCCGCCGAAGGAAGGGGAACGCTATTTCGCGCTCATCAAGGTCGAAGCGGTCAACTTCGAGGCCCCGGATCAAGCGCGCGACAAGCTCTTTTTCGAAAACCTCACGCCGCTCTATCCGCAGGAGCGCATCAAGCTCGAGACCGAGGCGGACAATCTCTCGGCCCGCGTCATGGATCTGATGACGCCGATCGGCAAGGGGCAGCGCGGCTTGATCGTCGCCCCGCCGCGCACCGGCAAGACCATGCTGCTGCAGAACATCGCGCAGTCGGTCGCGAAGCAACCATCCCGAGGTCTACCTGATCGTTCTGCTCATCGACGAGCGGCCGGAAGAAGTCACCGACATGCAGCGCTCGGTCGATGGCGAAGTGATCTCGTCCACCTTCGACGAACCGGCGCAGCGCCACGTGCAAGTCGCCGAGATGGTGATCGAAAAGGCCAAGCGCCTGGTCGAGCACAAGAAAGACGTCCTCGATCCTGCTCGACTCGGTCACGCGCCTGGCGCGCGCTTACAACACCGTCATCCCGCCGTCGGGCAAGGTGCTGTCGGGCGGTCTCGACAGCAACGCGCTGCAGAAGCCGAAGCGCTTCTTCGGCGCCGCGCGCAACATCGAAGAGGGCGGCTCGCTCACCATCATCGCCACCGCGCTCGTCGACACCGGCTCGCGCATGGACGACGTGATCTTCGAGGAGTTCAAGGGCACGGGCAACATGGAGATCCACCTCGATCGCAAGCTGACCGACAAGCGCGTCTTCCCGTCGATCGACATGCTGAAGAGCGGCACCCGCAAGGAGGAGCTGCTCATCCCGCGCGAGGACTTGAATCGCATCTGGGTGCTGCGCAAGGTCCTCAACCCGCTCTCACCGGTCGAAGCGATGGAGCTTCTCCTCGACAAGATGGGGAAAACCAGGGGCAACGCCGAGTTCCTGTCCGCCATGCAGAAGATGGGCTAGTCGCCTGGTTCGGTGTCGGTTCAGGGTTCAGGTTATAGGTTGGAGTTCGGAGGATTCGAGATTCATGCCCACGACTATCAAAGTTCGACAGAACGGTTCGTACCTCGTCGAGGGCGACGATGTGAAGCTGATCGACTGGAATGGCAACGAGTACAAGCCCGCCAATCCGCAGCAAGTTTTCGCTGTGCCGCTGTGGGCACTCGACGACGAAGCCGTTCTGTGACGGCACGCACTCGCAGATCGGCTTTCAGGCCGCCGAAGCGGCGCTTGGACCCGACGCGCAGGATCGGCCCGCCCCGGAGGCCGCGCCGACCCGGCCGCCGATCGAGCCGCCAAAATCCTAGCGAACCGAGGCCGCCCGGTGCGCCATTGGCGCACCACGCCTTCTTAGTCGGCGCGCAGCGCCGTGGTCGGATCGACCGACGCAGCCCGGTGCGCTGGCAGATACGCCGCGACGAGCGCGACCACCGTGAGCAACAGCACGATCCCGCCGAGTTGACCGAAGCTGTTGACGACAATCCCGAGCAGCATCGATTCCATGAGCCGTCCGAGACCGGCGGAGAGCACTCCGCCGAGGATGGCGCCCGCACACGTGATACCTACCGCCTGCCGCGTCGTCAGGCGAATCACGTCCCAGCGTCCGGCGCCGAGCGCTAGGCGCACGCCGAACTCCTGCGTCCGCCGCGCCGCGATGAACGACATCAGGCTGTAGAGACCAGTGATCGCGAGAATGAGCGCGATGATTGAGACCACGCCGACCGCACGCGCGATGAAAGTGATTCCTGCGGCACGATCGATCAGCACCTGCTCCATCGAGTTGACTTCGGTCACCGGCTGATCGGGATCGGTGCCGGCAACGGCGCGCCGCAGATCCGTCGCCAGATCCAACGGATCTGCCGCCGTCCTCACCACGAACGCCAGCACGAACGGTGCGTCCTGGCGATCGGCCGGTAGACGGTTGCTGTGCGCGCGTCGCGGAACCAGTCGTGCCGCACGTCGCCGACGACGCCGACCACTGTGATCAGCGGGCCGTTCGCAGTGAGCCGGAACCGCCGACCCAGCGCCTCCTGCCCGGGCCAGTAGCGCTCGACGAGCGCGCGGCTCACCACTGCCACGGCGTGCGAATCGGGCCGGTCCGACGAATCGAAGGTGCGGCCGCTGAGGAGCGGAATGCGCATCGCCGCGAAGTAATCGTCCGAGATGCGCCGGTAGAAGACCTGCCGGACGTCGGTCGGCTGGAGGGTCTCGCCCTCGGGCCAGAACTCGCGCGACGCGTTGTTGCCGCCGCCCGGCATGTTGCTGACCATCGACGCCGTCGTCACCGCCGGGATCTCGCGCATCCGATCGAGTACCCCGGCGATGAACTGGCGGCGCTTCTCGGCGCCGAAGTACGGCTGCGTCGGCAGGGTGACCTTCCCAGTGAGGAGATCGTGCTGGTCGAATCCGAGAGACCCGCTCACCGCGCGGCCGGAGGCGCTGAGCATCAGCCCAGAGGCGAAGAGCAGCGCGAGGGTGAGAGCGACCTGGGTGGTCGCGAGCAGATTGCGGCCCCAGTGCCGGTGCCGACCGGACGTGACACTGCGGCTGGTCTGCCGCAGCGTGTGCGACACGCCGGCGCGCGCCGCGTGCAGCGCCGGCACTGCGGCGAAGATCACCGTGGAGAGGGCCGCGAGCGCGGCCGTGAACGCAAATACCGGAAGGGTCAACGCGATGTATTCCCAGCCGGGCACGAAGCGGATCACCGATGCGGGGATCGAGCCGCGCGAGAGCCCGAGCGCCGCCGCCGCCAGGGGCAGTGCGATCACCGTCGCGGCCAGGGCGAGCAGGACGCCCTCGAGCAGCAGCTGCCAGACGATGCGCGCTCGTCCCGCGCCGAGGGCGAGGCGTATGGCAAACTCTTGCGCGCGCTCCGCACCGCGTGCGAGGAGCAGATTGGCGACGTTCGCGCATGCGATCAGGAGGAGCAGGAGCGCGGCCGCCTGCCACACCGAGAGGAACCGGTCGGCGCCGGGATCGCTCATGCCGGTGGTGAAGTCAACTATCTGAAACGGCCGCGTGCCGTTGGTGTCGGGGAAGTCGCGGCGCAGACGTTCGGCGATGGCGCCGACCTCGGTGCGCGCCTGATCGATGGTCGTTCCCTCCCGAAGGCGGCCGAAGACGGTGAGATTGGTGCCACGCCGGTCGTTCCAGCGCTCGTCGGAATACCCGAGAGGCGCCCAGATCTGCGCGCCGAGCGGAATCGCGAAGCCGGCTGGTGCGACGCCGATCACCTCGTGCGGCTGCCCGTCCACCCGGATGGTGCGGCCGACGATCGACGGGTCGGCGGCGAAGCGTCGGGTCCACAAGCTGTGGCCGAGCACGACGCGGCGGTGCTCGCCGAGCCGTTCCTCGCCGCGAACAAAACCTCGACCCAGCGGCGGGCGCACGCCGAGCGCCTCGAAGAACTCCGCCGTGACATGAAAGCCGGGAATCTGCTCCGGCTGCTCGTCGCCCGAGAGGTTCGCGTCCCACCACTCGACTGCGGTGAGGTCTGCGACCGTCTGCGTCTCGCGGCGCCAGTCGCGGAAATCGCCGTTCGACACCGACTCGCGATCAAAGAGATCGGCCGGCGAGCTGGCTGACACTACTACCAGACGTTCGACGCCGGGAAAGCGATACGGCCGCAGCACCAAGGCGTCGAGCAGGGCAAAAATCGTGCTGTTGGCCGCCAGCGCCAGCGCGAGCGTGAACACGATCACGAGGCTCAACGCGGGCCGCCTGACGATCGATCGGGCCGCGTGCCTGAACTCACGCAGCAGACCGGCGAGACGTCCGCCGTGCGGCGGCGCCTCGGGCGGCGCGATCCAGGGCCGGGTGCGCACGGGACGCGCGCCGAGGCGCGCGGCGATGCCGCGCGCGCTGATCGTGATCGCCTGGCGCCAGTACCAGGTCCTGGCGGCGCCAGGGCCACGCCGCCGGGTTTCGGCGGCAAACTCCTCGCGCAGATCGCCGACGATCTCTCGCGCCACTCGAGGTCGGGCACGGCGGCGGCGAGCAGCCGCTCGGCTGTCGAGGGTGGGCGGGGCGATGGGCTCATGGCTGCTCCAGAATCGTTTCCAGGCCGCGCGTGAGGTTGGCGAACGCCGCGTGCGTGGCCTTGATCGCGCGCAGGCCGAGCGGTGTCACGGTGAAGTAGCGGCGGGCGCGGCCGCCGCGCTCGACCGAGGGTCGCCCATCCGCGAGCGCAGGCAGCCCTTGGCCTCGAGCCGCTCGAGCGCGGTATAGAGCGCGCCGCGGGCGATGGGACGGCCGGTCCGCCCCTCGAGCAGCGCCCGGACAGGGACGGCGTACGCGCTGTCCAGATGGAGCACGGCCAGCAGGACGGCGTATTCGAACTCACCCAGATAGGAGTTGGCTGGTGTCATGTCTGCAATGCAGGCATTGTATGTCTACGTTGCAGGCATGGATCAAGTTCCAAACGGCCGGGTGCCTGAGGTGCCTAAAGGTGCCTCGGGTGCCGGTGCTTGGTGCATTGGCGCGACGTGCCGCTGGGAGACCCTCTGTGGTGCGAAGCTTTCAGCCTGCTAACGCCGTAACGCCGAGCTTCAGTTCCGCTACGCAGTTTGAGCCCATCGGCGAAGAAACCGCACACTAGCAGGTGAATGGCGCTTTGGGGATGGATTGCAGGCGGCTACGGGATGTTTCTGGTGCTGACCGCGGCCGCCCGCCGCGACCTCGACCGGCGTCACCTCGTTCTGGCCGGCAGCGCCGCGTACGCGCTGCTCGCACTCGGCGCGGCGACGGTCGGGGTGTGGTGGGTTCAACTCGTGGTGCCGGCGGTGCTGTTGCTGGGCGGGTATTGGCTCTCCGGCCTGTTCTTCAAGCACCCTCAGCCCTGGCTCGAAAGCTGGCTCGCGCGCACCGATCGCGACGCGTTCGACGCCCTCGGCCTCGACCGCGCGCTGCAGGCCGCGCCGCGCTGGGTGCTGGAGGTCCTCGAAGCGTCGTACACTGCCGACTACGCAGTGATTGCCGCCGGCGCGCTCCTGTCGGCGGCCGCGGGAGTGGACGAGATCGCGCGCTACTGGTCGATCGTTCTCGCGGCGGAGCTCACGTGTTACGCGGCGCTGCCGTTTTTGCGCTCGCGCCCGCCGCGCGCGGTGGAAGCGGCAGGTGTCGTCGCCACACGAGCGCCGCGGCTGCGACGTTTGAATACGGCAATCCTCGATCGCGCGAGCGTGCAGGCCAACACGATTCCCAGCGGGCACGTGGCGGGCGCCGTTGCGGCTGCGCTCGCGGTGCTGCCGCTCAGCGCGACGGCGGGGGCGGTGCTGCTGATTCTAGCGGCGCTGATTACGGCGGCGGCGGTGACCGGCCGTTACCACTACGTCGTGGACTGTGTGCTCGGCGCGGTGGTCGCCGTGGGCGCGTCGCTGGCCGTTTCCTGACCGGCGACCCGCGTGCCATCGAGAATCGCCCGCAGCTCGTCACCTTCCATGACTTCCTGCTCGAGGAGCTTTCGCGTGACGATTTCGAGCATGTGGCGCCGATCCATGAGGATCCGCCGCGCGTCGTTGTGCGCCTCAGTGACGATCATCTTGACTTCGTCGTCGATGAGCTTGGCGGTCTCTTCGCTGTAGGGGCCGCGCTCGTTGCTCTGCGGGATGTCGAGGAACCGGCTGCGCTTGCCCGAGTCGAGGTGGACCGCGCCCAGGCGCTCGCTCATACCCCATTCGGTGACCATCGCCCGGGCGATGTCGCTCGCGCGCTGCAGGTCGTTTTGGGCGCCGGTCGAAATCTCGCCAAGCGCGATTTCCTCGGCCGAGCGGCCGCCGAGCAGCATCGCGAGTTGGTTCATCAAGTCGCGCCGCTGCATCAGATAGCGATCCTCGATGGGCGTCTGCATCGTGTAGCCGAGCGCGCCGAAGCCGCGCGCCACGATCGAGATCTTGTGGACCGGATCGGTTCCGGGCAGCGAGCTGGCGACGATCGCATGACCCGATTCGTGATAGGCGACGATCTCCCGCTCCTTGGTGCTCATCACGCGCTTTTTCTCGAGGCCGGCGATCAGCCGATCGATCGCCTCGTCGAAGTCCTGCATGTCCACCGCGGTCTTGTCGCGCCTCGCCGCGAGCAGCGCGGCCTCGTTGACGAGGTTGGCGAGATCGGCGCCGGCAAAGCCCGCGGTCCGCACCGCCACTTTCTTGAGGTCCACTTCGGGCGAGAGCTTGACGTTCTTGACGTGGATCCGGAGCACTTGCTCGCGGCCCTTCACGTCCGGCTTGTCGACGAGGACCTGGCGGTCGAAGCGTCCGGGGCGGAGCAGCGCCGGGTCGAGGACTTCCGGCCGATTGGTCGCCCCCATGATGATGATCGCCTTGCGCGGATCGAACCCGTCCATCTCCGCGAGCAGCTGGTTGAGCGTCTGTTCGCGCTCTTCGTGGCTGCCGATCGGGCTCTGCACACGCACCTTGCCGAGCGCGTCGAGCTCGTCGATGAAGACGATGCACGGCGCCTTGGCTTCTGCCTGTGTGAACAGATCGCGCACGCGGGCGGCGCCGACACCGACGAACATCTCGACGAACTCCGATCCGCTCAGACTGAAGAACGGCACTTTGGCCTCTCCAGCCACCGCGCGCGCCAGCAGCGTCTTGCCCGTGCCAGGAGGGCCCACGAGCAGCACGCCCTTGGGGATCTTCCCGCCAAGCTGCGTGTACTTGCGCGGCGTCTTCAGAAACTCGACGATCTCGCGCAGCTCCTGCGCCGCTTCGTCCACGCCCGCCACGTCGGCGAAGCTCACCTTGACGTCGTCTTCGGCGAAGATCTTGGCCTTGCTTCGCGCAAACGACATGACGCCGCCTTCGGCGCCGCCGATCCGCCGGAAGAAAAACGACCAGAGCGCCACCAGCAAGAGGAGTGGAATCACCCAGCTGAGGACCTCGGGCAGCCAGCGGCTGACGACCTCGCCCGAGTACCGCACCCCATGCGCATCGAGATCTTCCACGAGCTTCGGATCCTCGATGCGCGTCGTGGTAAACGCCGTGCTGCCTTTGTCTCCCTGTCCCTTTTTCAGTTGGCCCTGAATCGTGGTCTCGCCGACCGTGACCTCGGCGACCTCGTTGCTGCGCACCAGATTCTTGAAATCGCTGTACGAAATCTGCCGGCCGCCCGGCGTGAGAAGGTAGGCCTGGCCGAGCGCAAGGATGAACAGCGCGCCCAAGACCCACCAGATGGCCGTTGGGCGCGTCGACGTAGTGCGTTTGTTTCCGCCCGAAGGCAGCATCGGATTAGGCAACGACAACCCCTTGTTTCACAAAGGTGAGCCCGTCGGCGCCAACGTCCACTACGACGTGGTCGCCCTCGCGGAACTCGCCCTCGAGCACCCGCAGCGCCAGCGAGTCGAGCACCCGGCGCTGGATCGTCCGCTTCAGCGGACGTGCCCCATACGTTGGATCATACCCTTCCTGTACGAGGAAATCCTTTGCACGGTCGGTCAGCTCGACATGGATTTTCCGCTCCTCGAGTCGCTTCATCAGGCCGCGCAGCTGGATGTCGATGATCTGCTTCATGTGCTCGCGGTCGAGGGCGTGGAAGAAGATGATCTCGTCCACCCGGTTGAGAAACTCGGGGCGGAAGTGCTGTCGCAGCGCCTCGAGGACCTGCCGCCGCACCCCCTCATTGAGCGCGCCACCCCGCTCGGCGGTTTCCGCGATGTACTGGCTTCCCAAGTTCGAGGTCATGATGACGACGGTGTTCTTGAAGTCCACCGTCCGGCCCTTCCCGTCGGTGAGCCGGCCGTCGTCGAGCAGCTGCAGCATCACGTTGAGCACCTCGGGATGCGCCTTCTCGATCTCGTCGAACAGGACGACGGAGTAGGGCCGGCGGCGCACCGCTTCGGTGAGCTGTCCGGACTCCTCGTAGCCGACGTAGCCGGGCGGCGCGCCGATCAGCCGCGAGACGGTGTGCTTTTCCTGGTACTCCGACATGTCGATGCGAATCATCGCGTGCTCGTCATCGAACATGAACTCGGCGAGCGCCCGGGCCAGCTCCGTCTTGCCGACGCCGGTGGGACCGAGAAAGATGAACGAGCCGAGCGGCCGGTTGGGATCCTGCAGACCCGCACGCGCGCGCCGAATTGCGTTGGCCACCGCCCGAATCGCCTCGTCCTGGCCGACCACTCGCGCGTGCAGGCGATCCTCCATGCGCAGCAGCTTCTGAATCTCACCTTCCATCAACCGGCTGACGGGGATGCCCGTCCACTTGGCGACGACCTGGGCGATATCCTCCTCGTCGACCTCTTCCTTGAGCATGCGCTTCGTCTGCTGGAGGACGGCCAGCCGGGCTTCTGCTTCTTTGATCTCCCGTTCGAGCGCAGGCACTCGGCCGTATTGCAGCTCGGATGCCCTGGCGTAATCCCCGGCGCGTTGCGCGCGCTCGATTTCCATCCGCACCTGCTCGAGCTCCTGCCTGCGCTCGCGCACGGTTTGAATCGTCTCTTTTTCCTGCTCCCAGTGCGCAACCAGCTGCGACTGCTGCTCTTTGAGATCGGCCAGCTCCTTTTCGAGCCTGGAGAGGCGCTCACGCGATGCCGGATCCCTCTCCTTGCGCAGCGCTTCGCGCTCGATTTCGAGCTGCATGATGCGGCGGCGCACCTCGTCCAGCTCCGCCGGCATCGAATCGATCTCCATCCGAAGCTTCGAGCCGGCTTCGTCCACGAGATCGATCGCCTTGTCGGGCAGGAAGCGGTCCGTGATGTAGCGATGCGAGAGCACCGCCGCCGCCACCAGCGCCGCGTCCTTGAGCTTGACCCCGTGGTGAATCTCGTAACGCTCCCGCAACCCGCGGAGGATGCTGATTGTGTCTTCGACCGACGGCTCACCGACGAGCACCGGCTGGAATCGACGTTCGAGCGCGGCGTCCTTTTCGATGTGCTTGCGATACTCGTCGAGCGTGGTGGCTCCGATGGTGTGCAGCTCGCCTCGCGCCAGCATCGGCTTGAGCATGTTCGACGCGTCGATTGACCCTTCGGCGGCGCCCGCGCCGACCACGGTGTGGAGCTCGTCGATGAACAGCACCACCGAGCCCTCCGCCTCGACGATCTCCTTGAGCACCGCCTTCAAGCGCTCCTCGAACTCGCCGCGGTATTTCGCGCCGGCGACGAGCGCGCCCATGTCGAGCCCCACGATCCGTTTGTTCTTCAGGCCCTCTGGCACGTCGCCTCTGACGATGCGCTGCGCCAGGCCCTCGACGATGGCGGTCTTGCCGACGCCGGGCTCGCCGATCAGCACCGGGTTGTTCTTGGTGCGGCGTGACAGCACCTGGATGACGCGGCGCACTTCCTCGTCGCGGCCGATCACCGGATCGAGCTTGCCCTTGCGGGCGAGCTCGGTGAGATCGCGCCCGTACTTTTCGAGCGCCTGGTACTTGTTCTCGGGCGTCGGATCGGTGACGCGCTGCGAGCCGCGAATGGCGGTCAGCGCCTCGAGGACCCGCTCACGGGTGACACCGTTCTGCTTGAGGATCTCGGCCGTGGTGGCCCTGCCGGGCTCGGCGAGGATGCCGAGCAGCAGATGCTCGGTGCTGACGAACTCGTCCTGCATCGCTCGGGCATCGGCCTGTGCCGCGTCGAGGACCACCCGCAGGCGCGGTGAGAGGCTGGGTTCGGTGCCGCCGTACGCCTTCGACTGACGTGCGAGGTACTCGCGCACCGCGCGCGCAACTTTAGCGGGATCGGCATCGAGCTTCCGCAGCACCGACGGGACGACGCCCTCGGGCTGCTCGAGCAGCACCACGAGCAGATGCTCCGGCTCGACCTGCGCGTGATTGAGCTCCGAGGCAAGTTGTGGCGAAGCGAGAATCGCTTCCTGCGCCTTTTCGGTGAACTTGTTGAGATTCATGACTGCGTTCCTTGCTGACCCGTCTGCGATTTCGCAAGCGCCTCCCAATGCCGGCGCTGCTCGTCCGTCACCGACTGCGGCAACAGCACGTCGACGGTGGCATACAGATCGCCGCGGTCATCTGCCTTGCCGACCGCCGGCAGCCCATGTCCTTTCAAACGGAATACCTGGCCGTTCTGCGTGGTCGGCGGAATCTTGAGGCGCAGCGACTTGCCGCCAGGGGTTTTGACGTCGACCTCGCCGCCGAGCACGGCTGTAGCCGCCGGTACGCGCACCTTCGAGTAGAGGTCGCGCCCTTTCCGTTCGTACATCGGATGCGGCCGCAGCTTGACGCGCAGGAAGAGATCGCCGCTCGGCCCGCTGCCGCTGCCGCGGCCGCCCTCGCCGGAGACGCGGACCCGCGATCCGTCGGTGACGCCTGGGGGAATGCGGACTTCGACCACGCGATGCTGGCCGTCCTGGTTGATGCCGAGCCGCTGCACCGAGCCGCCCAGCGAATCTTCGAGATTGAGCTCGATCTCGTGCTCGACGTCGCGGCCTTTCTGGCTGCGCGGTGCGCGGCTGCGGGCATGCGTGCGCTCGGTGGGTCCGCCGCCGCCGAAAAACGTCCTGAAGAAGTCGGAGAACGGCGACTCCTCGCCGCCGAACATGTCTTCGACTTCTTCCGCCGTCATCGGACGGAAGCCGCCGCTGCCCGGATTCCAGGTCCATTGCCCGCCGGGCGGGTTCCCCGCGCCGCCCTGCGACTGCTGCGCCTGCTCGTACATGCGCCAGTTGGCGCCGAGCTCATCGTACTTCTTGCGCTTTTCCGGGTCGCCCAGCACCTCGTAGCCTTCGTTGACTTCCTTGAAGCGCGCCTCTGCCGTCGCGTCGCCCGGATTGACGTCCGGATGAAACTTGCGCGCCAGCTTCCGGAAGGCCTGCTTGATCTCCTTCTCGGACGCGCTCTTGTTGACGCCGAGCGTCGCGTAATAGTCCTTGAATTCCATGGGCTCGATCGCTCAGTCAGATCCCAAGCAGCTGATTGAGCCGGCCGATTTCTCGCATCAGGCGCCGGCGCGTGTCGTTGCGCGCGAGCACGTCTTCGCGCATGAGCGGCTGGATCCGCCGCATCACCTCCGCGACCTCGAGCAGCTGCTGCACGCCGGCGAGGTTGATGCCCAAATCGTCGACGAGCCTCTTGATGAACCGCAGCCGCTCGATCTCGTCGCGCGAGTAGAGCCGCATGCTGCCGATGGTCCGCGCCGGACGAACGAGCCCGAGCCGTTCGTACTTGCGCAGCGTCTGCGGGTGCATGCCGAGCATCCGCGCCGCGGTCGAGATGAAGATCAGCTCGTCGCGCATCATGTCCTGAGATCCAGCGTAGGACTTGATACACATCGTGTCAAGGCGTTGCTATAGCATGGATGAGGCCGGAGCGAAGCGCCACAATTCAAGCTGAGCGCATCCGCCGTGCCGTCTAGAATGGGCTTACAGCGTGCTCGACGTTCAAGCTTCCGACTTCGTCACCATCGCCGTCCTCATCATCCTCGAAGGGCTACTGAGCGCCGACAACGCGCTCGTCTTGGCCATCATGGTGCTCGGGCTGCCGAAGCACCAGCACAAGAAGGCGCTCAAATACGGCCTCATCGGCGGCTTCGTCCTGCGCGTCCTCGCGACGATGCTCGCCGTCTACCTGATACGCGTGGCGTGGGTGAAGCTCCTCGGCGGGCTCTATCTCCTGTATCTGACCTGGGAACACTTCTCGCGCGAAGGCGGCGCCGAGGCACGGCAGTCGCCACCCGTGGCCCGGCCGGCCTTCGGTCTATCGGCGCTGTGGGCAACCATCGTCAAAGTCGAGATCGTGAACCTGGCGTTCTCAGTGGACTCGATTCTGGTCGCCGTGGCGATGTCGCCGAAACCGTGGGTCGTGATCAGCGGCGGCCTGCTCGGGATTGTAGCGCTGCGATTGGTGGTGGGTCAGCTGCTCGTCGTGATTCAGAAATATCCGGCCCTCGTGGATGGCGCGTTCGTCATCATCGCCTGGGTGGGCCTCAAGCTGGTGCAGGAGTACTTCCACGTCGTCGGCCTGCTGCACTTCGAGATCCCGAGGTGGCTCTCGATAGGGTTGATCATCCTCATCTTCCTCATCTCGTTCATCTATGCGCGCCGACAGGGGCCGCGTGACCTCACCGGACAGGCGTTCGAGGACGAAGCGACCGAGCTCCTGCGAGAGGAAGCCAAGGTGGTGCGCGGGCGAGACCAGCGCACCAAAGGACGCGAGATTGGCGACGCCAATTAAAGGATCAAGTGCGCGGGCGTGCAGCCAGGATCGCTTGGACCAGCGGCTCGGGAAGGTCCGTTTCCGCGTCGGGGTCGGCACAGGCCGCGCGTCCCGCGAGAATCGTCGTTCGATACTGCCGCATGTATTCCACGCAGTTGGGGCACAGTCCGAGATGCCGCTCGAACACGGCGAGCTCGTCCTGCGGCAGCTCGCCGGAGACATACTCGGCTAGGAAGTCGGCGCACTCACGGCACGTCACGATTTGTCCCTCCCGAAGTGCGGCGCGAGCAGCGTACGGAGCGCCTGACGTGCGCGGTGCAGCCGGACCTTGACGGCGTTCGGTGTCGTCTCCAACAGCTTTGCGGTCTCCTGGGTGTCTAGTCCTTCGATGTCGCGAAGCATGAGAACGGTACGGTAGCTCTCCGGAAGCTCGTCGATCAGACGACGGACGAGCGCTTTGGTCTCGGCGCGATCGATCCGTTCGGTCTGATCGTCCCAGGCCGCAAACTGTTCGGCGTGGTGGCCGTCCTCGAGATATCGGGGGAGCAGCGGATCGAGCTGGTCTTCACGTTTTCTTCGCTTGGTCCGAAGCTTCATCAGCGACGCATTGACGACGATGCGATGCAGCCACGTCGAGAGGCGCGAATGCCCCTCGAAGCGGGCCAGGCTGCGGAACGCAAACAGAAAGGCGTCCTGTACCGCATCGCGCGCATCGTCTTCGGTGGGCAGCAGGCGGCGCGCCACCGCGAGCAGCCTGCCCGTCTCGGTGCGTACCAACTCTTCGAACGCGGCCGGCTCTCCTGCGCGCAGGCGCGCAAGGAGCGCGGCGTCGTCTGGCGTGGTTCCGGTCGGACCGTCGATGGTGGCTTCAGGCATTGCAAACGCGCGCAGCGGACGTGAGTCGTGGACAGAGTAAACGCATGTGCCTGCGCGCGTCCACTGAGGGCAGAGTGTCGCGGCGGTTCGGCCGTGCCGACCGCGGGTTGGCGGCGGACGCTCAGCCTCGAAGGTCCGCGCTCGCGACGGGAACCGCGGCCGCCAGCGGGCGCCGGGGCTCGGCCTCGTCGTAGGCGACGTGCTCGAGAAAAAGACCCGACGCCGGCGCCGTCAATTTCGCCGGCGCGCTCGACTCGTCGCGAAGAAACCGGTCCACGTCGGCCGCGTCCAACTCGCCTTTGCCGACTTCGACGAGCACGCCAACCATTCGTCGGACCATCTTCCAGAGAAAGTGCGATCCGGCGACGCGAACGAGGACGAGATTGCCGTCCTCGCCGACCTCGACCGCGTCAATCAGTACGCTGGTGGATTTCTCGTCGGGATCGTCGTCGCTGAACGAGCGGAAGTCGTGCATGCCCGAGAATCGCGACGCCGCGTCGCGCATCGCGGCCACGTGCAGCCGATCCTTGACCCACCACACGAACGGCTTGGCAAACGCCGTCCGCCGCCGCGACACCTGATAGAGATAGCTGCGCGCCGCCGCGGAGTGTCGAGCGTGGAAGCGATGATGCGCCGTCGCAAGCGAGACGACGTTCACGTCGGCCGGCAGGTCGTCGTTCAGCCGCCGCCGAAGGGTTTCCGCAGGTACATCGGTGTTGACGTCGAGGTGAGCCACCTGCATGAGCGCATGCACGCCCGCGTCGGTTCGCCCCGAACCCTGGAACTCGAATTCGCGCCGTCCCGTCACCTCGGCGATCGCGCGCTCGAGCTCGCCCTGAACTGTCCTCGCGTTTTTTTGTTTCTGCCAGCCGCTGTACCTCGTACCGGTGTACTCAAGGACGAGCTTGAATCTCGGCACAACGGTTCATAATAGCGGTCCTCCCTCGGGTTGCAGGTTGCACGGTTCGGGCGGTGGCGAGTGCAAGGTCCGACAGTCGGCACGGAGTGGCAAGCATCAGAGGACGCAGCACGTTATGGCACCTCAGGCATACCAAGGCATTCTGGGCACCTTGATGCGAAGCAGCTTCTACGAGGAGCAGGCGCGATTTCGCCGAGCGACGTGGCGCTGGACGTTACTTGCCGGCGTCGCCGTGGTGGTCATGGGGGTGCCGCTCAGCCTCGTGCTGACGCCGGTGGTTTACCTGCTCGTCCTCGTCTTGTTGCACCTCGTTCAGCAGGTGGCGGCGGTTCCGCCGGCGCTCTGGAGCGCGGTCGATCGCATGGCGGCGCTGATTCCAGCCGCCGTCGACGCGTACGAAGCCGGCCCGCGCGAGCTGATTGAGGTGATGGGGCCGCTCGCCGCGGTGCTCATCATCCCCGGCGGGATCGCCATCGTGGTGGTGTGGATGGCTGTGCGCGGCCTGCTCGACAGCGTGGGACTGGAGGCTACTGTCCGCGCGCTCGGCGCACGAGCGCCGCAGGTCGAAGTGTTCGAGGAGCAGCAGTTCCGCAACATCGTGGAGGAAGTAGCTATCGCGGCGGGTATCGCCGTGCCAAGCGTGTGGATCAGCGAACAGCTTTCGCCCAACATTGCACTGGTCGGCAGCACGCTCGAGCGCGCCGGTGTGGTTGCGTCGAGGCGCCTCCTCAACACCTGCGATCGGGCCGAGACGCAGGCGCTGGTCGCGCACGCGATTGCGTCGCTCGTGCACGGCGATCCGGCCATTGCCGCGCGCATCGAATCGGTCTACCTGACGGGGGCCGCGCTCAACGCGTTCGTCAACGCACCGTTCGGGCCAGCGGGCAGACGGAGCGTGTCGGCGCTGCTCCGTGCGCTCTTTCGACGGCCGACACCAGCCGACGCGACGAAAACGCTCGAGGCGCTCCTTCTCGAATGGGGCTCGCCGTCGAACGACCTGACCCGCTTCCTCGAGCGCGATGCCACCAGGCCGCCCAGCGTCTGGCGGCAGATTCTTCATCTGCTGCTCATTCCGCTTTATCTGCTCAACATGGCGGTGATGATCACGGCCGGCTTGCTCGAGGCGGGGCTGCTGGGACCGCTGCTCTCGAGCGTTTGGCGTGCGCGCCGTTTCCTCGCCGATGCCGGCGCGGTGCAACTGACACGCAGCCCGACCCAGCTTGCGCGTGCGCTGCACAACATCGCAGGCGCGCTTGGCGATCCGCACTGGGCGCCGGCGCGGCTGCAAACCGTGGTGGCGAGCGACGTGAGCAACCCGATGCGTACTCCCGGTGGACTTACCAATGCGCACCCGCCGGCCGAGACGCGGATCAAGCGCCTGGCCAAGCAGGGTGCGATCGTGACCTGGGAGCCGCGGCCACCAGTGCGGCCCGCCTTTGGTTTCCTGAGTGCGCTGGGCACCGTCGTCCTGGTGCCGCTCTTCGCGCTGATGGCGTACATGATTGCGCTCGTCGTCGCTGTCGTGACGGTGCTCGCCGTCGGTGCCATGGCGGTCACGCTCGCTGCCATTCACGGCGTGTTTCAGTTGCTACAATGACGCGCCATGTCTCATCGTCCAGTGCACGCTGCCAATCTTCCGAAACCAGTCGGCCCGTATTCGCCCGGCATGGCCTTCGAGCGTCTGGTGTTTGTGTCCGGTCAGGGCGCGACCGATCCGACCACGGGCCAGCTCGCCGGCGCCGGCGTCGAGATGCAGACCGAGCAGTGTCTCAAGAATGTTCGCGCCATCCTGCAGGCCGCCGGATCCGACTTACAGTACGTGCTTCGCTGCGGCGTGTTCCTGCTCGACATGACGGAATTTTCGCGGATGAACGCGGTCTACTCGCGAGTGTTCGGCGAACATCGGCCGGCGCGAACGACCATCCAGGCCGCCGGCCTGCCAGGTGAGGGCCTGCGCGTCGAAATCGACTGCATCGCCTACGTGCCCTAAACCGTGGAAGGTCCGCTACGCACTCAACACGTACGTCGCGCGGAGCTTCAGCTCCACGCTTATTCGTACCGGATCGCTATGACCGGATCGATCCGCACGGCGCGGCGCGCTGGCAGGTAATTGGCGACGAGCGCCGTGGCGGCCATGACGATGGCGACCAACGTGAACGTCACCGGATCGAAGCGATCGAGGCCGTAGAGGTACGCGCCCAGCGGCTGTGCGATCGCGGCGGCGAGCAGCAGCCCGAACACGATCCCCACCGCAATCAGCGCCATCCCTTCGCGCACGACGAGCGCGATCACCTGCGATCTCGTGGCGCCGAGCGCCATCCTGATGCCGACTTCCTTGGTGCGGCGAGCGACGGAGAAGGCCACGACCGCGTAGAGTCCCATGCTCGCCAGAAGAACGGCGAACACACCGAAGATGCCCAGCATGCCGGCGGCGAGCCGCGGCGGCGTGAGCATCAGCGAGAGATGCTGCGCCATCGTGTTGAGCGACAGAATCGGCAGGTCGGCATCGACCGATACGACCGTGCGCCGGACGGTTTCGATGAGCGCCGCCGGGTCGCCCGCCGTCTTCAGCACGAACGCCATGCTCTCGTCGGTTTGACGCCAGGGCCGATAGAAGTAGGGACGTGGATCCTCGCCCAGCGTGCGCACCTTCGTGTCGCGGGCGACGCCAATCACGGTCATCGGCCCGATCGGTTTCGCGCTTTCGTCGCCTTTCGGATCGCGGCCAAGGCCGGTCGCGAACCGGATCCGCCGGCCGACGGGATCCGTCCCTGGCCAGAAGCGCGCCGCGAACGCCTGCGACACGATCGCGACGTTTGGCGCCGATTTGTCGTCCTGCGCCGTGAAGTCGCGCCCGCGAACGATGGGGATGCTCAAGACGCTGAAGTAGCCGACGTCGTTGATGGTGTAGTCCACTTCGGTGCCGCGGCCGTCGGCGTCGGGCTGCTGATCGTCCACGACGATCGCAGTAGTGCGGACCTGCGCGCCCAGCGGAACACGATCGGCCAACGCCACGCTCTCGATGCCCGGGATGGCGGCCAGCCGCTGCCGCAGCGTCTCGGTGAGCGTCCGGCGCTCGTCGGCGTTGCGGCCAGCGAGAAACGTCGCCGGCGTGAGAATGATGGCGCGCTGCCGCTCGAACCCCGGATCGATATCCTGCGCACGCTGCAGGCTGCGCACGAACAACCCGGCCGCCGTCAGAAGCACCAGCGAGACCGACACCTGGGCGACGACCAGCGCGTTGCGCAGTCCGAAGCGGCGATACGATCTGATCGCGCCCCCTTCGTCCTTGAGGGACGGCACGAGGTTGGGACGCGTCGCCTGAAGCGCCGGCGCGAGACCAAACGCCACGCCAGTGGCGATCGACACCATCAAGGTAAAGGCGACCACGCGATAGTCCATCGCGAGATCGAGCGCGACGGGAATCGGTAGCCCTGGAGGCGTCCATCCCTGCACCAGACGCAACAGCGCCCATGCCAGTGACAGCCCGAGGACGCCGCCCGCGATCGCGAGCGTCAGGCTTTCGGCTAACAGCAGTCGAACAAGGCGTCGGCGGCTGGCGCCAACGGCAAGACGCACCGCGATCTCGCGGGTTCGGCCCGACGCGCGCGCGAGCAGGAGATTGGCGACATTGGCGCAGGCGACAAGCAGCACGAGTCCCGGCACCGCCATCAACAGGGCGGCGACCGGGGCGATTGCGCGATCGACGTTGGGATGCAGGCGAACGTCGCTGGCCGCATAGAGCGTCATCGTGCGGTTTCGATTCGAGTCCGGATAACTCTGCGCGAGCTGCGTCGCGAGCACGGTGACGGCAGCCTGCGCTTCGCTGAGCGACACGCCGTCTGCAAGCCGCGCTTTCGTGAAGAGCGACCGGTTGCTGCGCCGCTCGCGATCGCGATTCTCGGGGTCGAGGTCGTAGCTGGTGTTCAACGGGATCCACAGATCGACGACGAACCCGACGAGGCCGCCGCGGTAGCTGGCGGGGGCGACGCCAATGATCGTCGCCGCGCGCCCGTTCAGCGTCATCGTGCGGCCGAGCACGGCGGGATCGGCGCCGAACTGCCGCCGCCAGTACGCATGGCCGAGCACGACGGTCGGTGGCGCGCCCGGCCGGTCGTCGGCCGGCTCGAACCGACGGCCCAGCGACGGACGGATGCCGAGAAGCGAGAAGTAGTTGCCGGCGACGGACTCACCGAAGATCACCGTGGAACGGCCCTGCTCGGTTCGGTTGAGCAGCGTCAGCTCGTGCGCGGCAGCGCCGGCAAACACCGGCAGCTCGCGCACCTCGAGGTAATCGGGATACGACGAGGTGACAGGAATGCCGGTGACCTCGGATGTATAAATCTCGACAAGGCGATCGGGGCGCTCGACCGCAGGCGGCTTGAGCATCACGGTGTTGACGACCGTGAAGATCGCGCTGTTCGCGCCAATCCCCAACGCCATGGTCGCCAGCGCGGCAAGAGTGAACCCGGGACTTCGCAGAAGACGGCGCACGGCATACCGGAAATCGCTCATCCTCGTCCCTTCCTTTGCCCCTTCTCTATTACGGACTTACGCGAGGAAGGTTCACGCGTACAATCAAAAGATGCTGAAAGGCTTCACGCGCCCCCGATACATTGCGGCGCTGGTCGCGGCCGTCCTGTTCGTGCTGCCGCTGGCCCTGCACGCCGACGAAGGCTTCTGGCCGTTCAACCGCATCCCCAAGGCGGCGATCAAGCAGGCGTACGGCGTCGAGCTCTCGGACGCCTGGCTGACCCGCGTTCAGCAGGCGTCGGTCCGCTTCCCGAGCGGCTCGGGATCGTTCGTGTCGCCCGACGGCCTGGTGCTCACGAACCATCACGTGGCGATGGAAATCATTCAGGAGCTCAGCACCGCGCAAACCGATTACGTCAAGAGCGGCTTTACCGCTCGCGACCGCGCGCAGGAGCTGAAGGCGCCCGATCTCGAGCTGCTCGTGCTGCAGACGATCGAGGACGTCACGGCAAGGGTCAACGCGGATATCAAGCCGGGGATGTCATCGGCCGAGACGCTCGCGGCGCGGCGCGCGGCCATCGCGCGATCGAAAAGGAAGCCGAGGAGAAGACCGGCCTGCAGAGCGAAATGGTCACGCTCTATCAGGGCGCGCAGTATCACCTCTATCTCTACAAGAAGTACAACGACGTGCGCCTCGTGTTCGCGCCCGAGTTCGACATCGCATTCTTCGGCGGCGATCCCGACAACTTCGAGTATCCGCGCTTCTGTCTCGACATGACGCTGTTCCGCGTGTACGAGAACGGCAAGCCGCTGCAGGTGAAGAACTACCTCCCGTGGTCTGCCGACCGGCACCAAGGAAGGCGACCCGGTCTTCACGTCGGGTCACCCGGGCGCGACGCAGCGGCTGAACACCGTGGCGCACCTCGAATTCCTGCGCGACCACTCGCTCCCGCTCTCGCTCGAGGTCTACGGGCGCATCCGCAACGCGATCGATGCCTACGCCAAGCAGGGCGCGGAGCAGGAGCGCCAGGCGCGTGATCTGTTCTTCACGCTCGAGAACTCGCTCAAGTCGTGGAAGGGACAGCTCGGCGGCTTGAAGGATCCGTCACTGATGGGGAAGAAGCGCGCAGCGGAGGAGACGCTCCGCGGCGCGGTGGTGGCGAACCCCGATCTCAAGGCGCAGGTATCGGCGACGCCTGGGACGCGGTGGCCGCTGCACGCAAGGAGTTGCCCTCCTACAACATGGAACGGGTGATGTTCGAGGGCGGCCTCGGACTCTACTCGGACTACTTCACGCATGCGCGCACGCTGCTGCGCTGGGCCGAGGAGAGTCAGAAGCCCAACGGACAGCGGCTGCCGGAATACACCGATGCGCGCAAGCCGCAAATCGAACGCACGCTCGGCTCGGAGGCGCCGATTCATCCCGGGCTGGAAAAGGCGCGGCTCGCCGAGTCGCTGGCGCTCATGCAGCGACAAGCTCGGCGCCGATCACGCGCTCGTGAAACAGATTCTCGCCGACAAGACGCCGCAGGCGCGGGCGGTGGAGCTGGTGGACGGCACCAGGCTGGGCGATCGCGGCGGCGCGCAAGCAGTTGTTCGCCGGCGGCGCCGCCGCCGTGGCGGCGTCGAAGGATCCGTTCATCGAAATGGCGCGTCTCATCGAACCGCGCGCGCGTGAGCTGCGCAAGAAATACGACGACGGGTGGTGGCGGTCGAGCGGGACGCCTACGCCAAGATCGCGCAGGCGCTGTTTGCCGTGCAGGGCGACTCGGCCTACCCGGACGGCACCTTCACGCTGCGGCTCTCCTACGGCGCGGTGAAGAGCTACACCGAAAACGGCAAACCCGTGCGTCCGTACACCGATTTCCGCGGGCTGTACGTGCGCGCCGACCAGCACGGAATGAAGCCGCCCTACCAGCTTCCCGACAACTGGGCGCGAGCCAAGGGCTCCCTGAATCTGCAGACGCCGTTCGACTTCATCACCACCAACGACATCGTCGGTGGCAACAGCGGATCGCCGGTCATCAACGCCAAAGGCGAGCTTGTCGGGCTCGCGTTCGACGGCAATATCCATTCGCTGCCTGGGTACTTCATCTACGACGGCGAGCTGAATCGCACGATCGCCGTTGACGTGCGCGGGATGATCGAGGCGCTCAAGACGGTCTACAAAGCCGACGCGCTGGTCGCCGAGCTCCTCGCACATGCAGCGGTCCCGACGGCGCGTTAAAGCGTCGTGGCGGCAGCGGCTGCCGCGGTCGGTCAAGCTGCTCGGATATACGAGCCTTTTCACCGACGCCGCCACCGAAGCGATCTACCCGCTGCTGCCGATCTTCGTCACGCGCGTGCTCGGCGGCAGTGCCGCCTCGCTCGGGCTGATCGAAGGCGCCGCCGACGCGACCAGCAGCATTCTCAAGCTAGCTCGCCGGACGTTGGTCCGATCGGACCGGCCGGCGCAAGCCGTTCGTGCTCGCCGGCTACGGCATTGCCGGCCTGGTGCGGCCGCTTATCGCGCTGGCGACGAGTCTGGCAACATGTCTTTCTCGTTCGAGTTGCCGATCGCGTCGGCAAGGGACTGCGCGGCGCGCCGCGCGACGCCATGCTCGGCGCGCTGGCGCCGCCGGGCGAGCGCGGACGCGTGTTCGGATTCCATCGCGCCATGGATCACGCGGGCGCAGTGGTCGGGCCGTTGTTCGCCACGGCGTTTCTCTACGTTCGCGCCGGGCGAATATCGAACGCTCTTCGCACTGACCATCGTTCCGGGCCTGCTCGCCATCGCGATGCTGCTGATCGTCCCGGATCGCAGCGGGCGACTCCCGCGACCGAGCAGCGGCGGCGCCCACGCTGCGCAGCCCGCTTCCTCCGGCGCTGAAGCGCTATCTGGCGATCCTTGCGCTCTTCACGCTCGGCAACTCGAGCGACGCGTTTCTGCTGCTTCGCCTGTCGGATGCCGGTCTGGCCAGCACGCTCCTGCCGCTTGCCTGGGCCGGCCTCCACGTCGTGAAATCGAGCCTCTCGACGCCCGGCGGCATGCTGTCGGATCGGCTGGGGGCGGCGGACCTTGATCGTCGGCGGCTGGACGATCTACGCCGTCATCTACGCGGGGTTTGCGCTCTCCGCCACGCTCGTCCCGCTGTTGTTCTGGTTTTTGATCTACGGCGTGCACTTCGCGATGGTCGAAGGGAGCGAGAAGGCGCTCGTCGCCGACCTGGTGCCGGGCGCGCAGCAGGGAACCGCCTTCGGCTGGTACAACGCCGTGCTCGGCTTCGGCGCGCTCGGCGCGAGCGTGCTGTTCGGCCTGCTTTGGGAGAGCGTGGGACCGGCGGCGGCGTTTCTGACCGGCGCCGGTCTTGCGATTACTGCCGCGGCGCTGCTGGCCGCTGACCGATCACTTGCATCGCCGTCGTGATCATCGACGCCACGTCGGCGACGTTGGCGGGAAGAATGATGGTGTCGGCGTTGTTGATCACCTTGCCGAACTCGCCGATGTATTGCTCGGCTACGCGCAGCTGCACCGCCTGCTGGCCGCCTGGAACTTGCATCGCCTCGGCGACGCGGCGGATGCCCTTCCGCCGTGGCGGTCGCGACCGCGAGAATCGCCGACGCCTGACCCTCGGCCTCGTTGATCTGCTGCTGCTTGCGTGCTTCCGACGCCTTGATCGTCTCCTGCTTGGTGCCCTCGGCGTTGTTGATCGCGGCGTCGCGTTGGCCTTCCGACGTGAGAATCACTGCGCGCTTTTCGCGCTCGGCGCGCATCTGCTTTTCCATCGCGGCGAGCATGTCGTGCGGCGGCGTGATGTTCTTGATCTCGTAGCGCAGCACCTTCGACGCCCCACGGCTCGGAGGCCTTGTCGAGCTCGGCGACCACCGACTGGTTGATGTTCATGCGCTCTTCGAACGTCCGGTCGAGATCGATCTTGCCGATCTCGCTGCGCAGCGTCGTCTGCGCCAGCTGCGAAATCGCGAAGAGATAATCCGAGATGCCGTAAGACGCGCGCTCCGGATTCAGGACCTTGAGGTAGAGCATGCCGTCCACCTGCACCTGCACGTTGTCGCGTGTGATGCAGACCTGCGCCGGGATGTCCACCGCTGCTTCCTTGAGCGAGTGCTTGTAGCGAATCACGTCCATGAACGGCACGAGGATGTGAAAGCCGGCGCTCGAGCGTGCCGGAATAGCGGCCCAGGCGCTCGACCACGTACGCGCTCTGCTGCGGCACGACGATGGCGGTCTTGGCGATGATGATGAGCGCGATGATCGGCCAGCAGCACGATGACGAACAATCCGCCTTCCATGGCTCCTCACTCGGGAATGATGTAGACAAGCAGGCCATCGACGCGCGTCACGCGGCAGCGCTGACCGGGTTCGACGGCGCTGGGAGAGTCGTTCCGGGCGTTCCAAGTGGATCCGCGAAGCTCGACGCGTCCGACCGCGCCGGGCAGGATCCGCTCGCGCGGCGTCGCCAGCTCGCCGACGAGCGAATCGGCGTCGGGACGCTGCGGCACCTGCACGCGATTCTGCAGGCGGTCGCGGAAGAGCAGGACGTAGCCGAGCGACAAGCCGGTGAAGAGCAGCCACTCGACCCACAGCGGTCCGGCGAGCCCGAATCGCGTGAGCACGCCGACGGTGAGCGCGCCGAGGCCGAAAAACATGATGAAGAACCCGCTCGGCGTCACCAGTTCGATCACCATGAGCAGGAGGCCGCCGGCCAGCCACATCCACCATTCCATCTGCGGCGCATTATAGTTCCACGCCTCGCGGCGGCCCATTAAAGTGTCGGCGGAGGGCACAGGTGCGAACGTGCGCAGTTCTGATGGCGCTGATCGGCGTGCTGACGGCGAGCGCTGCGCAGACGCCGCGCGTCACGCTCACCGGATATGCGCGGCTGCCGCCGGACACCTTCGCCGCCGGACCGCCAAGCGGCGCCTGGATCGAGGCAGGCAAGGAGGGCGTGGCGCAGTTCGCGTCGCAGCCGGTGCAGGGCTTCTCGGCGATCTGGCCCGCAGACGACACCGGCAACGCGTGGTGGACGCTCGTGGACAACGGGTTCGGCGCCAAAATCAACTCGGCCGACGCGCTGTTGCGCATCTACAGGGTGCGCGTCGAATGGGCGACGACGCGGGACGGGCGCGGCCGCGTGCGGATCGATCCGCAGTTCGTGCAGCTGGCCGATCCCGATCGCAGGCTGCCGTTTCCGATCGCCCGCAGCGAAACGCCGGAGCGATGGCTGACCGGCGCCGATCTCGATCCGGAGTCGTTTGTGCGCATGCCGGACGGATCGTTTTGGATCGGCGACGAATTTGGCCCGTTCGTCTTTCATATCGACCTGGCAGGCAGGGTGCTCGCCGCACCCGTTGAAGTGGGCAGCCTGCGCTCGCCCGACCATCCCCATGTGCAGCCGCCCGATGCCGGAGGCACCAGCGAAGCACACGTCCGACGCAGCCGCGGCTTCGAGAGCCTCGCGGCCGGACCGGACTTCCGCGCGCTGTTCGCCGTGCTCGAGTCGCCGGCGCGCGAGACGGCAAGACGGATGTTCGCGTTCGACCCGAGTCGCAGTGCGTTCACGGGCGAGTCGTCAGCGATCCCCCTCGATGAGGAAGCGCTCACCGAAGTCGTCGGACTCGAGCAGATCTTCGGCAAGGCTTGCGCGGGACAGTTCCTCGGCGTCGGTCGCGACAGCGCGCAGGGCGCCGAAGCGAAGATCAAGCGGGTTTACGAGTTCGGCGTTGCACCCGACAAAACGGTCCGCACGCTGACCGTGGATCTGCTCAGCATCGATCAACCCCGATGGCCTCGGCGGCTACCCCCAGCAGTTCACGTTTCCCTACGTCACGACCGAAGCGGTGTGGCCGATCGCGCGCGACGCCCTGGTTCTCGTCAACGACAATAATTTCCCTGGCGGCGGCGGCCGTACCGGCGAGTCGCGCGACGCCACTGAGTTCATTCGCCTGCGCCTGCCGCGCCCGGTGTGCGGCGGGTGACCTGCTATGATCGTGTGTTCACATGCGAAAAGTCCTCGTCACCAATGACGATAGCGTGCATTCCGAAGGGCTCCATGTTCTGGCCGAAGCGCTCCGGCCGCTCGGCGAGGTCCTCGTCATTGCGCCGCATCAGGAATCGAGCGCGATCGGACATGCGCTGACGCTCCGTCGTCCGCTGCGCCTCGACAAGGTGCGCGACGGCGTCTACACGGTCGACGGTACGCCCACCGATTGCGTCAATCTCGGGATCGCGGTGTTGCTCAAGGGCGAGCTGCCGGATCTGGTTGTCTCGGGCATCAACACCGGGTGGAACCTCGGCGACGACGTCACCTACTCGGGCACCGTGGCGGGCGCACTCGAGGGCGCACTGCTTGGCGTGCAGGCGATTGCCGTGTCGCTGCAGCGGTCGCGCAGCTACCTGTTCGACTTCGGCCCCAGCGCGCGCGCGGCGGCGCAGCTCGCGGGAATGATTCTGCGCCAGCCGCTGCCGGAGCGGACGTTCCTGAACGTGAACGTGCCGAAGGGAACACCGAAGGGCTATCGGCGGACGGTGCAGGGCAAGCGCAATCACATCACCAAGATCAGCGAGCGCCTCGATCCGCGCGGGACGCCGTATTACTGGATCGAGGAGGGCATCGACGACTGGGCGGCCCACGATCACAGCGATTACTACGCATGCAAGCAGGGCTACGTCTCGGTGACACCGCTGCAGCCGGACATGACGGCGCACGACGCGCTGGAGGCGCTCGACAATCTGCCGCTCGATCTGCCGGCGAGCGTCACCACGACAGAATAGCTCCGTGACGAACCCTCTCCCCAGCGACCGTTCCCGAACGGTCGGCCGTGTGAACACCAGCCGAGAGGTCTGCGCAGTTGACGCGTGACGGATGTGTCGAACCGTCGTGGCGAGAACCGTACCTGCCGTCTCACTCCGCCGGCAGGCCACGCCAAGATGAGGTAAACTACCTGTCTTGCCCGTCGTCGGGGCGTGGCTCAGCTTGGTAGAGCGCTCGGTTCGGGACCGAGAGGCCGCTGGTTCAAATCCAGTCGCCCCGACCACTTTTCACAACGCCACATTCGCCGGTCCGGCGTCCAGAGAGCAAAACAGAGCAGCCAGACACCGCGCTCCTGCGCGGCGCGATCGCAAATAGCCGCTAAACCGTGAGCGCCAACGTTCCGCGCATGGTCGATCACCTCGTCTACGCCACATCCGATCTCCATCGCGGCGTCGCCGAGATCGAGGCGATCCTCGGGGTGCGCGCAAGTCCAGGCGGATCGCATCCCGGCCGCGGCACTCGCAACGCGCTTCTCGCGCTCGGCCCGCGCACTTATCTCGAGATCATCGCTCCCGATCCGGAGCAGCCCGCACCCGCCGCAAAGCGATGGCTGGGCGTCGACGATGGCGGCCGGTCGCGGCTGGTGACTTGGGCGGCAACAGGCTCGAACCTTACGCTGGTGCGTCAGAGCGCCGCCGAAAAAGGCGTCCGGTTGGGCGAGGTTGGATCCGGCAGTCGCCGGCAGCCAGACGGAACCATGCTTGCGTGGGAATTCACCGATCCAGGCATGCTACTGGCCGACGGCGTCGTGCCGTTCTTGATCGACTGGAAAACCTCGATGCACCCGTCGGAGCGCGCGGCGCAGGGTGCCACGCTGCGGGAATTCGGGGCCGTCCATCCCGATCCTTCGAGCGTTCGGCGCATGCTGGACGCGCTCGCCATCGAGATGGCTGTCGCAAGCGGATCGGAGCCGGCGCTCATCGCCGTGATCGACAGCCCGAAGGGCCGCATCGAGCTGCGCTAGCGCGCCGATTCTGCATAGTCAGCGCGTCGCGCCGCACGGACTATGGACCTATCCCGCAGGCACGAAACACGGGCATAATCTTCTTTTCAACCTGGTATAGGGGTTCCCCATGACGAAGCCACAACCTGGCGTTGAAGTCGCGGAGCAGAAGCGGTTGAACGACGCGCGCGAGAAGGGCATTCCCTGGAAGAAGTGGGGACCGTATCTGAGCGAGCGCCAGTGGGGAACGGTGCGTGAGGACTACAGCAGCGACGGCAACGCCTGGGACTACTTCTCACACGACCACGCGCGCTCACGCGCGTATCGCTGGGGCGAGGACGGACTCGGCGGTATCTGCGACGACAAGCAGCAGCTCTGCTTCGCGCTCGCCCTCTGGAACGAGCGCGATCCGATTCTCAAGGAGCGGCTGTTCGGCCTCACCAACAGCGAAGGCAATCACGGCGAGGACGTCAAGGAGTACGACTTCTACGTCGACAGCACGCCGACGCACTCCTACATGAAGTATCTGTACAAATACCCCCAGCGCGAGTATCCCTATCGAGACCTCGTCGAGACCAACCAGCGGCGCTCGCGCGAGGACTTCGAGTACGAGTTGCTCGATACCGGCATTTTCGACGACGACCGGTACTTCGATGTGTTCGTGGAATACGCCAAGGCGGAAGCCGATGACCTGCTCATCCGGATCACCGCGCACAATCGAGGCCCGGAGGCGGCACGGCTGCATCTGCTGCCGACGATCTGGTTTCGCAACACCTGGTCGTGGGGTCTGGACGATCGGAAGCCCGCGCTCGCCGGTGTGGGGCCGGGCGTCATCGAAGCGTCGCATGTGGATCTCGCCAAATACACGCTGACCTGCGAGGGCGAGCCGGAGTTGCTCTTTACCGAGAACGAATCCAACGCACAGCGGCTCTGGAATCAGCCCAATCGGTCGGCCTACGTCAAGGACGCATTCCATTCCTTCGTCGCCTCGGGCAACCGCGCGGCGGTGAATCCCGAGCGGCAGGGAACCAAGGCCGCGGCGCACTATGTGCTCGACATCCCGAGCGGCGGCAGCCAGACGGTGCGCGCGCGGCTCACGGCGTCGGCGGCGCCGGCCGCGTTCAAGAGCTTCGATCAGGTTTTCGAGCGCCGCATCGCCGATGCGGACGATTTCTATCGTCGAATCACGCCGCAGGCCTTGAGCGACGACGAACGCCTCGTGCATCGCCAGGCGCTCGCCGGCATGCTGTGGAGCAAGCAGTACCGACTACTTCGATCTCGAACAGTGGCTCAGCGAGCATCACTGCCACCCGATGCACGGGCCGGGCGTTGGCGGCGTGCGGAACATGGACTGGTTCCACATGCTCAACGCCGACGTCATCTCGATGCCGGACAAGTGGGAATACCCGTGGTACGCGGCGTGGGACCTGGCATTTCACACGATCGCGCTCGCGCTGGTCGATTTCGACTTCGCCAAGGAGCAGCTCCTGCTGATGCTCCGCAATCTGTATTTCCACCCCAACGGGCAGATCCCGGCCTACGAGTGGAACTTCAGCGACGTGAACCCGCCGGTGCACGCGTGGGCGACGCTGTATCTGTTCAAGATGGAACGCACCCTTGGTCGGGCCGACCTGCGCTTCCTCGAGCGGTCGTTCCAGGCGCTGATGTTGAATTTCAACTGGTGGGTCAACCGCAAGGATCCGGCGGGGCGCAATGTGTTTGCCGGCGGCTTCCTCGGTCTCGACAACATCGGCGTCTTCGATCGCAGCGCCACACTCCCCACCGGTGGCTCGCTCGAACAGGCCGACGGCACCGCCTGGATGGCCTTTTACTGCCAGTGCATGCTCGAGATGTCGCTGACCCTGTGCGATGCCGATCCGATGTACGAGGACGTCGCCTTCAAGTTCGTCCAGCACTTCATGCGGATCTCGTACGCCATGGACCGCATTGGCGATCAGCACGACGAGATGTGGGACGAGCAGGACGGATTCTTCTACGACCTGCTCCGGATGCCCGACGGACAGGCCATCCGCCTGAAGGTGCGTTCGCTCGTCGGCCTGCTGCCGTTGTGCGCCTCGACCGTGTTCGAGGAGGACGTACTCACGAAACACCCACGGCTGGTGGAGATGATCGCGCTTGCCAGGAAGCGCCATCCCGAGCTCGTGACGCATGTCGCTCCCACCGATGCCGGCTTCGTCGGCTTCCACAACCGCCGATTGCTGTCGATCCTCAACAAGAACAAGCTGCAGCGCGTACTCACATACCTGTTCGACGAGAACGAGTTCCTCGGACCGCACGGAATACGGTCGCTGTCGCGCTATCACCGCGAACACCCTTTCACCTTCTGGGTCGGGCATCAGGAGTACAAGGTTGAATACCTGCCGGCCGAATCGAACACCGGCATGTTCGGCGGCAACTCCAACTGGCGGGGTCCGGTCTGGATGCCCATCAATACCCTGATCGTCAGGGCGCTGCTGAACCTGTATTTGTTCTACGGCGACGATTTCACCATCGAGTGCCCGACCGGTTCGGGCGTTCGCATGACGCTCTTCGACGCGGCGAAGGAGATCACCCGACGGCTCACCAGCACGTTCCTGCGCGACGGCAGCGGCCGCCGGCCAGTCTACGGCGGGACCGCAAAATTCCAGGACGACCCGCACTGGCGCGATTTGATCCAGTTCTTCGAGTATTTTCACGGCGACAACGGCGCCGGTCTCGGCGCCACGCACCAGACGGGCTGGACGGGACTGGTCGCACCACTCCTCGACCTGTTCGGGCGCATCGACGCGAAGGTGTTGCTCGAGACCGAGCGCGAGCGGCTGGTGTCGCGCGTGATGCGGGAGCAGGTGGAAGGTGAGCGGATGGCGACGTAAGCGGCGGCGGATTTCGCGGTGTTTTTGGCGTCGCGTGTGCTCAGGGCGACAACAGTCGCCACTGATATACGCGCCGGCCCTGCCGACCGACCCAGGCGCCACACACCCGGATTGATTCCGCCGGCGGCAAGTTCCCGCCGTGAATCCACCGGATGAGCCACATGACCTCGGTCGGGGCGGCATCGCAGTCGGCAGGGCGTGCAGCTCCCAAACTCTCTGGCGGATCGACAACTGTTGCCGACGCGCCGTCGAGGCGTTGCGCCACTGCCGTCGCCTGCGCTACGCGGGTGTGGTAGGTGAGCCCATAGTCGCCGGCGCTGCCGCCACGTGCGCTCAGCCATGCACCGCTGAGCACGCTGAGCGTCAGAAGCGCTGCGACGTACGTCCAGCGCCACAGGTGCAGCGACTCCACAATCCACCCGCGGGCGATTCGGCCGTCGAACGCGCCGCCGACAAGGAGCGCCGGCAGCGGCGACAGGATCAGAACATAAAACGGGTACGTTGGGATCCGAGCGAGCGTGAACGACAAGATCACGAGCATCCACCACACGCCCACGACGGGCACCTGCAATGGCGCCCGAATCCACCGCCACAGGCCGTACGCGAAGAGCGGCGCTCCGAACCAGAAGGCGACGAAGTAGGCCACGCGCCGCGACGGGTTGGCGAGAAAGTCGTCGCGATCCGGATGGAAGGAGTAGAAGAGATCGCGCGGCGCGACATGTCCGAAGAGGTCGAAGAGGAGTCTCGGCTCGTAGCTCTCGAGTTGCTTGCGATTGGCAAACGCCTCAACCGGTACCGTGGAGAGATACGACCAGTAGGGCACCCAGAAGAACATGTTCGCCGCGAGCGCCGCGACGAGGAGCGCGCCTTCGAGCCACGTCGGCCGCAGAATCCAGCGACTGCGGCGCTGTCCTCGATCACCGGCACGCTGCAGCGCGAGCGCGATGGGCAACATGGCGAGCGCGATCGGCCCCGATTGATGCAGTTGGCCGACAACCAGCGCCGCGGCCACGAGAAGAATGGCCGCGCGCCAGACCCGCCCCTGTCGCAGCCATTCGATCGCCCACACCACGCCGATCAGCCCCGGCAGCAAGAGATTCTGCGCCCAGAGCTTGCGGCTGAAGATCAAAGCCATCGGCGACACGGCGACGACTGCCAGGACGAGGAGCGCGCGGCGCTCATCAAGACGCCGGCGCGCCCACAGCCAGAGCGGATAGAGACTGGCGGCGTTGACGAGCCCGATCATCGCCGTCGCTCCGGTTGGGCTGCCGGTCATCGCCCAGAAGAGCGCCACGATCCAGTTGAAGAGCGGCGCGTTGGCAATCTGCTGCGAGCTCGGCATACCGTGGCGCGGCCACGGAGTGTCGGCCGCCCACGGCCGCTCCGCGATCAGCCGCATCCCGAGATCGAGCGCGTCCACCTCGTCGCGCTTGAACTCCATGATGTCGAGCGCGCTGACGCGCAGCACGAGCCCAAGGGCGATGAAGCCGAGGGCCAGAATTGTCCACTTGTGCGGCGCCGCAACCCTCCCAAGCACTCGTCACCAACCTCCGTCGTCGAACCACCGTCGAGAATCGGCGTGACGAACCAAGGTAGAGTATCCTCATACCTCGTCTCGCCTTAGCGCTCAGCGGCGGCGGCGCGCGCGCCGCCTATCAGGTGGGTGTCCTTCGCTACCTCGCGCACCGCTGCCCTGGCGTCGTCCCCGACATTCTGACCGGCGTTTCCGCCGGCGGCATCAACGCCGCGTTCCTGGCCACGCGACAAGCGTCGTTCGCGGAAAAAGTCGAGCAACTGGCCGCCATGTGGAGCTCGCTCAGCGTGGACGACGTGTTCCGGGTGGACTTGCGCGATCTGACGTCGCGAACCGTGCGCTGGGGCGGACGGCTGCTCTCCGGCGGCAACTCGCCGCTCCCGCCGGCCAAGAGTCTCGTGGACACAGAGCCGCTACGAACGCTCCTCGAGCGTGTTCTCGAAGCCAGAGACGGACAGCTCGAAGGAATCGCCACGAGCCTGGCCGCGGGTTGGCTCAATGCGGTAGCGCTCACGGCGTCGAGCTACACGACCGGGCAATCGATCACGTGGGTGCAGGCTGGACAGGCGTGCCAGATTCCGACGTGGGAGCGGCCGCAGCGGAAGAGTCGAGCCTGCGGCCTCCGAGTCGAGCATGTGATGGCCTCGGCGGCGCTGCCGTTCTTCTTCCCCGCAATCGAAGTAGACGGTCAGTGGTTCGGCGATGGCGGAATCCGGCTCACCGCGCCGCTCTCGCCAGCCGTGCACCTGGGGGCTTCGAAAATCCTCGCCGTCTCAACACGTCACGCGCGGACGCGCGAAGAGGCTGACCTGCCGCTCGTGATCGGCTATCCGCCTCCTGCGCAGGTGGCAGGCATCCTCTTCAACGCGATCTTTCTCGACCTCCTCGACGGTGACGCGATGCACCTTCAGCAGATCAATCAGTTGCTCGCGCGGTTGCCCGAGGAGAGCCGAGGCACGCTCCGACACCTCGATCTGCTGGTCGTCCGGCCGTCGCAGGATCTAGGACGCCTGGCGAACGAGTACGAGGCGGCGCTGCCCCGAGGCTTCCGCTTCTTGACGCGCGGACTCGGCACGAGGGAGGCGCGATCCAATGACATGCTCAGCCTGGTGATGTTCCAGGCCGACTACGTGAGGCGGGTGCTGGCGATGGGTGAAGCCGACGCCGCCGCGCGCGGTGACGAGATCGTGAGTTTTCTCACATCCGGCGCCTGACATCCGGCCGTGATGGCCACGTCAGAACTAATGGTGAACGTGTGTATGCAGCGCGCTGATCTTCGAAATGCTCTCGTGCCCGGCGATGTGGCCGAGGCCGTAGCCGCACATCAGCGAAAACGCGTGCGTCCGGGCCAACTCGTTCCACAGCGTCTCGAGCCGAATCGCCGCGCCGGGGTTGCCGGCGCGCCAGAGCACATCGACCAACTCGCCGTACGCGCGCACGATCCGCTCGGTGCCGCCGCAGAGACGCGGGATGGCATTGGCGACGACCTCACGGAACCGTGATGCGTCAATCCTGTCGCCGGACATGAACCGGTCGAGCGTGACTTGCGCATCAAGGACGCGCACCGTGCCGGCGTGCTGGAGCGCCTCGACAGCGAACCTGCGCTGCGTCAGCTCGGCGAGCATGAGATTTCGATGCTCTGCGGTCGCGATGATGAGCGTGGGTTGTCCGGCGGCGATGCCGTCACCGAGGAAATCGGCCGCGGCCATGCACAATCGATTATCGTCGCGGTAAAACTGGACGGCGTGATGGCCGGCGTTGCCGGGAAGAGTCGCGCGTGAATTCATGCATCAGGCGGTTCTGTCGCAAACCACCTGAATCAACCTAACACTTCGAGCCTGCGCCACACGCAGGTTTCTGCGGATGAGTCGCGCACGATCGAGCGGGGAAGGAAGAAAAATTGTGCACGGACGTGCTGAGGGTCGTGACGTCCGTGCCTGGATGCGTTGGGCAGATGATTACTGCTGGGTCGCCGCGGCGACCGCGCGTGTGCGGTCGAGATTCGCACCGTAGGAGTAGACGAACTTCTTCTGACCGCCGTGGCCGAAGCCGTACGCGAAGTCGTATTTGAGCATCTCCTCGTAGGCTTTTTCGGCGGTCCAACCGTCGTGTGCCATCCGGTAGACCGCAGTCAGCGTCCCTGTGCGGTGCCGTCCACCTTTGCAGTGCACGTACACAGGCTGGTGAACGGGATCGTTGACCACCTCGAGGAACTCTTCGATCTGCGCGTTCGACGGCGGGCTTGTGCTCGACATTGGAATCTGCACGAACTTGAGGCCGGCTTCGCGCGCCTCCGCACCTTTGCCGCGCTCGTCGGTGAGATCGATGATGGTCTTGACGCCCATCGCCGCGAGTTGCGAAAAGTCCTCGCCTTCCGGCTGTGCGCCACGGTAGTAGGCGTCGCTGACTTGTCCGAAGTTTTCGATGGTGACGGTGGCAGGTTGCTTCGCCGCTTGCGCGGAAGCGCCTGCCGGCGCACCCAAAGCAATCGCCGTGAGGACGGCCGCCGCGGCGGCACGGATGGGCCTTTTGATGAGCACACGCATCGAGTCACCTGCCTTCTTGAGCTGGTCGGATCTGAGAATGGCTCATATCAGTAAGATGGCTGCGAGCCGCCTTTGGTTTCGCCGTTACCCAACACACCTGAACCGAGAGCATCGAGGCGCTTTGCCACACAATGCGCTGCGCATTGTTTGGTCCCGAATCGTCGGCTGACGCCTCATCGATGAGGTCGAGGCTCGACAGTAAGACCATCTCTATCAGTAGTTTACAGGAAATTCCGATCGGTGTTGCGGTGGGGGGATAGCTCTGACAGACTAGTGGGGGTCGGGCCGGTTCGGTCTAGCGATTCATACTCCTCTCCAGCCTTCTTCGCCGAAGGGAAGCCCGCCAAGAACCGGGCCCTGCGCGCTATCGCTCGTGGGACTCGCTTTCGTGGCGGGCTCTTTTTTTTGGGCGCGGGACTACCGCAAACGCGCACGCAGGCATCGCCAGGAACCGAATCTCAACGGACCACCGACGGCGAATATCCGCCGCTGATCAACAGCCGCGGCGGTTCGGGCTGATCAGTTCGAAGCGCCCAGATGTCCGCGCCGCCGCTCTTCGGCAGGTGATACACCACGTGCCGATCGTCGAGCCAGTCCACCTGGTCGTCCACGCTTCGTGTTTCCCAGTCGAGCACCGTCTCTGCCATCGACTCCAGATCGACGATCGCAACCTTCCAGAAGACCGTCAGGTTGTCGCTCACGCGCTTCTTGAACGCGAGGCGTTTTTCGTCGGGCGAGAGCGAAGGGCACTCGACGCCGGGACGCAGGACGCGCGCCGAGCGCCGATCGACGTCGCCTTCGACCAGGTAATTGACGCCGCTCGTCCTCAGCGTGGCGTAGAAGCGATTGCCATCGCGCGTGAAGGTCACGCCCCAGAAGTTGAAGTCCGCTGCTTTGAACGGCGCCCCATCGCGCGTGACCGCGTACTCCTCGAGCTCGCCGATCGGATTGCCGGTGGCGGTGTCGAGGATGGTCGTCCGCGTCGAAAAGCCGCCAGCCGCGTAGGAATGTCCGGTCTCGAAGACCGTGAGCGCCGCCCTCCGGCCGTCGGGCGAGACACGCGCGCGGCTCGGCACACCAGACAGCGGCCGCTTCGAGCCCGCCACGAAGCGATCGTCGAAGACGAACACCGCGTAGGGCGGGACCAGTGTGCTCTCCAGAAACTCGCAGACGCCACGGCCCTGCTGGAAATACACGCGATCGCAGGAGAGATTGGCGACCCACCAGGGGCCATCGACGCCATCAATCGGGACGAACGCGACCTTGCCGAACGATGCGTCCGGTACCGGTGCTCCGGAAGAGCACGCCGCGCTGTCCGGCGGGCAGGTAGTCGAGCGCAGTGTGCGCTGCCGCTGAAGGCGGCGCTGCGGGCGGACGCTCTCTCGCCAGGCCCCGATACACGACCGGCACCGCCAGCGCGATGATGCAGGCGAGCCCAAACAGGAGCAAGCGCGTCCGTGGTGTCATCGTCGAGGCAACTCCAGGCGCCGGCGCATCGCGAACGCGACGCCGATGGCGAGCGACAACGCAGTGCCGAAGATCGTCAAGGCCGTAGTGGTGCCGAATCGACTCCAGGCAAAACCGAATATCAGCGAGGCGGCCAGCTTCGAGAGACTGACTCCGGTTGCCAGAAGCGCAAGCCCGGCTCCGCGTCGCGGCTCGGGCAGCACGCCGCTCGCCGCAGCCGCCAGGACGCCGTCAGTCATCGCATAATAGCTCCCCAGGAGCAGCACACAGGCGGCAGCGATCGACGGACCGCCTTGTCGCGACAACAGCATCGCATACAGAACCAACAGGACGATATGGCCGGCGACGAACACGCTGCCGCGACCCGCACGATCGGCGATCCGGCCCGCAGGAATGGACAGAGCCGTGTACGTAATGGCCGTAGTCGCGGCGAGAAGCGGAAACGTCGCGGCATCGAAGTCGAGCCGGCGCTGCAGCAGGAGATAGACGAACGCGTCGCTGACGGTTGCCAGCCCGAGGACGCAGGCCACGAGCAGCATGCGGCTGAAGCCGGGACTCGCCAACGGCGCGGTGAAGGCCGGCAGCAGACCGGGAGCGTCCACATCCTCCACGGGCACGTTCTGAACGAAGAGCACGATGGTGGCGAGCCCGACGATCGCCACGGAAAAGCTGATCACGAAGACCTGATCGAAGGCGCGGGGTGACGCAAACAGAATGACAAACGCCACGAGTGGACCGAGAAGGGCGCCCAGCGCGTCGAGCGCTCGATGAACGCCGAACGCGACACCCAGTTCGGCGCGTGGGGAGCTGAGTGAAATCAACGCGTCGCGCGGCGCGGTACGGAATCCCTTGCCGAAGCGATCCAACGCGATGAACGTCGTCACCGCGACCCACGCGGGACCGGCCAGCAGCAGCCCGAGGCGGCAGAGCGCCGACACGCCATATCCGATCGCCGCGAGCTCCTTGTGCCGACGCGATCGATCGGCCGCCGCGCCGCCGATCCAGCGGACGAGACTGCCGATGCCCTGGTAGAGACCGTCGATGGCGCCGAAGATCATCGGCGACAGCCCGAGCTGCAGCACCAGATAGGCCGGCAGTACGCTCGTCACCATTTCCGAAGACACGTCGGTGAGCAGGCTCGTCAGGCCGAGAAACCAGACGTTGCGGCTGACGCGCAGCGTGCGAGGACTGAAGAGGCTGGTGAGCGGCGTTTGCCGCTCCGCTCGGTCAGTTTGGTACACAGCCTCTGTCCAAGATGCCGATGATCGGCTGCTTCGCGCTGCGGTTGCAACCCCCACGCGAGCCGTGACGGGGGCAGGCCTGGGTGCCCTCGAACGAGGGCAGGACGCCCATCGCGACCGCCACTTTGGCGCAGTTTTCGGTCAGGCCTCGAAGCGCCAACGCTGGCACGTGCCTTGATCTACATCGGGCATGGCTCGAAAGCACGTCTTCGTGACCCTGGCGATCACCCTCTGGTCTTCGAGCGCTATCGGAGCGCTTAGCCTGATCTCGGTGCAGGACGAGATCGCCCTCGGCCGGCAGACGCAACGCGACGTCCGTCGCCAGGTGCCCGAGCTCCGCGACCCGACCGTCTCGAACTACATCGCGACTCTCGGACGCCGAATTGCGGCGCAAGCCGACGGCCCGCGCTATCCCTACACCTTCGACGTCGTCAACACGCGGGACATCAACGCATTCGCGCTGCCCGGCGGACCAATCTGGATTCACCGCGGCGCTATCGACGCCGCGCAAAACGAGGCGCAGCTTGCAGGGATTCTCGCGCACGAGATCGCGCACGTCGCCAACCGGCACGCGGCCGCTCAGATTACCAAGGGCACCTTCGCCAACGCCGGTCTCGGCGTGCTCGGGGCGCTGCTCGGAGGAGGGCAAGGTGCGCAGATCGCGCAGATCGGCGCCGGCATTGCCGCGCAGTCGATGATGATGAAGTTCAGCCGCGATGCCGAGCGCGAAGCGGATCTCGAGGGCGTGGCATATATGAAGCGCGCCGGCTACGACCCGCGCGGCATGGTGGAGTTTCTTCAGGTTCTTCGCGCGCGTCAGGGCCCCGATCCCGGTTCGGTCCGCACGTTCTTCTCCTCGCACCCTGCGCCGGCGGACCGCGTGGCGCGGCTGCAGCAGGAGGCCAACCGCATCGCTGGCGGACGCCGCAATTCACCGGCCTTCGATCGCGTCCAGACACGATTGACGCGCCTCCGCTAGCGTCGCACGCCGCAGCGTCGAGGCGGGCCGGCGCGCCACTACGAATGCCGAACGAGTGACGAACCAGCGGATAAACTGATCCGGCCTGTGTCCGATTCGTCCGCCTCACTGGCCGCTCGACGGAGCCGTCTCGTCAACCTCGCCTTCGCGGTCGCCGGCGGCGCGCTGCTGTATGTGACGGTGCGGCGGGTCGGATGGGCGGAGGTGCAACGCAGCGTCACGCAAATCGGTTGGTGGTACGTGGCCGTGCTGACCCTGGGCGGCCTTCGCTTTGCGGCGCGGGCCAAAGCCTGGGCGGTTTGCGCCCGCCCCGAACATCTCGGAGTGCCGCAGGCGTTTGTCGCCACGCTCGCGGGCGACGCGGTGGGCAACGTCACGCCCCTCGGCGTGCTCGCCAGCGAACCAACCAAAGTCCTGCTCGTCAAGAATCGCATTCCACTTGTCGCGGCGGTGGCCTCCCTCGCCGCGGAAAACGCGTTCTACACCGCGTCGGTCCTGGCGATGATCTCCGCCGGCGCCCTGATGTTCTTCCGCATCGCAGACGTGCCGCCGTCACTTGGCGTCGCCGCTCAGGCGGTGCTCGCCGCCGGCGTCGCCGGCGCCGTCGCTGCGGTGTGGATCGTCCGGCGGCAGCCGGCGGTGCTCTCGCGCCTCGCGCAAACGATCGCGGCGCTCACCGGCCGGCGCAGCATTTCCGCGGAACGTCTGCGCGAAATCGAGCTGCGGTTCTATGCCCTCGTCAAATGGCCGCTGCCGCGCGTCGTCCACGTCGCGGGCTGGGAGGCGCTTTTTCATCTGGCCGCAGTCGCGGAAGTCTATCTCGTGCTGCAGATCATCTCGAGCGGGTCCTCGCTTCTGCAGGCGTTCGTGCTCGAGACCACCGGCCGCTTGATCGTCGTGGTCTTCAAGATCGTGCCGTACCGGCTTGGCGTGGACGAGGCCGGCACGGCGCTGGTGGCGCGCGCATTGACGCTCGATCCGGCGGTCGGCGTGACGCTCGCGCTGGTGCGGCGGCTGCGGATCCTGGTGTGGAACGGCGTCGGCCTGGTGCTGCTAGCGCTGCGGCGAGGATGACGAAACCCGCGATATGATCGTCGCTCAGATTGCATGGTCGATCCGGAGTCAATCATGAACAGCTTGTTGTCACGTTCGACCGCCACTGGCGCGGGCGTACTGCTGATGCTCTCATTGTTTGCATCGCCCTTGGCGCCGGCGATCGAGGCGCAGGGCGGCGGCACGGTCGATGCGAGCCTGTACTCGGGCATGCGCTGGCGGAGCATTGGTCCCGATCGCGGCGGCCGATCGATTGCCGTGGCCGGAACGGCCGCGCGCCCCAACGAGTATTACTTCGGCGCAACGGGCGGCGGCGTCTGGAAGACCACCGATTACGGCCACACGTGGACTGCGGTCGGCGATCAGCAATTCGAAGTCATCGTCGGTTGGCGCGATCGCCATCGCACCCTCGAATCCCGACATCGTGTATGCGGGCATGGGCGAGTCGTGCTTCCGCGGCAACATCATCCAGGGTGACGGCGTTTACAAGACCACCGACGCCGGCAAGACCTGGACGCACGTCGGTCTCGCCAACACCGAAGTCGTCAGCAAGATCCGCGTCCACCCCACCAATCCTGATATCGTCTACGCGGCGGTGCTCGGACACACCTACGGCCCGAATGACGATCGCGGGGTGTTTCGCTCGAAGGATGGCGGCAAGACCTGGGAAAAGGTGCTCTTCCGCAACAACAAGACGGGCGCGATCGACCTGTCGATGGATCCCAAAAACCCCGACGTGCTGTATGCCGCCTTCTGGGAGGTCTATCGCACGTCGTGGTCGATGGAGAGCGGCGGTCCCGGCGGCGGCCTCTTCAAGTCGACCGACGGCGGCACGACCTGGACCGAGTTGACGAAGAACCCGGGCATGCCATCGGGGTTGTGGGGCAGGGCTAGGCGTGTCGGTCTCCGGCGCCGACAGCAATCGCGTCTACGCGATCATCGAAAACGAAAACGGCGGCGTCTTCGTCTCCGACGACGCGGGGGCGAGCTGGAAGAAGACCAACGAGGATCGCAACCTGCGGCAGCGCGCGTTCTACTACACGCACATCACCGCCGACCCAGTGGACAAGGACACCGTCTATGTCCTCAACGTCCAGTTCTTCAAGTCCACCGACGGCGGCAAGACGTTCCCGACGCAGATTCGCGTCGCCGCACGGCGACAACCACGACCTCTGGATCGCACCCAACGACAACAAGCGAATGGTGCGAGGCCAACGATGGCGGCGGCAATGTTTCGGTCAACGCGGCGAGACGCTGGTCGGGCCAGGATTTCGCGACCGGCCAGTTCTACAACGTGTTCACCACCAAGCACGTGCCATATCACGTGTGCGGCGCGCAGCAGGACAACAGCACGGCGTGCGTCGGCAGCAGAACCAATCCGGGTGCGGGCGAGGGCAGCCTGCCGCCAATCTTCTACGCCGTCGGTGGCGGCGAGAGCGGCTACATCGCGCCGGATCCGACCGATCTGAACGTTTTCTTTGCCGGCAGCTACGGCGGCCTCCTCAGCCGGCTCGATCGCGAAACCGGTCAGCAGCGGGCGGTCAACATCTACCCCAACAACCCGATGGGGTATTCGTCGATCGACATCAAGGAACGGTTCCAGTGGACCTTCCCGATCGTCTTCTCGCCGGTCGATCCCGAAAGTGCTCTACGCCTCGTCGCAGCACCTGTGGCGGACGACCAATGCGGGACAGAGCTGGGAGCGAATCAGCCCCAACCTCACGCGCTCGGATCCAAAGACGATGCAGGCGTCGGGGGGGCCGATCACCAAGGACCAGACCGGCGTCGAGACCTATGCGGTGGTGTTTACGATCGCGCCCGTCGCGCCAGGACGCCAACACGATCTGGACGGGATCGGACGACGGCTGGGTGCACGTGACGCGCGACGGCGGCAAGAACTGGGAGCGGATCACACCGCCGGATCTGCCGGAGTTCGCGCGCATCAGCCTGATCGAGGCGTCGCCGCACCAGAACGGCGTCGCATATCTCGCCGCCAACCGCTATCAGCTCGGCGATCGGCAGCCGTACATCTACAAGACGGCGGATTTCGGCAAGACCTGGACGAAGATCGTGAACGGCATTCCCGGCGACGATTTCCCGCGCGCCATTCGTGAAGACCGGAAGCGCCGCGGGCTGCTTTACGTGGGCACCGAGCGGGGCATCTACGTCTCCTTCAACGACGGCGGCAACTGGCAGCCGCTGCAGTTGAATCTGCCGGTGACGCCGGTGCACGGCATCGTATCCGAGGAGCGCGACCTCGTGATTGGCACGCACGGCCGCGGCTTCTACGTGCTCGACGACATCAACGTGCTGCGCCAAGCGACGGCCGACATCACCACCGCCGCGCTGCACGTGTTCGAGCCGACCAATCCGATACGCGGCTTCGACAACAACGTGGCGTTCGATTACTTCCTCGCGCAAGGACGCAGAGGAAGTGAAGATCGAGATCCTCGGCCCGCAGGGCGACGGTGCTGCGATCCTTCACCGGGACGCCGAAGGACGCGAAGCAGCCGCAGGGACCGGGGCAGGGCGGGGCGGTTCGGTCGGCTGCACTCCGCCGCGAGTCGGCGTGCAGAGAGGGATGAACCGGTTCACGTGGGATCTGCGGCAGGAGGGCGCCGTCGTCTTCCCGGGCATGATCATGTGGGCCGCCCAGCCGCAGCGTGGGCCGGCGTCACCGCCGGGGCACGTACGCGGTGCGGATCTACGGCCAACGGCGAAACCAAGACGCGCGCCGTTCACCATCGGCCTCGATCCCCGGCTCGTCGCCGACGGCATCACCGAAGCGTATCTGCTGGAGCAGTTCAAGCTCTCGTCGCGCGTGCGCGACGAAGGTAACCGAAGCGAACACCAGCGTGATCAAGATTCGCGCGATTCGCGATCAAGTGAACAAGGCGATGGAGAAGGTGCCCGCCGCGTCGCAAGGCGGAGGTGCAGACGCTCGCCGACAGCCTGATGAAGCCGCTGACCGTCGTCGAAGAAGAGGTCTACCAGGTGCGCAATCGCAGCAGCCAGGATCCGCTCAACTACCCGATCAAGTTGAACAACAAGATCGCGGCGTTGATGGGCGTGATCGAGAGCTCCGACAATCGCCCGACCGACCAGACCTACGAGGTGTTCGAGGAGCTGTCGAAGGAGCTCGACGCGCAGCTGCAGAAGATGAACGCGACACTCAAGACGGAACTGCCGCGGCTCAATGCGGCGCTCAAGCGGGAGAAGGTCCCCGAGGTCGATCCGAACGCGAAACCGGCGGCGCCACCCGACGCGCGCCGCCGCGTAGACCGCCGCAGCCTAGACGCGGCTTGCGGATCTCGCTGGGGCGGTACCACGAATCGAGGCGTTTGACGACTTCACCACGCACGATGATAAAGGGCGCTCGCGACGTTCGCGACAGCGTCCGGCGATCGAATGCAGTTTGCATAGCCCGATCCGCAGCTGGACGCGAATGAGGACACACCGAAGCCTTAGCCGCAGCTGCAGCTCATGGCTAGCGGCGCAGCGCCCACGCTTGATCTACGCAACAGTAGGACAGCACGCCGCCCGCTGCGACGAGATGCAGGCAGCGGCCTGGTCGCGCAGAAACAACACGCCCAGCGCGAGGAACCCGCGGCGACAGCAGGCACGCCAGTACAGCTCCTGCAGATGTTTCGTTGAGCGCCGCCGGTGTTCGCGCGGCGGCGGGTGCTGTCGATGATGGCGTTCGCGATGTCGCGATCATCGTCGCGCCCAAGCTCGAAATAGCGGCCGCCGCCGGCGTTGGCGATCGCACCGAGCGACGCGCGATCGAGTGACGACGAGAGGATGGGCCGCGAGATGTCGTCGATTCGGGTCCGGAATGATGCCGCCGGCCGTCGTGCCCACGCCGACGACGAAGATCGGCACGCTGCGATTTTGCGCAGCGGCGATCGACTTCGCCACTTCGCCGCTCCACGCCTGACCGTCAGAGACCAGCACGAACGCACGCGCATTGCGCGCGCTCCACGCCGTCGGTCCGTGATCGACACCCGCCGGTGGCGCCGCCGCTGGCCGGGCTTGGCGCGCCGCTTTCGCCGCCTGCTTCGCGATCTCCTCGTCTTTCTCGATCAGGCGCAGCCCCCAGTAGATGCCGCGCTCGATGTTGGTGTCCCAGGTCGTGTCGTCCTGCAGGCGAAAGGGCGGCTCGTCTTCCAGGTGATCGAGAAAGAAGAAAGAACGTGTTGGGATCGCGCGTCAGCCGCACCTGCGGCGTCGCGATGCTGGCGAAGAGCGCGAGCGCAACGCGATCGTCCTCCCACTGCAGCGACTCGCCAATGCGTGCGGAGAAACTTCATCGATCGCTGCCACCGGTTGCCGGTCACGTCGCGGACGCGCATCGACGCCGAGCCGTCCTGCAGAATCACCAGATCGATGCCGGCCGTGCGGAGCAGTCGACACCACCGCGACCGGGCGGGCCAGCGCGACAATGCACGCCGCCAGCGCCAGGATCAGGCAGAGCCAGAAGGGTAGTTCGCCCGAGCCGCGGGATGCGCTCGCGCACCGGCGTCCGCCGATGCTTGCGCATCCGCGCGAGATCGCTGCTGCCGCCGCACGAACTGCCAGCTCCAGAGCAGCAGCAAGACAGCCGGCGCGGCAAGCAGCTGCAGATAGCCCGGCGCGAGGTAAACCGCATGAGCGCGTGCTATCCCTTACGGATCTTCTGTGCGCCGCGGCCCGCCTGCTCGGCTTCCATGCGCTCGTCGGGCCGCATCGGGCACGATCATCTTGAACTTCTTCGTGTCGACTTCCCTCGGGCGGTCCGCCGCGATGACCGTGGATCGGTGAGCCCGGTGCGCGTCGAGATCGAGCGGCGCGATCGCCTGCTTGGCGGCGGCGACGGCGGCGCGCAGCCGCACGACGAACTCGTAGTTGTAGGCGGCATCCTCGTTGTCCGGCTGCTCGCGAACCACGTCGGCGTAGCGCTTCGCGATCGCGTCGAGCCGGGTCGTCACCGACTGCCAGGTGCCCGCCCTGCGCGCGCATCGCGCGATACGACGCGTCGGCCGCCAGCATCTTCGATGCCGGGTCGTCGTCCGCTTGCAGGAACTGGTCGAAGTCGCCCAGCCAATACGACGCCGTGCGGCTTGGCTCGACGCGCGCATCGTCCGCCATCCCGGTGGCGTCGGCGATGACCCGCTCGACGGCGTTGGTGGCCGCCGCGCGTTTCGAGCTCCTCCGCCGCCTGCGTCGTAGCGAAGCGTCGCGAGCGTTCGCTCGGCCGCCGCCAGCCGCTGCTCGGCAGCGCCGACCGTCCACAGGACATCAGCCGGCGATGACGAGCATGATGACGAGGACGAGTCGTGTTGCAACAGAGCGTTCATATCGGGCCTTTCTCACTCAGCATGCGAAATCTGCGTCGGAGCGTTCTGCTGTCTGCGTTCAGGGAAACGTCTGGAACCACGGCAGCGTCAGCCGCAGCGCAATCGCCACCGTCCACAGCAGCCACCGCAGCCAGCGCAAACGGCGCAAACCTCGGTTGCTCGGTCACATACTGGCGCAATGTCGATGCGTCCGGGCGCGGCGCGGTTGATGTCCTGAATCGCACGCACGATCGTCGCCTCGTCCGCGGCGTTGTAGAACCGGCCGCCGGTGCGCGCCACCGCCGCCGCCCACGCCTCGTCGGTGACACCTTTCTTCTGCCGCTCCGGATCGCCGACGCGGATGAAGTAGACCGGGATGTTCGCGCGATCGGCGTCGCCGAGCACGTCGAACGCGCTCTTGCCTTCTTCGGTGACCTGCGCGTCCATGCCGTCGGTGAAGATCACCATCGCGTTGCCGGCCGCGTCGAGCAAGTCGAACGCTTTGAACAGACCCGACGCTCTGATCGATCGCGTTCGCGATGATCGTCCCCTGATCGGGGAACGCCATGAACTCGTTCCAGTCGCCGATCAGCGACATGCTGAGAAGAATGTTGTCGTAATCGGTCGTGAACGGCGTGATCACGTAGGCCTGGTCGCCGAACTCGACGAGCGCCAGAGATCGCGGTACTGGCCCTGCCGCCGCAGATCGACGAAGATAGCGCGCGGCGCCGACCGTGGTGAAGAACGCGGCGTCGTTGGGCGCGCCGCTTGCCAGACGGCTGGACGGCATCGACGACAACATGCTCGACGAGGCGTCGATCATCAGGCTGATGCGGCGCCCTGGATGCGTGGTCTCCTGGCGCGTCAAGCGCCGTCTTGGGATCGCCGAAGGCGAGCGCGAAGAACGGCAGGCCGGCCAGCGCGCACGAGCAGCGCGCCATGACGGAGCAGCGACGATGCGGCGGGGGCGCGCCCAGTCGAGGAGCGCCGGCAGCCCGACACGGCTCGGCCCCGGTTCCGCGCCGGATCAGCAGGCGCAATCAGGACCGTGGCGATGCGCCACGCCGATCAGAGATCGTCGCGCCCAGCCGCGCCCGTCGGCCGTGCGCGAAATTGCAGATCGTTGAGCCGGAGGGCGACGCCCTCGGCCACAGACTTCGCGCAGATGATCGATGGCCGGCGTTCAGCGTGCCCACGCGCGCTCTCTCCAGCCGTCGACGCTGCGCCTGCAGCGTCGCGAGCGTCGTGCGCGATCCAGGTGTGTTGCGCCGCAACCCGGCTCGTCGCGCTGAATCCCTTTGCCAGGGCCGCGTCGAAATCGGCGCCGCCATTGGCGCCTTGATACGGCCGTAACGCGCGCTGGTGAACTGCGCCAGCGCCGTCTCGCAATTCGCTGGCGCTGGCGCCATCCGCCGCGGGCAGCGCGTCGGCGGTGGCGGCACCCGGAGACGAGCACCGGCCCGCCGAGGGCACGCCGGACGATCAACTGTCCCTCGTAGCCATTGCCGCTGGCGACGCTTGCGCTGCGCGACCGGCTGGCCGGCCGCGTAGCTGGCAGTGACGCGCAGCGCCGCCAACGCCCGCGCCGACAAGCGCTTCATTCCAGCCCTCGCGCGCCGCCTGCTGCTGCACGTCGCGCAGCTCGCGCCGCACGCCCGAGCAAGATCGCCGAGTCGCTCAGCAGATGCGTGCGCACCTTGGTAGTCGGCCGAGCGCCGTTGCTGGAACGCGCGCAGCGACGCGACGAGCACAGCAGGAGCGCCGGCCACGCGCAAAGGCAATCGTGCCCGCTCGTGCGCATCAGCGTCGCCGCGCGTCTGGCGCGCCGCGATGTGCTGAGCGTGGCAACCGGCGCCTCGCGAATGTGGGTCTCGCTCGCTGGGCACGAGCGACGCGATGCGCAGCGGGATCGCCGGCAGCACATAGGTCTGCTCGCGACCCTGAACGGCGCGCGTCCTGCTGCACCTTGCTCTCGATGCGGTAGGAAATCTGCAGCGGCGGGATCGGCACTTCGGCGCCGAACACGTCCTCGCCGATCAGGCGCAGCGTGTACTGGTACTGCATGAACCGCCGGCTCGCCGTCGACGATATCGTCGGTCTGCGCGCCGCCCGTGACCTCGATACGGCGGCAGCTGTACGGCGGCTGACGCCAGCCGGCCGCGATCGATTACCGCGCTTGCGCCGCCTCGGTTTCGAGGGCGGAGCAGGTCAGCATGAGCGAGAACGGCTGCCCGACGCGGACCGAGCTCGTGCCGTCGTGCGCCACCAGCAGGTGACCGGCTCCACCTCGACGTTTTGCGTCTGTTGCTGAGCGTGCACCGGTGCTCCCACGGCAAGAGCCGCGAAGAGTAGAACGAATGACACCTTGCTTGTCGGCATCAGTCACCATCCTCGTATCATGCGCGACGCAGGCGCCGCTCGGCGACCCACTCCAGCAGCGCGATATCAAACTGATCCTGATCCTGCGACAGGCGCAGGACGTCGAAGCCGGCCTGCTTGCGCCTGCCGCTCCACTTCGTCCTGCCATTCGCGCACGCGGGGCGCCATCTGCGCCAGCTCGCGCTTCGACATCACGCGCGAACGGCCGGTTTCCACGTCGAACGCTTCGATCCAGCCGGCCGACACGGTCGGCAGCTCGAAGGCAAACGCCGCGTCCACGAGCACGATCAGCACGTCGTGCAGGGCATTGAGTGGCCGAGGTCGCTGGAACAGCGTCGTCGACATTCTCGAAGAGAAAATCCGACACGACCGGCACGAGCGACGTCTTGCGCATGAAGCCCATGAGCGTGGCGCCCAGATCGCCGGCGTGCCGCAGCGTCCTGCATGCCGTGGCCGCCGTGCTGATAGGCGTCGAGGCACTGAATCACCTGCCCCTTGCCGATCCGCGGCCGCAGCCCCTGCAGGTCGGTGAAAGTCCTCGCCGAAGGTGATGAGCCCAATCGAGTCCTGGAAGAACACCGCCGACATGCCGATCGTGGCGATCGCGCGCGCGATCGTCGCCGCCACCGGCACGCCGTCGATGCCACAGCGTGTCGACAGCGATCGATCGGCGATGATCACGACGCTCGACGTACTTGGCTGCTCGAACTCGCGGACGATGAGCGGGCTGAAGTTGGTGAGCGAGGACTGCGGCCAGTCGATCGCTTCAGGGCGATCGCCCGCCTGCCAATCGCGCAGGCCCACGAAGTCGAAGCCCGAGCCGTGAAAGCGGCTGGCGTGCTCGCCGATGGTGAACTCGCGCATCCGCTTCAGGATGCGCAGCTCCACTTCGGTGATCTCCGAGAGATTGATCAGCGGCTCGACTTCCTGCTCGCGCGTCCTCATGGAATCGGCACCCGCTTCACCACGTCCTTGATCACGGCGTCGGCTGGTGAGCCCGTGGCTGGCAGCATGCGGACCGAGCCAGACGCGATGGCCGAGCACGTAGGGCGCGAGATCCTGAATGTCTTCGGGATAGACCTCATCGCGCCGGCGGACGAGCATCGCCCACGCCTTGGCGAGCCGGCCCCAGCAGATGATCGCGCGCGGCGACGCGCCGAGGTCGACGCCGCGCTCCACCAGCTCGGAGGGCGAGTGCGTGAGCCAGTCGATCTCGGGATTGTAGGGACGCGTGGCGGCGACCAGCGCCTGGATGTAGTCGCCCAGCGACTCGTGCAGAAACACGTGCTGATTGATGGCCCCGCGCAGCTCGATGATGCGTTCCTTGGCCATCAGCGGCGTTCAGGCGGATGCGCTTGAAATCGAAGTTGACGAGCTTCCGTTCCTCGACGGGTCGAGAGGTACCCGATGTTGACCATGATCGCGAAGCGATCGGTGGCGGCTTCCGACAGCGGGAACGTGCCCTGTCCGAGCTCCACCGGGTTCATCGTCGCAATGGCAAAGCTGAATGCCGGCAGCTCGTAGGTGGTCTTGCCGACGGTGACGGTGCGGTCCTGCAGCCCTTCGAGAAACGCGCTCTGCGACTTGAGCGGGATGCGGTTGATCTCGTCGAGCAGGATGATCTCGGCTTCGGCGAGCGGCCCGAACTCGGTGACCAGCTCGCCGGTGGCCGGGTTGATCATCTGGAAGCCGACGACCTCGGTCGGCTGCAGATCGGCGCGCCCCTGCAGACGCGCGAACTTGGCATTGCTGATCGCGGCGAGAATGACGCCGAAAAAGGTCTTGCCGACGCCGGGCACGCCGCGGAGCAGCAGGTTGCCGCGAGCTGACCTGCCGCTGCTCTTTCTTGTCGTAGGTGGTCGGGATTTCCGACAGGAGCACGACGTTGGCAAGCTGTTTGGGACGTCGTAGCCCACCAGCGCTTTCGCGCCTTCCGCGAGCACCGCCTCGTGGAAGGCAATGGCTTCTTCTAAATCTGGATGCAAAGGTCCGCCTTGAACGGCACATCGTATCATCCAGATTGCTCTCCGATCATTCCGGTCGTGGTGGGTTGACCGGGTTCGCTTCCGGAATCTTCGAGCGTCCGCCAGCAGGGGTCTCTGGCTGTTCGGGATGACCTGCAGCGCCGACCCAGCGCAGCCGATTGGTACAATCGCGGGATGCGCGTGGCTCGCCGATACCTGGTGAGCGGCCGTGTGCAGGGCGTCGGCTTCCGCTACTTCACACAGGACGTCGCCAGCCGGGAAGGGCTGACCGGTCATGTGCGCAATCTGGCCGACGGCCGGGTCGAAGTGCTTGCGGAAGGGGACGAAGCGTCGCTCCGCGGCTCGAGGCGGCGCTGTGGCGGGCCCGTCGCATGCCCGCGTCGAGCATGTGGAAGCGGAGTCGACGGTCCCGTACCGGTCGTCTGACCGGGTTCGATTCGTCGGCTAACGCCGTTCCGCGCGTGACGTGGAACCGTCGACCGCTGAACGCGATTGATGGAAACGCCTTAAAGCCAAAATCCGTCACGTCCCTGATTTCCCGAAGCCGGGCATCCTCTTCTACGACATCACGACGCTGCTCAACGATCGCGCAAGGCTTCCGCGACATGATCGATGCGCTGGCGCGCCCGTACGTGGATCGCGGCATCGAACAGGTCGTAGGGATCGAGAGCCGCGGCTTCATTCTGGGCGCGGCGGTCGCCAACGCGCTCGACGCGGGGTTCGTGCCGATTCGCAAGCCGGGCAAGCTGCCGTCGCAAAACGCACCGCGAAGACTACGCGCTCGAGTACGGCACCGACTGCCTGGAAATTCACTGCGACGCGTTCGCGCCCGGCCAGAAGGTGCTGCTCGTGGACGATGTGCTCGCGACCGGCGGAACCGCGCGAGGCCGCGGCCGGGCTGATCCGGCGCCTCGGCGGCGACCTCGTCGGCTTGTCGTTGTTGATCGAGCTGGGGTTCCTCAAAGGTCGCGAGAAACTGGGCGGCGAGAACGTGTATTCGGTACTTCAGTACTAGGTTGTAGGTTGTAGGTTGTAGGTTTTGGGTTGTAGGTTTTAGGTTGAACGTTTCAGGTTGCAGTTTCGGATGGCCTACAACCTACAACCTGAAACCTACAACCTGAAACCGACAACCTGACAAAGGCGCCCGTAGCTCAGCGGATAGAGCACCCGCCTCCTAAGCGCCGCACACTTATGCCCGCCGTCTCCTTGCTGGGGATTGGCGGGCATTCTTGTGCCTGCTGCTTGGACCTTGTGCCGTCTTGTGCCCGCCTGTCGCGGACTCCGTTGCAATCCGTTGCGATCTCGGAAGGCGTGCGCGATACGCCGCGCGTGCATCACGATGATCCCGACCCTGTTGTCGGCAAGCCGCGCAGTATCTGCGCTGGTCTGCCCGTGGGCGCCGCGCTGGTATGAACGGATGACCGCGGGCCGAACACGCAAAGATGCCACCTGTCGCGAGTGTCGCGGTCAGGAGGCGGACCGTCAGGACATCAAAGAGCGCCGGCGCGTCGAGGGTAATATCCGGCTGGTCGCGATTCCACGAAAACCACAACGTAACCGAGCTCAGCCGCAACCATTCCCGCACGACCAGGCTAAAGGCCAGCCGGTCAACTGTCAGGCTCCGCTGCCACCAGGGTGCTTTGACCGGCGCTTCACGATAGACCTCTCGCCACTGCTCGGCCTTGGGCAGTTTCTCGTGGTGAAGAGCGTTAGCGATCTGCACGAGTGCGCCCGCTTGGCGCGCGAAGTGTCGCCACCGCTCGGTGCGCTCAACGTATCTTCGGCCCGGTGTAATGGGTGAGGGCGCAAAGGCTGGACGGCATCCTGGCTGATGGCTGGACGGCAGCTGATGCTCACAGAGCTGCAGTGGCCCGTAGGTTCGCGATCGTCGAGATGGTGCTCGCCCTGCGGAGTCACATTCGCCTCGTGTTGTTGCAGGGGCACGCGTCGCTGCACTAACGGGCGATGAGTCGTGGCACCTCGCGGAAATGGTGCCACGGTGCACTGATGATGCGAAGGACGCGTGAGTTTGGCGATTTTGTTGGCGACGCGCGATCGCATCGTGGCGGCCTCCGATTCGCGCGCCCGCCTGGTGAAGTCGCGCCGGACCGCGCCAAGAACTGGCTGGAAGCGCACGCGCACGCGAAAAAGCCATTCTGGACCGCTACCAGACGAGCGATGACAAGCGGGCACTCGCGCAGATGCCGCAATTTGTCGTGAAGTTCGGAAACCAGCAGCGGCGCAACGATGCCGCTGGGCTGCTGGTCCGGTCGAATCGAACCGCGCTCGACCATCGGCTACAATCCGCCCGAGCCACGAACCGTCGATGATAAACAACTCACCGGCGCCACTCGCGCCGAACGACGTTGCGGAGGGTCTATGCCGACATTCTTGAGAATAGCCGGGCGGGTGCTGCTAGTTGCAGCCGCGGGGGCTGCGGTCACCAGGATCATCAGATGCTGCACCCGGGTGCTTGTCCACATGAACTTCTCGGGCACACTTAACCTGACGAGCCACAACGTTCCTCTGTCAATCCAGTTTCGCGGGTCCGTGGAGTGGGACCCCGGCAGCGCGCCGTTGTGGATCAGGGACGAAGATGGTCCTGGCGGTTTGCATGTCAGGTGGGCCAAGTATCGAGCCCAATTTCTGCGTTTGGAGCTCCATTCCGTTGACTACTCCAACTTTCTCCGGGATCCGGCTCTCTACATGGCTGCCGAAAACGTTGAAGCCGGTTCCCTATTTTGGGTGTCAACGGGATTCCAGCCAGACATTCCCTTCGCTGCGGACGTTCCCGTCCAATTTCAGGGCACGCTGACGGGGCCCAGGTTCCTGTTGTCGCCAGAGGCACTACCGCCGAGTCTCGCGTTTCTGCCGCAGATGACGGGGCAGCATTCTAGCCTCCAGCTCCAGTTCGGCCACGGCACCGGAACGTTTGTCGCGACTCCGTAACTGCAAGCGCTAATTGTTTAACAATGATATACAATGATAAACCATGATGGCTCGACGCACGTTCACCGGCTTCCGGATTGATGCCGACCTGCTGGAGGGACTCGAAATGGCCGCCGAGCAGGAGGACCGGCCGATTTCGTATCTGATTCGGCAGGCAATTCGTGAGTGGCTGGAACGTCGTGAAGGTCGAAAGTCGGAGCGGAAGCGGGCTGCCACTCGCAAGCGCTCCGCAGAGATGAAGTGAGATGGATTGCATACCTGGAACTGCTCGCGGGACTGGAGGCGGCCATCGCGGCCGCCTCGTACCCGATCGTCCAGCGGTTGAAAAGCTGGTTCAGGACACACGAAGAGCGATGATCTCGACGCCGACAACATTTGTTATTGGGGCTGGAGCCAGTTGTTCGTACAGGCCTGCCTCAGGGCGCTGAGCTATGCCGAAGAGCAAAGATGCTGGCCCCTGGAAACGACGTGTTTCAGTTGCTTCTCGCGCACGGGACACGAGCGGAGATGTTGCACTGGTGGTGCAAAGATCTAAGCGCCCACCCAGGACCCTCGATCGATGCGTTTCTGGAGAATCGTCAAAATATGCCCGACACGGTGAGAATCGGGAAGGCAGTGATCGCCTGCCTCATGGGCGACGCGATTCGCACGCCATCAGCTGGCGATGAAGAAGACAAGTGGTTCGGTGAGATCTTCGCGCAAATGCGCGAGGGGTGCGCAACGTACGCGGCGTTCGTCAAATCAAACACCGTGAGGTTCGTTACTTTCAATTTCGATTCCCTCATCGAAGACAAGCTCGCCGATCGCGTCAGGGGAACCTTCAATGACGCCCCTTCCGGCGACCTCGAAACCGAACTCGCGAAAGCAATCCCCGTCATTCACGTTCACGGCCGACTGCCGGAACCTCCAAAGCTGCCGATCTGCCCACTCTCGGGAACCGCGAGCCAAGACTGGATCGATTGGCTCCAGCGGGCAGCTCCGGTAGTGAACGTGATCTCGGATTCGCTCCAAGGAGATGCATTAGCGGATGCAAGGGCAGCGATCGATGAGGCGGCCATCGTGTGCTTTCTGGGCTTTGCATACGAGCAGACGAACCTTCAACGCTTGGATGTGAAGGAGACGATCAGAGAAAACAAGCCAGACGACCCGAAGCACCAATGGGTGTTTGGATCCGCGTTCAAGATCGCCCCTTCGCGACGCTTCGTTATCGAGCGACGTTTAAAGGAACGCATTCAACTCGGAAACCAGAACGAGAAGTGTCGTACGTTTCTGGAGAACACCCCCGGGTTATTTCGGGACTGATCATTTGGTATAGAACATGAGACAACACAACAACGGATTGCGGAAGCTATGCGACTGCGGGCGGCGCAAGTGGGCGAAGTGCTCACACCCGTGGCATTTCAACTTCAAGCCGCGCGGTGGTCCCAGCTATCGCTTCAGCCTCGACGCCGAGATTGGGAAACCGATCAAGTCCAAAACGGAGGCCGAGGCAGAAGCCGAACGCATCCGGACGGCTATTCGTGACGGCGTGTTCGTCCGCGCCAGTGAGCGTCACAAGAGGATCGCCGCTCCGGAGGCACCCGCCACGGCTGACGCGGTGACGCTCGAGAAATTCGGCGCGCTGTTTGTCGATCGTCAGTCGAAGCCATCCGGCAAAAAGACGTGGACGAACGACAAGCATATGTTCACGCAGCTCGCGGCGTTCACCCTCGACGGCGCGCGGCTCGGTGACAAGGCGCTCGGCGCCATCACCGAGGACGATCTCGAAACGTTCTACGCGCACCTGCACGCGATCGGGCGGGCGGCCTCGACGCGCAACCAATACGCGCAACTGCTCAAGGCGTCGTTCCGCTGGGCGGTGAAGAAAGGCTATCTGACCCGCAATCCCATCTCCGAGGACTCGGCGATCAAGCGGAGCAAGATCGCACAGCGGGCGCGGCGGCTGATTCCGGACACGATCGGGCCGGATGGCAAGACCGTCAAGCCGGGCGAGGAGCGGCGACTGCTGGCCGTGGCAAATCCACGGCTGCAACGGATCATCATCGCGGCGTTGGAGACCGGCTGCCGACGCGGGGAACTGCTCGGCCTGCAATGGCGCGACGTGGACGTGCAGGGGCGCGAGCTTCGCGTGAGAGCGGAGAACGCGAAGGATGCCGAGAGGACCGCATCCTGCCGATCTCGACGCGCTTAGCGGCGATCCTGGAGATGGCACGGACGGACCCGGCTGGCGACACCTACGGGCCGGAGGCGTTCGTCTTCGGTGAATGCGGGCTGCGGGCGAAGAACATCAAGCGCACCTGGAACCATGCGTGCACGGTGGCGGGGATCACCGACCTGCACTTCCATGATCTGCGGCACGAAGCCGGCTCGCGGCTGCTGGAGGCCGGATGGCAACTGCATGAGGTTCGCGATATGCTCGGGCATTCCAACGTGAGCCAGACGAGCACGTATCTGAACGCCGGCCGGATGGGCCTCCAGGCCGCGATGCGACGGATTGACGCCTCCCGTTGCAATTCTGTTGCAAGCGAGCCGAATCAGGCGCCACCGCTCGATGGCAAGGAAGACAGCTCGACGGGCGCTAACGTCTTGATAAACTAGGAGTTTGCAGTAGACACGCGCCCGTAGCTCAGCGGATAGAGCACCCGCCTCCTAAGCGGGGGGTCGGCAGTTCAATTCTGCCCGGGCGCACCAGCACCGTGGGTCGGCAGGTAACAGTCCCAGAAAGCACGACGATGAAGACTTCTCAGCGTCATCACTTGAAGGAAAACGAGCTTGCCCGCGCCCTGCGCCAGGCCAGCGAATGGAGCTCGCGCAATCAGCGGACGATGACGATGCTCGTCGGCGGCATCGTGGCAGTGGCGGTCGCCGTAGCGGGCTTTTTCACGTGGCGCAGCAGCGTCGACTCGCAGGCGCGTGCCGCGCTGGCCGAGGCGATGGTGGTCGCCGAAGCGCGTGTGGCGCCCCCTGTGCCAGGTGCCGATGCGACCGTCGCCCCGACGCTGCCGGCGGGCACGTACCCGACGGAAAAGGCCAAGCTCGAAGCCGCGCTGCCGAAGTTTCTGGCCGCCGCCGACCGCTATGCGTCAACCGACTCTGGCCGGACCGCGCGCTACCACGCTGCCGCCACGCTCGTTGCGCTCGGACGCTTCGACGAAGCGATGAAGCAGTACGACCAGCTCACCGGGTCGGCCGGGCTCATCGGCCAGACCGCGCGTCTGGGCAAGGCCGAAGCACAGCTGCGCGCCGGCCAGCACGACGCCGCGATCGCGACGTTCAAGGAGCTGTCGGAGCGCACCGACATCAGCCTGCCGAAGGAAGCGCTGCTGCTGGAGCTCGCTCGGGCCTACAAGACCGCGGGAAAGAGCGAAGACGCGAAGAAAACGCTCACCCAGATCGTCGAGCAACACAAGGATTCGCCGTTTGCGACGACGGCGAAGCAGGAGCTGGAGAAGATCGCCGGCTGACGGCGCGCAACGTCAGTTCGTCGTCACGAGGTTCGCACGAATGTTGGAGAAGGGCGACCCCACCGCTGCGGGCCGACGTGACGAACCTTGGCGTCACGACTCCACTTCCTTCTTCAACTCCGACAGAATCTGCAGCGCCTCCAGCGGCGTCGTCCGGTTGAGATCGATCTCTCGAATCCGCTCGCGCAGCCGCTCGTCGCCCTCGCTGACCGCCTGAAAGAGCCCCAGCTGCGCCTGCGCCGCGGGCGCGGCGCCGCTCAGCGCCGGCCGGCCGCCGCGCGACAGCTCGTCCTGCTCGAGTGAGCCCAGGATGTCGCGCGCGCGCGCGATCACGGATGCGGGCAGTCCGGCGAGCCGCGCCACCTGTATGCCGTAGCTGCGATCGGAGCGTCCCGGCATGATCTTGTGCAAGAAGACGATGTCGTCTCTCCACTCGCGCGCGGTCACGTGCGCGTTGACCACTCCGGTCAAGCCGTCGGCAAGATCGGTGAGCTCGTGATAGTGCGTGGCGAAGAGGGTTTTCGGCCGCGCCCGCGAGTTCTTCGCCAGATGCTCTGCCACCGCCCACGCGATGCTCAACCCGTCGTAGGTGGCCGTGCCGCGGCCGATCTCGTCGAGCACCACGAGACTGCGTGACGTCGCGCCGTGCAGGATGTGCGCGGTCTCCTGCATTTCCACCATGAACGTCGATTGCCCGCGGGCGATGTTGTCGGAGGCGCCCACCCGCGCGAAGATGCGATCGACGAGCGCCACTTTGGCCTCGCGCGCCGGCACGAACGATCCGATCTGCGCCAGCACGCAGAGGAGCGCCGTCTGCCGCAAGTACGTCGACTTGCCGCCCATGTTGGGCCCGGTCAGGATGATGAGCTGGTGCAACGCACCATCGAGGTGCACGTCGTTGGGCACGAACGTCCCGGCGGCAAGACGTTCGACCACCGGGTGCCTGAGGTCGAAGGCGGTCAGCTCGTCGCCGTCGTGCACGTGCGGCTTGGTGTAGTTGGACAGCGTCGCCGTTTCCGCGAGACCGGCGATGACGTCGAGTGTGGCGAGGGCGCGCGCGCTGTCGAGCAGCCGCGGCGCTTCGCCGGCGACGCGCACCCGCAGCGCTTCGAACAGCTCGAGCTCGCGCTCGACGCTTCGCTCGTCGGCGCCGAGAATCTTCTCCTCGTACTCCTTGAGCGCCGGCGTGATGAAGCGCTCGCCGCCCGCGATCGTCTGCTTGCGATGGTAATCGGGCGGCACCGCGTGCAGGTTCGACCTCGACATTTCGATGTAATACCCGAACACGCGATTGAAGCGGACCTTGAGCGATGAGATTCCGGTGCGCTGCCGCTCGCGCGCCTCCATCTCGGCGATGATCTGCTTGCCCGAGTGCGACACCCGCCGGAGATCGTCCAGCTCGCGATCGTGGCCGTCGCGGATGAACCCGCCCTCGCGCGCCAGCGCCGGTGGTTCGTCCTGAATCGCCGCCTCAATCGCGTCGCGGACGTCCGCCACATCGTCGAGCTCGCCGAGCAGGCTCTGAACCAGCGGCGCCTGGCATGCCTCGAGCACGAGGCGGACGCGCGGAATGGCCGCCATCGACTGTCGCAACCCGACGAAGTCGCGCGGCCCGGCGGTGCGCAGCGCGACACGCGACGTCAGCCGTTCCAGATCCTGGACGCTCTTGAGTGTTTCCCGCAGCTTGCCGCGGTCGGTCGTCCGATGCGCAAGCTCCTCGACGGCGTCGAGCCGATCGCGAATCGGCTCCAGCACGACCAGCGGCCGGAGCAGCCACGAACGCAGCAGCCGGCTCCCCATCACCGTCACGGTGCGATCGATCTCGTCGAGCAGCGAGCCGTGCCGTCCACCGTCGGTGGACTCGACGATCTCGAGATGCTTCAGAGTCGTCGGATCGATCAGCAGGCAGTCCGCCGTCTGCTTGATGCGCAGCGCCCGCACGTGCGCCAGGTCGGCCTTCTGCGTGTCGCGCAGATGACGGAGCAGCGCGCCGGCGGCGCAGACCGCCGCCTGGCGGCGCTCCAGTCCGAAGCCTTCGAGCGACGTCACGCGCAGCTGATCCAGCACCGTCTGACGCGCCGACTCGAGATCGAAGTGCCAGCCGTCGATCTCGGTCACGGCGATGCCGGCGGCGGCGATTTCCGGCAGCATCGCCCGCACATCGTGCCCCGCGGCCACGACAATCTCCCGCGGCCGCAGGATCAGGATCTCGTCGCGCAGCGCCTGGAGACCATCGGCGCCGCCGTACTCGGCCACATCGAACTCGCCTGTCGTGAGATCGACCAGCGCCACGCCATGCGGCGCCGTGCCGGCGGTGGGCAGGATCGACATGAGAAACGCTGGCGCGCGTGCGTCCAGATGCGCCGCATCGGTGAGCGTGCCGGGCGACACGACGCGGACCACCTCACGCTTGACCACACCCTTCGCTTTCCTGGGGTCTTCGACCTGCTCGCAAATGGCGACGCGGTACCCTTTCTTCACCAAGCGCGCGACGTAGGTGTCACCGGCGTGGTAGGGCACGCCGCACATCGGCACCGCCGTGCCCGAGGCATCCTTCGAGCGCGAGGTCAGCGTCAGGTCGAGCGCCCGCGCGGCGACCAGCGCATCCTCGTAGAACATCTCGTAGAAGTCGCCCATCCGGAAGAAGAGGATGGCGTTGCGATACTGCCGCTTCGCCTCGAAGTACTGACGCATGGCGGGCGTCACGGTTGCCGGCGCGACGGATGAGGACTCGGACGACTGCGACACGCGATACGATCATACTCGTGCTCGTTCTGGCCCTCGACACGACGACGCGCGGAGGCAGCGTCGCCGTCGCGCGCGGCGACGATTTGCTCGCGGTAGTCGAAGGCGACGCGTCGCGGACGCACGGCGAGCGGCTCCCCGGCGAGATCGCCCGCGCGCTCGACGTCGCCGGCGTGAAGGGCGCGGACCTCGACTTGCTGGCGGTGGCGAGCGGCCCAGGCGCCTTCACCGGCCTGCGCATCGGTCTCGCCGCCATTCAGGGCCTGGCAATGGTGCTCGACAAGCCGGTTGTTGGGATTTCGGCTCTCGAGGCGCTGGCGGTGTCGGTGCCCCTGCCCGATCCGACCGCCCGAGCCACCGCCGCGTGGATCGACGCGCAGCGCGGCGAAGTGTTTGCAGGGTGGTATCGCGCGGACTCGCGGCAGGCGGAAATCGTCGCCCCGCCGACCGTTGGGTCGCCGGCCGACGCGCTCGCACGCTCGCCCTTCACGGCGGCGGAGGAAGTCGCATTCACCGGTGACGGCGCTGTGCGGTATCGCACGGTGATCGAGGCCCGATTTCCGCACGCGCTCGTGATCGCGCCGGCGCCTCTCGCGCCGGCGGTGGCGCTGCTCGGGCGGCGCGCAGCGAGCCGCGGCGAATCCGGCCCCCCGCATGCGCTGCAGCCGCTCTACGTGCGGCGGCCGGACGCCGAGCTCGATCGCGCTCGCAGGAAAGAGGGATGGCAGGGATAGTGGTGACGCGCCTGATCGGCCGCGACGAGCTCGACGCGGTGCTCGAGATCGAGCGCGCATCCTTTTACAACCCGACGACGCGGGAGTGGTATGAGAGCGAGCTCGAGCGGCCGGAGGTTTGTTACGTATTCGTTATTCGCACCGACGAGGCGCCGGTCGCCGGCTTTTGTGCGTTCTGGCGAGTCGCGGATCAGATCCATATCAATAACCTCGCCATCAGGCCCGACCTGCGGAATCGCGGATTCGGCCGCATTCTGCTGCAGCACGTGCTCGCAGAAGCCGAACGGCTGGGCGCGAAGCACGCCACGCTCGAAGTGCGGCGCTCGAACGCGGCCGCGCGGCGGCTCTATGAGGGCGCCGGGTTCCTCCTCGCGGGCGTCCGTCCGAGCTACTACACGCATCCGATCGAAGACGCGTTGATCCTGTCGCGTGACGTCAGCCCGACAACCGCCTGACAGCCTTGCAACGTCGGGGTCATGGTGCTACAGTGCGCCCTAGGAGCGGGCGGCATCTCGCGCCTGACTCCGGAAGGGAGGCGGAGCACGATGGCTGAGGCACAGGACTTACAGACCCTGCTGCTCGCAACACACGAGGAATACCGCCAACTGGCTTCGAAGCATCACGAATTGGACGATCGCCTTCACGAGCTCATCGCCAAGCACTACCTTTCAACCGACGAACAAATCGAAGAAGTCAATCTGAAGAAGCGCAAGCTGCAGCTCAAAGACAGGATGGAGCTGATCCGGCGTGCGCACCGTTCCGCAACGGCACGTCCAGCACTCAGCGTCTGACGTCGACCCGTCTTCAGTGGCCAGTTGCCAGTTCACACGCGCGTTGAACCGGCAACTGGTCACTGATGCCGCCGCCTGCCGTATCATCGAACCAGCATGATCGATCGGGCGGGATGGCCGTTCATCGTCAGCGCGCTCGTCGCCGCCGGAGGGTTGTGGTGGTGGCCGGGGCGCGCGTGGTCGATCCCGTTTTTTCTTCTCGCGGCATTCTTCGTCTTCTTTTTTCGCGATCCCGAGCGGCAGGTCCCAACCGATCCCGATCTGGTCGTCTCGCCGGCCGATGCGCGTGTCATGATCGTCGGCGACCCGGGACCGGGTGCACCGCCCGGCGAGTGGCGGCGGATCGGCATGTTCCTCTCACCACTCGACGTGCACGTCAACCGGGCGCCAGTGGACGGCAAGGTCACGCGGGTGGAGTATCATCCTGGCAAGTTTCTGCCTGCCTACCGCGAAGAGGCGGGGACACTCAACGAGTGGACCGAAGCCTGGTTCGACCACGATGGCACGCCTGTGGTGGTGCGGCAGATCGTCGGCATCCTGGCGCGGCGCATCGTCTGCCGCGCCAAACCCGGCGACATCGTCAGGCCGAGGGGATCGTTTCGGCATCATGAAGTTCGGTTCGCGCATCGATCTGTTTCTTCCGCTTTCGGCGCGCATCCGCGTCAAGCCCGGCGACCGCGTCGTCGGCGGCGTGACACCGGTCGCGACACTGGAGCACTAACGTGAGACGCGCGAGCGCGGCGCCGCAAGCGCCGCCGCCGCATCCGCGGCCGGTCGTCCGTCATCAGCATCGCCGCGGGATCCGCCGCGGCGTCTCGCTGCTGCCGAGCCTCTTCACGCTCGCCAACGTCTTCTGCGGCTGGTCGTGCATCGTCTACTCGATGCGCGGCGAGCTGGCCATCGCGTCGGCGTTCATCGGCGTGGCGATGGTGCTCGACATGCTCGACGGACGGATCGCGCGCATGACCGGAACCACGAGTGAGTTCGGCGTTCAGCTCGACTCGCTGGCCGATGTGATCTCGTTTGGTCTGGCGCCGGCGATTCTGGCGTACGCCTGGGGGCTGGCGCCGCTCGGGCGCGTCGGATGGGCGGCGGGCTTTCTCTTCGTGACGGGCGCGACGCTGCGTCTCGCGCGCTTCAACATTCAGCATGGGCACACCGACAAGCGTTACTTCGTCGGTCTGGCCAGCCCGGCTGCCGCCGCGGTGCCGGGCGCCACGGTCTTCTTCTACCCCGAAGGGCTGCACACGCGTCCGGAAGCGTGGCTGGGCGTGCTCATGGTGCTCGTGCCCGCGCTGCTGATGGTGAGCACGATCCGCTTCCGCAGCTTCAAGACGCTCGACCTCCGCGCCAAGCGCCGCTACACCACGCTGCTGGCGCTCGCTGGCTGGGCGGCGCTCGTGGTGGCTTACCCGCACGAGGTGCTGCTGCTCATGGCGTACGGCTATCTCCTGTCGGGCTTCGTCGGATTGGCGATCGCGAAAATTCGGCATCGCAGCGAGGCCGCGACCGCTCAGTAGCTTCGCTGGCGTCACGCCGTTCGCGCGGCCGGTATTCGCAATGTGACGCTGGTGCCTTTCCCTTTTTCACTGCGCACGTCGATCGTTCCGTTGTTCAGCTCGACGTTCCGCTTTGCGATCGTCAGGCCGAGGCCGGTGCCGGCCGCACGAGTGGAGAAGTAGGGCTCGAAGATTCGCTCGAGCGCGCCAGCGTCCATACCGATGCCGGTGTCGGTAATCGACCACGTCGAGCACTTCCGGCGTCCAGCACGCGCCCGGTTACGCGCAGCGTGCCGCCGGACGGCATCGCATGCAGCGCGTTCTCGATCATGTTGGTCACCGCGCGGGCAAGCAGCGTCTTGTCCACGAGCGCCGGCGGAAGATCGCCCGGCACGTCGACGTCGAGCGCGACGCGGCCCGACAGTCCCGCGCGATACGGCTCGATCGACTTCCGCCAGCAGTCGCCGAGAGATCCGTTGGCGCCGGCCGCGCCGTGGGCGACGACGCAAAACTCGAGAACTCCGCACGCGAGCTGCCGCAGCAGCTTGACCTGCTTGAGGATGTTCGACACGCACTCCTCGAGCACGCGCGCCAAGCGGTTCGCCGCGATCGGCATGCACGCGGAGCAGATGCTCCGCGTTGAGCTGAATCGGGGTCAGCGGGTTCTTGATGTCGTGTGCGACCTGCCGCGCCATGTCGGCCCACGCCGCGAGCCGGTTCGTTCGCTCGAGCTCGGCGCGCTGACGCTGGAGATCCGCCGCCATTCGGTTGAACGACTCGACGAGCCGGCGGAACTCGTCGGATGAGGTCGCCAGGATGCGCGCGTCGAGATCGCCGCGGGCGATGCGCGCTGTGGCCTTCATCAGGCGGTTGACCGGATCGGCGATGCGTTCGGCCATCCAGTAGCCGATGCCGGCGCCGAGGATGATGAAGAGCACCGCCGCAAGCAACACCCGCCGATCGAGTTCGTCGATCTGTGCTTCGAGCTCCTGCTGCCGCAGCGTGAGCGGCACCGTCAGAATGGCGTCGCGGTTCTGCACGCGCACGGGAGCGGCCGCCACCAGATACGGATATCCGGCAACGGTTTCCTGGTACACGAACGATGGGCGCCCTTCGAGGATGATCGCGCGATAAACCTCGCCCGGCGTGCGCGTGGTCAACAGGCCGGAGGCAAACAGATTGCGCTCGCTCGACGCCAGCAGTCCGGCGCCGTCGAAGATGTTCACGTCCTGCGCAATCACGCGGCTGAGCCAGACGACGAGGTTGTCGTCGACGACCTCCAGATCGGATCCGCCGCGCGCTTCGATCGTGCCGACGTCCTCGACGACGCGGCTCGCCGAACCGGCGGTGCGCGTCGCTTCGCTCTCGACGTCGGCGTTGATCAAGTTGGCGATGTAGCCGCGCGTGACGAACGCCAGCGCGAGCACCGGCATTACCGCCGCGACGACGAACGCGATGAACAGCTTCCGATAGAAGCTCGCGCGCACCTCGCGCAGCAGCGCCCGGCCCGACGCCGGCGTGCGCATCGCGATCGACGCCATACAACGCGCCGGCCATCAGCATGAGCGTCATCGTCACCACCGGCAAGGACGACGAGCTCGGCCAGATTGACGAGATGGCCGAAGCGTGCTCGTGCGCGGATATCCGAGCGCATAGATCGCGCCGCGGTCGTTGAGGAAGTAGACCTCGTACTCGGTCTCGCCGCGCGAGCACCAGCGCCCAGAACGGCTCCGCGATGTCGAGCACGCTCGCGAACACCGGCTCGGTGAGCGGCCAGGCGTCGGCGCCCGACATATACAGGGCGCGACGGCTCCAGCCGTAGACGGCAAACTCCAGCCGCTCGCGCGGCGTTGGTTCGATCGTCGGCGTCGCCGGGCGCGCGCAGCAGCGCGACGTAGGGACTCTGCGCAGAGATGAACGACAGGTTGCTGTAATCGAGCTGCACGTGCACGACGACCGAGCCGACCATCTGCTGGCCGCCGTTGCCGCCAGGTACGCAGATGCCGCGGCCGGCGTGCAGCAGATGCCGTTCCTCGGCAAAGAACGGCGACACCTCTTCGAACACCTCCCACTTGCAGGATCGCTTCCTGCCACGACCTGCGCGCCGCCCGACTCGGGCAGCTTCAGCGCGAACCGGCTCACGAGCGACCCAGCTCGCGTCGTAGAGCTCGACCGATGACGTGAGCCGCGCGTCGCCGAGCAGCGTTCGATCCCAGACATAGAACGCTGCCTCGGTGGGAGGCGGGCCGGTGGTCACCGGTTCGGCAACGCTGATCAAATCGGCCAAGTCGGTTAGCGCATCAATCTGCGCCTGCGCTTCGCCGAGCTGCAGCTGCAGATTGCGCCGCTGGTTCGTCACCTCCGGCGCGTAGCGCATCTCGACCAGCAGCCGGCGGGCGCGGCCGGCGGCATCGACCAGCGATGGATAGAACACCAGCGACGGCAGCGCGAGCGCCACGAACAGCGCCGTCAGCCGTGCGGCCTGCGATGCGTGCGCCAGCTGTGCGCGATAGCGCCGCAGCCGCCACGCGGCGGTAATCGTGAAGACGACGAGCAGCGCGGCCGGCACGAACGGCGGCTGCTCCCAGGCGCGGATAGACCGGTGCGCATCGACGAACAGCGCCGGCAGCCGCCCAGAGCGATCGGCATCCATGCGCGGATCCACCGGACGTTCGGCCCGACCACCCAGCGCGCCGCCGCCAGTCGAAAGAGCAGGACCGCCAACGCCGTCAAGTGCCGCGTGGAGCACGACGAGGCCGGTGACGAGCGACGAGCCGCGCGGCGTCGAGCGGATGCAGCGAGAAGTGCAGCACATCGATCGCGGTGAGGGAGAGGCGCGTGCGAATGAACGACTTCGTAGAGCAGAACAATCCAGCCCACAACCGCGCCGGCGGCGACCTGCGCCGCCGACGAATCCGATCAGCCGCCCCGGTTGACGCTCGGTGATCACGCGCACGCGCAAGGAGCCGGCGCGTACCGCCACTGCTCGAAGCTCGACGCGCCGAGCGCCACGACGCCGCCGAAGAGGAGCGCCGTGAACAGAAAGTCGAGCGGGCGTGGCGACGCGCCATCCAGGACGGTCGCGACCAGCAATTGAGAGGCCGCCGCGGGCGAGTCGAGATCGGCGAGCCGCAGCGCCAGCCAGAACAGCGCTCGGGCGCCGATGAGCAGCGCCACGAATCGCGATGCTCGCGATGACGTGCGCGCCACGCTCGGTACCTGCCGGCGCCAGTCGAGCAGCGGGCCGGACAGCAGAAGGAGCACGACACCGCAGGACTGCGATCGCGGCGGCGAGCGTTCGCGAGCGCCACCGGGTGTGCGCGGCTTCCATCTCCGCTCGAGGGCACATCGACGACGGCGATCGGGTCGCCGGCCTGGCTGCGCACGACGATCGCCTCCGACAGCGCATCGGGCGCGCCTTCGAATCGCGTGCGCAGCGGCACCGGCACCACTGAGGTCGCCAGCAGAAAGCCGTCCTGCGGCTGGACGCCGGCGGTGCTGGCCGGGAGCGTCGCTTCCGCGACAATCGTCGCGACCCGCCGATCGCCTGGCCGCGATCGACACACCGGCTTGACGCGCACCAGTCGCAGCCCGATCGGACCGCTCGGCGCGAGAAAGAGCGAATCGGGCCCGCTCAGACGCGGGATCGGGATGGGCGCCGGCCTGCCCGACCACGCCACCGAGCGGCCTTCAGGCCCGACACGGTGATGGCCACCGGACGGGGCTGCCGACGCGGCGGCATCGACGGCGCTCGAACAGCCGCGGGTGCCGGCCTCGTCGCGCGTCTGGACGACCGTGGCGAGCGTCGAGCTCGGCGGCAACCGTGTTGACGGCCGCCTCCAGACGTCCGGCAAGCTCGCGGAACTGGCGCTGGACGTCCGCCTCGATGCGCGCAGCGCGCGTCCTCACCGGACGCCGCCGAGGCGAGCCCGTTCGCCGACGAGTCCCGCGGCGCCGACAAGGACGACGCACGCCGCGCCACCGGCCAACACGCGGAGCGACTGGCGCGGCGGACGAAAAATGGCAGCGGCCTCAACCTTCAACCATTTTGCCGTATTCTTGATGTCTAGCGCCGTCTGGAGCCGCGTCGCGCGCACCAACGTGATCGAGACGATTGCTCGGCGTTCTGTGTTCTAAATTCTTCGCCCTTAGTTCTTCAGCCCGACGTGACTCCTCTTAAGACGCCCTCAAACGCGGCGCGCTCGTCACCGCCGCCAACTGGCAGGTCGTCGTCATCCAGTTCGTCGCCGACGCGCTCTTCAAGACGCTGCTGGCCGTGCCGATCGTCGGCGGCGTGTTCCTCGCCGTGCTCGCTGGTCGGTGGCGAGCCCGAGCGACTTGCTGCAGCTGCCGCCGTCGCACGATCGTGATGACGATGGCGTCGGTGCTGCTCGCGCAGCCGCTCGCGCTGGGGGCGTTTCTGTTTGCGCTCTTCGTCGTGGTCGATCGGCGGCTCGCTGCTGATGTTCTACGTCAAGGGCGGCACCGTGGCGGTGCTGGTCGCCGCCGAACGCGGCGCAGGCGCGATCGAGCACCCGCCGCTGCGGCTTCCCGCGTTCCGCCGCGCCGCGCAGTTCTCGCTGGAGCGTTTTGCCGGCGGCGCGCAACGCCTCTTTCAGCGGTACGTCGTGATCGGCGGCGGATCTGATGCTGGTTTACGGGGCTGTCGACGCATCACGTCGCTGGTCGCTCTATTTCGCGCAGCCGCGCAATAGCGGCTGGGTCATCACCGCGGCGCTATCGCTCGGGCTCGTCGTCTGGATCACTGTCGTCAACCTGCTGTATCTGCTGCTGCAGATCGTCGTCGGGGCGGAGGATTGCAGTCCGGCGATGCGCGTAGCGCCGGGTCGCGGGTCTCCTGCGTGCGAGTTCCGGACGGTAAGTCTGATCTTCGTCGCGACGCTGGTGCTGGTCGTGCTGGCGACGGCGGCTTCGATTCTCGCGACCGCGGCGCTCAGTTCTTATCGCGTTCGTGCCGCTCATCGGCATTGCGGCAGCGGTTCCGCTTCAGCTGGTTGCGTGGATCGTGCGCAGCCTGGTCTTCGAGTTCATCGGACTGACGGCGCTGTCGCATATTTGCGGATCTACCGCTCCGCGCGTGGCGACGCCACGGGCGACCTGCGTCAGATCGGCCTGTCGGCCTGAAGCGCGGCTGAAGCGCCGCCAACCCGCTCACGACCCGCTCGCCGCCAGCGCAAACACCGTCAACGTGGTTCCAGCAGGAAGCGCGACGTATTGACTGCCCGTCCAGCATGTAGGTCATCGGCGCGGCGTAGACCGGCGCGCCGATCTGATGGCGATACAGGTTCTTGCCGGTGCGCGAGTCCAACGCGAGAAAATTGCCTTCGTTGTCACCGGTGAACACGACGCCGCCCGCCGTTGAGAGCACGCCTGCCCACGACGGCGTCGGGTAGGGAACTCCCATTTCCGCTCGCCCGTGATCGGATCGATCGCCCGCAGCGCCCCGCTGCGCTCGCCGGTGATCTTCACCGAGCCGCCCATCCAGACGCTCGCCGACTTTGTATTCCTCCTTGCGGCTGGCAATAGACCATGCACGTCTCGCGCGCCGTCACGAAGAACAGGCCCGTCGTGCGGATCGAACGACGGCGACATGAAATTGGTGCCCGCCAAACAGATCCGGGCAGGTCGTCGTCCCGGACGGCGTGGGATCGGAGCCCTGGACGACGATCGGCCGGCCCTTGGCGTCCACGCCCGTGGCCCAGGTGATCTTCACAAACGGCTTGGCCAGTAGAAATTCGCCAGTCGCGCGATCGAGCGTGTAGAAGAACCCATTGCGGTTGGCAACCAGCACGGCTTCGCGTGGCTTGCCGCCGATTGTCAGATCAGCGAGCACCGGAATCTGGTTGGCGTCCCAATCGTGCGTGTCGTGTGGCGTGAACTGGAAATGCCATTTCAACGTGCCCGTGTCGGCGTCGAGCGCGACGAGCGATCCCGTATACAAGTTGTCGCCCTTGCGATCGTCGCCATGCCAATCCGGCGCGGGATTGCCGGTGCCCCAATACAGCAGGTTCAGTTCCGGATCGTAGGTGCCGGTGAGCCAGGTTGGACCGCCGCCCATCTTCCAGACCTCGGGAGGCCAGGTCTCGCTGCCCGGTTCTCCCGCTGCGGGCACGGTGTAGAAGCGCCAGACACGTTTGCCGGTCACCACGTCGTAGGCGTCGAGAAAGCCGCGAATGCCGAACTCGCCGCCGGCGATGCCGACGATCACCTTGTCCTTGACGATGAGCGGCGCGGGCGTGGACGCGTAGCCCTCCTTGAAGTTGGCGATCTCGACGTCATAAACCACCTGACCGGACTTCATGTCGAGCGCCACGAGATGCGCGTCCAGCGTGCTCATGAACAGACGCGTGCCGTGCACCGCGAAACCGCGATTGACACGCCCGCAGCACGCCTGCACGCCCCGCGGCAACGGCCGCTGGTAATGCCAGATCTGTCGGCCGGTCCTGGCATCGAGCGCCCACGCGTGGTTGTCCCAACCGGTCACGTAGAGCACGCCGTCGATGAGCAATCGGCGTCGCCTCGAACTTGCCGAGCACGTTGGTCTGGAACGTCCACTGCGGCGAAGCCGCGCGGCGTTGGCCGCCGTGATCTGCGTGAGCGGGCTGTGGCGCCGCCCGCTGTAGTCACCAGAATAGGTGAGCCACTCGTCGGGCTTCGCCAGTCCGGCGAGCAGGTCCTTTCCGCTCACTCCCTGGGCCAACGCGATGCGGCGGCGAGCGCACGCCATGAATTCGCCAAGCTATGGCGAGGAGACGTCTGAGCATGCGAGCGTATAGTAGCCAACCAGCATGGATCACCAAAGTTTCCTGTCGGCGGCGGCGCGGCACTTCGAAGAATCGGCGATCCGCAAAACCGGTGCGCTGGCCGGACGCGTGCCCGATCTGATTTCGTTTGCGCCGGGATATCCGGCGAGCGAGTGTTTTCCGTGGGACGAGCTCAAGGCGATTGCAGTCGGTCTGCTCGATCGCCGCGACGGCCAGGTGCTGCAGTACGGCGCCACCGCGGATTTAGCGCCGCTCATCGACGAGATCGTGGATCTCGCTCGCCGAGCACGAGCGGTCCGCGTATCCGGCGACGAAGTGGTCGTCACCACTGGATCGCAGCAGGGCCTCGATCTGGCCGGTCGAGTGCTGCTCGATCCCGGCGACGTCGTCCTGGTCGAGCTCCCGACCTACAGTGGCGCCATCGCGGCGTTTCGCAATCTGCAAGCGGACGTTGATGGGCGTGCCGCAGGACGCCGAGGGGCTCTCGATTCCGGCGCTCGAAGAAACCGTTCGGCGTTCGAGGAGCGACGGCCGTCGCGTGCGCATGGTGTATGTGACGCCAAACTTCCAAAATCCCACGGGCCTGCTGATGTCCCGAGCACGGCGGCAGGCATTGCTCGAGGCGGCGGCGTCGGCACGACCTCCTGATCCTCGAAGACGATCCCTACGGCAGTCTCTATTTCGAGGACACCACCACCGCCGACGAGACGCGTCCGATCAAGGCGGATGACGCGGAGAACCGCGTCGTCTATCTCGGCAGTATGTCGAAGACGCTGGCGCCGGGTTTCCGGGTCGCCTGGTTGGTGGCGCCGCCGGCGATCGCTGCAAAGGTCGAGTTGGCCAAGCAGGCCGACTGATCTCTGCACGGGGATTTTCGACCAGCGCATCGTCCATCAGGCGCTCGCGAGCGGGTTCGTCAACGGCTGGCGCCACGGCTGCGCCGGCACTACCAGGAGCAACGCATGGTCATGGAAGCGGCTCTGCAACAAACACTGGGCAGTCGTGTCCAATGGACCCAGCCGCGCGGCGGCTTCTTTCTCTGGGCCGAGTTCGCCGGCGTGGACGATCGCCAGCTGTTTGACCGAGCCGTCGATATCGTGTCAGTTTCGTCATCGGCAGCGCCTTCTTCGTCAACGGCGAAGGCCATCAGTTCGCGCGATTGTCGTTCTCGGCACCCACGGCGGAGCGTATTCAGGAGGGGGTCGCACGCCTGCGGAGCGCGCTCGACGCCGCGCTGGCGGTCCGGCCACCTATCGACGATTCACGCCATACTCACCTCGAAAACGCGTGAAAATTCATCGCCGGAGCCGTGATTCCGTGTTGACCTGATTGACTTGAAACGGCCCGAAGCGTAGGCTCCGCGGGCAGGCATCACGGCATGACTCGTTAGCGTTAGCGGTTCCTTCAAGGAGACGTGTATGCGCAGATTGCAGTTGACTTCGGCGGTTCTGGTCACGGCCGCAGCCCTCTGGTTGCCGGCCGTGTCGTACGCCCAGAGCGCCATTGTGGGAGTGGTGAAGGACAACACCGGTGCGGTTGTACCGGGCGTAACGGTCGAAGCGGCAAGCGAAGTGCTCATCGAGAAAGTCAAGACCGCGGTTACCGATGGCACGGGGCAATATCGAATCATCGACCTGAGGCCTGGCGAATACGTTGTGACGTTCTCCCTTGGCGGCTTCCAGACGATCCGCCGTGAAGGCATCGTGCTGCCTTCCGAGTTCACGGCGACCGTGAGCGTCGAGCTCAGGGTCGGCGAGCTCGCCGAGACCATCACGGTGACCGGTGCGTCGCCGCTCGTCGACACGACGACCGCGGTGCACACCCAGGTGCTCGATCGCGAGGCCCTCGACGTGCTTCCGAGCGGCAAGATGATCCAGTCGATCGGTCAGCTGGTACCGGGCATCAACCTGAATCTGCCCGATGTGGGCGGCGCGCGCGCGATGCAGCAGACCTACATGACCACCCACGGCATGACCGCCGCCAACAACACTGTCATGGTGGACGGCATGACGATCAACGGTCTCCAGCTCGATGGCGCGGTGCAGGCCTACGTCAACGAAGCGATGAACCAGGAGATGAGCTATCAGACATCCGGGATCAACGCCGATACTTCGGCCGGCGGTGTCCGTCTCAACATGATCCCGCGTGAAGGCGGCAACCGCTTCAGCGGCGACTTCCGTTACTCGCTGCGTCCCGGTGAATGGCAGTCGAGCAATCTAACCGAACGGCACATCGAGCGCGGTGTGACCGCGGGGAACGCCATCGATCGGATCATCGACTCGACGTTCTCGCAGGGCGGGCCGATCAAGAGGGACAAGCTGTGGTTTTTCGTAACGGCACGATACGTGTCCGCGAATAACTTCATCGCCAACACGGTAACCGACGAAGGCACGCAGGGGCTGGACGATCAGTACATCAAGAGCGCGCTGGCGCGGTTGACGTGGCAGGTGTCGCCGAGCAACAAGATCGCCGCCTACTTCGACGAGATCGATAAATACCGCGGCCACGACATGCAGAGCCGCGAGGATCCCGAAGAGGCGTCGCTGCAGTGGTTCTCGCCGGCGTATCACACCGCACAGGTCAAGTGGACGTCCACGTTGAGCAGCCGGACGATGTTCGAAGCGGGCTGGTCGAGCAACCTCGAGTACTACACGAACAGCTACCGGCCGGGTGTCGGCCAGCCGCGGTTCTCGCCCGCAGTGGTACGCCAGCTCGTCGCGGCTCGAGAACATCCAGGGCGGGCGCAAGACGGCCGCCACCTCTGAAAACACGCAGAGTCCGGAACGGCAGAACGTGCAGGCGTCGGTCTCGTACGTGACCGGCGCGCACAACATCAAGGCGGGGTTCCAGTATCAGTGGGGCGACTTCATGCACTCGCTGGATGCCAACGCCGACCTCACACAGCAGTACAGAAGCCCGGTCGGCACCGCGCCGTTCAGCGTTCCCGACTCGGTGGTGGTACGCAATACACCCCTCGTGTACGGCGAGCGCCTCAATCGCGACGTCGGCATTTACGCGCAGGATTCGTGGAAATTCAAACGGCTCACGCTCAACGCCGGCATTCGCTGGGAGAACGTCGTCGCGCAGGTTCTGGGCGGCACATCGCCAGCGGGGCGCTTCGTGCCCGAACGCACCTTCCCCGATATCAAGGACGTGCCCAACTGGTCCGACTGGGCGCCGCGCTTCGCGTTGGTTTACGACCTCTTCGGCAGCGGGCGCACGGCGTTGAAGTACTCGCTCAATCGCTACAACCAGGCGCGGACCACTGGCATCGCCGCCGACTACAACCCGTTCCTTTCGGCCACGCAGACGCTGGGATGGCGCGACATGAACGGCAACGACATCGCCGAAGGCGACCGCGGCTGCACCGGGTATCCGCGCGTCGGGTGCGAGATCGACTTCACGAATCTCTCGCCCAACTTCGGTATCGCGGCGCTGAACGAGTACGGCAACTTTCCGAGAACCTGGAATCTCGAAAGCGCGCTCGAAGTGCAGCACGAGCTGATGCCGGCGATCTCGGTTTCCGGCGCCTGGTTCCGCGGAAACTTCCACAACCTGACGACGACAATCAATCGCAGCTGGGCAGCCGAAGGGAATCCCATCGACAACCCGTTCTACGCGCCTTACACGTTCTACAACCCGGTCACGGGCGAACCGATCCAGGTTTACGCACGCAGCCGCGAGAACCGGCCGACGCTCAACCTGGACACGTTCGATCCCGAGCGCGAGCGGATGTACGAGTCGTTCAATTTCGACTTCCGGGCGCGACCGTGGCGCGCGCAGGTGTTCGGCGGGGTCTCAATCGAGCGTCAGCTCGATGTCACCTGCACCGCACCGGACGATCCCAACACGCTGCGCTTCTGCGACGACCAGCAGAACAACGTGCCGTATCGCAAGACGTTCAAGCTGTCGGGCTCGCTGCCGGTGGCGTGGGGGATCAACGTGAGCGCCGTGTTCCAGAGCAATCACGGCACGTCCAGTACGCGCACGATGGTGCCGACTCGCGGCACGTCGGTCTATCCGTCGACGTGCCCGGCGCCGTGTCCGGCCGGAACTGTGGTCATGCCAACCGCCGTCTTCGGGCAGACGACGCTCACGGTGAATCTGGTGGACGGCGACACGGTGTATACCGATCGCATCAACCAGCTCGATCTGCGGGCGTCGAAAACCGTTCGCGTCGGCCGCCTCAGCGTGATACCGTCGATCGAGATCTTCAACGTCAACAACTCGGACGCGATCCTCAGCTATGCGTCCACCAACGGGCTCAACGTGGGCTCCTCGTACCTGCGGCCCAACAGCATCATGCAGGGACGCATGGTCGGCTTCAACGTGCAGACACGCTGGTAACTACTGGCGAACGCTGCGGTAAGGCCAGCGAGGGTCGGAGCCAGGGCCGGGCGGCACACGCCGTCCGGCCCTTTTCATGTCAGAAAAGACTCCGGGCCATCTGTGAATGGCATCGAATGTCGCTTGGACAAGCGGTTTACACTGGCGGGCGGGCCGGAACCCCTTTTGGGAGAACTGAATGACTATGACGCAGCTGGCGCAGCGGGTTGGAGTCGCGTTGTTGTTCGTGCTTGTAAGTTCCACTGCGGCAATGGCGCAGAGCGCTTTTGCCGGCACTGTCCGTGACAGCTCGGGCGCCGTCATGCCCGGCGTCACCGTTGAAGCGGCAAGTCCCGTGCTGATCGAGCAAGTTCGCAGCGTCGTCACGGATGAAAACGGCGTCTATCGCATCGTCGATTTGCGTCCTGGCACGTATACGCTCACGTATAGCCTGACCGGATTCAACACCGTCAAGCGTGAAGGGGTCGAGCTCGGCTCGAACTTCACCGCAACCATCAACGTCGAGCTCAGCGTCGGCGCGCTCCAGGAGTCGATCACCGTCTCTGGCGCCTCGCCCGTCGTTGACGTCTCGAGCAACATCAAGCAGCAGGTAATTTCACGCGACATGCTGGATGCCGTGCCGACGGCCAAGACCATTCAGAGCATCGGCCAGCTGGTGGTCGGCGTCACGCTGAACTCGCCGGACGTCGGCGGCTCGCGCGCCATGCAGCAAACGTATTTCGCGATCCGCGGCACGGGCGGCGCCCAGACGGTCGTCATGGTGGACGGCCTCATGACCAACGGCCTGATGGGCGACGGTGCGGTGCAGGCGTATCACAACGAAGCGATGACGCAGGAAGCGGTGTATCAGACGGCGGGCGGCTCCGCCGAGACGCTGACCGGCGGCATCAACATGAACCTCGTGCCCAAGGACGGCGGCAACACCTTCCGCGGCGGCGCCAAGATCGCCAAGTCGCCCAGCAGCTGGCAGGGCGACAACCTGTCCGACGACCTCATCGCGATGGGCGTCACCGGCGTCGATCGCATCGCCAACTTCTACGAGTTCAACATCGAGCAGGGCGGCCCGATCGTCCGCAACAAGCTGTGGTTCTTCGGCGCCTACCGCAAGGCCAAGTACGACAAGCCCATCGCCAACACCTTCGTGACCGACGGGCGCCTGCCGTATCCGCAGGCGTACGAGCAGTGCCGCGTCAACGGGAACTGCGAGCAGGGCGTGTCCGACGAGAAGATGGACAACCCGGTCGTCCGCCTCACCTGGCAGATGTCGGAGACGAACAAGATCGCCGGCTACATGGATCGCGCGCTGCGGCTGCGCGGTCATGCGATGGGCGCGCTGACCGATCCCAACACCGCCTCGGTGATCTGGAACACGCCTGCGTTCGCGACCGGCTCGCTCAAATGGACGTCCACACAGTCGTCGAAGCTCCTGCTCGAAGGCGGCTTCTCGTTCAACCGCGAGCGCTACGACAACCTTTATCAGCCCGGCGTCTATGCCGAGCGCGGCACGCCGGAGTGGTATCGCAACGTCCGCAAGAACGACACGAGCACGCAGTTCCTGTGGAACGCATCGGGCGCCCAGCTAGGAAATTATCCAGACCGATACAACCTTCAGTTCGCGGCCTCGTACGTCACCGGCACCCACGCAATCAAAGTGGGGGTCATGGATCAGTGGGGCAATTACCGCCGATACAACAACGCCAATGCCGACCTGTACCAGACCTACACCAATTCATCTCCGCTTCAGGTGACGGTCTTGAATACGCCGCTCGAAGTACAGGAAAACCTCGATGCCAACTTCGGGGTCTACGCGCAGGATTCATGGAACGTCAGCCGCTGGACGATCAACTACGGCGTGCGTTGGGACTATCTGAAGCAGCGCGTGGTGGGGCAGCCGGCGATGACTGGACGCTTCGTCAACTCGCCGGCGTACGACGACATCGTGCTGCCGGTGTGGAAGAACTTCTCGCCGCGACTGTCAGTCGTTTACGACCTGTCGGGTGACGGCAAGACCGCGGTCCGCGCCGGCTACAACAAGTTCGTCACCGCGCAAACCACCGGTTTCGCCCAGCTCTACAACCCGACGGCACTGGATACGTCGCGGACGCTGCCTTGGGAGGACACGAATGGCGACGACATCGCCCAGGGCGAGCGCGGCTGTACCTTCCGGACGGCAGGCTGCGAGATCAACTTCGCCACGCTGCCCGCCAACTTCGGCGTCCGGTCGCTGGCAAACTTCGACCCCGAGCTGAAGCGCCCATATCAGATGGCGTTCAACGCCGGCATCACCCACGAATTGCGGCAGGGCCTGAGCGTGTCCTTCGAGTACACCCGCAGCGACTTCAAGGACATCACGATGCGCTACAACAGCCTGCGCACCGCCGACAGCTACGACCGCGTCGACGTCGTCAGTCCGCTCGATGGCAGCGTGATCCCGTACTACAACGTCAAAGCGGAATTCCAGAACGCGGTGGCGAACATCGACACGACCAGCCCCGACATGAAGCGGTGGTTCAACGGCTTCGAATGGGGCTTCAATGCGCGCATGCGCGCAGGGCTGCGCGCGTTCGGCGGCTTCAATCTCGAGCGCTCGCTGAACGACACGTGCGCGGCCGCCGTCAGCGATCCGAACCGCCTGCTCTATTGCGATCAGCGCGAGAGCGGCATCCCGTGGCAGAAGCAGTTCAAGGCTACCGTCGTATATCCCTTGCCGTGGTACGAAATCACGGTCAGCGGCGCGCTACAGAGCCTCAACGGCTACCTGAGCGGCACCGCGGCGCAGGCTTACGGCGGCTTCACCGCGGGAACTGGCTTCGATCGTCCGAACGGTCTGGGCACGTTCTACCAGGTCGCCAGCACCACCCGATATGCCGCCAACTGCACCGGGCCGTGCACGCCGAACGCCGTCGTGGTCCCGAACTTCCGTGGCGGGGCGGCAAGCCTGTCTCTGGTCGCACCGGAGACGGAGTACACGCCGCGGATCAACCAGGTGGACCTGTCGGCAAGCCGGCGGTTCCGCTTCGGCATGATTGAAGTACTGCCCAAGATGGACGTCTTCAATGCGTTCAACTCGGACGACTACACGGCCGTGTCAACCGTCCAGTTCGGGGCGGCGGCGTACAACCGGCCGTCGGTGGTGCTGCAAGGCCGCATCATCCGCATCGGCGCGGACGTGCGATGGTAGTGGCGACGTAGTCGCAGGGGCTAGCCAGGCGATGGCGCGGCCGCTACAGCGAGTAGCGGCCGGTCGAATTCACGTGCGCGGCAACGCGTCGCCGCGCGGTCACAGTATCTGCACTGGGCCGCGCGGCGATCTTCTGTACGGCCTCGGCCAGCGCCGGCGCGTCGAAACCGACGCCGCGGAGGGCGGCCACCACCTGTTTGCCGGCGTGCGCGACGCGATCAGCGGCGTCGCTTGCGTAGATGCCTGCCAGGTCGGCAGCCAGGGCAGCCGATCCGGCCCCCGACGCGGCAAGCTTTTCTGCCCGCGCCACAGCGCTGTCAACGGCGTACTGCTCGATGAACACGTTGGCGACGTGGGCCATGACCTCCTGCTCATCCTTGAAGCCTTCGCCGTAAGCCGCGACCGCTTCGCCGAGCAGGCCGATCGCGAGACGGTTCACCTCGGCCAGCGCGCTGCGTTCGGCAGCGAGCGGTCCGCTGGCCGCTTCGGCTCGCTCGCCGAGCGCCTGTCGCGCCCCTTTCGAGGTGAAGAGCTGCGGCGAGCGCTTGAGCAGCCGCGTCGGAATGATCAGCCGGTTGATTTCGTTGGTGCCCTCGTAGATGCGCGTGATCCGCGCGTCGCGGTAGGCGCGTTCCGCCGGGAACTCTCGCGAATAGCCATTGCCACCGTAGACCTGGACCGATTCGTCCACGGCGTAGGCGAGCGCTTCGCTCGTCCACACTTTGTTGATCGAGCACTCCATGGCAAAACGTTCGATGGTCTTCAGCACCCCCGTCGCTGTCGTCGGCTGCAACCGCCTCGAGCGCCTGGTCGATCACGCCCAGCGTGCGATAGACCATCGCGTCGCCGACGAAGCAGCGGACCGCCATCTCGGCGATCTTGTGCTTGATTAGACCGAAGCTCGAGATCGGTTTGCCGAACTGTCGGCGCTCGTTGCGCGTACTTGACGGCATTGTTGAGCGCGATCTTGGCGCCGGTGATGTTGCGCGTCCCGAGCTTCACGCGTCCGAGATTGAGGATGTTGAACGCGACTTTGTGACCCTGCCCGATCTCCCCCAGAACGTTCTCGACCGGCACCTTCACGTTGTCGAGCATCAACGCCGTCGTCGAGGAGCCGTCGAGCCCGAGCTTGACTTCGTCGCGACCGCTGACTACGCCCATCCCGCGCTCGACGATGAACGCGGTGAACTTGTCGCCGTCCACTTTCGCGAAGATGGTGAAGACGTCGGCGAAGGCGCCATTGGTGATCCACATCTTCTGGCCGTTGAGCACGTAGTGCCGGCCGTCGGGCGTGAGCCGCGCCGTAGTTCGGGCCGCCAGCGCGTCCGATCCCGACTCCGCTTCGGTGAGCGCATACGCGCCAACCAGCTCGGCACTCGCAAGACGGGGCAGGTAGCGCGCTTTCTGCTCGGCGTTGCCGAAATAGACGATAGGCAGCGTTCCAATCGATGTGTGGGCGCCCAGCGATCCCGCGAACGACGGGCTCATCGCGATCTGCTCGCCGACATACGCCGCGCTCACCTTGTCGAGACCGAGGCCGCCGTAGGCTTCTGGAATCTCGAGCCGTGCGAGATCGAGCGACGGCCGCTTTCTGCAGCAGCTCGCGGGTGAACGCCCAGTCGTGCGCATACAGCCGCTCGACGTGTGGGAGCACTTCCTTCCGCATGAACTCGGCCGCCGTCTGGCCGAACAGCTTCTGCTCCTCGCTCAGCTCGTCGCGTGTGAACAACCGTGCCGGGTCGAGCACTTACGTCGCTGAATCGGACGGTTGCGCGTGGCCGAAGGTTGACAGGCTCATGGACGCGTCAGTATAAGCCTCGTGTTGTGCCAACACTCCCAGAATTGTTCAATCTGTCCGGACGCGCCGCCATCGTTACCGGCGGGTCACGCGGTCTCGGGCTCGAAATGGCGGAAGGGCTCGCCGAGGCGGGCGCCTCGCTGATGCTCTGCGCGCGCCGGGAAGAATGGCTCACGCCGGCGTTGGCGGAGCTCAAAGGGCGCGGGTATCGCGCGGACGGGATGCTTTGCGACGTTGCCAAGCCAAGCGAAGTGCAGGCGGTCGTCGATCGGACCGTGGCCATGTACGGCCATGTCGACGTTCTCGTCAACAACGCCGGGATCACCTGGGGCGCTGAGCCGGAGGATTTGCCGCTCGACAAGTGGCAGAAAGTCATCGACGTCAACTTGACCGGCGCCTTTCTCTTTGCGCAGGCCGCCGGCCGTGAAATGCTGAAGCAGAGAGTACGGCCGGATCATCAACGTGGCATCGATTGCCGGCCTGAAAGGATCGGTGAAGGGACCACACTACGCGGCCTATTCGGCGAGCAAGGCAGGCATGATGGGCCTCACGCGCGAGCTTGCAGCCTCCTGGGGACGCAAGGGCATCAGGGTCAACGCTGTCGCGCCGGGCTTCTTTCACTCGCGCCTCGCCGACCCGGCGATCCCGCTTGCCGAACCCGACATCAAGGCCTTCAGTCCGATTCCGCGCGTCGGCAGCGCCGGCGAGCTCAAGGGCGTCGTCGTGTTTCTCGCTGCCGACGCGTCGAACTACATCACCGGCCAGGTGATCGTCGTTGACGGAGGGCGGACGATCACGTGAGACGCCGGCCCTGGCTCGATCAGTACGACTACTGGGTGCCGCCGACGCTCAACCCGCCCAAGCGGCCGCTCACCGAGATCCTGGATTCCACCGCGCTCGCGCTTCCCAATCTTCGGGCGACCGCGTTTCTCGGCAGTGAGCTCACCTTTGGCGAGCTCAAGCGCCGGGCCGACGCGCTTGCGGCGTCGCTGGCGAGACGCGGCATCACCCGCGGCGATCGCGTCGGCATCATGCTGCCGAACTGTCCGCAGTACATCATTGCGGCGTTTGCCGTGCTGCGGCTCGGCGCGATCGTCGTCAACGTGAATCCGTCGTTCACGCCGCCCGAAGCGCTCAACGTCTTTGCCGACTCGGGCATGCGCGCGGTGGTGACGCTAGACCGGCTGGCGCCGCTCGTCCGCTCGCTCCAGCCGCGCACGTCAATCGGGCTGATCGTCGTCACCTCGCTCGCCGAGTACTCCGGCGGCGACGGGCCGGCTGCCGCCGAAGGCAGCGTCACGCTGGCGCAGTTGCTGTCCGAAGGCAGGGACGCGCAGATCCCGCGCGCTCGTATCGATCCCGATGACCTGGCCGTGCTGCAGTACACCGGCGGCACCACCGGCGTACCCAAGGCGGCGATGCTTTCGCACGGCAACATCTTCGCCAACGTCGTGCAGAGCGAGACCTGGTATCACCGCGCCTACGTGCGTGGCGAGGATCGCTACCTGCTCGTGATCCCGTACTTCCACATCTACGCGTTCACCGTGGGCATGATGTGCGGTGTCTGGATTGGCGCGCTGCAGATTCTGCTTCCCAGGTACGACGTCGAGCAGGTCCTCAACGCCATTCGCGACTACCGGCCGACGTATTTTCCGGCGGTGCCCACCATCTACGTGTCGCTCCTCGCGCATCCGCGTCTCGAAGAGTACGGCCTCGAACACGTGCAGCGATTCAACTCCGGCGCGGCGCCGTGCCCGGTGGCGGTGATGGAGGAGTTCGAGCGGCGCGTCGGACGGCCGCTCAATCAGGGCTACGGCCTCACCGAGAGCTCGCCGGTGACACACGCGCAGCCGTTGCTGGGGGCAACGCGCTACGGCACAATCGGTCTCCCCGTGCCCTCGACCGACATCAAGGTGGTCGATGTCGAGAGCGGGACGCGCGATCTGGCCGTCGGCGAGGAAGGGGAGCTCTGCATCTCCGGCCCGCAGGTGATGAAGGGCTACTGGCACAATCCGGACGAGACGGCGCAGGTGCTGCGCGTTCACGCCGACGGGCAAACCTGGCTGCACACCGGCGATATCGCCCGCATCGACGAAGACGGCTTCACTTCCATCGTCCAACGCAAGAAGGACTTGATCATCGTCAACGGGTTCAACGTCTTTCCGTCGGAGGTGGAGCGCGTGCTGCACCAGCATCCGGCGGTTCGTCTGGCGGCGGCGATTGGCGTGCCGCATCACTATCACGGCGAGGTCGTCAAGGTCTTCGTCGTGCTGCGTGAGAATCACCCGGCGACGCGCGCCGAGCTCGAGGCGCACTGCGCCGCCTCTCTGGCGGAATACAAGCGCCCGTGCGAATTCGAGTTCAGGGACACGCTGCCGATGAGCGCGGTGGGCAAGATTCTGTATCGCGTTTTGCGCGACGAAGAGCGCCAGCGCAGTTCGGCGGCGCCGGAGACACGATGACACGCTTCCGGACGCCGAGCGGCGTCGAGTACTTCCGTGCGATTGCGGCGGGAGAAATCCCGCGGCCGCCGATGGGCGAGCTGCTCGGTTTTTGCCTTGTCGAGGTGGAGGAGGGGCGTGTCGTCTTCGTCGCGCAGGCGACGGCGGCCCATCACAACACGACCGGCTACGCGCACGGCGGGTTCACCGCCACGCTGCTCGACTCGGCGCTCGGCTGCGCCATCAACACGCTGGCGCCGCAGGGCAAGGTGTACACGACGCTCGAGCTGAAGATCAATTACATCCGCCCGATCACGATGGACGTCGGGCCGGTGCGCTGCGAGGCCACGGTGCTTCATGTGGGCAGCCGCGTCGGCACGGCGGAGGCCCGGGTGACCGACGCACAGGGCAAGCTCTACGCACACGGCACGACGACGTGCATCGCGATCCGCCCGCCGACGGGTGATTGACGGGGTCAGGTCCGGACGGGCGGTCACGCGTTCTGCAGCTCGAGCTTCGCGATCGTCTCACGATGAACTTCGTCCGGGCCGTCCGCCAGCCGAATCGTGCGCGCATGCGCCCACGCCGCCGCCAGGCCGACGTCATCGGACACGCCGGCAGCGCCATGCGCCTGGATCGCGCGATCGATGACGCGCAGCGTCATGTTCGGCACCACCACCTTAATCATCGCGATCTCGCGGCGCGCCACCTTGTTGCCCACCGTGTCCATCATCTGCGCCGCCTTCAGCGTCAGGAGACGCGCCTGCTCGATCTCCATGCGCGAATCGGCGATCGCCGCCCGAATCGTGCCCTGCTCGGCCAGGGTCTTGCCGAACGCCACGCGCGCCTTGACCCGCCGGCACATCGACTCAAGCGCCCGCTCCGCGCTACCAATGAGCCGCATGCAGTGGTGAATCCGCCCCGGCCCGAGGCGCCCCTGCGCGATCTCGAAGCCCCGGCCTTCGCCGAGCAACACGTTGGTAGCCGGCACACGCACGTTCTCGAACGTGATCTCGGCATGCCCGTGCGGCGCATCGTCGTAGCCGAAGACCGGGAGCATCCGACGCACGCTGACCCCCGGTGTGTCCATGGGCACCAGAATCATCGACTGCTGCTGGTGCTTCGGCGCCGCCGGATCCGTCTTGCCCATGAAGATTGAGATGCGGCAGCGTGGATCGCCGGCGCCCGAGATCCACCATTTGCGGCCGTTGATGACGTACTGGTCGCCTTCGCGTACGATGCTGGACTTGATGTTGGTCGCGTCGGACGAAGCGACGTCGGGTTCGGTCATCGCGAAGCAGGAGCGGATTTCACCCGCCAGCAGCGGCTCCAGCCACGCCTTCCGTTGCGCCGGCGTGCCGTATCGCACCAGCACCTCCATGTTGCCGGTGTCGGGAGCCGAGCAGTTGAACACCTCCGGCGCAAAGCGTGCCGCGCGGCCCATGATCTCGCAGAGCGGCGCGTACTCGACGTTGGTGAGACCGGCCCCGTACTCGCTCTCCGGCAGGAACAGATTCCACAACCCCGCTGCGCGCGCCTTCGCCTTGAGCTCTTCGACGCGCGGCACCGGCTGCCAGCGATCGCCGTCGGCGATCTGGCGGAGAAATGCGGCCTCGTTCGGATAGATGTGCTCGTCCATGAACGCGGTAAGCCGCTGCTGGAGATCCCGCGATTTTTCCGACGTCTCGACATGCATGCGCGGATGATAATTCACGCGCGCGTCAAGGAGCCGATCCATGAGTGTGGTCCGTTACGAAGTGGTCGATGGTGTGGCCGTAATCACGATTGACAATCCCCCTGTCAACGCATTGAGCCCAGCGGTCTGGGAAGCGATCGACGAAGCAGTCGGGCGCGCCGCGGCGGACGCAGCCGTGGACGCGGCCGTGTTGATCGGGGCAGGGACGACGTTCATTGCCGGCGCCGACATCAAGATCTTCGAGACGCTCAAGACGCGCGAGCAGTCGCTGGAGCGATCGGGCAGGACACACGCCCTGCTCCGGCGACTGGAAGATTGTCCCAAGCCGCTCGTCGCCGCGATCCATGGCAATGCGCTCGGAGGCGGCAACGAGGTCGCGATGGCCTGTCATTACCGCGTCGCGACCGCCGACGCGAAAATCGGCCAACCTGAGGTGCTTCTCGGCATCATCCCGGGCGCGGGTGGCACACAGCGATTGCCGCGGTTGACAGGGCCCGCATTGGCGCTGCGAATGTGCACGGACGGCAAGGCGATCGCCGCCAGCGAGGCGCACAACGCGGGACTCGTCGATCAGATCGCGGGGGCCAACCTTCGCGACGACGCCATCGCGTTTGCCCGGCAGCGGGCCAGCGCCGGCCAGACGCGGAAAACCCGCGAGGTGGCAGACAGAATCGCCGACACCGCGGCCGGGCTCGAGGCGTGCCGGCAGATGCGGGCGGTTCTGGCGAAGACCGCCCGCACCCTGCGGGCGCCTGTCGCTGCCGCTGAGGCAATCGAGGCCGGCCTGCAGACCTCCTTCGACGAAGGCTCGCGTCGCGAACGCGAGCTTTTTGCCGACTGCGTCGTCTCGACCGAGTCGCGGGCGCTCAGGCATCTCTTCTTCGCCGAGCGCGAGGTCGCGAAGATTCCCGACGTCCCCAAAGACACACCGGCGAAGAAGATCGCGCGGGCGGCTGTGGTCGGCGCTGGCACGATGGGCGGCGGCATCGCGATGACCTATGCCAACGCCGGCATCCCGGTGATTCTCAAGGAAGTCGATCAGGGGGCGCTGGATCGCGGAATGGCCACGATCCGCAAGAACTACGAGTCCACGGTCTCCAAGGGCAAGATGACCCGCGCCGCGTACGAGCGAACGATGGCGCTCATCACGCCGACGACCAGCTACGACGGCTTCGACGGCGTAGACATCGTCATCGAGGCCGTGTTCGAGAACATGGATCTGAAGAAGAGCACGTTCGCCGAGTTGGGGCGAGTCACACGGCCCGACTGCATCCTCGCCTCGAACAGCTCCACGCTCGACATCGATCAGTTTGCCGGCGCGAGCGGCCGGCCGGCGCTGGTGCTCGGCCATCATTTCTTCAGTCCGGCGCACATCATGAAGCTGCTGGAGATCGTGCGCGGGCGCGAGACGAGCGCCGAAACGATCGCCACGTCGCTCAAGCTCGCCAAACAGCTCGGCAAGGTCGGCGTCGTCGTCGGCAACTGCTTCGGATTCGTGGCCAACCGCATGCTCGCGTATTACATGCGCGAGGCCTACCTGCTCCTCGAGGAGGGCGCGAGCGCGGCACAGATCGACAAGGCGCTCATTGACTTCGGGCTGCCGATGGGGCCTTTCGCGATGCAGGACGTGGCGGGCATCGACGTCGGTGCGCGAATCCGTCAGTACCTGAAGTCGATCGGCAAGACGCGGGCCGACGGTCCGCAGTCGGAAGTGATGGAGCGGTTGTTCGAGATGGGGCGCTACGGTCAGAAGACCGGCGCCGGATGGTACCGCTACGAAGCGGGCAGCCGCACGCCGATTCCGGACCCGCTGATCGACGAGCTCGCCTCAAAGGAAGCGGCGAAACGCGGCGTGCAGAGACGGACGATTGGCGACGACGAGATCATCGCGCGGATTACGACCGGGCTCATCAACGAAGGTGCACGGATTCTCGAAGAGGGCTACGCTATTCGCCCGAGCGACATCGATGTGATCTATGTCTACGGCTTCGGGTTCCCGCGGCAGCGTGGCGGCCCGATGTTCTACGCCGACACAATTGGCCTGCCTACGGTGCTCGAGCGCGTCAAGGAATACCGCCAGGCGCTGGGCGACTACTGGCAGCCGGCTGCGCTGATCGAGCAGCTCGTCGCCGAGGGGCGCGGCTTCCATGGAAATTGAGCTCGCGGCGCTCGACGCCTACGTCGGGAAAGAGGTTGTCGTCAGCGACTGGCTCGAGATCACGCAGGAGCGCATCGAGCAGTTCGCCAACGCCACCGACGATCGGCAGTGGCTGCACGTGGACGCCGCGCGCGCCGCCGCCGAGTCGCCCTACAAGACCACGATCGCGCACGGGTTTCTCACGCTGTCGCTGGTGAGCCTTCTCCTGCGGCGCGCGCTGACGATCGCCGACCTCGAAATGGCGATCAACTACGGCGTCAACCGCGTCCGCTTCGTCTCCGCGGTCCCGTCTGGCTCGCGCATCCGCGGCCGCTTCACCCTTGCGTCGATCGAGCGCCTGGCGGGCGGCGGCGTTCAGGCCACCTGGGCGGCGGTCATCGAGCGCGAAGGCGCGGAAAAGCCAGCGTGCGTGATCGAGTGGCTCGTGCGGTATTACGCGTAGCGCTCGCCGCCGCGGGGCTAAAGCCGGCTACAAGTCTCCGCGCTTCCGTGCTGCCGTGGCTGAGAGCGAAGCGAGCACCTCCTCGGTGTGCTCGCCAAGTTTCGGCGGCCGGCGATAGAGCCTGGCCGAGTAGTTCGACAACTTGATCGGATTGCCGAGCACACGAAACCCTTCGAGCTCGGGGTCGTCGAGCGGCATCATCATCTGCCGCGGCTCGATCTGCGGATCCTGAAGCGCCTCGGGGATCGTGCGCACCCGCCCGCATGCGACGCCAAACTCCTGCAATCGCGCGACGAGCGCTTCGGTGCCAAACGACGCGAAAGCGCGTTCCAGCTCGCCCTTGAGCACCTGCCGGTTGGCGACCCGATCGGTATTGGTCTTGAACCGCGGGTCCTCCACGAGCTCGGGTACGCCGACCGCCTCACACAGCTTCTTCCACAGCCGGCTGTTGGCCGCCGCGATCATCACGCTGCCGTCCGCCGCCTTCAGCACTTCGTAAGGCGCGATCGCCGAATGATCGTTGCCAAGACGTACCGGCTTGCGCCCCGTCGCTTGCAGGATGCCGACCGGCATCGACAACGTCGAGAGAATCGAATCGAACAGCGCGATATCCACCTGCTGGCCCTCGCCGGTCCGATCGCGCTCACGCAGCGCCAGGAGGATCCCGGAGTAGGCGTAGAGCGCAGCGAGGTAGTCGGTCATCGCGATGCCCGTCCTCACCGGCGGACCGTCCGGCGTGCCGGTGATATCCATGAACCCCGATTCGGCCTGCACGACCGGGTCGTAACCAGTGAGATGCTGCCGCGGCCCGGTGCGGCCATACCCGCTGATCGAGCAGTAGACGAGGCGAGGATTCGACGCGTGAACGGCCTCGTAGCCGAACCCGAGCTTGTCGAGACTGCCTGGCTTGATGTTTTCGATGAAGACGTCGGCCTCGGCGAGCAGCGCGCGCAGCGTGTCCTGGCCCGCCGCGCTCTTCAGATCGAGCGCCACACTGCGCTTGTTGCGGTTGACGCCGAGGAAATACGCGCTCCAGTCGCCCAGAAACGGACCCCACATCCGCGCGTCGTCGCCCTCGGTGGGCTCCTCGATCTTGATGACGTCAGCGCCCATGTCGCCGAGAAGCATGGCGCAGAACGGGCCTGCGAGAACGCGGCTCAGATCGACGACTTTGAGTCCTTCGAGTGGCGGCATGCATGCTCCAAAAGTGGTAGTATCGCCCGCCCCGACTTCCACGCACAATGCCGCTGCTCAGTGAGAGCCCCCACGTCCTGCCCGATCCATCGCAAGATCCTCGGCTTCTCGTTCATCGGATGGGTGTTCGACTTCTACGATCTGCTGCTTCTCAGTTTCCTCGTCGCGTCGACCACGATCACCAAGGATCTTGCAGCTCTCGACGTACGAAGTGTCGGTTCTGCTCGGCACCGCACTCGCCGTTCACCGCGGTCGGCGGCATGCTCGGTGGCGCGCTCGCGGATCAGTACGGCCGCAAGCCGCTGCTGATGCTCACGATTCTGATCTATTGCTTCGGCACGCTGCTCTGCGGCCTGGCGACAGGATTCTGGACGCTGCTCGTCGCGCGTGCGATCACCGGCATCGGCGTCGGCGGCGAGTGGGCCGTCGCGCATGCGCTCGTCGGCGAGACGGTGCCGCCGCACGTCCGCGGCCGCTACGGCTCGTATCTGCAGAGCGGCTCCGCCTTCGCGCGCTTCTTTGCCACGATGGCCGGCAACTTCCTCGCGCCGTGGATTGGCTGGCGCGCGACCTTCATGTGTCTCGGCGCTGCCCGCGCTGATGGTCGTCTTCATCCGCATCGCAGATGCCGGAGTCGGACGTCTGGCTGCTGCACAAGAAAGCGGCGCATGCCGCGGCGTCGCCGTTCCGCGTGATCGGCGAAATGCTCGCGCCCGCGCTGCGGAAGACGACGGCGCTGGCGACGACGGTCACCACGTTCAACATGGCGGCCTACTGGTTCAAGACGATCTGGCTGCCGACGTATTTCGTGCAGATCCGCGGCTTATCGCTCGGCGAATCGGCGTGGCTGCTGTTCATGGACCAGATCGGGTCGGTCGTCGGCTACGTGGCGTTCGGCTACGCCAGCGACCACTTCGGACGGCGACCGAGCTTTACGGCGTTCTCGATCCTCAAGGCGCGTGGGCTTGCTGATGGTCACGCTCGGCTGGGACACCGCCGGCGGCTATTCGGCGATGACCTTCGGCTTCATGCTGCTCGTCGGGTTCGGCGAGGGCAACTGGGGCTGCATCGGCCCGCTGCTCGAACGAACTATTTCCGACATCGGTGCGCGCGTCGGCGCTCGGGATCATCTACAACCTGTCGCGCGGCGTGCAGTTCCTCGCACCGGTCGTCATCGCCTTCGTCGCCGCGCGGTCCAATTTCGGCGCGGGCATCGCGCTGGCCGCGCCGTTTGCGCGTTCTTGCCGGTCTCAGCGTCTGGGCGCTGCCCGAAACCAAAGGCGTCCGCCTCGCCAGGTCCGAGCCGCAGCTCAGAGAGAAGGAGATGGCGGTCCGATGACGACGACGGCCGTGCGACGAACGGCCGCGGCTCGACGAGCAGAGCCGCCAGCGCCACCTGCGGCGAGCAGTCGTCGCCTCGACCATCGGCACGACAATCGAGTGGTACGACTTCTTTCTCTACGGCTCGGCGGCCGCGCTGATCTTCCCAAAACTGTTCTTCCCGTCGTCCGATCCGGTCGTCGGCCAGATCCTGTCGTTCTCGACGTTCTTCGTCGGCTTCGTGGCGCGTCCGCTCGGCGCGGCGCTCTTCGGCCACTTCGGCGACCGCGTCGGCCGGAAAGCGCTGCTCGTCATCACGATGATGACGATGGGGATTGCGACGATGGCGGTGGGCCTCGTGCCGTCGTATCGCGTCGATCGGCTCGTGGAGCGCGGTTCTGCTCACGTTCTTCCGCGCGATGCAGGGCCTTGCCGTCGGCGGCGAGTGGAGCGGGTCGGTGCTGATTGCGAGCGAGTGGGCGCCGAAGAATCGCCGCGGGTTCTTCACCAGCTTTGCGCAAGCCGGCGCGCCGCTCGGCATGATGGTGGCCAACCTCGCGCTTTCGGGCATGGGCGGGCTCACCACCGACGAGCAGTTCCGTCGCCTGGGGTTGGCGCGTGCCGTTCCTCGCCAGCATCCTCCTGGTCGGTCGTCGGCCTCTACATTCGCATCGGCATGCTCGAGTCGCCGGTCTTTGCCGCGCTCAAGTCGAAGGGCAAAGTCGGTCAAAGCGCCCATCATGGACGTCTTGCGCCACAACTGGCGCGAAGTGGCGCTCACGACGCTCGTGCGCACCGGGCAGCTGGCGCCGTACTACATCTTCACGACCTACATCCTCACCTACGGCACCGTCGTCCTCGGCTTGAGCCGGACGATGCTGCTCAATCTGCTGTCGTCCGCTCGATCACGTCGATTCTGATGATCCCGCTCGCCGGCTACATCTCCGATCGGTTCGGGCGCAAACGGGTCATCGCCGCTCGGCCTCATCGGCACCGGGCTGTGGGGCTTTGTGTACTTCGAGTTCCTTGAGCACCGGCGCGGCGACGATGATCTTCCTCGCGATGCTGATCGACGCGTGGATGCAGGACCTGCAGTACGGCCCGCAGGCGGCGCTCATCTCCGAAGCGTTCCCTGCGTCGCGTCGCTACACCGGGTCCGGGCTCGGCTATCACCTGGCAGCGATCACCGCCGGCGGCCCGGCGCCGGTGATTGCGACGTATCTTTACAGCGAATATCAGACGGCGCACGGCCATCGCCGCGTTTGGATTCGCGACCACCATCATCAGCCTGATCGCATTGTTCTTGCTCCGCGATCACGCCGGCGAGGATCACGCGTAATGGGGCTGCTCGATGGACGCGTCGCGATCATCACCGGCGCGAGCAAAGGGATCGGCCGGGACATGAGTCAGCGCTTCGCGAGAGAGGGCGCGAAAGTGATCTGCGCGGCACGGTCGGACGCGCTCGTCAAGGAAACCGTCAAGATCGTCAAAGCCGCGGGCGGCGACGCAATCGCGGTCGTCGCAGACGCCAGCACCGAAGCCGGCGCCCGCGCAATTGTCGATGCCGGCGTCGAACACCGTACGGCTGGATTGATACGCTCGTCAACAACGCGGGCGACAGCGGACCGACCAAGCCGGTGCAGGATTACACGGCGGAGGAGTGGCACTACACGATCAATTCCTGTCTGACGAGCTCATACCTCTGCATCCGCTTCGCGGTGCCGTACTTGATTGCCGCTGGCCGTGGCGCCATCGTCAACATCTCCTCGATGGCCGGGAGGCGCGGCCTTGCCGTTCAGGATCGGCTACTGTTCAGCCAAAGCCGGGCAGATCGGGATGACCTACGGCATGGCGCTCGAGCTTGGCCCGCACAACATCACGGTCAACGCGATCGCGCCGGGCGCGGTCGAAGGCGATCGGATCGATCGGGTCGTACGGATCAGGCCGCGGCGCGCGGTGTCGACGTGCAGCGGATGCGCCAGATGTTCATCGAGCGCTCGCCGCTGCGAGGATGTCCACCGCTGCGGACATCGCCGAGCTCGCCGTTGTTCCTCTGCAGTGAGCAAGCGCGCAACATCTCCGGACAATGATCCCAGTGACGGCGGGCGATCCGGCGTAGCGGGTGCTCTAAGACGCACGGCGGCCTCGTGAGTTCCTTACTGAGCGCGCTCGAACAACGCTGCCGCCCCCTGGCCGCCTCCGACGCACATCGTCACGACGCCGTAGCGGGCGTGGCGTGCGCGCATCGCGTGCGCCAGCGTGCCGACGAGACGCGAGCCGGTCATCCCGAATGGATGGCCGATTGCTATCGAGCCGCCGTTGACGTTGAGCCGGTCCATCGGGATGCCCAGGCGGTCGCGGCAGTAAACCACCTGCGAGGCAAACGCCTCGTTCAGCTCCCAGAGGTCGATGTCCTCGACGCGAAGGCCGTGTTTGGCAAGGAGCTTGGGCACGGCATAGACCGGACCGATCCCCATCTCGTCGGGCTCGCACGCCGCGACAGCGTAGCCGCGATAGGTGAGGAGCGGCCTGATTCCGAGGTGCTCAGCTCGCGTTCGTGACATGAGCAGCGTGGCCGACGCGCCGTCGGAGAGCTGCGACGAGTTGCCCGCGGTGACGCTCCCCCGGCCGCTGGTGGTGTCGAACACGGGCGACAGCTTGCGCAGTCCTTCGAGCGTCGTATCGGCGCGGTTGCACTCATCGCGGTCGGCGACGTGCTCCTCCTCGCCAATCTTTTCGCCCGTCTTCTTGTCGAGCACGGCGCGGGTGACCCGCATCGGCGCGATCTCGTCGTTGAAGAAGCCGTTCTCCTGTGCCGCCGCCACCCGCCGCTGGCTCTCGACCGAGATCTCGTCCTGCGCTTCGCGGCTCACGCCGTAGCGCTTGGCCACGACCTCCGCCGTCTCGCCCATGACCATGTACAACCCGGGGTAGTGCTCCTTCACCCACGGATTGGGCGAACTGTCGCGCTGCATCATCGTGATCGACTCGACGCCCGCCGCCCACCGCCGCCTCGACGCCCTCGTTCGCGATCATGTGCGCCGCCTGCACGATCGCCTGCAGGCCTGAATTGCAGAAGCGGTTGACGGTTACGCCCGGCGTCGTGACCGGCAGGCCGGCGCGGAGCGCCGCCACTCGCGCAATGTTGTGTCCCTGAGTCCCGTGCGGCTGACCGCAGCCGAGAATCACCTCCTCGATCTCGTGCGCCGCGATTTGCGGCACTTTGCGCAGGACATCGCTGATGCAGTGCGCCGCGAGATCGTCGGGGCGCGTCTGGTTGAAAGATCCCCGGTGTGATTTTGTAAGAGGCGTACGGCTGCTGGCGACGACAACGGCTTCGCGCATGATTCGCATATCATGGCACGCCATGTCGGTCGATGTGCAGGCGGTGCGAGCCGGCGAGCAGCTCGAATGGCCGCGGGTGGCCGACTATCTCCGCGCGCATCTGCCGCCGGACGCCGCACCGGGCGTCGACCTTTCGCGCGAGATGACGGTGGCGCAGTTTCAGGGCGGCCATTCCAACCTCACATATCTGGTGCGCTTCGGCGACGTGGAGTTCGTGCTCCGCCGGCCACCGCTCGGGCCCGTGCCGCCGACGGCCCACGACATGGCGCGCGAGCACCGCTGGCTCACCGCCGTCCATCCCGCGTTCCCGTTGGCTCCGCGCAGTTACCTGTTGTGCGAGGACACCAGCGTTGCCGGCGCCGTGTTCTATGTGATGGAGCGCCGGCGCGGCCTGGTGATACGCACCCACGAGCCCCCGCCGCTCATCGACCGTCCGGCGGAGCGGCGGCGGGTGAGCGCGGCGATGATCGATACGCTCGCAGCGTTGCACGCCATCGACGTCGAGGCGCACGGTCTGGCGCAACTTGGCAAGCCCGCCGGCTTTGTCGAGCGCCAGGTGCACGGCTGGACCGAGCGTTGGCACCGCTCGAAGATCGACGAGATTCCAGAAATGGAGGCGATGGCCGCCTGGCTGCCGGCGCATCTGCCGCCCGATCCCGGGCGCCCCGCGATCGTGCATGGCGATTTCAAGCTCGATAACGTCATGCTCGACGAAGCGGATCTCGGCCGTCCGGTGGCGGTGTTCGACTGGGAGATGAGCGCGCTGGGCAACCCGCTCGTCGACCTGGGAATCTTTCTGGCTTACTGGACGCACGCCAAGCCCGTCGCTGGACAGGACGCGCTCTCGTCGGTAACCGATCGCCCCGGCTGGATGACGCGCGACGAGATCGTCGAGCGCTACGCGCGGACGAGCGGCCGCGATGTCTCGCTGCTGCCGTACTTCGAAGCCTTCGCGCTCTACAAAATCGCCGTCGTCATTCAACAGATCTACTTCCGCTACCGCCGCGGCCAGACGGACGACCAGCGCTTTGCCAATTTCGGCGAGCGCGTACTGCGGCTTGCGCAGACAGCAAGCGCGCTCGCGGAGGGGACGAAGTACCGAGAACCGCGAACGGTTGATGGAATGACGGGTGCCGAGCCCGGTGCCCCGATCGTGCTTAGTTCTTCGATCGCTCTCCCGCTCGCTCCAGATTCCGCCGAGCATCGTCCAGCGCCGGCTTGATTTCGAGGGCGCGGCGCCATTGGGCCACCGCTTCGTCGATCCGACCTTGCGAGGCGAGGGCAATTCCGAGGTTGTTGTGGGCTTCGGCGTGATCCGGTTTGAGCGTCAGCGCTTCGCGCAGCGCCGACTCTGCGTCGCGAAACGCGCCGCGCTCGACCAGTCCGCTCCCCAAATCGTAGAGCGATTCCGCCAGTAGGCTCCGCGCGCTGGCGGATTGCGGCTGCAACCGGTACGACTCCCGAAAGGCGCGCACCGCACCGACGACGTCACCCTTGGCCATGAGGGCGGTGCCGAGATTGTTGAACGCCGGCGCGTAGTCGGGCTGGATCGCCAGGGCGCGTTCATAGTGCGCGATCGCTTCGTCCAGACGCCTGTCCTCCTGGAGCGCCGTCGCGAGGTTGTGCTCCGTGATCGCCCGCATCAGCGGCGCCGAGAGCATCTCCCGGTTCGAGACGATGACGGCGGCGAGTGTCAGCGCACTTGCGACGACTACACGCCGCCGCGAGCTCCCGCTGAAAAACCGGCGGGCGCCAGCGACGCCGGCGGTCGCGAAGAGGATGAGAAACGGCAGCAGCGGATGCCGGTAGCGCGCCATCACGAAAAAGATGACGACGCTGGCGGCGTAGACAGCGAACAGCGCAAGCATCACCCACAGCTCGCGAAGCCGTGGCCAGGTCACGACGATGCCGAAGACGGCGAGCGGGATTAGCACGCCGAAGTGGCCGAACAGCGACAGGACAGCCAGTACCCTTGACTGTTCCGCGTGGCTCTCGACGCTCTCGGTGTCGAGCATCTCCGACCGGTTGACGAGGAGGGCCGCCTTGCGCGCCATCAGCCGCAGCCAGTCACCCGCCGCCTCACGGATGAAAGCGCTCGAGCGCTGAAACCAGTAGTCCGACACCTGGGCCGGCGTAAGCGAGCGGCCGGTGGCCTGCTCGGCCAGTTCCGTCGCATCCTTGCGCTCGAACTCAGGCGCGCCGCGTCCCGGACGCAGCGACATGTACGTCCCATCCGAGGCGGGATTGTTCCCGATGAAGAAGTTGGAGCCAAACTGCGAAGTCGTGAGATAGAAACCGCCACCGACCGCTGCGTTGCGTGCCGCCACCGGCAGGAGAACGATTGCCAGGCCGACAGCAAAGAGCCCTACCGCCACCGCCGAGCGTCTCAGCAGCCCCCATACCACGAGCACAGCGGCGAGAAGCAGCGCGTTTTCGCGTGTGAGGCTGAGCGCGCCAATCGTAGCGCCTAGGAGCAGCCAGGCTGTGCGCCATCGCGCAGTGTTTGCGACGATTGCGCCGACCAGCGCAAGCGCCAGGCACGTGAAGAACAGATCCAGCACCGATTTCTGAATCAGCGCGTCGAAGAAGATCGCAGCCGGATAGAGCGCCAGCGCAACACCGGCGGCGATGCCGACGCGTGGCGAGAAGAGGCGCCAACCGGCATAGCTAAGTGCCGCGCACGATCCGGCGCCGATCACTGCCTGCAGCAGCCGGATGACGAACGGATCGGGACCGGCGATGCTGTAGACGATGCCCAGGAAGTACGGGTAGAGCGGCGCCTGATAGAACACGTCGGTGCCCATCCAGTCGCCGCCTGCCAGACGCCGGGCCCACTCGTCGTAGCCTCGCGAGTCGCCCATCAGGACATCGAAGAGGAGGGAGCCGCGCAGCTGGAGCACGTGCACGAGACGCACGGCGAGGGCGATTCCGAATACGGCGAGAGCAGGGAGGAGAAAGCGGCCCTCAAGGGCCTGCCGTCGCGCCGCGTCCGGCGCATGCCGGCGGCGAGCGCCCCGCCTTGTGGTGCGAGTCGAACCGGGCAAAGTCGGCTCGTATACTAGCAGGGGTGATCCGGTCCGCCGGCGTCCTGGCGTGCCTTCTGGCAACCATCGTCCCCGCCTTCGCGGAACAGGATCCGTTTGCGGTTCCCCCGGGCGCGACCGCCAATGTCCTGATCTTCACCACCATCGACTGTCCGATCTCGAGCCGCTACGGGCCGGAGATCACGCGGCTCAGCGACGAGTTCGCGGCACAGGGCATTCGCTTCGCCCTGGTCTTTGCCAACGCCGCCGACAGCGAGACGGCAATCGCCGCACACCTGGAGAAGTTCGGCTATCGCATGCCTGCGATTCGCGATCCCGAGCAGAAGATCGCGAAACGCGCGGGCGCGACGATCGCGCCCGAAGCGGTGGTGATCAGCAAGAGCCGTGAAGTGCTGTATCGCGGGCGGATCGACGATCGGTACGTTTCGTTCGGCGTGGATCGTCAGACGCCAACGCGCCGCGATCTGCGCGAGGCGCTCCTCGACGTCGCCGGCGGAACGGCCGTGCGCGTCCGCGAGACGCAGGCCATCGGCTGCGTGCTCGCCGACTTCGTGCCGCGCCCTCCAACCTTTGCCGCGGACATCGCGCCGATCATCTTCGAGGCGTGCGGTTCGTGCCACCGCCCGGGCGGTCCTGGCCCCTTCAGCCTCCTCACGCACGACGCAGTGCGCCGGCACGCGACACAGATCGTACAGGTGACGAAGAGCCGCTTCATGCCGCCCTGGAAGGCGAGCGCCGACGGCGGACCGTTCGTCGGCCAGCGGCGGCTCTCCGACCGCGAGATCGCGCGCATCGAGGAGTGGGTCGAAGCCGGGACGCCTTTGGGGGACACACGCGAGCTGCCGAAAGCGCCGTCGCGCACCGATGGCTGGCAGCTCGGAAAACCCGATCTCGTCGTGACGCTTCCCGCCGCCTTTCGGCTGCAGGCGGAGGCGACCGACGTGTTCCGCATCTTCGCCATTCCGCTTCCTATCGATCGCGTCCGCTATATCCGCGGCCTCGAATTCCTTCCAGGGAATCCGCGCGTGGTCCATCACGCGAACATCCGCATCGATTACACGCCTTCCACGCGTCAGCTCGACTCCGCCGATCCGCTGCCGGGTTACGACGGATTGATGCCGCGTTCAGCCGTCTATCCCGAAGGGCATTTTCTCGGATGGACACCAGGACAACTGGCACCGCTCGTCCCGAGCGCGTTTGCCTGGCCTCTGATGCCCGGCGCCGATCTCGTCGTCCAGCTGCACATGCAGCCGAGCGGCGCGATCGAGGATGTGCAGCCGACGATCGGGCTTTATTTCGGTGACGAGCCGCCGACGCGCACGCCCGCGATTCTTCGACTCGGCTCGCAGGGGATCGACATCGCGCCTGGAGAAGGGAACTACACGATCGAGGACTCGTACGTCCTTCCAATCGACGTGGAGCTGCATGCGCTGCAGCCGCACGCGCACTACCGCGCGCGCGATGTGCGAGGCACTGCTACGCTTCCCGACGGCTCGACGCGATCGCTGATTCACATCGGCGAGTGGGATTTCCGTTGGCAGCATGTTTACCGGTATGAGACGCCTCTGGCGCTGCCGAAAGGCACGCGGCTGGCGATGGAGTACGTCTACGACAACTCCATCGAGAATCCGCGCAACCCAGACCGGCCTGCGCGCAGAGTGTTATGGGGTCAGCGCACCGTTGACGAGATGGGCGACCTCTGGTTTCAGCTCGTGCCGAAGAACGCGCGCGACCTCGAGACGCTGCGAACCGAAGCACAGCACAAGATGACGATCGAGGACACCGTCGGCTACGAGACAATGCTGCGCGTGACGCCGGACGACGTCGAGCTGCACGACGACGTGGCGCTGTTGTATCTCGGGCTGGGCAGGGCGGCGGAGGCGGCGTCGCACTTCAAGAAGTCGGTCGCGCTGCGGCCGAACTCGGCGTCGGCGCACTTCAATCTCGCCACGGCGCTGTCGGTCGGCGGTCGGTTCGATGAAGCGATTGGCGAATACGAGCGCGCCCTCGCGCTCGACCCCGAGCATCCGAGCGCGCACAACAACCTTGGCTCGGTGTTGTCGGCCCTCGGCAACCGCCTCGACGCGTTAAGGCATTTCCGCGCCGCGCTCGCAAGCAAGCCCGACAATCAGCAGGCGCAGGTGAATCTGATACGCGAGGTCGGCGCGATGCTGTCGAAACTCGCGGGATTTGGATTCTGAGAACGTCGTAGCGGCGGGTTTCGGCCCCCGCCGCCGAGAAGCGCGGGCCACCTGACTGGCAAAGCAGCGCAACACCCGCACCCAGGGCATGGCAGGCACCTGAGGCACTCCGTCAGTTCGGTCAGCCACCGACCTTCGTACCGCCCGGCAACTGATCGAGCGCCGCGGGCGGCGCCTCGTACCGCACCGCGAATCCCTGCAGCGTCCCTTCGCGTGTGATCCACACCAGCCGCGTCGTCGTCGGCCGTTGACCCTCGCGCACGTAAGGCACGCTGGCGAGCTCGCCGGCCGCCTTGATCACGAACGCCGGCTTGCCCGTGTCGGCCCAATACACTGGCACGTCCGCCGCGACGGTCGGTACGATCACGACATCTCCGGTCCGCAACGGCCCGCCCGCCGTGCGCGACGGCAACGCCTGCTTCCACCGCAGATTGCCATTGCCGCGATCGAGCGCGCGCAGCATGTTGTCCCGCGCCGCAAAATAGATCCGCTTGTCGTCCGCCACCGCCGCGCCAGTCACGTCCGCGCCCACGCGCCAGTCCCAGCGCGTGCGCCCGCGCTGCGGATCGAGGCTCAGCATCCGATTGGCGCGCGTGCCGACGACGAGCTGATCCTCGAGCGCGAGTAGACCGGTGGCGTCTTCCGGAAGCGCGACGGACCACAGCGGCTGTCCGGCATCGCGATCGATCGCGACGACCTGACCGCCTTTCAATCCCACGAAAAGGCGATCGCCAGACGCCGCCGGCGCAATCACGGGAGGCGCGTTCAGGTTGTGTCGCCAGAGGATGGTGCCGTCCTCCGCCCGGATCCCGACCAGCTCGCCGTCGCTCTTCGACACGAGCAGGAATCCGGCGTCGAAGAACACCGGCGATGCAAGTGTTCCTTCGAGCGGCGTGCGCCACGCCGTCTTCCCGGTGCGATCCTCGAAAGCCAGCACAACGCCGTCGCCAGCGGCAAACACCAGGCCGTCGCCGGTGGCCGGCGTGAAGGCCGTCGCCAGTTCCAACTTCCAGCGAATTTCGCCGCGCTCGAGACCGACCGCGACGAGCTCGCCGCTCTTGAGTGGCACGTACGCCGCGTTCAGGTCGAACCCGGCCGGCGCCGCTGGTGCGCTCTCGAACACGACGGTCCAGCGGGGATCGAGCGCCGGCAGATGCAAGGCGGCATCGAAGTTGCGGTCGGGCGGACGCTGCTGGGCCTGGAGTGTCAGAGCGCCGGCGGCGAGGAGTGCCGCAGCGAGGATGGTAGGGCGACTGACCGTGAGGCGGACACTATATGTTGTGGTGTGATCACTCCCCACGCCGTTATAATAGCGGTTCCTGCCGGGAGTTCTGTGGCTCATCAAATCATACTCGTGCTTGATTTCGGCTCGCAGTTTACGCAGCTGATTGCGCGCCGCCTGCGCGAGCTCTCGGTCTACTCGGAGATCCTCCCGTTCAACACACCCCTTGAGACGCTGCACGCGCGCCGGCCGGCCGGGCTCATCCTCTCGGGCGGTCCCAAGAGCGTGGACGAGGCAGACGCGCCGCACTGCGATCCTCGCGTGCTCGAGTTGGGCGTGCCGACGCTCGGCATCTGTTACGGCATGCAGCTGATGACCCACTTGCTGGGTGGCGCGGTGGCGAGCGCCCCGCATCGCGAGTTCGGTCACGCGATGGTCCGGGTGCGCGAAGGCGACACGCCGCGGCTCTTTCGCGAGCTGCCGTCCGAGTTGCGCGTATGGGCGAGCCACGGAGACTTCGTGGCTGCTGCACCGAAGGGCTTTTCGATCGCAGCGACGAGCGCCAATGCTCCAGTGGCCGCGATGGAAGCGCCCGAGCTCGGATATTACGCGCTGCTTTTTCATCCAGAGGTCGCACACACCGAGCGCGGGAAGGAGATCCTCCGTAACTTCGCGTACGACGTGTGCGGCTGTAGCGGCGACTGGACGATCGCGTCGTTCATCGACGAATCGATTGGGCACATCCGCCAACAGGTTGGCGAGGGGCGCGTGGTGTGCGCGCTGTCAGGCGGCGTCGACTCGACGGTCGCGGCCACCCTCATCCACCGCGCCATCGGTGATCGGCTGCGCTGTGTCTTCGTGGACAACGGGCTGCTTCGCCTCAATGAAGCGTCGCAGGTCGTCGAGCGCTACAAGAGGCTGCAACTGCCGGTGGACTGGGTGGATGCGTCGGACCGGTTTCTCGCCGCCCTCGAGGGCGTCGTCGATCCCGAACAGAAGCGCAAGATCATCGGGGCAACGTTCATCGACGTCTTCGAAGAGGAAGCACGCAAGCTGGGGCACTTCGACTTCCTCGCGCAGGGCACGCTGTATCCTGACGTGATCGAGTCGGTCTCGGTGCGCGGGCCGTCGGCGGTGATCAAGAGCCATCACAACGTCGGCGGCCTGCCCGAGCGTATGCGGTTCAAGCTGGTCGAGCCGCTGCGCGAGTTGTTCAAGGACGAAGTGCGCGCCGTGGGCCGCGATCTCGGCATCGACCGCGAGTTCCTGATCCGGCAGCCATTTCCCGGACCGGGGCTCGCCGTCAGGCTGCTCGGCCCGCTAACGCGCGAACGTTTGGATCTGCTGCGCCGCGCCGACGCGATCGTCGCGGAGGAGATGCGGCGCTCGGGATGGTATTCCCGGCTCTGGCAAAGCTTCGCGGTGCTGCTGCCGGTGCAAAGCGTGGGTGTGATGGGCGATGCGCGCACTTATGAATACACGGTCGCGATCCGCGCCGTAGAGAGCCTCGACGGCATGACCGCCGACTGGGCGCGTTTGCCGCACGATCTTCTCGCCACGATCTCGTCGCGCATCGTCAACGAGGTGCGCGGGGTCAATCGCGTCGTCTACGACGTGTCGTCGAAGCCGCCGTCAACGATAGAGTGGGAATGATCATGTTGGGCGCTGCGCGCAGGCCCGCCAACGGCCATGAGTGATTTCGTTCACCTTCATCTCCACACCGAGTACTCGCTGCTCGATGGCGCGTGCCGGATCGAGGAGCTGCTCGACCAGGCGCAGACGCTCGGGATGAAATCGATGGCGGTCACCGAGCATGGCAACATGTTTTCGGCCGTCACTTTTCACGACGCCGCGCGCAAGCGCGGGATCAAGCCGATCCTCGGCTGCGAGGTCTACGTCGCGCCGGGCAGCCGTCTCGATCGCAGCAGCAATCTCGGCGAGAACTTCAATCACCTCGTGCTGCTCGCCGCGAACGAAACCGGCTTCAGGAACCTGATCAAGCTGGTGTCGTCGGGCTACACCGAGGGCTTCTATTACAAGCCGCGGATCGACAAGGACCTCCTCGCAGCGCATCGCCAAGGGCTGATCGGCCTGAGCAGCTGCCTCAAGGGCGAGGTCGCCACCGAGATTCGCGCCGAGCAGGGGAGGCGTGCCGTCGCCGCCGCCGCCAGCTATCGCGATATCCTCGGCGAGGGGAACTTCTTCCTCGAGATGCAGTATCAGGGCCTCGACGAGCAGCGCATCGTCAACAACGGCCTGCTGCCCATCGCCCGCGACTTGAACATGCCGCTCGTGTGCACCAACGACGTGCACTACCTCCGCGAGGGCGATCACAAGCCGCACGACATCCTGCTCTGCATCGGCACCGGCAAGTCGGTGAACGACGCGCAGCGGCTGCGCTATCACGGTGATCAGTTCTTCCTGAAGAGCGCCGCGCAGATGGCGCAAATCTTCCAGGACTACCCCGAGGCGATGGCCAACACGCTGCGGATTGCGGAGCGCTGCAACGTCGAGATCAAGAGCGGCGAGAACCACCTGCCCCGGTTCGACGTGCCCGACGGCTATGCGCTCGACGACTACTTCGAGCACGTCTCCCGCCAGGGCTTCGCCGAGCGTCTGCCGCGCCTGCAGCAGTTCGTGGCCGACGGCAAGCTTCGCCACTCGATCAGCGACTACGAGCAGCGCCTCGCCTACGAAATCGAGATGATCAAGCGGATGGGTATCCCGGGTACTTCCTGATCGTCTGGGATTTCATCCGCTACGCGCGCGAGCAGGGCATTCCGGTCGGGCCCGGCCGCGGATCGGCCGCGGGCAGCCTGGTTGCCTGGGCGCTCCGCATCACCGACGTCGATCCGCTGTACTACGACCTGATCTTCGAGCGCTTCCTCAATCCGGAGCGCGTGTCGCTGCCCGATATCGACGTCGATTTCTGCGAGCGGCGGCGCGGGAAGTGATCGAGTACGTGACGCGGAAGTACGGCCGCGAAAACGTCTCGCAGATCATCACCTTCGGCACGATGAAAGCAAAAGCCGTCGTCCGCGACGTCGGCCGGGCGATGGACATGCCGTACGCGGACGTGGATCGGATCGCCAAGCAGATCCCCGCCGCTCTCGACATGACGCTGGAGAAGGCGCTGGCGGAGAATCCGCTCCTCAAGCAGATGCAGGAGCAGGACGCCCGCGTCAAGGACCTGCTCGAGATGGGGAGGCGGCTCGAAGGCATGTCGCGCAACGCCGGCGTCCACGCCGCCGGCGTGGTCATCGCGCCGGGACCGATCACCGACTACGCGCCGCTCTACAAGAGCAACCGCGACGAAATCACCACGCAGTGGGCGATGAAGGAGGTCGAGCGCGTCGGCCTTCTGAAGATGGACTTTCTCGGGCTGAGCACGCTCACGCTCATCCGTGACGCGCTGACCGAGATCAAGCGGACCGAAAACGTCGATCTCGACATCGACGACATCCCGCTCGACGATCCGCCCGACGTATCAGCTTTTCGTCGACGGCCAGACCTACGGCATCTTCCAGTTCGAGAGCTCGGGCATGCGCGAGATCCTGCGCAAGGCCAAGCCGCAGCGCCTCGACGATCTGATCGCCCTGAACGCGCTCTATCGTCCCGGACCGCTCAAGTCGGGCATGGTGGACGACTTCATCGCGCGCAAGCAGGGCAAGAGCGAGGTCAAGTACGAGCTCTCGCAGCTCGAACCGATTCTCGCCGACACCTACGGCGTCATCGCCTATCAGGAACAGGTGATGCGCATCGCGTCGGAGCTCGCCGGCTTCACGCTCGGCCAGTCGGACGTGCTGCGCAAGGCCATGGGGAAGAAGGATCCCAAGGTCATGGCGAAGCAGCGCGAAGCGTTCATGCAGGGCGCGCGCGGCAACGGCATCAACGAGAAAAAGGCGGCGAAGATCTTCGACTTGATGGAGTACTTCGCCGGCTACGGCTTCAACAAGTCGCACTCGACCGCGTACGCCTATCTCGCCTATCAAACGGCGTACCTCAAAGCGAACTATCCGCGCCATTTTGCCGCGGCGCTGCTGACGATCGAAGCCGCCAACACCGACAAGCTGGCGCTCTACATCGGCGAGTGCCGCGATCGCGGCATCGCGGTGCTGCCACCCGACATCAACGAGAGTCAGCTGCACTTCACGGTCGTGCCCGAAGGCGTGCGCTTTGGCCTGACGGCGATCAAGGGTCTGGGCGAAGGCGCCATCAACTGCATCCTCGACACTCGCGCCCGCGCCGGTCGGATCACGTCGCTCCATCAGCTCTGCGAAGAAGCTCGACCTGCGAACCGTCAACAAGCGCGTGCTCGAGGCGCTCGTCAAATCCGGCGCCTGCGACAGCCTCATCCCGCAGGGCGTGCCGCTCACCGCCGGTCGGTCGACGCTGGCTGGCGCCGTCGACAGCGCGATCGAGCACGGCAACCGTACCCAGCGCGATCGCGACCACGGCCAGGCCGACCTGTTTGGCGGCGGCGACGAGGAGCGGGCGGCCTCTCCGATCATCCGGCTCCCGGATGCGGCGCCGTGGAGCGAGATGGAACTGCTGCAGCAGGAGAAGAGAGGCGCTCGGGCTGTATCTGAGCGGCCATCCTGTGGATCGCTACGCCGATGATCTCCGCGCGTTCGGCGCCCGCACCGTGGGCGATCTCGTGCTCGCGGAGCTGCCGCAGCCGGTGGATGGCGCGCCCGGACGCCTGCTCGTCGAGGACGTGCACGTTGGCGGTATCGTCTCCGGCGTGCGGCCACTGAAGACCAAAAAGGGCGATCCGATGGGCGTCTTCATGCTCGAAGACGCGCAAGGCTCGGTCGAAGTCGTCGTCTTCCCGGAGCCCTACGGCAAGTTCCGCGCGTGCATCGAAAACGGCGCGCTTCGTCGCCGTGCGCGGACGCTTCGAGCGCGACGAAGAGTCGGCGCGCATGCAGGCCACCGAGCTGTTTCCGCTCGAGAGCCTGCGCGAGCGGCTGTCCAAGAGTGTGACGATCAAGTTGAACGGCGATTGCACCCGGGCCAAGCTCGAAGCGCTGTGGGACGTGCTGACTGCCAACCAAGGCGATCGACCGGTCGCCATCGAGATGCACGTGCAGAAGGATGGCCGCACACTGCGGGTCAGCGCCGACGTGATGCCACAGATTCGCGTGCAGGCCAACGCGATCAGCTGCTGTACAGGCGGTCGAACGACTGTGCGGCGCCGGCTCGGTCACCCTGAGATAGCGATGCCCGAACTGCTGGACTTCGAAGAGCCGATCGGCATCCTGCTCAAGGAGATCGAGGCGCTGTCGAAGCTGCCGGAAACCGAGCAGCGCGCGACAGGACATCGCAGCGCCTCGAAAGCCGGATCACCGAAGATGCGCGGCGAGCTCTATCGCCATCTCACGCCCTGGCAGCGCGTGCTCGTCGCGCGGCATCCGTCGCGTCCGACGACGCTCGATTACGTCGAGCGGCTGTTCACCGACTTCGTCGAAATTCGCGGCGACCGCCGGTTTGCCGACGACCACGCGATCATCGCCGGCCTCGCGCGCTATCGCGGCGAGGAAACTCTCGTCGTCGGCCATCAGAAGGGCAGCGACACCAAGCAGAAGATCTACCGCAACTTCGGCTACGCGCGGCCCGAGGGATACCGCAAGGCGCTGCGGGCGATGCAGATGGCGCAGAAGTTCAGGCGCGCGATCATCTGCTTCGTCGACACGCCCGCCGCCTATCCGGGCATCGAGTCGGAAGAACGCGGCGTCGCCGAAGCGATCGCGCTCAACCTGCGCGAAATGTCGATGCTCCCCGTCCCGGTCGATCGTCGTCGTCCACGGCGAAGGCGGCAGCGGCGGCGCCCTCGGCATCGCCATCGGCGATCGCATCCTGATGCACGAGTTCGCGATCTATAGCGTGATTCCGCCGGAAGGCTGCGCCGCGATCCTGTGGCGCGACTCGGCAAGCAAGGTCGAAGCGGCCGACGCGTTGAAGCTCACGGCGCCCGACCTGCTCCGCCTCGGCATCATCGACGAAATCGTGCCCGAACCGGTGGGCGGCGCGCACAACGACCACCGCGCAGGCCGCGGCCATGCTCGATACGGCGCTCGAGCGCGCGCTGCGAGCGTCGGCCGCGGCTCGACGTCGAGACGCGGCTCGAGCAGCGCTATCAGAAGTTCCGGACGATGGGATCGGTCGGCATCGTCGAGGACCGAGAGTTCCGTCACCAGTTGACCGGTTGCAGCCTTTGCCATGCCTGCCCCGCTGATCTGGAAAACGCACGGATGTGACGAAGCAGTGCGCCGCCGCGCTCGCACGCGAGCTGAAGATCTCGCCGATTGCGGCGCGGCTGCTCGCCATCCGCGGCCTCGGCAACGCTCGACGATGCCTCACGGTTCCTTCAACCCGTCGCTCGACCACCTGCTCGATCCGATGCGCCTGGCGGATATGGGCGCCGCCGTCGATCGGCTGATGCGCGCGATCGCTCAGCACGAACGCATTGCCGTGCACGGCGACTACGACGTCGATGGCATCACCTCGACGGTGATCCTGCGCCGCGCCCTGGAGCTGCTCGGCGCCGACGTCGTGCACTTCATTCCGGAGCGCCTGCGCGACGGCTACGGCCTGCAGCCCGCGGCGCTCGAGCGCCTGCACGCCGAAGGCGTGCACGTCGTCGTGTCGGTCGACTGCGGCATCCGCGGCGCCGACGCCGCACGGCGCGCGCGCGAGCTCGGGCATCGACCTCATCATCACCGATCACCACGAGCCCGATCACGGAGCTGCCGCAGGCTGCGCCGTCGTCAATCCCAAGCGGCACGACTGCCAGTACCCGGACAAACATCTCGCCGGCGTCGGCGTCGCGCTGAAGCTGGTGCAGGCGCTGTGCCAGCGCGCCGGCCGCATGCACTGGCTGCCCGCCTTCGTCAAAGTCGCGGCCATCGGCACGCTCGCCGACGTCGTGCCGCTCGTCGGCGAAAACCGCGTCATCGCCAAGCTCGGGCCTGCAGATGCTGTCCAAGGGTCCGCACAAGGTGGGCCTGCGCGCGCTGCTCGAGGTCGCCGGCCTGACTGCGAAAGACGATCGACAGCTACCACATCGCCTTCATGGTCGCGCCGCGCATCAACGCCGCTGGCCGCATGAGCACGCCCGACATCGCGACGCGGCTGCTGCTGGCGGCGGACGAGGCGATGGCCGACGAAGCGCGCGGGCTCGCCGAACAGCTCGAGACCGAAAACACGCGCCGCCGGCAGGAGGAGCAGGACATCGTCGCCAAGGCGCGCAAGATCATCGAGACCGACCCGGAGGTCGGTTCCCGCTCGGTGCTCGTCGTCGCCGGCGAGGGCTGGCATCGCGGCGTGATCGGCATCGTCGCGTCGAAAATCGTGGATGCCTTCTATCGCCCGACCATCGTGCTCTCGATCGAGGACGGCATCGCGCACGGGTCGTGCCGCAGTATTCCGGGATTCGACATCCTCGGCGCGCTCGAATCGTGCGCGCCGATGCTGCTGCGCTTTGGCGGGCACAAACAGGCCGCGGGGCTGCAACTCGAGGCCGCGCGCATCAGGGAGTTCCGGCAGGCGGTCAACGAATGGGGCGAAGCGCGGCTGCAGCCCGACGATCTGCGGCCGCGCCTGTGGCTCGATGGACCGCTGACCTTTGGCGACATCAGCAGCCAGGTCGTGTCGGAGCTCGACACGCCTGGCGCCGTTTGGGCCGGGCAACGCGAAACCTGTTTTCACACACGGCGCCGTCCAAGTGGTCGACGGCCCGCGCAAGCTGAAAGAGCGACACCTCAAGACGTCGTTTCGCCAGGACGGCCGAACGTTCCGCGCGATTCACTGGAATGCCGCCGATCGCGAAGCCGCGCTGACCGAGCAAAAGGCTGGCGTCGAGCTGGCGTTCTCACTCGAGCAGAACGAATATCACGGCAAGACCTATCTGGAACTGCGCGTCGAAGACTTCCGCTAAGCGTAGCTGAAGCTGCCTAGAGTGCCAGGTGCCTAGAGTGCCTTGGGTGCTGGGTGCTGGGTGCCGCGTCCAGTGCACGGTGCCGCGGTGCGCACCTTGCCCGCCGTCACACACGTCGTGACCTGGTACCGGACACCGGACTGCACCGAGCACCGGCACCGAGCACTCAGCGCCCTGGCACCTTGGCACGCTAGTGCACCTGTACAATCGCTGCATGGCCCGCTGGCAGCGGCACGCTCGCTGGATCTTCGCCGTTGTCTGTCGTCGGCGTCGTGGCGGCGGTCGCGTTGCTCATGCACGCCAACGCACGGCGCAAGCCCCGCCGCGCCCATCGAACGTCTCGATCCCAAGGCCGTCAGCCGAAACCCGCGGCGGCGACGTCGTCCAGCTCAAGGCCGACCGGCGCGACGTCCGCATCGAGTTCGCCAGTCAGGTCACCTACGAGGACGGACGCACGAAGCTCACCGCCTTCAAGGCCACCATCGACAATCGCGGCGGACGCTCTTACGTGATTGGCGGACAGGAGGCGTTTGTCGGCGCCGAACGCAGTTCGTACGACGTGCGCGGCGGCGTGTCGCTGCGACACCTCCGACGGCCTGGTCGTGACCACCGAGCACGCGACGTTCACCGAGGCCGAAGGTCTGCTGCGCGGCCCCGGCCCGGTGCAATTCCAACGCGGCAGAACATGTCGGGCTCGCGGCGTCGGGTTCACCTACGACCGCCAGCAGGACTCCGTCTGGCTCCTCGATCAGGCCGTGATTCGCTTCGCGGCGACGCCGCAGAAACCGGGGATGGAAGTGTCGGCCGCCACTGCCGGCTACTCGCGCTTACAGCGCTACGCGCGATTCGATCGCAACGTGCGCATGACGCGCGACAATCAGGTCATCACGCCGACGCCTCGACGATTTTCATGCAGGCGCAGATCGACGAGCCCGATCGCATCGAGCTGCGCGGCAAGGTCGCGCATCACCGGCGGCGGCAGCATGGGCACGCTGCAGACGATGCAGGCGCGCGACATCAATCTCGATTACGCGGATCGATGGACGCACGCTCGAACAGGCGCTGCTCGCCGGCGACGTCGAGCATTCAGCTCGCTCAGCCGGACGGGGCAGCCGGTCAGCAGCTGTTCGCGCAGTACATCGATTTGTCGCTCGCAGCCGACGGCTCGGTCACCGCGCTTGCGGGCCGCGACGGCGTCCGCATGGAGCTCCTGGCGCTCGGCCAGACGCCGGCACGCACGATCACTTCGACCACGCTCGACGGCAGCGGGGAAGCCGGAAAGGGTCTGACGGCGCTGACCTTCGAAGGCGCGCCTGACCGAATTCCGGAGACCACGCCGCGACGGACGTGCGCGTGGCGCAGCGGCCGCACGCTGAAGGCGCAGCTGGCGAGCGAACGGCACCGTTGACCCCGCCGACTTTCTTCGGCGGTTTCGCTTTGACCGACGGAGCGCTGCGGGCCGCGAGCATCGAACGCGCATTATCAGACGTCACAAAGGCATGCTCTCGCTCTCCAGCCCCAAAGACGGACCGATGCCGCGCGTCGAACGACGATCGGGTCGCGCATCGACGCGCCCAACGATCGACGTCACGCTGTCGCCGCGCGCGATGACGGCGTCGGGCGGCGTCACCACCACGCTGCAGCGCGGCGCCGGCAGGCGAAGCGAGCGCGGGACAACGCTGCTCAAGGACAGCGAAGCCGGTCACGATCGCCGCGGACAAGCTGGCACTTCGACGAGGACAGGCGAGCAGCAGCGATCACCGGGCAAAGCCTGGCTCGCTGCAGGGCGGCACGTCGATTCAAAGCCGATGCGATCACGCTCGACGACCGGCAGGGCAAGCTCGATCGCCTCCGGCAACGTCGTCGCCGTGCTGCCGATTCGGCGGTAAAGCCGCGGACGGCACCAGCCACAGCGACGTCGATCGGCCGAGCCGGCGAGTTCGAGTTCGTGGACGCGAAACGGCGCGCCGTGTTCACCAAGAAGGCGCAGCTCGATGGCGCGCAGGGGAACGTCCGCGCCGATCGATCGAGCTGCAGCTCGCGGCCAAGGACAACGCGCTCGATCGCCTCGAGGCGCAAGGCGCCACGGTTCGCGTGCTCGTCGAGAAGCGGCGAAGCTCACGGCACGCGTCTCACGTATCTGCCGGCGACCGAGGAGTATCAGCTCGCCGGCGCGCCGGTGCGGCTCGTGGAAGGCTGTCGCGAGACGACCGGCCGCACGTTGACCTTCTTCAGGTCGTCCGATAGGATTTCGTCGACGGCAACGAGGAGCAACGCACCCAAACAAGGGCAACTCGAAGTGCCCGGAGTCGCCGCAGCACTGAATGTCGACACTCCGGACCGAGGACCTCACCAAGTCGTACGGCGGCCGCACCGTCGTGCGCGGCGTCAATCTCGAAGTCGCGTCAGGCGAAGTCGTCGGCCTGCTCGGACCGAACGGCGCGGGCAAAACCACCACGTTCTACATGACGGTCGGCCTCACCTCGCCCGACCGCGGGCGCGTGTTCTTCGACGGCAAGGATCGTCACCGACGATCCGATGTACATGCGCGCGCGCAAAGGCATCGGCTACCTGCCGCAGGAACCCTCGATCTTCCGCGGCCTGACCGTCGAGCAGAACATCCTCGCAATTCTGGAAACGCTCGGCCTTGATTCGGAAACGCGACGGACACGGCTGCGCGAGCTGCTCGCGGAATTCAATCTGACGCCGCTGGCAGCAGCGCCGGCCTACACGCTATCGGGTGGCGAGCGCCGGCGCGCAGAAATCACCCGCGCGCTGGTGATGTCGCCCAAGTTCATGCTGCTCGACGAGCCGTTCGCCGGGATCGACCCGATTGCCGTGACGGAGATCCAGAAGATCATGTTTCATCTGAAGGAGCGCGGGATCGGCGTGCTGATCACCGATCACAACGTCCGCGAGACGCTCCGCATTACCGATCGTGCCTACATCGTCACCGACGGCACAATTTTTCGCAGCGGTACACCCGATCAATTGGCGGCCGATGAGGATGTGCGGCGGATTTATCTGGGGACCGACTTCCGACTGGACTAAGATGGAGGTTGGCACGACTCATGCGACCGATAGCCTGGCTCACGGTCGCCCGGAGCGTATGGAAGGGCGGTCCCCGCCCCGACGGTATGGCCATTCAACAAAAGCTTCAGACTAAGCTCGCGCAAAAGCTGATCCTGACGCCATCGCTGCAGCAGGCGATCAAGCTGCTGCCGATGTCGACGCTGGAGCTCGCCGATCTCCTCAATCAGGAAGTCGTCGAGAACCCGCTGCTCGAGGAAGTTCCCACGGAAGAGCTTGCAGGCGGCCGACGCGCAGCCCGCCGCCGAAAAAGAACCCGAAACGCCCACCGCAGCAGAAAAACGACACGTGGGACGACCAGGATTACGAGTATTTCTTCGGTGAGTATCTCGACGACGGCTACCGGCCGCGGGCGCCGCAGGAAGTCAAAGAGCTCCCGCCGATCGAGAACACGCTCTCGACGAGCGACTCGCTGACGGATCATCTCAGCTGGCAGCTCACGATTCAGACCGACGACGAGCAGCTGCGCGAGATCGGCGAGGCGATCATCGGCAACCTCGACGACGACGGCTATCTGGTCGCGTCGGTGGACGAGATCGCCAACATGGGACCGTGGCCGATCGAAGAAGTCGAGCGCGCGCTCAAGCTGCTGCAGGGCTTCGATCCGATCGGCGTCTGCGCGCGCGACCTGCAGGAATGCCTGACGCTGCAGATCCGGCACATCGGCCTCGAAGGCACGCCGACGGAAAAAATCGTCACCGACTACCTGCGTCTCCTGCAGAACCACCAGATCCCGGAGCTGGCGAAGAAGCTCGGCGTCACGATCGAGGAGCTGAAGCAGCACATCGAGATCATCAAGCACCTCGATCCGAAGCCGGGCAGCCGCTACAACCCGAAGCAGTCGCAGTACGTCATCCCCGACGTTTACGTCGCTCAAGGTTGAGGATCAGTATGTCGCGGTGCTCAACGAGGAGGGCCTGCCGCAGCTCCGGATCAGCCCGACCTACCGGCGGCTGCTCGACAAGGGCACTGCGAGAACAACGACGAGACGCGCGCCTACGTCAAAGACAAGTTCCGCTCGGCGCTATGGCTGATCAAGTCGGTGGAGCAGCGGCAGAAGACGATTCACAAAGTCGCGACCAGCATCATCAACTTCCAGCGCGACTTCCTCGATCACGGCATCGAGCACCTGCGGCCGCTCGTGCTGCGCGACGTCGCCAACGACATCGGCATGCACGAGTCCACGGTCAGCCGCGTCGTGACCAACAAGTACATGCACACGCCGCAGGGCGTGTTCGAGATGAAGTACTTTTTCCACAGCGGCATCAGCAGCTCGTATGGTGATGCTGTGTCCTCGGTGACGATCAAGCAGCGAATCCGGAAGATCATCGAAGCCGAGGACCCGCGCAAGCCGCTGTCCGATTCGAAGATCGTGAGCATTCTGCAGCGCGAAGGACTCATGCTGGCACGCCGCACGATTGCGAAGTACCGCGAAGAGCTCAAGATTCCGACCTCCAACCAGCGGAAGGTCCTTTTCTAGACTCGAGTGGAGCAGCCGCCGTCCACCGATGCGACGTGCCTCGACCATGCGCGTTGATCTGACAGGACGTCATGTCGAGATCTCGCCGGGCCTGCGCCGTCTCGTCGAACGCAAGCTCCAGAAGGTGCACCGCTTCGTCAACGATGCGGGCGTTTCCGCCACGGTCGTCGTCGCGAAGGAAAAGGTCAACAACGTCGTCGAGCTGACGCTGCACGTGCGCGGCGAGCAGTTCATGCATGCGGTGGCCAAGGCGGCGCGTGGGAAACGGCGATGACCGACGTCGTCGCCAAGGTGCTGCACCAGCTCGAAAAGACCAAGGGGCGGTGGCAGGAGCGCAAGCGCCGCGGCCAGGCGGCGCGAAGTGTGAAAACGCCCCGCCCGGCGCGCCGCGCCCAGTCCCGGGCGCGCTGCTCCGGAAGCGCAGGAACGCACAACCGTCGATGGAGCTGCCACGGCGGCGGCGCATCCTGCGCGCCGCTCGCTACTCGGCCAAGCCGATGACCGTCGACGAAGCGGCGATGGAGCTCGAAGGGCAGAAATCGCGCGTTCCTCGTCTTCCGTGACGCGCGAACCGACGCCGTCAGCGTGCTGTACCGGCGCGACGACGGGCAGATCGCGCTGATCGAGCCCGAAGCCTAAGAAGACTCGGGACATCGGAAGTTGAGACGTTAGCGACGCTGGGGACGTAGGGACCTAGGGACGTTAGGGACGTGGGGACGGCCGCGGTTTGCAACCACGTCCCGTGCACAGATCCACCTCGATGCGTCGCCAAGTCCTCGAGTCCGTACATCTCGTCGCCCTCATGTCCCCCATGTCCCTATGTCCCTATGTCCCTATGTCCCCATGTCCCTATGTCCCCATGTCCCTATGTCCCCATGTCCCTATGTCCCCATGTCCCTATGTCCCCATCTCCCGACGTCCCTACCTCGCTAAGTCCCCACTCTGCCTAGAATGAGATGATGTCCACTGTCCCCGCGCTGACGGTTGGCGGGCTGCTCGACGCGCGCCCGGAGGCGATCGGTCTCGCCATCGACTTGCTCGCCGGAGCCCGCGGGCTCGATCGCCGGATTACCAATCCTTATATCCAGAAGACCGGCCTCGCGCTCGCCGGGTACCACGAGTACCTGCAGCCCGGACGCGTCCTCATTTACGGCGAGAGCGAGGTCCGCTATCTCGAGCAGCTCGGTCCCGAACGCCGGCGCGAGGCGCTTGCGCAGTGCTTCGCCACCGAAGTGCCGTGCGTTTTGATCACGGGCGGCCTCGAGGTTCCTGCCGACGTCGCCGCGGAAGCCGAGCGGGCAGGCGTGCCGCTGCTGGCGACGACGATTGGCACCGCGACCGCCATCGGCAAGCTCACGGCGCTCCTCGAAGACCGGCTTGCCGTTCGCGAAGTGATTCACGGCGTGCTGCTCGACATCCTCGGGCTCGGCGTGCTGATCGTCGGTGAGAGCGGCATCGGCAAGAGCGAATGCGCGCTCGATCTGGTCGTCCGCGGGCACCGGCTCGTCGCCGACGACACGGTCGAGATCCGCCGGCGCGCGGCCTCGATCGTGATCGGCAGTTGTCCCGAGCTGACGCGGCACCATATGGAAGTGCGCGGCCTCGGACTGATCAACATCCGCGATCTCTTCGGCGTCGCGTCCACCCGCACCTCGAAGCGCGTCGAGCTCGTCGTCCAGCTCGATCGCTGGGATCCGCTCAAGGACTACGAGCGCCTTGGCCTCGACGACGCGTTTTTCGAGCTGCTTGGTCTCAAGATTCCGCTGATCCGCATGCCGGTGGCGCCCGGGGCGCAACCTGGCGATTCTGGTCGAAGTGGCCGCGCGCAACCAGCTGCTGCGCACGCGCGGCATCAACGCGGCGCGCGAGCTCGCGGCCAAGCTCGACGCGCGCCTCCGCGAGCCGACCGCGTCGACCGCGCAACCTCACGACGACGACGAGGATCTCGAGCACGGGGGCGTGCTGTGAGCCGGCGCAAGAGCGCCAGGAAGCGTCGCCGCGCCGGTTTCATCGTCATCTCCGGGCTGTCGGGCGGCGGCAAGTCGCACGCGATCCGCGCACTCGAGGATCTTGGCTACTACTGCGTGGATAACCTGCCGAGCGCACTGATCCCGGTCCTTGCCGACCTCACGCGTCACGAAGACGCCGACAACCCGAAAGTGGCCGTAGTGGTCGACGTGCGCGAACGGCGCTTCATGAAGGAGTTTCCCAGGGTGTGGCGGAAGCTGAAGGCCACGCGCGGGCCTCGATCCGCTGCTGATCTTTCTCGAAGCGAGTGACGAGGCGCTGCTTGCGGCGCTACAGCGAGACGCGGCGGCCGCATCCCCTCGCACCGCGGCGGCCGATCGCCGAGGCGCTTCAGGAAGAGCGCGCCATGCTGGCGCCGATCCGGGGACTGGCCGACGAGATCGTCGATACCTCCGACATGTCGGTCCACGAGCTGCGACAGGTGCTGCAGGATCTCGTGCGCGGGGAGAGCGAGCGCGCCAGGCTGGTGCTCACGTTCCAGAGTTTCGGCTACAAGCACGGCGTGCCGGTAGACGCGGATTTGGTGTTCGACTGCCGCTTTCTCCCCAACCCGCATTTCGTCGCCGGTCTGCGCGCCAAGACGGGCAAGGACAAAGCGGTGGCCGCCTACATGCGGCGGCACCGGGAAACGCGCAAGTTGGTGCATCGGCTCACCGCATTCCTCAAATATCTCATGCCGCGCTACGTGGACGAAGGCAAGGCGTACCTGACGGTTGCGATCGGCTGCACCGGCGGGCGCCATCGATCGGTGTATCTGGCAGAATCGCTGAAACGCGAGCTCGGCGGCCTGAAGAACGTCACCGCCCGGGTCCGCCATCGCGACCTCGCCCGCGAGTAGCGAAAGACCGAGGAGACAGACGTGATTGGCGTCGTTGTGGTCACCCACGGGCAGCTCGCCACCGAGCTGGTCAACGCGGCGGAAACGATCGTCGGCGATCTGCCGACGTTTACCGCCGTGTCGATCGGCTGGCACGAGGACGTGCAGGATGCGCGCGACGACATCGCCGCGGCGATCGCGCGGGTGCAAGGACCCGAAGGCGTGCTCATCGCCACCGACATGTTCGGCGGCACGCCGGCGAATCTCGGCATCACGTTTCTCGAGCCGAACAAGGTCGAGGTGATCACCGGCGTCAACCTGCCGATGCTGATCAAGGCGGCCAACCTGCGCGACGAGCAGAACCTGATCGAAGTGGCGCGCTCGCTGCGCGAGCACGGCAAGAACGCCATCTGGGTCGCATCCGATCTCCTGAAAGGGACCGACGGATGACGACGTGCGACGTCAACATTCCGAATCGCCTCGGGCTGCACGCCCGCGCCGCCGCCAAATTCGTGCACATCGCGACGCGCTTCCGCTCGCACATCCGTGTCGCGCGCGAGAACCGCGTGATCGACGGCAAGAGCATCATGGGCATCCTGCTGCTCGCGGCGCCGTACGGCGCCTCGATCACGATCTCGGCAGAGGGGCCCGACGAGAGCGACGCGATCGCCGAGCTGTGTAAGCTGGTGGAAAGCGGGTTTGGAGAAACGAACACGTGGAACGCCTGACTGGCATCGGCGTCTCGTCCGGGCGTCGCCGTCGGCCGCGCCGTCGTGCTGACGCTCCGCACCGAGGTGGTGCGGTTTCCAATCCCACCGGATCGGGTCGATCGCGAGCTGTCGGTGCTGCGCGGCGCGCGCGAAGCAGTCGCGCCGAGCAGCTGCACGACATCGCGGACCGGGTCAAGACGCGCGCGCCCGATCTGGCGGCAATCTTCGATGCGCAGATGCTGATGCTCGACGACGCGCTCTTTGTCGGGCGCGCGGAGGAGATCGTGCGCCAGGAGCGTGTCAACGCCGCCTGGGCGGTGCATCGCGCTTACGAGGAGATCCGGCTGCATCTTCGCGAGCGTCGAAGACCGCTACCTGCGTGAGCGCGAAACCGATGTCGCCGACGTGGCGGGCCGGCTGCGGATGAACTTGCGGCACGGCGTGCGCGGCGCGCAGGATCTGCTCAGCGAGCTCGACGGCCCGTCGATCCTCGTCGCCGACGAGCTCACCGCGTCGTTCGCCGCGCAGCTCGATTGGACGCGCATCCAGGGGTTCGCCGTGGACGCCGGAAGCCGCACCTATCACACCGCCATCCTCGCGCGATCGCTCAAGGTGCCGGCGGTGGTCGGCCTGCACGACGCGTCGATGCGCATCGCCGCTGGCACGCCGGTCATTCTCGACGGGACGACCGGCGAGGTCACAATCGCCCCGGCGCCGGATGCAATCGCGGAAGCGCAGCGCCGCGCGCTGCGTTCGAGCCGCACCCGGCCGGCAGTCGCCGAGGGACGCGCGGGCGGGCCGCTCACGACCACGGATGGCGTCGCGATCCGACTCGAGGCCAACGTCGAGCTCCTCGAGGATCTCGAATTCCTCAAGGAGTACGGCGCCGAGGGCGTCGGTCTCTATCGCTCGGAGTTCATGCTGTCGGGCCGCTCGCTCGAGAGCGCCACCGAAGAAGTGCAATACGGACGCTATCGCAGCCTGCTCGAGCAGATCGCGCCGCTGCGCGTCACGATTCGCACGTTCGACGTCGACGAGCGCCAGCTTGACGACAAGCACGGGCGCGCCGCGCGCCCAGGCTTGCGCGGCCTGCGGCTCGGGCTGGCGCGGCCGGAGATCCTGCGCACGCAGCTGCGCGCGCTGCTCCGCGCGTCGGTGCACGGCCCGCTCCGGATCATGTTTCCGTTTGTCACCGCGGTGGAAGAGATCCGCCACGCGCGTTCGCTGCTCGCGGAGGCAGCCGGTGAGCTCGGCATCGCACCGCCGCCGGTCGGGGCGATGGTGGAAGTGCCGGCGGCGGCAGTGGCGGCCGATCTCCTCGCGCCGGAAGCCGACTTCCTGACCATCGGCACCAACGATCTCATCCAGGTACCGCCTGGCGGTCGATCGCACCGACGATCGCGTCTCGGACCTGTACGAGCCGCTCCATCCCGCGGTGCTCCGGCTGATCCGAGTGGTGCGGCGTGCGGCGCAGCGTCAGCATATTCCGGTGTCGCTCTGCGGCGAGATGGCATCGGATCCCGCGCTCCTCGGACTGCTCGTCGGGCTCGGGCTGCGCGAGTTCAGCATGACGCCCGCGGCGATCACAGTGGCCCGGCAGACGATCAGGGACCTGCACGGCGGCGAAGCGCAGACGCTGGCGCGTCGCGCGCTCACGCTGGCGACAGCAGGGGAGATCGAGCAGTTTCTGTTCGATGCGTTAGCGGCATCTGAACGTCGGGGCCGCTAGCACTCTGCGTGCCTCAGGCACGGTGCTTTTGGTTCCAGCCACCGCGCGCCCAAAGGCCCGCGCTGCGTACGCATCTTCTGTACTGGCCGCTCCCAACAACCGGCGCGCACTCCAGAATCAAGCCCTCGAGCACCCTGCACCAAGCACCCTGAACCAAGCACCAGCACCTCAGCACCTCAGCACCCCAGGCACCTTTAGGCACCCTTAGGCACCTCTAAGTAGATCGCCCGTATCGATCCTCGAGCCGTACCACATCGTCCACTTCGGGTGTCGAGACCTCGAAGATGTCGGTGTCCTCGATCGCCGTCATGCGGTGCACCGTGGGCGGCGTCACGTGGAAGGCATCGCCCGGACCCATCTCGCGGGAGTGACGCTGGCCGCCCTCTTCGTACTCGAAGAGGATGCGACCGTGATGGACGTAGATCGTCTCGTCCTTCTTGTTGTGATACTGGAGACTGAGCGCGTGGCCCTTGTTGACGTGGATCAACTTGCCCACATAGCGCTCGGTGTGTGCCCACCACAACTCGTAGCCCCAGGGTTTTTCGACGCGGCGCATAGGATCAGGTTGTAGGTTTCAGGTTGTAGGTTTCAGGTTGTAGGTTTCAGGTTTCAGGTTTCAGGCTGTGGTCTCGGCTCGGAGGTCGCGGGTCGCAGTTTGACAGCGCGAAGAGCGCCGATGCGCGCGGGCTGAACAACCTGCAACCTGCAACCTACAACCTACAACCTACAACCCGGGTTAGAACGGAATATCGTCATCGGTAATCGGCGCCGCTTCCTTGCCGAGCGGATCGGCGTAGGCCGGCTCGCGCTCGGGGCCGCGGTCGCCGCCGCGCACCGCCGCCAAGCAGGACGATGCGATCGGCTTTGACCTCGGTGGTGTAGTGCTTCTGGTTGTCCTTTTCCCACTGACGCGTCTGCAGCCGGCCCTCGACGTAAATCTGCTTGCCCTTGGTCAGATAGGGCTGCAGCGACTCCGCGCTCTTCCCCCACAGCACGATTCGATGCCACTCGGTCTGTTCGTGCTTCTCGCCGTCCTTCGAGGTCCAGTTCTCAGTGGTCGCGATGCTGAAGCTGGCCACCGGCGCGCCGCCGGGCGTGTAGCGCACTTCCGCATCCCGTCCGAGATTTCCGACCAATATGACCTTGTTGACGCTACCCATGGCTCGACGCTCTCTTTCCTTGACCTCTAGTGGACGCTGGTTCGTGACGGTCGTTCGAAATGCTGGTTCGATCGTTCGCTACGGCTTCCCCTTGCTGACCCTCGCGATCGCCTGTTTCGCGAGACGCGCGGCCTCGCTCTCGGGATAATTCTTCGTCACCTGCTCGTACGATTCGCCGCGCCCGATCGAATTGATCGAGCCGCTCGAACGCCAGGCCGCGCTTGTACAACGAATCGGGCACTTTGCTCGAGCGCGGCGCGTTCGCCAGGACCTTGTCGTAGGCCTCGACAGCCTCGTTGAACTTTCCAGCGGAGGAGTAGCAATCGCCGATGTAGAACTGCGCGTCGCCCGAGAGCTCGCTGCGCGGGAACGTAGCGCAGATACTGCTCGAAGCCGCCGACGCAGAGGTCCCACTGACCCGAGATGTAGTCCGACCAGGAGGTATCGAACATCCGCTGCGGCGACATCCCTGGCGGCGCGCCGGGTGGGGCCGCGGGCGCGGAGGGCGCTGGCAACGGAGCCACCTGCCCGGGCGTCGTCGCGCCCGGCTGCGCCGGGTCGATCGCCGGCGCTCCCGACGGAAACTGCGGAATCGCCACGCGCAGCGCTTCGATCTCCTGCGACAGCGACCCGATCCGCACGTTGGTGTCATCCACGCGCTCGCGGATCACGCGAAGGTTATTACTGAGCTCGTCGACGATGAGCTTCTGATCGGCAAAGGCCTTACGCGTCGTGTTCGTCTGATCGTCGAGCCGGCCGTTGATCGCTTTGAGGGCATCGGTCAGGCGTGCTGATTGCGGTCTGCATCTGCTGCTGCAGCTGCTGCGTCTGCTCCTGCAGCATGCGAATGTCCGCCATCATCTGCATTTCACGGCGGCTCTGCGCGGCCGCCGGCGCCGCCAGCGCAAGACTTGCGAGAAGCGCCGCGGCGATAGGGGTCGATCTCATAACGTCATATCCTCGCACGGGCGCCCGCAAACACGATCCGGCTGAGGCACGCAACCGACCGAGGCGCCGCCCACTATTTTGCCGTGATCACGAAATGCGCGCGCCGGTTCTTTGCCCAGGCGCCTTCGTTGTGCGCCGGATCGAAGGGGAACTCCTTACCGTAGCTCACCGTCTTGACGCGGGCGGCGGGAATGCCCAGCGACACGAGATAGTCGCGCGCGGTGTTGGCGCGGCGCTCGCCGAGGGCGAGGTTGTATTCCGCGGTTCCGCGCTCGTCGCAGTGCCCCTCGATCGTGATCTGCCACGACGCGAACTTGCGCAGCACCTGCGCGTTTTCCTGCAGCGCCTGTCTGCGACTCAGTGGACAGATCGGCGCTATCGAGCTCGTAGAAGACTGGCTTGAGCGGCGACTCGCGGTTCAGCTCGTCGAGCGACCGCGCAGCCACAGCGTCTTCCGGCATCGCCGGCACCGGAACCGGCTCCGACACCGGTTCGGGCAGGCGACGGCGTCGCGCCGGTGGTCAGCCAATGAAGTCGCGGTGGCGGCATGGGCCGCGCAACCGGCGGCGTCTTTTTCGAGCACGCGGCGGCCGTCATCGAGACGACCAACGCTGACAGCACAACGATCGAGATTCTTCGAATCATCACATCCTCTCGGCGCGATCGAGAACTCGCGCCACTCCCTGTACCTCGCGCGCACCCGGCGCACATGGCGCACTTGTCGCTAGCAAAGCCCGCGCCGCGTTACTGCGACCAGTGCGGAAAATAGTTGTTCCCATCGCGCGTGATCTGGCGCACGTTCTTGCCGTCGCGATCGACGGTGAAGACCTGCGTCCGCCCGGCACGCGTGGAGGTAAACGCCAGATGCCGGCCGTTCGGCGCCCAGGCGGGGCTCTCGTTGCTGCCTTCGCCAAAGGTGATCTGCCGCGTCTCGCCGCTGGCGATATTCAACACCTTGATGTCGTAGCCGGGACCGGTGCGCGAGGCATACGCGATCTCGTTGAGCGGCGCCGGCGACCAGGTCGGCCGATCCGCATAAGTGTCGCTGCTGATGCGGCGCATGCCCAGGCCATCGATGCCCATAACGTAAATCGCCGGCGACTCCCGACCGATCGGAGGTGAAGGCGATCTGTGTCCCGCTCGGCGACCACGTCGGCGTCACGTCGATCGTGCGGATGGACTGGTCAGCCGCCGCAAGTCGCTGCCGTCCACGTTGATTACGTAGATCTCGGGATTGCCGTCGCGCGTTGGACGTGAACGCCACGCGCGTGCCGTCCGGAGCGTACGCCGGCAGATAATTCTGGGCTTGCGCCGTGCCTTTGGCCGGGTTGCTCATCGTCCCTTCGTAGATGCGCGAGATGTAGATGTCCGGGAATCCGCGAGCGATAGGAGGTGTAGGCAATCGCGCGGCCATCGGGCGACCACACCGGCGTGATGTTCAACTGGCGGCCCATCGTGATCCGCCGCTGGTTGGCGCCGTCGTAGTCGCCGACGTAGACCTCTTTGACGTCGCGATTTTCGACGGTGCCCGGCGACGCGCTCCCTGTTCGCGGTCGGAGGAAAACGTCAGCTTCGTGCGCGCGACGCCGCGCAGCTGGCGCTGCGACTGGTGCACTTCGTCGGCGATCGTGTGTGCGTAGAGACGTGGATTGGCTATCGAGCCCGAGTACTCGCGGGCGTAGGCCTGCTGGCGGGACGCGATCATGTAGAGCCGCATCTCCACCGCACCTCGTTGCCGTTCTTTCTGCATCGAGCCGAGAATCAACCCGTCAGCGCCGATTTCGCGCCAGCGATCGAACGCGCGGATCGCCGATCGACGTCGGCCGGCGGTATCGAGCGCATAGACGTCGCGCGGGATCATGTCGAACTCGCGCTCGTATCGAGGTCGGCTCCATAACACCTCTGAAACGATGCGCGCCGCTTCCTGCGTCTCGCGATCGGTCGACAGCGCCAGAAAGTTCGGCACCGCGAGGCGTGGCGGCCGTCCACGCCTCGCCAGTGATCACCAGCGCGATGCTCGATGTGCTGTTGCGGGGGCGGCGCCGCCGGTTGTGGCGGCGGTTGCTGCTGCGCCACGGCGCACCGTGACCGCGGCGAGGGTCAACGAGCTACAGATGTCAAGAGGCTTCGTGGCGTCATCTCCGGTACTCAAACACCAGATGAACCGTCAAGGACGGTTCGGTGAACGCGTGCCGGCAGCGGGGGAAGCTGCCGGGTGATGCAGCAGCGCGCGCTCCGCCATGAAGTCGAGCGCCGGAAAACCGCTGCTTCGCTCGACGGCGATCGTCGGTGAGCTCGCCGCTGCGCTGAATGGTGAACTTGACGAACGTGCTCCGCCGTCACTTGCTGTTCTGATCCCAGTTTCGCTTGATCAGCGTGAGCATCTGACTGCAGATATTCAGGACAGCAGAAATTCGCGACGTCGAGGTAGCTGCCTGAGCCGAAGCCTCCCTGCGAGAGTCCGAAGCCCTGCCCGCGCGCGCCGGTTTCGGCGACGGCGTTGCCGGCTTCGACTTCCGCACCCTTGGTCGGTGTGCGCCCGCGCGGATCCTTCGCGGCAGTCTCGGTTTTCGTTTCTGTCTTCTTCGGGGCGCTTTTCGTCGGCTCGATCATTTCCGGCGCGCGTGCCGCCGGTGGACGCACCGGCTCAATCACTTTCGGCGCTTCGACCGTTCTGCTCTGCACCGGACGGGCGCTCAATCGTCGTCATGCCTGGTGCGCGGCCCCTGCCGGACCGCCAAGGCTGATTGTCATCACCGTTTTCCGGCTCCGCTTCTCCTTGGCGACGACCACCAGCCCGGCGGCGCCAGCACGAAGCTGCCGACCAGCACGACGTGCGCCGACAGCGACGCGCCAATCATCCGCTCGAGCCCGCCGAGCTCGCGCGCGCGATCGACAGAACCTGAGAGACAGCGTCCACTACGGCTGCACTCCGCTGCTGCGCGACGATGCCCACGCGCTCGATGCCGCCTTCTTTGAGGCTCGAAAACACCTCCATCAGCTCCTGCAATTGTCACCGCGCCGTCGCCGCGCAGAAACACCTCGCGCTGATCCTTGCCGAGCATCGCCTGCCGCGTGCGCTCGGCCAGAAACTCGATCGACACCGCCTCATCGTCGATGATAGACCTTGCGATCCTTGCCGATAGGACAGCGGGACCGTGATGTAGATGCGCTCCTCGGTCATCTTCTGCGTCTGACGCGCGACCGGCAGATTGACTTCGACACCGCGCTGCAGCATCGGCGCCGCGACCATGAAGATGATGAGCAGCACCAGCATGACGTCCACGAGCGGAATCACGTTGATCTCCGCCAGCGTGCTCGACGTCCGCCGTCCGCGGCGGCCGCGGCCCTCGTTCGCCGAGGGCTGCGCCATGACCTTCGGCATGCTAGGTGAAATTCCTTTCCGCGATGTTGAGAAACTCGAGCGCGAAGTCGTCCATCTCCGCCGCGTACAGTCTTCACCTTGGTCGTGAAGTGGTTGTAGAAATACACGGCCGGAATCGCGGCGAACAGGCCGATGGCTGTCGTGATCAACGCCTCGGCGATGCCAGGCGCCACGACCGCAAGATCGGTCGACCCCTGCCGCCCGATCGCCTCGAACGCGGTCATGATGCCCCACACCGTTCCGAGCAGCCCGATAAACGGCGTAATGCTCGCGGTCGTCGCGAGAAACGGCACACGCTTCTCCAACTTGATGACTTCGATCGACGAGGCCCGCAGCAAAGCGCGATCCACCGCCGCAAGGCTCTTCAAGGTTGGACGTGGCGCAGGGCGTTCCGGGACTGGCCTGGGACGGCTGTGGCTGTCGAAGCTGCAGATTGAGCTCCGCATAGCCCGCCTGGAACATTCCGACCAGCGGGCTTCCGCAAGCGAGTTACAAACCGCCTGCACCTCCGAGAATTTGCGTGCTTCGGCGGAAAATGTCGAGAAACGTCGCCGACTGCTGTCTTCGATGCGGCGGAATACCGACGCCTTGTAGAGGACGATCGCCCACGACAACACGGAGGTGATGAGCAGGAGCACCACGACCGCCTTGACAACGGGGCTGGCTTCGAGGATTAATTTGCGTAAAATCTGCTGCAGCTTCGGGGGCAGGCGCAGCACCCCCCTGAAGCTGCAGCGCCAGGACAATCGCGCCGGGCGTCGGCAACAAAGCCTCCGAATCGAATCATCAGGGAATGCGCTGCTGGGAAAGCGCGGACGTTGTGAAACGGTAGCACATGCTGAGAAATTCTGTCAAACCCATGATACGATGGACTTTCCGCGTTCGGCGATGCTCCGCTATCTCGCGATTCGGAACCTGGCGGTCATCGAGTCGGTTTCGGTCGAGTTTGAACACTCGTTCAACATTCTCACGGGCGAAACCGGCGCCGGAAAATCCATTCTCGTCGAAGCCGTCGGCCTGCTTGCTGGGCGGCCGCGCCTCCGCCGATCTGGTCCGAACTGGCGAGGAACTCGCCACAGTTGAAGCCATTTTCGAACTGCCGACCGAAGGGCGAGCTCGTCGTCCGGCGAGAAATCACCGCGCAAGGCCGCAGCCGCGCCTTCATCGGCGGCGCGCTCGCTACGGCCGCGGCGCTCAAAGATCTTTCGCACGCCTCGTCGAGTTGCACGGCCAGCACGAGCACCAGCAACTTCTCGATCCCGAGCAGCATCTTCCGGTGCTCGACGCGTGGGCAGGCCTCACCGAGCGCCAGCAGGGGGTGGCGGACGCGTTCGCCGTTGTTCGACAGGCTGCGCGACCAGCTGGATCGCCTGCGCATGGACAGTCGCGAACGCGCCGCGCGCCTGGAGCTGGTCGAGTTCCAGTTAGGCGAGCTGACGAAGGCGGCACTCAAGACGGGCGAAGACGAAGAGCTGGCCGCGACGCGGCAGGTTCTGCGGAGCGCTGACACCATCCAACGGTTATGCGCGGAGGGCTCGCCGAGCTCTACGACGCCGACACGTCTGTGCTCACCGGGTTGTCGCACGTCTGGAAGAGCGTGGGCGAGCTCGCCGCCATCGATCCGCGGTTCGCCCTGTACGTGGAGCAGCAGGGCGACATCAAGGCGCGCCTCGAAGATCTGGCGTTTGCGCTTCGCGACTTCGGAGACGGCATCGACGCGTCGCCGGCACGCCTGCAGGAGGTCGAAGATCGGCTGGCACTCCTCGAACGGCTGAAGCGCAAGCACGGTCCCTCACTGGACGACGTGATCGCCAGGCGCGATGCGCTGCTGGCCGAGCACGAGGCGCTCACCGGCGGTGGCGGAACCATCGAGGCGATCCAGAGCGAGCTTACGAGCGCCGGCGAGTCTTCCTCAAGGCGGCATCGGAGCTCTCGGCAGCGCGGCGATCGGCCGCCGAACGGTTCGCACGCGCGCTCGAGCAGGAGCTCACCGAGCTGGCGATGGAGCGAACGCGCTTCGAGGTCCGGCTCGACTCGAACCGCGAGGAGGGCGGCTGGTCGGAGCGCGGCATCGACGCGGGGGAGTTCTACGTATCGCCAAATCCGGGCGAGGAGCTCCGGCCGCTTGCGCGCATTGTCTCGGGTGGGGAGCTGTCGCGCGTCATGCTGGCGCTCAAGACCCTGGCGGCGGCCGACCAGCCTGGAAGGACGCTAATCTTCGACGAGGTCGACGCGGGGATCGGCGGACGAGTGGCCAGCGTCGTCGGGCAGAAGCTGCGCGCTCTGGGCGAACGCTTTCAGGTCCTTTGCATCACGCACCTCCCGCAAATCGCTGCCGCCGGTGGCGACCCACTTCCACATCGAGAAGCGGGTGAGGGGGAGGCGCACCGTCACATCGGTTGAGCGGCTCGACGACCCAATGCGGGTGGACGAGCTGGCGCGCATGATTGGCGGCGTAAATGCCGGTCCCCAAGCCAGCCTAAGTGCGAGAGAATTACTGCAAGCTTGGCGCGGAGCGAAAGGCGAAGGCGAAAGGCGAAAGCGCGAGCGCTAGTCAGCGCCCTTCGCGTACGCCAACTTGGTCGAACCATCGCAACGAGCGCGGAGCCGGACATGCATCACGCGCATAAGTATTCAGGGCGACATGAAGTATTTCATTGAGACGTACGGCTGCCAGATGAACGTGCACGACTCGGAACGCATGGCCGGACTGCTCGAGGCATCTGGGTACGAGCTCGCGGACACCGATCTCGATGCCGACGTCGTAGTCATCAACACCTGCAGTGTGCGCGAGAAGGCGGAGGAGAAGCTCTACACCCGCCTCGGCGACATCAAAGGGATGCGCCGTCTAACGGGTCGCCAGCCGCTTGTCGTCGTCGCCGGCTGCGTGGCGCAGCAGGAAGGCTCCCGGCTACTCGAGCGGTCCAGCCTGATCGACGTCGTCGTGGGCACGCAACGCGTCAAGATGCTGCCGATGCTGGTGGCCGAGGCGCAGGACCGCGCCGCGGCGGCGCCGCCGATCATCGACGTCTCGACGCCGTACGAGGAGCCGTCGTTTGCGCTCGGCCTCGCCCGCCGACTCGATCCGGTCAAGGCCTACGTCACGATCATCGAAGGCTGCAACGACTACTGCAGCTACTGCGTGGTCCCGTACACCCGCGGGCACGAGCGGATGCGGCCGAAGGCCGAGATCCTCGCCGAGGTCCGCGAGGCGGTCGCCAGCGGACGGCAGGAGATTCAACTGCTCGGGCAGATCGTCAATCACTATGCGGCGCCGGACGACCCGGCGTGCGATTTTCCGGCGCTGCTCGAAGCGGTCAACGCGGTCGGCGGCGTCCGCCGTATCCGATTTGCCAGCCCGCACCCGCGCCACGCGTCGCCGCGGCTCATCGCCGCGATTCGCGATTTGCCCGCGGTCTGCAAGCACGTGCATCTGCCGGTACAGTCCGGCTCGTCGCGCATTCTCGACGCAATGCGGCGGCGGCACACGCGCGAGGACTACCTGGCTCTGGTGGACGCGATCCGGGAGGCTATTCCGATCGTCCAGCTATCGACCGATATGATCGTTGGGTTCCCGGGGGAGACGGAGGACGACTTCGAGCAGACGCTGTCGTTGACCGAGCGCGTCCGGTTTCACAGCATGTTCTCGTTCAAATATTCCCCGCGGCCGAACACGCTGGCGAGCAAGCGCATGCCCAACGATGTGGCGGAGGACGAGAAGACGAGGCGTATCGTGACGCTGCAGCAGATGCAGCGTCGCATTCAGTTGGAGCTGCACGAGGCGGCGGTAGGGAAGACGGCCGAGGTCCTGGTGGACTCGGTGAGCCGCCGGCGCGAATGGGAGCTCTCCGGCCGGACGTCCGGCAATACCGTGGTGAACTTCGCCGGCGATCCGAGCCTCGTCGGCCAGTTCGTTCAGGTCATGGTCCGGCGCGCCGGCGCCCACAGTTTGTGGGGCGAGCACGTAACTGGCGCGGAGCGTGCAGACGCCGTCAGCAGATCCGGTCTCGAGGCGGGTAGGTCGCACGAGCTGAACTTGGAGAGCCAGGAATGCAGCCAATGTTGATCGAGATGACCATCAAAGGGCTGATGGTGGACCCCATCACCAACATGCCGATCATCATCCTCCGCGATCAGGAGGGGCAGAAGGTGCTGCCGATCTGGGTCGGATCTTCGAAGCCAACGCGATTGCGCTTCAGATCGAAAACATCCAGACGCCGCGGCCGATGACGCACGACCTGCTGCGCAACGTCATCCAGGACCTGCAGGCGGCCGTGGAGCGGATCGTCGTCTGCGATCTCAAGGAGAACACCTTCTACGCCCTCATCCATCTGCAGACTGCCGGCGGGCCGGTGGCGATCGACGCGCGCCCGAGCGACGCCATCGCCCTGGCGCTGCGCACGCGCGCGCCGATCCTGGTGGACGAGCGCGTCATCGACAACGCCAAGACGGTCGACTTCACCAACGAGAAGCAGGACTCCGATCGGCTGCAGCAGTGGCTCGAGTCGCTCGACCCCGACGACATGGGCAAGTACAAAATGTGAGGGTGTGCGGCCGGTCGCGCCCGGCAATCGCCGGTCGGCCGGCCGACATTTTTCGCAAGAGCTGATAACTCAAGCACTTAGCTCACCCGCTTGTCTGGAATTCCCCCGCCGACATACAATCGCTCGCACGTTCCCACGACTGCAACCCTAAGAGCCTCCTCGTACTCACTGATGATTCTCGCGATCGCCAACCAAAAAGGCGGCGTCGGCAAGACCACCACCGCCATCAACCTTGCCGCCGCGCTCGCGCTGCGCAAACGCAAGACGCTGCTCGTCGACCTCGACCCGCAAGCCAACAGCAGTATGTCGTTCGTCGACCTGCGCGAGATTGAGAAGAGCATGTACGACGTCTTCGTCGATACGAAGTGGCGATCCGCGACGTGATCAAGACCACGTCGCTGCCGCACCTCGAAGTGGCGCCGGCGCGCATCGCGCTCGCCAAGCTCGAGGCGCGGATGACCGGGGAGCTGGACGCGCCGTTCCGGCTCAAGGACCAGTTGAAGACGGTCCAGGATCGACTACCAGCATGTCGTCATTGACTGCCCGCCGGCGCTCGGGCTGCTGACCGTCAACGCGCTTGTCGCGGCGACCCACCTGTTGATTCCCATTCAGTCGTCGTACTTCGCCCTCGAGGGCACGGACGACTTGCTCGAGACCATCGAGAAAGTCCGGCAGCGGCCCAACCCCGAGCTGCGGATACTGGGCGTCGTCATCACGATGCACGACCGCCGCACCGCGCTCGGCCGCGACATCCGCGAGCAGATCAAGAAAGTGTTCGGCGAGAAGGTGTTTCGCACCGTCATCAGCAAGAGCGTGCGCCTCGAGGAGAGCCCGGCGTATCGCGAATCGATCTTCACGTTCGCGCCCGACTCGAGCGGCGCGACCGAGTACTACAGCCTGTGCGAGGAGGTCATGGATCGTGCCTAAGCAACGAGGATTACCGGACACGCTGCGGATGCGGCACGACGCCCATTACGTCGAGACCCTGGCGGCCTCGGCGGCCACCCCGGTCGGGCGGATGGTCGCCGATCGACCTCATCGACCCCAACCCGGACCAGCCGCGCCAGGCCATGGGCGACCTGTGCGAGCTCATCGCGTCGATCGGCGAGAAGGGGATCATCGAGCCGCTCGTGCTGCGGCAGCGCGGCTCGCGCTACCAGATCATTGCGGGCGAGCGCCGCTACCAGGCGGCCATCCAGGCCGGACTGACCGAGCTGCCCGGTGTCATCCGCGACGTCGACGACACGGAAATGCTGGAGATCGCGCTGGTCGAGAACATCCAGCGCAAGGACCTGACGGCGTTCGAAGAGGCCGAGGCGATGCACAGCCTGGCGCAGCGCTGTGGCTATACCCACGAAGATCTGGCGCGGCGGCTGGGGAAGTCGAGGACCTCGATTACCGAGTCGTTGACGCTGCAGAACATGCCAGCCGACGTGCGGAAGGTCTGCCGCCTCGCCGATATCTCCAACAAGTCGCTGTTGCTGCAAATCGTCCGTCAGGGCGACCCGCAGAAGATGCTGGCCCTGGTGGAAAGAATTGCCTCGCAGGGTGGCGCCACACGCGAGCAAGTCCGTAAGGAAGTCCAGAAGCCCAAAGCCGGTCGGCCGAAGGCGTTCACCTTCAACTTCAAGCCGCAGAACAAGGCGTTCAACTTACGCCTGAGCTTTAACAAACGTAACGCTTCGAGGGACGAGATCATCGAAGCGCTACAGGCGATCATCGCCGAACTTAAGGTGAAGAACTAACTCACGCACGCGGTGCCTTAGATGCAGCCGAATCGAAGCATTTGGATTGCCGGCACCGAGCACACAGCCCACCAGGCATCGTGCACCTCGAGGCACCCGAGGCACCTTTAGGCATTCCAAGGCACCGTGCTGTGGACGAGGCCTAAGTTAACTCACGCACGCGGTGTCTTAGGTGCCCTTCAAGGTGCCTCGAGGTGCGGGTGCCCGTTCGGGCGCCTTGGGGCGGGTGCAGAGGTGCTCAGTACAGTGATGCACCGAGTGTTGTTCCAGGAGCGTCTGGTCAGAACCAATCGAAGCATGCCCCAAGCACTCAGCACCAAGGCACCGTGCACCTTAAGGCACCCAAGGCACCTTTAGGCACCCTAAGGCACTGTGCTGGTTGGGAGGCCTAAGTTAACATAACACCTATTATCAGACTCACGCGAAATCGCCTGAAGAAGTGGCCTGTGGAAGGTTTGCGGAACGCTTCTGCGGTTTACTGCCCTACAGTTTAACCGGGGTCACGCGAAAACACGCGCGTCCAGCGATCACGCGATCCCTCGTCAGGAACCTCCGCTCCCGTAGACGCGTCAGGCCCCGTCTAAACCGTCCAGTTCACCGCCTCGACGTCTTCAGCAGGGATTTCGACGATGATCGGCGTGCCTGGCGGGTGCTGCTCGATGACGTGGCCGGCCGCGTCGGTGATGAGCAGACTCAGACTCAAACGTGTGCCCGCCTCCGCGCCAACGGATTGAAGGTTGGCGGCGGCTTCGACAACGTCACCGAGCGCGACGCGGACGTCCGACCCGGCCGGCACTAATTCGAGACGGCTCGGCTTTCCGCTCCCGACCACCAGCGCCAACCCGAACTGCGACGCCGCGAGGCCCTTCAACAGCGCCGGACCGTCGATGCGGACGAAGAGCTCATCAGTCCCTATCCCGATGCGGATGGCCTGTACCAGCTCGGTGGCGACGCGATGCATCGTGCCGCCGCCAACGCCCAACGGGACAACCGACGCGCCCGCCCATTCCGCGAAAGCCGGTGACTTCCGCCGTCGATCACCGGCGCGATCGTCGTCCGCGGCCGGATCGGCCCGGTCGCCGCGTCCGTGGTGATGTTGGTCACCCAGAGCGCATCCGGCACCGGCCGTCCAAGCGCGCCGTAGACGTTTCGCAGGTGGCGCCGGAACAGCTCGTCGAATTCGCGGTCGTGATTCGAGGAGTGGTCGTCGCCGTACCACCAGAACCAGTCGCTGCCTTCGGCAATCAGCAGCTCTTCGTACGCACGATCGCGGTCGCCCGGCGCCACGCTGGCCGACGATTCGTCGAAGCGCGGCGCGCGGCCGCCAGTTGGCCCACGCGCGGTGATCGTCGGCGGTGACCCGCCCAGATGTAGAAATCGCTGTTGATCCACGACCCGGGAAAACGCGCTCCAGCCGGCGCGGCTGGCGCCGAGGCCGCCTCGGCCATCGTCACCGTCTGGACGTCACGTCGCGCGCTGCGAGCCGCGAATAGAGCGCGCGCAGAAACGGGCGGCCGCCACCGGCGTAGTGCTCCCACGCGTTCTCGCCATCGAGGATGACCCTCACCACGGGATTCGCCTGCCGGCCGCCGCTTGGAATCGCCTCGCCGCGTCGCGGACCTTGAGCACGAAATCGTCGGCGGCCGCCGCCGCGTCCCATGACTGGTATGAGAACCCGATCGAGATCCGAGAGCGCGTGATCGCGGAATAGGCAGCGCATCGGCCGAGCGCGATCGCCGAGCTTCGTACGGCCGATATAGCTCCTCGGCCGACGATGCGCCCGCCCAGCGACCGCGCCAGAATGCCTTCGTCGGAGGCAATCCACGGCGCCGCCGCGTTTCGGCCATCAGCCGAACGGCCTCGTCGGAAACCGATGCCCTCCGACGGCCAGACCCCTGCGCGGCGCGCCGAAAAGATCCGTGTGCAGCCGGATCGCTCGTAGTCAGCTGCTCGCGGCCATCGCCGGCCACCGGAACAGCCCGCGCGGCAGCGCGCGAGTGCGGGTGTGCGCGAAAATGCGCATCGGTGTCGCACAGCAGCGGCAGGATCGGGTGATAGAACGGCGACGTGGAGAGTTCGACCTGATTCCGCTGGCGCCGCCGCTCGGTAGGCGGGAATCACCGCCGCGAGCAGTTCGAGTTCGACTCCGCGGAGCGAGCTGCTTGTCCGCTTCCGTGAATCCGCGGCCCTTTTCACGAGCGCGGTCAGTCGCGGGTCATGACCAGCGCAGTCCGGATCCATCCACGCGAGCTTGTGCCAGACCTGCAGGTCGCGCAGGTCGTCTATTGAGAAGGATGCCATGCGCGACGTCGCGGTCGCGCAGTTGCGCATAGCGTGGGTACGGCGCGAATCATGCGGTCCGGCGCGTGAAACCCGTGTGGCGACCAGAAACGCCTGTTCGTCGCGGTTCGAGACCGCTCGGCCGGCTTCAGGCCGATATCGAGATGGCGATCCTGGTCGCGCGATTGTCGGCAAAGGCTTGCACCTGCACGAGCAGCGACGGCACCAGATTGAACGTGACCCGCACGCCCGGAAACTCGTCGCAGCAGTCGCACCATGCCGACGTAGTCCTTGATCGCATGCAACCGCACCCACGGCAGGATGTGCTCGCCGGTGGCGAGGTCCTCGTAAAACGGCTGGTGCATGTGCCAGAGGATGGCGAGCTTCACCATAGGCGATAATTACGAGACGCAATGCGATTGATCGACCGCTACCTCATTCGGGAGATCCTGCCGCCCGTTTGCCATCGCGCTGCTCGTTTTCACGTTCATTCTCATTATCCCGTTCATCATCGAGCTCGCCGAGCAGTTCATCGCCAAGGGCGTGGCGTGGCCGACGCTGCTGCGCCTGACGGCCACGCTGGTGCCGCAGGCGCTCGGCCTCACCATCCCGATGGCCTTCCTGGTGGCCATTCTCGTGGCTTTTGGGCGCCTCTCGGGCGACCGCGAGATCGTCGTGCTGATGGCGTGCGGCGTGAGTCCGTTCCGCATGCTGCGGCCCGTCCTGATGCTGGCGTCGCTGTGCTGGGCGGCCACCTCGTGGGTCATGCTCGAAGCGATCCCCAACGAGAACCAGAACTACCGCGAGATCACCCTCCGCATCGTCGCCGATCGCGCGGAGGGTCAAGTGCGCGCCGCGCGAGTTCTTCGAAGACTTCCCCGACACCGTCTTGTACGTGCGCGAGATCCCGCCGCAGGCGGCTGGCAGGATGTCTTTGCCGCCGACACCAAGAACGCGCGCAGCCGATCGTCTTTGTCGCCAAACGCGGCCGCATGATCGTCGACCGCGCGAAGCGCGACCATCGAAATGGTGCTCGAAGACGGCACGCGTCACACCACCAAGACGGCGGAGCCGGCGACCTACGAGATTGTGCGCTTCCAGCAGATGGTCCTCATCCTCAATCCGGAGAAGTGTGTTCCCGCGCACCGGCCCGGCGCGCGGCGATCGCGAGCTGTCGATCGCCGAGCTTGCAGGACGAAGATCGCCGCAGTTCGAAGGCCGACGGCCTCTCACCGCACAACCAGATCATCGAGATCCACAAGAAGTTCTCGATTCCGGTCGCGTGCCTCGTGTTTGCGGTGCTCGGCCTCGGCCTCGGCGTGAGCCACCGGCGCGACGGGAAGTTCGCCAGCTTCGTGTTCGGCATCGGCGTCATCTTCGCCTACTACGTGTGATGTACACGGCGCAGTCGATGACCAAGGGCGGCCAGGTGCCCGCCTGGCTCGGCGATGTGGCTGCCGAACATCATCCTCGGCGCCGCCGCGTCGTGTTCTGTTGTGGACACGCGCGCGCGGCGTCGAAGGCACATTCGCGGATCAGTGCTGCCCGACGTCGCTGGTTGGCGACGTGGCCGCGGCGCGCAGACGCCACGTCGCACAGCGATGCAGCCAGGCGGTCGGGCGCGCGGCGCAAGCGCGTCGTCGTCGTCGTCCGCGTTCCCGCATCTCAATCTGCCACGACCGAATCTGCTCGACTTGTATGTCGCGCCGTGTCTACTTGCGCGTGCTGCTGATGACGATTGTGGGGATGTCGGGACTGTTCTACATCTCGACGTTCATCGACTAGTCGGACAAATGGTTCAAAGGTCAGGCGACGCTCGGTAATGCTGGTCTCGTATCTCGCGTGGGCGACGCCGCAGTTTCCTGACTTACATCCTCGCGATCGCGGTCTGCTCGCGACGCTTGTCACGATCGGGCTGCTGACCAAAAGCAGTGAGCTGATCGTGATGCGGGCGTGCGGCGTCAGTCTGTACCGCACTGCGCTGCCGCTCTCTGCTTCGCGGCCTCGTGGCCAGCGGGGTGCTCTTTGCGTTCCAAGAACGCGTGCTCTCGATCACCAACCGGCGTGCCGAGTATCTCAACCACATCATTCAGCGACGGCTCGCCACAGACCTTCGACGTGCTCAGATCGCAAGTGGCTGATCGGGCGGCGACAGCGAGATGTATCACTACGACTACTACGATCCGAACCGCCAAGAGCTCATGCAGCTGTCGGTGTTCGAGTTCGACCCGAGCAACGACCGCCCTCGCGCGGCGGACCTATCGCTGTCAGGCGACCTATGTTCCGCGGGCCGGCGACGAACGACACGACGCCGTGGGAGGCGCGCAGGGCTGGCAGCGCGAATTCGCGAGCGACGACGTCGTCAGCTTCGCGCATTCCAGGTCGGCGCGCCTGCCGCTCGAGCCCGCCGACGCACTTCGTGACCGAAACGCCCGAGCCGGATCGCATGAACTTTGCCGAGCTGAGCGCCTACATCGAAGGGTTGAAAGCGAGCGGCTATAACGTCCTCGGCATACGAAGTCGCGCTGCAACGCAAGATCGCGTTTCCGTTCGTCACGGTCATCATGACGTTGATCGCCGTACCGTTCGCCGTCACGACCGGAAGGCGCGGGGCGATGTATGGCATCGGCGCCGGCATCGTGCTCGCGCTCGTCTACTGGACGATGATCAGCGTCTTTGCCGCGCTCGGGCGGCGGGGTTGGTGCCGCCGACGCTCGCGGCCTGGGCGGCGAACCTCATCTTCGGCGCGGCGGCGGTCTCTGCTGCTCCTCGTACGGTCCGCCGCCGTGCAGCCGCCCGGGCGGCTTCGCGCGATCCGGCTGGTCATCGGCTTCCGCTGATCTGCTCTGCGTCGCGCTGGTCACCACGGTGTATGGCTTTCTTCGGCTGACTAGTGTGCTCGAACAGGGCGGCTACGGAACGCCGGCCGTGCGTGATGCGCTGATCGTGCTCGGCGGCGCCGGTGCGCTGTTGGCGGCGGGGATTGCGACCACCATCTGGGATATCAGTAAGCGATACGAGGATCCCGAATAGCGTTGCCCGTCAACGGGCGCAGCGCGACCAGCTTGCACATCCTCGACGAAATCGCCGCGGTCGTTCCAGGCAAGGTATTCAGCGTGTCGGCCACCAGCAAAAACGATCGACCTTGATCCCGCGCCGGCAATGGTTGCCGTCGTCCGGCTCCAACAGGCAGGAACTCCGCGAACGGCAATTCGATGGTCCGCGTCTTCGCTGCCCGACGTAAAACGATCGTGCCCAGCGCGCCCGCCGCGTGGCCAGGCAGCGCGCAGTTGTCGCCCACAGGCGCAGCGGCCGGCTGGCGCGCGCGCGGACGATGATACGGTTGTAGGCGCCAATCTGGGGCTCGAGCCAAATGCGATGGCCGCGTACTGCGACCGCGCCGGACCGCCAGCGATTTGCGAAGCCGCCATCTCAGACTGGCGCAACTGCCTCGGGGCCGGACGCGCGCCGACGTCGAGCGCGCTCTCGGAGCCGGTACTCGATTCGGTGCGCCACCACTCGCGCGCAGCACAGTTATCGCGTGCGTCGCTGTCTCGAGCGCGGGCGCCACCGCCGTGCGGCATGCTGTCGCGCCGCAGATTGACGTAAATCGGATTGGTCACCAGCCATGGCACGTTCGGGCGTCTCGGCCGCTCTGGCAAGATGCGCCTCGACGCGATAGGCGGCGGGTTCCGGCCCGACTGTCACGCGCGACGGATCACCTGCTTCCGTTTGAATCGCTGTCCCGTCGCGCAACAACACCATGGTCGTGCCGGCCGGAGCAGCGATGCGCACGCGTAGATTCGATCGCAGCTCCGGCGATCGACGGTACTCGCCGGGGCGGGCGACGCTGCCGTCGCTCCGCGGCGTTCACTCGAACGCGCCAGCCTGCCACGGCCCGTCGATGGACGTGAAGACGCGACCACGCGCGAATGCGCAACGAGCAGCGGCGTCAGCGTCGACGGCCGCGTCGCCGGTCAGCGGACTGTCGAGAATCACGTGATTGGAAAACGCCGTGAACGACGCCTCGTACGATGGCAGCCGGGCGAGCACGCGGTCTTGGTATGGCTCGGTGTGCGGACGAATGCTGAGACGGGCGTGCGCGTCCGCGCCCGGCGACGCCCGACGACGTCGGCGTTGTCTTGGTCACCGCGGTCCCACTGCGTCGAGGACGCTCGACCGGTCGATCGATCAACGTGGCGAGTGTTTCTGCAGGACGAAACGGGTAGGTGAGCAGCACGCGCGCCGAGCGAGGTCCAGAACTCGTCGCGCCATTCGCTGTCGGCATTGAGCCACTCCAGACCGTCGAAGGCCAGCATCCCACTCGCTTCCATCGCAGTTCCGCCTTTCGGCGAGCCGGGATGCGCGGCGATGGCGAAGCCGCCGGCGCGATGCACGTCCTCGATCACATCGCGCGGGTGACCCGCAAGACGAAACGGCATCTGCGGCACGCCGAGCGCGACGTAGATGCCCGTCGATGGTGCTGACCTCGACCGCGTCGATGCACAAGACACTCCAGCGGATAGGCCGGAGGTTCCAGGCGCGCGCGTGCCGTCGCCGTGATCGGTGACGATGACGAACTTGAGCCCGGCGCGCGCCGCGGCTGCGGCAATCTCGTCGAGCGTGCCGGTGCCGTCCGAGCGCTGCCGAGTGGATATGAAACGCGCCCTTGACGACCGGCGAGCGATGCGCCCAGCGGCGCCGCCGGCGCGTCCGCTGCCCGCGGCGGGAGCAACGCGAAAACCGTCGCGGCCAGCGCCCGACGAGCGACAATGAGGAGTGACGACCGACCACCCGAAATCGCGTGCGCGCTCGATGAGCTCAGGTCACGCCCTCGGATGGAACCTGTCGTACAGCGCACGCATCCGAGCGTCGAGGATGTGCGTATAGATCTGTGTCGTCGAGAGATCGGCGTGGCCGAGCATCATCTGAATGGCGCGAAGATCGGCGCCGCGTTCGAGCAGATGCGTGGCGAACGAGTGGCGGAGACATGCGGACTCACCTGCTGCGCCAGCCCCGCTCGACGCGCGCATAGCGCTTCAGGATCTTCCAGAAGCCCACGCGCGTGAGCGCAGCGCCGCCGCGCGCGTTGACGAACAGTCGCGGCGAGGTGCGTTCGCCAGAGCAGCGCCGGACGCCCGTCTTCGAGGTACCTGCGCACCCAGTGCGCCGCCGAATCGCCGATTGGCACGATGCGCTGCTTCTCGCCCTTTGCCGGTTGTCGTCAGATAGCCGGCATCGAGATGCAGATCCTGCGGCCGCAGGTTCACGAGCTCGGACACGCGCAGCCCGGTCGCGTAGAGTAGCTCGATCAGCGCGCGGTCGCGCAGCCCCGCGGGCGTTGCGGTGTCCGGCGCGTGCGATGAGCCGATCGACGTCTTCGATCGCTGAGAAATTTCGGCAGCACTTGCCAGGCGCGCGGCGCGCCAGCTCGTCGGCCGGATTGCTGCGCACGTGGCGATGGAGCAGCAAAAAGCGGTAAAACCCGCGCACGCACGCGACCAGGCGCGCCACGGAACGCGGCGACCGCCCTTCGCTCATCAGCGTGTCGGACAAACGCTTCGAGATCGGCGCGCGTCAGAGCGCCTCGATCGCTTGCTCGCGAGCCGCGGCGAAGCGGCCGAGCTCGACGAGATCGCGCTGTAACTCTCGACGGTGTTGGCCGCGAGCCGCCGCTCGAGCCCGAGATGCGTGAGGTAGTCGTCGACGAGCGCGCTCATCAATTCACAGATTACATGCTAGTATCACGATTTGTCTTAGGCGTCCGCGGAGCTCCGTCAGATGCCCACACGCTCGAAGTGGCAAGGCCTTCCCACCGAAGCGATCAATGCAGCCACCCTCGGCATCGATAAGCTGCCCGCCTCCGGAATCATCGACCTGATGCTGGCCGAAGATCGCAAGATGCTGGCGGCGGTGCAGCGCGAGCGCGATCGCATCGCGCTCGGCGTCGACATGCTGGCGAAGTCGCTGCGCAAAGGCGGACGAGTCATCTTTGTCGGCGCCGGCACGAGCGGGCGGCTCGGCGTGCTCGAATCGGCGGAGATGCCACCCACTTTCGGTACGCCCGTCCGAGATGGTGCAGGCGATCATGGCTGGCGGCAAGGGCGCCATCATCAAGGCGACGGAAGGTTCGGAAGACGACTACGAAGAAGGCGCTGCGCCAGATCCAGCGCCTTCAGCCGACACGCAAGGACGCCGTGATCGGCGTGTCGGCGAGCGGCATGACGCCGTTTGTGCGCGGCGCGCTCACGCGCGCGCGCCAGGCCGGCGCGCGCATCATCTTCGTCACCTGCGACCCGCGCACCGAGCTGCAGGCGTTTGTCGACCTCACCATCGCGCCCGCAGTCGGCCCGAAGTCATCGCCGGGCTCGACGCGGCTCAAAGCCGGCACCGCGACCAAGCTCGTGCTCAACATGCTCACGACGGCGCGATGATCCTGATCGGCAAGACCTACGGCAATCTGATGGTTGACGTGCAGATGAATTCCGAGAAGCTGCGCGACCGCGCCCGTCGGATTCTCAACATAGTCACCGGCATCGACCCGGACGAAGCCGACAAGCTGTCTGAAGAAGGCGCACGGCAACGTCAAGGCCGCGATCGTGATGCAGAAGACGGGCCTCGCCTACAGCAAAGCGCTCGCCCGGCTGCGCAAGCGCAAGGACATCGTGCGCGACGCCATCGGCGAGGATATCGAGGCGCACCTGCGCGAAGTGATGGGCGAGTAGACGCATTGGCAGGGCGCGCGGTCGCACGGCTCTACAGATCGAGTCCGGAAGCCGCGGCTGCGTCGAGCATCACTCTCGCGCGACCGTGAAGCTGGAGAAACGACGCCGGCAGCTGCGTCGTGATCCCGCCGGTCACCATTTCTCGCACTGCGTCGGCCTTGCCTTCGCCGGTCGCCATCAGCACCAGCTCACGCGCGTTCATGATCGTCGCCATCCCCATCGACAGCGCGGCGCGGGGGACCGCCTCGACGCTCCCACCGAACCACAACGCGTTGGCCGCGCGAGTCGGCCCCTCGAGCACCACGCGATGAGTGCGCGCCGGCAGCACGTCACAGGGTTCGTTGAACCCGATGTGGCCGTTGGCGCCGATGCCGAGGATCATCACGTCGATGCCGCCGGCGGCCGCGATCGCCGCTTCGTAGCGGCGGCACTCCGCCTCCACGTCGGGCGATCGGCCGTTCGGGAACCCGATGTGCTGCTCGCGGATGTTCACTCGAGAGAAGAGATGGTCGTGCATGAATCGGCGATAACTGCCCGGAGAGTTGCCGTCGAGCCCGACGAATTCGTCGAGATTGAAGGTGCGAACCAGCGACCAATCGACACGGCGGGCCGTGGTCAGCGCGACCAGCTCGCGATAGAGCGCCAGCGGCGTGCGGCCTGTGGGCAGCCCAAGGACGATGGCGGGTTGCTTCTCGATCGCGTGCACGACGGAGGCGGCGAGCGACCGCGCGAGATCGCCTTCTTCGGCGAACACCTCGAGCTTCACGTAGCGACGCTTTCGAGGTACGGCGGAATCTGCACGCCGCCGGCCAGCTCGCGAATCGCCAGCTGCACTGCCCCCAGCGCCGGCTCGACCATCAGCAGTTGACTGCGCTGCGCGGTGCCACTTCGGACAGCCGCGCCGCGACGTCGCTCGACGAGCCACGGGATAACGCGAAACATGCCGCCGGCGAGGACGGTGCCGAACGCGGCGCCGCGCATCTCCAGCCTGGCAATCACGGATGCGGCCGCGCGCGTCAGCTCCTCGCTCGCGCGGGTCAGAATCTCCGCCGCGGTCACGTCGCCCTCCGCCCGCGCCCGCTCGACGAGCGACCCGATCGCGGCAATCGCGTGCCGCTTGAGGCCATTGTCGTAAACATCACGCACCAGACCATCGACCCTGGGCAGGTTGAAGTGACTCAGCACGAGCGGCGTCAGCTGCGTGCGCGGGCCACGCCCATCGGATTCGCGGACCACGGCCGCGAGCGCCTGGCGGCCGATCCAGTAGCCCGAGCCCTCGTCGCCGAGCACGAAACCCCAGCCACCGGATCGCGCGGCAAATCCGGAGGGGTTGATGCCGTACGCGATCGAGCCGGTGCCGGCGATGAGCACCACGCCCGGCTCGCTGCCGACGCCGGCGACGAGCGCGATCAGCGCGTCGTTGACGACCAGCGTGTGCGTCCTGAAGCCGAGGCGCCGCATGATGCTGCGCACGGTGCGATCGTCTTCCGGGCGATCGACGCCGGCCACGCCAAGGCATACGGCCGCCGGCCTGATCGACCGCTCGCCGATCGCGTCTTCGATCACGCCGTGAAGGGTCTTCTCGACCTGGAGCTCGCCGTGGGCCTGAAGATTGGCGCCGCCGCCTCTTGCTTCGCCGACGACATGCCCTTCCGAGTCCGCCAGATAGCAGACGGTCTTCGTGCCTCCGGCATCGATGCCGAGGACGTGCATGCGTACACCCTATGTTACATTTGTGCGTTTGATGCCGGGCTCTCGTTCCTTGACGGGCGCGCTCCGCGCCGCGCTCCTCCTGCTCGCACTTCTGACGAGCGCCTCGACCGTCGTCAGCACCACTCAGCCCGCGATCGGCGACGAAGTCCGCGCGTTGTGGGTGACGCGCGCGACGCTGAGCTCCTCCACCGCCATTGCGCAGATGGTCCGTACCGCGCGCGACGCCGGCTACAACACGCTGATCGTGCAGGTGCGCGGCCGCGGCGACGCCTATTTCGCCAGCACGATCGAGCCGCGCGCGTCCGAGCTGGCTGCGCGCCCCGCTTTCGATCCGCTGGCGGAAACGATCAGCGCCGCGCGTGAGGCCGGCCTCCGCGTGCACGCCTGGGTCGTCGTCAACCTCGTGTCGAGCGCCTACGAGCTGCCGGCATCGCGCGAGCACGTGCTTTACCGGCAACCCGACTGGTTGATGATTCCGCGCGAGCTGGCGGCGGAGATGCTCGCCACCGATCCGCGCAGCCCGCAGTACGTGGGCAAGCTGGCGCGGTGGACACGGGCGCGCTCGACCGAAGTCGAAGGATTGTTTGCTTCGCCGATCCACCCGGGCTACGCGAAGCACGTCGTCGAGGTCGTCCGCGAGCTGGCGGCGACCTACGCGGTCGATGGCGTGCATCTCGATTACGTGCGCTATCCCAACGACAGCTTCGACTACAGCAGGGCGACGCTCGATCAGTTCCGGCAGTCGGTGCGCGCCGACATGTCCGGCGCCGAACGGGTCGCCGCCGATCGCCGCGAGAAGGTCGATCCGCTGGCCTACCCCGAGCTCTATCCGCAGCGGTTTCAGGCTTTCCGCCGCGCGCGCCTGACGGCGCTGGTGATGCGGCTGCGCACGGCGGTCAAAGAGGTCCGGCCCGCCGCGCTGATCAGTGCGGCGGTCTTTCCCGATGTGGCAGTCGCGTATAGCTCGCGGCTGCAGGATTGGCGCACCTGGCTCGATCAGTCGTTGATCGACGTGCTCTGCCCGATGGCGTACACGACCGAGGTCGATCTCTTCGAGACCCAGATCGCGGGGGCGCAGGCGCTCGCCGTCGGCAAATCCGTGTGGGCCGGCATCGGCGCGTATCGGCTATCAGCGGCCGGGACGCTCCATCACATCGCGGCGGCGCGGCGCCTCAAGTCCGCCGGGATCATCCTCTTTTCGTACGACGCGCTCACGTCGCCGCCGAACAGCGCCGCAACCTTCGCACAGTTGAGCCACAAGGCCTTTGCCATCGGCTCCGACTGATCGCCGCCCTGTAGACTGACGCCGCGAATGTCTTTGACCTGGGCGGACTATCTGGTCATCGGCGGCTATCTCGCCGCGATCACCGCCTTCGGCTCCTGGTTCGCCAAGTTCCAGAAGACCACCCGCGACTACTTCCTCACCGATCGCAGCGTGCCATGGTGGGCGGTCTGCTTCACCGTGGTCGCGACCGAGACGAGCACGCTCACGTTCATCGGCATCCCGGCGGCGGCGTACGCCGGCAATATGACGTTTCTACAGCTCGCCCTGGGCTACGTACTCGGCCGCATCATCGTCAGCGTCCTGTTCATCCCGGCGTACTTCCGCGGCGACTTGTTCACGTCTTACGAGCTGCTGCAGCGGCGATTCGGGACGAGTGTCAAGACCCTCTCGGCCGTCATCTTCCTGCTGACGCAGAACGCTCGCCGACGGCATCCGCCTGTACGCGACGGCGCTGGTCATCGCCGTGGTGACGGCCGTGCCGGTCGCGTGGGTGGTGATCGTGCTCGGCGCGGCGATGATCGTGTACACCGTGCGCGGCGGCGTCTCGGCGGTCATCTGGACCGATGTCGTGCAGATGTTCGTTTACATCGCGGGCGCTGCCGCGGTCGCGGTCGCGCTGTTGGGCCGGATCGAGGGCGGCTGGGACACCGTCGTCACGGTCGGCGCCGCAGCTGGCAAGTTCCAAGTTCCTCGACACCGCCTTCGATCTCAGCCGGCCGTACACGCTCTGGGCCGGCGTGATTGGCGGCGTCGCGCTGACGCTGGCCACGCACGGCACCGATCAGTTTCTCGTGCAGCGCCTGCTCGCCGCACGGAGCGCCCGCGAGGCGGCACGCGGTCTCGTCCTGAGCGGGTTCATCGTGTTCGCGCAGTTCATCGTCTTTTTGCTGATTGGCGTGATGCTGTTCGTGTATTACCAGCAGACGCCGCTGCCGCAGCCGCTCTCGCGGACCGACGAGATCCTGCCCATCTTCGTCGTCACCTCACTGACGCACGGGATTGCCGGGTTCATCGTCGCGGCGATCGTCGCGGCGGCGCTCTCGCCGTCGCTCAACGCGATGGCCGCCACCACCGTGAATGATTTCTATCATCCGCTATGTGAGGCCGGACGCCGATCAGCCGACGCTGATGCGGGTGTCGAAGCATGGCGACCGTTGCTTGGGGCATCGCGCAGCTCGGCGTCGCACTCGGCGCGCAGCTGATGGATCGATCGGTGCTCGACGCCGGACTCGCAGTGCTGTCGTTCGCTTCTGGAGCGGTGCTCGGCGCGTTCCTGCTGGGCACGCTCATGCCGTCGGTCGAGGAGCGCGCGGCGCTCATCGGCATGTTCGTCGGGCTCGCGACGATGACAGTTGTGTGGGCGTGGACTTCGGTAGCATTCACCTGGTACGTCTTCATCGGGGCGGCGACGACCTGCTTGACCGCATGGGTGCTGACAAGACTTTCGAGCGGACGCGCCGCGTTCTCGACGCCGCGCTGACCGCCCGCACGTTTCCGTGCGCGGTCGCCGAAGTGGGCGGCGCCGGTGGCGCGTTCTGGACGTCATGCGGCGGGCCGTCTCATGTTTGCCGCGGATGCCCCGGTCGCGGCCAGCGACACCGTTTTCGATCTCGCGTCGCTCACCAAGGTGATCGCAACCGCGACGATTGCGCTCACTGCAGATGCACGACAAAAGGCTGACGCTCGAGACGCGCGTGCAGCGAGTACATACCCGAATGGGCGTCGGTGGATCGCGCCGCCGTCACGGTGCGCGATCTCCTCGAGCACAGCTCGGGACTGCCCGCGCACAAGCAGTACTTACCGGGCGATCTCTGGACGAGCGGCCTACCAGCGCGCAATCTGCGCACGAGCCGCTCGTTTATACTCCGCGCACGCAGGCCGTCTACAGCGATCCCGGATTCATGCTGCTCGGCTTCATCCTCGAAGAGACGGCGGCGCCGCCTCGATCTGCAGTTCGCGCGGTGGCGCGACGCCGCCGGCATCGCCGAGCCGATAGCCTATCGTCCTCCTCCCGCCTGGCGGGCGCGCACGGCGCCAACCGAAGACGATCCGTGGCGCGGGCGATTGCTCGTCGGCGAGGTGCACGACGAAAACGCCGCCGCTCTAGGCGGCGTGGCGGCGCACGCGGGTCTGTTCGGAACGGCCGCGGCGGTCGGTGCGTGCGCGCGTTGGTGGCTCTCGCTCCTGCGCGGACACGAGAGCGGCCAGCGGTGTGACACGCCGGCGAGGCGCTGACCTTCGCCACACGCTCGACGATTCCCGGCAGCTCGCGTGCGCTCGGCTGGGACACGATGCTGCCGACATCTTCGTGCGGCACGCGCATGTCGCCGCGCGCGATCGGTCACACCGGCTTCACCGGCACGTCGCTGTGGATCGATCCGGAACAGGATCTCTACGCGGTCCTGCTCACCAACCGCGTGCATCCGACGCGCGCGAACGAAGGCATTCAGCCGATGCGACGCGCCTTCCACGACGCGGTATCGCGGACATGGGAGGGCCGGCATGACGCTTACCACACTCGACTGGATCATCATCGCAGCCTACTTCGTGGCGTCGGCGGCGGTTGGCGTCTGGTTCGCGGGCCGCGGCGGGCGCAGCGTGAGCGACTACTTTCTCAGCGGCCGCAGCCTGCCGTGGTGGCTTGCGGGCACGTCGATGGTCGCGACCACGTTCGCCGCCGACACGCCGCTCGCCGTCGCCGGCCTCGTCGCGAGAAACGGGATCGCCGGCAACTGGATCTGGTGGAGCGCCGCGTTCGGCAGCATGCTGACGGTATTCTTCTTCGCCCGTCTTTGGCGGCGCGCCGGCATCCTCACCGACGTCGAATTCGCCGAGCTGCGCTACTCGGGGCGGCCCGCGGCGCTGCTGCGCGGCTTCCGCGCGCTCTACCTCGGCATTCCGATCAACTGCGTGATCATGGGCTGGGTGAATCTCGCCATGGCGAAGATCCTCGCCGTCACGCTCGGCTGGGATCGGCTGACAGCCGTGCTATCAGTCTGACGATCACCGGCATCTACAGCGCGCTGTCCGGCTTGTGGGGCGTCGTCATCACCGATTTCTTCCAGTTCGTGTTCGCGATGGCAGGCACCATTGCGCTTGCCTGGTTCGCAGTGCAGCTACCGGCGATCGGCGGACTGGACGGACTGATCGAGAAGGTGCCGGCGGGGACGATCGCGTTCACACCGTTTCACGGGCGACGGCGGTGCGGTCGCGGCTGGTGGCGCTACCGCTCGCAAGCTTCCTGACGTTACGTCTGCGTGCAGTGGTGGGCCAGCTGGTATCCCGGCCAGGAGCCGGGTGGCGGCGGCTACGTCGCGCAGCGGATGATGTCGGCCAGGACGAACGTCACTCGTTCTTCGCCACCCTGTGGTTCACCATCGCGCACTACTGCGTGCGGCCGTGGCCGTGGATCATCGTCGGTCTGGTCTCGATGGTCCTCTATCCGGGACATCGACGACAAGGAAGCGGGATACGTGATGGTGATGCGCGACCATCTGCCGTCGGGCTGGCGCGGCCTGCTCCTCGGCGCGTTCTTCGCCGCCTACATGTCCACCATCTCGACGCAACTCAATTGGGGCACGTCGTACGTGGTCAACGATTTCTACCGCCGGTTCGTCACGCGCACCGCCGCCGAATCGCACTACGTGTGGATCTCGCGTGTGACCACGCTAGCGTTGATGCTGGTCAGCGCGGTCGTGACGTTCTATCTCGAGAGCATCCGCGGGGCGTGGGAGTTCGTCCTCGAGTCGGGCGCGGGCATCGGTCTGGTGCTGATCCTCCGCTGGTACTGGTGGCGGATCAACGCGTGGTCGGAGATCTCGGCGATGATCGCCGCCGCGATCGGATACGCGCTGCTCAAGATCTTCACGACGCTCGCGTTTCCCTACACGCTGCTGCTCGTTGTTCTGTGGACGACGGTGTGCTGGCTCGTCGTCACCCTGCTCACCTCTCCGGAACCCGATGCGCATCTTGTGGCGTTCTACCGGCGCACCCGTCCCGATGGACCGGGATGGCGGCGCATTGCGAAGTTGGCCGGCGGACCGGCGCCATTGCCGATCGCCGCGCTGCTGCTCGACTGGATCGCCGGTGTGGCGCTGGTCTACGCCGTGCTCTTTGGCATGGGCGAAGCGCTGCTCGGCACGCCCGCCCGAGCGCTGATGTTCTTGGCCGTCGCCGCGATCGCAGCATGGTTCATCTGGCGCGATCTGAATCGACGAGGATGGAAGACGCTGGTCGAGTAGTCAGGTTGTAGGTTGTAGGTTGTAGGTTGTAGGTTGTAGGTTTCAGGTTTCAGTAGGTGCTGTGGTGCTTGGTGCGAACCTAACTGCAACTTGAAACCTACAACCCGCAACATACAAAACTACGTCAAGCCAACAACCTAACTGCGACCTATAAGCTGCAACCTGCAACCTGAAACCTGCAACCTGAAACCTGCAACCTGAAACCTGCAACCTGAAACCTGCAACCTGATCTAGCCCGGTGGCTTGAACGGAACTGGGCCGCGACCACCGGGCGGTTGTCCGAACGGCGATTGCCCCGGTTGGACGACAAACGGCGACTGACCCGGTTGACCAAACGGTGCCTGACCCGGCTGACCGAACGGCACGGGCGGAAGCGTGCTTTGCGGCGGCATCATCTGAAAGCCGCCCCCGGGCGGTGGACCTCCGGGAAATCCGCGGCCACCGGGCGATCCGGGACCACCCGGAAATCCTCCGCGACCTCCAGGCGGGGCGAATGGATTCTGCATGCCTGGCGGCAGCGGTTGCCCGGGCTGGCCAGGCGCTCCCGGAAAAGCGCCGCTGTTTGGACCACCGGCGACGGCGCCCATCGCCTGCTGCATCTCGGCGACGGTCACCGCCCACTCGTTGTACTTCTGCCGACCGTTGAAGATCTTGATCGAGCTGTCCTTGCTCTTGGAGGTCACGCCGATCAGTCCGGCCGCCGTCGCCTGCGCCTGCTGACCCGGCTGGATTGGCGGCCCGAGCGGCCCCGGCTGCCCAGGCTGCCCCGGAGCCCCGGGCTGACCGGGGGTGCGGTTTCCCGCGAAGAGCGGTTGAAAATCGTCGCCCGTGATCGGGTCTTTGTATTTCCTGCGGAGAAAACGCTGCTCGACGAGAAAGTCGAACGACGGCGGGAAGGTGTTCGCGCCGAACTTGCCCGAGCGCTGGAAGAGCACGATGGCGCGGGCGTACTGTTTTGCACGCCAGATCCACTCTTCCTCTCGCTCGCGTTTGGCCCAGTGCGACCAAACCGGCAGCGCCGCGGTCATAAGGACGGCCATGACGCTCAAACCGACCAGGAGGGCCGCCATTGCGTAGCCGCGCGCCTCACGGATCTGCATGTTGCCTTGACCCGCTAACCCCATGCATTTAGTATATTTGCCGGAATCGCCGGTGTCACGCGCCACTACGACCCTCCTCTGCGCCGTCCTCGTGGCCATCGCGGCCTCGTGCGAAAAGGTGCCGCTGGTTGCACCCACGGAGTCCAGTATCACGCTGACTGTCAGTACGACGACACTCCCGATAAATGGGACGGCGCAGGTTATCGCGACGGTCATCGAGCAAGCAGGCACACCGGTGCACAACGGGACGCTCGTCACGTTCACGATGAGTGGCGTACCATCCACGGCCCCGCCGAGCAATCAGAGCGCGTCGGGACCAATCGTCGTGATGTCACCAAACGGAACCAATTCGGCATCCGAGCGCAACGCCACTTTCGATACAGTTGCCGTGGGCAGCTTCGAGCCGTCCGATGCCGCGACGCAGAATGGCCGCGCCGTGACGACGTTTCGCGCCGGGACGAGGTCGGGCAAAGTCAACATCGGCGCGATCTCAGGCGGCGCCGCGGCCACCACGATCGAAGTGAACATCGGCGGCGCAGCGGCAGGCCAGGTTGCAGTGCGCGCCGAACCGTCCGCCGTCCCAACTACCGGCGGCACGAGTCAGATCACAGCCTTCGTCGCCGACGCGGCCGGCAACGCGTTGCCTGGCGCGCCGGTCGTGTTCACCGCCACTAACGGATCGTTGTCATCGAACTCCGCAGTGACCGATGCGAACGGCGAAGCGCGGGTGACGTTGACGACGAACCGCGAGACCGTCGTGCGCGCGCAGGTCGGGGCAGCTTCTGATGAGGTGACCGTGCGGGCGGTCAGTACCGGCGTATCGATCGCGTTGACCAACGCCACCGAGCAGCCGTCGGCTGGCGTGGCAACATCATTCACCGTCACGCCGCTGACCGGCACCGGCATCGACACCGATCCGGTGCGCAACGTCGTCGTCGACTTCGGCGACGGATCGTCAGTCGCGCTCGGTGCGATCACGGCGGCGACGCCGGTCTCGCACGTCTTCGCGCGTTCGGGTCAGTACCGCGTAACAGCCACGCTGACCAACGCCAACGGGTTCACCAGCAGCTCGTCGCTCGTCATCAACGTCATCGAGCGCGCGCCATTGACAGTTACCCTAACGGCGTCGGTCCTCCCGAACCGCCTCGTCGATTTCACCGCGACCGCGAGCGTCCCCGCCGGGACTACCGGGCTGACGTACTACTGGTCATTCGGCGACGGCACCAGCGCGATCACTACTGGAGGGCTCATAAATCACCTCTACCCACGGGACGGGACATTTACCGCGTCGGTGACAGTGCGTGCGTCGAATGGACAGGAAGGCTACGCGGAAAGAGTGGTGCGTGTTGTGACTCAATAATTATCTGGCGAGCGTCTAGGGTGTCTGGGTGTCTTGTATGGTCTGGAGTGGTGCTAGGTACTTAGTGCTGGTGCTCAGAACTGAAAGCTCACCACCGTCCGCACCGTGGTTAGTGAACAACGCAAACAAAGCACGACGCATCGCAAAACTGGACACTGACAACTAAAAACTGACAACTAGCCTTTGAGCTGAAAACTGAGAACTGCTACTTAGTCCCACTCCGAGTACTTCGTGCCTTCCATCGACGTTTCCTCCGACCCACTCTTGACGTCGTAGACGCCCGGTTCGCTTGCCGGATTGGTGCCGTCGATCTCCGCGGGCTCGGTCACCCACGTCTCGGCGGAATCGGTGATCGGATCCTTGGGAATTTCGCGCAGGTAGCCGTCGCTGACCAGGTCCTGCAGCGCCGCAGGATATTTCTGTTTGTCCGCGTAGTACTGATCGATGGCGTCGCGCATCCGGAACAAGTCCTCCTTGAGGACCGCTTCGCGGGCGCGGCGCACGCTGTTCGTATACGTCGCGAGGCCCAGACTCGACAGCAGGATGACGAGCGTGATGACGATCAGCAACTCGATCAGCGTGAAGCCGCGCGCAGCGGCAACGCCGCCGAGCGGACGCGCGCGGAAGGTCGCGCAGCGAAGACCGCCGCCTGTGCCGAAGCTCCGATGCAACGTCCTCACGGGCTCCTCCTTACCAGTCGCGATATTTCGTGCCGTCCAGCGCCGTGCCCTGCGAAGTCGTGAACACGTCGTAGACGTTCTGCCCACCCCAGCGCGTGGTGTCGGGTTTGTCCTGATACGAGCGCTTCCCCCACTCGCTCGTCCCAGTCATCGGGTCGATCGGGCACCCGGCGCAGGAACTTGAGCTTGCGGCCGGTCTGATCGTTGACGAGCGCCACACCTTCCACGAGGATGTCGAGATCGGGCGGATAGCCTTCGCTCTCCGGCTTGAGCTCGGTCGAGGGAATGCGCCCCTGGCCGCCGTTTGGCGGAATCGCCGCGTCGTGGAACTGATCGATCGCGTCGCGCATCTCGCGCAGTACGCGCCGCAGCTCCGCTTCCTTCTGCCGCTGAATCGCGACCTTGGCCAGCGGCTGCACCGCCGACGCGAGGATCAGCAAAGATCGTCGTCACCATGATCAGCTCGACGAACGTGTAGCCGCGTGCGTCGCCAAGCCGCGCTGCACGCAATCGATCTCATTTCACGACCACCGTCGCTCGGAACGAACGTCAACGGCGCCATCCCGCCACCGGCGGTCGTGCCGACGCCGCTGGTGCTGAGCGTGGCAGTGCCAGGCGCGACCGCATCGAAGAGAATCGCCGCGACGAGACCCGTGCCCGCTGCGCCGACCTGATCGCCGGGCCGCGTGATGGCGATGTCGATCCGGCCGGCCGCCGGATCCACCTGCTGCGTAAAGCTTGGCGCTGATCCCGCCTTGCCGCATGAAGGAGCCTTCCTGCACGCTGCGCACGCGAAGCATCGCTGGGTTGTAGGTGATCGACACGGTGAGCGTCGTCAAGCCGATTCGCGCCGCTGATCGAAACCGGCACGGTGTACGGACCACCGCCCACGCGCATCTCTGCCTGGACACCGAGAGCGAGCACGCGCGCCGGCGTCGCGGGCGGAGCCGCCGGTCGGTGCGGCCGGCGGCTGTTGTGCCGGCGCCGGTGGCGCGTGGTGCGGGCTCCGCAGCGCGGCGGCTGCGGCGGCTGCGGCGACGGCGGGCGGTCGCCGGCGGCGGCGCCGGTGAAGTCGGAAGGCGCGGGAGGCTGCGCCGGCGGCGGCGGCGTTGCCGGCGCCGGCGGGCACGCTGGTGAGACCTGGAATCGGCGAGCTGCCCGGCGGCATCTGCAGTTGCGGCAGCGGCGGCGCTGCGGTGGCGGTGGTGTCACTGCCGGCGGCGGTCTCCGGCAGTCGGCGCCGATCAGCGGCGGCGGACCGCCGAGCGACATGTTCGCTGCGTGCCGATGTAGATGTTGCCGAGATCGCGCGCCGTCAACTCGTGCGAGCGGACGATGCGCGGCGTGAGCAGCATCACGATGTCGGTCTGACGGATGTTGGTGTCGTTGTCGGCGAACAAGCTGCGACAAGCAGCGGCATCCGGAGCAGGCCCGGGAACCCGCGCAGCGATCGCCGCTCGTCTTCGCGCAAGAGGCCCGGCCAGCAGGTTGGATTCGCCGTCGCGCAGCCGAAGCCGCGTGTTGACCTTGCGCGAGGCGAACGACGGCACCGTCACGCCGGCCACTGCCACGTCTCCTGTGCGCGCGCTGTTCTCAGAGCGACAGGTCGAGAATGATCTCGCCGGAATACGTCACGCGCGGCGTCATTTCGACGATGACGCCGACGGCGCGGTAGCTGTACGACGTGAGCGGATTGGTGGCCGCGCCGCCGGTCGCAATCGGCGTGAACGCCGTGCTCGACGACGGGAATTTCTTCGCCGAGATTGAGTGTGACCTTCTGACCTTCCGCGCCGCGGAGCTGCGGCTTGGCGAGCACCTTGGTGTTCGAGTCGCTCTCGAGGAACCTGATCACGGCCGACGGCACGGTGAGATAGAAATCGGCCGTGCTGATGCCGCTCGAGATCGTGTTGAGGTTGAAGGGCTGACCGGCGTTGACCTCGGTCACCGGTGGCCGGCCCGGCTTGACACTTCCGGAGAGAACTGCGCGCCGATCGGGTAGTTGCTGAGGCTGAGACCGTACTGCTTCGCGCGCTCGCGGCTCACCTCGAGGATCTGCACGTCGATCACGACTTCGGCGCGCGGCTTGTCGTTGGCCTCGATCAGCCGCTCCATGATGTCCATCGACCGTGGCCGACGCGCGGACGACGATGCGTGTTGGTGGTCTTGTTGGGGACGATCTGCGGCTGGATCGGCCATGCCCGCGACGCGCATCACGTTGAGGATCTGCGCCATCTCGGTCGCGTCGGTATGCGACAGGAAGAATGTGCGCACGACCTGCTCTTCGTACTGATCGCGCTTCGGCGTGTCGTGTCCTGCGCGACGATGATCGTCCGGTCGTTGATAACTTTGTAAAACAGCTGGTTCTGCAGCATGATCTGCTGGAGCGCCTCGTCGAGCGTCACGCCTTCGAGATTGACCGTACCGGCCGGTCGATCCTGGATAGATCGCGATCGAACGTGACGTTGATGCCGGTCTGCTCGCCCATGAACGTCAGAATCTCGCGAATGGCTCGCGTTGTTGAAGCGCACGGGCCCGAGCGGCTGCGCGGGATTGAGGATCGGCTCCGGCGACAACTGGCGCGCCTGCTCGCGCAAGCGATCGATCTCGGGTCGCGGGCCGCGCGGCTTCGATTCGTTCACGGATGACGCGCTCGAGCTCGGCCGCTTTCGCCGCAACCTGACGGTTGCGTCGGATCGAGCTCCGACGCCGCGGCGATACTCGCGCAACGCGTCATCGAGCCGGCCTTCCTCCTCCGCCTTGCGCGCGCGGTCGGCGTGCAGTCGCCGGCGGCGGCGAAGGTCGCCCGCTCGAGCGCGATCTTGTACTCCGCGCGATCGGGATCTTCCTGCGAGGCGGTGCGGAAGTACTCGACGGCGGCTGTCCCAGTCGCCGGCGCGCGCGGCGCGCTCGCCGCGCGTAAATGCGCGGCTCGCGCCACACGCGACCAGCAGTGACGCGCGAGCGCGACGACGAGACCCGCTTTCAGACGTTGCAATCCGTTCTCCCAGCGGAGCTGCTCCTCGCGCTCACTGACCGGTAGCGGATCGTCTGCCGGCCACGGCCATCCAGATACGCCATCTCGATCGACTCGTTGCCGATCTTGAGGATGCGGATACTGACCCAGATGATCTCGCCCTCCTCGCCGCCGATCGGTCGTCGATTTGCCATCGCTCAGCACCGCCACGCCGCTTGTTGCCCTGCGTCAGCGAGGCCGATGAACTTGAACGGAATCGGCGGCGGTGGCGGCGGTCCGGCGGCACTGGGGCGCCACGGTGCGTCGAGCGCTTCATCGACTTCGGTGGCGGCAGCGGGCCTGCATCCGGCGGCGCCGGCGGCGCCTGAAACCGGAACGGATTTCGCGGCTATCGCCGGCTCGCCCGCGGGTCAGCTTTGAGCGCCTCCAGATTGACCTGCTCCGGCTCGCCTCGGCGCCGGGTTCGCTGCCCCGCGGCGCGGCGGCGCCGCGCGGCGCCGCGGTGCGCCGGCAATCGGCCGCGTGCCCGTCCGCGCCCAGACCGCTCCACGCCGCAATCGCGACCACGAGCGTGACAATGAGCGCAACGCCCAGATATTTGGTGCGGCGCTCAACGGCCATTCGATGCAGCCAGTTCGCCTTCGACTCGCGCGATCGTGACCCGGTAGTAGGTCGAGATGTCCATCGACAACGAGAGCGGCGCGCGTCGGTGTCGCTGCCCTTCGGCCAGCACGATGTTGTCGATGACGACGAAGTCGGGCGCCGTTTCGAGGTCGTAGATGAACGCCCGCATGTTGTCGTAGATCGCCGGTCAGCGTCAACGAGATATGTAAACTCTCTCGAGCGACGATCCCGCAATCTCGTCCGTATCCGACGCGCCCCGCTGATATGCCACGCGTGGGCGTCGGCGAGCTTGCAGCATGCGTCTTCGACTGCGACCGTGCGCGCGCGCCGACTCGACGTCCGGCGGGCAGCACCTCCTTGTAGAACGTCTCGAGGTCCGCCGTCGCGCGGCTCTTTCCGTCGCGCACCGCTTCGGCTTGTCCGAATTCCGCCTGCGCCGACGGCTTGCGGCGCGCGCCGCCGTGACCGCGCGCTGCTCGTTGGCCGCGACGCGGCGCGAGAACGGCAGCACGACCGCCGAGCAGCAGCACGAGGTTGATGGCGAGCACAATGGCCGAGCGGCACAAGCGCGTTGCGATGTTCGTGGATGATCGCGCGACCACGGCACCGGCGCGGCTGAAGTGCAGCGCTTTCATCGACTCTGCTCAGGCGGGCGGCGCGTCCGCTGCGCTTGGCAGGCGACTCGTTGCCGGCTGCCTCGTCTGAATCAGACGCGCCGGCGCAGGAACGGCCGCCGGATGGAAGTCGGTGGTTGTAATAGCCTTGCAGCACGGCGCGGAACGGTGCCGTCGTCGAGGTTCTTCCTCCTGCCGCGAAATGACTTCCGAGAACGCGCCGCTGGCTTCCAAGCGATCGCAGAAGATGTCGAGATCCTGTAAGCGTCGACGCGACAGATCGTGATCGCCACCATCATCCTCCCGTCGCGATCGACCTGCGGCGACACCGCCAGGATGCGGACATCGGGCGGCAGCGTTTCCTCGAAGCGGTTGAACAAGTCGGTCCACGAAAAGGCGCGGCGATCGATCAGCAGATTCGCTTCGCGCGCCGCCGTTTGCACCGCGTCGAGCTCCTTCGCGGTTGAGCGTCTGTTCGATCGCCGTCGCCTGCGCCCGCAATGCGGTAGCCCTGGCTTCGGAGGCGTCGGCCTGCTCGACCAACCGCGCTGTTGCGGCCGATTGAGCGACAACATCTCCGCGGCGTTGAACGCCATGAGCAGCCGCAGTAACGAGCACACCAACGCCAATGCCGATCCGGATCGCGCGGTCGTTGTAAAACGGACGCGTCGAAAAATTCGTGCGCAGCATGCTCAGGCCGCCTTCCGTTCGCGCACGCAGGATGCCGACGAGCGGCGCCAGCGTGTCGAGCAGCTCCGGCTGACGCATTGATGCGGTCGACGAGCGCGGCCGCGGCACGCGGATCGACCGGCTTCGACGGTGAGACCGAGTCGCTCTTCGAGATTGCTGGCGCAGCGCGTCGGCGCCGCCGGCGACGACCGCCGGCGCCCCGGCGAGCATCACGCGGCTGAATCCCGCGCCTTGCAAGCGATCCTCGTAATACATCGACGTCTGGTGGACCAAATCGGCGAGCGTGCCCTCCGCATCGTTCGACGCGGTTGCGAAAGAAGATCATCGTGCCGTCGCGAATCACCGTCAGCGTCGTGTAGGTCGAGCGTGACGTGCACGAGCAACCAGTCGCCGGCGGGAATGGCGCTGCCCGCCAGACACGCCGTTGACGATGCTGAAGGTGGCGAGGTCGACGAGGCCGGCATGGACACCCGCCAGCGCGCACGCCTCTTCGTACTGCGTCAATGTTGTCGCTGGCGCGCCGCCGCGACGACAAATTCCTGGCCGCCTCCGGCCAATGCGCCCCCGGCGTGAAGGTGACGACCGCCTGCTCGATCGGAAACGGCGCCGTCTTCTTGATTTGCCAGCGCACGAGTTCGTGCAAGTCGTCTGCGCTTTGACGGCACCTGTTTCAAAGCGCACCAGCGACACTTTGGCGACGGTGTCGGGCACGACCAGCGCGACGCGTCGCGTGCGGCCACCGAGTGCGCGACAGCACCTGCGCGATGGCACGCGCGACCGCCGGCATGTCGGTGAATGTTCGTCGGCGGCGAGCGCACGGTGCGACGAAGCCAGGCGGCAAACGTTTCGATGCGCGTGCGCGGCGACCGTCGCCTCGGCGCCGCGCCAGGTCAGGCGCGCCGCGGCAACGTGATCGGCGTCGATCGGACCGCCACATCGGCGCACTGCTGCAAAAGCGGCGAGACTCATTCGACGAACGTCACCTTGTTGACCTCGCGCAGGGTGGTCAGCCCATGCAGCACGCGCTCGACCGCCGACTCGCGCAGAAAGCGCATGCCCTGCTCGCGAGCCGCGCGCTTGATCTCGGAGATGGGCCGCTTGTCGAGAATCATCTCGCGGATGTGATCGGTGAGATCCAGCAGCTCGCAGATCGCCATCCGGCCTTTGTAGCCGGTTCCGCCGCAATCGATGCATCCCGCGCCTTCGTAAAACGTGTGCGTCGTTGCCAGCTCCGGATCCATGGCCGCTTCGACCAAGGCCTCGGCGGTGACGGTCACCGGCCGCTTGCAGGTATCGCAGATCCGGCGCACGAGCCGCTGGGCCATCACGCAATTGAGCGCCGAGATGAACTGATACGGCTCAACGCCCATGTTGAGAAATCGGCCGAGCACGTCGAACACGTTGTTGGCGTGGACGGTCGTGAACACCAGGTGACCGGTCAGCGCCGACTGAATCGCGATCTGCGCGGTTTCGGGGTCGCGGATTTCGCCGACCATGATCTTGTCGGGATCGTGGCGCAGAATCGAGCGCAGTCCGCGCGCAAATGTCAGCCCCTTCTTTTCGTTGATCGGGATCTGGGTGATGCCCCGAGCTGATACTCGACCGGGTCTTCGATCGTGATGATCTTGTCTTCGATCGGTTCTGATCTCGGCGAGCGCCGCATACAGCGTCGTCGTCTTGCCGCTGCCGGTCGGCCCGGTGACGAGCACCATGCCGTAGGGTTCGCGGATGTACTTGCGGAAGCGCCGCAGCTCCAGCTCGGGAAACCCGAGGATGTCGAGGCGCAGCTCGGTGAACTTCTCGCTGATCGACTGCTTGTCGAGAATACGAATGACCGATCTTCGCCGTGACGCTCGGCATCACCGACACGCGGAAGTCGATGGTCTTGCCCGGCACGCGCAGCTTGAAGCGGCCGTCCTGCGGGACGCGCTTTTCGGCGATGTCGAGCTCGGCCATCACCTTGATGCGCGAGATGATGGCGCTGTGAAACCGCTTGGCGATCGGCCGCATCGCCGGCTGCAGCACGCCGTCGATGCGGTACTTGACGTGCACCGCATCGTCCTGCGTCTCGATGTGAATGTCGCTGGCGCGGCGCTGGATGGCGGTGAAGATGGTCGAGTCGATCAGGCGGATGATCGGGCTGATGTCGCTCGTCAGCCGCTCGACCGTGAGGTTGTCTTCGCTGACCTCCTCGTCCTTGAGCAGCTGGATCTGGAATTCTTCGGTCGCCTCGTCGAGCACGCGCTGCGAGCTTTCGCTCTTCTTGAGGATCGACTCGATCGCCGAGCGCGCGCCGACCATCACGCGGACGCTGCGTGCCGAGCACGCACCGACAGCTCGTCGATCATCGGCAGATCGGTCGGGATCCGACACCACGATCACGAGCGCCTTGCCGTCACGGCGATACGGCACGAAGCCGTAGCGCAGCATCAGATCGGCGGGAATCGAGCGGAACAGCTCCTGGTCGATCCGGAACTGGTTCATGTCGAGGAATTCGAGGCGATAGCGTTCGGCCAGCCGGCGCGCCTGCGCCTCCTCGGCGCTGCGCTGCTCGGGCGTCGCCTCGCGGCGGCTGCCTCGTCGGTCACTGCGGCCGTCGGGTCGAGCTCTTCGTCCTGCGTGGGTCAGTCGGGCCATGTCTTAGCTGCGAAATCGACGGATGTCATGTTGAACAGGGGCAAGTACAGCGACAGCACGATGGCCGCGATGACGATGCCCATGATGATCAGCAGTGCCGGCTCGATCATGGTGACGAAACGCCCCACCTCGGTCTCGATCTCTTCGTCGTAAAAATCCGCGAGGCTGTTGAGCATCTCCTGCAGCGCGCCGGTCGGACTCGCCAACCTCGATCATCTTGATCGCCGACGTCGGGCACGACCTTGCGCTCGAGCAGCGTGCTCGCGAAGCTCTGACCTTCGCGCACCCGCATGCGCGACGATTTCCATCTCGTGGCCCATGTGCCGATTGCCGGTCGAGCGCGACGCGATTTCGAGCGCGTTGACGAGCGGAATGCCGCCGCCCAGGAGCGTCGCCAGCGTGCGCGCCAGCTGCGAGGTGGCGAACTTGTGCATGCTCGGGCCGACAGACGGGAACTTTCAGCAGCAGGCGATCGAACCGCGCGCGTTGGCCGGGCCGCTTGATCCACGTGTAAAACGGCGCGACCACGGCCGCCGACGACGCCAATCACGATCAGCAGGAAGTTTCTGCCGCACGAAGTTCGAGACGCCGACGATGATCCGTGTCGAGAGCGGCAGCTCCGCATTGAAGCTGTCGTAGAAATCCGAAAACTCGGAACCACCTTCAAGCACGATGATCGCCGACCAGCACGACCGCAAGCGCAACCAGGATGACCGGATAGACGAGCGCGGAGATCGTTTTCTTGCGAACGGTGTCGACGACCTTGACATAGGCGACAAACCGCCGCAGCACGGCGTCGAGGTTGCCGGCGCGCTCCCCCGCCATGAGTGACGCGGTGTAGACCGCCGGAAACAGCTCACCGTGCTGCTGAAAGGCGTCGGACAACGCCGTGCCGGCCCGCACCTTTGCGTGGACGTCGTCGAGCACGGCTTTGAACACCGGATTCGCGAGCCGCGCGCGCAGGATGTCGAGCGACTGCACCAGCGGCATGCCCGCCTTGAGCAGCGTCGCCAGCTCCTGATTGAAGACGAGGAACTCGTGCCGCGGGATCTTCGGCTTGCGCTGGCCGAACGAAATGCCCGCCAAGACCGAGGCTGCCCTTTGGGCGCAGCGCGAGAACGTGCAGCCCTTTCTCCTCGAGCTCGCGACGAAGGTGCGCCTCGCTTTGGGCGATGTAAATGCCCTTGACGATCTCCCCGGAGGGCGTTCCGAGGCGGCAGCTGAATTCCATCTAAGCGGTTGTCCTGCAGGACATTATCGGTTTAGACGCCAAAAAACAAAACCGGGTCGCCTCAAATATCGAAGGGACCCGGCAACTTCGCGAACCGGCGGTCGCGCGAATCCGGTAACCGGACGACTCGCTCCCGCATGACAGCGTCTATTGCCCGCGGAATTCGCACGTCGCCCGGTGAACTGTTCAGTAGTCTCGGACACTCTTCTTGACGTAATCCTGCGTTTCCTCGAACGGCGGCATGCCGCTGTACTTCCGGACGGTTGCCGGTCCGGCGTTGTAGGCCGCGATGGCCCGCTTCAAATCGAAGCGCGCGAGCAGGAACTTCAGATATTGCACGCCGGCTTCGAGGTTGTTGGCGGGTCGTAGAGATTGCCAATGCCGAAGTCTCTTGCCGTGTCGGGCATGACCTGCATCAGGCCGCGCGCGCCGACGTTGGACTTGGCCTGCGGCTCGTAGTTCGATTCCGCCTGGACGACGGCGTGGACCAGTTCGGGGTCGACGCCGTGCCTGAGCGACACGGTTTCGATGAGCTCGGCAAACGGGCGCGCATCGAGGGCGCATGCCCGGCCCGCGCGGACTGCAGACCGCAGGCGCGACCGGCGACATCGTCACGCGCCGGCTCCTCGCCGCCGGCATCTCGTCGGCCTTGATGGCGATGACATAGGCCTTCTCGAAGCGTGGCCTCGCCGCCGTTTCGGAGCGTGACGGTGATCACGTCGCCGTCGACGCGGTAGTCCTTGACGGAGATCGAACGGCCGTTCGCGAAGAAGATCTGTTCCGCATTGACCCGGGTTACCGAACCCAGTGCGAAGGCCGACATCAAAAGGCACAACGCGAGCCTTCTGGTTCGCGCCTGAAGCATTCTCACCTCCCTGGGGACAACTCGCGAATTTGGAGACTTGGAGGCGTGGAGATTACGGGTTTAGAGACTCTGAGACTTGCGCGATTCGGCGATCTGACTCAGATCCGGTGACTCGCCGATCTCGAGGTTCTCTACCCGCCCGTCACGCCGCCGTAGCTGTCTACAAATTCGTCTTACGAAGGCTGCACGAACGCGTGAAACACACGCACGCCGAGCTCGCGCGTGTCGTTACTCTTCAACCCAGGCTCGAGCGCGGGCACGAACGTACTGTTCCGCGACGAGCCTGACCTCCACCATGTCACCCGTGCCGAGCTGAGCGCTGGTGAGCGCAATCTTTCGCACCGGCGCCTCTGCCGCAGCCAGCGGCACGGTCGCGATCACCTGATCGCCGATGCGCACCTCGACTTGTCGTGGCGGCCCCGGGCGCCGCGCCCGGGATTATCGACTTGCAGAAACAGCGTCGCGTCGCGCCGTGGATTACGAAACGCCAGCGTGGCTTCCTTCTTGGTCCATTGCCACTCGATCGCCGGATTGGTCGGCGCCACTTCCGCCGGATGCCAGCCGTCCTTGAAAATCAAGAAGACGTTTTCGGTCTGCGGCAGCAGCTCGAATTCGGCGACCTGATACGACCGATCGCCGCGATCGGTCTGGCTCAACTTGAGCCGCTCGTTCGTCGCCGTGTCGTAGAGGCCGGCCAGCACCTTGGCCGGACCGACATACGGATAGATCGGAACGAAAACCGTCCGCGTGTATTCGACTGTTTCGCCCGGCTTCCACTGACTCGTCGGCGTTGGCGGATCGTGATCGTCGGTCCACATCAGCTCTTCGTCGGCGTCGACGAAGTGCACGAACACCTTGCGATTGCCAAGCGGCGGGCGCATCGTTGGCGACCTGAAATCGATACGTCACTTCGATTGGACTGCCCAGCGGAGCCTTCGGTTTGGAGAGTGCCACTTCGACGCTGCCGACCGCCGGGGCCGTCATCGATCCGCTGGGCGCATGAGGCGGCCGCACAAAGCACCACCATCGCGCCCAGGCTGCGGAGCAGCCAGGTACTCCTGACCCTTCGTTGCATGTGATGAAAAACCATAATATCATGCGCCTCAACGAGATGGAAGCTCAACGCGATGCGCTCGGCATGGTCGAAACCAAGGGCTTCATCGGTTCGGTCGAGGCCGCCGACGCCATGGTGAAAGCCGCCAATGTGGCGCTGATCGGCTCCGAATACATCGGCGCCGGCTACGTCACCGTGCTCGTCCGTGGCGACGTCGGCGCGGTCAAGGCCGCGACCGATGCCGGCGCCGCGGCTGCCCGCCGTGTCGGCGAGCTCGATCTCTGTGCACGTCATTCCCCGGCCGCATGGCGAAGTCGAGCGGGTATTGCCGAAGGGCCTGAGGCTCGTCGACGACACGGCCGTCCGATGGCGCTTCCGCGCATCGCCACAAACCGACAAAGACCTCACCTCGATCGCCGAAGCTCGAGCGCTCGCGCGCCGCGCCCGGCGAGGCGCAACTGGCTCTCGCCGAGTTCTCCCAGGAGAAAATCGACGCCATTGTCGATGCGATGGCCGCGGATGCCACGCCGCAAGCCGAGCCGCTGGCGCGACTCGCCGTCGAGGAGACCGGGCTACGGCGTGGTCCGCGACAAGGTTCAGAAGAATCTCTTCGGCTCGAAAGACGTGTATGCCTTCATTCGGCCGATGAAGACGGTCGGCGTCATCAAGCGGATCGAGGACAAGAAGATCGTCGAGATCGCGGAGCCGTTTGGCGTGGTCGCGGCGATTGTGCCGTCCACCAACCCGACCTCGACAGCCATTTACAAGATTCTGATCGCGATCAAGGCGCGCTGCGCGATCGTGATCAGCCCGCACCCGTCGGCGGCGCGCTGCATCACGCGGGTGGCCGAAGTCATGGACGAAGCCGCGTGCCGCGCCGGACTCCCCGCAGGCGCCATCGGGTGATGAACACAGGTCACGCTCGAGGGCACGCAGGAGCTGATGAAGGCGCGCGAAGTGGCGGTCATCCTCGCCACCGGCGGCATGGGCCTGGTGCGTGCGGCGTACAGCGCGGGCAAGCCGGCCTACGGCGTCGGGCCTGGCAACGCCCCGTGCTACATCGAGCAGTCCGCCGACCTCGCCAAAGCCGCGGCCGACATCCTCGACGGCAAGTGTTTCGACAACGGTGTGCTCTGCTCGTCGCCGAACTCCGTCGTCGTGGATCAGGCGGTGGACGGCGAAGTCCGCCGGCAGTTCCAGTCGCAGGGCGGACACTTTCTCTCGGCAGCCGAAGCCGACGTGCTCGCGAAGGCGCTGATCACGCCGCAGCGGCTGACGAACCCCGCACTGGTGGGCAAATCCGCCGCGTATATCGCCGACAAGCTGGGGCTGCACGTCCCGCCGGACACGCGCGCGCTGGTCGTGGAGCTCAAAGGCGTCGGACGAGACTACCCGCTGTCGATCGAAAAGTTGTGTCCCGTCCTCTCCTATTACGTCGTCGCCGACTGGCGTGAAGGCTGTGAGCGCTGCAAGCAGATCCTCCGCTACGGCGGCATGGGTCACACCATGTCGATCCACTCGCGCAACGAGCAGGTGATCCTGGAGTTCGGGTTGCGCAAACCCGCGTATCGCATTTGCGTGAACACCCCGGCCACGCTCGGTGCGATCGGTTTCACCACCGATCTCGATCCGGCGATGACGCTCGGCTGTGGCGGGTTCGGCGGCAATATCACGTCGGACAACATCTCGCCGAAACATTTGTTGAACATCAAGCGGCTGGCGTATGAGACGAAGCCGCTCACTCGGGCGAGGGGGGCTGGTAAGGCTGCGCACTCCGACCTACCGACGCTCCCGCAGGCGCCAGCGAGGCCGACGCCGGAACCAATCGCGGCGGATACGTTGACGCGCCGCATCGATCAGTTCCTCGCCTCTCGTGGAATTGCCGGAGCGTCATCCAACACACAAGCGCAAGCCCGACCGGTCGTAACGCAGCCTCGTGCCCAACCCGCCGCACCTGCTTCACCTGCTTCACCCGCCTCGTTCGTGTGCGAAGAAGACGTGCGCAACGCCGTGAAGCGTGGCGAGAAAATTCTCGTCGGCGAACGCACGATCATCACGCCCGCCGCGCGCGACGCGGGTGAGGCGACAAAATTGTTCGTCTGGCAGACCTGGCCGTCGTGATTCGCGACGATCACAGAATTCGCGCAACACATTCAAATTTACGTCAATTGACGCCTAAAACTTTCGCGTGCTACGCTGCCTGCATCCTCCGCTTCGGCTGAGCGTCGGCCCGGTGCCGAGCGCGTGGCGACGCGGTCAGCTGTTGATGTCGAACTTGATTGCGATTCGCTTCGTCGTGGTGGCGTCTTGCCTGAGCGCGGCCTGCTCGTCGGGCTCAGGCGGGCTGGCCACGCAGGTTGTGCCGGAACAACCGACCGCGGCGCAAACCGCCGGTGCGGAACCGGCTCCCGTACCGCACGATCCCATCGCCGACCTCCTCAAGCGATCCGACAAACATTTCGAAACCGGCCGTCACGAGCTCACGCTCGGCCATCTCGCGCGCGCGAAGACCGAATTCAACAGCGCGCTCGAAGTGCTGCTCGAATCGCCCGACGGCGCGCGCAACGATACACGCGTCCGCGATCACTTCGATCGTCTGGTCGATCGCATCGCCGCTTTGGAGCTGAACGCCCTGGCGACCGGCGACGGCTTCACCGAACATCCCTCCGAGCCGGCTTCGATCGACGAGCTCCTCGCCATCAGCACCTTCGAAACGACGCCCGCGACGCCGCAAACCACGTCCAACGTCGAAGCCGACCTGCAGGAGACCAGCCACGACATTCCGATCCCGCTCAACGATCGAGTGCTGCGCTACGTCGAGCTGTTCCAGGGGAGGCTGCGGGAGTTCCTGACCGCCGGCCTCGAGCGTGGCACGCAGTATCTGCCGATGATCCAGGACGTGTTCCGGGCCGAGGGCCTGCCGCTGGATCTCGCTTACATCCCGTTGATCGAAAGCGCGTTCAAGCCTACCGCCCTCTCCAAGGCCAAAGCCAAGGGCGTGTGGCAATTCATGAGCGGCACCGGCCGCGAGAACGGCCTTCAGCTCGACTGGTACATCGACGAGCGGTCCGATCCGGCGAAGGCAACCGTTGCCGCCGCCAAATACCTCAAGATGCTCTACTCGATGTTCGACGACTGGCACCTCGCCATGGCGTCCTACAACGGCGGACCTGGCCGGGTGCAGCGGGCAATCAAACGGAGCGGCCGCAACGAGTTCTGGACTCTGTCGGGCACGAGCCGTTTCCTGCCGCGCGAGACACGCGAGTACGTGCCGATGATCCTGGCCGCGGTAATCATCGCCAAGAATCCCACGAAGTACGGCTTCGACGTGCTGGCGGAACCGGCGCGCGCGATCGAAACGGTGCTCGTGCCACCGGCGGTCGATCTGCGGCGCGTGGCGGAATGGGCCGGGGTCACGGCCGACGAAATCCAAACACTTAATCCGGAGCTGCGGCGCTGGACGACCCCGCTTCGCGGCGATGACTACGCGCTCAGTGTTCCAGCGGGATCGGGCGAGAACATCCGCCTGCAGCTGGCCGGCGCTGCCCCCAACGAGCTCAACGCCCTCCAGTGGTACACGGTCAAGCGCGGCGAGACGCTCACGGCCATCGCGCGGAAGCTGCGGGTCAGCCGAACCGATCTGGCGGAGGCGAATTACCTGCGCGTCGCCGCCCCGGTCACGGCCGGGAGCAAGCTCCTGGTGCCTCGCATGCCGTCGGCTGCCTTGCTCGCGCGCGCGGCGTCCGGGGCTCCGGCCGAAACCGCCGACGCCGTGGTGGCGTCAGCGCGGGATCAGGCCGATTCCGACGACGAGGCGAGCACGACGACGTATCGCGTGCGCGCCGGCGACACGCTGTCGACGATTGCCAGACGGCACGGCACTACTGTTGGCAGCATCAAGTCGCTCAACAATCTTCGCTCCAGCGCCCTCAGGATCGGCGCCCGTCTCATCGTCCCCACCGGACGGACGGCCGTTACGCAGCAACAGCAGTAGCGCCGCGCGGCCTCGCAAACCACCCGGTCAATCCCAGAAGTCGCTCGAGTTGACGCCGCCGCGTACTGCTCGAACGGCGTCCGTTTCGGCCGAATCGTCGGATTGCAGCGATGCCGCGACCGTCAACGAGGTGCACTGGGAGCTTAGGCGCTCTTCTCCGCTCCCGCGCGCGTCCGCAGCGACTTGATGTTCTGCTCGATGCGCTCGGCGAGCTCGCGTTCGCCCTGGAGCGAGCGCAGCGTGTTCTGTGCTTCCTGGACCATGAAATCCAGCCGCGCCAGCTTCTCGCCGACGTGATCGATGACCGCTTTTTGTTCGCCGAGCATCTCGAGATTGACGTTGATGTCGTCGAGCAGATTCGAGATCGCGTTGGCGCGCGACTGCACCTCGTTTACCGTCTTGCGGCGGTTCTCGATGGCGACGATCTTCTGATCCGTCTCGTCGACGCGCGACAGCAGATCCTCGACGAGCGTGCGCAGTGACGTCACCTCGTTGCGGTGCTCGGCGACGAACTCGAGATCGGCCTTGCTGCGGCTGCTGACCGTGTGGATGGCGTCGACTTCGGCCTTGACCGACTGCACCAGCGCTTCGCGCGCGCTGATGGCCTTGATCGACCGATCGACGTCCGCGGTCTGCTCCTGCAGCTGATTCAGGCGCTGTTCGAACGCGGCGATCTTCTTCTCGGCCGCCGTCAGCTTGGCGCGCCGCTTCTCGAGCTGTTCGATCATCGCCCCGGCGGCCTTGAGCTGCTCTTCGGCCGTCTGCGTCTGGCTCACCGCTTCGCGCTGCTGCGCCTGCACGCGTGAGAGCTCGGTGAGGATCTCGTCCCTCACGCTCGCCGCCCGCGCCAGCTCGCTGCCGGCATGCTCGACCTGTTGCTGCCGCTCGGCGATCTCCGCCGCCAGCGTACGGCCCTGCTCGACGAGCGCGAGCAGCCGCGCCTCCTGACCGTCGATGGCTGCCTGATCGCGCAGCACCGACTGCACGCGCTTCTGCGTGGATCGAGTTTCCGCGGCCAGGCGATCGACTTCGGCGCCGAGCGGGTCGAGCGTGCGCTGCAGCGCGATGGTGGTATCGAGCTTCTGCTGGGTATCGAGCACCTGCGCGCCGACGGTCTCGCACAGGCTGGCCAGCGTGTCGAGCTCGCCGCGGCGCGCGAGCTGCTCCGACAACTTGCGATCCACCGACTCGGTCACGCCGTGCAGGCTGTCGATCCGCGCCTCGAGGGCGTCGATGAACTGCGCCCGCGTGTCGACGCGCGCCAGCCGCGTCTCGAGGTCCGCGGCGAGCTCGCCGAGGCGCGCCGCCGACTGGTTGCCCGCTTCGACCAGCTCCATCTTCCCCAGCACGGCGTCGATGCGCGATGCCAATTCGGGCGCTTTGCTCAGAAGCAGCGTTGCGCGCTCGTCGAAAGCCTGGAGCGCCGCGCGATCGGCCGCGAGCTTGTCGCGCAGCCCCGCCGCGTCGGCATAGGCGCGATGGAACGCCTGCATGTCGGCATGGAGCGACTCCAGCATCTGACGGCCCTGCAGGAGCCCCTCGTGCTGCGTCGCCGTCCGCCGGCCGAGCTCTTCGACGTGCGTCAGACGCTCGCGGAGCGCCTCGAGCGCCGCCTGCTTCTCCGCCAATTCGTCGGCCTGCGTAGCGCCGCTTTGCAGCCGGCGGGCAAGCCCGTCGGCCTGCTGCGTGAGCGCGGAGAGCGCGGTCTCGGTGGCCCCCACGGCGGCGGCGCGCGATTCGGCGTCGGCGATCGCGGTCTGCATCAACTTCAGCCGCTCGTCGAACGCGTCGAACTCCTTCTTGTCGAGCGCCAGACGCTCGGCGCTGGTCCTGAGGTACTCGGACAGCGTGCGCGTTTCCTTGTCCATCCGCACGAACTCGCGCGTGAACTCATCGCGCGCCTCGGTCGCCGCCTGGAGCTCGGCGGCCGTGTCCTGCGCGAGCTTTTCCATCCGCGTCACGGTCTCTTCGGCGTGCTGCAGCTGCTTGTGACCCTCGGTAAGCTTGTTGATCTGCAGGTCCATCGACCAGACCATCTCGCCGAGGCGGTTGGCCTGAACGGTCGCCTGATCGACGGCATGCTTCTGCGTTTCGAGCGCCTTGGTCTTGTGCGAGATGTGCTCGGCCAGCGCGCTGAGCGACGCCAGCCGCTTTTCGGTGGTCCTGGTCAGCTCGCGCAGCTGCACGAGCGGTTCCAGCTTTTTCTCGATTTCCTGCACGCTCGCCCTGGCCGCATCGGCATCGTCGCGGGCGCCGCGCGCCGCGTCGCGAATGCGGTCGTAATCCGCCGTGAGCCCGGTCGCGACGCCGCGAACGGCCTCGAGCTCGCGCGTGAGCGTGGCTGCCGCGTCGAGCGACTGCTTGCCCTCGCTCGTCGCGTCGCGCAGCTCGGTTCGCACGGCGTCCAGCTCCGCATGCTCCCGGCGCAGCGCCTCGAGGCTCGCGGTCATCTCCCTGGCCTCGGCGCCGAGCGACGCGACCGCCTCGCGGTGGTTGTCGAGCTCACCTCCCGGGGCGGTGATGCTCGCGGTTTGCTGCTGCGCGTCGGCCACATGCGCCGTCAGCGTCTGCAGTCTCGTCTCCACCGCGTCGAACCCGCGCAACCGGTCATCGATTGCCGAGACCTTCTGGCCCAGGCCATCGACGGTGGCGAGAGTCGCCTCGGCCTTCTGTCCCACCTGCTCGAGCGATTTCCCAATCTGCGCGATCGCCGAGCTGCGCACGGAAATCTGCTGGAGCATGGCGGTGAGCGCCTTGCGCTCCTCTTTGGACGCGGCGATGAGTGTCTGCAGGTCTTCGGCGTGCTGTTTGTTGGTCTTGCTGCCGGTGAGCGTCTTGAGCGAGTCGAGCATCGTGAATCTCCGTCGGCTGGCGCCGATCTCATATGACCGCGCGCCCTGTCTGCCCTGCCGAGGGGCACTCCTGCTTATCGGATCGAAAGGACTGCGCACCAGAGAGCTGGCCACAATCGCAGGTTCTGCGCCACCAGCGCCCCGGTAACCGAGCGAGTCGTTGAGAACAAAGGACTTATCGTGGCGATCGTGGCGGCGGCGCGTTTGCACCAGCTGCCACATGCTCGCGCGACTCGAGAGCGCCGCCGTCCTCGGAGTCGAGGCCTATCAAGTGCACGTCGAAGTGGACGTCGGTATGGGGCTGCCGTTTTTCCGGATGGTCGGCCTGCCCGATGCCAGCGTTCGCGAGAGCCGGGATCGCGTGCGGGCGGCGATCCGCAACTCCGGTCTCGATTTTCCGCCGCACCGCATGACGATCAACCTTGCGCCCGCCGACGTGCGGAAGGCGGGCTCGGCATTCGATCTTCCAATTGCGCTCGGAATCCTCGCCGCCGAAGGCATCCTTCACTCCCGCGACCTTACGGAGATCGTCATCGTCGGCGAGTTGTCGCTCGACGGCACGATCCACTCGGCGGGCGGCGTGCTGCCGATTGCAGCGGCGGCCCGGCGGCGCGGGGCATCCGCCCTCCTGCTGCCATCGCAAAATGCCACCGAAGCGTCGATTGTCGAAGGATTGCGGCTGCTGCCCGTGCGCACGCTCCTCGATGCAGTGGAGGTGCTCAACCGCTCGCGCGACGAGTGGCCGACCACGCCGGCCGTCGCCGGCGGATCTCCCGGCAACGCCGGCGCGACCAAAGACGGCACGCTCGATCTCGCGGACCTGCGCGGCCAGGCCTTCGCGCGGCGCGCGCTGGAAGTGGCGGCGGCTGGCGGGCACAACCTGCTGATGATCGGACCGCCGGGCGCGGGCAAGACGATGCTGGCGAGACGGTTCCCCGGCGTGCTGCCCGATTTGTCGTTCGAAGAGGCGCTCGAGTGCACGTCGATCCACTCAGTTGCGGGCACGCTTCCAGCAGGCACGGGCCTGCTGACCGAACGGCCCTTCCGCGCCCCGCATCACACGATTTCCGACGTCGCGCTCGTCGGCGGCGGCGCGGTGCCGCGACCCGGCGAGATCTCCCTTGCCCATCATGGGGTGCTGTTTCTCGACGAGATGCCGGAATTCAGCCGTCGCGTGCTCGACATGTTGCGCCAGCCGCTCGAGGAGGGACGAATCACGGTTGCGCGGGCGGCGCGGACCGTGAGCTTCCCCGCCCGATTTCGTCCTCGTTGCGGCGATGAATCCGTGCCCGTGCGGTTATCAGGGCGACTCGCGCCGCGCCTGCCGCTGCACGCCGACGCAGTTGGCGACATATCGCAATCGCCTGTCGGGGCCGCTGCGCGATCGCATCGACCTGATCGTCGACGTTCAGCCAGTGGCGATCGTCGACTTGTCGGGGACGGTGTGCGGTGAGTCGTCGGCGGTCGTCCGGAGTCGCGTGCTCGCCGCGCGCCGCAGGCAGGAAGCACGCGGCGTTCGCCACGCGCGCGTCAACGCGCAGCTGCAGGGCAAGGCGCTCGAGCGCGTCTGCGCGCTCGATGGCGAAGGACGCCGACTGCTGGAGCGCTCCGCCGAGAAACTGCGCCTCTCCGCACGGGCCTTTCATCGCGTGTTGAAGGTGGCCCGCACCATCGCCGATCTTCCAGACGACGAGGCCATCGCGCCTGGCCATCTGGCCGAAGCCCTGCAGTATCGGATGATCGAATAAAGGGCGAAGATGGCCGCGCGTTTTCTAGGTCCACCCACGAGATTTGTAACGTCGTGTTATGCTCGTCCGTCTTTTTCAGGCGATATCAAACCGAATGCGTTCCCCCCGCTACACGATCGTCGTCGCCAACCGGCGTACGGGCGTCGTCCGACGCTTCACCATTTGTCTCGATTCCAGGCGTCTCCGCGGTTTTCTCGGTGTTCGCGCTGCCGGTACTGATCGGCATGGGCGTCGCGGCCAAGGCGAAGTCGGACGTCGCTGACCTCTACGCGACGTCGGCCTCCCTCGAGCTCGAGAACTCCAACTACAAGCAGACGACCCAAGCACTCGCCGGGCAGATCCAATCGCTGCAAGCCGCGATCAGCGAGTTGGGCGCGCGAGCGGCGCTCGATCCGACGCTGCAATCGGCGATGGACAAGCTCCCGGCGGTGGTCAAGTCGCAGGCCATGGGCGGCGGCACGCCGCCAACCGGCGGCGCCACACCACTCACGCCGGGACTCCGATCGCCGGAGGATACGTTCGGGCTCCTGCGCGAGCTTCTCGAGGGTCTCGAGAACCGGCTTCGTAACGTGCAGACCGACGTTGACAACCGCAACGCGTTGGCGGCGGCAACGCCCTCGATCTGGCCGGCGCATGGCTGGCTCACGTCGAGCGTTGGCAGCCGCCGCGACCCGATCACCGGCGCCAGCGATTACCACGAAGGCCTCGACATCTCGGCCGAGCGCGGCAGCGCCGTGTATGCAACCGCCGACGGCCAGGTGCGGTTCGCAGGACGTGAAGGCGGCTACGGCAATCTCGTCGTTGTCGATCACGGCTACGGTCTCGAAACGCGGTACGGCCACCTCGCCACCTTCCGCGTCACACCTGGCGCCGAGATCAGGCGCGGCGACGTCCTCGGTGTCGTGGGCTCGACAGGCCGATCGACCGGATCGCACCTTCACTACGAAGTACGCGTCAATGGCCGGCTCCTGAATCCCCTCCAGCTCCTGCTGAACAGCAGACGGTAAACGACTTGGCCGGTCGTACGCCAATGTAGCGCGGAGCTTTTGCTCCGCGACCACATGGAAGACCCCGCTGCCGCGCTGCGCGAGCCCAGCGAGTCGCTGGCCGGGTCAGCAAGTCCCATATAATGGTGGGATAGCCCGTCGGTCCCACTCCTAATGGTTGGTCAGCTCCTCGCCAAAGTTTTTGGCACGCAAAACGATCGCGAAATCAAGCGTCTGCGCCCGATCGTCGAGCGCGTCAACGCACTCGAGCCGGAGGCCTCGGCGCTCTCGGACGATGTGCTCCGTACCAAGACCGCCGAATTCAGGACGCGCGTCGCCAACGGTGAGCCGCTCGACGACGTCATGGCCGAAGCTTTTGCGGTGGTCCGCGAAGCCGGCAAGCGCGTCCTCAAGATGCGCCACTACGACGTGCAGCTGATCGGCGGCGCGGCGCTGCACGCGGGCCGGATCGCTGAGATGAAGACCGGTGAAGGCAAGACGCTCGTCGCCACGCTGCCGGCATATCTCAACGCGCTCGAAGGCAAGGGCGTTCACGTCGTAACCGTTAACGATTACCTGGCGCGCCGCGACTCGGAGTGGATGGGCCGCATCTACCGCTTCCTCGGCATGTCGGTCGGGGTCATCCAGCACGAATTGAACGACCAGCAGCGGCAGGTCGCCTACGGCGCCGACATCACCTACGGCACCAACAACGAGTTCGGCTTCGACTACCTCCGCGACAACATGAAGTTCGAGCTGCCGAGCATGGTGCAGCGCGGGCACTATTTCGCGATCGTCGACGAGGTGGACTCGATCCTCATCGACGAAGCGCGGACGCCGCTCATCATCTCGGGGCCGGCCGAGGCTTCGACCGATCTCTATTACGAAGTCGACAAGATCATCCCGCGCCTGAAGAAGGGCGAGGTCCACCAGGGACAGGTCAAGGCTGAGGATCGCGATCGGCTCGAGGCATCGGGCGATTACGTCGTCGACGAAAAGCACAAGACGGTGACGCTCACCGAAGCGGGCATCGCCAAAGCCGAACAGCTGCTCGCGCATCGCATGGAGGCCGGCGGGCTGTACGACCCGGGCAACATGCCGCTGCTCCACCACATCAACCAGGGCCTGCGCGCGCACACGCACTACCGCCTCGACGTCGAATACATGATCAAAGACGGCCAAGTGGTGATCGTCGACGAGTTCACCGGCCGCCTCATGCCCGGCCGCCGCTGGAGCGACGGCCTCCACCAGGCAGTGGAAGCGAAGGAAGGCGTCAAGATCGAGCGAGAGAACCAGACGCTCGCTACGATCACCTTCCAGAACTACTTCCGCAAGTACGCGAAGCTCTCGGGCATGACCGGCACGGCCGAGACCGAGGCGCCGGAGTTCGCGAAGATCTACAACCTCGACGTCATGGTGATCCCGACGAACAAGCCGCTGCGGCGCGTCGAGGAACCCGACCTCGTCTTTCGCACCGAAGGCGAAAAGTGGAACGCGATCGTCGAAGACATCATCGAAAAACAGAACATCGGGCGGCCGACGCTGGTCGGCACCGTCTCGATTGAAAAGTCCGAACGCCTCTCGGGCATGCTCAAGCGGCGCGGCATCAAGCACGTCGTCCTCAACGCCAAGTATCACGCGCAGGAAGCCGAGATCGTCGCGCAGGCCGGACGCAAGGCCAACATCACCATCGCCACCAACATGGCCGGCCGCGGCACCGACATCCTCCTCGGCGGCAACGCCGAGCACATGGCGCGGCAGCAGGCTATTGCCGAGAACGTTGCCGAGAAACTGCCCAAAGGCGAGGAGAAGTTCGTCGACGACGATGAGTTCGTCTACTTCTTCATGGTCGACACGTTCTATCACGTCAAGCGTGCCGACTGGGATCGCATCTTCGGGCACTTCCGGCGCGAGACCGAAGACCAGCACGAGGAAGTCGTCTCGCTCGGCGGCCTGCACATCGTCGGCACCGAGCGGCACGAAGCACGGCGCATCGACAACCAGCTGCGCGGCCGCGCCGGCCGCCAGGGCGATCCGGGCTCGTCACGCTTCTATCTGTCGCTCGAGGACGATCTGATGCGGATCTTCGGATCCGATCGCATCTCCGGCCTGATGCAGCGGCTCGGCATGGAGGAGAACGTCCCGATCGAGCACGGCATGGTCAGCCGCGCTATCGAGCGCGCGCAGCGTCAGGTCGAGGCGCAGAACTTCTCCGTCCGCAAGCACTTGCTCGAATACGACGACGTGATGAACAAGCAGCGTGAGAGCGTTTACACGCTGCGCCGGGAAATCCTCGACGGCAAGATCCATCTGGCCGAGGAGGAGCTCGCGGATACGCGCGGTTATGTTCTTGCCACCGCCGAAGAGCTCTTCGACGACAAAGTCGAACAGTACGTCGGCAAGGACGTCGACGTGGACGACTGGGACCTCGAGGCGTTCCGGCGGGATCTGTCGCAGCTCTACGCGCTGAGCGATCGCGACTTCGAAGAGATCGGCATGGACGACAAGAGTGCCCGCGAGCTGCGCGAGGACATCTGGGAGCGGATCGTCGCCAAGTACGACGAGAAGGAAAAGATCGTGCCGGCCGAGCTGATGCGGCGCGTCGAGCGCGACCTCATGCTCCAGATCGTGGACTCCCACTGGAAAGACCATCTCTACTCGCTCGATCACCTCAAGGAAGGCATTGGGCTGCGGGGCTACGGCCAGCGCGATCCGCTCGTCGAGTACAAGAAAGAGAGCTTCGCACTGTTTCAGGACATGCGCGGCCGGATCGAAGAAGAGGTCATCCGCTATCTGTGGTGGCTCAAGCCAGTGGTCGAGGGCGAGGACGGCGAGGCGCCGGCTGCAGTCCGCACGCCACGGACGCCGCCGCGGCGGCCGCCGCAACTCAGTTACAACAACCCCAGCATTGAGCGCGGCGCCGGGCGCTCGCCGTCACGTGGCGCCGCGGCAGGCCTGCCGCCATCGATTGACGGCGCAGGCGCCGACCGCACGCCGCCGCGCGTCGGCGGAGACGACGCGCCGATCAAGACCGTGCGCCGTGAAGAGCCCAAGATCGGCCGGAACGATCCGTGCTGGTGCGGCAGCGGCAAAAAATACAAGAAGTGTCACGGCGCGGCCGCCTGATGGCGCACCCAAAGACCCGCGCTCGCCGCTCCAAACCGCGCCGGGTATAATTTGCGATGGCCCACACGAAGTACGAGATTCCTACCCCGTCCTCGCTGGACCTTGGTCTCCGGACCGCCCTCACCTTCGACGACGTGCTGCTCGTGCCGCGGCACTCCACGGTGGTGCCGGCGCAGGTCGACATCAGCACCCGGCTCACCCGCAACATCCGATTGAACGTCCCGCTGCTCAGCGCGGCGATGGACACAGTCACTGAGTCGGAGATGGCGATCGCGATGGCCCAGCATGGTGGGCTCGGCGTCATCCACAAGAATCTTCCGATCGACGAGCAGGCTTCCGAAGTCGATCGCGTCAAGCGATCCGAGAGCGGGATGATCGTCAATCCGATCACGCTCGGTCCTAAGGCGCGGATCAGCGAGGCGCTCGACTTGATGCGCCGCTATCGGATTTCCGGCGTCCCGATCACCGAAGACGGGAGCAAGGAGGGGCGGCTCGTCGGCATCCTGACCAATCGCGACCTGCGCTTCGAGACCAACATCGATCGGCCGGTCAGCGACGTGATGACCAAGGACAATCTCATCACCGTGTCGGTCGGCACCACGCTCGACGACGCCCGGGAGATCCTGCATCAGAAGAAAGTCGAGAAGCTCCTCGTCGTCGATCGCGAGTTCCGGCTCAAGGGCCTGATCACGGTCAAGGACATTCAGAAGGCGATCAAGTATCCGAACGCCGCCAAGGATTCGCTCGGGCGGCTGCGCTGCGGAGCGGCGGTCGGCATTGCCAAAGACACGCTGCAGCGCGCTGAAGCGCTGGTCGCCGCGCACGTGGACGTGCTCGTCGTGGATACCGCGCACGGCCACTCGCAGGGTGTGATGGACATCGTGCAGCGCCTCCGCCGCACCTTCAAGGACATCGACATCATCGCCGGCAACGTCGCGACCGCGGACGCCGCCGAGACGCTCATCGAGCTCGGCGTCGACGCGGTGAAGGTCGGCATCGGTGCCGGCTCCATCTGCACTACGCGGATCGTCGCCGGCATCGGCGTGCCGATGATCACCGGCGGTGCACGACTGCGCCGAGGCCGCGGCCCGCCGCAACGTGCCGATCATCGCCGACGGCGGCATCCGCAATTCGGGCGACATCGTCAAGGCCCTCGCTGTTGGCGCCAGCGCGGTGATGATCGGGAACCTGTTCGCCGGCACCGACGAGAGTCCCGGCGAGCTAATCCTGTATCAGGGCCGCACGTTCAAGGAGTACCGCGGGATGGGCTCGATCGGCGCCATGCGCAAAGGGAGCCGCGATCGTTATTTCCAGGACGATTTCGAGCTCGAGAGCGGCACGAGCCCGGCCGGCAAGGGGACGCCGGAAAAGCTGGTGCCCGAGGGCATCGAAGGGCGCGTGCCGCACAAAGGCAGCATCGCCATGGTGGTGCACCAGCTGATGGGCGGCTTGCGCGCGGGAATGGGCTACTGCGGGTCGCCCACGATTGCCGACCTGCAGCGCGACAAGCAGCTCGTGCGCATCACCAGCGCCGGTCATCGTGAAAGCCACGTGCACGATGTGACGATCACGAAGGAAGCGCCGAACTATCGCGTTGAGTAGGTACGGAGGTGCCTGGAGGTGCCTTGGGTGCTGAGTGCCTTGTGCTTGGTGCTGGTGATTCGCGTCGCGACCTTCAGGTCAGCGGTCTTCACTACCGCGCATCGGTCACGCGAATGATTCGCCGATCCTCACCCGCATCCTGAATCCGAATCCTGATCGCCTCTGGCAGCTCGCGCGTCAGGCGATCGCTCCATTCCACTGCCACAACTCCGCTTTCCGCGAGTTCCGGATCCAGGCCGATCTCGTCGAGGTCGGCGCTCTCCAGGCGATAAAGATCGACGTGCACCAGCGGCAGCCGTCCTCCGCGATACTCGTGGACGAGCGTAAACGTCGGACTGGTCACGTCGTCCGGATTGATGCCGAGCCCCGCCGCCAAGCCCTTCACGAACGCTGTCTTGCCCGCGCCGAGATCGCCTGAGAGCAAAAGCACGCTGCCGCCTGTGAGCTCACGTGCCAGCCGTGCGGCGCGCCCGCGCGTTTCCTCTTCGGAGTCAGTCGTGAACTGCCGAATCATCGTTTGTGCGAGGCGCCACCGATGTTACACGACCACGAATGGTGGCCCTGCCGCTTCCGTGACTACTCCTCGGGCTTCTGGACGACACGCCGGCGTGCGGTCAGCTCGAGCACGGCGTCGCCGATGTGATTGACCACGTCGCTCGCTGTCATTGACACTTCGCCTTCGTCCGCGTCCGCGAGCTCCCCCGCTGCGCCATGCAGGTAGGTGGCGAGCTGGCACGCCCCTTCCGCGTCGAGGAGCTGTGCGAGCCACGCGGCGAGGATGCCGGTGAGCACGTCGCCAGTACCGCCGGTCGCCAGCCCGGGCGACCCCGTCGGATTGATGAAGACCTTGCCGTCGGGCGTGGCGATGAGCGTGCGGTAACCCTTGAGCACCACGTAGACCTTGTGCGCCGACGCGAAGTCGCGCGCGATGCCGAGGCGATTGGCCTGCACGTCCTCGACGGTGCAGCCGACGAGGCGCGCCATTTCCCCGGGGTGCGGCGTGATGATCAGGTCGCGGCCCTCGCGGCCGACCAGCGCCGCCGGCTCGTCGACAAAGGCGTTGAGCGCGTCGGCGTCGAAGACCAGCGGGACCTCGCTCTTTTCCAGCAGCTCGCGCATGAACGTCGTCACGCCCTCGCCGCGTCCGAGCCCAGGGCCAACCGCCAGCACGTCGGCGTCGAGGCCGAGCACGTGCTCCGCGGCGGCGAAGTGAATCGTGCCGTCGGCGGTTTCCTCGAGGTCGTCGCTCATGTAGTCGGGTAGCTGCGCCGCGATGACGGGCACGCAGGAGCGTGGCGCCGCCACCGTCACCAGCCCGGCGCCCGAGCGGAGCGCGCCCTGTGCGGCGAGCACGGCGGCGCCGGTCTTGCCGCGCGAGCCGGCGACGATCAGCACGCGGCCGAAATCGCCCTTGTGAGCATCCGCGGCGCGCGGCGGGATCAGCGCGCGCATGCGGTCGCGCGTCATCAGATCGACGCGAGGCCCGTCGAGCGTCTCGAACACGTCCTGCGGGATGCCGATGTCGGCGATCACCACCTCGCCCGCGTGCTGCTCGGCGGGCGGCAGCACCAGCGGCAGCTTCGGCGCGCCGAGCGTGACGGTGAGCGTGGCGTCGATGCAATCGCCGATCAGATCGGAGGTGTCGGCGGACATGCCCGACGGCACGTCAATCGCGACCACTGGAATCGACGATGCGTTGACGTCGGCGATGATCGTCTCGTAGATGCCCGCGAGCGGCGAGCGTAGGCCGGTTCCAAACAGCGCGTCCACGATCAGCGTGTGCCCGGAAATCTCCGAAAAATGCAGCTCCCACTGCCCCTCGTCGGATACCTCGACGACGGTGATCCCCAGCCGGCCGAGGATCTCGAGGTTGACGCGCGCGTCGCCCTTGATCTCCGCCACCTGGCCGACGAGAAACACGGAAACCTCGATGCCGCGCTGATGCAGCGTGCGCGCGACGACGAAGCCGTCGCCGCCATTGTTGCCCTTGCCGGCGAGCACCGCGACGCGCCGCTCGGCGAGATCCTGGAACACCGATTCCATGGCAGCCACGACCTGGCGGCCGGCGTTTTCCATGAGCACGAGCGACGGAATGCCGATGTCCTGGATAGTGCGGCGATCGGCTTCGCGCATCTGCTCGGCGGTGAGGATTCGCATCGATTGATCGGTGGGCTCGACGGACGGGTGGCTGACTTGCAGCGAGTCTAGCACACGGGGTACGCTCGCCCGATGAGCGCTTTCGTCAACGTGAACGGACAGATCAGCGATGCCGCGCACGCCGCGATATCAGTGTTCGATCATGGCTTCCTGTTCGGCGAGGGCGTGTACGAGACCCTGCGCACCTACAACGGCGAGCCGTTCCTCTTCGAACGTCACGCCGCGCGGCTGCGCGACTCGGCACGGATGATCGTGCTCGATGTGCCTTTTACCGACGAGGAACTCATCAACCGCTCGCTCGAGACGACGAAGGCGGCGGGCCTCGGCGCACAGCGCGAGGGCGGCGCCGCGGAGGCGTACATCCGCCTGCTGCTCACGCGCGGCATCGGCGAGCTCACCTACGATCCGGCCGCCACGCCGACACCGTCGCTGGTGATCATCGTCAAGCCGCTGCCGGTCCCGGCGGCGATCGAGTTCGAGCGCGGCGTCAAGGTGTGCATGGTGGACATTATCCGCAACCACCCGCGATCGGTAAACCCGCTGATCAAGAGCAACAACCTGCTCAACAACGCGCTCGGGATGCAGCAGGCGATGCGGCGCGGCGGTGTCGAGGGCGTCTTCCGCAACTACCGCGGCGAGCTGTCCGAGTGTTCGCAGTCCAACCTGTTCATTGTCAAGAACGGGGTGGTGCGGACACCTGCGCTCGACGCCGGCCTTCTCGCCGGCATCACGCGTGCGTTCGTCTTCGAGCTGGGCCAGGACATTGGCGTCAGGGTCGAGGAGGCGCTGCTCAAGGATGACGACCTCTTCGGCGCGGATGAAGCGTTCTTCACGAGCACGACGAAGGAGCTGATGCCGATTGTGCATGTTGATGAACGGACCATTGGCGCGGGCATGCCTGGGCCGATCACGAAGAAGCTGCTGGCGGAGTTTCGGCGAAAGGCTAACGAGCTGACGTTTGCTCGGGCCTGAGCGGACTTGCGCGGATGGAAACGGGATTAGGCGGAGGTTTTGTCCGCAGATTACGCAGATTACGCTGATTGGGTTCGCTGCTGAGCGGCAGCGGCCGGTTCTCACGTGCTACCGCGACGGCGGCCGCACCTCCGGGGTGCAACGATGGAACGATCGCACGAGCGGGCACACGCCCGCGGACGACAACGGATCGTGTGTGTGCCTGCCTCGTGCGATCGTGCCATCGGCAACACCGCGACGCGGCGTGCCGGCCGTCGCGATGAATCAACTAATCCCCGTAATCCTGTAATCCGCCGATAAACCAGAACCGGCCGACAGGGCTACGGTTACGCGTACGTCTCCATCGGCGGGCACACGCACATCAGATTGCGATCGCCGTACGGGTTGTCGATGCGCCCGACCGACGGCCAGAACTTGTGCGAGCGCACCCATGCCAGGGGGAAGGCGGCCTTCTCCCGGGAATAGGGATGCGTCCACTCGTCGCCGACCACCACCGTAGCGCTGTGCGGCGCGTTCTTGAGGACGTTGTCCTTCGCGTCCGCCTTGCCGGTCACGACTTCCTCGATTTCTTCGCGAATCGCGATGAGCGCGTCGCAGAAGCGATCGAGCTCAGCCTTCGATTCGCTTTCGGTCGGTTCCACCATCAACGTGCCCGGCACCGGAAACGACACGGTGGGCGCGTGGAAGCCGTAATCCATGAGGCGCTTGGCGACGTCGCCTTCCTCCACACCCTTTGCCTTGAACTTGCGCAGGTCGAAGATCATCTCGTGCGCCACGCGGCCGCCTTTGCGCGTGTAGAGGACGTCGTAGTGCTTCTCGAGGCGCGACTTGATGTAGTTGGCGTTGAGAATCGCGTACTTCGTCGCATCGGTGACGCCCTCCGCCCCGAGCATGCGGATGTAGCCGTACGAAATCAGCAGAATGCTCGCGCTTCCCCATGGCGCCGCCGATACCGGCGCGATCGCCTGCGCGCCACCGACGCGGCGCAGCGGGTGGCCGGGCAGGAACGGCGCCAGATGCTTGGCCACCGAGATCGGCCCCATCCCGGGACCGCCGCCGCCGTGCGGAATCGCAAACGTCTTGTGCAGGTTGATGTGGCAGACGTCGGCGCCGATCGACGCCGGGCTGGTCAGCCCGACCTGGGCGTTCATGTTGGCGCCGTCCATATAGACCTGCCCGCCATGCTCATGGACGATGGCGCAGATGTCTTGCACTGCGTCTTCGAATACGCCGTGCGTGGAGGGATACGTGATCATCAGGGCGGCGAGCTTGTCCTGGTGCTCCGCCGCCTTGGCGCGCAGATCGTTGACGTCGACGTTGCCGTGCGCGTCGGTCGCGACCATGATGACGCGATAGCCGGCCATCACCGCGCTCGCCGGATTGGTCCCATGCGCCGACGCCGGGATCAACACAACCTCGCGCTGCGCTTCGTTGCGGCTTCGGTGATAGGCCCGAATCACCGCCAGTCCCGCGAACTCGCCCTGCGCGCCCGAATTGGGTTGCAGCGACGTGGCGGCAAAACCCGTGATGGCGCACAGCGCGTCCTCGAGCTCCTTGCAGATCTGCGCGTAGCCCTCGGTCTGGCTGGCCGGCGCAAACGGGTGTACGCGGGAAAACTCTTCCCACGACACCGGATACATCTCGCTCGCGGCGTTCAGCTTCATCGTGCATGAGCCGAGCGGAATCATCGACGTATCGAGGCCGATGTCCTTGCGCTCGAGGCGACGGATGTAGCGCATCATCTCGGTCTCGGAGTGATGCGTGTTGAACACTGGGTGCGTCAGATACGCCGACGTTCGCCAGAGCACGGCCGGCACTGCTGGCGCATCGTCGAGCGTGGAAGGATCCACGGCAAGCTCGTCCTCGACGCCAGCCGCGGCGGCGAACACACGCACGATCGCGGCGATATCTTCGACAGCTGTCGTTTCGTCGAGCGAGATGCCGATGCCGTCGGTGAGATACCGGAAGTTGATGCCCGCGGCGACGGCCTTGCCGCGAACGGCGCCGACCAGGTCGCTCGGCGCATTGACGCGCAGCGTGTCGAAGTAGCCGTCGTTCTGCAGCGAATAGCCGAGCGTCCGCAGCTCGCGGTCGAGGAGACGCGTCAGCGCATGCACCCGTTCGGCGATGGCGCGGATGCCCGCCGGACCGTGATACACCGCATACATCGCCGCCATGTTGGCGAGCAGCGCCTGCGCCGTGCAGATATTGGACGTCGCCTTCTCGCGGCGGATGTGCTGCTCGCGCGTCTGCAGCGACATGCGATAGGCAGACTTCCCCTGTGCGTCGATCGACACGCCGATGATCCGGCCCGGCAAGTGACGCACGTACTCTTCCTTGGTCGCGAAGAACGCTGCGTGCGGTCCGCCGAAGCCAAGCGGGACACCGAAGCGCTGCGAGTTGCCGAACACCACATCGGCGCCCATTTCGCCCGGCGGCGTGATCACCGCGAGCGCGAGAAGGTCGGTGGCCACGGCAACCAGCGCGCCAGCCTCGTGCGCGCGGGCGATGACGCCGCGCAGATCCGCGATGCCGCCGGTGTCGTCCGGACACTGGACGAGAACACCGAAGACCTGCGGGTCGAACGTCATGCTGTCGAGCGCACCGACGCGCAGCTCGATGCCAAGCGGTTCGGCGCGGCTCCGCAGCACCTCGATGGTGTGCGGAAAGCAGCGGTCGGACACGAGGAACACCCCGCCATCCGCCGTCTTCTTCGCATGCACGCGGTGCAGCAACGTCATCGCTTCGCCGGCGGCCGTCCCCTCGTCGAGCAGCGACGCGTTCGCCACGGCCATCCCCGTGAGGTCCGTGACCATCGTCTGGAAATTGAGCAGCGACTCGAGGCGCCCTTGCGCAATCTCGGCCTGATAGGGCGTGTAGGGCGTGTACCACCCGGGGTTCTCGAACAGGCAGCGGCGAATCACGCTGGGCGTGAGCGTGTCGGAGTAGCCGAGGCCGATGAAGCTGCGAAACACCTTGTTCTTGCGCGCGATCCCCCTGAGGCGGGCCAGATACTCCGACTCGCTTTCCGCCGGCGGCAGCTCGAGCCGCTTCCGCAGACGAATGCTGGCGGGGATGGCTTCGTCGATGAGCGCATCGAGCGAGCCGGCGCCGACGGTGTCGAGCATCGCGCTCAGTTCGTCGGGGCGAGGACCGATGTGTCGCGGCGCAAAGCGATCGATGGGCTCTAGGGTCATCTCGAGAGTTACTCGCCGGTCAGTGACTGATAGGCGGACGAGTCGAGCAGCGACGACGCCTCGCCGGGATTGGCGATGCGCATCTTGATCATCCAGGTTTCATGCGGTTTGCTGTTGACCGACTCTGGGTGGTCCTTGAGATCGCCGTTGACCTCGAGCACCTCGCCGCTGAGCGGCGCGAAGAGCTCGGACACGGCCTTGACCGACTCGATCGTGCCGAAGGGCTGTCCCGCCGTGAAGCTTGCGCCCACCTCGGGTAAGTCAACGTAGACGACATCCCCAAGCTGCTGCTGGGCAAAGTTCGTGATGCCGACGACGCCGGTATTGCCGTCGAGGCGAACCCACTCGTGCTCTTTGGTGTACTTGCGATCTGCCGGGTACATTTTGATCCTCTGCTCTTCGTTCTTGCCAGCCATTACACGGCTTTCGGCCGCTTGTAAAACGGCATCTGCACGACGATCGCTTTGGCCCGGCGCCCTCGAATATCGATCTCGAGCTCGGTGCCCAGCTTCGACATGTGCAGCGGCACGTACGCCATGCCGATAGCCTTCTTCAAGAACGGCGTTTGCGTGCCGCTGGTGACGATTCCCATCTGTTCGTCGCCGCGCATCACCACATGACCGTGCCTGGCGATCGCGCGGTCGACCATCGCGAAGCCCACGATCACCCGCTTGACCCCGGCCGCCTTCTCGCGGCGCAGCGCCTCGTGACCGATGAACTCCGTCTTGTTCCAGCCGACGATCCAATTGAGATCGGCCTCGAGCACCGACGTCGATTCGTCGATGTCGTTGCCAAACAGCCGCATCGACGCCTCGAGGCGCAGCGTGTCCCTGGCGCCGAGGCCGCAGGGGATCAGACCGACGCCCTTGCCGGCATCGAGCAGCGCGTCCCACACGCGCGCGGCCATTTGCGGCGGCACGAACACCTCGAACCCGTCCTCGCCCGTATACCCGGTGCGCGAGATGGTGCCGCGCACACCGGCGATCTCGCCGTGCGCGAACCAGTAGTACTTAGTCGCCGCAAGGTCCACGCCGGTCAGGCTCTGGAGGATGCCTCTGGCCCTGGGCCCCTGCACCGCGATGAGAGCGTAGCGCTCGCTCGAGTTCACCACCGCCACGTCGCCGGCTGCCTTGGCATGCTCCGCGATCCAGGCGTGATCCTTCTGGATGTTTCCAGCGTTGACGACGAGCAGGAAATGACTTGGCGCGAATCGATACACCAGCAGGTCGTCCACGAACGTACCTTGCGGCGTGGTGAGCGCGGAATACTGCGCCTGGTTGACCTGCAGCTTCGCGGCGTCATTGCTGGTGAGGTGCTGCACCGCCGCGAGCGCGTCCTTGCCGGCAATCTCGATCTCGCCCATGTGCGAGACGTCGAACAGTCCGGCCGCGGCACGAACGGTGTTGTGCTCGTTGACGATGCCCGAGTATTCGACGGGCATGTCCCAGCCGCCGAACGGCACCATCCGGGCGCCGAGAGCGACATGGGCGGCGTGCAGCGGAGTTTTCTTGAGAGTTGCGCTCGCGGGATCGGTCATTGGAGGTGAAGCGGGCTGTGCCACCCTGCGACGGCACGTGCAGGCTGGACAACGCTTCACGGGTACTATGCCGGTCCCTACGGGTCAACCCGCAGGGCAGGCCGAGCGGCAGATCAACAGGCGCCGCCGGCCGCGGCAATCAGCGCGCGAGATCGACCGTGCCCTCGAAGGCATCACTGCAGGTGTAGTACGTAGACCTTCCTGACAACCGGTTCGAGGCGAGCGTGAGATCGAGAACGAAGCCGTCCGCGTGAAGGGCGTTCGGGAGGAACGCCGGCGAGCAGGACGGCCGGACCGCGCGATCGAGGTTGAGCGTGATGCCCGACGTCGTGATTCCACCCGTGATCACGCCAGTGCCATCGCGACTGCCTTGCGCAAAAGTCACGCGCCACGTGCCACTCAGCAGCGTCAGGCCCTGCGCCAGGGGCGTTTCGCTGAGAGTGAGCTCGAGTCGGCCCTGCCCGGCCGACCCGTCGGCGATAGCGCCGGACCACGTGCCGTTCAACGAGCACGACGGCGACGGCGATGTCGGACCGTCCGACCCACACGCCGCCGCGCCGAGCGCGGCGACCACGGCGCAGACGATCCCCACCCGCCGTGTCATGGCTCGAGGCGCGGGTGAGAGAGTGCATAGAATCCCGAGCCCGACGCGCTGACGAACGCCCGATTCTGCCAGATTAGCGGAGCCCATAAGAAGCCTGCCCTCCAGTCGCTGTTCCGCCATTGCTCCGAACCGTCGTCCAGGTTGAGCGCGACCATCTCGCCGCCGAAGTACGGGACGTAGACCGTCCGGTCGGCGGCCGCGAGCTTGTACACCGTGGATCCCGACATCCGCGAATGGAACCGCCAGCGCTCGCGTCTTGTCTCGAGGTCGTAGGCGATCACAACGCCGGTGAGCGAGCCGCTCACCAGGATGTCGCCCACGACCACGAGTGGTCGCATATCGCGGTCCGGGTTGATGGGCCAACCAAGCGGCAGGTTGCCGACGCGATCGATCGACCACCGACGTTCGCCGTTTACGACATCCAGTGCGTGGATCAAGCCATCCCCAGCCGACGCAATCACGAGGTCCTTGTAGAGCACGGCACCCGTGCCAAAGTTGGTGGCGAGCGTGCGCTCTGATGGATCGGGAAAGCGCGTCTTCCAACGCACGGACCCGGATTTGAGATCGACCGCGACCACGCCGCCGCGGTTGGGAAAGGTCCACTCCGAAAATCCCGCGACGGCGACATTCGTGTTGGCGATCGGTGCAAACACCGTGGTTCGTCCGTCCCGGGAAATCAGAGACGACCAACGCGCCCTTCCGCTTTCCGGCTCGACGGCGTACATGCGCCCGGCGGGCGAGCCGGTGAGCACCACGCCGTCCGCCACGACGCCGAGGTACACACCGGCTGCATGACCATCGTCTGGGTCGAAGCGCCAACGCAGCGTGCCGGTCGCCCGCTCGAACGCGATGAGGTCGTAGTCTCCGACCGCAACCACGGATCCTGCGACCACCGCGCTGAACCCGAAGGCTTCGTCGCCCTGTTCACCCGTGGCGCGCCGCCAGCGTTCGCGTCCGGTGGCTGCATCGAACGCGATGACCTCGTGGCGTTTGGACGTGAAATACACCGTCGCGTCGTCCACCGCCGGCGTCCCGCGCCCTTCACCTGGCGCGTGCCACACGACAGGCGGCCCGGCTGCAAGCAGCACCGCCGGCGCCGCCATCGCCACTCCAAACAACCACCGAATCGCGAACGCCGCCGTCATTGCATCGTCCCTGTCGCCCAGATGGGATACCCGAAGTAGTCGTAGATGACGACGTTGCCATCGCGCTGCACGTAGAGATGCGCACCGGGATAGTTGAAGGTGTTGGTATGCCAGAGCGCCACGCCGTCGGAGTTGTAGATGACGAAGTTGCCGTCGCTCTGCATGATCGCCTGCCCGTCGGGCGCCACAGTGTGTGTGGCCCACAGGGCCACGCCATCCGAGAGGCGATAGACCACGAGGTTGCCGTCACCTTGGAAGGCCAGCTCGAAGCGGCCATCGGCCGACGTCCGCTTTTGACCGGCGTACAGCACCTGTCCCGAGGCGAGCTCGTCGGACTCGCCGCTGCCAGTCGGCGGTACGGTGCCGCTGCCGCGAGCCGGCACGCCGAGGTGGGCGGTCAGCGCGTACTGAACCGGGCCGAGTTCCTTGGGTTCCTGAATGTGCGCCGGTCCGCCGATCAGCAAGTTGGTCGCGCCGGGAAGAAACTGATTGTCGGTTGGAACGATGCCGTCGTGCCAGGTGTTGCACGAAAGATCGTTGGTAACCGCGTAGCACCAGACCGGATCCACCCAGCGAAGCCACGTGGCGACTCTATACAGGCTGTCGGCGATCCAGGTTGCGTTGGCATTGCCCGGATAATTCGCCCAGAGATAAGCGCCGGCGTACTCGAGCGTGTAGATCGACGCCCACATCTCGACGTAGTAGCGGTCCGCGTTGTCGGGATCGATGGCGCGCATCGGACCGGCATACGGATAGCCCGTCGCGACATACGCCAGACCGACGCGCTTGGGAATCTCGTACTGCTCGCGCGCGACATTCCACCACGAGTTGAGGTCGTTGATCAGATACGACGCGGTGGACATCTGTGGAAGCACAGGCACCGACAGCTGAAGTCCGAGACTGACCACCAACCCGGCGACCGTCTTGGCGGAGATGCTGCCGCCGAACGTGAGTGCGGTCCGCACGAACAGGTAGACGAAGCCCCACGTGTCGGGATCGATCCCGAGCGCGCTGCCGGCAAGGCCGACATGGCTGTACAAGACGTTGTTGAACTGAATGACGTACTCGAGGTTGTTGACGATTGGCGCACCCGTGTTGGGCGTACCGGCGGTGACGAGCCCGGCAAGCGGGTGCTCGCGGCTCCACTGCCGCGCCACGATCCCGCCATTGCTGTGACCGACGGCGACGGTGGAAGCCGGCAGATGGCCGTGCTGCCACTGCAAAACGCCCGCCTGCGTCTCGAAATGCTCCCGCCATGGCAGATCGGCGAGAATCGGCCGAATGCTCAGCTCCTGCTGCAGCCGCGCGGCCGTAGCTTCCCACGTGTGGAAGTTGGCATTGAAGCCATGGATGAACACGACCGGAGTGTCCTGCGCGAACGCGCGTGGAGCGAGAGCCAGAACGAAGAGCGCTGGGAGGATAAGGGCTTTCGTCATGATCAGCGCTCCTGACCAGAGACGACGTTGGAGAACTCGGTGAGGGTGATTGCCCGATGGCCTTGCTCGTTGACGATCGTTTCGCTGCGGATCCCGCGCCGCACCAGTCCGCGACCGGGCTGCTCCGCGTAGTCGAATGTGATGCGCCCCTTGAGCGCACCTCCCCGCGCGACATTGAGCTCCACCGGCAGCGCGTTCGCCGCATCCCACAGCAGCTCCTCGACATCGTCTCCGGTGCGGCGGACGAAGCGTGACAAGCCGCCCACCGACGCCGACGGCTTGCCATACATCGCCTCGATCTCGGCGAGACGCTCGTCGCGTTGTGCGCGTCGTTCGGCAGCCGACTGCACCCACTGCGACCACTCGCCCGTGATCTCGGGAGCGACCACGGGCCGCATCGCGGCAGGCACATCCACCTCGTGGCCGTCCTTGTCGAACATCGTGAACCGGCCGGCTTCGTCGACGTCGACGCGCCCGCCGAGGAATCGATTGACCGGCCCGCCGGCGAGCGGCGCCGCCGAGGGCACACCCATGGTCATCGTGGTTCGCCAGCCACGCGAGGTCTTCTGACGCGCGAGCCGGTAGCGGATCGCCTCTGCATCGGGGCCCATGCGCTTGCCGTTCGCGTCTACGAGATATCGTGTGACTGCGATGTCCATGCTGAGCCGTGTGCTGCCGTCTGTCTGTTCTCCTGCCACCAGCGTCACGGGCACGCTCGCCAGCCCTATCGCCAGCGCCAAGCCAAGCGCCGTTCTCGTCATGACCGCCTCCTCGAAACCGGTCGTCTCATGACGACCGCCATCGAGCGGCGCGTGACCTCAGGACCTCTGCTCCGCCTCGCCGCGTGTGACGCCGGTGGCCCCGGCTGGGGGACTTCAGGAGCGAAGAACCAAGACCGTCTTCGCTCTCAAGTCTTGGTTGCTCCTTCCTCTGATGCCGCCGCCGCCGCCAGCCGCCGCTCCGGTGGGCGGTATTTCAAGTAGCTATTGAGCGTGTGATACGAGATGCCGAGAATCTTGCAGGCGCGGCGCTTATTGCGGGCGCAGCGTTCGAGCACGAGACGGGCGTAGCGGCTGCCCCACGCGCGCATCGTGTCGCTCGCCTGCACCGACGGCATCAGCACATCGCCGTAGGCGCCGCGCAGGGAAATCGGCAGATGATCCAGTCCGATCTCGAGCGTCTCGCTGGTGGCGATGGCGCCTTCGATCAGCCGCTCGAGCTCGCGGACGTTCCCCGGCCAGTCGTACGTCATCAACGCGTCGATGGCCGCCGGCGTCATTGTGATGCGCCCGCGCTCGCCGTGCCCGCCAAGAAAGTGCTGCGCGAGCTCCAGCAGGTCCTCCTTACGTTTGCGCAGCGGCGGCACGGCGATCTCCACGCCACTCAACCGGTAGAAGAGATCGGCGCGGAACAGTCCGCGCTCGACGAGTGAGCTGAGCGATCGATTCGTCGCCGCCACGATGCGGGTGTTGACGCGGCGCATGCCGTAGCCGCCCACGCGTTCGACGGAGAGATCCTGAATGGCGCGCAGGAGCTTCGCCTGCGCCGCGAGCGAGAGCTCGGCGACCTCGTCCAGAAACAGCGTGCCGCCGTCGGAGTGCTCAAACTTGCCTCGCCGGCCGCGAACGCCGGTGGCGGTGCGCTCTTCGATGCCGAAGAGCTCGGCTTCGATCAGCGTTTCGACGAGCGCCGCACAGTTGATCGCGACAAACGGCCCCTGGCAACGGCGGCTGAGCGCGTGGATCTGCCGCGCGACGAGCTCCTTGCCGGTGCCGCTTTCGCCGTCGATGAGCACCGTGAAGTCGGTGGTGGCAACCCGCTCGATGCGCTCGCGCAGCGCGTGCATCACGCTGCTCGACCCGATCAGCGGCGCGGATTGATCGCGATGCTCTGCCGACGGACCCTGCTGCGCTTTGACGAGCCGTTCGGCGTCGAGCACCACGGTAGCCAAGTTCGCCGCCGTTTCGAGCAGCTGACAGGTCCAGTCGTCGAGGGCGGCGCTCGCCGGCGCCGATGCCTCGAGCACGATGGCGCGGGTGCGATCGGTGAGCGGCACGGCAAAGGCCGCATAGTCCTTGGCGCGAATCGGCTGACTCGCTCGCAGCGCGGGCGATCCAGGCAGCTCGTTGAATCGCACGTTGGCGCCGCGGATCACGCGGCGGAGACGGCGGAGCAGGACCGCTTGCAGATCGCCGCGGCCGCCTGTCGCCAGCCAGTCGCGCGCGACGTCGCGCACCATGTCGGGGACGCCGGCTCGGCGGTCGGCGCGGCGCTGAATGCTCACGATGTGAGGGGCGGGGAGAACGTCCATGCGGCACTCCGTGAACGACGGGATATCAATCGGAGTGCCAGGGCCGCGCGCAACGCGATCAGCCGCAAAAATGCCGAATTGCGCAGCGAGATTCAGTCGGGAGTCATCAGGTTGAGTAGCACATTCCCGCACGTCAATCGGGCGCGCGGGAATGCGCTACACACTACTCTTCGGAAAGCGTCCAGTCGAGCGTGCGCTCGAACACAATCGCACCTTCGTAGCGAAGCGGATTGACGCTGCTGACGCGACAACGCAGGATGCGGCCGCGCACGGTGCAGCGCGCGGCGCCCGAGAGCTGCAATTCCGCGCGCGTGCCAGGGAGGAGGCGGTTATGCGACTCGATGAGCGCCCCGCCGCGACTCACGTTGATGAGGGTAACTTCCTGACCGGGCCGCAGGATGGCGCGGCGCCACGGCGTGTGCTCCGGAGAGACGCGCGCCGTGTGCCGCCGATCGGGATAGGTCTCTAGTCTTCTGCCCACTGACGCTTTGCAGGATCGTAACGCAGCACGCGCATCCGGCCGGTAGATCCGAGCAGGCGAACCGCCATCTGCGGACCGGTGGCGCCCGCGAGATAGAGCGTTCCGCTCGTGCAGCTCCCCAGAGGACTGAATGACACCACAGTTGACGATCCTATGCGCACCGGGTCGGCCCCGGCAGCGAGCGGCGAACCGGTCTCCGGCTCCGGCACGTCGTCGCGGATAAGCAACTTTACCGCCGACGCATACTCCGACCAACGGCGTGCTTCGCCAATCGGCCGATCCGTCCCCGAGATGATGTCGCTCGCGAGCACACCATCGCCGTCGCCGTCCGCATAGATGGCGAAACGGTCGAGGTCGTCAGGATCGAAGCGGAGCGCGACGATGACGTTCCGCTTGAGGGACTCGATGCGGGCCTCGTGCAGCCGGGCGGCGACGTAACGGGCGCCGGCCCGCACCGCTGCGTACTGGCGGGTGGTGAGCCAGGCGGGGATGGCGATGCCGGACAGCACCGCCACCAGCCCCGCGGTGAACACCACGTCGATGAGGGCGGCACCGCGTTCTTCTGGTGCGCCCATCCGCCTATCGCTCGCCCGGCTTGTCGGGTTTCTGCGCCACGACCACCAGCGGCTTGAGCTTGAGGAAGCTCTTCTCGCCGATGCCCTTGACGTTCATCAGCTCCTCGACTTTCTTGAAGCCGCCGTTCTTGTCGCGGTACTCGACGATCCGCTGCGCGACCGAGCGGCCGATGCCCGGCAGCGTCTCGAGCTGATCGACCGACGCAGTGTTGAGATTGATCGCCGGTTTGGCGGTAGGCGGCACCTGGCCGCCCTGCGCCGCGGCGGCCGTGGTGGTGAGCATCGCGAGCATGCCGCACACGAACAGCGTTGCAAGAGCGTTTCGCATGACGTCTCCTTGTGTAGTGAACGGGAACAGCCGCGCGCCACGCCTAATCCGTTGACCGAGGTCAGGAGCCACCAGCGTCGACGTCGCGCGCGACCGCAGGAGAGAGAGCAAGCGGCGCGCCGCCGAAGCGGCAGCTTTGCGCAGGTGGAATCACGCCGGATTCGCTTGATTAGTCCGAAAGCGAGTCCCCGCAGCGCAACGCTGGTTACTCACCGAGCGCACCGCCGCATGATTTCCCGCAACATCACGCGCAACCGGCGTCGCGTGGTGAGCGACTCGAGTTGCTGGGGAGTACGCAGGTCTTACGTGTCAACGTGCGTCGAATGCGGGGATCAATCAATCACGCCCGCCCGAGATACTTCTTGATGCAATGCGCGGCGCCGAGATTGGCGGCGAACGGATGGAAGTCGGGCAGCATTTCCACGGTGTAGCCGAGGTCCTGCCAAACCTGCTTGATCGCCTCGTCGGTCGCGGCCAGCTTCGACCATGGCCCGTGTCCGTAGCTGGGAATCCACACGCGCCGGGGATCGTCCTGCGTGAGGACGTTGTTTCCGGTTGCGAAGTACCAATATCGCGTCCTCTCGGCATCGTCATCGTCATACGCCATCGGCAGCGGCGTTCGGATGACACTGAACCCGAGCTCCTCGAGACCCCGAGCGATATCGTCGAACACCTCGGGCATCGCGCCATCGGGCAGCGACTCTCCGAGCGTGTCGGCCGCGAGCTGCGGATCACCAACGAGCACCGTGTAAGGTCCCGTGCCCGTCCGCCCGGCCAGGCTGATGAACATGTCGATGTGGAAAAGAGGCTGCAACGTCCCGTTCGCATTGCCGAAGTGCAGGACCTCTTGCCAGGCCTCGCCCTCCAGAGTTATGGGGCGGCGCAGCTCGGAGGGAACCGGCAGTCGCGAGCCAATGACGATGAGCCGACGTGCGTGATCGAGAGCCGAGCCGTAGCCGCGCGCCACGGCCTGAGCAGTGGTTTCGCCTGGCTGCGGAACGATGAACCCGAGATCGAGCGAGTGGGATGGATAGTCGGCGCCGATGAACCAGAAGTCGTCGCCGATCAGGACGTTGCCACCCTGAAAGTAAAGTCGGGCCTGCGTCGTCTCGAGATCGGTGTTCGGAGCAATTCGGTCGGCAATGAAGGCGTCCTGGGCGCGAGTGAAGCTGGCCGGCTCCACGAAATACGTCTCAGCGTCGGCCGCGTCGCGACAGATGCAGTAGGCGTCTTCCGCCCAGACCGTGAAGTCCATACTGTTCGGTGCCGCTACGATCTCGCTCCGGGCGGTCAAGTCGAACTCGCGAAGCCAGGCGGTGGCAGCACGCACTGCAGATCGATGCGTGAAGAGCACCACGCGGGTCGCGTCCGGCATCGTCGCAAGCAGCCGGCGAAATGCGTCCGCGTACTTGCGCACGAGCGTCGCGCTGGAGGGAGACGCGTCAGGAGTGAACACCCAGCCGGGAATCGTGAACAGAATGCGCTCGATGGCCCCGTGCACTGACGACACGAGCGACGGCCGCTCCAGACGCTGAAGGCGCTCGGCTTCCAGCATCTCGAACAATCGTGCACGTGCCCGGAACGCGTCCGGCGTTGCGGTCGGGTCCTTCGCGAACCGGAACGGGATCAGCTTGGATTTGACATTCCCGGTCACCAGCAGCGGCGGCGTGTCAGGCATGGGTGGCACCTCGCGGGCTCGGACGGACGCGTTGGGAACTTTGCCGGTTTTCCGGTTGGATTTCCAGCCTCATCAGCGTGATTCGCTCGGCATGATCGGCCGGCGCACTCTGATGTTGCGCCGTGGATCGTAGACTTGGCACCGTGCAACCAACCGACCTGGCCGCTCACACCGACGAACTCGTCCGCCTTGAAATCGCAGACAACGTCGCCTCCATCGTTCTCAATCGTCCAGGCAAGCGCAACGCATTGAACGACGCGCTCCTGCGCGCGCTCGTCGCCGCCGTCGTTCGCATCGAAGCCGACGACACCGTACGCGTCGTGCTGCTGCGTGGCGAAGGCAGCAGCTTCTGCGCCGGCGTCGATCTGGCGGAAAAGCTGTCGGAGCGCGGCACGCGCGGCGCAGTCGAGTTCGACCTGCTGCTCGAAGCGTTCGAGCGCCTCGAGCGGCATCCGAATCCCGTAGTGGCCGTGCTCCAAGGCACGTCGCTCGCCGGCGGCTGGGAGCTCGCGCTGCACTGCGACGTGCGTTTCGCGGCGCCCGATGCGCGCTTCGGCATGCCGCTGGCACGCCTCGGACTGGTGCCGCCGTACCCCGCGGTCGTACGCCTGGTCCAGATCGCCGGCGTTGCCGCGGCCATGGATCTCCTGATCTCCGCGGGGCTCATCGATGGCACACGTGCGCACGCGCTCGGCCTGGTCACGCATCTCGTCCCGTCGGATACCCTTGTCGGGGCGGCCACCGACTATGCCCGTCAGGTGGCGGCGCTGGCGCCGTTGTCCATCCGCGAAATCAAACGACTCCTCGCGCACGCCGTCCCTGCCCCGGATTCAGCCGCATATGCGGCGTTCGACGCAGCGCGTCGGACGATCACGGCCAGCCGTGACACCGACGAGGGGTTGCGTGCGTTCCTCGAACGGCGGCGGCCGACGTTCCTCGGCCGCTGATGAGAGCCCCTGAACCACAGACAGATCAGCCACAGAACACGCAGAAGCACGGAAAAGCCATGTCCGAGGTAGGGCGATAGCAGTTGTCCGCCCTACCTCGAACACGGCTTCGTGGGTGTTTCTGGGCTTCTATGGCTTATCAATCTGTGCATTCGGTGGCACGCATCAGGGCTGATACAAACTGCGACACAACTCTCGTTGTCCTACCCATCTCCGGGTCGCATAATCCGCGCTCATCGTGACAAAGATCGGCTCGCGTCGCAGTGTGCCTGCGCGCGCGCCGAACGTGCGGGGGGGTGGTGGGCGAACCGAGCGCGACCGGGCTGGCAACAGAGGTTTCGACCAACGAGATGATCGGCGCGGCGCGCGAGCGCGCCGTCCCGCGGCAGCTTCCCACGCTCGGCCTCCGCTCGTGGCGACTGTTCGCGCTGCTCGCGATCTACCTCGTCGTCGCACACGTGTGGCCGCGACCCGAGGCGGTGTCCCCCGAGGGCTGGCGCATCACCGGCCTGTTTCTCGCCACCATCGCGGGCTTGATGCTGCAGCCACTCCCGGGAGCGGCGCTGGTGGTGATCAGCCTGACGCTCTTCGTGCTCGTCGGCGGGCTGCCGGTAGCGCGCGTGCTGAGCGGCTTTGCCTCGCCGTCAGTGTGGCTGGTGCTCACGGCGATGCTGATGTCGCGTGCGCTGCGCGACACCGGGCTCTCGCGCCGCATCGCGCTGCTCTTCGTGCGCCTCTTCGGCCGGACGTCGCTGGGCGTTTCCTACTCGCTCGTGATGAGCGACGTCACGCTGGCGGCCGGCATTCCGTCGATCACTGCCCGCTCGGGCGGCATCGTCTTGCCAATCGCGCGGAGCATCGCCGAGCTGTACGAGTCGACTCCGGGCCCCACCGCGCGCCGGCTCGGCACGTTCCTGATGACCGCGCTCTACCAGGGCAGCGCGGTCGCGTGCGCGATGTTCATGACCGGCCAGGCGAGCAACGTGCTCGTGTCGGGCCTCTCGGCCAAGCTCACCGGCGTCACGGTCACCTGGTCAAGCTGGCTGATCGCGGGCCTCGTTCCCGGTCTGGTCTCCTGCATCGCGATTCCATACGTCGTCCTTCGCATGCTGCCGCCGGACATTCGCAAGACACCGGCGGCGGCGACGTTTGCGCGGCACGAGCTGGAGGCGATGGGCTCGCTCAAGCCCAGCGAGACCATCACGCTGCTGGTGTTCATCGGCGTGTGCGGGTTGTGGATCACGTCGGGCTGGCACCGGATCGATGTCGCGGTGGTGGCCATGGCCGCGGTGGGCGTCCTGTTTCTCAGCAACGTCCTCACGTGGGAGACGGCGCTCAAGGAGCACTCGGCCTGGGACGTGTTCGTATGGTACGGCGGGCTCCTGACGATGGGCGAGGTGCTCAACGAGACGGGCAGCACCACGGCGTTTGCCAACTGGGTGGGCGCGTCGTTCACCGGCATGCACTGGTACGGCGTGCTGCTCGCGACGATCGTCATCTACTTCTACGCCCACTACGCCTTCGCCAGCATCACGGCGCACGCGCTCGCGATGTTTCCCCCGTTCGTCGTGATGCTCGTCGGCCTTGGCACACCGCCGTCGCTCGCCGTGTATTCGCTGGCCTGCATGGCCAATCTCACCGCGGGCCTCACGCATTACGGCACGACGACTGCGCCCATCGTGTTCGCGGAGAAGTACGTCTCGTTCGGCGACTGGTGGCGCGTGGGGTTCGTCGCCTCGCTCGTCAACCTCGCCATCTGGCTCACCGTCGGCTTCGCGTGGTGGAAGTTGCTCGGGTTCTGGTAGACGTCGGCAAAGGAGCGGTCATGACTCTTCAGCACAGCATCGGCAGGCGGTCTCGACGGACGGCAGTTGCGCTCGCGGTGTCGCTCGTCGCCCTGGGCACGGCGCTCACCGCGCAACGTCAGCTGGTCGATAGCGCGGGGAACGTGCGGGACGACGCGTTCCTGCGCATGCCGCTGGCGGCGGCGGATCAGAAATACGCCGACATCGACGGCGCGCGCATGAAGGACATCGTCCGCGAGGTCACGGAGATCTCCCTGAAGACGCGCGACGACAAGACGCGCTACTGGGGCCGCATCGCCGGCACCGCCGGCGAGCAGATGACCGCCGACTGGGTCGAGGCGCGCTTCAAGAAGTTCAATCTCACCAACATCCACCGGCAGGACTTCGCGCTCGCCCCGCAATGGTTCCCCAAGGAGTGGGCGATCACCTTCACCAGCGGGGGCAAAACGCACAGTTTCCAATCAGTGCTGCCGGCGCTTCGATCGACCGCCACGCCGCCGGCGGGACTCGATCTCGAGCTGGTCTGGGTCGGCGAAGGGACCGCCGCCGATTTCGTCGGCCGCGACGTCAAGGGCAAGGCCGTGCTCGTGCACTCCATCCCCGCACCCGGATCGATGGGGCACTCGGCGTCGTACGAGCGTGCGCTCACGCGCGCGCAGGAAAAGGGCGCGGGCGCGGTCGGCGTGGTCTACGGCATCTCCGACAACTTCGCCATCTGGCAGGGGCTCAACGAGAGCGGCGGCGGCCAGCCGGCGGCCCGCGCCTCGATTCCCGGCTTCTTCATGGGATGGGAAGACGGCCGCGCCGTCCGCGAGTTGATCGGCCAGGGTCAGGCCGTCCGGGTGCAGTTGAAGCTCACGGTCGACGAGCGCACCGGCCTGAAGTCGCAGAGCGTCGTCGGCACGCTCCCGGGCGCGACCGACGAAGAAATCATCGTCATGGCGCACATGGACGGCTACTTCGAAGCGGCTCTCGACAACGGGACAGGCCTGTCGGTGATGATGACGCTGCTCGAGCACTTCGCCAAGGTGCCGCGGGCCGAGCGCCGGCGCGCCATCCGCTTCATCGGCACGGCCGGACACCACGTCGCCTCGCCCGGTGCACGTTGGCTGCACGACAACCGCGACACTACGCTCGCCAAAACGGCGCTGATGATCAACTGCGAGCACATCTCAGTGCCGGATCACAGAGTACTGGGGACCGGTCCTGCGCAAGGCCAACACCATCGCGCCGCGGCGCTGGTGGGTGCACGGCAGCGACGCGCTGCGCGACATCGTGCTCAAGGCGTACAACGACTTCAACGTCGGCATCATCGCCGAGATGGATCCCGGGGCGTCGGGGGAGATGGGCGTCGTAGCGCGTGACGCGCCGTCGATTCAGGTGATCCGCTCGCCTGTCACCAAGCACACCGACTCCGACGTCCTCGCCTGGGTGCCCGCAGTCGGCCTCGAACAGGTCGGCCGTGCCTACGCCCGAATCATCGACGAGGTCAACAAACTGGATCGCCAGCAGGTTCTGCCGGTGACGACGACCACCCGTGCGCCGGCGGGCCAGTAACGCGGAGCCATCAGATCAGTGCGCGACCATTCAATGGAGGACGTGATGCAAGCGAAGCTAGACGGAACCGGACAGTACCAGCGTAGACGACTCGGCTGGCTGATGGTCTTCGCTTTTGTGCTGGGCGGCGGGCTGTCGCAGGCGCAAAGCGTCGGCACGGGAACGATCACCGGCCGCATCGTCGACGAGAGCGGCGCCTCGGTCCCGGGCGTGAGCGTGACGGTGAGCAGCCCGTCGTTGCAACGAGGCAGCATCACCGAAGTCAGTGGCATCGACGGCGCCTATCGCTTCGTCGACCTGGCGATTGGCGTCTACAGCGTCAAATACGAGCTCTCAGGATTCCAAACCGTCGTCAGGGAAGATGTACGGCTGACGGCTGGATTCACCTCACGGCTCGACATCACCTTGAGAGTGGGCTCGGTCAGCGAGACCCTCACTGTCAGCGGACAGAGCCCGGTCATCGACACATCGAGCACGACCGGCACTGTGAGCTTCACCAAGGAGACGCTCGAGAACGCGCCAACCTCGCGCGCGTTCGCCGACGTGCTCTCGATGGCGCCGGGCTTCCGCGCGGCTGGTGTGGACGTCGGCGGCAACGAGCTGTCGGAGCAGCGCGTCGGCGTGAAGAACTACGGCACGTCGGGACAGATTACGCCGCAGCTCGAAGGGATTAACACACGGCAGGCGTCCGGGTCGGCCGGGTTCTTCTACGACTACTCTGCGGTCGAAGAGGCGCAGATTCAGGCGGTGGGCAACGACGCGGAAGTCGCGCTTCCCGGCGGCGCCTGGAACGCGATCGTCAAGTCGGGCGGCGACGAGTTCCATGGCCGCTATTCGGCAGCGGGACAGCACCGGAAGCTCCAGAGCAACAACGTGGACGAGGAGCTGGAGGTGGCCGGCGTCGATCCGGCGGGCAGCGGCATGCGCTGGTACCGCGATCTGGCTGGCGACCTGGGCGGTCGCATCGTCCGCAGCCGCCTGTGGTTCTACGCCGCGCTGCACGATCAGCGCAGCGAGGAGAATCTGATCGGATTCTCTCAGGCTCCTGGACCGGATGGCGTCTTCTTCACTGCCGACGACGAGCCGGGATACGACAACACGATCGTCACCAACCAGACGATCAAAGGGACGTTTCAGGCCACGTCGAATTACAAGGTGGTCGGCTTCTTCCAGCGCAACGAGAAGATTCAGCCGAACGGACAGTCCGCGGGCAGATTCGAGCCCTTCCCCGCCACCTACAACTACGCGTTCCCGACGCGGGCCACCAAAGGCGAGCTGACCGGCACGCCCAACGACCGCGTGTTGTTCACACTGATGGCTGGCCGTCAGTGGTACGATGCCAACCGCTTTCCGCAAGACGGCGAAGACCGCCCCGGCAATCCACGGAGCTTCAATCGCGAGACGAGTGAGAATCTCGGCCCGCAGCACACGCAACTGCGTCCTCGCAGCCGCTGGCAGACAACCGGCAGCCTGTCCGTCTTCCCCGAATCCTTCCTGGGCGGCAAACACAGCCTCAAGGCCGGCTACCAGTTCTACTGGGAGCAGGTGGGAACCGCCTGGCTGAATATGGAGAGCGGGAATTATCGGCTGATCTTCGACCGCGTGCTCGGCGTGTCCAACCAGCCGGCCGAGATCGAGACCTACAACACGCCGATCATCTCGCCGGTGAACAAGGAAACGCAGTACGCGGCGTTCGTCCAGGACAAGTGGGACGTGGGTCCGTTGACCGTCAACATGGGCCTGCGCTTCGATCGCTACCACGCCTTCGTCGGCGAGCAGGTCAAGGAGCAGGGCACCTTCGGCAACGCGGGCTCCTTCCCTGCCGTCGACGTCCTCACCTGGTCGGCGATTGCCCCGCGCATCGGCGCCGCTTGGGATCTCTTCGGCAACGGCAGGACCGTGGTGAAGGCCACTTACGGCTGGTTCAACCACGTGATGACCGAAGACTTCGCCGGCGACTACAACCAGAACACGCGCGTGACCTACACCTATCGCTGGCGCGACGTGAACGGCAACCGCGATTACGATCCGGGCGAGGTCAATCTCGACACCGTGAACGGAACGGACTTCATCGGCGTCAGCGGCGCCACCAACAACATCCTCAACCCGGATCTGCAACAGCCGGTGACGCACGAAGTATCGCTCAGCATCGAACGCGAGTTGATGGCGAACTTTTCCGCCAAGGTGCTGTACGTCTACAAGCGGCAGAACAATCTGTATCGCAGTATCAACATCCTGCGGCCCTACGAGGTGTACGACATTCCGGTCCTTCGCGTCGATCCCGGCCCGGACGGCGTCCCCGGCGGCGGCGACGATGGCGGACCGGTGACGTTGTACGACTATCAGGCGGCGTATCGCGGGAGCGCGTTCGTCGGCAACTCCCCCCGCAACTCGCCCGACGATCGCGACGACAACTACGACACGATCGAGTTCTCGCTGAACAAGCGGATGACCAACCGGTGGGAACTGATGGGCACGTACTCTGCGACCAAGAACCATCGCTGGCAGATCGCGATTCCGCAGAACCCGAACGAGGAGATCAACAACTTTGACGGCACCTGGGATTGGTACGCCAAGATCGTCGGCACCTACCAGTTGCCATGGGGCGTTTACACCAGCGCGTTCTGGCAGCATTTGAGCGGCGCGACGCTGCGGCGCACCTATGTGTTCCGCCAGATCCCGAACTCGAGCACAATCACCGTTCCACTCGAGGCTTTCGGCGATCGTCGTCTCGACAACCAGAACTCGCTCAACTGGCGTGCGTCGAAGCGGTTCAACGTGGGCTCCGGCCGTCGCGTCGAGTTCACGGTCGATCTCTTTAACGCGCTTAACGCCAACACCGTGCTCGCGCAGAACGTCGCGTCAGGCCCGACGTTCGGCACGATCACGGCGATAATGCCTCCGCGCATCGTGCGCCTGGGCGGGACATTTAGTTTCTAGGGGCTAGGCGGAGTTGGTTGTGGGCACGGAATCCCCCACCTGCCCCGGCTCTGCTCTGCCGACGGAGATCAGAATGACGACACACAAAAGATCACGAGCGGGCGCCACGCTCATTGTCCTGCCGGCTCTGGCGGTCCTGACACTCGCAGCGGTGGCGGCGCAGGCGCCGCGTCAACAACCGCCGCCGGAGCCCAACCCGCTCGGCCAACCGTTGCTCGATCCGGCCGGCAACCCGCGCGAAAACGCCTTCTATCGTCCGCCTCTCGCGCCTGAAGACAAGAAGTACGCCGATCTCGACGGCATGCGGATGAAGGCCGTGCTCAACGAGGTGGTGGCGATTTCCCAGAAAGACAAGGCGTCGGGCGCGATCTTCTGGGGTCGCAACGTCGGCTTCCCCGGCCATGTCGCGACGCAGGACTGGGTCGAGGCCTACTTCAAGAAGCACAATCTGCAGAACATTCATCGCAAATCGTTCGATCTCCCGCCGCAGTGGGTGCCGAAGTCGTACGAGATCGCCTTCACCGGCGGCGGCAAGACGTTCAACCTGAAGTCGGCGAGGCCCGCCAAGGATACGCCCTCGCTCCCGCCCGCCGGTCTCGAGCTCGACGTCGTCTGGGTCGCGACGGGGACGGCCGCCGACTTCGTCGGCCGCGACGTCAAGGGCAAGGCGGTGCTGATCCAGAGCATTCCCGAGCCCGGTGTGCTGCGCCACACGATCAACCTCGAGGGTGCGGTGGCGCGCGCCTTCGAGAAGGGCGCCGCGGCGGTCGGCCAGGTCTACGGCATCTCGGACAACTTCTCGCTCTTCGAGCTGCGCACGCAGGGACGTCCGGGCTTCAGCGTCGGCTACGAGGATGGCAAGGTGCTGCGCGATCTGATCGGTCAGGCGCAGCAGGTCAAGGTCCGCCTCAAGCTGGATGCGGAAGAACGCAGCGGCCTGAAGACCGCGAGCGTGCTCGGCACACTGCCGGGGACGACTGACGAGGACATCATCATCATCGCGCACCTCGACGGCTACTTCGACGGTGCGATCGACAACGGCTCCGGTCTCGCGGTGATGATCGGACTGCTCGAGCACTTCGCCAAAGTGCCGCAGGCGCAACGCCGTCGGAACATCAGATTCCTCGGCTCGGCCGGTCATCACGGCGGGCCCGGCGCGCGCTGGCTGCACGACGAACGCGAGAAGGAACTGGCGAAAACCGCGCTGATGATCAACCTGGAGCACGTAGCCGGAGTCCGCACGAAGTATTGGGGACCGTCGCTGCGCAAGACCAACGCCGTGTCGCCGATGCGGTGGTGGGTCTGGGGCAGCAAGAGTCTGCTCGACATCGCGCTCAACTCCTTCAGCCGCTTCAACGTCGGCCTCACCGCCGACATGGACAACGGCGCCTCCGGCGAGATGGGCTCCGTCGCGCGCGACGCGCCGTCGATGCAGGTCATCACGTCGCCCGAAGTGAAGCACACCGAAGAAGACACCGCGGAGTGGGTGCCCGCCGCCGGCCTCGAACAGGTGGCGCGCGCCTATGCGCGCATCATCGACGAAGCGAACAAGCTGTCGCGCAAGGAGCTGCTCCCTGCGACGACCACCAGTACTGCCGCTTCCGGCCGGCAGTAGACGGCGGGATGTGCGGTGAGAGCGCCACTCGCGCACGTCCGCATCGTCGATTTGACGCGCGTCCTCGCCGGACCGTTCTGCACGATGCTGCTCGGCGACATGGGCGCCGACGTGATCAAGGTCGAAGAGCCGGCCCACGGCGACGATACGCGGGGATGGGCGCCGTTCGTGGACGGCTGGAGCAGCTACTTTCTTGGCGTCAACCGCAACAAACGGAGCGTTGCGATCGATGTCAAGACGGCGGCCGGGGCGGAGGTCCTGCGCAGGCTGATCGACACGGCGGATGTCCTGGTCGAGAACTTCCGTCCCGGCACGCTCGAACGCTTGGGGTTCGGCTACGCGCGTGTCGCGGCGTCGAACCCGCGGTTGATTTATGCCTCGATTTCCGGCTACGGCCACACCGGCCCGCGGCGCGCGCTGGCCGGCTACGATCCGGTGCTGCAGGCCGAGGCCGGCCTGATGGACATCACCGGCACACCCGATGGACCGCCGGTACGCGTCGGAGTCGCGATCACCGACTACGTGGCGGGACTCTTCACACTCTCGGGAATTCTGCTCGCGCTGCGCAGCCGTGACGAAACGGGCCGCGGCCAGCTCCTCGACGTATCGCTTTTCGACACGCTGATGGCCACGATGACGCTGCCTGCCGGGATCTTCTACGCGACCGGCGAGAAACCGGCGCGCATGGGCAATCAGCACCCATCGATCGCGCCTTACGAGACCTTCAACGCCCGCGACGGCGCGGTGATGGTCTGCGCGGGCAATCCGCGCCTCTGGCGGCAGTTCTGCACCGCCATCGGGCGCAGCGATCTGCCGCACGACCCGCGGTTTGCGTCGAACGAAAGCCGACTCAGGGAGCGCCGCGCGCTCGTGGCCGCGATCGAGGAGGTGTTTCGCGCGATGACGATGGACGATGTGATCGCCCGTCTCGAGGCCCACGGCGTGCCTTGTGGCCGTGTGCGCTCGATTGATGAAGCGCTGGCTGATCCTCAACTGCAGGCGCGTGGCATGGTCGTGCCCCTTGCCCATCCCGCGCTGGGGCAGGTGCCGGTCATCGGCAATCCGTTGATGCTGTCGGAGACGCCTGCGGTCTACCGGCTTCCGCCGCCGGCCCTCGGCGAGCACACCGGCGAAGTGCTGCAATCGCTTGGGTATACTCCGGAAGAGATCGCGCGTGCCGCGCCCGGTTCCCCTCCTCGCCGTCATCACCCGGCTGACGCTGGCGATCGCGTGTACTCGCGATCCTGAGCCGACGCGTGCGACCCCGCTGACGCTGCTCACCGGCGGCACCGGCGGTTCGTTCTATCCGCTCGGCATCGCGCTCGCCGAGATCTACAACACGCGCATCGGTTCGGTACGTATCACGCCGCAGTCGACGGTGGCTTCGGTGTTCAACGTCCAGGCGGTGCAGCAGGCCAAGGCGGATGTCGCGTTCACGCAGGGCGACGTGGCGTATTTCGCCTATCGGCGCGGTACGGAATCGGACCCGCGGCCACACACGAAGCTGCGGGGCATCGCGGTCCTGTGGGTCAACACCGTGCAGCTCGTCGTGCCGCGCAACAGCAACGTGCACGTCGTGGACGATTTGCGTGGGCGCCGGGTCGGCGTCGGCTCGCCGGGCAGCGGTACGCAGATCGTCGCTCGACTGGTGATCGAAGGGCATGGCGTCAACTACGGCGACGTCAAAGCCGAGCAGTTGTCGTTCAGCGAAGCCGTGGAGCGCATCGAGCAGAAGACGTTGGACGCCGCGTTCGTGGTGGCCAGCTATCCGGTGTCAGCTGTGAGCGACATGAACACGGCGTTCGGCATCCGGCTGATTCCAGTGTCGCGGCGTATCGTCGATCGCATCAGGACCGACTACCCGTTCATGAAGCCGATGCTCATTCCCGGCGACACGTATGCAGGCCAGGAAGGCGACCTCGACACTGTCGGCGTGGACAACATTCTGGTGTGCCGCGACGACCTGCCCGAGGAGCTCGTGTATCAGCTCACACGCGTGCTCTACGACTCGCTCGGGCAGCTGGCGACCGCCGATGCCGCCGCGCGGTTGATCGATCCCGAGCAGGGTCCGACGACGCCGATTCCGCTGCATCCCGGCGCCGCGCGGTTCTACCGCGAACGGGAGATCCTGCGATGAGGATCGTTCGCTGGCTCGCAGGCCTTTTTGCGGCGCTGTGCGGCATCTCCGCGGGAGCTGCCGGCACGGAGCCGCACTGGTTGCGCATCGGAACCGAGCACGGTGTTGTCTGGCAGGCGGCGGTCGTGCCGGACGAGCGCATCGATCTATCGTTCGTGCACTCGCAGGAGCGCACGGTGTGGACGCAGCACTTCCGCGTCGGCGCCGATGGCGTGCTGTGGCAGGACGGGTCGACGTTTGAATCGGTACGGCGCCGGCATGCCGAGCGGCCCGGTGCGGCGGACGCGCCACGGTTTGAGAGAGGCGACCCGCCGGCGACTGGGCGTGGTGCGCCTGCTCAACGCGAAGGGCGCGCACCTGACGCTGCACTATCGCGGCCGCGTGTTCGCGGTTGACCAATGGTTCGAGGACTACGAGCCCTTCGCGATTCGCGTCGAGTAGACGCGTCGGTCGGCTGGCTGGGATCAGCGACGGCGGTGGCGTTCACTCTCGCGCTGCTCGTCGGTATCTCGGCGCTCGTGTGGTTTGGCTATCGCGCCACGCGCGAGTGGCAGCGCAGCACAGGACAGCTCGTCGAGCGCCGTGCCAACGAAGTGCTGGCGCTGCTCATGGCCGGTCTCAACCGCGACATGAAGGGCGCGCAGCTGTCGGTGCTGGTGCCGATCAACCACGAGGCGCTGCGGCCGGATCCGCCGCACGAGCTGCGCCAGGTCTTCGCGCGAGCGTTCGCCCGCTTCCCCTATCCCGAGTCGTTCTTCGTGTGGCGCGCGACCGACCGCGGGGATCAGGGGCTCACCTACTTCTTCAATCGTGCCGATCGCCCGCCTCGCTGGTCGCCCGGCGCGGTGACCGGCGATCCGTACCCGGTGGTCCTGTCACGCGATCCCGCGCCGATCCAGCCGCTCGTCGCGCTGGCGCGCGCGCACGCCCGTTCGGGCCGGACTTTCGCGCTGGTCGAGACCACGATTGCCGGCGTGCCGTATCAGGCGATCGTGCATCTGCTCTACCAGTCCTCCGCGCCCACGCATCTATTCGGTCTGGTGGGATTCACCGTGGACATGGACTGGGTACGCGCCAACTACTTCGAGCCGATCGTGCGACAAGTGGCGCGCATCGGCGGCGAGGCCGACGAGATGTCGCTGCAGATCGTCAACGAAAGCGGCGGGATGGTCACCGGCAACGGCGTGCCGCCGCGCGGCGGTGTGGTCGTAGAGCGCGCGTTTCCGCTGGTGTTCTTCGACCCGGATCTGCTGGCGGCGATGCCGCCGCCGCGTCCGCCGAGTGCCGTTCTGGGCCGCCCGCGTGGCGCCCGGCCGCGAGGGCGCGATGGACAGCGTGGCGGGAAGCGCCGACCGTACCTTTCTGTTCATCTCGCTCGCCGCCGTGACCACCGTGATAGGCCTCGTTATCACAGCGCGCGCCGTACGGGCGGCGGCGGCGCTGGCTGCGATGCAGTCGGACTTCGTCTCTACCGTCACTCACGAGTTGAAGACGCCCCTCGCGTCGATCCGGCTGATCAGCGAGACGCTCGCCAAGGGCCGCTATAGCACACCCGATACGATCGGCGACTACGCCAGGCTGCTCTCGGACGAATCAGAGCGGCTGCGCGGGCTCGTGGACAACCTCCTCACCTTCGCGCGCGTCAACGACGCCCGGCATGCCTACACCTTCGAGACGATCGACGTGCTCGATGTCGTCGAGGACGTGCTCGAGCACGCGGACGGCAGGCTCGCGGAGCAGCAGTTCGAGGTGGTGGTGGACATTCCTCACGATCTTCCACGCGTGCACGCGGACCGCGTGGCGTTCATGCAGGTGCTGGCCAACCTGATCGACAACGCGATCAAGTACTCCGACGGCCGAGCCTATCTCGCGATCTCGGCGCGCGCCAATGGCGACAACATCGCTGTCGAAGTTGCTGATCACGGTATCGGGATCCCGCGCGACGAGCTCGAGCGCGTGTTCGAGCGCTTCTTTCGCGGGCATGGTGTCCGACCCGGCGGCAGCGGGCTCGGCCTTACCATCGCACGCCGAGTGATCGAAGACCACGGCGGCAAGATCGCGGTGCGCAGTGCGCATGGCGAAGGCACGGTGGTGATGATCACGCTCCCGGCGCTGGGGCACGCATGACCAAACGGATCCTGATCGTCGAAGACGACGCCTCGATCGCCCGAGTGGTGCAGGACAATCTCGCGTTCGACGGCTTCGAGGTCGAGTGTCAGGCGAACGGGCGCGAGGCGCTGGTCCATGTGCGCCGGTTCAAACCCGACCTGGTGCTGCTCGACTTGATGCTACCCGGGATCGATGGTCTGGAGATTTGCCGTGCGCTGAACCAGGCAACCGAACGGATTCCGGTGATCATCATTACGGCGCGAACGCAGAAGGACGACCGCGTGCTCGGATTGGAGCTCGGGGCCGACGACTATGTCACCAAGCCGTTTGCGCTCGACGAACTGCTCGCCCGCGTGCACGCCGTACTTCGCCGGACACAGCCGCACCCGGCCAACCTCGTGCTGGGCGAGATTACGTTCGACTTCCAGCGCATGAGCGCCAGTCGTGCCGGCAAGCCGCTGAGCCTCACCGACCGGGAGCTGGCAGTCATCCGCCGGCTGGCTGAGCGCGTCGGCCACGTGGTCACCCGCGACGAGCTGCTTCGTATTGTCTGGGGCTACGTGGACACACCCGTGACGCGGACCGTTGACAACCTGATCGTCCGTCTTCGCCGGAAGATCGAGCCCGACCCAAAGCAGCCGCGATTCATCCGGACGGCGCATGGCGACGGATATCGATTGACGCCCGACGGCTGAGCGGTGCCGCCTGAGTTACCCGTAGCCCGAAGATGGTCGGATGAGGTAAGGTTTCTGACGCGGCCGGACACGATCGGACGCATCGAACAGAAAGCGCGGTGAGCACGTCTGCTCCCATCAAAGAGGACCTTTGCCATGACCCGAAGCGCTCGCGCTACCTGGATTGCGGTTTTCACCGCTGTGGTCTCGCTCTCGCTGTCGCACGTGTCGGCGCAGGCGCCGGCCGCGGCGCCGGCGCAATGCTCACTTACCTGGGTTGGCCAGGAAGATCCGATCGAAGAGTTCCTGCGCACGGCGAAAGTACTCAAGCTCGAACAGGTCCCGATTGGCGTGACCAAGCCGCAGCGTGCGGTCTTCGACACCGGCGGCCTCGTCGCGCGCGCGGCGTGGAAGCCGTTGGCACCGTCCTACAAATCGGGCTTTCACGAGAGCTACAAGGCGGAGCTCGCTGCCTACGCCCTCGATCTGCTGCTCGACATGCACCAGGTGCCGCCGGTCGTGGAGCGCAAGATGGATGGCCGCGACGGCGCGCTGATCTACTGGATCGAGAACATCAAGCCATGGGACATCAAGAAACCGCCAAGCGGTCCGGGGATCCGGTGGATGCAGCAGGTCAGCCGTATGAGGCTGTTCGACCAGTTCATCGGCAATATCGATCGAAACGCCGGCAACCTGCTGTATGACGACGACTGGCACCTCTTCCTGATCGACCACTCGCGGGCATTCATCGATCGCAAGGATCTCAAGGGGACAATCGCCCCCACAAGGATCGAGCGGGCGTATTGGAATAAGATCGAAGCGCTCACCTTCGAGCAGCTACAGACCACACTTGGCGAATGGCTGAGCAAGGGTGAGATCGACGCGATGCTGGCGCGCCGCGACCGCATGCGCGAGGAGATCAAGAAGCTCGCGGCGTCGCGCGGCGAGGCGAATGTCTTCTTCTAGAACCCTCCTTCTCTCACTCGTTGCCATCGGGCAGGTCGGATTCGCGCAATCCGACCGCCGCCTGCTGGCCATCGGCGACATCCACGGCGGCTACGACGAGCTCGTCGCCATCCTCACGCACACGCGACTCATCGACGCGAAAGGCGCGTGGACGGGAGGGCCGGTCACGCTGGTGCAGACCGGCGACTTCACCGATCGCGGCGCCAAGGTGCGGCAGGTGATGGATCTGCTTATGGCGCTCGAGGGCAGCGCGAAGAAAGCCGGCGGCGAAGTGGTCACGCTGCTCGGCAACCACGAAGTGCTCAACATCATCGGCGATCTGCGCGACGTGACGCCGGAGATCGCGGCCACGTTCGCTGACGCGCAATCCGAGTCGCGGCGCGAGAAAGCCTGGCAGGATTACCAGGCGCTGGTCGCCGCGCGCGCCAGGATCCGGACCACGCTGCCGGCGGCCCTTCGCCAGACGCGCGAGGCCTGGATGGCCGCGCATCCGCCGGGATGGCTGGAGTATCGCGAGGCGCTCGGCCCGCGCGGCACGTACGGCCGGTGGCTGCGCACCAAATCGATTGCGACGATGCGCGAGGCGACACTCTTCATGCACGCCGGCATCAGCCCCGACCGTCCGGCGACGGTCGACGCCGTCAACACGCGCGCGCGCGAGGAGATGGCGCGATACGAGAGCTACCTGGAGCGGCTGTCGGCGCGCAAGCTCGCCCTGCCTTATTTCACCCTGCCAGAGGTGATCGAAGTGGCCAGTGCGGAGATCGAGGCGATCAACAAGGCGCTCGACGATGCCAAGGCCGCAGCCGAGAAGCCCGACCTGAGCACGTTCGACGTGCGCCTGGTGCTCGACGGGCAGGAGATTCTCAAGATGGGCGACTCGTCGCTGCTCGCCGCGGAAGGGCCGCTCTGGTTCCGTGGCTACGCCAACTGGCCCGAAGACGAGGCCACCACCGCTAAAGTGCAGGCGTTTCTCGATGGCGCCGGGCTGCGCCGCGTGGTTGTCGGGCACACGCCGCAGCAGGATGGACGCATTGCGTCGCGCTTTGGCGGGCGCGTGCTGATCATCGACACCGGCATGCTGGCGGCCGCTTACATGGGACGTCCGTCGGTTCTCGAGATTCGCGGCGCGCAAGTGAGTGCGCTGTATCAGGACGGCACGGTCCCGCTCGTGCCAACGATGGACAAGCCGCAGCCTGTCCTGCACTGATCGTCTTCTGCTCGTCCGTCAGCCAGAGTCGCTCGCACACGCGTCGAGGTACGCGCGCCAGCTCACGGTCGACAGGCGCGGCCGTCGAAAGCGCCCGCGCCAGCAGCCCAGTCGCGTTCGCCACCGCAAAGCTCAGACCCTGGAGGTTCTTCTCAGGAGAAACGCCGGGAATCGGCCGAGGAAATCCGGACGCCGAGATGCGCGTCTCCCCTGACGGCGTGATCTGAACTCGGCACGCGTCGCGTGCAATCGTCCAATCGAGCTCGACGCCGATCACGCCGGACAGTGCGCCAGGAAGCCAATGTGCCCCGGCTGTGGGCGCCGCCGCCACGATCGATGCGCCAGCCGCGCGCGCCGCACGCACCGCGCGATCGAGGGCGTCCGCGTGCGCCGGGTTGGTCGTGCCGAGGCTCAGGTTGATCAGCCGCGCCTTACGCGCGATCGCCCACTCGATGGCTGCGACGAGAGCAACGGCCGTTGTCGAGAGCGTGCGATCGAAGACCTTGGCCGCGAAGATCTGAGCGTCCGGCGCTTTTTCACGAATCGCCGCCGTGACCGCGGTGCCGTGACCCAGCCGGTCGGTGTAGTCTGCGTGGAGGTTGCCACGCTCGTCGAAACCTGCACCATCGCTCACGCCCTGCACGTGCGGGTGGGTGGCGTGAACGCCGCTGTCAATCACGGCGATTTGGATGCCGGTGCCCGTGGCCGTCAATGAGTGAATCGTGAGAATCCCGGGCACGCTGACATTATCCAGCGGGCCGGGCGCCTACTCTCTCCTCAACAACGCCGCAGGGTCCGACGTGAGCGCTCGCCGCGTCGGCGCCCAACACGCGATCGCAGCGACTATGGCGAGCGTGGCCGAGGCGAAGAGAAACGTTGCCGGCGCCTCGGCCCTGGCGTTGCCCAGAAGTAGCGGCGACAGCACCGGCGACACCGCGAGCGCGAGCAGCGTGCCGGCACACGCACCGGCAAGCCAGACCGCCGCGGTGCGGCCGAGCACGGTTCGGACGACATCGGTTGCGGACGCGCCGACGGCCAGCCTGATGCAGATTTCACGGGTGCGGCGCGCCACGCCGTAGGTAACGAGCGCATAGGTGCCGATCGACACCAGCAGGAGCGTCAGCGAACCGAACGCCATCAGCGCCCAGGCGGCGACGCGAAACGGCACCATCTGCACGTCGAGCGTCCGCGACAGCAAACCGGCCGAGTACAACGACAACGCCGGATCGACGGCGCTCACCGTCTGTTTGACGATTTGCAGCGTGTCTTCCTCGGAGCTGCGGCCGCGCGCGACAATCACAGTCGAGGAGTTGTACGACTGAGATCCCGCATAGAAAACAACCGGCACGGGATCTTCAGACAGCGAGACGTATTTGCCGGTGCGCACCACTCCGACGATCTCCGTCCAGGGGCCGCTGGTGCCGCTGCGGAAGCGGCGGCCGATCACGTCGGTCGCGCCGACAATCTGCGAAGCAAAGGCCTGGTTGACAATGGCGACGGGGCTTGCTTCGGCGCGATCGCGGGCGTCGAAGTCGCGCCCGGCGACAAAGCTCGTCTCGAGCGTGGTGAAGAAGTTGGGCCAGACGCTGTAGACACGTGCGTCGGGCACCTCGGATGCGCGCGGCGCCGGACGGCCTTCGACGTAGATGCCGTTGCTCGACTGATCGAGGCTGAGCGGCAGCGCGCTCGCGAGGCTCACGGCGCGAAGCGCGGGCTGAGCGCCGAGTTGCCGCAGCAACTCGGTCTGAAACGCGCGGCCGCGTGCTTCCGTGTAGCCCTGCAGCTCGATGTCCATGCGCCCGGTGACGACGCCGGCGGGGTTGAAGCCGACATCGAGCCAGGTCGCCTCCTGCAGGCTGCGGATGACGAGCAGCGCACCGAACAGCAGCACGAGCGACAGGGACATCTGCAGCGCGAGCACGAGGTCGCGCACCGGCAGGCCGGCACGCGTGCGGACCGTGTCCTCTTTGAGCGTCTGCACGAGATCGACGCCCGTCTCGTTGAGCGCTGGAGCCACGCCGACGAGCGCCGTCGCAAGCGCCGCGATCGCGGCGGCAAACCACAACACGCGGCCGTCCACGGCGATGCCGATGCGCATCGGAAAATCCACCGGCAACCGCCACTGCGTGAACGCGTCTGCCAGCAGATACGTCAGCACAACCGCGAGCAGCGTCGCCGCGGCGCAGACGAGCGCGCTCTCAACCAGCGACTGCCGGATCAACGTACGCCGGCCGGCGCCGATGGCAAGACAGATCGCGACGCGTCGTTGCCGGTCAGTAGCGCGAGCCAGGAGCAGCCCTGTCAGGTTCGTGCACGTGAGCAGCAGCACGACGGCAGCTACCGCCGCGAGCGCCCCTGAGAATCCGACCACCGGACCGCGAAGCATGTTGCCGGCGAGGCCCGGCGGCGAAAGGGTGAACCGCACGCCTTCGTTGAGCGTCGGGTATTCGCGCGCGAGATCGGCAGCGACCACTCTGAGCGAAGCCTCCGCTGCGCTCTTGGTTACGCCTGGCCGCAACCGGCCGATGACGAAGATATTGTGCGTCTGCCGGCGCGTGAGCCATTGATTGGAGGGCTCGATCTGCGCCTGCATCATCATCGGCACCCACAGGTCGGGGCGGAAGTAGCGTTCGGTCCCCTCGAATCGCTCCGACATCACGCCGACGACGGTAAACGGGTGTCCGTTGATCGGCACCGTGCGACCGACGACGGCGGCGTCGGCGCCAAACCTGCGCTGCCAGAACGCATGGCTGAGGACCGCCACCGCATGCGCGCCCGGCTCGACATCGTCTCGCGGCGTCAAGGTGCGGCCCAGCAACGCCGGGACGCCAAGCATCTCGAAGTAGTTGCCGCTCGCCAAATAGCCCCAGACGCGATCGGCGGACCCGTGCTCGCCGAGCACCATCGGCGAGAAGCGCAAGGCGGCGAGGCTCGCAAACACTGCGTTCCGATCGCGGACATCCACGTAGTCCGGGTAGGACAGCGTCGGGAACGTTCCGGAGTTGTTCAGGGAGACCACTTCGTCGGGCGCCGCAATCGGCAGCGGCGCGAGCAGGACGGCATTGACGAATCCGAATACGGCCGTGGTCGCGCCGATGCCGATGGCGAGCGTCAGAATCGCAACGGCGGTGAGGCCTGGCGTGCGGCGAAGCGATCGCGCGCCGATCCTGACGTCGCGCAGCAGGTGCTCGATCGCCGGGATGCCGCGACGCTCGCGCTGCCGCTGTTCGAGTTGGGTGATGCCTCCGAGCCTCGCCAATGCCTGCCGGCGCGCCTCGTCTCGCGTCATCCCTGCCCTGACGCCGTCGTCCTCGTGCAGCTGTACGTGGCTTTCGAGCTCCTGATGGAAGTCGCGCTCGAGCGCGCGCCCTCTGAACAAAGCCAACCCGCGCCGGAGCCAGGCGCGGAGCGTTTTCACGTCTGCTCTCCGGGAGAGAGGAAGCGCGCCAGAATCGCCGTGGTGCGCTCCCACTCGCGCGCTTCTTTTTCGAGCTGCCGGCGACCGGCGCGCGTGAGCGTGTAGTACTTGGCCCGGCGGTTGTTGTCGGAGATACCCCACTCCGATTCGATCGAGCCTTCCTGTTCCAGCTTGAGGAGCGCCGGGTAGAGCGTGCCGTAGTTGACAACCAGCAGATCACCGCTCGTCTGCTCGATGCGGCGCGCGATGCCGTAGCCGTGCAGCGGCCCCATCGCCTCGAGCGTCTTCATGATCATCAGCGCGAGGGTGCCCTGCTGAACGTCGGCCTTGGATCGACTCATATGGCATACCCATAGCATGTCTCCTATGGGAACGCAATATGTCAATCAGGACAGCACGGTTCCCGGCCGAGCGGCGTGGAAAAGTCGGGCGTAGGCGCCGCCGCGCGCCGACAACTCGTCGGGCGTCCCCTGCTCGATCACCCGGGCCCCGTCGAGCACGACCACCCGGCCGGCGCTCGCCGCCAGCTCGCGGCGATGAGAGATGAGGATCGTCGTCCGGCCGCGCATCACCGCGCGATAGCCCTCGATCACGTGTCGCTCGGAGATCGGATCGAGGGCCGCGGTCGGCTCGTCGAGGACCAGGACCGCCGGATTGGCCAGAAACGCGCGCGCGAGCGCAATCCGCTGCCGCTCACCTACCGACACCGCCAGCCCGCGTTCGCCGACCTGCGTGTCGAAGCCATCCGGGAGAGCATCGACGAACCGGGCGATGCCGGCGGCCGCCGCGGCCGCCCGCAATGCCGCGAGGTCGGCCTCGGGCCGCAGGTATCGAATGTTCTCGCCGATCGAGGCGTTGAGGAGCACCGGCTCCTGCTCGACCAGCACGACGTGCCGCCGCACGTCGGCGAGCCGGAGCGTTGCGCAGATCGTGGCCGTCGAGCGAAACGCTGCCGCTGTCCGGATCGAGCAAGCGCGCAGCGAGAAAGGCGATCGTGGATTTGCCGACGCCGCTCGCGCCGACGATGGCCAGCGACTCGCCGGCGCTGACGCTGAACTGACATTCGTCGAGAACGCACTGCTCGCGGTCGGTTCGTCAGCGTCACGCGGTCGAACCTGACGTCGCCGCGCGATTCCGTCAGCGGGCACGCATCCGCCGACTCGACGACATCGACGCGGGCATCGAGCAGTTCCACCACACGCCGCCACGAGACGCGCGCCGTCGCGAGACTGGCGTACAGGCCCATCAGCGCCTGCGCCGGCGCGAACACGCGCATCTGATAGGCGAGGAACGCGCCGAAGGTGCCGAGCGTGAGCGTGCCGTCTACGACGCGCGAGCCGCCGTAGAGGAACACCAGCGCGGAACCGATCGAAAGCAGCACGCCGGGCAGCCCGCCGGCGAAATAGGTGACGCGCTGCATCGCCATCAGCGCCTGGATGAACGCGTCGTTCAGCCGGCGGAAGCGTCCGCTCTCGCGCGCCTGCGCGTTCGACGACACGACGAGCGTCGCCGCCTGCAGCGTTTCGATCAGGAAGCTGCCGATGTCGGCGCTGCGCTGACGCAGATCGGCGACGCGATGTTCGAGACGCCGGCGGTAGTGCACGAGCGCCCACAGACTGACCGGCATGGCGGCCAGCGCGACCAGCGACAAGCGCCAGTCGAGCCACACCATCATCACCAGGCTGCCGGCGAGAAACAGCACGTTGCCTACCCAGGCCAGTGCGGCCTCAGCGGCGACTCGCTGGATTTCGCTGATGTCGTTGTTGAGGCGGGCGACGATGTCGCCGAGGCGCGTGCGGGCGTAGAAGCGCGGCGAGAGACGCTGCAGGTGCTCGTAAAGCGCCAGCCGCATGTCGAACAGGATCTCCGCGGAGACGCGCGTGTAACGGAGACCGCTGTCAACGTTGAGCACGAAGCCGAGGACGCCGAACGCCGCAAACCATGCACGATACGCCGCAGCGCCGGCGAGATCGCGGCCGACGAGCGCGGTGTCGATCAGATCCTTCGACAGGTAAGGAATGGCAAGGCTCGTCGCGGTGCTGATCACGCTGATCGACAGAACCAGCGCGAGCCGGCGCCAATACGGCACCAGGTAGGCGAACACGCGTCGCAGCCTCACGTCAGCTATTGTTCGACCGTTCTGCACAGCACTTGCCCGGTGGTCCACCACGCGTCTTCGACCGTGCTCATGCCCGTGGAGCCCGGCGTCGTGGCGGAACAGCCGCTCCCTTTGTACATGAGAACACCTGCCGGAGGATCGGCAACGCTACCTCCCTGGCGGTAGCGCGCGCGAGTTGAGGCGAAGATTGAGAGCAGGCCGCGCGGAAAGCGCGGCCGATTTGAGGAGAACAGCCTGGAGTCGCGCGCCGCGCCGCGACGTGAGGGGTCAGACCCGACGCGTGATTCGGGACCGAGCGACCCGGACGCCGCCGGGCCCCGGTCCCTGTTGCCGAGCCAGTTTGCTAACGTGAGGCGTTCGCGGCTTTCATCTCCAGTTCCTTCTGACCCCGCAGGATCGAGCACCAATCCTTGTGCTCGGCCACTGGCATGCCGCACTCGACACAGATGCGCGTGCGCGTCTTGGGCTCGTCAGATTTGCCGCCGAAAATCCGCTTGAGAAAGGTCACCAAGGCCTCCGGAGGAAAAAATGGTCCGTTCGTCGATACGTTAGACGAATGAAAAAGGTTCCGGGTTGGCAGAACGGGAGCAAGTGCCTAAGGGTGCCTGAGTGCCTTGGTGCTAGTGCGTAGTGCTTGTTGCCCGGTGCCGGGTGCTGGCGGCCGCACGTTTCGAGACTCGGGCGTTGTCCCACCGCGCAGCGGTCCCCGGCGCCGCGGTCCACCGCCCAGCGGTCCCACCCGAAGGGTCCTCACTGTGCAGTCGTGTTCCTCGCGGGTTTCGGCAGCATGTACAGACTGGTCGTCTGGTCGGCGTCCATCTGGAGGGTTCGCAGATATTTGTACGTCGCCGCCTCGTAGACGTCGATGGTCGCGCCGGCCTGGAAAATATAGAGGAGCTTGCCGTTCGACGACACGCGCAGCGCCATGCGCGGACGGCCGTCGAACGGAGTTCGGCTGAGCAGCTTTTTCGCTTCGAGATCGAACGCCCAGAACTCGAAGCGGCCGATCTGCTGCAGCAAGCCGTAGCCGCGCTTGCGATCGGGCGCCATCGCGAAGCTCACGCCTTCGGCCGGGCCGATCGGGCTGAAGTCGATCGTCTTGGCGGCGAGGTTGACGCGGCCGATTCCCATGATGCGGCGGTTCTGCACCGGATCCTGAATCGTGAACAGACCGGTGAAGAAGCCGGGATCATCGTTGAAGTCGTCGACGGGCCCAAAGCTGATGCGGCCGAGGCCCGACTCGATCGGCCGGCTGATCGGCCAGGTGTCGACTTCGGTGAAGTTCTCGGTCTCGAGAATCAGGATGTCGTCGCCGAAGAAATAGAGGAGCTTGCCGTCTGGCGAGAACCGGATGTTGATGTTTTCGCGCTCCTCGCCGCGCGGCCACGGAATGCGTGCGCGTGATCCGCTTCTCGCGCAGATCGTAGAGCTGCAGCGCGATGTCGCTGATCTCCCAGCGATCGATCTGCTTCGTGGCCGAGCGCGTGCAGCAGGATCATGAAGCGCTCGAGCGGATCGACCTGCAGGCCGCGAATGCGCGTTTTGCTCGCGCCCTCGCTCAGCGTGAAGTCGCTCGAGCGACGTGCGCGTCGCGATGTCCACGACCTCGACGCGCTCGAGTGTGGAATCGAGCACGTAGAAGCTGCTGCCGGTTCTGCGACAGCATCAGCGAGCGCGGAATGCCGGTCCGCAGCTTGATCTCGCCGATCTTCTGCTCGCGTGCCTCGTCGAAGATCTGCACGGTGCCGGCGTAGGTGCCCACGTAGAGGAGGTGGTCGCCGCCGCTCAGCGTGACGCCATGCCCGAACCGCTGCGCCGACACTCCAGCCGTCACGAGCGCGGCGGCAAGCACGACGAAGAAAAGCTTTCGCATATCGATCACCCGATGGTCAGCCACCTCCGGACCTGGGTCCCTGGGGAAGTAGGGCACCTGGGCACTTGATCTGCAACCTGCAACCTGCAACCTGCAACCTCCAACCTGCAACCTGACGCTACCTGGCGTCACTTCTTGTCCGGAAAAATCAAATCAATCTTGCGCCAGTCCTTCTGAGCGGCGGCGCACTTCGCCGTCCAGTCGGGCGCGTGATTGAGCTGGTCGGGCACCTGCGCCGGCCAGAAACAGCCCATGTGGCAGTCGAAGAGATCACGCTCGACCGGCTGACACAGCCCCGCGGTGCCGCCGTTGCGATCCGCCTCCCAGCCGGGTGAGAACACCAGCGAGCACCCGATCGGGATGTGCGGCGGCTCGGGCTGCTGCGGCGGTCCACCTGCTGCTGCTGCAGCGCCACGACGTCCGCGTTCGCGGATAGATCGCCTCGTGACCTGCTCCATGCGGGCGGCTTTGACGTTGATCGGCTTTGAGATGTTTCATCGCTCGCGGACAAGTCCCTCTACATCCGGCGCTCGCGTCGTCGAACTGTGCGAGGAAGGCGGGGTTCTTCACCGCCAGCTCGCCGTAGATCTCCAGGCACGTGTGCGTCCAGCCGCGGATCCACTCGCAGTAGTGCAGGTTGGGCGTCGCCGTCGTGCCGTATCGCGTATTCGCCTCGTGGTAACAGCCGCCGGCGCAAATCGGCCGCGCCCAGCAGGTCTGACAGTCGGTCTTTTCCGCGATGTGATGCGTCTCGAGAAACGCCTGCTGACGATCCCAGCTCACGCCGTCGTGCACGGTGCCGAACTTGTGCGCATCGGATCCCGCGAAACGATGACAGAGCGCGACGTCACCGTCGGTGGCGACGCCCATCAGCCCGATGCCGGCGCCGCAGGGATACGCCTTGGCGTGTCCCTGATGGATTTCCTGCAGCGTCTCGCGCACGTTGGAGAAGCCGTGATGGCGATTGTGCAACGACGCGTCGAGGTATTCATGGGCGAGCGCGCGGAACTGCGCCGAGCAGCTCGTCGAAGCCACCGTCTGCAATCGCGTAGTCGCGCGACGGCGCCGTCGTGACCGGCGCAAATCCAACTTCCCAGAAGCCGATCTCCTCGGTGAGATGCCGATAGATGCGCGCGACGTCGAGCGTCTGGCGCGTGAGCGTGACGCGGGCGCCAATCGGCCGGGAACGATGACGGGCGAGCAGCGCTTTGATCTTCGGCGCGGCGACGTCGTAGCTGCCGGCGCCGTTCTTGAAGACGCGGAAACGGTTCTGCAGATCTTCGGGGCCGTCGATCGAGATCGTGACGCCGACGCGGTTCTCGGCGAGGAACTCGATGACCTCGGGCTTGAGGAGCGTCGCGTTGGTCGTCAGGCTGAAGTCGATGTCCTTCCCCACTTCGGCCGCGCGTTCCCGCGCGTAAGCAATGGTGGACTTCAGCACCGGGAAAGTTCATCAGCGTTTCGCCGCCGAAGAACGTGATGTGCGGCGGCGCGGCTGTCGCGCGACTCTCGCAGCGCGAAATCCACACTGGCGCGCGCCGTCTCCGCGCTCATGAACTTGGGCTGCTTGCCATTCTCGGTGTCGACGATCTTGTCCTCGCCATACTCGTAACAATAGGTGCAGCTCAAGTTGCACTGGTTGGTGACGTTGACGACGAGCGTCTGCAGCGGCACCGGCTTGAGCGGCAGGATCTTGGGCGTCGGCTCGCGTGCCGCGCAGATCGCCCATGGCGCGGATCGCGCCGCAGTTCGTCAATCGTGCCCGACACGGCATCCTCGCCAAAGCGCGGCGCGAGCCTGCGCACGAGCGCGTCGCGTTCGTGCGGCGCCGTGCGCAGCTCGTCGATGAGCGCGGTGGAACACTCGTCGAGCGCAAACACCGCGGCGCTGGGGACCAGGTAGAGAAACTTCTCGCCCGCGGCCTCGAACGAGTGAAATTCCCTCAGTTGCAGTTCCATTCGTCGCTCTTAGTTCTTCGTTCCGCCGCCATTGCCGACGGGTTCGAACCGCATATACAGCGGCACCGTCACCAGGAGATGGGCACGAGCCCGCAGCGTCTTCGCCGCCTTACCGTCCACTGCCTCCGGTGTGTAGGTCGCGACGACGTAGACGTCACCGATGTTGTTGCGGTTGCCCTTCCGCTGCGGGTTCGGCCCTTCCACGTTCGGCGTGAACAACCCGCGCCTCTTGTCGATCGTCCCCACGAACTTCACGTCGTCATCGTCGTAGGTCGCGGCAAATTCTTCGAGCGCCCACGCCGGTCGACGATGCCGAGATCGATGTCGTCCGGAGTGTCGGCGCGGTTGTCGGCGCCGTTGTCGAACGCGCGGGCCTCGAACTGCGCGAGCCCCTTCGGGAAACGTCACCCCGCCCACGCGCGCCATCGCCCAGTTGGCGGCGTCACCTTGATGCCGTCGATGCTGTCGTAGACGGCCAGCGCCTTGGCACGCGACGCGCCGGCGACGAAGAGATCGCGCGCACCGGCAGCGGCATTCTGCGCGACATCGACGGCGATGGTCGCGACGTCATCCGCCACGGACGCACGCGTCACTGTGATTCCCGGACCGAGGTCGATCTGTCCCGGCTGCAAGTCGGCCGGCAGGTTGGCGCCATACATCTTGAGCTCTACGGCGGTCGCGCCGGCGCGAAGCGCGGTGCGATCGCGTTCCAAGCACGCGCGTCTCTGCCCGCGAGACGTTCGAGCCGCACGTCGATCCCGAGCTCGTCGTAACCGCCCGTGAACCAGCGGCCCTCCATGGTGCGCCAGTCGCGATCCACGAACATCACTTCGCGGAGATCGGCCCCGGTCCCCTCGGCGGGCGCCGACGCCGACGACAGGCCGCGCCACTGGAAGCCGGTATACACAATCGATCGGCCCGTGCGCCTGACGCGTTCGCCGGTGCGGCCGTAAACGTAAGTGATCTCGGTCGTGAATTCGTCCGAGGCGCCCGACACCGGCGTGACGACGATGCGACCGTACACCTCGCCCTTGCCAGGCTCTGTTCCGCGCAGCGCCCAGGTGCCTTCGAGCCGCGCCGGTCGCATCGTCGCGGACCAGGCTGCCCATTCGGGTGTCTTGAGCGGAAAGGCCTGCGCAAGATGGTCGATCGTTTTTTCCACCGGATGCCGCGTATCGGGTGGCCGTCCGTCGGCTCCGCGGTCGCGCGGCGGCGGACCGATGCGGCGGAAGGCCTGATTGTCGACCAGCGGGTACCAGCCGCGATGCATCGCGATGAGCAGGTCCCACTCCTGGCGCGTTCGGCGCTGCGAGATGACGCGGCCCAGTGAGTGGCACTTGTTGCAGGTGCTCTCGGCATCGGCGTTTGCCGTGTATTTGTAGTCGGGCAGACGCCTCTCGACCTCAAACGCCGCGGGACGCGCTTCCTCAGGCGCCAGGCCGAGGTGGTTCGAAAGGTACTTGACGACGTCACGGGCAGTCGCCGGGATCGATCCGCAGACCATTGAGCGCCGCCATGCGGCGGATCACCTGCTGCCAGCCTTCTGGCGTGTTGCGCTGAAACGAGATGCGTGAGAGCTGCTGCTTGTCGTCGGCGCGATGACAACTGCTGCACGCTCGAACGACGGTGTCATCGGTGATCGGGATGCCGTCTTCGGGTTTTGCCGTGGGCGCGGCAGGAGCTGAAGCTCGGCCGGCTGCTGCTGCGCGACGACGGCGCAATGCGGTGATCAGACAGCCACACGATGGTTGTGGCGAATAGCGCGCGCATGTCGTCCTCGAGTGGTTACGTTGTAACACAAAATCGGTGTCAGGGACTCGCGGCTCACTATCACGTTGACGCGTGTCTGCGACGTGAACTCCGAATCGCGTGGCCGTCAGTTCGAGCTCGTAGGTGCCGGGCGCGCTGAAGTCGGCTTTGGTGCGCGCCGCCGCCTCGTTGGAAAACGTGACGGTGCCCGGACCCGCTCACCATCTTCCATCCGACCGACGAATCGCCTTCCCGCGCGGCAGCCCTTCGTCGTGCGCGCTGCCGAAGATGTTGAACTGCTCGCCCATGACGGCACGCAACGTTCGCAGGGCGTGCCGACGAGGTCGTCACGCCGAGCACACGCACCTGCGGCGGCCGATTGAGGCAGACGCCCCGCGGCACCTTGGCGTAGTCGATCTTCGCGAGTTCGGTCGCGCCTTCCAGCAGGTTCCAATTCGACTGCAGCATCCGCTCGCTGGTCCCGGTCGTCGTCCCGGCGTAGGCCAGCGTCCACTTCATCTTGCCGTCGAACTCGGGGCCGACGACCATCACGCACTGGAAGCGCCAGTGGCCCGGGCTTGAAGCGTTGTCGGCTGCATCCGATCGCCGGGTGCGGGATCGAACGAGTTGCTCGGCGCCGGGCGGGATCGTGACGACGTCGGCGTTATGGCTGAAGTAGGCGAACGAGAGCGTGTAGCTGCCGTCGGGATTCTTGAGAAAGCCGTCGTAGACGGGGTAAATCGGCTGATTTTGCTGCGCCGTGCGCGACGCCGGCCACGAGGTCCAGCGAGCACGACGACCAGCACCGTTGCGGCACGCCCAGTTCGCATAGAGGGTGCTAAAGTATGCCCATCTGTCGAGCGTAACCGCCTCGCGATAGCTGCGGAAGGCGGCACTAGTCCAGCGAGGCTCGCGAGGCGGACCGGTGGTCCGTCGACCCGCGTGTTCGTCGCTGCGTCCTGCGTGCTGGCCGGGCGTGATGCACGCGCAGAACGGCGTCGCCGCCGCGCGCGACGCCGACACCGACGTTCACAAAAGACGTCCTGCCGATCCTTCAGAAGTCCTGTCAGACCTGCCATCACCCCGGCACGTCGGCGCCGATGTCGCTCATGACCTATCAAGAGGTGCGGCCGTGGGCGCGCTCGATCAAGCAGAAGGTCGACGAGCGCGAGATGCCGCCGTGGCACATCGATCGCAGCGATCGGCGAATACTCGCCCGACCCGTCGCTGTCCGATGCAGGAGATCGCGACCATCGCGGCGTGGGTCGACGGCGGCGCGCCCGAAGGCCGCGCCGCCGACGCCCCGCCGCCGAAGAGTTTCCGGCGACGACCGAATGGACCTACGGCGAGCCCGATCTGATCGTGCGCATGGAGAAGGGCTTCAAGATTCCGGCCGCAGGGTCCGGACTTCATTCCCGAAGAGATCGTCGATCCCAAGCTCACCGAAGATCGCTACGTCAAGTGGGTGCAGATCATTCCGGACGCGTAGCGCGCGGTGCATCACGCGCACGTCTACGTCGATCTGCCCGGAGGGCACCGATCGCGACGGTCTCGGGCTCGGCATGGGATCGAACGTCGGCAACAGCATGGATCTGATCGAGTACGGCGCCGGCAACGACGCGGACATCTTCCCGGACGGCACGACCAAGGTTCTCGAAGAAGGGCTCGCTCTTCCGCTTCGAGGGGCACTACCACCCGTACGGCGAGGAAACGTTCGACCGGATGACGCGTCGGCATCAAGTTCTATCCCAAGGGCGTGGTGCCGAAGTACGTCGTCACCTCGCACCGCATCCGCACGGGCGTCGGCAACGAATGGGTGCTCAATCGCGAGCGCGTCGAAGATCTGCTGCTGCGCGCCGGGCACAAGCTGTCGATCGACGAGCCGGCGATGCCTACCGGCGCGCTGATCGCCGAAAACCCGCTGCACGGCGCGGCGCTTCTGAGCATTCCGCCGAACACGGTCGCGCGTCACGATCGCTACTTCCCGCTGCCGCAAGCCGGCGCTCGATCATCAGCTTCCAGCCGCACATGCACTTCCGCGGCTCGCGCATGCAGCTCGAAGCGATCCATCCGGATGGCCGCCGCGAGATGCTGACCGACGCGACGCACTACGAGCAGAACTGGCAGATCACCTACAAGTACAAGACGCCGCACCTGTTCCCGGCGGGCACCATCCTGCACACCATCTCGTGGCACGACAACACGGCCAACAACAAGCACAATCCCGATCCCACCGGCGTGGGTCGGCTGGGGCAGCCGGACGATGGACGAAATGGGCCATGGGTGGACGGACATCGCGTTCCTCACCGAGGAGCAGTACCGGGAGGAGCTGATGAAGCGCAAAGCGCGCGCGCGAGAAGACCAACGACGGCGCCGCAGCGACAGGATCGTTGACGCATGCGGGCCGCGGACGCGCATTCGGGCGGGCCTGAGGCCCGCCCCTACTCGTCGCGTTGCTGCTGCTCGCCGCCACGACAACCGTCGCGGCGCAGCGCGGCACGACCAACGGCGAGTGGCGCGCGTGGGGCGGCGATCTCGGGGTCACCCGCTACGCGCCGCTCGATCAGATCAACGCCGCCAACTTCAACACGCTCGAAATCGCCTGGCGCTTCAAGACCGAGAACCTCGGCAAGCGTCCCGACTTCAATCTGCAAACCACGCCGCTGATGATCAACGGCGTGCTCTACGCCACCGCCGGCGAGCATCGCAACGCGGTCGCCATCAACGCCGCACCGGCGAACTGCTTTGGATGCATCGGCTCGAGGAAGGCCGGCGCGCCGAAGCCTCGGTGCGCCGGTTGTCGGGACGCGGCGTCGGCTACTGGACCGACGGCAAGAGCTGACGAGCGGATCTTCTACGTCTCGATCGGCTATCAGCTCGTCGGCCTCGACGCCAAGACCGGCCAGCCGCTCAAGGATTTCGGCGTCAACGGCGTCGTCGATCTCAAGCAGGACGCCGATCAGGAGCTCGATCCGATCACCGGCGAAATCGCGTGGAACGGCGCGCCTGTCGTCGCCAAGAACGTCGTCATCGTCGGCGCCTCGCACCGCGCCGGAACGGCGCCGCGCAGCAAGACCAACGCGAAAGGGTACGTGCGCGGCTACGACGCGCGCACCGGGAAACGCCTCTGGACGTTTCACACCATCCCGCGGCCCGGTGAGTTCGGCAACGACACCTGGCTGGAAGATTCGTGGGCCTACACCGGCAACACCGGCGTGTGGACGCAGATCACCGTCGACGAGGAGCTCGGCATCGCCTACCTGCCCGTTGAAATTCCAACCGGCGACTATTTCGGCGGACATCGTCCCGGCGACAATCTGTTCAGCGAAAGCCTCGTCGCCGTCGATCTGCAGACCGGCAAGCGCATCTGGCACTACCAGTTCGTGCATCACGGCATCTGGGACTACGACATCCCGTGCGCGCCGATCCTGGTGGACATCACCGTCGACGGCAAACCGATCAAGGCGGTCGCGCAGCCAACCAAGCAGGGCTGGGTGTTCGTCTTCGATCGCAAGACCGGCGAGCCGGTGTGGCCGATCGAAGAGCGCGCCGTCGAAAAGGGCGCGGTGCCGAGCGAATGGTACGCGCCGACACAGCCCTTCCCCACCAAACCGCCGGCGTTCGATCGACAGGGCTTTCTCGAGTCGCGAAGTCATCGACTTCACGCCGGAGCTCAAGGCCGAAGCGTTGAAGATCGTCTCGCAATACAAGATTGGCCCGATCTACACGCCGCCGATCACGCGCGGCCACGAAGGCAAGCAGGGGCTGCTCTACGTGCCGAACGGCGCCAACTGGCCGGGCGGATCGTTCGATCCGGAAACCGGCATTCTCTACGTCTACTCGCACACGCTGCTGCGCGTGCTCTCGCTCGTCAACGATGCGAAGCGTTCGGACATGAACTACATCAGCACCGGCGGCGGCGACGAGGGCGGCGGCGGCGGGCTCACCGTGCAGGGGCTGCCGCTGGTCAAGCCGCCGTGGGGCCGCATCACCGCGATCGATCTCAACAAGGGCGAGATCGTCTGGCAGATCGCGCACGGCGACACGCCGGATGCGGTGAAGAACCACCCCGCGCTCAAGGGCGTCGACATTCCGCGTACTGGCCGCACCGGCGGCGCCGGCGGGAGCTCGGGCGGCATCGGCACGCTCGTGACCAAGACGCTGGTGATCTCCGGCGAAGGCGGGACGGTGTCGCTGGCCAACGGACAGCGCGGCGCGATGCTGCGCGCCTACGACAAGGCGACGGGCGAAGAGCGCGGCGCGGTGCTCGATGCCCGGCGCGCAGACCGGAGTCCGATGACGTACATGCTGAACGGCAAGCAGTACATCGTCGTTGCGGTGAGCAGTTCGACGATGGCCGGTGAGTTGATTGCGTATGCGCTGCCGTAACAGGGCAGCGCTGCTCGTCATCGCCGTCGCGTTTGGCGCTGCTCTCCCCACATCGTCGCCGCGCAGCGCACGCCGGCGCCGCCCGAACATCGTCATGTTCATCATGGACGACCTCGGGCTACGGCGACATCGGCAGCTACGGCGCGCCCGACGTCAAAACGCCGAACATCGATCGGCCTCGCGCGGGAAGGCGTGAAGCTCACCGACTTCTACGCCAACGCCGCGAACTGCTCGCCGACGCGCGACCGGGTTCATCACCGGCCGCTACCAACAACGCGTACGGCATCGAATCGCCGCTCGCGTTCGACAACGAGACCCGCGAACTGCGTCCGCTCGAGACAGTCGCTTCCGCGACTGCTCAAGAACGCGCGGCTACGCGACGGGGCTGATCGGCAAATGGCATCTCGGCGGGCAGCCCGAGGCGAGCCGCGACGGCACGGCTTCGACGAGTTCTGGGGATTTCTCGGCGGCGCGGCCGACTACTACTCGCACGATGCGGCCGCGCGCCAACGGCGATCGATCCGACGCTACACCGACTCTGGTCCACAACGAGGCGCCGACGACAGCGAGCGGCTATCTCACCGACGAGATCACCGCGCGAGCCGATACGTTCATCGCAGCAGCACGCGAGTCGGCCGTTCTTTCTGGAGGTGTCATACAACGCGACGCACTGGCCCTTTCAGCGCCCGGATCTGCCGGAGGGTCAGCGCGGATGGACGGACGTCGGTGCGCGACGGCACGCGCGCCGACTACGTGGCGATGCTGCAGCGCGCCGACCAGGGCATCGGCGAGATCCTCGACACGCTCGGATCGGCGACAGCTCGCGCCCGAACACGCTCGTGATCTTCACCAGCGACAACGGCGGCGAATGGCTCTCGCGCAACGCCCCGCTCTTTCATCGCAAGTCCACGCTCTGGGAGGGCGGCATCGCGTGTGCCGCTGCTGATGCGCTGGCCGGCGCGGATCAAGGCCGGGACCACCACGTCGCAACCTGGCATCACGATGGATCTGACCGCGACGATCCTTGCCGCCGCCGGCGGCAGCGGCCCTGCGTCCTACCGCCCCGAGGGCATCGATCTGCTTCCGCTGCTGCAGAAGGGCACCATCGTCGAGCGGACGCTGTTCTGGCGCATCGGCGGACCGGCCGCCAGAAGGCGCGTGCGTCGCGGGCGCATGGAAGTACCTGCGACGACGGCAAGCGGACCCAATGACGGCAGCCACGAGTTCCTCTTCGATGTCGCCAGGGATCCCGGCGAACGCCACGACCTTGTGTCGAGCAGCCGGAGCATCGCGGAGGAGCTGCGCGCCCTGCTTGCCAAATGGGAAGCCGACGTCGACGCGACGCGAGTTCACGGCCAGCAGTGCCGGCCGAGCGCATCACGCCGTCGCATTCACTCGAGCATTCAGCTCGAACACGCCGGCAAGGTGATCCAGATCGATCCGTGGAGTCGCGGCGACTCTCTCGAAGCTGAAGCCGGCGGATCTCATCCTGATCACCGACGACGTCAACCATCATCTCGACGTGAAGGCGATCGCGCAGCTGCGCAAGCCGGGGGCGCCGGTTGTGATTGCAGCCAACGGTAAGAAGCAGGTGCCGGACGGCATCGTGATGGGGAATGGCGAGACACGCGAGGTCGCCGGCTTCACGATCGAAGCGACGGCCGCTTACGACGTCACGCCGGGCGACCCGTTCCATCCCGAAGGGCGAAGCCAACGGCTACATCGTCACCATCGGCGGCCAGCGCATCTACGTCGTCGGCGTCACGGAGTGCGTGCCGGAGATCCGCGCGGCGAAGAATATCGACGTCGCGTTCTTCCCGATGAATCTTCCGCCGCAGCGGATGGAGCCTGCCGCCGCCATCGAGTGCATCAAGGCGTTCAAGCCGAAGGTCGTCTATCCGTATCACTACGATCAGGACTGGGTGGCGCGCGTCAACCGCGGCGAGCCGCGGACGGCGCGACGACGACGCGGGCTGCAGGAGATGAAGGACGCGCTGCAGCCGCTCGGCATCGAGGTGCGGCTGGCCGATTGGTATCCGCGCTGAGCGGCGTCAGGTCCGCCACACCAGCCAGCCGTTGGCCACGGCCGCGGCGAGCGCGCGTAGAAAATCGGGCAGCGCCACCGGCGCGCTCCGGCGCAGGTAGGCGTCGAACAACTCGCCGGCGTCAGTGCAGCCGGGCGCGAGCTCGGCGAGCGCGATCAGGTCCACATCGAACAGATAGCGAGCGCCAGGCCCTTCACTCGGAATCAGCCGCGGCTCCATCACGATCTCCAGCCCGCTGACGGCGGGACGCTCTTCGATTCTGACGCCGTCGCCGAGCCGAAGCGCGAGCGCGGGCGCACTGCGAATCCGCTCGAACGCCGCCCGTACCTCTCCGTCGTCCGCCTGGCCTGCGCCAGCCTCCTCGTCCAGCGGACCGGACCGGTCGGTCCAGAACGGGTGGGCGTGGCCACCGGCCGCGTCGGCGAAGAATCGGCGCGTGAGCAACCGGAACTGCCGGTACATCTCGTCCTCGCGCGCGTTGAAGAAGTCGAACGCGGCGCCGCGCATCGACGGCGTCCGGATCGCGGTGTGCGCGGCGACCGCGGCCAGCCAGGCCGAGGCGAGCGCCTTCTTGACGCCAGCCGACGACAGCGGATCGATGAACGACGCGGCATCGCCCACCAGCAGCATGTTGCCGTCGGCATACCGCGTCGACGAGTACATCGACGCGTCGAATCCCCAGGGGCCGCGCTCGAAACGCGCGTCGGCCACGATCGCGGAAAGCCGCGGCGCCTTGGCAACCTCCGACAGATAGAATCGCACGCGCCTGCTCTCCTTCGAGCGCGGACAGGCGGGGATCCACCATGGCAGCGACGCAGCGAATCTCCGGCGTGACGGGAACCGACCAGAGCCAGCCGTCCTCGTACGACTCGAGGAGCGTGTGCGTGGCGTCAGGAACCGGCCACGCGTCGTGACGCCAGAGACCGACGAGCGCGACCGTCCTCTGCGCCGGCTCGTATTGGCGCCAGCCTCGCGCGCGCGCGATGACGACCGGCGCGGCCGGTGCAATCCAGGACCACCTGCGCTCCCGGGCCGGCGAGGCCGTCCGCGCCCAGCAGCTCGTGCTCGATCTGCACGCCGGCATCGGACGCGGCCTCGAGCAGCACGGCGGCCAGCGCGGCGCTCGTGACCTGCCAGCCTCGCGCGTCCTGCGCGAACGGCTCGACGCGGGCGTCGCCTCCGCCCCACCACACGGTGTTGCCCGTCGAGCGCACGAACCCGGACCGGTCGATGCGGCTCGGTCACACCGAGCACGTCGAAGAGCTTCCGACAGCTGGGAGGGAGTGATTCGGCGAGCGTCGCTTCACCAGCGCGCGCGGCACGCGTCACCAGCCGCACGTCGTGGCCCCAGAGCGCGAGAAGGCGTCCCGCGCGCGGCGCCCGCCGGACCGCCGCCGACGATGAGGACGTCTCGGAGGCATGAGTGACCGGAGGTCGGGCCTATCTCAGCGCCGGCGTTCCGATCGATACCATTCGACGGTGCGGCGCAGACCTCTCGAAGCCGACCGCGGCTTGTAGCCGAGGAGCCGCTCCGCCTTGCGGATGTCAGCCTGCGAATCGCGCACGTCGCCGCTGCGCGACGGCGCCGAAGACCGGCTGATGTCGGTGCCGATGATCCGCTGCAGCGCGTGCGAGCAGCTGATTGAGCGAGATGCGGCTGCCGGTGGCGACGTTGATGATCTCGCCGCAGATGCCCGGCGTCTCCGCCGCCCGCAGCACGCCATCGACGACGTTGGCGACGTAGGTGAAGTCGCGGGTCTGCTCGCCGTCGCCGTAGATCTTCGGCGCCGCCCTTCGAGCAGCGCCGTGATGAACAACGAAATCACGCCGGAGTACGGCGACGCCGGATCCTGCCGCGGGCCGAATACGTTGAAGTAGCGGATGCTGACGGTCTCGAGGCCGTAAAAGCGCGTGAACTGCTGCAGATACTGCTCGCCGATGACCTTCTGCAGCGCATACGGCGACAGCGGCTGCAGCGGCATCTCCTCGTGCTTGGGCAGCGTCGGCGTGTCGCCGTATTCGGACGACGAGCCGGCGAACACGATGCGCCGGACCCGGCGTCGCGCGCCGCGACGCAGCATGTTGAAGGTGGCGTCCACGTTGGCGCGGTGCGACGTGAGCGGATCCTTCATCGAGCGCGGCACCGACGGGATCGCCGCCTGGTGCAGGACGATGTCGCATGCCGTCGACAGCGCGCCCGCGCGACGTCGATGTCGGCGAGATCGCCTTGGACGAATTCGACCGCCTCGGCAACGTGCTCCAGGTTGCTGCCGTCTCGCCAGCGACCAGCGATCGCCGACCGCGCACGCGGTGGCCGCGGCGACGTTGGCCCTTTCCGGTGGAGAGATTGTCGAGCCGACGCACGCTGTGCTGCGCCGCAGCAGCTCCTCGACCAGATGCGAACCGATGAAGCCCGCTCCGCCAGTAACCAGAAAAGAGGTCATCAGTTCGGGAATTTTCCTCGGCAAGCCCGGCACGAGCGTCAGCGCGTTCTTGTAATAGAGCTTCTTCAACACCTCGTCGGGCAGACCCATCCCGTACAGCTTCCAGAACGCGTGGTAGTCGCGATAATAGTCGAAGTATTCGTCGTGCGGTCTCGAACACGCGCCAGTAATACGGATACTCGTCGGGCTGATAGCTGTCTTTGCCGAACAGGATGCGGTCCTGGTACTTGACGAAGAATTCGTGCGCGGTGCGCGGCTGACGTCCGAGTTCGCGAGGATCGCGGCGACCTCGAGATAGACGTTCGGCATCGTGTCGAGCATCTTTGCGGCCTTGGCCAGGTCGTTGGCGCGATAGCCGAAATGCGCCGCGATGAACTTCGTCTTGCGGATGCGCCTTGAACATGCGATCGCGCTCGGCCAACAGCTCCTCGAAGCGGGGGAACTCGCCTTCGGGGTAGCGACGATCGCGGTAGAGCGCCATCTCCAGCCAGCGCTCGTTGCGGTAATCGAGCTTTTCGAAAACTCCTGCGGTTCGGCGGTGTGGATCAGCACGGGCACGCCCATGCGTCCGGGCACTTCCCAGATCGGCGCCAGCTCGGGATCGTCGAGCTTTAGTCGCGTGCCGTCCGCCTTGGTGATGCGGAGGCCGAGATCCTTGAACACCTTGAGGCCCTTCGCGCCCGCTTTGATGTCGGCTTCGAGCTGTGCGGCCGCCTTCGCGGCCCATCCTGGCGTGCCGCGCCGCTCCAGTCGACGTTGGCGAAGATCACCATCGATCCTTGTACGGGCTCGCCGCGATTGCCGCAGGCCCTGCCTCAGTCGATCGCCGGAGCCGCCGCTCAAATTGACGAGGATCTGGAGATTGTTGGCATCCATCGCCCTTGATCACGTTGGCGAACTGCTCGGTGACATCGGATTCGGCTGATGGCTGTGAATATCGATGACCGGAAACTTTGCGCGCGGCACCCTGTGCTGCGGCACGACGAGCGTGTTGCGCGGCCTGTAGTCGATGATCGTCGGCGGTGGAAACTCGGGTGTGCGTCCTTCGCCGGGCCGGCCGCCACGCCCACTCTGGCCGCCGCGTCCCTGAGCTGAGCGAGCGTGATCCGCCGAGCAGAAGAGTGGCGATCGCCAATAGCGCAACGCGCTGATGTGTCATGTGGTGAATCCGCTGTGAACGCGTGAGTGTCGCAGTCGGCCTGTAAGCCGAATTCTGTCCGCCTCTCGCCGGCCTTGCGCCGGCGCTCGGCGAGATGACCATTCCTCTAGTCCCGGCATTGCTGACGGGATCCAGCAACCTACCCGGAAGACCTCGGACGAGCCGTCCTGAACAGCTTTCCCTATTTGGTTTTGCTCCGTGTGGGGTTTTGCGTGCCACGTCTGTCGCCAGCCGCGCGGTGCGCTCTTACCGCACCTTTTCACCCTTACCCTTCGACTCGCGCGCGTTGCGCTGCCTCGCTCAGGGCGGTATGTTTTCTGTGCCACTGTCCGTCGGGTTTCCCCGCCTGGGCGTTACCCAGCACACTGCTCTGTGGAGTTCGGACTTTCCTCTCCCGGTCATGCACTTCGACCGCGCTTGAGCGCGCACGGACTTACGCCGGCAGCGGTCATCCGGCCGACTGCAACACTCCATTATAAGGGACGGGCCGCTCTCGCGGCCGGGCAGGACCGGCGCTGCCGGTTGCGACCGGCGCGCGCGAGTCGCGGAGTGAATCAGTCCGGTCCATCGAGTCGGAGCGTCCCGTCCGCGCACGCAGGTTCCTCCGGCGCAGCCGGTCCTAGCCGTCCGTCTCCTGCGAGATCTGATACTGCTCGAGCTTCTTGTAGAGATTGCTGCGCGGCGTGTCGATCACTTCCGCCGTCTTCGAGATGTTCCAGCCGTTTTCGCGCAGCTTCGCCGACCAGAAACGCGCGCTCGGAGGTGGACTTGAACTCCTGCAGCGTCGGCGCCTGCATCCAGTCGCACCGCGCCGGCCGGGACGCTGGCGCCGATGCGCGCCGGTCGCGCCGACGGCGCCGCGGCTCGCGCGCGGGCGACGCCAAATTCGGGCAGATCCTTGACGTCGATCTGATCGCCGGGGCTCATGATGATGAGCGCGCTCGACGAAGTTGCGCAGCTCGCGGATGTTGCCGCGCCAACCGTGCTGCCGCAGCCGCTCCATCGCCGCCGCCGTGAACGTCTTGCGCCGGAAATTGTTCTCTCGGGTGAACATAGTCGGCAAAGTGCCGCACCAGCGCCGCGATGTCGTCCCGCCGCTCGCGCAGCGGCGGGACGTGAATCGGGATCACGTTGAGGCGGTAGAACAGGTCCTCGCGGAACGTGCCGCGCGTGATCTCCTCTTCGAGATTCTTGTTGGTGGCGGCAATCACGCGGACGTCGACCTTGATGATCTTGTTGCTGCCGAGCCGTTCGAGCTCCTGCTCCTGAAGCACGCGCAGCACCTTGGCCTGCGTCTTCAGGCTCATGTCGCCGATCTTCGTCGAGGAAGATCGTGCCTTTGTCGGCCTGCTCGAACTTGCCGATCTGGCGATCGGTCGCGCCGGTGAACGACCCTTTCTCGTGGCCGAACAGCTCGGATTCGATCAGGTCGTCGGGAATGGCCGCGCAGTTGACCTGCACGAACGGGCCGTCGCGGCGCAGGCTCTCGCGATGAATCGCGCGCGCGACGAGCTCCTTGCCGACGCCGCTCTCGCCCCAGATCAACACCGTGGCATTGGTCGGCGCCGCCTTGCGCGATCGACGTCGCGCACGCGCGCCAGGAGCGGCGAATCGCCGATGATCTGATAGCGCTTCTCCGCGTCGCGCCGGAACGATCGGTTCTCGGTGCGCAGCCGCCGCGAATCGACGGCGTTGCGCACGGTGACCAGCACGCGCTCGCGCTCGAGCGGCTTCTCGATGAAGTCGAACGCGCCGAGCTTGGTCGCCTCGACCGCGGTCGACACCGTGCCGTGGCCGGAAATCACCACGACCGGCGTGACTTCGACGATGTGGCGCAGCCGCTGCAGCACCTCGAGGCCGTCCATGCCGGGCATCTTGACGTCGAGAAAGATCAGATCGGGCGCTTCGCGCTCCGCTTGCGCGATGCCCTCTTCGCCGGTCGCGGCCAGCAGCACCTCGTAACCCTCGTACTCGAGAATCATCTTCAACGAATCGCGAATCGCCGACTTCGTCATCGATCACCAGAATGCGCGGCTTCATCGGACGCGATCGCGCACCGTCTTGATGTTGCGCTGATCGATGTCGGGGATGTAGAGGTAGACGCCGAGCGGCGTCGCCCGCCGGCGCCGCTTCGAGCACGCGCCGGAATCGCGCGACCGTGTCGACGTCCTGACGGTTGATCTCAAGAATGATGCTGCCGCGCTCGATGCCGGCGTCGTAGGCCGGGCTGAGCGGCTCCACCCGCTGCACGAGCAGCCCAGTCATGCCGGCCGGGACGTCGAAGCGGTGCGAGTTGGCGTCGTCGATCTCGATCACTGTCAACCCGAGCTCACCGGGGCCCGATGTCTGCTGCGAGCGATCCGGTGTCGCGTCGGCGATGGCGCGCGCGACGGCCTCGTCGTCGGCGCGAAGTCGCGCTCGGCGAGCTTGACCATGACCTGCCGCGGCCGGTTGTCGCGCAGGACCTCGAGGCGCGCCGTGCTCCCGGGCTGCCGCGTCGGCGATCTCGCGGATCAAGCGCATCGTTGTTGGGGACATCGCGCGCCGTCGACCGCGACGATCAAATCGTACGGGCTTCAAGCCCGCGCGCTCACCCGGCGATTCGGCAAACACGTCCTGCACCAGCGCGCCGTTCGTGCGCGACAACTTCAACGACGCCTTGCAGGTCGGGATCGACGTCGCGCAACACCACGCCGATGTAGCCGCGCGACACGTGCCCCTTCTCCATCAACTGCGGCAGGATCAGCTTGGCCTGATTGATCGGCACCGCAAACCCGATACTGCTGGCCTGTCGGCTGATCGCCGAGTTGATGCCGATCACCTCGCCGCGCGTGTTGATCAACGGACCGCCGCTGTTGCCGAAATTGATCGCGGCGTCAGTCTGGATGTAGTTGTCGAGGCTGGTGTCGAACAGCTTGCGGCCGATGAAGCTGACGACGCCAACCGTGACGGTGTGCTCGTAGGCCAGCGGATTGCCGATCGCGCACACCCACTCGCCCACGCGCAGGTCGTCGGAGTTGCCGAGCGTCGGCGTGCGGGAACTTGCCCGTCGCCCTCGACCTTGATCAGGGCGATGTCGGTGTCGGGATCCGATCCGATGACCTCGGCGCGGAGGCTGCGACCGTCGGTGAACTTGACGGTGATGCGCTCGGCGTTTTCGATGACGTGATGATTGGTGAGGATGTGGCCGCGTTCGTCGATGATGAAGCCGGTGCCGGCGCCGCGCCGCGGCACTTCACCGCGCCGGCGGAACTCGAAGCGGATCGTCGCTGCTATCGGGCCGCGGCGGCCGCCTCGTCGCCCGGCGGCCGCGCGTTGCGGCGCGGGCGGCTGCTGGCGTCGATGTTGACGACCGCCGGATTGAGCCGCTCGGCGACGTCGGCGAAATTGACCACGCCGGCGATGCCGGGCACGAGCGGCCGATCGTCGCGCGCGGGCGCGCCGCGGCCGGCGGCGCGCCGAGGTCGCAGGGGTCGGCGTCGATCGACCCCGTCACAACCATGCCCACGAGGAACGACACCGAGGCCGTCAGCCCGACGGTAAACCACGCGAACCGCCTCGTCATTTCTCCCACATTATAAGCTTCAGAAACGCCGGCTCATCGAGCGTCTGCGACGCCCAACGCCTGCGCTTTCTCGAGTTTGCTCCCCGCGTCCGCCCCGACCACCAGGTACGGTCGTCTTCTTGCTCACCGAGCTCGGTGACCTTGCCGCCGAGCCGTTCGATGTGCGCCTGCGCCTCCTCGCGCGACATCGCGCCAAGCGTGCCGGTAATCACGAAGGTCTTCCCGGCCAGCGGCTGCGGACCCGCGGGCGCGCCCTTTCCGCTCGCCCACCAGCCTGCACGCCGGCCATGCGCGGAGATCGCTCGATCAACTCGCGGTTGGCCGGCTCGTCGAACCACGACCGCACCGACGCCGCCAGCACCGGGCCGATCTCGCGCACGCTGCTGCAGCTCCTCGAGCGACGCGCGCTCGATCGCGTCCATCGAGCCGAAGTGATCGGCGAGCACCTGCGCGCCGCGTTCGCCGACGTGACGAATGCCCGAGACCGTAGAGCAGCCGCCAGACTCTCGTTCGTCTTCGACTTTTTCGATCTCGCTCGAGCAGCTTCGCCGCCGACTTCTTGCCCATCCGCTCGAGGCCCTCGAGCGTCGCCGCGTCGAGGCGGTACATGTCGGCGAGCATCTTTGACCAGGCCCTTGTCGCACGAGCTGGCCAATCAGCGACTCGCCCATGCCCTTCGATGTTCATCGCGCCGCGCGACGCGAAGTGCTCGAGGCCGCGCCGCAGCTTCGACGGGCACGAGCTGTTCTCGCATCGCCAGACGGCTTCGTCCTCGGGCTTGCTGAGCGTCGACTGCCGCACACCGGGCAGCGCCGTCGGCATCACCCAGCGCGCCGGACGGCCGGCGCTTCGGGATTCGCCGGGCCGACCACGCGCGGAATCACGTCGCCGGCCTTCTCGATGATCACCGGCTCGCCCGGGCGAATGTCCTTGCGGATGATGTCGTCGGGATTGTGCAGCGTGGCCATCGAGATCGTCGACCCCGCGACGACCGTCGGCTCGAGCATCGCGAACGGCGTCGCCGCGCCGGTGCGGCCGATGTTGATCTCAATCGCTTGAGCAGCATCGTCGACCTTGCGTTCGGCCGGAAACTTGAAGGCCGTCGCCCAGCGCGGGAACTTCGACGTGTAGCCCAGCCGCTCGCGCAGCGACACGCGATCGTTCACCTTGATGACGACGCCGTCGGTTTCGAAGTGCAGCGTCGCGCGCCGCTCCCGCCAGCGCTCGCAGAACGCGATCGACCTCGTCGATACCGTCGCACGCCTCCAGTGCGGCTCGACGGGCACGCCCCACTTCGTCATTTGCGTCAGCATGCAGCGTGCGTGCGGTTCGGTCGCCGCGCCGGCGGCGGCACGAGCTGATAGGTCCATGCCAACAGCCCGCGCTTGGCGACCAGCGCCGGGATCGAGGTTGCGCATCGTCCCCGGCCGCGGTGTTGCGCGCGTTGGCGTAGAGCGGCTCGCCCGCGTCCCTGCTCCTTGTTGATTCGCTCGAAGGCGCTCTCGGCAGATAGACCTCGCCGCGAACTTCGATGCGGCCCGGCGGTCCGCCTCTGCAGCTTCAGCGGGATGGCGCGCACGGTGCGGACGTTTTGGTCACGTCCTCACCGCGCACGCCGTCGCCACGCGTCGCGCCGCGCACCAGCCGGCCATCCTCGTAGGTCAGCGCGATGCTCAGGCCGTCGATCTTGAGCTCGGCGACGTAGGTGACCGGGTCGCTCGTGCCGAGGCCGCGTCGCACGCGCTCGTCGAAGGCGCGCAGTTCCTCTTCGTTGTAGGCGTTGTCGAGCGACAGCATCGGCACCAGGTGCTCGACGGTGGCAAAGCCTTCGGCCGGCCGGCCGCCGACGCGCTGCGTCGGCGAGTCGGGCGTGACCAGCTCGGGATGCGCGGCTTCGAGCGCCTGCAGCTCGCGCATCAAGCGCGTCGAATTCGGCGTCGGAGATTTCGGGAGTCGGCGTGGACGTAGTAGAGCTCTTCGTGCCGGCGGATCTCGTGGCGAAGCTGCTGCGATGCGCTCAGCGGGGTGTCATGCGAGCACTCGGCCGCAGTGCCCGCTCGCGAGCCTGTGCTACCGGTCGCGGGAGAGCACGTAATCGGCGAGCGCCGTCAGCGCGTCGCGCTCGTGGCTGGGCGGGAACATGCGGAGATGGCGTTTGGCGGCTTCGCCGAACTCCACGGCGCGCTCGTAGGCGTATTCGATCGAGCGATGTTCCGCGAGCAGCGCGCGAATCCGCGCCCATTCGTCGCTGCGTGACATCGCGGTCGCGACCACGCGCTCGGATCAGGTCGTTCGGCCTCGTCGCCGCCGTGCTCGCAGCAAGTGAACGATCGGCAGCGTGATCTTGCCTTCGCGCAAGTCGCCGCCGACCGGCTTGCCGATGCGTCGTCGGCCTCGCCCGTGAAGTCGAGCAGATCGTCGACCAGCTGGAACATGATGCCGAGGTTGAAGCCGTACTCGCGCAGCGCCAGCTCCTTCTCCTCGCCCGCTTCACCGAGCATGGCGCCAATTTGGGCGCAGCCGGCAAACAGGTACGCGGTCTTGCGGCGGATGATCTCGAAGTGCTCGTCTTCCGAGATGATCGACGACGCCGTTCTTGGTGAGCTGATAGATCTCGCCTTCGATCATCCGCAGCGTGACGTCGCACAGCAGCCGGACCACGTCAGCGTGTCCTGCGTCAGCGCCATCGCCATCGACTTGATGTAGAGGAAGTCGCCGGCCAGCACCGTGACGTCGTTGCCCCAGCGCGAGTGCACGGCCTTCTGCCCCCGCCGCACTTCCGCATCGTCGATGATGTCGTCGTGGACGAGCGTGGCGGTGTGAATGAACTCGACGACCGCGGCGTTGAGGATGGCGCGCGGACCGGTGTAGCCGCACAGGCGCGCGGCCATGAGCAGCACCGCGGGACGCACGCGCTTGCCGCCGCTGTTCTGGATGTAACGGCCGATTTCGGGGATGACGCCGACCTTCGACTGGACCTGGCGCTCGAACTCGCGCTCGACCGCCTCGAGATCGGCGCGCACCGGTTCGAACATCTGCACCAGATCGATGCGGGTTTTCTGCGCGGCGTTGATCAAGCTCGTCAATCTCATCATAGCCGCGCCGGACTGTCAACGCGGCTACAGCGCTAACTGTCGGTGACGATGAGCTTTAGCGCGTGCGCAGAAGGGCATGGCGGCGCCGGCTGGCTAGGCGACGCGAACAACTCGTCGAAATTCGTGACCAACTGCGCGCCGAGCGCATCGCGGGTGCGTCCGCGCGCGTCTGCGCACCGTCTTCGAACACTGTGACGACATACGGCGGCTCGTTCCGTTTGCCGCGAAACGGCACCGGCGCCAGGTACGGACTGTCGGTTTCGATCAGCAATTGTCGGCGGGAATGTCGCGCGCCGCGTCGCGCAGGGCGTCGGATTTGGGAAAGGTGGCGATCCCGGGGATCGACACAAAAAAGCCCGTCGCCAGCGCGCGCGCCGGCGGCCGCGCATCGCCCGAGAAGCAGTGGAACACGCCCGCGAGCGCCGCCGCTCTTCGGCGATGATCCGCAGCGTGTCGTCTTCCGCTTCGCGGGTGTGGATCACGACCGGCAAGCCGCGCGTTCAGCGCCAACGCCAATTGCGCGCGGAACACCGCCTGCTGCACGTCGCTCGGCGAGAAGTCGTAGTGGTAATCGAGGCCGATTTCGCCGACCGCGCAGACTCCGGGAACGGTCGTCAGTCGCTCGGCGACGAGTCGCGCAGCGCCTCCGGAGTCGGCGGCGAAACGATGCGCGTTGATGGGGATGCACGCCGACCGCGAATCGCACGTCGGGCCATGCGGCGCCACGTCTCGCCGCGCGTCGATCTCCTCGTCGTCTTCGGCCGCGAGAATCACCAGGCAGCGCACGACACCCGGCCTCGCGCGCGCGCGCCACGACCGCGTCGAGGTCGGCGACGAACTCTGTCCCGGCGAGATGGCAGTGGGAATCGATCATGCTCGATAGAGGTCGAGCGTTGGGTTTGCAGGCGAGGTTGGAGATCAGGTGTCGGCGATCGATGCATCAACGCCCGAGCCGGTCCGATCCCGGCTCTCAGCGCACGCGGGTGCCCGGCGCCGCCGGCGTCGCGTCCAGCACGATCGGCTGGCCGCCATCGGGACTGGCGGCGAGCACCATGCCGTTCGACTCGATGCCCATCAACTTTGCCGGCTGCAGGTTGGCGACGATGACCATCGTCTTGCCGACGAGCGCCTCTGGCTCGTAGGCCTCGGCAATGCCGGCCACGATCGTGCGCGGCTCAGCTGCCGGCATCGATCGACAGCTTCATCAGCTTCTTCGACTTCGGCACGCGCTCGGCCTCGAGGACCTTGGCGACCCGCAGCTCCACCTTCATGAAGTCGTCGATGGATATGCGGTGTCGGCTGGCGCCGGCGCGGCGGCCTGGGTCAGCCGGCGCACCGGGTCCGCTAGGTGCGTCGGATGCGCTGGTAGCGCCGGTGCGTGCGGTCCGCAGGTGCTGCGGCGCTGCAGCTGCAGCAGGTGCTGCAGGTGCGCCTGATTCTGTTCTAGTCTCGGTCACGTGACACTCCCTTGTCGAGCTTCACATCGAGGCCACAGCGGCGCCCTCGTTGAGAATTCGTTTCTCGCCGTTCGCCACGCCCATCGCGATCGCAGACGGACGTCGCCAGGCGCGGTCGCTCTCGCCCATCCGCCGCAGGATCTCCACCGCCGACGACGGCATGACCGGCAGCAGCAGGACGGCGGCAATTCGCACCGCTTCCGCCGCCTCGGCGAGCACGCCGTTCAGCCGATCCGCCTTCGCCGGATCCTTGGCCAGCGCCCACGGCTGCGTCTCGGCGATGAATAGATTCGCGGCGTCACGATGCGGAACGCCGCCGCCGCGCCTTCGTGCAGCACGAACCCATCCATCGCGCGTCGGTAGTCGGCGACCGCGTCTGCGGCCACGGCCGGCGAGCCGCTCGGACGCCGCCGGTCGCCGCCAGCGACTCCGTCCGCGATAGCGCTCGGTCATCGCCGCCACGCGGCTCACCAGGTTGCCGAGATTGTTGGCGAGATCGGCGTTGTACTTCTCGCTCGAGCCGCTCCCAGCGTGAAATCGCCGTCGCCGCCGTACGGCACCTCTTTCACCAGATACAAGCGCAGCGGATCGGTGCCGAAGCGCTCCGCGGCCTCCATCGGATCGACGACGTTGCCGAGCGACTTGCTCATGCGCTGGCCATTGACGGACATCCAGCCGTGGCCGAACACCTGCTTCGGCAGCGGCACCTTCGCGCTCATCAGCATCGCCGGCCAGATCACGCAGTGGAACCGCGTGATGTCCTTGCCGATGATGTGCAGATCGGCCGGCCACCACTTCGCTGACAAAGCTCGTCGTTCCAGCCGTATCCGACGGCCGCGGCGTAGTTGATCAACGCGTCGAACCAGACGTAGACGACGCTCTTCGGATCGAACGGCAGCGGAATCCCCCACGACTGGCCGGCGCGGCTGACCGAGATGTCCTCGAGCCCGGCTTCGACCAGGCGGAGAATCTCGTTGCGGCGCACCTCCGGCTCGATGAACTCCGGATGCGCGGCGTAATGCTGCAGCAGCGGCTGCTGATATTTCGACAGCCGGAAGAACCAATTCTTTTCGCGAATCCACTCCGGCTTGATCGTCGGGTGGATCGGGCAGAACCCGTTGACGAGATCCTTCTCCTGCTTGAAGGCCTCGCAACCGACGCAATACCACCCTTCGTACGCGCCTTCGTAGATGTCGCCGGCGTCGTAGCAGGCCTGCGCCATCCGCTGCACCGCCGGTTGATGCCGGCTGCCGATCGGTCGTCCGGATGAAGTCGTCGTACGAGACGTCGAGTCGCTTCCACACCGACCGTGAACACGCGCTCCATCTCGTCGCAGTAGGCGAGCGGATCCTGTCCCAGCTCCTGCGCGCGTGCGAAACACGTTCTGCGAGTGCTCGTCGTTGCCCATCAGGAAATACGTGTCGAACCCCGCCAGCCGCTTGTAGCGCGCGATCACGTCGGCCGTGATCTTTTCGTACGCCGTGCCGAGATGCGGCTTGCTGTTGACGAAGTCGATCGCCGTCGTCAGAAAAAACTTCATGCTCGTGTCCAGCCACGCCTTGAGTCACGATCGCCTGCACTTCCTTGATCGGGACGCCGTGCTCCTGCGGCAGCCGCGCGACATCGTCGAATTCCGGCTGCGCGTTGAAGACGTGTCCCTCGCGCCGCGCGACCTTGAATCGAACCGTGCCAAGCGGCGTCTCCAGCGCGCACGATCTCGCGATCGAGACACTCGCGCTCCATTTCGGTGTAGCGGACGCCGATCGTCGTGCTCTCGCGAAACATCACGTCGGTCAGCGCCTCGCGCTCCGCCGGCTGCGCGATAATCGTGACCAGCGTGCCGGGACGATTTTTCTTCATCTGCACGGGCGAATAGAACACGTCGAGCGCTCCGCCCGCGTACAGCCGGTCCATGAGCACGCCGAAGATCTGCGGGTTCATGTCGTCGATCTCGCACTCGATCACGAGCCGACGCGCAGCGCGGAGGCGCGCTCGGTCGCGCTTTCGCCGACCACTAGCCGGAGACGTTCGGTGTGCCCTCGAGGTCGCGATCGCCGGCGCCGTAACCCGTGCGTTCGACCCGCATCGCCGGCATCGGGCCGTATTCCGACGGCGTAGTCGCTCAGCAGCAGCGCACCGGTCGGCGTGAGCAGCTCGGCCTTGACGTCGCGTCCATAGACCGGCGCTCCGCCAGCAACCGCAACGTCGCCGGCGCGGGCACGGATAGAGGCCGTGCGCACGTCCGGACCATCCCGCCGCCGACGTTGATCGGCGAGACGACGATGCGGTCGGCGTCAAACCACTCGAGCGCGAACACCGCGCCGACAATGTCGATGATCGAGTCGAGCGCGCCGACCTCGTGCAGATGCACCTTCTCCACCGGCATGTCGTGAATTGCCGCCTCCGCCTCGGCGAGGCGATCGAACAGGGCCTTCGCGCGCGCTTTCGCCCGTTATCGCTCAACGCCGACCGATCGATCGCCGCCTTGATCTCGGCTACCGTGCGATGCGATGGTGATGATGTGGGCGTGACCGTGCTCCTGCCGTCGTGACCGTGACCGTGGTGATGTCCCGTGATGCTCGTGACTGCGTGCACCGGCGTGGAGTCTGTTCGTGGACGCGGAACTTCGTCGCCGTGATCCCCGCCTTGACCACGCGGTCGGCCGACATGTCCCATCCGTCGACGCCGAGGCTCCCGAGCGCGCGCTTCAGCTCCGCGAACGGCAATCCGGCGTCGAGGCACGCGCCCAGAATCATGTCTCCGGCGGCGCCCGAGAAACAGTCGAAGTAGAGAAGCTTCACAGTCTGTTCGCGTCCCGAAAACTGAACCAGCGGCCGTCGCCAAGAATGACGTGGTCCGCCAGCTCGATGCCCATCACCCCGCCCGCCTCCCTCAGCCGCCTGGTCAACACGACGTCGTCCAGGCTTGGCAACGGATCGCCGGAAGGATGGTTGTGAAACACCACGACCGTCGCCGCCGACGCCATCGCCGCTTCGCGGAAAATCTCGCGCGGATGCGCGATGCTCGCGTCGACTGATACCGACGGACAGAATCGCCGTTCGAATCAACCGGTTCTTGCGTCAAGCAGCACCACACCGAAGCGCTCGACCGGATATCCGCCATACAGCGGCAGCAGATAACGCGCCAATCGCCGCGGCGTCGACAGCTTCGGCCGCTCGCCGCCTCCGCTGATGACCGCACGCCGCCCCAGCTCGATCGCCGCCAGCAGCCGCGCCGCCCGTGGCGTGCCGACGCCCATGACGCGTCGCAATTCGTCCAGACCGATGTGCACCAGCCCGTGCACACCGCCTGCGAGCGTCCAACACGTCGTTGCGCCACCACCAGCGCGTCGCGCCCCGGACGCCACTGCCAAGGACGAGCGCGAGCAACTCGTTGTCGCCGAGCGCTGTCACGCCGGCGCGCACCAGTTTCTCGCGCGGGCGATCCTGGGGCGCGAGTTCCTTCACAGCGACGCGCTCCAACGCCGGCAACCACTCACCCGCCGGTCCGCGCAACACGGCATCGGCGTTGGCGGTGAGCGGCGTCTCATCGACGTTGACCTCGACCACCTTCGCGCCCCGACGCTTCGCGAGTTCCGGCAATCCCGCAACCGGATACACGACCGCAGACGTGCCGACCACGAGGACGACGTCCGCTGCCGTCACCGCCTGTGCGGCGGCGTCGATCACGTCGCGTCGAGCGGCTCGCCAAACCACACGACCTCTGGACGAATCCAGCGCCGCACGCGCATCGCAGCGTGGTCGCGTGGCGGTTGGTCCTCCTGATCGCGCGCCGCGAATCCGCAACTCGTCGCGCAGCGCACGCGCCAGAGATTGCCGTGCAGCTCGACAGGCGCGTGACTGCCTGCGCGTTCGTGCAGGCCGTCGACGTTCTGCGTCAGCAACGTGACGCCGGGACGCGCGCGCTGCCAGCGACGCGATCGCGAGATGCCCGGCATTGGGTTGGGCCGCGGCAATCCGCTCGCGACGCCACAAATACCACTCCCACACGAGCTCAGGTCGCCGCGCAAACGCCTCAGGAGTCGCCAGGTCCTCGGGTCGAAACTGACGCCACAGTCCGCCGCTGCCGCGGAACACCGGCACGCCGCTTTCCGCCGAAATGCCGGCGCCGGTGAGCACGTCGATCATGCCCCGCATCACGAATCCAGCGTCGCGATACGCGATCCACCATAGGACTTCAGGCATGCGGTTTCACGGCGCAGCAGAGCGGAGCCCGAGATGCCACGCGCATTGCGAGAGCGGCAACGCCGCAGATGCTCCCAATCACGCCTAGTCGTCATCATCGTGCCACATCGTCCGCATCTCCATGCGCGCACCTGCCATATCGGACCAGTCTCCGAATGCAGAGCACGTATACTCGCTGAGATGCGTCTCCTGCTCGCTTCTGCTGCTCGCATTTCGTCGCCGCATGCGCAGAGCCTCCGAGCAAGGAAATGAATCAGGCGCAAGGCGCCATCGATGCCGCCAAGGCCGCCGGTGCCGATCGCTTTGCCGCCGACCGAGTTGCGCCGCGGCCGTTGACGCGTTGCAGCGCTCGGAAGAAGCCGTCGCGCAACGCGATTACCGGCTCGCGCTGAATCACGCCATCGACAGCCGCGAGCGCGCCCAGAGCGCGGCCAAGACCGCCGTCGACCGCGCGCGCCCAGCGCGTGGCGACCTCGAACGCCGGATCGCCGAAGCAGCAGCGTTGATTGGACAGGCGCGTGAACCGCTGCGCGACCCGCTTCGCCGCGTTCCGCGCCGTACCGTCCAACAGGCACGCACCGTCGATCGAAGCCGCCGCGAAGTCCCTGCAAGATGCGCGCACAGCGTTGAATAGCGACGATTACCAAGGCGGGAAAGGCGATCGACGGCCTTGAAGTGACTTCAAGCCGCAATCGTCTGCAATCGACGACTCCGGGTCGCTCGAGCCGCCCGCGCCGGCGCTCAGCGCCGCCGCAAACGCACGCTAGGTCCAATAGCCCGGAAGACGCAGATTGCTCTCGCGCACGGTCGCTGACGGTCGCCGAGACGCCGCAGTTTCTGCGATCACACGCATCCATTCACCCTCAAAGACGACTTCCGCCCATCCGGTGAGATAGACGCCATCGTCTCGCCACTCGACGCGCTGCGATGCCGCCGGGCGAAATGACATCCAGATCTCGCGGCGCCCCACCATGCGCAATCGCCGCAATGGCTGATGCGCAGGCGCCTGTGCCCGGACGCGGTCGTCGGCCCGACGCCGCGTTCCCAGATCAAGATGCGCACTTCCGCGCGCCTTCGATGCGGGCGAACTCGACGTTCGTGCCGTCCGGAAAGCGCGCGATGAGTCGACAAGCGCCGGCCCAAGCCGCGCAAAGCGCGCGTCATCCGGCAACGCCTCCACGAGCGCGACGCACTGCGGATTGCCCATGCCGAGTGTCGTCACGGTCAGCCGCTCGCCGCGACCTCGAGTTCCTCTTGCGCGCATGTTTGTCGGCTGGCCCATCGCAGCGCGAAACGTGTAGCGGCCGCCGCTGCGGGCGACCAGCGACAACGTCTTCCATCCCGCGTCGGTGTCAACGCGCACCTCGGTGATCGGATCGCGCGCCCTCGCTGCGACGCAGGTGGAGGACCAGCGCTGCGAGGCACCGCAAGCCGTTGCCCGAGAGCTCCGACGGACTGCCGTCAGCATTCATACAGCTTCATGCGCGCCGTGCCATCGGGCGCAATCGGTGTAGAGGATCAACCCATCGGCGCCAATCCCGGTGTGGCGCGCGCACATGCTGCGCGCGAGGTCGGCAGGGTCGAACGCTTCAGCGCTCTCGTGAGGAACAAACAAGAAAATCGTTGCCGTAGGCGTGCGCTTTTGCGACGGGCAGCATGCTACGGAACGCTAAAGGCGTTGAACACCCAGGTAAAACCGCCCGTGAAGCCAATCTCCGGATCGCGCGGCGTCATGCCGATAATCACTGCCCACGTCCACCCGCACGGTTCCCCGCGTGTAACGCCCGCCGGAACGCATCGACGCGCGGTTCTCCGCCGCCGGGCTTGGGTCTCCTCGGCGGGTTCACGCGGCCATTGACTTCGGCCACGACCTCCGCGGCTGTCGTCATAGCGCGCGCGACCGACAGCCCAAACGTCACCAGGTCGTGCTGGTCGGGCACAACAGACGAGGGATTGCCGAGGATGACGTAGCCGCGCGTTGGCGACCACGCGAATCGAGTGGACGGTCTTTGCCGAGAGGAGCGACGCGAAGAAATCGGTCATGTCGGTGCCGAGCCCGCTTCTCGTTGCTCGCGTTGGGGAGTTTCGTCGCCAGGCGCAAACCAAACGGACGGCCGCGTCGGTGTTTCACTCGAATATCCTGACCTTCGTCGCGACGATGATGTCTTCCACGTCGGTTGTGCGATCCCCTTCGATTTCGAGCAGGCTCGGCGAGCGGCGCCCCGCGTCGCGGTCCGTGATTTCAAGCCGCTGGTAAAAGCCGGCATCAATCTGCAGTTCTGCGATCGAGCTGAGTCCGACGCTGATGCCGAAGGTCGGAACCGCCAGCCGGTCGCCGCGCAGACCGCTGACCGGGTAGAGCACGTCTCGCTCAGATCGACGCCGCCTCGATCAAGAGGCGTCCCGGCACCGATGATTTCAGGATCTTCGGTGACGAGCGGCCGCTGCTGCGCCGACCGACGGGCGTCGAGAAGATCAAGCAAACCAGTGCGACGATCGCATGAAGAATCTGCGAACGAAGAATCACGCCTTTAGTGCTCCCCGGCGCAGATAGGCCAGCGCCAACATGTCGTACACGCCGTGCGCCACCATCGGCGCCGTCAGTCCGTCCGTGAGGATGCGCGAGTGCCGCCCAGCAGAACCCCATGCCGCGGCCCAGACGCCGAACGGCACCATGCTGCGGGCGCCGACGTGCGCGAGCCCAAAGAGCAGACTGGCCACGATCAACCCGGCAAGCGGCTGGATCACGCCGCGAAATAACCACTCCTCGCCGATGCCCGCGAGCGCACCCACGCACGATGATGCTGAGCGGTACCGAAGCGCGAAAACAGTGGAACCAGCACTTCATGGTAAACCGCGCGTACGCCCTCGACCAGCCAATTGGCGGGCGCGTGGACGAGCAACATTAGTTGGCGCAGGCGAGCACGAACGGCGCCGGCGAGGCCGATGACGACATCGCGACGCGGATTGCCCCATTGCGGCGGCAAGTCGCAGCAGTGCGAGAGGCCCACGCCGTGCTCGTCAGCAGCGTCTGCGTCAGAAGCGCCAGCGTGAAGACGCGCCGCGTGACGCCATGGTCAGAATCGCTTCCGGCTGTCGAGCAGAATCGTCACCGGCCCATCGTTCTCGAGCGTGACGATCATCATCGCCTGGAACTCGCCGGTTTCGACGCGCAGGCCCGACGCGCGCAGCGTCCGCACCACTTCCTCGTAGAGCGTTCGCGCCACGTCCGGCGCCGCCGCGGACGCAAACGACGGCCGGCGGCCGTTGCGCACGTCACCGGCGAGCGTGAACTGCGAGACGACGAGCACCTGCCCCGCCGATATCGGTGACCGCGCGATTCATCCGCTTCCGGCCGGTTCGTCGCCCTCGTCTCGAAAATGCGCAAGTCGCGAATCTTTGCGGCGATGTATTCGGCATCGGCGGTACCGTCGCCCTTTCGACGCCGACGAGTGCCGAGCAAGCCCGACGCCAATCGCACCGACAACGCGGTCGCTCGACCGTGACGCGCGCGGATCGCACCCGCTGGACGACGGAGCGCATCGGCTCTAGGGACGCGACGTGAGGAGCGGAATCGAGCGGAACGTCGGGGCGGCACCTCTCCGAGCGTCGTCGAGTCGCTCGCCGACCTGCTGCACCGAGATCGCGCACGGCGGATTGAGCCGGCGATCGAGCAAGATGTCGCGGCATGACGTTGCCGAGCGCCTTGATCATCGAGGACTTGACGTTCGGATGCTCGCGCTCGAGCTCGATGATCAATCGCTTGACGCGCTGGCGTTGCAGGCTCAAATCGCCGCATGCCGGACAGCAGCAGCCAATGATCGGCAGATCGTATTCGCGCGTGTAGGCGCGCGCTTCCGCCTCGGTGACATACACCAGCGGCCGAATCACGACGTGCTCGCCGTTGTCCGACACCAGCCGCGCCGGCATGGCCTTGAGTGCGCCGGCGAAGAACAAATTCAGCAGCAGCGTCTCGACGAAATCGTCCAGATGGTGGCCGAGCGCGATCTTCGTGGCGCCGACCTTGCGCGCGCCAGCCGGTAGAGCACGCCGCGGCGCAGGCGCGCGCAGAGCGAGCAAGGCGTGGCGTCGGCGTCGAGCTTGTCGTCGATCACCTGACCGATCGACGTGTGCTCGCTGTGAAACTCCCAGCCGCGGGCGCGGCAGGCCGCGGCGACCGCCTGGTGCTGATAGCCCTCATATCCCGAATCGACGTTGACCGCCACCAGCGAGAACGAGATCGGCGCGCGCTGGCGCAGGACGTCGAGAATCTGAATCAGCGCCCAGCTGTCCTTTCCGCCCGAGAGGCCGACCATGACGCGGTCGCCGTCTTCAATCAGATTGAAGTCGGTGATCGCCTTGGTGGTCTTCTTGGCGAGACGGGTCTCGAGCGGCGACCGGTACGACATTGCCTGACAGATTAACAGCTTGTCGCTCGGTGAGGCTACGTCCGCGACCTCAGCGGACGCCAGGCTTATATCCGCGGATTTCGCGGATTACGCAGATTGCGCCGATTCAGCGCGCGTTCGGGCGACACCGGCCCGGAGCGCCAGATGGCCGCGGCGTCCGCCAACTGCGCATCCTGCACCCGAGTCTGTAGAATCCCGTAATCTGCGGACAACCGTTCGGCGTAGTCGATCTGATCCGATCAGCCCGGTAGCAGCACTTGCTGACGGCGTCGGGCCACGTCATGCGGGCACGCATCGGCGCGCACCGGTCTCGCCCAGCCGAATGGTGCACGGTTCCTGTCGTCCATCACCGCCCGCATCGCGAGCGCGAGCGCTTCAGGCGTCGGCTCGGTCACGAACCCGTTCTCGCCGTCGCGCACGAGCTCGGCAACGCCGCCGCTGTCGCGGCACGTCACCACCGGCTTCGCGCACATGAAGCTCTCGACGGTGACGATGCCGTAGTCCTCGTTCAGGGCGGAAACACGACGGCGCGACACCGCGCGAAATGGCTGCATCAGCTGCGGCGTCGTTGATGCGGCCGACGAAGCTCGACCCGATCCTCGAGGTCGAGATTGCCGCGCAGCCGCAGCAGCTCTGCAGCTCGCCCCCCTCTCCCGCGATGACGCAGCGGATGCCCGCCGCGACCGGCTCGGCGAGTGCGCGCAGCACCAGGTCGAAACGCTTGAGGGGCGTCAGGCGCGACACCGCAAACAGGTATTCGTCGTAGTCGTCGCAGCGATAGTCGCGCGCGGGAGGCGGGGGATACAGCACCTCGGAGTCGAATGCCGCCCCATCGCTTGCAGTCGCGCTTGCATCGTCGCCGAGATCACGAATCGGCGCTGCGCCTTGTTGAGAAAGTGTTGATCGACGCGGTGCAGGACTGCTCGGCGCGTGCCGCTCTTTGATTCGCCCTTTCCACGACAGCTGCGACGAGAACTCGGGCCACAGATCGTAGTACTCGCGCATCCGGTGGTTGAGCCAGACGACATGTCTGTGTGCTGCACGACATATGCCGGATAGCGCAACGAGATCACCTGATCGACGCGCCGACCTTCGTGCGCAATCTCGACGTCGGTGCACCACGCCGCCAGATATGCGCTCCCCTGCCGGCCAAAGCGGTTCTGCGGGTGATCACGAGCGCGGCGTCGTGCCCGCATTCTTTGAGCGCGCGCACCAGTTCTCGCGCCATCACCAGATGCCCGCCTTCGGCAAACGGCGGGCTCGCAGTTGCGACGATGATGCGTGCCACTCGTTCGCTACTCGTAAATCGGGTGCAGCCGCACGAACACGCCGAGAAAGCGGCTGTCGCCGCCGCCCAGCGTGGAACATCGGAATGAACCCCGATTCGCTGCGCGATCGAGATGAAGTACACGTAGTTGGTCGGCAGCTCAGGGAACGCCTTGTACGGCACTCCGGACGGCATCGCGAGCGTCACGGTGCGCGAATCGTGCGCGGGCACGTCGATCACCTGCGTTTCGGCCCCACGTCTTGATCGTCACGCGATTCGGCGACGGCGCCGCTCTCCAGGATCACGCTCGAGCCGCGGCAGCGCGAGCGGGCGCACCACTTCTCCTTCCGCCCCGCATCTCGCTCACCACCGGCGCGCGCAGCATCATCGTCGGCGCGCTGCTCACCTCGCACCCAGAACGCGTCTCCTTCCGCGTGCCGTAGGCGTTGTCGTCGAGAAAGTAGGCCTGCAGCCGGCGGCGTCCCGCCGAGCGCGACCTTCACGCGCGAGGGCTGACGTTGACCGGCAGATCGTTGAGCAGCGTCAATTCCACTGGCAGGGCCCGGTACAGACCCGGTCTTGGCGTGCTCGCCGGGATGGAAAGCGGCGAAAAACGGGTTGGAGATCAGCGGCGCGTAAACAGCGCACTCATACCTGGTCGACCAGCACGGCGCCAGTGAGCTCGCGTCAGGGGCGGCGTCACAAACAGCAAGCAACGGATAGACGCCGAGGATAGTACCGGTTGCCGACGGGTCCGCCGCCGCCGGAGTACGTGAACGGCATGTACAGGATCAGCAGCAGCCCGCCGACGCACGGCGGCGCCGCAAGCGTCAGCCACTGCCACAAGCCGTCGCGGATGTTGCGACTGAAGAGGAACAACGCGACGGCGAAGACGCCGGGCAGAAAATACGGAACGAGTCCGGTGTGCCGGCCGACGACGAAGTACGCCAGATTGCGGCGGAAGACTTCGATGAACGCATCGCGGCCCGGTCGATCACTTCCACAGGCACGCGATTGGTACGCGCGATCGATCCCAGTCGTCTCGAATCGCTGCCGATCGGTTTGGAACGGGAATCCTGGAAGCGGCTTACCGATCGGCGTAGAAGGTCTTGCGGTCGCCGCCCTGATAATTCCAGTCCCCCGTGACCGCGACGTTCACGGCAAACAGGCCGACCACGACCGCCCCGAACAGACCGTCCCGAGATCAGCCCGCGCAGCCACTGCCGCCGCGCGGCAAAGAACAGCAGCGGCGGCGCCATCACCGGCATGATCGTCGGCTTGGAAAACGTCGCGATACCGAGCAGCACGGCGGCGATGATGTCCGAGCGCGGGCCAAGAAGCCAGGTCGCGCGCCATCGCCCGACTGCGCCGGCCATGACCTCGGCAATGCGCCTCCTTGTAGCACCAGAAGAAGTAGCCGATGAGCACGACCGCCAGATTGAAGAAATCCGGCATGAACTGCACGATGTAGACCGGGACGACGGACACCAGCAGGAACGCCGCCGCGAAAATCAGCGCCGGCACCGGCGCGCTGCGCGCGACGAGAAACGCGTAGGCGCACGCGAAGCAGATCGTCATCAGCAGCGCGTGCAGGACGAGAAAGCCGTTGCGTGCCGAACAACCAGACGAACGGCGCCGCAAACAGCGGAAAGATGTACGCCTTCGCGTAATACAGCCGCTCGCTGGTCCCAATCGTCGGCGGTGTCGAGCTGCGACGAACGGCAGCGCGCCGGTGACGCTGATCCCCTGCACGTCGCGTCCCCGTTTGAGAAAGACACCCTCGGGCCCAGTCGGGTACTCGCGCCAGACGCGCGTCGAGATCTTCGCGGCGGTAGTCGAAGTCGAAATCGTCGGCCAGGCTGTGCGCCATGCCGTAATAGGTGGCGCCGTCGCTGAAGAACCTGCCGGTGACTTTCGGCACGTCGACGGCGAGCGCCCAGGCACGACGAGCACCGACGCCAGAGCGTGAGCGTGGCGCCAACGCCGAGCCGCCAGGCGAAATCGTCCGAGCCGGCGGATTCCGTCATCCGTTGCCCGTCGAGAAACTCGAATCGGCCTGCAGGACGCCGGCGCGTTTGGTCGCGCGCGACGTCGCATGCAGGATCTCGTACAAACGCTCCATCTTGCTCACGAAAGCCGCCGATGTCGTATCTGCGCGCCGGTGGCGCGGGCGTTGCCGGCCAGCCGGCGTGCCAGCGGCGGCTGATCGATCAGCTCGTCGATGGCGCGCGTCGAGCGCCGCCGCATCGCGCTTTGGGCACGACGAGCGCGTCGTGGCGATCGGTGAGGATATCCAAGCAGCCCGTCCGCATCCGTCGACACGATCGGTTTCCCCGACGCGAGCGCTTCGAAGGCGGTCAGCGGCGTGCCCTCCCACAGTGAAGGAAATACCACGATGTCGAGCGCGGCGAGCACCGCGGCGACGTCACGATGAAAGCCGGCAAACACCAGCCGGTCGCCGAGGTTGAGCGCGCTGCGCCTGCGCCTCGAGCTCCGCTCTGCAGCTCCCCCTCGCCGACGATGTAGATGCGCGCTTTGGGATATTTCGCCAGAAGAGGGCCCGCGGCTTCAACCAGATACTGATTGCCCTTCGACGGCATCAGCCGCGTCACCGTGCCGATGGCCATCGTTCCGTTCGGGGATGCCGAGCGCCGCCCGCGCCGCCGCGATTTCGTTCGGCGGTGCGCTCCCGCGCGAACTCGTCGAGCGGCGCCCCGAGATAGACCACCTTGGTGCGCTCGGCGGGCATCAACCGCGCGCGGATGGTGAACTCGGCAGTGGACTCCGACACCGCAATCGCGATGTCGGTGTGCGGCGCGAGCAGCCGATCGGCAACTTTCTGAAACCACGGCGTGTCGCCGTGGTTGGCGTGCTCGTGCAGCACCGCCGGAAGCCTCATCGACCGCGCGCACAGCCGGCCGAAGGTGGTCGCGCCGTATCCGTGCATGTGCACGATGTCGGCGCGTTTGGCTTCGAGCACCTTGCGCAATGCCGCATAGGTGCCCGGATCGAACTTATGGCGCGCCAGGTAGCTCACGTCGATCCCGAACTGCTCGAGCGTGTCCTGCGAGAGATCCTTGCGGCGCAGGCTGATGAGCGAAACGTCGAATCGATCGCGGTCGAAGCGCGGAATCATCCACGCAAAGAGCCGCTTGACCCCGTGCATGCGCGACCCTTCCCAGCCGAGATGATCGCAGATGTGGACGACCTTGAGCCGCTGCCGACCGCTCACAACAGTCCTTGCTGGCGGTACCACTCCGCCGTGCGGTGGATGCCCTCGGGAAGATCGACGTGCGGGGCGAAGCCCAGCTCGATGCGCGCGCGCGTCGTGTCGAAGGCGCGGCTCTTCGTGTAGAAGTCCACCCGGCGCCGATAGAGCGGCGGCTCGATGCGCAGCGGCACGCAGACCGCTTCGCACAGCAAGCCCGGCAAACCAGAACGGCCATACTGGCAAGCGCAAGCGCGGCGGCCCGACACCGAGCTCCCGGCAACGAGCGCCGCCAGCTCGTTGAGCGTCGTGTAGCGCGGGCCGGCGAGCATATAGGTCCGGCCGGCTGCACGCGGCGTTTCTCCGCACAACTCGGAATCCCTCGACGAGGTCGTCGATATACGTGAGGTGATAGAACACGTCGCCCGAGCCGAGCATCGGAAACCGCCGGCGCGCGATGCCCCGAAACATCTTCAGGAATCGCGTGTCGCCCGGTCCGTAGATGCCGATCGGCCGCGCGACCACGACCTCGAGCCCTTCGCGCCTGCCGAACTCGCGCGCCAGCGTCTCGCCAGCCAGCTTCGTCTCCTGATAGACATCGCCGGGCGACAGCGGCGCTTCCTCGGTCGCCGGCGGCTGCTCGATGTGACCATGGACGCCGCCGGTGCTGCAATGCACGACGCGGCGCGCACCGGCGCCCTTCGCCGCCTCGAGCACGTGCGCGTGCCATCGACGTTGACCGCCGTGTACGCGGAGTCGGGCTGCCCCGCCTCACGATATGTCGCCGCGATGTGATACACGACCTCGACGCCGGCGACGGCGCGCGCGACGGCGGCGGCGATCCACCAGGTCGCCGCGCACCGCGACGACACCGGCGCGCGCGGCGGCGGCTCCCTCGAAGCGTGCGACGCTCTTCTCGCGCACCAGCGCCCGCACCGCGATATCCGCGGTCGCGCAGCATGGTTGCGAGGTGGCCGCCCGTAAAGCCGGTGGCGCCCGTCACCAGCACGTTCACCGATCCGCCAGCCTTTCGTAGGCTTCCGCCGTGCGGCGCAGTACGCGGCGCGGCTGTACCTGTCGGCCGCGAGCTGCGCCGCGGCGCGCGCGAGCGTCTCGCGCTCCTCGGGCCGGTCGATCAACTCCGCCGATCGCGGCGGCCAAGCGCCGCCGCCTCCGGCTGATACGAGCCGCGCGACCGTCGTCGGACAGCACCTGCGTGTGCGTCCGGAGATTCGTCGCCACGATAGGCTTGCCCGATCGCAGATACGAATAGATCTTGAGCGGTGTGTTGGTGCCGCGAATGCGTGGCGACACGAGGATGTCGCACGCCTGCAACGAAGGCGGGAATGTCGCGCGCCGGCTGCTGGCCCGTGAAAATCATCGCCCCGCTGGCGCCTTTGATATGCGCGGAGGCGCGCGCCGCCTCCACCTGCGCCGGCTCTCCACCCACGACCAGCACGCGCGCCTGCGGATGCGTCCTGCGCGAGCATGGCCGCCGCGTCGATCAACAGCTCGACGCCCTGATACGCCTCAAACGTACCGGTGTAGAGCGCCAGCGGCGCATCGACCGGAATTCCCCATTTGGCGCGCACCGCGCCGCCTCGAGGGAGGGTGCGTCCTCGACGTCGCCGCCCATCACGTTCTCGATCAGCAGCGCGCGGTCGCCGACGCCCATCTGCTCCACCGTGTCCTGCAACTCACGGCAAATGGTGATGACCACCTTGGAGCGGTGGACCATCTGGTCCTCGGCCCACAGGAAGACTTTTGCTCAGCGCCGACGATCGGCTGTATTTGAAATTGCTCGAGCTGCTGCGGCAGGCTCGAATGCATGTCGTAGAGGTGCGGAATCCGCAGCCATTTGGCCAGCCAGACGCCGACCAGCCCCATTTCCTCGTGCGAGTGAATCGCATCGTAGCGGGTGGTGAGCGCCCGTCGCAGGATCGTGAACAGCATCAAGCCGTCGAGCAACACCTTGGTAGCCGACGGTCCGATGCGGACCTTGCGCACGAACGGCGGCCGCATCGACCGGAAGATTGTCAGATTGGGCAGCGCGACGTCGCGGCCGATCGGATACGTGACGAGGTCGACTGGTGTCCCAACTCGCCGAGGGCCTTAATACGGTGATACTCGCTGAACGGTGTCCCCCGGGGCTCGAAAAACGGCTCCGGGGCGAGCATGAGGATTCGCAAAGGCCGTCGACCGCAGATTATATCTTATTGATCAGCCAGCAGTTACGCCCTGCTGGGCACCGGTGTAAAGTCGCGCGCACCTGCGCCCGATAACCGAACTGTCAGTCACGGTGGGACCGGACCGCGCAGGAGTGGTCCCACACGAAGGGTTTATCCGATGGCTCGGTTTCAACGTGTGCTTCCCGTCGTCCTCGCTGCCTCACTGGCCGCGACGGCGTGCGAAACGGCCAAGAGCGCCAACCCGCTGAGCGCCTCGAGTGGCGGGACCGATCTCCGGCGTCTCGATCAGCGCGCCGACACCGCTCGACCCCCCTCAAGGTGGCCAGGTCGTGAGCGACGGCACGCCGATCACGCTCACCGCGCAAAACGCGACCACTCAGCGGCGAGCGCACGCTGTTTCTGCAGCTGCAGCTCGCCAGCGACGTGAACTTCCAGACGCTGCTCCACCACAACGAGCGCGTTCAGCTCGGTGACAACGGCCGCACCGCGTATCGCTTGCCCGAACCGTTCGGCACGGGCTACACCTACTACTGGCGCGTTCGCGCGGTCGATGGCGCCAATACCGGTCCGTACTCGCACACGTCGAGCTTCAGCGTCGTCAACAAGGTCCTGATCGAAGCGCCGATCGCCGCTCGAACCCGCGGGCAGGTTGACGAACAACAGGCCGACCTTCCGCGTGCGCAACGGCCGATCGAATACACCGACGCCTACTATCGCTTCGAGGTCGCCAACGGCGCCCAACATCAACGCGATGATGGCGGTGATCACCGTGTCGCCCGGATCGAACGGCGAAACGACGATGACGCTCGGCGACCTTGCCTACGGGACGACGTTTACTGGCGCGTTCACGGAACTGACGGCACGACACAGAGCGAGTACTCGCCGATTCTCTCGTTCACGACGCCGCAGCGCACCGGCGGCGCCGCTACCACCTTCGCCGGTGCCCATCAGTCGCCGGACCGGGGCGGTGGAACCGGACGCCGCACAATCCGGCGCCGGGCCAGCGCCTGCCCGAGCCGAACGGCTTCCCGATCGTGCAGGCGGTCGCCAATCAGTACCCACAGTTCTGTTCAACTCGTGCCAGGAACACGGCGGCACGTGGCAGTTCATGGACATCGCTCGTCGATACGCTGCGCCAGACCGACACGCGCTACGGCTATGGCTGGAAGCGCGGCGTCGTCGGCGACCCGCTGCATAGACGTCGTCGACCTACAACTGGAGTGCCGATCCCGACGAAGGGCACGCGCAACATTTACACCTTCGACGTCATTGGCGGCCACTGCGGGTCGAATCCGTCGCCAGTCTGGAACAACACGCAGCCGGGCGGCGGGCCGGGCGCGACGTCATGGACCGGCCGCGGCCGGTTCTGAGCGAAGAACGCAAAACGAGGAAGCAAGACCGAGACTAGCACGACGAGCTGACATCGAAAGCGACAGAGCGACAGACCACATCACACTCAGGCGGCGCTCCTCCGTGATCGCCGCCTTCTTTTGCCCGGCCTGAGCCTCGGCCTCGGCTACCCGGCAGCGGCGCTCGAGGCATCGCACGACAACGGGCAGCTACTGAAGTTTGAACAGGCGTGTTTCCCGAGAGACTCGTTCAGCGGGATCTCTTGCTGTGTCCGAGGTAGTCGGCAAACACAGGCTGCATCTGCTGCAGCTCGGACCACACCAGCGTCGCGAAGTACCGCGCGCCGCGGTTGCGAAGCTCCTTGCACCGCCTGCGGGCGTGAGACCGCGCAGATCAAACGACCATCCTTTGCGACGTGAGTGATAGAGCAGCATCGGCGCATTCGCGGCATTGTCCGACACCGCGAATTCGACCACGATGACGAGCGCATCCCGCGGCGTCGCCTGCTCGATCGCCGCGCCGGCGCGAATCGGCGTGTAGTCGAGCAGCTCCGGCCGGAAGAAGTTGCGGACGACGAAGCTCTCGTTGAAGCTGATGATCCGCCAGCAGCGTGAGCGCCGACAGCCGCCGCGATCGGTCCGACGCGCTGCCCGACCGTTCGCTGCAGAAACCCGCCGTCGAACATCGGCGCCGCCGCCACGCCGAAAAAGAGCGCGAGCGGCGGCAAGCACCGGGAGCTGGTAGTACTCGTGACCGAGATTTCCGGTGCCGACGACGAACACGAACGACGACCGTCGCCGCGAGCCACACATACACGATGCTCACCCGCGGCACACGAACGGCGAGGATGCAGTCCGACGGCGGCGAGGACGAACCCGCCGGGCGTGAGGTGCATCATCCAGAACCGCGTGAACAAAGTGCGCCACCATTGCTCGGCTCGTGAGAAGTTCGCGCGTGCTCCAACCGGTAAAGGTCGACGTCGGGCCGGCGAGCTCACTCAGACACACCGGGATAGGTACCGGCGCCTCGCCAGATGCCCACGGTGAGCCCGGTGCGTAGATACAGATTGTTGGCGTGCCAGTACCAGAGCGCCGTCGACACGAACGCGAAGCGCGACCGCGCCGAGAAACCAGCGGTCGCGCAAGATCGCCAACCGCCGCGCGCGCAAGCCGATGAAAGCGACCGGACCAAAGGTGAGAAACGCCGGCAGCTTCACCATCCACGCGAGCGCCAGGCAGACGCCGCCGAGCACCGCCAGTCGCGGCCTGTTCGGTCTCCGTGTAAATGAGGAACGCGTAGATCGCCACGACCGAAAAGAACACGCGTTGGCGTGTCGACGATGAAGGCGCGGCCAAAGTAGACCGCCGTTGGTGAAATCGCGAAGCAGAAACGCCGCCGCGCGGCCGGCGGCCTCGCCGAAGACGCGCCGGCCGAGCACGTACACCGCCACCATCAGTCGCCAGCGAAAACGAGAATCACGATCGCCGCGGCCGATCAGGAAATTCTCGCCGAACACTTTGTAGAAGACGGCGACGATCGCGGGCAGGAGCGGCAGTTCCATTTCAACGGATGCGTCGCCGCGGCCGCCCCAGTTGACCTGCGGATGGAGGATGTCGAACGGGCCCTCGGCAAATGCCTCGCGATTGCGGCATTGTCGATCTGACGCCAGCGATGAGCGTCCGCCAGCGGCGCGCGAGAAGTACAACAAGCGCAGCGCCGCGCCGAGAATCGAGAATCGCGACGATGGGCGCGTAGCGGCCGCATCACGGCCGCTCATCCCCGACGACGCTCCCGATATTTTCCGGTCAGCTGGTTGATCCGGATGCGCACCAGATCGACGCAGCATGCCGCCGGCGCAGTCATGGGATTCACCGTGCTCGCGGGTTGATCGATCCACGTTACCGGCAGCTCGCGATGCGGTAGCCCAGTCGGCGCGCGAGCCAGAGCACTTCGACATCGAACGCAAAGCGTTCGACGCGCTGCAGCGCGAACACCCGCTGCGCGACCTCGCGCCGAAACACTTGAAGCCGCACTGCGAATCGCGGATCCCCGGCAGCGCCATCCGCTGGACGAACAAATTGAAGATCCGCCCCATCGACTCGCGCCACCACGGCTGATGGACGCTGACGTTCGACTCCGCGAACGCCCGCGACGCAATGGCCACATCTGCGCCGGCGTCGATCGCCGCAATCAACCTGGGCGCCTCCTCGATCGGCGTGGACAGATCGGCGTCGGAGAACAGCACGTAGCGCCCCGTGGCCGCGAGCATGCCGCGGCGGACTGAATAGCCTTTGCCGCGATTGACGCCGTTGTCCAGCACTGGACGACGCGCGGATCGCTGCCGCTCACCCGCTGCACTTCCTCGCCGTGCCGTCGCCGCCGCCGTCGAGGACGACGATGACGTCACCGGCCACGACTGAGAATCGAAATAGCGAGAATGAGTGGAGGGTGCGGCCGATGCGGGCCGCCTCTTTGTAGGCGGGGATCACGACGGTCAGATAGGCGTCTCGCATCACGGCCGGCAGCCGCGCGGAAGATCGCGGCCATGTGGCTGCGGCACGTCAGTGCCGCAGCCACCGCCGGTATCAGAAGCGGCCGCGTCCGGTCCAAGCCGACAGGCCAGGGCCGCCGTCGGGCTGCGTGTTGATCCAGGCCGGCGAGCGGCGAGGAGCCGCAGTGACCGAGCAGCATGTCGATGGTGTAGATGTTTCGCGTGCCCTTCGTCCGGATCGGAGCTCCAGTTGTAGGAGACGATGTCGAGCAGCGGATCGCCGACGACGCCGCGCTTCCAGCCGTAACCCCAGCGCGTGTCCTCGAGACGCAGCGTGTCGATCAGGGTGTCCATGAATTCCCAGTTGCCACCGTGTTCCTGGCAGGAGTTGAAGAGGAAATGCGGATACTGGTTCGCCACGCCGAACACGACGTGCACCATGTTCGGCGCCGGCAGCCGGACGCCCGAGGGCGGAATCCGGCGTGCGCTTGCCGGTTGCAACCGCCCTCCCCGCTGGCCCCGCTGGCGGCTTCACCGTGAATCGCCACAGCGCCGACCACGGCCCGCGTCCGACATCGAGCACCGCGCGGGCCTGCCACTCGTAGTCGCCGGCGGCGAGCTGCGGCAGCCCGATGCTGACGTTGCTCGTGGTCGGACCGTAAATATTCTCGAAGACGGCCGAGCCGTCCGACTTGGCCAGGCGAACTTCCTGCTGCAGGCTGACGCTCACCAAGCGCGCGGTGCCCGGACGGAACTCCAGCGTGATCGCGTCCGTCGCCTCGAAGATCGTGCCGTCATTGGGCGACAGCAGCGCCGGCGCGTTGGCTTTCAAGGTCACGTCGCCTTCGGCGTTGGCCAGCCCGCCGGCGGCGGCGCTCGGCGACAGCGGCGAGCTCGGCGCCTCGTTGCACGCGATGGCCAGCGCCAGTATTGCGGCAAAGGAACTGGCGACGAAAATTTGGGATCGAACCATGAACTTCATCCTGTTGCTGTGAATCGGAGTCGAGCGTCGCGCGTCAACCGTGCGACATCATAATCAAAGTTGGCGGCAGATCGCAGAGGATCTGCCGCCAATGACACGTGGTTTACCAGCCGCCAGCAGGCCCGTAATTCAAGTAGGTGCGGAACGGACCGTAGCTCCCAGGCACGCCAAACGGATTGGCAAAGCCCCACGGCGCGTAATTCCCGCTCTCGTTGCGCAGCAGCGCGCCCGAATGGAACGGCGGCGTGTAGGTGATGAGTGGCGAGCAGGGAGCACCTGCAACCCAGCCAGAACAAGAAATCACATCCGCGTAGTAGTAGCGGCCATCGGCGGGGTTCTCGACGCTGATGCCATCGGCCGAGATATCGCCGACCACTGCCCGGCGGAAGTTGCCACCGACGGTGCCACCCGACACCGTATACAGGCGCCGCCAGGCGAGGATCATGAAGTCGAGCCGTTCGGGATCACCCTCGCGAGCCGAATGCTGCCATGCCCGCGGGAATTCGGCGGCGATGGCCTTGAGATGACTCAAGATCTCACTCGCCGACAGATGTCGTCGGACGACCGCAATCGTAAACGGCTCTTCGTTGGAGGTGGTGTTGGCGCAGCCGTTCGTAACCGCCACCACACGAACGTAGAAGGTGCCATTCATCGGGATCGCGCGCGACGTCGACGTGCCCGTCACCGCCTCCGCCAGTTCCGGCGCTCCCGGGGAACGGCTCCACTGCACGATGTAGTTGACTGCTCCAGGAACAGGCGTCCAGCTTGCGGTGGTGACGTTGTTCGCGACACTGACGGCGAGCGTTGGCGTCGAGCCCGGCTCGCACGGTTGGACGCCCGGACTCACTACTGCCTCATTGGAGAACGGCCCACTCAGCGAACCAAGAAACGCCCGAACCCGGAGGTAGTACGTCCCCGTCGGCGCGGAAACCTGCGCGTGAGTGCCAAGGTTTGCCGGAATATTGACCACGGCGATGTTCTGGGAACCGGGCAAGGTACCGGCGACCAGCGTGTATCCCTGGGCCCCTGCGATTGGTGTCCAGTCGATGACAACGACATTGCCCGTGGCAACGGCACTCAGCGTGGGTGTGTACTGCGCCGCGGGGTCGCTCCGGAACGCTGGAACCAGCGCCACGAACGCAACAGCGACAACGAGCACACGAGTGATTCCTCTCACTCTCATCGGTACAGATCCTTTCTGACAGAGCAACCGGCTCTTCGGTTCCGCGCAAAATTTTTTGGGTTCGAGGGCCGGGAGAGCCTCGCCGAACGGACGCGAGAGTATAGCACAGCCACTAATTTTGTCGGTCGGAACGACACACTTCTTTATAGGGATGGGCTGGACTACGCGTCAGCGCGCAGCCTGGCGGTGGTCAGAAGCGGGTGCGCACGCCAAAACCCAGCTGCAGGCCCCCCACGTCCGAGTCGAGACGCGCGTTCGAGGCGTCGAGGACCTGGACGGTGGCTGAAGCCCCTGCATACCGCAGGAACATACCGGCGCCAAGCTTCAACTGGTCTCGCTGATACAGCTGGTAGGACACGTCGGCGCCAATGTTGAATCCGACCGGCGAGTCCTCGCGCTGAGTGATCACGCCTGTTCCACTCACGGTTCGGAAGTCCGCCGAGTCGATGATGTCGACGTCGGAGACGACGTCCTGATGCAGGGTGAAGAACGACGGTCCAATCGTCACGTGCACGAACAGCCTGTCGTTGACGGGCAGCATGTAGCCAGCCTGCAGATGGATGGCGCGTTCCATCCGATCGAGGTCGGCGGTGTTCACCGCCAGCGGCCGGTATTGATTGGGAAAGAGCGGATGCGGAATCGAACCGGTCAGCGCCGACTCGCTGTGCGTGCTGCCCTGATGAAAGGCGATGCCGGCGGTCACGTTCTGCCAGATACGGGCGCCTCCGCTGAAGTCGATGAACGATCCGGAATCGACCGCCTGCGACACCGACAGGCTGGCCAGTTCGTCGTCACCGGGGTAGATGGTTTGAGTGGCGGTGTCGTTCAGTTCGCCCGAGCCCGATTCGAAGCCGATGCTGAAATTGAAATAGCCGCGCTCCGTCCACGCCGTTCCTAACTGGCCAATCTGGGCGGACGCATCGCGCGCGCACGCAAGAAGACACACACACACTGCAAGGTGTAGAACCCGATTTGGCATCCGGGGAGCATACCATAGCGTCGTGCTCGCTTTTGCCGTACCATGAGCCGACCATTGGCCGACGAGACCTTCTACAAAACGTTTTCCGAGAAGAAGCTCACCACTTACGGCAGCGCACGCCGCGGCAAGATCGAACGCCATCGCCTCTCACTGCTCCATCGCTTTCGCACGGCGCCCGGCGACATGTTCGAGATCGGTCCTGGGCATGGCACGCTCGCCGAGCAAGCCGTCGCCGCCGGCTGGCGCTACACCGCGATTGAAGCAAGTCCGCTGCTCGCCGACGTACTGCGCAAGAAAGGGCTGACGGTCATCGAGTCGTGGACGCCGCCAATGCCGATCGCCGATGCCACGGCGGACGTCGTCTATGCGGATCAGGTGCTCGAACACATGAACGGCATCGAAGCGGCGCGCCTCTTTACGGCGGAAGCGCTCCGTGCGCTGCGGCCCGACGGCATCTTCTTCGTGGTCGTCCCCGACTATCTCAAGGAGCGCACATTCTTCTGGGACGTGGACTACACGCACAATTTCGTGACCACCGAGCGTCGTGTGCGGCAGTTGTTCAACGACGGCGGCTTCGAGGTGCTGCACGTCGAGCGAAGCATCGGCGTCGCCACCGGCGTCAAGCGAGATCTGCTGGCGGCCGGCGCGCTGCTCGTGAACGTTCCTGGCGTGGACGCGCTGTCGCGGTACACGCACACCGAGGATCTCGTCTTCAAAGTTCGAAAGAACCTGTTCGAAACGCTCACGTTCGTCGCGCGCAAGCCGGCGACGAAGACATAAGTGCCCCGGCCGACCGAAGGCTCGCCGCAGGCCTGCCGAAAGGCCCACCGCCAGCCTACCGAAAGGCCCACCGAAGGCCCCCACCGCCCAGCAAAGGCCTGCCACGCCTTCTGTGGCTAAATACCCATCTGTGACTTCCGCGGCTTTCGAGCGCGCCGCCGGCTCCCGCTGGCTGCGCTTCCTGTTTACCGCCGCGATTCTCGTCTACCTCGCCACCACCATCGACATGGCCGCCGCCGCTCGCGCGGTAGTCACTATTTCGCCGCTGCACCTCGCCGCGGTGCTCGGGCTCGTGGCGATCGACCGGTCGGTGATGATCCTCCGCTGGGTGCTGCTCCTGCGTGCGAGCGGCGTCACGATCGACATCGGCCGCGCGGCGTCGATCTTTCTTGTCAGCTCGTTCGTCGGCAGCTTTCTGCCCGCCGGCATCGGCGGCGATGCTGCGCGCGCGTGGGGGCTCACCCGTGAGACATCACAAGGCAGCGAAGCGCTCGCCTCGGTCGCCGTCGATCGACTGCTTGGCGTGCTGTCGCTCGTGACCATGGGCGTGGTCGGCTTCCTGCTGTGGATGCCAACGGAGCAGTTCGATTGGCGCACCGGCGCCGCGATTGGCGTGCTGCTCGGTGTGTGCCTGGGCGCGTTCTGGGCGGATCGCCTGGCGCGTTTGATCGTCCCCACGCATCGGCATGACGGACCGATCACGCGGCGAGTGCTGCGTGTGGTCGATGCGATGAGCCGCTACCGCGGCCGCGGCAGCACGCTCGCGCAGGTGATGGCCTGGTCGATCGTCGTCCAGGTGCTGCGCATCGTCCAGGCCTATCTGCTGGGGCTCGGTCTCGGCATCGCCGTCCCATTTCGTTATTACCTCGTATTCATGCCGGTCGGGCTGCTGATGCTGCTGCTGCCAATCTCGGTAAGCGGGTTCGGCCTCCCTCAGGGAGTGATCGTCTGGCTGCTGCGGCCGATGGGCGTTCCCGACGAGCAATCGTTCGCGTTGTCGACGTTGATCGTCTTGACCGGGCTGGCCGGAAACCTACCGGGACTTTGGTTATGGTTGCGGCAGAGGCGGGAAATCCCGTAAAATCTTAGGGTTAGATGGCACAAGTCTATGCGGCGAAGTACCTGGCCAAAGCGGCGCTGAGCGCACCGCGCGACCTCATGCGCGGCCTGGTGGCCAAGTACACCCCGCTTCATCCCACCGTTTTCATCTTCCATTGCACCTTTGTCTGCGACGCCCGCTGCGAGATGTGCAGCAACTGGACGCGCGGCGACCGCAAGACCGACCTGACGCTCGACCAGATTGCGAAGACCTTCAGCTCGAAGCTCTGGAAGGATATCGAAAACGCCTCGCTCTCGGGCGGCGAACCGACCACGCGCAACGACATGGTCGAGATCTGCCGGTTGATGATCGACAAGTTCCCCAAGCTGCGCAAGCTCACGATCAACACCACTGGCCTGACACCGCATCGCGCCATCCCGATGCTCACCGACGTGGTGAAGATGTGCCACGAGCGCAAGGTGATTTTCTCGACGCGCGTCTCGATCGACGGCGTCAACGAGATGCACGGCGAGGTGCGCAACGTCAAGCGCGCCTTCGAAAAGGCCGGCAAGACGATCACCGCGATGCAGGCCCTGCAGAAGGAGCATCCCTTCAACTTCGGGATCTCTTCGACGATCTTCTCGCAGAACCTGGACGATGCCGACAACATCCTGGCGTGGGCGCGGCGCGAGAAGCTCGACATCGTGTTCAACATGGTGCGCTTCACCGACGCCATGCTCGGCAACCAGGAGCTGGCCGACGAGCTCCGTCCGATGGGAGTCGAGGAGCAGCGGATGCGACGCTTCTTCCTCGAGCGCGTGCGGCACGATCCGCTGCTCGACGGGCAGAACTACATCTACCTGCACTACGCCGACATGATCGGCAACGGCTATCACCGAACGGCGCCGTGTCCGTTCCAGACCCAGGGCGTGATGCTCAATCCGAACGGTGATGTGTTCTTCTGCGAGAACAGCGACGTGATGGGCAACACCCGCGACGAGGATCCGGAAGCGATCTACTTCCGGGCGACGTCGCAGGAGCATCGCCAGATGATCCGCGACGAGAAGTGCCCCACCTGCCTGAGCCCGTGCCAGATGAACGTCGCGGCGATCAAGCAGGTCGTGCCCTACGCGCGCTTCCTCGTGCGCGCCTCGATCGAGAAGCGCCGCTTCAATTTCAATCCGCACACGCCGAGCCCGCCACCGCCGTCGGCCAACGCCCCGGCGTAGCTCGTGCAGACGCTCAGCGTTCTCGTCCCGATCTACAACGAACGGGCGACCATCGAGCAGCTGCTCACGCAGGTCGTGTCGGTCGATACCGGACTGAAGCTGGAGGTCCTGGCCTGCGACGATGGCTCCACCGACGGCACACGCGACATTCTGTCGCGGCTCGCGCTGCCGGGCGTGAAAGTCATCTTCATGAATCAAAACGTCGGCCGCGGCGGCGTCATCAAGCATCTCTGGTCCGTCGCGACCGGCGACATCTACATCCACCAGGACGCCGACCTCGAGTACAACCCGCAGGATTACGTGCCGCTGCTGCAGCACATCCTGAACGGGTCGGCGGATGTCGTATACGGGAGCCGGTTCAAAGGTTCGATCGAGAAGATGCGCTGGCTGAACCGCATGGGCAATCTCACCATGACCGGCATGGCCCGCCTGCTCTACGGCGTCAACGTGTCCGACCTGATGACGTGCTACAAGATGTATCGCGCGCCGCTCGTCAGAGATCTGTTCATCCGCGCCAACGGGTTTGATTTCGAGGCCGAATTCACCGCCCGGTTGGCGCAGCGCGGTGCCCGCTTCGCCGAGGCGCCGGTGAGCTTCAGCGGCCGGACCTTCGAAGAGGGCAAGAAGATTCGCGCGTTCGACGCCGTCCGCGTGATGCGGGAGCTGGTGAGATGCAAGGTGAGCTAAAAGACCGGATGGTTGGTGTCATCCTCGCCGCCGGCAAGGGCGCGCGGATGTACCCCTTCTCCGAGCGCAGCCCGAAGCCGATCCTGCCGATTCTCAACCGGCCGCTCCTCGCCCACCAGATCGAGGTGATGCGCGACTGCGGCATCACCGACATCCACATCGTCGTCGGCCACCTCGGCTATCAGGTGGCGAGCGTTTTCGGCGACGGCTCGCAGTACGGCGTCAGGATTCGCTTCGTCGAGCAGGAGAGCACCCTCGGGCTCGCGCACGCGGTGGGCGCGCTCGAATCGCGCGTAGAGCTCCCGTTTCTGCTGATGCTCGGCGACATCTACTTCCATCTCAAGGCGCCGTTGCAGCCGCTGTGCGAAGAGGTGCTGTCGGGCGAAATCAACGCCAACCTCGTGAGCATGTACGAGCCGGATCCCGCGATGGTGCGGCGCAACTTCGTCATTCAGGCGAACGAGCGCGGCCGCGTCGATCGCGTGATCGAGAAGCCGCGCTACGTCGACAGCCAGTTGAAGGGCTGCGGTCTCTACGTGTTCGATCCGCACATCTTCGACGCGATCCGCCGCACGCCGCGCACCGCGATGCGCGACGAGTATGAGATCACCGACAGCATCCAGATCCTGATCAACGACGGGTACGTCGTCCATCACCAGGCGATCGTCGAGCGCGACTTGAACCTCACCAAGCCGGACGACCTGCTGGTCATCAATCTCATCGAGCTCGGGCGGAGCGGCCTGCCGCATCTCGTCGCGCCGGACGTGCAGTCGCCGCCGGGCGCCCACATCGAGCGCAGCGTCATCGGCAGCGGCGTCGTCATCCAGCATCCGATCCGGATCACCAACAGCGTCATCATGCCCAACGTGGTCGTCGACGCGAGCACCGATCTCGACTCGGTGGTGATGGACGGCGAGCACACCGTCTACTGCCCCGGCGTGGCGGTGTACGCGGCGGCGCAAGCGACGACATGAACGCGTTCGGTCACGCCCTGGTCACCGGCGGCGCCGGCTTCATCGGGTCTCATCTCACCCGCGAGCTGCTCGGCTCCGGTCGCAAAGTGACGGTGCTCGACAATCTCTCCGTCGGCCGGCGCGAGGTCGTGCCCGACGCTGCGCGCTTCGTCCATGGCGATATCCGCGAAGAGCACGCGCTGGCAGACGCGCTGCGCGGCGTCGATTGCGTCTTCCATCTGGCCGCGCAGGTCACCATCCGCGGCAGCTTCGATTGATTCTACGAAGATCTCGATACCAACGTGATGGGCACGGCGCGGCTCCTCAAGGCCGTCGATCCCGCCGCGGTGAAGTGGTTCGTGCTGGCGTCCTCGATGGCCGTGTATGCCGATACCGAGTCGCCACGTCCGATCGACGAGACGCATCCGACGAGACCGCTCTCGCCCTACGGCTACGGCAAGCTGGCCGCCGAGGGCGTGGCGCAGCAGATTCTCGGCGGCCGCGGGATACCGTTCACTGCCTGTCGCTTCTTCAATACTTTCGGACCGGGCCAGACCTACACGCCGTACGTGGGCGTCATCACCATCTTCGTCACCAGGCTGCTGCGCGGCGAGCCGCCAATTGTTTTCGGCGACGGTGAACAACAGCGCGACTTCGTCCACGTGCGCGACATCGTGGCCGGCGTGACCGCGGCGCCCGGGCGCCCACCCGGCATCTACAACCTCGGCACCGGCCGCGGAACGTCACTCAATCGCCTGGCGCACGTGTTGACCGCACGCCTCGATCCGGCGCTCACGCCGATGCATGCACCGGCCCCGGCCGGCGAGCTGCGCTTCTCCATCGCCGACATTGGCGAGGCGCGACGCGCCCTGAGCTACGAGCCGACGCACACCATCGAGCACGACGTCGATGACGTGATCGCCGACATCCGCTCCCGCACATGATGAGGGAGGCCGCGCCGCCCCTGAGCGTCTCGGAGGCTCTCGCGGCGGCGCTTGTTTCCGTGCTATCCGCGATCGTCGTCACTGGTTACCTGTGGGGCATGGTCGCGCGCATTTTGCCATACGCCGTGCTCGGCTTCGCGGTGGCCACGGCAGTCGTGTTGTGCCTCTGGCTCCTGCGACGGGCCCACCGCGAACGCGCCGACGTTTTCGCGGCGGCAGTGGTGTTCGCTGGTGTGCTCGGGTGGATTCTCTACCTCGGTTGGCCGTCGCTGCTTCCGCCTGGAGGCGGCCCGGATCTCGCGCACCACCTGACCCTCGTCGAATACCTCGATCGGCGGTGGCAGCTGCCTGACGGCAGCCTGGCCGGCGTGATGAACGAGATGGCCCACTACACCCCCGGTGTCCACCTCCTGGCCGTTCTCGCCGGCGCATGGACGCGCACCGACGGACTTCACGCCCTCTACAGCGTCATGGCAGTGAGTGTCGCGCTCAAGTGCCTGCTGGTCTACGCCATCGCGATGCGTTCGTTGCCGTCGCCCGGGCTGCGCGTACCGTTTGCGGTCGGCGCGGTGGCGCTGTGCCTGCTGCCCGCGCAGTACTTTCTCGGATCGTTTGCGCACGACTCGTTCTTCGCGCAGGCCGCGGCCGAAACCTTCGCGGTCGCAATGTGGTGGGCCGTCGTCGTGTGGGACGCTCAGCCGGCGCGACTGCCGCTCGTGCTCTTCGCCATCGCGGGCTGCGGCGCATTTCTCACCTGGCCGCTGTGGATTGGCGCGCCGATGGTGACGCTGGCGGCCGTCGCCCTCACGCGCGAAGGTCTGCGCCCGCGCCAACGCCTGGCCGCGATCGTGTTGGCGTCGGCCGCGCCGCTGGCGATTGCGGCGCTGCATACGGTGGGACGCACCGGGTGGCTGGTCATCGCCGGCACATCAGGCGGCGTGCTTCGTCCGTCGATCGAAGTATTCGGGTGGCCGTTCGCCGTCACCGCTGCAACCGGCCTCGCCGCATCGGTCTTCAGCCGTGAGACGCGCTCTACGCTGCTCCTGACGCTCGCCATCGCCGCCCAGTCGCTGTCGCTGTATGCGCTCGCGCGCTCGGGTGGCGCCAACACGCCCTACATGGCGCTCAAGATGATGTACCTGATCGTCTATCCGCTTGCCGTGCTCGGTGCCGTCGCCGTCGCGCGCCTGGTGTCGTGGCGGGCGACAGGTGCGACAGCGTGGCGGCCAGCCGTCGCTTGCGGGCTGGTCCTTCTCGCGATCGCCTCGGCACGGACGCCGCTCGCGCGTGCAGTGCGCGCGGCGCCAGCAGTTTCCTCGAACCTCTACACGGCCGGACGTTGGGCACGGGCGAACGTCGAAGCCGCCTGCGTCGACTATCTCGTGCCGCAGGCGGACACGATGTACTGGCTGCACCTGGCGGTGCTCGGCAACCCGCGCGTCTCGTCACGCACGGGTAATCCGAACACGTTCGTTCCAGCACGCGCCGTGGCACGCTGGATCGAACCGGGCGGTCTGCCCTATGCCATCGCGCACCTTCCGGCGCTGCCGAAGGAAGTTCTCAACGACGTGGATATCGTCGAGCAGTTCGGGGACGCGGCGGTGGTCTTACGCCACGGGCCGTCGTTTTGCGCGGACGCGCAACGCTACGCTTTCCGGACTGGCCGCTGACCGATGGTCGCTCCCTGCAATACTTCGTGGTAAGCACGAAGTGGTAGCCATGGCCGCGCCTGCGTATCGCAAGCCTCTTGAAGGCAAGGCTGCACCGTTGCCGATCGAGGCCCTAATCTAAGCCCTATGGAACATCGACCACCACCTCGTTCGCCACATCTCCGATGCCGCATGCGGTGCGCGCACGGATGCGCGCATAGTAGCGTCCTGGGGGCGCCGTGGCGGACAACGAGGTTGCGGCGCCGACGGTGTCGTAGACGAGGAGATTGGCGGCCCCTGCGGCCGATCCGACCTCGAGACGATACCCGATCGGGGTCTGGCCACCGGACGGAGCGGTCCACGCCAACGTCACCAGAGCGCCGGCGCGTGTGGCCGTGAGATTGGCGGGCGCGCCGGGCCGGCAGTTCCCCACGTCGATGACGATGTCGCTCGATGCCGCGCCGAGCCCCGCGAGGTTGCGACCGCGCACGCGAGCGTAATAGACACCGTTCGGCGCGCCCACGCCGACCGTGGTGGCGGCACCGACGTTGAAAACAGCAATGTTCGTCGCGCCCGGGACATTGCCGGCTTCCAGCTGATAGCTCGCGATCGGCCCGCCGCTGGCAGGCGCCTGCCAGGAGAGCGAGACGTTATTGCCCGACACCACGCTTGTCAGGTTCTGCGGCGCGCTCGGCGATCGCTGCAGCGTCGTACCGTTGAAGAAAATCCCCTGGTTGGCCGGGATGTCATGCCCCATGACTTTGGTGCCGTCGAGGAACGTGACCTCGACATCCACTGTCTCGGCGGTGCCCAGGCCAATGTGCAGTACAGGGTCGTCCTGCGAGAGGTATCCGGTCACGTTCTTCGCCTCGCGAATGGCGATGACCTGGCCAGTGCCTGAGCGGAGCACGCGCACCTTGGCGCCGAAGGCGCCGGCCTGGCCATTCGGCGCCACGAGCCCCACCTTCAGCCAGTGGCCGCCATTGAGGTTGTTGCGAACCATGCGGAACGGACCGAATTTGACGGTGACCACGAAGTCCAGATCGCCATCCTCGTCGAAATCGGCGAACGCGAGCGTCCGCGGATCGGGCCGCGTGCACTGGGCGCCGATGCAGTCAGCTGCAGGCATCGGCGAGGGATAACTCGGGCCCACCGTGAAATGGGCATGACCGTCGTTGAGCAGCACGAACGGCAGCCCGGGCAACACCAAATCGAGATCGGCGTCGTTGTCGAGATCCGCGAGGCCGGCGGTGTAGCCGCCGAAGTAGCCGGAGGGAATCTCACTGGAATAGCTGAAACGACCGCCACCGGCGTTCAGGTAGATATAGGCGACGCGATCGTAGCCCCGGCGTCGAAGGGGATCGCGATCCTGATCGATGAGCACCAGGTCGAAAAGGCCGTCACCATTCAGATCGCCGCTCGAGATTCCAGTAGTCGCGCGGTGAAGTATACCGATCGAGGTTCGGGGAACCAGTGTGAACGTGCCATTCCCGTCGTTACGCAGGACTCCGACATCGCCTGCCATGATATTGAACCCGCCGAAGTTCGGCATCAGGATATCGATATCGCCGTCGCTGTCGTAATCGGTGTCGGCTGCCGCTTGCCCGGCGGGGTAGGTGATGAGAGGGCCGTCGGTAATCGCGGTGAATTGCAGGCCGCCGTCGTTTCGATAGAGCTCGTTGCGGTCGGGGGGATCAGTGCTGCCCTGGTCTCCGTTGACGGCAAAGATGTCGAGGTCGGCGTCGCCGTCCATGTCGAACGCAAGGGTACTGCGCGTGTAGTCGGTATAGGCCAGCATCGCAGGCGGCGTGCGGTCAACGAAAAATCCTGCGCCGTCGTTGCGAAAGAGCCGATTGGGAAGTGCAAACAAGGCCGCCGTCGGATCGCTGCACTCGGTGGTGTACGTCATCCCGTTCAGAAGGTCGTAATCGCCGTCGTTGTCCAGATCGACCCAGCCGCCACCGTGCGTGCCCCCCGACGGGTTGTCGATCCCTCGCGCACCAGCCTCCTCGACAAAGCCTCCGCCACCCAGGTTGCGGTAAAACCTGTTGGCGCGTTCACCGCTCCGGCATTCGTTATAGGTCAGATACAGATCCGGCAGGCCATCACCGGTGACATCGCCCCAGAAGGCGCCGTGACTGCCGGTTGTGAGCGAGGACATGCCCGCCGCCGCGGTGACGTCGGAAAAGGTCAGCGTGTCGGTTGCGGACGGTTGCGAGGCCTGCAGCGCGTCGCGAGGTGAGCCGGTAACCAACAGCGCCAACGCGACGAGCGCGATCGCCGCGAACACATTCCTTATGAACAATCCGTCTCTTGACATAGGCTCCTGCTAGTATTCCAGCGGGTTCTTCGCGACGCCGTCGAGTGGGGTGACGAGGGCCCGCGTTACTGTACGGAGCGCGGTCGGCTCACCGCGCGCTTCCGTGGGTGACGCCGTAGATGGTCACCTTATCGTTGCGGAACAGTTCGGGAAATAGGTCCGGGCGGGTGGCGATTCGCGCGATGCTGTCACCGTAGAAGCGCCGCTCGACGTCGCCGATATAGAGGTAGTCAATTCCCAGGAAGTCGGCCATGGCGTAGGCTTCGTCAGCGCTCGATGCGCGGAAGATTCCCATTCGCACGGCTTCGCTCGCCTCCCGGAACTTCCGGAACGGGATCATCGCGATGGGCAGACCGGCCGCCATCCGGCGTTCGGCCAACGCGGGAATCGAGGTCCACCAACCCGAACCCCGAGCCACCGGTTCCGGCTGCACCAGCGCGTACGTTGGCGTGGCGCGCTTGATCCATTCGAACGCCTCACGTTCGTCGCGGGTGATGATCAACGTCCACGGGAACGACGGGCCTTGACGCCGATTCTCGATGTCCTGCGCGTTATAGACATCAATGGCGATCGTTGGCACGGCGGGGACGATGGCCAGGAGGGTGAGGAGCGCAAGCGGCACGCGGAGAGCCCGACGGCGCCAGACCGCGGTCAGCGCGGCGCCACCGCTGATCGCGAACGCGATCTGGAGCTGATGGCCGGAGCGCCACCCCACCCACACGCCCTCCATGTCCGGCACATCGACCAGGAAATAGAATGCCAGAGCCACGAGTGCCAGCGCCGCCGGAGCGGCGCCGTCGCGCCGGATCCACCGCAAACGAAGCGTTCCCCAGGCGCCGGCAAACAGCAGCGGTCCGAGGCTGAGAAACAACGCAAGGGGCCAGCGGCGGAGGGCGACCGGATTCGGCCCTACGGCGAGCATCAGACCGGCATTGGGATCCGTGTACCCAAGAATCCGCGTGATCAAGGCACCTGCCGCGGCCAGTCCGCCAGCGATCACCGCGCACTGGAATATGGCGAGCCACGCGCCTCTTGTAATCAGCCGCGCCGCATAGACGAGCGCGACAGCGGCTCCCGCGATCAGCGCAGTGAACGTGCTGAAGAGGAATGTCAACGCCAGAAACACTCCGCTCCAGATGGCGACCGCAAGCTCGGTCACGTCTTCCGCGAAACTGACAAGCCATAGCGCCGCGAGACCCATCACGTACCCGGTGAGATGGTGCGGCTGGTAGAGCAGCAGGCGTTGAAGGCCATCGACCGGCATGCCCTGGTAGAACCAGCGCGTGACGGCGTCGATGTTCGTGTCCTTGAGCGAATCGAATGCGCGGCCCGCCTCGTGAAGCATCCAGATCCGCCAGATCCCTTCGTAGCTGTTGGCGAGGAACGCGACGACAACAGCGAGCGCGGCGAACACGGAGCTGGCGCCCGCGATCCGCGCGAGTCCATAGAAGAAGGCGACGAACGCGAGGCCGAAGGCGAGCCCGTTAACCAGCACCACCTGCTCGCCCGTGACCCCCAGCGACTGCACGTTTCGATACACGGCACCGGAAAGAAAGTGCGCCATCCAGTAGTAGTTCAGCGCCTGACCGGGCAGAAACGGATTCATCGGCGGAACGTCGCCCTTGGCGAGCTCCGATGTGACGGTAAGTGCCCAGAAAAAGTCGGCGGTGAAGTACGCGCGGTACGCTTCGCCCTCGACGACCGGCTCGCGGACATGCGCGTACGGCGCCCAGGTGATGAGCGGCACAACCAGGAGCGCGACCGCGACGCAAGTGAGGTCTCGCCGGTCGAAGACCGGTAAGCGGAGAGCCGGCGCGCCGTAGCGTCGTGCGATGACCGCGGCCAGCCATGTCACGGCCGGCCCGGCTGCGATCGCCCCCCAATTCCGGATACCAATTGCCCACACGAGGAACACGCCGAAAACGCTGAAGGCGAATCCAAGCGCAGGGCCGATCAACCACTTGGCGATAGCGGACGGCTCCTGCCGGTCGAATACCGCGCCCGCAAACACCACGCCTGGGAAGGCCATCCATAGCACGGCCACGACCAGAATCGAGACGGCCGGCCGCGGAACGACTACGAGTACTTCAAGAAGGAGAAGAACCGCGAGTGTGGAGAGAAGGACTCGCGGAATCCAGATCCGCACACGGAAATGATACCCCCGGTCAGATTTTATCGAGTTTAATGCCTAACCTGCACCTATTTTCTAAGATATATTGTGCTGGCATCATCTGGATGAAGCAGGCCGGCTTCCGTACACGATCGCGCACCTTCCGACGCTTCGTGGAGCAGTTCGGAGATGGGCAGTGGTGTTAGGCCGCGGGCCGGCGTTTTGCGCGGACGCGCAGCGCCATGCTTTCCGGATCGCCCCCTGACCGGCCCCGCGCGCGCCGACCGATAGTGGCGCGCTGGCCTTCGACATCTTCGGCGTCGACACGGACGAACGCGAGGTCGTGTATGGCCGCGCGGTCGAGCGTGACGAGCCAGGCGCCTCTTCCCGCGCCTGGCCAGCTGGCAAACGCTTGCTGCAGATCCGGCCGGACGCCGAATGCATCGGTCGCTGCCAACTCGCGCTCCCCGCCATTCGCATCGACGCCGACGAGAATCACGCGCCTCACGCCCAGATCGTCCATCGCCCAGCCGCCAAACCTGAGGGCGCCGGCACCGGCATCGACCGCCGGCGCTTCGAGGTTGCCGATCGGCGCCTGAGAAATGCCATCGATGGTCGCCCAGCGAATCGCAAGCTGCGACGATGGTGCCCCACGCGCCGACAACGTGACGGCAACCGCCCCTGTGGCCGCCGTCGGACGAACGTCGACCGTGACCTCCGCGTTGCCAACGCCTCTCGACGGGGTGATCGTGATCGGTGCTTCCGGCGGCAGCGCAAACGACCATTCGCGCGGTTCGAACCCCCCGATCTGCACCTGGAGCTTCTGAGGCGGTGTGCGGAACCGGCCGTCGCGCATGAAGGCAAAGTTTGCGGCGACCGGAGTGATTGTCGGCGCCACGGCTGTTCGCAGATCGTAGACCTGGACGGCAGCGGCGGGCGCAGCGAGCGCGCTGGGCACTTGTGGAAGTGATGCCAGCCGCTCTCGCAGCTGCGGCTGCGCGACCAGATCGTTTGCCGCCGTGACCACGAAATAGTCGGCACCGCTCGCGGCGGCGGCCAGCTCGTCGAAGCGTTGGACAGCGAGCCCCTGAATCGCACGAGCGTGCAGTTCCATACTCAGCGGCCACACCGACACCCGACGGGCAGCGTGGAACAGAATCGATTTTCCATAACTGTCGTCGAGAACGATGAGCCGCGCGCGCTCCGGCAGGCGCCGATCGAGCTCCTCGAGGCGGTCGCGCATCGCCACAATCGAACTGGTGTCCACGCGCACCACGCTCAACACGCCGGCGCTGACCGCAGCGGCGAGGATGCCGATCGCGAGCCATTGCAGACGTTCCTCGGTCAACGGCGACAGCCGCTCGTTCAGCACTTCGACGGCGTATGCCGTGGAGAGCGCGATTAGCGGAATCGCAACGAGCGAGTAGTAGCTGTGCGTGTAGATGTGATACGGGAACGCGAGCGCCAAGAGCAGATAACCGGACCACCCGCCAATGAGGACCAGCCGCGCGGAGCGCGCGCGAATCGGAACCGCGAGCAGCAGCACACACGGAACCAGCGCGGGAGTCACCGCACCGAGGAACATCTGACTCCAGCCGACCCAGAACTCCCGCAGCGTGAAAAGCTCGAGCGCCGCGGCCCATTGCGTGTAGTCGTCGAGCTCGCCGCGCTGCACCATCGTCGTGGCGAAATAGATGGTCGACGGGATCGCAATGCAGAGGAGCGCGGCGGGCAGCGCGGCGAGTGCCCGCAACGTGCGCGGCTTCGCTGCCAGCGCGATGGCGCAGTAGACGGGCGCGAGCAGCAGGATGGCCATCGGTTTGACGAAGACGGCCGCTGTGCCAAGGGCCAATGCGGCAAGAGCGATCGAACGGCGATGCGAAGTCTGCCACGCGGCGGTGCGCTCGACCGCAGCAATCACTAGCGCGATCATCAACGGATCGGGTTGAAACGCGCGGCTCGCGACGATGCCGAACGGCAGATACGCGTAGATCGCAAGACACACCAGCACAGGACTCGGCGACAGCCACCGGCTGGCGAGGCGGTACAGGCTCAACCCGCCCAGCGTCCAGGCCGCGATCGATAGCAGTCGAGGTATCCACAGCGCCTCGAAACCAACGGCTCGATACATCCACGCCGCCGCCGACTCCATCAGCGGCGGCTCGATCAAGTGAGGCATGGCCTCGTGCGCCAGGGCGCGGCGCGCGTCGCTCCACTCGGTTGCGTGGTCGGCGTAGAGGCCGCGTGCAAGGAGAGCCGAGTGGTATTGCCGGTTGGGATGAAAGTCTAGAGGCGGATCGGTGAGGTGCACCAGCCGAAGCGTGGCACCACCTGCCAGGACGCAGATCGCCAGTGGCCACGCCAGTTTGCGACGCGAACGCGAGCCGGAGGACTCTGCCGTCACGCGCGTCGAGTATTACATGATGCGATACGGTTAGCCAGCGCATCAGTCGTGGTCGATCCGCTTATGGCGCGCGGCGACGCGCGCCCGCGTTCAGCTTTGGATGCAAACGTCTGACGCCGTAGTCATGGACTATCGCCCCGCGAGATTGGCAATGAGCGCGTTCGGTGCCGAAGGGAAACGTTACCGCCAGGAGGATGCCGGCCCACACCGTCACTTAGAGTTGTGATTCTGGTGGTCGCCCTTCTGGCGTTCACTCTATAATCACGTCTCGGCCTCAAAAACATGCTCATGCCGCTCACCGAACTTCTGCACGGCGTCAGCGCCATCGACGCGCTGGCTGATCAGCTGGTCTCGTTCGACATGGCCACGATTGCCGAAGCGATCGGCTTCGGCATCAGCATCAGCTCGCTCACGGCGCCGATCGCGTCGATTCTACGCCGCGGACGGGGGCGGCCACGCAAGTTTGCCGGCCCGTCACGCGCCGTCACACTGACACTGCCCGAGAACGTCCTCGAGGCGCTCGCCGACATCGATCCCGACCCGAGTCGAGCGATCGTCGAGCTCGCTGGCCACCGCCGTATCAACGGCGCCAATGGAAAGCCCCCGGCCGAGCTCGCCACGTTCGGCCGCCGCGCCGTCATCAGTATCCGGCCGACCCCGACGCTCAAGGATCGCGCCGGGATCGAGCTGGTGCCGCTGCCAGACGGCCGCGCGTTGATTTCGTTCGATCAGCCGACCACTATCGCCGAACTCGAGTTGACGATTTACGACGCTCTCGACGACAAGGGGCTCCCCGCCGACGACCGCAAGGTGTTCGAGGCGATTGGCGCGATTCTGAAGGAAGCACGCCGATCGGACGACGTGACGCTGCTCCGCCGGAGCATCATCGTGCTCGAGTCCACGGTAAAACGCCGATCGCCAAAGGTCACTCTGGCCAAAGCGCGCTGAAGCCGCCCTCGACGGTTGCATATCATAGGGTGTAGTGTTCGCGCATACGCCCGCGCTCGATGGCATCCGCGGGATCGCCATCCTGCTGGTCCTCGTTCATCACTTCACGCTCTTCGATCCGATCACGACCATCGGCGCGTGGTTTGGCTTCTTCACGCTGCTGGGATGGTCCGGCGTCGATCTGTTCTTCGTCCTGTCCGGCTATCTCATAACAGGCATCCTGATCGATGCCCGCGGCAGCCGCCGCTACTTCACCAGCTTCTACGCCCGGCGCACGCTGCGAATCTTCCCGCTCTATTACCTCGTCGTCTTTTTGAGTTTCGTCGTGCTCCCCTACTTTCCCTGGTGGCACGAGCTGCTGGTCGGTCACGCGAACCTCCCGGAGTGGCCTGTACTGGACGTATCTGGTCAACTTCGCGATCGCCGAGCGTGATGCCTTCCAGCATGGCGTGCTCGACGTCGCGTGGTCGCTCGCGATCGAGGAGCAGTTCTACGTGGTTTGGGCGGTCGTCGTGTGGCTGCTGTCGCCACGGCTACTCGGGCCCCTCTGCGCGCTGATCGTGCTGGCGGTCCCGATCGCGCGCGCGTTCGAGCTGCAAGATGGCGCGCACACCGTGGACGTGTACGTGCTCCCACACCTTCGCGCGGATACGCTGGCGCTCGGCGGCCTGCTCGCGTGGCTGGTGCGCCGCGGTCTGCACAAGGGCCTCGCGGCGCCGGCGCCGTGGCTTCTCGTCGCGGCGCTGGGTGGCGCCGTGGCCAGCGCCATTGCCGACGCTTCACCCTGGTGGTCCGGACCCTGGACGCAGCGCCTCGGCTACTCGTTTTTCGCGATCGCCGGCGCTGCGTTGATCGTGACCGCGATCACGCGGCCGGCGGAGAGCGCCTGGTCAACGGCTCTTTCCGCCGGCTGGTTACGCAGCTTCGGGAAGTACAGCTACTGCATGTACCTCATTCACCTTCCGGTTTCTCGTGTCCTGCAGGAGTTCGTCCTTGGCTCCGAGGAGTTCCCTGTCGTCTTCGGCGCCACGTGGCCGGCGCAGATCGGCTATTACGGTCTCGCCACGATCCCGACCTTCGGACTGGCGTGGCTGTCGTGGCACGGCTTCGAAGCGCCGCTGCTGAAGCTGAAGTCGCGATTTCCGTACTGAATGCGTGGTCCGCGCCGGCGCGGGCAGCCTTTTGTTATCCGCGGATTACGGGATTACGGGATTAGGACGCCTAACGGCGGCACGCCGCAACGCGGCGGTCCACCGCTGGACCCTTCGGGTGCAGCCGACGTCTGACGTTTCGCAGACCCGCGCATCGCACCAAGGTGAATCTGCGGAATCCTGAAATCTGCGGATTGCTCTTGCTTTCGCCGCGAGCCGCCCGTGCCTCCCTCGAGCAGCTAGATTCCAGGGCGCCAGTGCGGCACGCGGTCGTTGCCTGCGCCGATCGTCACACGCGTGAACTGTCCCGGCTTCTGGATGTCCAGGATCGCGAGATCCCAGTCTTCGCCCTCGTGATGCTCCGGACTCACCGAAAAGGCGAGGAAGCGGCCGTCCGGCGAGTAGTCCGGGTAGTAGCTCCAGAGCTTTTTGTCCTCAACGAGAATCCGGCTGCCGTTTTCGCGAATCGCCTCGAGCCGCGACGGCTCCTGCGCGATGCGCGTGAAGGCCAGCTCCTTGCTGTCGGGAGAAAACGATGGCCGGCACGCGCCGCCGCCCGTTGTGATCTGCTGCGCCTTGCCGGTAGCGAGATCGAGGAGATAAATTTGGAAGTACACGATCGTTTGCCCGGCATAGGCGAGATAGCGCCCGTCGGGTGATGCGGCGGGCATGATCGCCTTATCGAAGCCGGCGGTAATGCGCTCGACGCGTTTGTCGGCGAGCCATACGCGATAGATTTCCGCCCTGCCGTCCCGCTCGCCGGTGAAGAACAAGCTCCTGTCGTCGGCTGCCCAGACCGGGCCCATTTCGGCGGCGCGATGATCGGTCAGCCGCTCTACGCTGCTGCCGTCGGCGTTCATCACGAAGATGTCGAGATTGCCGTCGACGCCGCTCGTCCGCGTCGAGCTGAATGCGATGCGCTTGCCGTCATGCGACCAGCGCGGCTCTTCGTCCTTCCACTTGCCGGCGGCCCCGACCCGCCGGATAGCACCCGTCGCGAGATCCAGCACGAAAATCCGCGTCGGCCCCTCGCGATCCGACTGGAAAAGCAACTCACCCTTGAGACCTGGAGGAAATGGCTTGACCGCCTGCGCGCCAAGAGACGCGCAACAAGCGATCACCAGCACAGCCATTCGCAGCAACACTCCCATCACTCCACCTTACCGAACTTAGACAGGCTCGACCCTGAATCGGTGGGGAAGCAGCGGCTCAGCCCAGCAGTCCGTTTAGTCCGCGCGTCACACTCTGCGGGCGAAGGCCATCAGGTGCCAGCCCAGCGGTCGCACCCAGGCGCGCGGGAGCGCATTGAAGGTCCCGACGAACATCGTGTTGAAGAGCAGCCCTTTGACACCCTTGTGGAGCCGCGACTTGACCGGAAACCGCTCGGGCACGATCTCGACGCTGGCAAACGGCGACAGGAGCTGCCGGAACTCGTGCGATCGAGTACTTCTTCAGCACCGGCGCATCCTCGTGCTCGAGCGCAACGTTGGTCACCTTCGACATCGCGTTCAGCCACGACACGCGGTTGTAGACCATGAAGACGCCCTCCCGCCGCGCCGCAGCACGCGGTGACACTCACGGATCATCTGCGCAGCGTCGGCCGTGTACTGCAGCACGCCGTGCGCGTAGACGACGTCGAACGAGCTCGCGGCGTACGGAAGCGCCTCACCGTTCGCCACGCGAAGCTCCTTGGCATGCACGCCGTTCCACCCGAAGTTCTTTCGCGCCAGATCGATCGCCGTCGTCGAGAGATCCACGCCGGTGACGATGGCGCCGCCGCGCGCAAAGCGCACCAGGTCGGTGCCGATGCCGCAGCCGACTTCGAGCAGCTCGCGACCGGCAAAGCCGTTGAAATCGACGACGCGCGGCAGGTAGTGCAGCTTGTCGAAGCGATAGTCGTCGAGATCGTGAAAGAACTCGCGTGAGCCGACCGGATGATCGGTCATCTCGAGATCGTGGATCCGTTCGTTCCAGTAGCGTTCGATCTGCTGAATCATCGTCTCGGCCCGGCGCTCGCAGGCGCATTCGCTGTCCTAATCGAGTAATCGTACAATGCCACTCGATGCAGCGCGATCTGCGCCGCCTGGCCGACACTCGCTTCGATCTCGTGATCGTCGGCGCGGGCATTTATGGAGCGATCGCGGCGTGGGATGCGGCGTCGCGCGGCCTGTCGGTGGCCCTCATCGACCAGGGCGATTTCGGCGCGGGCACGTCGTTCAACAATCTCAAGACGCTGCACGGCGGACTGCGCTCGCTGCAGGCGCTCAACTTGAGGCAGATGCGCCTCTTCATCCGCGAACGGCGGGCGCTGGCGCGGGTTGCCCCCCATCTGGTGCGCCCTCTGTCGTTTGTCGTGCCGACCTACCGCGATCCACGCCGATCGCGCACGCTGATGCGCCTCGCACTCGCCATCAACGACGTCGGCTCGAGCGATCGACATCAAGGGCTGGCCGATCCGAGCCTGCAGCTTGCGCCCGGCCACATCGTGTCGCGGGCGGAGTGTCTGCGGCTGAACCCGATCATCGAGCCCGCAGGGGTCACCGGCGGTGCGGTCTGGTACGACTATCAGCTCGAGAACACGGACCGCATGACTTTTTCGTTCGTGCTGTCCGCAGCCGCCGCCGGCGCGGTGGTCGCCAACTACGTGCGGGCTGTCGCGTTGCTGCGCACCGGCGCCCGCATTTCGGGTGTGCGCGTCGAAGATCGACTCACCTCCGAGCGGTTCGACATCCGCGGCACGATCGTGTTGAATGCCGCCGGCCCGTGGGCATCGACGCTGCTCGCCACGGTCGACGGCGGGCGCGGCTTCGCCGGCGCCGCGGCTTTCGCGCGCGATGAACCTGGTGACGCGCGCCGTAGTCGGCACGCACGCGTGCGGCGGCCTCGCCAACGGCCGATTCCTCTTCGTCGTGCCCTGGCGGGACGTTTCGGTGGTCGGCACCAGCCATGACGCGCACGACGGCGGCGCCGACGCGCTGCAGGTGACGTCGCGGCGATCTCGACGCGTTTCTCGCCGACGCGCACGACCGCTTTTCCGCACGCCGCGCTCACGACGCAGCGACGTGCGTCTCGTGCATCGCGGCCTTCTGCCGATGGTGTCGGGCCATGGCGACGTCACGTGCAGCTCCTGCGCGAGAGCACGGTCGTCGATCACAAGCGTGACAAGCTGCCGGGGCTGATCTCGATGTTCGGCGTCCGCTACACCACCGCGCGCGACACGGCGGCGCGCGCCGTCGATGCCGTGTTTCGCGCCAGCGGCGATCCGCCCGCCGCCCTGCCGGACGGGTGAAACGCCTGTCGGCCGGCGGCGCCATCGCGAACAAGGACAGTTTCCTGCGGGCCGTCGCACTTCGCGACATCGCCGGCGTGACCCCCGACACGCTGCGCCGCCTGGCGCTGACCTACGGCACCACCTACGACACGGTGCTGCAGATCATGCGTGCCGAGCCACTGCTGGCCGCTCCGCTCGGCCGTGCATGCGCCGTCACCGGCGCCGAGATCGTGTATGCCGTACGCGACGAAGCAGCCGTGAAGCTGGGCGACGCGTTGATCCGGCGAACGGAGGCCGGCTCCGCAGGACATCCCGGCCACGACGCCATCGCCAGTGCGGCGCGGGTGATGGCGGCAGAACTGAAGTGGACCGAGGAACGCGTCGCGGAGGAGATCGCGGAGGTCGAGGCGTTCTATCGGATACCGTGAGCGCGACGGTTCGGCCGTATCAGTTGGCGTTTACGACTTGGGAGTTGTCAGTCGTCACTAGCGTAGCGCGGATCAGCTCCGGCGCTTCAAGTGCTCCTCGCACCACCGCTCGAAGACCATCAGCGGAAACAGCGTGTGCGCGTGGTTCTCACGTCCGGCCAGCGTGTTCGCCGACGAGGCGCGCCACTTCCGCCGGCTCGAACAGACCACGGCGCTCCACGCGCTCCGGCGACAGCAGCGCCCGCATCAACGGCTGCAGCTCGCGGCGCAGCCAGTTCTTCATCGGGATGCTGAAGCCCTCCTTGCGGCGCGTCAGGATGCGTTCGGGCAGGATGCCGCGCATCGCGCGCTTCAGGATCCACTTGCGCTCGCCGTTGCGGATCTTCAGATCCCCGGGCATCGAGAACGCCAGCTCCATCACATCGGCGTCGAGAAACGGCGCGCGCGTTTCGAGCGACGTCGCCATGCTCATGCGATCGACCTTCACCAGGATGTCGTCCGCGAGATAGAGCGACAGATCGGCGTAAAGCTGCCGGTTGAGCAGGTCGTCACGCTCATAGCGGCGCAGCGCATCGCGCACCGGGCGGTAGACGTCCGATTCGCTCAGCGCGGTGCGCAGCTCCGGACGATAGAGCCGCGCCTTGGCGCGCGCACCGAGATACACCATCCACCGGTAGTGGCCGAGATCCTCCGGCGCCTGCGCCGCGCCCTGCGCGAACCGCTTGAACTTGTTGACGACGCCCTTCTTCTTTTCCGTCGGCGGAAGCGCGGCCGCGACAGCCGCCACCGCCGGCATCAGCGCGTCGCCAACGCCGCTGAAGCGCGCCGCCATCTGCTGCGCCTGATAGGCGTCGTAGCCGCCGAAGAGCTCGTCGCCGCCGTCGCCCGACAGCGCCACCGTGACATGTTCGCGCGCGAGCTGCGACACCAGATAGGTCGGAAACAGCGACACGTCGGCAAACGGCTCGTCGAGATGGACGACGAGCTTGTCGAACAGCTCCTCGAGATTCGGCGACACGGTGCGCTCGCGATGATTGGTCTTGAACAGCGCCGCAACCTCGCGCGCATACGGCAGCTCGTTGTAGGTGCCGTCGTCGAACCCGATGCTGAAGCTGTTGACCGGCTGCAGCGACGCCTCGCTCATGAACGCGACGATGCTGCTCGAGTCGATCCCGCCGGAGAGAAACGCGCCGAGCGGAACGTCGGCCATCATCTGGCTGACCGTCGCGCGCGCCAGCGCACCTGCGAGCGCCTCGGCCGCCTCGTCGTCGCGCCAGGCGCGGACGGCGACGTCGGCCGGCATCCCAGTAGCGATGCACGCTCACCTGTCCGTCGCGGTAGAGCAGGTAGTGCGCCGGCGGCAGCTTCTGCACGCCCTTGAGGATCGTGCGCGGCGCGATGACGTACTCGTAGGTGAGAAACTGATCGACCGCCTCGGGATCGAGCTCGCGAGCGACATCGGGGCGGACCAGCAGCGCTTTGACTTCGGACGCGAGCAGCAAGCCCGCGTGGCGTCACCGTCCAGTAGAGCGGCTTTTCGCCCGCGCGATCGCGCGCGGCGAGCAGCGTTCGTGTCGCGCCATCCCAGAGCGCGAGCGCAAACATGCCGCGCAAGCGCGGAAGAAAATCGACGCCCCACTGCTCGTAGGCGTGGACGAGCACCTCGATGTCGGATCGGCTGCGAAACGTGTGGCCGTGCGCCTCGAGCTCCTGCCGCAGCGCCGGGAAGTTGTAGATCTCGCCGTTGGCGACGAGCTGGACGGTGTCGGCCTCGTTGCTGAACGGCTGCTGGCCGCCCGCGAGATCGACGATCGACAGCCGGCGCATGCCCAGCCCGACGCCGGGAAGCGTGACGCTCCCCTCCTCGTCCGGCCCGCGATGGTGCAGCATGCGCACCATGCGATTGAGCTCTTCGGGTGCCACCGGGCGGCTCAGATCCGATTCAACGATGCCAACGATGCCGCACATGCAGTTCCTCAGCCGCCGGATACAGCTCGAGCGATCAGCCACAGAAATCCTACGTTTGGTCTCCGCGGCTCACCCTCGGCGGTCCCTCATCACCTTCGCTGGAATACCAGCCGCGACAGCTGAATTCGGGGATCTCGCCGACCACGACGGCGCCGGCGCCGATGATCGCATCGCGGCCGATGCGCGACCCGTCGGTCACGACCACGTGCGTGCCCAGCCAGACGTTGTCGTCGACCTCGATCCCGCGCGCGGTCCGTCCCTGCTCCAGCACCGGGATGTCGACCCGATCGTACAGGTGATCGCCGCCGACGAGATAGGTGTATGCCGCCATCAACACGCTCTTGCCGACGCGCACGCGCGATGCCGAGAAGATCTCGCAGTTGAACCCGAGATTGGCGTCGTCGTCGATGACGATGTCGCCGTTCTTGCAGCTCAGAATCGTATTGCGCCCGACGAACACGCCGTTCCCGATCGCGATGCCCTTGTTGTCGGTCCCCTTGGCATCGAGACAGCAGCCGTCGTCGATGACGACGTTGTCGCCGATCGCGATCTTGTGCGGATGGCGGAGTGTGACGTTGACGCCAAACACGACGTTGCGGCCGACCGCGCCGAGCATCCACGGATATAGCTTCGATCGGAGAAACAGACCCGAGCGCGCCCGGCACCATCGAGCTGAGCAGCGTCACCAGCTCGTACGCGATGAGCGGACCCCAGCCGGGACGGCCGATCACGAGATCGCGGTACTTGTCGGCTTTCGAGCGCCGTTCGTCGAACAGCTCGCGTTGGATGACGGTGATCCGCGGGTCGTGCTGCGCGTCGCCGCGGCGGCGCACCCGCTCATGATGCGGCGTGCGCCATGTCCGGCGTCTGCAGAATCTCGCGAATCACGTAGACCGGCTTGTTCTGCGACTCGTAGTAGGTGCGCGCGAGCAGCTCGGCGAGCAGACCGAACGTCACGAGCTGCACGCCGATGAAGACCAGCAGCACGCCGACCAGAAGCAGCGGCGTGCGCTCGGCGATCGGCTGCTGGAGGATCAGACGGACGTAACCCAGATACGCGGTGATCAGCCCACCCAGCGCCATCGCGCCGAGGCCGACCAGTCCGAAAATCTGCAGCGGCCGCGTCGAATAACTCAGCAGGAACTTGACGGTCACGCAGATCGAGCACGACGCGGATCGTGCGCGACAGCCCGTATTTCGACGTGCCGGCCTCCCGCTTGCGATGCTTGACGACCATCTCCTCGATGCGCACGCCGAATCTGGCTGGCAATCGCCGGCAGGAAACGGTGCATCTCGCCGTACAGCCGCAGCGGCTTGACCACTTCGGCGCGAAACACCTTCAGCGAGCAGCCGTAGTCGTGCAGCTCGACGCCGGTGGCCCACGAGATCAGCTTGTTCGCCAGCATCGACGGGATGCGGCGAGTGACGAACGTGTCCTTGCGATCCTTGCGCCAGCCGCACACGATGTCCGACGCCCTCGTCGGCGCGCGCCGCCATGCGCGGGATGTCGGCGGGATCGTTCTGGCGATCGCCGTCCATGGTGACGACGAGGCGGCCGCGCGCGTAGGCGAAGCCCGCGGCAAAGCGCCGCCGTCTGGCCGAAGTTGCGGCGGAAGCGGATCACGCGCAGGCGTGGATCGCGCGCCTGCAGACGCGCCAGCTGCGCGAACGTGTCGTCGGTGCTGCCATCGTCGATCACGATCACCTCGAACGAGCGGCCGTCGCGGTCGAGAACGCTGGTCAGCTCCTCGTAAAGCGCCTTGATGTTCGGCGATTCGTTGCGAACCGGGATGACGATCGAGAGTTCGGGGTCATCTAATGGCGCGTATTCAGATCCGGACACGCGTGGAGATCGGCCCAATTATACTGCGGGTTTGATGTTCGGTCGCCTCCCCGCGTCCTTGGCCGGCTCGCGGCGGCTGCTCGGTACTCTACGCCGCTTACACGTTACGCCGCCGCGGGGCTCGCCGCTCAGTCATTACGACGCGAAGGCGCACCTGGTGGTGGCGCGGCGCATTCTCGACAGCCTGACGCCGGGATGGGAGCAGGTGGGCGCGGTATGGCTGCCGCTGCCCCATCTCCTCAACATGCTGCCGGTGCAGATCGATCATCTCTATCGCTACGGGCGGCTTTGCCATCGCGATCTCGGTCCTCGCCTACGCGCTCACGGTCGCATGCATCTGTCGTCGATCGTGCTGCTCGCTCACGGCGTCGGCCGCCGGCAGCGGTGCTGGCCGCGACGCTCTTTGCGACCAACCCCAACGTGCTCTATCTGCAAGCCACGCCGATGACCGAGCCGCTGTTCTTCGGTCTGACGTCGCTGCAGGTCTGGCTTTTCACACGCTGGGTGATGGACGGCGCCATCGAGCGGCCGCCGCCGCGCGGCCGGATGGGCAACGGTTCTTGCCTGTCTCACGCGCTATGAGGCGTGGCCGATCACTGCGCCGTGTGCGTGGCGCGTCGGCTTATGCGTGGTGGCGGCGCGGCGCGGCGCTCGCGGCCGAACCTCCGCGCCCACGCGCCGCTCTCGTGTCTATCCCGCTCGTCGCGGTTGCCGCGTTCATGCTGTTCAGCCGCATCACCGTCGGCGAATGGTTCGTGAGCGGCGGCTTCTTCGTGCCCGACGAGGCGCTGCGCGGCAACCTGTCGGTCGTTTACGAGAAGATCGTCGAAGGCACGACGCTCGTCGCCGGGTCGCGATTCGTGCGTATCGCGCAGATCAGCGCCGTCGTCGTGATCGTGCTGGCAGCTGGTCCGCCGCGAGCGGGCGCCGATGCTGGTGCCGCTCGCGCTGTTCGGCGCTGCGGCGCTTCCCGCTGGCGGCCTACCTCGCGGGCCACCCGTTCCGTCATGCGCTACGAGATTCCGCTGGTCGTCGCCGGCGGCTACCGTGATCGGTCTCGCCGTGGGTCAGCTGCGGAGCTGGGCGAAGCCGGTCGCGCCGTTCGTGTTCCTGTTCGTGTATCTGCAGCGCCCGCCCTTCGATCCGCGGGCGGCCGTGCTTGCCGAGGCGCAGCTCGATCGCCGCCAACAGCCGCGGCCGCGCACGCGTGACCCACTGTCTGCGGCGCGCATTACCGACGGCGGCACGATCATGGCGAGCATGGGATCGCTCGGTCACTACATGCAGGAGCTGTCAGCACGCCGGCTTCGACATTCGCGATTTCCTTCACGAAGGAAACGGACCGATCTGGGACAGCGCCTTCACGCGTGGGCCCGCGCCGTTCGTGGAATGGGTGCTGGTCGAAGAGCACGCCGAGGGCGGCGACGCTGTGGCTCAGCGTCAGCGCGGCCACTCTCGGTTGCTTGCGAACTTCGAGCGCGTGTGCAGCGGGGGAAATGTGGCGCTCTATCGCCGCAGGGATCAGGGGTCAGGGGTCAGAGGTCAGGGATCGGGGATGGCGAAGGATTCGACCCCGCTCGACTGATCCCTGAGCCCTGATCCCTGATCCCTGACGACGTCAGAACCGGATCCCGAACGTCCCGACGTAGTGGAAGCCGCCGAGATCGATCTTGGGCCGAGAAAGTCGCGCTCGTCGAGATCGCCTTCCGCCTTCTGATAGCGAATCTCGCCGCCGACGGTCACTCGTCCGGCCGGCACGCGCGACGCCGAAGACGGCGACCGGCCCGACCGCCGTTCCGTCGCTACGTAGCTGTCGCGGAAAATCGGCCGGCCCGGCAGCGTGAAGTTGATGAAGTCGCCGGTTTCGCTGTAGCGCCAGTTGATGAAACCGATCCCGCCGCCGACGTACGGCTGCACGGCGCGATTTCGACCGAACGGCAGGACGCGAACCGTCGCCGACATCGGGATCGTCCGCAGCTTGATCTCCTGCTCGATCTCGTGACCCGTCGGGCCGTCACGTAATCGCGTAGATCGTCGGCACGCCGCGCGACGCGAAGCCGATGCCCGCCCCCGCCTCGAGGTAGTCGCCGATCGGCACCAGCCATTCGGCGCCGAGCGACAGGATGGTGAAGTCGCTGAAGTCGAACAGGAACACGTCGCGATTGGCCACGAGCACGTCGCCGTCGACGCGCGCGTCTTCGCCGCGCACGGTGAAGGCGCCGACAGAAAAGTTCAGCGTCTGTTGCGCCGCCGCGGTGTCGGCGTGCAGGACACTGAGCACCAGAGCCAGCGCCGCGGTGCACGCCAGCTTGGACCCGGAGCTTGGCGCCAGCGGCGCGGAAGCGGCTCGCGCGCGGGCCGCTTCGGCAACGACCGTGGGGTCGCCTCGATACCTCGATTCGCAACGCGAGTGAATTGAGGGATTGGAACTCATACGTCCTCCGGGCAGGGGCATCTGGCGAGCCACACAAGCAGGGCTGATGCCAGAGACCGGCGCACGGAAAAACGTCAGCAGGAATACGGCAGAAAACTTCAAAGCACAGAGCCGCTGCAGCGCCGCCGTGTCCGATGTTAAGGACGCTCGCGTTTGAACTCGCGGACGATCGCGACCATCTCGTCGTGGACGTGGCCGTTCGAGGCGAGGACATTGCCGGCGTACGGTTGCCACGCGCCGCCGTCGACGGCGGTGACGCGTCCGCCGGCTTCCTGCACGATCAGCGCGCCGGCCATCGTGTCCCACGCCTTGCAGTCCCTGCTCCCAGAACCCGTCCATGCGACCGGCCGCGGTCCAGCACAGGTCGATCGCGGCCGAGCCCAGCCGGCGCACCGCACGCGCGTGGGCGAGAAACGCCCCAAACAGCCCGAGCAGATCGTCGAGCCGGTCGTAGATGTCGTAGGGAAAGCCGGTCACGAGCACCGCGTCGCGCAGCGTCGCGGTCGTCGACACCTGCAGCCGCTCGCCGTTCAGCCACGCGCCGACGCCTCGCTCGGCCGTGAACAGCTCGTTGCGGTTCGGATCGAAGACCGCACCGACGCTCGGGACGCCGTCGATCTCGAGCGCCAGCGTCGCGCAGAAGATCGGGATGCCGTGAGCGTAAGTTCGTCGTGCCGTCGAGCGGATCGAATACCCACCGATAGCGCGAGTCGTGCCCGCTCTCGCCCATCTCCTCGGCAAGGACGACGTGATCGGGAAAGCGCTGCGCGACCATCGCCGGAACATGCGCTCGACCTCGAGGTCGACTTCGGTGACGAGATCGATCGCGCCTTTCTTGTCGACGCGGATCTGGTTCCCGAATCTCGCTCGTTGCATCTCGCCGGCGCGGATGACGGCTTCGATGGCGGTGGCGAGGAATCTCGGGTTCGGGTGGGCTCCCCGGGCGGCGAGGTGCGGTCTTCGGGACCTTTTTCACCATCCGGATCTCCATGCCGCGATGCTCGCCGCGCTGCAGCTGCACGTCGTCCATGAAGCTGCGAATCAGGAAAATGCCGCGCCCGCTCGACTTGAGAATGTTTTCCGGGCGCGAGCGGATCCGCGAGTTCCTCGGGATCGAATCCTTCGCCCTCGTCCTCGACGCGGATGACGAGCTCCTCGGGATCGTGCGGAGGAACGGGGCTGAACTCGACGACGACGCGCTTGGATTCGTCGTTTTGGTTGCCGTGCTTGATCGCGTTGACGACCGATTCGCGGACCGCCACGCTCACCCAGTGGAGCGAATCATCGTCGAGACCGGCCATTCGTCCGATGTGATCGCTGACCACCTGGACGAAATCCAACATGTCGAACGCACTGCCGAACTCGATGCGAACGGTGTGCGAATGGGTCATTAAGCGTCGAGACAGTATAGTCCGTTAATATGGGCACGATGGACGTTCGTCGAGCCGAGGTCGGTGGCACCCGCCACGCGCGTCGGAGGCACGATCCACGTGCCTGGCGATAAATCCATTTCACATCGCTACGCATTGCTGGCCGCGCATTGCCGGCGGCCGCACGACCATCCGTCACTATGCACCCGGCGCCGATTGCGCATCGACGCTGACGCTGTCTCGCCGCCTCGGCGTACGCGTCGCGCACGCTCCCGCGCCCGTCGCCGGCGAACCGCCCCTGGTCGTCATCGACGGCCGCGGCGTCCGCGGCCTTCAGCCGCCCGCCGGACCGCTTGACTGCGGCAATTCCGGCAGCACGATGCGGATGCTCGCAGGTGTTGTGGCCGCGCATCCATTCACCTGCACGCTAATTGGCGACCGCTCGCTGAACCGCCGTCCGATGCGGCGCATCATGGGCCCTCTGGCGCGCATGGGCGCACGCATCGACGGCACGGATGGCGATCGGCCACCGATTACTATTTATGGCGGCGATCTCACCGCAATTGATTTCGTTCCCGACGTGCCGAGCGCACAGGTGAAAAGTGCCATCCTCCTGGCGGGCCTGCAGGCCCGCGGGCGCACGCGAGTGACCGAACAGACCGCTACTCGGGATCATACGGAACGGGCGCTCGCGGCGTTCGGCGCGCGCGTCGAGCGCAACGGTACAGATGATTGCGCTAGAGGGCGGACAGGAGTTGCACGGCCTGGAGCTCGGGTGCCCGGAGACATTTCCTCCGCCGCTTTTCCCGCCGCCGCCGCCGCGGCGCTGCCGGGGTCGGAGGTTCGGATCGAAGGCGTCGGCCTCAACGAGAGCCGGACCGGAATTCTCCGGGTCCTCCGCCGTTTTGGCGCCTCCGATCGACGTGTCGGCCGATGCCGACTGGCAGGGCGAGCCGGTCGGTTCAATCACCGTTCGTCATGGTGGTCTCCGCGCGGTGGACATCGCACCGGCCGAAGTGCCCGAGTATCATCGACGAGCTGCCGGTTCTTGGCCGCCCTCGCGACGTTCGGGGGGGCGCTGCGCGTCACCGGCGCCGGCGAGTTGCGCGTCAAAGAAAGCGACCGAATCACGGCGCTGGTGAACGGCCTCCGCGCCCTCGGCGCCGACGCCGAGGAGTTGCCCGACGGCTTTCATATCCGTCGGCGGAAAACCGCTCAGGGGCGGGACCGTGCAGGCGCACGACGACCACCGGCTGGCGATGGCGTTTGCGATCGCGGCGCTGGGCGCCCGCGAACCGGTGACGATTGAAGGCGCCGAGACGGTGGGCGTGTCCTACCCCGGGTTTTTCGACGATCTCGAGCGGCTCCGCGCGTGAGGGCCGACAAAGTGTATCTGGTTGGCTTCATGGGCGCCGGGAAGACGACCGTTGCGCGCGCCCTGGCAAAGCGGCTCGATTGGAAGATCGAGGACATCGACGAGCGGGTCGAGCGGCGCGAGCGGCGCGATATCCCGTCAATTTTCCGGCAGGAGGGCGAGCCGTACTTCCGCAGCGTCGAGCGCGAAGAGTTGATAGCCCTGCTGCCGCAGCGCGGCACGGTCGTGGCCACGGGGGGCGGCACCGTGGTCGATCCCGGCAACCGCGAGTTGATGCTGCGCGACGGCGCGGTGGTCTGGCTCGACATTCCGTTCTCGACCGTGCTCGCCCGCGTCCCCCTCGACGGCCGCCGGCCGCTCGCGGCCGACCGCCTGGAAATGGAACGGCTCTATAATCAGCGGTCTCATGGCATACCGCCAGGCGCACCTCCGTGTCGACGCCGGCCGCGAATCCGTGGAGGCCCTCGTCGACCAGATCGTCGAGTGGCTTGGGGCTTAGCCGTTGCGTTACTTCGTCATCAGCGACATCCATGCAAACCTCGAAGCGCTGAAGACCGTGTTGGCTGCCGGCTCGAGCCTGAACTACGACCGGCTGCTCGTTCTGGGCGATCTCGTCGGCTACGGCGCCGACCCCAACCTGGTGGTCGAATGCATTCGCGATCTCAACCCGCACGCGGTGATCCGCGGCAATCATGACAAGGTCGGGTCGGGCCTCGAGAGCCCGGAAGGCTTCAACGCGGTCGCGCGCAGCGCCATTCGCTGGACCTACGACGCGCTCACCGAGGCGAATCGCGCTGGCTGGCGCAGCTCCCCGAAGGGCCCATCGCCGTGGACGACCTGATCGAAATCTGCCATGGCACGCCGTTCGACGAAGACGCCTACGTGTTCGACGACCTCGATGCGTTGCGCTCGATACACGCGGCACAACGCCCGGTCTGCCTCTTCGGTCATACGCACGTCCAGGTCGGCTACGCGCTCGACGACGATCAGTTCACGTTGACCACCGACGACGAGCACCGGCCGCTTACCATCGCGCTCACCAACGGTGCGCGCCACCTGGTCAATCCCGGCTCGGTCGGCCAGCCGCGCGACGGCGACGCCCGCGCCGGCTACGCGCTGGTCGACACCGACACTCGCCGCGCCACCATCTACCGGATCGAGTACCCCGTCGAAAAAGCGCAGGCGCGCATTCTCGAGGAGGGATTGCCCGAGGTCCTGGCGCAGCGCCTCGCCTTTGGCCGCTGACCATTCTGCAATTCGCGGTCGTCCGGACCCCAACGGCGAACCCACGGGTACGAACCAACCGAACGAACCACCGCAGCGAACCCCCGCCCCGAACCACCGTCACGAACGCCCGTCCCGAATGAACCAACGTCTGCTAAGATCCACGCCCTTCGTCACGTCCCAGGAGAGGCGGCCATGAAACTCCCCATCACCTTGACTGTCAATGGGCAAACGCACCAGGACAGCGTCGAGCCGCGACTGCTGCTCGTTGCACTTTCTGAGGTCGCTCGACCTCACCGGCACTAAGATCGGCTGCGACACCAGCCAGTGCGGCGCGTGCACCGTGCTCCTCGACGGTGTCGCGGTCAAGTCGTGCACGACGCTGGCTGTGCAGGCCAACGGCTCCGCCGTGACCACCATCGAGGGGCTCGCCACGGGCGGTGCGCTCGACCTGACGCAGCAAGCCTTCTGGGCCAAGCACGGGCTGCAGTGCGGCTTCTGCACGCCGGGCATGGTGCTCACTGTCAGCGCGCTGCTGCGCGAGAACCCGCACCCGACGCCCGAGCAGATCCGGCACGGGCTCGAGGGCAATCTGTGCCGCTGCACCGGCTATCAAAACATCGTGCGCGCGGCGCAGCACGCCGCCGGAGGTCAGCCGTGAGCGCCACCACCGCGGCATCGCCGCGCATCTTCGGCTCCGGGATCAAGCGCCGCGAAGACCCGCGCCTTCTCACCGGCACCGCGCGCTATACCGACGACATTCATCTGCCCGGCATAGTCCACGCGGCGGTGCTGCGCAGCCCGCACGCGCACGCGCGCATCCGCGCGATCGATACCAGCCGCGCAAAGGCCGCCGACGGGGTGATTGCGGTTTACACGGGCGCCGACACCGCAGCCGCGCTGCAGCCCATTCCCTGCGCCTGGCTGCTTCCAGGCAGCAACCTGAAAACACCGCCCTGGCCCGTGGTCGCCAAGGACGTCGTCCGCTACGTCGGCGACGCCGTAGCGGTGGTGGTCGCGTCATCGGCGGCGCTCGCCTACGACGCCCTCGATCTGATCGAGGTGGACTACGAGCCGCTCGGAGCCGTCGTCGATCCGCAGAAAAGCATCAAGGAGGGCGCCCCGCAGCTTCATCAGGACGTCCCCAACAACGCGGCCTTTCACTGGACCGTGGCCGGGGGCGACGTCGACGCTGCCTTTGCCAATGCCGAGGTCGTCGTCAAGGACCGCATCATCCAGCAGCGGCTGATTCCGACGGCAATGGAGACGCGCGCCGCCGTCGCCCAGTTCGTGCCGGCCACCGGCGAGCTCACGCTCTGGAACACGACGCAGAATCCGCACATCGTCCGCTTCATCATGTCGCTGGTCAGCGGAATCGCCGAGGACAAGCTGCGCGTGATCGCGCCGGAGGTGGGCGGCGGGTTCGGCAGCAAGATTTCGCAGATCTCCGGCGACTTCATCGCCGTCTTCTGCTCGATGAAGCTGGGACGTCCGGTCAAGTGGGTGGAGTCGCGATCGGAAAACTACGTTTCCACCACGCACGGACGCGATCACGTGCAGGAAGTGGAGATGGCTGCCACACGCGACGGCAGAGTCACCGGTTTGCGCTGCACGGTATGGGCCGGGCATGGGCGCGTATCTCTCGACGGCAGCGCCCGGCATCCCCACGATTCTGCACGGGCTGATGCTGTCGGGGCCCTACACAATCCCCGCCGTCAAGGAAGACGTCTACGGCGTCTTCACCAACACCACACCGGTCGAGGCGTATCGCGGCGCCGGGCGCCCGGAAGCGACTTTCATGCTCGAATGCATGATGGACCGCCTCGCCGACCAGATCGGCCTCGATCCCGTCGAGGTGCGCCGCCGCAACCTGATCCCGAAATTCGAGAACGGCCACAACGTCATCACCGGGCTCACCTACGACAGCGGCGACTACGAACGGGCGCTCGCGAAGGCGCTCAAGCAGGTGGATTACGACAAGCTGCGCGCCGAGCAGCGCGCCGCGCGCGCCAAGGGCCGCTACATCGGAGTCGGCGTCTCGGTGTACGTCGAGATCTGCGGCCTCGGCCCGTCGCAGGTTGCCGGCGCCATCGGATTCCAGGGCGGGCTCTGGGAGAGCGCGATCGTGCGCTTCCATCCGAGCGGCAAGGTAAACGTCTTCATCGGCGCGTCGCCCCACGGCCAGGGCGAAGAAACGACCTTCGCGCAGATCATCGCCGACGAGCTCGGGGTGAGTGTCGACGACGTCAAGGTCATTCATGGCGACACCGACTCGACGCCGATGGGCTGGGGGACGTATGGCAGCCGCACGACCGCGGTGGGCGGGGCCGCGCTGGCGGTCGCGACGCGAAAGATCAAGGACAAGGCCCGGCTGCTGGCGTCGCATCTGCTCGAAGCTGCAGTCGAGGACATCGATTACGACGCCGGCCAGTTTTTCGTGAAGGGCTCGCGCGACCGCTTCAAGACCATTCAGGACATCGCGCTCATGGCCAACGTCGCGTGGAACATGCCGGCGGGAATGGAGGCTGGCCTCGAAGCGTCGAGCTTTTACGATCCGCCAAACTTCGTGTTTCCCTTCGGCGCTCACATCGCGGTCGTCGAAGTGGACGGCGAGACGGGCCGCGTCGATCTCAAGCGCTACGTCGCCGTGGACGACTGCGGGCCACAAATCAACCCGGTGATCGTCGAGGGACAAGTGCACGGCGGGGTGGTGCAGGGCATCGGCCAGGCGCTGTGGGAAGGCGCGGTCTACGACGACAACGGTCAGCTGCTCACGGGTTCTCTCACTGACTACGCGATTCCCCGTGCCGACGTCCTGCCCGACATCGAGGTGCTCTCGACCGTGACGCCATCGCCGCACCATCCGCTCGGGGTGAAAGGGATCGGCGAAGCCGGCACGATTGCGTCGACCTGCACGGTTTACAACGCGGTCCTCGATGCGCTCGAGCCGTTCAAGGTCTCGAACCTGCAGATGCCGCTCACACCCGAGCGCGTCTGGCGCGCCATGCAGAAGGGAGCCTAGCGGTGTATTCGAGAGCGTTCGACTACTACATGGCGAAGTCACTGGCCGACGCGCATCAGCTGATCGCGAAATATCCGAGCGCCAAGCTCCTAGCCGGCGGCCACAGCTTGATTCCGCTGATGAAGTTGCGGCTCGCGGCGCCCGACGCGGTCATCGATATCGGCCGGGTGCCGGAGCTGCGCGGCATCAGTCTGAGCGGCGGATCGCTGCGGATTGGCGCGCTTACGACCCACACCGAGCTGGCGCGCTCGGCCGAGGTGAGCGCAGGCAGCGCCGGCGCTCGCCGAGGCCGCGGCGCAGGTCGGCGATCCGGCTGTTCGCAATCGCGGCACGATCGGTGGCAACGTCGCGCACGCCGATCCCGCGTCCGATCTTCCAACCGTACTCGTCGCGCTCGACGCCACGATCACCGCCGTGGGCCCGCGCGGCGAACGCTCCATCGCCGCGGCGCAGTTCTTCACCGGCATCATGACGACGGACCTCGCCGAAGACGAGATCCTGCGCTCGATCAGCATCCCCGCCGCCGGTGCGGGCGAAGGCTCCGCATACGCGAAGTTCTCTCATCCCGCCTCGCGCTACGCCGTCGTCGGTGCGGCGGCTGCCGTGAAGGTCGCGAACGGCGCGTGCGCGAGCGTGCGCGTCGCGATCGGAGGCCTCGTGCCGAGCGCGACGCGATTGCCGTCGGTCGAAGCCGCGCTGACCGGCCGCCCCGCCAACCAGGACACGTTCGCTGCTGCCGCCGCCAAGGCGGCGGGAGATCTGGGCAGTGACATCACCGGCGACATCTATGCGTCCGCCGAGTACCGGCGGGCGATGGCGCCGGTCTACGTCAAGCGTGCGCTCGCCGCCGCGGTAGCACGCGCCGGCACGTGATGGCCGCGCCGGCTTCGGCCGACGAGCTGCAAGGGGCGCTCGAGGAGCAGCAGTACATCGCCGACCGCGCGCTGGCGGTCTCGATCTACCTCGCGCTCCAGCTCAAACGGCCGCTCTTTCTCGAGGGTGAAGCCGGCGTCGGCAAGACCGAGGTTGCCAAGGCGCTGGCGGCGATTCTCGACACTCGGCTGATCCGGCTCCAGTGCTACGAGGGACTGGACGTCGGCCATGCGGTGTACGAGTGGAACTACGCGCGGCAGCTGCTCGAAATCCGGTTGCTCGAAGCCAGCCACGCGCTCGATCGCAACGCCGCCAGTCGAGAGCTGTTCTCCGAGCCGTTCCTGATCAAGCGGCCGCTGCTTCAAGCAATCGACGCGTCGTCTTCACGAGCACCGGTGCTGCTGATCGACGAGATCGATCGCGCCGACGAGGAGTTCGAAGGCTATCTCCTCGAGTTCCTCTCGGACTTCCAGGTCACCATTCCCGAGCTCGGCACCATCCGCGCGGCACGGCCGCCGGTCGTCATCATCACGTCGAATCGCACGCGCGAAGTCCACGACGCGCTCAAACGCCGGTGTCTCTACTGCTGGATTGATACCCCGACTACGAAAAGGAGCGGGCGATCGTTCGCTCGAAGGTTCCCGGCGCGTCCGAACGCCTCGCGAATCAGGTCGCGGCCTTCGTGCAGGAGCTGCGCACGCTCGATCTCTACAAGTCGGCGGGGGTCTCGGAAACGCTCGATTGGGCGGCCGCGCTGGTGGCGCTCAATCGCGACGCCTTGACGGCCGAAGACATCGACGCGACGCTCGGCGTCCTCCTGAAACATCACGACGACGTCGTCGCGGTGCGGGGAGAGCAGGGCGCGGCGCTGCTCAACCGGGCGCTGGCGCGGGCCTGATGGAAGCGGCGCTCGTCGACAACCTCGTGCGCTTCGAGCAGGCGCTGCGCCGCTCCGGGATACTGGCGTCGGGCGGGCGCATGCCAGAGGCGGTCGCGGCGGTGGAGGCTGTTGGTGTCGCCAGTCGCACCGACGTGCGTGCGGCGCTTCGATCCGTGCTGGTCAACCGGCGCGAGGACCTCACGACGTTCGATCGGCTCTTCGATCTGTTCTGGCGCGCCCGGCAGGAACCGGGCACGGGGCTTCCGCTGGCAGCTCTGGGCGAACGGCCGCGCGTCGTGAGCCGCCCCACCGCCAACGCGCATCTCGACTTCGACGACGACGGCGTTGGAGGAGGGACGCCTCAACTGATCGCCGGCGCCTACAGCGTCACCGGCCTGTCGCCGCGCAAAGACTTCGGGGAGTTCACGCCCGAGGAGCTCGAGCGCGCCGCAGTGCTCTTCGATCGTCTCGACTGGCGGCTCGGCCTCCGCCGCTCGCGCCGCTGGACGGCGTCCCCGAGCGGCGCCATCGATCTGCGCAGCGCGCTGGGCCGGAGCCGCCGCGAGTTCGGCGAGCTGCTGGCGCTGCCGCGCCGCCGCCGCATGATCAAGCCGCGCCCGCTGATCGTTCTGGCCGATGTCAGCGGCTCGATGGAACGCTACAGCCGCGTGCTTCTGCAATTCGTCTACGCGGTAGCGCGCCGCGCTCATCGAGTAGAGAGCTTCGTGTTTGCGACACGCCTCACCCGCGTCACGCGCGCGGCCGCGCAGGGTCGAGCGCAGCCGCTCGATCGATCAGATCGTGCGGTCGGTGCAGGACTGGGGCGGCGGCACGCGCATTGGCGAAGCGCTGCGCGCCTTCAACGTGCACTGGGCGAGGCGCGTAATCCGTAACGGTCCGGTGGTGCTGCTCATCTCCGACGGCTGGGATCGTGGCGACCCGGCGGTACTCGTGCGCGAGCTGGCGCGCGTGCGCCGGAGCTGCCGGCGCCTGATTTGGCTTAACCCGCTCCTTGGCGCGGCCGGCTACGAGCCGCTCACGCGCGGCATGACGGCGGCGCTACCGCTCGTGGACGACTTCATGCCGGTTCACAATCTCGAGAGCCTCGAGAAGCTCGTCAGCTCACCTGCGAAAGCTCTGGCAATCATGAAGCTCACCGGCGAATACACCTTCGACGCCTCACCGGACGACGTCTGGAAGCTGTTGATGGACACGGCGGCGATTGCGGGCTGTCTGCCCGGCTGCGAGGCTCTGCGTCACGTGGGCGGTAACCGCTACGAGGCGGAACTCAAGGTGGCCGTCGCCGCGGTCAGCGGCGAATACTGGGCCACCATCGAGATTGCCGATCAAACGCCGCCGACCTCGTACCGGCTCATCGTCGACGCCCTGGGACGCATGGGATTCGTCAAGGGCAACGCGCTCATGACGCTCGAGCCGCGGGACGGCCGGACGACCGTGGTAGTCGATGCCACGGCCGACGTCGGCGGCGCCGTGGCCCGAGTCGGACAGCGATTGATGGAAGGGGTCGGCCGGATGATGATGAACCGCTTCTTCGCGTGTTTGGCTCAACGCTTGACGGGAGTGGCGGTTCGCTGACTACCGACGGTTACCCCCGTTGGGATTACGCGGAACGAAAAGATCGCCACGAAGACACGAAGGCCACAAAGAAAGAGTCCGGCGCGAGGCGAGGCCTCGCGGTCACCACGCCGGCCGCGCAGCGGCCGACGTGCCGGACCGACCACGTCCACGAAGAAGTGCGGCTTCCGATCTGCGTCAAAATCAATCGATCGCAGATCGCTGAATCTCGTCGATGAGCAGCGTCATCATCCAGAGAATGGCGTGCCTTCGTGGCAATCTTTTGGCTGTCCGAGGCCGGCTTTAGCCACAGAACGGAGTCGTCAGCTCGGCGTCTTCCCTTCTTTCCGCTCCCGCTTCCTCAACTCCGACATGTAGGCGTCGGTTGCGGCGCGGCCGCCGAGGACCCATCCGATCACGATGCCGACGAGCACGCAGACCGGAATGTAGATGAAATGCGCAGCGGACGGACCGGCGATTTCCATCAAGCGCCCCGTTTGTCGATCGCGGCGAGCTCGCGCTCGACGTCTCTGCAACGCCGGCTCACCGACCAGACGTATCCGATCAGCACCAGCCACACGCGCCGTAGGCGATCGCAACCAGCCGGAAGGCCGGTATCTGCTCGCTGGGCGGCACCTCCGACAGCGGCACGAAGCCTTCCTGCGCCGGCGGCGGCTGCGTCGGTGGCTGCCCCGCGGCGCCGACGGGAATCGTCAGCAGCGCCGCACACGCGAGGGCTCGCAACAGGTCGCATCACCATTCGTCCTCACTGAGATAAAGCGCTTCGAGCCTGTCGCGTTGGCGTTCCAGCCGCACGCGCATGTTCATCGTGAACAGGAACAACAGGAACAACGCGGTAAAGCAGAACCAGAGCGGACCGCCCATGCTCACCGGCAGCGTCGGCACGACCGACGTTTGCGGATGCATCGTTCGCCAGTAGTTCACCGACACGTAGACGAACGGGACGACCGCCATGCCGAAGAGCGCCATGCCGGCGCCCAGCTTGTCCGAGCCCGGGCCGCCGTACTTGCGCAGTAGCAGATACCCGCAAAAAATCATCCACACCAGCAGACTCGACGTCAGGCGCGGATCCCACACCCACCACACGCCCCACGCCTTGCGCGCCCACAGCGGCCCCGTGATCAGCGCGAGCGCGCCGAACACCACCGCGTGTTCCGCCGCGGCCAGAGCCTTCCAATCGGATGCCGGACGCTTTCCAAACAGGAACACCGCGCTGTACACACCGGAGGTGAGCGCGGCGATCAAGAAGATCCAGGCGCCCGGCATGTGAAAGAAGAAGATCTTGTAGACGAGCCCCATGGTCGACTCGTATGGCGCCGCGTTGATGATCCACGGCGCCGCCGCGAACATCGCGGCCATCACGACTATGGGGAGAGACGAAGACAGCTTCATAAACTATGCTTCGACGGGCGCTCAGTCCGTCATCAAGCGGCTCGAAGCGTCCACAGCGCGAGCGTGACGAACACCACGTCGAAGAAGAACATCAGCCCGAGCCAGAACTGCGCCATCGCCTGATCCGGCTCCGCCTGAAACAGCGCCGCCGTGCCGCCGACTCCGGCGATCATGACTGGAATAGTGATCGGATACAACATGATCGGCAGCAGCACGTCGCGGCTGCGCGCCCGCACCAGCATCGCGGCGAAGAGCGTGCCCACCGCGGCAAAGCCGAGCGTCCCGGCCGCGAGCAACGCGACGAGCATCAGTGTGTTGGTAAAGATCGGCGCCTGGAACAGCAGACCGACGAGAAGCAGCAGGACCAACTCCACCAGTCCGAGAAGCAAGACGATGCCGAGCAGCTTTCCGAGGTACAGCGCCGGCCGATCCGCCGGCGCCAGCAGCAGCGCGCGCAGTGTCTCGTTCTGCCGCTCGCGATCGAAGGTGCGCCCCAGCGCCAGCGTCCCGGAAAAGGCGATCGCGATCCACAGGATCGCCGCGGCCACGTCGTCGGGCGCGCCGGCCCTCCTTGATCAGTCCGAAGGAGAACACGAGCACCACCGTCGCGGCGAAAAACATCGTCGTGGAAAGAATCTCCAGGCTGCGAATCTCGACCGTCAGATCCTTCTTGACCACCAGCCATGCCACCCGCAGAAAGGCGCTCATGACTGCGCCATCACCCTCGCGATAGCGCGCGCGCAGGCTGTCCGCGCCGCCGCTGTCGTCGGCGACGCCGGCCGCCGCGCAGAAACAACGACCGCGAGACGACGTGCTCGGCGAGCTCGAGATCGTGCGTGGCGAGAAGATCACGACCGAGCCCTGCTCGCGCAGCTGCTGCAGTCGCGACGAGAGCGCGGCGATCGATGCCTGATCGAGGCCAGTGAACGGCTCGTCCAGCAGAACCAGCCTCGGGCGATGCAGCAAGGCGCGCTCGAGCGCGAGGCGCTGCCGCATGCCGCGTGAAAATCCCGACACCGGGTCGTCGGCGCGCGAGGTGAGCGCCGCGTGTTCGAGCCCCGCATCGGCGGCGGCCGCGGGATTGGGCAAGCCGTACAGCCGCGCGAAGAACATGAGGTTCTCGCGAGCCGTCAGCTCAGGATAGAGGTAGAGGTCGTGGCCGAGCATCCCGACTCGCCCGCGCAGTGCCGCGCCTGCCTGGTCGGCCGTGGCCGTACCCGTACTCGACACGGCCGGTGGATGGCCTGAGCAACGTTGCGAGGATGGAGAGAAGCGTGGACTTGCCCGCGCCGTTGGGTCCGAGCAGGCCGACGATCTCGCCCGCCCGGCATTCGAAATTGACGTGCGTCAGCGCCTTGCGACGGCCGAAATTGCGCCCGAGATCAATTGCAGCGAGCCTGGTGAAATCCAAGCCTGGCCCGCCGAAGCTTCGTGGAGGTTCCTCGGGCGAAGGTGGCTTCACGCAGCCACGCCCTCGCCACCGCCCGACGGTGAGCGATCGAGCTCGCCCAGCACCCGTTCGAGCTCGGTGACGAGGTGCTGCCGTTTGGCGGCGTAGCGCTTGTCGTCGATCTTCCCGCTCTTGCGCTGCTGCTCGAGGTCCACCAGCGTCGGTGTACAGCTTTTCGCGCCGGCCTTCGAGCTGCGCCGCTTGCGTCCGGCGGACCGGCGCCGCGGCCAACGCCGCCCACGCGCCGGCAGCGAGCACGAGGAGCGCCACGATGAGTCCGACATTGCTGACCGTCGTGCTGCGGTGCGGCAACCCAGACAGCGTCAGCGTCAGCGGCTGGTTGGCGTTGAGGCGCGGGCCGCGAGCCATCACGAACTTCGCGCCGCTGCCTCCCCTTCCTGCTGCTGCGGCAGCTGCGGCGATGACACCCTCATGTCGCCGATTTTCTCGACCGCGACGAACAGCTCCTCGACGGCCGCGGGAAACGGCTGCTCGATGGTGACCGTCGCGCCGTGCGGCAGCATGTATCCGAGTTGCACGGCCGTCGTCCCCGGCGGAAATGGCCCTCTAATCGTCACGTGCCGTCCATTGACGCTGGCCAGCGGCGACGATCCTTGCATCATCGCGGCGCCTGCCGCCTCGGACGGCAACTCGATGACCAGCGGCGCCCCGGGATCGATCGGCGTGCGCGCGCTGTTGACGATGTCGAGGATGTAGAAGAGCTGAAGGTTATCGTCCTGGAATTCCGCGATGATCCGGCTCTCGCCGCCGAAGACGACGATGCCCGGGCGCGGCGGTTCCTTTGCGCCGGCTTCCGCCGCGGCGCGCTCGCGATCGGCGGCAGCCTTCAGCCCGGAAATGAGCGCCACACGAACGCCACCACTCGCCGGGATGTCGAACTGCTGCGACTGCAACGCTTCGCCGTCGACGGTGGTTGACGCCACCACCGACGTACCGGTCGGAACGTCGGTGAACGTCGCCCTTCCCTGCGCGTCGGTTGCCGCGGTCTTCGTCGACTCCGCCGCCCTTGAGGGTGACCGGATGTCCGACGATGTTGTTGCCGAACTGCTCGCGCATCACGCGAATCGAGACTGTGCCCGTGCGCAAGCTCCGGCGCGGGCAGCGGCGTGCCCGCCATCTGCGACAGGTCGGGCATCTGCTGCGCCTGCGCCAGAGCAGTGAAGAACCAGAAGCTCAGAACGAAGGGGACGAAGGAACTGAGGGCACGCCGTGCCCTCCGCAATCCCAACCACTTTCCGCGCAACACTCATAGCGGTCCCAACAGCCACACGGTTCTGTGTTCCTCAGCTCTTCATCTTCACGCCGCAGCCTTTGCAGAACCGCGCGTCGGCGTCGTTGACTGTCTCGCAGGCGGCGCAGATAGAATCGACCGGAGAGGAGGGGTCTGCGGGGGCGGCGGTCTCGTCGGCCGCCGACGGAGCGCTCGCCGGCGAGGTTACTGCAGCCGCGGACCCCAAACGCGCCTGCAGCTCGCGCTCGATCTCGCTGCGATAGCCGGTGCCGGCGTCGAGCTGACGCATCAGCCGAAGCGCGCGTCCGCGCAGCCGGCCGGCCATCTCGTCGAAGTCGGCCTTCGACGACCTTCTTCATCGCGTAGTCGAACTCGAGCTCTTTGATCGAGCGGAGGGCCAGGACCTTCTCGCGCTCCAGCGCGGCGCGCGTCTGGCCGCCCAGAATCGTCGGCTTCGCCACCGCCTCGGGCGACACCAGCGGCGCCAGCGTTCGATAGACCGCCAGCCCGACGAAGCTGGCGGCGACGACCGTGAAGCTCAGAAGCACGATTGCCGCGGCCGACTGGCCGGTGGCGACGAGGACGGTCGCGGTGGCGGCGAGCATTCCCGCGAGAAGAAAGAATTGCCAGGGCCGGAACGTCGCGTCGGTCGTCTTGGACGCGGCTGAATCAATCGAGGTCGCGGAGCTCATCGTCCAGCTTTTCGTTGAACGGATCCGACGCCAAGCCGTCGCGCGCGGGATCGGCGTCGGCGTCGCGTTGCTCGCGGCGCTTCGACCATTTGCTCGCAGTGAGCCCGACGATCAGCAGGCCGGTGGCGCCGATGCCGTAGGGAATCACCCACGCAAAGCGCCAAAAGCCGGTCATCGGCTCCGAGAGCACATGCTGCCCGCCGTTCTGCGCGACGAAGTACTGCAGGATGTCGCTCTCGGCTTTTCCGGCCTTGACCTGCTCGGCGATCTCCTCGCGCACGTGCGCGCAGTGCGAGCACACGCAAGTGTCCACCGGCAGCTTCGAGCAGCCGCCGCACCAGCACGCGAGCTTCCGCGCCACCGAGCGCTCCTGCGGCGAGCGGATGACCAGCGTGCCGGTCTGGGGCCCTTCCGAGTGCTGCGCCGCCGCCACCCCCGGCGTGAGGAGCAGCGACAGCAGCAGAAGCGTTGCGGTCACGACTTCGGCCGGCGCCTTGGCCACGGCAAACGCGAACGCGCTCTCCGGCAGCAGCGCGATGAGCGTGCCGACGGCGAGCACGCCGAAGCCGACCCAGATCCAGTTGACGAGCGGATTGATGTGCACCTCCACGCTTGCCGTCTGCTCCTGCACCTCGAACGCCGGCATGACGATGTAGAGGTCTTCTGCGAACGATCGCCAGATCGCGACCTCGGTGGTCGGCTCGTCCTCGTGCTTGCGGAAGAACCACTTTGCCGGGTGCATCTTGCCCCAGCTCCTTGCCGCTCGTGTCCATGACGGTGATGTGACCGGTCACCATCTGCTTTTGACCGTCGTCGGTCAGGCGCAGCGAGTCGAGACGGAGCGTGTAGTCGGCAACCGTCGCCTGCTGCCCCGGTTTGAGGAGCAGCTGCTGATCGGTGCTGAAGCCCTCGCCGGCAAAGCCGAGGAAAATCAGCACGATGCCCACATGGACGATGTAGCCGCCGTAGCGGCGCTTGTTGCGTCCCATCAAGCCGACCAGCGCGGTGAACAGGTCCGCGCCCGTCATCCCGCGGCGCACGTTGGCGCCGCGCAGAAACTCCTGTGTGATCGTACCGAACACGAAGCCCGCGAGCGCGAAGCAGATGCCCGACGACCAGACGCGCACGCCAAGCGCAATCGTCACGGCTCCCGACTGCCAGGCCCGTCACGACGGGCCAGAGGAACTGCGACTTCAGGCTCGGCAGGCTCGACTTGCGCCATGCCAGCAGCGGGCCGATGCCGGTCAGCACGAGCAGCATCAGGCCGATGGGCGTCATCCACTTGTTGAAGAAGGGCGGGCCGACGGTGAGCCGCTCACCGTTGATCGCTTCGGTGATCGTCGGGAACAGCGTCGCGAACAGGATGAAGAACGCCGAGAACAGCAGCACCCAGTTGTTGGCCAGGAACGCCGCCTCGCGCGACATCCACGAATCGAACTCGTGGCGTGACTTGAGCATCGGCAGCCGGTAGATCACCCAGCCGAAGCAGACGACGATCGTCGTCAGCATGAAGATGATGAACATCCGCGCCAGCTCCGGATCCTCGCCAAAAGCGTGCACCGACTGCACAATGCCGGAACGCGTGAGGAAGGTGCCGACGATCGTCAGGAGGAACGTGATGATCACGAGCGTGACGTTCCACACGCGCAGCATGCCGCGCCGCTCCTGGACCATCACCGAGTGCAGAAACGCGGTGGCCGTAAACCACGGCAGTGCGCCGGCGTTTTCCACCGGATCCCAGCCCCAGAATCCACCCCACCCCAGCTCTTCGTACGCCCAGATCATCCCAAGCGTGAGGCCCAGCGAGAGGAAGAACCAGGAGAGCATCGTCCAGCGCCACACCGCGCGCAGCCACGAGTCGTCGAGATGACCACTGATGAGCGCCGCCATTCCGAACGCAAACGGGATGGTAAGGCCGACGAACCCGAGATACATCGTCGGCGGATGGATCGCCATGTAGAAGTTCTGCAGGAGCGGGTTGAGGCCCCGGCCGTCCACCGGCGACTCCGTGAGATAGGTGTCGAACGGGTTCTTGTTGGCCACCATGATGAAGAGGAAGAACATCTCCACCAGCGCGGTGACCGCGACGACGTACGGGATGAGCTCGCGATGCCGTTCGCGATTGACCCTGACGGCCACCGATCCAAACACCGACAGCAGGAAGACCCAGAACATGATCGAGCCGTCGAGCCCGCCCCAGTACGATGTGATCTTGTAGAACAGCGGTTGTGCGCTATCGGAGTAGCGCTGCACGTATTTGATCGAGTAGTCGCCCACGACGAACGCGTAGACGATGAGGCCCGACGCTACAGTCAGCAACGCGGCCACCGTGTAGAACGCTCCGATACCGCTTTCGATGAGGCGATTGTTGGCACGGCGGGCGCCGGCGACCGACAAGGCAACCGCGCATGCCGCGACGACGAAGGTGAGGACGAGGATGACGCCGCCGAGTGCAGCCATGGCGGCGACCTCAGCGAGTGCCAGACGTCGGTGCGCCCGCTTTCGGTTCGTACTTCGACGGACACTTCGCCATCACCCCATTGGGCGCGACGGCGAAGCCGTTCTGGCTGAGTGTGCCCTTGAGCACGACTTCGGCGTCGTCCTTGAACGTGTCCGGGACCACGCCCGTATACGTCGCGTCCACCACCTTGCCGTTGCTGTGCACCTTGAAGCGATACTCGAGCGTGCGGCGATTCACCATCACCGAGTCGGGGAGGATGTAGCCGTGGAGCTGCAGCTTCTTGCCGTACCAGTCGGTGGGCTGCCCCATGACCTCGTCCACATGCTTGTAGTACTCGGCGCCTTCGCTCATCGTCGAGTACATGAGGCCTACGAAGGCCAGAGCGAGCACCACACCGGTGAGTCCGATCTTGACCGCTTTGTGCTTCATGATTAGGGACTTAGCGGCACAATCGCCGCTCCCTCAGGATACTGCAAGCGGCGCGCTCGTGGTAGACGCGAGAGGTGACGCACGGAGACATCCGGTGACGTCTCAGCCCAGCGCCATCCGCACGTTTTCGGGCCATTCCCGAAGAATTCGGTGCACCAGCGCGACCGGTAAGCCGACGACGTTGGAATAAGACCCGTCAATCCGTTCGACAAAGCGCGACGCGATACCCTGAATCGCGTAAGCACCAGCTTTGTCCAGCGGCTCGCCGCTGGCGACGTAGTGCGAGATGTCCTGCTCGCTCAGCGGGCAAAACCATACGCGTGTCCGAGCGATCTCTATGACCGTCGGCGAAGCGGACGGGCCGTGCACCGCCACGCCGGTGAGCACCTCATGCGCCCGGCCCGACAGCGCGCGCAGCATCGCCGCGGCGTCGGCGGCGTCTCTGGGCTTGCCGAGAATGCGATCGTCCACGACGACGACCGTGTCGGCGCCGAGCACCGTCGCGCCCGGACGCTGTGCGGCGGCCGCCCGCGCCTTCTCCGCCGCCAGCCGTCGGACATGCGCGTCGGGCGTCTCGCCGGGAAGTGGCGTTTCGTCGATGTCAACGGGCAGCGTTTCGAAGGGAATGCGCGCCGCCGTGAGGAGCTCAGCCCTTCGCGGCGAGGCCGAGGCCAGAATCAGCATCGATCGAATGCTATCCTCATCGGGTGATCCCGGCGCATAAGGTGATCCCGTCGGTGCTTGCGGAGGTGTTGCGCAAGGCGCCGCTTTCGCAGGAGAAGGTCGAGTTCGCCTGGCGCGCCGCGGTTGGCGCCGCGGTCGCGCGCGCGACGCGCGTGTCGCTCGGCGCGGACGGCGTGCTCCAGGTAACGTCGGCCGAGCCGCACTGGGCAGCCGAGGTGCGCCGATCGTCGAAGTTGATCCTCGCGCGGCTGGACGGGTTGCTGGGATCGGGCGTGATCAAGGGCATGAGGTTCTGAACCCGCCCCAGTGGACGTTCGCCCTACTTGCCGGCCGACGACCGATGGCGGTGACCGGTCAGGCCAAAGAGCTGCGGCGTCTCGGATTCGAAGTCCACCTCGATCAGCACCGCCGGCTCGTCGCCCACCACCCACGCATCGTGGCCCGGATCGATCGCCACCACCTGCGGCGCCACGAATTCCTGCGTGCAGCCGTCGGGATACTCGACGTGCACCTGCCCGCGCGCGAGAAAGCCGACGTGCGCGTGCATGCAGCGCTCGGTGCCGATGATCGGCTTCATGTGCGTGGACCAGCGAAAGCCGGCCGGATACACGACGCGCTTGATGCGGCCGGTCCCGGCCGCCGCCACGTCCATCTGCACGCCGGCAACTTCGCGGCGATCCGCGCCGCGCATCGGACCGAACAAGGGATCAATCGGAGCCATGCTGTCGTCCCCTCTGTAACATGGTGCGGTGGCTAGTGGCAGGCGAACCGGCTACGCCTCGCTTCCCCTCCACGGCGGCAAGGCGCCGGCGTGGCTGTTCGGGCGGATGGTCCTGCTCTCGCGCGAGATCCTCGCACATCTTGTCGCTGAATATGGCGCGAAAGAAGTGCTGCGCCGGCTTGCCGACCCCTACTGGTTCCAGGCCTTCGGCTGCGTCCTCGGCTTCGACTGGCATTCGAGCGGCGTGACCACGACGGTCTGCGGCGCCGTCAAGGAGGCGCTCCAGGACACCTGCCGGGAATGGGGCCTCTTCGCCGCCGGCGGCAAAGGCGCCGCCTCGCGGAAGACGCCGGCGCAGGTCACCGACGCTTGTGAGCGGCTCGGGCGCGATCCGGCGGCACTGGTGCATGCGAGCAAGACCGCGGCGAAGGTGGACAACGCCGCCGTCCAGGACGGCTATCAGCTTTATCACCACACCTTTCTCTTCACCGCCGCCGGCGACTGGTGCGTCGTCCAGCAGGGGATGAGCAACGCCAGCGGTACGGCGCGGCGGTATCACTGGCTGTCGGAGCACGTCGGGAGCTTCGTTGACGAGCCGCACGACGCCGTGTGCTGCGATGTGCAGGCGCCGACGCTGAACCTGGTGGCGCACGAGAGCGCGGACGTGCGACGCGCCTCTACGGAGCTCGCCAGCCTTCCGCCCGAGGCGACGCTCGAGGCGATCACGCGCGCCACCCGCGAAGGCCGGCTGCCCGATCTGGTGCTGCCGAAGCGTCACATGCTCTTTCCCGAGCTGGACGTCGATACGCGACGGCTGTCGAAGATTCTCGTCAAGACCTACGAGCAGGCGCCGCCCACTTTCGAGGCGCTGCTCGGCACCGAAGGTGTGGGGCCTCAGACGCTGCGCGCGCTGGCGCTTGCGTCGGAGTTGATCTACGGCACGCCGGCGAGCACTCGCGATCCAGCCCGCTTTGCGTTCGCCCACGGCGGCAAGGACGGTATTCCATTCCCCGTCGATCGCCAGACTTACGACAGGACGATCTCGATCCTCGGCCGAGCCGTCGAGCGCGCGTCAATCGACCGCGCGGAGAAGATCCGCGCGCTGAAGCGGCTCGCCGTCTTCGAGCTCGACTGAATCGCGCGCCCCGCAGCGCGCCCGCGCCGCAGCCGCATCGCCGCGGGATCGTATCGATGCGGTTTGTCCCACGCACACGGCTCGGCGAGGAACTCGATGGTCGTCGCGTGCTCTCCGCTGCTCATTGCTGCGGTTGGTGCTGTTGCTGCCGCTGACGATCCGACTCGTGCGGTCCTCTCGTTCGCTCGTGGTCCTCGCGCAGCTTGAACTTCTGAATCTTCCCCGAGGCGGTGAGCGGAAACTCGTCGACGAAACGGATGTGCCGCGGCACCTTGAACTTGGCAATCCGCTCCTCGCAGAAAGTGATGATGTCGCGATCGCATACCGCGGCGTCCGGCCGGATGCGGATGCTCGCCGCCACTTCTTCGCCGAAGAACTCGCTGGCGATGCCGTAGACCGATACGTCGAGCACCGCTCCGTGCTCGCGCACGAGATCCTCGACTTCTTTCGGACTGATGTTCTCGCCGCCGCGGATGATGAGGTCCTTGATGCGTCCCGTGATCCGCACGTAGCCATCCGCGTCCATCGTCGCCTGATCGCCGGTGCGCAGCCAGCCGTCGGCGTCGATCGCGGCCGCGGTCGCGACCGGGTTGTTGAAGTAGCCAAGCATCACGTTGTAGCCGCGCACGCACAGCTCGCCCGGCTGGCCGGCCTCCACTGCGGCGCCGGTCGCCGGATCGACGATCCGTACTTCCATCTCGGGCAGCACCCGCCCCACCGTCTGCGTGCGCCGCTCGAGCGTGTCGTCGCGCAGCGTATGCGTAATCCCCGGCGACGCCTCGGTCAATCCGTAAGCGATGGTGATCTCGCGCAGGTTCATCTGCTCCATCACTCTCTTCATCAGCGCTTCGGGACAGAGCGAACCGGCCATCACGCCCGTGCGCAGCGACGACAGATCGAACCGCGCAAACTCCGGATCCTCGAGCTCGGCGAGAAACATCGTCGGCACGCCGTAGAGCGCCGTGCAACGCGTGGTCTGCACCGTCTCGAGCACCTTGCGCGGATCGAAGCTCTCGACCACGGCCAGACTGGCGCCATGCGTGTAGGCCCCCAGCACGCCGATGACGCAGCCGAAGCAGTGGAACAGCGGCACACAGAGACACAACCGATCGGCCGGTGTGAATCCAAGGCCAAGTCCGAGCCAGTAGGCGTTGTTCACGATGTTGCGGCTCGAGAGCATCACGCCCTTGGGAAAACCGGTCGTTCCCGACGTGTACTGCATGTTGATCACGTCGTCGAGCGCAACCTGCCGCTCGCGCGCGTCGAGGTCGCGCTCGCTCACCGAGGCCGCGCGGTCGCGCAGGCTTGCGTAGGGAATCATCGACTCGGGATCGCCGTCGCGCGCTTCGCCGATCAGGACGATGCGCTTGAGCGTGGCGGGGCGGTCAATCTGGCGAATCACCCCGAGATAATCCACCTGCCTGAACCCGCGGATCGTGATGAGCGTCGCCGCCTCGCTCTGGCGCAGCAGGTATTCCAGTTCGGGCCCGCGCAGCGACGTGTTCACCGTCACCAGCACGGCGCCGGCCTTGGCAAGCGCAAACTGCAGCACGATCCATTCGGGGACGTTGGTCGCCCACAGCGCGACGCGTTCGCCGCGCTCGACGCCCAGCGCGATCAATCCGCGCGCGATGACCCGCGCTTCGCGATCGAGCTCGGCAAACGTCAGCGACAGGCCGCGATCGACGTACGTGAGTGCGGCATTGTCGGGCAGCGCGCGCGCCAGCAGCGCCGACAGCATCCCGACGGCGACGTCACGATAGGGGGGTTTCATTGCTGCTTCACCGGCTTGATCGTCTCGTCCACGTTCACCTGAAAACGCCGGAATCGCCCGTACTCGGCATGTCCTTCGACCCGCTCGCGGCGCGCGACGCAGAGCTCGCGCATATCGGCGGGCACGAGAAAGCCGAGTGTCGGCTCGAGCCGGTAGTTGACGTCGACGGTGGCCCGGAACTGCCCCTGTTCGATGACGAGCTCAGTGCGGGTGATCGCTCCAGTGGCGTTGGTGATCCAGTAGCGTCCGCGCGAGATCAGGTCCTCGCCTCTCGGCGTCCTGATCAGCGTGGGCCGTTCCCTTTCCCGGAATCGAACGATGCTCACGTCGCCACTCGAGCCACCCTTCTCGAGCGAGAATCGCGACTGGTAAGCGGGCAGGAGAAACGAAACCGGCAGCAGCGGCGTGTTCATCGTGCGGGTGAAGTTGCCGATGTTATAGCGCGCGCTCTCTTGCGCGACACGTTCCAGTTGACTGGCAGCGCCGAGCGGTGGATCGAGGAACAGTTTGGTCAGACGCTCGTCGCGATCCCGCACACCCTGACCATCGACTTCGAAGACATCGCGGAACTCGACATACCGATCCGCGCCAACCGTACGTACGAGCAGCAGGTCCGACCGCAGCCGGCGATGCCGGAGATAGGTGCTTGCCGAGGGATCGTTCCTGATGTCCTGGCTGTAGGTCTCTTCTGCGACGATGCCGGACAGCTGCTTCTGGAAGGCGACTACGTATTCAGTCGCGCGAGCCAGGAGGTCCTGGAGGGTTGGCTCCTGCGCAGACACGCGCGCTGGCGCCAGAAGCACCACCAGTGCAATGGAACCCGCCCGCGCCAGAGCCATGGCGGCACCACTATACAATCGGATCAGGAGTTCATCTGCGCCATGCGTGAAGCCGTCATCGTGAGCGCCGTTCGCACGCCGACCGGCAAGTTTCTGGGCACACTGAATGGGTTTCCGGCACCCGAGCTGGGCGCCATGGTGGTGCGCGAGGCGGTCAGGCGCGCCGGAATCGACCCCGCGTCGGTTGACGAATGCATCATGGGCAATGTCGTCTCGGCCGGCGCCGGTCAGGCCCCGGCTCGCCAGGCGGCGCTCAAGGGCGGTCTGGCGAATCACGTCGCGGCGCTCACCATCAACAAGGTGTGCGGCTCCGGCCTCAAGGCCGTGATGCTCGCGCACCAGGGCATTCAAACCGGCGACATCGACATCGCGGTGGCCGGCGGCATGGAATCGATGAGCAACTGCCCGTATCTCCTGCCGCGCGTGCGCGAAGGGCTTCGCATGGGCCACGCGGAAGTGATCGACTCGATGATCAACGACGGTCTCTGGTGCCCGTTCGAGGGCTGGCACATGGGCAACGCGGGCGAGTGCGTGGCCCAGAGCTACAACGTATCGCGCGAGCAGCAGGACGCGTGGGCCGTCGAGAGCCACCGCCGCGCCGCCGCGGCCCACGCCGCGGGCAAGTTCAAGGACGAGATCCTCCCGATCCCGATCCCGCAGAAGAAGGGCGAATCCGTGCTCTTCGATTACGACGAGTCGGTGCGGCCGGATACGACCGCCGAGATCCTCCGCAGCCTCAAGCCGGCGTTCAAGAAGGACGGCACAGTGACGGCCGGCAACGCACCGGGGGTCAACGACGCCGCGTCGGCGCTCGTTGTGATGAGCGCGGAGCGGGCGAAGCAGCTCAATCTGACGCCGATGGCGCGCATCGTCTCGCAGGCGACGAGCGGGCTGGCGCCCAGGATGCTGCTGATGACACCTATCGAAGCGACCCGGAAGGCGTTGAAGAAGGCCGGGTGGACGGTGGAGGATCTCGATCTCATCGAGCTCAACGAGGCGTTTGCGGTGCAGGCGGTGGCAGTCGCCAAAGAGCTGAAGGTCGACCCGTCACGAGTCAACGTCAACGGCGGCGCGGTCGCGCTCGGCCACGCGATCGGCGCGTCGGGCGCGCGCGTGCTGACGACGCTGCTCTATGCGTTGAAGGATCGCGGCGGAAAGCGCGGCGTCGCGACGCTGTGCCTCGGTGGAGGCAACGGCGTGGCGCTGGCGGTCGAGATGATCTGAGGCCGCCCGCAGTATCATCTGCCGGTGCGCGACGCCGACGAAGTCACTCGACGCGGCGACGTGACGCGGTTGCCGGACGCGGCGACGTCGCCGGCGCCCGCGGCGGCGGCGGGTTGGCTGTCCGACTCGGACGCATCAGCACGGGCGCTTTGCTCCGGGCAGCGTCCGCGCCGCACGCTACAGGATTGTCGGCCTCCTCGGAAAAGGCGGCATGGGCGAGGTGTATCGCGCCGACGATCTCAAGCTCGGCCAGGCGGTCGCGCTCAAGTTCCTTCCTGCCAATCTCGCACACGATGCACATCGACTGGCGCGGTTTCATGCCGAAGTGCGGCTCGCGCGACAGATTTCGCATCCGAATGTCTGCCGCGTCTACGACGTCGACGAAGTCGATCGCGACACGTTTCTCTCGATGGAGTACGTCGACGGTGAGGATCTGGCATCACTGCTGCGGCGTATCGGGCGTCTTCCCGAGGACAAAGCGGTCGCCATGGCCCGCCAGCTCTGCGCGGGCGTCGGCGCCGCGCGCGCTCGTCGGATGGACACGAATGATGATGAGCGGGTCGTTCCGCGATCCGTAGGTGGGACGCGACCTCCTCGCCGGCGTCGCGGCCGGCGCCGCGCTGGCGCTCCTTCGCGCCCCGCGTCCGTTCTTGCCGCTGCTCCTCGATGGCGCGCCGGACGCGCCGACGATCACCGCGTTCGCGCCGCTGCTCGGGATGCGCTACACGCTCGCCGGCATGTTGTCGATCCTTCCCGGCGCAATGCAGTCGGCGATGCTGTCGCTCTTTGCGTTCGTCGTTGCACGTTTGATCTTCAGGCGGACGAGCGTGACGGTTGCCGCCGCGATCGGGCTTTGTGTGGTGCTCGTCGCGATGCAGCTTTGGAGTCAGAGCGCAACTGCCGCGCGGTTGCTCGTCGTCGTGCCAACGTTCATCGTGCTCCTCACAATAGTCGTGCGATTCGGGTTGCTGGCGACGGTTGTGACGTTCTATGTAGGGACAGTCCTCGAAGGCTTCCCGCTCACGACCGATCCCTCACTGCGACATTTCGCCGCGTCGACTGCGATCCTCTTGCTCGTCTTCGGTCTCGGCGTGCTCGGCGCCTACGCCGCGCGTGCGGGCCAGCCGTTGATTCGCTGGGCGGACGATTGAGGGCCCTTGGTAGGCGCTTCACGTGGGCCTGCGGCGGGAGCTGCGCGTGGGCGCTCTGCACGCGGCCAAAGCCCAGCCACACGAGCGGCGAACAGCGAAGGCCAGCACCCAAGCACCCCGCACCATAGGCACCCAAGGCACCCTCAGGCACCTTAGGCACCCTCTGGCACCCTCAAGAGACCGTTACGGTTTCTTACCTGCGAGGTCCGCTTTTGAGGCTGCTTCGTCTTTATGCGGCGTCACCTTGTCGGGATCGATGCGCACCATCAGATATGTGATGTGATCGTCGATCTTCGTGAACCAGTGCCCGGTCCCTGCCGGGATGATCACCACGTCGCCCGCCTTGAGCTCGCGGGGGACGCCGTTGCGGATCGATTTGGCGTTGTGCCCGGGACCGTTCAGCAGCCGCACGTTGGTGTTGGTTGCCGGCCGCCGCTCCGCGCCCACCAGCTCCGGACCGAGCACGAGCGTCGCCGATCCGCTGATCACGTGATAGACCTCGCTCACCTGATCGTGCTCGGCCACCTCGCCCGGCGTCGAAATCTTGGTGCGATGCACCATGCCGATCGCCACGTTCGATTTGCCGATGTCCACCGAGCGCACCTGCTGATCGATGATGCGCTCCGCCATCGCGCGCTTGAGATATGCGTCGAGCTCGGCTTCCGGGATGTAGTAGCCCGGGCAGTTCTTACAAGTCGGTTGCGGGTTGTCCTGCTGCGCGACCGCCGTGATCGTCGTCACGAGCGCCGCGATCGTAAGGCCGAGCACGAACCTGGTCATGGTCTCCTCCTTTCCGGCTGACGCCACCAATACAGCACCGCGATTGGCGGCACGAGCATCACGATCTCCTTCACCAGCGCCAGCACGTTCTGTTCCCAGAACCCGGGCTCGCGGTAGCGCCGCGAGATCGCCTCGAATATAAACGCGTTCGCGAAATAGAAATCGGACGTGAACGGCCAGAGCGCCATCACACCGAGCGGCTGGAAGTCGTCGGAACCCAGCCAGTCGAAGAGCACATGCGACAACCACGCGAGGACGACCGCGACGGTGAGGTCGCGCCGGCGCGTCAGCAGAAACGTGACCACGCCGGCCAGGGCGGCGGCGCCAATGCTGTGCGTTTCCATGGCGTGCCGGCCCCAGAGAAAGTCGAGATCCGGGAGGCAGGCGACTACCGCGCACACGGTCAGGTCGCGCATGGCAGAACGGTCGAGCTTCGACAGCAGGCCCATTCCAACCAGCAGACCGCCCAGCGCATGCCCGACGGGACTCGGCATCTGCCAACCGTACGGAACTTCCGCGGCGGCGGTCAAACGCCCGAGCGCATGGGCTGCGAACAGTGCGCAAAAGGCGAAAGTCGGCGATCCTCGTAAGTTATTGAAAATGAGCCGCGATTTGGCCGACGCTTCACGAAATGGCGCTTGACTTTCGCTATCACCGGCTCTACGATGTAGACGCCGGTCGGGAGCGCACTCTTCATCGCAAAGGACGCCGTATGCCAGTCGACGAACGCCAGGAACGTCTCAAAGCCATCGAGGTTGCCGTTGGCCAGATCGAAAAGCAGTTCGGCAAGGGCTCGATCATGCGGCTCGGCCAGCGCAACGCGATCTCCCCGACCGAAGCCATCTCCACCGGCGCGATCAGCATCGACTTCGCGCTCGGCATTGGCGGGCTGCCGCGCGGTCGCGTCGTCGAGATCTACGGCCCGGAGGCGTCCGGCAAGACGACCCTCGCCCTTCAGGTGATCGCCGAGGCGCAAAAGACCGGCGGCATGGCGGCGTTCGTGGACGCCGAGCACGCGCTCGACGCGGTGTACGCCAAGAAGCTCGGCGTGGACATCGACAACCTGCTCGTGTCGCAGCCCGATCATGGCGAGCAGGCGCTGGAGATCGTCGAAGTGCTCGTCCGCTCCAACAGCGTCGACGTCGTGGTCGTCGACTCGGTGGCGGCGCTCGTGCCGCGCGCGGAGATCGACGGCGAAATGGGCGAGGCGCAGATGGGCCTGCAGGCGCGCCTCATGTCGCAAGCGCTGCGCAAGCTCACCGGCGCGGTCTCGAAATCGAAGACCGTGCTTATTTTCATCAACCAGCTGCGCGAAAAAATCGGCGTGATGTTCGGCAATCCCGAAACCACCACCGGCGGCCGCGCGCTCAAGTTCTATGCCTCGATCCGCATCGACATCCGCCGCATCGGCGCCATCAAGGACGGCGACAGCATCACCGGCGGCCGCACGCGCGTCAAGGTGGTCAAGAACAAACTGGCGCCGCCCTTCCGCGAAGCCGAGTTCGACATCATGTACGGCGAGGGCGTGTCACGCGAAGGCGATCTGATCGATCTGGCGGTCGAGCGCAAGATTATCGAAAAGAGCGGCGCCTGGTTCGCCTACGGCGGCGAGCGCCTCGGGCAGGGTCGCGAAAACGTCAAGCAGTTCCTCAAGGAGCATGTGGACATCCGCACCGCCATCGAGGATCGCGTCCGGCGCGATTTGGGTCTGGTGAAGGAGCAGGAGCCGCAGCCGGTGTAGACCGGCTGCACGTGGCCCGGTGGCGCAGGTTCTCTGTCAGATGTCGGTTGAGCGGGCCGCCATAAACTGGCCCGCATGGACGAACGCGACGTCGGCGAACGTTACTACCGCGAAGACTTTGGACGTCCCTACCGGCGCGATAATTTCTGCCTCGCCTTCTACGCCGGCATCGCCGACATCGTCGTCAGCCGGATGGCCGCGCGTCGCGTGCTCGACGCCGGCTGTGCGATGGGCTTTCTTCGAAGCGCTTCGCGCGCGTGGCATGCAGCGCAGTTGGTTTTGGAAAGCGCGCAGCGCGTGATTGCGCGTGAGGGCGATCTTTCCGGTCAGGTCCGCCGGGACCCGGCGAGCCCTCTGAACCTGACCACCGCGAGCCGCAGCCGCCAGAACCAGCTCCGCTCCATGTTGCGGATGGTTGCGAGCGCGTGCGCGAGCCGGCGCGACTCCTCGCTGATCAGGGCCGGCTTCCACGGCGGCGCCGTGCCCTGGCGAAGCGCCGCGATCTCGGTTGCCAGCTGATCGCACTGCCGCAGCAGCGCCGTGTTTCGATCGCGTTCCGCGGCGCACGCCACGAGCGCATCGTCGCGTTTCGGATCTGGGAATACGGCGCCCAGCTGCGACGGCGGATCCACGACGTGTGTTGCGATCTCGGTGTGGCCGGCGGGCTCACCGGGCCGCCGTTCCGCATGCAGTTCGTGTTTCGGGAACCCGATCCAGCGCGGCGCCGGCTGAAGCGCAGCCTGCTCGCGCAGGAGCTGTTCAAGCAGCGCGTGATCACGTTCCAGTGCATGCTGCTGTCGAGCAGCGCACATGACGCACGGGCGCTCGATCAAACGCTCCAAGCCTTCGGACACGCCCTCGAAGTGGTCGCGGCACGCCGACCGCCACGATCAACTCGATCGCTGTCTGGAGCTCTTCCCGTCGTAGCAGCCGCCCGCCGCTAATCCCAGAATCCGCAAACGTCAACGCAAGCGCATCGAGAGTTTAATCGTGAGACGGATCGCGCTGTCGTGTGCGGGTCACGCCGGTGACCACACCGAGACCGAGAATGACGAGGACGCCGACGACAATCCACTGCGTCGCCAGCCCGGCGACGCTCGCGCCGTAGGCGAGCCCGCCGATGAGTATGATCATGCCGAGGATGTAGATGGCCAATGAGGACATGCTCCTCGTTGACGCAAAGCCTCTGCCACTTCGATGCCCGAAGGTCTGCAGTCGATCGATCTCTGGCTCTTCCAGGCGCTGACGCCCTGGCACGCACCGTGGCTCGATCGGCTGATGAGCGCCATCAGCCTCAGCGGTACGGCCTCGACGATCTGGCTGATCTTTGCTGCCGTCGCGTTCGTTCGTCAGCCGACGCGCGCGGGCGCGTGGCGCGTGTATCTCACCATTCTGCTCTGCTACATCGCCGTGGATCTCATGCTCAAACCTGCGGTGGCCCGGCCAAGGCCCGCCGTGGTGCGCGCGTACGACCCGCCGCGCACCTTGCCGCCGATGCCGCGCAGCATGTCGTTTCCTTCGGGGCATACGGCGGCGTCGTTCGGCGCCGCGTTCGCGCTCTCACGCGTATGGCCCGCCGGACGCGTGGCATGGTGGGCGCTGGCGATCGCAATGGGCTACTCGAGAATCTACGTGGGCCATCACTTTCCTCTCGACGTCGTCGGCGGCGTCATCGTCGGAACGCTGGTGGCGCTGTGGGTGCTCGGCGGCCGCCATCCGGCGACGTTTGCCGCGCGTGCGCCAACCGCGCCGCGAGGCGCGATCGTCACACCCTGATTGCTACGCTATACTGACTCTTCCGCACCACCTCCGGCCAGGTAGCTCAGTTGGTAGAGCACGTGACTGAAAATCACGGTGTCGGCAGTTCGATTCTGCCCCTGGCCACCAAAATCACTGAGAATTTCCGCTGATTGCGATCGGGAGAACAGTCGAAGACCGGCCCGATTGTCCCTGAAATGTCCCCGCCAGCTTTTCAACGCCCGCTGACAGGTCCGCTTCGCTCACGATGTTGTACCTTTCAAAAACGGAGCGCGTCTTGTGTCCGGTCAGTTGCATCGCGACACGCTCCGGCACGCCCGCGCGGACGAGATTCCGCACGGCCGAACGCCTGAAGTCATGCGGGATCCGGCCCGGTACACCCGCTTCGCGGCACGCCGTGAGCCATGCTTTACGAAAGGATCGGATCGGCTGGCCCTTGCGATGGAACACCCACGGCACGATCTGACTACTCTCGCGCTCAACCACTCGCGTGGCGTCCCGCTGCGCTTCGAGCAACGCCTTAAGCTCCGGCAGTGCGGCGAAGGGAAACGCTCGGCCTGAGCGGTTCTTCGTGGTGCCCGGTTCGAGGCGTACCACGCCCGCTTGCAGATCGACTTGCGACCACCGCAGCGTGAGCACTTCGCTCGGCACCCGCCAGCCCGTGAGGTACGCGAACGTCGCCACGGGCTGCACGGCGGCAGGAAGCACCCCGTGCACGGCGTCGAAGTCGCCGCGCTCGAAGAATCCCTTCCGCACGTTGTCTTCCTGCAACATCGGGATGTGCGGCTTCGTGAGCAGGCGCCCGCCACTCACCGACAGCGAGAACATACGCTTAAGCGCCGCCAGTTCTCGGTTGATCGTCGCGTTGGAAGCGCCATCTTTAAGGCGCTGTTCCACGTAGGCGCGCACGTCGGCCGTCGTGAGGCTCGCCATGCGCCGGCCGGTGAAGAACGGCGCCAGCCCGATCTTGATGCGCCGCTCCAGACTCTCGAGCGAGCGGCGCCCGTTGATGGCGTACTCGCGTTTCAAATCCTCGGCGGCCTCATCGAAGGTGAGGCGCGCGATTTTCGACGTGAAGGGGACACCCTTGGAGATGTCCCCTTCCCGAATCCGCAGAAGTTTCTCGCCTTCGCGTTTCTTGTCGGAGTTGGATGATTCTTCGTACCGCTTCCCGTTGCGGTAGTACCCGAATCCACCATATCGAACCGCGTAGCCTAAGCTGTCCCATTGTTTCGGCCTCCATCAAGCGAGGCCGGTAAAAGGCGGGGCTGTAGAATTGTGCAGCCTCGTTTACCGGTCACGCGGAAACGGGGTTAGGTGTGCGCTCGCGTTACCAGCGCGGCCGCACACCGCCCTTTATACTCCGGTCTGCGGATGTCGTCAAAGCTGAAAATGACCCTGTTGGCGAACTGGCCCATCGGCGCCGTGCTCGACGTTAGACGCCGACGAAGTTGTGGCGACTGCGGCTCGTGGACGTGCAGCACGATCGGCCCGCCGTGGAGTTTGTCTTCGAAGTAGTCGATACAGACGATGCCCTCATGAGAGTTCGGGTGGATGAAGACGACATTTCGCGTGATCACGTAGCCGTTATCGTTCGGGAACGCCTCGCCGAAAATCCGCCGGCGCGCGTGGACTTCAGGGCCTTCTGAAGACACGTTGAGCGCTGCGCCAGTTCCTTCTGACTAAGCCGCGCAGACCTGTGCGCTGTTCCCGAAATTCAAGAATCGCTGTCGCAAGTGATTCCGATGCTTCGTACTCAGTGATCATTTTCGCGTTTGCCGCCTTCATTTTCGCCGCTGCCTTATTCATTTTGGCGTCCCATCCCATTGCATGGTCGTCGATCAGCCCCTGATTTCTTTGCAGCTTGGCTTTGAGGTTCGCGGACGCGTCTCGCACCTGGCCGAACACCTCTTTCGATTGCGCGGTCAGCAGGTCTGCGGCGACACCTCTTCTATCGTGCCAATACAATCTTGCTTCGATCACATCTCGCATCTTTCGATTAGCGTTCGACAACTCCGTACAACCCGTCTCCAAGCTCGCAGCGTACTGGTCTAGAGCCTTTGCCTGTGATGCCCAAAACGTATCCCTTGCAGCCCTATCAACCTTACCTTTCGACTCGTTCCTGATCTGATCGGTCCGCGTATTCCATGTGCTCATAGCATTCAAAATGTTGTCCATTGCCCCGAGCATCGCATCGCGGGTTGGGATAAACGAGTCGAAGCTTTCGTTTAGCGTCATCTTCGGCGTACGCAGCGTTTTCGACTCCTCTTTGGGCACACTCTGGCGGCGCACGTATTGCTGACTGAAGCCTGCTGCTGTGGCTACCCACAGGATGGCTGCCGCGGCAGCGGCCCTGACTGGTTCATCTGCGAGCCAGTTCCAGATGCCGTCTAGCACTTGTGGTCCCGGAAAACTGACCACCAGGTACTCCAGACCGCGCTCAACGAGCCAATCGCGTACCACCTCGAAGAGGTACGGGAGCAAAGAGCCGAACACAATGCCAGCGAGTGCTTTCCAATACGTGGCGAGCTGTGCGAAAAAGCGCCGCATGGCGCTAGGCTATCCGATGCTAAGCTGTTCGGCCAATGGTGAACCGTTCCGATCGGCCCTTCGGCCGAAACTGACGTTCGACCACTTCTCGGCGTTGCTTCGCGATGTCGCGACACCTGCGACACCTCTTGGGAGCCAACCAACCGCGCGCACTCCATAGTTCAGCCTCACGATCAGTGAACGGAAATTCCATACGGCAGTCCTGACACTCGAGCACCACGCCGTCTTCGAGCTGATCGCCGTCACGTCTCGGTCGCATTACTTCGCCCTCCGGATTGCTGCGCTCAGCGCACGCCCGATGTTCTCGTTCGTGGGATTCGTCAGGCCGCGCGAATACTCGATGCTGTCGCGCACCTTGTTGAGCCGCTCCAACGTGCCCCGCAATCCCGGACGCACGCGCGATTCTTGCCGCTCGCGCACGGCCCCGACGAGCGGCGAGACAATCATCTGGGCGACCTTCCGCTGCTCGTCGGTGGACTCGTCTACCTCACGCCCGTATCGCTTCTCAACCACTCGCACGAATGCATTGTCTTGGCGATCGTCGGCAGTCTTGTAGCGCTTGAGAGTCGCGGCCTCGTCGCGCTCGTGGTTGTCTAACCATCCCTCCGCCTTGTCCTCGGTGTATTCGTCGAGCATCTTTGCGGCCACCCATGCAGCGTGATTCGTGTTCGGGTTGAGCCGCTCGCTCTCGCTTGGCAGTCGGCGGCCCTTCGCGATTTCCTCCACAGTGCGCTCGCGCAGCTCCGCGTATTTCTCGCTGACCGCGCGATCGATCGCTCGGGTTTCACCGACGAATCGATCGAGCGCCTCGCGCGTGATGTCCTGCACGTACGTCGGCGCAAGGTGCTTATCAGGGATGGCGTCCGTCTTGTGTGTCTCGCGAATGCGGCGCACGTCACCATCGATCACGATCTGGCGCACGGCAGGATCGGAACGTCGGCCGAGATCCTCAACGTTGGCTTCGAGCAATGCGACGGCATCTTCTAGCGATTCGGTCTTAGTCATGTTCTGTGTCCTTGTCCTTTCGTTTCATAGCCACGGAATGTTTGCGCATACAGCGCCGACGAATCGCGGCGTGGCTGCCAAACACAGCGCACCCGCACAGACGTTGGCTCGGTCATCATTTGCGCCGCGCCTGTGATCCACGCGGTCTTTCGTTGGTCCACGTCGCCGCTCGAGACCGCGCAACTCACGATGCAGCGCGGCATCGTCGGTCAGGCGCGCAGTCCCTGAGTTGATCGCGCCAGCCATTTGCAGATAGAGCGCGGACTTGTCCGCTTCGCTCGGGCGGTATTGGATGCCGACGCGGGAGAACGCATCGCTGGTGAAGCCTTGGGCGAAGCGGTCCCCGGTGACGTGGCGCAATCCGTAGGTGCGGAGAATCTCACTCATTTCGGACGCGACAGATTGGGGACTAAACGGCGGCCGCCATGCGATGACGGTATCGAGAATCGCGCGGTTGTTCTCAGAATGTGCGATGCCTAACGCCGCCAGATCGCCATTGGCTTTTGTTCCCGTGGCAACGTCAACGAAGGCGTGATAGCGGCAGCCTGCTTGCGGCGGACGTGACCGGACATCTGGATCGATCGCTGCGCACAGGGACTCCTCATCGATCAAGGCGCTGACGTTGGAGAGAAACTCCGCGTCGAGCTCCGCACGCGCACCTTCGGGATCTCCATCCCGTAGTTGCTGCATGAACTCTGCGTCGAGTGTCGGATGCAACACGGTACCCGCTGACCGCCACACGAGCGTCGAGCTGTCGGCTTTGCCGTAGTGCCGCTGGTGCAAGTCATACAGCAGGCCGCTGGCGTTGTATGGGCTCGAGAGCGCGAACAATCGGCCGCCTGTCGTCAACAATGTCGGCAGCGCCGCGCGCCAGACTTCCTTGTCGAGCGCGATGTTCTCCGAGTTGCGGAAGTGGGCGATTTCATCGAGCACAACGATCCGGCAGCGACGACCACGGAGCGCCGCCGGTCTGCACGGCAGGACCGTGATCTGCACGTCGTTGACGAGCGTGATCGTGTCGTTGGTCTGCGCGATGACGAGCGGCGACAGCATCGGGTTCTCGAAACGACGTTGCACGTAGCCAAACAGCGCACCCGTCGCTGATCGCTGGTCCTGTGCGACTCCGATGCACGAGATGCCGCGCTCGCCCGCGAGGCTTGCGCCAACGCCCTCATACACGAGCCGGTCAGCCGCTTCCTCGGTCTTGCCTGATTGCCGGCCAACAATGATCAGGACTTGCCGGATGATCAGGTCTTGGATGTAGCTGCGGCCCGTGTGTGTCTCGTATAGGACGCGCTCTTCCTCATCGAGCGGTAGACCATCGATCGCCTTTGCCAGCGCGAGCTGCGCCCAGCGTTGTGTCGGATCGATGCCGAGTACCTCAACGCGGAACTGCGGGAACGGCGGCAGGGTGATCAGCCGTTCTGTTTTGATACTGCCCACTGTGCAATCTCCGGGATTCGTTTTGTGCGGCGTTGCAGGCCGAGTGTTTTCGCCAAGTCGTGGCGCTGGGCAATCGCCTTCATGAGCGTTGGCACCACGGCCCGCTGTTTGCCATGCGCGGTGAACACTCCGCCGCGCTCGATGCTCTGATAGGCGTAGTCTTCGATCAGGCCGATTCGAAGGTATGAGGCGATCAAGTCGCGTTGCATCTGGCTCAGCTCACCGTCGCCGCCCAGGTCGGCCACAATCTGCGCGCGTGCTTCGTTGAGCGCCAGGAGCGCCTCGGCCTGTTCTTCGAGCGCGCCCGCCTGCACTTGTCGCGATCGGCCCCCATGACGCAGCGCCACACAATTGCCGCTCGCAAACCTGCCGCGCTCGTCGCGTTCGTCAGTCGCCATCAGTCGAGGAACTCCTTTACGCCGAATCCCTGAACACGGCCCGGATGAAACTCTCCGCGATCGACCGATTCAGCCTGCGAGCCGCTCGGCCCAGCACCCGCAAACGGTGCGCTGTGCGCCGCGACGATGGTGTATTGGCCCGCCACGGCCCCGCCGGGCGTGCGTGTCATTTCAAGCACGATCGGATCGCCCTTGATAGCGGTTGCAGCCAGCGAGCGCGGCACCGTCACGTTCTGAACCAGGGACTGTTCGACGTGGCAGCGCACCGTCAGGTCCGAGGCGTCAACGGCCCACACCTGCCCGCCGCAGATATGCCGATCGGGTGTGTCGTGCACGATTACGCCGACCGCAGTGATCCGCGCCTTGTATCCCGCCGGATTGCGGCCCGGAAAGAGATTGGGGTTCGCTGTCTGTGAAAGCCTGCCGACCATTGCCATACACTTGCCCTCCTGAGCCTTTGTGCGCCTCGTGGCGCGCATCGGAAGACCGAAGGCGGATCGACGCCCGCCTTCGGCTTCACACCCACAGGAAGCGACCTGATGCCAAGTCGTGCCTGCGTCACTGCGATCGCCGTATCACTGCCGGTGAGACGGCGCACGCCTCGATTGCCCAACTGCCGACCGCAGGGGCGGAACATTTCAAACGGGGACAGCTCGGGGACAAGCCGCGAGAATCGCCAATGTTTATGCGGGTAAATCGAGGTGCACGGGATTGAACGACACGCTGCCGTCTGGCGAAGACAGGGCAGTGATGGGGATGTAAGTCCGACGCCTCGGGTAGACGGTAGATGGTAGATGCGGGTGTTCTTTCCACATCGGCCTGAGTTGTCCTTAGCCTCTTCTACCCATCTACCAAACAACACATAAAGAGAAAACATTAGGAAAGAACCACTGAACGTGGGTAGATGCGCTGCGCCTACCGTGCGTCTACCTTCTACCCTTCGCATGGATAGAACTCCCCTTCCGATTCCTCGATGTCTTCGCGCTGCTTGAGCGTGCCGAGCAGTTCATCGAGGTCTTTGGCCTTGTAGCCGGTCTGCTGCAACAGGTGCTTCTTGCGGCAGCCCGGAGCCTTCCGAATGACGTTGAGCACGCGGGTCAGTCTGCGGTCCCCTTCGCCGTTGCCGAACTCGGTATCGAGTAGGTGGCGGATCGTCGCGCGGAGATAATCCGTGAGCACGATCGCCTCCTTCATCGCGGTGGCGCTGACGCTCAGGTGTCCGGTGGATGTCAGCTCGATCAGGAGCGCGTACTTCACGGCGGTCACCGCCAGCCGGGTGTCGAATGCCGACACCACTTCGACGGCCCGATGGTCGTTCGCTTCGCGCTCGATCCGCTGATACCACTGCGTGTAACAGGTGCGGGCGTCCGGGTGGAGTGATGCTTGTCCTTTGATCGCCGTCAGGCCGCGAAGATGGTTGACGAGTTCGGCCCAATGCTGCGCGCTGGCGCCACTGGCGCCCGGCAGCGCGTAGCTCTTTGATTTTGTGTCCGCCAGCACGAAACCAAATCGATTGAGAAACCCGCTGCGCAAATCGCCGCCGCGCAACTGGTCGGACAGCCACGACGTGGCCGACGCTGGAGCACTGTCAACGTGGGCCGCTCGATTCGTATCGTCTGCCCGCGCGTGGCGCGCTCGTACACGTCCGGGCAGTCGTACATCTCCATCAAGAACTCTTTGAGGCCGGAGTTGTAGTCCTTCCCCGATCGCGCGAGCAGGCCAGCGAACTCAGCACACCCGAGAAATCGTTCGGGTCGTTCCTTCATCAGGTCCACGCCCTTCTCGGGCGTAAATTCATCCGGCAGCACGGCGCCTTCGTGTACGGCGTTGATCAATCGCTTCCCGATGTTGATCTGCGTCGTCTTGTGGAAGAAGCTGCTCTGGGCCAATAACGTCGTATACGTGTTCGGGTAGAGGTCCGTGTTCCCGTACCACGGCAGGCCAACTCGCCGGCCAACGACGGCGCCAGCCACCGCGAGTGCCGTGTATGGCCGGAACACTGCGGGACTGTCGGTCATCTCGTCCACCGCGATGTCGAACAGGCGCATGAATCCACCTGACGGCTCGTAGTGCAGCTCGAGCCGCTCGGCGGGTGCGACTGTCGGACGTTCGCGCCTGCTGGCGAATGGAATGTCACGAGCAGTGACGCTCACGCGGTACGCCGCCCGCGAATGATGGCGAGCGCCCGATGCATCTTCGGCGTGACTTCCGCCAGCATGTGGAGCGCTTCTTGCGCGATCTTTCGCCAGACATCACGATCGCGCTCGGCTTCGATGCGGGCTTCCCTCTCGGCGCGCAGCTCGCGCCAGGCGTCGAGCGTGTGCAGGTGCCACTTGGCCGGTTCGTTTTTGGTTGTCGGATTGTTGGTGTCCATCGATCTGCTCTCGATGGGCAAGCGCTCGACGGCTTCAGCCCCGTCGGGCGCTCGCCGTTTTAGTCGAACGTCTCCCGAGAGCGCTCGACATAACGATCGAGATCAGCGACAGCGAAGTACCACGCCTTCCCGCGCTTCAGCACGGGCAGACGGCCGGCGAGCGCTTCAGCGCGCAGACTCGTGTACGGGATACCCAGAAACTTCGCGGCTCGCTTCGCTGGCAGCAGTCGAGGAGTGATCGACTCATCGTGTCTGACTTGGATCGGCATATCGTGTGCGCTCCGTCGCCCGCGCACCATCAGTGCGGGCGACTCACAATATGCGCCCAGGTACACCGAATGCCTAGCGATGCATTCCGAACAAAATCGACGGAATCATCGCGCTGGATGAATTTGTTTTTGGGTTTGAACGGATGGGCGGCGAAGAGCTAGTCTTCTGGATAGTGTCGTAGCAGCATGTCTCGTTCTAGGCGGATCAGATGCTCGGATGCGTCCTGCATTTCAAGAACACGAAAATACCGCGAGACGCGTAAATCCGGACACAGATCAACCACCGGCCCCGGCGACTCAAGGTTCAACCGCAACCGACCGGCGAGCAAATCAGCGGCCTGAAGCACTACGAAGTCCCTGTCGTCCCGGAACCATGGCTGCACAGGGAGAACCGCGAGCCGCTCCGGATCCTCAGATTCAACCTCTCTGACGAGCGGATACATGCGCTGTATCTCACCACGGAACACAGCGTTGTCGTCGAACACGACTTCCATCGGTTCGAACGAGCCGTGATTCAGCGCTTCAGACACGCAAGACACCATCACGTATTGAAACAGCGTTAGATGCGGCTGGTTCATAGTGTGCCTGTGCCCGACATGTGACCATTCGGATTCCGCCTTCGCGAAGTCCTTCAGATTCACAACAGCCGCAACCTCCAGCAGATCGCGCCTGTTGATCACCTGCGCCATCTGCCGAATTTTTTCGTCGCGAGGCTCTTCCCTCCAATGCGCAAACTCTCCTTTTAATCCGGTCGCCTCTTCCATTTTGAAGTAGCGAATGGCGCCTGGATGCTGCGCTCGCAAGGCACGGTCCCATCCATCTGCCACGGACGCGAACAACTCGGCAGCGCCCAGCAAGCCGGACATGGTCATCCACTCCCCGGTGCCTTTGCCGCCGCTCTCATCGAAAAAAGCCTGTAATGCCAAAGGAGCCGCTATTCTCTGTCAGATTTGCCCAGGCGGCGCGCCCTCGTCCTAATCGAGGCGATCATTCGGGATCGTGGTGTGCTGAAGACACCGTGAGCTTTAGGTGTGATGCGCGCGCTAGTGTCCAGTTTCCAGTAGGGCACGCTGCGATTCGCCCACCGAATCACGAGTTCCGCCAACGGCTCGGCAGGAACACCCTCATTGTACGCCTCCGCCGCGGCAGTGATCATCGCCGGGATGCGATCGGCCGGCTTGCCGCGTTTGCGCTTCGTGCGATCGCGCAACGTGCGCCGCTTCTCAAGTCCTGCCTCATACCGGAGGCGTGAAGACTTCAGGGCCTGGGCCAGCTCGCCGTGCGGATGAAATCTCGCGATCAACGGTTCGAGCGCGCGGATGTGATCGAGCGCCTGTTGAATGAGCACGTCTTCTGCTTCGCGCGCTTTCAGCGCCTCGCGCCCGCTGTTCACCATCGCGCGTTTCACGGAACGGCGGGCGTCGGCGTGGCACGCCTCTTTGATGCGATCGGCCCATCGCTTGGTACGTGCTTAGTTGTCCCTGTCCCTGTCCCCATCAGCAGATAACCGTGTGCATTTGAGAGGCCCCGTATGCATTCTTCGGCGGGAGGTGATCGCGGGAATAGCTGAGAAAACTCGATGATTTCGATCATCGTGGCAAGGGCAGACCGGACTGAAAATCACGGTGTCGACAGTTCGATTCTGTCCCTGGCCACCAAAATACTTAGGAAATCTGCACAACGCGCGCGACCGGGCACACTCGGGGTCCCGCTGGGGTCCCAGCGAGCGCGGTGACGACTGGAGATGATGATGACGATTCGACCCCTGGCTTTCACGATGGTGTTGGCGCTTGCAACTAGCGTCGCGGCACAAGAGCCGGCGCCTACGCAAACCCCGGCGCCGGCCGGCGACACGGCCGCCGACCCCAACGCGTTGGACCATGCGACCCATGTGCCGGGGCCCCCGACCCTCACCTGCCGGTGTAATACCAATCCGATTTTCCTGACCTGGGCCGCGGATACCCGCCGAGTGGAGCAGCCGCTACTCTATCGGATGGTTATTGGCAGCCGTCCCGGTCAAGAAGATCTTGGCGTCTACGATATGGGCTTAACCACGTCATGGACCGCCAACGCCGCGCCGGGGGTCAACTACTACATCCGCATTGCGGCGGTGAACTGGTTTGGCGGCCACTACTCCAACGAGGTCAACGTCAACGTCGGGGCGACCGTGTTGAGCGGCACCTTGAGTGGCCGCGTCCTCACGCTGCGCTGGACCGGCAGTCCGACGGTCACGCTCTATTACTCGAACCACGTCCTCTTTGCGACCTATGGCTCGGTCGCCGTGAGCGGCAACCAGGCGTCGTTCACCGTGCCGCCGGGCGTGTATTACCTCGTCCTGTGGAACGGCACGCAGTGGTCCAACTTCCTTACGGCGACCGTGCAGTAGCCTTCCCCGCGTCCGATTTCCCCAACGAATTCGCGCACCCGACTTGACACCATGCCCGAATGGTAGGAAACGATGATCCGTTTTCTTCCGAGCCGTGCGTGACCTGCGCCTCGAACTATCCCCGCCTAGTGAAGTTGCCCCAACGACGAAGCCTCAACATCGGCCGCAGCGACCGGCACCGTCGCGGCTCCGGTGCCGAATCACCGCATGGAGTCGTGCAGATCCTGAGCCGTGGCGTTGAGGTAGATCGATGTTGTCTTTGCATCCTGGGGCGCCCCCACGATATCTAGTAGGTGGCTCAGCTCGGTGGCGTGGTGTGATTGTCGGCGAGTGCCGCCCTGTCGAGCGTCCACCCGCGCACCTCGAATTCCTTCTGCTTCATCGTCGCGAGCTCGCCTACCTCGAGGCCATCGCGAAGGACCAGGGACCACACCAGACCCATCGTGCCATCCGAACGACTGACGTAGAAGCGAATCTCCGGCCGGCCATCGTCGAGCGGCACGATCCGCGTGCGCGCTTCGGCGACCCGTCCGTCCTTCGTCATGCGCGACAACACGAATTCCGGCAGGTTGCGCGGGGTCGCGCGGCTTCGCGAAGCGGACGGTCATGTGCTCCGAATTCAACGGCGAGATTCGCCGGTGCCGCAAGGTACTTTGTTCCATTCGGCTAGAATGAGCCCGACCGCATCTGCGTGCTGAAAACATTTACCCGCCAGCCGTGTGCCCGTCGCGGCAATCCCCCAGTGTGATCCGCTTGCTTGGGCGCGCGCAGATCTTCCGCCTGTTGATGCCGATGGAACAATGGCGATGGTTGTACGCCCTGCGCATCGCGAGCGTAATTGCGGTCTGCAGCTATCTCTTCTGGTTCCGAACTCACGATATTCAATCGAACTACCCATTGCTGGGCGAACAGGTGCGCGACTGGTCGATCGCTCAACGTCGCTTTGTCGATCTGCCGTGGATTGGGCCACGCAGCGTCAATAGCGGCTTCGATATCGGCCCCGCGTACTACATCTCACTGTGGTGCGCGCGCGTGTTGGCCGAGCCGTTCGCCGGCGTGTTACCGCACGTCGGCGGAGCGGCGGTAGCCGCGATGGAAACCATCGCGGACGGCGTGCTGTTCATCGCGCTCGCACGACGACTGCGATCCTGGTGGATCGCCTTCGCGGTCATCGTCGCGACAGCGACCGGGCCATTGGACGCATCGCTCAGCGCGCTGCTTTGGAATCCTCCAGTCGCCGGCGCGTTCTCCAAGCTCGTCGTGGCCAGCGTGTTATGGCCAAGTCGAGCATCGGTCCGACGCTCGGCGACGACGACATTGCTTGGCATTGCAGCTATCCAGTGTCACATCTCCGCCGTGCTCGTCGTGATGCCGGCTGTTGCCTGGAGTCTGTGGGCATTGGCGCGCGACAGAGGGCTACGGAGTGGTGTCACTGCGGCCTTCGTGGGCGTCGCGGGCCTTGCCATCTGGATGGTGCCGTACGTCACGAGACAAGCCGACACGATCGTCGCGCCGGAACCAAGCGTTGGCGTCGTTCGGAGCCTCGTGAGAGTTGCGGAAGATCCCATTCATCGGTTGCATCTACTCGAGAGCGCCGCCGGAGTAATGCGCACATTCGATGTTCAATTCAGCACGCCGTTCCTCACCTTTAACTGGTTCCCGTGGCTGCTCGTGGGCGGCGCGCTTGCGCTCATTGCGTTCGTCCGAGACGGTGCGCTGCTGGCGGTGAGTGCCGGGACCGTAATGACGACGATCGCAATCCTCTCGCTTTGGCAGGGATCGCTTGACCAAGCGTATTGGTTCCACGGATTGACACCGGCCGCTGCGCTCTGTGCGTGCGGAATTGCGATCGCGGCGAGTGGGCGTGCGCGCCTTGTGGCGACCGCGGCGGTCGTCATCGTGACGATCGCAATCCAACCTGCGCGCGCTCGGTATACCTGGACCACCTGGAAGCAACCCGCGTATGGTCCGCTCGCCGCCGGTGTTTCCGCCGCCGCCGCCGCGCGCGTTCCCGTCCGCGACATCGAAGTGATGTTCCGCATTCCCGACGGTATGGACCCGCTGTTCATCTTTTCGCTCGCCGGTGGGGTGCTCGATTCCGCGGCTTCCCAGAGTGCGCGGATCGACGCAAACGGCCAACTTACATACGTGTCCACCCGCTGATCTATGGCATTGTCTCCGGCCCATGGATCCAACCAGTCGTTTGTTTCGCGGCCGAACGCATCGGATTCCGTGTTCTCATCGTCCGCCGTGGACCTTTCGCGACGGCGCCATGCCGCGATGGGCCACGAGTTTAGTGCAGAGCCGCGCTCCCCTGCAGCAACACGCGGCGAATGGGATGGCGCAGGGCGACCACCATCTCGCCGAGCGTGGCCCCTGGCGGAAAGCCGCGCAGGTCCGCCCGATCGAGATCGCAGTGAAAATACCCGTCGTGGTGCAGCGTGAACACGGCGCCCCGATGCTGCAAGGCGGCCACCAAAATCGCGGCGCTCTCTTCCACGCTCGTCATGATCAGGTCATCGTCACTCATCGGCGCTCTCCTGACTTCACGGCGAGTGCCAATCTTCGGCAGCCGATCCCGGAGCCTTCACCGTGCTGTGTGCTCGGCAGACCCAGATGCCACCCTGGCGGGTGACGCAGTCGCCCATCTCATAGGTGACGCCGGAGTTCCAGACGCCACGAAACCGCATGGCGTCCTGGTCCTCGCCTCGAGCGCCTCGAGTCGCGCGTTGCGTTCTCGGTTGCGCTCGTTCATGTCGTGCAGAAAGTTCATGACGTAGTTTTGGAACACGTCGAGCAAAGCAATCGTCGCGGACTTGTGGCCTTGCTGTTTGACGAGGTCATCCCACGACTCGGGCCGCGGCTCAGTCGTTGCCATGTCAGTAAGTCACCGTCATCCATGCGATGGCGCCCGAGCGAATCACCTCCCAATTGAGCCAGCGCGTGGTCTTCAGCCCGACTGAATTTGTTTGAAACAGCGATACCATGGTCGTCGGCGTGGCCGTCGCGGAGTCGTTTGTTGGATCGTCGAGCAGCTCCACCGTCGCGCTCTCGCTCAACGAAACGTCTACTTCGTCATCGTCGGTATAGGCGACCTCGGCGAGATCCGCGCGCGTGATCTGCGCCGGCGAATTGCCATTGAGGACGACGGGAATCGAGAGCAACGTTCGCGGCAAGTCCGCCGCCGCCGCACCGAGTGCCAACGCGATCTGCGGCTTCCCATATTGTTAAGTAAACTTAACAGCCATAGCGGCCGTGGAATCTGACAAGTCAACTTGTCAAATCAGCGGTCGGCGTTGAGCCGTGCCACCTCCGCGACGAGTGCAGAGAGCCGCGCGCATCCAGCCCAGTCGCGTGCACGATCCGACAATGACGCTACGGCCGTGCGCGATCGTCATGAACCCCGCGTTAGCGACTTGCATTACGAGCCCGCTACGAAGAGGGCCGTGAGCACAGGGGAATAGATCTGCATGTTTGTCGCCGACGCGTAGCACACCAACTTGAACGTTGTGGAAGTCCCTGCCGCAACATCGACGGTGCGCGTGCCTCCGAACGGTATTCACCAAGTAGCTCGATGGCGCCGACTCGACCGCGTACGCGGTGATTGGAAAATCAGTGACCTCGGCGCCCGTGGTGATCGAGCAGACCGCGGTGTCCGTTGTCGCGGCATTCCCGAAGATGAACGCACCACTCGAACTGAGGAGCACGCGGCCCGCGGCTGGCGCAGCGAACGGCACCTCCAACACCACTTTGTAGCCAGGAGGGAGCGGGACGGATGCATCGACCTGATTGGCAATGAGCCGCGGCGCGTCGGCGAGGTCCGCACGCGTGAGACTGCCATCGAGCACATCCGCACCTGTGACGGTGGCATTCGCAATGTGACCGCTGTTGATCGAATTCGGCGCGATCGCAGACGCACCGACCGCGCCAGTCGCGAGTTGGATCGCAGTAATCGACGCGGGCGGCACACCGCCAGCCGCCACCAGCCGTGGAGGGCCACCGATGCCAGCACCAGGCGTCAACACGAAGCTGCCCGACGCACCGGAACTATCACGCCAGGTGCCATTCAGTGTTGGCAGGTTGATTGTGGCTTCAAGATGCACCGGCACACCGCCGGGCTGCACCATCGTGATGCCGAATCCGATCGTGCCGTTCGGGTTGAGAAAAGCCATGCCGCGCGCGCTCGCGGTTTGAGCTGCCGCACAACGATCATCCGTGCCGTCGAGCGTGTAGAGGGCGCCCTGTTGGGCGACATTGAGCGTGACAACGTTGCAGTACGGCAGCAGTTGCCAACGATACGTGCCGAGCGGTTGCGCGAGTGCAGGTGTGGCGGACCACAGCGAGCCGACGACGACGAGCGCTGACAAGACCGTGCGCACATGGAACATGGGGGCTCCTCAGATTTTGGGGTGCTGCATCTTATCCCTAAGCCCAACCATTTCCCGTAAACTTACACACGTGGCGTGTCCGCGCTGCCACGGCGAGCGCTTCGTGTGCGAGCTGCATCGAGATCAGCCCTTCCCGCATGAAGGCTGTGACAGCGCCGCTGAGCGCTGCCCCCGAGTGCAACGATCGCGGCGGCCGGCCCGAACTGCCGGACGGTTGGCGGTCAATCGCCTCGACCGAAGACCGCGACTAGCCGGGCTCTTTCGTGAATCAATGCGCGGTGTTTTCATCGCTGAAGATCCACGCCAGCACGGCGCCGACGTCGCGGGGATCAAGTTCGCCGAGCCAGGTCTCATTGGTGGAGACGCCTGGCGGATCAGCGACGTGCACCGCGTCGTCAGTGACGCTGATCCGCGCAACGCTCGAGGGCGTGATCCCTATTCCAACGTTTGTGGCGTCCCCCGCGGGAACCGCGACAGGGTGGAACAGGGGGTTTGCGGCATTGCGGCCTAGTTCCAAGAAGGGCGCCGAATTGGTCCTGGCGCCGCAGTCCTTCATCGATTGAGAAGCCGGCTGGCCGTACAGGCGCTCGCTGAGCACCAATGCGGACGAAGACCAGCAGTGAGTGGCGTCACGGCTCGCGTCACCAGGTAGCGTGCACTCGTCCGCTGGTGCACGCTACTCGGGACATCGTTGGTGGTTGGGCATGCAGCGTCGGGCTGATCCATATCACTTCATCTCTGCGGAGCGCGCAAGCCGCAGACTTGGAGGGTTGACGCTGGCAGGCGAGAGTGACATCAACGCTTCGAATTAGGGTGTCGCGTCAAACGTCCCGCTCCCTCCAGCCAACGGGCCCTCGAGTTCCGACTCGTGGACGGTCATGTACGGCAGAAAAGCCAGACTTGTCGGTAACATCTCTGGTGACAACAGGAACATAGGCCCCTTCAGCGAGCCACTAAAGGCGATGACATCACGCTCACCGAATTGAGTACCTGGCACGAAGCTAGTCGATAGCCAAAAATGGGTACCGGGTACAGCGGTTCCTGAAGCGATGAAGAGTGCCTGATTCCGGAGGAAGCCCGAGTAGTCAACGGAGTCGAGCCACAAACTCAGATGTCCGACTGGATACTTGGCCCACCTAACACGCCGGGGGCCACCGCCTTCGTCGCTAATCCATAACGGTGCGCTGGCCGGGTTCCATGACACCCACCCGCGAAACTGGCTCGACCGAGAAACGGGGCTCGATCCCGTCGGCTCGTAGATCTTCAGGTCAAGTGTGCCCGAGAAGTACATAGAGACAAGCACCGGTCGCGCGAAGCGTGTGACGATCCTGGTGACCACCGCCACGGCTGCCGCAACTAACAGCACGCGCCCGGCCATTCTGAAGATTGCCCCCATAGACCCTCCGCAACGCCGTTCGCCGCAATAGTGAACGGGCGAGTTGTTTACTGTCGGACCGTCAGCCTGCTCGGGCGGATTGTAGCCGACGGTCGAGGCCGGTTCGATTCGAGTGTCTGTTGGAAATCGGTTTCCGCGATCCGCTCGCCGCGTTGGTCGCCTCCGCGAGCGCCGTCGCTGCCTTCAGTGCGAATGAGGCCGCTTCGATGGCGGCCTCGTACGATGCGAGCAGTTCCAGAAGTGCGGCATCGCTCATCACAGTGTCCCGTGCGTCTGTCGCTTGTTCATCGCAAATCATGATCCCGCGACGAAAATAGCCGTGATCGAAAACGTTGGACTAGGGCCGACCGGCTGACTATTAGCGCTTGAAGTTCTACTGGCCGGGTGGAAGCTCGTTGGTACCGGGCGGGTGCTGGCCAGCTGCCGCGCGGGCGCCGCGCACCCACGGGAATGAACCACTAGTCCAGGGTAACGTGACTGGAACTCGGGGAACCGCGATCACTGCCGCGTCGCCTGCTCTCAGTCGGTCGAACGTTTCTTCGTCGCGTTCTCGAGCGTCCTGGCGGTGTCGAGGTGTTTTTGCGCGACGGGGTACGTGTCGGCCGCCCACTGATTGACCTTCATCGTGCTCTCGTTGTCGCTCTTGTTGGGACGGACTTGCACGTCCGCCATCTCGACTTTGGGCTCGGGCATCGTCGTCCTTTGCGTGCGGCCCGCCGCGGCCGTCTTCCACTCCGCGAGCGACTTCACGTCGAGCCGGGATTCCAGCTTCGCGGCGAGATCCTGGTGCACCTCGACCATTGCCTTCGCATAGTCGCGATCGAAATCGGGACCCTGTTTTTTCGCCAGGTCGTCGGCGGTCTCCCGATGCTTGTCGTCGAGCTGGCCCGGCCAGTCGATCGCATGTCCTGAGACGACGCTCTTTAGTTTGTCTTCGGCCGCGCCATGGTCGTGGATCATCATTTGTGCGAAGGCTTTCACCTCAGGGCTCGTCGATTTCTCGAGAGCCATGCGGCTGAGCTCGATCTCCGCAATGTTCTTGCTTGCCACGTCATGCACAAACTCGCCGTCGCTCTTCAGGTTCGCACCGGCCCCGCCCGTGCCGACTGCGGCGCCGCGTTCTGCCGGCGGCTCGGACTCCGGCGTCTTCGTACTTCGGTGTTCGAGCAGCCGCCGATGACGATGATGACGGCAGCGACGGCCACCCACAACAGACCGGCGCACTTCATCAGATCCTCCCGTGCACCCAAATGCGAAGGGTTCCCACGCTGGCCGTGGTGCAAAGAGAGTGCCGTAGCTGCGACCCGACTATACCGGTATTGGTTTCCTTACGGAGCACACGGGTGGTCTGGCCTGCGCGGCTGTGCCGCTTCGGTGAGACAAGTTTCGGAGCGGAGAGTGAAAGTTGGTTGGATTAGCGGTACGGGGCTATGACAAAGGTTGGAGGGTGACATTCGCGGGATTCACGGCATGAAGGCGATGAAAGGGACGGCGATCATGTCGTCGCCGCGCGGCGGCAATGCATAACGCATCCAAGGCACGCGCACCGTCGCGACGTTGCGGCAAGGACTTCCACAACGTTCAAATTGATGTGCTTCGCGTCGGCGACAAACATGCGGGTCTGTTACCTGTTCTCACTGCGCTCTTCGTGGCGGGCTCGTAACGCGATCGCGTGCGATGCGCTTGCGTTTGGTGGATGGGCAATTTCGCGGAGCTGGTCGCGACGGAGACAGGGCACAGGCCCTCCGCTCCACCAAACCGCGCACATCAGCCACCACACGGACTCTGCAAAAAGACGCTCCCGCCAGTTTCTTGTCCGACGCACATGCTTGTTCCGTCTGGTAACTCGAAAATCTCCATCCAGCTCGTGCCGCCCCGAGTAACGAACTCGATCTTTTTGGGTGACAAACCCTCCGTGGGGAGCGTCATCACTCCGGTCGTGCTTGCCATGATCGCCGCCATTTCAAGGAGGCGACTGCCAATCTCCGACGAAATCCGCTTCACTGTCTCTGCGTCTTCGGATTTCACAGGATACCGATTGGGCTTTTCGACCACGGCTGTGCCTCCCTTTTTAATAGCAAGGCGGATTTTTCGGTGGTTTCCGGAGAACCGTCATGGTCGTCAATGCCAGTCTCAACATCCAGGAGCTGTGGAATCAGCCACCGACTTCTCCAATAAGGCAGAGCGGCCAGGATGCCCAGGCGCTGCGACTGGAGGTCAACGCTGGCGGATTCCTCGACGACACGAAAGTTGTTACGCGGTTCTTGTTTCGAGGTTTCGACCTCCAGTACAGGCAGCTTGTGGTGCCTCCTCAAGGAACAGCCCGGATTGAAGTCTCTTGCGCTCTTCAATCCGACATCGCCCACGGGCAGGCTCGTTACATTTTTAACAACGCCTTTAACGTCGGCGGTCAGGTGCTGTCTCCTGGCGTGTGATTGGCGTTCTCCTCTAGAAGCCGTACCGTTTTCACGTACACGTCAGACGTGGCCTGTTCGCGCTGTCGCGACGAGCGTTTTGTCTGCGAACTTCATCCAGATCAGCCCTTCCCGCACGAAACGATCGCCGCGGACGGCCCGAACTGCCGGACGGTTGGCGTTCAATCGCCTCGACCGAAGACTAGCCGCGGCGTCAAGCGTCCTCAGTGCACCGCGCCCGTGTCCGCGAAGATCCACCCCAACACGGCGCCGACGTCGCGGGGATCGAGCTGCGCGCCAGATCTCAATTGGTGCAGACGCCTGGCGGAATTCGCGACGTGCACCGCGTAAGACGAAGTGAGGGAATGTCATGTTTGTCGTTCGAATGTCGTCCTTGTCAGCGTTTCCGGCCACGCATTGGTGCCAACTGCGCTCAATTGCCCATGCGCACATAAGGCACGCAAGCTGCACGGGCAGCCACCAATGTCCAGAATGGCGCGCACCTTTTCGGTCGGAGCCCTGATCGCGACCGCAGTCAGTCTCCCGGCCACATCGGCCGAGGCGCAAATTCCCGCAAACATTCACGTCGTGAGCGGGTCCGCGCGGATCCTGCGCTCGCTTGGGCCTGCGAACGAGGTCATCCTCACGGTGGATCAAGGCACGACGCTCGAAGTTCTCGATCAGGAAGAGGATTGGTATTGGGTGGTCCTCCCGCCTGACGTGCACGGTACGCGGAAGGTCGGGTGGATTCGCACGAGCGGCGTCGAACCTGTCCTGCCGCCGGCCAAGGCTCAACGAGACGACGCGCAGGCGCCGGCACCGGCCGCCGTGGCCCGGTCAACGAGCGCCGTGCCAGCGGGGCCGGCCGCGGCTGAGGACAAAGTCACGCTCAGCGTTGGAACGAAGTCGTACACGTTCGAGGATGTGCGCTTCGACCGTGACCGTGATTCGCTTCGTCGCGAGGACATCGACAGGCTCCGCGCGGTAGTGACCGCACTCAAGGGAGACCCGTCGCTGGTCGTGACAATCGAGGGCCACACCTGCAGTCTTGGCACGGCGTCGTACAACCTTGGTCTCGGCAACCGGCGCGCAACTGCGGTGAAGGACTACCTCGTGAGCGAGGGCGTGCCGGCGGATCGGCTGCCGACGGTCAGCCGGGGCGAGGAGGGGGCCAAGTACGACAACGCGCGTGAAGACACACGGCGGCTGAACCGGCGCGTCGCGCTCGTACCCCAGGTTGAGCGCTGACAGACATCTCGTCTCGCGCGAATTTTCGGAGTCGCGCGTCTTTGCCATTCGGACTGCGGTGGGCCAGCCTACGCCTGGCCTCCGAACCCGGGCTCACGCTTCGGGAAGTGTCGCGCGACGGTTGGTGAGCTTCTCCCACAGCGCTGACTTCGCACGCTTGTCTACGGCCTCTCGAGGGGCGAAGAAGCGCGTAGGTCCGCAACTGCAGCAGACGACAACGTCGAATTTCGCGAGATGGAACACACCACTCGCGCCCGGAAGTAGATCCGGCCCGAAATGGCCGAGTGCGTCAGTTGTTATGACCCGAAGGTCACGGCTGCCGCAGTTTGAACACGGTCGTAGTTTTCCGAAGGAAATGGCTCAGACGGCTTGATAAGTTTCGACGGGTGGCGTGAGCGGGCGAACGTTGCTCGGGCAGCCCGCGCATACGCAAACGCTGCGGCGTTAGGCGGCTGATCAGAGTCGGGCCAACAGCATTTAACGAATTGCCACCTCGTGATCGGCTACTCGTCTCGCAGCACAATTGCGGGGTTGACCCTGCTGGCGCGGGCCGCTGGCAGAGCGCACCCGACCGTGGCGGCCGCAAGCAGTGCCAAAGGAGCGGCCGTTAGCGTCAGCGGGTCGCGAGCATCGACGCCGTAGAGCAGCGAGTCGATCACTTGACCTCCCGCCAGCGCGGTGCTCAAGCCAAGGAACAGCCCAACTCCGGTGAGGCCAAGCCCCCACCGCGTGACCTCTCGGCGTATATCGGCGGGTCGGGCTCCCATCGCGAGCCGGATCCCGATCTCACGCGTGCGCGCCGTCACAGCATGGGCGAGCAGCGCGTACAAACCGAGCGCAGCCAGCATCAGGGCGACGATCGCGAGTGCGACGAACAGCCGCGCGGTGAATCTCCGGCGTGCCAAACTCGTCGTGACCACGTCGGACATGCGCATAGCACCGATGACAGGAACGTTTGGATCCATGGCGCGAACAGCCCCCCGTACGGCGCTTGTCACCATGGCCGGGTCGACGCGGGTACGCACCATCATGCTATTGAGCGGGATCGCCGCCTGCAGGTGGGAGACGTACACGTCCAAACGTGTGCGCTCGAGCTCGCGGTAGCGTGCGTCCGCCACGACGCCGACGACGGTCAGCCATTGTTGGCTGTACGGGGTGTCGGGCAGCGGTATCTTTACACGCTTTCCGACTGCGTCGCTGCCCGGCCATGCGCGGCGTGCGAACGACTGGCTGACCACCACGACGCCAGGCTGGCCGTCACGATCGACATCCGTGAACCCCCGTCCGGCCGAGAGCCGAATCCCCATCGTGGTGAAATAGTCCGTGCTGATTGCCAACAGGTTCATGGGCGGATTTCGCCATGCCTCCTCGTCCGGCTGCCCTTCCACCGTGAACGGCCAGTCGTATCCCTGCGTACTCCACAGCGGATGCCGTGTCACGACGGCCGCCGCATCGACGCCAGGGATCGTTCGCACGCGTCCGAGCACTTCCTCGTAGAAGCGACGCCGAGGCGCAGCTGCGGCGTATCGCTCTCCCCGGGGTGAGAGTTCAACGGTGAGGACCGACGCCGCCTCGAATCCAAGCGGCACCTCACGAAGATTGACGAACGTCCGCATCATCAGGCCCGCGGCCGCCAGCAGTACCACCGCCAGCGTGACCTCGGCCACGACCAGTATCGCGCGTACCCTACCGCGGCCTTCGACCACTCGGCTCGAGGCGCCGCGGATCAGGCGTTCCACTGTACCGTGTCGCACCAGGGCCAATGGGGACGCTCCTGCAACGAGTGTGACGACCAGGGTGGCAAGGGCTGCGAACCCGACGACGCGCGCGTTCATGGCGATCTGATCGACCCTGGGGAGTTCCGACGGCGTCAGCGAGCCCAGCATTGGCGTCGCCCACCAGGCGACGAGCACCCCGATTACCGCTCCGAGCATGGCGAGCAGCAGCGTCTCGATGAGCGCCGCGCGGACCAATCGGGAGCGGCTGGCGCCGAGCGCCTGCCGCATCGCAAAGTCACGTCGGCGCTCGATCGACATTGTCGCGAGCAGGCCGGTCACGTTTGTGCAGGCGATGAGCAGCACGAGAACGCTGGCGGCGAGTACCGCCAGCACGCTTGGACGGGCCGGCCCCAGTACAGACGTCAGTCAACGAAATCGGCGCCGCTGCGTGCCCCTCGATGAACGAGTTGATGACGCCGGGTTCGACCGACGATGTATCGATGCCGGTCAACGAGCGTCGATACATCCGCCGCCACAGCCCTGTGAGTTCGTTGCGCGACGCGTCAAGTGACACGCCGTCACGAAGGCGTCCGATGACCGTGAGCCAGCCGACGCCGGCGCCGATGTCCTCGAACAGTCGGTCGGCGACCGCCGCGGACAGCAACGAGTCCTCGGCGCGCATTGCGAGCCAGACATCAACGCCATCGGGAAACGCGAAGTCGGATGGCATGACCCCGACGATCGTGTGCGGCCGGCCTTCGAGCAGCATCGCCCTACCGACCGCGGTGGGATCAGCAGCGAAGCGTTCCCTCCAGAGTGAGTGGCTCAAAACGGCAACAGCGGCGCCTGGACGATCATCGTCCGGCTGAATGGCGCGACCGACGATTGGCGAGACACCGAGCAACTGAAAGAACTCCCCGCTGACAGCGGCCGCGGCGATCACGGCTGGTTCGCCTTGGCCGGTCCATGCCACCTCAAGATGCTCGGCGGTCGTGGCAGCGAAGCCCTCGAACGAACGGCCGCTATCGCGCCAGGCGGCGAACGCTGGATAGGAGGTAGGACCCCGTGTGTCGCGCCGTCGATCGTGCTCCTGAATCACGAACAGCCGATCGGCGTCGGCGTATGGCAGCGGGCGCACAACGACGGCGTCAGCCACGCTGAAGATGGCAGTAGCGCCGCCCACGCCTATGGCAATGATGATCGTCGAGAACAACGCGAAGCGTGGGTGACGGCGGAGCCACCGCACGCCGTGCGCCACGTCGGCCACGAACTCTGCAACCATAGACACGCACCACAATGACACAGGGACCCGAGGCTACCAAAACGGTCAGGCATCCGCAGTTTTATATCCATTCATGCCCACGACCGTGCGGCTCGCGTCCGGCGATGCGAGCAGGCACAATTTGTTGGTGCTAGACGAGTGGCAACTCCGCTTTCTGACCTCGCGCTCGTAAGCGGCGCGCGTGCCTGTCCTATTGGATGCGGCGTCCGCCGCGCATCAGTGGGATTCGCGAGCCGGGTAGGAATCGAACCGGTTCTCACGGGTCGAATCTGAGGTGCGCTTGCATCCCGTGGAATGAAGTCCGGCTGACCAGCCACGCATTCTGCTCTTCATTTCGCCCTCAGTGGTGGGCGCACCTGGTGGGCGCACGTCGAGTTTACCCGCATAAACATTGCGCCAACTACAGAAGATCGAAGAACATCCGAACATCTGGGGCGGGTGCGATTTTCTGGCGATGTCTGCGATGTGCCAGCCGGGCGTCGCGCTCGTTCCTGTCTCCCGAGGGCGCTGAAAGATTCCGCAAATCTCAGACAGTCTCAGCCATGGTGGGCGCGGTGGTGGGCGCTTTGTCACAGCGCGGACGCACGTCTCAGCCGTCGAGAGTCCTAGGAGAAACGAGTGAAGGCTCCAGCCCGAGCGAATCGCAGGGCTAATGCCTGATCGAAACTTGTGTCAGCGGTCTGAGAACCCGCCGTGCGATGGGGCAGTCGACCGGCCACCGCCGCATGTCTCTCGCCAGATCGGCGTTGCTCATTACTTATCCGCCGTCCCGGCGACAACTCCTACCGACAGAGCCACTTGCCATCGAGGTCTCGAACAAGGCTGGTCGCGGCTGGACCAAGGCGCTCAGGGCGATCGGCGTTTGAGTAGTGGCACTTCGCTTCCTCGTCGGTCCCGTCAGCCCAACGTATTCGCGCTCAGCGGCAGCGCGGTATCGACTACAGTCGTCGACGGCGTCCAGCGCGATGTTGGGCTGCGACTCGTCGGCTCGCGCGCATCCGCCGTCCGCGCGACAAAACTGTTGGCGCGGCACGTCGTCGAGCGCGGCGCTGGCGTACTGGAGAACGTCGATGCCGCATGACTCCGGTCAGCGGCGAAGTCCGATCGACCGCATCCTCTCCAGGAATTGGGGTTCAGAAGCGATGGCGGTGAACCGTGGGTTCTGCTCGCCCTGCGCGATTTCGACGGCGCGCTCCTGGTACGCACGTTCGAATGCGGCGAGTGCCGCCGCCTTGTCTCCGAGCGCATCATGGATCAGCGCCAGCCCGAACGAGGAGACGTACTGATTCCGGCGCCGTGCTTCAAGTGCCTGCAGAATGCGGCGCGCCTTCAGCGGCTGTCCGGCCGCTGCGTATGCGTAGGCTAGATACGCCTCAAACCGTGGGTTTCCCTCGGGAGATGCGCTGCTGGCTCGCTCGAGCTCGGGAATGGCATCCTGCGGCCGGCCCATCAGCACAAACGTCACGCCCAACTGGAAGTGCCCCCGCGCCGGTCCCGAGTGCATTTCCAAGGCGCGCCGGAGTTCCGAAATCGCTCTGTCGAATTGACCGGAGGCTCTGCGCGCGACCGCCACGTTGATGCGCGCGTTGAACGATCGGGGATCGAGCTTGCGGACACGCTCGGCTTCAGCGAGGGCTTCGTCGATGCGGCGGGCGCGAATCAACCCTTGGAATCCGAGCCCGTGAATGTCGACCGCCTCGCCGCTGAGCTCGGTCGCGCGCCGGAACTCCTGATCCCCTTCGTCCCACTTCCAGTAGTAAGTGTGCAGAATTGCGCCGAGCGCCCGATGCGCCATCGCCAGCGTGTCATCGAGCTCGATCGCCTTGCGGGCCGCGGCTTCGGCCTTGGGCGCGACGGCGCGCGGCGCCAGCGACCCACCGACCAAGCCATGGAAGTGCGCCTGCGCAAGCATTGAGTAGGCGTCGGCAAAATCCGGATCGGACGCGGCAGCTCGCTCGAAATATCCGACGGCATCCCGCATTGCCTGCGGCGACTGGCCGCCGAACGCCAGGACCCCCTTCAGGTACAGCTCGTGCGCTTCCGAGTTTGCGGCTTGCGCTTCCCGGGCGCGCGCCGGCGCCGATGCCCCCCGTCCGTTCGCGCCGCGACTGCCTACCGCGTGCGCGATAAGCACGGCCGCCGCGGCGACCACGAGGAAAGTCGCAACAATCCATGCTGTACGAACCGGGCGTCGGGATACGGGAGTTTCTAGCGAAGATGATTCGGACCGGCTGGCGCGTGCGGAGTTGACCGGCGCGATGAAACGGTAGCCGCGTCGGGGCACCCTATCGATGAACCGCGGGTTGGCGGCTGAATCATCGAGCGCTTCCCGCAGCTTCCGGACCGCGCTGTTCAGCCCGGTTTCGAAATCGACGAAGGTCCCCTCGATCCAGAGCCGCTCGCGGAGCTGCTCGCGCGTGACGAGCTCACCAGGACGTTCGAGCAGCAGTTGCAGGATCTCGCGCGGCTGATCGGCGAGCCTGACCTTCACGCCGTTGCGGCGGAGCTCCCTCGAGTGGAGATCGAGTTCGAAGGTACCAAACCGAAGGGGCGACAACGGAGGCATCACGCTTCGGACTCCGCAGGGACGCATGCAGTCTACATCCTTGCGACGCCCGAACGCCACTCAGGTAGTGCCCTAACACGTTGGCGTGAAGCGAATTACGCAATCAGGTGCAAATGAGCCACAAGACAGGCGCACGAGCGGAGTTTTCGCGTATGAGATCCTGCACCTGCGAGCGCGTGCGACGTGAGTTGGGGCACCGCAGTCGTGCTACTCAGCAGGAGGTCACAGGAGGTGTCGCGTGCGTAAGACTCTTTCGATTCTCGCAGGGCTGATTTCGATTGGTTCGTTGTGCACCGTTGCGACCGAGAGCGAACAGATCGCGGAGGATCGAAGCTCCCAGAGCCTGGACAGCAGCGGTTGTTTCGGGTTCGTCGAGAAGGTCGCGTTCACCACGACCCGCGACAATCCGACCTTCGTTCCGATTCAGAATGCTGGCGAAGTCTATCTGATGAACTCCGACGGTAGCGACCCGCAGCGGATCACGGAGAACGAGGTTATGGATGTGTTCCCCGTGCTATCGCCGGACGGCAAGAAGATCGTCTTCGATAGCAACCGTTTGCGAACAGAGATCGAGCCGATCAACATGGTTGATCTGTTCGTCATGGCGAGCGACGGCACGGAGCACACTCACCTGACGCGAGGCAGCTCCGCGTCCTGGGCTCCGGACGGCAAGCACATCACGTTCCACGCCTCGGCCTCGGGTACGGGGCTGCCGATCAGAATGGATCCCGGTGCTCCGCCTACGGACAGCGACGTCTTCATCGTAAACGTCGATGACGCCGCCACAGGGCAGCAGGCGCCTATCAACATCACCAACAGCGAGACGCTCATCGAAGACGACCCGCACTGGTCGCCCGATGGGCAGAGGATCGTGTACATGGCCCATGAGGTGGGCGACGTTCCGGAGCCCGGTGGTCCGGCGGTATACCCGACGGCCGAACTCTTCGTGATCAACGCGGACGGATCGGGAGAGCCCGTGCAGCTGACCTTCAACAATGAAGAAGAGCGCGCGCCTGCCTGGTCTCCGGATGGCAGCAAGATCGCGTTCATGTGCCGGTACGGCGGCATCGACTTCGAGATCTGCGTCATGAATCCGGACGGCAGCGATCTCGTGCAAGTGACGAACAACAGCTTCCAGGAGCTGTCCATCAGATGGTCGGTCGATGGCCAGAAGCTCTTCTTCAATAGGCCGGTGTCGGGGCCCAATCAGCTGTTTTCGATCAAGGTGGACGGCACTGGCCTGACGCAGCTGACCAACACGGTCGGTCTCAATGTTTTTCCGGACTCCAGGTTGGTTGCGTGTCAGAACAGAATGCGCGTCGTTCGACTTCTAGGCCTCGTCCGACCGGTGATTGCGGCTGGGAGGGCACAGCTTCGAGGACGGCGGCGGCATCTGGTGGCAACAGCTCAGTTCGTCCGAACGTGTCGGGACGGTGACGCCCCGGTCGCCTTTGGGGTATTACCGCGTGCCTCCGATCGCTGGATACAGGCGTCGCTGGAGCAACGGCAGCGGCTTCAGCGACTGTTTTTTCCGGAAGGCGTGGCGTTCAGCGGAAAAGCCTTCGATCGAACCGTCGTAACCTCTTCTATCTTCGAATACTTACAGCCGCTCGAAGGGTCGAAGGAAAATGTGGTGAGCCCCGAAGGAATCGAACCATAGTTCGGCCCTTCAGCTAACTGGTTGATGGCGCACGAGTTCTGGCGCTAAGGCATTGAACCACCACCGGTTAACCACTATTCCCTATTCCACGCGATTCGTCTCGAGTCATTCCGATTGGAGGTGAGCACGAGGGACACACTCAACGTCTCGACCCTTGAAGGATTGTGAAGATCCAAGTGCGGCTGGAACGCAATTGTCGTTAGGGTCTTCAACCTCACCGCCGAAAATCTCACGACAGACGGATATGCTCGCAGACCTGGTCCAGACTGGCGCTTTCGTGGACGAATACATTCGACGGCGGTGCACCCACGAGCGTGCAGTTGAATGTCACCGGCGCGCTGACACAGAGCGTGCCGCTGGGAATGGCGAAGACGGCTGCTGGGGTCGGCGTTGGCCCAGCATTTGACAAGATCGACGGCCGCGCGTGAATATGCCGGACTGCGCACCAGCGAGATCGACATGACAGGGACACCAGTGCGACCGTCATTGTCCGTGGTCCTAGCCACCGACTGCCTCGACACGATTCGAGGTGTGGTCGAATGCCTGCGCCGGCAGACGGTGCGTGATCGGGTCGAGCTGGTCATCGCGGTCCCAAGCCTGGCGGCATTGGACGCGCGCGATCCCGCGCTCCAGGGTTTCGCTTCAGTGCGGGTCGTTGGGGTCGGATCGGTTCAGCACCTCCACGCCGCCCGCGCGGCCGCCGTCCGGGCGGCCGAAGCGCCGTTCGTCTTCGTCGGCGAGACCCACAGCCTCCCGCATCCTGGCTTTGCCGAGGCGTTGCTCCGGAGGCATACCGACGGCTGGCCGGTGGTCGTACCTGGATTCGGTAACGCCAATCCCGACGGCGCGCTGAGTTGGGCCATCTTCCTGTTGGACTACGGCCGGTCGCTGCACTCCGGCCCCGCCGGAGAAGTGCCATGGATCCCGAGCCACAACGTCAGCTTCGAAAAGGAGGCGCTGCTCGCCCTGGGTCCGGCGCTCGAAGTCGGGCTTGCGCACGGTGACGAGCTGACCGTGCGCTTCCGTGAGCGCGGCCAGCGCGCGTACCTCGAACCCGACGCACGCATCGATCATCTCAACATCTCGCGCCCCGCGCCCTGGATCGGTGAGCGCTTTTTCTGCGGCCTGTTGCTCGCTGCTCGCCGAATCCGTCGCTGGTCTGCGTTGCGACGGCTGGTGTACGTCGCAGGCTCTCCGCTCATTCCGGCAGTGATGCTCTACCGACTCCGCGACAAGGTGGCGCTCGCGCGACAGGACGCGCCGTTGCCTTTGGGCACGGTCGCGACCATGGCCGCAGGTGCGGTGATCTCGTCGGTAGGCGAGATGGTCGGTTACGCCCTTGGTGTTGTGTGGGGGGCGGAGTGGCGCATGGCCGAATACGAACTCCACAAGGTCCGCTACACGACACCTCGTGTCGAATGACCCGCCAGCGTCGAAGCGGAGCGACAATCATGACGCCGGCCAATCCGCACGGCCGCGTGTCGGCGCTGCGGTCGTCCATCATGCTTGTCACGGCGCCGTGAGCGTTCGGCCCGGTGCACTGGTACGGGTGGGCATGCTCGGTTGCGGCTCCATCGCGTGCTGGGCGCACCTGCCTGTGCTCCGCCGCCTGAGAGGCGCAACACTCGCGGCGGCGGCGGACCCCGACCCACTGGCGCGAGATCGAGCGGCGCGGTTGACGCGAGCACCGATTCTCGAACATGCGGAGGAGCTGCTCACACGAGACGACGTCGACGCGATTGTCATCGCTGCGCCGACGCCTTTCCACGCCGCGCTCGCGGTTTCAGCGGCCGAAGCCGGCAAGCACTTTTACCTCGAGAAGCCGATCGCCACCGATGCCGCGGGCGCGGCGCGGATCGTGGCAGCAACGGAGCAGGCCGGGGTCATCGGCGTGATCGGCTTCAACCGGCGACGGCACCCGCTCGTGGAACAGGCCAGGGCGCTGCTGGCTGACGGTCGCATCGGCCGGGTCCGCGCGGTCCAGAGCGCGTTCTGCCAGCCGATCGCCGTCGCGACAATGCCGGAGTGGAAACGACGAAGGGCGACAGGCGGAGGCGTTCTCCTCGATCTTGCCAGCCATCATCTGGATCTGCTGCGCTGGCTTCTCGATGATGAAGCGGCCACCGTCTCGGCCACGCTCCGATCGGAGTTGAGCGAGCACGACAGCGCTCGACTGCAGCTCACGACCCGCGGCGGCGTAGAGGTCCAGAGCTACTTCTCGTTCCGCACCGGGCTTGCGGACTTTCTCGAGTTCTACGGCGAGCGTGGCACCCTGCGGGTCGATCGGAATTCGCCGGCGCTGACAGTGCGCGTAGCTCGCCGCCTCCGCTACGGCGTCTATCATCCGGTCGTCATGCCGACGGCTGCCGCTGCCGCGTGGCGCATCGAGCGCCTGATCCGACCATCAGCGGATCCCTGCGTACCGCCGCAGTCTGCAGGCATGGATCGGCATCCTGCACGCCCGGGCGGGTGTCTCGCCATCGCTCGCCGACGGCGTGCGCAACCTCGAAATGATCCTCGCCGCGGAAGGCTCGGTCGCATGCGCGCACTCGTAATTGCCGACTGGTCGCATTGGACCGGAGGGGCCGAGTGTTACCTGACCTGGGTGAGAGACGCGCTGCGCGCTCGGGGAGACGCGGTCCGACTGCTCACGAGCACCGCGGGCTCAGCTGCTAACGGCACCGCGGAGTACCGCGCTTTCGGAACCGATCGGCTTGCAGCGCAGACACTGCTGCAGATCGTCAATCCATCCGCGATACTGACGCTGAAACGGGCGCTACGCGACTTCCGCCCGGATGTCGTCCTGGTGAGCATGTTCGCGCATCACCTTTCGCCTGCGATCTTCCGCGAGCTCCGTTTCGTGCCGACCGTCCTCACAGTGACGGACTATAAATGTCTCTGCCCGACAGGCTACAAGTTCCTGCCCGACGGGCGGATGTGCACCGAGCGAGCCGGCTCGATCTGCTGGCGATCCGGTTGTGTAGGTCTCGGGCACTGGCTCAGGGACAGGCCCCGCTATGCCTTGATCCGAGCGGGTGTCCGGAGCGTGAATCGGGTGCTCGCGTGCAGCAGCTGGGTGCAGCGAGAGCTTGCTCTCGACGGCGTGCAGTCCGATGTCCTGCAGCTCCCGGTTCCCATGCCTGGAGGCGACTTCCGGCGAGCGGCGGCCGCCGATCCGTTGTTCGTGGACCTGTGGCCGCCTCCACGTCGAGAAGGGCCTCGAGCTCCTGCTCCGCGCCTTCTCCCGCGCACGTCTCGATTTGCCGACGGCGCGCCTGCGAATCGTCGGCTGGGGGCCGCTGAGGCCGGCACTGGAGAGACTCTCCACTGCGCTCGGTATTCAGGGAGCGGTGACGTTCCGGGGCCACGTCGCTCCGCACGAGGTCGAGCGGGAGCTGACCGACGCCTGGGCCCTGGTGGCGCCGTCGCTCTGGGCAGAGCCGTTCGGGCTGGTGGCCGTCGAGGCGATCGTCCGCGGTGTGCCCGTGCTCGCGAGCGCGAACGGCGGGTTCGGAGAAAGTATCGTGCCAGGCGTAAGCGGCCTGCTCTTTCCGAACGGTGACGAGGCGGCGTTGGCCGCAGCGCTCCGCGCCATCGGCAAGGGCGCAGCGTTCCCGAGCCATGCGATACCGGAAGCGACCGTACGCCAGGCGCGAGAGCGATACAGCTTGGATCGCCATGTGGAGGAACTGCGCAACATCTTTTCCGAGTTGACACGAAAGGTGTCAACGCCGACCGAGCCTGGTGCGGCCGCGGGGCGGGCATGAGAGCACCTCTCCGCCGCGCCGTCATGTTTTCTCAAGCGCCAACGCGCCGACAATCTCGTCGAGAGCGGCGGCAATTGGGTGCATCGTCTCAATCTTCCGCGCCGGCACGGCCATGTAGATCTCGAATCGTGCTCGGATTACAGCTTCTTCTCTCGCTGAGGAGCGACCGAACGGGCGGACGATTTGCCGGCGAACAGTCTCAACCACGCAGACATCACGATCAAGAGACGGCAGGAGCACGAACGTGTTGGGATGCTGCTCGATCTCGCGGCGAACGCGCGCGTATTCGGGATGAATGTCGCCTGCGTACGTCATGAAGCCGGAAGACAACGCGACAACTCCCCGGCGCATTTCTCCGCCGAACAGCGAGCAATACGTCTCGACGTTCTTTCGCGCGTATACGCCATATCCGTACCGGTCGATGTACTTGCTTAGATCGCCAACCAGACCAGCAAGGTGCCGATCGAGATCGAGGAAGGCGATTTCGAGACGCTCGGCAAGAAGAGCACCGATCGTGCTCTTGCCGGCTCCGCCAGGGCCGACCAGTCGAATCGCCTCGGAGCCGCTCAGATGACCTCTCATACGGCGATCGTGATGCCCCTGGCCACCAACTACCACAGCCACACAACTTTCCCGTGGATCTCGAGCGCGGCCAGCTACGGCATTACCAGACTCACCACATTCGACGGCTCGGCTGCGCCGCACAGATTCGTCGCGACGATCCGCACGAAGAACGTGCCCGGCGGTGCGGTCGCGTCGAGCGTCGTCGCGCTACTTCCGAGCGGCTGACTGAAGACGATGGCGTTGAAGCTCGGGTCGAGCGCCGCTTGCACGACGTAGTCGGTTACCGGATTTGCCCCGCCAGACGCCATCCATCCGAGACGGACGTTCAGGGCGCCAAGCTTCGTGATGGTCAAGCCGGCTGCGGGATCGGGCGCTGCCGTACAGGCGCCGGGACCGATCGCTTGCGTGTTCGACGGTCCGCTCGAGCCGGAGCCGTTGCGTACCCGTAGCCGCAGGAAGAACGTGCCCGGCGGCACGCCGGGAATCACCAACGACGTCACTGGGCCGCCGGTGCCCTGCGAGTAGATCACCGGGCTGAAGCTGGCGTCGAGTGCTGCCTCGACGACGTAGTCCGTTACCGACGGACCGGATGCGGGAGCGCTCCACGTCATCGTCAGCGTGGCGCCGCTCAGCGTAGCAACGAAGTTGACCGGCGGATTCGGCGGGTCGCCAATCCGTTGCACGTTCGATGCGGGCCCGGTGCCGAAGGCGTTGCGGGCGCGAAGCCGCAGATGAAAGACGCCGTTGGGTACGTTCGGAATCGTCAACGTCCGGGTGGCCGATCCCGTGGATTGATCGAAGACCACCACGCCGAAGTTTTCGTCGATGGCAACCTGGAGGATGTAGTCGCTCGCGGGAAACCCCGATGCGGGGAGGTCCCAGGACATCATCAGCGTGCTGCCGGCCAACATCGCGTGGAAGTTGAGTGGTGCGCTCGGCGGACCGGTACTAGGAAGGACCGTCAGAGTGAAGTTCGTCGATGCCGACGCCTGGCCGTCCGAGATGGCGACGGATACCGTGGTGGAGCCACTCTGGCCGGCAGCGGGCGTGAGCGCGAGGGTTCGATCGAATGCCGTCCCGGCCAGCGTGATGCCGCTCGATGGCAGCAGTGTCGTGTTGCTCGAAGTGGCGGTGACGACAACGGAAGCGTCCGGCGTGTCGATGTCGGCGATCACCAGCGGAAACGCCGCCACGCTCCCGTTTTGGTCGACAGACCTGTCGGGGATGGCGGCAATTGTTGGCGCATCGTTTACCGGATTGACGATGAGGACAAACGTGTCGGTCGCCGTCAACGTCCCGTCGCTCACGGTCAGGGTGATCGTCGACGAACCGGACTGATTTGCGGTGGGCGTCATGGTGATCGTGCGGTTCGCGGCTGCTCCACCGACGGCCAGGCCGCTCAGTGGCACGATAGTGGTGTTGGACGAGGCCGCCGTCAACATCAGCGTGCCCGCAGCCGTTTCCACATCGCCCACCGTCACAGCGACCGGTCCGAGCGTCGTGTCTTCCACGATTAACTGATCCGCGACATCAACGATCGTGGGCGCGTCGTTGATCGGTGCGACCGTCACCTCGAACGTGTCATTCGCCGTCAGGGTACCGTCGCTCACCGTCACGCTGATCGTCGCCGTGCCGCTCGCGTTGGCGACTGGAACGATGATGAAATTACGCGACGCGACCGCTCCGCCGAACATCACGTTCGCCGCCGGAACCAGCGCGGGGTTGGACGAAGCGGCGCTCAACGTGAGGCTGCCCGCCGGTGTCTCGCCGTCGGTCACCGTGAAGGCGACCGGCCCGATGGTGGTATCTTCGCTCGTCGTTTGATCGGCGACGTCGCTGATCGTCGGCGCCGAGTTCGGTCGCGGTTCGACAACGACATTCCACGTCACCGTGTCTTCCAGAAGTCCGGCGGGGTCCCGTCGCACCAAGGGAGTGGAATCTTTGACAGTCAGGCCGATCTGATGGGCGCCGAGCGATATCCCGGAGGTGTCGAACTCCGGCCCGGTGGCCGCGGCAACGCCGTCCACTCGCCACGTGATGTCAAGATCGTGCGTCAGCGGCCGGAAGGCGGTCACCGTGAACAGGTCGCCCTGCCCGATCGACGCGATGGTCAACGGTGGACTGACCGCGTCGATCGGCGACATCAGGTTGTAGATACGGCGGACGTGCTGCTCGGTGTTGATCTGCTCGAACGGCCGTTCGAGCGTTCGCATCTTCGAGTTGCTGGTCGGACGGTACAACTCGGTGGGACAGTATCTCGCACCCTGGTAGAGACCGGGAACTCCCGGAGCCGTTGTCGTCGTCGGTATTGGCGTGGCGGGATCGATCCAGTGCGCCCACTTGATGAAATCGCGGCGGGTCTCCGCCGTCGCATTCACTTGGAACGGCTCGGCGGGATCGCAAAGAGGTGGCTGCGTGGTGTACTCGTCGGCCAACAGCGCAAAGGTATGCCCCACCTCGTGCAGAATCAACTCCACCGCCAGCGCATGAGTGGATGCGACTGCCACGGCACCGCCTGAGCCGCCATACTCAGGGTCATTGACCAGGACGAGCACGATGTCGCGGGCGTTCGCCGGAATCGCGCTTCGCGCCAACACGGCGTTGACTTTCAGGGTGTCAACACATATCAGCCGTTGCAGACCGTTGCAGTCGTAGCGCGAGTCGAGCGCGGTATCTCTGAGAATTCCGCCAACCGGATGATCGGACCCTGCTTCATTGCTCGTCACGTCGACGAGGTGCACGTTGTAGGCGCGGGCGTACTCTTTGTAGGGCTCCTGCGAAAACACTAGGTCGACGAACCGCCTCAACCGCCATCCGATACGCGCCCGAACTGATCTGCGCGGCGGTAAATCCGTCGCCCATGATCACCAGATCGACACGGTTCGCGCTTGGCCCGTTCGCACGAATCGTCGTTACCGGTTCAGCGACTACGACAGCGGCAGCGGCGAGGCTAACGAGAAGAACGGCCAGTCCGCTCGTGACGGCACGGACCCAGGCCATCAGGCACCGACGGCGACTTGTCCGAGCTCGTGAAGCACGAACTCGGTCCCGTTCCATTGCACCTCGTACACGCGAATCGCCGCTGGCGAGAGGGCGTCCAGCAGTGTGACCACAAGTTCCGTGACCGGGCGATAAAGCGTCTGGCCGCTCAGTTCCAGGGACGGACCAGGCGTCTCGGCGCGCACGATCCGCGGATCTGGAACCTGCTGCCAGGCCACCTCGCGGCCACTGATGTCGACGGTGATCACCACCAGGCGCTCCGTCGAGAGTTGCGGTGCGCGTTCGCGCACGAAGTCCGCGGCCAGGCGGCGGCGCGATACAACTTCGAACTGATTCAGCGGCTTCAGGTCACGTATCGGGATCGGCTCGTCGCCTGCGTTTGCCGCCACGTTCCATTTGATGGTCACCTCGGTGGCGGTGCCGGGAGCGGCCAGGTGCGTGACGTTTGGAACGACGCTCAGCATCGATGCAGCCGGTCGTGTCTCCGTCTGAGCAAACGTCGTCGCGCTCAGGGCGGAAAGGAACACGGCCGCAAGTCGCCCCTTGCAGACGCTCTTCACAGCATGCGCAGCTTACCACCGGCAGATCAGAAATATGCTGCAATAGGCTGCGCAGGAAATGCGCGGACAGTGACACACAACAGACATGGTTCGCGACGAGCCTCGTAATCTGGGCAGCACACCGATCGGCCCCGTGCCGGTCGAAGAACGTACTGATCCCGGCCGCTGGCGTGCGCTCGTCGCGGCGTTCCTGGGATGGATGCTCGACGGGTACGACTACACCGTGCTCACCCTCGTGCTCATCGAGATCCAGCAGGAGTTTTCGATGAGCAGCGCCGAAGCCGGCGCGCTCGGCACGGTGACGCTACTCACCAGGCTCGTCGGCGGGACGATCGCGGGCGTCGCGGCCGACCGTTGGGGACGGACGCGGCCGCTGATGCTGTCGATCCTGTGGTTCTCGGTGTTCTCGTTCGCCAGCGGGTTCTCCACCAGCTTCTCCACGCTGCTCCTGTGCCGCGCGCTGTTCGGTCTCGGCATGGGCGGAGAGTGGGCGGCGGGCATGCCGCTGGTGATGGAGCATTGGCCCGAACGCCTGCGCGGGGTCGTCTCCGGGTTCGTGCAAGGAGCATTCTCGTGGGGCTTCATTCTCGCCGCGGCGGTCATGCAGTTCGTCTACCCGCGGATCAGCCACGAGCCCTGGGGCTGGCGCGCGATGTTGTGGAGCGGTCTGGTGCCCGCGCTCCTCGTAATCTGGGTGCGCCGTTCGGTCCCTGAGAGTCCGGTATGGTTGGCGACGGCTGGACAACCGCGGTCTAGAGGTCCGAGCGCCCGGCGCGTGCGCTTGACGGAGATTCCGATCCGGTCCGTCCTGCTCCTGGGAGCGATGATGTTCGCCTATCAGTCGCTCTCCTTCTGGTACGGGACGCTGGTCCGCCTGGAATCGAGACCCGTGCTGCCCTACGTCGTGGCCCTCAACGCCGGCGGCATTCTGGGCGCGGCAATCTGGGGAATGGCGGCGGCCACACGACTCAAACCCACCGGCACGATTGCGCTCGGCTCCGGCCTGGCGGTCGCGGGGCTGCCGCTGTTCTGGATGTCCTCGGGATTGCTGGGCCTGCTGCTCGGCGGGCTCTCGATGGGTCTGTCCGTCGGCGGCGTCATTGGCGTCGCGCCGATCTACGTCGCGAACCGCTTTCCGGCCGAACGCCGCGGGCTGGGCGGCGCCATCGTCTACCATTCGGCGGCGGCCATCGGCGCGCTTGCGCCGCTGGTGCTCGGCTGGCTTCTCGACGGTGGCTGGGCTCTGAGGGACGCGATGTCCCTGTGCGTGGCCGGTGCCAGCCTGGCGGCCATCGCCCTTGCGCTCCTGGAGCGCACATCGGCCCGCCTGGCCGATTGATCACTGAAGATCCACGTATCCAGCTCTGCAATTAGGTCGTCCGCTGGCCCTTCGGCGGCATACCCGGCCGTCTGGCGCCGAGGGCCGTCTATTTTCATTAAAGAAACGACTACACTCGTCCGGCATCTCACTGATAGGATCACTAGGGCTTTGCGGCGGGGAGCCAGTCGCTGGGCCGCTGGGCCATCCTGCCCACACAAGCCAGGCCAACAAATTAATAACGGTTGCCAGCCAGTCCTATCCCGTCCGGGGTCGCGGACGAATACCTGAGCATCCCTTTTGCTTACTAGGCGGTTGGAGCAGTGTCAGTCATGGCGAAGAAGGCACAGCCAAACAAAAATGGAAAGCGGCCGCGCGCGGCTCGCGGCGAGACCCTCATCGATTGGGAAAACCCGGAGAGCAATCAGCATGTGCTCGACTGGCGTGCGCGGGCGCACGATTTCGGCTTGATTCCGGTCGATCAAGGCGACACCAGCGAAATGCCCATCGTGCAGCCCTCTGATCAGCTGCTGCACGAAGAGGAGCCGGAAGCGTTCGAGGAGCAGCCGGTCGAGGCGCACCGCAGCGGCCTTGGTTTCGAAGCCGAAGCCGAAGAAGACGACGAATCCGAGGCGGTACCTGATACACCCGTTGCGTCCGAAGACATCGACCTGGTGCGCGTGTATCTGCGCCACATCGGGAAGCGCAAGCTCCTCAAGGCCAAAGATGAGCAGGAGATTGGCCTGCGGATCGAGCAGGCGCGTGGTCAGCTGCTCGCGACGCTCGGAACCATTCCAGGCGCGCGCAGCACGTTCCTCGCCCTGGCCGACGACATCCGCGCCAACAAGGCGCCGGCAGCTGAACTGATCCTGTTGCCCGACGGCGGCGAGCTGAGGCCGGACAAAGTCGAGCCGGTGATGAAGGCAATGGCGCGGATCCGCCGGCTCGAGCGGCAGATTGCCGACCTGCGGGAGCGCCTCGCAGATCGGCGCTCGACCAGTGCGACTCGGGCTCAGTACACGCGCGAGGTCGCGCGCATCGAGGTAGAAATCGGCCGCGTCCTCGGCGATCTCCCAATTCGTCCGTCGGTCGTGGACGATGTGGTCGTGCAGTTGGCGCAGATCGAGCACGAGTTCCGTGCCCACGAGCGCGACACCTCGCGGACGCCGGAGCACAAGCAGGCGCTCGAGGCGCTCGAAGCTCGTGCCGGGATGGCGCGGCGAACGTTCCACAAGCGCTTCGAGGACGTGCGCGAGAACGAAGAGCGGATGCTCGACGCCAAGCGGCTCCTGCTCGAAGCCAACCTCCGGCTGGTGGTGTCGATTGCCAAGCGCTACGTCAATCGCGGCCTGTCGATGCTCGACCTCATTCAAGAAGGCAACATCGGTCTGATGAAGGCGGTGGATCGCTTCCAGTTCCGTCGCGGCTTCAAGTTCTCGACCTACGCCACGTGGTGGATCCGGCAGGCGATCACACGCGCGGTCGCCGACTACGGCCGCACGATCCGGCTACCTGTCCACGTCGTCGAATCGCTCAACCGGCTCACCCGCGAGCGGCGTGCGCTGAGCACCGAGCTGGGCCGAGAGCCTCGACCCGACGAGCTCGCGCACCGGATGGGCGTGCCGACGACCAAGGTAGAGCTGCTGCTCGAAGCTGCGCGGCAGCCGGCGTCGCTCGAGGCGACCGTCGGCGAAAGCGAAGAGACCGAGCTCGGCGATCTGCTCAAGGACGCCAAGGCGTCGTCTCCGGAGGAAGAGGCGATCAAGGGCCAGCTCGCGGAAGAAGTGGAGCGGGCGATGCAGCCGCTCAGCGATCGCGAGAAGGAGATCCTCCGTCTGCGCTACGGGCTCGGCACCGATCGCGAGTACACGCTCGAAGAGATCGGCCGGCGCTTGTCGCTCACGCGCGAGCGCGTGCGCCAGATCGAAGCCGGCGCGGTCGCGAAGATGCGCAAATCGAAAGGGCGCGCCGCCTAGCAGCGCGCCGGTGGGTCGCGAGGCCGTTCGCGCCGAGGATTCGTTTCCAGGACGGTTCGCGTTGCCCCGAACCGTCGGCGACGAACGTCCGCGGCGAACCTCGTTTCCGAACCTCCGTCCGCGTTAGAAATCCAGCAAACGCGTGTACTTGACGATGAACGAGCGCCCCAGCGTCTCGATCGGCGTGAACTCCGTCGTATCGCGCCGATCGTTGTAAACCACGAACAACCCTGTCCCGCTGCGATTGAGCAACGCCAGACGGATATTCGAGGAGAACTGCGACGTCTGGCTGTTGTACTGCACCAGCGCCTGCAGGCTCGCGAGCGTCGTGAACGCGTAGCTCGCCTTGACCGGCACCAGATCGGTCGTGAACGTGCCGTCCAGGCAACTCCGCGTGCTGGCGCGTCCACCCGGCGCTGCCGAGGAACCGCGATGCCCAACGCGCACGTTGCGCGTTGAGCTCGATCGACTGGAAGTCGCCGTCGTAGAACCCGCCGATACGATGGCGGAACGTCACCGAGAACACGGCGCTCGGATCGCTGAAGTACTCGCTGGCAAACTGCTTCCAGGTGTACTTGCCCGGCGGAATCACGACGCGCCTGCCCGCCGTGTTGAACACGGTGAACGGCGCGAGCGGGTTGTCGCTGGTGACGTCCACGAAGTTGCCGAACCGGCCGCCGCTGCGCCGGCTGGATCTCGAAGAAATGCAGGTGCGCGCGCGCGCGTCTGCAGATCTCGCCGCTGACGATGTCGATAGTACGCGTCGTAGTTGGCGTGCGGCGAGATGCGGCGAATCCAGGTCCACGCTTGGGTTGATAGCTGCAGGAACACGCGCGCCTCGGGGCGGCGATAGCCGCGCCGCGGCAGGAACCCGACTTCGGGATTGAACCGGCTGCCCACCTGCGAGTACGCCACCCGAGACCTGCCACAGGTTGTTGCGGAAGTCGTAGAAGATGCGGCCGGCGCGTGTCGGTTCCGACCTGCGCCGGGCGACGTCGTCCCGGCGATGAACGCAAACACGCGCGAGTTCTGCGACACGGCAATGTTCGCATCCACGCCGTAGGCGCGGTTCCAGTTGTCGTCGCCGGCGCGCGAGCCGGTGCCCTGGCGATTGACGAAAATCCCGCCGAAGCTCGAACGTCCCGACTTCGCGCTGCACGCGCATCACGCCGAAGTTGTTCGTCAGGCGCGAGCAACCGGCCGCTCGCGTCTTCCGCGACGATCGGTCTGGATGTCGAGCAGACCGACGCGCCACGCCACCAATCTTGCCGCTCAAACGCGCGCCGCCGGGGATGTCGAGCGGCACGCCCGACGCCCCCAGACCCGGACAAACCGATCCGCCGCGAGAAGAACATGTCGATGGTCTGCGGGCTGCCGAACTGGAACGTCGAGGCGTTCTCCAGGAAGAACGGGCGCTTCTCCGGAAAGAACAGATCGAAGCGCGTGAGGTTGACCTGCTCCTCGTCGGCCTCGACCTGCGCGAAGTCGGTGTTGACCGTCAAGTCGAGCGTGAGGTTCGGCGTCACGCCCCACTTCACATCGACGCCGACATCGCCGTCGCGATCGAGCTGATCGCCCGGCGCAGCGTGTAGTCCTTGTTGGCCGACGCCAGCGCGTACGGAATCAACTTGATGTCGCGGCGGCCGGGCAGATCGAGACTCGGTGAGCTTGGCGGCCAGCGACACGCGATAGATATCGAAGCCCGCGCGGAATCGCCGCGAGATACACCTGCTCGTTCTTGCGGCGGATGTTGCGCATCACGTTGAAGCCCCAGGTGCGATCGGCGCCGGTGGCGATAGCGCAGCGTCTTCAGCGGAATCGCCAGCTCGGCTTCCCACCCGCGTCGGTGATCGCCGGCACGCACCGTCCAGTCGCCGTCCCAGTTCGGGTTGAACGCGCTGATGCCGCCGCGCTGCGATCCGCCGCTCCCGCCGCCGGTGCCGAAGCTGGTGCCGCCGGTCTGGCCTTCGCCGGACACCTGACCGTCGTATTCGATCCCCAGCGGATTGGTGCCGAAGACGAACGCGTTCTGGCTGTCGTTGAACGTGTCGAACACCAGAATCACCGAATCGGTATCGGTCAGCGTCGCGTCGCGGCGCGACTGCGACACGATGATCTTCGACGGATCGCTGTCGTAGCAGATGATGCCGACGTACACCGTTCCCGTGCCCGACGAGCACGCGCACTTCGGTCTTCTCGGACGCCGGATCACCTTCGATCGGATCCTGTTGAACGAACGCTGCTGTGCGGCTCGACGGTCTTCCAGATCGCCTCGTCGACGCGGCCGTCAATGGTCGGCGCGGACGCTTCGGGCGCGAGTTTGCCGGCCGGGACCGTCGGAACGGCGGCGGGAGGCGACGCAGAGGATCGCAGCAGCGACAACGCGACCGAAATGACGATACGAAAACGAAGCGCGGATTGCAGCATGAACGAGATGGCGCCAAGTGCACGGCAGAGTTACGCAGAGGGTGGCGCAACGTGCTAAGGTGGCGCTCGTCGGAGGCACGAATGTCCTGCCGCACCACATCGATGCTCGTCGTGGCGGTGCTCGTTCTCCGACTGTCATCGGCTCGTCGGCGCGGCAGGGCGCGCACGCCGAAGCTCAATCAAGATCGCAGCGCGAGACGCTGCAAGCGGTCGTCGCCGCCGTCGATGCCGCGGCGGGCGCGCCGACACGGCCGACGTCGACTGGCAGACGCACGTGCTCCGCACGTCCGACGGCTCGCACTACGTCGCGTTCTCGGTTGCGCCGCCGCGCGGCCGCTCGCGCCGCAGCGGGCGACGACGTTTTACGTGCGGCTCGCGACGCGGCAACGACCGCAGGCGATCGCCGCTCGCTGAGCGATCGGCAGTGATGGAATGGCTCAAAGGAATGCGCAGCGATCCGCTGGTCGCGCAGAAGCAGCGCGGCATCGCGTTCGGTGAGATGCCGGTGTTTGGCGCCGGAGTCGATCGCCGCGCGCGGCGCCGGGACAGCAGTCGAGCGACCTCGCGCTGCTCGCGCTCGAACGCGAGCGCGCGCGCGAGCAGAAGGAAGCCGCCGAGAAGCGCGCGCACAGGCGGCGCTCGAGGGCACGGCGACGCGGCCGCGCGACGCCATCTATCCCGTTCGAAGACTTCTCGGTCAACGTCAAGCACGTGCGGGAACGCCGGCGGCGCCGCTGGTCTCGCAGCGCTCGATCACGGCCGGCCCTGGCGATTACGATCTCTATGTCGCCTGGGCGGCGCCGCCTGTCCGCGGCCGGCCGCCGCCGGTGCACGTGCTCAAGCGCACGCTGTCGCTGCCCCCGGCGTCGATCGCCGAGCTCGACGCTGAGCAGCGTCATCCTGGCCGACGAGTGTCACCACGCGCACCGAGCCGTATCCGCCCGATCAACAGTCGTCGCACCCGTACGCGATCGGACCGATGGAGATCGTGCCGTCGCAGCGACGACACGTTCACCAACGACGAGCGGCTCGCCGTCGTGTTTCAGGTGATGAATGCGCGAGCCAACGAATCCGGCAAGCCCGACGTCGCGATCGGCTTTCAGCTGTTCCGCCTCACGCCGGCCGGCGAGCAGTCGGTCGGCATGCTCAATCCGCAGTACTACAACGCGACGACGCTGCCGCCCGACTTCGACTCGACCAAGGGTCATCCGATTTTTGCGGCGATGGCGCGCGCCGCTCAAGACGCTGCCGCGCGGCGAGTATCGGCTGAAGATCGCCGCGACCGACAAGCTCGCGGCGCGATCCGTCACGGGCGACGTGGCGTTTCGCATGGTCGCGACGCCAGCGACGCTGCTCGGCCACCGCTCCGCGACGGTGCCCTTCCGCCGCGAGGCTCTGCTCGACGTCACGGTCCTGAGCGAAGTGGCGGCGCGCCTGCGGCGCGACCCGATGACGCCGGCAATGGCGGCCGCGCTCGATGCGGCGCGCGAGGCGCCGGTTCATCGACCTGCTGCGCGAGGATGCGGTCGAGCCGACGGCGAGCGGCCGGCGCGCGCGGCGCTGCGCGGGATCGGGCTCTTCGCGCTCGGCGATCCGCGCATGGCGTGCACCATGCTGCGGCAGTCGCGCGCAGCGCGGCAGCGAACGCCTGTTCTTCACAGTCTATCTCGGCGCCTGCCGGGCGAGCGAAGGCAACGACCGCGACGCCATCGCGGAATGGCAGCAGGCCCTCGATCACGGCGTCCCGGCCGCCATCGTCGTCGCCGTCGCTCGTCGATGCGCTACTTGCGGCTCGGCGATCACGCGCGCGCGCGACGGAGACCGCGCAGCGGCTCGTGGCTGGCGGCGTGCCGCGACCCGCGATCGCACGGGCGCTCGCGTCGATCGACGTCGCCCAGGGGCAGCGAGCTCGACGCGATTCCGACTCATCGAGCGAGCACCTTGCCGCGCAGCCAGGCGGATCGTCGAGGCGCAGTACGTGCTCCTGCATGCGCTGTTCGCGAGCTTCGTGCATCAGAAGGGTCCGGTACGACCGCCGAGGGCACGCGCGCTTCAGGAAGTGGCACGGTCGTACATCGAGGCCAAGGGCCGGCACGCGGCGCTCGTGAGCGAGTGGCTCGACTGATGAAGTAAGACACGTGCGTCACAGTCTGTAACAGGCGGCTGCGCGCGCGTTGGACTCGTCGCTCGCGACGTTGCGGGAGTCGCTTCGCTCCGGGTGATGGGGAATCCTCCGACGAGCGCGCAGCGCGAGTCCTAGACGCGCCGCAGGCGCAAGTCCAGCGAGCGGCGCAGCCGCGAGTCTAACGACCAGCGAAGTCTGAGAGTCCGCGCGGCGTGCTCTACTTCTTTCTGTCCGGCACCGGCGGCGGGGGTGGTAGCGTGCCCGGCGTCTTCAACGAGTACGCCGTGCGCGCAGTCACGTTGACGTTCGGCCGATCCACTTTCACTTCGATCTGCCGCACCCGCTTCTTCGGATCCGGATTCGACGAGTAGAAGCCGATCACGTAGTAGTCGCTCGTCTCGGCGTCGATGCGCTTGAAGGCGGCGGCGAAGTCGTTGTCGTTGACGACCGCGAAGCCGCCGGTCTCTTCGGCGAGAAAGCGCAGCGAGCTCTGCGTCTTCTGCATGATACGTCCGCCATTCGCTCTGGTCGAGATACTGGCCGGCATCGGTCACGCCCGACAGGCCGCGCGGATCGACCGTGAACAGCGTCGCGTTGGCGCGGTTGGCGGCCAGCGTCAGCTCGCGCATGTAGCGATAAAGAGTCGACGTCGGCGGTGATCGTCGGCAGCCGAAAGTACGGGTTTTCTTCGTCGATCAGGAACGCGCGTCGGCTCGGCGAAGCGTCCGCCCTGATGCGGTCGCGGCCGCGGCGCGCCTCGGCGAACGGATCGAAGTCGTAGCCGGAGCTGATGTAGATGACCGCCTTGCGCTTGTTCACCACCTTCTCGAGCTCGGAGATCATGTTGTAGGCGTTGTAGAACGCAATCTGCGCGCGGTGCGGATGTCGCCGGGCCCCTGCGAGGTTTCGAGCATCTGAAACATCTCGGCGGGCGTCATGCCCGAGCCGCGGATCTTCGAGGCGGCCGCGGCGATCAGCTTGCGGTCGTAGGTCAGCCCGATCTCGAGCGCCGACGGCCCGCTCGACACCATGGCCACCATGTCGCCTTCGTGCAGAAGGTTGTTGACCAGCGTCTCGATCAACCGCCGGACGTGCGGCGTGTACTCGGCTTCGAAGTGCAGGTCGTCGACGAAGATCAGCACCACTCGGCCGGCGGTGTCGGTCGACCGGTCGGCGAGGCGCGCTGGGCAGCACGATGCCTTCAGGCGCCGCGGCCGCGGCGCGCTTCAAGCGCGGTGAACGTGCGTCCGCCGTGCACCAGCGCGAACGACGCAATCGTCTGCGGCACGCCGTCCTCGAGCACGGTGAAGTTCTCACGGTGAGATCGGCGACGAAGCGGCCGTTCGCTGTCGCGCGGGATCACGTCGGTCGAGACGAGCGTGACGCCGCGCGGAACGTCGGCTGCGCGGGTGCGGCGCCGGTGACGCGCCGACGAGTCAGTGTGACGCGACATCAGCCGCGATGAAGCGCAGGAGCCGCATGCGCACAACGCTATACTACCGCAGCACTGCGTTGAGTCGCTGCATCGCGGCAAGCTGCACTCGAGAATTCGCTTCGCGGTGCCGTCGGCGTCCTCGTCCGCGCGACTTCGGACAGCCGCATGCGGCACTCGGCGCGAGGTCCTCGGCACGCTGGCCGGGCCGGCTGCCGCGCACTCGTCGATCCGGCTCGGTGCTCGCGGCGCTCGCCGCCGACGGCCGTGGCGCAGCCGGCGGAACGCTGCTCGGCACGCTGCCGCTCTTCCGTGAGCGGTCGCAGGCGCAGCCGTTTGGCGTCAAGTTCGCGCGACGGGCTCGACGCGCGCCTCGTCACCGATCTCTCGCTGCTCGAGCCCGACAAGCTGATTACGCCGAACGAGCTCGCCTACATCCGCACGGAAATCCCGCCCGCGGCCGCAGCGCACCACGGGCCCTGGACACTGAACGACCGGCGGCCTCGGTAGCCAAGGCACGGGCGTGATCACCCTCACCGAACTGGCGTCACGCGCCGAAGCCGCAGGGGCCGCATCTGTTCGAGTGCTCCGGCAACGCCAACCCGTCGAACTTCGGACTGATGAGCGTGGCCGAGTGGGACGGCGTGCCGTTCGCGGACGTCGTCGACCGGCTCCAGCCGCCGAAGGGCGCCACCGCGGTGCTGGTCAGCGGCTTCGATCATGAGGCCTCGGAATCGGGTCGCTCGGTCCCGGGCGCGAGCTGGGTCTTCCCGCTCGCGTCGCTCGATACAGATGGGTGCGTTTTTCGCGACGCAGCATGAACGGCCAGCCGCTGCCGCCCGATCACGGCGCACCGGTTCGGCTCGTCAATCCGGCGTGGTATGGCTGCTCGTGGATCAAGTGGGTCAACGAGATTCGCCTCGTCGGCCCCGATGAGCCGGCGACGTCGCAGATGATCGAATTTGCGAACCGGACGCATCAGACGGCACCAGCACAAGCTGGCGCGCGACTACACGCCGGCCGACATTCAAACCGCCGCGACTCCGGTACGCGTCGAGAAACGGCAAGACCGCCGAACGGCCTCGAGTACCGGATCGTCGGCATCGTCTGGGGCGGCGCAGAAGCCGGTCGATCGTCTCGCCGATCCGCTTCGGCGCCGACGATGCGTGGAAGCCGTTCGCGATTTGTCCGACGCCGAAGACGCACAAGGATGTGGTCGCTGTGGGAGTACCGCTGGAAGCCGGCGGCGCCCGGCGTCTACACATCGCGCTCAAGGCGGATGCGCCGGTGCCGCAGCGGAGGCTCGACAGCGGGTACTACGTGCGGCGAGTCGAAGATCGACGAAGTCTGACTCGCGGCGGCGCTGCGTCGCCACTCGCCGCGCGAGTCTCTGCAACGAGCCTGCGCCAGCGGCGAGTCCGACACACGGTCGCGACGCGACGAGTCCAACGAGCGGCGAAGCGGCGAGTCCGAGAATCTGCGAGCTGAAGCGTCCAACGACTGAGCGCCGCTCGCGCGCGTCCTATTTCAGCGCAGCCGAGCGCTTCCTGCACTTCGGCGATTCCCGTGTCCGCGCTCTTCCAGTTCGCGAGAAACTGCTTGTACGCCGCCGCGGCTTTTCGCCGCATCGCCGGCCTTCGCGGCCGCGCGCGCCAGGCCGAGCACGGCGCGGCTGCGGTTCGGCGTGCGCGCCAGCGCCCGCTCGAACCAGACGACCGCGTCGCGTGGCGCGGCCCGCCGGCAGCAGCAGCTCCCCATACAGCTCGTCGGCGCCCTTCACCGGATACGGCCGCCCGATCGGCTTCGGCATGCGCGCCTGCAGCGTACGTCGCCTGATCCATCGCCGCGAACGCTTCGCGCGTGCCGGCCGCGCGCGAAGGCACCAGCGCCTCGAGCTCGCGCGCCATCACCGCCGCCTGCTCGCGCAGTCCGGCGTCCTGCCGGGCGCCGACGCATCGACGAACAGCTTCGACGCGGCATCGGCCCGCGGCGAGGTCGCCGATCCTGACCGACGCCATGCCGAGCGCGAACAGCTCGTCGATGTTGTCGAAGTTGCCCTGCCCCTTCATCTCGCTCCAGCGCTCGCTCTCGATGATGTAGCGCGCGCGCATCGAGCCGCGATCGTTGCGCAGCGCCATCGGGCCGCTGCCGCGCCCGATCTCGCTGTCGGCGTAATGGTGGCCGCCCGCCTGTCCGCTCGGCTTCACGACCTTGAGCGCCGCGTCGACCAGCTGCAGCGCCTCGGCGGCCTTGCTGAACCGCCCCTGCTGCGTCCACTCGTAGTGCAGCCAGGTGAGGCTGTGAAAGTCGCGCAGCGCGACCGACAGCCCTTGCGCGCGGCCCACGCCACCGACGCGTCCCAGGACGCCTGATCGGTGGCCGCGGCTTCGTCCCAGTAGTCCGAGTTGCACGAACGCGTGCGCCGGCATGTGCAGCGCGTGGCTCGCCGCCGGCGCGATCTTCGCGTAGACGCGCGCCGCGGGCAGCGCCTTGGCTGCGAGCGTGCGCGTGATCGTAGGCGTGCAGGATGTAGTGCGCGGCGCCGGGATGCTTCGGGTTGCGCGCGAACACGCCTTCGGCGATCGCGCCGGCCTTCTGGCGCAGCGGCAACGCCTGGTCGCCGCGCGGCAGCATCGCGAGCAGCGCCAGCGCGTGGAACGCCTGCGCCTCGTCGTCCTGCGGGAACTTCGGCGCCAGCGCCGCCATCGCATCGGCGTACGCGCTGTCGCGCGCCGGCTTTGTCGCCGGCCCGTAGAGCGCCTCGACGGCGGCGAGATATGCCTGCTCGCGCGGCGTGCGCGCCTTTGCCGCGCGCGCCTGCGGCGTGGCGCCCAGCTTCGCCAGCGCCGCGCGGCCCGCGGCGACGTCTTCGTGAAACCAGAGCGGCTGATTGAAGGACATCGCCTCGCCCCAGTAGGCCAGCGCAAAGCCGCGGATCGATTTTCTGCGCCGCGCGAAACGCGTCGATTGCTTCCTCGTAGCCGAAGCTGTGCAGCCACGCGACGCCGCGAAGGAAGTCGGCCTGCGCCGCCGGGGCGCCGGAATTGGGAAACGAGACTGTGCCCAGCGGCGCGCGCGGCGCCGCTGGCCGCGGCGCTTAGCGACGACCACCGAGGCAGAGCGCGAGCGCACGAGCGCAGGACGCGCCACAGCCACTGAAGCACCAAGCGCATCGGAAAACAGAAGGGCGGCTCGGACGAAGCGCCGCCTTCGACGTCACTACCGCGCAGAGCATGGCCGCGACGGTAAGGGCCCGAAGGTCCGATCGCCGCGATCCCAGCGCAGCCGCCCACCGAGCAGCGCGCCGACCGTGCCGCGGTCCTAGAAGGTGACGCGGAACATCATCTGCGTCAGCCGCATGAAGCCGGACTGCGTGCGGATCTGACCGAACGCCGCAGCTGCCCACCGTCGTCGTCGGACCGCGGACCTTGACCGTGTTGGTGACGTTGAGCACTTCGAGGCTGGATCTCGCCGCGGTGTTGCCGCCGAGATCGGCACGTCCTTGGCCGCCACGAAGTCCCAGTTGTTGCGATGCGGCGTCCGGACGTCGTCGAGGGTCCGCGGCAGCGTGCCGAGGACCAGTGCCGAGCCGGGTCAGCCAGACGATCCGCGCGCATTCAGCCAGTTGCCCGGTGCCGATGCGGTCTTCGCGGCTGCCGTTGGTTTCTGGCTTCGCCCGGTGCCCGGATTCACGCGCTGCATGCGGCCGCCGAGACGCTGCGAGGTCGTTGGAGTTCGCGCTGAACGACGATCGGGAAGCCGCTCTCGAAGCGCGATGATCGACGAGATCGTCCAGTCGCCGAGGATGCACCGCGGCGACGCCGCCCTTGCGCCCAGCGCTTGCCCTCGCCGAACGGCAGCTCGAAGATCGGCGAGACGACGATCTTGTGCGGCACGTCGAGCAGGCCGATCGCGTATTCGGCGTCGATGTTGTAGGCGTTCTGCGCCTCGCCGTCGAGTTGTCGCGAGAAGAAGTTGCCTTCGCCGAACTGGTTGTCCTTGAGGCGGCTGTAGGTGTAGTTGATGCGCCCGCCCCAGCCGTTGGTCACGCGCTTCTCGAACTTGAAGATCGCCGGCGTGGTACTGGTTCTTGCCCTGCGTGCTCTGCCGCATCAGGATGTTCGCCGAACTGCGGGAACGGCCGCAGCAGCTGCGCGGCGCGGGATCGTCGGGCTCGTGACGTTGAAGCCCTGGCCCGCCGGCAGTCCGAAGAACGGGTTCGGCACGGTTCGTTCAGCGCGGCGCGCCGAGCGCCAGGTGCTGCGGATCGCACCTGGTTGATGTTGATGAGCGCCGTCGTTCGAGCCGCCGAGCCCGAGATCGCGGCCGGTCGCGCCCGAGTACTCGAAGCCGATCGCCATGTTGCCGCGGCAGCTCGCGATTGATGTCCACCGAATACATGTGCACCTAGCGGCGCCTTCTTGTCCTGATCGATGAAGCTGATCTCGCCGCCGACGCCGGTCAGCGCGCCGAGCGCGTTGCCGACCGGCTGCAGCACGCCGCCCGGGAACGGGTTGCTCAGCGTGACGGTCGGACGGAACTGGCCCTGGTTGATGAACGTCTGCTGGCTGCAGCCGATCTGGCCGTAGTTCGCGTTGCTCGGCGCCTGGTAATTCCACGGCGCCCAGTAGATGCCGTAGCCGCCGCGGAGCACCGTCTTCGGATTCAATGAGTAGACGACGCCCAGCGCGCGGCGAGATCTTGATCGCCGGGGGGTCGCCCTGGTAGTCGTTGGCGCCGTTCTACGCCGGCGTAGACGAGCCCGCCGACGCATCGGCTGCCCGGTGACGGATTGACGACGTTGCCGAGCGCGCCGCCGGGATTGAGCGTGCGATCGAAGGCGACCGTGATCAGTTGTCGTTCTCCTCCCTCAGCCCGCTCTCGTGCTCGAGGCGCAGGCCGTAGTTGAGGGTCAGCTTCGAGTTCAGGCGGAAATCGTCCTGCGCGTAGAAGCCGAAGTAGTTCGTGAACAGCTCGAGCGGCGTCGACACGCCGATCGCGGCTCAGGTTGCCAGGATCGCCCGACGGGATAGCCAAGCAGGAAGCTCGCGAACGCGTTGCCCGACGGCGCCGTGCCGCCGGTGCCGTTGTGCGTGGGATCGGACGACGTGTAACGCCGGTCGAAGCTGAAGTCGCCCGCGCGCCTCGGCGAACGACTGCGAAGTCGAGACCGATCACGCCGGTAGTCCACGCCGAACTTCAGCGTGTGGCGGCCGAGCAGCTTGGACAGCGTCGCCGTTGGCGCCCCAGGAGTGCCAGTTGACGTGCGTCGGATCGATGGCGCCCATCAGCGCCGAGTGCGGTCCGACCGTAATCGGTCATGTCGACGTGCGGGAACTTCTTGACCTGCATCGCATTCAGGAACGACGACGGGAAGCCGAGCTCCGCCGGATCGAAGTCGATCGACAGCGTGTTGTCGTCGACGAAACGTGTTCAAGCCGTAGCGGAACGTCAACACCGTGTTGTTGCCCGGCAGCCAGGTGTTGTTGAGGGTGAGCAGGTTGACGCGGCGCGCAAGATGTAGTCGCGCGAATCGACGAACCGGTTCGGTCCGTCGAGGCCGGGCTCGAAGTAGTTGGCGCAGGGCTCGTTGGTCTTGTTGTACAGGTAGAAGCCGTTCAGCGACACCGGTCGGTGATGCGGTGATCCACCTTGCCGGTGTACATCTGCGCGCGGTCGTTGATCTCGCGCAGTGCGGTTGAAGTTGATCGCGCCGTCGCTGACGTCCGCGATCGGCGGCGGCAGATACGCGTCATCGTCGCGCGCCACCTGGTTGAGGCGATTCGGCCGGAATGATGTTGCCCGCGAACGGCCGTGCGGCCGTGTGCCGGTGGCCGGGTCGCCCGTGAGCGGGTCGTAAATCACGACGAGCCGACCGGCGCTGTCGACGGGTCTGCGAGAAGTCGCCGCGACGCTCGCGCGCGGTCGGCACGCGCAGCGCGCCGTTGCGCGTCGTGTTCGAGCCGTAGCTCTCGTTGGCGAACCAGAAGAACGTGCGGTTCCGGATGATCGGGCCGCCGACGCCGCCGCCGCCCTGGTGGAAATAGGTCTCCGGCAGCGGCACGCCGGCGCGCTTGGAGAAGAAGTTGTTCGACGTGCCCCAGCGCGGCCGCGTCTGATAGAAGCCGCTGCCGTGCCAGCTCGTTGCTGCCCGACTTGGTGGCGACGTTGAAGGTGCCGCCGCCGGTGCGGCCGGTTTCGGCGTCGTACTGATGCACCTGGACGTTGACGCCTTCGATCGCCTCGATCGTCGGGTTGGCGGACGCGCGGTTGCGCATGTCGGTGATCGGCACGCCGTCCACCAGGTAGTTGTTGCCGCGGCGCGTGCCGCCGCCGAGCGACAGCAGCGACGCGTTGGTCTGATCCTGCTGGCGGTTGAACTGCGCGTCGCCCGAGGCAACCACCGTCGGCACGGTCACCGCGAACAGAAACGCCGAACGGCCGGCCGCTGGGCAGCGTCTCGAGCTGACGGGAGTCGATAATCGCGCCGGTCGACGCGTTCGAGGTGTCGATGAGCGGCGCCTCACCCGTGACGGTGATCGTTTCCTGCAACTGGCCGACTTCGAGGCGGATGTCCAGCGTGACGAACTGCTGCGTGCCGATGCGGACGCCCTTGTTTTCGTAGCTCTTGAACCCGGTCAGCGACGCCTTGATCGTATAGGTGCCCGGCGGAACCGCGGCGAAGTTGTACTCGCCCTGGTCGTTCGACACCGCGTCGCGCGCCTGGCCTGTCGCTTCGTTGATCAACTGCACGGTGACGCCGGGAATGACGCCGTTGGCGTCGCGCACCGCGCCGCGCAGGCCGCCGGTAAACGTCTGAGCGTAGGCGGTCGTGCCGACCGTCAACACCAATACAAATGCCCAAAGTGGGGATCGAGACAGACTCCTCATACTCGCTCCTCCAACAACCACCGCAGATGCCGACGGTGGTCGAGCCGCAGGCTCACAAAATCGACCGTTTGTTCAAGAAAACACGAAGTTCGGCGGGAGTTTACGGCAGAGTCTCGATGAATACAAGCCGCCAACTCCGTGATCCGCGCGTCGCGGCCATGGATGTGATGCCCGGCGCGCATCAGCCGGGAGCTCGGCGGGCCCCGCCCGGCTCACCCACCATCAACCTTGGAAGCGCCCCTCGCCTCTGCTAAGATTCCGCGCAACTTCGGGAGAACCCTCCATGGATGAACAAGGCATGGCAGGCGGCGTCTCGAGACGCAACTTTATCAAGGGCGTCATCGCGGCGGGCGCAACGGTCTCGGCCTCGGCCTATCTGTTCCGCACGACGATTCTAGGTCAGAACGAATCGTCGCTGCCCGGATCGGTCGAACGGCTGATCACGATCGATGTCAACGGACAGCAGCGCCGCGTCGATGTGCTGAAACACGAAACGCTCGCGACGACCCTGCGCTACAAGCTCGGGATGACCGGCACCAAGCTCGGATGCGATCGCGCGCGAATGCGGCGCCTGCACCGTGCTGATCGACGATGTGCCGCACTACAGCTGCTCGATCCTCACGCATCGAGTGCGCGGCAAGAAGATCGTCACGGTCGAGGGCCTGGCATCGCCCGACGGCAAGCTGTCCGCGGTGCAACAGGCGGTCGTCGACTCGCAGGGCTTCCAGTGCGCGTTCTGCATGTCCGGCTTCATGATGACGCGCCACCGGGTTCCTGAAGACAAATCCGAATCCCGACGCGCGCCGAATTCCGGCACGCGCTCTCCGGCAATCTGTGCCGCTGCGCTGACTACAACAAGATCCTCGACGCCATGATGAGGGCGGCCGAGTACAACCGTGGGGGCCAGCCATGGCGGATTACAACTTAATCGGCAAGGACTACCAGACCCCCGACCTCGTCGCGAAGGTCACAGGGCAAGGCGCGCTACGCCGAGGACTTCCGCGCCGAGGGCATGGTGTTCGTCAAGTTGATGGGCAGCCCGCGGCCGCACGCGCGCGTGCGCAGCATCGACGCGAGCGCGGCGTTGGCGATGCCCGGGCGTGCACGGCATCCTCACGCCCGACGACTTGCCGCCGCCACCGCCGCCGCCAGGCGCGGTCGGCGCGCCTGGCGGTGGTCGTGGCGAAGGACGCGGTGAGGCTGGAGCCGGACGTGGCGCGGCAGCCGCCGGACGCGGCAATGCGCCCGCGGCCGCCGCGCAAGGCGCGGCCGGTGCGGCCGCCGCCGCGAATCCGAACGCGCCCGGCACCGCCCAGGCGCCGCCCGCGCAGCAGCAGACGTCGCCGCAGGGTCAGGCGCGAGGCGCCGGTCAGCCCGCGGCCTCCGGCGCCGCGCCGCCGGGACGCCGGTGGTGCGGCCCCTGCTCCGCCGGCGGGACCGCCGCTGCCGGCCGGAATTCGCCCTCACCAAGGAGCCGCTCTACGAGGGCGAGCCGATCCTCGCCGTCGCCGCCGACAGCGAGGAGCTCGCGGCAGCCGCAATCGAGCGCATCATCGTCGATCTCGAGCCGCTCGACTTCGTCATCGATCCGCTCGACAGCCTGCGCCCGGGCGGCCCGAACGGCCGCGCCGAAGGCAACGTGTTCGTCGGTCCGAGCGCGCAAGACGTTGAAGTGGACCGCCGCCGACTTCGATCAGATCGCGCAGGGCAAGTTCCCGTGGAACGCCGAGCATGCCGAGACGCAGGCCGTAGGCGACGTCGAGGCGGTGCTCAAGGCGTCCGACCTCGTGCATCGAAGACATCTGGCATCAGCAGACCACGCCGCATCAGCCGCTCGAATCGCGCACGGCGATGGCCTACTGGCGCAACGACAAGCTGTATCTGCACGGCTCGACGCAGAGCGTGGCGCAGACGGTGCCGAACATCGCGCGCTGGGTCGGCATTCCGGTCAACGCAGGTCGTGTTCATCAGCGAATACACCGGCGGCGGCTTCGGCAGCAAGATTCCGGGCGCGCCGTCGATGGCGATTCCGGCGTTGATGTCGAAGAAGCTCAATGGCCGGCCGGTGATGATGCGCATCTCGCGCGAGGAAGAAACCTACATCGGCCGCACTCGCCCCGGCATTCAAGGCGGGCGATCCGCATGGGCTTCAAGAAAGACGGCCGCGTGCACGGCGATCGACGCGTTCCTCGTCGAACCGCGCGGGCCCCTATCGCCGCCAGGGCGATCATCAGAACGCCGTCAACATCGCCTCGCTCGTCTATCAGCCCGAAGCGGTGCGCTTCCGCGGCGTCTCGGTTGCGACCAACACGCCTCCTGGCGTGTCGCAGCGCGCGCCGGGTGGCCTGCAAAGCTGCAGTGATGTTCGAGCCGATGCTCGACAAAGCCGCGCGCAAGCTCGGCATCGACGAGATCGAGATTCGCAAGATCAACGCGCCGGTCACCGGCTCGCAGTTTGGCCTGAGCGAGGCGCCGGGCGGCCGCGCACACGGTCACGAGCTGCTTCCTCAAGGAAGCGCTCGATCGCGGCCGCGTGGCGTTCAACTGGGACGAGCGCAAGAAGCGCGCCGGGCCAGCGCCAGGGCACCAAAGTCCGCGGCGTCGCCGCTGCGGTTCGGGCGCCTTCACCGCCGGGTCGATCGGCTTCGATGGCCTGTTCGTCATCAAGCCGGACGGCAAGGTCTACATCCACCAGGGCGTCGGCAATCTCGGCACGCACTCGGTGTTCGACACCGCGCGCATCGTCCCCGAGATCCTCGGCTGCACATGGGAAGACTGCGAAGTCAGCTGGGGTGACACGAGCAAAGGCATCGCGTGGAGCTCGAGCCAGGCCGGCAGCCAGACCACGCACGCGCACACGCGCGCGAACTACGCGGCGGCCATGGACGCGGTGCAGAAGCTGCAGGAGCTGGCGGCGCTCGAGAAAGGCGGCAAGCCGGAAAGCTACAAGGTTGCCGGCGGTCGCGTGTCCGGGCCCGGGCGGCTCACTCACCTTCGCGCAGGCTGCCGAAGCCGCCATCAAGCGCGGCGGCAAGTTCGACGGCCACGAGGTGCCCGAGAACATCAACGCCATGACGAAGACGTCGGCGGCCGGCCTCGTCGGTCAGGGTCTGATGGGCGTGGCGCGCGATTCGTACCCGCGCAAAGGCTCGACCTACTCGTTCGTCGTCGGCTTCGCCGAAGTCGAAGTCGATGTCGAGACCGGCCACTACAAGATCCTCGACTACCTCGCCGTGGCCGATGTCGGCACGGTGCTTCACCCGCGCGCGCTCGGCGGTCAGCTGCATGGCGGCGCGGTGCAGGGCTTCGGTCATGTGCGCAGCCAGCGCCTGGTGTACGACACGCACTACGGCACAGCGCTCGCGACGCGCATGTACCACAACAAGCCGCCCACGATCCTCGACATCCCCGCTCGAGATGAAGTGGGAAGCGCTCAACATTCCCGATCCGCAGTCGCCGGTCGGCGCCAAGGGCGTCGGCGAGCCGTGTATCGGCGCGGGCGGCGCGGCGCTCCTGTGCGCGCTGCAGAGCGCGGTGGGCGACGACATCATCCGCAGGACACCGGTGCTGCCGGAGATACATCGTCACGGGGCTGCAGGCCAAACGGGTCACCCACGATCCGTTCAAGGCCTTCATCTAAGGGGAGCTTGATATGGGTATTGTTCGCGACGTCATCCCTGCATTCGAGCTCTTCCAGCCGACCACCGTCGACGACGTGCTCGGGCTGCTCGATCGGCACGCCCCCGACACGTGGCTCATGGCCGGCGGCATGGACTCCTTCGACTGGCTGAAGGACCGCATCAGACGCCCGCGGGTCGTGATCGATCTCAGCGGCGTGGAGTCGATGCGCGGGATCAAAGAGGCGAACGGCGGCCTCGAGATCGGCGCGATGACGACGCTCACCGACATCACCGCGAACGCGATGATCAAGGAACAGTTCGGGCTGCTCGCCAAGGCGGCCGAGCACGTCGCCTCGCCGCAGATCCGCAACATCGGCACGCTCGGCGGCAACCTGGCGCAGGACACGCGCTGCTGGTACTACCGTCAGGGCTGGCCGTGTTACCGCGCCGAGCGGCAACATCTGCTACGCCGATACGCCAACGGCGATCAACCGCGAGCACGCCATCTTCGAAGCGGACCGATGCGTCGCGGTCACGCCCTCGGACACGGCGCCGGCGCTCGTCGCGCTCGATGCGTCGATGGTGGTGCGCCGCGTTGGCGGTGCGGAGCGGGTGATCCCGGCGAACGAGTTCTTCGTGCCGCCAGGTTACGACATCACGCGCATGACGGTGATGGGTCCGGACGACCTGCTCGTGGCCATCCGCATCCCGGCGACGTTTGCCGGCAAGACCGTTCTATTTCGAGAAGATTCGCGAGCGCGAGGTGTGGGACTTCGGGCTCATGAGCGTCGCCTCGGCAATCGCCGGGACGAGCTCGATCGAAGACAGCCGCATAGTCGTCAACGGTGTCGCGGCGCGTCCGTATCGGCTGACTGAGGTGGAAGCGGCGATTCGCGGCCGCGCGCGTAACGAAGAGACAGCGACGATGGCGGCCGAAATCGCCGTGCGCGGCGCCGTGCCTCTAATGCACAACGGCTTCAAAGTGCCGATGATGGCCAATCTCGTCAAACGTGCCATTCGGGGAGCTGGTGAATGGACCTCCTGACACGAGCGCTGAGCCCCTGGGGCGAATCGATCTTCACGCACATCTCGTGGAGCCTCTTCTGGGCGTCGCTCGTGGGCGGAATGCTGTTCCTGCTGGCGCACGGCGGCTACATGCTGTTCTCGCGCCACGAGAGGCGTGACGCCGCCGAAGTCGATCGGATGGAGGCCGAGCGGACTGGCCTGCCGGCGAGGATTCCTGCGTCACTCCGTTCGACTGCGCGGCTGTTCCACTGGGTGATGGCGGTCGTCGATGCTCGTCCTCGCTCTTCACGGCGTTCCTGCCCATCGTCGGCGTCCGCTTCGCGTGGGTGGAGTGGCACTGGATGGGCCGGTCTGGTCCTCACCGGCTCGATCCTCTTCCACATCATTCACGCCACGTTCGTGCTCGACTTCTGGTCGATCTGGGTGGGACCGAGCGACATTCCCGAGCTGAAGGCGGAGCTGCTGCGCGAAATCGGCAAAGAACCCGGCGGACCGCAACCCGGGAAGTACCCGCTCGGCAATCGGCTGTATCACCTCGTGGTCATGGTCGCCGGTCTTGTCGTGATCGCGTCGGGCATCGTGATGATGTACCGCGTGCGGACGCCAATCTTCGCGCGCAACCCGTATCTCTTCAGCGATCAGACGTGGGGCTTCACCTACGTGCTGCACGGGCTGGCTGGCGTCGGTTTCGTCGGCCTGATCATCGCGCACATCTACTTCGCGCTGCGTCCGGAGAAGCTCTGGATCACGCGATCGATGATCATGGGCTGGGTCACTCGCCGCGAGTACCTCGAACATCACGATCCGGATCGTTGGAAGACCGCGGCCGGTCGATGAACATGCCGTCGTGACGAGCCGACTCGCCGTTGGCTCGTCACGCCGCGCTGTCGCCGAAAGGCGCGTTGCGAACCACCGTCGCACCCTCGGACCAAACACAATTCCAACCTCCGGTACCAACCATCGTGAGTGATATTCGTTTAGATCTCGAACGGCGTGTCGAAGCGATCGAGGCCGGCTACGAGTTCATGCTGGCCTATGCGGCGCAGGGGCTGCCGAGCGACGCGGGCAGTTCGAGCGGTACGCAGATTCGTGAGTACCTGAAGCGCTTCGACCAGGCGCTCACCGGGCTCGCCGACACCTACCGCACCATCGTCGACGGCTGAGGAGCGGCCGTCGCCCTCGACGCATCTACGCGTTTCTCGAAGTGCTCGCTCGCGACGCCGCCGCCAGCCAGGCCGCGATCCAGATGGTGCTCGCGCAGTCCGCCATCAGCTCGCAGCTGGTGGACAACCTCAACGCGTCGATCCACGTGCGCGCGCTGCTCACCGATATCTTTCTGATCGACGAGGCGCTCAAGAAAACTTCTTAGGGTGCCTCGGGGTGCCTAAGGTGCTGGGTGCTTTGGTGCCGGGCTTTGGTGCAGGGTGCTTCGAACCGGCGCGTGTGTCTTACAGGCGGGTTCGCGGACTGACGCTCCCTGCGAAAGTATGTAGCGCCGGCCTTCGGGCCCGCGACCTATTCACGCGATGCCGCGCTCGAGCGTCGGGCCGTGCGTCACCACGCCGAGCGCGCCGGCGCATCCGCCAAACAAGGCTGCGGGAACGATCAGGGAAACCGGCAGCGTAAAGACCTCGCGCAACCCTCCGCTCAGTGCGATCGCCGTCGCCGCCTGTTCGCCCGGGAAGACCGCGAGCAGAACGAGCGACGCGGCGTTGGCGAAGCCTGCCGCAAATGCGGCGGCGGCCATCGCCGCGAGCGGGCCCGAGCGCAGGAGGCCGGTAAGTCGTCCGGCGGCAAAGCCGGCGGCGGAGACCGTCAGGACGACGAGCGCAGTCGTAACGGCCGCTCGTAGCTCGAAGTCGGTCGTCGGTGAGACCCAGTCGAGCGCAGTCCTCGCAACGAGCGTCGTCGCCAGTAGCGCCGTCCACGGAGCCTGGGTCCGAAACACGATGCGCAGCACCTGGCCCACGTACCACCGATTGGCCGCTCTCGGTCCGCGCGCGGAAAACACGCGCGCGACATACTGCTCCATCAGATCGCCGAGTATCGAATCCCGGGTGTTCCGCTTCAGGAGCGATCCCAACAGCGCCTCGGCCAACCGTGGCGGCTTCGTGATCATGCGTATCCTTTCTGTGTCCGCTCGGTGCTGCCAATGCCGATCATCCCTCCGAGCAATACAGCGAGAGGCCGCCCCGACAAGAGAACGAGATGGAACACCAGACTCGAAGGGCCCGGCGTCGGCCGCGTGGCAAGCGCCAGCATGATCGCCAGTAGCGCGTACTCCAGTACAACGACAGTCGCAGCGAAACACAGCACCGCGAACGAAGCGCGGCGATGCAGCCGGCCAACGCCCCAACCGCTGGCAAAGCACGCCCGGTACGGGAGGGTGGTTTCCGGCACACGCGCAGCCCAGAAGAACGACTCGGGCGAGTCGTAGCCCGCTACCGCGAGCCAGTTGACGAGGTTGCCGCGAGCCTCGATCGTCAGCACGTTGGCAACCACTGCGGCCAGCACGTACCCGACCCAGCCGATGAACAGCGCACGCAGTGTGAGGCTTTCTGTTCGCGTGCGCTGCGGATACCGCTCGCGACAATCGCGGCGACGGCTTGACGCCAGTACCACGCGCGCGATTTGCCCTGGTGAAACTGTTCGATCAGATCGCCAATCAGCGACTCGCGGTGGGGGCCAGTCGCAAGACGCTGCAGCAGGAACGTGGCCATCAGAGGCGGCTTGTTCACGCTCACGCAGGGCCTCCTTGCAGGCGCGGTACGCCGCGCCAGAGATTGACGAGCGTGCGCTGCGCCTGGCGAACCTCGCGCAGGCCTTTAGCGGTGATCCGGAAGTAGGTCTTCGCCCGTCCGCCGCGCACGGCCGTGGCCTCTCCCAGCTCCGAGCGGACGAGGCCCTTCGCTTCGAGACGTTCGAGGGTGATGTAGACGCTGCCGATCGAGACCGTGCGGCCGCTGCTCTCTTCGATGGCGGCGGCGACGGGCACGCCGTAGGCGTCGTCGCCGAGGCGCACGAGTGCCAGCAGGACCAGCAGCTCGAACCCTCCCAGGAATTCGCGCGCCATTTCTTAAACAATACTGACTAAATAGGCGGCAGTCAACTTGGGCCGCGAGAGCAGCGGGAACAGCCGCGTCAGTCGTGACAATTGTGACGACCACAAAACGGCGCTTCGATACGGCGGGCCCCTCCGCGTGTCAGAATGCCGGGCATGACGCCCACTGCCGTTCGACCGAACTGGCACGTGCTCTGCCCCGTCGACTTTTCGGATCCGTCACGACGGGCGCTGCGCTACGCCGCCGCGTGCGCCGCGCGCCTCGGCGGGTCGCTGAGCGTGCTTTACGTCATCGATCCGCTGCTCTCGACGGCCGCAGTAACCGCCGGATACAACCCGCGCCGTCTGAACGCGCGCACACAGCTCGAGCTGAAGCGCTTCGTCGCGCGCGCCGTTCCCGCCGCCCAGGACGGTTCCGTGCGCCGCCTCGTCAGGATGGGCAAGGTGGAGCGCGAAATCCTGCGTGTGGCCAAACAAGTCAACGCGACATTCCTCGTGGTCGGCACGCACGGTCTGACCGGACCCGTCAAACTCGTTCTCGGCTCGACCACCGAGCACGTCCTGCGAAAGGCGTCCGTGCCGGTGCTGGCAATCCCGCCACGCGGACCACGACAGCCGGCATCAGGCTGGCCAAGCGGCCCCGTCATCGTGGGCATCGATCTGGGTGCGATGGCGCTTGCCGACGCCCGTGCCGCCGCGGCGTTCGCCCGAGAGCTTCAGACCGATCTGCTGCTGGTCCACGTGCTGCCCCGGCTGCGCGGCCCGGTCTGGCTGCCGCGGGTGCACGGCGAGTCCGAGTCGGAACGGCTGACGCGGGCACGTGCCGCGCTTGCGCGCATTGCCGGTGAACTGGATGACGATCTCGACGTGAGCTTCCGAGTCGCACGAGGGGAGGTTGCGGCAACGCTCGGCCGTCTCGCGCGATCGAATCGCGCCGGCATCCTAGCGCTCATCCTCCGGCGCAAGTCTCGACTCTTCGGCCCGATGCGCGGCGCGGTGACGTACCAGGTGCTCACCACCGCTGCGACACCGGTTCTCGCGATACCGAACTCTTAGGTCCCTGGGGTGCCTGGGGTGCCTGGGTGCTTGGTACTTCGTGCGTCCGGGCTGGGTGCTTGTGCGTGCACTTCGCGGACCTGAAGGCCCGCGCTAGGCCGTTTGGTTTCTGTCCAGGAAGAACGAGCACCCCAGCACCTAGCACCAAAGCCCCAAGCACCCAGGCACCCAGGCACCCAAGGCCCCCCAGGTACTCTTGGCCCTAAAGATCTGTAACTGCCCCCAGACTCGCGCTCGACACCTGACGTGCGTATTTGGCCAGCGCGCCGCGGGTGTAGCGAGGCTTGGGCTGCTTCCACGTGCGCAACCGCGCCTTGATCTCTCGCGCCGACACATCGAGCGAGAGCTGTCGCGCACGCGCGTCGATGGTGATCCGATCGCCGTTCTTGACAATCGCGATCGGACCGCCGAGGTAGGCCTCCGGCGTGATGTGACCGACGACGAAGCCGTGTGTGCCGCCGCTGAATCGGCCGTCGGTGATGAGCGCGACGCTCGAGCCCAGGCCGCGGCCCATGATCGCGCTCGTCGGCGACAGCATCTCCCGCATGCCCGGACCGCCGCGCGGCCCTTCGGATCGGATGACGACCACGTGGCCCGATTTCACGCGCCCGCGCAGAATCGCCTCGAGCGCGGCCTCTTCGCGATCGAACACGATGGCTTTCCCGACGAAGCGTTCACCTTCCTTGCCGCTGATTTTCGCCACCGCGCCGCCAGGCGCCAGATTGCCGTACAGCACGACCAGATGGCTGTCGCGCTTGATCGGACGATCGAAGCCGCGAATCACTTCCTGGTCCGGCGGATAGTCTGGGGCGTCGCAAAGATTCTCTTCGAGCGTGTTGCCAGTGACCGTCAACACGCTTCCGTGAAGCAGTCCCTTTTTGAGCAGCATCCGCAGCAGCGGCGTGAGCCCGCCGATGCGAACGAGCTCCGCCATCTCGAATCTGCCGCTGGGTTTGAGGTCGGCCAGCACCGGCACCTTGCTGCCGATGCGCGTGAAGTCCTCGAGGCCGAGACGGACGCCCGCGGCGTGCGCGATGGCGATCAGATGAAGCACTGCATTCGTTGATCCGCCGAGCGCAATCACGGTCGTAATCGCGTTTTCGAACGCCTTCTTCGTCAGGATGTCGCGCGGCCGCACGCCGCGCTCCAGCAAATCGACTACTGCCTCGCCCGCGCGGGCGCAGTCTGCACGCTTGTCGTCCGAGATCGCGGCCTGCGCAGAGCTGTTCGGGAGGCTCAGGCCCAGTGCTTCGATCGCCGATGCCATGGTATTGGCGGTGTACATGCCGCCGCACGAGCCCGGGCCCGGGCACGCGTGCGCCTCGAGATCGGCGAGGTCGGCATCGCTCAACTTGCCCGCGGCGTGCTGGCCCACCGCTTCGAACACCGAGACGATGTCGACCGGCTTCCCTTTCCAGACGCCAGGCAGGATGGTGCCGCCATACACGAACACCGCGGGACGGTTGAGCCGCGCCAGCGCCATCACACAACCCGGCATGTTCTTGTCGCAGCCGCCAATCGCAACGATGCCGTCGAGGCCTTCGCCGCCAACCACTGTTTCGATCGAGTCGGCGATGACCTCGCGCGACACGAGCGAGTACTTCATGCCCTCCGTACCCATCGAGATGCCGTCCGAGACGGTGATGGTGTTGAAGATCACCGCCTTCGCGCCCGCTCGATCGACGCCCGCGGCGGCATGCCGCGCCAGGTCGTCGATGTGGATGTTGCACGGCGTGACCTGCGACCATGTCGAGCAGACGCCAATCTGCGGCCTGGAGAAGTCTTCGCGTGTGAACCCGACGGCGTGAAGCATGGCGCGTCCCGCGGCGCGCGCCGGGCCGTCGACAACGAGCGAGGAATGCGGACGTTTCATATCGGCCAGACGATTATGGACCGGGTCGACGGCCGGCGGTGGCCGCGCGCCGGGCCGGTCACGGCCGTGGAGCTTTCTGCCTGTTGCGCGAGTCAAGTACGATGGCTCATCCGGGCTATCGATGCGGAACCGCCAGGCAAGGCCCGGAGTCTCGCGAGGTGCAAGATGATTGCGCTCAAGACAGTGCTCGTTCCCACAGACTTCAGCGAAACGTCGGAGTGCGCGCTCCGCTACGGGAAAGCCCTGGCGGGCGCGTTCGACGCCTCGCTGCACGTCCTGCACGTCGTCCAGGAGCCGTTTGCACAGCCGTGGGCGGTCGAAGCCTACGGCTTCGCGCTGGCGTCGCTGCAGGAGGACTGGATGCGCGAAGCCAAGGTCCGCATCGAGCAGACGCTCACCGCCGACGAGCGCGCCCGATTCCGCGGCGAGCTGCAGACGGTGCTTGGCCACCCGGTGGTCGAGATTCTGCGCTACGCGAAGGATCGCGGTATCGACCTCATCGTGATCGGCACGCACGGCCGTGGCCCGCTGCGGCACATGGTCATGGGATCGGTTGCCGAGCGGGTCGTCCGCAAAGCGGGCTGCCCGGTGCTCACGGTGCACCATCCCGAACGGGAGTTCGTGCTGCCTGATGCCGAGTAAGTACGCACCTCTGTGATCGACGCTCAAATCATGGACTCGCTCCGCCTGGATGTATGGCTCGACGTCGCCTGCCTATTCAAGACACGTTCGGAGGCGCAGCGCGCGTGCAAGCTCGGCAAGGTGATGGTGAACGGACAGGGCGGCAAACCACATCGCGAGCTGCGAGTCGGCGACGAACTCGTGATCGCGCGTCCGCTCGGACGCCGGCAGACGGTCGTGGTGCGCGACCTCACTGACAAGCACGTCACGAAAGCTGAAGCACACAAGCTGTACGAGGACCGGACGCCGCCGCCGAGCGCGGAAGAAATCGAGCTGCGACGCATGGAACGGCTCTTCCGCGCCAGCACCACTCCGCTCTCGAAGCCCGATCGGCGGAAGCGCCACGACCTTCGTCGCCTGCGCGGAAAAGCCTGACCTCGATGCGCCTGAGTTGCCGATGACGGTCCGGCGTGCTGCCGCGGTCCGGGCGCCGACCGGAAGCGTCGAACCGCCCCCCGCCGCGGTGCCGTCCGTCGAGTTCCCGGCATAGAATCAAACAGTGCGCGCCAGATCCTACCTCGTGGTGGCCTTCCTCGTGGCGTTCTTCGTCCTGCCGTCGAGCACCACGTTGGTCACCGACTGGTTGTGGTTCGGCGAGGTGGGCTATCGATCGGTCTTCCTGACCGCAATCGGCGCGCGATGGGGCATCGGCGTCGGCGTGTTCGCGATCGCGTTCCTCTGGATTGCGGCAAACCTTCGCTACGCCCTCAACGCAGCCAGCAGCGCGCCGGCATCGTTTACCACGCGCGAGGGCTTCACCATCGTGCTGCCGACGCGCGATCAGCTCCGGCCGATCGCCCTGCTCGCGGCGGCGGTGGCGGCGCTGCTCGTCGGGTTATATGCGAGCTCGCGCTGGCTGACGGTACTCAGCTGGTGGCATCAGCAGCCGTTCGCCGTCAGCGATCCCCTGCTCGGCCGCAACGCGGCGTTCTACGTGTTCACGCTGCCGTTCCTCGATCTCGTGCGCGGGCTGGCGCTTGCGCTCGTCGTGCTCGCGGCCATCGGCGGCGGCGCGCTCTACACCTTCGCCGGCGAGCTGGCGCTCACGCCGTTCGGCATGCGCATGGGGCCCGGCGTGCGGCGGCACGGCGCGGTGCTTGCCGCCTGCGGCTTCATCGCCCTGGCCGGCGGCGCCTGGCTCGATCAGTCGCGGCAGCTGGTCTCGCCGGCAGGCATCATCCAGGGCGCGAGCTACGCCGACGTCTACGCCCGCATGCCGGCCGCCAACGTCATTGCCGTCGCCGCGCTGCTCAGCGCGGTGCTCTCGGTCGTCTACGCGCTCGGCCGCGCGCGCTGGGCGTTTGCCGCGGCGATCGGGGTCTACGTGGCGGCAACGCTGGGCGCCGGCATCTACGCCACCGCGCTGCAGCGCTTCGTTGTCTCGCCGAACGAGCAGGTGCGCGAAGCGCCATACATCGTGCACAACATCACTGGTACGCGTCAGGGATTCGCGCTCGATCGCATCGAGCCGCGGCAACTCACCGGCGATGCGGTGCTGACTCGTGCTGACGTCGAGCGTAACCCCGAGACGCTGGAGAACGTGCGGCTCTGGGACCACCGCGAACTGCTCGAGACGTTCGGGCAGATTCAGGAGATTCGCACCTACTACGACTTCATCGCGGTGGACAACGATCGCTACGAGATCGACGGACGCCAGCGGCAGGTGATGCTCTCGGTCCGCGAGCTCAACGCGGCGGCGCTTCCGAACCGCACGTGGATCAACGAGCGGCTGGTGTTTACGCACGGCCACGGTTTGACGCTCGGTCCCGTGAACCAGGTGACCGAGGAGGGCCTGCCGGTTCTGTTCATTCGCGATCTGCCGCCCGTGTCGACGGTCAACGTCCCGATTACCGAGCCGAGCGTCTACTTCGGTGAGCTCTCGAACGACTACGTCATCGCCCGGACACGGGCGCGCGAGTTCCACTACCCCAAGGGCAACGACAACGTCTATGCCGACTACGCGGGCCAGGGTGGCATCGGACTCGACTCGTTCGGCAAGAAACTGCTCTTTGCGCTTCACTTCCGCGCATATCAAATCCTGCTCAGCGACGACATCACGCCCGAGAGCCGGCTGATGTTCGATCGCCAGATTCGTACGCGCGTCTCGAAGATCGCACCGTTTCTCACTTACGACGCCGACCCGTACCCGGTGATCGAAGGCGGCCGGCTGTTCTGGATTCAGGACGCGTATACCACGTCCTCGGGGTTTCCGTATTCGACGACGGCCGGGACCATCAATTACATCCGCAACGCCGTCAAGGTCGTGACCGACGCGTATCAGGGAACGGTCACGTTCTATCTCGCCGAGCCCAACGATCCGATCGCGCTCACGCTGCAACACGCGTTTCCGGATCTCCTGAAACCGCTCGCCGACATGCCGGCCGGGCTGCGGCGCCATGTGCGCTATCCCGAGGGAATCTTTCAGCTGCAGGCGTCGGTCTACTCGACGTATCACATGGCCAACCCGTCGGTCTTCTACAACAAAGAAGACCAATGGGAAATTCCGAGCATCGATCGCGGCAACGACCGGGCGCAGATGGAGCCGTACTACACGGTGATGAAGCTGCCCGGCGAGTCGCGCGCCGAGTTTATCCAGATGCTGCCGTTCACGCCGCGCAGGCGCGACAATCTCGCCTCGTGGATGGTGGCGCGCAGCGATCCCGAGCACTACGGCCAACTGTTGGTGTTCGAGTTCCCCAAGCAGAAGCTGATTTTCGGTCCGCGGCAAGTGGTCGCACGCATCAATCAGGATCAAGTGATCTCGCCGCAGATCACGCTGTGGAACCAGCAGGGATCGGAGGTCATTCAAGGCACGCTGATGGTGATCCCGATCGAGGAGTCGCTGCTCTACGTGCGTCCGCTCTATCTGCGCGCGCAGGCCGGACGCATTCCCGAGCTGACGCGCGTCATCGTTGCGTACGGAAATCAGATCGTGATGGAGCGGACGCTCGACGCGGCCTTGGCCCGCCTGTTCGGCGGCCCGGCGCCTGCGGCCGCCCCACCCGAGACGCGAAAGGCTGCGGCCACCGAGACCGCTCCGACAACCGGCGTCTGAAGCCGCCGCCGCCCCTGCCGAGGTGCGGCAACTCGCCGAAGAGGCGCGGGCCACCTACGATCGTGCGCTCGCGGCGCAGCGCGCCGGCGACTGGGCGAAGTACGGCGAGGAGATCCGGAGGCTCGGCGACCTGCTGCAGAAGATGCAGAAGCAGTGATCGTTACGAGTGCCTCAGGTGCCTGGTGTGCCTTGGGTGCTGGTGTTTTGGTGCTAGTTTGTGCCGGTAATCCACGATCACCTGCTCCCTGATCACTTCGCAACGCTGATTCCTGATTCCTGATCTCCTGATCCCTGATCCCTGACATGCACATCGTCATCATCGGCGCGGGCGTGTTCGGAGCGTGGTGTGCCTGGTGGCTGGCGGCTCGCGGCCATCGGGTGACGCTTGTCGATGCCTACGGACCCGCCAACGCGCGTGCGAGTTCGGCAGATCACTCGCGCGTCATTCGCTGCGGGTACGGCGCCGACGCAATCTATTCGCTGTGGGCGCGTGAGTCTCTGGCCGACTGGTCTTGGCTCTCGGCGAAGCCGGCCGCGCGCTCGTCGAACCCTCCGGCGCGCTCTTCATGGGCGAGCCAGCCGATGCCTACCTCGGCGCGACGCGCGAGCGCTATCGCGCCTCGCGATTGCGACTGAGACGCTCGATCCGAAGTCGCTGGCCGTACGGTTTCCGCAGATCGCAACCGGCGGCCTGGGCGACGCGCTGCTCGAGCCCGGCGCCGCCGTGATTCGCGCGCGGCTGGCCGTGCAGAGCCTCGTCGCTCTGATCGAGACGCGCCGGATCGCGGCTTCGCGCCTCGCACGCGTGCAACCGCTGGACGAATCACGCGCGCAGCCGAAGGTCGTCACCACCGCGGGAGAACGGCTGGAGGCGGATGCTTTCATCTGCGCCTGCGGGCCGTGGCTGCCGACGCTGTTTCCTGAAGCGGTTGGCGCGCGCATCCGTCCGACGCGACAGGAGGTGTTGCATTTCGGCGCGCCAGCCGGCGACGATCGCTTCTCGTTGCGGCGCCTGCCGGTCTGGATCGACTTCGAGGCCGGCCTCTACGGTATTCCAGACTTCGACGGCCACGGGTTCAAGGTTGGCGTCGATCGCCACGGGCCAGTATTGGATCCCGACGGCGCAGAGCGGCTCGTCGATCCGTCGATCGTCGAGCGCACGCGGACGTGGCTCGCGCACCGGTTCCCCGGGCTGGCGGGCGCACCGCTCGTCGATAGCGCGCGTCTGCCAGTACGAGAATACGGACACCGGCGACTTCCTCATCGATCGTCATCCGCAATGGTCCAACGTGTGGATCGCCGGTGGCGGCTCCGGCCACGGCTTCAAACACGGCCCCGCGGTCGGACGTTATCTCGCGCGACTGATCGCCGGCGACGTCGCCCCCGATCCCCGCTTCGCTTTGCGCTCGAGAACGTCGAGCGCGCAGCGCGCCGTGCATTAGTCAGGTTTCAGGTTGTAGGTTGTAGGTTGTAGGGGCAGGGATCAGGGATCAGGGATCAGGGATCAGGGATAAACGTTAACGCGAGGATCGCGAAGCAGCCGATTGCCGATCCAGTTGATTACGGGACAAAGCAGCACTAAGCACAACGCACCTTAGGCACCAAGGCACTTTAGGCACCTTAGGCACCCTAAGCGTCAGAACGAGAATCGCCACCCAAGCTCCATGCGGCGGGCCGCTTGCGCGGAAGTCGCCCGACCGAAGAAGGGCGACGTGAGCACGCCGACATACGAACCGTAGTTGACGCGGTTGAAGAGGTTCTGCACCGACACGTACATCTCCAGCCGCTTGCCCTGATTCTGTTGGCCCGGCCCCCGGCCCGGCCCGCCGCCGCCGCGCGGTCCGCCGCCTTGACCGCCCGCCGGTGGTCCGCCTGGTCCACGTTGCGCGCTGAACGGCCGGTCGGCTGCAATCGGCCGTCCCGCGATCATCCACGACACGCGGATGTCGGTCTGACGCAATCGGATCGCCGATGCGCGCTGTTGCGCCGCATCGTCCGCCGGCCGATCGTTGAAGAGCGCGTCGCCGTTCTCGTCGCGGCCGGTCGTGACGTTGTAGGGCGTGCCCGACTTGAAGCGGCCGTTGAGCGAGGCGTTGATGCCCCACGGAATCGGCCCGATCGCGCCACCGATGTTCCAGTTGAAGCGATGCCGTGACTCGCCGCGCGCCGACGCCCACTCGGGGGCGAACGTGCCCAGCGGAGGCGGTGTGAGTGCGTCATCCGCATCGTTCAACGATCGCGAGTAGCCGTAGCGCACGTTGCCGAACATGCCGCGGCGCGGCGACAGGAAGAGATCGACGTTGATGCCGGCCTGTGTCGAACGGCCGATCGACTGCACCAGCAGCATGCGCCCGAACTCGGGATCGGGACGCACGCCGTAGACTCGGCGCGTTGAGATCGAGCGAGCGAAACTCGTTCGATGGCGTGTTGATAGAACGTGTCGAAGCCAACCCGCCAGCCCTGACGAATCTGATGGTCGATCCCCACCGACGTCCGCGTGAAGCGCGGGAGCTCGGCGCTCTCGGCCAGCAGCAGCCGCGTCGGCGGGTCGCGGCGCGTGGACGCCACGCCCTGGCCGAACGGATCGGGATATCCGGGATCGCGGATGATGATCTCCTCCTCGCTCGAGCCCTGCGCGAGGCGGATCGTCTCCTCTTCGATGCGCGTCGGCATCCACCCGTAGAACCAGCCGAGGCCCGCCCGCAGGTTGGTCTGCCCGCGCCGGAACTGACGCGTCACGCCGAGGCGCGGCGCAATCGCCCCGCGATCGTCGATGCCCGTCTGCCACCCGTAGCGCATGCCCATGCCGATCGACCAGCGCGTGCGCACCGTGAACTCGGCCTGGACGAACGCCGCACCCTGGCCGACCCAGAACGCCAGCGGCTGCGCGTTGAGCGCTGTGAGAATGTCGCCGGCCGTCCCGCGCTGGACGACTCGAGGTCGGTGAACGTAAACGTGCCGAGCGCGTTGGTGAGCTGACCCTGCTCGCTGTAGCTCAACGTCATCAGCGTCCCGACGCGCAGCGTGTAGGGGCGGGCGCGAAGCGTGAACATGTTGTCGCTCACGATTGCCCGCGATCGATTCGAGCCGTTGATGGTCGCGCCGCCCGAGCGAAACGCGTTCTGCACGATGATTGCCGGCGCGATCGTGTCGGGAATGGACGTCAGGCGACGGTGGTCGTACTGAAACCGCAAATGGAACGGCCTACGCTGCCCGCCTTCGAGCGAGAGCCGCGCCGAGTAGTCCACGTCGTTGCGACGATAGCCTCGCTCCGGCAGGTCGAGCTCCGAGATTCCCTGATTGTTCCGCTGGTCGCCGCCGCGCTCGAACGACGCGCGAAACAGCGTCGTCTTGGTCAGCAAGCCTTCGGTGCGAAACGTGACCTCGGTGTTATCCGACGGCTGTTTCAGCGCGGCGATGTACGGGCCATCCGGCGTGAGCGCCGCAATGCCGCGCATGTCGTCGGACGACGAGCCGGAAATTTCGGCAGCAAAGGAGATGCGGTTCCTGACCAGCGGTCCGGCGATAAAGCGCATTCAACACGCGTGAGCGTGCCACCCTTGGACGTGCGCGCCACCGCGTTGTGCGCCGAGAGCGCGCTCGGGCGCACGTTCAGCCAGGCGTTGCCGCGCCAGCGATCCACGCCCGGGCGTGTCGCGATCTCGACCCGACCCTGCCCCACCGTGTGGAACTCCGCCGAGTAGGCGTCGCGACGCACGACGATGCGCGCGATCTGTTCGCGCGGCGGCAGGCGGCCTCCCGTAAAGCCGTCGACGCGAATGACCGCGCCCGGCCCGGCGATGTCCTCGAGCATGCGCTGCAGTTCGTCGGGATCGTCGGGCAACTGATCGATCTCAGCCTGACTCAGCGTTTGCGTCAGCCCCCCGATTTCCTCCTGCGTCGCCGACACGCTGACGTCGGCTTGAATCGACGCGATCGTCAGCGCGACCGTGACCTGTTGCGGTGGCCGCTGCGGAATCGCGACGTCCTGTTCAGCCGTGGCAAACCCGTCGGCGGAAACAATCAGCTTGATGGTGCGCGCCGCGCCCAGCGGGACCAGTGCCAGGCCCTTGCTGTCGGCCGTGAACTCTCCGAGAACATCCGAACCGTCGAGGACGATGACCTGCGCGCCGGGAATCGTGGCACCGGAGGGGTCTTCGACGCGAATCCACACCTGACGTTCCTGAGCCGCAGCGGCTGACCCGGCGAGGCAGGCTACCGCCCACACGACGACCGAAAAAAGGCGCATTGGTAGCTTTACGAACCACCGGGCTCGTCGATTTACCTGTGGGCGCAGGAGAGTGAAAATGGAGGCATGGCGACGCTAGGCGACGTGCTCGCAGCGCAGACTCGCGCCGGAGATGTCTACGATCGTCTCGACCGCGACTGGGTGCGGTGTCACGCCTGTGGTCACGATTGCTCGATTCCGCCCGGCGCGGTGGGCGTGTGCAAGGTGCGCTTCAACCAGGGCGGCACGCTGAGAGTGCCCTGGGGCTATGTCGCCGGGGTGCAGTGCGATCCGATTGAGAAGAAGCCGTTCTTCCACGCCTGGCCCGGAGGGCTCGCCTACAGCTTCGGGATGCTCGGCTGCGACCTGCACTGCGCATATTGTCAGAACTGGGTCACGTCTCAAGCACTCCGTGATCCCGCGGCAGTGGCGCCGCCGCGCGACGCCGAACCCGACGACCTTGCGCGCGACGCGGTGCGTCAGGGCGCCGCGTCGTCGTCTCCACCTACAACGAGCCGCTGATTACGGCGGAGTGGGGCGTCGCCGTGTTCAAGGCCGCGCGAGCGCGCGGCCTCGCCACCGGGTTCGTGTCGAACGGCAACGCCACGCCACAGGTCCTCGACTATCTGACGCCCTGGATCGATGTCTACAAGGTCGATCTGAAAAGCTTCGACGACAAGCAGTACCGCAAGCTCGGAGGCCGTCTGCAGCCGATTCTCGACACGATCCGTTCGCTTGCACGCACGCGGGCTATGGGTGGAGATCGTCACGCTGCTGGTGCCGGGCTTCAACGATTCGGAGAGCGAGATCACGAGCCTTGCGGAGTTCATCGCTTCAGTGTCGGTGGACATCCCGTGGCATGTGACGGCGTTCCATCAGGACTATCGCATGCGTCGATCCGATGGACACGACACCCGCGCAGCTCGTCGCCGCCGCCGCGATCGGCGCTCGTGCCGGGTTGCGCTATGTGTATGCGGGCAATCTGCCAGGCATGGTCGGCGGCCTCGAGGACACGCGGTGCGCGTCATGCGGCAGCGATCCTCGTCGAGCGCTACGGGTACCACGTCCGCGAATATCACGTTACCGCCGACGGCCGCTGCGGCGCGTGCAATACCGCGGTGCCGGGACGCTGGGATCATGTCTTCGCCGGGCAGATCACCTCGCACCCGTTCGTGCCGCACGACCGGACGCGGCTCCGGGTGCTGTGAACTTGATCAGGATTTGATCGGGATTACAGGATAGGGTTTATCCGCAGATTACGCAGATTACGCGGATTCATGTTCGTGGAGTGCTTCGGCCGCTAGCCGCATCGCCGAAGCTGCAGAAACGACTCGACCGGGTAGGTATTAATCCCCGCGTAATCTGCGGACCACGCTTCTGGGCAACCCTCGTCTAATCCATCAATTCCTAATCCCGTCCAATCCGGCAATCCCTCACCCGCCGCGCGTGTGCATCTCCAGATGCGGGTCGCGCTTGAGCGTGCTCAGCGGAATCATCGCGCTGCGATCGCGCAGCGCCAGCCGCGACTCTGCCCCGCGATCCGCGCGGCCGCGCCAGGTCTGCTCGATGAACGCCGCGAGCGCGTCGTTCGACGCACCGGCGCGCAACGGTCCGCGAAGATCGGTGCCGCGCGCCGCGTAGAGGCACAGATACCACATGCCGTCGGCGGTGAGACGGCTGCGATCGCAGTCGCGGCAGAACGGATCGGTGGTCGACGAGATGATCCCGAAGGTGGACCCGTCGGGCAGCCGGAATCGATCCGCTGGCGCCGACGACGTTTCGGCGATCGGTGTGATCTGGCCGAAGTGAGCGCTCAGCGCCACGAGCATCTCGCCGCGCGTCATCACCTGTGGCCAGCTCCACTTCGTGGCGCCGCCGACGTCCATGTATTCGATGAAGCGGAGCTCGGCGCCGCGCGCCCTGGCGAACTCCAGCATCGCCACGATTTCGTCGTCGTTGGTGCCCTTGATGACCACCATGTCGATCTTGAAGCCGGGGAAGACTTCGGCCGCGGTGCTCCATGCCGGCAAGCACCCGATCGTGCTCCTGCGATCGCGTGAGCCGCTGAAACCGTCCGGCGTCAAGCGTGTCGAGGCTGACTGTGACCCGATGCAGCCCGGCGCGTTTCAGCTCGCCCGCCATCGGCGCAAACAGCACGCCGTTGGTAGTGAGCGCGAGATCGTCGATGCGCGCCTTGACGGCGAGCCGCTCGACGAGAACCGGAAGATCCTTGCGCAGCAGCGGCTCTCCGCCCGTGAGCCTGACCTTGCGAACGCCCAGATCGAGAAAGACGTCCACCAGCCGATCGATCTCTTCGAAATGGAGGATGTCCTGCTTGGGCAGCCAGACGTATTCCTGCTCCGGCATGCAGTACTCGCAGCGGAGATTGCAGCGGTCAGTGACCGAGAGCCGAAGGTTGGCCAGGGGACGGCCCAGAGCGTCGGTGAGCATGCCTGTCTTGATTATCGCCTACTGGACGGTCGGCGGGCTTTGCCGCGCTGCAGGCTCGAGCCGTATTGGCAGAACTGCGCATAGGCGGCCTGCAACTGCTCCGCGATCGCCTGCGCCGGCTGGCTTTCGATCTGCCGGCGCTCCAGCATGTAAACGAGCTTGCCGTCCTTGAGCAGCGCAACCGAAGGCGACGAGGGCGGATACGGCGCGAAATGCGCGCGCGCGCGGTCTGTCGCTTCGATGTCGCCGCCGGCAAACACCGTGGTGAGATGATCGGGCCGCGCGCCGCCGCGCAGCGACAGCGCGATTCCCGGCCGCGCTTTCCCGGCGGCGCACCCGCAGACCGAATTGACGACGACCAGCGTGGTGCCGCGACGACTGACCGCCTGGTCGACGGCTTCCGGCGTGCGCAACTCTTCGAAGCCCACGCGTGTGAGCTCTTCGCGCATCGGTGCAATGAACGGTTCGGGATAGCGCTGCGTCAGCATGACTCGATCATACCGTATCGAACGCAAACGGCCGCCCGCGCGACTTCGCGAGCCGTAAATCGATCTCGCGGCAACGCGGTCGTACTCCTGCTGCATACGGTTGACGTTTCGTCGGCAACTAGCACGGAAATGTCGGGTATCGCCGCGTCGGTGATACCCTTTGCGCCATGACCTTGGCCAACCGTCACGTCACTCTTGCGCTCGCGGCGGCGCTGTCGTTGCTCGCGCACACCGCGTCAGCGCAAACCACTGCGCTTGTCGGCGCGCGCGTGATCACCGGCACGGGGCAGGTAATCGAGCGCGGCACCGTGATCGTTCGCGACGGCAAGATCGCGCAGGCGGGCGACGCCGCCAGCGTGACCGTGCCGCAGGGTGCCGAGCGCGTGGACCTCACCGGCCTCACGCTGCTGCCCGGATTGATCAACGCGCACGGCCACGTCACCAACGTCGTCGGCCTGCGCGCGGACCCCAAGGGCGCGACACGCGAGAACGTCGCGCGCCAGCTGCGCACCTATGCGCGATACGGCGTGACGTCGGTATTCAGCCTGGGCGACGAGCCCGAACCGGCGTTCGATCTTCGCGCCGAACAGGCGGCCGCGGCGCTCGATCGATCACGGTTGTTTCTCTCCGGACCGGTGATCAACGGCACGACGGCCGACGCGGCGCGTGCAGCGGCCGACAAGGCGGCGGCCTCACACCCGGATCTTCTGAAGATTCGCGTGGACGACAATCTGGGCAGCTCGAAGAAAATGCCGGAGGAAGCGTGGCGCGCCGCAATCGCGCGCGCGCAGGAGCTCAAGCTGCCGATTGCCACGCACATTTTCTATCTCGCGGACGCCAAAGGCGTGCTGGCCGCAGGATCCAACTTCATCGCGCACAGCGTTCGCGACGTACCAGTGGACGACGGGTTCATCCAGATGATGAAGACGCGGCAGGCGTGCTATTCACCGACGTTGATGCGCGAAGTTTCAACGTTCGTGTACGGATCGACGCCGGCCTGGGCTGCCGATCCGTTCTTCCTCTCCGGCCTCGGCGAGGACGCCAGCACCATTCAGGCACAGATCAGCGATCCGAAGCGCCAGGCCGAAGTCCAGTCCAGCGCCGGCTATCAGCAGGGGCTGAAGTACAAGCAGGCGCTTTCGGTGGCGACGAAGAATCTCAAGACGCTGTCCGACCAAGGTGTACGCATCGCCATGGGCACCGACACCGGTCCGGCCGGCCGCTTTCAGGGCTTTTTCGAGCATCTCGAGCTCGAGATGATGGTGGATGCCGGGCTGACGCCGATGCAGGCGCTCGTGGCGGCCACTGGAGACGCGGCGCGCTGTCATGGCAAGCAGGGCGAGGTTGGATCGATTCAGCCAGGCGCGGCCGCCGACTTCCTGATCGTCAAGGGCAACCCGCTGCAGGACATCAAGGCAACGCGCGCGATTCAGTCGGTGTGGATTGGGGGAAGAAAGGTGTTTTAAGAGTAGTGCCTTGGGTGCCTTGCAGTGCCTGGGGTGCCTCAGGTGCTTGGTGCTCGTGCTCGGTGCCCGGTGCTCCGTGCATGGTGCTACGTGCTCGGTACTCTGTGCAGCGCACATGTGCCAACGCGCCATCGAAACATGCGCTCGGCGCAGCCTGCGCTCAGGGTTCGCACCCTGGCACGTTTCGCCGTGGACTACAACATACGTACCGAAGCACCCCGCACCGGCACCGGCACCCGAAGGCACCTTAGGCACCCTCTTAGAACAGCCTCTTCTGAAAGGTCGCCGACATCACGAACTGATCGTCCCAATGAAAGACGACATAACCGTGGCGCGTCAAATAACCGGCGCGCAGCGTGAAGTCCGGGGTGACGCGGAAACCGACAACAGCCTCGTAGCGGAAGTACGATTGCGACGAACGCGTGCCATCCTGGCGTGAAAAGCCAATCTCCTGCGCGTCCGCGCGGCCGGCCAGAAACACTCGCGGATGCAGGGTCTGCGTGATCTCTATCCAGCCGCCCGCCGGAACCGCATCCTCCGCGCGAGATGTTTCGATCGTGCTGCGCACCAGTTCGCCGGCGATCCTGGTGTAGTCGAACGACCACTCCCCTTCGACCTGCACCATCGTCGCCGTCCGATCGCCGAGGCTCTGATCGACGACCTCCTCCTGGCGCGCATAGGGACCGTGCGCGACCGCGGCGCCGAGCCGGAGGCCGACGATCGGCGTCATCCCGAAACCAGAGACCCAGTTAGGCAACTGCGGCGGCTTGTCGCTCCCGATAAAGGGCCGGCCCCGCACCGGCGAGGCGTCGATGAGCGCGACACGCGCGTCCCACTTCTTCGCCGCGAGCGTAAGCTGCGCGCCCAGGGGATACGTGCCGGCGATGAGAAAGGTGCGTGGAATTTCGGGGTCCACACGCGGCAGCGGCAAGTAGTAGGCGGAGTGCTGCGATACCACCGGATTGAGATCCTGCCGGTTCTCCAGCATGCCCAGACCGATCGGCGACGGCATCACCCCGCCGTTGAGGCGAACACCCACGCGGCCCGGCCGCTCGTATCGGATCCCGAGCTCGTAGAGCTGCGGTTGCCATTCGCCGTTGAAGGTCCGGCGAAACACGACGGGCCGGGCCCGCACGTCGAGCCCTTCGACCAAACGCACCGCGCCGAAGACATCGAGCCAGCCCGCCGGCACGCGCGGGACCGTCGACCCGACGTCGGCATCGACCGAGGCGAGCACATCGAGCGCGACGCGGCCGCTCTGCGCCGATGTCGCCGCCGGCAGACACGCGAGCACGGCTGCGATCGACAGAGCGCGGCGCGTCATGAGGCGCCGCGCGTGGCGACGGCCCACTGGAACGCCGCCGGATCGAATCCTCCCGCCGTGGCCGGCAGTTGCGGCAGCGCGACCAGCAACGCTTCGACCGCGGCTGGGTCGAAGTCGGTGCCGACGTTGCGCTCCAACTCGCCGATTGCGTCCTGCGGCGAGACTCCGGGACGATATGCGCGGGCGCTGGTCATGGCGTCATAGGCATCGGCGACGTGAACGATGCGGGCGATGAGCGGAATCGCGTCGCCGCGCAGACCGTAAGGATAGCCCTTGCCGTCCTGCCGCTCGTGATGGAGCTCGACAATCGGAAGGTATGGCGCCAGAAACGGAATCGATCGAAGGATGCGCGCTCCGATGACCGGGTGCGCGCGAATCAGCTCGTGCTCGTGCGCAGTGAGTGCGGTCGGCTTCTGCAGCACGTCGTCGGGCACACCAATCTTGCCGATGTCATGGAGCAGACGCGCCGAGCAGAAGCACCGCCAGCTCGGATTCGTCGAGTCGCATCACGCGACCGATCGCGACAGACATTCCGCTCACGCGCTCGGAGTGGCCGGCGGTGTACGGATCGCGGGCGTCGAGTGCCGCCGCCAGCGCGCGGATCGCGCCGAGGTAGGCTGCCTGCGTCGCCGCTTCGGCGTGCGCGAGCGATTGAATGAGCGTGTCGAAGCTGCCGGCCAGCGCGTCGAGCTCGCGCGTCTGTCCGGTGCGCGGCACGGTCACGGTGAACCGTCCGGTGGCCGCCATTGCCGACAGCGACTCCGACAGCCGGTTGATCGGCCGTGCCAGCGTGCGCGCCAGCCACCCGCTGCCGCAACCGCCGAACACGAACGACAGCACCGCGACCCATTGCAGCCCTTTGACCGCCTCCCAGGTGGCCGCCGACGCCGCGGAGTCGATTGAGGCGAGCGCGAGAAACATCGCCGGACCGACGATGTTGACCTGCCGTACCGACCACGACTCGCCCCCGAGCTCGACGATCGAGGAAGCAGCGTCGCCGTCCACGCCGCGCCGGCTCAGCTCGTCAGAGATTGCCTGCGGCAACGTTGTCGCCCACACCCGGTTGTTCATGACGATCGCGGTGTGCGCGCGCGACCGTCGAGAGCTGCCGCGCGTAGCTCATGTCGAGCGCGGTGGCATGCTCGAGGCTGCCAATGGTCGCTTCGTTCACCGACAGCGGCACTTCCATCACGCGAAAAAGGCCCGACGGCATCTCGACGACGGCGTCCGGCGCGACCGTGGCCGAATGCATCGACGTGCCTGGCACGAACGCGTCGGCGCGCGAACCGGCGCTGGCAATCACCGCCCGCCGCGCGTCGGCCCCGACACTCTCGGCGATCTTGCCGACCTCGCGCTGCACGGTCGAAACCGCCTCTCCGACAAGCTCGCCTCCGTCGCGACCCTCCGTCTGCCATGTATCGAGGGCCGCTTTGAGCGTGGGCGACTCGGCCAGCGCCGCGACGGTCATCATCAGTTCCTGTTCGCGCCGTTCTTCCATCTCGGCGAACACGTCCTGCGCCGCGTCGAGGTTGCCGGCCACGGATTCGCGGACGTGCTGTCGCACCTCCACGATGATCAGCACGAACACCGCTACCAGAATCAGCGAGACCGTCGCAAACGACGCGACCAGCGCCCGCGCCACGAGACTCGGCGGCTGCGCCGCGAGCGTTTTCACGGCGTGCTCTCCAGAACCGGCAGCGTGAACGCCAGCTTAGCGCTACCGCCGGCGGCGACCCGAACGCGCTCGCGCCGCTCGCCGATGCGTTCGTGCCACGCCACGACGGTCAGCTCCCCGGGCGGCACCGCCGGCAGCGTGAACCGGCCGTCGTCGTCGGGAATCGCAAACCACGGGTGCGGGAGCACCATGATCAACGCCGCCATCTGCGAATGGAGATGGCAGAACACCTTCACGATGCCAGGCTTATCGAACGTCACCGACTTGGTCGTGCCAGACGGGTAGCGGCCGAGATCGAAGCTGCGTGCCTTACAGAGCGAGAAGACATTGTGGAAGAACGGGTCGTCGTTGGGGAATTCAACCGTCGAGCCGAGGGTGACGGCAGTCACACGCGGGACGAACTCCTCGTCGCGCTGCGAGATCTTGCGGTGCACCGGCGCAGGCGCCGACGCCGGACGCACGTCGTCCACGAATACGATCACGTTCTTGATCTCCGGCCAGTTGGTGCTCCGCTTCGGCGGCACGCCGCGACGCGCGTAGGGCGAAGCCGCGAGCGCCGAGAAGCGCATGGCCGTCAGCGTCACGGTGCCGGTGATCGTGGCGGAGCCGGACTGCCCAGCGCCGCTGAACGACGCGGGCAGAACGATGGCCAAGAGCGCCGCGCATACGGCGAGTCGCGGCGAATGCGTCATGACGGCGGCGCCGCGGTGCGGCCTGGGCCATACAGCACCCGGCCTGGGCGGGCCCCTGTGAGGCCCTGCGGATCCAGGACCGGAACGCCGTTCACGATCACGTGATGGATGCCGGTCGGATACTGGTGCGGCTTCTCGTACGTGGCGGTGTCGCCAATCGTCGCAGGATCGAAGACGACAATATCGGCAAACAGCCCCTGCCGGATGAAGCCGCGATCACGAATGCCGAACTGCGCGGCCGGTGCGCCGGTCATGCGCCGAATCGCTTCCGGAAGCTCGAGCACCTTGTCTTCGCGCACATACTTGCCCAGCACTCTCGGAAAGGTGCCATAGGCACGTGGATGTGGGGAGCCTCGCGCGAGAACGCCCTCGCTCCGCAGCGCTGAAGAATCGGTGCCGATCGTGACCGATCCCCACCGCAGTCCAGTCTGCACGTCCTCTTCGCTCATCATGTGGTAGAGCGCGCCGGCGCGGCCCTCGGTCTCGAGCAGCAGTGCGAAGAACGTGTCCCACGGATCTTGTTTGCGCGCGGCGGCGATCTCGCTGATGCGACGGCCGACGACGGTTTGGTTGGAGGTTTGCGGGACGTTGGCGATCTGGATGCCCTCGAAGCCCGAAGCGAGGATCAGGTTTTCCCAGCCGTCGATGGTGGACTCGATCTCCTGCCGCGCGCGGGCGCGTACCGCGGGATCGCGGAGACGCTCGAGCATCTTGTCGCGGCCACCCTCCTGCACCCACAACGGCAGCGACGCGGCAAGGCCGGTGCCGCCGGCGGTATACGGGTACATCGTTGCGGAGACACCCCGCCCGTCTCGAGCCGCCCGACTCAGCTTCGCGATGACCTCGCCCATCCGTCCCCAGTTGCGGCGCGCGGCAACCTTCAAGTGGAAGATCACGACGGGAATGTTTGCGTCGCGGCCAATCTGCAGCGCTTCGTCCAGCGCCTGAAACAGATTGAAGCTCTCGCCCCTCACGTGCGACACGTAAATGCCGCCGTGACGGGACGCCACGCGTGCCAACGCCACAAGTTCGCCCGTTTTCGCAAACGATCCGGGCGGATAAATCAACGCGCTCGCCAGGCCGAACGCACCATCTCGCATTGCTTTATCGACTGTTGTCTCCATTTGCACGAGCTCTTCCGCCGTCGGATCGCGGTTCTCCAGGCCGATGTGCCGTTCCCGCACCATGGTCGCGGGAATGAGCGTGCCGAGGTTGAGCGCAATGCCGGGCTCCTGCAGGCGCCGGAAGTAGCCATCGGCCTCCGACCAATCGACGCTGATACCGAACGACTGCAGGACGTTGCCGTCGGCGGGTGGCGCCGTCCAGAACGCCGGCGAGTTGCCTTCGCCGATGATTTCGGAGGTGATGCCCTGCCGCAGGTGGCTCTCGCCGTTGCCGTCCGCGAGGAGCGTCGTCCCCGACTGCCCCTGTACGTCGATGAAGCCCGGCGCGACAGCGAGCCCGCTCGCGTCGATGCTGCGACTGCTTCGCGCTCGAGAGAGGTCGCCAATTGCCGCGATCCGATCGCCTTTTATCCCGACGTCGACGCGCTGCGGCGTCGCCGACGTTCCCTCGAACACCGTGCCGTTTCGAATGGTCAGATCGAAGGTTGGCCCTGACTGACAGGCGATGAGTGGAACGACGACGGCGGCTCCCCACGCCACTGCCGCGCAGCGCAGAAACCATCCGGCACGCATGCCGCGCACTATAATCTACACAACCTCTCTTCGCACACGTGGCATTGGCCTTCGTCGCCGCTCGACGCGCGCCGCCGCCGGCGCTGTTTTCCGACGCGGACTACGCGCGGCAGCGGGCTTTCTTCGCGGCGCAGCCGCACCTCACGCCGACGCCGCTCCGCCGCCTGCGCGCGCTGGGACGCGCGCTCGGCGTCAACGACCTTCGCGTCAAGGACGAGACGCAACGGTTTGGGCTCAACGCCTTCAAGGCCGACAGGCGCGCTCTTCGCTACGGCGGAGCTGCAACGCCGCGGCGAGCTCGCGCCTGGCGACGTGGTGGTGTGCGCGAGTGAGGGTAATCACGGTCGCGCGGTGGCACGTGCGGCGCGCGAGATCGGATGCGCAGCGTGCGTCTACATGGCCGCCAGTGCCGCCAACGCACGCGTCGCGGCCATCGAAGCCGAAGGCGCCGCGGTGATCCGCGTCGCCGGGACGTATGACGACGCGATGCGCGCCATGGCGCGCGACGCGCGCGTGCACGGCTGGCGCGTGATCTCGGACACCGCGCTGGACGATGACGACTTTCGATGTGCCACGGCTGATCATGCTCGGCTACACGCGCATCATGGACGAGGATCGAGATGCAGTGGGCCAACGAGCCGCCCGACGTCGTCTTCGTACCAGGCGGCGTCGGAGGCCTGGTCGCCGCCGTCGCCGATTGGAGCCGCACGTCCGGCGGCCGCCCCACGGTGGTGTGCGTCGAGCCGGCGAGCTGCCGCCTGCCTGCAGGTCTCGGCACGTGCGGGGCGACCCGACGACGGTGCCAGGACCGTTCGACGACGATCATGGCGGGGCTGCGCTGCGGCGAGGTGTCGCGCGCGGGGTTCGATGCGGTGCTCGGGGGCGTGGCCGGGTACATCGCCATCGAAGACCGGTGGGCCGCCGACGCGATGCGGCACCTGGCAGCGGGCGTGGGCGGCGATTCGGCGGCTCGAGGTGGGGGCCTCCGGAGCCGCCGCCCTGGGCGGACTCCTCGCGACGCTTCGCGACCCTGCTACGGCCGAGCTGAAGGCTGCGCTCGACCTCGGCCCGGCGTCGCGAATCGTCGTCCTCGCCACTGAAGGCGTGACTGATCCGGACCTGTTCGCTTCAATTGTCGGGGAGTCCCAGAAACGAACACCCGGCGCCGAAAAATCGGGAACCTTAGCCGGTTAACTCTCGTTCTATCAGGGTGTTGGGCGGTAACCTCGTCCTGGCACAGGCTTTGGAGTTAGCCATTTCAGTCGAAAGCATCCTTTCGACCCGGAATCAACGTCTAAGAACGGGAAATCAGAATGGACATTCAACGACCCGCATCCGTGGCGCGGCAGAAGAAGCTGCGCCGGATCTCCATCGGCCATCGCCGGCATCCTTGTCGTGGCCTTGGTGTCGGTCGTGCTGGCGCGCCTCAAGCCCGCGGCCCCGACGGTCGAGCGGGCGACCGTCTGGGTGGATACGGTCAAACGCGGATCGATGCTGCGCCAGGTTCGCGGCCTGGGCACGCTGGTTCCGGTGGACGAAGCGCGGCGCTGGGTGCCGGCCGCCACGCAGGGCCGGGTCGAGCGTATCGTGCTCCGGCCCGGCGCCATCGTCACCCCCGATACCGTGATCCTCGAGTTGACCGACTCAGCAGTTGCAGCAGCAGTTGATCGACGCGGAGAACCAGCTGTCGCGCCGCCGAAGCCGACCTCGCCAGCCTGCAGGCGCGTCTCAACACCGAGCGGCTGACGCAGCGCTCCGTCGCCGCCACCGTGGGTGCCGACTACGAAGCCGCCAAGCTGGACAAGGAAGTCAACGAGAGCCTCGCCAAGGACGGTCTCGTCTCGAATCTCACGTTCAAGCAGTCGAGGTGCGCGCCGAATCGCTGGCCACGCGCTACAAGATCGAACAGGACCGGGTGCCGAGTCCGAGCAGAACTTCAAGGCGCAGCTCCAGTCGCAGCAGGCGCGCATCGATCAGCTCCGCTCGCTCTATACTCTCCGTCGCACGCAGGTCGATCAGCTGCGCGTGCGCGCCGGCATGAACGGCGTCCTCGAGCAGGTGCCGGTCGAAGTCGGCCAGCAGATCGCCCCCGGCGCCAATCTCGCGCGGGTCGCCGACCCAACGCGGCTCAAGGCTGAATTGCGCATCGCCGAAACGCAGGCGCGCGATCTCACCATCGGCCAGCTGGCGCAGGTGGACACGCGCAGCGGCATCATCCCCGGCAAAGTCACTCGCATCGATCCGTCGGCGGTTCAAGGCACGGTCACGGTCGATCGTCGCGCTCGAAGGCGAGCTGCCGCGCGGCGCGCGGCCCGATCTGAGTGTCGACGGCACTATCGAAATCGAGCGCCTCGACAACGTGCTCTATGTCGGCCGGCCGGCGTTTGGCCAGGAGCAGAGCACCGTCGGGCTCTTCAAGGTCGACCAGGTCACCGCGAAGCGACCCGCGTCGCAGGTGCAGCTCGGACGCAGCTCGGTGAACACCATCGAGGTGCTGGGCGGACTGGCCGAGGGCGACCAGGTCGTGCTGTCCGACATGTCGGCCTGGGATCAGTTCGAGCGGATCCGCCTGCGGTGAGCGGCGGAGCCGATCGAGGAGATTCGCAAGACGATCGTTCGCAGGGTGAGAGGCACGAACGGTCCGTCACGAAGCGCAGGACCGCTGGTCCAAACCAACGTGACCAACGATCGTGACGAACTAACGTCAAAAGGAGCCGTAATGAACGCTTCAACGCAGCCGCTGATCAAGCTCGATGGGATCAAGAAGGTGTTCTACACCGACGAAGTCGAGACGCACGCCCTCGCCGGCATTCACCTCGAGATCGCGCAGGGCGAATACGTCGCGATCGCGGGTCCGTCCGGCTGCGGCAAATCGACGCTGCTCGCCATTCTCGGCCTGCTCGACACGCCGACCGAGGGCCAGTATCTCCTCAACGGCAATCAGGTGTCGAATCTCTCGCTGTCCGAGCGCGCCCGCGTGCGCAACCGCGAGATCGGGTTCATCTTCCAGAGCTTCAATCTGATTGGCGATCTCACCGTGTTCGAGAACGTCGAGCTCCCGCTGATCTATCGCGGCATGAAGTCGGCCGAGCGCCGGGAGCGTGCCAACGCAGCGCTCGAGCGCGTAGGGATGGCGCACCGCGCCAAGCACCTGCCATCGCAGCTCTCCGGCGGTCAGCAGCAGCGCGTCGCCGTGGCGCGCGCCGTCGGCGGTCAGCCGTCGATTCTGCTGGCCGACGAGCCGACCGGTAACCTCGACTCGAAGAACGGCGAAGCGGTCATGGATCTCCTGCGCGAGTTGCATCGCCAGGGCGCGACGATCTGCATGGTCACGCACGATCCGCGCTATGCGGCGCATGCCGACCGCAGCGTCCATCTGTTCGATGGTCGCGTGGTCGAAGAAAGCGCGGCGGTCGTCTAACCTGTTCCAGCCGTGAGCGTGGTGCTTCAGGACGTCCGCTACGCGTGTCGATCGCTGCGGCGGGCACCGGGCTTCACGCTCGTCGCGCTGCTCACCCTCGCCCTCGGGATCGGGGGGACGACGGCCATCTTCTCGGTGGTCGACGGCATTCTCCTTCGTCCCCTTCCCTACCCTGACGCCGGCGCCGTCGTTCGCATGACGCGATCGGAAGACGCCGGGGGCTTTTCCCCTGCCGACTATCTCGATTACAGGAACGGCAGCCGCAGCTTCGCGGCGTTGGCCGCCTATCGTCAGGACATCGTCGACCTGACGGGGCACGGCGATCCGATCCGTCTCTTCGCGCTCGAAACAACCGGCGGATTCTTTGATGTCTTCGGCGTCCAGCCGCTCGCCGGCCGAACCTACAGGGAGGCGAGCGACCCACCGGACGGCCCGCGCGTCACCGTCATTTCCGAGGACTTCTGGGAAACACAACTGGGACGCGCATCAGACGCGGTCGGCAGCACGATCCGCCTGAACGCGATCCCATTCACCGTCATCGGCATCATGCCAAAGACGCTCGTGCATCCGCAGAAGCCGGACGTCTGGGTTCTCGCGCCGCGCGATCGTCCCGACGGTCCCGATCGAGGTCGAAGGCGACCTGCTGACGACGCGCGACGTCAATTACTTCGAGGTCGTCGGCCGGCTCGCCGCTGGCACCGGCCTCGGTCAAGCCAACGCCGAGCTCCGGACGATTGCCCAACGGATTGCGCGCGAACGCGCCTGCTGATACCAATCAGGTGACTCCAGTGCGCTGCTGCGGCCGCTGCAGGAGACGCTGGTCGGCGACGTGCGAACTGCCCTGCTCGTGCTGCTGGGCGCTGTCGGCCTTGTCCTGCTGATCGCATGCGCGAACGTTGCGAGCCTGCTGCTGGCGCGCGGCGCAGGCCGGCGCCGCGAGTTCGCTGTTCGCAGTGCGCTCGGCGCCAGCCGCGGCTCGGCTCATCCGCCAGTCCGCTGACCGAGAGCCTGGTGCTCGCGGGCGTCGGCGGTGTGCTCGGGTTGATCGTGGCGTACTGGGGCATCGACCTGCTGCTCGCGGTCGCGCCCGAGTCGATTCCGCGTATTCGCGAGGTGTCGCTCGATCCGCGGGTCGCGTCGTTCGGCATCCTGATTTCTGGCGTCGTCGGCCTGCTGTTCGGTCTCGCGCCGGCGATGCAAGGCGCGCGCACCGATTTGGTGACGCACTCAAAGAAGGCGGCCGCGGCGGGTCGGGCCGAACCGGCATGCGCAGTGCGCTCGTGGTCACCGAGATGGCGCTGTCGTTGATCCTGCTGATCGGCGCCGGCTTGATGCTGACGAGCCTTCACGACTACGCGCCGTGGATCCCGGTTTCGTGACCGACAATCTCGTGATAGCGCGTGTGCCGCTGCCGATGGCGCGCTACGACAATCGTGCGCAAGCGCGGTTCTATCAGCAACTCCACGAACGCTTGTCACAGCCAACGCCATCACGGCGCGCGCGGCAGTCGTCTTTCCCGTCGCCTTTCAGCGGCTCCAACGCCCAGGGCGGTTACGTTGTGGAAGGCGCGCCCATGCGAGCGCGAAGCCGAGCGGACCGTCGCGCAGATCAGTTGCGGTGTCGCCCGGCTATTTCCAGGCGATGGGCATTCCGTTGTTGCGCGGGCGCGATCTGTCGTTCGCCGACGCGGAGAAATCGCCGGGCGTCGGTGTGATCAATCGAGCGATGGCCGAGCGCGAGTGGCCGGGGCAGGATCCGATCGGCAAGCGCGTCATGTTTGGCGGCTCGCCTTCAGATCCCGATGCCTGGGTCACCATCGTCGGCGTGGTCGGCAACAGCAAGCGCGCGGACCTGGCGACCGAGCATCACACCGGCACTGTCTATCTCCATTCCGCAATTCCCGCTGCCGTACATGTCGGTGGTGGTCAGGAGCGAGGCGGGTCGAGGCGGCGGTCGCCTCGGCGGTGCGCGCCAGCGTGCGCGCGATCGATCCGGACCTGCCGATTGACGAAGTGCAGACGATCGAGCCATGCCATCGAGACGGTGACCGGACAGCCCCGGTTTCGCGCGGTCCTGATCGGCGCGTTTGCCGCGACCGCACTGCTATTGGCTGCGGTGGGTCTGTACGGGCTCATCAGCTACACCGTGGTCGCGCGCGTGCCGGAGATGGGTGTTCGCTTGGCGCTCGGCGCGAACCCGCGTCAGGTCGCGCGCTTGGTGATCAACCAGGGTCTGCGTCTCGCGGCCACCGGCATCGCCATCGGAATTGCCGGCGCGCTGGCGCTGGCGCGGTTGATTCAAGGTCTCCTGTTCTCAATCAGCGCGACAGATCCCGCCGTTTACGCCGGCCTGGCGGTGCTGCTGCTTCTCATCGCTGCCCTTGCGTGTTACGTTCCCGCCCGCCGCGCCATGCGCATCGATCCGATGACGGCGCTGCGCGCCGAATGAATGCGTCATACTGACTGGTCATGATCAAGCTGAGGAACGTCGAGAAGAGCTACCGTCACGGTCTGTCGCAGACATGGGTGCTGCGCCGCGTCAACGCAGACATCCAGCAGGGCGAGTTCCTGTCGATCATGGGGCCGTCCGGCGCCGGCAAGAGCACGCTGCTCCACATCCTCGGCATGCACGACAGCGCGTGGACGGGTGAATACTGGCTGTTCGACGATCCGGTTCATCAGCTCTCGGCCAAGGACCGCGATGCGGCTGCAGAAGCAGCACGTCGGGCTTCGTCTTCCAGAGTTATCACCTGCTCGACAACCTCACGGTGTACGAGAACATCGATCTGCCGCTGTCCTACCGCGACGTCAAGAAGTCGGAGCGTCAGGGCATGGTCGCCGACATCCTCGACCGTTTCAACATCGTCGGCAAGAAGGACCTGTATCCCAACCAGCTCTCGGGCGGCCAGCAGCAGCTCGTCGCGATCGCCCGCGCCGTCGTCGCCAAGCCGACGCTGATTCTCGCGGACGAGCCGACCGGCAACCTGCACACCGATCAGGGCAAGGAGATCATGGAGCTCTTCAAGCGGCTCAACGAAGGCGGGACCACGATCGTGCAGGTCACGCACTCCGAGGTCAACGCCGCGTACGGCCGCCGCATCATCAAGCTCAAAGACGGCTGGGTCGTCGAAGAGTAGTCGCGCCGCCGCATTTCATCGCGAGGTTTGAGCAGGTTTGAACGCGCCCCGCATTCTCATCGCCGACGACCAACCCGACGTGCTCGAAGCGCTTCGGCTGCTGCTCAAGCCCGAAGGGTACGTCATCGACACCGGTTCGTCGCCCCAGCAGATGATGCGCGCGCTGGAACTGAAGGACTACGACGTGGTCCTGATGGACCTCAACTACACGCGCGACACCACATCCGGCCAGGAAGGGCTGGATCTGCTGCAGCGGATCCACATGGCCGACGAGTCGCTGCCCGTCGTGGTGATGACAGCCTGGGGATCGGTCCACGTCGCGGTCGAGGCAATGCGCCGCGGCGCCCGCGACTTCATCCAGAAGCCGTGGGACAACGAGCGGCTGCTCTCGATCGTGCGCACCCAGACCGAACTCGGCCGCGCGATCCGCCGCGGCCGCCAGCTCGAAGCCGCCAACCAGGCGCTGATGGCCGACGGCCACTCGCCGCTGCTCGCCGAGTCGGCGGCGATGCGGCCGGTGCTCGACATCATCGCGCGCGTGGGCCCGTCCGACGCCAACGTGCTGATCACGGGCGAGAACGGCACCGGCAAAAGCCTGGTCGCCCAGGCAATGCACGCCGTCTCGCCGCGCGCCAATCGACCGATGGTCACCGTCAACGCCGGCGGCATGGCCGAGGGCGTGTTCGAGTCGGAGCTCTTCGGCCACATGAAGGGCGCGTTCACCGACGCCAAGTCGGATCGCGTCGGACGATTCGAGCTGGCCGAAGGCAGCACGCTCTTTCTCGACGAGATCGCCAACGTGCCGCTGAGCCAGCAGCAAAAGCTGCTGCGGGTGATCGAGACCGGCGAGTTCGAGCGCCTCGGTTCGTCCAAGACGCGCAAGGTAAACGTGCGGCTGATCTCCGCAACCAATGCCGACCTGAACGCCGAAGTCGCCGCCGGACGATTCCGCCAGGATCTGCTGTTCCGCCTCAACACGATCGAAGTGCATCTTCCTCCGCTGCGCGACCGGCGCGAAGACATCGCCCTGCTGGCGCAAGCACTTCCTGCGGCAGCACACGCAGCGGTATCGCAAGAACGTCGCCGGCTTCGATCCGTCGGCGATGCAGCTGCTCCTCGATCACCGCTGGCCGGGCAACGTGCGCGAGCTCGATCACGCCATCGAGCGCGCGGTGCTGATGTCGCAGGCCAACGCCGTGCGCTCGAGCGATCTCGGCCTGCGCAGCGACGGCACGAGCACCGCCCGGCTCGAGGACATGAGCCTCGAGGAGGTCGAGGCGTTTCTCATCAAGAAAGCGATGGGGCGCTACGGCAATGTGAGTCAGGCGGCACGCGCGCTCGGCCTCTCGCGCAGTGCCCTGTACCGCCGCCTGGAGCGATATAAGCTGTAGCTCTGGTGGCGAGACGTCCTACTCACGACCAGCAGATCTTCCTCTTCGCCATCCTCGCTGCCGCTCCGGGCGCCCTGACCTCGCTCATCATCCTCTGGACCGGCGACTACACGCCGAAGGTTCAGTGGACGCTCACCGTTGTCATCCTTGGGTTCCTGTTGGGCTTTGCCGCGTCGCTCAAGAATCGCGTGGTGCTCCCCCTGCAGACACTCGCCAACCTGCTTGCGGCGATGCGCGAGGGAGATTTCTCGATCCGCGGACGCATGACGACGCCCGAGGACCCGCTCGACGCCGTGCTGGTCGAGGTCAATGCGCTGGCCAATACGCTGCACGAGCAGCGGCTCGGCGCGGTCGAAGCGACGGCGCTGCTTCGCACCGTGATGGAGCAAATCGACGTTGCGGTGTTTGCCTTCGACTCCGGGCATCGGCTGCGCATCGTCAATCGCACGGGTGAGCGCCTGATGGGGCGGAACATGGAACAGATGCTCGGGCGCACGGCCGACGAGCTCGGCGTCTCGGAGTGGTTCGGCGACGCCCCGCGCGTGGTCGACCTGTCGTTGCCAGGTGGCAGCGCGGGCCGATGGGAGGTCCGCTTGACGACGTTCCGCCTGGGCGGTCTGCCGCACGACCTGCTGGTGCTCTCGGACGTAAGCCGTCCGCTGCGCGAGCAGGAGCGGCTCGCGTGGCAGCGTCTGATTCGGGTCATCGGTCATGAGCTTGGCAACTCGCTCGGCCCGATCAAGTCGATTGCGGGAAGCCTGGAGACGTTGCTGCAGCGCAATCCCCCGCCCGCGGACTGGCGCGACGACATGCAGCGCGGGCTGCAGGTGATCGCGTCGCGCACCGAATCGCTCAGCCGCTTTACTGCCGCGTATCACGCCTCGCGCGGCTGCCCGCGCCGCGTTTGAGCCCGGTCGTGCTCAAGCCGCTGCTGATTCGTCTCGCCGGTCTCGAAACGCGCGTGCCGGTGAACGTCCGCCCCGGACCGGACGTCACCATCGCCGTCGACACCGATCAGATCGAGCAGTTGCTGATCAATCTGATTCGCAATGCCGCCGACGCCTGTCTCGAGGTCGGTGGCGGCAATGTCACGGTCGGCTGGCGGCGGACGCGACAGGGGCTTCAGGTCTGGGTGGACGACGAAGGGCCGGGGTTGTCGAATACCACGAACCTGTTCGTGCCGTTCTTCACGACGAAACCTGGCGGCTCGGGGATCGGCCTCGTTCTCTGCCGCCAGATTGCCGAGGCGCACGAAGGATCCTTGAAGCTCGAGAGTCGCACCGATGCACGCGGCGCGCGGGCCACGTTGACGTTGCCGCTCTAGAGACGACGGTGCGGCACGTCGGTTCTACGCTGCATCGTCCGGATCAGACATGAACGACTTGCTCACCGCTTCCGTTCTAGTCCACTGCAGCGGACGCGCCATCGCCATGGCCGCGGCATAGGGCGGACCGCCGCCGTCGCCGTAGTGCGATTTGGCCTTCGCGTAAAGGCGGCGGGCGCGCGCGTGGTGTCCCCGGCGGCGATGGTGGTCCGCGAGGCGCCGATATCGATCCGCGATGTAGTAGCGCGTCTCCGGCGTGAGCTCGCCGTGCCGGCCGCGGCTCGCGACCCACGCCAGAACATTCGCCGAGGCGAGATCTAACCGCAACGCCCACACTTCGCCCATATGTCCTCTCCTATGCGGCGCGTGTCAGTACCAATCGGATTGTCGCGCGTAATCACCAACGTGTGTTCGTAGTGTGCCGACAAGCTGCCGTCTTGTGTCCGAATCGTCCAACCGTCGGCGTCCTGGACGAAGCAATCCGTGCCGGCGCTGATCATCGGCTCGATCGTGAGCACCAGTCCTTCGGTGAGCACGTCGGTTTGCCGGCGATCGTAGACGTTGGGCACGTCCGGCGGCTCGTGAATGGTACGGCCGACGCCATGCCCGCTGAGGCCGCGCACGACCGCAAAGCCGCGGCGCCGGACCTCGCGCTGCACCGCACGGCCGATCTCATTGACGCGGCGTCCGGCACGAGCCACCACGAGCGCGGCTTCGAACGCCGCACGTGCGCAGGTGACGAGTCTCGTCGCGGTGTCGCTCGCCGCCCCGACAACGACGCTGCGGGCGGCGTCGGCCACATAGCCGTCCTTCTCCACGGTCACGTCGATCTTGACGATGTCGCCGCTGACGACACGCCGCGGTCCAGGTATCCCGTGTACGATCTCGTCGTTGAGGCTGATGAGCACAGTACCAGGAAAGCCATAGACGGCGGCTGGCGCCGAGCGCGCCTGGTGAACCTCGAGAACTCGAGCGGCGAGGCGGTCCAGCTCGGCGGTCGTGATGCCCGGCCGGACGGCCGCTTCGACCGCGTCGAGCGCCGCCCGCACCACATAAGCAGCGGCGCGTAGGCCTTCCCAATCCGAGGGCGTCTGGATCGACATCGCGCGCAGTGTGGCACACCGGCAACAGGCGCTCAAGCCGCGATACCGCCGGCGATCGGATCAGGCGGTGACCAGCGCAATCACGAAACCATCGTACCCTTTTACGCCCACCGTCTGAATCGCCGTGGCGCTCACCCGCGACTCCGCCGCGAGAGTCGCCATGAAGCGTCGCATGCCCTGCACGTTGGCGTCGGAGCTGCCGGCATCCACGAGCGCACCTTCGCGCACCACATTGTCGACGACGATGCAGCTGCCTGGTCGGGTAAGCCGGAGCGCCCACTCGAAGTAGGCGGCCGTGTTGGGCTTGTCGGCGTCGATGAAGATGAAGTTGAACGCTTCGACGTCTTCCGATGCGAGCTCGCCGAGCGTCTGCAACGCCGGGCCGACGCGTACCTCGACCTGCCGCGAGAGACCTGCGCGATCGATATTGGCCTGCGCAACCGTGGCGTGCTTTGAATCGGCTTCGAGGGTGATGAGCCTACCGTCCGACGGAAGCGCGCGCGCGAGCCAGATGGTGCTGTACGCCCCAAGTGTCCCGATCTCGAGGATGCGCCGCGCGCCCTGCAGGCGCGCAAGCAGCATCAGCAGCTTGCCCTGGTTGGGAGCGACGCTGATAGCGGGAAGCCCGGCCGCCGCGCTAGCGTCGAGCGCGGCGCGCAGTGTTTCGTCGGCGAGAAGCAGCTCCTGCTCCAGGAACTCGTCAACGCGCCGCCAGAGGGTCTGTCGCTTCACTTGCGTCCACGTTGCCATCGCGTGCGGGCAACCATCGCTGCGCGACCCACAGCGTAGGTATTCCCACTCACCTGCCGCGCCTGAGTTGGTGGTCGGTTCTCGGCGCGCTCGCGACCTGGACCATCGGCCGGCGGATGCCATAGACGGCGACTTGTCCGCCGTTGATTGATTCCGAGCGCTCGAACGACTCACCGATCTTCCGTGCCACGCGCACCGATGCCAGATTGTCTGTGCTGATGATACTGATCACGTGATCGACGCTGGAGTGCATCCACGTCCAATCGAGGCTCGCGCGCGCCGCTTCCGTCGCGAAGCCGTTGCCCCATCGCGACCGGCGGATCACCCACCCCAGCTCGATGCCCGGCCAGCCTTCGGGATTCCACAGGCCGACCCGGCCGACTACTTCGCCGGTGGACTTCTCGACCACCGTCCATTGACCGTAGCCGCGGAGGTGCCAGTGACCGATCATCGTCGCGACGCTGTTCCACGCCCCGCTGATGCCGCGACGCGTGGGACCGCTCACGACGTATTTGATGACTTCCGGATGTTCGTGAATATCGAGCAGCGGCTGCGCATCCGAAGCCTCCGGAATGCGAAGCAGGAGTCGGGGCGTCTGAACGTCGCACCTCATCGCGTCCGCCTCTTGGCTCGGCGGGCGCGCGTGCGCCGGTTCTTCGCGGCCGACGGCCGGCTTGCCGTTTTCGCCGCCTTCGAGGTTTTGCGTGCGATGCGCTTCTTCGTCTTGCGCGTGACGCGCTCCGGAAGCCGCCGGCCGCCAGTCTCGCGGTTCCACTCCTCGTAGGTCTCGGGTGAGATCTTACCCTTCACGAGCAGCTCGGCAAATTTGCGGCGTTGCGCCTTGCTCTTGAACGGCATGACTCATCACCGTCCAGACGTCGCCCGCCCTGGCGCGCCGATCCCATCGATGTGTCTGTGCTGAACTCGGGATGACGCGCCGCTCAACGGACCGACACCACGAGACGTGCAGGGTACCACAGTGCCTCCTCACGACCGGTGGGGGGGACGCGCGGGACGTGTCTTTTCATTATGCCGTGAGTGCAAAAGTGTGACGACTAGCGGCACTAGTAGGAAGCGGCGCGGCGGCCGGCTCGCGCCCAAAACGGCGATCTTTTATCGCTTGCGCGACTTCCGCGCGCCGGCGGTCGATTTGCGCGAGCGGCTGCCCGAGATGCGCGATGAGGCCGACGACCTGCGGCTCGTCCTGGCGGACCGTTTCTTCGCGCTCCGCCGCGGCACCTTGGCGCCTTCGCGTCTGGCCTCGGACAATCCGATCGCGATCGCCTGCTTGCGGCTGCGGACGCGTTTACCCGAGCGGCCGCTCTTGAGAGTGCCACGCTTGCGCTCGTGCATCGCACGCTCGACTTTCTGGGACGCTTTCCTTCCGTACTTCGCCATCGAATCCTCCTCTATCTCCTCAACGCACGCGAGTCGCCCTTGGTGATATCGACTCGACGCGACAGCCCACTCGTCCACGGCTGCCTCGAGAGTGGCGATGGCGGGATGTTCATGCAAGAATCTGTCCTGCAGCACGTCTTCGTGACAGGATCTCACCATGACTGACAGCAACACGGCGTTCGCGGGCGCGATACCGGCCCGTTACGACGAGTATCTCGGTCCACTCCTCTTCGAACTGTACGCAACCGATCTCGTCTCGCGCCTGTCGATCGAACCAGGCGACGCCGTGCTCGAACTGGCGAGCGGCACTGGCATCGCGACGGTGCGCACTGTCGCCGCAATGCCGCGCGGTGCCAGTCTGACGGCGACCGATCTCAACGAGGCGATGCTCGCCTTAGCGCGCGAACGTATCGACCCGTCGGAGCCGGTCACGTGGAAAACCGCGGACGCTGGCGCGCTGCCGTTCGGCGACGACTGGTTCGACACAGTGCTCTGCCAGTTCGGCCTCATGTTCTTCCCCGACAAGGCGGCGGCGCTGCGCGAAGTGCTTCGCGTGCTGCACCCGGGGGGCGCATTTGTGTTCAACGTGTGGGGCACGCTCGACGAGAACCCGATCGCGCGGATCGCGCATCAGACGATCGCGCGGTACTTTCGATCCGATCCGCCGACGTTCTACCACGTGCCGTTCAGCATGGCCGACGTCGGCGCGACGATGGCGCTGCTGCAGAGCGCGGGGTTCGAAGAGATTCAAACCACGCCAGTTGCGTTGCAGGCGCAGAGCGAATCGGCGCGGCATGCCGCCATCGGCCTCGTTACTGGCCAACCCGTCGTGCTGGCCATCGAGGAGCGCGCGACCGCCAAGGTTGACGAGATCATCACGGCGGTTGAAGCGGCTCTCGCCGCCGAAGGCGGCGCTTCGCCGCTGCGATTGCCTATGCTTGCGCACATCTTCACTGCGCGACGGCCTTGACTTACGGATGAGTTGGGAACACGATCGGATATCCCCCATGGCGATGCGAATCGACCATGACACAGAGTTCGTCGGGCGTCGGCTGGATCTGCCCGCAATCTACCCGTCGCGTCCCGCGCTACGTGCAGGAATGCCGATGCGGGTTCGAACGATTCGTTCCCGCTGACGATCCGGCGGCCAGCGACCTCGAACCCGCCACGGAGTCCGGCAATGACAATCGCCTGATGCTTCTGCTGGCCGCACTCGCGCTGATCGGGCTCGGCGTTGCAGCGGGTTTGTACATCAGTCGAACGGGGGTGAAGCAGGACGCTGCAGAACAAGGCGGCGTGGTGCCGCCGACGCCGGTGGGCGCTGGCCCCGAAGGGGCGGTGCCTCGGCAGACCGCGCCCGACACACCCGTCGCACCGAGCGCGCCCGTCACACCTGGCGCCGTCCGCTTTTCGCTGCCGGAGTCAGAGGCGATCACGCGACCGGCACAACCGGTGATAGCAAGCGCTCCCGCGGCGCGCACGCTTTCGGTCGAAGAGATTGTTGGCGTCGCCGAACCTGCGGTCGTTGTCGTCGACGCCGGCAACGCCCGGGGCACTGGATTCTTCATCGGTCCCGACACGGTGCTCACCAACGTGCACGTGGTGGAGGGCCGCGCCTCGGTGACGATTCGGCTGAGCGGCGGCCAGACGATGGGCGCGCGTGTCGAGCGGCAGCTGCGCAGTGCTGATGTCGCTCTGCTCAAGACCGATCAACCGCACCCGCAGCGCGCGGCGCTGGAGCTCGGAACCATCGAAGGAGTACGTGCCGGTCAGGAGGTCGTCGCCATCGGCGCTCCGCTCGGTCTACAGAGCACGGCGACGCGAGGCATCGTCTCTGCCGGTACGTCAGGCCAACGGCGTCGTGCTGATACAGACCGATGCCGCGATCAATCCAGGCAACAGCGGCGGGCCGTTGATCGATCGCCGCGGACGTGTGATCGGCATCAACACGATGGGCATGCGGTCGGCGGAATCGCTCGGCTTTGCCGTCGCGATCAACCATGCGATGGCGCTGATTTCCGGGCGGGCGGACACGGCGGTGAGCGTGCCGGCCGGCGCGGCGGTGATGCCAATGCCGGCGGCGGCGAGCGGCGGCGATGTGCAGCGAAATGCCGGGCAGGCCGATCTCGATCGCAACATGACGACGCTCGCGCGCCGCGCCGATCAGATCGACGGCAACTGGCAGCAATTCCTGCGCAATTGCCTCGTGAACCCGTCGAGTCCCGGTGACGCCCAGCGGCCGTGGTTCGTACTGCGCGACGGTCCGTCGTTCAAGGCCCCGGACGCGTGGTGCGCCAACATGCTCGACACGCTGACGCGCGCGGTCCGCGAGTTCGGCGCGGCCATGGCCGAGACCGGCGAGGGCGCGCGCCAGGCCGGCGTCTATCCCGGTGTGCTGCGCGAGGCGCGGCGCCGACACCGCATGGATTGGAGCGGGTGGATTCGATAGACTCGCCCGGTCGTGCTCGCGCTCACGACGTCGGAAACAGCCCGTTCACACCCGCGAGTCGTCGCGCTTCGCAAGGCTTTCAATCTACCGTAGTAGTGCTGACTTCGATAGCTCGAGTCTCAAGCCGATCACTGATCAGCTAAAGCTCGAGACCGGACGAGCGCTCGTGCCGCGCGGTATATCAGCTCCTTCGGATCCCGCCCCTCCGCCGCGCGCGTCAAGCGGTCCAGAATAGCGACCCCAATGTCCCGCGGTTCAGGCGCGGATGCAAGGATTTCGTCAACCGATTCGGAGTCCAGCCGCCGGAGCGCGTCGAACAGCTCGCGCGCGGCGCGCGGCCGATCCCGCCGCGCACCGTAATTGGCGAAGCGGACGCGCCCTGCGGCGGCCAGAGGGACGAGTGACGGGGCAATCGCCATCAGATCCTCCTCCGGCGCGAGGATTCCGACGCGCGTACCGGCAGCCGCGAGCATCCGCGCGTCGCCGGCGATGCGCCGCACGACATCGTTCATCTCGCCGACATACAACGTGAGCTTCGCGCGCGGTGCGTAGTGGCGAATGAGTTGACCCGGCGCGCGCTGCGCCTCCGCCTCTCCGCGTCGTGCGAACCGGCGACGACGTCCGGCATGACCTCGCGCAACATCTCGAGCGTCACACCACCGGGACGACGAATCACCGGCGGCGACACGCTCAGATCGACGACGGTCGATTCGACGCCCACCGGTGTGGAGCCCGCGTCCAGCACCACGTCGATCGCCTCCGCCGAGATCGTCCATGCACATGCTCGGCGCGCGTCGGGCTCGGTCGCGAAAACCGGTTGGCGCTGGGCGCCGCCAGCGGCAGGTTGGATGCGCGGAGGAGCGCCTGCGCGACGGAATGCGCGGGCACACGAATCGCCGACCGTGTCGAGGCCGGCAGTGATGTGTCTGGCATGCTGGGCCGCTTCGGTAACACGAGCGTAAGCGGGCCGGGCCAGAACCGCTCGGCAAGGGTACGCGCCGGCAGCGGAAATTCACGCGCGACTGTCTCGACGTCGTCCGCCGCGGCGATGTGGACGATTACGGGATCGGTCGCAGGACGACCCTTGGCCGCGAATAGTGCTGGCCACGGCCGCCGCATCCAAGGCGTTCGCGCCGAGCCCGTACACCGTCTCCGTCGGAAACGCGACGAGGCCGCCGCGCGACAAGCACCGTCGCCGCATCCGCGATCAGCGCGGCGTCGGGCGCGTCAGGATCGATGGCGATCAGCCGTGCGGTCATCGCGGCCAGTCGAGCGCGCCGGATCCCACGAGCAGCTCCACGACCCGACTGTAGCTCCGGATGCCTTCGCGCACGCCCTGCGATTTGAGGTACTGATCGTATGTCTGCCAGCTGACGCGCTGCACGGCTTCGACCCTCGATTTCAGCCGCTCGACGATTGCCTGCTGATCGCTTCGCGGTCCTGGCTCGAGGAGAGAGAGAACGCGCTGCTGCTCCTGCCGGGGCAACTGGCTTGCGGCCTCGAACATGAGTGACAGCCACGCGCTATACTGCGCGCCGGAATCGGCTCTGAAGCGCGGCCACCGTCCCGACGAAGCTGGCGTCGTCTTCCGGCGCGAAGCCGGCCAGATGCGCCCATTCGTGGGCAAGCACTGCGGGCCGCTCCGGCGGCGTCAGATCGGGATTCAGCAGTGTCTCCAGCATGAACGGCGCGTGCATGCCGTCGGTACCCGACGCCCGGAAGAACGGGCCGAGCAGCGTTCGTTTGGGGCGGCCGGGCGTTGTCGGCCGTGTGCGTCCCAGGCGCCGCTCGACGTCGTGCAATGCTCTGACCAGCGCCGGTGGAACGTCGTGCACATCGGCAAACCCGGCCGCATGTCCGGCCGAGTACCCGCGATTTGCCTCGTGAACGGCCCGCTCAGCGAGCGCACGAACCGCTTCGGCGCTGACGCGAGACCGATCGAAGCCGATCGCCGCTTCGAGCGGCGCTCGGGCATAGTTCAGGCCCCAGGCTAACGCGAACCAGAGATACATGCTCGCCAGCAGCGTGACCGCGGCGAGCCCGCCACGCAGGAATCGCACAATCGATCGCTCGCGCCGCGCGCGCGTCAACGCCCGCCAGAGGATGAGCGAGCACAGCGGCGATTGCGAGCACCACGATGAAATCGAACAGCGCGACGCCCGTGTCGTTCGACCACGACGTGAGGCGGGACTGGAGCGCCGGGTAGAACCAGGCGGAGTAGTACCGCTCGACGCGATCCTGAGGAAGCGGCGCGGCGGCAAGGCCGGCCGCGAGCGCAACGATCAGCAGCTGCAGCGCGAGAAGTGCGCGGCGCAATCAGGGGACCGTGACGACAATCTCATTCGAGGCCGCGCTGGTGCCGCAGGCGTTGCGGGCGAACACACGGGCATAGTAGGTGCCCGCCGGCGCCTCGCGCTGGAAGGTCGCGGCCGATCCGGGCGCGACGAACGTGCCGACATTGTTCGTGCCCGGCGCGTTGCCGGCCTCGATGACGTAGGTGCTCACCGTTTCCGCCCCGATCGGCGGTGTCCAGTTGAGGGTGACGATCGTGCCGTTCTTGGCCGCCACGACGCCGGTGGGCGCGGCCGGCGCGGCGCTGCAGTCCATGCGGCCAGAGTCGTGCGGCTGTCCGCTGCGCATGGCCCAGAGGCCGATGAGCACGACGGCAGCCACGACGATCACGACGGCGATCACTCCGTTTTTGTTCATGGAATCAGTTGATGCGAGTTTGAAGGAGAGTATTGGTCGGGATGGCGGGACTTGAACCCGCGACCTCCTGCACCCCAAGCAGGCGCGCTAGCCAGGCTGCGCTACATCCCGATCCGTGAGAAAGGCCTACCGTCTCTATCATGCCTGAAGTGCCTGGGGCGACACCTCTCACTCGACGCTGCCCTCCGCAGCACCGGGCGCCACGCGCGTCGGGTGGACACCGGGCACAACTGACATCGGCCGTTACGAAACTCTACGGCGCTTCGTGCCGGCGGCTTTCGCAGCGGACTTGGGCGCGCGGCCTGGCGAAGGCGCAACGAGCTGGAGCTCGTGCGCGCCGCTTGCCTCGCGACTGAGCAGCTGAAGGATCGCTTCGAGACCGCTTCGCACGTCTCGCAGCCGCTTGCGCGCCATGCCGTCGAGCACGTTGTCGACGGCGAGCGCCGCCACCGACGTCCCCCCGTTCGGCTCCTCTTCGAGCCGGCGTCGCGCGCCCGCGAGCGTCAGCCCTTCGACGTAGACCAGTTGCTTGATCTGGAGGACTTTGTCCACATCGGCTCGGCGATAGACACGAGGCCCGTTGCCACTGCTCTTGCCCAGCGTCGGAAACTCGGCTTCCCAGGTGCGTAGAACATAGGGCTGCAGCTGCGCCATCTCGCACACTTCGGGGGCCTTGAAGAGCTCGCGCTTCGTCATGGCCATCTTGATGGTCCGCTCACGCGGTCGCTAAGTATAGCACCTAGTTCGGCTGTTTCGGGCGGCGCGCGCCCTCTCGCGCGCGCTTGCGCACTGCGATCTTGATTGGCGTGCCCTCGAAACCGAACCGTTCTCGTAGGCGATTGTCGAGGAAACGCTCGTAGGAAAAATGTAGTGACGTTGCGACGTTGGTGAACAGCACGAAGGTAGGCGGCGCCACGCCCGTCTGCGCGGCGAAGAGCACACGCACATTGCGACGGCCGGGGCTGACCGGCGGATGCGCCGCGGTGATCTCGCCGATGAAGCGATTGAGCTCGGGCGTCGGCACGCGAACCCGGCGCGCGGCCGCCACACGGTCGATGGTCTCAAGCAGTTTAGAGGCGCGCTCTCCCGTCAGCGCCGAGATGTGGAGGATCGCGGCGTAGTCCACGAACTTCAACGCGCGCGGACCTTCTCGTCGAAGGCCTTGGCGGTGTTGGTGGCGCCCTCCTTCATCAGATCCCATTTGTTGGCGACGATCACCAGTCCGCGCCCGGCTTCGTGCGCGCTGCCGGCGATGGCCGCGTCCTGATCGGTGGGGCCGGCAGTGGCGTCGACGACCAGGACGACGACGTCAGCGCTTCTGGATGGCGCGCCGCGCAAGCAGTACGCTGACGGCTTCGACCTGGCCGCTCTTCGCCACACGACCCGGACGCCGGATGCCTGCGGTGTCGACGATCCGGAACTGCCGGCGGTGCCACGTCAGCACCGCATCGACCGCGTCTCTCGTCGTCCCAGGCACTTCGGACACGATCATCCGTTCCTCTTTCAGCAGCCGGTTGACCAGCGACGACTTGCCGGCGTTGGGACGCCCGACGATGGCCACGGCGGTTTCGTCCGTCGTGGCCAGATACGGATCGTGCCCCTCAGCACCGAGTCGCGGACACGTCGCTTGGGCGGCAGGCGATGGATGATGTCATCGAGGAGCTCGCCGACACCCTGGCCGTGCTCGGCGCTGATCTCGTGAATCGGGTCGAAGCCGAGGCGATACAGCTCCAGAGCGCCGTCGCGCGCGCGGCGATCGTCGGCCTTGTTGACCGCGAGAATCGCCGGCACATTCGCCTGGCGCACCGTGTCGGCGATCTCCTGGTCCCCGGAGACGAGCCCCTCGCGTCCATCGACCACAAACACGACCAGGTCGGCGTCGTCGATGGCGCGCTTGCCGCGCTCGACGACCACCGCCTGAAGTGGATCCTCGCTGTGCCCGAACATGCCGCCGGTGTCGGTCAGCTCGAGGCCAACGTCCTGCCAGACCACTGGATAGGTCAACACGTCGCGGGTGGTGCCGGCCACCGGCGTCACAATCGCGCGGCGCGTACCGGTGAGGCGGTTGAAGAGCGTGGACTTGCCAACGTTGGGTCGGCCGACCAGGACGACGGACGGAAGGCGCTTCGTCGCCACGCGGCCTATCTTACACAGTCACAAGGGCTTGTGGTCACAGCGAGACGGGGCCTCAACCCGATGGGGCCGATAACTCCTGCAATTAGAGGCACTTAAGGGTTTGACAGCGTAAGTGACACGAAATAAGATAGTTACACGTCCCAGAGGTGCGCGCGCGCCGATGATCAAGGTCGACATCGTCAACGAAGTTTCGAAGATCGCGGAAATCACCAAAGTCAAGGCCGAGCTGGCCGTCGATGCCGTATTCGAAGCCATGCGCGCGTCGATGCAACGCGGCGAACGTATTGAGCTACGGGGATTTGGTGTCTTCCAAGTCAAGCCGCGCAAGCGCGGCATTGGACGCAACCCCCGCACTGGCAAGGAAGTCCGGATCCCACCCGGACGAACGATCCGCTTCAAGCCGGGCAAAGAGCTCCAGAACATCGGGTAACCCGTGGAAGATCCGGTCGGCCGCAGCATTCCTCCGCCCGCGCCGGATGGGTATAGCGCCTATCTGCTTCCGCCGCCGCCACCCCGGCGCGATCGCGTCTCGCTCCACATTCTGCTGTTCGTCTTCACCGTCGTCACGACCACGATGGTGGGTACGCTGCATTACTTCTCGTTCATCTCCGGCTTTGGAGGCGACGGCGTGCCAGTGGGCCTCGACGTGTTTCGCGAGCCGAGCTTTTATCTGAAGGGCCTGTGGTACAGCGCGACCATCCTCGCCATCCTGGGCTGCCACGAGATGGGGCACTACCTTGCCTGCCGGCGCTACGGCGTCGATGCCACGCTGCCGTTCTTCCTGCCGGCGCCGCTGCCCTTGACCGGCACGCTCGGAGCGTTCATCCGGATCCGCTCGCGTATTCCGTCCAAGCAGGCACTCTTCGACATCGCCGCCGCTGGTCCCTTTGCCGGCTTCGTCGTCGCCGTACCGGCGCTGTTCCTGGGACTGGAGATGTCGGCGATTGAGCGCGTGCCGGAAGATTTCTCCGGCGTCGAGCTGGGCGAGCCGCTTCTGTTTCGTGCCGCGGCGTGGCTCGTGTGGGGATCGCTGCCCGACGGCATGTCGATCAACATGCACCCGATGGCGTTTGCCGCCTGGTTCGGGCTGCTCGCGACGGCGTTGAATCTCTTCCCGATCGGGCAGCTCGATGGCGGTCACATATCGCACGCCGTGTTTGGACGCCGCTCCACCTACGTGACGCTCACGATGGTGGTGTGCGCAATCGGGCTCACGTTCATTTCCACGAGCTGGCTGGTTTGGACGGTGCTGATGGTGGTGATGCTGCTGGCGATGGGGCCAGCGCATCCGCCGACGCTCGACGAGTACACGCCGCTCGATTCCACGCGCATCGCGTTGGCGATCGTCGCGCTGCTGATGCTGATTGTGTGCTTCACGCCAGTGCCGATCGAGCCGTTCGTCACCGGGCAGTAAGGCGCGGTCGGCACGGTCCGCGAACTCATAGAACGCTCACTGGATCCACGTCCACCGAGGCGCGGCGTGCGATCTCGGGCAGCGCCGCCAGCGCCTCGCGCAACGCCACGCGCATCGCCTTGCGCGATGTGCCCTTCAGGAAGAATTGCGCGCGATGCTCGCCGCGCAGCCGCGTCAACGGCGCCGGTGCCGGGCCGAGGACGACGAAGTGGCCGTTGGCGGGATTGGCGTGCGCGAGGGTGCGGCTCGCCAGGTCGCCCGCGCCTTGCATCGCCTGATCGAAGGTGCGCGCCCGGACCACGATGTTGATCATCGCAATCACGGGCGGATAACGCATCGCCTGTCGATATTCGATCTCCTTCGCGTAGAACGCGCCGTAGTCCTGCGCGCAGGCGAGGCGGATGCTGTAGTGCCCGGGAAACAGCGTCTGGATAATCGCCTCGCCCGCGTGCTCGCCGCGCCCCGCTCGTCCGGCCACTTGCGTCAGCAGCTGAAAGGTCCGCTCGGCGGCGCGAAAGTCGGCCAGGCCGAGCCCGACATCGGCCGAGATGACGCCGACCAGCGTGACCTTTGGGAAGTCGTGCCCTTTGGCGATCATCTGCGTGCCGACGAGCACGTCGAGATCGCCGCGCGCGAACCGATTGAGGATCTGTGCCAGGCTGCCGCGCCTCCGCACAGTGTCGCGATCGACGCGTCCGACGCGTGCCTCGGACAGGAGCGCCGCGATTTCCTGTTCGACGCGTTCGGTGCCGAATCCGACGCGCTCCAGGTACGGCGCAGCGCAAACCGAGCACAGCTTCGGCACCAGCCGTGCGTAGTTGCAGTAGTGGCAACGCGCGCGCCAGTTGGCACCGGCGGCGTGAATCGTGAGTGACACGCTGCAGTTCGGGCAGTCGATCGTCGCACCGCACGTACGACAGAACACTGCGGTGGCGTAACCGCGGCGATTGAGCAGCACCAGCGCCTGCTCGCGTTTTTCCAGGCGTAGCGCCAGCGCGTCGCGCAGCGCCCGGCTCAAAATCACGTCCGGCCCTTCTTCGGCCATCTCGTCGCGCATGTTGACGACGCGCACGTCGGCCATCGCGCGATCGAGCACCCGGCGCGCTAGCACGACGGGCGTGTAGCGCCGGTGCTGCGCGTTGAAGTACGACTCCATCGCCGGTGTCGCCGAACCGAGCACGACAAGGGCCTCGGCGAACTTGCCCCGCATCACCGCCACGTCGCGGCCGTGGTAACGCGGAGTGTCTTCCTGCTTGTAGGACGTGTCGTGCTCCTCGTCTACGACGATGAGCCCGATTCTGGCGAGCGGCACGAAAACCGCCGAACGCGTGCCCACGACCACATCCACCTCGCCGCGGCGGATGCGATGCCATTGATCGTGCCGTTCGCCGTCGGACAGTCCGCTGTGCTGGATCGCGACGCGCGAACCAAAGCGCCCGCGAAAGGCGGCAGCCACCGCCGGCGTCAGCGCGATCTCGGGCACGAGGATGAGCACGCTGCGCTCGGTGCGTCGCACTTCGTCGGCGAGCTGCAGATAGAGCTCGGTCTTGCCGCTCCCGGTCACACCGTGCAGCAGCGCGACTTCGAACCGGCGGCTGGCCACCAGCGCGCAGAGCGTCGTCATCGCCGCGCGCTGTTCGGCGGTCAGCGATCGGCTGCTCTCCGGCGGCACCGTCAGCGCTGCGTGTCCGGAGTCGAACGGATCGCGATCGCGGCGCTCGCGCCGGAGCGTGACCAGTCCCATCGCCCTCAGCCGCGCTAACACCGCGGCGGTGATGCCGCGCCCCGCGAGCGCGGACGCTTCGAGTCCGTCGGGATGCCCTTTCAGCAGCGCCAACGCCTCGCGCTGCCGCGCGCCCAGTGTCGGGCCATCGCCCTGCGGCGCCGAGCGCGGCTGCACTTCGAGCCGCGCGGCAATGTCATGGCCCTCGGCCGTGAGCGCAACCACGCGCACGGTGCGGAAGGCGTCCACGCGCTTGGTGAGCGCGTGCGGCGGCATCGCAGACGCGAGGGCGCTGCCCGGGCCTGCCAGGTAGTAATCCGCCAGCCACTGAGTGAGCTGCAGCACATCGGCAGGCAGGAACGCGCGCTCGTCGAGCGTCTGAAGGACGTCCTTGAGTACCACGTCGGTGCCCGGCGACTCGCCCTCGCCGAGCACGATGCCGGTCAGCGTTCGGCTGCCGAGCGGTACGACGACACGCGCACCCGCAACGGGTACCGCCATCTGCTCGGGGACTCGGTACGTGAGGAGCCCGAGCGCGGGCACCGGCACCGCGACCGAAACGAGACGCTCGGCCACGCTACTCGTCGTTGAGGATCGCGCGCACCTTCTTCATGTCCTCCCAGACCTCGCGCTTCGAGGAGGGATTGCGCAGCAGGTACGCCGGATGGAACGTCGGGATGAGCGTCGCGCCACGGTAGTTGTAGCTCCGGCCGCGGAGGCGGGTAATCGGATCGCTCGTCTGCAGCAGGCATTGCGCGGCGAATTTGCCGAGCGCCACGATCACCTTGGGCTTGATCGCGTCGATCTGGCGAAACAGGAAGGGCTGACAGCGCTCGACCTCGTCCGGCTCCGGGTTGCGGTTGCCCGGCGGACGGCATTTGATCACGTTGGCGATGTAGACGTCCCCGCGCTGGAGCCCAATCGCCTCGATGATCTTCGTGAGGAGCTGTCCGGCCCGCCCCACGAACGGCTCGCCCTGCTGATCCTCATCGGCGCCTGGCGCTTCGCCCACGAACATCAGATCGGCGTCCGGATTGCCGACGCCAAACACCACCTGTTTGCGCCCGAGCGTGTGCAGCTTGCAGCGATCGCACGCGGGCCCGATCTCGTCCTTGAGGATGGCCAGGATTTGACCGCTCGAACCGGAATCGCCGGCGGCAGTGACCGCGGATTCGTCCGCGCGAACCGGCGCGCGCTCGACCGGCGGAGCTGCCGTGGGAAGGCGCTCGTCGGCGGACGCCGGCGTGGCGTCGGGCCGGCGGCGCCAGACGGGATCGCGGCTCACACCGTCGACACCCAGCTCCTTGAAGAAGCGGAGATGATCGGCAGCCTCGCGCGACATGGCCTACGACGCCCGCACGGGCGTTTCGGTCAGCAGCCGCTCGACACGATCGAGAATCCGCCCGGCGACGATGGCTTTGCTCTGGAGCGGGATCTCCACCGTGTCGTCGCGCGTGACCAGCGTGACCGCGTTGGTATCGACCTCGAAGCCGACGCCGGGCTGCGCTACGTCGTTGGCGACGATCAGATCGACGACTTTGCGCTGCAGCTTGGCTTGCGCATGCGCGACGACGTCGTGCGTTTCGGCGGCGAAGCCGACGAGAATCGGCCGGTCGGCCGCCGCTCGCGACGCGAGCCGCCCCAGGTCGGCGAGAATATCCGTCGTCCGCCGCAGCGCGACCGAGAGTCCGGCGTCGTTCTTCGCGATCTTCTGATCGACGCGCTCCGCCGGCGTGAAATCGGCCACCGCCGCGGCCATCAGCACGAGATCGGCGTCTGCCGCGCGCGCCATGATCGCCTGATGCATGTCGGCGGCGCTCCGCACCGGTATCACCTCGGCGACGCGCGGCGGCGTGAGGTGCGTCGGACCGGTGACGAGCGTGACCAGAGCTCCGCGACTTGCCGCCTCGGCGGCGAGCGCGTACCCCATCTTGCCGCTCGAGCGATTGCCGATGAACCGCACCGGATCGATGTCCTCGTAGGTCGGGCCGGCACTGACGAGCACACGCTTTCCGGCGAGCGGCCCCGACGGCCGCAGCATCTCGCGAACCGCCGCCACGACATCGGCCGGCTCCGCGAGACGGCCCTTGCCGATCCAGCCGCACGCAAGATAGCCCTCACCCGGATCGACGAAGCGGACGCCGCGACCCGCCAGCGTGTCGAGGTTCCGCACGACCGCCGGGTGGGCGAACATGTTGGTGTTCATCGCCGGCGCGATCAGCACCGGCGCGGTCGTCGCGAGGTAGAGCGACGACAGGAAGTCGTCGGCGATCCCGTTGGCAAATTTCCCGATCGTGTTCGCCGTCGCCGGCGCCACCAGCAGCAGGTTGATGGTCGAGGCGATCGAGATGTGCTCGATGTCGGCGTTGGCGCCGGGCTTCCACTGATCGGTGATCACCTCGCGGCGGGTGATCGCCTCGAAGGTGAGTGGCCCGACGAAGCGGCGCGCCGCCCGCGTCATTACCGCGACCACATCGTGGCCGTCCTTCTGCAGGCCGCGGGCAATCTCGACGGACTTGTAGGCGCCGATGCCGCCGCTGACCCCGAGCGCGATGAAAGCCATGGTTATACCTGAAACGATCTGATGATGTCTTCTGCCGCCGGCTTCATCCGGTGCACGCGCGACCGCTCCGCGGCGATGATCTCGCGCAGCCGCACCACCGTCGGCTCGAGCTCGTCGTTGACGACGACGTAGTCGTAGTCGCTGTAGCTCGACGCTTCGGCGCGGGCGATGGCGAGGCGGCGCTGCATCTGCTCTTCCGTGTCCTTGCTGCGGCCGCGCAGCCGCTGCTCGAGCGCGGCAAACGACGGCGGCAGCACGAAGATCGACGTGTGATCGACGCCGCGCGCCTTGACTTGCCGCGCTCCCTGCACGTCGATCACCAGCACCAGGTCTTGGCCTTCCTGCAGCACCTGATCGACATCGCTGGACCCGGTGCCGTAATAGTTGCCGAACACGTCGGCCCATTCCAGGAACTCGCACCGCGCGATGCGCTCCTTGAACTGGTCGCGGCTGATGAAATTATAGTCAACGCCGTCGCGCTCGCCATTGCGCACCGGCCGCGATGTGTACGATCGCGACATCCGCAGGTTTGGCAACACCTGGACCAGGCGTTCGACCAGCGTGGTCTTGCCGGTGCCCGAGGGCGCCGAGACGATGAACAGCAGGCCGCGCGGCTTACTCGACATTCTGGACCTGCTCGCGCATCCGCTCGAGCTCGGCCTTCGCCTGGATGATCAACTCGGACACCTGCAGCCCGTCGGCCTTGGATCCGATCGTGTTGATTTCGCGGTTCATCTCCTGCAGGAGGAAATCGAGCTTGCGTCCGCACGGCTCGGCGCCGCCGGCAAGGCTGTCCCAGTGCGAGAGATGCCCGCGGAACCGCGCCACCTCTTCCGAGATATCGGACCGCTGCGCGATGCGTACGATCTCCTGCGCGACGGCCACCGGGTCGGCCGGAACGATCGCCATGAGGTCCTTGACGCGTTCGCTCAAGCGCGACTCGAAGTGCTCGCGGCCGGCGTCGGCGGCACGCTCGAGCGCGTCGATGAGCGGGACCAGCGACGCCTTGCGCGCGCCCAGATCGGCGGCCAGGTGCTCGCCCTCGCGCGCCCGCATCGCCTCGAGGGCGTCGATCGCGGTAGCGACAGCCGATTCCACGGCCATGCCCCACGTCCGTCCCAGCGATTCGGCGTCGGGCGCACGCTCGCGGATGTTGAGCGCCTGCGGCAGGCGCAGTAGATCGCCGGGCGTGAGGTCCCCTTTGACCAGCCCCGACTCGCGCGCTACGTCGATGGCGGCCGACAGCGCGCGGGCGAACTCTTCCTGCAGCTCGACGATCGGCGCCGTGACCTGACGCACCTGCAGCGAGAGATTCAGCTCGATGCGGCCGCGCGTCAAACGCTTCTGCAGCTGACTCCTCACCGGCGCCTCGAGATCGGCAATCGGGGCCGGCAAGCGCAGTTGCAGATCGAGAAAACGGTGGTTCACGGCGCGGATCGTCAGCGCGATCATCCCTCGCTCGTCGTCGCGGGTCAGCGACGCGAAGCCCGTCATGCTGCGAATCACAGCGGCGACTCCAGCTTCGAGCTGTGCACCTTGACGCGCGACGCTTCGATCAGCTGCATCTGATGGAGGCGCGCGTACACGCCATTGGGCCGCGCCATCAGCTCGTCGTGGCGGCCGAACTCGGCAATCCGCCCGCGCTCGAGGACGATGATCGCGTCGGCGCGGCGGACGGTGGACAGCCGGTGGGCAATCACGAACGAGGTGCGGTTCATCATCAGCGTCAGCAGCGCGTTCTGGACCAGCCGCTCCGACTCGAGATCGAGCGCGGACGTCGCTTCGTCGAGAATCAGAATCGGAGAGTTCTTGAGCAGCGCCCGGGCGATGGCGACGCGTTGCCGCTGCCCGCCGGAGAGGCGCTGGCCGCGCTCGCCGATGCGCGTCTCGTAGCCTTGGGGAAACTCGCTGATGAACTCGTGCGCGTGCGCGGCGCGGGCCGACGCCTCGATCTGCTCGCGGGTGGCGTCGGGCAGCCCGTAGGCGATGTTGCTGGCGATCGTCTCGTCGAAGAGCACGGTATCCTGCGTGACCATGCCGATCTGATCGCGCAGCGACTTGAGCGTCACCTGCCGGATATCCACGTCGTCGATGCGGATCTCGCCGCTGGTTATGTCGTAGAACCGAGGCAGCAGGTTGACGAGGGTGGTCTTGCCGGCGCCGCTGCGGCCGACGATCGCCAGCATCTGCCCGGCCCGCACCGTGAACGAGACGCCGCGCAGCGTATTGCGGCCGTGGCCATCCTCGTATTGAAAGACGACGTCGCGGAACTCGATCGCGTCGCGAAACGGCGGCAGCATAATCGCGCCCGGCGTTTCCTTCACCTCGGTGTGCAGATCGAGGAGTTGAAAAATGCGCTCCGACGCGGCAATGCCCTGCTGAAGATTGGCGTTGACTCGGCTCAGTTTCTTCACCGGTCCATACATCAGCAACAGCGCGGTCACAAACGACGTGAATTCTCCCGGCGTGAGCCGACCGGTGGCGATCTCACGACTGCCATACCAAAGTGCGCCAACGATGGCCACGCCGCCCAGGCACTCCATCAGCGGCGGCAGCACCGAGAGCACGCGCGTGACCTTGAGGTTGGTCCGGTAGAGCGACCACGACGCGCGCTCGAACTTCGCCGCTTCGCGGCGCTCCGCGCCAAACGCCTTAACGATGCGGTGGCCGGAAAACGCCTCGCCGGCGACGTGCGAGAGCCGCTCGAGGCCCTCCTGGCTCCAGCGCGTCACGGTGCGCAGGCGGCGCCCGTACTTGACCAGCGGGTAGATCGCCACCGGCGCCGCGGTCATGCACAGGATCGCGAGGCGCGCGTCGTAGTAGAAGAGCAGCGCCGCGAAGCCGACGAGCGCGAGCGATTCGCGCGCCAGATCGCCGACGGTTTCGGCCACTGCGCGCTGCACCTGAGCGACGTCGTTGTTGGTCCGCGAGAGGAGCGCGCCCACGCTGTTGCGCGCGAAAAACGCGGCCGACTGATCGAGCAGGTGGCGGAACAAATCGTTGCGCACCTTCATCACGACGCGATGGCCGAGATCGTCCATCAGCGAGCTCGAGAAGTACGCACCGATGCCCTTGAAGAAGTATGACGCGAGAATCGCGGTCGCGACGAATCCCAGTGCCATCTGGTTCCCGAGCACGTCGTCGATGATTGGCTTGATCAGCCAGGCGAGTGCGGCCGAGGCCGCGCCGTACACGATCATCGCCAGCATCGCGCCGGCGATGAGCACGCGGTGGGGCGCCGCGTATCGGAGCAGACGCAGGAATACGTCCATCAAGAAGTCTGTGGTGAACGTCCTTCCGCCATGTCGCGCGCAACCGGCTCCTGTGGGTCCTTCACGCGATACCCGTGCGGATGCGACTCGTGCCAGCGCCAGGCATCACGAACGATGGTCTCCAGCTCAGGGTAGCGCGGACGCCAGCCGAGCTCGCGCTGTAAACGATCGCTGGCCGCGAAGAGCGCCGCCGGATCGCCCTCGCGCCGCAGCCCGAGCGTGTACTGCACGGGGCGCCCGCACACGCGGCCAACGGTTTCGATCACCTCGCGGACCGAGTGTCCGCGACCGGTCCCGGCGTTGTAGGCGGAGCAGGGGGCGCCATCTTCGAGCGCCGTCACCGCCCGGCTGTGCGCCTCAGCGAGATCGCACACGTGGATGTAGTCGCGGATGCAGGTGCCATCGGGCGTGGGATAGTCGTCGCCGAAGACGGTCAGCGGCGGTCCGCCCGACGCGGCGGCGATGGCGCGCGGGATGAGATGGATCTCCGGATCGTGATCCTCACCGATCGAGCCGTCGGGGTGCGCGCCCGAGGCGTTGAAATAGCGCAGCGCGATCCAGCGCAGGCCGTACGCGCGCTCCAGATGCGGCAGCGCCCGCTCCACCGCGAGCTTGGTTTCACCGTACGCACTGAGCGGACCGGTGGGCAGCGATTCGACGACCGGCACCGACGCCGGTTGTCCGTAGACGGCGCAGGTGGACGAGAAAACAAACCGCTTGACGCCCGCCGACACCATCGCCTCGAGCAGCACGAGCGAACCGGTCACGTTGTTCTGATAGTAGCCGACCGGATCGTGAACCGATCCGCCGACGTCGAGCCACGCCGCGAAGTGCATCACCGCGTCGATGCGGTGCTCGCGCAGGGCGCGCAGCACGGCGCCGCGATCCTGGGTGCGGGCGCGCACGAGCGGGACGCCAGTCGGCACCGCCTCGACATGACCGGCCGAGAGGTCGTCGAGCACGACCACGTCATGACCGGCGTCGCGCAAGGCACGCACGGCATGGCTGCCAATGTAGCCCGCGCCTCCGGTGACGAGCACGTGCGACACGTCAGCGCCCGATCGAGTAATAGGTGAAGCCGTGCGCCTTCATCTGCTGCGGCTGATAGATGTTGCGTCCGTCGAACACCACCGGATTCTTCATCAGCTTCCGCATGCGGGTGAAGTCCGGCTCCCGGAACTCGTGCCACTCGGTGACGATCGCCAGGCCTTCGGCGCCACGCAGCGCCTCATAGCTCTTCGTGGCATAGGTGACCTTCGACCCGAACAGCCCTTTGGCGACACGAATCGCTTCGGGATCGTACACCTGCACCTTCGCGCCCTTCTCGACCAGCCCAAGGACGATGGCAATGGCGGGCGCTTCGCGCATGTCGTCGGTCTTGGGCTTGAAGGCCAGCCCCCAAAGCGCGATGGTGCGCCCCTTCAGCGAGCCGAAGTGCGTCTCCATCTTGCGGACCAGCGCGCGCTTCTGCGCCTCGTTGACCGACTCGACGGCCTTGAGGATCTTGAACTCGTACTTCTTGTCGCCCGAGAAACGGATGAGCGCCTTGACGTCCTTGGGGAAGCAGCTGCCGCCATAGCCCACCCCGGGAAACAGGAAGGACGAGCCGATGCGCTTGTCGGAACCGACCGCCTGCCGCACCCGATCGACATCCGCGCCGTACAGCTCACAGACGTTGGCGATCTCGTTCATGAACGAGATCTTCGTGGCGAGCATCGCGTTGGACGCGTACTTGGACAACTCGGCGCTCGCGCAGTCCATCACCATGATCGGAGCGCCCGTCCGGGTGAACGGCTGGTGCAGCGCGACAATGAGCTCGGCTCCGCGCGGATCCTCGGCACCAATCACCACCCGGTCGGGCTTCATGAAGTCGTCCACGGCCGCGCCCTGCTTGAGGAACTCCGGATTGCTGATCACGCTGAACGGGTGCGTCGTTTCGCGCCGGATGACCGCCCGGACTTTCTCGGCCGTGCCGACGGGCACCGTGCTCTTGTTGACAATCACCCGGTAGCCGTCCATCGCCTTGCCGATGTCGCGCGCCACGGTCATGACATGCTGCAGGTCGGCTGAGCCGTCCTCACCCTGCGGCGTGCCCACGGCGATGAAGATAATCTGCGAGCTTTTGACGGCCTTGGCCAACTGGGTGGTGAATATCAGCCGGCCCTCCTCCTTGTTGCGCGTCACGAGCTCGGTCAAGCCGGGCTCATAAATGGGGACCCGCCCCTTGCGCAGCATCCGAACTTTCGCTTCGTCTTTATCGACGCACGTGACGTCGTTTCCGGTTTCCGCGAGACAGGCGCCGAGAACCAGGCCGACATAGCCACTACCAACAACGGCGATTTTCATAGGTGGACAGGATAACTAGTGGCGCGTCTCAACGTTTTCTGCAGATGTCAGCAGCTTGCTCGGCCAAGGTTTATCGGCGGTCCCTACGGAACGGCCGCTTTGGAATTCGACCATACATCCGAGTAGCGGTGTGCGCCGACTCAGTAAGGGCCGACGTGGACGGTCGGAACCGATCCGGAGGTCGCCGAGCGGTGCGACCGGTTCCGATTTGCTGATTACGCTCCACTAAAGGGCTCAAAACTCGTCAGGGTATCACCCGTCGGTTGTGGTGTCAACCTGCTGACCCACAAGGACTTGTTGTTGTTTATGGTACGCTGTGCGGCCGTGCGGATTCTGCTCGACTACCGTCCGGCGCTGCGCCAGCGGACGGGCGTCGGCGAATACGTGCACGAGCTCGCCCGCGCGCTGGCGGCGGGGGCCCAACGCGAGCGGCCGGCGGATCGTCTCGCGCTCCTCACGACGTCCTGGAAAGACCGGCTGTCGCCCGCGGCTGCGGAGGAGCTGGCCGGTGTGGCGCTGATCGATCGGCGCGTCCCGGTACGGCCGTTGACCTGGTCCTGGAATCGGCTCGGCTGGCCGCCGGTGGAATGGCTTGCCGGCGAGCACGACGTCGTGCATGCGCAGTCGCCGCTGTTGATTCCTTCACGAAGCGCGGCCCAGGTGGTCACGATTCACGACCTCGATTTCCTCGATCGACCCGATCGCGCCGAGGCCGAGATGCGTCGCGACTACCCTGACCTGGTCCGCGATCACGCGCATCGCGCCGATCACATCGTCGTGTCATCACGCTACGCCGCGGGCGAAGTAGTGCGGAGGCTCGGCGTGCCCGCGAGCCGCGTCACGGTTTGCTCACCCGGCGTGCCCGGATGGGCACCACAGATCGCCGCCGCTCGCGCAGCCCCTGCGGAAGGGCCGATTCTGTTCCTTGGTACTCTTTCTGCGCGCAAGAACGTGGCCGGCCTGCTCGATGCGTACGCCCTGCTCCGCGGCCGACGGAGCGATGCGCCGCCACTGGTGCTGGCCGGACACATCACAGATGCTGCCAAGCCTCTGGTTGAACGATCGCGCCAGCCGGCGCTCGAGGGGTCGGTCCGCTGGCCGGGCTACGTGCCCGACGACGCGCGCCCGGAGATGTTCCGGCAGGCCCGCATGCTCGTGCTGCCGTCGTTCGAGGAAGGGTTTGGTCTCCCGGTGCTGGAGGCGATGGCCTGCGGGGTGCCGGTCGTGATTTCGAATCGTGGATCGCTGCCCGAAGTGGCGGGCGCGGCAGCCGTCGCCGTCCCGCCCGATGACATCGAAGGCTTGTCCACGCAGATGGAACGGCTCCTCGATCCCGACGTTGCTCGGGAAGCAGCGACGAGAGGACTCGAGCAGGCGTCACGCTTTACCTGGGAGCAGACGGCGCAGTCGGCGCTCGCCGCCTATCGCGCCGCCCTCGCCCATCGCAGCAGCCGCGGACGATGAGAATCGCGATTGACGCGCGGGAGCTCGCCGGCCACGCGACGGGCGTGGGACGTTATCTGTCGGAGCTGCTGCGAGAGTGGTCGCAGGTGCCCGGCGCGCTGCAGCACGACTGGTGCCTCTACGCCGCGCATCCAGTGAACGTGCCTGAGCTCTTTAGGTCGCGCGTGCGCGTCCTGCCGGGAAGCGGCGGCACGCTGTGGGAGCAGCGTGCGCTCTCGCGCGCGCTTGCCGCGGATCCGCCCGACGTGCTCTTCGCCGCGGGATACACCGCTCCGCTCATGGCGCGTTGTCCCGTCGTACAAACGATCCACGACGTGTCGTTTGCCGCGCATCCGGAGTGGTTCACCTTTCGCGAGGGCGCCCGACGCAGGATGATTACGCGCCTCACGGCGGCGCGCGCGCGTCTGATTCTCACCGATTCCGCGTTTTCGCGGCGTGAGATCGAGCGTCATCTCGAAGTACCGTCCGAGCGGGTGCGCGTGATACCGCTTGGGATTCGCGGCGGCGGCCCGGCCTCTGCTCACCGCACGGCGCGCGACCCGCTCGTGCTCTACGTCGGCTCGATCTTCGCCCGTCGGCATGTGGACGCGTTGATTCGCGCGTTTGCGACGCACGTGGCGCCGCGCGTCGCCGACAGCCGCCTCGAGATCGTCGGCGAGAATCGCGCGTTCCCGGCGGTCGATCTCGAGAGTCTCGCCGCCTCGCTTGCGCCGGATGTGCAGGCGCGCGTCGGCATCCGCTCGTGGGTCGATGAGGCGACGCTCGACGCGCTCTACTCAGCTGCGTCTGTCTTCGCGTTCCCCTCGGCGTACGAGGGCTTTGGGTTGACGCCGCTCGAAGCCCTCGGTCATGGCGTGGTGCCAGTCGTGCTCGACACACCTGTCGCGAAGGAGATTTATGGGCGGCGGCGTCCTACGTGCCAGCGGCTGCTCCGCTCGAGCGCGGTCTTGGCGCGGCGATTACCGAGCAGTTGACCAGCGCGTCAGCAAGGCGCGACGTTCTGCGGCATGCGCCGGAGGTGCTCGCGCGCTACCGCTGGGACCGGTACGGCCGCCGCCACGCTCGCTGCGCTCGAAGAGGCGGCCGGTGGCTGACCGCTCCCTCGCCGTCGTAATCGTCAGCTACAACGTGCGCGCCGAACTGGACGCGTGCCTGGCTTCACTTGTCGGCCGCACCGAGCCGTTTCCGACGAGCGTCGTCGTCGTTGACAACGCGTCCACGGATGGCACTCCGCAGATGATCCGCGACAAGTGGCCCGCCGTGTCTCTAATCGAGGCCAGCGACAACGTCGGCTTCGCGCGCGCGAACAACCTCGGCATTCGCGCGTCACAGAGCGAGCTCGTGCTCCTTCTCAACCCCGACACGCGGGTACCGCCCGGCAGCATCCAGTCGCTGGTCGGAGCGCTTGCGGCACGGCCCGACGCCGCCGCCGCGGGCGCGCGTCTCGTGGACGCAACCGGTTTACCGGAGCTCTCCTTCGGCTGGGCGATGGGTCCGTTCGGCGAATTGCGGCAGAAGATGCTCGGCGCTCTCTATCGCCGCCGCGTGGGCTCCGTCGTGAGCCTCGTCGAGCGGTGGTCGCGCGCCGCGGGAGAGCGCGAATGGGTCAGCGGCGCAGCGCTGCTGTTGCGCCGCTCCGATCTCGAAGCGGTCAACCTGCTCGACGAGCGCTATTTCATGTACACCGAGGATGTCGATCTGTGCGTGTCGCTGCGCGCCCGCGGCCGCAAGGTTCTCTTCGTGCCGCAGTCGGAGATCGTGCACCTGCGCGGCCAATCGGCCGGCCGGAACCCGGCCACGGAGCGGATGCGGCGGCGGAGTCAGATCGCATATTACGAGAAGCATCACCCGATGTGGGCGCCGCTGCTGCGGATGTATCTGTCGGTTAGTGGGAAATTTCGGGATGGATAGGGATTACGCAGAAAGTAGGTCCGCAGATTTCGCAGATTTCGCAGATTTCGCGGATTAACGCCGGCATCGTCAGACGGGCAGCGACGGTAGCGAGAGTCTGGCGCGCACGCCCCGCACCAGACCCCAGGCAGCGCACGCGCGCGTTGCAGTTTCAGCTACACGCCACCGCGCGCAGTCGATCAGATCCTACGATCCTGGACTCGTCTACGGACAGCTTTGCTCGAGTGTCGCGTCGGATCGGTTCGTGCACCACGATGACGCATGAGTACTGCCTCGCGACCCAATCTCGGTGATCCGCAGACCTATCAAATCATCGGCGCGGCCATGGCGGTGCACCGTGAACTGGGCTGCGGGTTCCTCGAAGCCGTCTACCATCCGGCGCTCGCCATCGAGCTCACCGCTCGCGGCGTGCCGTTCGCCAGCGAGGTCACGCTGCCAATCTTCTACCGACGCAGTCTGCTGTCTGTGGGCTATCGTGCGGACTTCGTCTGCTACGACGCGATCATCGTCGAGATCAAGGCGCTGTCTTCTCTAAGCGGCGTTGACGACGCGATCCTGATCAATTACCTGAAGGCGGCGCAGCTCCGACGGGGGCTGCTCTTGAACTTCGGCGCCAGAAGCCTCGATACCGGCGAAAGGTCCTGGAGCTCGCTCCTGAATCGACCAAGTGATGGCGCGGACCTGTAAAGCATCGCGAGCCGCCGGCACTGCTGCGTACGGTCCGGCACGCGCCGGGCGATGCGCCGCCAGGAGGCTGGTCCGCGGAACCGAGCGACCCTGATGATAAATCGGCGTAATCCCGCAATCTGCGGACCACCGAGACTCCGTGTAATCCATAATCAATCCGCGTAATGCGTATCGCGATCGACGCGCGGAAGCTCCACGACTTCGGCATCGGCACCTACATCCGCAACATCCTGCGAGGGCCTCGCGCGAATCGATCAGCAGACCGAGTACGTCGTCTCTGTCCGGCCGTCGGATGTGGCGGTGGTCGCGGAGCTTGGGCCAGAACTTCCGCGCGGTCGTCCGAAACCGCGCGGCCGTATTCCATCGCCGAGCAGATTCGCGTGCCGCTGGCTGCTCGCGCGCGAAGGCGTGCAGCTCGTGCACGAGCCGCATTACGTGCTGCCCGTCGCCACGTGGTGCCGTGCGGTCGTGACGATTCACGACTGCATCCACTTGATGTTCCCGCAGTATCTCCCCGGCCGGCTCGCGCATACGTCTATGCGCGCGCGTCGATGTGGCGCGCGACCAAGAAAGCGGATCGCATCCTGACCGTTTCGGAGGCCTCGAAGCGCGACATTCTGCGTTTCTTCGACATGCGGCCGGAAAAAGTCACCGTCATCTACAACGCGATCGACGAGCGCTTTCTCGGTCCGCCGGACGAAGAGCGGATGGATCTAGTCACGCCAGCGCTATCAGCTCGATCACCCGTTCGTGCTGTATGTCGGCAACATCAAGCCGCACAAGAACCTCGAGCGGCTGATGGACGCCTTCGCGCGCGTGCGCGCCGACGGGCTCGACGACCTGCGGTTGGTGATCATCGGCGACGAGCTCTCGAAGTATCCGCCGCTGCGGCATGCCGTCCACCGCCATCGCCTCGAGAAGTACGTGCGCTTCTTCGGCTTTCAGCCGCTACGACACACTCGCCGCGTTTTATCGCCTGGCGCGTGTCTTCGCGTTTCCCGTCGCTCTACGAAGGCTTTGGCCTGCCGCCGCTCGAAGCCATGGCGTGCGGCACGCCGGTTGTGACCTCGAATGTGTCGTCGCTGCCCGAAGTGGCCGGTGGCGCCGCGTTGCTGGTCGATCCGCACGACGTCGGCGTCGATTGCCGACGCGATTGCAGCGCGCGGTCACCGACGAGGAGCTCCGCCGGACCTCATCGCCAAGGGGCTCGCGCGGGCGCGTCAGTTCTCGTGGGCGGAGTCGGTGGCCGCCGATCCACCGCATCTATTTCGAGGTGCTCGAGTCGTGAAGATCGCCCTCATTCACGACTGGCTCACCGGCATGCGCGGCGGCGAGCGCGCGCTGCTGGCCTTCTGCGAGATCTTCCCCGACGCCGATCTCTACACGCTGGTGCAGGTGCCGGGCGCCACCGATCCGATCATCGAAAAGCGGCGCGTGCGAACCTCGCCGATTCAATACCTGCCGTTTCCCGGACCGCTCTATCGCCATTACCTGCCGCTCTTCCCGATTGCGATCGAGCAGTTCGATCTCGACGGCTACGATCTGGTCCTCAGCACGAGCCACTGCGCCGCCAAATCGGTGGTCGTCGCCGGACATACCCGTCACGTGTGCTACTGCCTGACGCCGATGCGTTACGCATGGGACCAGTTCGACGCGTACTTCGGACGCCGAGCGCGTCGGTCCGCTGACCAGCCGCGTCATGCGCCCGATCATGGCGGCGATGGCCCGCTGGGACCGCGCCACGGAAGGGCGCGTACACCGCTATCTCGCTATCTCTCAATATGTTGCGCGGAGGATCGGGCTGTACTATAATCGCCAGTCGACCATCGTGTTTCCGCCCGTCGATACGGCGTTCTACACCCCGGGCGCCACTCCGCGGCTGAGCGGACACGTTCCTCGTCGTCTCGGCGCTTGTGCCATATAAGCGAGTCGATCTGGCGATCGCCGCTGCGCGCCGCGCCCGGGTGCCGCTGACGATCGTGGGCGACGGACCGGAGCGCCCGCGGCTCGAAGCACGTCGCCGAGGGGCACGCGACGTTTCTCGGCTGGCGCTCGAACGAAGAGATCAGGGACTTGTACCGCTCGGCGATTGCGACTATTCTGCCGGGCGAAGAAGACTTCGGGATCGTGCCGGTGGAATCGCAGGCGTGTGGACGGCCGGTGGTGGCGCCGCGCCGCGGCGGCGTGCTCGACACGGTCATTCCACGACGAGACGGGCGTGCTGGTCGACGAGATGACCGAGGCAGTCGCTTGCCGACGGGCTGCGCCGCGCCGCGGCGTCGCTCCTGGGACGCGCATCGGATCCGGACGCATGCGGAACGCTTCAGCCGCGAGCGATTCGCCCGCGAGATCGATGGCCGTGATCGACGAGGCCATGGCCGCCCCACCGGGACACCGATGCTGAAGCGACACAATCGCCTGCTCGTCGCGTTCCACATCGTCACCGATGCCGTGCTCGGGATGGCGGGCTTCCTCTCGCGTATTTCGTGCGCTTCGACACGGGCCTCTTCGCCGACGCCCAAAGGACACCCGCCGCTCGAGCAGTACGTCGGCCGTGCTGCCGTTCATCGCGGTCATCGTGCCGCTCGGCTTCCAGCTGCAGGGCCTCTACCGCCTGCGGCGCGGCCGCTCGCGCATCGATGACTTTTTCAACGTGCTCGTCGGCAGCATCATCGCCGTCGTCCTGGGCATCGTGAGCACGCTGTATTTCCAGGCCTATTACGTGCCCGACGAGCTCAAGGATCGCGGCGCCTACGAGGTGTCGCAGGGCGTCTGGGCGGCATTTCCTGCTCGCTCAACGTCGCGCTCGGGTATCTCTCGCGCAAGGTCGTGCGCGAAGCGCTCGAGCGGCGCTGGCGCGCCGGCATCGGCCTGCGCCGCATCCTCATCGCCGGCGCCGGCGATCTGGGCCGCATGGTGGCCGACAAGATCCTCGAGCATCGCGAGCTCGGCTATCAGATTCTCGGTTTCGTCGACGATCGCGCCGGCGGCGATCATCTCGGCTATCGCGGGCTGCCGCTGCTCGGCCGCCTGAGCGAGGCCGCCGAGATCGTCCGTCGCGAGAAAATCGACCACCTCTTCGTCGCCCTGCCGCTCGACGAGCACATGAAGCTCCTCGATCTGGTCGAGTCGACCAGCCGCGAGGGCGTGGACGTGCGCGTCGTGCCCGATCTGCTGCAGTTCATCGCGCTGCGCGCGCGGCTCGACGACCTCGACGGCGTGCCGGTCATCAACCTGAACGACGTGCCGCTGCAGGGGCTGAACGCGGGCGTCAAGCGCGTGATCGACATCGGCATCTCGGCGAGCGCGCTGCTGCTGATGACCGTCCCCGGGATGATCATCGCGTGGCTGATCAAGCGCGAGTCGCACGGGCCGGTCTTCTACGACCAGGAGCGGATGGGCCTCGACGGCAAGCGCTTCGTCGTTTACAAGTTCCGGACGATGCCGATGGATGCCGAGGCCGAGGGTCCGGTCTGGGCGGACCAGGACGATCCGCGCGCGACGCGCATGGGACGCTGGCTGCGCAAGCGCGACCTCGACGAATGGCCGCAGTTCTGGAACGTGCTCAAAGGCGAGATGTCGATCGTCGGCCCGCGCCCGGAGCGGCCGTTCTTCGTCGAGCAGTTCAAGCAGCGCATTCCGCAGTACATGCTCCGCCACAAGGTCAAGTCGGGCATCACCGGCTGGGCGCAGGTCAACGGCTGGCGCGGCAACACGTCGCTCGAAAAGCGCATCGAATATGACCTGTATTACATCGAGAACTGGTCGGTGTCGCTGGATCTCAAGATCATGGCGCTGACCCTGATACGCGGCGTCTTCCCTCCCCGCGCAGCCTGACCTCCTAACGATTCCCCATGTCCACACAACGTGTCGTCATCACCGGTGCCGCCGGGTTCATCGGCTCGCACCTGGCGGAAACGCTGCTCGACCGCGGCTACTCGGTGATCGGCATCGACAACCTGCTCACCGGCGATACCGCCAACATCGCGCACCTGAAGAACCGCGACTTCGAGTTCATCAAGCACGACGTCACCAACTACATCTACCTCGAAGGGCCGGTGGACTACGTGCTGCACTGGGCGAGTCCCGCCAGTCCGATCGATTATCTCGAGCTGCCGATTCCGACGCTCAAGGTGGGCGCCCTCGGCACGCACAAGGCGCTCGGCCTGGCCAAGGCGAAGAACGCGCGCTTCGTCATCGCCTCCACCTCCGAGGTGTACGGCGATCCGCTGGAGCATCCGCAACGGGAGACCTACTGGGGCAACGTCAACCCGATTGGCCCGCGCGGCGTCTACGACGAAGCGAAGCGCTTCGCCGAGGCGATGACCGTCGCCTATCACCGCTACCACGGGCTCGACACGAAGATCGTCCGCATCTTCAACACGTACGGTCCGCGCATGCGGGTGCGCGACGGCCGCGCGGTGCCGGAGTTCATCTCGCAGTGCCTGCGCAACGAAGACGTCACGGTCTTCGGCGACGGCAAACAGACGCGAAGCTTCTGCTATGTGAGCGATCTCGTGGACGGGATCATCCGCCTGATGCTGTCGGATCTCAACGATCCGGTGAACATCGGCAACCCGACGGAGATGACGATCGAGGAGATCGCGAAAGTCATCATCGAGATGACCGGCTCCGCGAGCAAGATCGTCTACAAACCGCTCCCGACCGACGACCCGAAAGTGCGGCGCCCCGACATCACGAAGGCGAAGACGCTGCTCGGCTGGGAGCCGAAAGTGCCGCTGCGCGAGGGGCTGACGAAGACGATTGAGTACTTCAGGACGAAGGTCAGGTAGGACCGCGCGCTGCGCGCGCGGGGGGACCGCGTGGCGGAGGGACCGTTGCGCGGAGGGACCGTTGCGCGGAGGGACCGTTGCGCGGAGGGACCGTTGCGCGGAGGGACCGTCTCGCTCCGCTCGACGAGGGTAGCGCTCGCTGCGCTCGCGCGAGACTGCCCAGCACGGTGAAGGTCGCAGATGGTCCAGTTGCAAGTGGTACCAAAAATGCTGTGCGTGAGGCGGGGGCGCCATGAAGGCTCCGTACTCGAATCTTGTTGCATGGCAACGCGCGGATGATTTGTTTTTCGAGATTCACAAGATCACGCAGGAACAGTTTCCGCCGCACGAAAAATACGAGCTCGGTACTCAATTACGTCGATCAGCGTACTCAGTGCCTGCAAACATCGTCGAAGGCAACGCGCGCGAGTCGCCGCGCGACAGTCGCAAATTCTTCAACATCGCTTCGGCATCCCTCTCTGAACTCGGGTACGGACTGCACGTGGCACACCGGCTCGGGTATCTCGATGTTACGACGCACGAACGGCTGCAACTCGTCGTTCGCCAGACCGCGGCGCCATTACACGGATTGCCGCGACGATTGCGACAAGGCAAGAAATTGCTGTCGCAGGGGCGAGAGATGTGTGAGCCTGCGGAGAAGAGGCGGTGAGCGAAGGATAGCGTGAGAACGGGAAGCGAGTTCTCACCGCGAGCACAGCTCTCGCTCCCCCCGCATAGCGGTCTCTCCGCAAGCAAAGCGAGCGGTCCCCCCGCCTGCGGTCCCCCCACGCACCACTCTCCTGCGGTCCCCCCGCGTTAGCGGTCCCCCCGCGTTAGCGGTCCCCCCGCGTTAGCGGTCCCCCCGCGTTAGCGGTCCCCCCGCGTTAGCGGTCCCCCCGCGTTAGCGGTCCCCCCGCGTTAGCGGTCGCCCCGCGCAGCGGTCCCCCCGCGTTAGCGGTCCCCCCGCGTTAGCGGTCCCCCCGCGTTAGCGGTCGCCCCGCGCAGCGGTCCTTCCGCCTGCGGTCCCACTAGTTAATAATCCGCGCTACCCGCCAGACGTAATCCAGCGCCGACCCGAGAGTGATCGCCAGCGCGCTCCAGATGAACGCGTCCACCACCCACGACGTCTGCCCCAGATAGTTGTAGTACATCACCACCACACACGTCACGATGAAGAAGGCGGTTGCGGCCTTGCCGAGCCTGGACGGCCGGAAGGTGCGCGGCCCGACCGCGAGGTTGACAATGGCGACGGTGAGGACGATGCCGACGTCGCGGCTGATGATCAGAATCGTGAGCCATACCGGCACGTGATTGACCAGCTCGATGTTCGGCAGCGTGAGGACAATGAATGTCGTCACCAGCAGCAGCTTGTCGGCCATCGGATCGAGCCAGGCGCCAAGCGTCGTTTTCTGGTTGCCGTAGCGCGCGATCAGCCCGTCGAACGCGTCGGTCGCCCCCGCTGCGATGAACACCAGCAGCGCCCACCCGACGTAGCCGTAGACCACGAGCAGGACGAACGCCGGAATCAGCAGCATCCGCAGCAGCGTGAGTTGATTGGCGAGCGTGAAGATCGGTTCGGTCACGGCCGAGCGAGCGCTTCGAGCCGGCCCACGATCTCCACCGCTTCGGCGCCGGAGACAGGCCGCAACAGCTGAAAGGCGCCGTCCTCCAGCGGCATCACGCCGGCGGCCACCGCCTGCGACGCCGCCTGATGGCTCAGATGTCCGGGCGGCACGTCGCTGATCGACGGCGCCGCCGACTGCCACGGTCTGGCACGCGACGGATAGCGTGCGGCAATCAACGACAGCACGCGGGCTACGATCGGCGCGATGTCGCCGCGCCGCATGATCGCGGCGGGTTGGAACGTGTAATTCGGCTGCGTTTCCATCACCCCGGCCTGCACCACTTCGAGGATCCAGTCGCGCGCCCAGTTGGTGCGCACGTCGGTGACGACCACCGCCTGCGATCGCGTCTGCGACAGCAGCGGCGCGAGACGCACGCCGAGCAGCGCCGCCACGTCGGCCCGGCTGACTGCGGACGTCGTGCCGATCGCGGCAAACTGCGGCGGCAGCTTGACCAGTGCCTCCCGCTCGCGGAGGCGCGTCAGCGTGTCGGCCGGCACTTCCCCGGGGTCGATGGTGCGCGCTTTTTGTACGCCGCAAGCGCGCCGGCCGTGTCGCCCTGTTCGGCCAGGATGGCGCCAAGCTCGGCATGCGCGCGAGCGTCGTTGGGATCCAGTGCGATCGCCTTCGTCAGATGCTCGAGTGCGGCCGTGGTTTCTCCAGCTTTGCGCTCGACGCCGGCCAGATCGCGGTACAGGAAGGCGGAATCCGGCGATGCGGCGATGGCCTGTTCATATGCCGCACGCGCGCCGGCCCAGTCGCCGGCGGCGCTCGCCGCGCTCGCCCGCGCCACGTTGGCCTGCAAGCCGCGAAGCCGGAGCACGCCGACGCGCGCCTTGAGATCGGTGAGCGACGCATCGACCTTGAGCGCTGCCTCGAAACTGGTCAGCGCGTCGGCGTCGCGATCGAGCGCGAGCAGTGCCTGCCCGCGGCCGACGAGGGCGGGCACGTAGTCGCCCGCCGCCTGCAGCGCCCGGTCGAAATGGTCGACCGCGTCCTGCGGGTTGCGCGACGCGAGGTTCACGTAACCGAGCCCGGCCTCAGCGGGGTGAAATGACGCCTCCCGCTTGAGCACGTCCTGAAAAGCGCGCGTGGCAGCGCGGAAGTTATCAGCCTGAAGGAAACGCCACCCGTTTTCGATCAGCGTGGCGTGTTCTGTTGTCGCCGCCGCGGGCACCGACGGATAGACGAACTCGGGATGCAGCGGCGTCACGGGCGGCGGCACGGTGACCACACGAGACGCGCACGCGGCACTCACGAAGAGAAAAGCCGACAACAGTGCGCCAGGCCATCTTGCGCTGTGTCGAGCGGGCCCACGCCGTGCCATCGCCACGCGATGCCGGTTCCGCCGCTCAAGCACGGTGTCCTCCAGCGCGCCCTGCGACCGCAGCCGGCCAGACGCGATCGAGAAGCCGGCGAGGCAGCTCCGCGGCGATGACGGCCCGATCGCCCTGCATCACCTGGCTGTGCACATGGCCGTTGCGATAGACCCAGGCGAGGCGGTTACGTTCTTCCTCGCTCGACAAATCGAACTCGAGCGAAACGCGCTGCCGATCGAGCGACAGCCGTGCGGCAACGGTGTCGAGCAGTTCGCCGCAGCCCTCGCCGGTCGTCGCCGAGATGACGATCGCCGACGGGTCGGCGTCGGTCAGGCGACGACGTTCGTCGGCCGAGAGCAGGTCGGCCTTGTTGAAGACCTCGATGCGCGGCACCTCGGTGGCGCCCACTTCCTCGAGGACGCGCAGCACCGCCGCCATCTGCCGCTCCCGCTCGGCCGACGCGGCATCCACCACGTGCAGAACCAGGTCGGCTTCCGCGGTTTCTTCGAGCGTCGCGCGAAACGCCGCCACCAACGCGTGCGGCAGGCGGTCGATGAAACCAACGGTGTCGGAGATCAGGAGCTCCCGGCGATCCTGGAGGCGCACGCGACGCACGAGCGGATCGAGCGTCACGAAGAGCGCGTTCGACACAACCGCGTCCGACCGGGTGAGCCGGTTGAACAGCGTGGTCTTACCAGCGTTGGTGTAGCCGACGAGCGCAACCGTGGGCACGGCCACCTTGTGCCGCCGCTCGCGCAGCTGCGACCGCCGCCGCCGGACATTGTCGATCTCTTCGGTGAGCGTGTGGATCCGCGTCCTGATCTTGCGACGGTCGGTTTCGAGCTTTGTCTCACCAGGACCGCGCGTGCCGATGCCGCCGCCGAGGCGCGACAGCTCGAGGCCGGCGCCGACCAGACGCGGGAGCAGGTATTTGAGCTGCGCCAACTCCACCTGCAGCTTGCCTTCGCGCGTACGCGCGCGGCGCGCGAAGATGTCGAGAATCAGCTGCGTCCGGTCGACGACCCGCGTGTCCAGCCGCTTCTGCAATTCGCGCAACTGCGCCGGCGAGAGCTCGTTGTCGAAAACGACGACGTCGACATCCGATTCGCGGACGGCCTTGGCCAGCAACTCGACCTTGCCGCTGCCGAGAAATGTTGCCGGGTCGGGTTTGGGTCGATCCTGGAGCACGCGCAAGGCGACGTGCGCGCTCGCCGCTTCTGCGAGACCGGCGAGTTCTTCGAGGGAGTGTTCCGCGTCGATGCGGCGGGCGTTGCCGGTGATGAGACCAACGAGCGCGGCCCGCTCCACCGGTGGCACCAGTGAGGGACGCCGATGAGGCATGCTCTTCCGAAGTCTAGCACGCAGATCGAAGCGCGCAGGGACGCAGGCGACGATCGTCGAGCTTCGCGCTCTCGCCCGGCTGAGGCGCGTCCGGGGTGATGTCGGATCAGGGGCGCGATCCGCCGGCGGCGCTGCGCCCGCGGTAGGGAATCGCGAACTCGTCCTTCGGAAAAAGGTCACGATTGACGTCGATCAGCGTTGCGCGGTCGAACTCCGGACCGTACATCTCCGGTCGGGCAGTCAGATAAGGCGCGAGAACCGTCTCGATGTCGACGCCGCCGTCGCGGTAGTAGTCGCGAGTAAAGGGATGTGACAGTCGAGATTTGAGGAGCTCCGGATCGTAGGGCACCGGCGACATGCTGCCGAGCGCCAGATCCGGAAAGATGACAACGTATGGAAACACCGACACGAAGCTGTCGACGACACGGGGAGTCGGCGTCCAGGTGACGGCCAGTCCGCCGGGGTTCAGTGAGTCGCGCAGGAGCTCGAAGTATTCCACCGAAAACAGGTTGCCGGCATAGGCGCTGGTCGGTCGAAGCGCATCGGCCTCGATGATGTCGTAACCACGCTGTCCGTTCTTGACGAACGCCCGGCCGTCGGTGAACCAATGATCCATGCGCGTGTCGCGCAGCAACATCCGCAATCCCGGGTATTGTCTGATCCGATCGAGACGCTGCAGGGTGTCGAGCTCGGGCGCGATGATCTCGATGCTGTCGATCCTGGTGGTTTCGGCGCGGCCGCCCACGGCAAACAGCGTATCGCCCGACCCGAGACCGATCACCGCGATGGACTGTGGATTCGGGTGGATCAGCGCCGGCACGCTCCCGAGCAGCGTGTGAACCCCGCCAAACGGCAGCGTGCCCTGGCCGAGCCCGTTGGCGTGCACGATGGTCTGCTGACTGCCGGTCCGCATCTTCAGCACTGAGAGGCCCGACGAGTCTTCGCCTTGGATGATTTCGGCTGGCCGCGATCGATGCAGTCGTGACCAGAGCGTCACGGCCGGCGGTAGAGAATATGCGAGCAGCAGCGCGGCGGCGATGCCGCCGATCGCCGCTCGCTGTCTGGCCCGGCTTGGAGCCGTGCGCGCGTACAGCAGAAGGAACAGCGTCGAGCAGCCCACCAGCAGGCGCAGCGTTCCCATCGTGCCGAACCAGTCGAGGAGGAGAAGCCCCGTCACCATGGCGCCGATCATCGAGCCGACGATGTTGCCGGTCTGCAACCAGCCAACTCGTCGGCCGAGCTGTTCGAGGTCGGTTTGTACCGCTTGCTGCAGATAGGCGAACGTGAGACCCATCAACAGCGTCGGCAGCCCCATCATCGCCACCGGTATGACGCCGTAGAGCATCGCCAACAGCCAGAAGTCAGACGACGAGCCTTGCGCGGAGAGCGCTTCGCGCGAAAGCGTTTCGTAGGCGCCGAGATAGTTCCAGAGCGGCTCTGCCCAGCGGACGCGGTCCACTGCCGACACCAGGAGCACGAGCGCCACCGCAGCCACGATCGGGATCGCCGCCTGAAGAAGCGCAAACGAGGACACCGGCGATCGCGGCCGCAGCCAACGGAGCGTTGCCAGCAGCGCGCCCAACCCTACGCCCAGCAGGTAGATCCCCAGAAGGTGGCCGAAGGTGAAGGAGTTCGACTTCAAGACGACGCCGAGGACTCTGAACCACAGAATCTCCAGCGAGAGCGCGACGAAACCCGAGAGCGCGTAGATGCCAATCCAAGTGCGCAGCGCGAACTGCGCGGGCCGATTCGACACAGCCGCCTTCGCCGGCGCTGGCGCAAGATCGACCGCGGGCGGACCGTTGCCGGCGGGAGCTGTATCATCACGCACGGCGTCGAGGCGCTCCGCGCGCTTCGCTACCAGCGGCGACAGCAGAAGGGCTCCTGCGGCGCAGAAGAAGCTGAGTGCCGCACCGAGCCTGACGCTCGACACGAAGTCGAGGGTGCGGAAGAGCACGGCCGCGGCGAAGAGCGAACCGCACGCGGCCCCCACCGTGTTCGCGCCGTACAACAGCGGAATCCAGCGCGAGGGATTCCGGCGATCGCTGCTGAGTGCCTTCGCCAGAAAGGGCAACGACATGCCCATGAAGAACGTGGGCCAGAGCGTGACGGCAAACACCACGAGCGCTGTCGCGAGGCGCGACGCCGACCAGGTGCCAAGGCGCGCGTAGAGAAAGTCGTAGTAGATGTCCGTGCTGAACACCGCGAACAAAGCCACGGCCAGCTCGCAGGCGGCAAAGGCCAGCAGACGCCGCTCCGCGCGTATGCGGTCGGCCAGCAGACCGCCGGCGAGGCTCCCGAATCCAAGCCCGCCCATGAACGCGGCGACAATGATGGTCACCGAATACACGTCGGCGCCGCCGAAGAACGTGAGAATGCGCTGCCAGACCACCTGGTAGAGAAGCGCGGCAAAGCCGCTCACGAAAAACAGCAGCAGGAACCCGAGCCCTGCGGACGTCACGAGATCGCTCCTCGTGAAGCCGCCCCGGCTCGGGCCGCGTGGGTTCGCCGGATGCGTCGCGTGTCGATTCGCGAGCGCGGCGGGGACGACGAGATCGGATGCTGCATCGAACGTGCAGGTGTCAAGCGCATCGCCAGTCTAGGATCCCGCAAAGAAGCTCGCCGTCATCGACGCGTCTCCCACGAACCCCGTGCCATAGCAGTGCAGCCTGAAGGTCGTCGCTCCGGGCGGCAATGCTGAACCCACGCGTTCCGTTGAACGGAAGGAACTGGTAATCGGCTGCGCTCCTTTCCTGCGCGACGAAGGCATACGGTTGCGTCGCTGTCAGGTCGGTGGCAATCGAACAGATCACGAAGTCGGCGGTCAGGAGGTCGTTCATCGCCACCCAGCCGCTGACGTTGACGATGACGCGGCCGGCGGCGGGGGCGACAATCGTCAGTTGCCGTAGCGTCGAGGGAACGGGAGTCAGTGGAATGGAGGCGACCGCTTCGGCAGAAGCCGCCCGTGGCTCGTCCAGAAAATCGGCAACCGTGATGCTCGCATCCACGATGTTGGCGCCGGTCACTGCATTGGCCGCCATCGCGGCCGCGCCGACCGCGCCGGGCGCCAGTTGGATCGACGTAATCGACGCCGGAGGTAGACCGCTCGCTGCGACGAGACGCTGAGGGCCAGCGATACCGGCGCCAGGCGTCAACACGAAGTTGCCGGAGGCGCCGGAGCTGTCGCGCCAGGTTCCGTTCAGCGCCGGCAGGGCGATGGTGGCTTCTAGATGCACCGGGACGCCGCCGGGTTGAATCATGGTCACTCCCAGGCCGACGGTGCCGTTCGCGTTGAGTAAGGCCATGCCGCGCGCGCTTGCCGCCTGACCTGCGCTACAGCGGTCGTCCGTGCCGTCGAGCGCGTAAACGGTGCCCTGTTGCGCGATGTTCACGGTCAGCACGTTGCAATAGGGCTGCATCCGCCAACGGAAGGTACCGCGCGGTTGCGCCGTGGCCGAAACGGCACAGCAAAGCACGCCAACGACGCGAACCACCAACGGCATGCGCAGATGAAAAATCGAGGCCTCCTGGGGTGCGCTGCATGTTATCTCCACACCTGAGGCTCGCGGTAACACTCAAATCAGCACGGTCACGGCCGCGATGGCGAGCACATATAATCGCCGCAGTGCCGATCATTCCGATCGATTTCGTCCTGTTCGGGCTCACGCTGATCGGCATCGCGATCCTTCATCGCCGGACGCTCGAGGTCGCGCTCACGGGCGTCGTCGCCATCACTCTCTATAGGCTCTTTTTCAACCAGTTCGCCGGCGGGCCCGGTCTGGCAGGGTTGCTCGACCATCTCCGGCACGAGTGGGTGATCCTGACCAACCTGGGCGGCCTGCTGGTCGGCTTCGCCGTGCTGTCGGTGCATTTCGAGGAGAGCCAGATTCCACGCGTTTTGCCGCGGCTGCTGCCGAGCGACTGGAAGGGGCCGCTCGCGCTCCTTGTGATCGTGTTCGTGATGTCCTCGTTCCTCGACAACATCGCCGCCGCGCTCATCGGCGGCACGATGGCGCACGCGCTGTTCCCTTCGGTGCACATCGGCTATATCGCCGCGATCGTCGCGGCATCGAATGCCGGCGGCTCCGGCAGCGTCGTCGGCGACACCACCACCACGATGATGTGGATTGACGGCGTGTCGCCAGCGGCCATATTTCCCGCGTATGTCGCCGCCGGATCGGCGCTTGCCGTGTTCGGCATTCCGGCCGCGCTCCAGCAGCACAAGCACGCACCAATGGTCCGGCCGCTCGGGGACAAGGGCGTGGCCATCGACTGGGCGCGAGTTGGCATCGTGGTGTTCATCCTCACGACGGCGATCGTCGTCAACATCGCAATCAACGTCGTCTTTCCTGGCGACTCCGACGCGTGGCCGTTTCTGGCGGTGGGCGTCTGGATGGCCATCCTGGTGGCAAGCCCGCTGCGGCGCCCGAGCCTGACGGCCATCCGCGCCGCGCTCAAAGGGACGGCGTTTCTCTTGTCGCTCGTGCTCGCGGCGTCGATGATGCCGGTGGAGAAGCTACCCGCTGCCTCCTGGCAGACGACGCTCGGGCTCGGCTTCATCTCGGCGGCTTTCGACAACATCCCGCTCACCGCGCTCGCGCTCGATCAAGGCGGCTACGATTGGGGCCTCCTCGCCTACTCCGTCGGGTTCGGCGGATCGATGATGTGGTTTGGATCGTCGGCCGGCGTGGCCATCATGAACGTGTTTCCCCAAGCGCGGTCCGTGGGCGCGTGGCTCACGCACGGATGGCACGTCATCGTCGCGTACATCATCGGTTTCTTCGTGTTCCTGACTCTGGTCGGGTGGCGCCCTGCGGGCGGCTATCGGTGAACGTTGCGGGCGAGTTCATACTCTTTACACTGACGCTCGCCGGTGTGGCGCTCTTTCACCATTGCACGCTGCGCACCGCATGAAGTCCACTGATCGGGACGGCGCGTTGACGCCCACCGCGGCCCCGAGTGCCTTTCAACACTTCTTCCGTACCGAAGCGCTCGGCGGGCTGCTGCTTCTGGCATGCGGCATCGCCGCGATGATCGCCGCCAACTCTCCATGGGCGGCGGCGTATCAGCGTCTTTGGGAAACACGCCTCTCGATCGGTCCGGCCGATCACCCGCTCACGCTTTCGCTGCACGCATGGATCAACGACGGGCTGATGGCCGTGTTCTTCCTGCTCGTGGGCCTCGAGATCAAGCGCGAGCTTCTTGCCGGCGAGCTGGCGTCTCGCCGCCAGGCCGCGCTGCCCATCGCTGGTGCCATCGGCGGGATGGTGGCGCCGGCGCTGCTCTACTGGCTGTTCAACGCCGGCCGGCCGGGAGCGACTGGCTGGGGCATCCCGATGGCGACCGACATCGCGTTTGCGCTCGGCGCACTGGCCCTGCTCGCGCCGAGCGTCCCGACGGGGGCGAAAGTGTTCCTCGCGGCGCTCGCGATCGTGGACGACATGTGCGCCGTGGCCGTCATCGCCTTGTTCTACACGGGCACATTGTCGTTGTCAGCGCTCGCCATGGCGGGTTTGACGCTCCTGCTGCTTGTCGGGCTCAACCGCGCTGGCGTCCGGAGGCTGGCGCCTTACCTCGTGCTGGGCGCCGTTGTCTGGTATTTCGTCCACGAATCCGGGGTGCATGCCACGATCGCGGGCGTGCTGGTCGCGATAATCGTGCCGACGCGAAATCGGATCAACGCCGTAGAGTTCTCAAGGAAAGCCCGACGGCTACTCGACGACTTCGATCGCACCGAGACGGGAGACCTGCTCGTCCTCACCAGCAAGGGCCAGCAGGACGCGCTCTTCGCGCTCGAGCATGCGAGCGAAGAGGTCAACGCGCCGCTGCTGCGGCTCGAGCACGGACTGCACAACTTCTCGGCCTTCTTTGTCATGCCGCTGTTCGCGTTCGCGAACGCAGGCGTTGCGCTCGGCGTTCCAACCGAGAGCCTCAGTATTTCGTACGGCGTGCTCGCTGGATTACTCGTTGGAAAACCGTTCGGCATCACTGGAGCGGCGTTCGCTGCCTGCAAACTCGGTTTCGCCAGGCTGCCCGAGGGCGTGAGCTGGACGCTCCTGCACGGGTGCGCCTGGCTGGGCGGGATCGGGTTTACGATGTCCCTCTTCATCACCATGCTCGCCTTCCAGGACGATGGCTCGATCAAGGCTGCCAAGATTGGGACTATCCTCGCGTCGCTCCTCGCTGCTGTAACAGCGTCGATGATCCTCAGGCTCGCTCAGCGTCAACGGAATGTCGCCGCATGAGCCCGCGCAAGCGCGGTGCGCGGTCGAAGCCGAAGCTACCGCGCGCGCCGCTCCCTCGGCAAACCGGCGGCGTGCACGAGGACAAAACGAAGCGGCCGTTCAGGAAGCAGAAGCATCGGAAACCTGCGACGCCTGAGGACTGACGCGGTCGGTCCGCATCAACGTCCACACAATCGCCGCCAGGCCTAGCAGCAGCACGACGTCGAACACGAAAACGACCCGCAGGCCCGAGGCGCCGAGAAATCCGGCGAGCACCGGGCTTGCCGCCAGCCCGATGAGCGATGCCGTGGTGAGCAGGCCGAAGCCGGTCACGTGCGCGTCGGCCGGCAGCAAGCTGCCGGCCAGCGAATAGGCCGCCGTCATGCCGATGCCGATAGCGGTTCCCGCCACCGCGAGCGCGATCGCCATGGTGGCAACGCCTGGCCAGGCCACCGCGCCGGCAATCGACACACCGGCAGCGAGTGCCGCGCTCGTCACCAGCACGCGCGGCACCGATCGCTGCATCAGCTTGTGGGCCACGCGATGCCCGAGGGCGGCAAAGAGCGCGGCGACCGAAAAGAGAATGCCGCTGATTGTCGCGACTCGGCCGGGAGTGACGCCAAGCTGCGCCACGTAGAGCGGAAGGATCGGGCCAAAGCTGCGATCGACCGTCTGCAGCGCGAAGATGACGACGAAGAGCAGCATGAAACCGGGCGTGCGGGCGAGCTCCGCCATCACGCTGCGGAGGCTGCGGCGGACCGGACGCGCATGCGCTGTCCGCGGCTCCTTGTAGAAGACCGCGATTAGCAGCAGCGCCACCACGTAGAAACCGGCACACATCAGGAACGCGCTGCGAATGCCGACCAGCGGCGCCAGCAGCCCGCCGATCACCGGGCCCGACCGCCGGTCCGAGACGCTGCCCCATCTGCACCGCGCCGATTGCACGCGGCATCTGCGCGCGCGGCACCGATTCGGCGGCCATCGACACGGTCAGCGCGCCGTACCCGGCAAAGACGCCGAGCAGGGCGCGAAGCCCGAACAGCTGCCACGGCGCGGTGACGAACGCCATCGCACCCTTGGTGAGCACGAACGCGGCGAGCGATCGCATCACCAGCACCTTGCTGCCGAAGCGGTCGCCGACGCGCCCCCACAGCGGCGCGCTGATCGCCGTCACCGCGGGCGTCGCCGCGAGCGTCAGGCCGGCCCACATCGCCACTTGCGCAGTGTCCTCAACGCCGAGCTCTTGAATGTAGAGCGGGAGAAAGGGCATCACGATGGTGAAGCCCGTGAAGCCGGTGAACGCTGCGGCGGCGGACGTGAGAACGTTTCGCCGGCTCTGTGCCTCGGTCAGCTCCAAGCGCGCGTCAGAAGCGAATCTTGACCGCAGGGCCCGGATAGACCTGGATGCCGTCAATGAAACGGATGCGATGCGGCGTGGTCTGCATGATGAGCGAGCTCGTGCGGATGCCATCGCCGAAGAAGCGCACCCCACGCATGAGCGTGCCGTCGGTCACGCCCGTCGCGGCGAAGATGATGTCCCGGCCCGAGGCGAGATCTTCCGACTTGAACACGCGCTTGGTGTCGCTGATGCCCATCGCGCGGCAGCGTTCCTCGTCTTCCGGCTTGCCGATGACCAGCCGCGCGAAGATCTCGCCGTTGAGACAGCGCATGGCGGCGGCGGTGAGCACACCCTCCGGCGCACCTCCCGTGCCCATCACCGCATGGACGCCCGTGCCCGCAACGGCCGCGGCGATGCCGGCCGAGAGATCGCCGTCGCCGATCAGCCGGATACGCGCTCCTGTGGCGCGGATGTCGTCGATCAGCTTTTCGTGGCGCGGCCGGTCGAGCACGACCACGGTCAGCTCGTCCACCTGCCGCCCGAGGCTCCGCGCGATGGTCCGGAGATTCTCGCGCACCGGCGCGTCGAGATCGACGAGATGCTTGGCGCTCGGGCCGACGACCAGCTTCTGCATGTAGATGTCGGGCGCGTGCAGCAGTCCGCCGCGCTCCGAGGCGGCGAGCACGGCAATGGCGTTGGGCTCGCCGGTGGCGCACAGGTTGGTGCCTTCGAGCGGATCGACGGCGATATCGACCTCGTCGAACTGCCGCGACGCGGTTCCATTCGGCCGGTGCGCCATGCCGACCGTCTCGCCGATGAAGAGCATCGGCGCCTCGTCGCGCTCACCCTCGCCGATCACGATCGTGCCGTCGATCGGCACCGTATCGAGCTCCTTGCGCATCGCTTCGACGGCGGCCTGATCGGAGCGGTGGCGATCGCCCTGTCCCATCGTGTGCGCGGAAGAAATCGCAGCCTGCTCGACGACGCGGAGAAACTCGAGCGAGAGATCCGACTCCATAATCTTGCGCTGTTCTTTTTTCGCAACGGTCGTCTGGGTCGACATGACGCTCACCCCTTATAGGCCGGAAGCTCGCAGCGGAGCGGTTTGTCTTGACGGAACCCGAGCACGTAGTCGGCCTGCATCAGCGTGTGAATCTCGCGCGTGCCTTCGTAGATGACGGCGCCCTTGCAGTTACGGTAGAAGCGTCCTACAGGGTACTCGTTCGAGTAGCCGTTGGCGCCGTGAACCTGGACGGCGTTGCCAGCCGCGGTCTCCGACGCCACGGTCGCAAACCACTTGGCGAGGCTGGTCTCGCGCGTGTTGCGGCGTCCCGTGTTCTTGAGCCAGCCGGACTGCAGCCAGAGCAGCCGCGCCATCTGATAATCGGCTTCCATGCGGGCAATCATCTCCTTGACCAGCTGATACTCTGCGATCGGCTGCCCAAATGCCTTGCGATCGAGCGCGTACTTGCTGCTCGCGTCGCGACAGGCGCGAATGAGACCGGCCGCGCCGGCCGCAACCGTGTAGCGCCCCTGATCGAGCGCGAACATCGCGATCTTGAAGCCCTCGCCTTCGCGCCCGAGGATATTCTCCGCCGGCACTTCCATGTCGTCCATCTTGAAGAAACCGGTGTTGCCGGCGAGGATTCCCCACTTTTCCTTCAACGTCCCGCTGGAAAAGCCCTTGAACGCCCGCTCGACAATGAAGCAGCTGATCCCGGACGGGTCGCGCTGCTTTTTCTTCTCAGCGTCCGTCCAGGCAAACACGAGGTAGTTGTCGGCGACATCGGCGAGTGAAATCCACATCTTTTCGCCGTTGAGCACCCACCGATCGCCTTTGCGGACCGCGGTGGTCTGGATGCCGCGCGCGTCGCTTCCCGCAGCCGGTTCGGTCAGGCCGTAGGTCGCCAGCTTCTCGCCTTGCGCCTGCGGCACTAGATACTTGCGCTTCTGCCCCTCTGTGCCCCAAGTGAGCAACGACAGACAGTTGAGGCCCGCGTGCACGGACATGATCACGCGCATGTGGGTGTCGACGTATTCGAGTTCCTCGCTGGCGATGCCCAGACAGATATAGTCCATGCCGGCGCCGCCGTATTCCTGCGGGACGGAGATTCCCAGCAGACCCAGCCGCTTCATTCCGCCGACGATGAGGTCCTTGTCGAAGCGATGTTCCTTGTCGAGATCGTGGATGCGCGGCGCGACTTCGCGGGCGCCCCATTCGCGAATGGTCTGTTCGAGAAGTCGATGCTCCTCCGAGAGATCGAAATTGATCATGGCAATCGGGGAATGGTACTTCATGGGTGCCTATGGTGCCTATGGCGCGTATGGTGCTTTGGTGCTGGTGGTGCATTGGTGCTAGTGCCGTAGGCACTTAGCGCGGGCCTTCAGGTCGGCGATTGCGACGCGATGGTGACCGTGGCGCCTCGACCGACCCCGAGACGCTCCGCGGCGCTGCCGCCGCTGACCGCGATCTCGAGATGATCGGTACTGCCGAAGAGCGCGCAGAGCGTGCCGGATGGTGCGTCTGCGTAGGTCTGCACCACCTCCGGCACTTGCTGGCCTTCGACTGCGACCGACACTCGCGAGCCGCCGGCGATCTGCTCGGCGGTGGCGCGATCGATGTTGGTGATCAGATTGCCGAAGCGATCCACACGCACGACAACGCCGCGCACGGAGGCTTCCGCACGCTGCGGCACGGGAATGTCGAGCCGATTCCAGTCGGCGACGCGAACGCCCAAGGCGTCCAGATCGACGCCCGACGCCAGCCAGCCCGCCGCTGGCGCAAAGCGGTCGCGGCCTTCGAACGTCCGGCTGATGGCTGCCCGCGCGTACTGGCGATTGGTCAACGTGACCACCCGCGCCGGCGGCGCCTCCCGAAAAACTTCGGTGAAGACACCGTTGTCGGGCCCGACAAAGCGGTAGCCCGCGGCCTCGGCGGCAATGGCGCGGCGCGCGGATCCCACGCCGGGATCGACGACCACCAGAAACACAGTGGCTGGCGGGAAGTAGCGAAACGAGGCGGCCAGCTCCAGCGCGCCCGCCAACACGTCGTGCGGCGGAATGTCATGCACGATATCGATCAGCGTTACCTCCGGACACACGCCGAGCACGACAGCCTTCATCGTCCCCACGTAGTGATCGCGAGTGCCGAAGTCGCTGAGCAGCGCAACGATGGGCCGTACTACGTCACTGGCCAAACGGGCAAAACGACTGACGTCGGTGCGGGAAGGTAACCGTAGCTGCTAGGTGGTCGGGTACGCCGGCTTGCGGAAGAGAATCTCCCGCAGATGCGTCTTCATGAGGAACGAGTCGGTGACGCGTAAGGCTTCGAAGAGCTTGATGATGTCGCGGTTGAGCAACGCACGCTGTCGCGGCAGGCTCGCCGGATAGGTGCGGTAGCGAAGGTTGGCCTCGTCCACGACCACGTACTTCGTATAGACCTGGGCGCGCGATTCGGTTGTGCTGAAAAAGCCGAGCAGCGCGCCGTCGGCCTTGAGCAGCCGGGTGAGCGCGGTGGCCAGCGTTTGGGCCGCCGCACGATCGATGTAATCGAAGACGTCCCAGCACAGGATGCCGTCCACGCTCTCGGCATCCTGCTTGAAGCGCGACGCAAAAAACGCTGGAAGCTCGTCCATCGTGTTCGCTTTCACACAACGCTCGAGGTCGGCGGCGAGGTCTTCCACGCGAATACGGCACCCGAGCTGTTCGCCGAAGAAGGTGACATTGCTGCCAACGACCGGTCCGAGATCGATGATGGCCGGGTTGTCGCGGGTCTGAAGGTGCTTGAGGAATTTTGCGAGCGCCTTGGTGGGACAGAGCGGTTCCTGCGGCGGCAGCGGCTTGTCCGCCGCCGCCGCCGCCTCGGTGTCGTTCGAGCGGCGGCCGCCCAGAAACCCGAAGAGATCCGTCAAGGATCGGGTGGGGTCCGCCATCACTCGCAATGTCGGTCGGCGGCTAGGCGCCGACCCTCTGCCCGGCGGGTGCAGGCGTCGGCGCGGGCGTCGACGTGCTGGTCGTGGAGGTCGTGGCGGCCGGAGTCGCCGGCTTGGCTGGGGCGGCGGGCTGCCCCTTCATCCCGGCGCGCTGCATGTCGACACTGCCGCGGAAGTGCGCGCCTTCGGCAATGGCGACGCGCGGCGAAATGATATCGCCGTCGACCGAGCCGTTGTCGCGGATGTCGACCTTCTCGGAGGCCGTGACGTTGCCGGCCACTTCGCCGAGCACGATCACCGCCTTGGCGAACACTTCTGCCTTGATTTTCCCGTTCGGCCCAATGGTCAACACGTTATCCCGCAGCTCGATCCGACCCTCGACGTGCCCCTCGATGGTCAGATCTTCGCTACCACTCAACTCACCCTTGATGACGACCGACTTCCCAATGTTCACCTTGTCCCTCTCAATCTCACGGCCGACACTTACCGCGGGTTGATGCTGCTGCGGCGGAGTTGGTACTGGCGCCGCCGGACTTTGGGGCGCAGGGGTGGTCGGCTTGACCGACTCGTCACGCTTCCACATCTCTGAATTCCTCCCCCTCTGCTGGAAGACCGGCGTGAGGGTGCCTTATGAAACCCGGGGGAATGAGGGGTTCCGGTTGAAGCCTCAACAGTTTACCGAGGCTCAGCGATCGTTGTCTAGTCCTTTTATTGCTGCTGGTTAGGGGCATGTTACGATCGCAGATCCCGTGCAGCGCCTCTATCTCGATCACAACGCGACCACCCCGCTGCTGCCCGAAGTGGCGGACCGACTCGACCGAGTCTCGCGCGAGGTCTGGGGCAACGCCTCGAGCGTTCATCACTTCGGCCAGCAGGCCAAGGCCGTGCTGGACGACGCGCGCAGCGACGTGGCCGCGCTTATCGGCGGCGACGCATCAGAAGTGGTCTACACAGGCGGCGGATCGGAGAGCGACAACTTCGCGATTCGCGGCGTCGCTGAAGCGCTCGAGCAGGCGGGCCGCAAGCATCTGATTGCCACGGCGATCGAGCATGAGGCTGTTCTCAACACGCTGAAGGCGCTCGGCCGCCGCGGATGGCGCGTGACGCTGCTTCCGGTCGACGCGACCGGCATCGTCTCGGCCGATGCGCTGAGGGACCGAATCACCGACGACACCGCTCTGGTGTCGGTGATGCACGCGAACAACGAGATCGGCACGATTCAGCCGGTCGCGGAACTGGCCGCGATCGCCCACGCGCATGGCGCCGTCGTTCACACAGACGCGGTGCAGTCCGCCGGGAAACTTCCGATCGACGTGAAGGCGCTCGGTGTCGATCTGCTGTCCATCTCGGGCCATAAGTTCTACGCCCCGAAAGGCACCGGCGCGCTTTGGATCCGGCGCGGCGTACGGCTTGCAGCCGTTTGTCACCGGCGGCCGCCAGGAGCGCAACCGGCGCGCGGGAACCGAGAGCGTCGCGGCAGTGTCGGCGATGGGCGTGGCGGCGCGACTCGCGCGCGAGAAGCTGGCAACCGAGCCCGCGCGTCTCGCGGCACTGCGCGATCGGCTCGAAGAGGGTGTGCTGGCCGCGGTGCCGGGCTCGGCCCGTAACGGAGCCGCCGCACCGCGCGTGAGCAACACCGCCAATCTCAGCTTCGAGCGGATCGAATCGGAGTCGCTCCTGATCGGTCTCGATCTCGAGGGGATTGCAGTGTCGTCAGGATCAGCCTGTTCGTCGGGCACACTCGAGCCGTCGCACGTGCTCAAAGCGATGGGGCTGCCCCATCACCGTACGTTGAGCTCGATACGCATCAGCCTCGGCGCCGGCAACACCGACGCCGACGTCGATCGCGTGATCGCTGTGGTGCCGCAGCTGGTCGAAAAGCTGCGGAGTCTGTCTGTCGTCGGCGGACGACGATAGTGGGCAGCGAACAGCCACTTCGGTTTGTTGGCATTTGACTGAGCAACTAACTGATCGCGGAGTGCACGTGAATCGACGCGCCAACGGCGCGAGAAGCATCAAACGGCGCTGCTCTCGGGCGAAACCGTCCGAAGACCTCGACGCCGCGATTGTCAGCTCCAGTGAACTGAGGAACTAGATGCGTGTCGTCGTGGCCATGTCGGGCGGCGTCGATTCGTCGGTCGCCGCGGCCCTGCTCGCCGAGCAGGGCCATGACGTGATCGGTGTGTCGATGCAGCTCTACGACCAGACCGAGGGTCAGACGGGCTTCGGCACCTGCTGCACGATCGACGATCTGCACGACGCCAGGCGCGTGGCCGCCGCCATCGGCATCCCGCACTACATCGTCAATTTCGAGAATCGCTTCGACGAGCAGGTGGTTTCCAACTTCATTCGCGAATACGCGAGCGGCAGGACGCCGATCCCCTGCGCGCACTGCAACTCGGATCTGAAGTTCGCGACACTGCTCGAGCGCGCCGTGGGGTTTGGAGCCGACGCGCTCGCCACCGGGCACTACGCGCGCGTCGAACGCGGACCCGACGGGCGCTTCGCGCTGCGGCGCGGCGCCGATCCCGGCAAGGACCAGTCGTACTTCCTCTTCTCGCTCACACAGGAGCAGCTGGCGCGCGCGTCGTTTCCGGTCGGGCATCTCGACAAAGACGCGGTCCGCGAGGAGGCGCGCCGGTTGAAGCTTCGCGTCGCGTCCAAGCCCGACAGCCAGGAGATCTGCTTCGTGCCCGACGGTGATTACGCCGGGTTCATCGAGCGCGCCGCGCCGGAGGTCAGGAAGGCCGGCGCGATCGTCGATCGCGGCGGCGCGCAGCTCGGCACGCACAACGGCGTGCACCGGTTCACGATCGGGCAGCGCAAGGGCCTCGGCCTGTCGTCGAACGCGCCGCTGTACGTGATTGAAATCCGTCCGGAACAGGCGGAGGTGGTCGTCGGTCCACGCGACGCGCTTGGAGGCACAACCCTCACGGCATCGCAGGTAAATTGGGTATCGGGCGACGCGCCGCGCGAGTGGACGCAAGTCACCGCGCAGATCCGCTACCGCCACGACGCCGCGCCGGCGCGTGTCCGTGCGACCGACGTGGCGCGCGCGGAACTCGAGTTCGCGGAGCCGCAGACCGCGATTACGCCCGGCCAGGCTGTGGTGTTCTACGAGGGCGATCTCGTGCTGGGCGGCGGCTGGATCGACTGACGCCGCGGCCCTCGACCGTCAGCTTCGAACTGACAACTGGGAGCTCGCAACCTCCGCGGCAGTTCCTTCATGCGACAGCCCCGACAGGAACCGCTCCGCATCGATCGCGGCCATGCAACCTGACCCGGCGGCCGTGACGGCCTGCCGGTAGATGTGATCCTGGACATCGCCGGCGGCGAAGACGCCCGGCACGTTCGTGCGCGTGCCGCCCTGCGTGATGATGTAGCCGTTCTCGTCGAGCGCCACCTGGCCCGCCACCAGCTTTGTGTTCGGGATGTGGCCGATGGCAATGAACACGCCGTCCACCGGCAGCTCGTTCAACGCGCCGGTCTGAACGTTTCTGAGTATGAGCGAGGTGACCTCACCCTTCTCGACATCCTTGATGTCCACCACCTCGGTGTTCCAGATGAAGGAGATGTTCGCGATCGACGCCGCTTTGTCCTGCATCACCTTCGACGCGCGCAGCGTGTCGCGGCGATGGATGACCGTCACGCTCGTGGCGAGCTTCGAGAGGTAGACCGCTTCCTCCATCGCGGTGTCGCCGCCGCCGACGACCGCGATCGGGCGCCCCCGGAAGAAGAAGCCGTCGCACGTCGCGCACGTCGACACGCCGCGGCCCGACAGCTTCTTGTCTACGCCGAGGTCGAGCCACTTCGCCGAGGCGCCGGTGGCCAGAATCAACGCATCGGCGAAATACTCCTTCGCGTCCATGGAAACGCGGAACGGCCGCTTCGACAAGTCGGCGGAGGTGACGTCGCCCTGCAGGATCTCGGCGCCAAAGTAGTGCGCCTGCTGCTTCATTTCCTCCATGAGCTGCGGGCCCATGATGCCGGTGCGGAAGCCGGGATAATTCTCGACCATCGTGGTGAGCATCAGCTGCCCGCCGGCTTCGATGCCCTCGATCAGAAGCGGCCGCAGATTGGCCCGGGCCGCGTAAAGCGCCGCGGTGAGTCCGGCCGGGCCGGACCCGATGATGATGACCTGGCGATGCTCGGACATGTGTTTGAAGCTAGGCGACGTGCTTCTCGATGACGCGTGTCAAATCGTCCTTGCCGACGAGACCGACGATCGTTTCCTTCAGCTCGCCGTCCTTGAAGAGCAGTAATGTCGGGATACCGCGAATCATGAAGCGCGTGGGTGTATTCGGGTTTTCGTCGATGTCAACCTTGGCGACCGTCACTCTACCGGTGTAGTCCTCGGCAATCTGATCCACGGTCGGCGCCAGACGCCGGCATGGCGCGCACCACTGCGCCCAGAAATCCACCAGAACCACGCCGCTCTTGATCGAAATCTCGAAATCGCCGTCCGTGAACGTCTTGATCTTGTCGGAAGCCATAAATCCTCGATATCTAAGATGCCAGTACCCCAGGTGTGGTGTTTCGCCCGGGCGGCGACCACTCCTTTTATACATTGATCGCGCCGGTATCCGGCCGCAAAGCCGCGGGGGCACGGTCGTGAACCCTCGCGCCTGCCGGCGATTAGGGCACCCGAACCCGGCGGACCGTGCGCTTGTACATCTTCGATGTACTGAGCGGCGGACCGCTCCCACGAAAAGTCCTTTCGCATGCCGTTTACCTGAAGCCGCCGCCACATCCGCGGCTGGCGGTACACGTCGAGCGCCCGCTTGACTGCGTCCAGCATCGCGCCCGGATGATAGTCGCTGAACAAGAACCCGGTTCCCTGTCCGTTCCTGACGTTCAGCGGCTGCACGGTGTCGACGAGCCCGCCGACGGCACGAACCACCGGCACGGTGCCGTACCGCATGCTGTACATCTGGTTCAGACCGCACGGCTCGTAGCGCGACGGCATGAGAAACATATCCGCCCCGGCCTCGACGAGATGCGCGCGGCGTTCGTCGAAGCCGATGTAGGCGCCGATGCGATCCGGAAACGTCGCGGCCAGGGCGCGCCACATACTTTCGAACCGCGCCTCACCGGTGCCCACGACGGTGAACGCCGCGCCGAGGTTCGGCAGGTCCCGTGCCGCCGCTTCCACGAGGTCGAGGCCTTTCTGATCGACCAGGCGTGACACCATCCCAATCAGCGGGCGCGCGAGCGCGTCGGCATCAGACGGCAATCCGAAAAGGTCGAGCAGCGCGCGCTTGGCCGCCGCCTTTCCCGAGTGATCCTCGGCGGCGTACGGCGCCGGAAGGTACTTGTCGCGCGAGGGGTCCCACTCGTCGGTGTCAATCCCGTTGAGAATGCCCGTCAGGATCTGACGGCGCGCGCGAATGACGCCGTCGAAGCCGTACCCGTATTCCGGCCGCTGGATTTCTTCCGCGTAGGTCGGACTCACCGTCGTCAGGGCGTCGGCGAAGTTGATTCCGGCCTTGAGAAGGCTCAATCGATCGTAGAACTCGAAGCCGTCAACGGTGAAGTCGGCCCAGTCCAGCCCGAGATGCGGCACCCAGGCCTTGTCGAAGACGCCCTGATACGCGAGGTTGTGGATCGTGGTCACGACCGGTACGCGCACGTTGGGAAAGTAACGCCGGGCGTAGAGCGGCGTCAGCCCGGTCTGCCAGTCGTGCACGTGCGCAATCGACGGCGGTTCCTGCTGCGCCGCTGCCCACTCGAGCGCCGCGATCGACAAGAACGCAAAGCGAAGTGGATTGTCGGGATAGTCGGTCTGGTGCTCGAAATACAGTCCCGCGCGATCGTAGAGCGGCGGGCAATCCACGAGCAGCGCGGTGACGCCGTCGCCAAGCGGGGTCTCGCGGAGCGTCGCTTCGAACCAGCGTCCGGCGACGAACGCGCGAATCGACTGTCCGCCTTCGCCCGCAGCGACGCCACGGTAGCGCGGTGTGATCAGCGTCACCTGGTGGCCGAGGCGTGCGAGCGCGCGGCTGAGCGACGACGCGACATCGGCGAGACCGCCGGATTTCGAGAACGGCACGGCCTCGGAGGCGACCATGAGCACGCGAAGTGTCTCGGGCGGCTTCGGCGCGCGTGAGTTCCTACTCTTGGACGCCACCACCGGTTTCGCTCGCGTACTGGTGGCTCGACTGGTGGAGCGTTTGCGCGGAGGCGTCTTGATAACCGTGCTGGGCGGCGCCGGCGTCTTCGGCGTGGGTTCCTTGGGTCGGCTCTTTCTCGGCATTGCTCTCAGCTTACCGCTGCTGCGCGCGCAGTCGAGCCGCGTCCGGGCCGGCCCCGTCGCATGGGCTTGAGGATTTATGGGTACAATCTCAGCTGTGACGTCTCGTCCCCGCGGTACCGCGCGCCCCGATCCGCGAGACGTGGCCGAGTTACGGGCGCTTGCCGAGCGGCAGCCAGAGCTCTCGGCCGCGGTCGCCCTCCAGATCGCGTTGATCGACGCGGTCCGTCGCGTCCAGTCGCGCGTTGCCACATCGTCTTTTTCGCTCACGTCGGAACAAATCGCCGCGAGACTCACGAGCGGTCAGCCGCTCCTCGACTTCGATCGCCTGCCGATCGAGTGGACGGAAGCGCGGCTCCTGTTCCGCCAGATCACCGACATCCTCCGCCGCAACGAGGCGATCGACGACACCGCAGGCGCGCGGCTGCTCGAGATCGGGCGCAGCGCGAGCCTGCCGGATCTGGCGCGACGCTGGATGGAGAAGGGTCACACCGACAGCGGCATCGAGATGCTCGAGGAGATCCTCGCCTGGGCGCTGCGGCCGTTTCTGTGTCGCGCGGCGGATGTGCTCCAGCAGCGCGCCAACTTCGGCTCGGCGGGCGATGCGGCCGGAGCGCCGCCGGCATTTGGCGCGTGGAAAAGAGGCGTCTGCCCGGTGTGCGGCGGCGAGCCCGACTTTGCCTGCATCACGACGAGCGGTGAGCGGCAGCTGATCTGCGGCCGCTGTCAGACCCGATGGCCGACCGAGCCGTTTGCCTGCCCCTTTTGCGGCGAGTCCGAGAAGCAACGCATCACGAGCTTCGCCACACCCGATGGCACTTACCGCGTCACGGCGTGTCAGTCCTGCAAACGGTATCTCAAGACCTTCGACGGCCGCCACGGCGGCCGGGCGGTCATGCCCAACGTGGACGCGATCGCGACCCTGCCGCTCGACGCGGTCGTGATGCAGCGCGGATTCACGAACGGGTAGTCCGGAACGACCCTCCGGCAGCGCGACCTCGTAGAGACAACAAGAGCGGCGCGCGCACTGCGCGGCCGCTCGAGATTCTTCAAGCGTCGTTGCCTGATCTTAGTTTTGCGTAGCTGCTTCGTCCTGCGGCTGCTGCGGCTGGCCCACGCCAAGTAGCTTCTGCGTGTGGGTGCTGAACCAGTTGAAAAGATGGCGCGTCTCCCAGAAGCGTCCCTGGTTCGATCGCGCGCCGAGCACGACGACGGCGACCTGCTGGCCGCTCTGCGGGAGGCGGAGGAGCGTCGCCAGGCAGTATCCCGCACGATTGATGAATCCGGTTTTCCCGCCGAGGACGTCGATCTCCCCTTCGCGCACCAGGTGATTGGTGCTGCGCACGTTGATCGTGCGCTTGCCCGAGTAGATGGTGTGGCTCGCCTTGCGCATGATGCTGCCGACGCGCTCGTCGCCGGCGGCAAAGGCAATCAGCCGCGCCATGTCGTAGGCCGACGACACGTTTGTCGCGAGCAGGCCCGACGGATCGGCGTAGTGTGTTTTCTCGAGGCCGAGCTCCGCCGCCTTGTGATTCATGCGCTCGATGAAGCCGTCGAGCGCCGTACGGCGAGATGCGCGCAAGCGCGCGAGCAGCGGCGTTGTCCGATCCGATCAACAAGAGGTTGAGAAGATCCTCCGCGGTGACGTTGTAACCGGCGCGCAGATACGTCGTGGACGCGTGGTAGACGTCGGCGCGCTGCACGGCGACCGGAGTCGCGAGCGGCACGTCGCTTTCGAGGAAGACGAGCGCCGTCATCACCTTGGTGATGCTCGCGATCGATCGCTCTTCCTGCGCGTTCGACTCCCAGAGCACCTGATTGGTCTCGGGGTTGTAGATGATGGCGGCCTCGGCGCGGACGTCGGGCACTTCTTCGCCGAGCTCATCGACCTTGAAGCGCGGCGTCGTGAGCTCGCGCATCGCCTTGGCGCTGCGCCGCGGCACGTGCCTGCGCGAGGCGTGCGGCGCGTGATTTTCTGCTCGACGAGTAAGACCTTTTCGGTCGATCGTGTGGGTGTCTTCTGGGTATTTGTCTTCGAGGCGCCGTCGACGGCGGGACGGGTGGAGCGTGAGGCCTGCGCGTGGGCTGGCTGGGCGGCGCCGAGAAGCGCGAGCGAAATGCCGAACGCAGCGAAAATGCGGACAGTTCTCTCGATGGTCGCAACCTGAACCATTACTGCCTCAACAATGACGAGAGAGAGTCCGCCAGTGCGAAGAACCCTCTACGATTAGCTGACCAGGTTATCGGCATTGTAACATCTTCCCTGTAGAGCGCAAGAGCTATCTCACAGGGGAATCAGGCTTTAGGGCTACGCCCTATTTTGGACGAAATTATGGACCGGATGCGAACCGAAGAGTTCCGCGCCTTGCGCGCCACTATCCGCTCGCGGGGCGGATTGCGGCTCGCGTTGAGCCTGGCCGGATTGGTCGCCTGGGCCCTGACGCTTGTCATCGTCCTGGCTTGGCTGCCGAACCCGGTTGCAGGGAGCATTCCACTTCTGCTCGTTGTCGCGACATTCGAGGTGAATCGGATGCTTCACCTCGGCGTCGAGCGAATTGGCCGGTATTTGCAGGTGTTTTTTGAGGAAGGCGATTCCGACGCCAACCGGGCGCCGTCCTGGGAGCGTATCGCGATGCGGCTTGGGGCCGACGCTGCCCGGGGCAGGCGGGCATCCGCTGCTGGTCCCGATCTTCTTTTCCGCCACACTGATCAATTTCCTGTCGGTCGTGCTGCCTGGCCCCACTCCGATCGAGCTCGGCGTGATGACCGTGCCGCACGTCTCGTTCCTGATCTGGATGGTCTATGCGGATCGCGGGATGCGGCAGCAGCGGGCGCAGGAGCTCCAGACTTTCCGCGCCCTGAAGAACAAGGCGCGGCCCGAAGAGTCGCGCGAGTAGGACCCGCGCGAGGGGAGCCGTCGCGCGGGGTGGACCGCAGAGCGGGAAGACCGCTGGGCGGTGGGACCCCTTGCGCGGGTGGGACTGCAGAGCGGGAGGACCGCAAGCGGGAGGACCGCAGGGCGGGGGGACCGCAAACGGGAGGACCGCTGCGCGGTGGGACCACACGGCGGAAGGAGGAGGCCGCCCGAAGCCCTTCTCGGCGACAAAGTCGCCGATCCCACCCGAGGCATAGCCGAGGGTCCCACCGGCCGACGCAGTCGCCGGTCCCACTCGCCGCGCCGCGGCGAGTCCTACTGCTGCCCCAGCGCGATCGCGATCAGCAGCGCACGCTGACTCCCCATCCACGAGTCGGTCGAGTCGAACGACTCGTCGAGCGCGTGCGCGCCGCGTCCGCGGCCGCCGCCGTCGATCGTGATCGCCGGGATCCCCATGTTCATCGCGATGTTCGAGTCGGTCGACCCTTCATCCAGCGACACCGGGAAATTGAGCGCCTTGTTGACCGACACCGCGGCAACCACGATTGGCGTGTCGGCCGCCGTGCGTCCCGCCGGCCGGTTGCCGACGAGCGCCTTCTCCACTGTCAACTGACGGCTCCCCCACCGCGCGTTCTCGTCGGCTACCGCATCGTCCACCGCCTTGTGGAACTTCGCGTCGAGCGACTGCAGCGAAGCGGGATCCGCCGAGCGCATGTCCACTTCCATCCACGCCTCGTACGGAATCGCGTTCACCGATGTGCCGCCGCCGATGCGGCCGACATTGAACGTCGTCTTCGGCTCGGTCGGCACCTGGAAATCGCGCGATGCGCGCCATCGCGCGCCCGAGCGCGTGAATCGGATTGACCATCCCAAATGCGCCGTAGCTGTGGCCGCCGGGTCCTTTGAAGGTCACGCGATAGCGCAGGCTGCCGACGGCGATGTGCGTCAGCCCGAGGCCGGTGCCGTCGATCGACACGAAGCGATCGATCTGCCCCTTCAGGCCCTCACGGAACAGATACTTCACGCCGCGCAGATCGCCGAGGCCTTCCTCGCCGACCGTCGCCGACGAATGTGATCGTGCCGGGCGTCTGGATGTTGCCTTTGACCATCACGCGCGCGACGGCGAGAACCACCGCCAGCCCGCGACAGTCGTCGCCGATGCCGGGCGCGTGCAGCATCGTGCCATCGCGTTTGACGGCGACGTTGGTCCCCTCGGGAAACACGGTGTCGAGATGCGCCGAAAACACCAGGTGCGGACGTGCCTGCGTGCCGCGCCTTTCGCCGAGGACGTTGCCTTCCTTGTCGATGCGCACGTTCTGCAGACCGACGTCGCGAAACATCTGCGCGTAGAGCTGCGCGCGCTTGGTTTCCTTGAATGGAGGCGCCTCGACTTCGCAGAGCTTGACCTGATCTTCGATGGTCTGCGGCTCGGCCGCGCGGATCGCGTCGAGAGCGGACTTGATCGCGGCCTGCTGCATGAGGCGCGCGCCGATCGTGGCGGCGTCCTGCTGCGCTGACGCGAGTGCCGGCGAGACGAGGCACAGGACCAAGGCGCCGAAACCGAGTGAAAGCGCGGGTCGTCGCATGGAGAAGTTGTATCACCACTGAATCCAAATTCGCGGATTCTTAAACCCAAATTGCTGTCACTCATCTCGAGCCGAGGGCTGAATCCACAACGGAGTATGGCGAATGGCGCGCGCACAGGGACGGCCTCAACGATCTCCGTGGCATTTCGTTTGCTGCCCCGGCCATGGGCGAATTCTGCCTCATTCATTGCGTTGGAGGGATCAATGAGCTCGATCAAACTGTTGACGCTCGTCGTGTGCGTGGCCGCCGTGTTGGCCACTGCCGAGGTGAGCGCGGCGCAGGATTTCCGCGGCCGTATCAATGGCACGGTCACGGACAACAGCGGGGCGGTACTTCCCGGTGTGACCGTCACGGCTACAAGTCCCGCGCTCATCCAGCCGCAGGTGCAGGTCAGCGGCGCCGACGGCGACTATCGATTCATCGCTCTGCCACCCGGTGTGTACGAGCTTTCGTTTGAGCTGTCCGGATTCCAGACGGTCAAGCGCGAAGGCATCCGCGTGGTGATCAACCAGACACTGACTGTCGATCAGCAGCTGCACGTCGCGACGCTGCAGGAAACGGTGACGGTCACGGGCGAATCACCGATCGTCGACACCTCGACGACGACGATGGGCACCAACTTCACGAAGGAGTTGCTGACCGAGATTCCCAACGCGCGTGACATCTGGGCAGCGATGTCGCAGGCCCCGGGCATCCAGATGCAGGCCTACGACGTTGGCGGATCGCATGCCGGCACGCAGACGGGCTACCTCACCTACGGCGTCGACGTGCAGAACCAGACGAAGATCGAAGGCATCGACACCACCGAAGGCACGAACGCCAATGCCGGCTATTTCGACTTCGGCAGCTTCGAGGAGTTCCAGGTCGGCGGCGCGGGCAACAGCGCGGAGAACTTCGCCAGCGGCGCGTCCTTGTCGATCACCGTCAAGTCTGGCGGTGACAGCTTCCACGGCAATTGGTACAGCGATTGGGAGGGCGACGCGACCATCACCGACAACGTGCCGGACGAGTTCAAGACGGCGAACACTCGCGACGAAAACGGGTTCTTCGTCCGCACGCCGCTCGCCGCGCGGCAATCCGATCGATCGCCAGTACGACATCAACTTCAACATTGGCGGACCGCTGTGGCGCCAGCGCGCCTGGTTGTTCTACAGCTATCGACTCAACGACCAGTACAAGGCCGTCCTCAACTTTCCTGATCTGGCCGCGCTCGAAACTGACCAACGACTACACCTTCAAAGGCACGTTCCAGCTCAATCGCAACAACCAGATCATCGGCTTCCTCAACAAGCGCAACAAGCTGCAGGACAAGCGCGACATCGGGCCGACGACTCCTCTGTCGGCGTCACGCTACCAGGCGTCGCGGAACTACCCGATGAAGTTGGAGTGGACGAGCGTGCTCGGCAGCCGTGCGTTCCTCGACGTCCTCGCGGGACGCTGGGACAATTTCTTCCCGCTGCGTCCGCAGAACGAGACTCGGAATCTACGACCGGCACCTTCGTTCCAGGCCGCATCGACACGGCGAACAATCAGCGGTTTGACGGCGGCGGACACGACAGCTACCAGAATCAGAAACGCTAGAAGCCGCAGTTCTATGTCTCGATGAGCTATTTCAAGGACGGATGGGCCGGTAGTCACGACTTGAGGTTCGGCTACGACTGGAAACACGACCGCCGCAACTTTTTCCAGGATCAGCCGTTCGACATCTTCTATCGCGATACCGGAACGTGCGGTGAGCCAGGTCGACCTTTACAATACGCCGAGCTCGCCCGTGAACGAGGTGGAGTATCACGCGGGCTGGATCGTCGACAACTGGAAGGTGAACAACCGCCTGACGCTGAACCTGGGCGGGCGGCTCGAGTATTACAAGGACGGCTGGCCGGAGCAGGAGTTCACTCCCAACGGGCACCCGTCAACTGGCGGACTGGAACGACCCGGGGTATCGCGCGCTGGTCGCGCCCGTCACGGTCGAAGCGCGCACGGTCGCGGAGACGACGACATTCGCGCCGCGTGTCGGTTTCGCCTACGACCTGTTCGGCGACAACCGCACCGTGCTCAAGGTTTTCTGGGGCCAGTTCCGGTTCAACTCGGCCGACACGCTCGCCGACCAGGAGAACCCGGTCGGCCGGCAACGGCTTCGCTACCAGCTGGACCGACCTCAACGGCAACCGGCTGCTCGACGGGCCTGCAGAGATCGTCCGGCTTCGTGCAGTCCGTCGATGCCGGCGCGGGTCTCGTGACCGTCGATCGCAACATCAAGCGGCCTGTTTCGAACGAAGTCTCGACCAGCGTCGAACGCGAAATCCTCCAGGGTCTGTCGGGGCGCGCCTCGTATGTGTATAAGAACATGCGCAACGTGTGGGGCGATGTCGATCTCGGCGCGTCTGCCGACGTTACACCGTTCCGTTCCCGTTCGTCGACGTCGGCCCCGACGCGACGTTGCCGGCACGGGGGACGATAAAACGCTACAGCTCGCTCGATCGCCCGGCAGACGTTCCGGAGAATCGCGTTTTCACGAATCCCGCGGACCCGGCCAACGACGCCGACTTCCACACAGTGGAGCTCGCGCTCAACCGCCGCTTCGCGGATAAATGGATGCTGCTCACCTCGTTCGGGTACACGTGGCTGAACCAGGTGCACCAGGTGACTTCGCCGACCGGTGCCACGGCCGTTGCCGGCAATCAGCGTGCGAGCGATCCCACTGTCTACCTCTATCGTCCCAGCCAGTTGCTGTGGGGCGAAACGGCCGCGAGACCAGCACGCAATGGAACTACAAAGTCATCGGCCGCTATGTGTTGCCCTACGACATCGGGCTTTCCGGATCGTGGAGGGTGCAGAGCGGCTATCAGTGGGGACGCACGACGAGCGTGACCTTCCCCGGAGACGGACAACAGAATATTCGCGTGGAGCCGGTGACCGCGAATCGCGCACCGAACGTGGCAATCCTCGACTTCCGGCTCGACAAGAGCTTCAAGTTCGGTCGCTACGGCAAGCTCACCGGCATGATGGACATCTTCAACCGCTCAACTCGGACGGTGACGAACTTCCGGACGACGACGGGCGCGACGTTCAAGGAGGTCATCGCGCTGCTTGACCCGCGCATCGTGCGGTTCGGCGTCCGCTACGACTTCTAGCCAGCTGAAGCGCGGATTCAGCGTAGGGACCGGTGCCCGAAACCGGTCCCAGCCAGCTCGCGGGGCCGGCCCCCTCCAACGGGCTGTTCGGCCCCGTTTTCATTTGCCGACACCGCGTTCTTTCCGATACCATCTCGCCAGTTTCCCGTGTTTTTGGTCGTTTTGTGTTTCGCCGGCGTCCGCTCCGCTTTTGCGTTAACTCGGTTGAGTTTTGTTGGAGGAAGATAATGAGGCTGAACAGGCTGACCGTGTCTGCCTGTGCGTGATGCTGCTGTCGCTGCGGCAGCGCCCACTTTCGCACAGGAATTCCGCGGCCGTATCAATGGTACCGTCACGGACAACACCGGCGCCGTGTTGCCGGGCGTCACCGTCACGGCTTCCAGCCCTGCGCTGATTCAACCGCAGGTACAGGTCACCGGCGGCGACGGCGGCTACCGCTTCCTGGCGCTGCCGCCGGGCGTCTACGCGATCGACTTCGAGCTCACCGGCTTCAACGCGGTCAAGCGCCAGGACGTTCGCGTCGTCATCAACCAGACGCTGACGGTCGACATGCAGCTGCAGGTCGCGACGCTGCAGGAAACCGTCACCGTCACCGGCGCCTCGCCGATCGTCGATACCTCGACGACGGCAGATGGGCACCAACTTCACCAAGGAACTGCTGACCGAAATCCCGAACGCCCGCGACGTCTGGGCGGCGATGTCGCAGGCGCCGGGCATCCAGATGACCGCGTTCGACGTCGGCGGCTCGAACACCGGCAACCAGTCGGGCTTCCGCTCGTACGGCTTCGACACGCAGAACCAGACGCGCGTGGAAGGCATCGACACCACCGAAGGCACGGCGGCCAACGCCGGCTACTTCGACTTCGGCAGCTTCGAGGAGTTCCAGGTCGGCGGCGCCGGCGCGGACTCGGGCGCCTTCGCCGGCGGCGCGGTGCTCAGCATCAGCGTCAAGTCGGGCGGCGACCGCTTCACCGGCACGTGGTACAGCGACTTCGTCAGCGAGAGCACAGTGAGCCGACAACGTGCCCGACTACCTGCAGACGCCCAACACGCCGAACGAAGACGGCATGTTCTCGCGCGCCGGCCTCTGTTTCGATCGCTCGGGCGAGACGATCTGCAGCGGCAACGCCGACAAGAAGCAGTACGACCTCAACGGCGACATCGGCGGCCCGCTGTGGAAGCAGAAGGCGTGGTTCTTCACCAGCTGGCGCCTGAACGACAAGTACGAGTACATCACCGGCCTCGGCGACACGACGCAGCGCTCGAAGCTCTCGAACAAGTACACGCTTCAAGGGCACGTTCCAGGTCGGCAAGAACAACCAGATCATCGGCTTCCTGAACAAGCGCGAGAAGCTGCAGGACAAGCGCGGCATCAGCCTGACCACGCCGCTCTCGGCCGCCTATTACCAGAGCTCGCGCAACTATCCGTGGAAGTTCGAATGGACGAGCGTGCTCGGCAGCCGCGCGTTCCTCGACGTGCTCTACGGCAACTGGTACAACTTCTTCCCGCTGCGCCCGGTCCGCGACTTCGGCCTGTACGACGGCCCGTGGACGCCGCCGCGCCAGGACACCGCGACCGGCATCTGGTCGACCACGCGGCGGCAACAACGGCTACCAGGACCAGAAGCGCTACAAGCCGCAGTTCTACACCACGCTGTCGTACTTCAAGGATGGCTGGAAGGGCAGCCACGACTTCCGCTTCGGCTTCGACTGGAAGCGCGATCGCCGGAGCCTGTTCAACGATCAGCCGTTCGACATCTGGTACCGCGACAACACCGGTCAACATCGCTGACCAGGTCGACCTCTACAACTCGTCGGTCACCGGCATCAACGACGTCGTCTACACCGCCGGCTGGATCAACGACACGTGGAAGATGAACAGCCGCCTGACGCTGAACCTCGGCGTGCGCATTCGAGAACTACAAGGACGAGTGGCCGGATCAGTCGCTCGACGCCGAACGGCATCCCGGCGCTGGCGCGGACTGGACCGACCCGCGCTACTTGGACCTCGTTCATCGCGCCGAGTGACGTCGAGGCGACGACCGTGGCGAACACCAAGACGCTGGCGCCGAAGATCGGCTTCGCCTATGACCTGAGCGGCGACAACCGCACGGTGATCAAGGGCTTCTTCGGCCAGTCGCGCTGGAACTCGGCAGACACTCTCGCCGACCAGGAGAACCCGGTCGGCCTGGCGCAGCTGCGTTATGCGTTCGTGTCGTGCTCGGCCACGGTAACCACGCAACTGCGACCTCAACGGCGACCGCTTGCTCGACAGCCCGTCCGAGCTCGGCGCGTTCCAGTCCAACCAGGGCGGCGGCGGCGGCGTGCGCGTCGATCGCGATCTGACGCGTCCGACGAGCAACGAGATCTCGGTCAACCTCGAGCGCGAGATCATGACCGGCCTTTCGGGCCGCGCGTCGTAGGTCTACAAGAACATGCGCAACGTGTGGGGCGAAATCGACGTCGTGCGCGCGGCAAACTACACGGTGCCGTTCACGATTCACCGATCCGGGCGCCGGACCGCGTCGTCGGCACGGCCGACGACCAGACGTTCCAGACGCCATGGCGCTGCCGACCGGCTTCGTCGGCACCGATCGCGTGTTCACCAACATCGCCGGGAACGAAGCCGACTTCCACAACGTGGAGTTCGCGGTCAACCGCCGCTTCTCGGGCAAGTGGATGATGCTCACGTCGTTCGGCTACACCTGGTCGACGATGCACGCACACCGCCGGCGCAGCCGGCCGGGCATTCAGGTCATTCCCGTATCGACCCTTCGATCAGATCTGGGGCGACGACGGCGTCGAAACCGACCACGCTGTGGAACTACAAGATCATTGGCCGCTACGTGATGCCGTGGGACATCGGCTTCTCGGGATCGTGGAAGGTGCAGAGCGGCTTCAACTACGCGCGCACCATCAGCGTCACGATGCCGGTCGAAGGCACGCGCACCGTTCGCGTCGAGCCGATCGACGCGAACCGCTATCCGACGGTCGCGATCCTCGACTTCCGCCTCGACAAGTCGTTCACCTTCGGCAAGTTCGGCCGGGTCACGCCGATGCTCGACGTGTTCAACATGCTGAACTCGGGCGTGCCGACGACGGTCCGCACGACCAACACCGATGCCGCGCCGTTCAAGGAAGTGACCGCGATTCTCAACCCGCGCGTCCTCCGCTTTGGCATCCGCTACAGCTTCTAGGACACGCGCCAAATCAACAGAACCGGGCCGGGCGGTCATAGACCGTCCGGCCTTTTCTTTTTGCTATGCGGTCCACGTGCTGGGACGAATGGTGGGATGAAATTGTCACGCGATGTGTTAAGTTGTCACCGTTTGTCTCATGCCTTGGCGCCTTTGGTCCCCCCGGCTCGCCGTCGTCCTGGGATATGTGTCGGTGGCGGTCATCTTTTCGTGGCCGTTGCCGCTGCACCTGTCCTCCGCGTTCACCGGTGACCCCGGCGGTGACACGGGCGTCTACGTCTGGAACCAGTGGGTGTTTCAGCACGAGGCCATTGCCGAGCATCGACAACCCGCTGGCCACGGAACAGATCCTGTCGCTCACCCAGCGCGTCGACCTCTCACAACACAACTACACGGCGTTTCTCAACCTCCTCGCGCTGCCGCTGATCTCCGTGGCTCGGCGTCGTCAGCTCGTTCAATCTGGTCTACCTCGCCGCGCGTCCTGACCGCGCTTGCCACGTACGCGCTGCTGCGGCGTGTTACTGCCCTCGACGCGCCCCGAAGCGTGGCTCGCGGGCGTGCTGTTCGCGTGGTCGCCGGTGCTCGTCGCGCGCGGCGGCGGCCATTTCAGTCTGGTGGCGGCGGCGCCGCTGCCGGCGTTCCTGCTGTTCCTGGTCAAGGCCGACCGGACCCGCTCGATCCACAACGCCGCGCTGGTCGGCCTGTGCATGGCCTGGGCGGCGTTTTGCGACGTCTACTACGGGTCTACTGCCTGATGATCGCGACCGGATACGTGCTGCTGCGGGTGGTCCACGTTTCGCGGAGAGACGTCCGTGGCGGCCGTCCATGGCGCTGGATCGTCGACGTGCTGATCGTTGTCGTGGCGGGTCTGATCGTTGGCCTGCTGTTTGGCCGCGGCGGCGGATCGAGCTGCTCGGCGTGATGGTCAGCGTCAGGGGTCTGTACACGCCGGTGCTCGTGCTCACCGCGCTCATGGTGACGCGCGTGCTGATGGCGCTGCGCCCGCACGTCACATTCGACACGTTGAAGCCGCCGGCGGCTGTCATGCGCGCCGCGGCCATCGGCGCGCTGGCGTGCGCCGGTCCGTTGTCGCCCGTGCTGTTCGGCCTCGGCGAGCGGTTCGTCGACGAGCGGATCAGCGCGCCGCCGGTCTTCTGGCGCAGCAGCCCGCGCGGCGTGGACCTGCTTCAGCTGTTCGAGATCAACCCCGCGCATCCGTGGGTACGCGCCGTCTACGATGCGCCGGCCATCAATCCGCCGGCGTATGTGGATTACACCGCGGCGTTCAGTCTGGCCGCCCTGGCCGTGGTCGGCATCGCGGTCTGGCGCGCGGCGTATCGTCCGCACCGCGGCTGGATCTGGCTGACCGCGGGTTTCGCGGCGTTGTCGCTGGGGCCGTTTCTGTATGTCGGCAGCGTGAACACGCTCGTGCCGCTGCCGTGGGCGTTTCTGCGCTACGTGCCGATCGTCGGCGCGGCGCGCTCGCCGGCGCGCTTCGCCGTCGTCGCCGCGCTCGGTCTCGCGGTGCTCTTCTGCGGCGCGCTGGTCGCGCTGCGGCAGCGGTACCCGCAAGGCGCGAGGCTGGTGCTCGCGTTGTCGAGCGGCCTGGTTCTCTTCGAGCTGTTCCCGGCGCCGCGCGTTTTGTACTCGGCCGAGATGCCGTCGATTTACAACATCATCGCCGCCGACCCGCGCCCGGTGCGCATCCTCGAGCTCCCGTTCGGCGTGAAGGACGGCGTATCGTCGGCGGGGAACTTCAGCTCACGCTATCTCTATCACCAGACGCGCCACGGCAAACGGATCATGGGCGGCTACCTGTCGCGCATCTCGAAGAAGCGGGTCGACGAAGTGCGCGCGCAACCGACGCTCGACGCGCTGTTGACGCTGAGCGAAGGCGTGGCGCTTACGCCCGAACGCGCGGAAATGATCCGCGACCGCGCGCCAGGCTTCCTGCGCCGTTCGAACCTCGGTTACGTCGTCATCGACCACGGGCTCGCGCCGTCCGTGCTGGAGGAGTTCGTCGTCGACGCGTTTCGGCTCGAAGAGATCGCGCGGGACAGAAGCCGCACATTGTACCGGCCGACGCCAGGCCTTCAGTAGGCCCTGAGTACCTACTTCTGTTAGATCCGCAGGTGAAAATCCCTGAATTTCATCATGGTTTCCAGGTAGTGCGGATGGGTGGCGAAGAAATGCGCGGTGAGGACTTCGGTGATCACCGCGCGGGCGACCGGCAAACTTGGCAGCCGTCGACCGGCGCGGCGCCGTTCGTGTTGCAGCCACGTATACGCGAGTGCGGTTAAGACGACGTGACGATGCCATCCGGGAAACGAGCGGCCTTCGAAATGATCGAGCCCCAGTTCGTCCTTGAGTTCGAGGTACTGCTGCTCGATGGCCCATCGATGATGCGCCAGGCGGACGAGGGCCCGCAGGGACGCGGCGGCGGGAAGGGCGATGAGATACGCCTTCACCCGCGGCGTGGCGCCGCGATCGCGCTCGAGCAGCAACCAGACTTCGGGGGCGAGGCGGCGCGCCCGCCAGTCGTGCGCGGGCGTCACGCGCACGGCCGCGAAGTCCGCGACCCACGGCCGGTTGCTGCCGTTGCGCCACGAGACGGGGCGCCAGGCGCGCGGCGGCAGCTGGGCGACGATCGCGCGCACCGGCTCCGGCCGGCTGCCGTCGGTCACTTGCAACCGTCTGGGATGCGCTGCGTTCGGCCGCTTGCGGCGCGGGACGGCGACGGCGGGCGTACCGCGAAAAACGGTCAGCGTCGAGGAAATGCCGAGGGCATACGGCAGCTTCCATCGGTGCAACGCGCGGCGCAGCATGGCGTTGTCGCCAAAGTCGGCATCGCCCAGCACCGCGGTCACGCGAATCCCAGCGGCGCGGATCTGCCGCACGAGCGTCAGTGCCAATCGCCACTTCTCTTGAAACCGGACCGTCGCGGGAATCTTGGCGCGCTCCCGGGCTTCGGTCGTCAGCCACGCCTCGGGCAGATACAACGAGGCCCCGACCATCCACGCGCGCACGCCTGTCCACAGCGCCGCCGTGACCGCGACTTGGCAATTGGCGACCTTGCCCAACGTGCCGCAGTACCTGCCGCGCGACGCCGACCGACTGCGTCCCCTGTTTGGGAAAGCTCGTCGCATCGAGAATCACGACGCCTTCGCGTTCGGGAACGGTCGCGCGCACCTGCCGCCAGATGCGTGTGACGTCCCACGGCGCATGGCTGATGAAATGTTGGAACGCTTGATACGTGCCCGGGTCGTGGACGCGCTCCCACATCGCGCTCATCGACTTCCGCCGACTGTCGCTCAACAGCCCGAGCAGATACCGACGGAAGGCGCCGCGCTGCGCGACGTGGCTGAAGCAAACCTCGAACGGCTCGAGCCACGTACTCAAGCGGTCGAGCCACGCCGGCGCATTGCGCGGCAGTCGCGTCAACACTGCGTGGCAGCGTACCGAACTCTGCGAACAAGTACAAGTCCGTTATCTCAAATTCGGTCAGATTCCGGCGCGAATCCGTGGATCTGACAAAGTAGTACTAGTGGCCCGTCCACGCTGAAGGAGGACCACCTCGCGGGCGGGGCATCCCGCCTGGCTTTGTTGCTCCTTCCTTAAATACCCCTCGGTATTCTCGGTCGTCGCGCCTCGCCATGCGGGCGCCGCGCTCCGCGATCTGGTCCTTCTTCAGCGTGGACGGGCCACTAGTGGGCGCGCTTCGCGGGTGGGCCCTCGGTCGCGTGCGCGTAAGCCTGCGGTGGGCGTGGGCGCATTGCGCGCCGACCACACACCGACCGAAGGCCCACGCGCGAAGCGCGCCCACCGAAGCCCCTGATATCCTCGTAACGGATGCGATTCCTTTTCGCGCTCGTGTTCGGCGCGTCCGGCGCGGCGGCGCTCGTCTACGAGGTGACCTGGACGCGGCTGCTCACGCTGGAGCTCGGACACGGCATCGCCGCCGCGAGCACGGTGCTCGCCGCCTTCATGGGCGGACTCGCCGTCGGCGCCGCCGTCGCCGGGCGCATCAGCTCACGCCTGTCCGCGGCACGCGCGCTGCGCGTCTACGCCGGCCTCGAGATCGGCATCGGCTTTCTCGCGATCCTGCTGCCTTTCGGGATTCGTGCGCTCGATCCGATTCTCCGCTCTGCTTACGCGGACGGCGCCGGCGGCGCGCCGTTCGTGCTGTTGCGCCTCAGCGCGGGCTTGCTCCTGCTCTCGGTCCCGGCGGCGGCTATGGGCGCGACCTTCCCGATCGCCGCCCGCTGGTTCGTCCAGCACGCGGCGCAAGCGTCTCGCGACGCGGGCATGCTCTATTCCGCTAACACCGTCGGCGCCGCGATCGGGGCGCTGGTCGCGGGGTTCCTGCTGCTGCCGACCTATGGCCTCAGCCGCGCCACGTGGATTGGGGTCGCGCTGAACACGATCGCCGCTACCGGTGCCTTGTGGATTGCCAGACGCACGGTTAACGAGGGCACTACGCCCGCGCGCGAGTCTGGCGAGCCGGCAAAGCGCCCCAGCCGCCGGCCGGCGACGGTGGCCGGCAAACCTGTCGTCGCCGCTCTTGCTCTCGGACTCTCCGGCTTTGCATCGCTCACGCTGCAGGTGGTCTGGACGCGCCTGCTGGCCCTGATCCTCGGCCCCACCACCTACTCTTTCAGCATGATGGTTGGCGTGTTCATCGCCGGCCTCGCCGTCGGCGCCGCGATCGGGGCGCGCGTCGCGCCGCGCAGCCGGCAGCCGGCCGCGGGTCTGGCGTTGTCGCTGGCGCTGTCGGCGGGCTTCATGGCGCTCGCGGCGTCGCTGGTAGATACGGGCCTGCTCTCGATCGCCTCGCTGGTGGCGCAGCCGAACGTGACCTTTCAGCAGGTGCTCGTTCGTCAGGCGCTGATCGCGGTCGGCCTCCTCGCGCCGATGACCATCGCCTTCGGCCTGGCGTTTCCATTTGCGGTGGCTCTCGCCACGCGCACCGACGAGACGGTCAGCCGCGATCTTGGATTGATTTACGCCGTCAACACCACCGGTGCAATCGCCGGCGCACTTCTCGCCGGCTTCGCGCTGATCTCCTGGCTGGGGCTGCACGGCACGATTCGCACCGTGATGCTCCTGGCGGCCGCAGGCGCGGCCGCCGTGCTCTGGGCCGGCCAGGTCACCGGCCGCGCGCGGGCTGTTGGCGCGGCCGCCGTCGTGGCGCTGCTGGCCGCCGCGCTCTGGCTGCCGCCCTGGGATCATCTGCTCTTGTCGAGTGGCGCCTACAAATACGCGGCGTCGCTGCGCGGGCCCGATCTGCAGACCGCACTCCGTGCCGGCCGGCTGCTCTTCTACCGCGAGGGACCAACCGGCACCGTCGCCGTGCGCCGCCTCACAGGCTCGACCTCGCTCGCAATCGACGGCAAGGTGGACGCCTCGAACTCCGGTGATATGCTCACCCAGCGTCTGCTGGCGCACGTGCCGCTCCTGCTGCACGACGATCCGAAGCGCGTCGCCATCCTCGGACTCGGCAGCGGCGTCACCCTGGGCTCGGCGCTCACCCATCCCGTCGACCGCGCCGACGTCCTCGAGATCTCACCGGAGGTCGTCAACGCCTCGCGATTCTTCGAGACCGAGAACCATCGTGCGCTCAGCGATCGGCGTACGCGGCTGATCGTCGGCGACGGCCGATCGCACCTGCTCCTCACACGAGAGCAGTACGACGTCATCGTGTCGGAGCCTTCGAACCCGTGGATGGCGGGGATCGCATCGCTCTTCACGCGCGAGTTCTTCGAGGCGGCGCGCTCGCGGCTGACCCCGGGCGGCGTGCTGTGCCAGTGGGCGCACACCTACGACATCAGCACCACCGACCTCCAGTCGATCGTTGCGACGTTTCTCACCGTTTTTCCCGAGGGCACACTCTGGCTCGTGGGCGAGGGCGACGTCTTGCTGGTGGGCTCGAACGGCCCGATCGACGATCGGCTGTCTGGCATCGACGTGGCGTGGCGGAGGCCGGGCGTGAGCGAGGATCTCGCCAGCGTCGGCGTCATCGAACCGTTTCATGTCTTGTCGATGTTCGTGGCCGGCGGCAACCGCCTCGCCGCGTGGTCCAACGGCGCGCCGATTCAGACCGACGATCATGCCAGGCTCGAATTCTCAGGGCCGCGCAGCATCTTCGGCACGACGCGCGACGACAACGCGACGCTGCTGCGCACGCTCGCCGCCGAGGCTGGCCGTCCGGCGGTCGTCGAAGACGCCGTGCGGCTGGCGCCGGCCGCCTCCTGGCGCGATCGCGGCTGGATGCTCGTTCAGGCCGACGGCTTCCGGCCCGCCGTAGACGACTTCGTGCGGTCGCTCGCCGCCGATCCGCGCGACGTGCGCGCCCTCGACGGGCTGCTGCGCGCGAGCGTCCCCGCCGAGCGCCATGCAGAAGCGCGCGCATTGCTCAACCGCCTCGCCGGCGACCCTTCCAACGAGGCCGCCAAAATCGCGCTGTCGAAGCTGCTCGCCGCCGAGGGCGACTTTGCCGAGGCCGTGCGTATCGTGTTTGCGCTCGTCCAGGCCAATCCCAACAACGTGGCAGCGCTCGAGCAGATGGCGTCCATCCTCTCGGACGCCGGCGACCGGGAGCGCATGGCTCCGATCGTCGCGCGGTTGCGGGCAATCGCGCCGGGCACGGAGTCGACGCATTACTACACCGCGTCGCTGCTCTTCCTCGAGGGCCGGAACGAGCTCGCGCTCCGTGAAGCGCGCGCCGTCGTGCAGCGCAATCCGCGGCATGCCAAAGGCCAGAACCTCCTCGGCGCGTGTCTGGCGAGCCTGGGCCAGCGCGAGGAAGCGCGCGCCGCGTTCCAGGCGTCGATCGACGCCGACCCGAAGGAATCGGCAACCTACACCAATCTCGCTACGCTCGAGTTGGAGTCGGGCAACCGCAGCCAGGCCGCCGAGTACTTCGCCGAGGCGCTCACCATCGATCCGGCATCCGAGGCGGCGCGCGAGGGGCTGATCAAAGTCGGCGGCGTGGGGGGATAGTCGTGCGCGCCGAGAAAAGTCGCGGGATAGTCACACACGGCGTGGAAAAAGGCTCCGAATCTGCCACGAAATGTCATCCAAACTGACGAAGTTTGATCCAAATCAACCGACTGCGCCGCGGTTACGCCGGCGCGCGTCGCACTTATCCACCTGAAAATTCGCGCGCTTTGCCCGTCTCTTAATGTGAGGCGCTTGCGACGAGTACGGGCACCGAACTTGCTAAAGCCGCAGGCACAGAGGTGGATCGAAAAGTCATGAGCGTTGTTCGCCTTCTCGGCTTCGCGACGCTGCCCTGCGGATGCGTCGTGGGCCGTTACCGGGACGTGGGAAGCACCCGCGAGATCACGTATGTCGAGGAGAAGGGCGCGTCGTGCGAGAGCGGCGCGCACCGGCGGAATCACACCGTCTCCCCGGAGCGTGAGCGCTTCGCTCCCGTCGTCTCACCGCTGAGCGCGTAACCGTCGCCTCGAGCCGCGGGTCCGAGAGAGGATCCGCAGGCGCTCGCTGGAATCCGCTCTTGTACACCGGCGGGCCAGCCGGTACAATCCTCTCGTTGCCAGTTCCCAAACCATTCGCACAACTCGGGCGCGGCCGTCGTGCGCTCCGGTTCTACCTTGGCGATGCCGTAGACCTCGTCCGGCGGCTGCCGCCAGGATCGATCGACGTGGTCGTAACCTCGCCTCCCTACAACCTCGGCGTGCAGTATCGAACCTACGACGATGGCCAGCCGCGGGACGAGTATCTGGCGTGGAGCGGTGAGTGGCTGAAGGCGGCGGCGGGGGCCTTGACGCCGAAGGGATCGCTTTTCCTGAACGTCGGCGCCAAGCCGACCGACCCCTGGACGGCACTCGATGTCGCGCAGTCGGCGCGACCGCATCTCGCGCTTCAGAACATCATCCACTGGGTCAAGTCGATCGCGATCGAGAAGGAGGCGGCCGGCGCGCGCGCGCACTTGACCGACGACCTCGCGGTCGGTCACTACAAGCCGATCAACTCCAGCCGCTTCCTCAACGACTGTCACGAGTTCGTCTTTCATTTCACGCCCGACGCCCACACGCCGCTCGATCGGCTGGCGCTCGGGGTCAAGTATCAGGACGAATCGAACGTGACGCGCTGGCGGCGCGCAGGCTCGGGCCGACGGTGCCGCGGCAACACGTGGTTCATCCCATACGAGACGATTCAGAGCCGCGATCGCGACCGGCCGCATCCGGCGACGTTTCCGCCGCGGCTACCCGAATATTGCGTCCGCCTCCACGGCGTCGCGCGGACCGGCACGCTGCTGGATCCATTTCTCGGACTCGGCAGCACGGCGGTCGCCGCCGCCCGGCTGAAAGTCGGGTTCATCGGCATCGAGCTCGATGAGCACTATCTGAAGGAAGCGATCACTCGCGCGCGCGCGGAACTGGACTAGTCAGGGATCAGGGGTCAGGGATCAGGGGTCAGGGATCAGGGAGAGAGGGACGCGGGAGAGAGGGACGAGGGAGAGAGGGACCAGGAATCAGGAATCAGGAATCAGGAATCAGGAATCAGGAATCAGGAATCAGGAATCAGGAATCAGGAATCAGGAATCAGGAAATATCTAATCCCTGATCCCTGATCCCTGATTCCCTGATCCCTGACACCTGACTGGTGCCCGGTTCCTGGTTCCCGATTCCTGACTAGGGCTTCTTCTTGATCAGCGCACAGGCGCCAATCGCGCTGTTCGGGTCGAGCGCGGCCTGACCGGAGTCGATGTGCCGCAGGATGCCCCCTTCGTCGATCACGAAAGTGTAGCGCCGCGCCATTCCGGAGTTCTCGTCGAGAATTCCGAGTTGCCTGGTGTAGTCCTTCTTCGAATCGCTGAGCAGCGGAAAATCGAGCTTCATCTGCTCGCGGAAGGCCAGGTTCGCCCAGGTCGAATCGACGCTCACCCCAAACACCTTGGCCTGGTTGGCGTTGAACTGGGCGTAATTGTCCCGGTACCGGGACATCTCTGTCGTTCAACCCGGGGAAAAGGCCGCCGGGAAGAACGCGAGCACGACAACATCGCCTTTCAAGTCCGAGAGCTTCTGCGTTCTCGGCGTCGGTTTGGGATTGCTGCCGGCGGGTTCGAGGTAGGACAACGTAAAGTCCGGCATCGGCTGCCCTTCCTTCACCGTCGGCGGCGGTGGAGGCGGAGGCGCCTGCGCCGCTGGGGCCGTGCCGCCCTGCGCCGTGGCATTCGCCGGGAATGCGATCAGCGCCGCAACGGTCACTGCGCCCAGTACCGAGCATCGCGCGTTTCATGATCCGGAATGATAGCTGAAATCCCGGGTGCGCTCCCGAACCCGAATATTTTTCTGGCGCCTGGCGTAGCCAGCCTGGGCAGATGAGTTAGCATGCGCTCGGAGACGTCATGCGTCATCGCTGTCACTCAGTGCGCCTGGGTGTCAGTCTGGAGATCAAATATGAAAAGAAGGCACTTCGTAGCATCGGTGCTTGGCACCGGACTGTTAGCGCCCAACGCAATGGCAGTTCAGGACCAGGATCACCAGGGTCACGGGGACCAGGGACCCCGCGGAGACAACGCGAGTGTGACGGTCAGCTTCGGCGCGTGGCCGCAGATCAATCGCCTGAGTCTGCCGCCCGGGCCGCCACCGAACGTCCATCACATGTTCCCGCACGAGGTGGTCGTCAAACAAGGCGGCACCGTCAACTTCATCGTCGCCGGCCTTCACCAGATCGTAGTCTACGAACCGCCGAAGAGAGTGGAGGACGTCAACTTCCTGCTCACCGAGCCGACACCTGGCGCGCCTGCCGGAATTCCGCCGATGATCAACGATCCAGTCAACCGCGTCTTCCGCGGCGTCTTTGCCTTCAGCCAGTCACAGGACCGTGTCGAAGTCGTGCACTTCCCCAACCGCGGCAAGCACCTGGTGATCTGTGGCTTCCAAGCGCACTTCAACGCCGAGGACAAAATGTTCGGCTGGGTACGAGTGGTTTAGACGCCGCCGCCAGAGCCCCAGTGGCACGCACGTCCCCAGCGCTCGAACACGTCGCGCTGGGGACGACCGCGCGCGTTTCACCGGCCTGCGGTCCGACCGTCCCGCGCCTCGAGCCCGCGCGCGACCCAACCAGAAGCAAATGACGAGGAACCGATGACTTCAGATCATGAGTTTTGGGTCTGATCTGCCTTGTATCCATCTGACAAGGAAATGTATTCTGCCGTCACGTGGACTTGCGACAGCTCGAAATCATCCGTGCCATAGCCGAAACCGGATCCTTCACTGCCGCGGGGCACAAGCTCCATGTGTCGCAGTCGGCGATCAGCCGCCAGATCCTGCTGCTCGAGGAGGAGCTCAAGGAACCGGTCTTTCTCCGCGTCGGGCGGCGCATCCGTATCACCCCGTCCGGCGAGTCGCTGCTACAGCTGTCGCACCGCGTCTTCCAGGACCTCAAGGACACCATTGCCGGCATCACCGACAGCCAGGAGTCGCTTCGCGGGCAGATCCGCCTGCTGGGCGGCATGACCGTCTGTCTCTACGTCTTTCCCGCCCTGCTCACCGAGATCAAGCGCCAGCACCCGGACATCGAGTTCAAGCTGATCACCGGGTCGTCCGAGCGGCTGGTCGCTCACTTGCGCGCCGGCACCGGCGACCTTGCGTTTCTGACGCTTCCCGTCGAGGGCGCCGACCTGGTCACGACCCCCGTGATGCATGAGGAGCTGATGCTGGTCACAGCCGCCAAGCATCCGCTCTCGCGCAAGCGCAAGATCCTGCCGCAGGACCTGGTGCGCCAGCCCTTCGTGCTGTTCGAATCGGGTTCCAACACCCGGCGCGCCATCGAGGAGTTCTTCACCACCTCGCGGATCGAGCCGCAGATCGTGATGGAGACCGAGAACGTCGAAATCATCAAGGCGATGGTGCGCAACGGGGTGGGAATCAGCGTCCTGCCGTTCCAGTCGGTCTCCCGCGACGTCGGCAGTGGACACCTGTTCTGCGCCCGAATCGAGGGGCGCTCGCTCACGCGCGAGACGGGCTGGGTGTATCCAAAGATGAGCCGGACGCCGCGCACGGTGCAGGAAGTGATTCGCGCCTTCGACCGCGTCCGCCCGAAGCTGCGGCTCACGCCTTAGGATGAGCGCGCGTTATCGCTCTTATTCGATCATTCTATTTTTGAATGGGACGCGCCCTGTTACGATCGGCGCCAAGAGGCAACAACATGAACGAGCGCGACCGCGACTACGTCATCTCCGTGGTCCTGAACAACGAAGACTGGAAAGCGTTTCTGCAGGTGCAGCCCGAGCCCGTCAACTGGTTGAGAGAGCGGATCCGCGAATCGATCGAGGCGGCCCGTCAGCAGTCCACCAAGCCGCAAGCGCCGACCACCGCCCATTAGCCAGCGGCCTTCGGTCAGCCCTTTTTGGGTCGGCCTTCGGTACGCCTGCGCGCGCGCTCCGAACAGCCGCGCCAAGTCACCAGACAAGATTGCCCTTCACCAGGGACGCGGCCCTAAAGGTGCGCGCTACGTACGCGCGAAGCGCGCTCACCGCAGGCCGACCAACGGCCGACGCGCGAAGCGCCTCCTTACCGTGACTGCGGTTGCTTGAGTGAGTACGACGTGCGCGACCAGGTGTTGAGGCCTTCCTTCTTGACCTTCACCTCGATCTTGCGGGTTCGCTTGGTGGGATCGGGATTGGTCGAGTAGTAGCCGAGCACGTAGTAGTCGCTCGTCTCGTTGTCAATCCGCTTGAGCGCCTTGCTGAAGTCGTTTTGATTGACCACGGCGATGCCGCCGGTTTCCTCCGCGATCACGCGCAGGCTGTCCTGCGACTTGCGCACGTACTCCGCCCACTCCACCGGATCGAGCTGCTCGTCGAGATCGGCCCCGGCCACCAGGCCCCGCGGGTCGATGGTGTAGATGGTGGCGTTGGCGCGATTCGCGGTCCGCGTGATTTCCGACAGCTCGCGCGCGAGATCGGCGTCGGCAAATTGCTGCCCCTGGTTGAAGCGCTGCCGGTCCTGCTCCCCTTCCTCGCGCGTCTGGCCGAAGCGGCCGCCGAACACCGGATCCTCGCCGAGACGCGACTGGTTGAACGGGTCGAAGTCGTAGCCGTTGCTCACCCAGATCACCGCCTTGCGCCGGTTGGCGATCCGCTCGATCTGCCGCAGGATGTCGTACGCCGTCGAGAACGCCACGTGCGCGCGATAGCGCACTTCGGTCGGGCCTTCCGCGCCTTCCGGCCCCTGAATGATGTCCGACGGCTTCAGCCCGTTGCCCGTAATCTTCTTGATCGCATCGTCGAGGATCTTGCGGTCGTAGGTCGGGTCGATGGCCAGAGATGACGGGCCGGTGGAGACGATGGCGAACATGTCGCCTTCGTGCACGAGCGTGGTCGAGATGCGCTTGAAGAGATCGCGAATGCGCCCGGTGTTGCGGAAGTCGAGATGCAGGTCGTCGACGATGATCAGGAAGATGCGGCCGGCAGCGTCGTTGCGCGGGCGCGACGGCGGCAGGATGATGCCCTCCTGCGTCGGGGCCGGCGGCGGCGCCAGCAGATTGTGCACGCGCCCGCCGTGCACCAGCGTGAACTGGTTGATGTCCTGCTTGACGCCGTCCTCGAAGATCTCGAAGTCGTCCTTGGTGAGGGTGGCGACGAACTCGTCCTTGGCGTCACGGACGATGACGTCCATGTTGACCAGATCGATGGAGACGCGGAAGTCTGGCTGGCCCGGCGCAGCGCCGGTCGGCCGCTGCGGTGCGGTCTGCGATCCGGCAGGTGCGGTCTGGCCGCCTCCTTGAGCAGCCAACACGACACTCGCACACAGCGCCAGAATCACACCGGTAGCCGGACGAAAGAGCGTGTTCAGCATGGTGACAGTATAAGACGGCCGGGGCGCGGGAGTGGCTTTTGAACTAGAGTTGTCGAATGCGGGTCGCGGTGGGCGCCGACCACGCCGGCTTCGAGCTGAAGCGTGATTTGGCGGGGGCTTTGGCGCAGAAGGGGCACGAAATTCTGGATCTGGGCACCCACTCGAGCGCAGCCGTTGACTACCCCGATATCGCGGAGGCGGTCGCCACAGCCGTTCGCAACGGACAGGTGGACCGCGGCGTCCTCGTGTGCGGCAGCGGCGCCGGGGTGGCCGTGGCCGCGTCCAAGTTTCCCGGGGTCCGCGCCGCCGTTTGTCACGACTGCTACACGGCCCGGCAGGCCGTCGAGCATGACGACGTCAACGTGCTGTGCATCGGGGCGCGCGTCATCGGCCCGGCCCTCGCGCGCACGCTCGTCGAGACTTTCCTGAGCGCGGAGTTCGACGCCGAGGAGCGCCACCTGCGCCGCCTCGCCAAGATCGACGCCATCGAATCCCGGTTTGCGCGCGAGTAACCTTTTCAGGCTTGCTGTCGTCGCAGTGGCGCTCGTGCTCCTGGCCACGGTCGGCCGCGAGTTTGCGCTGCGCGTCCCCGAATTCGCGGCGTGGGTAAAGGGCTCGGCGCCTGGGGGCCGATCGCGCTCGTCATCGGCTACGCTATTGCCGCGCTGATCCTGGCGCCCGCGTTTCTCCTCACGGTGATGTCGGGGGCGATCTGGGGACTCGGCCTCGGCGTGCTCTACGTGATGATGGGCGCGACGCTCGGCGCCGTGCTCGGCTTTCTGGCGGCGAGATTCTCGTGCGCCGCTACGTCGAGCGATTCGTTGCCAGACACCCTCGCCTGGCGGCGATCGATCGCGCGGTGGAGAACGAGGGCTTCCGGCTCATCTTCCTGCTCCGGCTCTCGCCGGCCGTGCCCTATGTGCTCCTCAATTACGTGCTCGGCGTGAGCCGCGTGCGGTTCCGCGATTACCTCGCCGGGTGCCTCGGCATGGTGCCGACGGTCGCCGCTTATGTCTATGCCGGCAAGGTCGCAGGCGATATCGCCTCGATCGCTGGTGGCGCGGCCACACCGCGCGGTCCGTTCTGGTACGTGTCGCTCGGCGTCGGCCTCGCGGCGACGATCGTGGCGAGCCTGTTGATCGCGCGCGCCGCCAAGCGCGCCGTTGACGCCAGCACTCGAGCGGACCGTAACCGTCCGTCTCGGTCGGACGCGGCGCTGACGCCGCAAGCGTTGACGGCTCGCAGCCGCGCATAGTAATCGCCCGGCGGGATCGCGCCGGCGATTGAAGTCGCCGTCGGCAGAAGCGCGAAGACGGCCGAAATTCGACAGCGCCGGTGCGGAGCCGACCTCGAGCAGCACGCCCGTGAGATTGACCGGCAGCGTCCACGTGGCCAGTCACGTTCTGGCCGGAGACGCCGACAGTGAAGTTCGAAGGCGCCGGTGGCGCGCCGCTGCAGCCCACGGTGACGAGCACTCTCGTTGCTCGGTGCGCTCAGACCGCCGCCGCCTCGTGTGCGCACGCGCACGAAATACGCGCCATTCGGCACGTCAACAGCGGTGACGCGGTCGTCTGCGGCCAGCCGGTGTCGAACTGCACGAGATTTGCGATGCACCGGAGCTGCTGCCCGCTTCGATGCGGTACTGCAGCGCGCCGGATACCGCCGTCCAGTTGAGCGTGACGTTGCGATTGCTGACTTGTGCGGTGAGCACCGGAGGAGATGGCGGATTGCCAGACACGATCTTGAGCACTCGACTGTTGTTGCTGCTGTAAATCACTACATACAATTCGCCGGCCAAATCGACGGCCGAAAGACGAGATGCAGGCCGTTGTGCCGCCGAATTCCGCCGTGTGCTCATCACGTCGAGAGGTAGCGCCACCGGTCATGCCGGCTGCCAGGCGACCGACCACACGCGGCCATTGCCGTAGTCGGCGAAGAAGTAGCGGCCGAAATACTGGGCGCCCAGTGCGCTCCCGCGATACACGAATCCGCCGGTGACGGTCGTGCCGATTACCGCGAAATTGCCGGAGCGCGGGTAGTCGAGGAGCGGCGCAGTCGCGGGCAGGTAGGCGAGCGGCTCGGCCGGGTTGTTTCTCTGCAGGTTTCCTTCGAACACCGGCCACCCGAAGTTGACCGCGCCGACGCCAGGCGGCGCGTAGCTGATCTCCTCGCGAGAACCCTGTCCAACGTCGCCGATGAACAGCGCGCCCGTGCCGCCACGCGCCGGATCGTCGAAGCTGTAACGCCACGGGTTGCGCAGCCCGAAATGCCAGATCTCGCCGAGCGCGTTGATCGGGTTGCCATCGCGAAACGGATTGTCCGGCGGGATCTGATAGCCCCTGGTGTCGCTGTCGGGAACGCTGACGTCGAGGCGCAGCATCTTGCCGAGCAGGCTGTTGCCGTTCTGCGCGGTCTTATATTGGTCGTCCCCGCCGCCGCCGTCGCCGAGCGCGATGTAGAGGAAGGCATCGGGGCCAAACGCGAGATGGCCGCCGTTGTGATTGGCGGCTGGCTGATCGAGGTACCGGCGGCCGTCAGGCCACTGCAGGTCGAAGCGCGACGAAGGAATGAGCACGACCGGGTTCTGCGCCGATCGGTAGAACCGGGCCACGACCGTGTCTCCATCCGTGTTCGTGAAGTTCACGAAGACGCGGCCCGTGCCGGCATCGGGCGGAAACGCCAGCCCCAGGAGACCCTGCTCTCCGCAGCACGCGACCGACGTGCGCAGATCGATGAACGGCTGCGGCAGCACCGTCCCGTTCAGGACGACGAAGACGAGGCCGTTTTGCTGCACCGCGTAGTGCACACCGGGAAGGAGCGGATCGGCGACGAACGCGACCAGGTTCGACAGGTTCTGGACCACGAGTTCGAGTACGGATCTGCGCCTGCGCCGGCCCGGCGAGCAGGGTCAGACAGAGAGCGACAACGGGTATGCGCGACATTGAGCGGTTACGATTGGTGTGCGAGCAGTTCTTTGCGAAGCGAATCGAAGACGGCATCGGCGTCCTGTACTCCACGCAGGACCTCGTCGGGAGTGACCCAGTTGTCGGGATTCAAGGCTTCGGCGCGCGCCTCGAACGCGGCGCGGCGAGGGTCGGTCGCCGGCAGGCGGTGCACACGGGCAATGATCTCAGAATAGCGGGCGTGCAGCCGCGTCGCGATCTCGTGTCCCACGAGCTCTTCGAGCAGATCGTGAGGGCGCGGCTCGAGTGCGGCTTCTTCCGCTGCCGCAAAGTCGCCTTCGACGGCTCGAGTCGTCTCGAGCGCTTCCGGCTCCTCGATCGCCGACTCCGACTCGGCGGGTCCAGGCGCGGGCTCCTTGACCGGGGCGCGCTCGGCTGCGGCAGCTGGCTCGCGCGGAGGGGCGGATGGCTTGCGCTTGGTTCGCACCGGACGCTTCTCCACTTCGGGCTCCGTCACCGCGCCGACCTGGAGGATTTGAGGCCAGTCGAAATCGACGTCGGGATGCTGCTCCTCGATCGTGCGAATGGCGTCCTCGTCGAGCGCGGGACGGCCGACGCGAACGCCGGGTGCGCTGCGATACCAGTAAAGAACGCTCGGCGCTTCGCCGGGGCGTGACGGCGTGCAGCAGAAAGGTGTTTTCGTATCCGCGGTGATCGCGTGTGAATCGGAGAAACGCCACCCTGTCTGACCCGGTGTCCTAGCGGCGCTTCGTCTTCGAAGCCTTCTTTGCCGCCTTGGCTGGCTTCGACGTCTTCTTCGCGGCGGTTCTGGCGGCCGGCGCTTTCTGTGCGGATTTTGCCGATTTGGCGGGCTTGCTGGGTTTCGGGGCGGGCTTTCTGGCGGCGGCTTTGGTCGGCGTGGGCTTCTGCCGACTTCTTCGTCGGCGGCGGCTTTGGCGCGGTTCGCCCGGGCCTTGCCTTGACCTGCTCCGATTCCGGCGCGCGATGCACCATCGTGAAGCGAACCTGATCGGCCGCGGTGTGATACGTCCAGATCTCCGAGACCGCGACGTGTGTTCGCGTGCACAAGCGCCGCACGGTATCGAGTGGCATTGGGCGGCACGTAGAGAAAAAACGGCGCCCGCAGCCGGCTGAAGGGACCCCACTCGGCCATCGCTTCGAGCGTGTTGACCGATTCGCCGGTCTCGACTTCGATGGTTCCTTGCAACTTGCGGCCGCGTTCCTGGCTGAAAAGCACCAGGTCCGGATACATCGCGTAGTCGTCGGCGTTGACTGAGGCGTTTTGCTCGGATCCCGGATTGATGGCCACGTCGAACTTCCGCCGGTAGCGAGCCTGGAGAAGACGGATGATGCGGTCGTGCTCGAATTGCTCGCGGACCGGGCGCACGAGTATCGGACTCACTAGGCCTCCGGGATCAAAACAAACTCGATAATATAGCACGCATGATCACAGCCACGGCGCGCGAGAGCCGCTTTCTCCGCACCTGCCGACGCGAGCCGGTCGACGCGACGCCGGTGTGGTTCATGCGGCAGGCCGGGCGCTACATGGAGGAATATCGCGCGCTCCGCCAGAAATACACACTTCTGCAACTCTGTCGGACCCCGGACCTTGCAACCGAAGTCACCCTGCAGCCGATTCGCCGGATCGAGGTCGACGCCGCCATTCTCTTCTCGGATCTGCTGGTGCCGCTCGAGCCGATGGGCATCCCCTTCGATTTCGTGCACGGCGAAGGCCCCGCCGATCGAGACGCCGTTGCGCAGCGCCGCCGACGTCGATCGCGTGCGCCTGTTCGATCCGCGCGAGGCGCTTGCCTTCACGCTCGACGCGATTCGCATGGTCAAGCGCGAGCTCGCCGGAAAGGTGCCGCTGATTGGCTTTGCCGGCGCGCCGTTCACGCTCGCCTCGTACGCGATCGAAGGCGGCCACTCCAACAACTTCGCCTTGACCAAGACGCTGATGTACACCGATCCCGGCGGCGTGGCACCGGCTCGCCGACAAGCTCGCCACCGTCGTAGCCGACTATCTCCTCGCGCAGATCGAGGCGGGCGTGGATGCGGTGCAGGTGTTCGACTCGTGGGTCGGCGCGCTCAACGCCGCCGACTATCGTGAGTTTGCGATGCCGCACACCAAGAAAATCTTCGCCGCCATCGCCGGCCGCGTGCCGACCATCCATTTTGGCGTCCATAGCGCCTCGATCCTGCGGGAGATGCGCCAGGCCGGCGGCGATGTGATTGGCGCCGACTGGCGCATTCCGCTCGACGAAGCTTGGGATCGCATCGGCACCGATCGCGGCATCCAGGGCAATCTCGATCCGACGCTCCTGCTCGGACCACGCGAGCGGCTGCTGGAGGGCGCCGACGACGTGCTGCGCCGCGCGGCCGGACGCCCGGGGCACATCTTCAATCTCGGCCACGGCATCCTCCCCGCGATTCCTCTCGAAAACGTCCAGGCCCTCGCGCGCCACGTGCACCGCGCCTCCGCCCGTGTCTGATTTCGTCGTCGTCGGCGCCGGCATCGCGGGACTATCCGCCGCGTGGGAGCTGGTGCAGCGCGGGCTGCGGCCGCTGGTGCTCGAGCAGCAGGCGCGCGCCGGCGGGGTCATTCGGACCGACCGGGTCGAAGACTTCGCTGATCGATGCCGGCCCCGACGCGCTGCTCGTGCAAAAGCCTGCGGCGATCGCGCTCTGCCGCGAGCTCGGCCTTGGCGACCGGCTGCTGCCGACGCTGACGCCGCGTACCGCGTTCGTCCTGAGGCGCGGCCGTCTCGTTCCACTGCCGGAGGCGTCTGTGCTGGGGATTCCGACGCGGGTCGGGCCGTTGGTGACGACGCCGCTGTTTTCGTGGCCGGGAAAAGCGCGAATGGCGCTCGAGCTGCTGATTGCGCCGCGGCAGGATCAGGCGGATGAATCGATCGGCTGCCTTCATCCGGCGGCGGTTTGGCGAAGAAGCGGTGACGTATCTGGCCGAACCGCTGCTTGCCGGCATTCACGCCGGAGACGTCCACCGGCTGTCGATGCGCGCGGCGTTTCCCCGCCTGATCGACGCCGAACGCTCGCACGGCAGCGTGATCCGCGCACTGTGGTCGAGAAGCGCCCCGCACGGCGAAAACGCGCAAGGCGCGTTCATGTCGCTGCCCGGCGGCGTCGAGGAGCTGGTGAGCGCGCTCGTGACGCGGCTGCCGGGCGGCACGCTCCGGACCGGGGCCGGCGTGTCAACTATCGAGGGGACGGGGCCGTTCACAGTTCATCTCGAGTCCGGGGACCGCGTCGAGGCGCGTGCGGTCATCGTCGCGGCGCCGGCATGGGCGGCGACGTCGATTCTCGAACCACTCGATGCCGAGATCGGTCGGCTCATCGGCCAGGTCCGCTACGCCTCTTCGGCGACGGTGGCGATCGGTGTGCATCGCGAACAGGTGCGCCATCCGCTGCAGGGCTCGGGATTCGTCGTGCCCAGGCCGGAGCGGAAGGCGCTCATGGCGGCCTCGTGTGTTTCCTCCAAATGGCCGCATCGCGCGCCGCAGGGTTTTGCCCTGCTGCGCGGATTTGTCGGCGGCGCCTACGATCAAGGAGTGCTCGAGCAGAGCGACAGCCGCATCGTGGACGCAGTGTTCGCGGAGCTGTCGTCGCTTCTCGGGATCTCGGGCACGCCACAGCTGGCCCGGGTGTATCGGTGGCCGCGCGGAAGCGCGCAGCACGAGGTCGGTCATCTCGAGCGGATGGCCGAGATCGATCGGCGCCTGGCTGCGTATCCGGGACTATTTGTCACCGGCAGCGGTTTCCGCGGAACGGGCATTTCCGACTGCGTCGCCGATGGGCGGGCAACTGCCATTCGAGCCGCGATTTTCCTGAGCTAGCTGCTAGCGATTCAGTGATGCGCTTTGCCGCCCTGGTCCTCGCCTGTGTGCTGACGCGGCACGCCGCTCCCCTCGCCGACTCGCTTCCAACCCAGATCCAACGCCTGCTGCAGCAGATCCGAGTGGCCGACAAGGGCGCGCTCGCGGTGTCCGAAGAAGACGGCCGTTTTCTGCGCGTGCTGATTGCGTCGACGCGGGCCAAGCGGGTGCTCGAGATCGGGGCCGCCAGCGGCTACAGCGCCATCTGGATGGGCCTCGGCCTGCGGGAAACCGGCGGCAAGCTGGTCACGATCGAGTACGACCCGGTGCGCGCGCGTGAAGCGGCAGAAAATATCCGGCGTGCCGGCCTCGACGATGTCGTGCAGGTCATCGGCGGCGATGCCTTCAAGGAGATCCCCAGGCTCGCCGGGGACGTTCGATCTCGTGTTTCTCGACGCCTGGAAGCCGGACTACAAGAAGTTCTTCGATCTCGTGTTTCCCCGCGTCGCACCCGGCGGCGTGTTCCTCGCCCACAACGTGATCAACAAGAAAAACGAGATGCGCGACTTTCTTCGCGCCATCGAGACGCATCCCCAGGCGCTCACGACCATCGTGTCGCCCGGTTTCGAAGGCATCTCGATGACCTACAAGACGCGCTGAGCGCGCTGGTTTGAGCGCTGATGGCCACGCGACCGATCCACATCATCGGCGTCCCGCTCGATCTCGGCGGCAACCGGCGCGGCACCGACATGGGGCCGTCGGCGTTTCGCATCGCGGGTCTGCGCGAGCAGCTGGCGGCGCTCGGCCGGCTGGTGATCGACAAGGGCGACATCGCCACGCCGATCCCCGAGACCAAAGGGCCCGGCGACTCGCGCAAGCGCTACGTGCGCGACATCGCTCGCGTGTGCCAGAAGCTCTATCAGATCGTGCTCGGCTCGCTCGACGAGGGCGCGATCCCCATCGTCCTCGGCGGCGATCACAGCCTTGCCGCCGGATCGGTCGCGGCCACGGCCACCTGGTTGCGCAAGACCGATCGGCGCCTTGGCTTGATCTGGGTGGACGCGCATGGCGACATGAACACGCCCGAGACGAGCGAGTCGGGCAACGTGCACGGCATGCCGCTCGCGTCACTGCTCGGGCCGGAGCCGGCGGAGCTGGCGCGCATCGGCGGCGAGACGCCGGTCGTCGCCGCCGAGCACGCGGTGCTCGTCGGCATCCGCAATCTGGACGAGGTCGAGAAGAAGCTGGTCAAGGCGTCCGGTGTGCACGTCTTCACGATGAAGGAAGTCGATCGCCTGGGCATCGCCGAGGTGATGGAGCGCGCGATCGAGCTCGCCGGCCGTGGCACCGGCGGCATCCACGTCTCGTTCGACATGGACGTCTGCGATCCCAGCATCGCGCCGGGCGTCGGCACGTCGGTCAAGGGCGGTCTCGACTACCGTGAAGCGCACGTCGTCATGGAAATGGTGGCGGAGTCCGGCAGGCTGACGTCGCTCGATCTCGTGGAAGTCAATCCGACGCTGGACCTGCGCAACACGACCGCAGAACTCGGCACCGAACTCGCGCTCTCAGCCATGGGAAAACAGATCCTCTGACGCTGCGATTTGGAGGCTTCGAGATTTGGAGATTTGCGATTTGGAGATTTGGAGAGGTGGAGATGTGTTGATGCTGTCGCTTAATCTCCACATCTCCAAATCGCGGAGTTCAGTCCGTCTCCAAATCGCGGTATCTATCGTTTGGCTTGTTCCAGCATGTCTTCGAGCGTGTCCATCAGCATGATCAGCGAGTACCGGCTTCTCCACCAGGCGGGTGCGGGGGCGGATGACTTCGAGGTCGGCCGATTCGGAGCGGAGGCCGGAGAAGATGATCACCGGAATCTCCGGCGGCATCGAGATCACCACGTCGCGTCCGGAGCCGCGTTTGAGGCGCAGATCGATGATCGCGGCGTCGGGTTTGTACCTCACGGATGGCGGCCAGGCCTTCGTCGGCGGTCTCGGCGGTGACCACCGTGTACTGACGCATCTGCAGAAACTTGACGAGCGGCTGGCGGACGGCGCTGTCGTCCTCCACCACCAGAACGACCTGCGAGGCTTGCGAGTCCACGGCGGAATTATCGTTGAGCAGCGCCTCAGAGTCCATCCCGACGGCTCCACGTCGGGCCCGACCGGTCGGGGACGTCGAGGGCGGCGAAGACGCCGAGCGGCGTCACCGAGAGGCACAGCGCGGTGCGGCGCGTTTCGAGCGATTCGAGTTCGTCGGAGAAGTCCGCCTGATGGCGTTCGTACACCACCATTTCACTCCAATAGTCAATCAACAGGTAGCGCTGCGGGTCGACCTGATCTTTCAGGAACGAGCTGCCCAGAAACGACCGGCTCTTGCGGCTCAGCGCCGCCCACTCCCCGTCGGCGCCGTAAATCTTCTCGAACGCCTGCTGCTCCCCCTGTTTCACCTCGAACTGCCAGGCCATTGCGATCAAATGACGCCTCCCCGGACGACGAATGATTACGGGGATCCTACTGCGTTTTGAGCGGAGCCACGGAACGCGCCGATCGGGCGGCCATCCCGGTGAGCCCCGATTACAATACGAGGACGCGGGCCGCTAGCTCAGTGGTAGAGCATCTGACTTTTAATCAGAGGGTCGTTGGTTCGATCCCAACGCGGCCCACCAATTTTAGGCCTTAAATTGCGGATTCTAGGTTGCCGGCGAAGTGGAAAGGTAGCAAAAAGGTAGCCGACGCGCTGATTCCATCGAATCAAGGTTGCATTGCTACCTTGATTGCCTTGGGCCTGTGGACTCCGACAATCGCCGCCCTGTTGACGCAGCCGCCCGTCCACCACGATATCTAGTAGGTGTGGCCACCGGTCGCGGACGGCTCGCCTGACACCTGAACTGACACCTTAGAGGTTACGGGCAGGACCTACTCACCCAGCCGGAATACCGCGCCTCGCTGGCGAGGTGATCAGGCAGATCGGTCTAATCCGCCATCGTCGGAGGAGATCCAAGTTGAACAAGGGCGCTGCGACGTGGAACTTGGCCGACAATTCCTGCGAGGCCGTTTTTGGCGTTATGCTGCGTGCCTTGCGGAGTCGGCTGACATATGCCGGTCGGCCTACTACTAGTTAGGCCGCACGGAGGGGGCGATGAGCCTACCGGCACTTGAGGACGTCAAGATCCCAGTGAAGGTCAAGCTTGCCGCTTTGTGGGCGAGCGTGATGTTCTGCTACGTCTACGGGGACTATTTCGATCTGTACACGCCCGGGAAGCTCCAAGGAATGCTCGAAGGGAGGATGGAGCCGCTAGGCGCGGTCACCCAAGGAGTGCTCTTCGGCACATCGATCTTGATGGTCGTACCCAGCCTCATGATCTTTCTATCCATCGCGTTACAGCCGGCCATCAGCCGCTGGCTCAACATCGCAGCAGGCTTGCTCTACAGCGCCATCATGCTCCTGATCGCGGTCAGTGGGGGATGGATGTTCTATGTATTCCTCGCGCTTGTAGAGGCTACTCTCACTTCGTTAGTCGTCTGGCACGCCTGGTGTTGGCCACGGCAGGTAACGTAACCGGTGCGGCGTAGCGTAGATTGTGCCTTGAGTCTCAGCTTGGTTTCTACGGTGTGTGCTCGCCGTGCACTAGATCGACCGTCCAGCCGCGCGTTTCGAATTCGCGTTGTTTCTGCTGCGCGAGTTCGTTCACGTCGCGCCCGTCGCGCAGCACCATCGACCAGCGCAAATCCATCGTGCCATCCGACTGACTGACGTAAAACCGAATCTCCGGCCGGCCGTCGTCGAGCGGCACGATCCGCGTGCGCGCTTCGGCGACTCGGCCATCCTTTGTCATGCGCCATAACACGAATTCAGGCAAGTTGCGCGGATCGCGCGGTTTCGAAAAGCGGACGGTCACGGCCTCAGGCTATCCGGCTTGACGCGTCAGCTTGGCGTCATTAGCCAGGTCGTGTGACTCCTCGCGCCACAGGAAGCGGAATCTGGCCTCCCCGGTCAACGCGACATCGAAGGGAGTTCGCTACCCTCAAGAGGTGCGTTTGGCGCGTGAGGTTCTACGTCCCGCCTGCCGCGCTTTTCAGGAGTCCAATGTTCGAACCAGGTGTATGCGTACACCGGCTAGACGGCGAAGCGGGCACCCGTCCTCGCGCCTTCGTCTTCCGTCCGGACACGTCTGCAATAGTCACCAGCCTGCCACAAGAGTCTCTCAATACGGGACGAGTGTGAGCAAGGCCATCTGGGCGGCCGGATACCTCCGGGGCATGGCGCAGAGCTACAGGCGGGGGCGCACCGTCTCACTGGCGATGGTGACTTCTGCCGTCCACGTCGCCATCGACTGCGCCGTGACGCCGAGCGACATTGCCGCTATCCTGCTGGCAAGCGGACTGGCCTATGACGCCGAGCGTGGCACGGTTTCGGATAAGGGCGAGCCTCGACTCCGATAGCGAGTGGCAACAACTACCTAGTCCTAGTCCCGAACTTCGAATGGTGCTCTGCCCCTGCTGCGACGATGAGCGCTTCGTGTGCGAGGTGCATCCCGATCAGCCCTTCCCGCACGAAGGTTGTGACGGCGCCGGTGAGCCCTGCCCCGACTGCAACGATCGCGGCGGCCGGCCCGAACTGCCAGACGGTTGGCGGTCAATCGCCTCGACCGAAGACCGTGAACCGCCTTCTTTCTGATTTGCAAAAGCTTTTGCAAGTCGGCAGTGGATAGTTCAGAACGCACCGGCGAGTGTGGCTCACGAACGCTGGCCGGATTGACAGACAAATCGCCCCCTCCTATACTCCGTCCCCTCACGACACAACGCGGGTGACAGTCGGCCATTCCGTTCAACAGGAGGCTTGTCATGACCGCCATGCTTCGCGGCGGAACGCTCGTCGGCCTTCTGGTGTTTTCTGTCGCATGCGACGCGCAGCGACCCACGCTGCCTAGTTCGTTTTACTCCTCGACCGCCCCCACGCCCCCGATCACGCCCCCGACGCCCCCCGCACGGCCGCCTGCGCCCCCTGTGAGTGGTCCCTCGACGAGTTATTCTTTCAGCGGACCGCTTGAGTTCCCGGTTCACGACGTCACGACGACGTCGAGATATGTGCTCTACGACAGCGGTGCCTTCCTGCTTCGGTATGAAAGGCCTGGTGGCGGTGAGTATCTTGGCAGCTATCGGCAAGAGGCCGAGCGCATCATCTTCGATTTCGGCGCCGACGGCGACCAGCGGGATGGCCAGCCGGCAGCTATCGGAACGCTCAACGGCGATGTGTTGGAGGTCCGATATAGCAGAATGATGCAGGAGTCGAGTTTCGAGGACGCTGCTTACAGACGCTCTCAGTGAGGAGTTCGGAAGTCATCCAAGCTAGCGGCTTCGTTCGTCAGTGCACCGTGCCGTCGGTGTCGCGCAGCCACGCGAGAATCAGCTCCACGTTGTACGCGTAGCTCTCCCGCAGCATCGTCGCGTAGTCGGTGGCGAGCCTGTTCGTCGGATCGTGGATCAGGAGCGTGCCATCCACGAACCGAAAGATCGTGCCCCGCGCGAGCGCGGCCATGATCGTCTCGATCAGGGTGGTGTGCACGAACTGCCCCGGGGCCACTTCACACGTCGGTTCGCCGTATTCATCGACCGGCATTAGCGGCCTTTCACAATCAACGTCCACGACTCCGGATGGTGGCCCGGCGCCACGTTGGTAGCGGTCGCGCGGCAGATCCAGAGCCCGCCGCTGCGCACCACGACGTCGCCGACCGCATACACGCGGCTCGCATCCCACGTGCCCGCAAACGTCATGGCGGCTTTCGTGTCGATCGCTTTCTGCGCCATGCGCACCGCCTCGAGGTCGCGCTTGAGCGGCTCGATCGCGCCACGTATGACGTCGCTCAACACGTCGGCCCAATCGTCCGACGACAGGAGAAGGGGCTTCTTCTTCGTCGCCATCACGCGTAGGCCGTCGGCCCAATGAATTTCGCCGCGGCGCTACGTCCTCGTTGCCAGTTGACCATTTGTTCGGCGCGAATCGCTTGCAAGTTGTGTTGCCAGAGCGAGCGAAAAATCGTCCCTGACACGTCGCTGGCCGGGGGCGCATCATCGAAGACGAGGCGCTGCGTCGCGTGGCCGACACGGACCAGAACGAAGGACAACCCTGATGCACGAGGATCCACGGTCATCTGGCTCACGTGGTTGATGGTCGCGCAAGTCGCGATCGCAATCCTGTGGTCCGCGATCATGGCGCCCTAGTCGGGCCCAGGGGCGTATCGGCAACACGGAGAGAGGCGTTCGCACGGACCCGCGACGGGTGAAATACACGTGCACGGTGCCCCGGCGTATCAAAAAACGGCTTGATTTGGAGTGGACCGCACCGCATGAAAAGCCCCGACGATCTCGGACCTGACGGCGCGAAGTACTGGCGGCGAGTCGTCAAGCACTGGCAGCTCGACCAGCATCAACCCGAAATTCTCCGGCAGGCGTGCAAGTGCTTGGACACGATCGCGGCCGCGGAGCGCGACATCGCGAAGACCGGGCCGATCGTCACCGACCGCTTCGGCCAGTCGAAGCCGCATCCGGCGACGTTGTTGGTCCGCGACTACCGCGGGCTCTTCAGTCGGCTCGTGCGCGAGCTCGGCCTCAATGGCGCGCCGGTCGAGGGCGAACGGCCGCCGCGGCTCACGGGCCGTTACCGGAGTCGGCGATAGCGATGCCGATCCGACGCAACACGCCGGCCCGTCTGCTGCGAGAACTGACGCACGACCAACAGGTGCGCCGGTTTCTCTGGCCGCTCGATCCGGACTTTGTCGACGATTTCCCGCTCGGGTTTGCCTTTCCGTCGCGCACCGCGGCTGAGCGCGCGTGGCCATCGTGCCGGCACGCCGTCTGGCACGGTTCGCGCCGCATGACGATTCCCTATCCGGCGCGCCAGTTCGACGACCTGACGCATGCCGGTTGGCACGTGTTCACCGTCATGCTGAGGGCCTTCAGCGTCAGGTGCCGGTCGTTCACCGCGCTGACCGCCCAGCCCACGATGAAGCGCGAGAACAGGTCGAGGATCGCCGCCAGATACAGCTTGCCGCTCTCGCCAATGATGAACTCCGTAGTGTCGCCGACCCAGCGCCGATTCGGCCCGTCGGCCGTGAACTGCCGGGCGAGCAGATTCGCTGCGACCGGCTGGTCGTGATCGCTCATCGTCGTGCATTTGAAGCGTTTACGGGCCCGTGCGTGCAGTCCGTCCTCTTGCATCAGCCGAATCACGCGCTTGCGGCTGACCCGGACGCTCTGCTCGAGCAGGTCTTCGTGAATGCGCGGGCTGCCGTATCGCTGTTTGCTCGCGTCGAACGAGGCGCGCACCAAGACGCGCAGCTGCCGATCGCGGTGGGCGTGGGCCGACTCGGATCGTCGGCACCACGCGTAATACCCGCTGGCGGAGATCTCCAGCACCTGGCACATGGTCGCAATGGGAAAGGTCGCCTTCCTCGAGTGAATCAGCGCGAACGTGTCGCTGGCTCTTTCGCGAAGAAGGCCGCGGCGTTTTTTAGGATCTCCCGCTCGAGGCGCAGCTGGCGATTCTCTTTCCGCAGCCGCGCCAGCTCCTCACGCTCCGCGGTCGTCAGCCCGGTGCGGCCCTTGGTGCGGTCGGCGCGGGCGCGCTTCACCCATTCCCGAAGCGCGGTTTCGGTCAGATCGAGATCGCGGGCCACCGCGCCGACACTGTGGCCTTCGTCGAGGACCAGTCGGACCGCCTCGGCCTTGAAGTCATCATCGAACCGCCGGCGGGCCCGTCGGTTTCTGGTCGTCTCTGCCATCGGTGTGGACATCGTATTCCCCTTTGGAAAAAGATGTCCACCAAACCGGATCAAGCGCAGTCGCCGAACACAGTGCACTACGTCCCGTTCGCTGGGACGCGCGTCTACAACGTCACACCGGGTACGTTTACGTTGAACCTGGTGTGCACGGCGTTGACCAACCTAATTGGCCCCGCCGGAATCGTCACCGTTCAGGCGGCTGGGATCACCGCGTTGTTCGTGCCCAATTAAGGCCGCGCAGCTCTGTTGAAATCGCTAATCTGGGCGTTACCAATCAGTTACCCTTGAGCGCCTCGTCATCTCAACTCGTGCAATTTACTGTGTAATATGGTGGGCCGCGTTGGGATCGAACCAATGACCCTCTGATTAAAAGCTAGCGGCACAGCGAAAGCTGTGGACGTTGACGGACGCTGATAGACGATTTTCCGAATGAATCCGTCCACTGGCGTCCGCGGACTTTCGCCCGCGTCCATCGGCTAGGGCGTCAACTTGGGCGTCAGGCGAGCGTGCAACGGTCGCCGCCGGTGCACGCTACTCGGGACACCGTTGGTGGTTGGCATCCCGCAATCGACATCATTAGCAGTCACCTCATCCGCATATCTCACAGTGCAACCAGCCTACAAGCAGGAATGCTCCCGCAGCAGCAGCCGCTGCGATCCAGATCTTTGCGCCGCGACTGAGTTTTGGCTTTGGCGGCTCGTAATAGGTCAACGATTGAACCAAATCGAATCGAACAACGCGATCTGCGTCGGCATCCGGTACATCGATGATGAACGCGGTCTCTGTTCTGTTCTTAACCCCTAAAGGTACTTGAGTTGCCGTACCCAGCATGGGTAAACCAATTCAAACAATGGTGCGGCCGAACGACGTGGCGCGCGGCGCGTGCGACACGTCGGAGGGCATCAGCGTGGCGCGGTGCCTGCGTCCGAATGCGCTTTTTCACCAGCGCCCACGCGGACTCAATCGGATTCAAGTCGTGCGAGTACGGCGGCAAATAGCGGACCGTCGCGCCGCGTTGTTCGATCGCCGTTCTCACCGCGAGCTGCTTGTGAGCTTTCAGATTGTCGAGCACGACAATGTCGCCGGGTCGCAACCGGGGACGCAAATGGCGTCGGACCCACGTCAAAAACGTGTCGCTGTTCACGGCGCGCCACTTCGTGCACAACGTCACCCACCCATCCCTGCGCAACGCGCCGACCATCGTCAGGTTGTCGCCCCAGTTCATCGGCCGCGCCTCGACATACGCCGTCCCGCGCTGGACCCACGCGTGGGACCGGCCCATCGCGATGTTGGCGCCGGCTTCATCGATGAAAACCAAGCGATCCGGATTCACGCGGCCGATCCACCTCAGGAACGCTTCGCGCCTCGCGCGGACGTCCGGCCGATCGATCTCCGCCGGCCGCGGCCGTTTTTTTTGAGGACGTATCCGTCGCGGTGCATGGCCCGCCGAAAACTGGTCTCCGTGGTGTGCGCTGCCGGCGTGACGCGCCGGTTGTACTCCCAACACAGCTCGGCCACGGTCGCGTCGGGTGCCTCGGCGATGACCGCACGCAGCGTCGGCACGGCAATCGGGCAGCGCCAGCCGCCACTCTTCGGCTGCGGCGCCGCCGACCCGGTGGTCCGCCAGCGAGCCACCCAGCGCTGGAGCGTGCGGACATCGATGTCAAAGAACGCGGCCAGCGTCGCATACGCGCCTTCACCGCGTTCGTACGCCGCGATCGCACGCTCGCGGAACGCCATGGAATATGGATTCGGCATGGCGTCAGTAAAGTACACTTTCGACGGCAACTCAAGTGCCGTTAGGGATTAAACTGTCCGGAGAGAACTTCGCCCGCAGTCGTGATCTCGACGCGGATACCCGCCTTCAGCTTTTCGGCGAGCGCGGACATGCTCGCAGAATCTGTTGCTTGCACGGTCGTCTGTGCGATGACAGGTGCGACGGCGACATGAATTGCGATGACAGCGGTGATCAGAACGCGAGGCGTAATCGCCATTTGGCAGGTCCCTCCTGTTTGTGGAATCTGGCGCCGAGGTGTGTAATGCGCAACGGATGCGGCCTTCGGTGCGTCCGGAACCCGCTTTTGAATCGCGCCACGTTCTCGCGCAGGATCTCGATCTCCGTCTCGCGCCGCATCAGTCGCCCGAGCATCTGCTGATATTCCGATTCCGACAGCCGCTCGCCGCGTTGGTTCGCCTCGGCGAGCGCCGTCGCCGTCTTGAGGGCGAAGGAGGCCGCGTCGATCGCGGCCTCGTAGCTGGCAAGCAGTTCACGATAGGCCGCGTCAGTCACTGTTGATGGATGTTCGCGACCTGTATGGCGGCAATCCCTGGATTGATCGTCACCCCTGCTGGTGGCGTGCCGCAATTGAGAGTGACTGTCGCTGACGCCACCTGCACCCTGACTACCGCGGTCAGCGGCACTGCTGCCCGCTTGCCGATGGGGACGTGGAAGGTGCCAGTAAGGATAGTGCCGGAGGTCTGACCGCTCAAACTGCAGGTGACGAGGATTTCGGCTCCGCTGTTGTTGGTGACGGAGCCACGACCGATGACCACGTAGTTGCCAGCCGGTAACGTCAGCGCGTTACCCACGTAGGCGTCGCTTGGCCCTGGTGGCCCAGTCGCGCCCGGGGCGCCAGCCGCGCCAGGCGGCCCGGGCGGACCCGGCAGACCGATGGGTCCGATCGGACCTGCCGGTCCCGAGGGACCCGTCAGTCCGGCGACAAGGTCAGCATTGCGCACCACGCCGGCCGCCGAGGCCTCCAGCGGGAGAAAATTGGGGACCGTCGAAGTCACGCCCTGCAGGTAGTAGCGATCGAAGATCGTGCCCGCAAAGGGGGCACGACGCTCACGGTGGCGTGACCACTGCCGTCCAGCGTCCCTGCGGCAAGAATCATCACATCGGCGCCGGCCGTCAGGGCAACGCCGCCGTAGCTGAAGCCCCTGTTCACGCTGCTGCCGATCAACGCATAGAACTGTCCGGGGCCGCCAGTCACGGTCACAGTCACACTCTGACCCGGAACGACAACCGTCGTGGAAAGCGCAATCTGCGGTTGCGCGGACGCGAGTCCTACCGAGAGCCAGCTGACGAGACAACAGCTCACCAGCACACGAATAGGCACGGAACCCTCCTTTTTTGGGCGGCGGATCGCCGTGCCGGACTCGACACCACGACCAGCTTCCCCGGTCGTGGTTACAATCGCACAACGCTGAGCTGGCCGGCGCATGAAAAACAAGGCGACGCCAGGAACCGCAAGCACATTCACCGTGGAGGTGCTTGAAGCCACCGTCACCCAGTTAGGTCAGTGGGCCACGTCCAGTGATGGTTCGAGGCTCGGATCGACACCGTCACCGGTAAACTTCGAATCGTGCCGTGTCCCCGCTGCCACGATGAGCGCATCGTGTGCGAACGGCATCCCGATCAGCCCTTCCCGCACGAGGGGTGCGACGGTGCCGGTGAGCCCTGCCCCGACTGCAACGATCGCGGCGGCCGGCCCGAACTGCCGGACGGTTGGCGATCAATCGCCTCGACCGAAGACCGTGAACCGCCTTTTTTCTGATTTGCAAAGCTTTTGCAAGTCGGCAGTGGATCGTTCAGAACGCACCTGCGAGTGCGGCTGACGACCGCTTGCCGGATTTGACAGACAAATCCACGCTTCCTATACTCCGTCCCCTCACGGTACAACGCGGGTGACAGTCGTCCATTCTGTTCAACAGGAGGGTTGTCATGACCGCCATGGTTCGCGGCGGAACGCTCGTCGGCCTTCTGGTGTTTTCTGTCGCATGTGACGCGCAGCGACCCACGGCGCCTAGTGTGTTTTTGACGCGCTCCTCGACAGTCCCGCCCCCCATCACGCCCCCGACACCCCCCGCACGGCCGACCGTGCCCCCTTTGACTGGTCCCTCAACTAGTTATGATTTCAGCGGACCGCTTGAGCACCCGGTTAGCGACTTCACGAAGACGTCGAGATATGTGCTCTACAACAGCGGTGCCTTCTCGCTTCGGTATGAAGGGCCTGTTGCCGGTGAGCTTGTTGGCAGCTATCGGCAAGAGGCCGAGCGCATCATCTTCGATTTCGGCGCCGACGGCATCTCGTTTGATCGCCAGCCGGAAGCTATCGGAACGCTCAACGGCGATGTGTTGGAGGTCCGATATAGCGACACGCTGAAGCAGTCGGATTTCGAGAACGCTGCTTACAGACGCTCTCAGTAACGAGTTAGGAACTATCCCCTTACCTCGTTAAAAAATGGCGCGCGGCGCCGTGAACCTTTCGCGACGGCGCCATGCCGCGATGGGCCACGAGTCATCGCCGTTTAGTGCAAAGAGGCGTTCCCCTGCAGCAGCACGAGGCGAATGGGGTGGCGCAGCGCGAGCACCATCTCGATGAGCGTGGCCCCGGGCGGAAAGCCGCGCAGGTCCGCCCGATCGAGATCGCAGTGAAAATGCCCGTCGTGGTTCACCGTAAACACGGCGCCCCGATGCTGCAATGCGGCCACCAAAATCGAGGCGTTCTCAGCTGGCTCGTCACGATCAGGTCAACATCGTCACTCATCGGTCGTCTGCTCCTTCGGGGACACTGCCCGACTTCACAATCAAACGGAAGCCACTGTCATCAGTCCCCGGTCGATCGTTGGTCGTGCGCGTCGCCAACCACAGCCCGCCGCGCCAGGTGCACAATTCGCCTTCCCGAAACTGGCGATTGCTCTTCCAGGTGCCGGCCCACCTCACGCCGCCACTCGCGGGCCGTGCCTCGAGCGCCGCGAGTCGCGCGTTGCGTTCTCGGTTGCGCTCGTTCATGTCCTGCAGAACGCTCAAGACGTGGTCCATGAACGCATCGAGCAGCGCGACGGTGACCGGCTTGCGGCCCTCCTGCTTGACGTAGTCGTCCCACGTTGTCGGCGTCTGTTTCTCAGTCGTTGCCATGTCAGTAAGTCACCGTCATCCACACAACCGGCTGAACCGCGGGAGAGCCTCCCGTGCGCACGACTTCCCACGCGAGCCAGCGCGTGCTCCGAATGCCGACGCTGTTCGATTGAAACAGACTCACCGTGCTCGTCGCCGTGGCGGTCGCGCTCGAGTTCGTCGGGTCATCGAGCATTTGCACGTTGGCCTCTTGGCTGAGCGACACCGCGAACCCGCCCTCATCGGCGTAGGCGACTTCGGCAAGGTCCACGAGGGTGATCTGGCCCGCCGCATGCCCGGAGAGAATGACCGGAACCCCCAGGAGCGTGCGCGGGAGGTCCGCGGCGGCCGCGGCCAGCATCAGCGCGACGTGCGCCGCAGTCAGCCGCCCCATGATCCAGACTAGACCCACGCCGCTCGTGGTGACGGCGGCGAGCATGTCTTCGAGGTCCGCCGCAATTTGCGCCGCGGCGGTGCCCGTGCTCGTGATTTCGGTGCCGTTCGCGGTGATCGACGCGGGATCGGTCTGCGTCGGATCTAAGAATAGGGCATCGATGCGGCGCATGAGCGCCTCGATGGTGACCTGGCGCATCACCGGCTGCGCCGACGGTCCGGCCCTGAACACTTCGCGTGAGACCACGGTAAAGGTTTGCACCTTTCGCGGGTACAAGACGAGCGTGTCAAAGGCGTACGCGACCGCCCCGATCGACATGCCTTCGGGGACCCACCCGCCGGCCGCGCCGGCATCGAGTTGCCGTGGCACGGGCACCCCCGGAGGGACGCGGCGCATGCGCGACTCGGCCGCACCCACGATCGAGACATCGCGCGCGATCGTCAACATTTCTTGCGCGAGGCCGGCCTGCGCGAGCGCGCCGGCCCAGGCCGTATCGGTGGTCGTGGCGCCAGCCACGGCCGCCTTTTGCATGTATTGGAAGCTGGCCCTCACCTGCGGCGAGTCGGGCCACTCGGACGCCATCGCCAGGGAGGCCTCGACGCCGCCCGGCTGTGCCGATGCCGTGAGGTATCGGTAAAAGGCAGTGCCGGCCGGCAGGGTCGAAAGGGTCGTGTGATCATGCGCCGAGCCTCCCACGGCCCGGGCGCGCGGTGGGGAAACCGCGAGCGATCGTCACGTCAAAAACTCATCGACTTGCAGGATGCGCCACAGGGTCGCGCCGAGCTCGCGACCCTCGGCCCGAATGGTGTACCCACCCGGCAGCGTCGAACCGCACGCGCGCCGGAAGAGGCGCCCGCAGCCCTTCGCCGTTTCGCCCTGGAGGGCAATGCGCAGCGCCGGTGCCCGGATGCACGAACAATTCGCGGATGGCGAACAACTCGGACCCGATCGCGCCACCCACGGCCGGCAGGATACGCGCGAGCCGTGCGCGATCACCGCGCGTCAGCGTCCGCTTGCATGTATTGGTCGTGAGGTGCGCTTCGATCAGCCGCCGCTGCGCCCGCTGTTCGTCGCGAATCTCGCGCACGAGTGCCACCAACTCCGCCACGTCGGCCGGCGCCTCGATTACCATCGGGCGACTAGTTGCCGCCATCGGGAGCCCCACACACCGCCGGCCGTGGATCGCCATAGCGCCGAGACTTCATGAGTGGTCGCGGGAGTCGGCGGTGCTCGTGCGGCGTCTCTGCGAGCCGGTGTGCAAGCGCCTCGATCGTGTCGAAGTCCTCGCGCAGCTCCGCCAGGAAGGCCGCGATTGTCGCCGCGCTTTTGGAATCGCGTTGCTCGAACCGCGCCAGCGCCGCCCGGTCGGCCGCCAGCGCCTGCAAGGTCCTGCGCAGCGGATAGGCCGTGACGTGGTTCCACGCGCTCCACGCGCGACGCTGTCCTGACGCCGGGCTGCTCCATCATTCCGACCAGGGCTGCACGTATGCCAGCGAAGACTATCAACGGATGCTGGATGCGAACGGGATTACGTGCTCGATGAGCCGCCGCGGCAACTGCTACGACAACGCCGTGATGGAAGCGTTCTTTTCGTCGGTCAAGAGTGAGACGGCGGATCGCTTCGCGAGCTGCGGCGAGGCCAAGATGGAGTTGTTCGACTACATCGAGGTGTTCTATAACCAGCGACGCCGACATTCGACCCTCGGCCAAATCAGCCCGGCCGAGTTCGAGCGACGCAAGAACGAAGAGGGCGTGGATCCTATGGAAAACCGCACAGAACGCGGTTTCCCACAGGCCCCACACCCATTGTCTCTTTCACTGACAGAAGAAAAGACCACGAAGAACGATCAACTCAGCGACACCGTCCACTGAATCGGATCAGGCCCACGACACGAGATATACGTGCATGGAGGGGCTGGTTTCGACTACGACGCCCGTGGAGATGCTGCACGACCCCACCACGTAGAACGACGACGATCCGATAGGGAAGGTGAAGAGGCCGGATGCATTTGCCATCACTTGGCCGGCTGTCGGGATCTCGAGGGTCACGGACCGCAGAACGACGCTTGCATTCAGGGGCAGATTGCTAACGCCAGTCGTCAGCCCACTCGAGCGCAGCCGGGGCAGGCCGACGGATAGCTTTTCAGGGGTGATGCTGCGATCGGCGACATTCGCGGTGGTCACGGCCGCCGGCGCCAGTTGGGCGGCCGTGATGCTACCGGGCGCCAAGGTGATTGCCGGTATTGTCGGCACGGGCCTCGGTAGACCACCCGTGCGTGCATTGAAGGCAAACGTGCCGCTGTTTCCGGCGCTGTCGCTCCACTGTCCGCTCAGCGACCCGAGCAAAATGCGAGCGTCGATGGCGACGGCGCGTCCGCCGGGCACGGTGACGATGTGCAACCCGAAACCGATCGTGCCATCGGGATTCAGCATCGCCGTGGCCACGAGCGGTGCGCGCTGCGGCGCCCCGCACTGATCGTCGGAGCCCTCGATCGTGTAGAGGCTACCGTGCTGCGTGACGTTCACCGTCAGGTTGTTGCAAAAAGGCTGGAGTTGCCAACTAAACGAGCCGAGGGGCTGTGCGCCGACCGTGGCCGCTGAGAGGACCGTTGCGGACGCGAGCCATACCGCGAACACTGCGTGTCTGAATGTCATTGAGCCTCGGCGACGGAGGGTAGCACGGCCGACGCGGTCGCGCGCCCATGGCATAGACACGGCCGTCGTGAACCGTAGGTGTTCCGCGGGGGCCGGCGCCTCCGGCCGACTCGTAGAATCGCGCCGCGTCCTGGTGACGCCACACGGGTTCGCCCGTGCTGAGCCTATAGGCGGAGATCAGCTCGTGGTCGCCGCGTTGCTCCTGCGTGAAAATCAGCTCTCCGGCGACGGCGAACGACGACCATCCCGGCCCGGCCCGTTGGCGCCAGACCTGCCTGGGCTTCGCGGCGTTCCAGTCACTGTTGATGCGCACGCCCTCGAGGACGGCGTTGCGCTCTCGGCCACGGAATCCGCTCCAAAGGATTGGCGCCACGGCGGGTGTGTCAACCGGACTCCTCTCCCGATGTTCGGCGGCCCGGGATCGCCGGCGGGAACTCGAGGCTTCGCAGTGGCGGCAGTCGCTTTACGTGCCGACGATGAATCCGTTGGTTGGGCCGCGGTTGGCGCCGACGGTGACGGGATGGTTTTCGTCTGGGGCCGCCGTGAGCAGTCGCTCCTCCGCAGTCGGCGTCCATCGCCATGCGAGCTGCGGGTTCGCCTCCCCCTTGATGCCGTCGGAGCGCACGAGGACCCACCCGCCACTGCCCAAAAGAATCACCACCGCCATCGTCGCCCATCGAACCGCGATCAGCAGGACCGCTCCGCTTCTCTCCACCACGCAGCGCGGCTGAAGAAGAGCCACCAGAGCACGATGAGCGCGGCACCGGCCGCTCCTAGCAGAACGCCGATCAAGCCGCCGCCCGGCACGAACGGCGTGATACGAAGCGCGCGAACACGACGATGATGGCCCCGGCAACGCCGGGCCAGAGACGCAGCGGTTTCTCGCTCATCGGGTTGCGCTCCGTTTGCTCGCCTGTGCCGGCCGCTTTCCTTCTGCTTGCTCCGGCTCAAAGCGCAGAATGTCGCCAGGCTGGCACGCGAGCGCCTCGCAGATGGCGTCGAGCGTCGAGAAGCGGATCGCGCGCGCCTTGCCGGTCTTGAGGATCGACAGATTGGCAAGGGTGATCCCGATCCGATCCGCGAGCTCGGTCAGCGTCATCCGTCGTTCGTAGAGCAGGTCGTCGAGCTTGACGGCGATCGCCATCACACCGTCCCCGCGACGTCTTCGCGTATGAGCGTGCCTTCCGCGAACACGCGGGCCAGCAGGAACGTGAGGAGCACGGCGAGCCAGCCGTTGATCGAAAAGCCGGCATCGATATCGAGCGGATGCCCGGGAGTCGAAACGGCCTTGGCGATCGCGCCGATGACCAGGCTGAGAAGCTGCAACGCAAGCAGCACCCAGGCGATCGCCTGCAAACGGGACGCGTTCGCGGCGACGAACGGGTCGCCCGCGCGAACCGTCTCGACGATCGCGAGGAGCCGTTTGAGGGCGGCGTAGTTCAGCGGCGTTGCGGCGAGACCGAGCACGGCGATCGCGCGCAGGCCCATGACCAGCCGCTCGGCGTCAGGCGAAGGCGAGAGGTCGAAAGCGCTCATGATCCATTGCTCGTTCGGGGAGACGAGCAGTAGAGCGAGGATCGCGGCGGCCATCAGCCAGTTCGCGACGATGAGGATCCGGAGCACGACGTAGGTGATCGGCAGCGCGGCTGAGTGCGGTCGCGACATGTGGTTGCCCTCCAACAACTCTAAATATCGATAAACGATAACCTAAGTATCGATATTAGGCAAGTCTTGTATTGTTCTTCGATATCTAAGCCGGCCGGGACTGAGCTTGGCACGCGCTGATCGCGCTCGGCCTCGCCGCGAGCTGCATTCCGGTGCGCAGCGCGTTGAGCGCGAACCTCTAGACGCACTGCGTCGCGGGCGCAAAGTGGTCGATCTTTGGTTGCGATGAATGAACGTACGCGCGGTTTACTTGCGAGCCGCCCATTTCCCGTGCAGCTCGCGAACGACGGCGATCGCTTCATCCGCGGTGTCGAGGCACTGCGGGATCTGGAGATCCTCGGCACTCGCGAGCGCCAGGTGCGGGTCGAGCATCGCCGTCTTCGCCCAGTCGACGAGTCCTCTCCACATCTTGCCGACGAGGATGAGCGGCACGCCGTCCACATGCCGGACCTGGAGCAGCTGCCAGATCATCAGCATCTCGAGCACGGTGCCGATGCCGCCGGGGACGACGACGAACGCGTCGGAGGCGATCACGAAGTGATGAAGGCGGGTGAAGAACGTCTCGTGGTCGAACGCCTGCTCGACGAACGGATTCACGTCCTGCTCGAACGGCAGCTCGACGCGGATGCCAACCGACCCGGGTGCGCCGGCTTCCTTCGCGCCTTCGTTGGCCGCCTGCATCAGGCCGGGGCCGCCGCCCGTCACGATGTCGCAGCCCATCGCGGCGAACGCCGCGGCCGCGCGCTTCACTTCGTCGTACACGTAGGTGCCGGGCTGCGCGCGGGCCGAACCGAAGATCGCCACGCGGTACCGCTCGCGTTTCGACGGCCTGAGCCGCGTCAGGGTGTTCACGACCTTCCAGAGATCGAGCACGGTCGCGCCGAGAATCTCCTTGACCGCTTCCTCGTCGGCCAGGCTCACGAGCCGTGCCGCGTCCGCTGCTGGATTCGGTGTGCTTGACATCAGAGATTGTCTCCTTCCGTCGAACTCCGCCGGCGAGCCGGGCCCGACCCTCCGCCCCAGCGCCAGTTGAGAATCCGCGGATCGTCTTCGCCGTGTCTGGTGATGTGCTGCCGGTGCTCGACGAGCGCGTCGCGAATCGCCTGCTTCGCGTAGCCCGCGCGAGACGCGAACGCCGGCAGACGGTCGACAACTTCACCAACCAGGCTGAACCGATCGAGGCCGTTCAACACACACATGTCGAACGGCGTCGTGGTCGTCCCTTCCTCGCGATAACCGCGCACGTGGAAGTTGTCATGGTTCGCGCGGCGGTAGGTGAGACGGTGTATGAGCCACGGGTAGCCGTGGAACGCGAACACGACCGGCCGATGCTTCGTGAACAACGCGTCGAAGTCCTCGTCGCTCAGCCCTGACGGGTGCTCGCGCGGCGGCTGCAGCGTCATCAGATCGACGACGTTCACCACGCGTACTTTGAGCTCGGGCACGTGGGTGCGCAGAAGATCCACGGCGGCCAGCGTCTCGAGCGTCGGCACGTCGCCCGCGCAGGCCATGACGACGTCGGGATCGCCCCCCCGATCGTTGCTCGCCCACTCCCAGATGCCGATGCCCCGGTCGCAGTGCTTGATCGCCTGCTCCATGGTCAGCCACTGCGGCGCTGGCTGCTTGCCGGCGACGACCACGTTGACGAGATTGCGACTGCGGAGGCAGCGGTCGGTGACGTGCAGGAGGCAGTTCGCGTCGGGCGGGAGGTAGACCCGGATGATCTCGGCCTTCTTGTTGACCACGTGATCGATGAAGCCCGGATCCTGGTGGCTGAAGCCGTTGTGATCCTGGCGCCAGACGTGGCTCGAGAGGAGGTAGTTGAGCGACGCGATCGGACGCCGCCAGCCGATGTGGTTGCACACCTTCAGCCACTTGGCGTGCTGGTTGAACATCGAGTCGATGATGTGGATGAACGCCTCGTAGCAGTTGAAGAAGCCGTGGCGGCCGGTGAGCAGGTAGCCTTCGAGCCAGCCCTGGCACTGGTGCTCCGACAGCATCTCCATGACGCGGCCGTCCGGCGCGAGGTTGTCGTCGATGGGGAGGATCTCGCCGACAAACGTGCGCTTCGTGACGGCGAAGATGTCCTGCCACCGGTTCGACGCGTTCTCGTCGGGACTGAAGACGCGGAAATTCTTTGACACGAGATTCCGCTTCATCACCTCGGCGAGGTACTTGCCCTGAGCACGCGTCGCCTCGGCGGAAGCGGCGCCGGGCGCAGGGACCTCGACGGCGAACTTCTGGAACGCGGGAAGCCGCAACTCCTTGAGCAGCAGGCCGCCGTTGGCATGAGGATTCGCGCCCATGCGGCGTTTGCCCGTGGGTGCCAGCGCCGCGAACTCCTCGCGAAATCGTCCGCTCTCGTCGAACAGCTCCTCGGGACGGTAACTCTTCAACCACGTTTCGAGCACTTTCACGTGGCCGGGTTTGTCCATTTCGCCCATCGGAACCTGGTGCGAGCGCCAGTAGTCTTCGCAGAGTTTGCCGTCGATCGTCTTCGGACACGTCCAGCCCTTCGGCGAGCGCAGCACGATCATCGGCCAGCGCGGCCGGCTCTTGAAGCCTTTGCTCCGCGCCTGCCGCTGAATGGCCTTGATCTTCCCGACCACGGAATCAAGCACGGAGGCCATCTGCTGGTGCATCCGCGCAGGATCGTGGCCTTCCACGTAGTGCGGCTCGTAGCCATAGCCGCAAAGCAGCTGATCGAGCTCCTCGCGCGGAATACGAGCCAGCACGGTCGGGTTGGCGATCTTGTAGCCGTTCAGATGCAGGATCGGCAGCACCGCGCCATCGCTCTGCGGATTCAGGAACTTGTTCGAATGCCAGCTCGTGGCAAGCGCGCCGGTCTCTGCTTCGCCGTCGCCAATCACGCAGGCGGCGATGAGATCGGGATTGTCGAACACGGCGCCGAAGGCGTGCGACAGCGCGTACCCCAGCTCGCCGCCCTCGTGAATCGATCCGGGCGTCTCCGGCGCGACGTGGCTCGGAATCCCGCCCGGAAACGAGAACTGGATGAAGAGCCGCTTCATCCCCTCCTCGTCCTGCGAGATGTTCGGATAGGTCTCGGTGTAGGTGCCCTCGAGGTACACGTTCGCGACGAGCGCCGGGCCGCCATGGCCGGGACCGGCGATGTAGACGACGCTGAGGTCGTGAGCCTTGATCACCCGATTGAGGTGGACGTAGATGAAGTTGAGCCCCGGCGTGGTACCCCAGTGGCCGAGCAGGCGCGGCTTGACGTGCTCGATCTTCAGCGGCATCCGGAGCAGGGGATTGTCGAGCAGGTAGATCTGCCCGACCGACAGGTAGTTCGATGCGCGCCAGTAGGCGTCGATCTGTTTCAGCTCTTCGCGGTTGAGCGCACCAGCGGGCCGCGACGCCGCGCCGCGTCTGGTGGTGCGCGCCCGCTCTATTCGTTTCGTCAACATTCGATCACCTCGCGATAGGCAGGCATTTCGGATCGGAGTCCGAACCGCCGCTGAATGCAGTCGGTCAGGAGCGGGAGTCGACCGGTGTGATCGAGATGCGCGTGCGTGATGACGACCGCCTTCAACTGCTGCATCGCCGCCGTGGTCGGGAGCCGATTGGAGTTCTCGAGCTTCTGCGAGCCCTGAAAAAGCCCGCAGTCGATTATCACGGTTGCGGCGGCAGTCTGAAGCAGATACGCGGAGCCGGTCACTTCGCCGCCGGCCGCTCCAAGAAGCGCGATCTTCATCCGAGACCCATTCCTTTCGAAGGCAGTGGCGCAGCCGCTGCGATTCTAATCTTGCCGCGTAGACTTCGCCCATCCCCCTTCACCGAGCTTGGCGTAGCGTGGTGTGGCTGAGTTTCGCTAGGATCCCTCAATGCGCGCCGGCATTCACGGCGCGCGCCAGCGACAACCCTTGCTGATCGAGCTGGAGCGACGATCCGACGCGCTGCTAGTTCAAGAACGTGATCCCACGCGCGCTGGCCGCCTGCGCTGACCCACAACGATCGTCGGTGCCGTCGAGCGTATAGACGACGCCCTGTTGAGCGATGTGGAGCGTCAGGACGTGCAGTACGGCAGCAGTTGCCGGCGAAACGGGCCGAGCGGTTGTGCCATTGCTGGTGTGGAGGACCAAAGCGAGGCGACGACGACGAGCGCGGACAACGCCGTGCGCATATGGGACATGGTGGCCTCCTCATGTGCGCGCCATGCTAGCTCCACTGGCACCGCCAGCGGTAGACTTCGAATCGTGGCCTGCCCTTGTTGTCACGATGTGCGATTCAGCTGCGATGCGCGCCGATCCGGAGTTTCGTCACAGCGTTTCTTTCGACCTCACATTCCACCACCGGCTGGAAGGAGTTGAACATGAGTTCCCCTGCCCTGTACTGGAAGTCCCAAGATATGCAAATGCTCGGCGTGACGTTCGAGGGGCTACTGCTATCGGCTAAACAGGTCATGGAAGGTGCAGGCCTGACGTCCGTGAAGAAGGGAACTCACGATGTGTCGGGGCGGACGCCGAATAGTCACTCGGCTGTCACGTTCTTCCAGTTCGGGACGTCTTGGATTGCCGTCATCATGTGTGCGGGAGACGAAGCGAAGGAAGTGCTGGAAAAGCTCTCCGATGGACTCGACAAATTAGTCACTCTCTAATCTCTCTGCACACAGACGAGTGACCGAGGTCACGCGAAGCCCACGTACAGCCGCACATCGTCCTGTCAATCGTGATACACCAAGAGGGCGCTGCCGCGCCGGCCCATCGACAAGGAGGCTTCCGTGCGAGTTCTTTGCTTGTTGTTCATCGGTCTCACGATCATTGCCGCCGCCCCAGAGGCGCAGCGGTCCCCCGGGGCGCCGGAGACCTTCTCGGCCAATGCGCAGGTAAAAGGCCCTGCTGGCGGCGCTGCCGGCATGATCGAGATCCACGTCGAGCGCTATACGCCGGACCAGGACCGCACGGCCGTCGAGGAGGCGCTGAAGTTTCGCGGCTACCCCGGGTTTCTTGCCGCATTGCGGAAGGCACCCGACGCGGGCTACGTCCTTTTTGGCGACCAGAAGTACATCATTCGTTGGGCTCGCGAGCGTCCTACGCCTAAGGGGCGCAGCATTGTCGTCGTGACCGACAAACCAATCTTCTTCGTCGGGGGCGGTGCGGTTGACGCGAAGCCGCGTGAGGGCTATGAGGTCGCGGTGGTTCAGATGGAGGTGGACGACATCGGGCTCGGATCCGGGACGATGGCGGCGGCGGCACGGGTGAAGCCCGGCGGTGAGACGGGCGTGCAACTCGACGACTATGCCGGCGAGCCGATCAAGCTCGTCACGGTCCGGCGCAAAATCTAGCGTTGGGACGTCGAGTCCAGGCGATCGTGATGACGCCGGTGCGTCGCGCGCCGCGCTAACGCCGGGTGAGGACAATGCGCTGATTGTTCGACGAGCAGCCCGCGTCAGGCGGCGTGGTCCGCCTTCAATTGTAGTGTTTGAACCGCGCGACATTCTCGCGCAGGATCTCGACTTCCGTCTCACGTAGCACCAAGCGCCCGGGCATCTGCTGATACTCTGATTCCGACAGCTGCTCGTCTCGTTGGTTCGCCTCGGCGAGCGCCGTCGCCGACTTGAGTGCCGAAGGAGGCCGCGTCGATAGCGGCCTTGTAGCTGGCGAGCAGTTCCAAAAACGCAGCGTCACTCATCGTGCTTTAACACTGGTCTCTTCCCCGGGCTGCACGTCTTGCGCTCGACGGCGCAAATCACGATCCCGCAACGAAATCGCGGTGAGCTTTGGGTCTAGGAGTATCGTCCCGCTGCCCTGGCAGTTCAGCCGGAACGTGGTCGTTCCGGCCGCTACATTGAGTCAGTGCGTACCACCAAATGAAACAACCTCAAAGGAGGCTGCAGCCATTTCTTTAACCGCGCCGGCCAGCGGTGTCGGTAGGAGGTTCAAGAAGGTGGTAATCGAGCAGAACCCCGAATCAATGGTTGCGGCGCTCGGCATGAAGAAATACCCGCTGGCGCCGAGGATGACACGACCCGCGACGGCGCCACAACCGTTACTTGGCGGACCGTGACCGGACTGTCGGTCAGAGAAACACCCATTCCGGCAGGGTCCGAAGATGCCGCCCTCGGCTCGTGCAGAAGGTCGGCGATGGTGATGCTCCCGTCCGCGACGTTGGCGCCGGACACCGCGCTCCGAACTATCGCGCCAGGTGCCGTTGAGTGTCGGCAGACTGATCGTGGCTTCCAGATGCACCGGCGTGCCGCCGGGCTGGATCATCGTCACGCCAAATCCGATCGTGCCGTTGGGGTTGAGAAAGGCCATGCCTCGCGCGCTCGCGGCCTGCGCGGCCCCACAGCGATCGTCCGTGCCGTCGAGCGTATAAACGGCGCCCTGTTGGGCGATGTGGAGGGTGAGCACGTTGCAGTACGGCAGAAGCTGCCAGCGAAAGGTGCCAAGCGATTGCGCGCCAGCCGTGAGAGGAACAAGCAGGAGCGTCGAGACCGCCGCCCAATAAATCATGGTTGTCTCCTTCGGTGGCACAAAATGCCGTCACCGACGAAGATCGAAAAACGCAGCCGCAACCCGACACACTCTGAAGATTCATGGACGAATTCCAGCTGGACGTTAGCCAACCTGAGCGGCGGATAGAATGCGCGAGAGGTCAATGAGATGGCGAAGTCCCCACGCAAACGGACACGTGCTGCGAAGACGCCGTCCCGCGCCCGCAGCCGTAACGCCACGCCGGGAGCCGGCGCGCACGCGCACTCCGAATTCGAGTTGAGCAACGACCACATCGAGGCGTCGCTGCGCACCGGCGAGCATGCGGGTCTGCTGGAGGACTATTTCGGCCCGAAAGAGTACGCCGAGCTGCGGCAACTCGCTCGGGACGCATCCGTCCGGCACGTCAGGGGAAGCGGGCCCAAGGTACCTGATCCTGCCCGGACTCATGGGCTCCAAGATCGGCAAGCCCGGGCGCATCAGTGTGTTCGACGACGTGTATTGGTTCGACCCGGTGGACATCGGCGCGGGCCGGCTCCGCGAGCTCACGCTGACAGCCAGGCAATCTCCGTTGAAGGCCCTTGGCGTGATGCTCATTGCGTATCTGAAACTGAAGCTGCGCCTGCAGATCGGTGGATACGATGCCGTCTTTCACGCCTTCGACTGGCGCCAGAGCATCGCGCACCTGGGACGCGAATTCGCGACCGTGCTCAAAGCAGCCGGTGGCAAGGACGTCAACATCGTCGCTCACAGCATGGGCGGCCTCGTGGCGAGGTATGCGCTCGGCACCGGCGCAGAGTGCAAGCGGCTGATCATGCTCGGCACGCCGAACCAGGGATCGTTTGCGCCCGTGCAGGCGTTGCGCGCGACTTATTCCGTGGTCCGCAAGGTCGCCGCGCTGGACCTCGAGCACACGCCCGAAGAACTCGCACGCGACATCTTCAGCACCTTTCCCGGCCTCACGCAGATTCTGCCGACACCGGAGATCTTCAAGGAAGTCGATCTCTACGATCTCGCGAACTGGCCCGACGACGATCTCAGACCGCGAGCGGGCATCCTGTCCGGCGTCAAAGCGGTTCAGAACAAGCTCGCGCCCGGTGACAGCCGGTTCTTCCTCATCGCCGGCGTCGACCAGGAAACGGTTACCGGGTTGCGCAGGGACGGATCGGGCTTCGCCTACGAGCTGTCGCGTGCGGGCGACGGCACCGTACCGCTCGATTTCGCGCGCTTGCCCGGCGTGCCAACCTTCCACGTCAACGAAGCGCACGGCAGCCTGCCGAACAACAAGGCAGTGGCGCAGAGCGTGGTTGACATCCTGGATCGGTCGGAGACATCAGTGCTCCCCAGCACCCACGACGCGAATCGCGGAGCGGAATCGGTGCGCGCCGAGGAGGCCTTCAGGACCGAGCCGTACGGTGGACGGCGCGGTGCGCTCTTGAGCCAGCGCGAGCTACGAGAGGCGCTCGAGGAAGTGGCCGCGCCGCACGCGCGCGAGGAGGCGGCCGTCGCAGGCGCCGCTCCCCCGGTCGCGGCCGTTGCGACCGATGTGATCGAGGCCGGTTACCGCCATCCGTTCGACCACGTCGTCGTCGGCCGCCGGCGTCAGCATCGGATCGATCTGCGGTTTGCGTTCGGAAGCATCACCGAAGCCGACACCCGCGCGCTTGCCGTTGGCGTGTTTCGCGATGTCGCGCCGAGCGGCGCGGCCCGCGCGATCGACGAGCGGCTCGACGGCGCGATCACCGAGGTCACGCGCAGACGGATGTTCTCCAGTGATGTGGGCCAGGTGCTGATGCTGCCGACCGGGAGGCACCCGATTGCGGCAGACTACGTTGCCTTCGTCGGGCTCGGGCCCTTCGACCGCTTCACCAACGACGTGCTGCAGGTTGCCGCCGAGAACCTGATCCGGACGTTCGTGAACTGTCAGGTCGAGGAATTCGCGACAGTGCTCTTTGGCGCCGGCTCCGGCGAAGAACCGGGCGCCGCGCTGCAGACCCTTCTTTCCGGATTCATCCGGGGTCTGCGCGACGCTGACGCCGATCACCATTTCCGGCGACTGGTCGTCTGTGAAACCAACGAGGACCGCTATACGCAGCTCAAAGCCGAGTTGTACCGCCTGTCGAGCACGGCGCTCTGCCAGGAAGTCGAGCTGACTTTCGACGAAATCCGGATGGGCGCGCCGCCTGCCGTAGCGCGGGCGGCGGTCGCGGCACCTCCACGGCGCGATCCGGTGTATCTGATCGTGCGCCAGGAGAGAACTGACCCGAAGCGCAAGGAATTCGACGTGCGCACCTCAGTGCTGACCGCGGGCGCGAAGGCAACCGTCGTGACCGGCGTGCAGACCGTCAAGGAAGCGGATCTACTGCCGTTGGTCGCGCGTCTCGTCGATCCAGACGTGAACGACATTGCAGCGGACGGCGAACGGCTCGGCCGGCTGCTTCTGAGCGACGAAGTGCGCGCCGTCATGCCGAGGCATCGCGATCGTCATCTGGTCGTCGTGCACGATGCCGCGATTTCCCGTATTCCGTGGGAGACGCTCGCGCTGGCGGACGGCGACAAGAAGAAGGGACCGTGGTTCCCCGCCGAGGAGCGGGGCCTGACGCACCGCTACGCGGCCGAGAACCTGTCGGTGGCGAAGTGGCTGGAACAGCGGCTCGACGATGACGTGTTGACCGTGCTCCTCGTCGTCAATCCAACCGAGGATCTGGACGGAGCCGAGGAAGAAGGCGAACTGGTTGAAAAACTCTTCGCGCAGATGCCTGGCTGCCGGCTCGACACGCTGCGTGGCGCCGCGGCGACGCGACCGGCGCTGCTGTCGGCGTTCGGGTCCGGTAAGTACGATCTCATCCACTACGCGGGACACGCCTCCTTCGACGAAACGAAGCCCGAGCAAAGCGGCATCCTCTGTCACGGCGAAGCCGTCCTCAGCGGCGCCGATCTCGCGAGCGTCGGCAATCTGCCGACGCTCGTCTTCTTCAACGCCTGCGAGTCGGGACGGTTGCGCCGCGGCAAGCGCCTGCCGGAGAAGGACCGAAGAGACATCGTTCGCAAGCGCCTGGAGGAATTGCCGAAAGGCGTCAGCTTCGCGGAAGCGTTCATGCGCGGCGGCGTCGCGAACCTGCTGGCCACCTACTGGCCGGTCGGCGATCGCGCCGCCAAGGTGTTCGCGGAGACGTTCTACCTACGCATCATGAAAGGCGACACCATGAGCGGCGCGATTCAGGCCGGCCGCACAGCCGTCAAAAAGACGGGATCGAAGGACTGGGCCGACTACATCTTTTACGGCGAGCCCGAGTTCGCGCTGAAAGCCAGCAGCCCCGGCGCGCGTTGAGCGACGGTACGCGATGGCACGCCGGAACGTCTGCGAGGATAATCATCCCGTGGGTCGCCTCCCGGCCGCTGCTCTCGCCGTCTGGGTCGTCCTCGCTGCCGCCACGCGGTTCGACGCGAGCGAGCAGCCGCAGGATCTTTCGTCCACCTACGATGGGCGTTTCACGATGGTGCGATTGCGTTGGGGATCCGACTCCGCCTTCGGCCGGCGTGGAGGGTTCGGTGCCGCCTGGAATCATGACTATCCGCGCGCGGAGCAACACCTCTCGCTGATCCTGAAGGAGCTCACCACGCTCGACATCCGCACCGACCGCAGCCTGATTCTCACACTCGACGATCCCGAGCTCTTCAACTATCCCATCGCCTTCATGTGGGAGCCTGGTTTCTGGACGCTCACCGATAGCGAAGCGGAGTCGTTTCGCTCGTACCTGCTCAAGGGCGGCTTCGCCATTTTCGAAGACTTCGACGGCGCCGCCCAATGGAGCAACTTCGAGGCGCAGATGCGCCGCGTGCTGCCCGAGGCGCGATTCGAAAAGCTCGACAACACCAACTACATCTACGACTCGTTCTTCCAGATCAAGGATCTCGAAGCCATCGTCCATCCGATGACGGGCATGCGTCCGAGCTACTACGGCGTGTTCGAGGACAACGATCGCTCGAAGCGATTGATGGTGGTCGCCAACTTCGACAACGACATCCCGGAGTACTGGGAGTGGTCGGGCCAGGGACTCTTCCCGTTCGATACATCGACCGACGCGTACAAGCTTGGCGTCAACTACGTGATCTACGGTCTCACGCACTGAGTCCACAAGCCGGTTGTATCGCACTCACGATCCGCCGACGAACACGGCGGTCATCGATGCATCAAAGAGTTGCACGCCGCTGCCCGCGCAGATCAATCGAAACGTCGCCGTGCCCGCGGCCTCGCTGAAGCCGCGTGTAGCGCCCATAGGCAGCCAGCCGAGCTGATTGGGAAGGGTCTGCGTACACATACGCCGCATACGGCCTTTCGACGTTCGTCGTGCGGGAGATCGAGCAGTAGGCGAAGTCGAGGGACCCGGGATTGAAGAAAAACAGATTGCCGCTCGCGGTGACGATCACCTTTCCGGCAGTGGGCGCCACAACGGTGACCTCCCGAATCACCTGCTCGATGGACGGCAAGGTAAAGAAGTCGACACCTTCCGCCGAAGCGGCTCTTGGCTCGTCCAAAAGGTCTGAGGCGGTGAGGCTCCCGTCGACGACGTGGCCGCCGAAGATGGCATTGGCCGCCACCGCCGCCGCTCCAACGGCGCCAGGCGCCAGATCGGCCGCGGTTACATTTCCATCGGCGATGTGAGCGCTCGTCACCGCACCGATCGCAATCGCCGAGGGACCCACCGCGCCCGGCGCAAGATCGGCCGCGGTCACGTCGCCGTCCGCGATATGTGCGCTCGTCACCGCACCGATCGTGATTGCCGAGGGACCCACTGCGCCGGGCGCGATCGCCGAGGGCCCGACGGCGCCAGCCGCAAGCGCGAACGACCCGACCGCGCCGGCTGCAATGGCCGATGGCCCCACTGCGCCAGGCGCAATCGCCGCCGACCCGACTGCATTGGGTGCGAGCTGAATGGAGGTCACGGAAGCCGGACCGATGCCATTTGACGGCACCAAACGCGGAGGGCCGCCGATACCCGCCCCAGGCGTGAAGACGAAATTGCCCGACGCACCGGAGCTGTCACGCCAGGTGCCGTTCAGCGTCTGCACATCGATCGCGGCCTCCAGATGCACCGGTGTTCCGCCGGGTTGCACCATCGTCACACCAAGGCTGATCGTTCCAATCTGGTTGACGAAAGCGATGCCGAGCGCGGCCGCCGGCGGCGGCGCTCCGCACCGATCATCGGTCCCGTCGAGCGTGTAAACACCACCCTGCTGCGCGAGGGACAGTGTCAAGACGTTGCAATACGGTACGATCTGCCAGCGAAACGAGCCGAGCGGCTGTGCCGCGACCGGCGCCGAGCACAGAACCAGGCCGATGACCACCGAGATCGTGCGCGCTCGAACCATGAAATGCGCCTCCTCAATGACGTGCATATTAGCTCTGCCGGTAGGTTCAGAGTTAATGTCGGGTGCCTGGCAGGTCGATTCCTGAGGGCGCTGCCGGTGGCTTCATCGCAGCTGCCGAAGAACGGTGGGCGAAATCACACACGACAGCGTTCGCTCCTTGCCCACGATTTCCAGCGTCGTCGTTGCGGTGGGCGCAAAGGCGGGATAGTCGAACGTGAAGCGGCCGCCGCCTCCCGAGAGCGATCGTTCCATCGCCATCACCGGTTTGTTGCCATGCTTGACCGCAAAGTCCGTGAGGGTGTTCTTCGATCCCTTGGCGGGCGCGATTGCGATGGTGACGCGCGTCCGCTGCGCCTCCGGAAAGCTCGGCTTCGGCGGTGGCTGTTTGCGCTGGACCGCAGTCCACACCGTGTAAGCGACTTGCTTGTAGGCGGTGTACCACGTCAGGGTGAAATCATCGTTCTTGCAGATGTCGGTATCCCAGAAGACACAGGCAGGATTGTCGCCGCCCTGCTTCCCGCACTCGATGGCGTTGTAGTAGCTCTCGGCGCTGATCGGCAGCATCCCCTTGTTCCAGGCTGGCGTCGGTGCGGCGCGCACGCTGGCCTTGATTTGGGCCTCGACGAGCGCCGGCTCGAGCACCCCAATGGAGGCGATGAGCGCGGTCGTCAGGAGCGTGGTTCCACGAGCGCGGAGTCTGGTTGATGTCAATCGGGTTGCCCTTGATTCGCCGGCCGCGAGTATAACGGCCCGGGTGGTATCGCGCGTCCCTGAGGCCGACGCGTCGCGGCTCATCCCTGGGCCGGGCAGCCGGTCAGCCCCCCTCAAAAACCAGTAGAATCGGACAGTTCGGCGTTCGAAAACGAGCCGAGCGATTCGCGTGGATCACGTGATCTTCGATCCCGCATCCCTGATTACCAAGGAGTAGAAGCAGATGCGTCGACTCGTGTTCTCCTCCGCCGCGCTGATCGTCGCGGCGTTCGTCAGCTCCCCACTCGCGCAGAAGACTACTGAGATGGGCAAGGGCTCCGGCGGCAGCCCGCACGTGAAAAGCGAATGGGTCGTCGATGGCGCGAACATCGCGATCGAGTACGGCCGGCCGTCGCTCAAGGGGCGTGCGCCGGGCAAGGACATCGATCCATACGAAGGCAAGGAGTGGCGCACCGGCGCTGACGAACAGACCACGCTCATCACCGACAAGCCGCTCAAGTTCGGCACGCTGTCGGTTCCAGCCGGACGGGTCGGCCTGCACACCATCCCGGTGAAGGGCACCTGGCAGCTGATCGTCAGCAAGCGCGGAAAGGGCTGGGGCATCCCCTACCCCGCCGGAGAGGATCTCGGCCGCGTGCCGATGACGATGGGCAAGCCCGCATCGCCTGCCGAGCAGCTAACCATCTCGATCCAGGACACGCCGGCCGGCGGCACTCTGCACATCGACTGGGGCAACACCCGGGCCAGCATTCCGTTCACTGTCGGCTAGACCGACTTGTTTGCCGAGCGTTCGCGGTGATCGTTCGCCGCGAACGTTCGGATCCCGTTTCTTCGTGCAGTCCGCGATCGGGCTTGGCGTTGCCGCTCGACATCGAAGTGCTCCATAAAGCCTGCCGGGCGGACCTGTGTACAACACGACCTTGCCGCCGCCTGCTGCTGGGAAGGCCATGATGGCATCCGCGCGTGCGCTCGTGCCTGCGCTGTTCATCGTCGCCGCGAGTGTGCCCGTAGCCGATCCCTTCGCGCCCGCGCAATCTTCCACTCGGCATACGCTGGCGCCCGACGAGTCGTTCGTCGTTCCTGACACCAGCCTGACGATCGTGTTCGAGGACGTCGAGAGCGATTCGCGATGTCCGGTGCGCGTGACGTGCGTCTGGGCGGGCGATGCGGTGGTGCGGCTGCGCCTCGAGGTGCCGCGCGCCAGGCCGGTCCGCCACACGCTCCACACCAGCGAGCAGCTCGGGCGCGCGATCACGCACGAAGGGACGCGAATCCAGCTGGTGACTCTCGAGCCGCTGCCCTCGCCCGAAGCCGCGCCCCTACGTCACGACTATCGCCTGACGCTGGCCATCGAACGGAGCCAACGCTGATGCCAACCGGCCATCGTCGCCGCGGCACGCGGACCGCGCGGCATGGTCGCGCCGCTCTGAGCACCGCGCTCCTCGCGACGGTCGTGGCGCTCTCGGCGCACACCGGTGCCCAGTCCGGCCGGCAGACGGCTGTGCCGGATGCATATCCCAACTTCGACATCCGCACCGATCGCGCCTTCGCGCCAGATGGCTATCTCGATCGTGTCGCGAGCCAGACGCCCATCGCGGCCTCGGATCTCCTCGGCCGCGATCGTATCGACGCCATCGCGCGTCTCGTCGGGCAGGGCACGGTTGATGTCACGGTCGCGTCCGAGCTCGGCACGCTCGAAGTGATCAGCGCCACGCGCGACGCCGCGTTCCTCAGGGGCGCCTCATCCGATCGCGTGAACACGCTACGTGGCTTCATCGCCGAGCACTCGGCGGCGCTGGCGCTCGCACCGGATCAGATAGACGCGCTCGAAGTGGTCGCCGACTACGTCAACCCGAGCGGAAACCTGGCATGGACCGAGCTCGAACAGCGGCTCAACGGACTGCCCGTCTTTCGCGGCTACATCCGCGGGGCGTTTACACCTGATGGCGCGCTCGTACGCACCACCGGTCAGCTCGCCCCGGGGCTGATTGCGAGCTCTCTTGCCAGCGCTCCCTCGGTGAGCGCGGCCGACGCGCTTTCGCGAGCCGCGGCCTCGGTCGGCTGGGACGTGCCCGCTGAAACGCTCGTCCAGAAAGGCGGCGTCGCCGTAGGCAGCAGGATCACATTCGAGCGCGGCACACTGGCGGACGAGCCCGCCGCGTGGCTGCTCTACTTTCCGTTTGGCAGCGGCACCGCGCGGCTCGCGTGGGCGACCGAAATCTGGGGCGATCCGCAGACATATCTGGTCGTAGTAGATGCGGAAGACGGAACGCTGCTTTTTCGCAAGAGCCTGACAGAATCCCAGACCCAATCGGCAACTTATGTCGTCTACAACGACGACAGTCCGGCGCCGTCGTCGCCAACGTCTGCGACACCCGGTGCCGGCTTTCAGGCGCCTTACATCGCGCGGCAGGCGATAGCGCTCATCGGCAACGAAGGTCCGAACACGTTCAACAATCTCGGATGGATAACCGACGGCGGCAACGTGACCGCCGGCAACAACGTCGAGGCGGGGGTCGATCGTGTCGCTCCCGACGGCATCGACGCCACCGTCACGGGCGTGAGCCGTGTCTTCAACTTCTCGTACAACCCGGAGACGGAGGAACCGCTTACCACGCTGGCGTATGAACGTGGCGCGGTCGTCAACCTGTTCTACTGGACGAACAGGTACCACGACCTGACGTATCTGCTCGGCTTCACCGAACAGGCGCGCAACTATCAGCACGACAACTTCGGCCGCGGCGGTGCGGCAAACGATCGCATCAGCGCCGAGGCGCAGGATGCTTCGGGAACCAACAACGCCAACTTCTCGGTCGGCGTAGACGGCACGCGCGGCCGCATGCAGATGTTCATCTGGACCGGCCCGACGCCCGATCGTGAAGGCGCTCTGGATCGAGACATCATCTGGCACGAGCTCACCCACGGTCTCTCGAATCGCCTGCATGCGAACGCGACCGGGCTCAACAGCAACATGTCTCGCGGCATGGGCGAAGGCTGGTCCGACTTCTACATGCGCGCGCTCGGCGCGACCGCCGACGAGGATGTCAATGGCGTCTACGCGCTGTCGGGCTGGGCCACGCGCCAGCTTCACAACGATTCGAACTTCCACGACAACTACTACTACGGCATTCGGCGATTTCCGTATGCGGTGAGAGCGGCGACTGGCGGCCCGCTGAACCGGCCACACAATCCGCTCACGTTCGCCGACATCGACGCCACGCAGATCAACATCAGCGAGGGCGCGTATCCGAAAGGTCCGGGCGGCTCGGGGATCGCCGACCAGGTACACAACCTCGGCGAAGTGTGGGCGATCGCGCTCCTCGAGGTGCGCGCGCGATTCATCACGCGTCTCGGCTTCGCGGAGGGCAATCGGAGAATCCTGCAGGTCGTCACCGACGCGATGAAAGCCAACCCGGCGAACCCGACGTTCCTGCAGGGCCGCGACTCGATTCTCGCGATGGTGGCAGCGAACCCGACCGGCACGCCCGAGGACATCGCCGACGTCTGGGCAGGCTTCGCCACTCGCGGTATGGGAATGCTGGCGTCCATCGAGTCGCCGGGCACCGGCGGAAACGACGCGAGAGTAACCGAGAGCTTCCTCAAGCCGGGCGATCCCGTGCCGACGTTCTCGATCAATGACGTGTCGTTCGCGGAAGGAAATGGCGGGACGACGACGGCGACGTTTACGGTGTCCACTGGTGCCGTCGCGCTGAACGCTGTGCGTGTTTCGTTTGCGACGGCCGACTCGACAGCCAGCAGCGTGTCTGCCGCGCCCAGCGTGGCGACGCCGATTTCTGTTCCCTCCTCGGGCGCCGCCACGCCTTATCCCGCGCCGCTCGTTGTGTCGTCGGCGAGCGGGCCCATTCAGAACCTGAGAGTCAGACTCGAGGGGATCTCGCATGTCTTTCCCGGCGACCTCGACATTTTGCTGGTCGGCCCGGGAGGCCAGAAGGTCGTGCTCATGTCCGACGCTGGCGGCACGGGCGATCTCGTCGGCGCGTCGCTCACGTTCGCCGATGGCGCGGCGCCGCTGCCCGAGTCACAGATCACGCCCGGCGGCACTTACGCGCCAACCGACTTATTGCCGGGCGATACGATGGAGGCGCCCGCGCCGGGCGGCCCATACGGCACGTCGCTCGCCGTGTTCAACAATACCGATCCAAACGGAACGTGGAGTCTCTTCGTGCAGGACGATCTCGCCGGCTTCACGGGCAGCTTGACCGGCTACACGCTGCTGATCAGCGGCCCGGGCTCCGACTACGTCGCAAAGTCGGGCGAGCTCGTGTTCGCGCCAGGCACGACGGCCCAGACGTTCGAAATCACGATCAACGGTGACGCCACGCAGGAGTCGGACGAGACGTTCTTCATCAACCTGTCGAATCCGATCGGCGGGCTCCTTGGCGATCCACAGGCCATTGGAACGATCCTGTCCGACGACGGTCCACCGCCGGTGAGCGCCGGCGATTCGTTTGTCACGACGTTGAACACGCCGTTGACCGTGCCGGCGCCTGGGGTCCTTGCAAATGACAACAGCAATGGAATCGCCGGCTTTTCGGCGGTACTCGTGTCGCCCGTCAGCAGCGGAACATTGCTGCTGAACAGCAACGGCGGCTTCAACTACACGCCGGCGGCGGGCTTCGTCGGCAGCGCGTCGTTTACCTATCGCTCGACGACCATAGCGGGGCCGGGAAACACGGCGACGGTCACGATTGCCGTAAACCCGCTGGCGCCGTCGTCTTCGAACGATACGTACGCGACGTCGTTCAATACCGCGCTCGTGGTTGGAGCACCGGGTATCCTCGCCAACGACAACAGCAACGGCGGCGGCGGGCTGACGGCGGCCGTCGTCAGCGGCGTAAGCAACGGCACTCTCACCCTGGCCACAAACGGAGCGTTCGTTTATGAGCCAGCGGCAGCGTTTGTCGGGAGCGACTCGTTCACGTATCGCGCCACGAATATAGTGGGAGCGGGGAACCTCGCGACGGTGACACTGAACGTCGCCACGGCTCCTCCGCCGACGGCAGCGAGCGACGCGTTCAGCACCTCGTTCAACGCGCCGCTGGTGATTCCCGCGCCGGGCGTGTTGGCAAACGACACCACCAACGGCGGCGGGCCCATGACCGCCGTGCTGGTCACGACGGTGGCGAACGGCACGCTCGCGCTCGCGCCAAACGGCGGCTTCTCATACACGCCGTCGAGCGGGTTCAGTGGCACTGACAGCTTCACGTATCGCACGTCTACAGCTGGCGGCGGGTTGGGCAACGTCGCAGCCGTTACGCTCACGGTCAACGAGCCGGCGACGCCGCAGCCGCCAACCTCCTTAGTGGTTTCATCGATCGTCGGTAACCTGGTGACGTTCCGCTGGACACCGCCGGCGGTCGGTCCCGCGCCCACCGGTTATGTGGTCGCAGGCGGCCTCAATCCGGGCGAAGTCCTGGCCAGTCTTCCTACCGGCCAGTCCGCGCCGATCTTCAGTGTCACCGTGCCGGTTGGCGCCTTCTATGTTCGCGTCCACACTCTCGCAGGCGGCGTGCCGAGCGACGCATCGAACGAAATTCGCATCTTCGTCAACGTCCCGGTGCCGCCGAGCGCTCCCGCCAATCTGCTCGGTGCGGTGAACGGATCGGCACTCCAGCTCGCCTGGCGTAACACGTTTGGCGGCGGCGCGCCGGCCGCGATGATGCTCGACGTCAGCGGGTCGGCAAACGTGTCGCTGCCGCTCGGTGCGATCGACACATTCAGCGCGACGGTAGCCCCAGGAACCTACACGTTCTCAGTGCGCGCGACCAACGTCGCCGGCTCGAGCCCGGCGTCGAATGCGGTCACGCTGAACGTGCCGGCTGCCTGCTCGGGTGTGCCGCTGGCGCCGGCCAATTTCCTCGCCTATAAGGTTGGCAACACGATTCATGTGGTCTGGGATCCGCCGGCGAGTGGCCCGGCACCGAGCGGCTACGTGATACAGGTCACTGGAAGCGCGAACCTGACGCTGCCGCTGGCCGCGCGATCGATCAGCGGAGCGGTGCCGCCGGGCACCTACAACCTGCACGTGAGCGCGACCAATGCGTGTGGAACCGGGCCGGCGACGGCGCAGACGATCACCGTGCCGTGACGCGGTGTCGGCACGGCCGATCCCCGCTACACCCGCGTCTCCCGCCGTTGGACGGCCCGCTCCACCTGCAACAACTGTCGTGTCGCCGGGTGCTCGGGACTCGTGAGCACGCGCTGCGGATCGCCGGCCTCGACGACGCAGCCGTCCGCCAGCACGATGACACGGGTCGCGAAATCGCGCACGAACTCGTCGTCGTGCGACGACATCACCAGCGTCCGCCCGCCGGACGCCAGCTGGCGCAGCGAGTCGCCGAGCTCATTCCGCCGCGCCGGATCGAGCGACGCCGTCGGCTCGTCGAGCAGCAGTACCGGCGGATCCACGGCCAGCGCGCGGGCAATCGCCACCCGCTGCGCCTCGCCGCCCGACAGCTCGCGCGGCAGCGCGCCGGCGCGGTGCGCAACGCCGAGCTGATCGAGGAGCTGCCGCGCGCGCGCCTGCGCCTTCTCGCGCTGCCGGTTCTGCACCAGCACGGGGGCCAGCCATACGTTTTCGAGCGCGGTCAGGTGCTCGAACAGGAAGTGGAACTGAAACACCATCCCCACGCGCTGGTGCAGAAGGCGCCTCGCCTGCTTCGCGCTGGTGTGCGCAGCAATGGTGACGTCGTTGACCTGAATCTCGCCAGCGTCGAACGATTCGAGACCGGCGATCGATCGCAGGATGGTCGTTTTGCCCGACCCGGACAAGCCGATGAGCGCGAGCACCTCGCCTCGTGCCACCGAGAGGTCCACCCCGCAGAGCACCTGCTGGTTGCCGCGTGACAAACGCAGCGCGGTCGTCTTCAGCACCGCGGTCATTCGGCCGTCCGCCATTGGCTCTCGAGGCGCCGCGCGACGTGCGCGAGCGGCAGGGAGAGCGCCAGATAAAGTGCCGCGCACAGCACGCCGGGGACGACCCAGCTGCCGATGTTGGCGGCGAAGATCTGCGTCTGCTTGGTCAGCTCCACGACGGTGATCACTGAGACGAGCGACGAGTCCTTGAGGAGGGCGACGAAGTCGTTGGTCATCGGGGCGAGCGCCAGGCGGAACGCCTGCGGCCCGCGGATGAGCCGAAGAATCTGCGGCTCGCTGAATCCGAGGATGCGGGCCGCCTCGAGCTGCCCGCGCGGCACCGCCTCGAGCGCGCTCCGGTAGATCTCACTCTCATATGCGGCGTAATTGAGCCCGAGACCGATGAGCGCGGCCACGAACGCGGGCAGCAGCACCACGCTCGACAGGCCGTAGTAGATGACAAACAGCTGCAGCAGCACCGGCGTGCCGCGCATCACCTCGACATAGAACGTCAACGCCGATCGGGTCAGTCGATCGCCGTACACCCTTCCGACCGCAATCGCGATACCTACAGTAATCGCGAGCGCCATGGCGAGGCACGAAAGCGCGAGCGTGATGCCGGCAGCGCGAAAGAGTGCCGGCAGATACCGTTTCGTTGCCTCGACCGCCGACGGCGGCGCTGGTGCAGGCCTACCTGGATCACCCGGTGCCGACGATGACGGGTCCACAAGGCTGGCGTAGAGCTTCGGTTGGTCGTCGTCCCAGACGTTCCACTTTCTGAAGATGCGCTCGAGCTCGCCATCGGTCATCGCCCGCCGCAGGATCTCGTTGACGCGATCTCGCAGCTCCACGTTTTCCGGCGCAGCGATCACGATGTAGTGGCCGATCGCAACGGGTTCGGGCTGGGTATAGAAGCCGCTGCTACGCGACATCGCCCGCGCCGCGAGCACGTGATCGAGCAGCACCGCGTCCACACGGCCGACCAGAGTGTCGCTGTAAGGGTGGACGTCGTCGTCGTACGAGACGGCGGTGATGCCGTGTTGCTTCTCGGCCTCGAGCAGGATGTCGTAGGCGATCGTGCCGCCGAGCGTCGCGACGCGGCGGCCCTTGAGGTCGGCCAGCGTCTTGAAGCGATCGCGATCCGCTTCGCGAACGGTCAACACCTCGCGAAAGCGATAGTAAGGAATCGACGCGGCGACCGCCGCGCGCCGGGCCGGCGTGTCCTCGATGCCGCTCAGGCCGATGTCGAAATCGCCGCGCGCCGCCGATTGATCCAGGGACGCGTAGGCCACCTGCACGAACTGCGGTTGGCGTCCGAGCTCGCGCGCGACCAGCTCCGCGATCTCGACGTCGAAGCCCGATACCTTTTGCGGATCGTCAGGATCGGCTTCGACAAACGGCGCTCCCCCTTCGGCGTCGCCTCCCCAGCGCAAAGTGCGCCCCTGTGCGCCGAGTGCCACGGTGCCCAGGACGGCCAGAGCCATGGATCCCAGGACCGTTCGCGCGACTGTCCTCGCCGGGCGCGCCACTACCTCAACTCCGTCCAGACTTCCCGGCGGACCAGATCGCGCAGCTCCGCCGAGCGCGCGCTGTTGGCCCTTCGCTGCGCATCGTCGGGCACGATTCGAGCGGTCGCCGCATCGAGACCGGCGCTCAATTGTTCGACGGCCGCAAAGTTCCTCAATCGAAAGATGCGCAGATGCGTCCACTCGGGGCTGGCGCCGTCGGGGCCGGCCGTGGGCATCACGGTCCGGACCTCCTCGAACACGCCGGCCCGTCTGGCGTCTTCATCGATCGGGACCGCGACCTTGGTGATGTAGTCGTTGTATTCAGCGGCGCGGCCCGGCCGTGCGCGCCAGTAGTACGCCACAAAGGCGGCCGGTTCGGTCTGAAACGCCAACGCATCGGGTGCAAGCAACGCGAGCAAGACGACCAGGCGAGGAGACGTCATTGATCCTCCGGTGTGCGTTAGCATACGCGACGATGAGAACCGGCTTGACGTGCTTCGTCTCGGGCGCGATCGCGGCGGCGGCGTTCGCCGTCAACGCCGCGAGCCAGGCCGCTCCCGCGAGTCCGAGCGTTGAAATCTCCTTTTCGAAGGCGGCGCGGAACGAACCGGTCACCGGCATGGTGTATCTCGCGATCAGCCGCACCAACGACACCACCCCGATTCAGCAAGCCGACACCACCGGAGCACCGTTTTTTTCGAAGTACGTGGATCAGCTCGCACCGGACACGCCGGCAACGATCGATACCGACGATCGCGGGCATCCGGTGGCCAGCCTGCGCGACATTCCTTCCGGCGAGTATTGGGTGCAGCCGTTCGTCAACGTCTACAGGCGATTTCCGCGTGCCGACGGACACACCGTCTGGCTGCACATGGACCAATGGGAGGGTCAGAACTGGAAGCGGTCGCCCGGCAATCTCTACGGCGATCCCGTGAAGCTGCGCCTCGACAAGAATTCGCCCGCGCCAATCAGGCTGGTGGCCGACAAGGTGCTTCCGCAAATCGAACCGCCGGCCGACACCGACTTCGTCAAGCGAATCAAGTTGAAGAGCGCGATTCTCAGTAAATGGTGGGGTCAGCCGATCTATCTCGGCGCCACGGTCCTGCTGCCGAAGGACTACGACAAGCATCCCACTGTTCGCTATCCGGTCAACTACGTGCATGGCCATTTCTCGCTGGCGGCGCCAAGCGGCTTCGGCCGCGGCAGCGAGTTCGACGAGCTCTGGCTGGCGTCCGGCACCCCGCGGTTCATCTACGTCACGCTGCAGCATCCGTCCCCGTACTACGACGACTGTACGGCGTGAACTCGGAGAACAACGGGCCGTACGGCGACGCGATCATGCAGGAGCTGATTCCGGCGATCGAAACCACGTTCCGCGTGATTCGCGAACCATGGGCCCGGATGTTGTCGGGCGGATCGACCGGCGGCTGGATTGCGCTTGCGCACCAGGTGTTCTATCCCGACTTCTACGGTGGCGCGTTCGCGAGCTGTCCCGACGCGGTGGACTTTCGTACCACCAGATCGTCAACATCTACAAGGACGCTAACGCCTACTACGTCGAGAATCCGTGGATGCGCGTCGAGCGGCCGAATCGCCGTCGTCCCGACGGCAACATCGTCTCGATGATGAAGGACGAGAATCACTACGAGCTGGTCGTCGGCGACAAGTCGCGGTCGGGCGGCCAGTGGGACATCTGGGAAGCCACTTACTCACCGGTCGGGCCCGACGGATATCCTCGACGCCTCTGGGACAAGCGCACCGGGGCGATCGACCACAGCGTCGCCGAGGCCTGGAAGAAGTTCGACCTTCTGCACGTGCTCGAGTCCAACTGGCCGCTTCTCGGCCCGAAGGTCGCCCACAAACTGAACGTCTACGTCGGCGACATGGACTCTTACTATCTGAACGATGCGGTCGAGAACCTGCATGCGTTCCTCAAGAAGACCGACAACCCGAAGTGGTCGGGTGAATTGCAGTTCGAACGGCGCGCGCCGCACTGCTGGGGCCCGCGTCCCGCAGAGCTCGTCGCGAAGCTGGTGCGGCAGATCGATGGGCATGCGCCACTCGGCGCCGATCTGCGAAGCTGGAAGTACTGATGAAGGTGCTTCTGGTCGTCATCGACGCCGCGACGCCGCGCGTCGTCTGCCCGGCCATTCAGACCGGCCATCTGCCGTTCATGCAGAAGCTCACGCGAGCCGGCTCGATGCACGAAGGATCGACGACGATTTTTCCGTCCATCACGCCGGCGGCGACGGCAGCGATCATCGTCGGCGGATATCCGGCGGAGACCGGCATCGTCGGCGCGGCGTGGTACAACGAAGCCGAAAATCAGGTTGCCTACTACGGTGATGATTTCTGGGTAATCGCGCGCGAGGGCTTCCGGGCGTTTCTCCGCGACTTCCTCGTGCGCCTCAACGGCGATCGGCTCGCGGCCCCAACGCTGTTCGAGCTCGTCGAGTCGGCGGGCCGGCGCGCCGCCAGCATCAATTACCTCGTCTACAAAGGCCTGTACAAGCACAAGGTGCACAGTCCGCTGCTGCTCGAACTGCTCCCGGGCCTACCGATGACCGACACGGTCAAGGGCCCCTCAATCTTCTGCCTGGGCGACTTTGCATCGACTCGCACGATGACCGGAAAACCGCTCGAGCCGGACAGCGGCGGAGCTCTCCACCGCTTCGGCATGGACGACGCGGCAAGCGGAGAGCTTCTGGCCGAACTGATTGCCGAGGGCGGGCTGCCCGATTTCACCGTCGCCTATTTCGCCGACAACGACTACCGCAGCCACGAGGTCGGGCCGCATGCCGCGCTCGAAGTGGTCGCGCGAGTCGATCGGATGCTGGCCCGGGCGATGGACGCCGGTGGCGGACTCGATCGCGTGCTGCGCGACACCTACGTCGTGATCACCTCCGACCACGGCCATTGCGAGATCCTCGCTGACGAAAAGCGCGCGGCGATTCGACTGCACGAGACGTTATCAGGCTTTCGGCAGGCAAAACTGGGTGCGCCATGGAAGGACCGCGACGAGGTGATGATCTGCCCCAACATGCGCGCGGCGCAGATTTACGTGCGCGATCCGCAGCCGTCGATGATGCAACGGCTCACGGCAGCGATTCTCACCGATCCGCGTGTCGACCAGGTGCTGTGGCGAACAGCCGACTACCGGGCGGCCGGCCGCGGATACACGATCGCGACCAGCGACGGCGCGCTCGAATTCTGGCCCGGCGGGGACGGCAGCGAGTCGGCTCGCGATCCGTTCGGGACCACATGGACGTGGCGGGGTGACCTCGGTGTTGTCGACGCCTCCGTGTACGAGGACGTTCTCCACTCGCCCACCTACCCGAACGCGTTCGAGCGCATCGCCGGCATGCTCGATCACCCGCACAGCGGCAGCGTGTGGGTCACGGCGAAACCGGGATGCGAGTTCGAGGTGGCAGGCGGCTCGGCCCATCTCGGCGGCGGTTCGCATGGCGCGCTGCACGTCCTCGAGTCGGCGTGTCCGGTCATCGTTGCCGGTCCGACGCCGGTGACCCTCCCAACCGACATGCGCTCGGTGGACATCGCGCCGTTATGCATGCAGCTTCTCGGCCTGCCACATCGTCACCGCGTCGGAGCGCCCCGTGCGGACTCGCTGCTCTCTCAAGGCACGTGAATTGGCGCGCCATCGGCGCCGAGTGGCGCGAACGCAGCCTTATCCCCGCGTCAGCGGTGCGATCGTCCCGCTAAGGCAAACGTCAACTCGACCATCAGAAGATCACTTCGAGAATCGACACGGTTCCTGAAACTTCGTTCGCGCTCGCCAAGAACAGGCGCGATCCGTCACGGAAGAACTTGACCGCCTCGGGCCCCACGCCGACACCGGCGACGTCCACCACCACGGGAGTTTCGGGCCTGCTCACATCGACGAGCGCGACGGCGTTGGCGCGCTCGAGCGCCACGGCGATGAGGGTCCTTCCCTTGTAATCAGTCAGATCGAGGCCTTCGGGTTCGGAGGCGCCACGGTTGCTCCGTGAATCCGGATACAGTCCGGCGTCGTTCGCGGCGTCGTCGAGCTGCGAGCCGGTGTCGCTAATGAACGCGCCGGTCCTCGCGTCGAAGACGCTCATCGTGCGCCCTCCGCGCGGACCGGCGGCGCCTGCGGCGTTGCGGGTATCGCCTTCGTCGGCGGTGAACAGGTAGCGGCCGGTCTTGTCCACGGCAATCCCATCAGGCTCGCGGAATGCGACGAGCGACGCTGTCGGCAGGTACATGTTGTCAACCGTGAGGTCAGCGAGGTGGTTGACCTGGCCGGCGCCGACTGCCCGGATCGCGCCGGTGCGCAGCTCGAGGCGGACGAGCGCGTTGTTCTCCTGCAGCGTGACGTAGGCGTAGCGGCCGTCCGGGCTGAAGGCGACGCCCTCGGGTTCCAGCGTGTCCGGGTTGTTCGTGATCGCCAGCTGGGCGATGTCGTCGGTCCGGCCGGTGCTCGCGCCCGGCAACCCTGCGAGCGATGGAAGCGCGACGTTGATCGCGCTCAGCCCGGCGGGAGAAACGCCATTGAAGCCCTGGAGATCGACGATCGACAGCGAGCCCGGTCCGCCATTGGCGCCGAGGCCGGTCCCCTCGGCCTCGTTCGTGACGACGGCGTACTGGCCGTTGGGCGAGATCGCGATCGCGTCGGACTGAATGCCCAGCGTGGCCGAGTCGAGAAACGCTCCGTCCGACAGGCGATATGCGAGGACGCGTCCCACGACACCGGCGCGTCCGGTCACGACGAGGAAGTAATCGTGCTGGGGATGCACTGCGACGGAGTTCGGCGTGCCACTGGCGGTGTCGATCGGCACGCGCAGCACGAGCTCGGGACTGAGCGGATCCGACAAATCCAGGATGTCCACACTGCCGGCGATGTTGGTCAGGGCGGCGATGTGGTCGCTGTGGCGGATGCTGATGACTTCTGCGCCGTTCTCGAGCAGACCGGTGTCGTAGGTCGCGCGGAGCACCAACTGTGGCTTGGGCCGCGGATCGGCCGACGCCGTGGCCGCCATCAAAACGATTGTCGCGAGAGTGATCGGGGCGCGCATGGTCATCCGAATCTCCGTCGAAGGGGTTAACGGCGCACGCCACAACGGCGTGGGACGCGGATTATATATGCGCGCGCGAAATGCGCTCGACGGCTTTGTGTAACAACGATGTGACGCGCGGGGCGCCGGCGCGAGCGCCAGTCCGCTAGGTGGCGACGCCGGGACTGCCCGACACGGCGAAGCTCGCGATCGCTTCCGCTTCGGTGTCGTACGCGTCGATGATCGTGTCGAGCCTGGTCAGCTGCAGCAGGCGGCGGAGATGCGCATCCGGCTGCACCAGCTTGAGGCTGCCGCCGTGCATGGTGGTGCTTGTGTAGCTCGCGATCACTTCACCAAGACAGGTGCTGTCCATGCGCCGGAGCCGGGCGACGTTGAGCAGAATCCGGCGATCGCCGCGCTGCAGCGCCGCCTTGACCCAGTCCTTCAGCGCCCCTGGATTGTCGGCGACGATCAGATCGCCGGAAACATCGATCACGGCTATGTCACCCACCCGTCGCTCGCTGAGTTGCATGGCGCGCTTGCCTTTCCAGAGGGACGGCGACCGTCGGAAACGTGGTCGCCTCGCTCAGACCGGTCGCCCGGCCTGAACCGCATTACGTTACCGCGAATTGACGCGGTCGATCACCCAGGCCGTGCCGGTCTGGCGCAGGGCGAATTGCCAGGTGCGGCGCTCGGTGCGCGGCGTGCGGTTGCCGATCCTGGTCACATAACGCACGGTGCCACGGCATGTCGCCGCCGCTTCGCCGCCGTTCACCGTGATGTCGCAGTCGTCGAACGCCACGCCCTGCTCTTCGAGCCCGCGGAATGCCCGATCGAGCGCCCGTCCGTCCACGCTGGGCCAGACTTCGCCGACCGCGAGGGCGTCAAGGCCGCTGAACGCGTCTCCGTAGCGTGCGATCACTGATCGGATGGCTGCGATCTCACGCACTGCGGCCGGCGCAGTTTCGCCTGGCGGGCTCGCCGGCACGGTTTCTGGCGTGGCCGCACTACTTGGGCTCGTCACGGGCGGTGCAGCCGGCCCCGGGTCCGGCGATCTCGGAGAAGGCGGAGTGACCGATGGCACCGGCGCGCCGATGGGTTGGCTCTCGAGACGAGCAGCCGAGACTGGCGGAGTAATCACAGCTTCTCGCGGTTCCGCGACAGGTGGACGCGTCTCGACAGCCGGACCAATCGGTCGCGCCGGCGGAGCCGCAACGCTCGAAGGCGACGCTGCCGCTTCACGTGCGAGCTGGGCAGGAGCATCGCGCGGCGCCGGGATCGGCGGCTGCGGTTGAGGTTGCGATTCCGATGCAGGAGGTGAGCCCGCGACCGACGTTGGAATCGCCTCGCTCGCGGGCGCAAGCGGCTCGAGCGACGCTGCGAAGGTCTGTGCCGGTAACGGCTTCGTCACGGCGTCGGCCGGCGCGGGCTGGGCCGTCTTGCGTCGGGGCACATCTGCGGCGACGGTTGATTCGGGCGTGGTTGCCGGGATCCACGGCATCCCAATGAGCAGCGTGATCGTCACAATCGCCGCGGCGGTGCCGCCCAGGAGCGCCAATCGCTTGAGTATGTGACGCCTGGCCGATGGGGCGGCCGGCGGCTCCAATACCTGATGCGCGAGAGGCGGCGCGATCACGTCGGGACGCGCACGCTCGAGCGGGATGTCGTCGAACCCGAGGACGCAGAGTCCAGACTCGTCTGCCGTCTTAGCTGCCGGCGTCTCCTTGTCGCCCTCCGAGGGGAACAGCTCGAGGGCGCCGTGTTTCTCCTCGAGCGACTCGCCGTTCGCGGCCAGCGGATCGCGTGCGGCGCTCTCCTCTGCAAACACCTCCAGCCCGGGGTCGGTCGTGACCTCTGGGCTCGATGGCTCGAGCGTCCGGCGACCGGCAGTCGGATCGTCCGGCGCGGGCGTCGCGGGGTCGTCGAGACGGCGAAGCGCGGCCCTTCTGTTCTGGCTCATCTCCTTCACTGCCCAAAGGCGTAGTCGACGGTCACCGCCGGGGCCCAGCTGGGGTTGAGGCCGACGCTGGTCAACGGCCGCACCAGATTACCGCTCACCAGCCACGTGCCGCCGACATTCCACTTGAACCCGACAACCGCCAGCAGGCGATTCGTGCTCTCGTTGCCGCCGGTCAACCGGATCGTGTCGATACCAGTCAGACGTGGATGCGGCTCGGTCGTTTCCACCAGCCGTCCGAACGAGTCGAGACGGCGCCCGAGCAGCTCGCCGACGATCGTGAGCCGCTGCGCCGCGACCACCGTCACCGCACCCGAATAATCGAGCTCGTCGGCCAGGCCGCCGAACGAGTACCCGACGTCGCCGTGCACGGTCACACGTGCACTCTCCACTGATGCAAGCAGCCGCGGTCGAACGCTGGCGCTGCCGGCGCCAAGCAGCTGTTCCTCGTCGCCTGTCGGCAGCCGAGTCTCGGCGGCCATGGCGACGCCGCCTCCCGACTGCTGCAGGACGTTGAACTTCGCGCGCAGCACGACGTCGCCAATACCCGACGCCGATGCGGTGCCGATCGCCTGCAGGAACTGCTGGCCCCGGTAGTTATCGTTTCGCTCGCCGCGCAGCGACAGCCGGACGAGGGGAACCGCGCCGCTGACCTCGAGCCGATCGGTCACGCCGTAGCTGCCGGCTACGGAAAACGTGTCGGTCCGCAGACGCAGTGTCACCGTCTCGACGTCGAACGGCTGCGCCGCGCCGCGCAGCGTGCTCGCCGTCGAGACCAGGGTGCCGTCGCGGAGATCTCTCCCGTCGACGCTGTCGAACAACACGCTGCGATAGTTGACGCCGAACGACGCGAGACCCCTGCCCGTGGTCAGCGATCGCTCGGTGTAGAACGGGCCGAAACTGTCGCTCAGCCGCGACACGGTCCCCAATGTCGGCTCGAAGCGGTAGAGGAAGCCGCTCGCCGAGGTTGCGATCGGCAGCGTGTTGAGCTCGATCGCCAGCAGGCTCGAGATCGTCTCGCTGGTCGCGGCCGCCGCCGCTTCGTCGCGGACGAAGTCGCCGGTGGCAATCGATCGGTTGATCAACAAGAACGAGAGCACATCGCGGACCGATTGCTGCGCCGCTGCAGGGTGCGCGACGGCGATCAATGCCGCGCACGTCAGCACGCCCGCGCGCACAAACGAACCCCGGCGCGCGCCGTGGCGCCTCAATCCGCGAATCACTTTTGTCATCGGTCCACTTGCGTGACGGTGAAGGTCTGCTCCGCAATCGTCATGGTGCCTTCGCGCCGGTTGCCGTTGAACGACCTCACGAAGAAGCGGACGGTCCCCGGCCCTGTGCCGCTTTGTCCCGATGCGATGGTGATCCAGCCGTCGTGGCTCGCGGCCGTCCATGCGCATTGCTGCTCGGTCGCCACCAGAACGGGGACGCCGTCGCCGCCGTTTTCGTCAATCGTCTGCGACGTGGGCAGGATGGCGTAGTTGCAGTCGTCGATCGCCGCGGCTTGCGTGATGTTGAACGTCTGGCCTGCCACGGTAATGGTCCCATTACGATTGGCCAGTGTGGTATTGGGAGTCACGACGAAATTGACGTCTCCAGTGCCGGTACCCGACGGCGGGATGTTGATCCAGCTGCTGCTCGACGCCTGCCAGGTGCAGGCGCTGTTCGATGCCGTAACCCTCACGCTAGCCGTGCCTCCGAGGGCGGTAAACGACGTTTGGGTTGGCGGCGTCACCGTGAACGAGCAGCCCGACGCCTGATTGACTGTGAACGTTTGACCCCCGACTGTAATCGTTCCGTTGCGCGCCGAGCCCGTGTTTGCTGCCACAGTGTAGCTCACCGAGCCGTCGCCGGTGCCCGCGGTTGGCGGCGCCAGCGAGATCCAGGACGCGGTGCTCGACGCGTTCCACGTACATCCAGGCCCCGCCGTGACTGCGAACGTGAATCCGGTTCCGCCCGTCGCCCCGATCTGCGCCGACTGGGGCGCGACGCGGATCGAGCAACCCGAGGCCTGATCGACCGTGTGCGTCTGGCCGGCAATCGTCAAGGTCCCCGAGCGGGCCGGACTGATGTTGGCGTCAACGGTGAAGCCCACCGAGCCGTCGCCACTGCCGGTCTGACCCGACGTCAGCTTGATCCAAGGGACGTTGCTTACGGCGGTCCAGCTGCAGCCGTTGTTGTTGGTCTTCACGTTGACTGAGTTGCCGGTGCCTCCGGACGCACCGATCGACTGGCTCTGCGGCGCGATCGAGAAGTTGCAGTTCTGCGAATCCTGGTTGACGGTGTGCGTCTGCCCGGCAATCGTCAGCGTCCCGCTGCGCTGCCCGCCAGTGTTGGCGGCAACCGTGAACGACACCGAGCCGTTGCCGTTGCCGCTCTGCCCGCCGGTGACCGTGATCCACGGCGCATTGCTGACGGCGGTCCACGTGCAGCCGTTGTCCGTGGTCACAGACACGTTGGAGCCGTTGCCGCCGGACGCGCCGATCGTCTGGCTCGGCGAGGAGATCGAGAAACTGCAGCTGGCCGTCTGCGTCACGGAAAACGGCTGCCCGCCGGCGGTAATCGTGCCGGTGCGCTGGCTGCCGGTGTTTGCCGCGACCGTGAACGACACAGTACCGTTGCCCGTTCCGCTCGTGCCGCCCGTCACGGTAACCCACGACGCGTTGGAGGCGGCGGTCCAGTTGCACGCGCTGCCAGCATTGACTGCGAACGATCCGTTTCCGCCACCGGCGGAGAGCGACTGCCCCTGAGGGTTGAGGGTGAACGTACACGGACCGGGAGGCGGAGCGCCAGACTGCGTCACCGTGAAGGTCTGGCCGCCGATGGTGATGTTGCCCGTCCGCTCGGCACCGGTATTGGCGGCAACTGTGTAGGCGACCGTGCCGTTGCCGCTGCCGCTCGCCGGTGGCGTGATGGTGATCCACGACACATCCGAAGTTGCGCTCCACGAGCAGCCCGCCGTCGTCGCCACGGAGAGCGATCGGCCGCCGCCGGCGGACCCGACCGCCTCGCTCTGCGGCGTGAACGCATAGGTGCACCCGGCCACGCCCTCTTGCGAAACCGAGAACAGATGGCCGGCAATCGTTAGCGTGCCCGTGCGGGCGCCGCCCGTGTTAGCCGCAATCTGATACGTCACCGAACCGCCGCCCGTACCAGCCGCGCCGGAGAGAACCGTAATCCATGGCACGCTGCTGCTGACGCTCCACGAGCACGCCGCGGTCGTCGAGACCGTGACCGCCGGCGCGACGCCTCCGGCGGACCCGACGCTGTAGCTCGACGATCCAATCGTGTACGAGCAGTTCGGCGTCCCGGCCTGATTGACGACGAAGGTCTGGCTGCCGATATTGATCCCGCCCGTCCTGGCGCTGCCCGTATTCGCTGCCACCTCGAAGGTGACCGCTCCGTTGCCGCTTCCACTGCTGCCGCTCGTCACGGTGATCCACGGCGCGGTGCTCACGGCCGACCAGCCGCACTCCGGACTGGCCTGGACGACAATCGGACCGCCCGGTCCGCCGCCAACGCCGATGTTCTGACCTTGCGGCGTGATGATCTGGCCGCAGCCGCCGGCCGTTTGCGTGATGGTGATTGACTGATCGCCAACCCGTACGGTTCCGCTGCGCGGGGAGCCGTCGTTGGCCGCGATCTGCAAGTTGACTGTGGCGTTGCCGCTGCCGGATGCGGGTGTGGCCGTGATCCAGCTCGCCTCCACGGCGATCGTCCACGCGCATCCACCGGGGGCGCTCACTGTGAGCGGCACCACGCCGCCGCCGCCGCTTACTGTCTGCGCACCAACCGCCACGTCGACGCTGCACGCCGCAGCCCCCTGCCGGACACGCAAGCGCTCGTTGTTGACGACGATATCGGTTTCGCGCGCGGACGCTTGCGGATTCGAGGCGACGCGAAATTCAACCTGCCCGCTGCCCTGGCCCGACGCCGGCGAAAACCCGGAGACCCATGCCGCGTCGGCGGTGGCAGTCCAGGTGCATTCGGGCGTCGTGCTGATGGAGAAGCCGCTCGTGCCGCCGGCGGCGTCGATCGTCGCCGATGCAAGCGCCGCGGTCAGCGCGCACTTGACCGGAGACGGGCCGGCGGCGGTGCTCGAGTCGGAAGAACAGCCAACCGCCGTCACGGCGACGAGGGCGGTCAGGAGAGCAATCTGAGGCCTGTACCGCTTGATCGCAGGACGATCGATAGTGCGAATGAGCCCAGCGATCATAAAGAGAGATTGAATATCAGAACGCCCACGTATGGCGAGCTCAACAGTGAAGTTTCTTGCGGCTGAACGGCGCTACCGCGTCAAGGCGTTCGGCTAGTTCGCGACACTCGTCGCCGACTCCGTTGCCGTCGCGTTGATGCGCGTCATCGCGAGCAGGCGCGAGCCGCGCGGCATCGATGGCGCCGTCGATGACGGCGACGATCGGGCAGGGACCGACTCGCGAGTGTGGGGAGAGGGGCACGAGAAAGATCGAGCCGCAATTATAGCGGTTCGCCTGTCACGGCTCGCAACCGGCGGGACTTGCTTCGATCGGGAAATCGCGGGTGCCGCACGACGGTTGACGTGTGCGGCACACGCGCGCTTCGCGTGTCAGCGCGACTGCACGCGGCTGATCACCCAGCCTTCGCCGCCCTTGCGCAGGCTGAACTGCCAGACGTGGCGTTCGTTGTGCCGATTGCGGCTCCCCGCCCTCACGTAGCGAAGGGTGCCCTCGCACGATGCCGCGGCCGCACCAACAGTGATGCTGATATCGCAGCTGTCGAACGACACAGCCTGCGTCTCGAGGCTATCGAACGTCTTCCCCAGCGCGTTGGCATCGACCGTCGGCCACACCTCGCTCACCGCGTTGGCATCGAGGCCGCTGAAGGCCGTGCCGTAGCGCCTGAGCACGGAGCGGATGGCCGCAGTGTCGTTCGTGGCGGCGCGCTCGGGCGCCGGCGTTTGGCTCGTTTGCGGCGGCACATGCAGCGCCGGCTGTACGTGGGCCTGCGCGGAGCGCGCCGGTTGCGGCGGTGCAGGAACTGCGGCTCGCGCCGTCGTGGCCGCGGGCTTCGACGGTGTCGGCGCCGGCGTTTGTGCAACGGGTGTCGGGCGCGGCGGTGGCGGCGGCACCGTCCGGGCGGCGGGTGTCGAGCGTGGCGGTGGCGTGGTCTGTGCGGCCGGCACCAGGCGTGGCGCTGGCGCGATCAGTGCGGCTGGCTCGGGTCTCGCGCGACGTTCGAACGGCGGCACCGATTGCACCGACTGCGGCAACGCGCTGTCGCCGATCGACGTGAAGCGTGCCGGTAAGACCGACGCGACGTTTCGAGCGCTCCACAAGAGGCGCGATTGCACGAGCGCCAGCGCGAGTACCCGCAGCGACCCCGAGCGCGACCTTCGCGACTCTTGCGGGGATACCAGTGTTGAAAGCTTGCCGCAGCCACGAGATTGCCGGTTCGACGCGCGGCGTGGACGTCGCGCGCACGCGCGCAAACTCGATCAACGCCGGATCGTCGAACTCGCGCTCGCGAACGATGAGCACGCGCGAGCCCGCGGTCGCGTGCCCGACGCCGAAGTCCGACGCGACTTCCGTCGGGAACTCCTCGAGTGCCGCGTGCAGCGTCTCCTGCGGCGTCTCGTCGGGCGCCGCGACGTGTAGCACGCGATGACGCGCGACGGGTTCGAGATCGAAGCACTCGACGTCGTCAGACTGCGTCGGGCCGCGCGTGATCATCGGCTCACTCATGTGAGAAGACGATCGGGGCTTGGTGTTTGGTTCGACGGCGGGCGCCGTCGGCTCGTGCGTGAGGCGCGAGGCGTGACGCGATTGATTGCCCGGGTTCATCGTAGTTGCCTGAAGCTCTGGACGAGCAGTTGCGAGGTTTTCCTGCGCACATGGGACCGGATGCGCGTGCCGATCACCGGACGATGCGTGATGCTCGTGAGTCCAGCGATCATGAGAGTGATTGAATACCAGAATTCGACCCGCAACATCGAGCTCAGCCGCAGATTTTTCTTCGCGGCCGAGTCACGGAACTGCACGTCTCAGCCATGACCGCCTCATATTCTGCGCCAGCGCGTGCAGACGTGGCGATCGAAATTGTGATCGGCGGCCCGTGGGGTACGGTTTGCGAAATCGCCGTCCCCACTCCTCCAGGCCAATGAGTTTGCGTGCAGACGGTCGGTAGACCGCCGTCCGGTCCGGCGTGGTCGTGCCAAATTGTGCAATTTCGCGCCGCGGCCCGATGCTTACCGCATCATCGGCGGCGTCCGCTTTGGTGTGTCGTCCGTTCGAGGTGGCTCAGATCTTGGCCCGCCGGCGCGTCGATTGGCCGCGGATCGCGCGTCGGTTCAACGAGCCGGGAGGCAACGCGGACCGTTCACGGTCGGCCGTCAGCACGCGGGCAATCCACTCTTTCCGCCGTTCGAGACGCGCGGTGAGGAGCTGTAAATCGCGCAGCCGAGACGCGAGATGGCGCGCGCCATCCGGATTGGACGTTTCCGCCTCGTGAAAGTCGAGCGTCCATCTCTCGTGGAGAGACCTGAGGTGCGCGATGTAGTCGGACGCCGCTTTGCCAGCCACGTGCCGCGTTGCTGCAAGGAGTACGCCCGATGGCCTGCCAACGTCTTCTGTTGCCACTGTCTGACGGATCGCTCGCTTCGTTCGACAAATTCGCAATTGTCGGTGCTGCCACTTGCACAATCGTCATCCTGGCCGTACGAAAAGTGATCTGCACCGGAACGCCGATGACAGAATCGTCATGCGCCTAAAGCTACCGATCGGAATGGTCGTGGTTGGCAGGAAGGGCGACAAAACAAGGAGCCGGCCTCTTGACGCTATGCAGGTCCGAGGCTTTGCATCGCGTCCTTGGCGCGCGCCCACGGTTGGTCCGCGGCCAGTCGAACCGCCGCGGCCTCCGCCAGCAATTCGATCACGCGCACGTACTCCGCGGTCGGCGCGCAGGCCGTCTGCCAATACGCACCAATCGCCGCGACCGGATCGGACTTGCGGACCGGCACCATCAGCATGCTCTTGACGAACGTCGGGCGGTAGGTGTCGGGCGAAAGGCGAGGATCGGCGTAGATGTCCGGAATGATCACCGACTCGCGATGCAGCATCACCCACCCGGAGATGCACGAAGTGAGCGGGAAATGCTGCCCTTTCCAGAGTGGAGCGATCGCGTCCTCGTTCGCGTAGTGGCAACAGCCGCCGATGCGCAGGACGAACGTCACGCCGTCGGCGCCGGTGAAGTATCGGGCCCAGTGGCGCGTCGCGCCCATGCCGGAGTCCGCGTCACGCGCCGCGCAAATCGCCTGCACCGCCCGGTGCAGGTCGTCGTCCGCCAACACGGCATGACGCGGGAGCGGCGCGGTATTTCGGCGCTCGATCCACTCGTGCGCGCACCGCCGGCAGACATAGGCGATGCGGCGGCCACGCAAGACCATCTCGAAATGCGTCGTGGCGCATTGCGGGCACCGTGTATCCCGGCTTCGACGCTGCTGCATGTTCGACTACCTGTTGTCGGTCGATAGCAGCGAACGAATAGGAGGACCGAGCGCCCGGCCGCGCCAATCGATCTTTTCGCGCCAGACTGTGCAGGTGTCGCAGAGCGCGCGGGCGGCGGCCGTCTGTCGGATTGAGGACACGAGCATGTCGGGGGTTCATCCGGACAACGCCATGAACCCGCAGCCGGCAAGGCCGACGATGAAGACCGTCAGGAACAGCCATCCGATCACCTCGGCGACGATTCGCAGCGGTCGAAAGAACGAGCGCTTGAGCCATTCGCCGCAGTGCGGGCATTTGGTGGCGTCGTCGTGCAGATCGACCTGCTTGCAGTAGGGACACGATTTCATGTGGTTCTCCTCGAGCCGTCGAACCGCCGCCACGCCTCCACGCGCGGGTGCATGACGCGACGCCAGAGCGGCGGGCAGAGTGGCAGCAGAAACATTCCGAAGTACCCGGTTGGCAGCTGCGGCGCCTCGCGCTGGTGGCGCAGATCCTCGTAGCCTTTGTGCGCGTGGCAGTGATGGTCGGCATGCCACCCAAGGTTGAAGAGCATCCAATTGCTCACGCGGTGCGGCGAATCCCAGGAATGCCATGGGCGTACCGGCTCGAAGCGGCCCGGCGCCAGCTCCCGCCGCGTCAGGCCGTAATGCTCCACGTAGTTGATCATCTCGAGCGTCGAGAAGGCGATCACGCTCTGGACCGCGAAGAACGCCACGCCCGGCGGGCCGAAAAAGAGCGCGATCAGGATGTAAACCGCCGTCAGCAACAGCGCGTACCGCAGCATCCGGTTCGCCGCTCCCCATTCGGGCAGCTGGCGGCGTCGCAGCCGCGCCCGTTCGATTCGCCACGCGCTCTCGACGCTGCCTGCGAGTGTGCGCGGGTAGAACGCGTAGAAGCTCTCCCCGAGCCGTGCGGTCGCCGGATCCGCGGGAGTGGCCACACGGCGATGATGGCCGTGCACGTGCTCGATGCTGAAGTGCGGGTACGAGACCGAGAGCATGAGCACGTCGGCCGCCGCGCGATCGAGCCTTCCGCGGCGATGCATCAGTTCGTGCGCCACGGGAACGCACAGCATGCCGTTGGCGATGCCGATCGAGATCGTCACGAGCAGCAGATCGCGGGCGCTGATCGGGTCCCACGTCGTCACCATCAGCCCGCCGGCGATCACGGCAAGCTGCACGGGGACCCATCCCAGAACGGCCAGGCGCCAGAGCGGCGATCTCGACGGTTCGGAACGAGGGCTCGCGCGACGCAGCGCTGGCGGCGGAACGGCGAGATCGAGTGCAACGACGGCCGCCCAGATCCAGGCAACGGATCGGAACAGCCACACCTCTCCCGTGGCCACGCCGGCGATGATTGCGGCCGGAACTGCGTACGGCAGTAGAAAGGGCAACACCGCCATCTCGCCTACCCTATGGACGGACACCCGCCGATGATTGACATAATGCGCCGATGCCCCGAAAGCTGAAGCCCAATCCCTTTGGTGAGCGCCCGGGCGACGAGCCGTACAACGCGTCGGAAGTGCTGGCGCTCGCCGATTCCAGATTCATGTTCTGCGACAACAACGTCTCCGATGCGCTCTTCGAGTTCGAAGTGGCTGGTAATGGAACGCTCCGCCGCCGGATCGCCAGACGGCCGATCGAGGGCCTCCCCCCCGGCGTGATCGATGACATCGAAGGCATCGAGAAGGTGGTAGCCGCCGGCCGCACCTTCATCTTCGGCACATCATCGCTCTGCCTGAAGACGCGCAAAGGAAAACACCCGAAAAAGAAGCGCGGCAAGGTGGTGGCTGCGCGCGAGTCGATTGTGCGGATCGCAGTGGGCCCGAAGGGCCGGCTGCGCGCCGACGTCATGGCCGGCTTTCGCCCCTGGCTCCTCGAGCAGCTACCGTGGCTGCGACGGGCCGCGGGGCTGATCCCCGACGATGGAGGCCTCAATGTCGAAGCCCTTAGCTGGGATCCGCGGAAGAAAGCGTTGCTCTTCGGCCTGCGAACGCCGGTGATCGACGGCAAGCCAGTCGTTCTGCGGGTCAAGCCGCGGAAGATCGATGGCCCGTGGACGCTCGACAACCTTCAAATGCTGCCACCGCTACGGCTTGCCGTGCCGAAGAGCAAGGGCGATCACGAGGCGGGCATCCGGGCGATGTCGCTCGATCAGTCAACAGGCAACTCGCTCATCATCCTGGGGAACTCGACCAGCCGATCGAAGGCGCCGTTCAGCCTCTATTCATGGGATGGCAACCCGCGGGGGATCGTGCGGCGCTATCCGGATGTCAAGTTTCACAAGAACATGAAAGTCGAGGGTGTCACTCGTGGCACCATCGGCGCCCGGCCCGCCGTGATCTTCGTGGATGACTGCGGCGGGTTCCAGGTGCTGTGGGCCGACGACTCGCGACTGGCGACGGAAAAACGGCGCCGAGCGAAAGGGTCGCGATCGGCGGCCCTCCAGGCCAGAGCGCGGCCAGCAATCATGCTCGGCCGGCGGATCTCCGGGTGAGCGGTGGCTGCCAAGAGAACGATGTCGACGAACCGGTGACAGTCACCGTGACATGACTCACAGGGCGCCGCGCCTTTGCGCCTCGATTAGGCTCCGCCCGCGGTCGCTCTCATGGCTGCCATTTCCTCGCGGTTCGGGCCGTACATGCCAGGCGGCTGACCCCCCGCCAGGCGGCACATGAGGCTCAATTGCCCCCGATGATGGATTCCGTGCGCCAGAATCGCGTTCGCAAGGATCTCGCGGATCGTCATCGGTCCGGTGAAAAACGGAATCGTGCGATCGAGATCCTGCGGCGTGAGCTTGCGAATTCGCGCGACCGCCTCGCGATGCACGCGCTCGTACTCCGGGGCGAGGGCTTCGACTGCGCGCGGGCGCTCGATGTTTGGCGGTCTCTCGCCCATCGTGAATTGCCCGCGTTCGACGCCGTAACTGATGTAAGCATCACCTTCCGCCAAATGCCACGCCAGCTCCCCAAGCGATCGCCCACCGGAGTCCGGGCGAAAGTCGTACTGCGTCGACGGCAACGCCTTCAGGAGCTTGACGGTATTCGCCGCCTCCTGATCCCACGAGACCAGAAACATCTCGAGTTCGTTGATCGGCATTGAAACCTCCTTACCGTTGGAAATGCTACGGCATAGCGTTCGCTCGCCAGGCGCTGTCCTTCACGAAGTCGCAGCGTTGTCCGAACGTGCGCCGCTCATGCTGCGATTATGCCCGCGATGGCCGAGGCCAGGCTACGGCCATTCGACATGCCGTCACAGAAATGTTGCGCGACCGACGTACCGACGACACACAGCTCGATTAGGTTCCTCTCTCTGAGGAGCCTCACATGCATCTCGGCACGCTCGTTTGCCTAGCCGCTGCGACGGTCGCCTGCGGCACGCGCGGTCCCGGGTTGACAGGCGAGATCCGCGCCGGGGGATCGAGCACCGTGTTTCCACTCACCACGGCCGTCACCGAAGCGTTCCGCAAACAGCACTCGGAGGTCAAGATTTCCGTCGATGCGTCCGGCACGAGGACCGGCTTCGCGCAGTTCTGTGCGTCGAGCCTCGACATCCAGGATGCCTCACGACCGATCAACCCCGAGGAGCGGGCCGCGTGTGAGCGGGCCGGTGTGCCTTTCGTCGAGATCCCTGTCGCGTACGATGCGCTCACAGTGATCGTGCATCGCGACAACGACTGGGCATCGTCGATCACGCTCGGCGAGCTGCGAAAGGTCTGGGAGCCCGCGGCCGAAGGCAAGGTGACGCGTTGGAGCGACGTGCGTGCAGACTGGCCGGCCGAACCTGTGCACCTGTTCGGGCCCGGGGCCGCCTCTGGCACCTTCGACTACTGGAGCGAAGTCGTGAACGGCGTCGCCGGTGCGTCGCGTAAGGACTACACCGCCAGCGAAGACGACACCGTCATCGTCCGAGGCGTCGCCGACGATAAATTGGCGCTTGGTTACGTCGGCTACGGATACTACCAGCAGAACGAATCCAGGTTGAAAGCCGTACCCGTCGCCGGGCCGAATGCCCAGCGCCTGGGCGCCGTCCTGCCCTCGATCGACAATGTGCAGCGCGGGGCGTACCGGCCACTGTCGCGCACGTTGTTTATTTACACCAACGCCAAGGCTCTCGAGCGGCCGGAGCTGTCGGAGTTCGTGAAGTTCTATCTCGATCAGGACCAGGCGCTGATCCGACAAGTCGGTGGAATCCCGATGAGCGCGCGTGCCTACGCGCTCGTGCGCGAACGCGTGGCGAAGAAGATCCCAGGAACCCTCTTCGCAGACCACGACGGTAGCGAGAGCCTCGAACTCGTCCTGACGCGCGCGCAGTGACGACGACGTGACGGCATCGGCAATAGCAGGCGCACGTGTCGTCAAGATATCGAAGGCGAACTCCGAAGCCTCAGCCGTGTCAAATCGCGGCCTCGTTCCAGCCCTCAACGCCTCTTACTGCGGGTTGACACAGCATCGGGACAACAGGCCGTGCGACCCCTGAACCGTTTGTGCCCTCGTCTCGCACGTTGGTGCTGCGAGAGGAGGAGGTTCGATGGCCGGTCCACATCCACGTCAGCTCTATTGGTTCTGTCTGGCGCTGATGCTCGACCCCAGTGGGGTGCAGGCCAGACTGCACGGACGTTCGAGGATCTCCACCGCATCGTGAAATCCAACGATCTCGTCGTGCTGACCGATGAGAGCGGTCAGAAAACCAAAGGCAGGGTCGTGGATGTGTCCGTCTCCTCACTCGAGGTGTCGACACCCAACAGGGCGACTGGAGCATTTGAAACGCGAACGTTTGCCGAGGGTCGATCACCGAGGTCAGGGCCGCTGACTCTTTGTGGAAGGGAGCGCTCATCGGTGCCGCGACCGGGGCTGGACTCGCGACGTGGGACTATCTCATCGATCCGAGCGAACCGGGAAACGCCGCCATCTTCACCGTAGCCATCGGCCTGGGGACCGCGATCGGTGCCGGCGTCGACGCACTGAGGCGCAAGGTTCTCTATATGTCGCCTCGACGTTCACCGACCGTCGGAGTCGTGCCACTCGTTGGGCAAGGTCGGCAAGGCGTGCGGGTCAATATCCGTTTTTAGATCTTGGCTTCGACGGCCTGGCGCAGTTCGAGCAGCTAGCGACGCCGTCTCGCTCGCGGCTGCGGATGAGCGTGAGTGAGATCCGCTGGCAGGGCGACGACCGATGCGACCGACACCACCGCCGCTCGGCGGCGGAGCGGTGGTGCCGCTTGCGAAGTCACTGCGTGCGCTGCCGCGCAAGATCACTCGATGAATACCGCGCTCACGACCGCGTTCGGCCAGCCGGCGTTTGTGACGCGCACGGTGACGTGGCCGGACACGTTCCACACGAGATACACGCCGCCGTTGAAGTGGCGGAGCAGCTGAGAGTCGAGGAGTGCGCCGGTCGCCGCATCGAAGATTTCGATCAGCTGCGCCCGTTCCTGGTTCTCCCAGTCCACGCTGTACAACGCCAGCTTGTGACTCTGACCATCGGTGAACTTGACATCGATGGCGAACGACGCCCCATACGCGGTGGCGGCAATGCGACCGCTGCCGTTGGCACGTTGCAGCGCGCGCACATCGGATGTCCCGTCGTCCCAGGTCCATGGGGCGGCGCCCGTGACGCCGATCTCGGCATACGAGGGGAGGGCGGCAACGTCGCCGGCGAGGCCGTAGCCACCATGGCCATACACTCCGCGCCAGTTTCCTTTCGTCGTGGTGTCGGTGGCGATGAACGCGGCGCTGCCCGTCGCCTGGGTTGCACCGCCGCTGCCGCCGCTGCCGCCGCTGCCGCCGTTCGGCGTATCGAAGAACAGCCCGCTGACGACGGCGTTGGGGCCGTCGAGGCGTGTGACCTCGAGGCGAACATGCCCTCGCACCGTCCAGAAGAAGTACTGACCGCCCGTGAAGTTGTACATCGTGCGCGAGTCGAGCAGCGCGCCGGTGGCCGCATCGACGATGTCAAACCGCTGTACCCGTCCGCGCTGATCCCAATCGACGCCGTGCACCCCGACCCGGTGGCTCTGGCCATCCGTGAGATTGATGTCAATCGAGAAGTGATCGCCGTACGCCGTCGCCGCGATCCGGCCGGCGCCGCTGGCGCGCCGCAGCGCGCGCACCTCAGCGCTTGGGTCCGCCCACGTCCACTGCGCCGCGCGGCCGATCGCCAGCTGCGCGTACCCCGGCAGCGTGATCGCATCGGCCGCGAGCGCGTAACCATCGCGTCCGTGCACGCCGATCCAGTCGCCGCGCGTCGTGCTGTCGCTGTTGACGAACGTCGCGGTCCCCGGCATGCCCGAGACCGGGCCGGATCCGCCTGAGGGTCCCGAGACCACGGCGACGCTCACCGCCGCCGATGTGGTGGTCGCGCCGCGATCGTCGGTCGCAACGGCGGAGACCGTGTAGTTGCCGGCGGGGATGTTTGGCAACGAGATGGAATACGGCGGTGCCCAATAGCTGCCAATGGGCGACCCGTTGGCATAGAAGTCCACGCGAGTGACACTTCCATCGCTGTCGCTGGCTGCCGCGCTGAGCGTGATCGTCGCCGGCGCTGTGAAGATCGCGCCATTGAGCGGGCTCGTCATGCCCGCCGATGGAGGCGCGTTCCCTGGCAGGCCCAGCGATCCTTCCGTTCGAGCGATCCCGCTCACTGGCGCCGAGATCGTGCTGACCTCGCGATGCGCGCTATATGCCTGGACGGCGACGAAGTAGGTGGCGCCTTCCTGGAGTCCGTCGATCGCATAAGAGATCGTCGCGCCGGCATCGATCGATTGTGTGTAGTTGGACGGCTCGGTGCCGATCCAGACGATGTAGCCAACGGTGACTCCGTCGGTCGGTGGGTCCCAGGCAATTTTCAGCGTGGCGGCGTCGACCGTTTGCGCGTAGAGGAACAACGCGCATCCGATCGCGAACGAGACGATCCTTATGTTGTGCAAACGGCTGAGCCTCTTGGCAACAGTCGTGCCTGGCTCAACAGAACGCGAATTGTTTGAGGATCGCGCGAAAACTCGAACGTTTCAGGGGAATGATCGATCAATCCCCATCGGGCGCGCTACGCCATGGGACGGGATCGGGTAGGAGTTACAGTGTAGAAGCTACCCGGTGTCATAGTGGCCGCGCACCGTCCCGCGTTCGCCCGACTGGGAATGTCCCGACACGTATTCATCAACGGGCGCATGATTGACGCGCGCGAACCATGTGCCGCCTCCTCCCCTGCCACTCATCTTGCAGGCACCAAGGCGAGATAGCATGCAGGCCAGTGGAGGATCCCCATGTCCGATCCACGCACGGTCGTGGTTGTCGCCGTCTGCCTGCTCTGGTCGTCCGCGCCAGCCACGGGACAGCCGCTCGGGGCGTTTCGCTGGCAAATGCTGCCCTACTGCAACGTATTGACGTTGAGCATCGTGCAGCTGGGCGCCGTTTACACGCTCGACGGGACCGACGATCGCTGCGGGGCCGGGCAGATAGCGAGCGCCCGGGGCATGGCCTTTCTCAATCCCAATGGCACGATCGGCTTCGGCGTCACGATGGTGCAGCCCGGCGGCACCCCCGTCCACCTCGAGGCGGCGATCGCGTTCCCGTCACTCAATGGAACGTGGCGTGACAGCAGTGGTGCGTCCGGCAATTTCGTGCTGACACCCGGCGCCGGCGCTGCCGGGCCTCCGCGGCTGGTCACGGCCAGCGGGGTTCCGCCCGGGTCGATCACGGCCATTCAGCTCGCCGCGAGCGCGGTTGGTGCCGCGGCGATCGCGCCCAACTCAATCACCAGCGGCCATCTCGCGGATGGCACCGTAACCGCATTCGATCTGGCGGCAAATTCAGTCGGCGGGGGTCATGTTGTGGACGGCAGCCTCAGGCACGTGGACCTCGCCGCTCCTCCGGAGCTTCTGACCGCCGAGAACACGAACAGCGTGTCGCTGCAGATCGGTACGCCCTTGATCGTGAGCCAGATCACGGTCGACGCGCCTGCCTCCGGCCGCGTCATCGTGAACGCCAGTGGCGCCTTCCTCTTCGCTAATTTCGGAGTGCTCGAAGGCGCCAGGTGCTCGCTGACAACGGGAACCCAGGTCGCGGCCCCTTATTCTGCGGAAGTGTCCGAGGCGAATGTCGCAACCATATGGTATGCGCCGATGGGCGGCACACGCGTCTTCAACGTCGCCGCCGGGCCGACGACGTTCAACCTGGTGTGTGTCGGGACGGGAGGCAATAGCGTCTCTGTGATCACGCCCGTGCTGACCGCGTTGTATGTGGCAGGGCCGTGATGAATTGGTGCGAATTATTTCGGTTGACTGGGGAAGAAGTCCCACCTGTGAATCCCCAACAACGATCGATTGCATGGAGACACGAGTAGCGGTGCATGGCATTTGACTTGCCGTGAGAGCTCCAGAAGGAGTTCAGCGTGTCTACCACCAGCCGCCATGTGTTGTGCGCCGTGGACTACTCGGCTGCCTCACAGACCGCGCTGCGATATGCGGCCCTCGCGGCTGAACGCGCGCGAGCGAAGTTGACCGTGATCACGGTCAACGATCCGCTACTCGTGGAAGCGATGCGGGCCTACGGTGACTGGCCAAATCTCGAGCGCGAAGAGCTGCGCCGATTCGTCGCCGAGGCGCTCGGCTGGGATCGAACCTTTGATCTGGAGGTGCGCGGCGGCCGCGCCGCCGACCAGATTCTTGATGCGGCCGCCGCGATGTCTGTCGATCTGCTCGTGCTCGGCTCCCACGGCCTGACCGGCGTTCGCAAGATGTTCTTCGGATCGACGGCGGAACGCGTCCTGCGGAGCAGCGAGGTCCCGGTGTTGGTGATTCCGGCCGAACCGCCGCGCGTGGACGGTCCGCTGACGCTCACCTCCGCGGTTCGGCGCATCGTCGTGCCGGTCGATCTCACCGAAGGATCGGCCACGCTCGTCCGCCTGGGCGCCGCCCTCGCACACGAGCTCGACGTACCATTATTGATTGCGCACGCCATCGAGCCACAGCACGTTCCAGCCCGATGGCACGGCCGCGTCCCGAGCCTGCAGCTCGACGCCCGTGACCAGGCGGAGACCGCACTGCGACAGCTCGCGGAGCTGGCAGGCGGCGACGTCGAATCGCTGGTCCTGGTTGGTGACGCAGCCGAGACGATCGTCAACATCGCCGACGTGCGCTCGGCGGGTCTTATCGTGATGGGGCTGCAGCAGTCCGGCCTCGGACGCGTGGGGGTCATCGCCTACCGTGTGCTCTGTCGCGCGCGGGTCCCGGTGTTAGCGATACCGCTCGCCATCGCGGCGCGCCTCACCCCTCCGGCATCGCACGTTGCAGTGACCGCCCAACGAATCGAACAATGACCCGCAAACATCCTGGCGCTGTGTCCGCCGGCCACTTGTCGCGTCGATGATGATGCGGGCGTGAGCGTGTGAATCAGCAGCGAATTCCGGCCGCAAGTATGCGGTCGGTGGCGTGGGCGCGCACCGTCTCGAACGGCCTGAAGCGAGTAAAGGCGTCTACCAGCGAGATCGTTGGTAGAATCGGCCGCGCCAAACGACAAGCCTTGAACTGACCGCAGCACGCGCGGAACGCGATCCGCAGATTGCGGTCCGGCTGGACTGTCGCGGTACCCGGCCAGATGCCACAAACACGACTGTTACGCGGCGCGGCCTTGCTCACCTTTGTCGCCATCTCGGCGCTCGCGTGGATCGCCGCGACGCCTCTCTTTTCCCTTCGACCAGCGGCAGGTTTCACCTGGGCGTTGGCCGCGGTCCTCGCCACGATCGCCGCTGCGGGCCTCTGGCTGACGGTCGCTGAAATTAGGCGCTACCGCCAGGGCGTCGACGACTACGCGGCCCGGCTCAGTGCCGTCATCGACTCCGCTGTGGACGGCATCATCGTGATCGACGACCGCGGTCGCATCGAGTCGTTCAATCCGGCGGCGGAGCGCCTGTTTGGCTACCAGCCCAGCGAAGTGATTGGCCGTAACGTCAGCACGCTGATGCCGTCGCCCCACCACGAGGAGCATGACGGCTACCTCTTGCGCTACCTCGAGACCGGCGAGGCAAAGATCATCGGCAAGGGCCGAGAAGTCATCGCCCGGCGCCGCGACGGCACGACGTTCCCACTGCACTTGTCCGTCGGCGAAATGACAATTAGCGGACAGCGGAAGTTCACCGGCATCGTGCACGACCTCAGCGCCCGCGTGCGGCTCGAACAGCAGCTCCGCGAAAAGGGCAGCCTGGCGATGGTCGGCGAAATGGCCGCCGTGATTGCCCATGAAGTGAAGAACCCGCTCGCCGGCGTGCGCGGTGCGATCGAGGTGATTGGCGGACGGCTGCCGCCAGGCTCCGGCGACGCCGCGATGATCAAGGAGATCCTCGGCCGTGTAGATGCGCTCAGCGAGTTGATGAAGGACATCCTGTTGTTCGCGCGGCCGCCGCAGCCGCGGATGGCGCCAGTTGAACTGACGAAACTGATGCAGCTGACCGCCGCGCTCGCGGCTGGCGACCCAGCGCTCCAACGAGTGCGCATCGAAATCGAAGGCTCGGCGCCGCCCGTACAGGCCGACGCGGAGCTGCTCAAGATTGTGTTTCTGAACCTCTTGGTAAACAGCGCCCAGGCGATGCAGGGAGAGGGGACCATCCACGTCGTCCTTGCCAATGGCGACTCGACGTGTGTGATCCGGTTCGCGGACACCGGTCCCGGCATTTCTGCGGATACTCGCGACAAGGTGTTCACGCCCTTCTTCACGACGAAGACGCGCGGATCGGGTCTTGGGCTGGCAACCGCCAAAAGCATCGTCGAAGCCCACAGCGGCACGATCAGCGTCGTCAGTCCGCCGTCCGGCGGCACCACGATCGTCATTGAGCTGCCGGCGCGTTCTGCCTAGGCGGACCGAGCCTGCGACGCGCGGCCAGGCAGCTCTCCAGGTTCACCATCGAGCTCGTTGCGCTTCATGCGCCCGTCGCCGGAAGCGGGAAATATCTTGCGTTCGCGGCAAGACTTCGTCCGAACACTGCCGGGTCGTTGAGGGAATCCGTGGAAGGTTTATCGGCAGGGATCGTGCGTCTCTCCTGGACAGTCGAAGGAGACACCCGTGGCGCGTGGAACCAGTTGTTTATGGCACTACTCATGGACAAACCGCCAAGATCGCCTGGCGCCAGCGAGTTGCGCGTGCATCGTCACGACACGGACGTCGTACAGGCCACCAATAGAGTCGCCTCGCCAGATGACTACGCCGGCGTCATTGTCGCGGCGTCAGTGAACGCAGGCGGGTATCAGAAAAATGTGCGTCGTTGGGTCCGCATGCATGCGCAGGCGCTCGCCAGGCGGCCCAACGCGTTCGTGTCGGTCTGCCTGGGTGTGCTGCAGAGAGAGCCAGAGGTTGACGCTCATCTGCGCAGCATCGTCGACGCGTTCGCATCATCTACTGGCTGGCGCCCGGACGAAGTCAAGGTCGTCGCCGGCGCTCTGCCATACACCAAGTACAACCTGATCACACGGTGGGTGATGAAACGCATCGTGAGCAAAGCCGGCGGTGACACCGCCCGCGACTACGAGTACACCGACTGGGACGACGTGCGGCTGTTCGCCGAGCACTTCGGACACCAACTGGAAACGCCTGCGCGGCCGGCTGCGAAAGTGGTCGCGTGAAGACCGTCGAGAACATACGTGGTCCCTCGCGTTCGCGCGGCCGCCATCGTCAGTGCGAAATATTCGTCGACACATAGCACCCCGATGCGGTCCTGCGAAGTACATGCGCTGTCACAAGTGCGTCAATCAGGCCCTGGCAAACGCTGGACTCCAGTCCCCACAAGCGCTGCATCTGTTCCTTGGTCAAGGATAGTCCCGGCATTTCCCGGTACTCGGCCTTGAGGATGTCCAACCACTGGAGGTTTTCGCTTACTGCCAGCATCGGCGCCATCGGTTTCCTCGTCGTGGCGACCTGCAATCGACGCGCCACGCGCCGAATCCACGCCAACGACGCCGTACCTGGAATCGAAATGGCATTCCTATGCGTCGCGGCCGCTTTGCCATCGAACAGATGACTGTGCCGGTGCGCCCGGGCGTGGATTTTTTCCTATCGACTGCGGACGATTCCGCACACCTGACATCGCCTCGCACACGGAGCGCATGGCTGTTCGCGATCGGAGGCCGGCAGGATTCATGCGGCGATGGCCCGTCGGTTCGGGCTGGTGGCGCGGGCTCGTTTCCGACGTTACTGGGCGTTTGCGTCTCCCGGAATCCGCGTGATTCGGCGGCTGATGCTCGGGCCCGTCAAGTGTGAGGCAGAACGACGCGCGCGGAGCGTGCGCGGTGTTGAGGGTCGTGGCGTACGTGTGGCCAGCTGAAATCGTTCGCGTCGATGGGCATTTTTCCGCACCGTTCAGCGCTGGGCTGGCCTCGCGCCCAATCAGTGCCGGCACGCTGCCGCGGGTACAGCGATTGCGTCTGTGGTCGACGTGCATCTGATCTCCATAGCAATTTTTGCAGCCAACACCCACCTCGGGCCCCGGCACCGCACACCGGCGGTCTTCCGGGACAGCATCGTGCACGCGCTGACGGGGCCGTCATCTACTCGCTGATCGTTCCGCTGCTGCCGCTGGACTTGGGCCACCGTGTAGCGTAACGCCGGCTCGCGCAACGGCACGGGGCGCCTGCACCGGTCGGCGGCCGGCAGTGGCGCACAAGTTGAACCTCTAAACCGCACTGAGCAGGGTTGGATGACCGACTTCGCGAAACTCTTCTGGAATTCGCAGAATCTGACATCATTCGCAGTGGGGAATTTTTCGCAGTAACTGGGATTATTCCCGGTCGACTAGCAGTGTTCGGAGGACCGTCAATGGCCGCCACTACCGTTCTCGTTGTCGATGACGAGCAATTGATTCGCTGGTCGCTCAGCGAGCGACTCCGCGCCGAGGGGCACGATGTCCTCGAAGCCGAGACCGGCGGGCAGGCGCTCGAGCAGTTATGCGAGGGCGTTGATCTCGTGCTGCTCGACTACAGGCTGCCCGATATCGACGGCCTCACCATCCTCAAGAAGATCAAAGAGTTCGATCCCGATATCCTCGTCATTCTCCTCACCGCGTACGCCAGCGTCGAGACCGCCGTCGAGGCGATGAAGGAAGGGGCGTATCACTTCGCCAACAAGCCGTTCAACCTCGACGACGTGGCGCTGCTGGTGGCGCGGGCTCTCGAAACCACACGGTTGCGACGCGAAGTGCGGCGGCTTCGTGCGAACCAGGCCCAGCCCTACGGCGTGGATTGCATCGTCGGCGAATCTCCGGTGATGCATGCGATGAAGAATCTGCTGGTCAAGGTCGCCGCCAGCCCCGCCTCGACGGTGCTGTTGACGGGTGAGAGCGGCACGGGCAAGGACCTGGCGGCGAAGGTGCTTCACTACAACAGCGCCCGCGCGCATAGGCCATTCGTCAACATCACTTGCTCGGCGCTCCCCGAGCAGCTCCTCGAAAGCGAGCTGTTCGGTCACGAGCGCGGCGCCTTTACCGATGCGCGCCAACAGAAGCGTGGTCTGTTCGAGATCGCGGATGGCGGAACCGTCTTTCTCGATGAGATCGGCGAGATGGTCCCGGCGCTGCAAGCCAAGCTGTTGCGCGTGCTCGAGGAGAAGATGTTTCGCCGCGTGGGAGGCTCGCACGATCTGCGGGTCGATGTCCGGGTCGTCGCCGCAACCAACAAAGATCTCGAAGACGAGGTCAGGGCCGGGCGCTTTCGGCAGGATCTCTACTACCGGCTCAATGTCCTGCCGATCGCGATGCCCACGCTGCGCGAGCGGCTGGCGGACGTGCCGGCATTGGTGGCCTACTACATCGACGGATTCAATCGCGAGTTCCGCAAGAAGGTGCGCGGCGTGTCACCCGCCGCGACGAAGCAGTTGCAGAGCTATGGGTGGCCGGGCAACGTGCGCGAGCTGAGAAACGCCGTCGAGCGAGCCATGCTCCTCGCTGACACCTCGCAACTCGAGGCGGCCGATTTCCCGCTGTTCGGTGCGAACGGACAATCGGCCGACGGCTTCGATCTTCCCGCGCAAGGTGTTGACCTGGAGGCGCTCGAGCGGTGGCTCGTGATTCAAGCCCTCGAACGATCCGGCGGCAATCAGACCAGGGCCGCAACGCTGCTCGGCATGAATCGCGACCAGATCCGCTATCGCATCGAAAAGTACGGCCTCCCTCGGCCTGTCGCCTGAGGCGCCGCGCAACAGCACTCGCCTCAGGCCGCAGTGACGGGAGCGCGGGCCACTCCCCCGATCTGCCTCGCGGCAGCCGGCAATGTGACCATCATCATGGCACCGCCCCCGGAGGCCGCGCCCGCGGTGACCGTTCCGCCGTGAAGCTCGACGAGGCGACGGACAATGGCCAGACCGAGGCCGGTGCCACTGCGTTTGGTCGTGAAAAACGGCTCGAAAATCGATTCGCGCATCTCAGGCGGGATACCGGGCCCATCGTCGGCGACCGTGACGATGGCGTGATCGTCCTGCGTCATTGCGATCCGAACAGCGCCTCTGCCGTCGAGCGCCTGCGCGGCATTGAGCAGCAGGTTCAGGAACACCTCGCGCAACAGTTCGGCGTCCCCGATCGCCTCGGCCGCTCCGGAGATGTCGATCGCGAGTGCAGCCATCGACGGGTGCCGTCGGATCGAGTCTGCCGTGGCCTGGACGAGCGGTCGGAGGTCAACCCGCTCGAACACCGGCGCGCGGGGCTTGGCGTATCGCAGGAGATCAGAGACGCGCTCGCTGAGGACGTCGAGCCGACGAATCATTTCGCGAATGATCGCCTGATCGGTGAGAGAGGTCGTCGTGCGCTGCTCGAGGATCTGCAAGGAGCCGCGCAGGCCGGCGAGCGGATTCCGGACTTCGTGAGCGACGACCGCCGCCAATTCGCCGACGCGTGCCAGCGACGCCTGTTCTACCAGTTTCGCTTCGGCCACCTTTCGCGCTGTGATGTCGTTGCGAATGGCCAGGTAGCGATAGGGTTTTCCGCGTTCGTCGCGGAACGGGACGATGGTCGTATCCACCCAGTAATAGCTGCCGTCCTTAGCGCGGTTCCTGATCTCGCCGTGCCAGACCTCGCCTTTCGCCAGGGTGACCCACAGATCGCGAATGAACTCCGGCGGATGCAAGCCGGAATTGACGATGCGGTGATCCTGGCCGAGCAGCTCCTCGCGCGCGTACTTCGAGATCTCGCAGAACTTGTCGTTGACGTAGAGGATCCGGCCTCGCTGATCGGTCAAGGCGACGATGCTCGCCTGATCGATCGCGTACTTCAGTTGTCGGAGCTCGAGGACGGAGATGTCAGCCCTCTCTTGTGCCTCGAGACGAAGACGGGTTACACGAGTCAGCTCGTAGCGGCGCAAGAGAATTGCTGCGGCGGCAAACACGCCGCCGATGCCGGCGAGGAGGAGCAGGTACAAAGGCAACGCCATGTGTGGTGGTCGCGCTGCAAGACCGATTCCGCGCTCCGGGTGTCCTGACGCTGGCAGGGTCCTTGCGATGTGGCGGTTCCGAGAGGATCGAGTCATGCCACACATCACCCGAATTCTCGTTCCCACGGACTTCAGTTCTTCCTCGTCGTTGGCCACCGATTACGCCATCGACATGGCGCGGCGGTATGGCGCCGCGATTCAGTTACTGCACGTCATGGAGGAGTTCGCTCATATGAGCGTCTGCCTTGAAGGATGCGTCTATCTGCCTGAGATCGGCGAAAAACTCAAAGGCGAGGCCGAGGCGCGGCTGGCGGCGCTGGCGCAACGCTGCGAAGCGGCGGGAGTCGCGGTGAGGACCCGGCTGCTGATTGGACGGCCCATCGAAGGCATCCTCAAGACCGCCAAGGACGCGACCCCCGACCTCATCGTCATGGGGACGCACGGACGCGGAGGACTGGCCCATCTGCTTCTCGGGAGCGTCGCCGAGCGCGTGGTCCGGACGGCACCGTGCCCGGTCCTGACCGTTCGCGACACCGCAACGGTCGCAGAGGCGGTGGCGGCTCACGAGGAGGCACTGCCCGAACGTCCGGCGCCGCTGCAGCTGCACGAAGTGAATTGAACGAGCCGGGGAAAACTGCGCGATCGGTGCGGGAAATTTCCCGGGGCGCGCGATTTGGCATCTGCCTCGATGGGTGCCCACAGCCAGGTTGCAGGCACTCATCAGTGGCAGTGATGTTGCTCACGGTCACCGGGAACACTGCGGTCGAGGAGGCGGTATGCAGAAACAACCCTGGCTTCGCACGGCATGGCTCACTCTGATGTTGTCGGCCGTGATGTTTGGTACTGGCATTTCGTTGCGGGCACAAGCGACGGCGGCGAACGCCGATATCGGGGGGACGTCGGGTGCGTACCTGTTCAAGACCTATTGCGGCTCGTGCCACGGCACGTCGGGCAAGGGCGATGGCCCACTCGCCGATTCGATGCGCCGGCGCCCGGCGGATCTTACGGAAATCGCCAAGCGAAACGGCGGCACCTTCCCATTCGAGCAGGTGTTCCGCACGATCGATGGCCGTCAGCCAGTGCGCGGCCATGGCGGCGCGGAAATGCCGGCGTGGGGAGATGCGTTCATGCGATCGGCTGAAGGCGGCGACGAACAGACCGTGAAGGCCCGAATCGACTCCCTCGTGAGGTACATCGAATCCATTCAAGCCGCTTTAGCGCAATAGCCCAGAGGCAGGTCCTGCGCGAGGTTGACTGGCCGCTCACGCTTCTGCTGCGTGCGTCAAGCGGCCGGCGACGTTTCGGATTCCCTGGCCTCCGGAATCCTGAGCGTCACCACCGGACACGGCGCGGCCCGGACGATCTTGTCGGCCACACTGCCCAACATCAAGCGCGCGACGCCACCGCGACCATGCGTCGCCATGACGATCAGGTCAATGTCTGGCTGTTCATTCAGGCACGCCAGGATTTCTTGGGCCGCATTCCCCTGCCGCAGTACCAGCGTCGCGCGATACCTCGTCTTCTCCTCGGCGCTGAGGACATTTTCGAGGCTCTTGTGAGCGTCCTGTTCGAGCCGCTCGAGGTAATCCTGTGGAAGGTAGCAGACCTCATTGTACCTGATGGACGGGACAGCGATCGTACGTGTGCAGAACGCAAAGTGAAGCACTCGTGGCATCGGCGAGCTGGCACGCGTACTTGAGCGCCGCCTTTGATGCGTCGCTGAAGTCGACAGGGACCAAGATCTTGCTGAAGGCAGCCATCGTCGTTCTCCTTTGATGCTTCGGCACGCGCTTCCAGTCGGAGCAAAGGAGATGCCGCGCGGCGATGCTCAACGCCAGCGCAGGCGGCCCGAGGAAGCCAGCCAAGGAAAATGACATCGCGGCATCAAGGATGGCCGTTGCGGTGAGCACTCTAGCTCGCGCGGCTAATAAGCGAAGCCACGAAGAAGCCGCTTCCGTACGCGGCGGCTGCGACGATCACCCCTAGCAGCAGCATCTCGAGACCCGCGGTCCACCAGCGATCGACAGTGACGATTGCACGCGATGCGCCGACACCGAATAATGCCGCCAAGGTCAGTAACGCCGACACGGGAAATCGGTCAATGGCGACGTCTGGTAATACGTAGGGGAGGAGCGGAAGGGAGCCGACGACCACAAAGGCAAGAAATGTCGCCAGGCCGTGCCGCGCTGGTCGCGCTTCTTGCTCGGGCAGAGCTTGGGCTTCGCGCGCGCTCTCAGTGGATCGAATGCTCAAGTAATTCCCAACGCCCATAGACAACCCGTCGGCGATCAGATTCGCAGCGCCGACGATCACAACCGCCCGAGTCGAAAGTGAGCCGCCGGTGACGCCAGCAACCACGGCAAACGTGGTGATGATGCCGTCATTCGCGCCGTAAATCAGGTCGCCGATGTAGTGACGGGCGATATCAACTGCATTTGTCGGTTCTCGGTGCACAGATTGTCGGCGTGCTCGCCTCGGCGCCGGGTTGGAACTTCGTTCAGTCATCCCTTATGCCCTCCCCTGGGGCTGTGCGTCGCGATCCGTCACAAACGCTTGCCTGATGAGCAAAGCAGATGCCGTGCGGCGGTGCTCAACGCCAGCACTCCTGACCAGCATCCCCGTTCGCGTGACCCAAGCAGAGTGTGCACGTTGCGCGCATTGGTCCTCTGAACGCGGGACGGACGACCGACCCGCACCCCGCCGAGAAAGGTAGCGTCGAACACTTCATGGTGACGATGCCGGCTCCACGTTCATGAGGGTGCTCTTCGGCTACGAAGGCATGCCCTGCTGTGCCGTCGAAAGTGAGATCCACTCTGAGAATCTGTCTCTCGCTGGAGTCGGCGGGCGCACGTGCTACGGTGTCCTGAAATGTGAGAAGCGTCGCACGAATGCGTCTCCGCGCCACCGTCCGCTCGCTTGCGGGCATCGTTTGGATCGGGACTACGCTTTGGCTTTCTGGCGTTGACACTCACGCGGATTCTGCGGCGCAACCGGTGGCGGAGGCGCCTGGGCGTAGTCTGTACAACAACGCGTGCGCGGCCTGTCATGGTCCTGATGGCCGCGGCGCACCACTAAGCGCGGTGGGTTTCGACACTCCCCTCCCGGATTTCACCGACTGCCGGTTCGCGACGCCCGAGCCCGACGCCGACTGGCTCGCCATCATGCACGAGGGCGGCCCCACTCGTGCGTTCGATCGCCGAATGCCGGCGTTCGGCGAAGCGCTGCCAGAAGCCGACCTGCAGCAGATCGTCGGTTACCTGCGGACGTTCTGCACCAGCCGTGCGTGGCCGCGCGGCGAACTGAACCTTCCGCGCGCGCTCGTCACCGAGAAGGCATTCCCCGAGAACGAAGCCGTCGTCACTACAACCGTCAGCATGGACGGTGCAGGCGGCGTCGGCAATGAATTCCTCTACGAGCGCCGGCTGGGCGCGCGCAGTCAATTCGAGCTCACGGTGCCGCTGCTGGTCGAGGAACACGCGGATGGCGGATGGCGTCGTGGCCTGGGGGATGTGGCCCTCGCGTTCAAACACGCCGTGTTCCACAGCATCGATCGCGGCCACATCTTCAGTGTCGCCGGCGAACTGGTGATGCCTACGGGAAAAGAGACTTTGGGTCTTGGAAAGGGCGTCACGGTCTTCGAACCGTTTGTGGCATTCGGGCAGATCCTTCCTCGCGAAGCGTTCGTCCAGTTTCAGGCGGGGCTCGAGCTTCCCTTCGATCGTGGGCGTGCTGAGCAAGAGGCGTTCTGGCGCGGCGCGGTCGGCACGACGTTCACACGGGGGCGCTTCGGTCGGGCGTGGTCGCCAATCGTCGAGCTGCTCGCCGGCCGAGAGCTGGGAGAAGGCGGGACCACGCACTGGGATCTGCTGCCGCAGCTGCAGGTCACGCTCAGCCGCCGGCAGCACATCATGATCAACGCCGGTGTACGGATTCCGCTGGACGACCGCACAGGACGGCCGACACAAGTGGTCAGTTACTTCCTGTGGGACTGGTTCGACGGCGGATTGACCGACGGGTGGCGATGAGGAGCGTCATCCAGAAACCGTCGTCGCGTCAACTCCTGGCCGCGACACTGGCACTCTGGGCCGCCACCTCGCTCCTGGCGTGGCAGCCTCGTGCTGCCGCATCGCAGCCATCGCGCGTCGCGCCGTCGCGTCCCGCGGCCCATGCCGAGGCACAGTTCCTGACCTCGCACGACTGTGTGGCCTGCCACAACGGCTTGACGACGAACGAGGGCGAGGATGTGTCGATTGGCGTCACCTGGCGGGCATCGATGATGGCCAATTCGTCGCGCGATCCGTATTGGCAGGCGGGCGTGAGGCGCGAAGTCCTCGATCATCCGTCAGCCGTCGCCGAGATCGAGGACGAGTGCGCGACCTGTCACATGCCCATCGCGCGAACCGTCGCGGCGGCGACCGGCCAACACGGGAAGATTTTCGCGCATCTGCCAATCGATCCGCGCCGATCCGAGCGCGACCGTTTTGCCGCGGACGGCGTCTCCTGCACCGTGTGTCACCAGATTGGCCCGGAGCGGTTGGGCACGCCGGAGAGTTTCACCGGGGGCTTCGTGATCAGCCCACCGAGCACGGCCGGCGAGCGACGCATGTTCGGGCCGTTCGAAATCGACGCGGGCCGGAAAAGCGTGATGCGGTCCGCGACGGGCATGACGCCGTCCGACGCCTCCCATATCCGTCAGTCCGAGTTGTGCGCGACGTGCCACACCTTGTATACCAAGGCGCTCGATGCGCAGGGCCGAGTCGTCGGCGAACTTCCGGAGCAGGTGCCGTTTCTCGAGTGGCGGCATAGCGCCTTTCGCGACGAGCAGAGCTGCCAGGCCTGCCACATGCCCCCGGTGACCACACCGACGCGAATCTCCTCGGTTTTGGGTGAGCCGCGCGAAGCGCTCGGCCGACATACGTTTCTCGGCGGGAACTTCTTCATGCTGCGGATGTTGAACCGCTACCGCCACGAGCTCGGGGTCGAAGCGCTGCCGCAAGAGCTCGACGCCGCCGCGCATGCTACCGTCACGCAGCTGCAGCAGAAGACGGCGGAGGTGTCGATCGATCGCGCCGATGTCGTGGGCCGCCAGCTGCAGGTGGCGATCGTCGTACGTAACTTGACCGGCCACAAGTTGCCCACAGGCTATCCGTCACGGCGTACCTGGCTGCATGTGACTGTCTATGACGGTCAGGATGAACTCGTCTTCAGCTCCGGCGGCCTCGACCCTTCCGGTCTCATCCTGGGCAATGACAATGACATCGACCCACAACGCGCCGAGCCGCACTACAACGAAATCCGTCGCCAGGACGAGGTCCAGATTTATGAGTCGGTCATGCAGGACGGCGACGGTCGCGTCACGACGGGGCTGCTCCGCGGCATGGCGTTCATGAAGGACAATCGCCTCCTGCCGCGCGGCTTCGACAAGTCAACCGCGACGCACGATATCGCGGTCGCCGGCGCCGCGCGTGACGATGCAGACTTCGTTGGCGAGGGTGATCGCGTGCAGTACGTGATCGAGACCGCCGGTCGGCAGGGCCCCTTCCGCATCGACGTGGAGCTGCGCTATCAGCCGATTGCGTTTCGCTGGGCACAAAATCTGAAGGCGTACGAGGCCGTTGAAACGCGACGCTTCGCCGCCTGGTTCGATGCGATGGCCGGGGGGTCATCGGTGGTGCTGGCACGCACACAGACGACTCTCCGTTGACTCTCCTCATCTTCGCCCGCGTCCAAAGCGAAGTCCTGACAGAAGACCTGAAAAGTTCTGACATTCGCGCGCGTCGCGCAGCTGATTCGGTTTGCCGACGCCCGCGCCCAAATGGGTCGCACAGCCGGACGCGATCACTCGCACACCGGACCGGACGTGTGGCGAAGCGATCCTGAGGGTTGACGCTCGCGACCGCAGGTGTCGCAGAGCCGAACCCGTCGCCTGTGCAGAGTGACCCAAGCGCTCGCAGAGCCGGAGGATGTCGTCGCACAGACGGATGGAACTGGTCGCAAGGCTGACCGGACTCCCGCACAGGTCGCGGGGGACGCTTGCACAGTCAGACGGGCAGCGCGCACAAGCGACGCGAAGTGGCCGCGAGCCAATCGAGACGCCGGCCACAGGGAAACGAGGCGATCTACGGAGACTGAATTCAACCCGTACAGTAGGGCACGACGACTTGCGCAATTGACGACGGCCCTTGTAGGGACCAAAATCTTCCTGAAGACAGACATCGCCGTTCTCCTTGATATCCAGCACTGCGCGGTGACGCTGGCGAGCGACGGCGGATTTACCTACGTCCCGAACGCAGGCTACGTCGGGTCCGACACGTTCGCCTACGTCGCGATCAGCAGCGTCGGTCTCAGTGAGGCCGCAGCCGTGACCATCACGATCGAGCCGATATTCACCCCGCAGAAGCCCCTCGACGTCTATGTGTCATCCGTCGTCGACAACACCGTCACGCTACGGTGGACCGTGCCTCCGACGGGCCCTGAGCCCACCGACTACGAGCTCGAGGGGGGAACGTCGCCGGGCACCGTGATTGCGGCACTGCGTACCGGCAGTCCCTTCCCCATCTTCACTATCACCGCGCCGTCGGCCGTGTTGTATCTCCGGGTCCGTGCTCTGGCCGGTGACGATCGCAGCGAGCCGTCCGACGAAGTCCGCGTGGTCGTGAACGTGCCCGAAGCCCCGTCTGCACCGGCTGGCCTCGCCGCGGTCGTCCAGGGTTCCACGGTCGCGCTCTCGTGGCGCAACACGTTCGCGGGCGGCGCACCGGCCGCCCATCCCCTCGCTGTCGGTGGGGCGGTGACTGGCTCCTTCTCAATCGGGGTGGCGGATCACATGTCGCTTGCGGGCGTGCCGCCTGGCACGTACACCATCGGGCTGCGTGCGGTCAACGGCGCAGGCGCGAGCCCGGCATCGAACGTCATCACTTTCACTGTGCCTCAGAACTGCTCCGGCCCCCCGCTGCCGCCGGCGAACTTCCTCGCGTGCAAAGCGGGCGAGGCTCTGTCGGCTGTCTGGGATCCCGCAGGGACTGGTCCGGCGTCAACCGGCTACATCGTCAATGTCATTCAGCCGATCGGTCTCAGCATTCCGACGCCCGACCGGGCAATCTCGGGCATGGTTCCACCAGGAGTCTACTCGCTCAGCGTGCAGGCCACGAACGCGTGCGGCACGAGCGCGCCCGCGTCGCCACAAGTCGTCGTCATACCGTGAGACGTGCGTGCGGCGGGCGTCGCGGCTTCTCGAGCAGACGGCGAACAATCCGCCTGCACACGCTTCTCGTCCGAAATTCCGCACCGGTGCGGATTATTCCGCGCGATCGACTCCTCCTTCCAGCTCTGCGCGGGCAGTCTCACAATTGACGGCCCGGCGTAACCCTTTCGGATAGCCCGCTTTGCTGACAGGAGCCCGGACACGCTCGCCGTCATCCTGACGACCAGGACGGAGGCACGGCCCTTGCGCTTCGACCAGGGCAGCCGCACGGATCGTCGCGCGGCTATTGGAGATGACCACCATGTCTCTAGCCAAATCGCATTCCATAGACGGCTACGCCGTTTCCGGCTTCGAGGCCGTGCGCGAGGCATTCGCCGACAACTTCGCTCACCGCGGTGAGCTGGGCGGCGCGTGCTGCGCCTATTACCACGGTGACAAGGTCGTGGACCTCTGGGGCGGTATCCGCAACAAACAGACGGGCGAGCCGTGGCAGCGGGACACCATGGTGATCGTCTATTCAGCCACCAAGGGACTGGCTGCCGTGACTCACGCCCTCGCCCACTCCCGCGGGTGGCTGGATTACGACGAACGGGTGTGCACGTACTGGCCGGAGTTCGCGCAGCAGGGCAAAGAGCGAATCACCGTGCGCCAGCTGCTGGCGCACCAGGCCGGGCTTTTCGCGCTAGACGAGCCCATCGACCGCAGCATCGTCGCCGATCTCGATCGCCTGGCGGCGGTGCTGGCCCGCCAGAAACCGGCGTGGGAGCCCGGAACGCGGCAGGCCTATCACGCCATCACGCTCGGGTACTACGAGAGCGAGCTGCTGCGCCGCATCGATCCGCAGCATCGCAGCCTGGGACAGTTTTTCCAGGACGAGATCGCGTCGCCGCTCGGCCTGGACGTGTACATCCGGCTGCCCGAGGAGGTTCCGAACTCGCGCCTCGCCACGATTACGCGCCCGCGGCAGATCGACATGCTGCTCGGCTTCCCGCTTCGGCTGGCGCTCGATGCGATGAATCGACGCTCCAGGATCGTCCGCGCACTTCGCGGTTCCGAGCTGCCTCACGACGAAGAGCGCGTCTACGCGCGCAACTTTGAGGTGCCGTCCGGCGGTGCCGTCGGCACCGCTCGCGCCATCGCACATGCCTACAGTGTGTTTGCCACCGGCGGACGCGAGCTCGGTCTGCGCAAGAAAACGCTGGATCTGCTGGCCGCCCCGGCGATTCCCCCGGCACGCGGGTTTTACGACGAGTGCCTGAAGACCGACGGCGTGCAGTTCTCGCTGGGGTTCATGAAGCCGAGCCGCGCCTGGCCGTTCGGCAGCGTCACCGCGTTCGGCTCACCGGGAGCCGGCGGTTCTCTCGGATTTGCCGATCCGAGCGCGGGCGTCGGCTACGCCTACGTGACAAGCCAGATGGGGACTCGATTGACCGGGGACCCTCGTGATGTTGCGCTCAGGGAGGCGCTCGACTCCGCTCTCGACGCCACGACGCGCCGCGCAGCGTCGGAGAGGTGGGCATCGTGACGGACGGCTTGTGCCCCTGCGCGGCGGAAGGCGCAGGCGCGATCGACGTGTTCGCTATCGCGGGAGGACGCCATGACGGTAAGAGGAATGGGCGCGTTCGGTGTTGCCGTGATGGGTGCAGGCGTTGCTGTTGCCATACTCGGCGGTACATCCGCGCACGCACAGTCTCCGGCGATAAGCGCTGAAGCCGGGAGTTCTCTATTCAGGACCTACTGCGCCGCGTGTCACGGCACTTCAGCGCGCGGTGACGGTCCGCTGGCCGATTCAATGCGACGGCGGCCGCCGGATCTCACCACGATCGCCAGGCGTGAGGGCGGAGCGTTTCCGGCCGACAAGGTCTTCAGGATCATCGATGGACGGCAGAAAGTCGCCGGCCACGGCGGTCCCGATATGCCCGTTTGGGGCGACGTCTTCAACCGAACTGCGGGCACCAATGACGAGGCCAGCGTGAAGCTGCGCATCGAACAGCTCGTGAGATATCTCGAGTCGATCCAGGAACGGGGGACGCGCGACTGAGGCGAGGGCGAGCAGCGGACACATTGAAGTGAGCGCCGTCAGTGAAGTGTGAGGTGTGCAGTGAACGTCCAATCGATACGTCGCGGGGCAAAGTGGTTCGCCGCCGGCGCCGGCGTGGTGGCCGGCACGTACGCCGCATACGCCGCCTGTACCTGGCTGCGGTATGGGAGGCCGGCGAAGGCAGGGCCGGAGGAAGCAGACGAACTGCTCGACCGTTTCATGCCGGACTACGAAGTCGTGGAGCGGCATCACCTTCGCGTGGCCGCGCCAGCAGCCGTTGCGCTCGCGGCCGCCAAAGACCTTAACGTGCTGGACAGCGCTGTCGCGCGGGCACTCTTCAAGACGCGCGCGTGGGCGCTCGGCGGAACGACCGGCGCGCGCGAGCTGCCTCGGGCGTTGATGGATCAGGCACGGGCGATCGGCTGGCGCGTGCTGGTCGAATCTCCTGGGAGAGAAGTCGTCTTCGGTGCTGTCACCCGACCGTGGGAAGCCGAGCCCGACTTCCGCGGCGTTCCATCCGCGGAGTTCGCCGGTTTCACCGAGCCGGGCTACGTCAAGATCGTATGGATGCTTCGTGCCGATCCGACAGGCACGGAGACCTGTATCTTCCGCATGGAGACACGCGCTGCGACCACCGATGCGGCAGCAAGAACGAAGTTCCGCCGCTACTGGGCCTTCGCGTCACCCGGTGTCGCGCTCCTGCGCCGGGTGATGCTCGCTCCAGTCAGATGCGAGGCAGAGCGACGCGCAGAAGAGGTGCGGCGTGACGAGCCCTTTGCCGAACTCCGAAGCGTTGTGTGACGAGCGAGTAAAGGTTGGTACGTCTAGGCCCCTGCTGAGTGCAGCCGCGATCATTGTTGAGTGCTATCGGTCCGGACCGCCTTGATCGGCTCGCCGACGCTCGGGTAGATGTTGTTCTCGGCAAGCTGCTTGTAAAGGCCCGGCAGCGTGCCGGTGATCGCTGCATTGACCTGATCGATCAGCTCGGCGAGCTGCTTGCGGAAGAGCGCCGCCTGCGACGCCTGGAGCTCGGTGGGCAGCGACTGCGATCCTACGACCTCAGTCTTCAAATTGGTGATGCGGTTCCGCAGCGGCTGCGTGCCGCCGCCGCCACCGCCGCCGCCAGCGCCGGCACCAGCAGGAGCACCGATCGCGGTCCGCAGCGTCGTCACCTGTTTCGCGGTCTTCTCGACCGAGGTTTTCACGTCGGCAGGTGCGTTGGGGTGACCTTTGAGCGTCTCCTGAATCTGTTGCATTCGTTCGCCGAGGCGTGCGACGGCATCGGCTGCCGCGCCCGCGGTTCGCTGCATTTCGGTGAGCGTCAACAGCGTCCGGTAGAGCGTCTGGCGATCGGCGTCGGTCAGCTGGACGAGCGGGTCGCCGACCACCTTGACCGTCTTGCTGTGGGCGCGGCCATCCACCGTGAGCTGCACTCGGTATTCGCCGGGTAGAACGAACGGTCCCAGGTTGGTCAGGACGATTGCACCTGCCAGGCCTGTCGACGCCGCCCCGATCGGCTCATCGCGCAGATCCCAGGCCACTCGGTGCAACCCCGCCGTCTTCGGCCCTTTCAGCTGACGCACGACTCTTCCCGCTCCGTCGCTGATCGCAATGGCGACGTCCTCCTTCGCGTCGGACCGGAGGGAGTAGTTGATGAAGGCGCCTAGGGCGCGGTTCGGTGCGCGGAACGAGCGGCCGCCGAGGAACCATCCGTTCTCGTTCGGGGTGAACTGCACGGCCGGTCCGATGTCGAACAGATGGCTTGGCGCGGCGAGGACCTCCGCGCTGAGTTGCTGCAGCGGGGAGATGTCGTCGAAAACGATGAAGCTCCGGCCGTGCGTCCCGAGCACGAGATCGTTGTCGCGCGGATGGACGAGGAGGTCGTAAACGGCAACGGTTGGCATCCCCTTCCAACGTGTCCAGTTCGACCCGCGATCAGTTGACACGAACAGCCCGAATTCCGTGCCGACGTAGAGGAGATTCTGGTTCTTCGGGTCTTCCTTGACGACGTAGACCGATCCCATCGGCAGGTTGCCGCTGATCGAACGCCAGGTCTGCCCGAAATCGCTGCTCGCATAGACGTACGGTTTGAAGTCGTCGCTGCGGTGACCGTCGAAGCTCGCGTACACCGTCGCCTCGCTGAACGCCGACGGCGTGACGCGGCTCACGTAGATCAACTTCGGAACGCCCGGAAGGCGCGAGGTGAGGTTCTGCCACGTCGCACCACCGTCGCGCGACACCTGGAGATTGCCATCGTCGGTGCCGGCGTAGAGCAGGCCGGCCCGGCGCGGCGACTCGGCAAGCGCCGTGATGTTGCCGAACGACGACATGCCGTCGTTCTTGGCGACGGTGATGTCCCTGCCCGAGACACCCATGATCACCAGCTCTTCGCGATCCAGCGCGTGGGTGAGATCGGGGCTGACCGCCGTCCAGCGCTGACCGCGATCGGAGGACTTGTACACGCGATCGGCCCCGGTGAAGAGGGTCCGCCCGTCGTGCGGCGACACGACAATCGGCGCCGTCCAGTTCCAGCGCGACGGCGGCTCGCCAGTCTCGGGCTGCGGCATGATCGCCTTGCGCTCACCAGTCTTGCGGTCGTAGCGCGCGATGCGGCCGTTCTGACAGTTGGTGTAGATCGTGTCGCCGTCGCTGGGATCGACCACGGTGAACATGCCGTCGCACGCCAGCATCTGATACCAGTGCTCGTTGGCGATGCCCTGCCGATCGCGCACCGAGCTCGGGCCGCCCCACGACGCGTTGTCCTGCATGCCGCCGTAGATGTGATACGGCTGCTGCATGTCGACGGCAACGTTGTAGAACTGGCCAATCGGGTAGTTGTTCAGGTGTTCCCAGGTCTGCGCGCGATCGCGGCTCACCCACGCTCCGCCGTCGTTGCCGTCGATGAGATGTCGCGAGTTCCTCGGATCGATCCAGAACGCGTGATGATCGAGATGCACACCCGCCGCCCCATCGTCGCGGAACGTCTTGCCGCCGTCGTCCGAGATGTGGAGATTGACCCCGCCGACATAGATCCGCTGGGCATCGTTGGGATCGATGCGGATCTGGCTGAAGTACATCGGTCGCGGATTGAGGCTGTTGACTTTGGTCCAGCTCTCGCCTTTGTCCTCGGACCGGAAGACGCCGCCCTGGCGATGTTCGACCGTCGCGTAGACGAGGTTCGAGTTGCGGCGATACATGTCGAGACCGATGCGGCCGAAGTCGCCGGCAGGGAGGCCCGTGGTGAGCCGGCGCCAGGTGCGCCCGCCGTCCACCGTCTTGTAGATGCCGGAGTCGGGCCCTCCGCCGTTGAAGCCCCACCCGGTACGCCGCCGCTGGTAGGCAGCGGCAAGGAGCACCTTCGGATTGGCGGGATCCATGACGAGATCCACCGCTCCGGTGTCGGCGTTGATGGCGAGCACATGCTGCCACGTGAGGCCGCCGTCGGTGGTCTTGAAGACGCCGCGCTCCTTGTTGGCACCCCACAGGCGGCCGAGCGCGGCGACGTAGACGATGTCAGTGTCCTGCGGGTCGATGACAATGCGCCCGATATGCTGCGTTTCGCGCAGGCCCATGTGCTTCCAGGTCTTGCCGCCGTCAGTGGACTTGTAGATGCCATCGCCCCACGAGGAGCTCTGCCGGTTGTTGGCTTCACCCGTGCCGACCCAGACGACGCTCGGATCCGTCGGGTTGATGGCAACGTCGCCAATTGACACCGTTGGCTGCGAGTCGAACACGTTTTCCCAGCTGGCGCCGCCGTTGACGGTCTTCAACAGACCACCGGATGCGGATGCGACATAGAAGATCGACGGATCCTCTTCGTACACCGCGAAATCGACGACCCGCCCGCTCATCGTGCCGGGTCCGATCTCGCGCCGCGCGATGCCGTCGAAGACGGTGTCGGGCACCTGTGCGGCTGCCGAGGTAACTATCGCGAGGCTGACGGCGATGAGGGCAATGGGTCTGGTGAGCATGGAACCCGTCCTCGTGCGGTTGTGGAAGCGTGCGCAGAGACGCACGAAATCGCGGGCCGATTATATCCGTCAATCGTGCCGACGAGTGACGGTCCGGGATTAATAGGCCTATCGTCCGAATCGGGTGACGAGACGTCCGGCTGCGCGTCAGCCGTCCACCGTCCAGGCCTCGGTGGTGCGCCACTGGGCGTCGGCACGATAGGCGAGCTCGCGCCAGTGGATTTTCACGAACGGCACGCCGGCCTTGCGCGGCGCCTGCGGCAGCTCGAGGACCTGATAGTGATTGCCGTCGCCCTGTTCGAGCTCCGAGCGCGCAACGCCGGTGCTGCCGCAGCCGCAGACGATCAGCCGTGAAACGATGCGGTGCTGTTCGTACTGCTGCCGCATCAGTGTCTCGCGCAGTTGCGCCTGGTGTTTGTGGCCGTGGAGGACGAGATCGAAGCCGCGCTGCTCGAGCGCGCGTTCCACCAGCCCCGCGTCCCGGATGGTCGAGAGGTCCTGCCAGATCTCCTGCGGTCCGCGCTGTTCGGTCAACGATTCCGGGTACGGATGCAGGTGGTGGTGAATGATCGCCACTCGAGCCGCGCCGTCGATCGCTCCGATCTTGAAGAGCCAGTCGTCGAGCAGCCTGGGCTGCTTATCCCCCACGAACCCGAAGTGATCCTGCGGCGTCTCGTAAACGCAGGAATTGAAGCCGACGATGACCAGTTGATCAGAGGAGTAGAGCGACAACAGATTCCCGGGGAGATCGCGCTCGCTGTTGAATCGCAGATCCACTTCAGATACGGGTAGCGCTTGCGAAGAAGGTCCTGGCCGTAGAACCCGTAGAGCAGCCCGATGTAGTTGTCGAAGCGATGCGACAGGTGCACGTTAGTCGACGGCCAGTGCACGTCGTGGTTGCCCGGCACCAGGTGGACGCGCTCGCGCGGGATGTCGAGGATCCTGGTGAGCTCCTGCGAAAAGTCTCGGGTCGCGGCGAACTCATTCTCGTCGGCGGTGTAGGCGAGATCGCCCGACACGATCAGATGCAGATGGCTGCGATCGAACTCGAAGACGCGAGGTCGGCCGGCGAACTCGCGTTCGAGATGCCGCACCAGAGGCTCGGTGTATTCGCCTTCGACGAAGCGGTGCATTGGCTGCGGCCCGCCAGGACCGGGCCGCGTGCCGAAGTGCAGATCGGAGAGGTGAATGAGCACCGGCAGCGACGGTCGCGCCGGTGCCGACGCCGGTTCCTCGTGCGCGAAGGACACCACCGCGACGGCGGGCGCGCGCATGCGCTCTACGGTGCGCTCTGCAGGCGCGCGTCCGCGCCGCGATGAAGCGCCTTGGCGAGTTCAAGCCATACAAAGTGCAGACGCCGGTCACCGTTGACGTGAGCTTCAAGAACTACATGCCTGCCGAAGTGCTCGCGTATCTGCCGCTCTTTGAGCGGACGGACTCCCATTCCATCCGTTTCCGCGCGCGTGACATGGTGGAAGCGTCAGCCATCATGAACTTCATCGGGGACTACAGACCGGATCTGACGCCGTAAGCAAGGCCCACGTCGCCCGTCGCAGGAATCTGGATCTATGGGAGCCTTGGATACGGCGGCTTCGTCAACAAGCCCAAGTGTGAGATGCGTCTGTCCGTGACCGATGCCTTAGTAAGATGTCACAGGCGCCAGGACGATGAGCGAGGTGGCCGTCACTCTTGTCGAGCCCCGAGTTCGACGTCGCCTGGTGAGGACGTGGCGCCGCGCCGGCCGGTTTCCCTTGCTATGCCCGGCCGGCCTGTCGAAAAATTGTGCGGCTCTATCTGGACGACGATCTCTGGCGACGGCTGTCGACAAACGGCCGCCGTCATCGATCGCGCGTTTGCCACGATCACCGTCACCTCGGAATGATTGTGCGCAAAATCGACTGGCAGGTGTCACACCGCGACAATGGGACGCTCTGAACCGATTGAGACGCCGCGAGTGCGCTGGATTGCTGCGTCCTGGGCGGCCTTTGCGGCGGCGCTCGCGTTCTACTACCTGTCGGTTCTCCGGATCGATCCGTTTCAGACGGACCTGCTCGACTTGGATCCGCGGCCGGACGCCGTGGAGTACTTTGCCATCGCCGAATCGCTTGTCTCAGATGGCACTGTCAGCATTCGGATCGCGAACGACCGACTGCCGTCTCGATACCCTGCCGGCTTTCCTGTTCTGATGCTACCGTGGCTTGCCGTCCTGCCCGCGGACCGTGCGATCGCTGCGCCCTTCCTGACCAACCACGTCATCGGGTTGCTGCTCATACTCGTGACGTTCGGCTTCTTCTACGCGACCGGCCGAAGAATCGCCGCCGGTGTTCTGGCACTCCTGCTCGCCACGCTTCCGGTATTCACGACGCTGGCGCGCTCGCCGATGAGCGACCTGAGCGGAGTCGCACTTGTTGTGTGGGCCTTCATGTTCATCTCCGTTGGCATGACGTGGCAACGCCGCTGGCCAATCTACTGCGGCGCTGCCCTGCTTGGCCTTGCCGTCAATATTCGGCTCCAAGCTGCCTTCTTCGCTCCGGCGCTTCTCGCGATGGCGTTGGTCGAGCGACGTGACTCCTGGCGCACATGGACGGCCCACAATGCGCTTTGCATAGCTCTCCTGATCGCCTGCGCGTCGCCCACGTTGCTAAACAACTTTTGGACCTTCGGCCATCCATTGCGAACCGGTTACGAATTCTGGGTGCCCGGCACGGGCGGCGCGGCCGGAACTTTCAGCCTCGAGCATCTATCCGGCAATCTGATGTTGCTCTGGAACGAATTCACGCTCGCACCTGAGGAATTCGGAGTGGCCAACCTTTTCGGCACCGGCGCTCACTTCACGCCGCCCTTCATCGCCCTAGCCGTGATTGGCCTCGCGTCTGTCGAGTGGGGGCGGCTTGCGATCTGCACTGGTCTCGCAGTTGCCGTGTTTTTGGCGGCCGCGTTGACGTACTTTTACCTCGACCTTCGCCTGTACGCTCCTCTTCTTATCTTGTCGCTGCTCGTAATGGCGCAGCCAATCGAGCAGATGGCAGCACGAACTCGCTCAGGCGGGTCGAGTACCGTGCACGTCGTGGTTGCTGGATTGTGCATCTTGTCCATTGTCGGTGTACCGTCCGTGCGCGGCGACGCTCCAGTTCGGTATTCGGTCCACTCTCTGGATGCGGTGGCATGGGCAGGCCGGAAAGGCGTCAGTGTCAACTACGCACTTACGCAGTACGTGAAAGAGAGGCTTGGTTCCGCACCGGGGCTGCTGTTGACGGATCTCAGCCCAGTCTATGTCGCGGCGCTGCTGCCTCGTGGATTCATAACGGCGCCTGTCGATGAGGAACATGACTATGTTTTCAGCGCGCATTGGCGCTACGGCCGGAGTCACGCGCTCGCTCTGGTGCAGCAGGGTCTCAAGATGCAGATGCCTGTTTATGCCGCGACGCCGCTTGAGGAGCCGGCGGTCAGTTTTGCGCGGCGTCTGCCGAGTCTCCCTGATGCCACCTGGGAGATCGTGAACACACCTGCGGACGCTCAAGGGACTCTCTATCGCCTCGTCCCAGATGTGGCGCCCTGACCCGGTCGTTACCTTGAACTCCTGAGCGCGGCGTCGCCGCAATTCCTTGGCGCGGACAGCTACGCACGCTGACCGAGTCAGGCGCGCGTCACATTCCAGGTCCGCGGCGTCAGGCCGGGAAACAGGAATGACAGGTTGGAGTTGGCCTATCGCGACGTGCTTGCGGAAATCGTCGCCAGGCGATGCCCGGAACGAGAAGGCGCTCGCCTGGAGACGAGAGAGGGGCGCGAAGGAGTCGGCTGGGACCTTCGCTGATGCCGCGTCTTCGGCGACATCGTCGTTCTTGCCACGCTCGGCGTGGCGAACGAGAGCGCCATCACAATGGCGGCCGCGAGAACTTCCCAGGGGAAGGTCCTGATCGACACCACCAACACGGACTTCAGCGTGGAATGCCGCCCAACCTCGCCTGAGCGGCAGCGACTCCGGTGGCGAACACGTCCAACGACTTCTGCCAGCCGCTAACATTCAATGGGAGCGAGTCGGCCTCTGATTACCTCGCGATCGGGCCGACTCGGCGCCGTGTCGCCTCTTCTGTCTCGTGTGCCACCTCTTCCACTCGCGCCTGACAGAGTACGCGTACTCACGCGGCGCTCGCGCATAGATGCGTTTGGTGCTCTCCAGGGCTTTCGTCCTCAATTCACATTGACAGCGATCCCCGACCAGCCGGACACGGTCAAGATCAATTCGACCACCGCTCTGAGGCACATCCTTTGAAAGTTCGTCGCAGAGCACGACCACATTGTGCTCGTCGCCGAGCCAGGCTTCGGCTCGATGAAGCGCCTTGACGTCTCGTCGAATGCGCGGGCCGGAACCTTCCACGAGTCTCAGTTCGTACCATAACGCTTTGATCTGCTTGCGCCACTCATGGAAATCGGCGGCCCGTTGGCTTTTCCTGGCACGGGCCATCGCCTTGCGTCCTCGCTGGTGTGCTAGGCGGATACTTGCCGCGAGAGAGCCAAACTGACGATGTTTGGGCTTCCACTGCTTGGCGTCCTGCCAGGCGCCGGTGCCGCGACCAGGTAGCGGCCGTCCGAGGTGATCAACGGCTGATTCCAGGCCGTGGGTTCCACCCACTCCACTGCGACCGTGCGCAGGTCGATCGCCGCCGTCAGGCTGAGCGAACCGGTGGCCGCGGGTTCGCGACCACTGATGACGAGGCGCGGCTGCGCCTCGAGCCGGAGGCTGGCTGCCACGACGAACAACGCCGGCAGCGCCGCGCGAATGGTCAACATGCGAGGGCTAGCGTGCGCGTTGGCAGTCATCGATCGCATCACCTCCGTGCCCGCGTAAGTCGGCGACAGTGCGCCGGACCGCATCATCAAAGCGGGCATCAAGCAACCTCTGACCACCGAAAGCCAAAGGCGTGCCGCAGAGTCAGGCGCTCCGGCAACGCTGATCAATCGTTCCGAGCGGCCTTCGGCGATCTGAAGCGGAGATTTTCGCCGCACTGTGAAAAAGTCCGCCGCTTGTCAGACGCCTCCACTGATGATCGCGGCGCTGCAGGCTGAGACGCTTGGCACAGCTCGTGGTAGGAGCGAGAAGGAGGGGCTGAGCACATGCTCTGCCAGACCGAAACTCCGCTTAGGGAGCATCATGAGTCGAGCATCATCAACCGCGATCGCGCTGGCGCTCGTCCTGATCACGGAACCGCTGGCCGGGGCCGACCAGCTGCGGCCCCGTCCTGATCCGAAGTCTGGTGTATCCCTCTATCGAGCACATTGCGCGAGTTGCCACGGCCCGTCCGGCAAGGGCGATGGGCCCGTCGTGCCCACACTGCTCGTAACCCCTCCGGACCTTACCTTGCTCGCCGCGCGCAACGGCGGCGTGTACCCGGCGCGTGAAGTCGCGCTGGCGATCGACGGCCGACAGAGTGCATCGACCCATCGTCTGAGAGATATGCCGAAATGGGGTGCGGTGATGAACACCCTGGAGGCTGGTGACCAGCGTGCGGTGGACGCGCGTCTCGCCGCGTTGGTCTCGTATCTCGAGACGCTGCAGAGCGCAGCCAAGTGATCCGGCATGGCGTCCATGGCGCTTGGTGCGCCATCGCCGCCTGAATCGATTCCACTACACCAATTGCCGGCACGCCTCCGGAAGAATGCCGTTACGGCGCGACGATCGAGGCCGCGCGAGCCACTAGGACCCGGACGCGATGTGTCGGCGGCGGTAACGGCGGCGTGCCCACTCTGATGCGCACATCGAGCGCCGACGCGCCTGTCGTGAAAACGGTGAGCGGGTTGATGTCCATCTCTTGAATCTCGGACACGGCCGTCAGCAGGGCGGCGACGCGCAGGAGCACATCGCGCAACGCCGCCTCGTCGGCCGGCGGCTCGCCGCGAAACCCGCGTAGGCGACGCGCGCCACGCACGTCAGTCAGCATCTCCTCCACATCCCGGTCGCTGACGGGGCACAGCCGGCAGGCGGCGTCGGCGAAGAGTTCGACGAACACGCCGCCACTGCCGCAGAACAGCACCGGCCCGAAGCTCGGATCCTGCAGCCCGCCGACGAACATCTCGACGCCGGCCGGCGCCATTTTCTGGATCTGCACGCCAGCCAGACGCGTCCCGAGCCGCGTCTTGAACTCTCGGTACGCCTCGCCCAGTTCGGCAGGCGTGGACAGGTGAAGCCGCACCGCGCCGGCGTCCGACTTGTGGAGAAGATCCGGGCCGAAACCCTTGAGTGCGACCGGATAGCCGATCGCATTCGCCGCGTCGAGCGCCGCCGCTTCGGTCTGGATCTCGCGGGTACCGAGAACCGGAATGCCCATCGCGGTCAGCACCGCCTGCGCTTCATCCGGTTTCAGCCATCCATCGCCGCGGGTGAGCGCGCGGTCGATCACTAAGCGGACTGCGGCCAGCTCATTGCTGCAGTCATGAACGCGCCCTGGCGCCGTGGAGCGCCAGGCGCCGTATGCCACCGCGTGCGACAGCGCCGCTGCTGCCGCCTCGGGGAACCGATACGCCGGGATCGGCGTCAGCAGTGGCACCGCATCTTCCACGCTCATGAAGTTTGCCAGCACCGGTTTGGTCGTGGCCGGCACGGCGCGCTTGAGCGCGGCGGCAACATCACGGGCGGAAGTTACGATCGGAGGAATGAAGATCGCGATGGCGCTGTCGACGCCGGGATCGGCCAGCAGGAGCCGCAGCGCGCGCTCATAGTGATCCGCGTTGGCCGTCGCCAGCATGTCAACCGGATTGTTGAGGCCGGCCGCGGCGGGCAGGAACTCGCGCAGCCCGCGGACGGTCGCGTCGTTCAGTGTCGTCAACTGCAAGCCACGCGCCTCGCAAGCGTCCGCCGCGAGAATGCCGGGGCCGCCGGCGTTGGTCAGGATGGCAACACCCGCACCCGCCGGAATCGGTTGGCGCGACAGCAGTGTGGCCACATCGAACATCTCTTCAAGCGTCCCGGTACGGATGACGCCAGCCTGCTTGAACAGCGCGCTCACGATGGCATCGCTGGCGGCGAGTGCGCCGGTGTGTGACGCGGCCGCGCGCGCGCCCGCGCGCGATCGTCCGGACTTGACCGCGACGATCGGCTTTCGCGCGCCAACGTCGCGAGCCAACTCGCGAAATTTTCGCGGGTTTCCGAAACTCTCCAGATACAGCAGGATGACGTCGGTATTCGGATCGTCACTCCAGTACTGCAGCAAGTCGTTGCCAGAAACGTCGGCCTTGTTGCCAATCGAGACGAACGTCGAGAGACCGAGATTGACCCGCGCAGCGTATTCGAGAATGGCCAGGCCGAGCGCGCCACTTTGCGTCGAGAACGCCACGCGACCGGCCGGTGGGAATACGGGCGAGAAGGTGGCGTTCAGGCGGACTGCGGGATCCGCATTCAGCAGCCCCATGCAATTCGGGCCGATCAGACGGATGCCGGCCGATCGTACCTTCGCCAGCAGCCGAGCCTCGTGCGCACGGCCCTCGGCGCCGGTTTCGCCGAATCCGGCAGTGATCATGACCACGGCCTTCACGCCCTTGGCGATGCAGTCGTCGAGGACGGTGTCCACGTACGCGGCCGGAACGGCGATCACCGCGAGATCGATCGGATACGGAACATCGACGAGGCGGGGATACGCGGGCAGCCCCTGCACCTCGAGTGCGTGCGGATTGATCGGAGCGACACGGCCTTTGAATCCGGTGGTCACGAGATTGTTCAACACTTCGGCGCCGATGGTCCCCCTGGTGCGCCCTGCTCCGACGACGGCCACGGCCGTGGGCTCGAAGAATGGTCTCAACGAGGCGTGGGCGGCGCGCGCAGCGCGTTCGTGTGACTTCCCCGCGAATCGCGGCGTCTCTTTCAGTGACAGTTCGACTTCGACGACGCCACGCGCGGTCTGCGATCTGATCTCGAACCCGGAATCGAGAAAGACCCCCAGCATCTTGCGGTTGTCTGGGAGGACCGACGCACTAAAGGTCCCAATTCCGTACTCCCGCGCCAGCCTGGCTGCCTGCTCGAGCAGGCGCGTCCCGATCCCGCGCCCGTGCAAGGCATCCGCAACGAGCAGCGCGACCTCGGCGCTGGTCGCGCTCGTGCGCACGTAACGGCTGACGGCCACCACGCGTTCGCCGACCTGCGCGAGCAGAACCCCTTCCTCTGCCGGATCCGCGAGAACCAGGCGGCCGACGTTCTCCGGGTCTGCACCGACCGCGTGAAAGAATCGGAGGTACAACGTCTCCGGAGAAAGCGTTGAATAGAACGCTCGCAGCGCATCAACGTCGGCCGGCGCGGCGAGCCGGATGCGAGCGGTGCTGCCATCCTTGAGCACAACGTCCACTGGCGCCGATGTCACGGCCTTCACACTACTCATTGCAGAATCCCGGACGCGTCAGGCGAGACTCGCGGCAAGTCGAGTGCCACACGCGCTTGCCCGCCGCGGCGTCGGCACACGTCTGTGGACTATGCAGAGAGCGCGGACTTTTTCACGACGCAGCGAAATAGTCCGCTGTGTGCCAGGCTTTGGATCGACCATCTGGCCGCTCCGACGCCAATGCCTCCGCGCGCGCCCCGAATCTGGATCGGTGCGAGACTAGAGCAATGCGCCGACTGATCGCGGCTCTCGTTCTCAGCGCCACCTGCGTGGGCTGTCTATCGAATGGAACGCTGCAATTTGACGCCCTTCAGCTTGGGCGTTCGATGAACCCCGACCACACCGTCGGCAACCACACGACGACGTTCAAATCCAGCGACACGATTTATGCGTCAGTCCTCACCTCGAATGCTGGAGCTGGCACGATCTCCGTGCGCTGGACCTTCGACGGACGCGTCGTCAGCGAGCCATCGAAGCAGGTTCGCTACAAAGGTTCCGGTGCCACCGAATTCAGCCTCACGAATTCCAGCCGCTTTCCACCCGGCAACTACAAGGTTGAAGTGTCGATCGACGGAAAGCCGGTGGCCGATCGCGCATTCAAAGTCGAGGAGTAAGCGCCTGTAACCTGGCATACTCAAGCGGTCCAGCTGGCATCGCTCACCTCTGAGGCGCCGATTGGTCGCGCTTGTGGCGCGGCCGTGCGCTTGTCACACAGCCATCATCCCGTAGCTGTGGCTGGTCCGATCACTGACTTCCTGCATGGGAACAAGCGCCACGGCGAGGGTTAACGCAACACGAGGAACCTGCGGCTCGGCGGGTACACAGCACCGGCGTCTTCGAGGCGCCGAATCAAGCGCATCAAATCATCGAGCGCCTCGGCTGTGTGTGTGGCGCGTTGAGGTTCATCGGTCGCGCTTTCAAGTTCAGCAGTCCACCGCGCATGCAGCCGACGCAGGTGAGCAATTTTCTCCGTGAGTGTAATTGCGCGCATGACGATCGGCGCGATATGCAAACCGTACGCCCGTGAATATCGCCAACGTCAGGCACACTCGGCGCATGTCTAAGGTGGCATCGATCTCGCTGGGCAGCCCTTTTATGGAAACTCCGCAGGTCGGCGACATCATCGTGCGAGCGGCTGGCGCCGGTTACGAGTTGGTTGCGGCGGTAAGCGGGCGTCACCTGGCGGGGCCGTTCATGGAATGGGAGGTTGCGATCGCCCGCGCCGGTGATTTATGCACCCAGCGCATCTGGCAACAGAACGTCGATAACCGCGGCCGTCCGCTCGGTGCACCGGTCTGCCTCAACGAGAGCACGGTGTATCAGACGAGGAACATGTGACGTATACCCGACCTTCGGCGTGTAACGTCGTGTACCTTGTTGACGTGCGCACAGCAAGCTCACGGGTGCAATACGTATAGTGTCTCCTGGCATCTGTGTTGAATGAACATCGGATGTGCGCGTGCGCCTCACCGCGAAGCTCGCCGAAGTCGTTGAGGGAGTCGATCTGTCGAGCTACACGGAAGGGTCTGTGATCGAATTGGCAAAACGCGACGCTCAGCTCCTCATTGCTGGAGGCTGGGCTGAACCCTGCCCGCTTGAAGAGGGTTTCAGCAACTCGCGAGCGTTGCGTTCCGCCGTCGCGGCCGACCGCGCGACTCGAAAGGCTGGCTCGCGTTAGCGTCCAGCTGCCCCTGCCGCCTCAACAGCTTACGCTGGACTCAATTGACTGCTCCCTGGACCACTATCGCGAGCATCCAACAACCACGAATGCTTCGGCGATTACAGGCGCTGCACGCGCTATGCTCGAGACGTTCGCAAGACACTCGGAGATCCTTTCATGTCGGTCTTCACAAATCCTGCCTCGCGTTCGATCGAACAAGCCCGCGAATACACTGCGGCCGTTCTGAGCTTACTCGGATCGAGAGAGCCGCTAAACGTGCTCCGCAGCACGCCCGAGGCCGTCCGGAACGTGGTCGCCGGCCTGACGGAGCGCGAGGTTTCACAGCCAGAGGCGGCTGGCAAATGGTCGATTCGCCAGGTTGTTCGACATCTGGCGGATTCCGACTTGGTGTGGGGATACCGCGTGCGAATGGTCCTGGCGCAGGACCGCCCAACGCTCACCGGATACGATCAGGATCGGTGGGCCGAACGTCTGGGCTACGACCACGCACCAGTCGAAGCGGCGCTGGAAGAGTTCCGCGTGCTGCGGGGCTCCAATCTGCGCCTGATCGCAGAAGCCTCGCCGAGCGATCTCGAGCGGGTTGGCGTTCACGCGGAGCGCGGAGAAGAGAGCGTGGCGCACATGATCCGCTTGTATGCGGGGCACGACTTGCTGCACGTGGCCCAGCTCGCGCGAATCCGTCAGGCGATACGCCCGGAAGATTCGCCTCGCGCCACAACCTCCTGCTGAGAGCGACTCGCCACCCGTCGAGTCCTGGTCTCTACACGCGTTGGCCGATTGCCAGGATGTTTCCTTCAGTATCGAATCGTGAACACTATCCCAGCCGCACCGACTCCCCGAACCCAGGCGTCCGGAATGTGGAAGGAGCGACGCTTCTCGCACGGCGCGCGTCATCCAACGCGCGCAACGGTTCGTCGATGCCCTCGCTTGTCAACTGGAACGTGCCGAAGTGCATGCCGAGGCTTTCGGACGCTTGCAGATCGAGGTGCGCCTGGACGGCTTCCTCTGGATTCATGTGAACGGACTGCATGAACCATCGGGGTTCGTACGCTCCGATCGGCAAAAGTGCTAGATGGATTGGACCGAGTCGCCGCCGGACGTCGTAAAAGAAGCTCGCATACGCGGTATCGCCCGCGAAGTAGATGCGCGTGTCGCCGGCGATCAGCACGAACCCGCCCCAGAGGGCTCGATTCCGATCCAGCGGAGTCCGCGCTGAGAAGTGCTGAGCCGGAGTCAGCGTGATCGGTAGTAGGGCGGTCTTCGGCTTCTCCCACCAGTCGAGTTCCTCGACGCGACGAATACCCGCAGACTTTACGAGCGCCCCGTTCCCTAACGGAGTGACAACAATCGGATCGAAGCGCTCGGCGAGCAGCCCGAGCGTGCGCCGATCGCAGTGATCGTAATGGTTGTGACTCAGCAACACCGTGTCGACGGGCGGTAAGTCGTCGAACCGTACGGCCGGCTGCCGCACACGCCGCGGACCCAGAACATTCAGCGGGCCGGCGCGCTGGGAGTACATCGGGTCAGTGAGGATGTTCCCTGCTGCGGTTTGAATCAGAAATGTCGCGTGGCCAATGAACGTGACGACGGCGGCTGCCCCGTCCAGTGGCGGCGGCCGGAGCGGCGGTTCGTCGATGCGCATCGGCCAACGTACCCGTGGCTCGAGCAGCATCCGCGGGACGGCCGAGAATGGCTGCGCCGCGGTGCCCGAGGGGTTCAGGAACCGTTTGCCATCAAAATGATCGCTCTTCTGTCGGGTCATCGTTCATTTCGTCAGTAGCGCGAGCTGCGCTTGAGCGATTCGAGTGCCGCGCACGCATCTCGGGCGATATGAGACTACGGCGCCGCGCTCAATCACCCCAACATTGCCATCGTCCGCGGTTTCGCCGACGCGAACGCCGAATTTCGGTCGCAACGTTATTCGAGCTGGAATGAGTTTGCCGATGCCGGCGAGCGAGTGGCGATTCGATGCTGCGTCAACTTCCGATAGAGCGTCTTGCGATCGACTCCAAGCACACGTGCTGTCGCGGCCTTGTTGCCGGCCATGGTCCGAAGGGTGTGGGCGATGTGCTCGCGTTCGACGTCGGCCAGGCGGAGACCGGCGTCCGGACCTGCCGCTGACGGGCGCTCGTGGAAATGGTCGGGCAGATCCTTCTGCGTGATCGTTGTGCCGGCGCCGAGCACCAACGCTCGCTCGATGACGTTTTCGAGCTCCCGCACGTTGCCGGGCCAGGTGTGACGCTGGAGCACCTTCATCGCGTCCGGGGTCACGGTGCAGTGAGGCTTGCCGAGCCTCGCTCCATGTTTGTGCAGAAGATGGCGAACCAGGAGCACCAGATCGTCGTGTCGCTCGCGTAGCGGCGGCACGCGCACCTCGATGACGTTGATGCGATACAGAAGGTCTTCCCGGAAGCACTTCTCAGCGACCAACGCCGTCAGATCGCGGTGCGTCGCCGTGACAATGCGCACATCGGTCGGTACGGGGGCGGGCGCGCCGAGCGGGTGCACTTCCTTTTCCTGTAGGACGCGCAAGAGCTTTCCCTGGAGGGGCAGGGCCATGTCCCCAATCTCGTCGAGAAAAATCGTCCCGCCGTGAGCCGATTGAAAAAGCCCGCGCTGATCGTCACGCGCATCGGTGAACGCGCCGCGCCGATGACCGAAGAGCTCGCTTTCGAGGAGCGTCTCGGGAATCGCCGAGCAATTCAGGGCCACGAAGGGGCCGGGGGCCCGCCGGCTCCACTTGTGCAACGCACGGGCCAGCAGCTCTTTCCCCGTTCCGCTCTCGCCCATTAAGAGGACGGGCGTGTCGTGCAGTGCCGCGCGATCGACCAGCTCCATCACGGTGCGCATCACGGCCGACTCAGCGAGAATCCCGCTGGATTCCGAGCCGAGCGCGTGCGCTCGAGCCTCGTTTCCCTCCGCGCGCCGGTCCGCTATGACATCGTCCAATGTTCCGGCGAGCTCCTGAAGCGGCACAGGTCTGGCCAGCAGCGCAGACAGCGGCGGCTGCCCCTGACCGGCCTGCACGGGGTCACGCCTGGGAGGCGTCCGCGCGACGAGAACGACGGGCATGTTGCTCCCGCACAGAGCGCTCAGACCGGTGGCGTCGCTTGGCGTGAGGTCGACGACGTCGACGACGAAGGCATCGACATCGGCGCGTCGACGCAGTTGGTCGGCCTCGGTCCAGCAGGATGCCATCAGCACCGTGTAGCGCGGCCCCAACATCTGCTGCAGCACGCGTCGCAGCGTTTCGTTGTGTTCGACGACGAGCAGGGTCACGGCCGGAGTCATCACGGATCGGACGCGCCATTCAGCCTTCGTCCTGACAGGCTGCTGGCTTACGGCAGGGGCTTCGAGCAACCGGGCCGCTGAGCGAAGGCACGAGCGTCGCGGCACGGCGCTGCCTCGCAGTTTACGGGAGCCAGACCGGCCTTGTCACTAGCACAAATGCACGAGCTGAACATGTTGCGGGTCGGATTGCCGCACGCGGGGCGGATCGCCACAGAATCGCCGAAGCCACTCCGTGAGCGAGGCTTGCGCAGAGTCCTCGTGTGAGAGCCTGCTGCGTGTTTGGACCTCGACTTACGCACCTCAACGTGAGACTGCGCCGTAATCTCGCGACGTTTCTTCGGAGACTTTCCGGCACGCGCGTTGCGACACCATCCGGCACTCGTGAAATGTCGCCCATCACCACGAACCCCGACTGACCTTCACGTTGTGGTCGGTAAATCATAGTCATCTTCACTGGAGGAGGTTACATGGCCGGAATCAATCCTTTCGCGCTGCCTCAGTCATACGGGCAGGCGTTCCAGAACATCCCCCCGTTTGCATCGTTTGCTGGGTACTACACGCAACAGCCGCTGCAGCAGATCTTCCAGCTCCTGCAGATCGTCCCGCAGCAATTGCAGCAGCTCCAGCAGTTGCAGTACGTCCAGCAGCAGCAGTTGCAGCAGCTGCAGCAGCTCCTGCACCTGATCCCCGCGCAGTTGGCGCAGCTTCAGCAATTGATCCAGGTCGTCCCACAGCAGATCCAGCAGATGCAGCCGGCGTTTGGTCAAGGCGTTGCGACTCACCTCTTTGGTGCACAACCAGGCCAGGTGATGTGAGCGGGTTTTCACAGCGAGGAGAGACTCACATGGCAGAACCGCTTTATGGATCGACATCGACGATCTGGCCCTCGATCGCGCCAGCATTTGGATACGTCCCCGCGTCCCCCTTTCCCGCAAGTCGTCCGGGCGTGCCCGGCTTCGACACGTACGCCTACAGCAGCGGCCTGACACCGGTTTCAAGCGCACCGCCGGTCGGTCCCGCTCTGTGGGGGCTGCTGCCTGGCACATCGTTGACCGGCACCGAGATGGCGATCGGCGTGACGGCACCAGCCCTCCTGACTGCCGTGGCGATGCGGCGCGGGCAGCCGCTCGGCCCTACGAACGATCAGGAGATCGAAGACTTCATCTGCGATGCGCTCGATTTGTTACCGGGCGCCGCCGACGTCGAAGTGCGGTGCGAGGGCGGCCGCGCCACGCTGACGGGCACGGTGTCCCACAAGCGGCTCAAGCGCGATGTCGGCGAGATTGCCTGGGCGATCCCGACGCTCCACGATGTGCAAAACAACGTGACGATTGTCGCCCGCCGCCGATCGCGGACGTCGAGTCGCGAAATCGAGACGCCAAGCGCAGCAGGTCGCAAACAGGCCTGAGCCCGGATCGCAGAGAAGGACAGGAAGGAGCTGAAACGGAGCGCGCGGTGCAGGCGTTTACAAACCGCGCGCTTCGCACCATGCGTCGACCGGGTCCACCGCGTACCACCCGTGATCCCGGTCGTAACAGATCGGACCGCGTAGGAGAATTCGTGCGCCTCGGGGCGGAAGGGGCAGGCAGCTCGACGGGCGAATCTCGGCGGCCGCTAGGGCGCCGCCCGTCTCGGTGAGACGCACGCGCCAGCCTCCGCCCTGTCGCGCGCGGACGCGTACGACTCGGCCAAACACGGTGACACCTCTCGCGCCTGCGCGCATGGGCTGGGTACAGGAGACATTAGCACGGCCGTAGGCGTCCAACAATCGTCAACAATCCAGGCGGGGGCACCCGACCCGTTGGGATCCACTCCCGATCGCGGCGCACCAGGCATCACTTCTGTTGACATCAAGACATCGCGCCTCCCGCGGGCTGGCGAGCAGGATCCGATCTCTTCACCCAGCTCGCTACATCAGCAATAGGCCACAGGCGTGCCCGGGGTTGCGCGTGCGGAACCGTTGGAAATCGCGCCGACCCAAACTTTTGGCGACTGGACATGAACGGCTGGACACGGCGCGGTGCGTTTCAAGATCGATCAACCGACGCGTGCCCGAGATTGTTGAGTGGTCCCGCAGCGCGTCTTCAAGACGGACGCCCAAACAGTCGCGCAACGCGAACGAGTCTGCGGCGCGGCACGCGATGCCGCGCTCCGAGTCGATGCCTTCGAAGTAGCCAATCCACAGCAAAGCGAAAATAACTCCCTGGCGCCAAACCAGGTCGCCCATCGCCATGGGCAGAGTGTAGTACATTTCGCCTCCGAATCAGATCCCAACCGATGATGCTGGGGTTGTGTCTCGTCGTGCTCGCCTCGGCTCAAGCACGAGCGCGACATGCGCCAGTTGATGTCCAGCTCACAACGCTGGCGAGCCTCGAAACGGACGGGAACGGCTATTGACGCGATGCGCGCTCGACCGCAGACGCCGGGACAAGGAAAATACCGCATCTTGGTCGCGGCGACCGCCATCGTGGCCGCCTACACTGCCATCGCTCTGTTGTTGTTGCGTCGTCGCGGACTTCCCGACCCTTGGTTAAGAGTTGACGTGTTCGCTGTCGTGGGCCTGGTTTTCAATGCCCTCTTGGCGGCGCAGCAACTCCACTCAAATCAGAAGCTTCCCGATTCGAAAGAAGTCAAGGACGAAGCCTTCGGGTGCACCTTCGATCCTGGAATGGCCAAATTGAATTCAGTGCTCGGCGCCGCCGAACTCCTGATCTACCTTGACTACGGCCGATGGCAACTAATGCCGGTCCTCGTTGTTCCTGCGCTTCAGTGGATAGGCGTCGCACTGTGCGCCTTCACTTTGGTGTGGCTTGTGTGGGTCGATACGTATTTTCTTCGTCACTTCGCAACAGCAGAAGAGAGTCAGCAAATCATGGCACACGGGCCCTATCGCTTTGTGCGGCACCCGCGTTATTTGGGACTCCTTCTGTCTCGCGCTGCAATTTCGCTGGTATTCGCGAGCATTATCGGTTGGGTAATTCTCATAGGCTGGATCGTCGTCGTTCTGCGAAGGATCTGGCTTGAAGAACGCCATCTCGAGCACGTGTTCGGCCGTCACTACGAGGTGTACTCGCAGAACCGAGCAAGGTTATTGCCTGGCGTCTATTGAAGAATGTGCGCTACGGCGCGAGCGACGACGATAGGTCTTGTCACGAAGGGCGACCAGCTGAGCGATTCGATCATCAGTGCAGCATTCATCAGAGCCTATGCGAACAAACAGTGCCGAAGGAGTCGTCGGCCTGCTGGTCACGGTTCGGAAGCCTCCGACGTCGGCGTGTCCACAGGTTGCGTGGCTGGCAGCCGCTCGCGGGCCGTCTCGATTTCCAGTGACATCGCCGCAATCGTCGGCTTGTCGAACAAGAACACGAACGACAACTCGACATGCAGCATGTCTCGAACCCGCGACAGGATCTGGGCGGCCAGGATCGAATCGCCGCCAAGCTCGAAAAAGCTGTCGTGCTCGCCAATGTCAGCGACTCGGAGTACGTCCGACCAGATCGCGGATACTACCCGCTGCACGAAACTCGACGCCGCGCCAGACTCGCGGGCTCGCGCGACCACGCCAGGCGCGAGCGGCGCGGGTGATGGCCGCCGGACGACCCCGAGCCGTTCCGCCAGACCAAGACGCTGCACCTTGCCCGTCGCGCCTCGTGGAATCTCGTCGACGAATACGATCTGCACCGGCACCTTGAAATCGGCCAGTTCGGTCGCGACGAACTCCCGCAGCTCTCGCTCTGAGCAGCGCGCACCAGAGCGAAGCACCACAGCCGCCGCGACGGCTTCGCCGAGGCTCGCGTCGGGCAGCGCAAACGCCACCGCGTGTTCCACCGACGGATGAAGCAGGAGGGCGGCATCCACTTCGGCGGGCGCAATCTTCTCTCCGGCCCGGTTGATGAATTCCTTGAGCCGGCCGGTGATGAACAGATACCCGTCCTGATCGAGGTGGCCTACGTCCCCTGTCCTCAACCATCCATCCACAAAGGCACGGCGATTGGCCTCCGGCGCGTCGAGGTAGCCGGAGGTGACACACTCCCCGCGGATGGCAATCTCGCCGCTCTGGCCATGGGGAAGTTGCACCCCGGTCTGATCCAGGATGGCAACGGCGGTGCTGATTGCGACGCCGACCGATCCAGCCTTGCGCGAGTCCACCGGCAGTGGAGTGCTGGAGATTTGGTGGGCCGCCTCCGTCATTCCGTACGCTTCCACGACAGGCACGCGAAACTCGCGCTCCAGATCGGCTCTGGTCTGGGGCGGCAACGCCGCCGAGCAGGACCGAATCAGCCGCAAGGCGCTGCGCGTGATCGCGGCACGATACCCAGGTGCGCGTCCCACAATGGCCTGATGCATCGTCGGCACCGCGGTGTACCACGTTGCCCGGCACTGGTCGATCTGATCGAAAAAGCGCGGGGCGTCGAACCCGGAAGGACAGATGACTCCGGCGCCGGCAACCAGCGAGGAAAGCGCGCCGCCGACCAACCCATGCACATGGAACAGCGGCATGAGATCGAGACACCGATCGGTTGTGCGCAAGTGCAGGCTCGCGGCGATGTCGACCGCGGACGCGCGAAGGCTGCGGTGCGTCAGCGGGACGACCCTTGGCGTCGACGTGGTTCCCGAGGTCGTCAGGAGGAGAGCGACCTCGTCTGCTCTCGTGGGTACGTCGCTGACCCGGCGGGTCACCGCTGAATCCAGACGGAAAATGCCTGCAGGCTCAGCGCTGCAGGTGGACAGGAAAGTGACCGGGACGCCGAGCACGGATGCCGCGCGCACCGCTGCCGTGTCGCCGCCAGCGGCGGCAATCAGCCGGGTGACACCGACAGCCGCCATGTAGGCCTCGAATTCCTGCTGGCGGAGCAACGGATTGATGGGGGCCGCGGCGGCGCACTCGGCGACGGCAAGGACTGCTGTGAGCAGCTCGGGGCCCGCGGGAAGGACCAGCGCCACCCGATCGCCGGCCGTGACACCAGAGCCGCGCAGGAGCTCGGCGACATCCTGCAAATGGGCGACGAGCCCCCCATAAGAGAGGCAAGGACGGTCGGGCGCTAAGATTGCGTCGGCAGACGCGTCGCGGCGAGCATGCGTTTCAAGGAGCTCGAAGATTCGGGTGTCAGCGTGCGACACAGAGCGTGGGGCATCCACGGACGCGCAATCCCAATGCCATCGCACTTGCCGGAACCGGCAGTTCGGAATCCCCTTCACTTTCGGTCACTCGAACCTCCTTTACCGAAAACTCGTCGATGAAAAGCCACGCTCGATGCGGCCTTCTACAAGGACGTTGTACGCGCAGTCGCTGTACCCGCGAACCCGATCTCACGGGATCTTAGCCGATCTTGTAAAACCGCCCCATTTTCACACTGCTGTAAGAAATCGTGCCACTCGATCGATTCAAACGCGCACACGACTCGCCCAACGCGGGTTGACGATCCCGAGGGCGGCACGGTCAGCCGCGCGCCTCTCTGCGTTGAGCATTTCTGCGGCCGCCCAGGAAGACGCCGGGCGCGACAAATTGCGGACGCAATCGAACGAGTTTCGCAAAGAGGTGATCCGCGTGACCGACGGGGTCTACGTGGCCGTGGGCTACTCGGCCAGCAACGTCATCCTGATCGAGGGCGACATCGGGTCCATCATCGTGGATACGGCCACCGACCCTGTGGCCGCGCGCGCCATCAAGACCGCGTTCGGCGATCTCCTCCGCACGCCGGTGCGAGCGATCATTTACACCCACTCCCACCCGGACCACACCGGCGGTGCGCGTGTGTTTGCCGGAACCGATCATCCTGAGATCTATAGCCATCAGCGGCTCGTCGAGGCAGTGCCGGACATCGGCCGCGCCGGGCGCGATGGCGGTGACCAGTTCGGTATGGCGCTACCGGAGTCGATGTACATCAACGCCGGCGTTCAAATGGAATATGGGCGGGTCACCACTCCCACTCGGGAAGGGTATCTGCCGCCTACGCGTACGTTCAGCGGCGACAAACTGTTGCTGACGGTTGCCGGCGTGCAACTGCAACTTCTGTACACACCCGGCGAGACGATGGACGCGATCTCGGTCTGGCTGCCTGAGAAGGGCGTCCTGATGCCCGGAGACGATTTCTTGCGCGCATTCCCGAACATCAGCCCGATCCGGGGCGCGCGAGTACGCACACCCGAGGATTGGATCGCCAGTCTGGAGAAGATGATCGAGCTCGGACCGCAGCACGTCGTGCCGAGCCACACGCGGCCCGTCCTGGGCAGCGCCCCGGCGCGCGACGCGCTCACGGCGTACCGCGACGGCATCAAGTCCATTCTCGACCAGACGATCCAGGGCATGAGGCAAGGCGAGCGCCCCGACGAATTGGTGCAGCACGTGAAGCTTCCGCCCCACCTGGCGGAGACTCCATACCTGCAGGAGTTCTATGGCGGCGTCGAGTGGACCGTGCGGGGCATCTACGCGGACCGTGTGGGCTGGTTCGACGGAAACGCCACCAACCTGTTTGTCCTTTCAGAAAAGGATCGCGCAACGAAGCTGGTCGGCCTGATTGGCGGCTCGGACCAGGTGTTGGCACGCGGGCGCGAGGCGCTGGCTGCGCGTGAGTTCAAATGGGCGGCCGAACTCGCCGACTACGTGTTGGCGAACGACACCGCAAACATTGGCGCGAAGAGGATCAAGGCCCAGGCGCTAATTGAGCTCGGCGAGCTGCAGATCAACGCCATCGCCCGAAACTATTACCTGTCCTCGGCCATGTACTTGTTACGTGGTCTTCCAACACCGTGATGAGCCTTCAGTTGTGGTCGCGGATGGCGTGACCAAAGTCACAGCCATAGACAATCTCCTTTAGCAGAATGGCACATTGGCGCCGGCGGTCGAGTTGTCGACTTCGCACAGCGCAGCCACCGCGGGTTGGAGGAGATCATGTTTGCCGTCGATCATGCCGCAACCGCGCTGGTGATCAAGCGCCGTTTCCCGTCGGCGTGAGGCCCGACTTCTTCTAGGCGCTAATTGGCACAGTTATCCTGCCAACGCCCGCCATCGTCCCACCCAGGTAAGTCAAGGGGACGAGCGTCACAAGGAAAGTCAGGTGATACCACACGGGAAACTTGTCCCACAGCATCACGTGCACCGGGATGAACGCGATGAGCAGAAGCACACCTGGCATCAGTCTCACGAGCATCGATCGCGGAGCGATCGTCGCTACGATCAGCCCTGCCGCGAGAGTCGCCAGAGCGCTTATTGAAAGTCGGGCCACCAGCATCGGCAAGGTAAACGTCATTGCGTCGGCAACGCTCGCATACGCAGGCCACGACAGGCGCATGACGACGCCCGCAACGGTCACGATCGTCATCCACACCGCAAGTCCCGCGACGATCCCGAGAATCTTCTTCCCCATCTCCGTTCCTCTCTCAAACGATCGGGAGGCAGAGGCGCCAGATGGCCTTTGATACCACGCCCAGCCCGATCGTCACGGCCGGAGTCTACGGAAGGTCGTCGCAGTAGGTCTTGGAAAAATCGGCCACGCTTGACGTCAAGTGGCCTGGCGTCGCACCCGCAAAACGAGTCAGGTCGAGAGTTAAGTGGGCTTGATCGAAATAGCCCGTCTCGGACGCCAGAGCCGCGCCAGACTGGCTTGGCGAGTGCTCCATCTGCTTCAGCGTCTCTTGAAACCTGACGACGGTCGCAAAGCATTTCGGACCATAGCCAACCCAGAGGCGCATCAGGCGGGTCAGGTGACGCGGGCTGACGCCGCACCGGGTGGCGAGCTCCGCAACCCGCACGCATCCGCGCCTACGCTCTATCTCCTGCATGGCGGCCGCGACGACGCCGTGGACCTTCGCGTCCTCGAGCCGCCGGATCAGGAACCGCTGCAGGACATCAATGCACTGCTCTGGAGTGCGCAGCGAAGGCTCGGCTGAGACGAGCTCGTGGAAGGCCGCGAAATCCCTCAAACGCATCCGGCGACCCAGCATCGCCTGCGCGGCAATCCCGCTGAGGATGAATGCGACGCCTGGACGCTGCCGCACACCGACCATGATCGCCGGCGACGTGAATCGTCGCTCGTCAGAACGAATGAGGGGGCCACGTAGGACCCATCCGGACAGGCCGCTCTTCTGAATCAGAATGGAAATGGCCGTGCTGCCGTCCGGCACCACGCGGATCGTCGCGCCGCGACCGGCCGTGACAACCCAGAAGCAGCCGACGAAGGGTCGCAAAGAATCGGCCGCCTCGTGGAATCGAATCTCCGCGCGATGGACGACAGTGCTGGTGATGCTCATCCGTGAGCCCGCGCGCCCGAGTTCTCCGCTTCACGCGGAGCATAACAGAATGCAACCGCGGCTTCGGCGGCGCCGACATGAGGACTCTTTTCGTAACAGCCGGCAAGAGGCTGTACAAGATTCGACTGATATCCTCGGCCTGGGTCGATGGGAAGGTCCGTGCGCTTGCCCATCGTGCGCCTGCGGGCTGCGGGTGAGCAGGTAGGTGTGACCGCAACTGGATGACGCCCCATGAACTGTTTCATTCACGATCGTTCTGCAGCCATCGGAATTTGCTCCATCTGCCAGAAAGCCGTCTGCCGCGAGTGCGTCGGCCGCGACGCACCGCGGCTGATCTGCCGCACCTGCATGCGGCGGTCGGCTGTTCTAGGCTTCGAATACCGGTCGGCCGTTGCCATCGGCGACTGGCCGCTGCTGCACATCTGCGCGGGTGTGGATCCTGTCTCGATGCGACCGAGAGTGGCCAAAGGCATCGTCGCGATCGGAAACGTGGCGGTTGGAGGTGTGGCGATCGCCGGTCTGGCGTTCGGTCTTGTCACGATTGGTGGGGTTTCCATCGGCCTGCTGTTTGCGCTCGGCGGCGCGGCAGTCGGGTTGGGCCTGTCGATTGGAGGCGTCGCGGTTGGATCTGTTGCACTGGGCGGCGCAGCGATTGGATTCGTGCACGCCATCGGTGGCGGGGCGTTTGGCCCGTCGATCATCGACGGCCGACGATGTGATCCGGCCGCAGTCGATTTTGTGCGTCGGTGGCTGGGGTCGGGGATCCTGCCGCCGCATTGCCAGTAGAAGAAGGCAGGCAACGATGAACCTTGACGGACAGCGCATCGTTTCGGAGATCGCAGCGGTGCTGGAAGGAGCGTGGAACGCATACGACGGCGAGCGTTTCGGGGGGCCCTTTGCCGAGGATGCAGACTTCGTGAACATTCGCGGCGAACACCTTCGGACGCGTACGGTGATCGCACGCGGCCACCAAGGCATCTTCGACAGCATTTACAAGGGCAGTGCCGTACGATACGAGGTCAAGGATGTCCGCGTCGTGGCGCCGACCGTATTGCTCGCTCATCTGAAGGGCACGCTGAACGCGCCCTCGGGTCCGATGGCCGGCGTGCACACCGCGCTTGCCACCCTGGTAGTGGTCGAGCACCAGGGCGTCTGGCACATCACTTCGTTTCACAACACGCTGGTTGCGCAGACCTGACGTCGGGCCACGTCAGCCGGTGCGCTCAGGACCGATCAACGAATGCTCTTGAATCGAGGGGGTAGAATGCGTAGGCCCTCAGAACCTCCACCATGCAGAACCCGGCCAGAGTGTTGCTCGTGGCCCTGTTTGCGGGTCTCGCCGGCTGCGGTCGCTCTCCGCACCTTGCCGACGGTCCAATCGCGCTCTCCGAGCGTCCAACCACGATCCGTCTGGTCCAGCCGGTTCCGTCACACGGCCCGACCTGGGAGCTTTGCTTCGAGTTCGATCGACCCGGAGATTCCCGGCAAGCGGCAGGCATCCGCGCCACGCTCATAGCTTCCTCGGGCAGCCGCGCAGTGCTTCGCAATCCGACACTAGACCGACGGGGTGAGTCGACGGTCTGCCAGATCGGGCGCGTCGATCCGCCGCAGGCGGGAACCGAGGGAACGGTCTACGACTCCATCGAACTCTCCTCCGACCGCGCGCTGCGCCTTCGAGGCATTCGCGGTGGAAACCGGTCGTGAGGCGCCGCAGCACTGGAAGCGCCGCGTGTTCGCGAGGCACGTAGCTGGTTCGGCTCGTCGAGCGGTATCAGCGCACGTGGAGGCCGTGATGAGAGTATGTGTTGTGTTCGTCGTGGCGCTGCCCGCCGGGGTGGCCGGGCAGAGCCGCGGTCCGCTCGACCTGGCGAATGCGGCAGTCCCTGCCAACGCTCGACGCGTGTCCTATGGAGCGATCCGCACCAATTCGGTGAACTCCGAGTGCCGCCCACCAAGGGCCAGCATCCCGTTGCGATCGTCGTTCATGGCGGATGCTACGTGGCGAAGCTTGGGAACATGGATCCACGGGCGGTGGCCCTGGCACGGGCTGCCGACTCTCTTCGCACGCTTGCGGGCGACTATCGACTGGATCTCACGCGTGATCGCGATCGGCCATTCGGCCGGCGGACATCTCGCGATGTGGTTGGCGGCGCGTCCGAACGTTCCCCAGGGCAGCGAGATCTACACGAGCGATCCGATCCGCCTGGCAGGAGTCGTGAACCTCGACGGACCGGCCGATTTGAACGCGACGCTGGCGATTCAACGACCCGTCTGCGGCAGTCCTGTGGTTACCGACCTGCTCGGCGGTACGCCCGAGGAACGGCCCGAGCGATACCGTGCGGCGTCGCCCATCGAACTGCTGCCGTTCAACGGGCATCAGGCCTTTCTGGCGGGCCGGATGTTTGCCGCGCAGGTCCCGTCCTATGAGGCAGCGGTCAAGCGCACGGGCGGTGCGGTCGAAACGATGGTGCTCCCCGCCGGGGACCATTTCGTTTTTATCGATCCACAGTCGGACGTGTGGCCCGCAGTCCTCAAGAACGTTCGCCAAGCGCTGTCGATGCGAGAGTAAAGTTCTGGGATTCTACTCGTTTCTCGAATCGCGGCCAACGTCGAGCCAGTGAGAAGGGCCAGTCATGGCGTCAGGCAGAGGTCAAGCACGTGATCGACCGACCCGCGACGAGAGCACGGCATTCTTCACTCGTCATTGGGAAGCGTTCAAACGTCGCGACGCCGCGGCCCTCGCGGCGGACTATGCAGGCCACTGTATCGTCGAGAGTCCCACCGATTGCAATGCGGGTCACAACCCGCCCCTATTGGCGGGTCGAAACCGAGTTCAGTGGTTGTCGACCGGAGGGCCGATCGTCGCCGCCTTCGAGCACCTGATCTCGCTCATATCACTTATTTTGGTCATTTTGCCCCAGTGTTTTCAGCCCGCCAAAGCAGAGCCTATGCCTTCTATTTCCGTAGCTAACACATGTAACTATGTTCCTCCTCTTGAAAGCGCTGGTGGATGGCAGTCTTTGACCCGCCCGAACATTCGCCTTCCGTCTCAGTCTGAAATCGATGCGGTTCGCAATTTAGCAGGCATTGACTTGAGTCGCCTCCAACAGGGTCTCGACATGGGTATGAACTTCGGGATTGACAACGGAATACTCGTTATCCGTAACGGTTATCTTGTTCAAGAATGGGGTAACATTAATCAATGGGGTTCGGCTTCTTCTGCTAAAGGTATTACCACGACGACGATCGCAAAACTGTTAACGGACGCAAGGCGTGGCCAAACACCAGGGCCAATTAACCTTGATAGTTTGGCCTATCAGTATTTGCCACCCGCTTTTGCAAACTCTGATCCGCGAAAAAGAAATATCAATATACGCCATTTTGTGAGCTACACGACAGGTATATCGGGGCCTCTTAGAGATGTGCCTTCCACCTTCGAGTATCCGGGTTATAACGGCAATTATTTCGGCGACATTCTTCGTGAACCCGTTGTCCACCCACCCGGAACTGTATTTGAATATAACTCCTTTGGACTAGACATATTGAGTCTCGTTGCCGAAGAAGCGACGGGGTTGAAGCTTGGGGATTATTTTTGGTTACAGATTGGTAGTCAAATTGGAATGAATCTAAGCGGCTTTCGCTGGGGAGAGCAAGAAGAGCACTCGGTTGGATCGCGAGGGTATCTTGTGGGCCCTCATCTTTCCCTTCGAAACTACGCACGCCTCGGTTGGCTCCTCATGAACAATGGGCGATGGGGTAACGAGCAAATCATTGACTCTGATCTGGTCCAAGAATTTACCACGGCACACTTGCCAACTGGAATTGGTGTGCACGAGCAAGTTGGATACGGTGTATTTACCAACAAACGTCATAGTACTCCGTTTGATGCTGGCCTTGGTTACATGTCTTATTACACTTGGGGTGAGACGGTTCCTGAAGATGCCTATGCAACTGCAGGTTGGTCAAATATCAACTTAGTCATTCCCAGTCTTAATATGGTTGTTGTTGTTATCGGAGGTTATGGACCTGCCGTATACGGTACCCATATTCCTTACCTTGCTGAAATGATGGCTTCAATTGTTGGACCTGGAAATCCTTGCGGTCCACCACCATCACCTCAGCCACCTCCATATACTTGTCCAGAAGGATTTACGTGTTTAAATCAGCCAGTCACTGGTCAACCAAATCAAGAAGTGTGCGGTACTGATTTTAAAATGTGGCGTTGTATACAATCAGGTTGGTTCGCTTTAGGAACCGCTTGCAACTGTTCAAACCCAACTCCGACACCGACACCAACGCCGACACCACCACTGGCGACACCGACACCAACGCCGACGCCACCACTGGCGACGCCGACACCAACGCCAGCACCACCACTGGCGACACCGACACCAACGCCGACGCCACCACTGGCGACACCGACACCAACGCCGACGCCATCACCGTCGACACCGACACCAACGCCGACGCCACCACTGGCGACACCGACACCAACGCCGACGCCATCACCGTCGACACCGACACCAACGCCGACGCCACCACTGTCGACACCGACACCAACGCCGACGCCATCACTGTCGACACCGACACCAACGCCGACACCACCACTGTCGACACCGACACCAACGCCGACACCACCAATGTCAACACCGACGCCGACGCCAACGCCAACTCCGGTCTCGATTCCACAATCGGTTGTGTCTTTCACTTTGGTGAACGCCAATACGGATCAAGACATCAGAACGTTAGCTTATGCAGACGTCCTTAAACTCTCTCAGCTCCCAACCACGAATTTAAATATTAGGGCCAACACCGTTCCTGCTACCGTCGGCAGCGTGAGATTTGCTTACGACAGCGACTCGAACTTCAGAACCGATTCAAATCACCCTTATGCATTTGCCGGAGATAGTGGAGGAAATTACAAGGCCTACAACTTCACTCAAGGATCTCATACCTTGATCGCGACACCCTACAAGTTAGGGAATGCGAAGGGGGAAGCAGGTACGCCTCTGACGATTTCCTTTTCGGTTGTACCCTAAAGACGATTGCGCTACCTAGGGCACTTTAATATTTCGTGTGGCTGACGACCTCGACGGAACATTATTTCTTAAATGGCATTTCGCCTCGAGGAAGCAACCGTGGAGCTCGACCAGGGTGATGTTCTGGTTGTCTTCAGCGACGGGATTACCGAAGCGCAGAACCCGGCCGGCAGCTCTGCTGTCGCTCGTCGAAGGCAACCGTGAGCGACCGCCTCGAACAGCTTCTTCGGCATCTCGTCAATTGTGTGAAGCATTCACCGTCACTGACATGCCCACTGACGACCGGACCGCGTTGATCTTGCGCTACTCAGGCCAATAGCAACCCTCGATCACGAGCAAGTGTCCATCGCGAGCCATCACCTGAGGGGATCGTGGAGTCACCGGTACGCAATATTGAGGTCAGACGTCTTGGACCCGACGACGCCAACCTCGGCGTCGATGCCATTCGTCTGCTCAAGGCACCGGACGGATGTCTGATTCCATCTGCAGCGTATCTCGCGACATTCCTGTCTCGCCTAGGGAATGTGTTGATTGTGGCGACCGATGATCGGACGTCGGTCGCCTACCTGATCGCCTATCTCCTGGATCGCGTCGACCGCGGCCAGAAGATGATGTTCTTCTACGAAATCGCAGTCACGGAATCACACCGTCGTCGCGGCATCGGCACGAGAATGATTGGTGAGCTCAAGTGCATCTGTCGTGAGGCCGACGTCATGAAAATGTGGGTTCCGAGTGGTCGCTCGAACGTCGCGGCCACGCGACTGTACGCCAGCACCGGTGCCGTGCCTCTTCCGGATGGGGACGAGGTCACGTACGCGTATCATCGCGAGAGCTTCATGAACACCGCAAGTTAGCCTCCAGGGCGTCGCGCCGACCGCCGAACCCCTCTGCACCGATTCCGCGGGTCACCTCGTCGACGGTCTGCGTTCGTCCACCTGACAAACGGCGGTACTAGCCCAACGGCGACAAGTCGGCAGAGTCACAGTTCGTTTACACCGCCGTGTCACACTTTGCATCGACCCGTTTTCTGGAGAGGGTAATCGCTGGTGAACTGGCCAGGCATCATCCTCGAAGTCCTCGGCGGACTCGTCCTTTTTCTCTTTGGTGTTTTTCAACTCGCGACGGCGCTTGAGCCGCTCGCGAGCGATCGTGCCCGTGAGCTTCTCGGTCGGTTCACCACCAATCGCTTCGCCGCGGTTCTCACCGGCGTAGTCGCAACCACCATCCTCGACTCATCCTCAGTAACGATCATTCTGGTGATCGCGTTGGTCAATGGCGGTCTCCTGACGTTTGTCCAGTCGCTGGGCGTCATCTTGGGTTCAAACATCGGGACCACGGTGTCAAGCCAGATTTTCGCGTTCGACGTGGAGCAGTACGCACCGCTGGTACTCCTGGGTGGGTTCCTGCTCTTCGTCACCAGCCGCCGCTCGCGGCGGCGCCGTGACGTGGGCTTGGCGGTCCTCGGCCTTGGCCTGGTGTTCTTCGGGCTTCACTACATGGGAGAGGCGGTCATTCCCTTGCGACGGAATGAACAGTTCATGCAGTTGATGACTGGCCTCGAACGCCCGTTGGTTGGCGTGGCGATCGGCGCACTTGCGACCGTCGCCATCCAGTCATCGTCCGCCATGCTCGGGATCGTGATTACACTCGCCGGTCAGGGACTGCTCACGTTGCCGGCGGGGCTCGCGGTCATGCTGGGAGCGGAGATCGGCACGTGCGCCGATACACTCGTCGCTTCGATCGGGCGCACGAGAGCAGCCGTTCGTGCGGGTGTGTTCCACTTAGGCTTCAACGTGATCTCGGCTGCGATCGGAGTGCTCTTGATCGACCAGCTGGCCGTTCTGGCCACTGCGCTCCCCGGCGGAGAATCAGTGCCTCGTCAGATCGCCAACGCGCACGTTGCGTTCAATCTCGTCGGTGTGCTCGCATTCCTTCCCTTCACGGCACGCATTGCACGATTGCTCGAGCGCTTGATTCCCGACGCGCTCGCCGAGAAGCAGCGCGCCGCCGCCTGATGAACCACGGCGACGACGGTAGCGCTGGGTGTGGCGGCGAGCGCATCCTTGTCCGAGCGAACCATGGCACCAACGCGGGCACCACGGGCCCTCGAGCTGGCGCTCGTTGACTTTTAACCGTGCCAGCTGCTCGATCGACGATCGGAACGGAAACTGAACGAAAGGGTCACGGAACTTTCACAGCGCGTGCGGGGCTCCACCGTCAGTAATTTGGAGTGTCGACAGAGCTGCTCGCGGTGCTCATTCTCGCGCTAACCGCTGCCGTGGTCGTTGCGATCTTCCTTGTCTTGTGGCGTGCTCGCACCTCCGCCCGACAGTCACGGATCGCGGTCGCCAGCGGAATAGTCTTGGCCGCCTGGGCCGTTGGTGCGACGATCCTCACCCGACGCGGGCTCATCGAGCAGCCCGGTCCGGCCAGTGTGCCGCCGCTGGTGGTCACGCTCGCGCTAGTGCTCCTCGCGCTGGCTGTGTGCCTGGTCGTCTTTCCGCTGTTGCGTCGCCTTCTCAACCCCTGGCGACTGGTAGGCGTGGTCTTCCTTCTGCTCATGGCCACCGGCCAGAGGCCAGCGCTATGGGCATTGCCAGCGGGGATCGGCGACGTCGTCGTGGGTGCAATGGCACTCTGGATCGCCGCCCGCGCCGATACACCGCTGGGCAGACGACGCGCGTTCGTGCTCCACGTGATTTCATCGTGGCAGCTGCACGGCGGCGCGTGGCTGCCTCCTCCAGTCGCCTCATCTGGACGGAGCCGATGATGTCGCCCCAGGCAATATTTGGAATCAGCGTTCTCCTGGGCTTCGTCGCGTGGGGGATGATCGGCGTGCGATATATCTGGCCCGCGCTCCGGCATAGGCCGCCTGCTGCGGCGCTTCGACCGCTGCTCCTGTTGCACGTCTTTCGATACGTCGGGTTGGCGTTGCTGGTGCCCGGGGTGGTCTCGCCGGACTTGCCCGACGCGTTCGCGCGTCCCGCCGCCTATGGGGATCTTGCGACCTCCCTGCTCGCGCTCGCCGCGATCGCGACCTTGGAGAGACCACCGGGGCCCATCATCGTGTGGCTGTTCAACATCGTCGGTACCGTGGATCTGCTCAACGCGTTCTATCAGGGCGATCGCCTGGAGGTAGGGATCTCACCCGGCCTGCAGGGTGCCGCGTACTTCATTCCAACGGTGCTCGTACCGCTTCTCCTCGTAACGCACGCCCTTGTGTTCCGAATCCTGCTCCGACCCGAGCGTGTGGAGATCCGACATGCCTAATCCACGTGTGGTGCTCATCACGGGCGCATCGTCTGGCGTCGGGCAATCCACGGCTCGACTCCTTTCTCAACACGGCTTTACGGTCTTTGGAACAAGCCGGAATCCCTCAAGTGCCGACAGTATTCACGGTGTCGAGATGCTGCCTCTGGACGTACGCGCCGATGACTCGGTGCGCGCGTGCGTCGAAGCCGTCGTGAATCGGAATGGTCGCCTTGACGTCGTGATCAACAACGCGGGTTACGAGCTCGCCGGGGCATCGGAAGAACTCTCATCAGAGGAAGCCAGGGCTCAGTTCGAGACCAATTTCTTCGGCGTCGTCAGGATGGTCAACGCGGTGCTGCCGCGCATGCGCCAGCAACAGCGTGGGCACATCATCAACGTCAGCTCGCTCACTGGTCTGACGGCGATTCCGTTCTTGGGCATCTATTCCGCCAGCAAGTTTGCCCTGGAAGGGTACACGGAAGCCTTACGGCAGGAAGTCAAGCCTTTCAACATTCAGGTATCACTGACCGAGGCCGGTTTTCTCAGAACGCAAATGATGAACCACCGGCAAGTCGGAGCGCGTCGGATGACCGAGTATGACCCGTGGCGTCAGCGCGCCCTGAATGCCATTCGTGCTTCGGAAGACAAGGCGCCCGGCCCGGAGGTGGTGGCCGATACGTTGCTCGCGATCGTTACAAGCAACTCTCCGCGACTGCGCTACCTGATTGGGCAACAAGCGAAGTCCGTCGCCCGTTTGCGTCGATTTCTTCCTGCGGGAATGTTCGAACAAGGGGTGCGGCGGAGCTTCTCACTGGACAAGACTCAATGAGAAACCGTGCACGCGCCGCGGTTCAGCGGCAAGAACAGGAAGAACCAGGAGGAAGAGATGGACAAGAACAAGGACAGAGGAAGGGAGCCGCGGACAGAGCGTCTTTCAATGGACACACCCCCGGTCGTGTCAGCGCAGGAGTGGGAGGCTGCGCGCCAGCAGCTCCTCGTGAAGGAGAAGGCGTTGACGCGCGCCCGTGACGCGCTGGCCGCCGAGCGTCGGCGGATGCCGTGGCTCGCCGTGCAGAAGGCGTACGAGTTCGACGGACCGAAGGGTAAAGCGAGCCTGCTCGACCTGTTCGACGGCCGCCGTCAGCTGATCGTCTACCGTGCCTTCTTCGAGCCCGGGGTGTTCGGCTGGCCCGAGCACGCCTGCCGCGGCTGCTCCCTGGGCGCCGATCAGGTCGCCCACTTGGCTCATCTGAACGCTCGCGGCACCACCCTCGCGTACGCCTCACGCGCGCCACAGGCGGACATCGCGCGCCTGAAGGCGCGGATGGGCTGGACTATGCCCTGGTACACCATAACCGACGGATTCGACGCGGACTTCGGCGTCGATGAATGGCACGGCCACAACGTGTTCTTCCGCGACGGCGAGCGGATGTTCCGCACCTACTTCATCAACAGCCGTGGCGACGAGGCGATGGGGACCACCTGGAGCTACCTTGACATCACGGCGCTCGGGCGCCAGGAATTGTGGGAGGACTCGCCAGAGGGTTACCCCCAGACCCCGCCGTACAAGTGGTGGAACTGGCACGACAACTACGACGCCGAGGCCGCGCCTGACCGGAAGTGGGTCGAGGTGTCCGACGCTGGAGAAGCCGCGTTCCGAAATCGCGTCGAGCGCAACGCCGACGACCTCGACTCCGCCGACACTCGAGCGTGATGCACCGACTCGAACGGGGCGACGCCATAGCATCGGTCACGTCTGAGACGTGCCGGCGGAGACCCTGCTGCCATGGCGCAGGAAACTGTCAAGCGTGGCGCCGCCACGACGAGTACAGGGGCTGAGGAAGGGGTGGTTGTCGTGGCTGCAACCGCGGAACGGGAAATCTCACGACGCATGGCCTTTGATCGACCCTCCGAGGCAGCCTTCGTTGGCGTCTCCGCGTTGCTCTTCGCTGGCAGCGCGACGCTGACGATCGTCTGGTCCGCATCCATGTCGGCGATGGGCGGTATGCCGATGCCCGGCGGGTGGACGATGTCGATGGCCTGGATGCGGATGCCCGGTCAGACGTGGCTCGGCGCTGCGGCGTCGTTCCTTGGCATGTGGGTCGCGATGATGGTGGCGATGATGCTGCCGTCCCTGGTCCCTATGCTGCGGCGGTACCGCCAGGCCGTCGGCAGGACAGGCGCGACGCGCCTGGGCCCGTTGACGGCGATCGCGGGCGCAGGTTACTTCTTCGTCTGGACTGTGTTCGGAATGGCCGTCTTTCCGCTGGGCGTCGCGCTCGCCGAGGTCGAGATGCAGCAGCCGACGCTGGCGCGCGCGGTACCGATCTGGGTGGGCGTAGTCGTGCTCATCGCCGGAGCGCTCCAGTTCAGCGCGTGGAAGGCGCGTCACCTGGCCTGCTGCCGCGAAGCACCCGGGCGCGGCCGTACGTTGCCGGCCGACGCCCCCACGGCCTGGCGACACGGCCTGCGACTCGGCCTCCACTGCAGCCACTGCTGTGCCGGGCCGATGGCGATCCTCCTGGTCATCGGGGTGATGGACCTTCGCGCGATGGCTGTCATGACGGCAGCCATTACCGTCGAACGCATCGCACCGGCCGGTGAGCACGTCGCGCGCGCCATCGGGGCTGTCGTCATTGCTGCGGGGGTGGTTCTGATCGCACGAGCGGCCGGGCTCGGGTAACACAGCCCGCACAACGTGGCCGTCCGACGAACACGATGGTCTACCAAGAGACGTTCGTGCAGCGGAATCAACAAACGAGGACTTATTCCCCACGATACGATCACGCACAAGAATGCTCCCGAGGCTTCGAGAGTTCAGACGGCCTCTCCGTATCGGCTGGACCATCAGCTCTGTTCGTTCCAATCGACGAGAACTAACGTGAGATCGTCACCTGGCGGTCGCCCGGACCATCTGTCGACTGTGGTCAGAAGATCGTCAGACACACCCTCCGTGTCGAGTCCGGTCGCCGCGCTGAGCGACGCTTTGAGCCGCTCGAGCCCAAAGAAATCGTCGTCGGCATTGCACGCCTCGATCAGGCCGTCGGTGTACAGGAGGAACCGGTCGTCAGTGCGCAGGGACTCCTCCACCTCCGTGTAGCCTTGATTCTGGACAAAGCCAAGAATCAGCCCGTTCTGCTCCACTTCGTCCACCTCTCCATTTGCGCGCGTCGAGCGCAGCATCGGGGGGTGCCCGGCGGCGCCATACCGAATCATTCGAGATCGAATGTCGATGAAGAGATAGGCTGCCGTGACGTACTGGCCGGCAAGGCGTCCGCACAACGTCTCGTTCATCCCCGCCAGCACCTCGGCAGGACTGTCGGCGTGATCTCTTTGCGCAGCAAATGCGACTTTGACCATTGAGGCGATTAACGCTGCCGGGACTCCATGGCCCGATACGTCGGCGACGAGTATGCCGATCCGCTCGGTGTCGATCTCGAGAAAGTCATAGAAGTCACCGGCGACGGCCGTCATTGGGCGGTACCGTGACACGATCGTCAATCCCCGCATGCGTGGCATAGCCTGTGGCAGGATCGAGGACTGAATTTGCCGTGCGATGTCCAGCTCACGGTTGATCGCTACCAGTTGCTGCGCGTCGGCGAGCATGCGCCAGATCGCGACTGTTCCGAGACACGCGATCAGGACCGTAAACCCGAACGGCTCCAGGTCTGGACCAGGGAATGCCAGGACTTTCATCCCGCGCAAGTTGTCGGCTACAGCCGCCACCGAAAAGGTCAGCGCTCCGATTCGAAGCGTGTGCAACTCGCGCGAGGGCGTCTGGCCCGGACGAAACATCCAACCAATGACACCGAAGAAGAACGCGATCGCGATGACGTTGTTTGCCGTGTTCGCCGAGTGTGGCTGGTCGAGCGTGGCGTCGGAAACGACGCCGTAGACCGCAAAGATGGCCAATCCTATCGCGCCCATGGTCCAGAAGCGACGCCAGGCAGGAAAGATGGCGCGCGCAAAGAGCACGATGGGAATCGGAACCGCATAAGTCATCGCGGCGTCGATGCGCTCCCAAACAACCGTCGGGGACATCGACGGAGAGGCGGAGGATGCCAGCGCGTTCCAGGAGCCGGGAGCCGTAAAGGAGAGAGAAGACGCCCAGCCAGAGCAACGAGACGGCGCGTCGGCGCAGCACGCTGCCCAACACCAGCGTGGCCAGCGCGGTCAGTATCAGCAGCAGACCCAGGACCAGACCGAACGTGTCAGCGCGCAGCATGCCGCGCAGATCGGCGGGGTTGATAGGCATGACCTCAGCTTCCCGTGCCTCTCCCTAGCTACCCGTGGCGCAAGTCAGAGTGATGCTCTACGTATTGGCGATGTGGTCCCAAGATTGACTGACGAGAGCCAGGATGTTGCCGTCCGGCCGCGATGGTGGCGATGGCTTCGTTGTTTCCTAGCATCGGACGATCCTTTCTCGAGGAGAACCACTATGACATTGGACGCGATGCTGGTTCCCAGTAACCAGCCGCGCGCGCTGAAAAACGCGGCGGCACGCGAATTTTCAACGAGATTTTCACGGCGGCATTGAGCGGCGGTGCACCATCGCGAGTGACGACCAGCCCCACGCCCCAGCTTGCCGCTGCCAGCGGCGTGCAACAGTATCAGGATCATGGACCGCCCACTTGACTCGCCTCCTGACCTGGTGGAGCCACTACCGCCAAGAGGCAACGGCGTCGCCAGCCGCCGCAGACGCGGTGCGTTCGCTGTTCAGGCGTGCGATGGAGGGCTGGAACGTCCGGAGTGGCGAGGCGTTCGCCGCACCACTTGCCGAAGACGCTGACTTCGTGGAGGCGACGAACTCGTCAGCTTCCACGATCCGTCGTTCAAGACGCGGTTACACTGAAGCCAAGCCTAAGTAAATGCCTGAGATTATTGCTCAGTCTCTCCTCAAAACGGACACCGTCACGATCCGCGATGTGTGCTGCCAGGGTCGTCAGGCGCATCTGAGCGCAGAAGAGCGCACCACCGCAACGGAATTGGTATTTCCCTATCGTGGCGTTTTCGTACGCCATCTCGGTCGCGATCAGGCTGTTGGCGAAGCGAATCAGGTGCTGTTTTTCAACAGCGGTGAAAGCTACCGCGTTAGTCACCCGGTGGCCGGTGGTGATGCGTGCCTGAGTCTCGTCATCAGCGAGCCACTGCTCGGTGAGCTGGCGCCGAGCGCTCTGCTGCGCGACGGTCCCACGGCAGCCTTCCGGCGGCAGCGTCTGCGGATAGACGCGAGGACTCAGGCGCTAGTCGCGCTGCTCCGGCACAGTCTCCGACAAGGGATCGCGGAGCCGCTGGAAGCGGAAAGCCTCGCATTGGCGCTTGCCAGACGAGCCGTGGGACCGCGCACCGCCCATGCACCCGGTGGGAGTTCCGGACGGCAGCGGCTCGCGGACCGGACAAAACTCGTACTCGCAAGCGATCCAGCGCGACGGTGGACTCTGGCGGAGATTGCGGCCGAAGTCGGCCATTCCCCCGTGTACCTCACACAGGTGTTCCAGCAGGTCGAGGGCCTGCCACTGTATCAGTACGAGCTGCGGCTCCGGCTCGCACGAGCGCTGGAGTTGCTCCCTCAATACGACGACCTCACGTCACTGAGCCTGGACCTCGGTTTCTACAGCCACAGTCATTTCAGCACGGCGTTCGCGAAGGCATACGGCTACCCGCCCTCGAAGTTCAAGCAGGCAGCGTCGCAGCGCTGAATTTCGCAACTAAAGATCTTGGAAGCGACGGCTCGTTTCGGGGGTGCTCTACTGCGTACGTTCGAACGTGAACACGTTCAGTGGAGGACGTCATGACAGCGAAAACGTGTGCGGCTTGCGACGGCGAGCTGGATGCCAATGCAATCACAGTCACCATTGGCGGCAAGGCTGTTGAGGTGTGTTGCGATGACTGCGCAGTGAGACTGAAGGAAGCGCATGCGTCCGCGAGGGCCTCGAGGAAGGGGTGAGCCATGAACACCAATCAGCCCTCGCCATCCAAGCGGACGGTTCAGACGGCCTCCGGTCGTATCGCGTACACCGAGCAGGGCAACGGTCCTGTTGCGTTGTTCGTGCACGGGGTGCTCTTGAACGGCCATCTGTGGCGGCATCAACTGACACACCTGTCGGACGTGCGGCGCTGCATCGCAGTGGATCTGCTCGCGCATGGCGACACGGAGATCGGTCCAGATCAAGACGTGTCCGTCACCGCGAATGCCCGCATGCTCGCAGAGTTTCTCGATGCGCTATCGATTGAGCAGGTCGACATGGTGGGCAACGACAGCGGCGGCGGTATCGCACAGATCTTCGCCGCGTCGCATCCGGAACGCGTTCGGAGTCTCACGCTCACCGACTGCGACGCGCACGACAATTGGCCGCCCGACGCCTTCAAGCCGTTCCTTGCGATGGCAGCGAACGGCGGATTGTCTGCCACGCTCAACGCGATGCTGTCGGACAAGAACGTCTACCGCTCACCGGAGGCGCTCGCCCCGGCATACGAACATCCCGACCGGGTCACCGACGACAGCATCGAGATCTATCTGCGTCCACTGGTCAGGACCGAGCAGCGCACGCGCGACTTTCAGCGTTTCCTCGCTGCCTTCGACAACAAGCACACCCTGGCGATCGAAGCACGACTGAAGACATTGAAAGTCCCAACGATGATCGTGTGGGGAACGGATGATGTCTATTTCGATGTGAAGTGGTCGCGGTGGCTGGCTGAAACGATTCCCGGCACCAGACGCCGGCTCGAGTTCGAAGGGGCAAGGATCTTCTTCCCGGAGGAGCGCTGGGCGGAATTCAACCAGGAGCTGCGTGCCCATTGGCAGGCAGCGGCGGTCGACCGAGGTAACTAACATGAATTCGTCGCAACCATCACTCGCTGAACAGTTTCAAGAACAGAATCGAGCCGGCCACCTGCTCCTGCCGAATGCGTGGGATGCGGCAAGCGCGCGCATTTTTGCAAAGGCCGGCTTCACCGCGATTGGGACGACGAGCGCCGGCATCGCTTACGCCCAAGGCTTTCAAGACGCGCAGCGGATCAGCCGGGACGCGATGGTCCGGGCGGTCGCGACGATCGTGGGCGCCGTCTCGTGTCCGGTCAGCGCCGACATCGAAGCGGGTTATGGCCCGAGCGGCGCCGATGTCGCCGCCACCGTCGATGCCGTTCTCGATGCGGGCGTCGTCGGCATCAACCTGGAAGACAACATGCACGCAGGCAACTCGGCATCCTTGTTTGGCATCGACCAACAGTGCTCGCGGATTGCTGCTGCTCGGGGCGTCGCCGAGCGGCGGAACGTGCCGCTCGTGATCAATGCCAGAACCGACACGTTCCTCCTCGGTTTCGGATCGGATGTCGAGGAGCGCCTCCGGCAGACAGTTGAGCGCGGTTCACGGTACCTGCGCGCAGGTGCAGATCTGGTGTTCGTTCCCCTGCTTGTCGATTTGGCGCTCGTGAAGCGCCTCGGCGAGGAATTGCAGGGGCGGATAAGCCTGATGGCGCTGCCTGGCGCACCGCCTGCTCGCGAACTGTTCGCCGCCGGTGCCGCACGAGTGAGCATAGGTCAGATGGCCATGCTGGCCACACTCGGGTCGTTGAAGCGGATCGCGGAAGAAATGAAACAGCACGGGACGTGGCGGTCGATCGAGGAGACCTTCTATGGTTTCGATGAGGCCGAGGCGCTGTTGGCCCACCAACCCGGCGGATTCGTGGAAGCAATTTCGCGTTCAGGTGCGTTTGTTGACATCAACTGAGAGGGCGACTCTCTTTGGCGCGTATGGGCACACTGGAGGCTTCGTTGTCGCCGAGCTGCGCACGTCGCAGTCGACTTCCATACAGGCTGATTTTGTTTGCGAGCGACGGCGACCTCGCGATCGACGCCACCTCGGCACGGCGTCGCGCAGCCCTTCACGTGGTGGCCCTCATCGCATTTCCCCGCGGTGACGCGTATGTCGTTATACCGCGGACACGATCTCGCGAAGCGAAAACGACGGGACGTCCAGAACAACGAACGACGGGCAGGCGAGCTGCTTCCAAAGTTCGAACCCGTCAATGTCGTTGTGAGCCGCCACGAAGAGCGAGATGACAGTGCCGTGCGTGATTGCCACCAGATTCGGTGCCTCTGTCTGCGCCAGTTCAGTACCGACAGCAGCGGAAAAGCGAGTGAGGGCGTCGTGCCCTGACTCTACGCCAAGGACGCGCCTGTGCAGATCCTCAAAAATGGGGGCCACGATGCGTTCGTGCTCGGCCTTTGGCATCAACGGTATTGGCGCCCGGTCGCACTCTTCAAGTCCAGCGGCGGCTGACACGTCTACACCGAGCTCCGCAGCAACCAGCTGGCCGGTCATGAGCGCTTTGGGCTCCGGGCTTGCTACCAGACGCAGCGGCGCGTACGCCAAAAGGCGGGTCGCGAGCCGCCTGGACTGCTGTTCGCCCTCGAGGCCCAAATGCCAGTGTCTGGGCGCGACTGCCGGCTCGCGAACGGGCATGGCGTGTTTCACCAACACCAACGATTTCGGCACCTACCGGACCGACACCGCAATTATTGGGAACGAGGTCGGCCACCTCCTTATCCCTGAAGAAATGATTGTAACGTTCGAAATCAAACTCGAACCCCAGCAGGCAACCGAAAAGGCCGAGGGATCCGCCGGGGCCGCCCCTGCGCAATTCGGCGTCGTCCCCGATGTTGATGCCAAGATACGGTGTGATCACCCACGCGCCTGCGTGCTAACGTCGTCCGCAAGGGCATGCCAGCCGAGCACGTTCGCCCACGGCCCCATGGCGCGCGCCTGTTGTGCGGCCAGACCGGCGACAGCCGTTGGGAGATGGCCGTACGATCGCCAGCCGGACCGCTTCGGCCCTATGTGCGCGGCAACTACGTCGGATACACCGAGTGGTCGGGCGCGACCAGCCGCCGCCGTGAGTTCCCGGCCCCGTTCGTCGTGATGGTGATCGAATTCGGGCCGCCCATCCGCATCTTCGAGGCCGCCGACCAGCGGCGCTGCTCCAGCTACCGCGGCGGGTTCGCGGGCGGACTCAGCGATCAGTTCGCGCTCTGCGAACACGACGGGTTTCAGCAGGGTATTCAGATCAACCTCACCGCCATCGGCGCGCGGCTTTTATACGGCATTCCCATGTCGGAGCTGAGTGGGCGGATCGTCTCGGTTCGCGACGTCCTCCCTGCGCGCCATCGCGCCCTGGGCGAGCGGCTGCAGGACCTCGCCGATTGGGACGAGCGCTTTGACCTGCTCGATGGCACGCTCGCCGACTGCCTCACCGAAGCCCGTGACAGGACGCGCGTCGTGTCGTGGGCCGTGCGCCGCATCGAGGAGACCGGCGGCGTCTTGGAGCTGCGCGGCCTTGCTCGGGAGCTAGGCTACAGCCAGAAGCACGTCATCGCGATGTTCCGCGACCAGGTCGGCATCCCGCCCAAGCTGCTGGCGCGGATCATCCGCTTCAACCGATTGATGCAGCACCTCCGCCACGGTGGCCTGGGGCCCTGGGCCGACCTCGCGTTGGAGTTCGGCTACTACGACCAGGCGCATCTCGTGCGGGATGTGCGCCATTTCACCGGCAGCACCCCCACCGAAGTGCGGCCCATGGTCACAGACCTGTATGGCCTGCTGTCATAGCTGCCGGTAAATTCCTTCCAAGAAGACTCCGCGATCGACCTGGTACAAGGGTGGCTGAAAGGAGCAGAGCCGCCATGTCCACCCTAGCTTCGACGAACCCTCCGCCCGCCCTGCAGCTCTCGAAGATGATCCTGAGCTTCTGGGTGTCGCAGGCCATCCACGTCGCCGCCGACCTCGGTCTCGCCGACGTCCTTTCGCAGCGGCCACTGCCCAGCCGCGCGGTCGCCGCACGCCTTGACACGCATCCCGACGCCACGGACCGGCTGATGCACGCGCTGGTGACGCTGGGCCTGCTGACACGCGAGCAAGATTGCTTCGCGCTGACGGAGTTGGGCCGCTGCCTGGAAACGCGCTCGTCAACTTCACGGCGCGCCTGGTCACGTCTCATGGGAGGAACGCAAGGCTGGGAGTCGTGGGGCCGCCTCATCGACTGCGTGCGCACCGGCAAGAAAGCGTACGGAAGCGGCGACGATGAGACCGACACCTTCGATGCACTGGCCTCGGACCCTCGGGCCGTGGCCATCTTCCACCAGGCAATGGCCGACAGCACTCGCGGGGTCGCGCCGGCCGTCGCGCGCACGATCGACTTCACGGGAGCGCGGCGCGTGGTGGACATCGGCGGTGGCTACGGCGCGCTGCTGTGTGGCATCCTCGAAGCGCATCCACACCTCGCGGGAGCGGTGTACGACCTGCCCCACGCCCGGGAGGGCGCGCTGAGGCTGTTCGCCGAATGCGCCCTCTCCGGGCGAGCCAACTACGTCACCGGCAGCTTCTTCGAAACACCGCCACCAGCGGCGGATGTATACGTGCTGAAGAGCGTGATCCACGACTGGGACGACGCGCGCAGCCTGCGCATCCTAGCCCGCTGCCGCGAAGCCATGAACGGAACGGCGCGACTCGCGCTGGTGGAGCCCACCGCGGGCGCACCCAACGGCAACCCGCTCGGCGACTGGTTCATCAGCTTCAGTGACCTGAACATGCTCGTCTCCACCGGCGGCCGTGAGCGCAACGAAAGCGAGTATGTCGCGCTCCTGGAGTCCGCGAAGCTGAAGGTGACAGCCGTGCGGGACACGCAGACCTTCTACCGCGTCTTCGAGAGCGTGCGTGCGTAAACAGCTGAAAGGAGGACATGATGGCCGATGAACACCCGGGCGTTGTGCCGATGATCTCATATGAGGACGGAGGGGCCTCATTGGAATGGCTCGCGCGCGCGTTCGGATTCCGCGAGCGCATGCGCATCAAGAATCCCGACGGCTCTCTCGCGCATGGCGAGATGGACACCGGTGAAGGCGTCATCATGCTGGCGACACCCACTCCGGAGTACCGAGGCCCGCGCACGCATCGGGAAGGCTGCGTGCAGGCACGCCGGTGGTCCGAGGTCCCCTGGGTGATCGACGGCGTGCTGGTCTACGTCGCGAACGTGGACGAGCACTTCGCCGTCGCCAGGCGGGCGGGAGCCACGATCCTGAGTGAGCCGAAGGACGACGGACACGGTCGCGCCTACCGGGCCGAAGACCTGGAGGGCCACCGCTGGATGTTCATGCAGCGGTAACGAGGGCCTGTGGGCGGGCTGGACGCCAAGGCGGTCGAGAGCAGTCCATCCGTCGCGCAGTTATTCATGCATATCCATTACGTGCGGCTTTGTTCGTACGTTCACGTCGAACTGCAGCCGGCGACGGCGCCGAGTGGCTCGACCCGTTCGTCGGCATCTACGGCGGCAAGCTCCCTGCGCGATCCGCTCGTGCGGCCGTTCCGAGGCTTCAGCGGTCGGTATTCCCGCGACCTCGCGAGTCCGATGCATACTACGCGATGAAGCACGCGCATGGTTAGGCCAACGATCTGACAGCGGCCAAGGTTCGGTCGACGTCCGTACCCGGAGTCAGCAGGCCTGGACACAACCGTGCAAGTTGCGTCCGGTATGGCGTCCGGGTGGCGATGACACGTTTGTCCGCGAGCGTCGCGATAGCCTTCTCTGGCGACATACCCACGACATCGAAGCAGACGATCCCTGACGACAGCGATTCGTCCATGGGCGTCTGCAGTCGCACGTGCTTCATCGCACGCAACCCCTCCTTCAATTCCCGATTGAGCGTGTGGACGCGGCTGGCGATACGCTCCTTGCCCAGCTTGGCGTGCAGGTCGAACGCGCTTCCGAGCGCCCACGTATGGTCGAACGCGTGATAGCCACCGGGCGTCATAAATTGGCCGCCGCCGATCTCGGGCCGCTCCCGCCAGCCGATTAGGGAATAGAACACGCCCGGTTCCCAAGTCGGGATCGTCGGCCTGGTGATCTCCCACGCATCCGAGCGACCCCAGAGAAAACCTGTGCCGCGAGGACCAAAGAGCCACTTGTGCGTGCCGGCGGCGAAGAAGTCGCATCCGAGCTCCACGAGGTTCAGATTCTCCACGCCGAGGCCGTGCACACCGTCGATGCACAGGTAGATCCGCCGACCGGACCCACGCTCTCTGTTGGCGGCAGCGATCGCGTCGGCAATAGCCCGCACAGGAATCTTCAGACCGGTACCCGAATGCACCCACGTCATCGCCACGACGCGAGTCGCCGGGCTGATGCCGTGCCGCACGGCATCAACGATCTCGTCCGCTGTGGTCTTCGAGACGTCGCGATACAAGTTGATTCGTTTCACGGCGGAACCCGTGCGCTCGGCGCAGACCAGCAGGGCTGCCTCGCACGCATAGTGGTCGTGATTCGTCGTCAGGACCTCGTCTCCAGGCTTCAATTTGAGACTCGAGGTACAGGAGGGCGAGACCCATCGATGTGCTGTCGGTGAGGGCGATGTCGGCCGCATTAACACCCAAGTAGGCGGACGCAGACTTGAGGACCTCGCCCTCGAGACGCCAGCGCTCGTGACTGATATAGCTGGCCGGGTCGCGCTGCAGTTCCTCGCGGTGTCTCGCGATAGCGTCGCGTACGGGTTGCGGATGCGACGCCAAGAGCAGGCCTGCCATGTGGATGCGGTCAGTGCGCAACTCGAAGAGCGAACGCACCGCGTCCCAGGAGGTGTCAGGCCCGATTTGCACAGGCCCGCCTGGAGCAGACGCCGCTCTGGCGGCTGGCAATGCGACCGCGCTGGTGGCCGTAGCCGCAACGGCACCGAGAAATTCGCGTCGATTCATTGGCGTCCTGAACAGCCTTTCAACCACGCAACGCGAGACGCCGCAATGGTGACAATCGAGATATGGCTCCACCGGACCGTGGACAACCTGCCAAGCACCGCCTTTGACTTGAACGAACACATAGGGCTTGTTCGCGGTAGCGACGCTGACGTGCGTACGCACGCTTCGACGACAAGTATTGTGAGCACGCCCAACGTACGCCCGACGGTCATGGCATTTCTGGACTGAAACTCTACTCACGACGAGCCGACGGATGTTTCACGTCTTCGTGAAACGTCGACGGCCTCGAGCGCCTATACTTCTGTCATGTTCGGGAAATACACCGTCGCCGAGCTCGGCGCGCTGGTCGCGGATCCGTCTCGCGTCGAGATGCTCACGATGCTGCTCGACGGAGAACGCCACTCCGCTGGCGATCTGGCGAGAGCCGCCGGTCTGTCGCCTCAAGCGGCAAGTGCCCATCTCACGAAGCTGACTGATGGCGGTCTGGTACGGGCCACGCGTGCCGGTCGAAGACGAATGTTCGAGCTTGATCGGCCCGAAGTGGGCCGCATGCTGGAGGCTCTCGGGGCGGCGACGCGTTCGCACGACGCGGACACCGATCTGCGGCGCGCCACCGAACCGATGCGATTCGCCAGGACGTGCTATGACCACTTGGCCGGCCAGGTCGCGGTGCTGTCGGTTCGTGCGTGGATCGCAAGGGGAATTCTGAGGTCGGATAGCCGTAACTTCGAGTTGTCGCGGCAAGGAGCGCATTGGTTTGCCTCGCAGGGTATTGACGTGAACCAGCTGCGCCGTGAGCGGCGCTTGTTGGCGCACGCGTGCCTCGACTGGACCGAGCGCGAACCACATCTCGGAGGCTCTCTGGGCGCTCGCTGGCTTCAGCGCTGTTTCGCCGAGGGCTGGTTCAAACGAATCGCAGGCACACGGGCGGTGCGCCTTTCGGAGTCAGGACGCACGGCGTTTCGGGAACTCCTCGGCTTCGACACCACTCTTCTCCGACGTCCTGCGTAGCCGGACGGAGCGAACCCTGTGTTCCTGCGCCGGCGCCGCTTCTGCCGTTTCGCGTTGCTCGATCGCCGCATCGAGGTTGTCAGCTTATGCCCGGAAGGGACTTGAGTGGTCGCCGCCAACGGCGCCGTAAAGCCACGAACGGCCTCGAATGCAGCCACGCGGCGGCGTCAGTTGGAGCTGCAATACGGCAACCCAAGTGCATTGAGGGATTAATCCCACTCCGCACTTGATGTGACGTAGGAAGTGTACTTGAATACCGGCATGGCCTATGGACACGACGTCAAGTTTCGCGAGCGCGTAGTGGCGGCCCATGCGGCGGGAAAAGGCGGCGTCCACACGCTCGCGGAGATGTTTGGGATCGGGTATCGCACGGTCCAACGCTGGCTCGCGCGACAGCGTGCGACGGGGTCTGTGGCCCCGGCGCCCGGAGCCGGGGGCTGGACGTCGCCCGTCGACCCGACGTTGTTGACCACGCTCATTCGGGAGGCACCGGATTCGACCGCCGCCGAGTTGTACTGGGAGTACAACCGGCGCGTCGGCGCGAGCCACCGGACCAGCGTGGCGGCCATCGGCCGGGCGCGCCAGCGCTTGGGGTTCGTGTGTAAAAAAAACGTCCGCGGCCAAGTGAAGTGGATCGGCCCGACGTCGCCGCGAAGCGGACGGCGTTCCTCCGCTGGATGAAACGCATCGACCCCCGACGCTTGGTCTTCATCGATGAATCGGGCGCAAATCTGGCGATGGGCCGATCGCATGCGTGGGTGCTGCGGGGCGAGGAATACGTGGAGCCGCGGCCGATGAACTGGGGCGACAACCTGAGTCTGATCGGCGCCGTGCGACTGGGCGGCTGGGTGACGTTGGGCACGCAGTGGAAGGCCGTCAAGGCGAAGGACTTCACCGCGTGGGTCCGCGACCGACTCGCGCCCCGCCTGCAGCCGGGCGATATGGTGTTGCTCGACAATCTGCGCGCCCACAAAGCGCCGGCGGTCGCGGCCTTGATTGCACGGCGTGGGGCCACGGTGAAGTTCCTGCCGCCGTATTCGCACGACTTCAATCCGATCGAGGCCGTGTGGGCGCTGGTGAAGAAATACATCCGGACCTTCGCGCCGCGCACGGCCGCCGCGCTGCGTCGCGCCGCGCGTGCCGCGCGCCACGTTGTGGACGCCGATCACTGCGCGCAGTTCTTCGCACATGCCGGGTACGTCACATCAAGTGCGTGAAGGGATTAGTTGTATCCGCCGACGGCTCCTGACGTCCACAAAGCTCCGACTCAGCCGTAAGCGTCTGGCCGTTTTGCACGCGCAGTCTTTGCGTTTACCCGAAGCCCAAGCGGAGGACCGGTGACGCGCCGAGCGTCTGGCTGATCGCGCGCACTCGGTGTAATCACCCCTCCTCCTCCTCCGAGAATGTCTTCCAAGCCTCGTTTTGTAGGGGCGGGGCCATAAACCGACGAAAGGGGTGGACAGCCGCCAGAAAACACCACGTTTCCCCGGGGCCTACTTCTTGTGATCACCGTGCCGGTGCGTTGCCCAGGGTCCGACAGCTGTGCCAACGATGATTGTGTCAACCTTGGCGCCCATCGTGTGCTGGACGTTCTTCGCCACCAAGACGTAAGCGCCGACACCGTAACCCTTCGCGTGCTCCTTATCCAATGCGGGGCCGTAGGCGAGCTGTAGCTCGCCCTTTACAACCACCACCCGCGCGTCTGCGGAGTGCCAGTGGTGCTCCCAGTATCCCGCGGGAATAAAGAATGCGTACGTGAATGCCTCACCAGGCACGTCTCTCCTACCTTGCAGGACCGAGTACTTCGTTCCGTCCGGATTCGTCTCCTGCCAGTGGATCGTGTCTGGGGTCCATGCTTGCGGCTGCTGTGCCCAAGCGACGCTCGGGAGAAACGAGAGACAGATCAATAAGAGTCGAGTTCGCATGTGATGCCTCATCTCCAATGTCAGTCAGACGCGATGTCCATCATCGCGGTGAGTATCAACATACGATCCCCCGTCGCGGGTGGACACTCCGGATCTTGTGCTCGAATCCATGGAGCGCGACGACGGTCTTGGTTTCGCGAAGGGCCTTGCTGCGTGTACTCGAGGTTCACTGTCACCGGATACGGCATCGTGAGTCCGTGCCGCGTGGCCACGTACCATAGGCGCGTCAGGACTTCGTTCCGAACGGGCCAGCGGTCTTCTACGGTGGTCCGGGAGGCGCCGCCAGATAACCGAGTCCCATTTTGTCGAGTAGCGCCTTGAATCGGGGATCCTCGCGCACAGGATCGAATTCGACCGCGGCGGTGATCAGAATCAGTGAACCATCGCGTTCCTCGACGGCACGATTCAGCCAGTAGAAGAGGCTCTCGCGATCAGACCGGCCAAGATGGACCAGCGCGAACCACATTGGGGACACGTAGCTGTCTGCGGCACGCGCCGTCAACTCCTGCAGGTGCGCGTTGGCGCGGTCGTGGTTGCCTGATCTGCCATAGGCGTAGCCGAGGACACCAATGTGGTTGACAAACCGCCCGCTCAGCTCGATGGCCTTGTTGTACTCGGCGATCGCGCGGTCGTACTGGCCCCGTTGCGAGCACGCATCCCCCAGCGCATAGTGCGCAAACGCGAAGGAAGGCTCGAGCGCGACGACCTTTTCGAACTGCGCGATGGCGCGATCGAGATCGTGACGGAAATGGTGAACGTAGCCAATCTGTGTCTTCACCTGAAGATCGAGGGGGTCCAGCCGCTCCGCCTCCTCCAGTTCGACGAGCGCCAGATCGTGCCGCTGTTCGAGCAGCGCGAGCCGCCACGCGTTCCACAGATGCGTGGACGCCGAGCCCGGGCCGAGCTCGAGCGCGCGCGTGAGCGCCTGCTCCGCTCCTCTGCGATCCCAGTCGTGGTTCATGGCGATCAAGCCGCGGACCTTGTGGGCATGCGCGAGGTTTGGATCGAGTTCCAGCGCCTTCTCGACCGCCGACCGCGCGTGCGGCACCGTTTCGTGAGCTGGAAGGACGCCCAGGCCCGAATAAAACCAGATGTGCGCTTCCGCCAGGGCGGCGTACGCCGGCGCGAAGTCGGCGTCCTCGGCAATAGCGTGACCGAAGTCGGCGAGCGCCTGTCGCATCGCGACGTCCGTCCACTTATTGAGGGCGTACATCCCTTTCAGGTACGCGTCGTGCGCGATCACGTTGAGCGACGCGCGCTCCGCCCGCGGAGTGTCGCCACCCATCCGGAACTCGTTCAGGATGGTTGCCGCGATCTCGTCCTGAATTTCAAAAACGTCCGAGAGCTCGCGATCGAAACGCTTCGACCACCTCTGGTAGCCCTCCTCGGCGTTCACGAGTTGCGCCGTGACACGCACGCGATTACCTGATTTGCGCACGCTTCCCTCGAGAGCGGTTTCCACTCTCAATCGCCTGCCGATCTCGGTGACCTCGAGATCCTTGCCCTGAAACGCAAAAGCCGAGGTTCGGGAAATCACGCGCAGCCCAGGAATGCGAGTCAGCGCGTTGATGATCTCCTCTGTGATCCCGTGACAAAAGTACTCCTGGTCCTTTCCTGGACTCAGATCGACGAACGGCAGCACGACGATCGAGGATGACATCCTCAGCTCAGTCGAAGTTGTCACGGAGATTCCACTCGAAAGGATCGAGGGGTCCACGCGTCGCAGATCCTGCAGGAACTCGCCGGCCGACCGATAACGTCGCGCAGGATCCTTTTCGAGAGCCTTGTCGATGATGGACTCGACGAATTTGGGCAGCATCGGGTTCAAGGTGAGGGGCGAAGGAGGGTGCCGGTTCAAGAGCTGATCGAAAACCGCTGCGGGCGTATCGCCGCGAAACGGCGCCTGTCCGGTCGCCATTTCGAACACCACGACGCCAAGCGCGAACAGATCGGTGCGCGCGTCGAGCGTCTTCCCGAGGGCCTGTTCAGGAGACATATAGCCGGCCGTTCCGACCGCGAGTCCCATGCTGCTGTCTTCTGCTGTCGTCGTGGTCGGTCGCTCCGGATCTTGTGTCGAAATCGGCTCGAGGAACTTCGCCACGCCGAAGTCGAGGATCTTGACGCGATCCTCTTCGGTAATCATGACGTTGCCGGGCTTCAAATCCCGGTGCACGATTCCCGCGGCATGAGCACCCGCCAGCCCTTCGGCCATCTGAGCCGCGAACGCCACCGTTTTCGCGAGCGGAAGCGCAGTGCCGTCCCGCAAGAGGTCGCGCAGGCTGCGGCCATGAACGAGCTCCATCGTGATGAAAACGAGATCGTCAGACTCCTCCACCGAGTAGAGGTGAACGATGTTGGGATGATTGAGGGCGGCCACCGCCCTGGCTTCGCGCTGGAACCGCGCGCGACTATCGCGGGTTGCGGCGACTTCTGGACGAAGAAACTTGAGAGCCACGCGCCGACTGAGTCGGGTATCCTCGGCGGCGTACACGTCTCCCATGCCGCCGCTCCCGAGCTTCTCGAGCACCAGGTAATGACCGAGTCGTTTGCCGATCACTGGCACGACATTCGAACGAAGTTAGCCAACGGCAACCGGCGGGAATGAAGTCTTGCCGCACCTGCAGCGTGCGGCTTCGGGCGTGCCCTTGTGCCAGACGCGGGTCCCGCACGCCGGGCACGACCAGCGGCCATCGAGTGCCTCGATACGTTCGAGCGCCGCTTTCACTTCGCTTGCTCCGGAGCGGCCTCGGCTCGCGTGGGCCGCGACATTCAACGTCGCTCCGACGTCCGCCTCCAGATGCTTGAAGATGGGCTCGACCTCCTGCAAGTGGGCCTTGGCGTGCTCCTTGAGCGTGCGCCGAAGACCTTTGAACAGCTCGCCGATTTCGCGCTTGTCGTTCGCCTGGCCGCGGCGGAAGGGGAGCGGCGCCCACAGGGCCTCGCACACCTCCTGCAGCAGTTCCTCGAGCGCGCGACGTGCCTTGGTCGCGGCGCCCTGAACGTCCCCGCTCTCCAGCCGTTCGCGCCCGGCCGCGAGCATGCCGCTCGTCTCGTATTTCGTCGTGCGCGGTCCCGAGGCGTAGCTCCACGAGGTGAATTCGATCCTTCGCCAGGAAGGTGCTCGGCGGCTGAGGTGTTCGAAGAACTGTTGGTCGTGAGTCAGGACAATGAGCTGCCAATCCGAGAATCCATCGGCGAGGAGCTCGGCGAGCCGTCCGCGGTGTTCGACGTCGAAGCTGTTGATCACATCGTCGAGGATCAGGAACCCGAGTTTCTCGTTGAAGCTTTCGGCCATCGCCAGGAAGAGGGCGATCGCGAGCGAGTTCAGGTGTGATTCGCTGAGAACACCGTGAGGAGGGCGCTGCCGTGATCCGAAGAAGTCGATGGCGAGCTCGACTCCTTTGGCCGTCCACGGCTCGATGCTCACGGCGTCGAGATCCTCGCCCGGATGGAGCGTCGAGTAGATCTTCGCGACTCGGCCGCTAATCTTCTCCAGGAGCTCGCCCAAGTCATCCTTTTGCTTTCTCTGATACGCGTCGAAGACCGTCTCGGCAAGATTCAGCGCCCGCAGCGCCCGGCCGTTCTTCTTCTCTGCCTGCCGCCAGGCACTTATCTGTTGGCAGAGTGCAGCCAGCATGACCAATTGGGAGTCGCGCGTGCTGGGTTCGGCCGGCGAGAGCTGTCGCGCGAGCTTGCCCGCCGCTCGGTCCCACTGACGAATTGCGGAGAGATGCCTCGTGATCGTTTCGCTGTCGACAGGTGCGAGCGCATCGACGTTGTCTTGGATCCTGGTGTCAGGCAGGGCGGGAACAGGCGGGATCTCCAGCGCCATTCCCCGAGCGCGCTCGTAAATCGCAAGACGCAGAGCGTGAGCGCCCTCGAGGCCGTCCGCCTGCTGGGTGACTGGATCGCGAAAGCGCTCGAGATCGCGCGACGCTTCCATCATCTCGACGAGCGTGCTCTCGATCCTTCGCGCCAGCACCTTGTCGTCCACCTTCTGCCCGCAGAGGGGGCACAGTCCCGCATCGATGGCCTGGGTTTCGAACAGCCGTTTCGCCTCACGCACCAATGACGCGCGCGGCAGAAGGCGCGCGCGGTCCGAAGATACGAGCGCATTCCACGCCTCGAACGCGCTTTTGTCGAAGTCTGGCGTCCTGAGCGTCCTGATCTCGGCCAGGAGATTCTCGCGCGCGGACGAACCGGACACGGCCGCACTGGCGCCAGCCGCTGCAGTAATCCACGAAGGCTCAACCACCTGCTCCAACGATCGCGGCGCATCGACACCCAGCATGCCGCAGATGTGCTGGAGATTGGTGAGAACCGTTTCTTCGGTGACGGTGTCCGCGCCCCCTGACAAGGCACGGCGGTACACTCGGACCTCTTCTTCCGAGGCTTTCGATGCCTTGCGCAACTCGTTTCTGGCGCGCTGAAGATCTTCGCGCAGGCTTTCGATCGCGTCCAGGCCGAGGATCTCGACGAGGGCTTTCCATTTCTCGGTCTTGGTCTTGTTGATGAAATCCGCGAGCGTACGTCCGCGAAGCAGGAACGTTTCTCGTCGGAGCGCGCGGAACAGGTCAGGTGTCCGCTCGTCCGGGAACACCACCGTTCCGCCAAGCGTACCGGTGGTGAACACCTCGACCGATGTGACGCCGTCGCCGTCGCCGCCGACATAGCGCACGGCGTGCTGCCGCCCTTCGTGAGACAAGAGCTCGATATCGCCCGTGAAATACCACTCGAGCGCGTCGGCAATCGTGCTCTTTCCAGTGCCATTGTCGCCGTAGACGACGGTGCTCTCGCCACCGCCGAAATCCACCGTCATCTCAATTGGGATGCCGCGGAATGCGCGCATCACCAGACGCTGGAGCTTCTCATTCATCGGCGAGATCCTCGAACAGCTGACGGATCGCCGGCGATCGGTCCTCGTCTCCCATTTTCAACACCTCAGCAAAACGCCGGGCAAGATCCGGCGGGAGGTCATCCAGCGTTTCGAGCAGCGTGAGAAGGAACTCCTCTGCGCTTGGGCGGGGCATGAGCGCGCCTCCTTCAGAAATGCAAATATATACTTCTCGGATCACATTCAAGCGCGCGACGCCCTGAACTGCAACCGTCAGGCCACGTGATCCGACGCTGGGGACAAGCATGCGCCAAGGACGCGGGCGAAGTCGTGCAGCAATCGGATTCAGCGTGAAATCCGGCTGGGCGAGCGCTGTGCTGCTCGTTGGTTCGGCCGCGTCGCCGCGCGTGGCCGACAGTCGCAGCGTCGACCTGAGCGATCCGGCGATTCCAGAATCCCGGCAGCCGTACCATGCGGGGTTCGGAACAGCGCGAGACGCCGGCCCCGAACTCTCGCGGTTGATCGCCGCCGTGAAGCGATTCGGACGGCAGTCCGTCATTGGGGTGATTCGGCATTATCAAACGGTTGGAGACCCTGTGCGGGGCGCAGGTGTCGTTGTGGGTAGTCTGATCGATCCGGAGCGCATTGCGAACGATCACATTCGGATCCACGCGCTCGAAGGCCAGCTGTTTCGTCGTGTCGTACAGGAAGCCGCGGCCCGAAGCAGACTGTCCTGCTCAATCTGGCGCGACCGAGATCTACGCACGGTGGCAGCCAGCAACTTGAAGAAGCCTGAACAGGCGCTTCGTGACTCGTTGACTGCCCTCGGTCGAGAAGTTGATGGCCCGTGGCGTGCCGAGCAGAAAGCGGCGGCCTTGGCGGCGTGGCTCGTACTGGCCGGACACTCATCCGCGCGAACGACTCGGCGCCGAGGATCAGCGTCCTAAACGTAGAGTCGAAGCGCGATTGCTCGAATGTGCTCAGTCAGGTGCGCCTGGGTTTCGGACGGAGGGCGCGCACCACGTTGGGCGTCGCCTCGTGCGAAATCAAGACGTCCGCCACCGAACGATCTGGCTCGATCGTCGGAGCGTGTGTTTGCCACCAGTGGTGGGCGCGCTCGTGTGTCCACGGCTCCGGCACGAGACAGGTTGAGAGACGTTGTGCAAGCAGGTCCGCTCGGGCGGGCCGACGGCCAGGATCCTTCTCCAAGCACTCCATGATCAGATCCTCGAGGTCTGTCGGGATAGGCAGCTCAGTGCGCGTTTGCGGGCGAGGCGGCGGCGTGCTGGCATGGTCGAACAACACTTGCATAGAGTTCTTGGCTTCGAACACCAACTGGCTGGTCAGGAGCCAGTACGCGACACACCCTACTGCGTAGATATCCACGCGATGATCGTAGCTGGCGTCGCCGCGGGCGATCTCCGGTGCCGCGTACGCAGGCGTGCAGGCCACGGTGGCTTCACCGGTCAGGCTGGCGGTCTCTCCGGTCTGCACGGAACGTAACCGCACCAGGCCGAAATCGAGCACCTTGACGAAATCGAGCTCAGTCCCGGTACCGGTGACGAAGATATTGGCCGGTTTGATATCGCAATGGGTCAACCCGTTCTGGTGCGCTTCGTGAAGCGAATGACACACCTGCTTCAATATGTGAACTGCCCGCTCGGGCGGCATCGGCCCGAAGCGGGAGACCAGGCTCTCGAGGTCGATCCCGAGCAGCTGCTCCATGACGTAATACAGCGTGCCGTCCTCAGCCTCACCGAAGTCGTAGAGCTGCACCGTGTGCGGCGATCTGAGGGCCGCCGTAGCCAGTGCTTCACGTTGAAACCGGCGCAACACTACCTCGGGGTCAGTACGCCCGGATGCCAGGAAATCGGGCCGAATGAGCTTGACGGCAGCGGCGCGGATCAGGAGCCGATGCCGCGCCCGCCAGACCTCTCCCATACCGCCGGTCCCGAGCTTTTCTTCGAGCGCATACTGCCCCAGTTCGTTCGCTTCCCGCACCCGGCGACGCAGATCGTAGAGGGTTCTGGACGTGACGGTAGCCATCCAGAGAACTGCGATCACCAGGAGGGTCTGGAAAACAGCGGTCATCGTCACTGGGTCTGGACCCGGAGTCGCAGTGTCGGACGATTGGAAAGCGCCGCGCGAGAACCAAATCAGGGCTGTGACGGGGAGAACTGCCAACGCCGTCAGACGCAGCGTTCGTGCGGCCTTTGAGGGCACCATGATCGACCGCGCCAGCACTGTCATGGCCACTGACACCACGGCTCCATGAATGGACTCGAGGAGCGGCGGCTCGATAAACAACGCCCACGCGGTGCAAGCCCCAACCAGAGATACCGCGTCCAGCCGCTCCAGCGCGACGAGAGAGAATCGTTTCCGTCGGCACAACAGCCAGACCGCCGTCAGGAGAACAAGGCCGCTCATGTGTGCGATGGACGCGCGGCCTGTGACGTCAGCGACGGACGTGCCACCCGGCAGGGAGGTCAGCCCGAGCACGAGCCCGGTCAACGTACCGGCAATCAAGAATGCCAGGCTGATGAGCGCAATGATTTTGGCAAACAGTCCGACGCGCTGCTGAACGAATTCGAGTCCGTTCGATGTATCGAGTCCTGACTCGCGGGGCCTCTTCCAATCCGGGGTGGCCACGTCAAGAACCGTCATCGCGCCACTATACTTCTCAGAGAGGTCTGGGTCGCGGTGATGGTCCAGCCGCACCGCTAGAGATTGTCAGCAGATCGATCCGCCTCACCGCGAGTTCAGCGAGCCGTGGCACCTCAAGTTCGCAGCGAAGCAACCTGACTCGGCAACGCGTGCTATTTGACGGGAGCGCCGATCCACCATGTCACACCGTTCTGATCGATGACCCCGGCGTTTCGGTGCCCATACGACTTGTCTTCTGGCTCGCTTTCGGACGTCGCTCCCGCCTGAAGCGCTCGCGCGTACGCGCCGTCGACGTCCTCCACCCACAGATAGAGTGCCGCAGGACGAGGCTTCCAGCCTCCGCCAGCCTGACCGAGCATGACGAGCGAATCGCCGATCCTGATCTCGGCGTGCATCACGGTGTTATCCGGGTTCCTCTGACAGTTGGCTTCGGTGCCGCCAAAGCCCGCCTTGAGGAATGCGAGTTCCGCATCCGCGTCAGCCACCACGAGGTACGGCGTTACGGTCCGATAAGTGACCTTTGAATCTGTCATGGCGTCATCGTCTCAAATGCCGCGATCGTCGAATTGTAAGAATTTGACGTGGTTCTGAAACAGCGTTCTGCCTGACTGATAGCCGGTTGGCGTGATTCCGGCGAACGCACGAAAGTCGTGATTGAAGTGCGCTTGATCGAAGTAGCCGCAGTCGACGGCGACGCGCGTCCAATCGACGCGACCGCCTCGACCCGACAGCGCCAACGCGCGCTGGAATCGACGAATGCGACAGTAGCGCTTCGGGGTCAAGCCCACTTCGATCTTGAATCGCTCGATGAATCGCTTCGCGCTCAACCCGATGACGTCTGTGACCGCCGCAATGCTCGTCGTCGATGGCGCCCGATCGAAGGCGGTCAACGCAAAGTTGACGGCCGGATGCAGCCCTGGCGGACGCCACGTTTCCAGGAGTACAGCTTCGAGAACATTGAGCTTCGCATCAATGCTGTCGCTCTCTAATAGCTGTTCGCGCAAGGCCGCAGTACGACGGCGACCCCAGAGCGATTCCAGCGGGACGTCAGCATCACTCGCCTCGTGCGCGGGCATTCGCATGAAGGGGACCGTACCTCCCGCCTTGAAGGCAACACCTGCCACGCACTCCTGTTCGGATGTATCAATGATCTGGAAGCGCGATTGCACGCCGGCCAGCACGGAACCGGACGTCGCGACATACAGGTGTAGGGCCTCCGGATCGTAGAACCGCGTCTGGTCCTCGTTCAGATTTATGATCAACTGCGGCGCGCCGGTTGGCAGGATCCGCTCGAGCGCGTGCGGGCGCGAGTCGTTCTGATACACCCAGATCGATGCGATGAACGCATCGAGCGGCGGCCTCGGAACACGGTGACGATAAAGCATGACGGCCGGTCCAGAAACCTACGGGTCCGGTCTCACGTTCAGTCTAACGGTCATTGCCAGCGCCAGCCACCTCAGCGGCATCCGGAAACTGGCGTTGGGAGGCTGGCGACCGCCGAGCTGCTAGTAGAGGCGCTTGGTCGATTAGAGCCCCTTCTGGATACGAGGCAGCTGAACAGACGCTCGACACGTGTACGAGCTGAAGGACTGTGTGATCTCACGCATGGACATCAGACATCCGCACACCACCCCGGTCAATCTCGCTGAGAAGCTGGCGCTGTTCTCTGACCACTGGAAACCCCGCACAGTGGCTCAATTGAACCACTTCGACATCATGGTAGTGAAGGTGCAGGGCGAATTCGTCTGGCATAAACACGACGAGACCGATGATTTCTTCCTCGTGCTGTCCGGACGGCTTCAGATCCGGCTGCGCGATCGAACGGTCTTTCTCAATCCAGGGGAGCTGTTCGTCGTTCCGCGCGGGGTGGAACACCAACCGTTCGCGGAAGTAGAGACGCACGTGCTCCTCATTGAGCCGACCGGGACGCCGAACACGGGTGATGTCGAGACAGCCTCGCCGCGTCAAATCCTATGACGGACGCCCCACATCGCGATCGTTGCTCGTCCTTTCTGCGCTCCACCGTTGGTTCCGACTTCGGTGGGTCTGAGCTCGCTGTGACGCCAGGCAGGTGCTATAAGTGGAGAGGATGGGAGCGGTGAATGGACGTCGCAGCCAAGCTCGAGCTACTCCGACACATCCCGTACTTTCGCTCACTACCCCAAACCGCGCTCCAGAGGTTGGCGACAAGCCTGCGGGAACGCTGTTATCAACCGGGCGATGTGATCTTCCGAAAGGGTGATCAGTCCGAAGGGCTCGGCGTCGTTCTTCGCGGCCGCGTGCGGACCGTGACGACCTCACCGGAAGGCCGCGAACAGGTTTTGAAGGTATTCGGTCCAGGGCGCACGTTCGGCGACATCCCGGTATTCGACGATGAGCCGCAGCCGGCCGACGCGATGGCGATGTCTGAGAGCGTCGTTGTCTTCATTCCGCAGGGCGACTTGCTCGATTGTCTGAGGGAACATCCCGACGCGGCCATCGCGGTTATCCGCCTCTTTGCCTCCCGCCTTCGCGCCTACAAACAGGTGGTTGAGGATCTCTCGCTCCGTTCAGTTGTCGCTCGCGTCGCCAGATTGCTCGTCGACCGCGCGCGCGGAGCACAGACACTCATCGAAGAGTTGCCCAGCTCGAGTCCCCAATACACGCAGGACGAGATCGCTGCGATGGTCGGCTCGGTTCGCGAGGTGGTCCAGCGAGCGCTCAAGACGCTGGAAAACGCTGGGCTCATTCAGATGGCGCGCGGACGGATTCAGATCATTGATCTCGAAGCGCTGGAGGGTTGGTCCGACTCCGAGTCGATGAACTCAGGAAGAGAAGTCCCATCGATAGTCGTTTCGGTAACGTCTCCAACTCAACCGCGCGTTCCGCGCTGAGTTCGGTGTGTCCACACGCCTTGGCCAGACCCTCCGATAAAATCGGCGCGCGTCATTTGACAGGGCTTCCCAACGCAGCGCTGAAGGCCTAGACCGGGACTCACGTGTCGGGTACATCGGAACGAGGCGCCGTCGATTTAACTGGTCAGCCTTCTGTTTCGTTCAACAGACAGAATGCGAGGAGGACCATGGAAACCGCGACAAGGTCAACCGAGTCGCAACCGCTGGCCGCTCTTCTGGTCGGAAACTGGAGCCTCGTCTCGTTCGAAGCGGTGAGCGGCGGCCACACTGAGTATCCGTTCGGCCCGGACGCGGTTGGCCTGCTCACGTACGACGGAGCGAGCCACGTGACTGTCCAGGTCATGAAGACGGGCCGCCCGTTCTTTGCGGCAGATGACCAAGAGGATGGGACTGTCGAAGAGCTCTCGGCGGCCTTCAAGGGTTACGCGGCCTACTACGGGACCTATTCCGTAGACGAACAGGCACGTGTGATCACCCACCACGTCGCCGCAAGCATGTTTCCCAACTGGGTCGGGACGGACCAGCGGCGGGAGGCCGTGCTTGAGGGGGCCGGCTGACCCTCAGCACGCGATTGACGCGGCACGAAGGTAAGGAATGGCTCTTCCTGCTAGTCTGGAGACGGCTGGAGTAGGAGCGAGCTGTCGAAGAATGGACTGAAGCTGACGAGCGCCGCGGCCCAAATTGGCGGTGACGCGCGAGTACAGCGCTGCGGGCATAAGCTGGCGATGATTCCCTGATAGTCATCACGTGACTTCCCGTCGCGGTGCGCTCGGAGCAGCCGCTCCATCTTCTCGTGCGTTCCCGTTCCCGGCGTCGGCAAAATAGGAAATCAGCTGCAGCGAGGCGAAGCGCTCGTCGGCGACGTCGAGAACGGTGTAGTCGAAGCTAAGCCGGCCGGCCTGCGGATGGTCGTAGTGCTTGGTACCGTCGCGCGGCGGCTGCACCAGCTGCTCGTCCCACCACGCCGCGAACTCCCCGCTCCGTTCGTGCAGCAGGCGAACAATCTCGTTGAACCAAGGATCGGTCGACGTGACGCGCGTGGACCAACCGCACCTTTGCCACCATGTCGCGGGCATCCACCTCCCAGTCCACCAGCATGCTCCTCAGTCGTAGCCCAAGGAACGTGAGGTATAGCGCGTTGCGCTCCAGGCCCTGCATCGCTGCCAAGTCGCCCAGGATCAATGTCGCGGCGCGGTTCCATGCGAGGATATCCCAGCGCTCGCCCAGCACCCACGCGGGGCTACTCAAGCTGCTCGATCAGGCTTCGCTCTCCCACGTTACCCCCCAATTCAGCTGCGTCCCGTCGAATTCGGATGGGATGACGAACGTGCTCACCAGGTAAGTATTCGCGCGTCGCTCGGCTGCCATTAGCTCATGCGATGGCCGGCCGATGTCGGCGCAGAGCTGGACAGCGGCAGTGTTCAGCCCGAAGTGCATGAGTGGGTTGCGGTCCCGAGGCAGCGGCGGGCAATCGACGAACTGTGCGACCTAAGTCGCGGAACCGTACGGCAGTGGGCGCTATCGTTGGACCATGAGAGCCACGCAGAGTTGAGAGCGGACGAACGGAGCGCGTTATTCGGCTTGATGCTGTTCGCCGGGACTGCTGAGGGCGTGCGGAGGCAACATGCGCAATTCTGATCGCTTATCGCCGATCGTTTTTCCTTTATGGATGTTGAAACCCGTGCGGCGACTGCCGTGCAGCGCGCTGATGATCTGCCTGTGCGTCGCCCTGACCACACTTGAGGGGCCGTGGGCGAACGCCGAGGAGCAATTCGGAGAGGAGCAATTCGGAGAGGTGCATTTTCCGGTCACCTGCGACACCGGCGTCCAGAAGAAGTTCGACCTGGCGCTTGCGATGCTGCATACCTTCTCGTTTCCTGCGGCTGCCGAGACTTTTGCGGCCGTTTCCCGGGAAGACCCCGACTGCGCCATGGCGTATTGGGGTCTCGCTGCGACCGCGATCGGAAGCCTGTACGGTGGGCGGCCGGGCCCCATGGCATCACAGGGGGAAGTCGCAGTCGAAAAAGCCAAAGCCGTGGGCGGGAAGACCTCGCGCGAGCGCGATTACATTGCCGCTATCGAAGTGTTCTACAGGGGTGCAGGCAAGATCGATTACGCGACGCGGGTGCGTGCCTACGCGAACGCTCTGGAGCAACTCCATCGCAAGTATCCCGATGATCGCGAGGCCGAGATATTTTATGCCTATGCTCTGTCAGCCCTAGGGTCGCCGACCGACCAGACCTTTGCATACCAGCTCAAAGGTGCCGCTATCCTTGAAAAGCTGCTGGTGGAGCTCCCCAATCATCCCGGCGTGATCCACTACCTGCTCCACGTTTACGACAACACCCCGCACGCGTCGCGTGGCCTAGCGGCCGCCCGTCGTTTGGCCGCGGTCGCACCTTCGTCGCCGCATGCGATTCAATTCCCGGCTCACATCTACGTTCGAATGGGCTTCTGGCAGGAATCTATAGACGCCAACCGCGCTGGCGCGGCCGTCGAGGATCTGTTCTTCAAACCGCACGCCATGGACTTTCTTGTGTACAGTTACCTGCAAACCGGGCAAGACGCAGCGGCCAAGCGCATCGTTGATGAAGCCGCGACAATCACAGTCCTCCCACACATTCTCGATGCCTACGCGATGGCCGCGATGCCGGCCCGTTACGCGATAGAACGCCGGCGTTGGAGCGAGGCGGCGTCGCTCACCCTCCCACAGAGCGAATTTGCGTGGAGCCATTTCCCGCACGCCGAAGCGACTCTGGTATTTGCCCGCGCCCTTGGCGCCGCGAGAAGCGATAGCATCGATGCCGCCAGGAAGGATCTCGATCGCTTAGAGGAACTGCGCGCCAACCTGATCAAAGCGAATAGCGAGGGTACTTGGCAAGAGTATTGGGTATCCCAGATCCAGAACCATCAGCAGATGGTAAGAGCGTGGATCTCGTATACACAAGGCCGGCGCGACGAAGCTCTGCAAATGCTGCGGACCGCTGCCGATCGCGAGGACTCTACAGAGAAGGATCCCGTAATGCCGGGGCACCCTATCTCCGCGCGTGAGCTCCTGGGGGACCTGCTGATGGAGATGAATGAGCCCGCCCAGGCGCTGCAGGCGTTCGAGGCCGCGCTGAAAAAGGAACCGAGCCGCTTCTGGACGCTTTTCGGGGCAGCACGAGCGGCCGACCGTGCAGGAGATTCGGCAAAGGCGAAGACCTTTTTCACGCGGCTCGTGACGCAGACGGCGCACGCCGACCCCGAGCGCCCGGCGCTGAAAGTGGCAAAAGCGTTTCTCGCAAAGCGGTGATGAGATCAGCCAAAACCATGGTTCAGCGAAGGCGCTGGTTCAAATCGCTGCCCAAGCACCAGTACCCGACGTTGGTGGCTCTCGCCGACGAGCTGGTCGATGCACCCGCGGACCGGCGCTTCAAACTCGGCCTCCGCGCACAGGTCGACGGGCTCCAGCTGGAGTCTTCGAAGAAGGGAAAGCGTTCTTGACTAGAGAAGTGCCGCCATAGAACGATGCGCATTGACACCACTGGCTGAAAGCCAAGATTTGTGAAATTCTGCCAAGGAGCCAGGCGATGTCCCTGCCCCGGCCCATTCGCGTCGCGATCGCGGCGTATGACGGCGTGTCCCTCCTGGATCTTTCCGGACCCCTCGAAGCGCTTCGACTGGCCTCGACCCATCCGAACCATCTCGGCACCAAGCTCGCCTACGACTGTCACGTCGTGTCCGTTCGTGGTGGCACTGTTATGACCGCCGACGGCCTCGGGCTCGTCACGCAGCCTGTCAGTACGCTCGACCGAACCTCGATCGATACGCTGATCGTGCCCGGCGCCTGCAACGTGGACGACGTGTTCCGGGACCGGGAGTTGATCAAGTGGCTGCGGCGGCGTGCGCCCAGGTGCCGGCGAGTCTGCTCGGTGTGCATCGGCACGTTCCTGCTTGCAGAAGCTGGGTTGCTGCGCGGACGGCGGGCGGTCACGCATTGGATGCATTGCGGCTTGCTGGCTACTCGGCATCCCGAGATCAGGGTCGAAGCGGACGCGATCTACGTTCGTGACGGCGCAATCTGGACCTCCGCCGGCGTGACGACCGGGATCGACCTCGCACTGGCGTTGATCGAGCAGGACTGTGGGCGACCGGTCGCGATGCACGTGGCGCGCGTGCTCGTCGTGTATCTCCGGCGTATGGGTGGTCAGTCGCAGTACAGCGCCCTTCTGGCTTCGCAAGTGGAGTCGGCGAGCGAGACGTTTGCAGACCTGGAGCGCTGGATCTCCGAGAACTTGACGGCAGACCTCCGTGTCGAGCGTCTCGCGGAGCGTGCGGGCATGAGTCCACGCAACTTCGCCCGCCGCTACGCCGCGGAACGCAAGCGCACGCCCGCGAGCGCGGTGGAGAGTATTCGCGTGGATGCGGCCAGGCGGGCCCTCGAGGAGACTACGGATCGCATCGACGACATCGCGCGGCGGTGCGGATTCAGCAACGAAGAGCAGTTGCGAGGAGCGTTCGCGAGGCACGTCGGAATCCCGCCACGGGTCTATCGCGCGCGATTCGCCGCCGCATGAGTTCGCAGCTGTCGCATCAGCCCAGCCGCCGTCGGCGATAACTCGCCGGGAGTCGTGACGTCCTCATCCGCAGAGCCGGACCTTCAAGCTGTTCCTGGCAGAAAAGCAGGGATATTTGTCATTCTCTGCCATCCGTATCGCGCGTACGCTTCGATCCTCAGGCCACCACGCGCTCCGCCTGAAGCAGAAAGGATGGACGGTATGTCGATCTTCGAATTCCCGATGGTGTTCCCGGCGGACGGTGCCCCACTCGTGGGACGCGTCTATCGCAATGTCGATGACCTGGTGACGCCCCAGCCGGCGGTGGTCGTCACCGGAGCGTGGCTCACCGTGAAGGAGCAGATGGCTCGCACCTACGCCTTGCGTCTGGCCGAGCAGGGGATCACCGCGTTCACGTTCGATTTCACGGGTTTCGGGCAGAGTGGGGGCGCGCCGCGCCAGCTCGAGCTGCCGGCTCGCAAGATCGCCGATATCGCAGCAGCGGCCGATTTTTTGTCCACGATGTCGTTCGTGACGGAAGGCGGCGTAGGCTACCTGGGGATCTGCGCCAGCGCCCAGTACGCGCTGGCGGCGATCGCGCGCGGCGCGAGGATCCGCTCGTTCGTGAGTATCGCCGGCTGGTATCACGACGCGGAGTCGGTGGCGTCGTTTTACGGAGGCGCGGAGGGAGCCAGGCTTCGGATCGGCCGCGCGCGAGAGGCGCTCGAGACCTGGGCGAAGTCCGGCGACGTCAGCATGGTGCCGGCCTACCGCCCCGGTGATGATCGCGCGGGAATATTCTTCGAGCTGGACTACTACGCCAATCCGCGGCGCGGCGCGGTGCCGGAGTGGAAGAACGAGATGGCGGAGATGTCGTGGCTCTTCTGGCTGACGTTCGATGGCGTGCGCTCGGCGGGGGAAGTCAGCGTTCCCACGTTGATGGTGCATAGCGACGGATGCGTGTTCCCGGAGCACGCAAAGGCGGTGCATGCCGCGCTCGGGGGTCCCAAGCAGATGGAGTGGACCGCGGGGAGCCAGATCGACTTCTACGACCAGGAGAGCCAAGTGACGAACGCGGTTGCACTTGCCGTGTCCCACTTCAGAAACACGCTCGGGTTGACGAAATCGCACGCGCGAGCGGTAGGAGCGCGGACGTGAGAAAGATCATCGCGGCTCTGATCACGTCGTTGGACGGGTTGATCGAAGGGCCGAACGGAGAACTTGATCGTTGGATTCGTCGGAAGGGACGCTCATCGCACGCCAGCGCGAAAGCTGATTGAGATGATTGCTTCCGAATAGTCGCGGTCTGAACTTGCGTTACAGCTGGCGAACATCCATCTTGCGGACGAGACCTGCCTCGAACGTGTAGGCATGTTCAACCATGCCGTCCAGAAGTGCGTGCCCGTGCAGGTCGCGAACGACTTGGTGCACCTTCACAATCGTGCGACCTTGGGCATCGACCAAGAATTCGACGGGCTCAACTGTTGGATCGAGGACTGCCCATTGACGGGTCCAATACTCGCGCACGCCAGCGTGGCCGACGACGCGGCCACCTTCCCAGGCGTTCGGCCAATCCACATCAGCGTGCATAAGGGAAAGCAATGCGTCGATGTCGCGTGCATTGAACGCAGTATAGGCTCGGGTCAACAATTCGCGCATGTCGCTCATGCAGTTGAGACGCCTTCAGCGTCGGTCGGGCAAGGCCAACTTCAGGCCGAGTCCCACGAGCACTGCCCCTGTCACGCGCTGACGCCAGGCTGCGAAGACCGGACCATTGGTGAGCCTGGTGCGCGCGCGTCCAGCGATCACCGCAAGCGACGCATCGAAGATGAACCCAAGCGTGGACAGGACCAGCCCCAGTACTAAGAACTGGGCGAGGATGGCGCCACGCTCAGGCCGCACGAATTGCGGGAGGAACGCCAGGAAGAAAACGGCTACTTTCGGATTGAGCACGCCCGTCATGGCCGCGTGCAGCACGAGTCGCGAGCCGCGGGCGGTCGCAGCGTGCCCGGCGACCGCGCCGACGTGGACCGACGCCCGCGCGCGCCACAACATCAGCGCCCCGAGCACCACCAGGTAGAGCGCGCCCGCGTACTTCACGATCGCGTAGGCAGTCGCCGAGGTCGCGAGAATCGCCGACAGGCCCAAGGCCGCAGCCAACGTGTGTACGAGCGTCCCGACCTCGAGGCCGAGGCTGGTGAGCAGGCCTCCGCGTGTGCCAGCTTCGACGGTCCGAGTCAGCACTAGCGCCTGGCCGGGCCCTGGCGCGATCACGAGCGCGAGCGCGGCGAGCGCGTAAGCGAGCAATACGGCCGGATCCACTGGCAGGTAGTCAGTCATCCTTCACTCCCCTGCGGACGATGTGCGCCCGTGTCGATCGGATCTCCCGTCATTGTCCGTCTGCAGGACGTTCGAGCAGGCAAGATCCCGACAACGCTATTGAGTCGAACGCAATTCGGGGACGGGATTCAAGCCTGCTCCGCCTCTCGTGCACGTCTGACGCCGCGTCCAACCGATCGCCGTGGTGCCGTCGCACGTACTCCTCAATGATCGCCGTCATCCGGTCCGTGGCAGTGGGGACATCGTGGAAATACAGTTGTGGCTCGGTGAGCTCGAGCTCCATGAGGATAGGATCGGCATCCCGATCACTAATCAGATCGACGCGTGCGTACAGGAGTTGGTTCCGCGCCCAAGGGACCGAATCGAGCACGCGCTCCGCTGCTGCCAGCTCCCTTGAAGTGGGTCGATGTGAAATGCAGCGTCAAGCCTCCGACTGGCTGGAAACGACGATCGACGCCGATATCGGGGCCCGTCAGTACGGCGGCCTTCCGCATGGCATGGCTGAATACGCCGTTGAGATAGACGAGTGCCGTTTCACCCTCATCATCGACGGCCCGCAGATACGGTTGCATCATCACGACGCGACCGGCGGCGTGCAGCCGACGCACGTGCTCGGCAGCCAGACGGCGTTCGCCTGGATCTTCCAGTTGATAGCGACCGGTGTCGAGACTTGCCAGGCTCACCCCCGGCTTGATCACCCAGGCACCGCGCTCAGGAAGTGACCACCCTTGCCCGGGCCGCAGCCACTCCGTTGGCACAACTGCAATACCGCGGGCGGCAAGGTCGCCCAAGTAGCACTTGTGTGTATTCCACGCGAGCACGGGTGCCGGGTTGGCCAAACGCGGGACCCGCGCTGCCCATCCGAGGAATTCGCGCCGGCGTCGAGCATAGTCCCAGCACGAGCGCACGACGACGAGGTCGAAGCGCGCCCAGTCGACGTCGGGGTCGTCCCAAACGGCAGGCGTCGCGAGGATCCCACGCGCGGCGAGCGGCGCGATGAGCCGCCGCGTGTCCGCGTCGAGCTGCGGAAGTTCGCGGCAGGTGGCGAAGGCGACCCTCGGCAATGTTGATTCGTTGGTCATCATGCGCACAGAGTACAACCTGGTGGTACATTCACAAGGTCCAGATACACCGATATGAAGAGGACCACTTCTCCCACCGAGTTGCTCCTCCGGACCGACCGAGGGACCCGTGTGCCGATGCGGGTTCAATTGGAGCGCGAACTGCGGCGTGCGATCCAAACCGGTCGGCTGCAAGCGGGCGCCCTTCTGCCGTCGACACGAACGCTTGCGACCGATCTCGATGTGGCCCGAGGGGTTGTCGTGGAGGCGTACGAGCAGCTGCTTGCCGAAGGCTACCTGAGTGCGCATCAAGGCTCGGCGACGCGGGTAGCCGGCCGTCGGACGGTGGACCGTGAACCGCCGCCCAAGGAAGTGGCGCTCGTCCCCCATCGGTACGATTTCCGGCCGGGCGTGCCCGACTTATCGCTGTTTCCGCGTCGAGCCTGGCTGGCCGCTCTGCGCCGCGCATTTGCCTCGCTGCCGGACGCGGCGCTCGACTATGCCGATCCTCGCGGGGCTGCACCGGCGCGGCGGGCGCTGGCGACCTACCTGAATCGCGCCCGTGCGACCGTCGCTCGCGAAGACCGAGTGGTGTTCTGCAACGGTTCGGCGCAGGGCATCGGGCTGCTGTGCCGTGTGCTGCGCGAGCGTGGCGTGCGCCGAATCGCGGTCGAGGATCCAGGTTACGCCGATCAGTGCACCACTATCCAGGCGAGCGGGCTGGAGACCCCGCGCGTTCCCGTGGACGATCGCGGAATCCGCGTTGATCGTCTTGGTCGCCTCGATGCCGGGGCCGTGCTCGTCACGCCGGCGCATCAGTACCCCACAGGTTCGGTCCTCGCCCCCGAACGTCGGGCCGCGCTGCTCGAGTGGGCGGCGAAACAGCGTGCGGTCATCATCGAGGATGACTACGACGCGGAGTATCGATACGACCGAGAGCCTATTGGCGCTCTGCAAGGGCTGGCGCCGGAGCGAGTCGTGTATACCGGTTCCGCCAGCAAAGTGACTGTCGCCGGCTCTTCGTCTCGGCTGGCTCGTGGTCCCTCCTGACCTGGTGTCCGATATCGCGCGGGCGAAGCTGCAGGCAGACAACGGCTCGGCAACGCCCGAACAGCTGGCCCTGGCAGAGTTCATCGACACACGAGCGTTCGACAGCCACCTGCGACGCACTCGCCACATATATCGGCGTCGTCGTGACGCGCTGGTCACCTCGCTTCATAAGCACCTGCCGAACCTCCGCCTCCATGGCGTCGCCGCGGGCCTGCATGTGCTGATCGAGCTCGCTAGTGGAGTCGATGAGCGTGCGGTTGTTGAGGCTGCGGCGCGGCGATCCATTCGTGTCTACGGTGGCGGCGCCTACCGCGCGAAGCCACTCGCCGGACCACCGGCCATCCTCGTTGGATATGGTGGTCTTCCCGAATCGACGATTCCAGAAGCTGTCCGGGAGTTAGCTCAGGTCCTGATGGAATGCGGTCAGCCAAAGCGTTTAGTGAGTCGCAGATGAGCGGTCGCATCGAAACCTGCGCTCGAAAAGTGGTTCTATCGAATGGCGTCTATCTGGACCCTTGTTGACCGTACCACTCGTCAGCTAGCGTTGTGAATGGCACAACGACAGGAAGCGAGGGGATGATGACGACAACACGTGACTGGAGCCGCAACAAGGAGATGTGGATCGGTGTCCTCGAGAAGCAGACCGGCGAAGGGCTCGAGGCCTGGAAGGCGAAGATGCGAAGGCACAAATTCAGTGACGAACAGCAACTGCGAACCTGGCTTTCACGACGGAACGTCACCGGATACGCGCAGCAGCTGCTCGTCATGGAGCGTTTTGGCTATCCTGATTTCATCCTCGCGTTCGCCGACGAGCTGATCGACCGGCAGTATGCCGACGCTCCGGAGCTGCGGGCGGTCTACGACGCGATTGTCGAGGCCGCCACGAGCTGCGGCGATCTGACCATTCAAGCGCGCAAGACCTTTGTGTCGCTGGTCTCGCCGCGGCGGACGTTCGCGCGGATCCAGCGAGCCAAGGCGCGCGTCAATCTTGGTCTTCGGCTGGACGGACAGCGGCCGGTCGGACGATTGGTGCCGTCCAAAATTCACGACACCATGCGGCTTCAGATCGCCGTGGCGGATGTGGCACAGGTGGACGCCGAACTGCACGGCTGGCTCAAGCGCGCATACGCCGCCGCGCCGGTCCCCCGCGCCACGTAAGCGATCCGGCCGAAATGCGTCGCGGCGAACCGACGCGCATGAAACTCTGTCGCGCTCATGACATTCGTCGTGCCTGGCTGTCTGACGAATCGTGCGCGACGCACATCGCGGTTCCCTGGAGAAGTGTTCGTCGAGTCATGGCCTGACATTACTTCGCGGTCGCGCGACGATCTGTCGCAGAACTGCGACAGATCCCTCGACACCGGCTGCGCTAGCATGGTGCCGAGGCGTTGCTCGAGTTGTCGAGCTATCGTGAGCCGAACCATTTCCCGTCGCTCTTCCGCCGCGAGTACCGGCGTCACGCCGCGAGCGATCCGTGTGGACAGACGCCGCAACACTTTCCTGGAGCCACGATCACGATGGCGCGCCGGACGATGGTGCGCGGGTGCGTCCTGCCGGATGAAGAATAGGAGGACTCGTGAGTTCTGAGTCACGACGATTGGCCGGCCTGCTGCTCGTTATTCTGCCGACCGTGATGGTCGGAGGCGTGAGCATTCTGACACTGTTGATCAACGACCCGGCGTACATGCGGAACCCGATTCGGCAGGACCTCTGGCGCGCCGGACACGCGCATGCCGGCGTACTGCTCGTGCTGTCGCTGATCGTCTTGCGGTACGCCGACGAGGCGGACCTGACGGCGAGATTGAAAGGTTTCGTCCGGTCGGCGGCGCCCTCGGCGGCGATTCTGATGCCGGCCGGTTTCTTCCTGTCGGTGCTCAAGTCTGACGCGACCGCGCCGAACGGTCTCATCGTGCTGGCGTATCTCGGCGCGGCCGTCCTCGCCGCCGGCATCTTCATCCTCGGAATAGGTCTGCTGCGCACACCGCGCAGCGTGAGTTGATCGCGAGGCACGGCGTCCCAGGGCTCGCCGGTATCCTCGAGAAACGTGGAAGATCAATGCAGCAAGTTCATTCAAGACAGTGGGCGTGCCTCGGCATACCTTCGACGTTAGAGCACCTACCCGACACAGGCGATCGCGACGGTGCGACAGAATGGCGCGCAACGGAGTAACACGATGCTCACAGATTCGTCCGTGGCGACGCGGCTTCCGGCGACGAACCTCGAGCGAGCCAGGCGGTTCTACTCGGAAAAGCTAGGGTTGGAACCCGTTGAGGAGAGACCTGGAGGGCTTTGCTACCGCTGCGGTGGTGGTTACTTTGCCTTATTCGAGTCGACGGGAACCGCGTCGGGCGATCACACGCAGATGGGATGGGAGGTCGCCAACATCGAGACCACTGTTGCCGCACTGAGAGCGCGTGGAGTGGTCTTCGAGGATTACGACCTGCCCGGCCTCAAGACCGTGAATGGCATCGCGGAGATCGAGGGGAACTATCCGAGCAAGGGCGTCGGCGAACGAGGCGCGTGGTTCAGGGACAGTGAAGGAAACCTGCTTGGCCTCGGCCAGCCGCTACGATTATGAAAGCAGCGATCGGAGTTCCCGACCTGTGCACCGGCGCGCGTGTTCCTCTTCCGCTCGCGTGTGGAGCGCCAACCAATCAATCGCACAATCCTGCGCCGAACGCACCTGAGCGCCTGATTGCGGGCCGCGAGGCCATCTACTTCCGGGAAGTGTTCTTCAACCGCCTGGCGCGCAATCGCGAGGCGATCTCCGACGAAGACCTGGCGCACTACGTCCGGTCGTACGCCTCGCCGGAGCAGCTTCGCGCTGCCCTCGAATCTTATCGGGCGTATCCCGAGAACGAGCGATTCAACGCTGCCCAACGCGACCGGATCGACCTACCCATCGTCGTCGCGGGCGGCGACGATTCGATGGCGCCACTCAATACCACCATCGCTCGAGCCCTGGGCGATCACGGTTGGCGCAACGTGTCGGTCGAGGTCATTGCGAACAGCGGACACCAGGTCATCGACGAGCAGCCAGCGGCCGTCGCCGATCTCCTCGAAAGATACGCGGCACGGTAGTCAGAAATACGAGTGATGAGCAACGAGAGTCCCCTCGTTGACCGTGCGGATGTGCCGAAGGCCACGCGCCGGGAATGGGTCGGTCTCGCGGTTCTTGCATTGCCGTGCCTTCTGTACTCGATGGACCTCACCGTGCTGAACCTGGCCGTGCCACATCTCAGCGCGGACCTGCAACCAAGCGGCGCCCAACTGCTGTGGATCGTGGACATCTACGGCTTTCTGGTCGGCGGATCGCTCATCACCATGGGCACATTGGGAGACCGAATTGGCCGGCGGCGGCTGCTGCTGATCGGCGCCGTGGCATTTGGCGCCGCCTCGGTGCTGGCGGCGTTCTCGTTCACGGCGCCCATGCTGATTGCCGCTCGCGCGATCCTGGGTGTCGCGTCGGCGACCCTTGCGCCCTCGACCCTCTCATTGATCCGCAACATGTTTCTCGATCCGCACGAACGTACATTTGCTGTGGGCGTGTGGATCGCCAGCTTTTCGGCCGGTGGCGCGCTCGGTCCCCTGCTCGGCGGGCTGCTGCTCGAGCACTTCTGGTGGGGCTCCGTGTTTCTCATCAACGTGCCCGTCATGCTGCTGTTGCTGGCCGTGGGCCCACGGCTCCTCCCCGAATACCGTGATCCGAATCCTGGCCGTCTGGATCCGATCAGCGCTGCGTTGTCCCTCGTTGCTGTCCTCGCGGTGATTTATGGGATCAAGCGAATCGCAGAAGGTGGGCACGTGTGGCTTTCCGTCGCAGTCATGATTGTCGGCGTCGTCATCGGCGTGGTGTTCGTGCAGAGACAGAAAGCGCTTGCGGATCCACTGATCGACCTGTCGTTGTTCAAGTCCGTCGCCTTCAGCGCATCCCTGGCGATCAACATCGTCGGCTTCTTCGTCGCGTTTGGGACGTTCCTGTTCATCGCCCAGTACTTGCAGCTCGTGCTCGGAATGAGCCCGTTTTGGGCGGGACTCTGGACGGCGCCATCCGGTCTGGGATTCATTGCCGGGTCGATGCTGGCACCGGTGCTGGCGCGCCGAATGCGGCCCACGCGCGTCATCGCGTGCGGTTTTGGAGTGGCGGCAGCCGGGTTTGTCATCCTGACCCAGATCGGGCGAACGCAGGGCCCGTCGGTAGTTGTGACCGCTTACGTCATCCTGTCGCTGGGACTGTCACCAGTGTTCACGATGGCCACCGATCTCATTGTCGGGACGGCGCCGCCCGAGCGCGCCGGTATGGCAGCGGCGCTCTCGGAAACAAGTACCGAATTCGGTGGTGCGCTGGGCATTGCGATCCTCGGTAGCCTCGTCACGACCGTATATCGCAGCATGATGGGTTCCATGGTGCCGGCAGATGTGCCGTCGACGGCGGCGGAAACCGCGGGCGACACGCTTGCAGCGGCCGAAGCGGTGGCGGCAAGTTTGTCGGAACAGACGGGTGCGGCGCTGCTCGACGCAGCACGCGCGGCATTCACTGAAGCCGTCGTCGTCACGGCGATGGTCAGTGCCGCCCTAGCGATCGCGGCGGCGATCGTCACCGCCACGATGCTGCGCACCGCGGGCTCGCAATCATCATCGGCGTAGGAACGGAGTCCGTTCGTGACATCACCTCTCACCCCGCGTCGTTACGCCATCATCGAAGCGCCGTCCATTCTTGGCCTGAAGCCGACGGGAGTCGACGGTCTGCCGCAAGCGTTGCTCGAGAACCGGTTGGCGGAACGCGTGGGCGCGAGGCACGCCGGCCGTGTCGAGCCGCTGCCATATAGCGACGAGCGTGACGCGGCGACCGGTACTCTCAACGCACGCGCGATCGCAGACTGGAGTCCACGGTTGGCCGATGCGATCGGCCGCGTGCTTGACGCGGGCGATTTTCCGCTGGTTCTGGGCGGCGATTGTTCGATCCTTCTCGGCGCCATGCTCGCGCTCAAACGGCGCGGCCGGTTCGGCCTGCTGTTCATCGATGGACACGCCGACTTCTACCAGCCGGCGGCGAATCCAAACGGCGAGGCGGCCTCCATGGATCTCGCCTTCGCGACCGGATACGGTCCTGCACTCCTGACCGACCTCGAACACCGTGGTCCCCTGGTCCGTCCGGCGGACACGGTGGCATTCGGATTCCGGGACGCTGACGAACAGCGACAGTACGGCAGCCAACCGCTGGCGACTGACATTCTGGCCCTCGACCTGACAACAGCAAAAAATATGGGCGTCGAGGCGGCGATGCAGGCTTCGCTCGACCGATTGACACGGCCGGAGATCGAAGGCTTCTTCATCCATCTGGATGCCGATTGCCTCGACGACCGCATCATGCCCGCAGTCGATTACCGCTTGCCGGATGGTTTCAGCTGGAGCGACGTTACCTCGATTTTGAGGGTGGCGTTAGGGAGTGGGCGGGCCGTTGGAATAGAGGTCACCATCTACAACCCTGCGCTCGACGAGAACGGGAGGGCGGGACGCGAGCTCACAAACGTCCTGGTGGCCGCGCTTGGAACATTCGCGCCGTGAACATCACGGAGTGAATTCCTCAGAGCTTAGTAGGAACGAGAACGCACGAATAACGCCGCAGCCGCGAGCGCCTTGACCGCTCGACCGAGCTCGTCTTCTGCCAGACACGCGAAACCAAGACGCGCACCAGGAGCGGGCGCACCATTCAGTGTGAACGCGCTGCCCGCGTCAAACACGACGCCGCGGTCTCGAGCCGCGCGCGCCCACTGGACCATCACTCGAGCGGAGCGCGTGCGCACCCAGATCGCCGTACCACCCGAAGGTTCGCGGAACGTCAGGAAATGACCCAGCTGTTGCCGAAGCGCAGCCGCCAAGCGCGCCCAGGCGTGCGCGATACACGCGGCGCATCTTTCGGACGTGGCGCTGGATCAACCCGTCTTCGAGCATCTGCGCGATCGCACACTCGAGCACGTGATCGCCTTGTAGATCGACGAAGGAACGGTAGGCGATGAGTTGCTCGATCAGATCCGGCGGTGCGGCCACGAATCCGAGCCTGAGGCCTGGCGCCAACACTTTCGAGAGCGTGCCGACATAGGCCACCACGCCCGCTCGATCGATGCTGGCCATCGGCAAAACTGGTTTCCCGCTGTAGTGAAACTCGTGATCGTAATCGTCTTCGATCACGGCGAAGCGCTCGTGCGCCGCAAGGTCCAGGAGCTCGAGCCGGCGCGGACCGGATAACGTGACGGTAGTTGGAAACTGATGATGCGGCGTGACGTAGACGGCGCGAATCCGGCGTCGCGCAATCAGTTGACGCAACGCGCGCACATCCAGGCCACCGTCGTCGACGTGCACGGGCAGGACCTCGGCGCCGGCAAGCTTGAATGCTTCCCACGCCGGCCTGTACCCGGGATTCTCGACCGCAACGGCATCGCCAGGCCGTATCAGCGCACGCGCTAACAGCGCCAGCGCCATCTGGCTGCCGCGCGTCACCATGATCGACGCGGGATCGAGGGCCACACCCCGCGTGACCGACAGCATGCGCGCGAGTTGCTCGCGCAGGCGAGGCAACCCTGCCGGATGATTGTACGAGAGCAATCGACCCGCTAACGCGCCAACCGAGCGGCGATAGTAGCGGCCGATCAGATCTGCAGGGAACAGACGAACGTCCGGGCGCGTCCCCGACATCAGGAGTGCGCGCCCGGCGTCGCGTGGAAGCTCCGGGAGCGGTGCGCTCGCGAGCTCCAGAGCGAATCGCGATGGCGCGGCTCGCCGCGATCGCTGGGTGTCACGCCGGCGGTTGGCCGGTGCATCCGGCAAACCGTCTGCCACGAACGTTCCCGACGCCTTCCTGCACACGAGCCAGCCCTCGGCAACGAGGTCATCGATCGCCGTGACAACCGTCTGCCGATGAACGTTCAGCAGTTCCGCAAGCCGTTCGTGACCCGGGCAGGCGATCGCCGGGGCGAAGCCGCCCTCGCTGAATGTCCGCCGAAAGTGCTCCCGCAATCTGCTGCGCGAGCGACCGCCCAGGCGTACGGTCCAATTCGAGCGCAAAGGTCCATGAGGCCATGGTTCAGCCATCCCAACTGGCCCGTCAAGAATACTCGATCCAAGCACGGCGGCTGGGCCAGCTGGCCGGGTGAATTTCTCAGAACTGGCCCATGGCGACTGGGAACGGATGGATTACGGTCGTGGATATATGCGCTCGGTTGCCGCGCTGCTCACGTGCGCGATCGGAGTCTCGATGAACGCCGGCGTCTCTACGCCTCGCCGTTGCTGTCCGGTGATCGAGTTGCGGCAGTACACGCTCAAGCCCGGTCAGCGTGACGTGCTGATCGATCTGTTCGACCGTCACTTCATTGAATCGCAGGAAGCGGCGGGAATGACGATCGTCGGGCAGTTCCGCGATCGGCGGCGTCCGGATCGGTTCGTGTGGATCCGCGGCTTTCCCGATATGGCGAGCCGTCATCACGCGCTCGAGCGCTTCTACGGAGGGCCGTGTGGGCGGCACACCGGACGGCCGCAAACGCCACGATGGTGGACGTGAGTGACGTGCTGCTACTCCGGCCCGTGCGCTCCGACGACGGGTTCCTGCTCGAGGGCGATCCGATCACACCGGGAACGCGGTCGCGCAATCCGAGGATCGTGCTGGCAGGAATCTATACGCTGGCGAATCAGGCGGACGATTCGCTCGTGTCGCAATTCGAGAGGCAGACTGCACCACGCCTCCAGACCCATGGTGTGGCGCTCAAAGGCGTATTCGTTACGGAAACGGCGCGGAACACGTTCACGCGGCTGCCGGTTCGCGAAGGGGAACACGTCTTGGTATGGATAGGAACGTGGACGGCGCTCCCGATCACCTCGAATCCATCGCCGCCGACGGTACGCTCGGCGACCATGTGCCAGCCGTTCTGGATCTCGAACCCACGTCACGTTCGCTGCTCGGCGACGGCGTCCACGCCGCACGCGCCAGCAAGCATGATTTCGACTTCCTGCACGGCTCGTGGAACGTTCACAACAGATACCTGAAGGGGCGAATGCGGGGCTCAACCGAATGGGTTGAATTCGACGCACAGTCAGACGTGCAGCCGCTACTCAATGGCCTCGGCCAGCTCGATCGGTATCGAGCCGTGCGTGAGGGCAACGCCATCGAAGGCATCACGCTGCGGCTGTTCAATCCCTCGACCGGTGAATGGTCGCTTCACTGGGCGGACACGGTGAATCCAGGGGTCCTGTTGCCGCCCATGGTCGGAAGGTTCAATGGCGATGTGGGTGAGTTCTTCGGCGACGAGTTCGTCGACGGCAAGAAGGTTCTGTGCCGTTTCTACTGGACACGCACGAACCCGGCCTCCCCGCGCTGGGAACAAGCGTTCTCGGACGATGGGGGAAAAACGTGGGAAACGAACTGGATCATGACGTTCACGCGACGGTGAGCAGCCCATCAGCGGAGCTCAAGCGCCTCGAACCGTTGCTCGGCAGGTGGCAGACGCGAGCGCAAACAGATCACAGCATTCTCTGGGCCAAGCATGTCCCGTCACCAGCGTCGAGGAGTTCTACTGGCTCGACGGCGGCTACTTCCTCGTGCAGACCTACCACACCATCTTTGGTGACGAGCCCGCTCAGACGGGAATCAATTACTGGTTTTATGACGCTGATGCGAAGAAGTTTCGCATCATCTTCTTCAGTAATAACGGGCCGTTCACCGAAGGCGGCAATCGGTACGAAGGCGAGATCAAGGGACGGACACTCACCTTCGTTGGACCTGCTCGCTTCCAGTATGACTTGGACGCCACGGGGAAGGTCAAAACGGACGCCGATGACACCGTGACGATCAAGGTGGTGGTTGCGCGATGAGAGTGGTGAATTCAAGCCGTGGATGAGCAATGTATTTCGCCGTGTGAACGAGGCAACACACGGCAGTTCCCGTGACGCCTTGGTTAGAAGCGGTACGTCGAGCTGACCGTCACGTACGCCACATCGGCGCCGGGCGGCGTCTCGTGCAGGAAACGTCCGGCGGTAAAAGCGGTGAATGTGATGGCGAACGTGAGATGCTCATCGCCTCGAACGTCGGCCTGCGCGGTGAGCTGCCGTCCCACGCCGCTCGCGCGACTTTCACTTCCCGGCCGAATCACGTTCACGGCGATTCCATACATTCCATCGTGAACACTGTGACGCCAAAACCACGCGTGCTCGATCGTCACCGTCAATCGACGCCTGGGCGCGATCACGCACGTTCGGCGTCACATCGATCGAGTTTACCGGGCCGACGAGACCTGCGCGACCGGAATACGCGGTTCCCGGAAACAACGGGTTGAATGTCTGCAGCGCCGGATCGTCCGGCCGTCGATCCCCCGTCGTCACATCGGCGCGAATGCCGATGCGGGTCGGCCACCTCGATGACCCCAGCAGATAGCCCGTATCGGTCGCGATCGCCCATGCCCGGATCGGCCCGCCGTCCGAATGAGCCCCACTGGAAAATCGCTTCGTAGTTGTAGTCGACCTCGGCCCAGCCACCCCACGTTCGCGCGCCCAGGGTGTGGCGGATCTCCGGCGCCGTGCCCTGATCGAACCGCGCGGCGCGGCGGTGGAGCCTCAGGTAGTAGCCGGAGGCGCCAGCCCCCGGCCGCTTCGGTGATGTTCGGATGAAACCCAATCCGCCAAACGTATGGCCGGGCACGTGGCTATCATCGAAGGCGCCAGGCTCGACGGCGACCAGCTTGGCCAGCATGGCGTTCCACGTCCAGCACCCGAGTCGAACGATGGGCCGAATGGCATCGAAGCTCTGACGCACGTTTCGTCCTTCGCTCGCCGAAATCAGGCGGCCGGATCCGAACGCCACTTCCTGTCGCCCGACCCGCAGGCTGAACAAGTGCGGCGACGACCCGGTGCGGAACTCCGCAAAGACCTGGTGGAACTCGAGCCGATCTTCATCGGTGGGACGAGGGCCGCCTGTGCGGCCCGCCTCGAGTCCGCTCTGAATCTCGGTGAAAACGCGAACATGTCGGACCGGCGCGCAGATCGGCATGCAGGAGATACCGCTGCAGGTATAGCCATTGTCGTCCTGCGGCCCTGAACCGAATGCGGCATTCCGACGGCTTCATAGCGGAGGCGGCCTTCACCGCCGAGCGACAGGTACCAATCGTCCGCCCTGAACGGAAGGTATTTCACGGGATCCCAGAAATCCGTACGCAAGGCGCGTTCGCGGAGCGCGCTCCAATCTTCTTCGGTACCGCAGGGACTGGTACTCGGGGCGCCGGCCGCCTTGCTGGGTGTCGAGCTCCGGCTGAGCAACGACTGCCTGCCGACGAAATCACGGCCCACATCAGCTGCCAGGCCAGGGCGATACGGAGGGTTCGCATGACGACACCGCCGGCTTTATTGGCCGCGCCTCGATCCACAATTGGGCATGCATCGGCCTCACTCACGCCCGCCGTCGGTGGTTCGGACGCGTCGAACCAGTGGAAGCGATCTGAGCGCGCGTGCGCGCCGGTCTTCGCCGCACAAGTCCTTGCCGGCCGCCGGGCGTTCGCCGAGCAGCAGCCGGTCGCCCTCGACCTTCACCAGGTCGAACTCTTCCCGGCACGCCGAGACGGGCACGACCCATAAGCATCCTGTGGACGTCACATCCTCTTCTCGACCACGCGTCCAGACGCGTCCTCCGCAGGCACCACCGTTCGCCTGGGCAAGCAGACCATCTGCGTAGAGCGTGAGTCGCTTGCTCGAGAATCCGAACGTCGCCTCATGAGCGCCGGGCACCAGACTCGAAGGTCGGGTGATTCGATACCGACCCTGGAAGAAAGCGCGCAGCGAAGGAGTCCTGCAAGCCTCGTCCGAGTACTGAGTGAATTCGAGCGCCCATTCGTTCTCGAGAAACACGAACACGCTCCTCGAGCTCGTTCGCGTCCCGTTTCGCTCCTGGACGTCGCACCGCTCGCTCTCCCAGATGCCCGTGATTGCAGGCGGGTTCGTCGTTTGGAAACTGGTCCCGGAGACTGGCAGGCCGATGAAGAGCGCCAGCACGTATTTTTGCAGCATGGCGTTCCCCTACCAGACCGCGATCAACCGCACCGGTCCACCTGTCGCGCCTCTGACTTTGACAGCGCCGACAAAAACGGTCGCGCCCACGGGCGGCACCTGCGCAAGGTTGGCGACGAGCTCGACGCCCCACTTGCCGGTGGTGAGCCACGCTTTGTGAGCGGCGTACGTGATGTCAAGACCGGGGTCGAGTGACAACGTATCGACACCAATCCCGGAGACCTCTCGTGCTCGAGCGAGGAACGTCACGGCTTCCGGCGAGAATCCTGGAAAATGCATCGCCCCAGAGGCATCCGCGTTGACAAACGCCTTTGCGTCCTTGATGCGCCTCTCCCATCCCGACGCTATCATCACCGCAGCGTGCTCGACGATGCGGCCGTGCCGGCGTTCCCAGGCTTCGATATCAGCAACCGTGACCGACGCATCGGGATTCGATTGCGCGCGAGCCGATATGTCGATGACGACCAGTGGCACCACGAGACTGTCGGCCGGCAACAGATCGAGCGAGCGCCCTTGCTCGAAGAAATGATTGGGTGCGTCGATCTGCGTCCCCAGGTGTTCGTGGATCTCCCACCGGTATGCCGCGACACCATTCTGCGCGATCGTCGCGATCGGTGACTTCTTGAATGGGAACGTGCCGGGCACAGGAATGTACGGCGTGTCTTCGCCCAACGTGTGTGTCAGGTCGATCACATGGGCGAATTGCCGAGCCGCGTGAGGCGTGGTCTGCGCCAGCGCGACAAGGCAGAAGAGGGTCACTCCAGCGGTAAGGCCCACCAGCGCCGCCACAGCTCTTGTCACAGTCATTTCATCACCTCTTCGGGAATGCCGATAGTCACTCGACTTCGAAGGTATGCCAGCACACGCGCGAGGTCTTGAATGAATTGGCTGCGCTGATGCCCGGCAGCGTGAACGCCCGAGTTCGATCGAGTTACATTGATTTCCAGCGTCGATCGCGGTACTGACTGTCATTAACGATCGCGATCGAAGGTACGTCAACGCACCACCCGGTGCGTTGCCTGCGGCAGGGAGTGCTGAAATGTCTGCGCGGCGCCAACAAACCTACGCGTGTCCTGTCCAGCTCACGATCGACATCGTGGGCGGCAAATGGAAACCGTTGATCCTCTGGTTGCTCCGGGCTGGGCGCCCGCGGCGCTTCAACGATCTGCAGCGCTCGATGCCCGACGTCGCTCATAAAGTGCTCACCCAACAGCTTCGCCAACTGGAACGGGACGGCCTCGTCGCCCGCCATGTCGTCGGTGGCCCGCACCTGCAGGTCGAATACTGTCTCACCGCGTTCGGCACCAGCCTCGGTCCGGTGCTGAACGAAATGGCGGCGTGGGCCAAGCGTCATCACCAACGCTTCGGCGCAACGATTGCCCTGCCGAGATAACCGACGGGGGATCGTCGTTCTGTGTGCAAGGCTAAAACGACGAGTGGTCGCCTGGGAAGGTCCAGATAGCAGTAGTTGGACGGAACCACTTTTGTGGCGCGGTTTTCTGTTGTGTGAAACCGATCTTGCTGGTCAGGTTGTGCTGCTGAACATCGGGAAGAGGAAAGGAAGGTCGATGCCCGAGAGCAGCTGTTCTCCGGACCCGAGCAGGACAGGCGCAATCGCCAAGTGCTCGATATCTATCTTCAGGCCGGGCTGGTCGACGAGATGCTCCACCGATTACGGCGAAGCCGCACCGAGCACGCTTGCGGCCGCCGCCCCGACGACCACCACCGCGTAGACGATCATGCCCGCCCGCACCGCGCGTGCCTGTGTGCGTTCATCCCACTCGGTTTTCGAGATCGCCCACGCGAGCAACGGCAACACGAGGATGCCGTGCATCAGAACCGCGTGAACAGGCTTCAACCATCCGCCGCTGGCGTAGGCGAGCTCCGGATTGCCGCCAACGACCAGACGTACGCCCGTGGCAATCATCACCGCTCCAACCACCTGCGCGCCAACGAGCGCGACGAGGCCAGCTCGAATCGCCTGCAGAAGACCCGGCGGCAACGGCGTTCGACCGCGAAAAGCGCAGATGGTCAGCGCCACGATTACCGCGACCAGCGCAAATCCACCGATCGCGAGGGTTTGCGCGACGGCGGCGTCGAAGGGTGTCTCCATATTGAAGTGCGATGGAACACCACGCCACGCCTGCATCGAAACCAGAAATGTCTCGAGCACACATGCGGCGGCGAAGGCGCCGACAAGCAGCGTCCGCGTTCGGTCCGAGAGTGAAACGAACGACGCAATCAGCGTGACGTTGATCAGTGTCAGGCCGAAGGAGAGGCCGAACGTCGTCGGCTTGCGCAAGGACACGGGGCCCTGCCAGGAGCCGCCGCTCATCAGGAGCACTGTCAGGTGAACGAGGCCGCTCAGCACCAACAGGCCGCCAACTGTGTAAGCGGCGCGATCGATAGGTTTCATATCGCGTTCTCGGCTCGAGATGCCGACTGCGGCAGCCGCAGACCGATAATCATTCATAGAATGAATGATTCTTAGATGTTACTATCTTGGACGATGCGACGCAAACAGAGTTCCAAGGATGTTCAACCGCACAGCCAGTCCCGTCGGGAAGGCGCATCGCCCGCCTTTCTGCTGGCGCAGGTCGGAGCGCATGCAGCGGCAAAGTTTGCCGAACGGCTGGGTCCGCTCGGCTTGACGCCGGCTCACGTCGGTTCGCTACGCCTTATTGGCGCCTCGGCCGGAGCGAGCCAGCAGGAGGTTGCAGAACGGTTGGGCATGTTTCCAAGCCGATTCGTGGCGCTGGTGGATGAACTGGAGGAGCGAAATCTCGTGCGGCGACTCGAAGACCCGAGGGACCGTCGTGCTTATCGGCTCGAAGTTACTCCGCAGGCCAAGGAGCTTCTCCAGGCGGTTGGCCGCGTGGCGCGCGAACACCAGGATGCGCTGCTCGCCGCGCTGAACGCGGGTGAGCGCGATCTCTTGGCTTCCCTGTTGTCGCGGGTTGCCGATCAACAGGGACTTCGACCAGGCGTGCATCCAGGTTTCGCCAGGCTGCGCCCAGAGGGTCGCGGTGCGTCGCGAACGTCGGATCCACGCAAGACTGTGCCATAGCGTCAGCGTCGGATCTGCGGCGCTGTATGACGCGGGCAATCTGCGAGCAGCCTCAATCGTTGAATAGCGTGAGGTCGAGCTGCCGGAGGCGCGAAGGATCGGCAAGGATGTCGATTTCGACGATCTTTCCAGCCCTCACCGCAAAACCGATGACGGCGAGCGGCCGTCCCTCAGGGAGCCAACTGATGATTCCAGGCATGCCGTTCACAAGCGCCAATCGGGCCGACTGAGCAAGGCGTCGTCAACCATCCCGCCAGGTTCGCGATCGCGCGAGCGTCCGAGCGGCTGAGCCGCAGCCAGGACTCTTGCACCGCGTCATCCGCCTCGCTCAGGGATCCAAGCAGTCGATAAGCGACCGCGCGAAGGCGCGCCCGGTTGCGTTCGAACTGCTCGGCGAGCCAATCCTGCTCGTTCATCCGCCAGGTTCTCTCCTCACGCCCAGCCTGCGAAGGTCCCGTCACATACCGGAAGGGCACCGGGTCATATCACTGACCCGCGGAGCGCACGCCGTGTGACAAGGAGACGCGTGATGACACCCGCGACCGCCAGTGCCAACTTCATCAGTTCCGCCTCCCGTCTTCGCAGTCGCTCGATCGCGTATTGGGTCGCGACGCTCGTGTTGGGTGTCGAGGGGATCGTGGGTGGAATACTCGGCTTCGTTCGATGGGCGCCCTACGCCGGAATCATCGGCCACCTGGGGTATCCCACTTACCTGATGACGATCATCAGTGTCTGGTACACGCTCGCGGGGTTGGTCCTGCTCGTTCCCCGATTTCCACGGGCGAAGGAGTGGGCGTACGCCGGCCTGTTCGTCAACTACACCGGCGCGGCCGCGTCACATCTGACCGTCGGCGACGGCGTCGGCGCATTGATGGGTCCGATCGTCTTCACAGCTGTCTTGATCGTCTCTTGGGCCTGGCGTCCTCCGACGCGTCGGCTCGCAGGACCCCAGCTTTGACCGATGACAGCTTCCCTCCTGGGAACAGTCCCATCGCCGGCGCCTCGAGGTCTCGATGGCGTATCGCCGCCCATTGGGGAACTACCTCGGTCGTCACCTACGAAATGGTGGCCGGGCCGTGGTGTTACTCGTCCCGCGTTTTCCGCGGCTGAAGGAATGGGAGGAGCGGTCGCGTCCCATTGTGCTTGTTGGCGATCAGTCATTCGCGCCTCCGGCTCCGTAGATCACCGCGACCTTGTTCTTCAGCAACATCTCTGGTTTCCTTTCCGCATCTGCCGACGCCCAGCCGATCCGAGCTGTCACGAATGCGGACACCACGACGTCGAGAAACTGGGCGCGCACTCTGCGCCCAGTTTGCAGGTCGGCCGGTGTCGATATGGAGAGAGTGTTGACAACTGACCTGATCACGAGGGCGAGAGCCGGCGACAGCGAGGCGTTCCGGGAGTTGACTGGGCCGTACCGTCGAGAGCTGCAGGTGCACTGCTACCGTATGCTCGGATCCTTCCAGGACGCGGAGGACGCCCTACAGGAAACGCTGCTGGCCGCATGGCAAGGCCTCGGAGGATTCGAGGGACGCGCCTCGCTCCGCACCTGGCTCTACCGGATCGCCACCAACCGGTGCCTCAACATGCGTCGCTCGGCCAACCGACGGCCCGCCAAGGAGTGGGACGTGCCCGACGTTGAACCGCCCGAGCCGACCGGGTTCGGTGAAGTCGTGTGGCTCGAGCCGTTTCCCGACGCCCTCCTGGAGGGGGCGATCAAGATTCCGCTCGGCCCGGAGGCCCGCTACGAGCAGACCGAATCCATCTCCCTGGCCTTCGTGACCACACTTCAGGTCCTGCCGCCTCGCCAGCTCGCCGTCCTCATCTTGCGCGACGTCCTCGGGTTCCACGCGAACGAGGTAGCCGACATGCTGGACTCGACCGTCGAATCGGTCACGAGCGCCCTAAAACGGGCCCGCGCCAGCCTGCAGCGCCGGCTGCCGCCGACTGGCCACCGCGAACCGGCTCCCGCTCCCCACTCGCCTTCCGAGCAAGCGATCGTGGCGAAGTTCGTCAGCGCGTGGGAGTCCGCCGATCTCGACGCGCTGGTGGCCCTTCTCACGGACGACGTCTTCATCTCGATGCCACCAATGCCGTTCGAATACGAGGGCCGAGACGTCGTGGCCCGCTTCTGCGCCAGCCTCTTCCGTGCGGGCCGGAGGTTCGACCTCGTTGCGACGCGAGCCAACGGCCAGCCAGCGTTCGGACCCTACCTGCGCACCCCAACCGGCATCCGCCACGGGATCGGCCTCTACGTCATCACCCTCAGGGGCAACCGGATCTGCGCCATGACCCGCTTCGACAACAGCGTGCTCCCATGGTTTGGGCTACCGCGATCGCTCCCGAGTCGATAGCCGGGTCCCGAGCGGTGGATCTGCGCGGCAGCCAAACACCGGCGGATGTGCCGGTGCTTATTCACGGCGGACGCGGATGGCGTCGGGCTAGATTATGACGGCCACTCCGAGCGCGCGTTCACCTCATCGCTCAGGCGCTGCACGATCTGCAAGGCTTGGCGGATGTCTCCTTCGCTGAGACCGACGCCCAAGGTGGATGCGATCGCAAGAAAGCGCGCGTTCAAGTCGCTGTAGCGCCTCTCGCCCTTTGGCGTAAGCTGCACCAGCTTCGAGCGCAGGTGTTTCGGATTGTCGATGAAGTGCACGAGCCCCTCGGCCGCAAGCTCGTCCGCCAAGCGCTGCATGCGCTGGCGGCTGGTCGGTCGCATCTGCGCGATCTGCGGCACGGTCAAGGGACCAAGCAGCGCGAGGCTCCTCATGAAGCCAAACGCACCGCCGCCCCAGCTGGTGATCAACCCGGTTTTCTGACCGACGGCCCGGATCCTGAAGAAGAACTGCGCCACGTCGAGCATCAGCTCGGCGATTGCCTCGCCCTTGCTGGGGATTGGGCGTGGCGCTTTCCTGTGTCGCGCCAAAGCCGTTGTCTTCTGCCTCATCGCTTGACCAGTTTCGTGATTGACACCCTGGTTGTCAAGCTGGCAGAATGACACCTTAGTTGTCATGTGGACGCATCTCTGCGCCTTCCAGCGTCTGCGGGAGGAAACAGTGGGCACGAACCCGGTTGGACCACAGGTGAACGACGCCGCAATCGCGGGGGTCATCGCGCGACCGCCACTTCTTTTTCTCGGCGTGCTTCTGCTCGGCTTCGTCTCGGATCGCCTGCTGCCGTTCCCGTTCGCCGTTCCGCGGGGCGACCCGGTTCAGTGGACGGTCGCCGGCTCCCTTGTCCTCATCGGCCTTGCGCTCGCAGCCTCCGGGATTCGCAATTTCGCTCGGTCGGCGACGCCAGTGCCAACCAACGAGCCCACCAGCGCGCTGGTCACGACCGGCATTCACGGCTGGAGCCGCAATCCCATCTATCTCGGTCTGTTTCTCATCTACGGCGGCATCGGCATCGCCGCGCGGAGTCCATGGGCCCTGATGCTCACGCTACCGCTCGCAATCACGATGCGCTACGGCGTCGTTGCGCGCCAGGAGGCATACCTCGAACGGCGGTTCGGCGACGCCTACCGCGACTACAAGGCTCGCGTGCGCCGTTGGCTGTAGCCGTCGGAGAAGAGGGAGAAGAGCAGATCTCGGCGAGCCTGCCATGCGCGTTTCGCAGACCGAACTGAGACGAGCCCTGGTGGTGATCGGCGTTCTGGCGCTCGCGTCGACCTCCTGCGCGAGGATCCCCACAGCAGAGGACGCCAACAACGCCGTGCTGTCGCTTCGAGGTTGGGGGAGCTGGGCATGGGCCCTGGGCGTTGGCCTCATCTGGGCCGATCGTGTGCTGCCGATCCCGCAGACGGCGGTGATCGCCGCCCTCGGGATCATCTACGGGAGCTTGCTCGGCGGACTGCTAGGCAGCCTCGGCCTGATTAGCAGTGGCCTTGTCGGCTACCTGCTGATGCTGACCTCGCACGGCGATTTGTACAGCGCGTCGTTGGGCGCCAGTCGCTGCGCAGGATGGAGAGCTTATTCGAGCGCGGCGGTACCTGGGCGATCGTGGTGACCCGCAGTCTTCCGTACAGCGTTCCTGAGGCGATGGTGTTTCTGGCCGGCCTTGGCGGTATGCCCATGCGAAAATTCATCACCGCGCTCACGATCGGCAGTGTGCCCACGGCGTTTGCGTTTGCGGCGATCGGTGCCGGCTGGGCCGATCAGCCGATTCTGGCGCTCCTCGTCAGCTATGTCCTGCCGGTTCTGTTACTGCCCATCGCGTTCTACGTCATGCGGCTACGGGCGCACTAGGAAATGTCGACACTCGTCATGGTTCTCCGCTCGGTCTCCCTGCTCGCCTTCGCGGCACTCATGACGCTTCGCGCAAGCGAGCGACGTAGAGAAACCGAGACGCCAGCACGTCAGAGCGGCACTGCCCGGGCACCCGTCGTGGCCAACCTCGCAGCTTTCAGCGTGTTCTTCCCTTCGCTGCTGATTTTCTCCGGCAGCTCTCAGGCTTCTCAGGCGTTGCCGCTGGCGATGTCAGGGTGCCTCCTCGCAGTCGCGGGAGCCACCCTCGTTCTCAGATCCCGGGCCCAGCTGGGTGCGGCGTGGAGCTTCGTGCCCAAGGCCGTTCAAAGCAGAGGGCTCGTCACAACCGGTCCGTATCGCCTCGTGCGCCACCCTATCTACCTCGGGCTAATACTGCTTGCTCTGGGCCAAGCGCTCGCATTCAGCAGCTGGTTTGCCGGTTTGATCGTGCTGGTCGGGATTGTCCCGACCTTCGGATGGCGCGCGGGCGCGGAAGAGACCCTCCTCAGCCGCACCTTCGGCGAGCGCTACGTGCTTTATAGAAGACAAACGAAGATGATCATCCCGCACCTCTTCTAGCCCTTGTCCTTGTCGGCCGGCGCGAATCGAAGGCGGTGGCGTTTTTATGTTGAACGACTACACCGAGTCTCAATATGGCCGATCGTTTGACCCGCACGATCCGCGAGAACTACGACAAGCTGGCGAAGGAGTACGCGCTTCACCTGTTCGACGAGCTTCAGCACAAGCCGTTCGATCGCGAGGTGCTCACGCGCTTTGCACATCACACCAAGAACCGCGGCGCGGTGTGCGATCTCGGTTGTGGTCCCGGGCACGTGACGCGCTTTCTCAACGACCTTCAGGCCTCAGTGTTTGGCGTGGATGTGTCGCCAAACATGGTGGCCGAAGCACGCCGTCTCAATCCGGGACTTGATTTTCGCGAAGGAGATATGCTGGCGCTCGATCTCCCACCAGGCAGTCTGGCAGGCATCGTCGCCTTCTATGCCATTGTCAACCTGCCTTCGGAACAATTGAGTCTGGCCTTCAATGAGATGTTCCGAGCACTCGAATCAGACGGTCTCGTGTTGATGGCGTTCCATGTCGGTGACGAGATCGTCCGTCCCGCTGAACTGTGGGGGGTACCGCTGACAATGGATTTCTACCTGCACCAGACCGCCACAATCTGCCAGGGCCTCGAGGCGGCTGGCTTTGCTGTCGAGGAGGTCACTGAACGGGAACCGTACCCCGAGGTGGAATATCAAAGTCGGCGGGCGTACATTTTCGCGCGCAAGCCAAAGGCCTAAGCTGAGCGGTTCTCACATCCTGCCCACGACGAGCCGGATCTCATCCACCAGTCCCGGTCGTGCCGTTCAGTGACGGCGAGCCTTCGAGGCGGTGCGATGTCAGAGATTGGGCGTTGGTGATCGAACCCACCACAGCGCCGCGATCCAGAACAGCTGCAGCGGCAGGCGCCAGAGAAGCGGCGTCGCGCGGCGACCAGCGATCATCAGTCCCCTCCGTGCGGCGTGGACGTTTGCAGGGAACATCACCACGAGCAGCGCGATCAGACCGTAGGCGGCCGCGGGCAGCGCTCGCGGCACCATGAGGCCGATGGCGCCGAGGAGCTCGAGCACGCCGGTTGCCGATACCAGGAGCGCCGGCGCGGGCAGGCTCGCGGGCACCGTTCGGACCAGGTCCGGCCGCGTGCGGGGATGGAAGTGCGACACAGCCGTGAACACGAACATCGCCGCCAGTGCGATGCGGAGCGCGACAGTCCACGAATCAGCATTGATCCACAGACCTGTGGCCCCGATCAATCGCGCGACCAGCCAGGCGGCGAGCATGATGATTAGTGGTGCCATGCGCGATCACTCCTGCGTACTGGGCCGCTTCGTGGCGGCTCCATGTTTCTCGGCCACACCTGCAATGTACGTGGTCGATCCGCGGGCGGTCTTGAATGAACTGGCTGCCTTAGATCATGGCCGCCGTCGCGCGTATCCCGTGCGAAAATGCGTGCCGCCATGCTGCTTCCGGCGTCGCAGTACGTGGGCGCCTCAGCATTCACTTGGCCGGCGGCGCTGTTTGTGTGGGGTCCCGGTTCGTGGAGTGACCTGCACCGGCATCACTCCGTCCAGCTCGTCATGGCGCTCGAGGGAACCCTCCGGTTCCGGCAACGCCCAAGTCAGCGGTGGACCACATGCGCGGCGGTGCTCGTAAGAGCGGACGCGTGGCACGAAGTCAACGCACGAGGCACCGACGTGCTGATCGCCTTCGTGGATGCGGAGAGCGAGCTCAGTGCGGCGTTGGCTCAACGCACAGCAGCGGACGTCTCACCCGTTCCGATGGCGACGGTGGCGCAATGGCGAGCCCAGTTGGGTGACTCGGCGTCGCTGACCGCGGCTCGCGTGGAGCCTTGGGTGATCGGGACACTGCTCTCGGATCGTCGACCACCGTCCATCGATCACCGCGTCAAGCGTGTCCTGCGGGATCTTCCGAACCGGCTGGCAGAAGCCGAGGCAGTGTCGCTGGATGCGGTCGCCGCGAACGTCGGACTGTCTCCATCCCGATTCCTGCACCTGTTCACCACGTCCGTCGGCGTTCCCCTCCGCCCGTATGTCCTCTGGCTGCGCTTGCAATGCGGGGCCAGCGAGCTTGCGCGCGGCAAGACCGTCGCCGACGCGGCCTACGCGGCCGGGTTCTCCGATGCGGCACATTTCACGCGCACGTTTCGTCGCATGATTGGCGCCACGCCTCGCCAAGTCATGCAGCGCGGATTCGCCGCTCGCGATTTCCATCTGAATAAGTGAAGAGGCGTACGGGCGCCACGTTCTTGAAGAGAGCGTCAGCGTCGAAATCGCCACCAGACGTATTTCAATACGAGAAGACCGACGAGGCCAGCAACCAGCGCCACGGACAGGTGGCTCTGAAGGGCAAGACCAAAGAGCGCGGCGTGTGCGGCGACCAGCACCACAATCGCGAGTATTGCCGGCCATGTGCGGGCGTGAAGTCGATGACCTTTCAACGGTCACCCCGCCGATACCGCCAGAACGAACTGAAGACTGCTGATGCCAACAGGCCCGCTCTCGACCGAGCACAGCCCTGCTTCGTCGAGCAGCGTGATGATCTCTCGTGGATCGACGTGGCCATGGCGGTGAAAGTGTGCGAGGAAGCCCGCCTTGCGTTGAGGGACTCCAAAGTCGACGACAAGCACCCGCCCTTGTGGTTTGAGCACGCGGTGGATTTCGCGTGCGCATAGCTCGCGCACTTTGCGCGGCAGGTGGTGGAGCATCAGCGTGCTCAACACCACGTCGAACTGCGCATCAGGGAACGGCAACGCCTCGGCAACTGCGTTCTTGAAGGACACATCGATTCCTGCCTTGGCCGCCTTCGAGGTTGCCCGCGCGATCATTGCGGGGGACGCGTCGATGCCGAAGACCCTCCCGCCTGCGCCAACCTGGCGTTTGGCGACAATCGCCAGCGTTCCCGTTCCGCACCCGATGTCGAGCACAGATTCGCCGGCGACGAGGTGCGCCAGACCCGCCAGATGCTCGCGGAACGCGCGATCGCTTCGGTGCGTGAGAAGCCGGACGAGGAGGTCGTAGCCCGCGGCCCAGTGCAGGACGCGGCCAGTCGTGGCAGGTGCGGTATTAGGTGATGAGATCATCGTTACGGTCAGCGTAGACTAGGATGAAGCGCCTGTGAAGAACATGCACCAGCGACCAGTTCGAAACGGGACATCCGGTCACAATCGTCCGGAAACGGGGGACCGACGTGTGCAGAGGACGAAGTCGTCGCTGCACAACGCGCTCATCGGGCTCGCCCGCGAGAAGCCGTATCCGTCGATCGCGGTCAAGGAGATCCTCGATCGTGCGAATGTAGGCAGGTCGACTTTTTACACGCATTTTCGCGACAAGGATGATCTGCTCGAAAGTAACATTCACGACATCCTGCGGTCGGTCAGCGGTGAGCGTCTTCCTGGTAGTGCTCTCGAACGGGTCGTCGCTTTCAGCCTTCCGCTTCTAACACACATCGACGAGCATCGTCGCGCAGCCGGTCCCCAGATGAAGCGCGAAGGGCGCCTCATCATGCATCAGCGCATGCAGAGTGTGCTCACCAGTCTGATCTCGGAGGAACTTGCCCGGATCGTCCCGGGCGGTCGGAAGGTGCAGATTCCAACGGATCTGATCGCGCGGCACATCGCCTCGACCTTCGTTCTCGTGTTGAACTGGTGGGTCGAGAGCAATTCAGGGTTGGCGGCGACCGAGGTCGACGCCTGCTTTCGTGACTTGGTGCTGCCGACCTTGACCCGGTTCTTCGCTCAGCGCGACTGACGGGCGCTCACCTTGCCGCTGTGGATGCGGTGTTCCCTGAGCGCTGACACGGTTTCGCCTGCTCTGTCTCATGGCGACTTCGCGACAGACCGCAATGGTGCAGACAGTTGGAGTCCCAGCCCGGCCGTACTCTTGCCAGGAAACGAGCCATGACCATGAACGCAGACCGGCGGAGTGATTTCTATTCACTGCTCGCGGCATCCACGCGGTCGCCCGAGATTCCCGAGTCGGCTGACGTGTACGGCTGGTTGTGTGGAAGCTGGGATTTAGACGTCCTTTGCTATCGCGGCGTCGATGTCGCCGGGCACGGCCTTCGGGGAGAGGTCCACGCCGCCCGAGTGCTCGAAGGACGCGCCGTGCAAGACGTCTGGATCATGCCGCGCAGCGATGACCGTCGTTCCGATTCGGACCGGACGATGAACATGTACGGCACCACGTTGCGCACGTGGGACGCCGCGACCCAATCATGGCGCATCGCGTGGACGAACCCGGTGCGTGGGCACCACGAGGAACAGGTCGGTCGTTGGAACGGTCGTGACATTCTGCAGGAAGGCATGCGGCCCGATGGCACCAAGACGCGCTGGACCTTCACCGAAATCACAGAAGACTATTTTCATTGGCGGGGCGAAGCGTTGTATACCAACGCATCAACGTGGACGCTCGAGGCGGAGTTTCTCGCCAAACGGCGGTGACGTGGACCGCCTGATTACGATTGTGGGAGCGCCCTCCGCCATCGGCAAGAAGTGAAAGCCTGCGCGGCGTCACTGTGCTCTTGGTCGCTAGAGGGCGGATCGTTCTGTCCTCTCCGACGCCGTCCTCTCCGACGCCGTCCGCACCGCCGCAGTACGCGCCACACGGGCCGCGTTCGGACCAGTCCGGAGGTTGAGAGCCACCAGGAGAGTCAGGACCGATTCCGCCCGCGATAGCGAATGCCGCTGCGCTGATTCCCTCGGCAGTGGCGATTCGCAGCCCCTCATCTACCAGTCCCTCGCTGCCAGAATTGGCTACCAGGACCAGAACGGCGAGCCCGACCACGGCGCCGATTCCTGCGCTCGTGGAGACGATCCCTGAGGCCACACCCTGCTCGCGATCTGTCACCCCTGTGGACGCGGCGATGAACATCGTTGTGAACACGACACCGTCGCCGATGCTGAGAGCGATGAGGCCTGGGATCAGCATGGTGTAGGAGCCGTCTGGCGACACCGCTAGAGCCAGCGCGACAGCGCCAATTGCGCCAACGGTGAGCGCAGTTACAAGGGTGCGCTTGATGCCGAAGCGCGTCACCGCGCGACCGGCGAGGGCCGAGCCCGCCACAACGACACCGGTCGGAAGCAGGAATCCAACGCCGGCTTCTAAAGCGTCGTAGCCCCGAACGTCCTGGAAATAGATGGATAAGAAGTACAGCGCGGAACCGAACGTCGCCATGAACATGAACGCGATGACCAGGGCCGTAGTGAGGACACGATTAGCGAGAAGTCTGGCTGGCACGAGCGGGTCACGACTGCGTCGTTCGATGAGGATGAAAAGAACCATCAGGACCAGCCCCGCAGCGGCGGCCACCAGGATTCCTGGTGAACCCCAGCCGAGGTTCGGGCCCTGCACGAGCGTGTACACGAGCAAAGTAATGGCGCCCGTCGCCGTGAGCGCACCGGGCAGATCGAACACGCGGTCCACGTCCGCGGGTCGATCAATCTCGATCAGCCAGAAGGTCAGGATAAGCGCCGTCCCCGCCAGAGGGACGTTAACAAAGAACACTGCTTCCCAACCGAATGCGCTCGTGAGTACGCCGCCTAGCAAGACGCCGACGACCAGGCCGGCCGCGCCGGCTCCGCCCCAGATGCCCAGCGCGCGGTTGCGGTCACGGCCCTCCGCGAAAGTGGTGTTGATGACGGCGAGAGTGCTTGGGAACACGAGCGCTCCGCCGAGACCCTGCACCGCACGTGCTGTGAGCTGAACTTCGGCCCCCGCCGCAAGCCCTCCGGCCAGCGACGCCACGGCATACAGCCCGAGCCCAGTCGCCAGCATCCGCCGGCGCCCAAGCAGGTCTGCGGCGCGCCCGCCGAAGAGTAGGAACCCACTCGATGCGACCGCGTACGCGCTGATTACCGACTGCAGCGTTTGCAACGAGTAACCCAAGTCGCGGCCGATATCAGGCAACGCCACGACAACAATGTACTGATCGAGCGAGACGATCAGCATCGCGCACGAGACTAACGCCAGCGTTGCCGCACTGTCATGCCTGGCGAGGTCATCTCGCGGCGCATCACAATTGACGGGTCGAGCACAGTTGACACGCACAGCGGCACTCACATTCTGTTTCGGTTGGCACGTAAGAGCTCAAACAGCCCCGGATATCGAAGCACGGCGCCAAGAGACGACACCTGCAATATTCCGGCATACCCAACCGTCGGCGCTTCGTACGCGTATTTCGTGCGCCCTATGCGTCCGTACCGTTGTGGGAGCCTTGTAAATCGCAGCCGGGGGAATTCCAGATATGCAGCCGGCGTCTCGACATGCTCACCAACTTTCAATTCGAGCCGACGAAGCGCAAACAGATTCGTGGCAGGCGTGAAGCTGAGGTCGACGTCAATGCATCCAGCAACATCGGCATTCAGCACGCCATTTACCCGCCAACGTCCACGTCCTGCGGATCGGATCCGGATGTCAATCGCTTTCCTTCCTAGATAGCCAACCACAGCAGCGCTCTTCGTTCGAAAGGCTGCGTCCGCAACGACTTCGTATTGAAAGTGACAGGCGCCAGGTGCGTCCAAGAACACCGCTGCTCCAGAAAGTCGCCACCCGGCCGAGAGCTTGATCAGGCGACAGCTATCGTGGCCGGGGTGGTCCAGCTTCCGCCAAAAGAATGCAGCACCGGGCTTCGTCATGTCACATCAGGGCACAACGTCCATGATTGCACGCCCGTTCTAAAGTCAACAGGCAGTGAGATATGTTCGTGTGTAATCAACCAACCTGTGATCCGAGCGTCGGCTACAAACCGTCGCGCGTACCCAGTATCCGACTTCGCGCGCCGATCCCAACCTCGCGCGCCCCCTGGTAGGCTGCTGCAGTTCAGATTCTCTTCGCCAATCAGTCGTCGTTTCGTGATGTCGATCAGCGGCTCATATCGCCGCCGGTGCCGTCTTCGGCTGATCGAACATTCCCGGCCGGTAACCGCCGACCTCCGGCCTGAACGCGATGTTCAGCCGGTTCCAGCCGTTGGTGGCGATGACGGCGATGGTCAGGTCCACCAGCTCCTCTTCGCTGAAGTGATCTCGCGCCGCGGCATACACTTCGTCAGGTACGTGGCCGTCGGCGGCGCGCGCATCCTTGGTGTGCATGTCGATGCAGTACGCGCAGCCGTTCAGCTGCGAGGTGCGCATCTTGACCAGCTCGAGCAGCCGGTGATCAAGCCCAGAGCTGTTGACATAGTTCGAAGTCGGCTGCAGGGCTCGCATAGCTTTCGGCATCAACACCTCGCAAAATCGACGCGTGCGCTCATGACGGTCTCCTTTCGTTGAGGTTTGAAAGAGAAGACGCAGGAGCGAGCTCGGTTGTGACAGCGCGCAGCTTGGGACTCAGGATGTAAAAGCTCGACCATTTCAGCGAGATCGGAACGCCGGGAGGCGATTCACGTCGGTGGGGTAACCGAGCCGCCGCTGCCGGCCGGAGCGATCGCTGAACCCTGAGGTCGCCGATTACTCCGGCCTGTCTCCACGCCAGCGGAGCGATTGTAGCTACACCGCTGACGCGACGTCCGCATTCCACACACCCGTCGCGGCGGTGTCCCGCACGTAGTCGGCGAATCGTTTCGGTTCTCGTCCGATCACCCGATTCACATCGTCGGTGATGGTGCTCGCCCGATTTTCGCGAAAGTATCGCTCCAGGTCGAGCATGCGATCCGCAATGGCTTCCGGCATCCCCTCTGCGAGCATGCCGGCCTTCAGATCCGCCACCGGCAGACTGACGTGACGGATGACACGACCGACCGCCCTCGACAGTTCATCGGCCACTTCGTCGTAGGTCAGTGCCTCTGGACCGGTCAGCGTGTAAATCCTTTCTTCGTGGCCTCGCGTTGTGAGCGCCACCACAGCCAAAGCGGCGATGTCGCGGACATCGACGTGGCTGATTCGCGCCTGACCACTCGCGCTGTAGAAAACACCTTCAGCCCTGATCGTCGGCGCCATGAACGTGACGGCGTTCTGCATGAAGCTGTTCGGCCTGAGAAACGTCCAGGTCATGCCGCTCCTTTCGATGGCCTTCTCGACCGGTCGATGAACGTTCGCGAGGCTGTAAGCCTCCTCGGCGGCGCCCATAACGGACTGCTTCACGATGTGGCGCACGCCGGCGGCGCTCGCGGCATCGACAGCATTCAACTCGAGCTCGGTTTGGTTCAGTGCGTTGGGTCCGAGGAGGAACACGGCGTCGCAGCCCTGAAACGCTGCGCGAACCGTCGCCGGGTGGTTGTAGTCGATAGTGACAGCCTCGATTCCACGGGCGCGGGCGATCTCCGCAGCTCTCTCTGAGAAATAGGCGCCGCGAAACGGTACCTCTTGCCCTTCGAGCTGTCTGATGACCTTGCTGCTCAGGGTTCCACTGGCGCCGGTGACGCAAATCATGGGTCACTCCTTTCATGTCTGCAGGTCCACTATGGCACGCGCAATCGAACCGAACAATGCCCGGGAGTCGCAGACTCGTGCCCGTTCGTCCAACGGTCTGGACGGTCAGACACGCGGGGCGCATACTCGCGTTATGAAGATTCCCTTGGCGGACGATCCGCTTGGCGAAGCCCTGCACTTTCTACGGATGAGCGGCGTCTTTTACTGTCGCTCCGAGTTCACGGCGCCTTGGGCGCTCGATCTGCCTGCCTTCGAGGACTGCCTGATGTTCCATGTCGTGACGTCAGGCCGGTGCGTCCTGGATGTGAAGGGCTCCGAGGATCACGTCCTGCAGCCGGGCGACTTCGCGCTCGTGCCGCACGGTGCCGGGCACCGGCTGGCGAGCGAGCCCGAAGTTCGTGGCGTGAAGCTCTTCGATCTGCCTCGCGAACAAGTGAGCGACCGTTACGAAGTCTTGCGCCACGGTGGGGGAGGCGCGCCGACGACGGTCATCTGCGGCGTGGTTCGATTCGATCATCCGGCCGCCGATCGGCTGGTGACCCTGCTGCCCAGCGTGATCGCCGTCGACGCGTGGAGCTCGCCCGAGCTGGAGTGGATCCAGAGCACGCTGCGATTGATGGCGATCGAAGCCAGAGAGCTGCGTCCAGGCGGCGAGACCGTGATCACACGGCTCGCTGACATTCTGGTCATCCAGGCCATCCGCTCCTGGATTGCGAGCGATCCAGCCGCTCAGACGGGTTGGCTCGGTGCGCTTCAGGACAAGCAGGTTGGCCACGCGATCGCACTCGTCCATCGAGAACCTGCGCGCCCGTGGACGGTCGAGTCGCTGGCCAACGAGGTCGCGATGTCCCGCTCGGCATTTGCCGCGCGATTCACGGAGCTGGTTGGCGAGCCGGCGATGCACTATGTCGCTCGCTGGCGCATGCATATCGCGTTGACGTGGCTGAAAGAGGAGGATGCACCGGTCAGCGAGATGGCGAGTCGTCTCGGTTACGAATCAGAGGCGGCCTTCAGCAGGGCGTTCAAGCGATTTCTCGGGTTCCCTCCGGGCGCGGTTCGACGGGCGAAATCAGATCCACCGGTCACGCCGATGATTTTCGATAAGCGCTCTGGTTTCTACCTGTAGATGCGGAAACTTCGAATGCTTGCATCAAGAGGTAAACATGAGCGGAATCACCGGCACTCACGCGCGTGCCGTCGGCGATCTGGCGGAAGGCCACATTATGGCCGCGGTCGAAATCGCGGCGCCTATTCCTGGAGGTGGAATCACCGCGGCGGCTGGTGCACACTTGGGACGGTGCGGGGAGACCCGGGCTGCCGTCGACCGTCACGTACGTCCTGGAGCGAATCGATAGCGGAACCCGCCCGCCCGCGCAACCCTGGAAGAACAAATTCTGGCCGGACCGCCGCGAGTCGCTGCGGTGCCAAGCGATGAGAACCGCGCGCTTCTCGAACGTTATGTTCGTCCTTGGGAGAATACGGACATCGATGCCTTCACCGCGCTTTTGAGAGAGGACGCAGTGATGAGCATGCCGCCGTGGCGGCAGTGGTATCGCGGGCGCCGGGCGATCGCGACGTTCTTTGCCCACACAGGCAGGCCAGGTGGCCACGCGCCGTTCCGACTGCTGCCTGTCGCGGCGAACAGGCAGCCTGCCTTTGCCTTCTACAGCCGGTGGCAGACCTCCGACTGGCGGTTCCACTCCGTACAACTCCTGGAACTGCGTGACAAGATGATCGCGAGGATGACTAGCTTCCTCATACCGACCCTTGCCTCGGTGTTCTCACTTCCGGCGCAGATCTACGACCGTCCTCGGCGCGCGTGAGCCAACCGCGCTATGCCCTCTCGATGACGTTCCGTTAACGGATTGCGGTGAATCCGGGTGATCACGTTGCGGCCGCAGAGGCTCGGCGCACTGACGTCTCCTCGCGGTTCGGACCGTACAGACCAGGCGCCTGACCTCCCGCAAGACGACACATCAGACTGAGCTGTCCGCGATGGTGGATGCCGTGCGCCACAATCGCATTCCAGAGAATGTCGCGGATCGTCATCGGTCCGGTGAAGAAGGCAATCGTGCGATCGAGATCCTCCAGCTTCAGCTTCTTGATTCGTGCGACGGCCTCTGTATGCACGCGTTCATAGCCGGGCGCCAGAGCCTCGACCGAACCCGGCCGCTCGATATTCGGTGGTTTCGCGTCCATCGTGAAGTGGCCGCGGTCGATGCCATAGCTGATATACGCGTCACCCTCGGCCAGGTGCCACGCCAACTCGCCCAGCGATCGGCCGCCGGGGTCCGGGCGGAAATCGTACTGGGTGGAGGGCAACGCCTTTAAAAGCTTCACGGTATTTGCCGCTTCTCGGTCCCAGGCAGCCAGAACCATCTCGAGTTCATTCGTCGGCATATGGAGCCTCCTTCAACAAGGGAATCGAGCCGCTAATGCTGGACGTGTTGCCGTGAGGCGATCGCGAGAGCTAGAGCAAGGAAAGACGCTATCGCCAACGCGAGAACGAGCGGAACGGCAAAGAAGAACAACCACGCCAGCGCCGCAATCGCGACGCCGGAGATGAAGAACACGGCGAGGATCGGACGAACCAGCGCTGCATCCTTCTTCGCCAGCGCCGCTAGCTGCCACAACACGATGGATTGCGCAAACAAGAACACGCTGATCATCAGGTCGAACCCGATGTAGAAATCCCAGTAGCTTCGGCTTACGCCGTCAGCATCAAAACGAAACGACTGCATCGCCTGAAGCACGTCTGTCTCGCCCGCAGGCGACCATGATTGCAGTCCGCCGAGCGTATGCCCAGCCGCAAACAGCAACGTGATGACAGACGCGGTGCGCAACGCCGTCGACGCGCTGATCCTCAATTCAGTGAATCGTGTGATAAGGCGGGCATCGCTCACCATAGGGGCTGGCCTCGTTGCTGGCGGCTCATTGCCTGTCTGATCGACGTTTGGGGATCGCCGAATCGACATCCGAACGACCGTCGGGTCAGCCCTCCCGTGCAGGACGGTCCAGTGACCGGATCCGTGCACGCAGGAAGCTGCGCTCGACCTCGTTAGAGGTCATCCCTAGCGCGCGCTCATAGTTGGGAAGAGCTTCGCGATCACGCCCGAGCCGCCGAAGGAGTTCGCCGCGAGTCGTATACAACGCGCGATAATCCGCCAGCTCTCCGCGCGCCGCCAGGGCTTCGACGAGCTGCAGACCTTCCTCGGCTCCGCGGCTCATCGCAACCGCAGCGGCGTGATTCAGTTCGATCACTGGGGAACTCATGACAGTCATCAGCTGACGGTACAGCCCTTCGATCCCGGCCCAGTCCGTCTCCTCGGCACGACGTGCGTGTGCATGCGTTGCCGCTATCGCTGCTTCGAGGACGTACCGTTGGCGCGCGGGATAGCGAAGCACCCGTGCCAGGATCACCATGGCCTCGTCTATCTGGCGCCGATCCCACCGCGATCGGTCTTGCTCCTCGAGCGGCACCAACGAGCCGGCGCGGTCCACACGCGTTCCGCGGCGCGCGTCGTGAAGGAGCATTAGTGCCAGAAGTCCCAGGTTTTCCGGATCGTCGGGCAGGAGCTCGCGGAGCATCCGGCCGAGCCGAATCGCTTCGCCGCACAGTTCGCTTCGGACCAACGCCTCCCCCTCTGTCGCACTATGGCCTTCATTGAAGATCAGATAGATCACGCTTCTTACCGCGTCGAGCCGCTCCGGCAACCGGTCGAGCGCCGGTGTTTCGTAGGGAATTCTCGCTTCGTGGATCTTGCGTTTTGCCCGAACGAGCCGCTGCGCCATAGTGGATTCCGATACGAGAAAGGCACGAGCAATCTCTGGTGTCTGAAGGCCGGCCAGCGTGCGGAGGGTCAATGCGATCTGGGCGTCCAGATTGAGCGCGGGATGGCAGCAGGTGAAGATCAACCTCAGCCGGTCATCGGGATATCCGGGCATCGGCTCCTGCTCCTGGTCCTCGTGGTTCGAGGCGCGCTGCTCGACGTGGGCAGCGAGAGCCGCCTGATTCTCGGTGCGGGTCGTCTCACGGCGGGCGCGATCGATGACGCGCCGCTGCGCGACGGCCATGATCCATGCGGAAGGGCGGTCCGGCACTCCTTTGATGGGCCATTCGGCGAGCGCCCGGGCGAAGGCATCCTGCACCGCCTCTTCGGCCCAATCGAACGATCGGCACAGGCGGATCAAGCCCGCGAGGATTCGGGCAGACTCCTCTTTGAACACGCGCTCGGCGACGGCACGCCAGTCGACCATCTCGTCGAGCTACTGGAATCGCATGGGGCGGATCTCGACGGAACCGACACCTCCGGCGCAGGCGGTAGGGATCTTTTCGGCCCAGTCAATCGCCTCGTCCAAGTCGCGGCAGTCGAGGATATAGTACCCGGCGAGCTGCTCCTTGGTCTCAGCGAACGGCCCGTCGACCACCAAGCGTCGACCGTCCTGTACCCGAACCGTCGTCGCAGTGGACGTCCGAGCCAGTGGGTCTGCCGCGACGAACGCACCGGCGCGTCGAGCCTCTTCCTGCACCGCTCGATGGCCCTCAGCGACCAGAGTCAACATCTCTTCCGTGGCCCCTTCCATCTGCGATTCATCGGTATAGACGAGGAGCATGTATCGCAAATGCCTCTCTCCATGACAGTTGCCCGAGCAATTCGGACGGATTGCCCTAGCGCCAAGTGACGGTCGGGTAAAGCGCCGCTGCGGCGGCTTTCAGACTGTCCGCCGTCACTATAACGACGTTCGGGGGCGGCCGAATCGACAGACTGTTCCGAGTCGGCCATCACAACCTCTCAATTCGAGTCTCAAAGAGCCGGCTAGTCATTCAGCCGCTAGTGACTGACCTGCCTTACGTCGGCAGTCGACCATCTAACTGCGGTTTCGCGCCAACGCGGTGCGAGTCGGGCGTCGATGCCGGTCGTTGATGGCCCTTGGGTAGGCACCACCGCCAAAGGCGGTCGGAGACAAGCCACATCAACGTACCGAGAGCATTTTGGCCGATGGGACGCACGCGCGTGTTCTGAAACGCGACGAGCTGCCAGCGTCCTTCCTGCCTGATGGCCACAAGCGTCTGGATTGAATCTCGTTCAGGCGCGGCAGCTGACCTTCCTCGAGGCACGGTCCCTCGATACGCGTGAACCACGGCGACGTCGTTGCCGATGAACCGCACGTCCGTCACGTCACCGATCAGGCGCGTACCCTTCAGGTGCGTCTTGAACAGTGGGTCATGGAGACGGACGACTTCGTCGCGTCCGCGAAAACGCGTGCCGTCAAACGCGATGAAATCGCAATCCGCAGTGAACGGCTCGACGAATGCTTCGGCGCTGCCGCGATTCCACCCGTCCATCGCGCGTCGGTACAACCCACGCACTTCATCCGCGTCGGATGGCTTCGGCTCTGCTCCAGCTATGTGATGAATCCCCATGACTGCACTCCTCGTGCGAGCGCGCCTGCCGCTCGTTTCGCAAGCAGGATCTCGCGTCTTGCTCTCTCGGTCTTTCTGGAGATTGCGGCGTCTTGCTGGATCTTGGTAGTCCTCGTCGCACGGTTGATCTTGTTTGCCCCCAACTGAAACGACTTTGCCATGAAGCACAAAGAGAGATCCGTGGTGCGGCAGGGAGTCGAGGGCGCTTGAAATACGCCGTCGGGAAAGCGATCTCCAGATTGCAGGATACATCGGTGGCGTTCGACGATCTGGCGGCCCAGATTCTGGCGCTCGATCGCACGGACGTGCCGTGCATGACCGACTGCCTCTTTGGAGGCCCTGCTTCGACCGAAGAGCTTGCGTCCGTCCTCCACGCACGCCGCGGCGTCGTCGCGGCAACTCTTGAGCGGCCTCAGCTGGCTGGTTATGCACGGTTTCAACCCGGCAGCGCCACACGCATCGAACTCACCGAGCATGCGCGCAAATGGATCGAGAGGATTTACGTGGGACTCATCAACTTTAATCGTCAAGGGATCTGAGCCTAAGATTAAGATTTCCCATCGACCCCTGCTTACGGCGCGACGCGCACGTCGTAAGTCTTGCTGAAGGTCTGTCCCTCGTTGTCCTTGAACGTGATGGCCACAGACACGAGCGCTTCCTTGCGGAGGCTCGGCAGGTCGTACCACACATCAAACGTGATCGAGATCGACTGATTGACCACGACGAAGCGATTTGCGCTGGCCTGCGTGACGTAGGAGTAGTGTTCGGTCTCGCCCGCGGCTGGGGGCGTCACGATGCCGCCGGAGGCCTGCTTAACGGAGAGCGTGACGCTGGTGATGTCCACCGGAAACGCCAACGTGTCCTTGTCGTCCGCTCGGCCATTCAGCATGAGCGTCAGCGTGAAGGTCGTCTTCCAGTCGAACAGCAGGATGTCGTCCGGTTGATTGTTGCCGCGGACGACACGATAGGTCTTGCCGTCGGTTGATTCCTGTGCATTTGCGGGATCCGGCGTCAGCGAGATCTCCAGAAAGTCGTCGACCTCCAGCGTGTCGTCGGGACTGGTCGGCGACTGACAGCCGGCAAGGATGGCGGTACTCATAAGTAGCAGCGCCGATAGGACGTTGCGGTCACGGTTGGTCATCTATTGTCTCCTCCTCGGGAACCAAGAACTAATCCCTTCACGCACTTGATGTGACGTACCCGGCATGGGCGAAGAACTGCGCGCAGTGATCGGCGTCCACGACGTGGCGCGCAGCGCGCGCGGCGCGACGCAGCGCGGCGGCCGTGCGCGGCGCGAAGGTCCGAATGTATTTCTTCACCAGCGCCCACACCGCCTCGATCGGATTGAAGTCGTGCGAATACGGCGGCAGGAACTTCACCGTGGCCCCGCGCCGGGCAATCAGGGCCGCGACCGTCGGCGCTTTGTGGGCGCGAAGATTGTCGAGCAACACAATATCGCCCGGTTGCAGGCGTGGTGCCAATCGGTCGCGGACCCACGCGGTGAAGTCCTTCGCCTTGACGGCTTTCCACTGCGTGCCCAACGTCACCCAACCGCCCAGTCGCACGGCGCCGATCAGACTCAAGTTGTCGCCCCAGTTCATCGGCCGCGGCTCCACGTACTCCTCGCCCCGCAGCACCCACGCGTGCGATCGGCCCATGGCGAGATTCGCGCCCGATTCGTCGATGAAGACCAAGCGTCGGGGATCGATTCGCTTCATCCAGCGGAGGAACGCCGTCCGCTTGGCGGCGACGTCGGGCCGATCCACTTCACTTGGCCGCGGGCGTTTTTTTTACACACGAACCCCAACCGCCGGCGCGCCCGGCCAATGGCCGCCACGCTGGTCCAGTGGCTCGCGTCGACGCGCCGGTTGTACTCCCAGCACAACTCCGCGGCGGTCGAATCCGGCGCCTCTCGAATGAGCGTGGTCAATACCGTCGTGTCGATTGGCGACTTCCAGCCACCAGCTCCCGGTGCGGGGGCCACGGACCCCGTCGCCCGCTGTCGCACGAGCCAGCGTTGGACCGTGCGGTACCCGATCCCAAACACCTCCGCGAGCGCGTGGACGCCCCCTTTGCCCGCCGCATGGGCCGCTACGACGCGCTCGCGAAACTTGACGTCGTGTCCATAGGCCATGCGGACATTCAAGTACACTTCCTACGTCACATCAAGTGCGGAGTGGGATTAAGAACAAGGAACCAAGAACGAGCGTCCGTCTGGACCTTCGCGTATCGCTGCTGTTGTCATCGCTGTGGTGTTCGTTCCCTGTTTTGTCTTTGTTCTTAGTTCCTAGTTCCTAGTTCTTCGTTCTTCAGAACGTCGTGCCGACGGCAAAGCGGAACCCGCGCGGCGGCTGAAATGAATCGCGGTAGATGTTCCAGGCGTAAATCAATCGGAACGGCACGTTGACGACGGGCAACGTGACACGCAGCTCGAAGCCGCTCGACGTGCGCATCTGCCGGAGGTCGAACGCCTGATCGTCGGTGAAGGCCTGCCCCGCGTCGTGAAACGCGAGCGCGCGGACCTGTGGCAGGATGTCGAAGTAGTACTCGGCGTTGAAGAGTACGAATTTGGTGCCACCGATCGCCACCTGGTTCTCGTTCATTGGTCCGACGGTACGGACATTCACCCCGCAAATCTGCGTCTCGCCGCCCAGGAAGTAGCGTTGGTAGTAGGGCAGCTCGCGACTGCTGAAGTTCCAGATGCGGCCTGCGTTGCCACGCAGACCGAGCGCGGTGCGCCGCGACACCGGGATGTAGAGCACGGCCTCGACCTCCGGCTTGATGAAGCGGCTCGTGCCGCCGAGAAAGCCGCCCAGGTACTGATAGCTGGTGGTGAGACGCTTGCCACTCCGCGGCGCAAATGGGTTGTCGACGGTGTTGTGGACGATCGATGGCGTGATGCTGCTTTCCGTGAAGCGGCCTTCGTCGATGAGAAACGGCGTCGCTGTCGAGCCGCTCCGCAGCGCCGACTTCAGGTCGTCGGTCATCGCCGTGTCGATCACCTCGTAGCCGTAGCTCGCGAACAGGCGTGCAAAGCGGCGAATCGGGACCCCCGCGGTGAGATTGAACCCGCTGCGCACCTCGCTGTAATCGATCTGGGGTCCGCTCACGGCGTAATCCAGCTTTCGGGAGTAGAGGCTCGATCCGGCGCTGAGCGATCGACCGAAGACGAACGGCTCGGTGAACGACAGCTGGTAGGTTCGCGATCGTGTGCCGGTCTGCACAGCAACCGTCAGGCTCTCCCCGCGACCGAGGAAGTTCGCGGTCGTGTAGGAGAAGTTGACGAAGAGGCCCTCGTACTGCGACGCGCCGGCGCCGAAGTTCAATTGATTGCGGTTCTGTTCCTCGACCTTGATCCTGACGTCCACCCTGTTGTCCGCGCCAGGCGTACGCGTGACTTCGATCGCGCCCTCGTCGAGTGGCTTGAAGAAGCCGAGCTGATTGATGCGGCGGATGCTGTACTTGAGCGCCTCGGTGTTGAAGACACCGCCTTCGAGTAGACCCATTTCGCGGCGGATCACCGCGTCTCGCGTGAGCGCGTTGCCGGTGAACGAAATGCGGTTGACGAAGTACTGCTCGCCTTCGCTCACCTTGAACGTCACGTCGACGATGTTCGTGCCGTCGGAGCGGGGACGCAGGTCGGGCGTTGCGGTGAACTCAAAGTAGCCCGCGGCGCCGTAGGCGTCGCGCGCGCGTTCGAGCCCCTTGATCACCTGTTCCTGGCTATAGGTCTTCCCCGTCTCGACCGGAAAGAGTGGTCGCAACGCGTCAGCCGGGATCACCCGGTTGCCCTCGAACGCGACGTCGCCGACGGTATAGCGCGGGCCTTCGGCGACCTCCATCCGCAGCTGAACCCATCGTGTGCGGCCGTCGCGCGAATCGTCCAGCACGCGGAGTTCCGGCTGCCCGATGCGAGCGGTGATGTAACCGTTGTTGCGATAGTGGTCGACCAGACTCTGCGCGTCTTCCTCGAACCTCTGCTCGTTGAATGCGCCCTTGCCAGTGACGAGCGACAGAATGCCCTGTGGTTTGTTGTTCTTCAGGACGCCGGCGAGCCGATCGTCGCTGAACACCCGATTGCCGACGAACTCGACGTCGCGAATCGCGACCCTGGGGCCCTCGTCGATCGTGAACGTGACGTGCGCCAGCTTGGGGCCTCCGGCGAGCTCGCCGACACTGGTCTTGACGTCGGCGAACTTGAAGCCCTTCTCGGCGTACAGCTCGCGGACGGTGGCGGCGACGCGCGTGAGCGCACCGCGATCGAGAAAGGAATCGAGCCTGAGCTCGTCGCCTTTTTCCTTCAGGCGGTCGTTGATGTCGGTGCGTGCGACCCTGGTCGCCCCGTCGTAATCGATGATCTTGACCCGCTGACGCTCCTCGAGATGAAAGACGACGACTTTCCCGATCGTGCCGTTGGTGAATGTGTAGTCGTGCACCTCGATGGCAAGGTCGTCGAGGAAGCGCGTCGCCCACAGCCGCCGGAAGTCCTCGCGCACCAGCTGCTCGGTATCTTCCGTATATGCCACCCATCGATCGCGCGAGGGTTCACTCGGTTTCAGGTGGATGTAGTAGAGATAAGTGGCCGGGTCGATCACCGACGAGCCGCCCTGCTTGTCGAAGCAGAGCAGCATCGCGACCACCACCGGCGTCGATCCCGGCGGCGGTTCCTTTGCAGGCGGCGGTACGGTCATGCCACAGACAGTGAGCGTGGCGAGCAGCGTCGAGGCGATCATCGGAACTTCACTCGTACGCCCAGCTCACCCACGAGGCGCGTCTGCCGCTCGTCGTCCGGGCCGCGCGTGAGCCGCATGCCGTAACCGCCCTCGACGAACAAACGTACACGGGAGGAGATTGCCGCCTCCAGTCCGCCCTTGCCAAGCACGGTCCCCGCGTCCTCGTCGGCTCGATTGGTGAGCTGCGCGCGATACTCTCCGCCTGCGTAAACGCTCGCAAGCGCGTCTGGTGTGAAGTAATAGAGCAGTCCTCCATGCGCATGGAGCGCGCTTGCGCCGGGCCCGGTGTCCCCTTCGCTCTCATCCTCGTCGCCACCGAACCGCCCGGAACCGATCAGGCCTCCGCGCACCGCAAATCTGCGCGTCAGGAATCGCGTGAAGTCCACATTGACGGTCGCCTGCCATGGGAAGACCTCCTCCGTGGACATGAACTTATCGATGAAGCCCGAGATGCCGATCGTCATCACGCCTGCGCCACCGATCGCGCGCGGCTCGATGTCCTCGGTTTGAGCGGCGGCGGACGCGGTCCCGGCCGCAAGGAAAAGCGCGCACAGAGCCGCCCGAAACAGGTAGCCGGCATGGCGAACGGTGACGATCAGCGCGCGCTCGCGTCCGAGCTTCTTGCGCAGATGGCTGATGTGCACGTCAACCGCGCGGTCGGCCGGATGGAACTCGCGTCCGAACGCCACCCGCGTCAACGTGTCGCGCGAAACGACCTGACCTGCCTGTCCGACCAGGCACGTGAGGATGTCGTATTCGGCGGTTGTGAGATCCAGCGCGCGGCGATTGATCGACAGGCGTCGCGCCGCCAGTTCGAATGAGATTGAACAGTTTGGTGCGGTAACCTCGATGTGCACGGTGCAGAGCACTCCCGATTCGCCGGACGCTCTCTGGAACGTCCGGCGGACGTGGCGGGCCGGCGTTTGATGATTGGCAGGGAGACGCCGCTCGTTTGTTAAGAATTGTTAAGCGGCGTCGGCTTCGGCTGAGGCGAGCTACTGTCCGTCGGGACGAACGGGCATCATCACGCCCGGTCGCATGTCTTCGATGCGGAAGTCCGACGGGATCCTAAAGAGGTCGGCCGCGGGTTCTTCGCGCTGGATGTTGGTGAGTCTGTAGATCGTCTCACCGAACCGCGGATCGTAGCGGCGCGTCATGACCACCACCTGAAGCTCCGGCGAGAACCATCGTTCGATGACCAGCTCGAGCGGCTGCACGTTGCCGATCGCACCGGCTGCAATCGTGACCGTGCGCCGCACACCTTCGACCTTGATACCGTCGATGATTTTCGACTCGAGCGCCTCGCGTTCCGCCGCCGGCGGATCGATCGGCAGCGCGATCACCGTGCCACTGGTGATGACGTCGGCCGGCTCGAAGGCCATCTCCAAGGCAGGCGCAGTCATGATGGCTCCAGCCTCTGGCGGTGGCGGCAGCGCAGGCTTCTCCTCTCCACGGCGCACGATGAGCGGTTTCGAGCGAAACGCGACTTTCGCTTCGTAGTTCAGCGTGATATGCACGCCGGTCTCCGGATCGGTGATGGTCACGATCGGCTGTGGGTTTTTCGCCACGAAGGTGCCGAGGGCAATGCCTTCCTGCTCGCGGCGCGTGCGCCCGCGACTGTCGCGGGCGATCGTCGCCGACGTCCGCTGCTCGATCCGGTTGCCGTCGGCGAGCAGCTGTGTCACCTCGGTAACCGCTTCTGCGGTGTATGGCGCGTTCAACACCGCGCGACCGACGTTGAGGGCGTCGAGGGCCACGATCCCCATTTCACCGGGCGCGGGTGCCTGAACCATGAACGACGTCGCCGGCTGTCCGGCCGTGCCCACCGCCTGCGTGAACAGGTCCTGCCCGCTTGCCGCCGTCGCTGCAAGCGATGCCACGACCGCCGACGTGAGAACAATTCGAATCTTCATGATCAGTGCTCCTGTGGCGCGCGAATTCGACGAATGTGGAGCGGCAGCCCGTCTTCACCGACAACGACATCGACGTCGACAACGGCCGGCGTGTCGGGCTCGGGTAGCACGAAGCCAATCGCTTCGAGCGCCTCGCGCGGGACGCGGACGCGCACGATTTGTAATGCTTCGCCCTGCGGTGCGATTGGAGCGATGCGGTGAACGGCGGGTTGCGCGGTCGGCGGAATCTGAGGAGCCATCTCTGCCGATGTCGTCCGCGCCGGCTGCGCACCAATCGCCGGAGATTGGGTCGACGGCCGCACAAGTGGCGGCGAGCTGTTCGAACCCGCGAGCCAGCCGATCAGAAATGCCACTGGCACAGCAAGCGAGAACGCCGGAATGAGACGCCAGTGAGGACGCGAATGCGGAATCGTCCGGGTTGATTCCAATGCGGCGAAAACGCGTCGCTCGAGCGTCACCGGCGCGCGCGTGGCTCGATCGTCCTGCTCGAAGGCCCGCCAGCCCGAGTCAAAGCTCATAAACCGTTCCTCTCTGAATCGGCCGAGGCCGGGCCTCGCGCTCTACGGCGCGCGCGAGGCGGCGGCGGAGGAGCTGGCGGCCACGGTGGAGCCGAGAACGGACAGCCGGAATCGATATCCGGACGACGACGGCCGCCTCCTCATAGCTGAGGTTGTGGACGTCACACAGGAGAATCACCTCGCGATAGCGCGGCGGCAGCCTCTGGAGCGCAAGTCGGACTTCGGCAGCCAGCGCGGCGCCCGCCATGGCATCCGCGGGATCGACTTCGTAGGTCGTCCTGCGGTTGCCGGCGATGAGGTCGAGCGGAAAGAACCGGCGCTCGCGGCGCAGGCGATCACGACTCAGATTACGAACGACTCCATACAGATACGTCGTGAAGGACGCGCGGTCCGGGTCGTATCGCCCCAGGTCGCGCAGGACCACTACAAACACATCCTGCGCGATGTCCTCGGCTGCGGCTGGGCATCCGGTCATCGCACGGGCAAAGCGATACACCACGTGCTGGTAGCGGCGAAAAATCTCCGTGAAGGCGTCGGGATCGCCGGCAGCGGCGCGTTGCAAGAGGAGTCGGTCGGGTGGTTCCGGCACCCCTGATTCGGACGCCATGCATGGGTGATTGGTCTTGGTTACGAAAACGTTTCGGTTCGTAACGGGATGCCGCCTGGCTGCACAAAATCGTCGCGGTCGCGGCGGTGAACACGAAGGCGTCCTTTAGAAGTGTTCGAAATCCTTTGAAACGCGAGCATCGCGCCGTGACGGCGTTGGCAGAATCGTCGCACTAAATGCCCGCGGTAACTCCCAGTCCTTCTCGAGCCAGGCGATATCGACCACCGTGACAAATTTCACGGAACGAATTCGGCTCCCCGGTCAATCACTCGTGAACCGCGTCGTCCAGCGCCTGCCACCGGCTGTTGACGATGACACGACAGAGTTGCTTCCGGGCGGCCATGCTGGGCGCGATCACGACGGTCATGTTCCAGGGTGACCTCCACACGCCAGTTCGCGCTCAATCAACCGACCCATGCGGATCGACTTCCAGTGCCGCAGATACGAGCGCACGGGGAATGTCTGAGCGCGAGCCCGGCACGACGCCGAAGAGCTCTCCGCTCGATCACGATGACCGGTGGAGCCACCTCGATGAAGTGTGGGCCCACCGAGCGGCCGTTCGACAGGGTCGCCTGTCGACGAAGACTGCAGATACCCGTTTGACGCAGGATATTGGCGAGATCGCCGTCATGCAAGATACCGGCGATCTCGTCATGGCGCCGAACCCCTTCGACCTGCGCGACATCGGGTTGAGGCTGACGCCCAACGACAACGGCGGTTACGACGTGTCGCGCGTCGCGTACGAATTCAGGCAGCCGCTCGGCAGCACTCTCTCGATGGACGACGACGATGCGCGCCAGGTTGCACTCCCGTTTACGTTTTCGTTCTTCGGTCAGCCGCACAACCACGTGTTCGTGAACTCCGACGGAAACCTCACGTTTGGCCAGGCTGATGTCGAGAGCTCGGCCCGATCCCTCTCACGGCTGTTGACAGGTTCGCCACGCATCGCGCCGCTCTTCACGGATCTGGACCCGTCTGCTGGCGGACGGATCTCGACGGTTGGCGACAACAGCGCGTTCACCGTCACATGGTGCGCCGTTCGGGAGTACGGCACGCGCCAGAGCGCCACGATGCAAGTGACGTTCCATCAGGCGGGTCCAATCGATATCCAACTGTCGAATCGGACCACGATTCGCGAAGCCGTGGTGGGAGTCTCCCCAGGAAACACCACGGACTTCTTGCCGGTGGACTTCACCTCGAGCGAGTCGATACGAGGAGGATCCTCGGCGCTCGGCGAACGCTTCACCGCGAAGTCCGACCTCGACGTGGTTGCGGTCGCACGGCGATTCCTCTCGACACACGGGGACCGGTTCGACAACATCGTCACCTTCACCGACGAGAAGCTGCTGACCGACGCGTTCGCGTATGAAATCTCGGTCGCCAATCGGATTCAGGGTCTCAACCTACCGGTGTTCGACTACTCGGCGGAATTCGGAAGCGGAGGGCAACTGGAGAGCCTGTGCAACATGGATGCCCTGTCGAAGTATCCAGACGATCCGCGGCACGTGTTCCTCGGTGAGAATTCGACGCTCAGCGTGATGGGACAGGAGGTCGGCCATCGATGGCTGGCGTTTCTACATTTCCGCGATCCCCGGGGCGGATGTCGGGCGACTTGCTCGGTCGCGATGCCGCGCACTGGAGCTTCTTTTTCGATTCCGACGCGTCCGTGCTGGAAGGCAACGACATCGAGGATCTGGGTGGCGGGTCGTTTCGCACGGTCGCCGCCGTCGAACGTTACAGTCTGCTCGATCAGTACGCGATGGGGCTGGTGGATCACAGCCAGGTCCCGCCCTTCTTCTACGTGCAGCCGACGAGTCTGACCGGGCGCCGCACCGCGGCATCCGAACCCGAAGTGGGCGTGACCTTCAGTGGAACCAGGCGTGACGTCAGGATCGAGGACGTGATTGCAGTCGTGGGTCCACGCGTGCCGTCAGCCGCGGAGAGCCCGAGGGTGTACCGGCAGGCGTTTGTCTACGTCGTGTCCGCCGGCCGGACGGTGGAGACCACGGCCATCGCGAAGCTGGATCGCATCCGCGTGGCGTGGATCAGTTTCTGTCCGCTGCAACCGACTCGCGCGTGAAGGCCGAGACTCGACTCGTCGCGCCGCTGGAGTCGGGCGTGCAGTGATCGTTGGCCGCTGTGATGCCGCAGTTCGTCGAACAACCGTTCCCCGCGCTCCCGGAGTCACACCGATCTGGGGCGCACATCGCGGTGACATGAATGACGAGCTTGGAACGCCCAGACTCGACCATTCGGTTGCATCGGGATCGATTAGCGCCGTTGAACCCTCATCAACGTGCGCGGCCCGCCTCCACGCTCCGATGTCCGTGAGCAGAATTCAACAGGAATGAACGAGAGTTGAACGGAACTTTCACGGCGTGGGCCAGGCGACCGCCGTAAATGATTTCAGAATCGATGCGGGACAAAGTTTGTACTGGCCGGTGGCCGCCCGACCTCCGGCCAGGGAGGTCTCGACCATGAATTGCCACGTGTTTCTTCTGGCTGCCGTCGTCGCCTTCGGTCCGAGCCAGGCGTGCAACGCAGATCAGCAATCGCCTGTCGAACCGCTCGAGGTCGAAATGTTCTATCAGTACAGCACCGCCGACGACGACGCGGAAGTGACGATCGATGTCGAGTCCAGTATTGCGATCGATCGCCTGAGCGCCTCGGTCCGGATCGGCATATGGTGATGCTTGTGCGGTCCTTTCCAATCGAGCTGAAGTCAGCGTCAGGACTATCGCCGAATACAACCCGTCGTGGAGCCGAGCGCGACCGATGACTAGCACAGAGATCGATACTCTGTCAGGCTGTGCGACAGAGGCGCGGAGCCTGGCGCAAGAGATGGCGCTCGCCTCGAGCCCGCCAGGATCGCTTGGCGCTGACAAGGGCGTAGGAGAATCCCGGGCCAGGCTGATCGATTCCGCCGCTCGGGTGCTTACGCACGCGATTGATGGTCTTGGACGATCCTCGGAGGCAAAGGTAATTCCGCCGACCGCTCGACAAGAGGCGACCCGAGCAATCGAGGAACGGCTGTGGGAACTGACGTGCTCAGTCACGACGCTCAGTGTGCACGGCAACCAAGGCCCTTCGATCGATGAAGCGACCGCGGCGCTACAGACGTTGTCCTGCGTGTTTGCTGAACCCGGCGCCGATGTCTCGGCGCGGATGCAAGCCCTGCGCGAGATGCAGCGCGAGACGCCCAGGCGCATTCATCTGCGACCCAATGGTCCATACGTCGCGACCAACGTCCAGAGCCTCAAGAACTGGCTCGGCGAGCCAGTGGCCGTTCCACCACAGATCGCGCTCTGCCGCTGCGGCGGTTCGGCGATCAAACCGTTCTGCGACGGCACCCACACCCGCAATAACTTCGACGACGCAAAAGATCCGAAGCGCGTGACCGATCGCGAAGACGCCTATCTGGGTCAGCAATTGACCGTGCTCGATAACCGCGGCACCTGTGCCCATTCCGGCCTCTGCACCGATCGACTGTCGAGTGTTTTCCACCAGGGTCAGGACGCGTTTGTCACGCCAAGCGGAGCGCGCATGGATGACATCGTTCGCGCCGTGAGGGCCTGCCCGTCGGGCGCCCTGAGCTTCGCCGTTGACGGACGCGAGGCGCGCGATCAGGTGGACGTCGTTCGGGCTCCGGCGGTGGAGATATCGAAGGATGGACCGTACCGGGTGACCGGCGGCATCCCGCTTCTCGATCCGGGCGGCGCGCCGGTGGCGCGAAACGCCGGCGCGTCGTTGGAGCACTATAGTCTCTGCCGGTGTGGTCATTCGCAGAACAAACCGTTCTGCAGCGGGATGCATTGGTACGTACGCTTCCAGGATCCGGTGGTCGACGCGAATCACAATCCGACGCTCTTCGAATGGGCCGGGGGGCTGCCTGCGCTACTGCGCGTGACGCGCATCTTCTATTCGAAGTATGTTCCCGAGGACCCACTCATCGGGCCGCTCTTCGCCAACATGTCGCCGGATCACCCCGAGCGAGTGGCTGCCTGGTTGGGCGAAGTGTTCGGTGGACCGAAGAACTACAGCGAACGGTACGGCGGCTACCCCCGCATGCTGTCGCAGCATGTTGGTAAAGGATTGACTGAAGCGCAGCGCGCGCGCTGGGTCAGCTTGATGTGTCGCTCCGCAGACGAGTCAGGGCTGACGCAGGACGCAGAGTTTCGGGCAGCATTCGTCGCCTACCTCGAGTGGGGATCCCGACTGGCTCTCGAGAACTCGCAGCCCGGCGCGACGCCACCCGCGCACATGCCGATGCCGCGATGGTGGTGGGTCTGTGATGCGACGCCCGGGTCTCGCGTGTCGGCCCTCGCGCACCCCATCGAAGACGAGATGCCGTCCGTGCCTGGTCCGGATGAAGCGGTCACGTTCGGCACCCATGTGCGGCGTCTGTTTCGCCAGGTCGATCGGCAGTCGATGCTATTCGCCTTTGATTTGTGGGCGTACGACGACGTCGTGCGCCACGCCGGCGAGATCCTTCGGCGCCTGGAGAGCGGGTCGATGCCCTGCGACGGCGCGTGGCCGAAACAGCGGGTCGACGCGTTTCGACGCTGGGTCGAATCGGGAACACCGGAATAGGTCTTCATCGTTCATGGTGAGCCCGAGGTCATGCGCCCACGATGCGACGTTTTCCAGGACCGGCGTTGCCGCTGCCCCATCGCGCGAGCGCGAGCGGCCGTTGTGACCGTCCCGTTGTGTCCCGCGGAGTTGATATGAGCTTACAAGACCCGAATGTCGTGAACCCGCGCAAGAGAAAGCGCGTCGCCATCGTCATTGGCAACCCGGCGACCTCGACGACGACTAGCTGGCCGGTCGGCTTCTGGTGGAGCGAGTTGACGCATTCATATTTCGTGTTGAGCGAGAAGGGATACGAGATCGAGATCTTCAGCCCGAACGGTGGCGCATGCAAAGCGGACTCGATGAGCGACCCTCGGGATGCGAGCGGCTACTCGTCGAGCGATCTGATCACGATGGGCTTCATCCACACGCCTCAGCTTGCCGCTCTGATTGAAACGACAGGCAGGGCCGCCGAGATCGATGTTGATCGGTTCGACGCCATCATCGTCGCCGGTGGCCAGTCGCCAATGTTCACGTTCGAGCCGGCCGCCGACCTCCATCGCGTGTTCGTCGAGTTCTACGAACAGGGCAAAGTGGCCGCGGCGCTGTGCCACGGCGTCGCGATCCTCAGGTACGCCGTGCTGTCGAATGGCAAGCCGCTGGCCAGGGGCAAGACCGTGACGGGCTTTGCGAACGTCGAGGAGGACTATGCCGACAACGCCGTGTGGGACCTGAACCTGCTCTCTCGGGACCGGCACGTGATGCCGTGGAGGATCGAGGATGAGATGAAGCGCCTCGGCGCGAACTACGTGCATGCAGGACTGTGGCGGCCGTTCGCGATTCGCGATGGCAACCTCATCACGGGTCAGCAGAATTTTTCCGGCGAGGTCACCGCGCGGCAGGTGATCGATGCACTTGGAAGCTAGTCGTCACTGCGCTGGTCGCGCTGTTCCTGACTTTCGACACCGTTGTCAAAGTGCTGATGCTGCGCCGGCAGTTCGGGGAACGGCGGAGCTCGGTTACCCAGCCGGCACCGTGCCGGATCGGCATCATCGAGCTCGTTTGTGTCGGGCTATATATCTGGTACCGCGCACGTCGGTCCTGGGCGCGACTCTGCTGACCGGGTTGTGCGTCGGCGTCGCTCTAGAATCGGGTGAATGGCTGCCGCGGAACCAGCCGAGGTGCTGATCGTCGGAGCAGGCCCAACCGGGCTGGTTCTGGCGCTGTGGCTCACGAGACTGGGCGTTCAGGTCAGGATCGTCGATAACGCAGCGGAGCCGGCAACGACGTCGCGCGCAGTCGCCGTGCAGGCCCGCACGCTCGAGTTCTATCGTCAGGTCGGGCTGGCGGATAGTGTCATCGCGCGCGGTCGTGAAGTGTCAGCTGCGAATCTGTGGGTCTCGGGCCGCCGAGTTGCGCGCGCGGTGTTCGGACCGATGGGCAGGGGCATTAGCCCGTACCCCTATGCGTTCATCTTTCCGCAGGACGAGCACGAGCGGCTGCTGATCGATCGGTTGAGCGACGCTGGACTCCAAGTCGAGCGGGAGACGGAATTCGTCGGACTCGAGGAACGCGACGATGGCATCATCGCGCGCCTTCAGTGTGCCGCCGGCCGCGTCGACTTCTGCGAAGCCGCGTTCGTCGCCGGCTGTGACGGGGCTCACTCGCGCCTCCGCGAGGTACTGTCGATCGGTTTTGCGGGCGGGACGTACGAGCACCTCTTCTACGTTGCCGATGTCGAGGCGCACGGACCTGCAATGAACGGCGACATCCACGTCGCGCTCGACCGTACTGATTTCCTCGCCGTGTTCCCTCTGACGGACGCCCATCGCGCCCGCCTGGTCGGGACCGTTCGAGACGAGGCGGAGGCAGCCCGGCGCGAGAGCCTGAGTTGGGATGATGTCAGCAGACGCGTGATCGAGTGGATGCGGATTGACGTCGAACGCATCAACTGGTTCTCGACGTATCGTGTGCATCATCGCGTCGCGGACCGCTTCCGCAGCGGACGCGCATTCCTCCTCGGCGATGCGGCACACGTTCATAGTCCTGTCGGCGGACAGGGTATGAACACCGGGATCGGAGATGCGGTGAATCTCGCATGGAAGCTCGCCGCGGTGCTGCGCGAACGCGCCGGCGTTCCAATTCTCGACAGCTATGAGCCGGAGCGAATCGCCTTTGCCCGACGCCTGGTGGCGACGACCGACCAGGCATTTACCGGCGTGTCGAGCTCCTCTGTCACCGCACGCATGCTGCGATTGCACCTCGTGCCCGCTCTGTTACCGCGACTGCTGAGGATGCAGGCGTTCCGCCGCCTTGCGTTTCGAACGATCTCCCAGACGGCGATCAACTATCGCGGGAGCGCACTGAGTGAAGGGCGGGCCGGCCGTGTCCAGGGCGGCGATCGGTTGCCGTGGGTACCTCTCGATACTTCGGATCGCGGCGCAGACAACTTCACGCCACTGACGTCACTCGAGTGGCAAGTGCACATCTACGGCAATGCGCTTCCAGAGATTCGTGCGGTATGCGCCGAGCGCCACCTCGCGCTGCACGAGTTCGGCTGGCAACCCGCGATGGGGCGCGCCGGTCTTCAGCGAGACGCGCTCTATCTTCTGCGGCCGGATGGTTATGTCGCGCTCGCGGCCCCGGAACAGTCGGCGCCGACGCTGACCGCCTACCTCCAGGCGCGCGCGATTCGGTGTTTTCGGCCTAATCTCGTTCCGTGAGTTGGAATCGAGCCGCTACGTGCGAAAGGGCAGCAGATCTCGCAGACGCGCGTCGCGCAGGTAGAGTCCGAGCCAGGAGAGTACGCCGAGGACTACCGGGAACAGGAACCACAGGTCCTGCACGCGCACTTGCGTCGCGGTTGCGCCACCCAAATAGCCGGTGACGAGGATGCAACCGAGTACGGCGGTTCGTGGGATCAGCATTAGGGTTGTCGACGCGAGCAGAGCCAGTCCGACGGGTGTCGCAAGCGAAGCCGAGTACCCGAACTTCGTCATTCCCTCGACGTAGGGCGCAAAGCCCGCCACTCGCGCGCCGCCATCGACGAGCAGAAATAAGCCGACAAATCCGGTGAGCACGCATCCCGTCCGGACGAAGCCCCCGCTCGGGCTCGTCGGAGGCGAGACATTGACGTCAGCCACGGGGTGCACCCGCACTTGGCTGCTGCTCGATCATCCGACGCACTTCGGTCTCACCTTGCCACCCACTCCAGTACTCCCGGTGCAGCTCCATGAATCTCTTCGCCCAGTCGATCGCTTCCTGCGTCGACCCGACGTTGAAGATCGCATACCCGCCGACGATCTCCTGACCGCGCCCGAACGGCCCCTCGCTCGTCGAGATCTGGCCTCCGTTCAGTCGCACGAGCGCACCGGCCGCTGTCGGCATGAGGCCCGCCGTTTCGACCAGCACACCCTCCTGTTTCGCTTCGTCGCCAAGTCTAGCGATTGCCTGGAACAGCGCCGGGGGCGGCGGCGCGAGGTTCGTGTCTTCTGCGGACTTGATCAGGGTCATGAATCGCATCGAGTCCGCCTCCTTCCGACTCACCATAGAACGCACCGCCGCTGGTTGTCTTGTATAAAAACGACAACTGTCGCGTCACGCGCGCGACCTCCAACGGCGTCTGCCCGATCAGGTACTTCAACGAGCGCGTGAGGTGCGGCTGGTCGAAGTATCCGGCCCGATGTACGACATCGATGATGGGAATGCCCTCGCGCAACAGGTTCGTCGCGTACCGCGCGCGTTCGATCGTCCGATATGTGGCATAGGTGATGCCGGTCGCACGGGCGAAGCGCCGCTGGGCGGACCGCACCGAGACTCCATGACGTCCACCGTCGAGCACCGTTTTGACGACGGGATCACGGGCAATCAGGCCCTTGTGCACGAGCCGGGCGACGAACGTGTCCGCATTCTCATAAGTGGGATACTCCCACGCCGAACCGTTTAGCCAGAACGATCGCGTGGAGGCTTCAGGCAGCGTGACATCACGCCGATCGCGAAGCGTTCCCGGAAGAAAGGCCGGCCAGAAGGTTCCCAGCTTGAAGCGGACCCCCACCCAGTCGCCATCGGGGGGGCAATCGACGGGCGTTGCCCTGGTTTCGGGCCCGCGGACGGTGAGGAAGGCCCGCCCGTGAAGGCGGGTGACCACCATCTCCCAATGACCGGCCACGACCGACAGAAACTCGCCAGCGCGCAGGCTACGCGCGGTCCAGATCCGCTCGACGAATGTCGAATCCGACGCGCGATTTTCAATCGTCAGGAACTCGTGCTGCATCGCGGGCGAGTGTTGACTGTATAGACGCAAACGCTCCTTGACACAAACGAATCGGCCCGTGCCTTGCGGCTCTCGACCCGATGCCGGTACACCTCAGCGCGACCACGAAACAATGAGCGGAAGAGCGCGGTCTTCGCCTCCGCGGGCAACGCATGGGTGACGGAGCGCAGATCCATAGCGTAGCTGATCGTCCCTCCGCAAAACGCTTCCGGCGCTGCCGACACAGCATCACGGTCCCACCGGCCTTCGACACTCGGCGACATTCGCGCATCGAGCCCGTCGCTCATCGAAGTTGTTCACACCCAAGTTCGAGACACGAGGCGAAGGCGTCCGTCATCGAACGGCATCTTCGTCGCGATGCCCTCGTGCAGCAATGGTCACTAATGAGACGGAACACCCTGACATCGTCCCTCCTTAGCAAGGCTTCAAAGGGTCAGCTACGGTGTGGTACGCGCCACACGTGGACCGACCAGTCTTTCGGTTCGGCGAAATACCGTTGCGAGCACAATTCCGCGATCGCGTGACCGACCTCCCAATCGGCCATGGTATCGACGACGTACGGACAGATGTTGCGCATGCATTCGAACCTAGCATCCGCCGAAGAAGCGGCACAGAGCGTCGGCGGTCTGCTGCGGGACTTCTTCCGGGAAGAAGTGTCCGGCGTCGAGCGCACGTCCTTGAACTGATTCATCGCTCCACGTCTGCCAGATCGCGATCGGTCCAGGCTCCTCGACGTACCAGGTACCCACTGCTCCTCGGGCGCTCCAGAGCACGAGGATCGGGCACGCTATTCGACGCTCGCGCGCGCGATCCGCCTGATCATGCTCGCGGTCGAGAGTCGCAGCCGCCCGATACTCTTCGCAGATGGCGTGTGCGTGGTCCCACTCTCGAAGAGACTGCACATAGGCCGCACGGACTTCCGGGGGAAACACGGTCGAGGGAGAGCCCCATCGCGCGATGGCATCATCAACAATGGCGTCGGCACATGTAGTGAGGATGCTTTCTGGTAGCGGCTGGGACTGAGCCAGGAGCGACCAGGGCCAGAACGCAAGCGCGAACCGTGCGTCGGCGCGCTCCCACACGGTGTCCGTTGGCACGATGTCGAGAACGGCGAGCCGCTCGACACAACCCGGATGATCGAGCGCCAGGCGATAGGCCACGCGACCGCCACGGTCGTGTCCGGCCACCGAGAAACGTCGAAACCCGAGGTGCTCCATAACGGCCACCATGTCCTGCGCCATGGCTCGCTTCGTATATGGAGCATGGTCGACGGTCGAACTCGGGCAGCCGCTGCGGCCGTAGCCGCGAAGGTCGGCGCAGACAACGGTAAAGTTGCGCGCCAGCAGCGGCCACGCTCCGCCACATCAAATGCGTCTGCGGAAAACCGTGCAACAAAAGCACAGGTGGCCCCGATCCTGACGCCGTCGCAAATATCGTCGTCTGATCTGTCTCAATATCCACAGCCGCTCAGGCCTGCGGCCGGTAGGCCAGGTACACCACGCCGTTCGGGTACGACTCACAGGCCGCAAGCGACAGTTTTTCGCGCGCCGCTCTCTCGGGGAAGAGGCGCGGGCCGGATCCGCGGGTGAGCGGGTAGATCAACAGGTGCAGCTGGTCGACCAGACCGTCCGCGAGTATCGCTCGCACCAGCGTGCCGCTGCCGCTCACATAGAGGTCGCCGCCGACCGCGTTCTTCAAGCTGCGGATCGCATCGGGGTCGTACGGCCCGATGACCTTCGAGTTCCTCCACGTCGCAGCTGTGAGCGTCGCCGAGACGACGTACTTGGTCGTCTCGTTGAAGAACGGCGCGCCGGGATCGTCTTCGACGGTCCGCTTCGACCACGCTGGCTCGAACATCTGATATGTGGTGCGCCCGAGCAGGATACCTCGACAACGCTTCGTGATTGCGCCGATGGTCTGTTCCATCTCAGGGAGGAAGCCGTAGTCGAACGTCCAGGTGGGCGCGTCGATCACGCCGTCGAGGCTCATGAATTCGTGCACATGTATTTCTCCCAAGTCTCACCTCAGTTCTGCGCGCTCTCAAGCGAGTAGATCACGCCGGGGTTGTTCTGGCCGATGTCGTACTGGTTGCCCTGGCCAGCCCTAGATCCAGGCATGAATCACACCGAACCCGGCGGCTGCGAGATTGATGCCCAGGTATGGCGAGGTGCCCGCTGCGCCTGTGCGGGCTCGGCCGTTGTAGACAACGGCCAGCACGGCGAGAACAATGCCGCTTCGAATGCGCCTCACGTGCTCTCCTCTGATGCCACCGATGTTTGTGATGAAACGTGCGACACCGGTGACGAGGAACAGAAGTAGTCCCCGGCAGGCGACGCGACGTCGAAGGATCAGGACACCGAGGCATTCGCCGTCTACGTAGGGCCAAACGTCATTTTTCTAATCTACGAGACGCCCCGTCTTTCGATGGGATGGCGTGGTCCGCCCAGCGAATAGGGTTGATCCGCACGGCCGGCGGCAGCCACTCGCAGCATGGCCGTAGATTCGTGCGCGTCCGGTACCGTAAGCACGATCGTGAATGATCATGAATTCTAGCAACCGCGGTTGTGGCGCGATCATGTGACGAGCCGGGGCTCACGGGGTTCATCATCGGCGCCCCGATTGGGATGATCGTTGGGGGTGTGACCGGGTACAAACTCGGACGTTAGCGACTTCGTCAGCGCTACGGAATCAGGTGCTTGAACTAATGGCATTTGCCGAGGATGAGACCCCGTTATCATGCCGCCAACCTTCGTCGGCTACTGCTACAACGGCCACGCCCGACCCACTTGACGGTAGTTGAGCCAGGAGGTCTCCACTCGCAGACCAGATCGCGCTACGTCCCGCGGACGTGAGCCCCCCGCTGGGGCTCCCATAGTTGGCGAGCGCCACCACCATTGAATGCGTAGCGGCGTACCCTTCCAATGTCGCGACGTCGCCGTCGAACTCCGACGGGATGATGAACATGCTTGCCAGATATATCGTCGCGCCCCGTCGCGCTGCCTGCTCCGGGTGTGACGGCTGCCCAATATCCGCGCAGATCGCCACCGAGGCGATGCGGCCGTTAACGTGTATGAGGGGATCGCGATCACCCGGCGAAAACACGGTGGCCTCGGCAGGCGGCACGACGCCGTCGCAGCTGGCGCCTGGCGGAAACGCGCCGAGACGATGTTTCGTGTAGATCGCCGTCGTTCGGTCAGGGCGAATAATGAACGCCCCAACATGCATCTGTTGGCCAATTCGAACGGGCGCTCCCACGACCAGCGTCACGGAGGATGACGACGACGCCTCGAGCAAGGGGCACAGGCGCGGATCATTCTCCGAGAACGCCAAATCGCGCGCTAGATCCAGTTCATAGCCAGTCAGCGACAATTCCGGAAACACGACGAGCTGCGCCCCACTGGAAGCGGCGATGCCCACCAGACGAACATGTTCCTCGAGGTTCGTCTGCACGTCGCCTTTCACGGGACACGTCTGGGCGACGGCGACCGAAACGGAGCGGGATTGCGTCATGCGTGCGCCTCCAGGCCTGGGGACCGGGCGCCAGAGGCGCGCGGATGATCGTCAACACCCAGCAGTCCTCGCCGCCGGGCAATGGCGATCGCCTCGGTCCGGTTTGACGCGCCGATCCTCGCAAAGAGCGTCTGCAGGTGACAGCCGACTTCAGCGCGACTCACGCCGAGACACTGCGCGATGTCGCCGGGCCCTTGGTCTCGCGCCAACAATTGCAGTGCGCGTCGTTCCGACGGTGTGATGTGCAGCACATTGACCTCTTCGTGATCATGTGGCTACTATAGTAGCCACATGGCTACTACGAAAGCAAGGGGCCGATCGCGGCGTGCCACGGACCGCCCGTCCGAGTCTTCAACGTCGCAGACGGTCACCGAGCGGCGCATCGCCGAAGGCATCAAGAAGCGGCGTGAGGCGTTGGGTCTGTCAGCGAATGACCTGGCGGAGCGCACGGGCGTCAGCCGCGCCATGGTGTCGAAAATCGAGCGGCTCGACGTGAGTCCCACCGCCGCCTTGCTCGGCCGCTTGTGCAACGGCTTGGGGATGACGCTGTCGAGCCTGATCGCGAGTGCGGAGAGCGGGCCGAGTCTCCCGATTGCCCGTGCGTCGGCGCAGCCGGTCTGGCGCGATCCTGAGACCGGTTTGCGGCGAACGATGGTCTCGCCTCTCAACACCGGTTCGCGAATGGAGCTCGTGCAGATCGAACTGCCCAGCGGCGCTGAAGTGAAGTACGGTCCGCAGCACAACGCGTACGATCAGCACGTCTGGGTGTTGCAAGGCGTACTGACGCTCACCATCGACCAGGACGAAGTCGAGCTATCGGCTGGCGACTGCATGTGTACGCGCGTCGACGTTGCCGTCGCTCTTGCGAATCGCGGCAGAAGTGCTTGCAGGTACCTCGTGGCCATCAGCCGCTAAGAAGCGCCCTCCAACTGACCGACTACTGCGATCCGCAGATATTCTCTCCGCTTGCCATTTGAGATCCACGGCGACGATTCGCGTTTGGATAACGATTCAAATCCCGCCTCGATCGTGACACTCGGCGAACACTGCGGCGGCGAAGAAACTCCGATGACAGAATCGCAAGGCGTCACCTCCGGAGATCATCAATCAGCCCGATTGATCTGGAAGCCTTTCCAACACGATGATGGTCTCATCGTCCTCTGGCGCGCTTCCTCCACGAAACTGACTGACGGCCTCAACGAGCTGCATGCCGAACGTTTCCGGCGAAATTGGGTCCAGCGCTCGGGCCAGCGTCATGAGATCGTCTCGCCCCAGCTCTTTGCCCGCAGGGTTGGTGGCTTCGGACACTCCGTCGGAATACAGCACGATGAGGTCGCCGGGTTCCGGTTTGACGATCATCCGGTCATAGGAAACGTTCGGCAGCAGGCCGAGTGGAGTGCCCCTGACACCCACGCCCTCCGCTGCACGATGCGGTTCGAACCAGGTCCATTCATCAAGATTTGCCCGATACCAGAACGCAGGAGGATGGCCGGCATTCGTCATCACGAGGAGCCCCCTGCGGCCGTGGAAGCCGGCGGCCACCATAGTGGCGTAGTGGACCCCATCGAGTTCCGCTATTACCGCCTCATTGAGATCCCGCATGAGATTTGTCTGCTCGAGGGCCGTTAGATACTTTTGCATCAATTCCCGAAGCTTGGCACTCAGCGACACGACGGCGCGTCCGTGGCCACTCACATCAGCAAGGGCGATGCGAGAGACGATGCAGCTGGGACAAACGGAGACGTAGTGCACGTCGCCCCCGGCCTCACCAGGCCCGAACGGCGTGGAGTGGACCCAAACCCTCAAGCCCGGCAAATCTGCGACGCTCGAGGTCTCCTGATTACTGGCCCAGGTCTCGGCGCACTTCAAACGGTGTGGAACTGACACCAATCGCTTGCTTACCCCCTTCTGACAGGACGCCAGAGGGCGACTGCCTCGTCTATTGCCTCAACTCGTTCCTGGTGATTTAGACGTCCTCGCGCTGTTTCGTATTGCTTGCCCGTTTCGCTCTGCAGCCGGCGTGCCGAGTGCACGGGTCCAAATTACATTGAGGCGGCGTCGTTCGGCAGGACGGCGGGCAGGGCAAATGTCGAAGACAGACTCGGGGCGACGAAGCTCGTCATCTTGGTGACGGCTTCGCCGTCGAGCTCCAGCACCTGGACGGAATGAAATCGCCACTCGGTGCCCTGCCAGCGGCTGTAGAACGCGAACGCGGGTTGGCGATTCGCTGCGGTCGGCGTCAGACGGAATGGCGCGTGGCCACCAAGTCGTGTCGTCCACGTGAAGAATGTTCGAATGGCCTCACGTCCGAGATACCACTGTGGCCAGGGCGGCATGCTGAGCGCCGCATCCTCTCGTAGCAGCCTGGCGAAGCCGTCGACATCGCTACTCTCCCACGCACGCAGGTAGCGTTCGAGCAGCACGCGTTGTTGGTCCGTGGTTCCCGCTGACGCCGCGGCAGAGCCGGACGGAAGCCGCGCGGTGAGCGCCGCGCGGGCACGCTGAAGCGCACTGTTGACCGACGCGATCGATGAATCCAGCAGCCGAGCGCTCTCGGCGGCCGACCAGCCCAGCACGTCGCTCAACAGAAGGGCGGCTCGCTGGCGCGGCGGGAGCTGCTGAACGACGGCCATGAACGCCAAGTGCACCGCCTCGCGCATCTCATATCGCGCGTCGGGGCCCGGTGCATCGTCCGCAATTCCGTCGAGCGCTGAGTCGGGGTAGGGTTCGAGCCAGGCAACGTCGGAGGCCGGCTCCCGATCCGGCATCTGTTCGGTCGGCGGATGATGCATGTCGGGCAGGACGCGGCCGGTGCTCGCGCGAGCCGCGAGCGCGTTCAAACAGGCATTCGTGGCGATGCGATAGAGCCAGTAACGGATCGACGCTCGACCGTCGAAACCCTCAAGACCCCGCCACGCACGCAGGAATGTCTCCTGGACGAAGTCCTCGGCGTCGTGGAACGACCCGAGCATGCGATAGCAGTGGACCTGCAACTCTCGCCGATAGCGCTCGGTGAGTTGCTGAAACGAGTCACGGTCACCGCTCTTCGCCATCCCGAGCAGGGTGGCCTCGTTCGAGACCTCGCGAGCAGATGTGTTCACGGGCTCCTCGTGATCTCACTTGCACCGAGCCGGCCGCCATTCATCCCAGCGTCCGCGATCCAGTCTACGCCTGATTGAGCGAGGACTCAGGAGCGAGAATTTCGGCCAACCGTTCGAAACTGGTCTCCCATCCAACCGCGAACGCCTGGCATCTGTCGCGCGATGCGAAGCCCGAGTGGCGGAGTGTGAGCCGTGTTCCTCCGTCCACGCGCTCCAGAAGGTACGTGACCGTCGAGGGGCGCGCCGTCGTCCCAGTGCCCTCCCAGGTGTGCACCAGCTTGCGCGGTGATTCGATCTCGAGGAACTCGCCCTCCTGAACGTACGGTTCGCCCCGTGTCATTCCCGCCGCCCGCCAGCGGCCACCAACCCGCACTGTGCCCGCCCACTCGCGCGTGTCGAACACACCGGGCCTGACCCACCACGCGGTAATCTCTTCTGACACCAGTGCCCGGAACACGCGCTCTGGCGAGGCCGCAATCTCGACCGACGCGAGGAGCTGTCCTTCCGCGAGATCCGCCACCGCACGCGCACCTGTCGTGTTGATACCGCCCATCCAACACCTCCGCATGTTCCGCGTCCCCTGCGTTCGCGACTCCTGCCGTCGAACCCGTGACGCCCGCTTCTATACATAGAGACCGGAGGCGACACGCAGAATCATCGGTCCCCGGTCGCGGAGGCCTGCCGTTTCGCCAGGCCAACCGCCCTTCCGCGAACTCCTGGGTTGACACCTGTGCGGCTGGCATGCGGACATTTCCGGGGAAGAACCGGCCCGGTTGAGGGAATTGCCGCCGACCCGACGTACGTCGATGTGTCCGTTCCGCCGGGCAAGCGAAAGACGCTGCCGGTCGCTCGCTCGTACTGTTCGATCACGGCGACGAAGTGGTGGTGAGGGGGGCGAGAACGGCGTCCGGTTCCTACTGATCTCTGGACAGCCGCTTTGCGAACGCATTCGATGAGCCGGAGCACGGCATTTTTTGAAAGAGCCTCAGCGTAGGTAGCGCCGGACGCAATTGTTCGATAGACCGGCGTGTGCCGGGCCATTGGCTCGCGCGCCAGGTCCGCGCGCGTTTCAGCGGCAAGACGGAACGTTGTCTACGCCGACGTCGTGCTGTTCTTCGAGACGCCGCTGCCCTCGTAGGAACCGAGATACCCGATTAGAGCCGCGACGTCCTCGTGCTTTGCGTATCGAGCCTGCTCGACGGTGATGCCGCGCCACCGGCAAGGGCGAACTGGTCAGCAACAGCGAGCCAGTCGGGGCGGCAGGGTATCGCACACCAGTCGTCTTGTCGACGAGCAGGTTTTTGCCGGATCGTGGAAGGGTGTTCACGGCGGATAGTCCGCGGCGCTCGGATGCATCCGGCTGATTCCCCCACGGTCGCAGGCTCGGCAGCCGGAATCAGTACTCCGCAAACTGGTCGTCCGGATAACAGTACAACCAGCGCTCGCCAACCTCGGCCGACGCAATGACCGGATGCCCGGTCGCGCGGGCGTGCTTCGTAGCATGGCGGTTCGGCGAGTTGTCGCAACAGTGTGTGCCGCCGCACTCCTGACAGGTACGCAGATGAACCCACGTGCCGCCGATCTTGACGCACTCCTGGCACTCATGCCGTTTCGGCTGTTTGACAGTTGAGATCGCATCGATGTGGGTGCAGGTCTGGTCAGGCATGATGTCGGTTATTGGCGAAGCGCTTGATGAATTAAGGCTACGGCGATTGATCCCTCGCCCACAGCAGACGCCACGCGCTTGACGTTGCCGCCGCGCACGTCTCCGACCGCGAAGATCCGTGGACGGCTCGTTTCCAGCAAATAGGGCGGCCGCGCGAGCGGCCACTTCACGTTCGACAGCTCTTCGGACGACAGGTCCGGCCCGGTTTTTACGAAGCCCTTGTCATCGAGTGCGAGGCAGCCATCCAACCAGCGGGTATTCGGAACGGCCCCCATCATGATGAACACGTGCTTGATGTCGTGAGTCTGGGCTTCGCCGGTGCGGTCATCGCGCCATCGGACGCGCGCGAGCTGTCCGTTGCCCTCCAGGCCGACGATCTGGGTACTCGGACGCAGAACGATCGCAGGATTCTCCTCGATGCGGCGAATGAGGTAGCGTGACATCGTCTCGCCCAACCCGGCTGCGCGCACCAACATGTGGACCCGCCGTGCAGCCGACGCGAGAAATACGGCAGCTTGCCCGGCAGCATTGCCCCCGCCGACGACCACGACGTCCTCTCCGACGCACAGCTGCGCCTCCATCGGCGTCGCGCCGAAGTACACACCCGCGCCCTCGAAGGTTGACAGATTCGCAAGCTCCGGCTTGCGGTACTCCGCTCCGGTCGCGATGATCACCGCGCGTGACTGGACCCGAAGCCCACCGTCGATTTCGACCGTGTAGCGCTGACCGTCGCAGGCCAATCGTGTGGCGCCCTTTGCAACCATGAGGTGCGCGCCAAACTTGAGTGCCTGCGCGTACGCGCGGCCCGTCAGGTCCAACCCCGAGATGCCGGTCGGAAAGCCCAAATAGTTCTCGATGCGTGAGCTGGAACCGGCCTGGCCACCGGGCACGTTCGATTCGAGCACGAGCACATCGAGGCCTTCAGAGGCACCGTACACGGCCGCCGCGAGTCCCGCGGGTCCGGCGCCCACGATCAGAAGATCGCTCACGCGGGTGTCATCGATCTCCTCGTTGAAACCGAGACAGTCCGCAATCTGCGAATTCGTCGGATTCCGCAGCACGGCATCGCCGCGGCAAATCAACACGGGGATATCAGCAACGCCGATTTGAAATCGATCGAGCAGTTCCTGAGCCTCGCGGTCGCGGTCGAGATCGATGTACTGAAATGGATGGCCATTCCGGGTCAGAAATTCTTTTGCACGCAGCGTCCCGGCGCAATGCGCAGAGCCGATCACGACAACGTCGCCCAGATGCCGCGCAATCAGTTCGAGGCGGCGCAAGATGAACGCGCGCATGAGGATCTCGCTCAGTTCAGCGTCGGTCTGAATCAGCGCCAGCAACTGTTCGCGATCGAGTTGAATCACTTCGCCCGCCTCGCTGACACGCAGACGTCCGAGGGCACGGCGACCGCTGAGCATGTTGGCTTCGCCTGAGAATTGCCCGGCCTGATGCCGGACGATCAGCGTGTCGCCCCCCTCCGCTGGTCGTAGCGCCTGCAGCTCACCGCTGATCACGACAAAGACCGGCACGGCCTTGTCGCCGACCTCGATGAGCACGTCGCCCCGCATCGTCGAGCGACGCCGTCCGTGGGACGCAATCCTCGACAGCTGTTCCGGTGTGAGCGTCGGGAACACGCGGTCGAGGCGAGAGACGGTGACCGCGAGGGGCGTGAGCGCCGGATCACCCGAGTCAATCGAGCCAGCCATGGACCCAGTCTAGCCCCTGAGTCGCAAACACCAACTCATTCACGTTTTCGGCGTCGTCGTTGGCGCGCGCTGGTGGTGGTTGACGCGAAGAGCAGAAGAACGATTTGGGTCGGGAGCTCAGCGTTAGCACTACGGCCGGGCTCGGGCCTGAGTCGGACGACACCTCGAGTTCCGCTCGGGGCGATGCACGCAACTCTTACATCGATGATACGGGACCGAGACATCGCGTTTACGGTTGGCGCCTAGCCTTGGCACCGAAGGCAGGAGCTGACCGTATGTTCAGATGCGTAGTCCTCGGGATCGTCTTGACCGTCTGCATCGCATCCCCGCTCTCGGCGCAGCAGGATGCCGCGACCGTAGTCGGCGAGGTGACCGATTCCTCCGGCGCGGTGATACCCGGCGCCACGGTGACGGTGACGAACGTCGCAACGGGCATCACCGTCACCACCGAGACCAACGACCGCGGTTTGTACAACTTGCCTGGCCTGCGTCCGGGTGAGGACGTGGTGGCAATCGAGCTTCAGGGCTGCAGCAAGTTCGTCAGAGCCGGTCTCACGCTGCAGGTTGCGCAGGTCCTCCGCCTCGATGCCGTGCTGCAAACCGGCAGCTTGACGGAAACGGTCGAGGTCGAAGCCGCTTCGCCGCTGCTTCAGACCGATGTATCGTCGCGCGGATCGGTGATCGACGAGCGCAAGATTCTGAATCTGCCACTGAACGGCCGCGACTACAACCAGCTTGCGTTGCTCTCGCCTGGCGTACTGCCCGGCACGCCGCGGCTGGCGAGCGTCAATTTCAAGGGCGTCCTCAACGTCAACGGCAATCGGACCTTCAACAACGTCTTCCTCCTCGACGGCGTCGACAACATCTCCTACTCCAACTCGTTCCGCGGCGAGAACGTCCAGCTCGTTCAGCCATCCATCGAGGCGCTTCAGGAATTCAAGATTCAGACAAACGCATACTCTGCCGAGTACGGGCGCAGCTCCGGCGCCGTCGTCAACGCGGTGATCAAATCGGGCACCAACGCCCTGCGCGGCAGCGCCTACGAGTTCCTGCGCAACGACGCGCTCGATGCGAACAACTACTTTTCCAAGCTGCTGGGCGCACCCAAGCCGCAACGCGAGCGCAATCAGTTCGGCGGCGCCGCCGGCGGACCGATCCTCCGCAACCGGACTTTCTGGTTCGCCGACTACGAGGGCCTGCGCGATCAGGAGGGTATCCCTCGCGTGCGCCAGGTGCCCACCGCTGACGAGAAGGCCGGGCTGTTTCGCGGAGCGGTGTTCGACCCGTTCGCGGCCGGACGTCCCGAGTTTGCCAGGAACGCACAGGGGTTGTGGGTCATTCCACGTGAACGATGGGATCCTGTCGCCGCGCGCATCATCGATCTGATTCCCGATCCAAACGTCCCGGGTTCGACGATCTACGCGTCGACGCCGGTGACCGACATCCGGCAGGACCAGTTCGATGTACGCGTCGATCATCAGGTCGCCGACGGCATCTCGGCGTTCGCCCGCTACAGTTTCGTCGACACCGACACGTTTCGACCGTCGCCGCTCCCGGGTCTCGGCGAGGGTTCGTTCAACGACGCGTTCGGGTCGAACCTGAACCGGTCGCAGGGGCTCGCGCTCGGTGCGACCTGGATCGCATCCTCGCAGCTGGTCGGCGAGTTCCGCTTCGGCTTCGCTCGCGGCAATTACTTCACCTACCCGCCGAACGCCGGCGTCGATGCCGCCGCTGAATTCGGTCTGCAAAACGTGCCCAACGATCCGGCCATCGTTGGCGGGCTGCCCAAGATGAACATCCAAGGCTTCGACGCCGTCGGCCGGCACACGTCCACGCCTCAGTTCCAGACGCCGCGATCGTGGAACCCGCGCGCGACGTTCACCTGGAGCCGCCAGGCGCACCTCCTCAAGTTCGGCTTCGAGTTCCTGCACGTGGAGACGATGATCAACGACCTCAATGCCACGATCGGCCGGATGAACTTTGAGGATCGTTTCACCGGCCGTGCCGTTGGCGACCTGTTGCTGGGCCTCCCATCGCAGCTCGCGCTCACCAGCTACACGGTGATGGATCAGGGGCAGGACATGCAGTTCTACTTCGTGCAGGACGACTATCACGTCACGCCGAAGCTGACGTTGAACCTGGGACTGCGGTACGAGTTCGCGACGCCTCCGCGCGAAAAGAACAACCAGCTGGCCAATTTCGATCCAACGACCGGGGCGATGGTGTTCGCGAGTGACGGCGACCTGTACGACCGTGCGCTAATCCACCCCGATCGCAACAACTTCGCGCCGCGCGCCGGCTTCGCCTATGCCCCGGCGTCTCGCTGGGTCGTGCGCGGCGCGTACGGCGCGTTCTACAGCCACACGGTTCGGCAGGGACGCGAAGGGATGCTGGGCTTCAACCCGCCATACCTCGTTGACAATCTTCTCCAGACGTCGGTCAGCGGGGCCGCCGCAGTGGCCAGCGCGGCGCCGTTCCAGTTGCAGAACGGCTATCCGACCGGGCTGCTCGATCCCAGCACGCTTGCACCGACGGTGCTGCGTCGCGGCCAGGACCCGAATCAGAAGACGCCGATCATTCACCAGTTCAACATCGGCGCCCAGTACGAGCTCACGCGGGACATCGTCCTCGATGTCGCCTACGTGGGCAACAAGGGAAGAAACCTCCCGGGCTTTCGCAACCTGAACCAGCGCGCAGTGATTCAGAACGCCGACGGGTCGCAGTCCGCCGGCGATCGCCCCTATCCAGCATTCGGCGATATCCAGTGGATGGAGAACCGGGTGAGCTCCGACTACAATTCGCTTCAGATTGCTCTCGAGAAACGATACTCGCGAGGCCTGACGGCACTGGTGAGCTATACCCTTGGCGAGGCGATCACCGACGCTCCCGATCACATCTCGACGAGCGGCGGCGGCGCCGGTATCGACACGGGCACGTTTCGCGAACCTCAAGACAGTTATAACCTCGCTGCCGATCACGGTCCCGCCGAGTTCGACGTCCGGCACCGATTCGTGGCCAGCTACGTATGGGAGCTGCCGGTCGGTCGCGGACGACGGTTCGGGAGCGACTGGAACGCGGCGCTCGACCTGCTGCTGGGCGGCTGGCAATTGAGCGGCATTCACGTCGTCCAGAGCGGGCTGGCGTTGACTGCCACGCTCGGAGGATCGACCGTACTGAATCTCGGCGGCGAACGCCGCGCCCGCCCGAACCTGGTGGGCGATCCCGAGCTCCCGTCCTCGCAGCGGACGATCCAGCGATGGTTCAACACCGACGCTTTCGCCGCTTTCAGCCCGGCCCCGCAGGCGTTCGGAAATGCCGGCGTCGGCATCATGCGTGGCCCCGGGTACGCAAACTTCGACTTCACGATTGCCAAGGATTTCCACCTCGACGATCGACGGCGATTCCAGTTCCGCACCGAAGTGTTCAACGCCTTCAATCAGGTGAACTACGGTCCACCGAACATCCAACGGGAGTCGAGCGGCTTCGGCCAGATTCTGACGGCCAGCAACGCTCGCATCGTTCAGTTCGGTTTGAAGTTCTACTTCTGATGCGGGCGGTGTGATGGACCGGGCGATCTTACTTATTGCGGTAGTCGCTGCGGGGGCGATCGCTGGTGCGCAGTCACAGGCCACCTTGACACCCGCCACGACGGCGGCCGAGGCGCACGCCCGCGGTGTCGACTTCCACAACCTCCGCCGCGTAGACGAGGCGACCCGGGAGTACGCGCGCGCGCTCGCTCTCGACCCGCCCCGTGCGCCGTCGGCCAACGAGCTCGACATCATCAGACGTTTCACTCCGCGTCTGCATACGACCCCGGTCGAGTTCTTCGCGCTGCGCGATTTCGCCGCCGTACTACACCCTACTGAGCGTGTTATCGCCTACCACCTGTTCTGGGAAGACGACATCGACTTCCCCGAGGACAATGACCCTTGCGACCACGAACTCGTCTGGGCGCAGTTCTCAACCGACGGGCGTTCGCTCGAACGGTTCTGGACTTACTTTCACGGCCGCATCGTGGAAGCTCAGGAACCCGCGCTGCGCGACGCTCGCGAGCACACCATGCGCCCGCGCGTGAACGTGCAGTGGGGGAAACATGGCTCCATGCCGCAAGGATGGGAATCGCTTCCGATCGTGCCGGACGAGGGCGACATCGAGCGCAAGTACCTGTCCGTCGGTTCGCCGATCGCGTTACTGGACTACAACCGCGCGACATGGAAGAAGCTGCAAACCGAGGGCACGCGACTGAAGGATCACCCGCTGGCGCGGCGGCTGCGCTGGCCCGATCGATTCGACGGCGACTGGAATCAGTTCATCGCGTTCACCCAGGTCGTCGATCCCGCTCCGCTCATCGATCGCCATCGGATGGTGAGCGTGTCGCGGTGGAACAGCGCGGTGATCGACCAGCATTTCCTCACGTACAACTTCAGGCCTAAGACGGAATGGCCGACGGACGCAGCGGCTGGCCCACGGCGGGCTGTCGAGACGACGGTGCCGTGGGTTGCCGCGACATCGCTCGATGAGTTCATGCTCCCGCCGAAAGCAATTTTCGATCGAGCAATGCCGCGATATCCGAACGTGTGGTTCCATGTAGACGCCTCTCTCGTAGACTCCTACGCAGCAGCGGTGCGGCTGGTCGCCGACCAGGTGCGCGGTCCGATGCGGCTGCGTGAATCGCATGGCCCCTTCTCGAACCCCGAGGGCGCCGACTTCGAGGTGACCCTCGAGCACCTGCAGCCCTGGGAGGTCCGCGACCAGAGCTCGCTCCAGCATGCGCATGCCTTTCACATGCGCTACTACCATTCGGCGCTGGCCGCGGCGAAATTCGAACGTGTGTCGCTTCGCACGCGCGACGGCGACCGGGTGTTTTTCCGGGTGGCGGCCAGCGCGCACTACGAAGTGGAGCACACCAACCCGAATCACGCAGACGTCGAAATCTGCCCGATTTGCGGACGCGCCGGTGAGTACGAACATCTGCGTGGGAACCTGGTGGAGCAGGTTCACGATCCGCTCGGCGTCGAACTGCTGATGAACGGTACGATCCGCGGCGAGGTCGTACGCTTCGAAGACGATCAGCGCGAGGTCGGGAGCATCAAGTCACTGCGCGAGCGGTTCGCCATCGAGGAACACGTGTTTCCCGCGATGGCCGGGGACAAGAACACCCTGCGGATCGCAGTCGTCGTCTTGAGCGCCGCGCGTTGACAACGGGCGCGCCTGAACTTCATTTCCAACGAACGGTGGTACGAATGCCGACTCGCCGCGCGCCAGCCGAGACTCTCATCCTGTCCAAAACGGGCCGGTGCCGACCATCACCTCGCAGGTTCACAATCCGGTGGTCGCTGCGCAGCGCGTCGATCAAAAGACCGATACCTGCCCCGACGGCGAGCGACGCGTACAGCGCGTCGTGACACTCCTCGCAATCGTCGTAATAATCGGGGATCAAGCCAAGCAGGCCGCCAACGGCGGCGCCAATCAAGACGCCGTTCCACAACGAATCCCGTTGGGGTGCAGCGGCTTGACGCAGAGCGCTGAGCTCCGAACGGATCCGCGCCACACTCTGACTGAGGGGCACCTCGGCGAGGACTCGATCGGAATGGTCGCCGGCCGAGGCCGGTGACGGTTTGGTGTCTTGGCCATGTGCAATTGCGCTCGGGCTGGCGATCAGCGCGACCGACAGGATCAGCCTGGAAAGAGTCACCATCTCTCGGCCTCCTTCTGAACCGTTCCTGGGGACCAATGTGCCAAACCAGCTCAGACTGGCTCACGCCAGCCGGACCAGGCGGGGCGGTGGCGGCCCGAAGCTGCCCGTGTACGCCAAGAATGCTGTCCCGATCGCCACCTACACACAGGTACAACGGGAATTGAACGCGCTTTTCACACGCCGGCGAGCGTGACCGCTCAAACTGTCAATAGGCGCTCTGCCCGGCTGGAACTCCAATGGCTGTCGTTGCCGAACTATTTTTGCGCGAGCGCAGTGTGCTCTGCGTCGACGGGCCGCTTCGCGTGCCGCTCAATGGTGATCTCGATTGGCGCGTCGAGGCTCTGCTCGACAGAGGCGAGCGATATCTCGTGCTCGATCTGACCGGTGTGCCCGCGATCGACGCCGGTGGCGTTGGAGCGTTGATACGTTTGTACAATCGGTTCGCCGCGGTCGATGGTACGGTGCGGATTCTTCACCCCACCGCCAGGGTTCGCGAAATCCTTCAGTGCGTCGGTGTCTTCGACCTCCTGACCGGAGCAAGCGACCTGCGGGCCGCTGGCTAGACGACGGCCCGTTCCCCCGCGCGACGTTCCATGAATACGTGAGCACCGTCACGATCTGTGACGTAGTTGGCTGCATTCATCGCGCGCGTCGCGGAGGACTGGGATGTCCGCGTCTGCATCAGACCATGCGGTCAGAAAACGTTCGTAAGCGTGCAGGCTCTTCGCATTGTCGCCGGCCACGCGGTGAGCACGCGCGAGCCCGAGTACAGCCACCGCGTGGAATGGCGAGAACGGGTCGGATCCGCGGTGGGTCAGAATCCGCTCGAACTCGTCGGCGGCCGCCCGTCCCGAACCGCTCATCAGATACGCCTGTGCGCGCAGATGAAGCGGCGCGAGCGCGGCGATGAATCCGAGCTCGTAAGGGGCAACCGTCTCCAGCTCCGCGATGGCGCGTGCGGGCTGCTTGCGATCCAGTGCGATGCTCGCTCTGACGATCGGCGCGAGAACCGAGTTGATTAGCGTGTGTGCGGGATTCGCTCGCACCAGTTCGGCGACGATCCCTTCTGCGTCGCGACTGGATTCCGTCCCCGCCAGAACCATCGCCGCCCGCAGCCGGGGATCGTAACTGGGCGTGCGGGCTAGCACACAGCGCGCCACTTGACCAGCGGCGTCCATATACCCAAAGGCCAGCTCCATGGAAGCTGCCCACGCCAGGTGACTGCTGCCGACGTCGGGCAGGTTGCGAAGTTCGGCAAGGCGTACGGCTTGTTCGTAGAGTCGGCGGGCGTCTCGCACCTTGCCCGCCCACCCCGTCGCTTGCGCGTGTGCACCGACCATGTCGAATTCGCGCGGCTTGTCCCTTGCCCACTCGAGGTGCCGCAAGGCGGCGGGCTGGTCACCGGTGAGCACCGCCAGCTGGTACAGCAGCCGACGCGTAGGCAGCGTTTCGATCTGAAGCGCAACCGCCTGCTCGGCCGTGTTTTGCGCGGCGTCGAATTGACCCAGACCGCGATACGCGTGCGACAAATTCGAGTAGGGATAGCCGTGTCCAGGGTTGCGTCGAACCGCTTCGCGCCCCTCCGCGATGGCACGTTCGAAGTTGCCGAGAAAGTTGTGCATCACCGCGAGGCTGTTCACAGGCTGGAATTCGAGCGGGTACAGCTCCTTCCACGACTCGAGCGTCTCGGCCGCGCGCAGCTGGTCGCCGCTGACCTCGTAGTGATACTGGTAAACGATCGACAACCGCTCTCGCTCTCCGACTTGGTCGCGCCGCTCGTATGCGCATCTGGCAAAGTCCTTGGCACGCTCCACCTCGCCGAGGTTGCTGAAGATGCGCGACAGGCTGGTATAAACGGAGACCATGTCCGGATCGAGCTCGATCGCTTTCATCAGGAAGGGGATCGTCTCAGCCGTGTGAACCAATCGGATCAGCTCATCGGCTTTCGCGCTGAGAACACCTGCGGCGGCTGCGCGCACGGCCATCGACTCATACGTCTTCGCCGACTGGTCCATGGCGCCAGATGCATAGTACGCCTGACCGACGCGCTCGAGCGTCGCGAGATCGAGCGCCGCGCGGTGCGGCTCCGGAACCTTGTCGAGCAGCTGGCGGGCATGCTCCAGAATCTCGATCGCCTGCTGGTGGGAATAGCGGCGCGTCGCATTCTCCGCGGCGACCATGAGGTGGCGAATCGCCGAGTGATAGTCCTGCCCCTCGGCGAAATGCAGCGCAATTTCAGCGGCCATATCGGTTTCGGCCGGTGACCGCAGGCGTTCGAGGCCCGAAGCCAGGCGCCGGTGGAACGTCACCCGCTGAGTCGCGCTCAACTTGCGGTACAGGACCTCGCGGTAGAGCGCGTGGGTGAATCGATACTCCGGTGTGGCAACGTCGTCCGACAGCTCGCGCGTGCCGGAGGCTCTGAGGAAGCGCTGCCGTGTGATGAGCGCGTCACACATCTCTTCGACACGTGCTGCATCCTCCGGCAGCATGGTCTCGACCGCCCACTGCGTGAACGTCTGGCCGGCCACGCTCGCCGCCGCGAGCAGCTGTCGTTCCGGCTCGCTGGCATGCTGCAGCTGCAGCTCCAGCATCTGTTTGAGTGTGTCCGGCATTCCCGGGCTGCCGTCGTTCAGCGTCCTTGCGAGTGTCCAGCGTCCATGCACCAGTGACAGAACGCCTGTCTTTACGAGGTGGTCGAGCATCGCCACCATGAAGAGCGGATTCCCGTCGGACTGCCGGAAGATGAGGCCGGACAGGGTTTCCGGAAGATCATTCGGCCTGAACTCCGCGTTCAAGTAGGCGGCGACATCGTGTTCCTGCAGCCGTTCGAGATCGACTTCGTGGCTCAAACCGTGCATCAACAGATCGTGCTTGAGCGCTTTGAGCGGGTTCTCCGTCAGATATCAGGTCGGCAGGCCGAAGCGTTCCCAGCACCATCAGCTTTGCCGATTCACGCCGGCGTGCAATCACGGAAATCACGTCGAGCGTGGGATGATCGACCCAGTGGAGGTCCTCGAGAATCAATAAGAGCGCCTCTGTCCGCGTGATCGCTTCGATCGCTTCGGCCAGCTCACGAACCATGCGCTCGCGCGTGGCGCCGACGATCTCGCGCTGCAGTGCTGCCTGCTGCTGCGCCTGGACGAAAGACGGGAACTGGACGAGCCAGGTGGGCGCGATCGCAGCGAGCGTGTCGGTGATTCGTTCTCGCGAGGATCCGCGCGCCAGCTGACCGACCGCTTCGAGCAGCGGGTAATACGCCTCTTTGCCGCCGAAGCCCTCGACGCATTGCCCCCGCGCGACCGTAACGCCCGAATCCTCGCGAGGGCGCCCTGGAATGCATCGACGAGACTCGTTTTGCCGATGCCGGCCTCGCCCGCAACGAATAACAATCGGCGGCGGCCGGTCATAGCCGCCAACAGATGCCGGTCCAGCTCGGCGAGCGCCGAATCGCGTCCGACCAGACGGCTTGCTGTCGGGGCGCATCCCGACTCTGCAGTGTGCGTTATCGTCGATGACGCGGGGCGATGAATTGATAGCCGCGTTTCGGAAACGTCCGGACGAATCGCGGTGCATCGGCCGCGTCATCGAGCGCGCGCCGAATCTCGAGGATGTAGCGCCTCAGGACCTCCGGCTGAACGTAGGTATCCGGCCAGATCGCGCCAAGCAGTTCGTCTGGCGTCACCAGGCGCCCGGCATGATCGACCAGGTAGCGAAGCACCGCAAATGGCTTCGGCATCAGAGAGACACGCGTCTCTCCCCGCCAAAGGCACTGGTTGACCGACATCCAGGCGGAACGGCGGAAACGACATCATCGTTCGGTTGTGGAGGTGGGATCAACTGTACCTCACTCCCCAACCGAGCGATTCACGCACCCTCTCAGCGATTTTTACACTTCCAGCACGGCACCCTCGAGCACACGACGCACCGGCTGAGCCGCTAGAAAGGAACCGCGCAGCGGCGCGACGGTCGCCAGCGACTCGGCGAGGTCGAGGATCGTTCGCTCGGCAAACGAGCGGTGCATCTCGGCGCTGGAGTTGTTCAGGTGTCGATAGATGTCCCACGCAGTGGATGGACGCGCCATGCTGCAAGGGGCACGTCGAATGTCGTCACCGCATCGAGCGCCCAGCGCAAATGCCGCTCGGCGAGCTCGGGTTTCCCGCTCGCCAGCGAGAGTCTCGCTCGCATCTCCCACGCGCGTGCCCGCAGATACGAGTCGCCACATTTCGACACGTCGCTGACCAGCGTGTCTGCCTCTCTCGACGCCCTGGCGATGTCTCCTAGCGCGAGCAACGCCTCACTGAGACCCAATTGTGCGAAGAGCCGACGATGCCAGGACAGCCCGAATTTCGAACCAGCGGCCTGATCTCGGATCTCGATGAAACGCTGCAAGGATTGTTCGTGGCGGCCGGCGGACAGTTCCGCAAAACTCTGCAGAATCTGGAGCGTCGCGCCGGCAACGTTGGCCGTCGCACGCAGCCATTGGTGCCGCCCCGAGGTAGACATGGACGCCTGCTCGACGTCGTGCGACACCGTTTTCAATCCTGCAACGTCGAACGCTTCCCACCGTAACCATGCCAGTGTGCTCAGCAGGATGCCCAGCCAGGGAGCGTTTTCGTTCTTGTTTGCCAGGTCGATTCCTGCCATTACGGTCCGGTGCGCGTCGCCGAGCCGACCCCAGAAAAGCAATGCGTTGGCCTTCGTCGACATCGCCTTGGCGCGGACCCAGAGCGCATGAGCCTCGGTCAGCTTCCGGCAGCGCACGGTCGGCGCTGTCGCATGCCTCCGCATAAGCCGACTGAAACATCTGGACGCGCGCATACAGAATCTCATCGTAGGGAGGCAGTTCGGCTCCCGAGGCGACGGAGCGCGGCCATCGACTGCGCGCACGACTCCGCGTCCTGCTGTCGCCATCCATCGATCATGATGCGCCAGCACGACGCCAGCAGCCGGGCATGCGCCTCGAGCGTCGGGTCGCCTGATCGACGCGCCAATCGTGCACGGCACGCTCGCAGCCAGCCACGCACCGTGCCGAATCGACGAACGCTGCGGGGTGCGCCAGGCGCATCAGCGCCGTCGCCTCGGCGACGCGAAGACCCGCATTCGCGGCGCGTGCCGCCATCGCGTCGTAGGTTGCGACGGAGCGTTCCGACGTCGCCAAGCGTGTAGTGCGCATCTCCCGATTCTCTCCAGGATGTCCGACTCGAGTTGTGCCCTCCGCTCCTCTGGAATCGTCGCCAGCAGGTCTCGGGCGTGCTCGAGCACACCGATCGATTCGAGGTACGCATGCCGGCGCGTGGCGTTTTCTGCGGCCAGCAGCAGATATGCAGCGGCGCGCTCGTAGTCGCGGCCCTCCTCGAAATGCAACGCGATTTCGGCCGCGATTTCGGGCGGTTCAGCCGGCGAGCACAGGCGCTCCAGCCCTTCGGCGAGCCGACGATGGAAATTCGACGCGGTCGTTCGGCTGACAAACGGCGATAAAGCACTTCGCGATACAGCGCGTGCTTGAACTCGTATTCGAGCGTTAACGTCGCCGGCGTCGAGCGGCGCGCATGCCCGTCAGCCGGAGAAACTGCTGGCCATCGGCCAGCGCCTGACACTTTTCCTTCGACGGCACGGCGATCGCCGCTCGAGCATCGGTCGCGACCGCCCACGCGGTGAAGTGCTGGCCGGCGACGCTCGCGCATTCGAGTAGACGCCGTTCACCGTCGGTCAAGGTGCTCGAGCTGCATCTCGAGCATCTGCCGCAGCGTTTCCGGCACGCCAGGATCCACCTGCTCGAGCGGCACTGTCAGCGCCCAGTGTCCATCGTCGGCGCGACAGGACCCCCTGCTGTTCAAGGTGGTCGAGCATCGCCGTCATGAACAACGGATTGCCGTCGGAGTGCTTGTGAATGACGGTGCGCAACCCCTCGCGGCAGACCGCCCGACGCAAACGCAGGTGCCAGATACTCAGCCGACGTCGGACTCCTGTCAGGCGTTCGAGCACGACTTCGTGACTCAACCGGTGCAGCTTGAGATCGTGGCTCAGCATCTTGAGAGGACTTTCGACAGCGATCACGTCCGCCGGACGGAACGTCGCCATCACGAGCAGCTTTGCGGGCTCGCGACGGCGCGCGATCGCCGAGACACGAGGTCCAGCGTCGAGTGGATCCGCCCAGTGCAGGTCCTCGAGGACGAGCAGTGATCGGTACCGACTGCGTGATGACCTCGAGCGCTTCGCACAGCTCGCGGACCATGCGCTCGCGCGTAGCGCCGAGCAGCTCCGCTGCAGCGCCGCTCGCTGATCCTCGCGCACCAGGGATCGGAACTGGATCATCCAGGTCGGCGCATAAGTGCTGCCAGCGCCTCGACGACTGGCGCGCTCGCGTTGCTGCGCACCAACTGACCGAGCGCCTCGAGCACCGGATAGTACGGCTCCTTGCTGCCGAATCCCTCGACGCATTGGCCGCGCGCCGACCCGCATGCCGCGGGTTCGGTCGGCATGCCGCTGAAACGCATCGACGAGGCTGGTCTTGCCGATGCCGGGCTCGCCGACGACGAACACGACCTGCCGGCGATTGCCGAGCGGCAGTCGTGCAAGTGCCGCATCGAGATCGGCCAGTGCTGACACCCGGCCGACCAGCCTCGTGGCGCCCGAGCGACGGACCAGCCAGTGACCGATTCCGGCTCATCGATCACCGCGCGCGATGAACTGGAACCCGCGCTTGGGAACGTCTGGATGAAGCGCGGCGCATCAGGCCGGTCGCCTAGCGCGCGCCGGATCTCCATCATGTATCGCCGCAGCACGTCCGCCTGAACGTGTGTCTCGGGCCATACCGCCTCGCAGCAGCTGATCGTGGGTCACCAGCCGGCCGGCGTGTTCGACCAGATAGAGCAGCACGGCGAACGGCTTCGGCATGAGAGGCACACGTACATCCCCTCGCCACAGCGATTGATTCGCGACGTCCAAGCGGAACCGATCAAACGACTTCATGACAGATAGACGGTTGAGGCTCTTTGTATTGTGACGAGTGTCGACGTGCTCGGGTATCGGCCATTTGGCCGATGGCGCCGACTTCAACGGAAATTGAACGGCAGCTTCAACGGGACTTTCACATCAGCCGCCTTCGCCGCCCCGTAACTTGTTTTATGTGATGCGATGGGCGTTCGTCCTGCAACTCGGACCCAGACACGCAAGCAGCCGAGCGGCATTTTGACGGCTGGATCGAAGAAGTCGATACAGGACGCGAGCTGCGCTTCCGATCCACGGACGAGCTGCTGTCGTTTCTCAGCGACTGCGCTGAGTACGGCTCGTCCGCAGCATCTGGAACTCGCGGCAGCCACGAGCGGCATGCGAAGGCACCTGAGCATTCATCTGAGGAAAGGAAGACGAAATCATGACGCGTTGGATCGCTGCCATTCTTGCTCGGCATCGGACTGGCAGCCAGTCCGGCCGCGGCACAGGAAGCGCCGGCCGCGGCGTCGTCGAAGTCACGATCATTCCCGGCGGCTGGACATTCTTCACGGAGGGCAGGACAGCAACGGACCGAGCTTCGGCAACTACGACCTGGGCGCGTCGGATCACGTTCAACGTCAACCGGTTCGTGGGGATCGAAGGTGAGGTCAGCGGCGCGCTCGGAATCACCCAGGATCTGCAGTTCGGCGGGCTGAGCTCCGACATCAAAGTCGCCGCATCTGCTGAACTACAGCGGCAACATCGTCGTGTCGGCGCCCAACGGCAGCTCCGTGCGTGCCCTATGTCACCGGTGGCGTTGGCGGATTGAGCGTCGTTCGAGCGGACCAGCCTCGGTATCGACGACACCGAGACGTTTCTGACCGGCAACGTGGGCGGCGGCGTCAAGTGGTACGCGGGCCGCTGGGGGTTGCGCGGCGACTATCGCTTCCTTGCCGTGCGGTCCAAAGACGATGCTCCGGAGTTCTTCGGTCAGGAGACGCGCTATGGCCATCGCGTTTATGGCGGCGTGATGCTCAATATCGGCCGCTGAACTCGACCTCGACGCGTAGGGCTTCTTCGGCGTCGGCCTGCGGTATTCATCTCGTTCATACCGGCGCAGGCCGGCGCCAGCCGGTTCGCACGACCAGGATCCGCCCGTGATCGGTGCGAGCAGAGTGGCATGGCGAGGACCGGCGTTACCTGAGAAGTAATGGCGGCAGTTCTCTTCGGCAGCGGAAGAGGCACTTATGGTGAAACGGATGTTGCTCATGCTCACGGTCGACGTTGACCGTGATCGGCGTGCTCGGCTTTGTCAAGTTCCAGCAGATTCAGACCGCCATCGCCGAAGGCGCCGCGTTTCAACCACCCCCGGAGGCGGTCACGACGATTGTTGCCGCGCCAGAGGAGTGGCCCTCGACGCTGAGCGCCATCGGAACCATGGCGGCGGTGCAGGGCGTGATCGTCAGTGCCGACCTGCCTGGCGTCGTCGATCGCATCGCCTTCGATTCCGGCAGGCCTGTCCGCCAGGGCGACATCCTCGCCGAGCTCGACACGCGTCAGGAGCGAGCGCAGCTGGCGGCGATCGAAGCGCAGCGCGATCTGGCGCGGCATCAACTACGAGCGGCATGAAGAGCCTGCTCAGCGACCGCGCGATTTCGCAGGCCGAATTCGATCGCGCGACTGCCGAGCAGAAGCAGACCGACGCGCAGGTAGGCGAGATCCACGCGACCATCCAGCGGAAAACGATCCGCGCCCCATTTTCGGGGTGCTGGGCATCCGACAGGTCGAATCTGGGCCAGTACCTTGCCGCCGGCGACCCACTCGTCCAGCTGCAGTCGCTCAACCCGATTTACGTGAACTTTGGCGTGCCGCAACAGGATGTCGCGCAGATTCGGGTTGGCCACCGCGTTCGGTGACGGCCAACGACAACGCGGACATCGAGTTCGTCGGCCGGGTGACGGCCATCGACTCGATCGTCGGACCAGGCCACCAGAAACATCCAGGTGCAGGCGACGGTCGGCAATCCCGCCGGCAAGCTGCGTCCGGGGATGTTCGTGCAGACCGAGCTGTCGCTGGGATTCGAGCCGGGCGGTGGTTCCGCTGCCCGCATCCGCGATCAACTACGCGCCGTTCGGCGATTCGGTCTTCATCGTCGGCGACATGAAGCGCGAGGACGGTCAAAGCTATCGTGGCGTGCGCCAGCAATTCGTCAAGCTGGGAGGCTCCCGCGGCGATCAAGTGGCTGTGGTCTCTGGCGTCAACCCGGGCGACGAGGTCGTGACGTCGGGCGTGTTCAAGCTGCGCAACGGCGTCGCCGTGGTCGATCAACAACAAGGTGCAGCCGGCAAACAAGCGCGCGCCAAAGCCCGAGGACAGTTAAATGCGGTTCACCGACCTCTTCATCAAGCGGCCCGTCCTGGCGATCGTCGTCAATCTGGTGATCCTGCTCGCGGGCCTGCAGTCGATCCGGGCGCTGAGCGTACGGCAGTTCCCGCGCAGCGACATTGCGGTCGTCCGGGTTTTGACAGCGTACGTGGGCGCGAACGCCGATCTCGTGCGTGGATTCATCACGACGCCGCTCGAACGCGTGATTGCCAGCGCCGACGGCATCGATTACATGGAGTCGTCGAGCGCGCAGGGCATCAGCACGATCACCGTGCACCTGAAGCTCAATTACGACACCAACGCCGCGCTGACGCAGATCCAGTCGAAGGTCGCGCAGGTGAGAAACGACCTGCCGCCGGAGGCGGAGGCGCCGATCATCGAGTTGGAAACGGCAGACAATCAGTTCGCCGCGTTGTATCTGGGATTCTCGTCCACCGATCTCGACCAGAACCAGATTACGGACTATCTGATGCGGGTCGTGCAGCCGAAGCTGAGCGCGGTGAGCGGCGTGCAGCGCGCCGACATCCTTGGCGATCGCACGTTCGCGATGCGGATCTGGCTGAAGCAGGAGCGTATGGCCGCGCACGGCATCTCGCCGTCGGCGGTTCGAGAAGCGCTCGCGCGCAACAACTATCTGTCGGCGCTTGGCCGCACCAAGGGTTCGATGGTGTCGGTCAATCTCATCGCCAATACCGACCTGCGCACGCCGGACGAGTTCCGCCAGCTCGTGGTCAAAGAAGAAAAAGGCGTGGTCGTACGACTCGGCGACATCGCCGACGTCGTCCTGGGAGCCGAGAACTACGAAGAGGACGTGCGGTTCAACGGCGAGACGGCGGTGTTCATGGGCATCTGGGTGCTGCCCACCGCCAACGCGCTCGATGTGATCCGACGCGTGCGCGAGGAGATGCCCGGCATCAAGCGCAGCTGCCCGTCGGGATGACGGCGCGCATTCCCTACGACTCCACCGAGTACATTCAGGACGCCATCAACGAAGTGCTGACGACGTTGAGCGAGACGCTGATGATCGTCATTGGCGTCATCTTCCTCTTTCTCGGCTCGTTCCGCGCCGTTCTCATCCCGGTGGTCGCGATTCCGGTCTCGCTCGTCGGCGCCGTCTTTCTGATGCTGGCAGCGGGCTTCACCATCAACCTGCTGACGCTGCTCGCAATCGTGCTCTCTGTCGGCCTCGTCGTGGACGACGCCATCGTCATGGTGGAGAACGTCGAGCGGCATTTGCGTGAAGGCAAGCCGCCGCTGCGCGCCGCCGTCGATGCGGCGCGAGAGCTGGTCGGACCGATCATCGCCATGACGATCACGCTGGCCGCGGTGTACGCGCCGGTTGGGATCCAGGGCGGCCTTACCGGGTCACTGTTTCGCGAGTTCGCCTTCACGCTTTCCGGCGCCGTGATCGTATCTGGCGTCGTGGCACTGACGCTCTCTCCGATGATGAGCGCGAAGCTGCTGCGAGAAGGCGCGACCGAACGCGGGTTCGCTGGCTGGATTAACCGGCGCTTCGACGGCGTGCGGGGCGCCTACCTGACGACGCTCGCCGGCACGCTTCGCTACCGGCCGGTCGTGCTCGTCCTCTGGGTGATCGTGGCACTGCTGACGGTACCGTTCTACCTGTTCTCGCAGCGCGAGCTCGCCCCGCGGGAAGACCAGGGGGTCGTGTTCTCGATCCTGCAGGCCTCGGCGAACTCGACGATCGATCAGACGAAGCTCTTTGCCCACCAGGTGTACGAGGTCTACTCGTCGTTCCCGGAGAGTGCCGGCGTCTTCCAGCTCACCTTCCCCAGCGGCGGGTTCGGCGGCATGGTGACCAAGCCGTGGAGCGAGCGCTCGAAGACCACCGAGCAGCTTTTGATGGAATCGACGGGCCCGCTCTCGCAAATTCCCGGCATACGCGCGTTTCCGCTGACCCCGCCGCCGCTCCCAGGCGGAGGAGACTTTCCCGTCGATCTCGTGATCGCTTCCGCCGCCGAACCGCAGCAGCTTGGCGACATCGCCCGTCAACTCGTCGAGAAGGCGTTCGCCAGCGGTCTGTTCATCTTCGCCGACGCCGATCTGAAGTTCGATCAGCCGCAAACCGAGGTGGTCTTCGATCGCGACAAGCTGCGGTCGCAGGGCGTTACCTTGAGCCAGGCCGGACTTGATCTCTCGACCCTACTCGGCGGCGACTATGTGAACCGGTTCAGCATCCAGGGGCGGAGCTACAAGGTCATTCCGCAGGTCAAGCGAACTGAGCGCTTGACGCCGGATCAACTCGAGCGGATGTACGTCACAGGGTCCGCCGACCAGCTCGTGCCGCTCTCTACGTTTGCAAGCCTGCGCACGACCGCTGAACCGCGCGAGCTGAAGAAATTCCAGCAGCTCAACGCCGTCCGTGTGCAGGGTGCGATTCCGCCGCCAGTACCGCTGGACCAGGCGCTCACCTTTCTGGAAAGGGAAGCGCAGGCGAACCTCCCGCAGGGATTCACCATCGACTACGCCGGAGAGTCGCGGCAGCTTCGCACCGAAGGCAGCAAATTCCTGGGGACGTTCCTGCTCTCGGCCATTCTGATCTATCTCGTGCTCGCGGCGCAGTTCGAGAGTTTCCGCGATCCATTCATCGTGCTCGCGGGCTCGGTGCCGCTGGCCATTTCCGGGGCGCTGTTGTTCTCGTTTCTCGATCTGACAACGCTCAACATCTACAGCCAGGTCGGACTCATCACGCTGGTCGGTCTCGTTTCCAAGAACGGCATCCTGATCGTGCAATTCGCCAATCATCTTCAGGAAGCGGGTGCGGACAAGCTCACCGCGATCATCGAGGCCGCCGGGACGCGGTTGCGCCCAATCCTGATGACGACCGCAGCCACCGTGGTGGGACATTTCCCGCTCGTCATTGCGGCGGGACCCGGCGCGGGCGCGCGCAACAGCATCGGGATCATGCTGGTCAGCGGCATGATCATCGGCACCGCCTTCACCCTGTTCGTCGTGCCTTCGATCTACATGCTCGTGGCACGGAAGCACGCTGCCGAAGGCGCCGCGGTGTCCGAGGAGCCAACTACAGCTTCGGAGCCGCTGCGGCCCTCGCCGGTGTATTCACGTCGCCAGGGAGCCGAGGTATGAGAACGCGATTCATCACGACGCTGCTCAGCGCTGGCGCGTTGACCGGCTGCATGGTGGGCCCGAACTACCAGCGGCCGTCGATCACGCCCCCGACGGCGTTTCGCAGCGCCGCCGCGCCGGCAGACCTGATGCCAATCGCTGATCTGAAGTGGTTCGAGCTGTTCAAGGACGAGCGGCTGCAGGAGATGATTCGCACAGCGCTGGTCCACAACCACGATCTCCGAGACGCCGTGGTGCGCGTCGAGGCGGCCCGAGCGAATCTCGGCATCACGCGCGCGGACCAGTTCCCGACCATCGATGCGAGTGCCGCCGTGACGACGCTCCGGAGTTCGACCAGCGGCGCGTTTCCATTGCCGGAGGGTGTGAGCCAAAGTGCGACGTTTGGAACCGTTGCGCTGCGCCTGCTGTCGTTCGAACTGGATGTCTGGGGTCGGCTGCGCCGCGCCACCGAGGCGGCGCGGGCGGATCTGCTTGCGAGCGACGAGTTCCGCAAGGCGGTGATTACGACGCTGGTGAGCGACGTGGCGGGCTCCTATTTCAACCTGCTGTCGCTCGACACTGAGCTGGCCATCGCGATACGCACCCTGCAGGTGCGCCAAGAGTCACTTGACCTGATTCGCAGCCGCGAGCGAGGCGGCGTCGCCACGCTGCTGGAGCTGCGCCAGGCAGAGCAGCTGGTCTACGCCGCCGCGCAGGTGGTGCCCGCGGTCGAACAACTGATCGAGCAGACTGAGAACCAGATCAGCCTTCTTCTTGGCGGCAACCCAGGCGCGATCGCCCGCGGTCGCGCCTTGACCGATCAGGAGCAGCCGCCCGTCGTCCCAGCGGGACTGCCGTCTGCACTCCTCGATCGCCGTCCGGATATTCTGGCCGCCGAGCAGAGCCTTGTCGCCGCCAACGCGATCATCGGTGTCGCCAAGGCGGCTTACTTTCCTCGGATCAGCCTGACCGGGCTTGTCGGCGCGCAAAGCGATCAGCTGTCGAGTCTGTTTGCCAGCCCTGGACGGACCTGGCAGTTCATCCCTCAGGTCACGCAGCCGATTTTCAACGGCGGTCGCATTCGATCGAACGTCGCATTCGCCAGAGCTCAGGAACAGCTTGCGCTCATTCAATACGAGCGGGCAATTCAAACGGCATTTCGTGAAGTTGCCGACGCGCTCGTTCAGCATCAGAAAGTTCGCGAGGTCCGCGCCGAACAAGAACAGCTGGTGGCGACGCTGCAGGATCGATCGCGCTTGTCGTACGTGCGCTATCAAGGCGGAATCGACACGCTGCTCAACGCGCTCGACGCTGACCGCGATCTCTTCGAAGCAGAGCTCAGACTCGCGCAGAGTAGGCGCAATGAACTGCTGGCGCTGGTTCAACTTTATCGAGCGCTCGGTGGTGGGTGGCAGCAATAGGCGGATCAACGCGGAATATGGGCCAATCTTTGCAATTGGCTCGGTGGAGCAGGAAATGGACGTGCAACACGAGCGATCGGGACCGTTCTGGGATGTCATCGAGGGGCGTGCACAGCAGCCGCGCGCAGCGGCGAGTCTGGGACTTGAATTCATTGACGCCGACGCGGCCACCGGCACGATCGAACTGGCGTTTGTCGCGACCGAGGCATTCACCAACCCGATGGGCAATGTGCTCGGGGGATTTCTGGCGGCGATGCTGTACGACACGGTGGGCCCGGCGCTGCTTGCCACGCTCGAGCCCGACCAATTTCAGTCGACGTTGGATCTCCAAGTGAACTTTCTACGGCCGGTCCGGCCGGGCCGCATCATTGGCAAAGGACGCGTGGTACGCCGGTACGAAGACATCGCGTTCCTCGAAGGTTTGCTCTTCGACGCCGACGGTGCCGTCATCGCCACGGCCGCTGCCACCGCGCGCGTGATCGCAATCACGGAGGCGAAGATCGCAGTTTGACCGCACATCATGGACGATTCGGGCCAATTCATCGGCGTCGATTGTCGTGCGGCAGTGGCGGTGCCGTCGTCTGCAGCTGACGCCCGCTGCCGGCGAGTGTCGCGTAGTGCTCGAACGTGTACGCAAACCCGACGAGCTTCGCGTCGTCCCACGCGCGTCCCATGAACTGGATGTCGACCGGCTGCCCGCGATCGTTCATGCCCGCCGGCACCGCGATCGTCGGCACACCGTTGGCGGCGCTCGGAGTGTCGCGCCGGCCGAAGGCAGCTTTGCCCGATCCACCTCCACCGCCATCGTTGAGGCTCGTGTCGCTCAACAGGCCTGGGTAAACCACCGCGTCGACGTTCGCATCGTCCATCCACTGCTTGACACCAGCCGGGCGCGTGATCTGACGGTAGTCCCGGTGCTCCTGGATTTGCGCGGGCGTCAACCGCGGAACCGGTAGCGCAGCCGCACAGACCTGTGGATCGGCGATTGTGTACAGAACCTTCTGTTGCGAGCAGTCGACTTCGACCTCGGTGAAGATCTGAAAGCCCTGATCCAGCAGCTCGGGATGGCTGTCGATGTACTGTCGCCAACCCTCGGCGCGGACACTGTTCGCCGGGATCGGTTGCGGCGGCGCCGGCGGCGCGTCGGGTGTTGCAGGAGTCGCCAGCTGGCCCATCCTGACGATCGTCGCGCCCGCCTGTTCGAGAAACGTCAGCGCATTTTTCATTGCGTCGATCGTGCCGTTGGTGCCGAAGGGTGGAGTCGCTGGACCGAACACGTCGGCCCATGCCGAATCGACAAAGCCGATCCGCTTGCCCTTCAGCGCCTCGATATTCAGCACCGAGCGCCAGTCCGCCGGTACGGCACCAGACGGCCTGCCGAGCGTCGCCGGATCCTCGGGATCGATGCCCGTCACCACGTTCAGGATGTCGGCGAGATCGGAGACGGTGCGCGTGATGCCGCCGCCGAAATCGGTCATCCACACCAGCGGCTGAATACCGGTGCCGCTTTCGAGACCGTCCGTGCCGCGCAGCGTCACCAGACTCTGTGCGCTGGCCGGTGCGTAGAGCGAGTCGCCCGTCTGCGATCCCATCGCCGCGGCCGCGAAGCTGCCCGTTACGGCGCTGGCCGAGCCGCCGCTCGAGGCCAGTGGGGACCTCGATGGATTGAAGACGCTCCACACCTGACCCCACGCGTCGTTGGACCAGTGGCCGAACGTAGCGTATTCCTCCAGCGCCGTCTTGCCGATGATCACCGCGCCCGCCTCGCGCAGCCTGGCCACCTGGAACGCGTCGCGCGCCGGGAGGAATCCTTCGAACGTGAAGCTGCCGTTGGTGGTGGGCATGTCGAAGGTGTCGTAGTTGTTCTTGATCGCGATCGGGATGCCGAGCAGCGCTCCCGAGGCGCCGTTCCGACGCACCTTGTCTGCGGCCTTGGCCTGCGCAATCGCATCGGAGGCCACGATCTCGTACGCATGAAATCCGAGCTGACCCTGGTCGTAGTGTTCGATGCGATCGAAATAGGCGCGCGTGATCTCTTCAGATGTCACGATCCCCGCCGCCATGTCGGCGCCGAGCTCGGCGATCGTCTTCTCGACGACGTTGTACTTGACGGCGGTCTTGCCCTTCTTCTGGTGAGGCGCCGGCGGCTGCGGAACCACGGCCAGCTTGCGATCCGCACACCATGCGTGATTGAAGCCCGGTATCGAGAGCGCAGCGATGTCGAAGTTGGCGATCGAACAAATCTCGGCTGTCGATAGATCGCCAATCTGTGGACTGGCCGCGAGCGCCGTCGCAGTCGCTTCAACCGCCGCGCGCTCGGTCGCTGACGTCGTCGTGTCGACGCGCTTGCCGATCACGACAAAATGCATCAGCGACCGGCTCGTGCGCGGCGCCAACGTGAGCGTGTTCACGTAGGCCTGGAAGTTGCGCTCGTGCCCCGAGTAGGCCAACGGCGTCTGGAAGGTGTCGTACAGCCAGTTGCCCGCAAAGGTCATCGCGCCCCCGAACGGGCTTGGGCTACCGACGACGGTGACTTGCGGTCCACCAACGGGCGTGCCGCCGGTGAGCGGCGTGGCGTACTCCACCCACGCGTCCGCGGCGGTAACGACGGCGTCGCCGCTGGAAGTGGTGACGATCTCGCTCGAGTTGGGACCAGTCGTGCCCTGGCCGGACTGGCCGCCAAACGCGACGCGGATCGTAATCGGTTCCTTCGTCGTGTTCGTGAACGTGTCGAGCCAGCGCCCCCAATTCGCACCGGTGTTGATGTACACGGCTCGCGAGATGGAGACGCCGCCGAGGTCGAGCGATTGCGTCGTGCTGAACCGGTTGACGCCGTCGAACGTCAGACCGAAGCCTCGCATGAGCTCGCCGTTGAGGTACGGCGCCGGTATCGTGTGGACGAACACCCTGATGCCGCCGAAGCCGTTGATCGCCGTGCTGTAGGCGCCGGCCTGTCCGCCGGGTGCAACCTGTGTTGCGCGGATGCTCCCTGTGTCCACGCGCGGCGAGTCGTCGTCTTGAATGCCCCAGTAAGTGCCGTTGACGTCGATGACGTAGTTGAACGCGAGCGGCGTTCTCTCGAAGTAGAGACCGAAAACCGTGATGACCAGGAAGGTGGCCATCGTCTCGAGTGCGTTCCAGCGGCGTCGGGGTACGCGCATCGCGTCCTCCACAGCGAGAAACCCAGGTTTGATGGAGAAAGTGGGTCGCCGGGAGCAGGGGATGTGTTCCAGGCGCAGCGGGATGATCACGCCGCTCCAACCGCGTGTCAACAGGGTTTTTTCAGCGGCTCCTCCATCTCCTTGACACTATGCTGGCGGAGCGGTATCCCGGCCAGAAGGTCACCGAGGAAGACCATGTCGTTACTTGCAATCGCGCATGCAGCGTACGGCCTTGGTATCCGGTCGGTCGTCGACGACGAAGCGGTTGCGATTCGGCATTTGGACCTTGGGCAGCGACTGCTGTCCATCACGGCATCGGCCGGGACAAGCCCGTTGAGGTTCAGGAGGTACGCAGTCACGGCGTAAACCTCGTCCGCGGTCATCGTGAGCGGGCGGCCCATGGGCATCGAGCGGCGCACGTAATCGAACAGGATCGGGGCATAGGGATACATGCTGCCGGGTGTGAGCACTCGTGTGTTGGTCTTGAAGGACCCGATGCCGCCCACCATCGTGTCGTTCATCGGCCCGCCCTTGGCGTCGGTGCCGTGGCACGCCACGCATTTGGCTTCGTACACGGCCTTGCCTTGAGGCACCGTGCCCCGGCCTGGCGGCAGGCCGGCGCCATCGGGCGCGCGGATGTCGATATTCCAGGTTGCAACGTCGGCCTCCCTGATGGGCTGACCGAAGCCGACCGACGGACGCTCAGGAGCCAGTGAAATCGTCGGAGCCGCTTGTGCCCCCATGATCACTGCCAACGCCATCATGAGGGCCACGTCACGCGATGGCATTGCGCACCTCTCCGTTGGCGCCCAGGGACCAGGGGAAGATCCCGTTGTGATGCTGGACGAACCCCGCCATGGTGCCGCCGGCGCGGCCAGCCACGCCGGGTCCGGCCAGGGCTGTGGATGCGATCAGTGCGCTCTTGCGGAGAAAGTCTCGTCTGGTGTCGGCGCCCATGACGACCTCCTGCGAGTTGCCAACGTGGAGCGACTATAGCCGCCGCCGTCGTCACCGACAAGGCTAGTCGCGATGCTCGGGACCGGATCGGCGGGCTTGCGTTCACGTTCGAGCCGCCCGGGCCACCGGATGCCGCCGGACCGGAAAGTCGTCGGGCTGGGGCTTCCCGATCCGGCGTGACGATCACACTGTGGGTGCACACGCGCTCGCGTCGGGAGCCCACGCGCGCTGCAGTAGACAGCAGAGAGAGACTCCCGCGCAAGCGACCTCGTCGCATTTTCGCCATCATTACCAGCTCCGGCGACATCGCGCTCCGCCGACCGACGTCACTCAGAAGCGAAACCTGACTCCGAACTGGATCGGGAACGACCACCGCCCGCTCTCAGTGTTGATGTCCCTCAGACCTTCCTCGACAAGCCAGTCGACGTCGGAGAGTCCGCCAAGGTAGCGCAGCTGCGTTTCGATCATCGCTTCGACCGCGCCGATGCCGACCAGGACCCCGCCGGTCGGGCCAAGACTGATCGCCCAGGACTTCTCGAAGAACTTGCCGTCCTGTGCCGCAAGCCCCGGCGTCGCCGACAGCGGCACGCCGACGAACGCGCCGCGGATGTCCTGGTGACGGTTGACGCCGACGAGATAGCCCACAAACGGGGTGAATCGGACGCGCGTGAAGAACCATCGCTGCCCGCCTTCAAAGCCCCAATATTGGTAATCGGTGAAATCCACGTTCAGGGCGGCAGAGGGGCTGGTCCCCGCGGTGCCGATCTGCACGCGGTCGGCGGCGCTGTTCGCGTAGACAAAGTTGAAAACGCCCTCGCTGCGCGGCGAAATCCTGTAGCCGGCGCCAATCTTCAGCAGACCAATCCGCCCGTAGACATCGTCGTGCGACGTCTCAGTGAGATTGATGGGCACGCCTGTGGTCGTCCGTCCCGTTGCATCCTTGATCATGTTTCCGGAGAATGAGTTGTCAATGCCCCAGAGGATGGAAACCGTCACGCGATCCTGCAGCATCTCCATCATGGTCTGCGGCTGCAATTCCACTCGCACCGCTTCGGTCCACGTCACATCCACACGATCGCCGGGCTTGAGCCCTGCGACGATGCTGGCGTCGGTTGTATCCAGCAGGCGGCGTGTGTAACTTTCACCTCTCGGCCCGGTGAACGACACCACGCGGTTTGCCGCATCCCAACCAGTAATGGTCACCGTCGCCATGCGCTGGTTGGCGATGGTCCCACCCGGCAGCGCTTGGCCCCCGGGTGTAACGGTGGTCGGCAAGATGGTGCGATCGATAGCGGGCTCGTCAGCGGGCTTCGGCCGGATGATCACGCGGTCGTAGTACGTGGCGGTGACGGTGTCGCCGACGCGTACCTCGACGAGTCGCGTGGCGGCTGCTGGCACGTTGATAGTGACCAGGTTTCCCTGATCGCTGCGGATGCGGACGATTCGCGCAACCACGTCAACGGCTTCCACGGTACCGCGCACAATGACCTCCCCGCTGACCGCTTCGCGGGTCTGCGCGGTAGCGAGCGGTGCCGATAGAACTAGAGACGCGAACCAAACGAGTGGAGACAGTCTTAGCATGTCCAAGCTCCAAGATAGCGGATTGTGTTTCGAAGTCGGCTCGTGGCGGGAGCCCAACAGATGTGCCATCGAACTGGAATAAGTCGTCCGGCGATGGCCTGCGCGCCCGTCAAGTCGCCCTGCTGCCGCGCAGAATACCGCGATTGTAGAAGGCGTCAGCGTAATCCGGTTTCAGCCGGATGGCTTGGCTATAGAACCGCAACGTTTCAGTTGGGTCAGAGGTTTCAAAGGCATGGCTGGCGGAGAGTTATCTGACTCGACATTTCTTTCGACGCTGCAGGCCGAGGCGGAGCAGCGCCTCCAATGGCGTTGCAAAGCGATCCGCTCTCATTAAGTGTGCAGCCGGAATTGGCGTGGCTGCAGTTCATCACCGTGCGGTACGAGGCGATCGATGGCCTGGAGCGCATACGAGGCTTGCGAGCGTCAGCTCTCTCGCTAGACGGTCGACCCCGACTTCTCGACTGTGGACGACCCCAAGGGCGTTCCGCGCCGCGTAAACGCTGCGAGGCTCGGGCGAACCTGAAGGTTTGCCTCCATGAAATGCGTGCGAGCTCAGCGCGTCGGTTTGCGCGCGACGACGGTGAAGCTGACACCAACGACCGGGCTCACCGACACGATCTCGAAGCCGGCTTCCTTCAGCTCCCGTTCGACACTTTCGGGGCCGACGCCGTGCGAATCTCTGTTAGCGCGGTCGGCCGCCTTCTCGGCCTCCTTGCCGCCGCGACCGGGCAGGAATTCCATCACCGCGTAGCGGCCGCCGGGCTTCAGCGCCTTGAGGATGCTCCGGGCCATCGGCACCGGCTCGGCGAAGTGGTGATACACGAGGCGGGTGAAGATTGCGTCGCAGCAGGCATCCGGCAGGTTCGTTTCGGTAAACGCCCCCTCGATCACGGTGATCTGCGACAGTTTCTCTTTGCCAACCTCGGCCTTGAGCTCGGCGACGTTCTTGGCGCCGAGTTCGGTGCCGTAAACGCGGCCCGTCGCGCCGACGTGTTTGGCGATGCCGACCGTCAGCCAGCCCCACCCGGCGCCGATGTCGGCCACCGTTTGCCCTTCCTTGATCTCCAGCGCCTCGATCAGCCGAGGGAGATCCTCCAGGGCGGCTTTCCGCTCGCCCTCGGATTGCGCCGCGGCAACCGTGGCACAACCGAGCAGCAGTGTCAGTAGTGCGCGAATGGTCAGAGCAGATGTTTCGAGGCCCATCGTTCGAACACCATCAACCGCGGCGCGCAATGCTCTCGGGCAGCACGCCGCGCATGGCCCGCTTCAGGATACACTTCCGCTCGCCATTGCGAATCTTCAGGTCGCCGGGCATCGAGAACGCCAGCTCCATCACGTCGGCGTCTAGGAATGGCGCGCGCGTCTCGAGTGACGTAGCCATGCTCATCCGGTCCACCTTCACCAGGATGTCGGCGAGATAGAGGCGGAGGTCCGCATACACCTGGCGGTTGAGCGCATCGTCCTGGCCGAAGCGACCAGGGCCTCTCGCACTGGTGCATAGACGTCGGCGCCGCCCAACTGGTTGGACAGGTACGGGAGTAGAGCCGGGGCCCTGGCGTCCACGGTCAGGTAGACCATCCAGCGATAGTGGCCGAGTCGCGGACCACGGATTCAGGGCGACTTCTTAAGGGCGAAGTGCTGGGAACGCGTGTGCTCGTGAGCGGCCCATGGCTGCAGCTCGCCGACGTCATCGTCGTGAAAGGCAACCCCTGGCCGCCATCACGGCGCTCGCCCACGTGGAGCTAGTCGTCGACGACGGCGTGCTTCATGCGCCTCCAAGTCCACGGCGCCATCGGCACGGAAGGCAACGCCCCAAGCGAGTTCGGCATCCCGCACAACGTCGCGACGGACGCGGAGGGCAACGTGTACGTGACCGAAGCAAATCCCCAATCAGGGCCTGACATGCTCCGCAATCTGCTGTGCCGTGGCAAACCAGACGCCGGGCTTTGACTTCATGTAGCTCAGCAGATTGTCGAGATGGACGATGCGCGATCGATGACCGGACACGCGCGCGTGCAGTGTCAGCATGAGCATCGTTCCCTCGCGGTACGCGACGTCGAATTCGTCTTGATACACCTTGAAAATCGGCTCCGGTGCTGGGAACGACCGCGCGGTTGTGAAGTACGGCTCGTCGTTGAGGATGGCGTTCAAAGGGATTTCGATCATGCCAGTCGGTTGTTCGTACGCGTTGATTTCGTACGGTTCATCGCGGCCGGACAACGTGCTGTCGTACAGAAATCCCGCTTTCTGAATCAGGCCCAGCGAGTGATGGCTGAAGGCCCACGCCGGCGCGCGCCAGCCCACCGGGCGCTTGCCGCTGATCTTGGTGAGCGTGGCGATTGAGTCCTCGAGCAAGCGGCGCTCCGCAGCCTCGTCGTTCAACACCGCGAGATTCTCGTTGCTCCACCCGCTCAGCGCAATTTCGTGTCGATTGCCCTTCTTGATGAGATCGATCGTGCCTGGATGGAGACTCGCGTTCATCGCCGCGACGAAGAACGTCGCGGGTAGCTTGTGACGATCGAGCACCTCGAGCATCCGTGGCAGGCCTTGCGCCACGCCAAACTCGCGTGCCGACAGCGCTACCGGCAACAGCTCGCCGGGGCTCGTACTGCTGGCTTCGGCGTCGAGTTCGATGCTCAGGCAGACAGCGACCTTGGCGCTGTTGGGCCAGCCGCGCGTCAGCTGCCGTCCCACACGCACGGCGACCGTCGATCGGATCTGGTTCTCGTTGAAGCGATGGGTCGGCGTGCCCGCCGGTGCCTGTGATTGCTGCACCTGTGGTGTGATGCCGAATGAGGTCACGAACACGGCCACCAGGGCCGCGCCGACGCGTCGTCGGTTTGTCATGACGTCTCCAGTCCTTCGCGCCCTTCGCGCCTGCGATATCCTGTTCGGTACGCGATCGGCATCAATTCCTGATGTCCGCGTTCTGCTTCAGGTACTTCGCAATCTGCTCTGCCGTCGCAAACCACACACCCGGTTTCGACTTGATGTATTCGAGCAGCTTCTCCATGTGCAACGCTCGAGAACGGCGTCCCACCACGTGCGGGTGAAAGGTCAGCATCACGAGCGTGCCTTCCTTGTACGCGACATCGAACTCGTCGCGATATGTCTTAAAGATCAATTCCGGAACCGGAAGGGCGCCGGTCGCTCCGAAGTACGGCGCGTCGTCCAGAATCCATTCGACGGGGAGCTCGATCAGGCCGGACGGCTGACCGTCGGCGTTGATCTCATATGCCGAGTCCAGGCCCATCATGCTGCTGTCGTAGAGCAGACCCGCCCGTCGCAGCACGTTGACCGAGTGCTGACTGAAGTTCCAGGCCGGCGCCCGGGTCCCGACAGGCCGCTTGCCCGTCGCCTTCTCAAAATAGTCGAGCGACTGCTTCACCAGGCGCGCCTCCTCCTCGGCGTTGTTGATGGCGCTCTGGTTCTCGTGGACCCAGCCGTGTAACGCGACTTCGTGGCGCCCGCTTTTCGAGATAAGCGGAAGCATTTCCGGGTTCAGCACTGCGCTCGAGACCGGAATAAAGAATGTTGCCGGAAGCTGAAGCCGATCCAGGACGGCCAGGATGCGAGGTAACCCGTCAACGGCGCCGTATTCCCCTGAAGAGGCAGGACCCGGCAGTGGATTGCCAGTGCGCCCGAGGCCGATGTTGTCCGCGTCGTACCCGATGTTAACGGCCACTCGTGCGCCGCCCGGCCACGACTTTGGAGTCAGCCGCCGCCCCACTCGCGCAACGGCCATCGCTTGCTTGACCTGAGCTTCCGTCCATAAGGGCGCCGGTGCTTGCTGCTCCTGCCCACGTCCCTGGCCCTGAGCAGGCTGCATGACTCCGGTTTGAGACCACGAGAGCACTCCCGCGATGACAACGGCGAAAGCAACAACTCTCCGAACATGACGGCTCATTGTCGGCCTCCGGAGTACGCGGATCGTAACAAGCATGGACTCAATCCGCGGATGAACGCTGCGCGTTACGGTGCTGACGTCGACGTCGCAGGCCGCAGCGACATCTTGTGTGCCGCCTCGCGATCGACACGCGGGCGGCTGTACACAAGGGGGAAGTACTCCGCCCTGTCCCAGAGCGCGAGGAGGTTGGCGTAGAACGGGCTTTCCGGCTGTCCCGACTGCCCTGGTACGTTGGTCACGACCGAGCGATCCCAGTCGGCGACATCCAGTACTTCGCGATAGCTGGCGCCATCGGCACCGACAGCACCGTTGCCACCACCACGCTCCACCGTCGGGAGATCGAACGCGCTGATGAAGGGATGCGGGAAGTCGCGCGTATGCATGCGGCCGTATCGCCACGACGTCCAATCGACCCCTTGCTCCTTGATCAGCTCCTCGATCGCCTTCGCGAGCCCGGCCTCGACGAGCGGCTGGCGCTCCTGGGGCGGCCGGTTGTAATCGAGCGCCTTTGGATCCACAGCCTCTCGCCACGTATGGTAGAGCGCAGCCGCCGCGCTGTCTTTCGCCAGCATGGCATCCCAATCGGCGACCATCTTGCGGGCCTTCTCGACGTCAATGGCTCTGGCGGTCCACGGCTGGAAGAGTTCCTGCTCATAGGCCCCGCGAAGCGAGTAGTAGTCGTGCTGCAGCCGCGTGGAATCCTCGATCGTGAGCTTCCGTGTTGCGAGCATTTCGTTCAGCACCTGCTCTACGCGCTTGATACGCTCGAATTGAACGTTGTTGAGCGACTTGTACATCACCGGCGCGACGCCTGCGATGTTGACGTTGTGATTGGCCGTTGCGATGTACCCCTGCGGCGGATTCAGCAGTCGCGGGAGATCGGTCCTGAATCCATCCCATTCGTATTTGCCGGTGCCCGGAACAGGAAGCCGACCGGACCACCCCTTGCGGCGTGGAGTCAGCGCGGACGCCTGGAATGAGATGTTGCCCTCGACGTCACCGCAAATCAAGTTCTCGGTCGGCGCCTTCCAGAAAAGCGCGGCGTCCAGAAACTCCTTGCAGTCACGTGCCTGGCCGAGGCGTAGCCCGCCAAGATACGCCGCCGTTCCAGGTTCGTTCATCACCGATCGCAGCGCATACGCACGGTGGTTCTTGGCATCCTCGAAAAAGATGGGGCCGTGGCGGCTGTACTTCAGCTCTATCCCTCGCGGTGTCCCACCCTTGACGGGAATCTCCTCGCGAACGATCTTCAATGCCTCCCACGTGCCGTTGTAGCGAACCTCGTTGGCGTTGGCAGGGTTCACCTCCTCGACGAAGACGTCATGCTGGTCGGTACCCGTGATCGTCAGGCCCCAGGCGAGTCGATCGTTGTGTCCAATGGCGACACCGACAAACGGCGGCTCACCCGCGCCAATGACGTTCCACCCGGGCGCATTGAGATGCACGATGTACCGAAGCGAGGGATTGGTCACCTCGCGATGCGGATCATTGGCGACCAGTGGCTTGCCCGTTGCGGTCCTCGCGCCTGCAATGACCCAGTTGTTGCTGCCGGGATCAGGCGCGACATCCTCGGGCATGAACTCGACGAGGTCGCCGGACATGGCCTTGTATGGGGCGGCAAGCTCCGGCCGCGGCATTCGTTGGCCGCCGCCACGTAGTCCTACCTCCTCGCCAATGAGCCCGACGTCGAGTCCTTCCGGCACGACGAGCTCGTCCCAGGGATCCGGCATGCGCTGACGATTGGCTTCCTTCACGCCCACGCGTGCGACGAGTCGTGCGAGTTGAAGCTCGCTGTTCCCATCCCCTAGCGACGTCGTCCGCAACAACATCGTCTCGGGCTTCCAGGGCGTGGGTTTGATGCCGGTGAGTGTGAATTCCACCGGCAACCGGTCGGCGCTGTGGGTGATGTACGCGTTCAAGCCGTTCACGAATGCGGTGAGGATGCGCTTTCCCTCGGGGTGGTAGCTCGTCCATTCGCGGTCGTCGATTGGGCCGCGATACATCAGCAACCGAGCCTGACGATCGCGCTGCACGACGTCGGGCCCGAGGATTTCCGCGAGTCGGCCCTCCCGCTGACGACGCCAGATCTCGAGTTGCCAGAGTCGGTCCTGGCCCATGACGAAGCCCTGTGCAAAGAACAGATCGTCGACGTTACGGGCATAGATGTGTGGAACCCCCCATCGATCGCGAATGACCTCCACGGGTTCCCGCACCCCCGGCACTTGTACGGTGCCGTCGAGCTGCGCAAGGGACTGCCGGGCGAGCGACCGGAGATCCTGGACCGGGGCGGGCGAGGCCCCCTGCGCAACCAGCAGGGCGGCGGCCGATCCGCCGAAAATCACGACAAGAACGAGCGCCATGCCGGCGAGCCGTCGACGAGGCACAGGCTGGGAGTGACGGACGCGCATAAACCCTCCCATGATGAGCGACCCGGTTAGCAGCGTCAGCCGCGACGAAGCGCGTTGCTACGAAGCGGCGTCGCGCACGCGAGCGCTGCGAATCAGCGCCCTTCATATCACACGTGCGCCTACCCATTGCGTGCGCGCCGACTCGCTTCGTGACCCACGGAGACAACTTGTGACATACCCCTGCCAAATCACCAGCGTATAGTGCGGCCACATTGACCGCCTGACGCCCCCGGTCCCGCACGGAGTGCATCTCCGGAAGGAGGCTGTGATGACCGACTGTCGTCCTGTGACTTTCGCCATTCCCTGCCGATGCCGATGGGTGTTGCTGGCAGCGTTCCTGTACGGCGTGGACGCGCCAGTCATTGCGCGCGCACAGGCCGGTGGCGCCATCGGCGGTATCGTCGCCGATCAATCCGGGGCGGCGCTGCCCGCTGCGACGGTGACCATCACGAACCTCTCGAACGGCTACGTCGAATCGCTGGTTACCGGCGAGCGTGGCAATTACCGCGCGGTTGCCCTGCAACCGGCCCCATATGAGATCAAGGTCGAGATCTCGGGGTTCGCGGCCATGACCAGACGCATGGTCCTGACGGTCGGCACCGATGCGACGGTTGACTTCAGGCTCGGGCTCGCGACTGTCGAAGAGAGCGTGACGGTCGTCGGTGAATCACCGCTTGTCGAAGTGAACCGATCACAGCCTTCGTCCGTGATCACGAACGAACAGATCGAGAATCTGCCAACGCTGCAGCGCAACTTTCAAAGCCTCGCCCAGTTGTTGCCGGGCGCAAAGCCCGCGGGCCAGAGCGGCACAGGATCGCTGACAGGGACGGTCACGAACTTCGGCGGCATCGCCGATCCGCGCAACGGGTTCACGACCCAGATCGACGGTGGCACGGTGGACGATGCCATCTGGGGAAGTCCCGTCATCAACATGGGGCAGGACGCGATCCAGGAGTTCAAGGTCTATCGCAACCAGTTCGACGCGCAGTACGGCGCTGCGCTTGCGGCCGTGATCTCGGTCGTGACGAAATCGGGTGGCAACCAGTCGAGAGGGAGCGCGTTCTACTTCGGGCGCGACAAGGCGCTCAATGCCGTCAATCCGGCCGCGCGCGCCCTGGATGAGCAGCCGCCATTCAGTCAGATTCGCATCGGTGGCTCCTACGGCGGGCCAGTGATCCGTAACAAGACGCACTACTTCGTTGCGTATGAACACCTCGACATCGACACGGCGAGCATCACGAACGTCGCTGCCAGCAATCCGTTCAAGTCGATCCTGGACGGTGTGTTTCCCACGGGAACGCGCAGCGACGATCTCACCAGCCGGTTCGATCACCGGTTCAACAACGCACACTCGATGTACGTGCGCTACGCTTTCGACGATCAGTCGTACAACGGCGCGGAGCGGCCGCTCGCCGAAGTCGATGGCATGATGCTGGGCGGCACCACGACCAGTGACACCAGCCGTTCCCACAGCCTCGTCATCGAGGAGAACTGGATTCAGTCGGCGAGCCGGCTCAACACGCTGCGCGTGCATCTCCTGAAGCACCAGGTCGCCACGATCCCGACGAGCGACACCCTCGGCGTGACGAAGGTCTCGGGATCCTGGGGGCAGAACGGGATCGCGCCGCAATATTTCCCGCGCTTCGTGCTGTCGCTGAACGACACGTGGCACGTGACGACGCCGCGACACAACTTCAAAGTGGGCGGCGATTTCGTGCTCGGGCGCTACAACTTCGAGGCGCACTTCAACGAGCGGGGGCGCTTCACCTTCAACACGGACGCGCCGTTCAATGCCAACGAACCGCTCACGTGGCCTTTCTCGTTCACGCAGCAGGAACCTGGCGATCGCAAGTACAACTCGAATGAGATCGCATTCTACGTTCAGGACGACTGGCGCGTTCTGGATCGCGTTCGTCTGAACCTCGGCCTGCGATACGACCTCACGACCAATCTGCGTTCGAACGACTTCTATTACTCGCTGCTAGACGATCCCTCGTTTGCGGGCATCGACGCCTTCATCAGTCGCGACCGTGGTAACGACTACTCTGCTCTCCAGCCGCGCATCGGCGCGACTTGGGACATTCGTGGCGACGGCAGACTCGTCGGCCGTGCAGGGGCCGGGCTCTATGTGACGCGGAATCGGCCCTGGTTCCAGATGACCTCCATCGACAAGGTGGTTGGCAACACCGTCATCATCACCGACCTCAACCAATTGCGACACTACCCGAATATCGATGCCGTGCTACTTGGCAAGAGTCTGAGCGAGTACGTCAGGGCGGGTGCCGAGCGGGCGCCGTATCTCATCGACGACAACTTGCGCCTGCCACGCCAGGTCACTGGCACGGCGGGCATCGCGTGGCAAATCAACGATCGCACGTCGCTCGAGGCGGACTGGGTGCGCGGCTACGGTTGGGAGCAGCTCGGATCGTCCGACGTCAATCTGCCACCGACGGGACGCGTGAGCGATGTCAACCCACGGCCGGTCAAGGGATTCAGCCAGGTTACCGAGCTGCAGAACTTCACCGACAGCTGGTATCAGGCCGTGGAGACACAAGTAAAACGGCGGTTCGGCGGGGGCAATAGTTTGCAGGGTTCGTACACTTGGTCGCGCGCAATGCTCGACGGCGTCGACTTCTACAGCACGCGTCGCGGCACCGAGCGCACGCCGCAGCAGTATGGTTATAGCCCGGCAGACCGCACCCACAACGTTGCGGTGTCGGCGACACAGACGCTGCCGTGGGATATCCAGCTCGCGGTGATTGCCAGATTCCTCAGCGGCCAGCCGATTGGCATCAACGCCGGTGTCGATCTCGACGGCGATGGATCGACGCAGGGCGACCGGCCTCCAGGCCTCGAGCCGCGCGTGGGCCGCGGCGACGTCGAGACGCAACTGCGCCTCATCAACGAGTACCGCGCGTCGATCCGCCTGGCGCCAGTCACGCTCGGAGACTTGGAGCTCAACCATCGCAAGGAACTCGACGTGCGCGTGACCAAGACGCTGGAATTCGGCAACGGCCGCCGCCTGCAGGTGTTCCTCGAGGCGTTCAACGCTCCCAACTGGTCGGACTGGTCGAACGGCAGTGGCAACATGCGCTCGAGCAGCTTTCTCGTGAGCGAGCCGGGAGGGACGGGGCGGCAGATTCAGTGGGGAGCACGCTTCTCGTTCTGAACCCAAGGACGATAGGAAATATTAGGGCCGTCTCTCGTTCACATAACGCCCGTTCTCGTCCCTGCTCAGCCCCTCCCCTTCGACAGCCAACTCGGCCGCGCCGACGGTGATCCCGGCGTCGTCGTCGCGGGAGGGTTGGATGGCCACATCCGCATTCATGCCACGAGCGATGGCCGCGGCTACGACACGTTTGGCCAGATGCCGGGCAAATCTGCTGCTGGCATTTGGTGTGGGGCCCGCGCTGACGCCGCGGATCGGGATCAGGGATCAAGATCGAGGATCGGGATCGACACGCAGGCGCGGTTCGAGCCATCAGTTGTTTGCTGCTGCCTTGAAGCTCGCGTGCCGCTTTTGTGCTTCGCCCAATCGAGCAGCAAAGCCGGGATCAGAGCGGAGCCCGGTAGTCAGCGGATCACTGGCGATGTATGGCGCATTGAAGAAGCCACCGCGAATCGAGGTCTCGAGATGATGCAGCGCACGCTCGGACTGCCCCAGGAAGGAAGCAAAGTGGACGAGCCGGTAGTGCCGCTCGCCGTCCACCACCACGTGCTGCTCGAGTGCGTCCAGCACCTTCGCCACCGCATCGCGATCGCCACGAGCAATACCCGCATACGCGCGGCCAAAGGTTGTCCACACACTCGCTGAGTCCAGCGCCGCGCCGCGCTGGAATGCATCGAGCGCCTGGTCGCGATCGCCGGCATACAAGTGGATCACGCCACGGTAGAACCATTCCTTTTCGTCCGGTGTGCGGCCCAGTCGAGCGAGGAACGATTCCATCCGTTCGTGCGACGCCAACGCCTCGCGGTATTTACCGAGATAGATGAGCGACTTGGTGATCTGATCCTGCGTCGCGACCAGGTTCTCGAGACTGCGATCCAGTTCCTGCGCGCGCCGGTAACTTTCCATGGACGCTTCCATGAGTCCGGCGTAACGCAGGATGTAGCCAAGCTCATCGTGGTTTCCCGGAAAGCGTGCGTGCGTGACCAAACCGTTCTGCAGGAGCCTGAGCGACTCCTCTGAACGTCCGCGCTTGGCAAAGGACGAGGCCAGTTTCTGGCGCGCGGGCGGATAGAGCGTGTCGAGTTGCACCGCGCGCCGAAGAGTCTCTTCCGAGCGATCGTAGTACGGCGCGGTCCCACTCGACACTCCGGCCAGGTCGAGGTACGCACCGCCCAGCTCGGTGACCGCCGGCGGATAGGTTTCGATCGCGGCCGGGGCTTTCTCTAACAACGCTACGCGCTCGGCTTCGGTCTTCGCTTTCGTATGCGCACGCCCAAGAGCACGCACGTAGGCGTCGTACGCCGGGGCCGCGGGCATTGGCCAGGCCGGCAATTGCGCGCCCGTCGTTCGCAGTTTCAAAGACGACAAGACATCCTCCGCGATGCGCCGCGGGATGGCAGGAAGACCATCACTGCTCTGCGGCAGTACCTTCGCCGCGCGTGCTTCGCCACTTGACGTTTCCAGCACGTAACTCACAACCGGTACTGCCGTGGTGCCGCGCACATCCACCCAAACGACCAAGTCGATCGCCAGCCGATCGTTCACCTCTGCGAAGGATGCTTGCGAGTAAGCGCTGGGATCATTCACCATTCGCACGACGACATCGTTGCGAGTGACCAGCCAATGACCGGCTTCCAGGGCGAGACCCGAGGCCAGTTCGGTTGACGAATCGTCCTGGTTGGTGCGAGCCAGCGCTACGACTGCCGGCGGTGTTGCGACTGCCGCGGCTCCGCATGCCGAGGATGCAATCGCAACAACGAAAATAGTGAATAGCTTTGCAGTGGTTCTCATAGAGCCGGTTCCGCGGGAAGCCTTGCTCGCTCTGAATGTGCAACCAGGATCGAGCCCACCAGGTTGCCCATTACGTTCACGGTCGTGTTGCCCATGTCGACCAGGCGGTAGATGCCGCCCACGATGCCGGCCAACTCCAATGGCATGTGAAAGGCCTCGACCATGATAAGAGCGACCACGAATCCGCCGCCCGGGATGCCGCCCGATCCCGCGGACAACAGGAAACCGAGCAACACCACGGAGAACAAATCCGCGCCGGTCAGCGTCATGCCGGTTGCCTGTGCGGTGAACAACACGACCGACGCGAGCAGGATCGCCGTCCCATCCTTGTTGATTTGAATGCCGAGCGGAAGCGTGAACGCGTAGATCGAGCGCGGCAGGCGCAGCTTCTCCGCCTCTTCGAGGGCAACCGAGAGCGAAGCCAGGCTCGAGGTAGTCGCCACGGTAGTGGCCCATAACGAGCCCGTCTGCTTGAGAAACGCAAACGGCGATCGTCCGGCGAACAGCTTCAACAGGGTCAGGTACAGCGCGATCATCACCAGGTGCGCCGCGGTTACACCGGCCACGAATCGGGCGACCGGTCCGAAGAGCTGTGCGCCGTAGCGACCGACGGTGAGTGCCATCAACGCACCGATGCCGAATGGCGCCGCGATCAGGATGATGTCAACTACTCTCCTGAGCAGCCGCGCGATGTCATCGAACGCTGACCGGAAGCGGTCGCGCGGCCCCTCACTCAGAAGCAGTGTGGCCACGCCCAGCAACACGGCGAGGACGACGACCTGCGCCACGTTGCCCTCGGCGAAGGCGCGCACGACGTTGGTCGGCACCAGGTCCATGAGGACCTGAGTGACCGAAGGCGGCGCGGCGACCTGTTGCTCGACCGGAACGCGCAGCGTCATCCCCTCACCAGGCTTGAACACTTCCATTGCAGCAATGCCGAGCAGCAGTGCAATCACCTTGGTAGCAAAGAAGTAGATGACGAGCTTGGCGGTGAGTCGACCGAGCACGCGTAGATCGGTCAGCGTGGTGAGCCCGGCCAGCAGATTGAAGAACACCAGCGGGACCGCCGCCAGCACCAGCACGCGGATGAACAGGTCGCCGATCGGTTGCAGAACAGTGACGCGTTGACCGGCGATGGCGCCAACGACTGAGCCCACCACCATGCCGATCAGTATCCGGCTGCCCAGGCCGAGTCTACTCATTTATCGTAGATGCGCACCTCGATGACACCGTCGGCGCGCACCCAGCCGCGGTACATGCCGTTTTCGGTGTAGGGCGTGGCAAAGTTGCCGTTCTTGTCCAGCGCGATGGCGCCGCCACTGCCACCCAAAGCTTTCAACTGAACTTTCAGCGCATTGTCTGCGGCTTCCTGCACGGAAAGGCCCTTGTACTTCATGAGCGATGCGATTTCCTTGGAGGTGAGCAGCACCATGTGCTTCTCGCCCAATCCAGTCGTTGAAACCGCGACGATGTCGTTGTTCGCGTAGGTACTGGCGCCAATGATGGGAGAATCGCCGACGCGCCCGGGCCGCTTGGTGATACGTCCACCCGTGGATGTGCCCGCGGCCAGATTGCCCTGCGCGTCGAGCGCAACCGCGCCGACCGTGCCCCACAACCTCGTGTCGGCCGGATCATCTTGCGGCGGTTCGCCGCTCGGCGGGATCGGCGTTCCGAACGGGACCTTGCGATTCATGCGCTCCTGCAGCTCGTTCCACTTTTCCTCGGTATAGAAATACGACTCCGGAACGAACGGCACACCCATCTCCTGCGCCAGCGCGGACACGCCTTCACCCGCCACCAGCACGTGCGGCGTCTTCTCGAGGACGATACGCGCCAGGCTGATCGGATTCTTGATGCGGCGCGCCACGGCGACACCGCCCGCTTTCATCGTCCGACCATCCATGATCGACGCATCGAGCTCCACGGTTCCATCAGTGGTGTAGCTCGCGCCTTTGCCGGCATTGAAAAGCGGCGAGTCCTCCATCACGTTGATCGCCGCTTCAACCGCTTCGACCGCCGAACCGCCGGCGGCCAGCACCTGGTGTCCCGCTTTCAGCGCGTCGCTCAGCCCGTCGCGATAGGCCTTCTCGAGTCCAGGTTTGGCGGCGAACTCGGCACGCTCGCGCACGCCACCACCGCCGTGGATGACCAGCGCGAATTTGGCGGGCGTATGCTTTGCGTCCTCGTCGCGAATCGCTTTCGCCGCGGCCTCTGCTTCGATGAAGATGAGCGGTTTGCCGGCCGCGCTCCTGAACATTTCGCCGCCGGCGTGCGCGACGCCGGGAACCAGGACCAGGAACTTGTTCTTGTAGATCTCGGGGCCGAAGAACTGCCCGAGGTACTCGTAGTAGCGCTGTCCGCGCTCGAGCCGGAACCTTCCCTGTAACAGGCCTGGACAATCGCGATCCAGTCCGTCGGCCATCGGATCGATGTCGGCTGTTCCGTTAATCAGGTAGACCTCGCGTTTGCGAAACGCAGCCAGCATGGCGGACACCGGCCGGCGCGTCATGTACGGCACCATGCCGTCGAGCCCGTACTTGTAGGTGTTGAAGTCCTTGCATTCGCCTTCGGCCAGGACCGGTATGCGCGACCGGTAATCCACGAAGCCCTTCCCCGCTATCAGGTCCGGACGCTGCCGATCGAAATAGAGCATCGAGGAAGGGTTCCCGATCACGTAGCGGACGTAGATCCCTCGTGCGCGCAGGACATCGTAGACCGGCGTGCCGAATGAATAGCGGCTCAGCAACTGGCCGCCGGCAGAGTGTCCCGCGTGCACGATCGCCTTCACATTGGGATACCGATCGGCGAGGTGCAGCACCATCGCATCCAGCAGATCGAAGTTGCTGACTTGCGGCGTGGTGCGGGAAGGCTCCCCTTCACGCCAGCCGCCATCCCAATACGGGTAGTTCTTGCCGGCATAACGCTTCGGGTTGTCTTTGATGTGCGCCTCGCTAATCATCCCCGGCGCGATGATCATGGTCGTGCCTGGCAGATTGCGGCCAGGGCTGTCGGCCGCAGCGGCGTCAAGCGCGGTCTTCATGTGCTTGAAGTACGTCACCGGGTTCTCGCTGCCGCCGTGATGCACGAACACCACGAGCTTCACCGCCGGATCGGGTTGCCGCATCACATCGTGTGTGCCCTCGTAGGTCAGCACGTGTTCCTGGCCGTTCACCGTGAACGGAAAGTCGAAGCGTGCGTGCTCCTGCGCGGCCGGCGCGGCCTGCTGGGCCTGAACGGGCGCGGCGAAGAGCAGAGCCGCGATGGCTGCACTGATCATCATCCGGTTCATGATGCGTAGCTCCTGACCGGTCTGGTCTTCGCCCACGAGCGAACCATATCGAGCGTGCGGTCCACATCCGACACGTCGTTATAAAGACCAAGGGACATCCGCAGGATTCCCTTGCGGATCGAGAGGTGAACGCCATTCGCGGTGAGATGCTGGTACAGATCATTCATGGCCGGATCGTCGGCGGTGTCGTGATGGCCTCCACCGCTATGACCGACCGCCACGATGTGACCGAGATGTGGTCCCGGCGAACCGCCTGCTACCGGCAGCCCGAGTTCCAGCAGCCCCTCGGCCAGCCGCACCGCCAGCGCTCTCAGGTGTCGTTCGATTCGGTCCACGCCGATCGACGAAATGAGCTTCAGTGAAGCCTCGGCCGAGACCGCGCCGAGATAGTTGTAGTTGCCGATGTCGAACCTGCGCGCGCCCGGTGCATAGGGCAGCCGGTGCCCGCCACTGCGCGCGGTCTCGCCAGCTTCCGCGCCCAGGTCCATTCCATACCGCGCGACATGCGACGGGATGAGTGACTCGGCCAGCGCGCGACGCACGTACAGAAAACCGAGGCCATAAAAGCCCAGCAGATTTTTCTGTGTGGCAACACCGAGCGCATCGATGCCCAGGTCTTCAACATCGCAGCGCAGCGCACCAACTGATTGCGCGGCATCGACCAGCAGAAGACTTCCATGGCGATGTGCCGCGTCGGAGATCGCCCGTACATCGGTAACGAACCCGGGACTGAACGAAACGTGCGGAATCGTGACTAAAGCGGTCCGCTCATCCATCGCCGCTGCCAGCGCGTCGACCGGAATCCTTCCTTCATCCGGCTCGACGGTCCTGACTTCGATTCCTTTTAGCATGCGCAGATTCAGCCAGAGGAATACGTTGTTCGGGTGCTCGAGCTCGGGACAGAAAACGACATTGTCACCCGCCCTCCAGCGCAGGCTGGAGGCCAGCAGGTTCAGCGCCTCCGACACGTTCTTGGTGACTGCAACCTCGTCCGCGTGCGCGCCGATCAGCTCCGCGATGCCTTCTCTGCAGCGTTCCACCGATTCGCGATGCGCGGCCTTGTCACCACGCCCGGTCAGCGACGCCTCAACGTAGGCGTGCGCAACAGCGGCCGTGGACTGCGGAATCAAACAGGTCTCGGCGATGTTGAAGTACACTTTGTCCCGCGCACCCGGAAAAAGGGAACGTACTTCGGACGAAAGGAACGGATTCATCGTTGTTTTCCCGCCAGAGCGTTGGGTTCCCGTTCTCGTTCAAACCGGAATTGCTCTGCCATACTGGTATACCAGTTTGCAGGTCACGAAAAATGGAATGGCGAACCACTCCGCAAAGGTCCCAAGGGAACCCGCCCCCGGATCGACTGACTAAGCGATGCCCGAGTCTACTGTCCCGCGCTCAGGCCGACAAGCTTCTTGGAACCCGGGCCCTACTTCTTCCCTGCAGCCAATCGATCCTTGTCTGATTCGAACGTCGGCGGGCGGCGATGTCCCTCAAGTTTGACTCATCGCGCCGGCGTGATTGCAGGGATCATCTTGCCATCGACATCCGTTAACCTGACATCGAGCAAGGCACCTACTGTAGGGGCAAAGTCCATGACCGAGACCTCGGTCACTCGACATCCGGCTTGAATGCTCTTGCCCATCGCCCAGAAGAAGCCTCCTGGCTTGTGGTCGCCGCTGCGTCCGCCGTTGAAACGCCTCTCCAGAACGCCAACCCGGGGCGATGACACACGTGAGATTGGCGCCTCACGATTCCACTCGACGAGAAAATCGGGGAGGTCGGCTACGTCTTCGCCCTTGTAGAGATCTCGAGATCGAAGGAGATCGCGTACCACAGGTTGCCCTGTATCGAGGTTGACGAGCTGCAACAACTCATGCCGCAACTCGTCGAACAGCATGTCATAGTCGATCCCGGGCCGGATCCTGCCGCAGGGTTCGCGACCGATCAAGTTGGCCCGAATGCCGCCGTACACGTCGTTGTTGGGGACTTGAAAAAAACGGGAACGGCCGGCGGCGTGTGGGAGCTTCTCCCGCCTCCGCCGCAGCCCCCGTTGTAGACGGCGCTGACATTCGCGCGCTGAAATCTTCAGGCGCTCCCACCGGCTCGGGCGCGATTCGAGACGTTCGAGAAGCTGGTCGAGCATGAACGTGGCGTCGAAGTGCGGCCCCATGCCATGGCTGGCGAGAACGATGACGGTAGTCTCCGCGCCCGCCTTCTTGAGAACCTGCCCGACCGCATCATCGAGTGCCACATACACCTCTTTCATCGGATCCCCGACGGCATGCGCCAGGGCGCGATCATGCGAGGGATGTGCGGTGTCGTACAAGGTCCAGCATTGATGCCCTACGCAGTGGCTCTCGGCAAACCCTGCCAGAAAGAGATCCCACTGGTCCCGTTCAATCAGATCGCAAAGGATGGCGGTCTTGCTCTTGATGCGCGATATCAGGCTTTCTCTGAAGCGCGCGTAACCCGTCGCTGTTCGCTTGACCCGGTCGCAGTCGCCCACTGGATTCGCACCGAATCTCGAGGTGATTTCGTCAGCCAGAGATGATGGCCAGGTCCGGAACGTGCCTCCAAAATCAGGATCGTGCGTTCCCCAATCGACCAGTTGAAGACCATTGAGACCGGTGCTCAGCGGGCTCTTAGGGACGTCGACGATTGCAACTCGGCGGCCGGCCTCGCTCAGTGCGTTCCAGAATGGCGGTTGCTTGAGGTCTGACGGGTGGAACCGCTCGACCGAATAGGTGCCGGTTACGATCTGCTGGTAGCAATACCGGCCGTGTCGCGATGGAGACATGCCGGTAAAGAATGAGGGCCATACCGCGCCCACAAACAGCCCGGGCGGGTTGTGAGTCGATCCGAACGTTCCGCAGGCGAAGAGCGATGCGAACGTTGGCAGCAGACCCGCGCTCGACCACTCGGAGATGAGGTCAGGATCCATGGCGTCGAGTCCAATCAGAAGGACGCGCGGACGTTGCTGGCTCAAGGCGTCACGACCTGCGGGATCGGCACGTGGCCATCAAGATTGACGGCCGAAAGGCCCGATGATTGAGTCGTCCAGCCCGTACAATTTGCGCGACAGCTCCGACTCGCCGCTGATGTTCAAGATCGGCTCATGATACGTCCTTCCCGAGGAGGAACTGCCTATCGACGGCACGCCCATGGGGTCGGTGGACCCCATGAGGTCACCACCAGATCGATGGGATGTTGGGGTAGCCTCAGGTCCGTCAATCCGAACCTGCCATTGGCAAGCGTGCGGATGCTGGATGAGATTCGGGCAGATTCGACGATGCCGGCGCATGTGAGCAAGAGCCCGTGACGGAGAACCAGCCGACGCCCTGGTTTAGCGCGCACGGGCGCCGCCGTTCACCGCTGGCTGCCGTAAGTTATCGTGCGTGTGAGGCCGACGGTCCTCCACGCCGCGCCGTCGCGGCGAAAGTAGGCCCGCACTGGCGACGCCCATGCGGGATGGTCCGCCTCCTCGCTCCAGATCGTGGCCTCGATGAAGTCGGCGCTCGCGATCAGCGACGCGGGTGCGGTCCCGCGCGGTTGCGTGTGCTTCTCGACAGACACCCTCTCGCTGCTCCCGGAATCGTTGTCGAAACGGGCCCAGGCGATAGTGTAGGTGCCGTGCGTGGCGACGCCGGCGGCGACCGCGGCATTCGTGAAGCTGAGTGTTCCCGTCGCGTCGAGTGACACATCCGCGATCGGGTTCACACCGTTCAACCACGTGCGGGCGATGATGTCCCGACGCCGGACAAGCGTCCGCGTGAAGTAATCCACCGCCTGCGGATCGTCGTATCCCGCTTGCTCGACGATGGCGCGGATTGCCACGTCGGAGAACCGCGAGACGAGCCACGCACCCCAGAAGGCATCGTCGGGCTGCATATTGGAAAAGGCCGCGTTCGGGTAGTTCGGCTTCCAGGCATCGGGCTCGAACGAGCTGCTCTCGAACCATCCGACGGATGGGGGAATGTTTTCAGGCGCCCTGGTGCGCAGGTAGTCGGGCGTGTAGAACCCCAGCGTGAACAGCCGCTTGAGGCTGCTGTCCTTCTCGACGTAGTACTCGTGATTGCTGATCGGCGGCTCGGTGAAACGGGTCGAGCTGCCCAGGATCGCGCCGAAGTCGCGCACGTAGTGACGGATGTAGTTGCGGCCATCGCCGACGACGCGCACGTTGCGCGTGTTGAGGGCGCGCGAGTCGTCGTGCGCGAGCCATGCCGCGAAGACCCGGTTGGCGCGCAGCTCGCGACGATGTTCGTGGGGATAGACGTCGTTGGGGTCGTCGCTCCTGGTGCCGTGGTACTCGAAGTTTCCCAGGTCCTTGCCGTCGTATCGCGTTGCGGACATATAGACGCGGCCGTCCTCGTCCCTGGCAGCCACGCTGAGGATGTTGTCGAGATCGTGGGTCGTGAACCTGCGCCGGCCCGAGGCGTCGCGGATAGTCGCCTTCTCGGAGATGCGAATGTTCTTCGGATGCACCTTGAGCACGTACACGTCTTCGACGAAGTAGCCGAGCGCGTGATAGATCAAGCCGCCGATGAACTCCGCGCCCGTCGCCAGGCGAGGATGTCCTTTTGGATCGACCTCCAGCTGGTAGACCTGGCCGGGATCGCCGGGACGCTCCGCGCGGAAGCCGGGCTGGTAGGTCCGTGGCCCCTTGCCCTCCACGACCGTCCACGTGTCCCATTCGCGTGCCTCGACCGGGTCGAACTTGTTGGCGCCGCGGACGATTTCCCGCACCGGCATCGACATTACGCCGATGCGATTGGTGAACCAACTGGAGTCAGGGACTTCGTCCACGGTGTTGACGTTGACCGCGCGCTTCGGCGTCCTGTCACCGGGAAACGCGAACTGGTTGGTGAGCAGGTCGAAGCCTTCGGAGAGCTCGAGCTCCTCGAACGCACTCGCATCGGCGATCGTGTCGTTGTCGATGGCGACAGGATCCGCCGGCCGGAATCGTGGCGTCGTCCTGGGCGCTTGCGCGGCCAGAACGTTCAGCGCGAACGCGCTGACAATGGCCCAGGCCAGCACGCGTGAGCTCGCTCTAGACCCGGAGCTCACTTGTGTGGAGCACGCCAACGGCGTCCTCAACGCACAAACGGTCGCGAGTCGCGCCCGATTCGTGGGTGTGGCTCGTCGCCACGACCCGCAACACAAGTGAACTGAGGGGTTAGAAGGCATCGTCGAACCTGATGAGAAGACGATTCCCCTCGCGCCCACCGAACGCGAAGTCGATGCGGAACGCCGACCCCATACGATGGCCGGCACGCAGGCCGATCCCGTAATTGCGCTCGAAGCGCCCGAGTGCGTCGGGCGACGCGCCTACAGCCCCGGTGTCATAGAAGAGCGCGCCGGTGACGAACTCGTTGATTCGCCAGCGGTACTCCGCCTGGAGCAGCACGGCAGTGCGGTCGCGGTAGCGGAACGTTCGGTATCCGCGAAGGCTTCGCGCGCCGCCGAGCGTCGGTTGCATGTAGAAGGGCACTTCCTGGCCAGCATCAGGACGTGCCGATGCCGCAAAGGCGCGAAGTGCGATCGTTCGCGTGTCCTTGGCGAAGGAGAAGTAGTGACGGACGTCCGCCTCCCAGCGAACGAACGAATAGCGATCGAGATCGCTGATCGCGATACTGCGCCACCGAGAAACGATAGATGCCTCCGGAGCGATCGTTGACAGCGCGATCGACCGTCGCGAACTCCAGGAATGGCTGGATGACTACGAACGTCGGCCGATCGGCGGCGCCCGGCATCTCCTCGGGGCTGAAGACCGCTGTGGACGAAGGCATCCGCGTGTCGGTGCCAGCGCCGATCGAGACCTCCAGGTAGCCAACGCCGACGCCCGCGTCGAGCAGGCCTCTCTCGAAGCCCGCCGCGATCTCTCCGAAGCTGTCGCGCTGGGCGTAGTTCGATCGCTGGCTCGCCTGGCTGTCGGGACCGAGTCCAAAGAAGTCCTCTTGGGGAAAGTCACGCCGCCGGCCATAGAGCTCCAGGTACAGCCCGCGCGGTTTGATGTATTCGTTGTGGCCGACGGTTCCTGGAAAGCGCAGCGACGCTTCGCCAATGAAATACTTCTTCATCGACCCCGCGGCTGAGGTCTTGAAGTCAAATCGTGTCGCGTTATATCGGAACGCGGGTCCCACACCCAAACCGGCGCCTTCGCCGATCCCGCCGAGGCGGGCATAGATGCCCCGGGGCGCGTCCAGCACTCGTTCCAGCAGGAGATCGTCGTCGAGCTTGTAGATCAGGCGATCGAGGGTCGAGCGCTGCTGTGGAGTGACGGCGCGCGCTTTCTCCAGCCGCGCCTGCTCCGCCTCATCGTCAGGAGGGGCTGACTGGGCCCAACTCTCGACCGTCCATGACCCAAGAAGTGCAACGGCCAGCGCAGCAATCACATGCCAATGCTGCCTGCGCGACATGGGTGAGAAGAGCAGCAATCCACATACCGCTCACACCGCCCGGCGTAGTCGCTTTCGATCGCTGACACTTGCGGCTTCCGGCCCTACCCTGGTGACCGGCCAGGTCGACAAAAGGATCGTTCGAGCTCAGCCACGTTGCCCCCTGGTGGGACACCGTTGCCCTCGCCCACTGCGGGCCCGAACCAGATCGTCTACGACGCCAGCCCCAGTGCGAGCCATGCGACCGGGCCCTCCGTATTACAGCTGCAGCGTGATCGATTGCCGCGCGGATCGGAGATCCTATTGACCTGGCTCGATTTCCGGCGGCGACAACACGTCACATGGCGTCCAGTTGCGTGGCCGATTCTTACAAGACCCGCTGCGACGACTTTCTTTAGGATTCATTCCAGACGCCCATGCAGGTTTCTCCAATCAGCCAGGCCGATATTGAGGCGAGGATCAGCGGCCATCTGGACGAGTTGCTGGAGCTGTGGTGGGCCGAGCAGGGTGTCTCAAAACCGCGCGATCTTCAGCTGATCGCCTCGGCGCTTCCCTTTCCACGCGGCCAGGCCCTTCGCGTTCTCGACCTGTGCTGCGGCCCAGGTGACGTGGGGCGGGCAATTCGACACGAGTACCCAAATGCGCAAATCGACTGCGTCGATCGAGACGCGTTCCTAACGTCGATCTGCGCTGGCGTGAATCGGCGGGATCAGGTTCCCGGCAAGATTGTTGTTGCCGACCTGAGGGCTCATGGCTGGCACGACGGTCTGTCGCGCGACTACGACGCCGTCGTGACAGCCAATGCTCTTCATTGGTTCGAAGTCCCGCGTGCGGAGCAGCTGGCCCAGGACATTCACGCGCTCCTGCGCAGCGGCGGAGTATTCGTATTCGCCGAACCCGCCTGTCCCGAGGTTCCGTTTGCGGCCGGGTTCGAGGAGTGGAAGGCCAAGCAATTTCCGCGATACTCGCGTGAGAGTTGGGAACGGTTCTGGTCGACGGCTAACAGGCTTCTTGGCTATGACCACACAAAGCTCTTGGGTCCTCGCCATGCCAATCGGATCGGAGACGATGGCATGTCCGTAGCCGGCTGGACCCGTCTGCTCCGAAGCGCAGGCTTCACGCTCACCGACGTGTTGCTCAGGGACGCGGACCAAGTGATCATCGCCGCGCTGAAGTCCTTGTCATGAAGCTTGCCTGAAGCTCTCAAGGACTTCTCGTCGGAATAGTTGTGGGATGCTCAACGGCATTGATGTGAATTGCCGCTCCAGAGAAGAGCCCGCGCTGACCGGCGTCAGTCGCTCTTGCGAATCAGCCTTTGAGAGATCTGCGCATGTGGCGCGAGGCTTCGTACCCCTTCGGCGATTGACTCGCCGGCTTGGAACAGCGCCTCGATGGGCATCGGCTCGAGCCGCTCGAGTACGAACCAGATGTCTGTGGTTGCCACGCTGATGCGCGTTCTGGGCGTCTGCCTCCAGTTCCACCGGCGGCAGGTGACACCCTCGTCGTCGCGCCAGACGACCTCGCCAGCCTCTACCATCTCGCGCGCGGACTGCCCGTCGCGGGTTGTCTCGAAAGACTCGTTGCCGACCGCCCGCACCAACCGCGGCGGGCCAACGTACGCTGACAGGTCCTCGCCGCCGACTGGCACTGCGTACGTGACGCTGACCGCATTGTAGAGATCGACGATGGCATTGATTGAGGCGAGGGTGCCATCACGCTGGAGGCGACGCCACAGTGCTTCCGCGGAACATGGCGTCCGCTGTGGTTTTGCGCCGAATGCTTTGTACGCCTGCCGCCACGAAGCCAGATGGGCCTCGTTCCGACAGCCACGCGCCACGATACTCACGGCGAGGTAGTCGGGGCGGAGAGCCCACACGGCGGCGTTGACTTCCGGTGTCATCCAGTGGTTAGATACAATATAATGACCAAGACGGTCAATATATCGACTGCGAGCGCCGAAGGGACACCCGAGCAAGACATCATCGATATCGTGTCGCGGCGCATCCAGGCGAAGCGGCGTGAGCGGCGCCTGTCGCTCGATCAGCTGTCGGCCCGCGCGGGAGTGAGCAAAGGGATGCTGGTGCAAATCGAGCGGGGCGCGACGAATCCATCGATCGGGACGCTGTGCAAGGTCGCGGGGGCACTCGGAGCGTCGCTGGCCGATCTGGTCGACGTGGTGGGTTCGTCGCGTGCCGCCGTCGTTCCGGCGCCGCCCCCGCGGGTATTGTGGAAAGGGCCGAAGGGCGGATCCGCGACGCTGCTTGTGGGGTCGACAGGCCCAGACATGCTGGAGCTATGGGCATGGGATCTGCGCCCTGGCGAACGCTACGACGCCATCGCGCATCCGGCTGGCACAGAGGAGCTGTTGCACGTCACGCACGGACGGCTCGCGCTCGTCATGGATGCGGTCAGCTTTGTCATTGGCGCTGGTCACTCGGCGAGCGCGTCGACTGCTCGTCCGCACGCCTATGAGTGTGTTGGCGGCCGGCCGGTGCGGTTCACCATGGTCGTTCTGGAGCGTCACAGATGACCATGACGTCCACGGTCAACGGTTGATGTTGCAGGGTCGGCCGGTCGTCGCCGTCAGCCGGCGCGCGTTTGGCTTCGATCTTCTAGAGACCCCGCATGGGAAGGCTGAAACGGAGGCATTCATATGCTCATCGGCGCGCATTCCATCATCCACAGCAGCGCTCCCGAGGCAGACCGCGCGTTCCTCGGCGACGTGCTCCGGCTGCCGAACGTCGACGTGGGCGAGGGCTGGCTGATCTTCGGATTGCCGCCGGCCGAAGTGGCCGTGCATCCATCGAACGAGAACGATGTGCACGAGTTCTATCTGATGTGCGACGACATCGACGCGTTCGTCGAGGAGATGAAAGCGCACAACATCGCCAGCACGCCCGTGCAGGATCAGGGCTGGGGTCGGCTTTCGCAGATCACGCTGCCCGGTGGCGGCAAGCTCGGCATCTATCAGCCGCAGCATGCGCGCCCGGCGCCGATGAGGGCGGGCAAGGCGGCGAAGCGGCCTGGCAGGCGCACAGCGAAAAAGTCTGTCAAGAAGACCGCGATGAAGGCAGCGAAGTGGCTGGAGCCGTTTGGCGGTCGAAGGAAGGATGCGAAATGATCGCGAAGAGCGTGATGCAGAGCTTCTATCGCAGGGCCGAAGGCAAACCGGAGCGGCTGCCTTGGCATCGCGAAAGCCCGAGTCGCGTGCTCGTCTCGGCGGTGGCCGCTTGCCCCAGACCGGCGCGCGTGCTCGACGTCGGGTGCGGTGCTGGCGTGCTCACGCTCTGGTTAGCCGAGAAAGGTCTCGAACTAACTGGGATCGACATCCTTCCCGAAGCGATCACCATGGCCCGATCGCTCGCCGAGCAGCGGCGAGCCGAGATCGAGTTCGTCACCGCGGACCTCTTCAGCTACGCTCCAGAGCGGCCGTTCGATCTCGTGTACGACTCGGGCTGCCTGCACTCGCTCGTCGGCGGCAATACTGCTCTCTACAAAGACAAGCTCCTCGGTTATCTCTTGCCGGGAGCCTCTTTCGCGCTCGAGCATTGGGGGAAACGCCATGCCTTCGACTGGCGCCCGATTGGGCCTCGCCGGCGCTCCCAGACGACGATCGAGAGGATGTTCGCGCCTGAGTTCGAGCTTATCGAGACGGACGTCACGGACTTCGCTGCGCCTCTGCCGTTCGGTCCGACGGTCCAGGGCGTCGGGTACTGGTTTCGTCGCGGCAGTAGGTGAGCGCTGAGCGAGGCAATCCGACACGTATGATAATCACGCTCTTTCGGTCACGGCTCACCAGTCAGGCCGGCGATGACTATAGCGCCATGGCCGCCGAGATGCTCGAGCGCGCCCGCACTTATCCCGGCTTCATCGCGATGAAGGAGTTCAAGGCGGAAGACGGCGAGCGGCTCACCGTCGTGTGGTGGCAGAACGACGCACTGCAGGTGGCGTGGCGGCGCGACGAGCGGCACCTCGTCGCCCAGAAGCTCGGTCGCGAGCGTCGGTACCACTACTATCACATCGAAGTCGCAGAGGTGATTCGGGAGCAGCAGTTCACCAGATAAGAGCGCCGGACGCGCCACATTTCTCACGCGCGATACCTCAGAGCAGTAACTACCCAACGCAGGAACATACTCAACGAAGGAGGAAGACCATGAGCTTGGCGCCGACTTGCGCCCAGTGAATCGAGGAAGTAAGCAGCTTATTGATTTCGCTGGGCGGCGTGCAGGACGGTGCTTCATTTGACGTTGACGGTGTCGCCATCGAGGTCGAGCCGGGTCTCCGCGGACACCTCGATCACTTCGAGATCGCTGCCCTGCAACGCCTCAGCACACGTCCGGGTGCACGCCACGAGCGTGGAGTCGAAGTCGATTTCCGTCGCCACGAACCACGCACGGTCTTCTGGCCACCACATATTCGGCGTCTGAAGGTGGCCCGGCATATGCTCGAATCGCGGAACGACGTCGATCGACCCTCGGTACAGGAAGTACTCCCGAGCCTGGAGAGACACGGTCGGTGCATCGGCGAGACCGCTCGGCGGGTCGAGCATATCGCTGCGCACGGCGCGGCGCCGCTGAAGCCGGACTCCAAGCCCGCGCTCTCGCGCGACCGTAACCAACACGCTGCCCGTCAGCTGGCCGAATCCGTTCCAGATCGCCAACCAGCAGTTATTCGGCGTCGTGGTGTAGGCGCGGAGCATCGACACCAGAGTGGTTGCTTCCTGTTGGTCGAGGCTCCCTATTGGGGAGGAGCCGGCCAGCCAAAGCGATCGAACTGCACTGCCGCATGCATCGTTCGACCCGAACGTTGCGCCAGCTCGGACCATCGCCGACGGATCGACTCGCGTCCTGTGCGCTCCTCGACGTGATGGAGGACCCGTACGTAGGCGTCGTAGCCGGTCGGCACAAGCGCGCCCACGCGCGTGCCGACGTCAGGGCCCCACGGCAGCACTCGATCGGCGATCCAGCCGGCAGCTGCCGTGTCGCATTGCAGCTGGGTGCCCGCTGGATGAGCGGTCCTTCTGTCACCAACGCCCAAGGTGTTCCTCACCTACTACGAGACGCCCCGTCTTTCGAGGGGATGGCGTGTCCGCCCAGCGAATAGGGTTGATCCGCACGGCCGGCGGCAGCCACTCGCAGCATGGCCGTAGATTCGTGTGCGTCCGGTACCGTAAGCACGATCGTGAATGATCATGAATTCTAGCAATCGCGGTTGTGGCGCGATCATGTGACGAGCCGGGGCTCTCGGGGTTCATCATCGGCGCCCCGATTGGCATGATCGTGGGGGGCGTGATCGGGTACAAAACTTCGAGAGCCTGCACGAGCCATGGCTGGCGGCTGTGTGGTGTTTGTGCTTGTATAGCATGAGGAGGAGCGCTCGCGGCGGAGGGTGGTTTCACCACGGCGCCAGGCCGGCAATGAAATGGACCTCGATCTGAGTATCGCCCGCATCGAGGAGGCTGCTCGCGTAATAGATCCGGTCTTCTTGAATACTCCGCAGTACGCCGACGAGCAGCTCAGCGCCGCTCTTGGCCGCAAAGTCGTCGTCAAGGTGGAGACGGCGAATCCGCTGCGCAGCTTCAAGGGGCGTGGCGCGGACTTCCTCATAGGCCGATTCGACGCGGGCCAGACCGTTGTCTGCTCATCCACGGGCAACTTCGGGCAGGCGATGGCCTACGCCGGCCGGCGCCGTGGCGTTGCCGTGGAAGTGTTCGTCCCGGAGAACGTCAATCCCGTCAAGCTGGCCCGGATGCGGTCGTTCGGAGCGCGCGTCACCGCGGTCGGGGCTGACTCTGCGGCCAGCGAAGCGGCCGCGCGCGAGCGTGTGGCCGCGACGAAAGGCTGCGTCTACGTCGAGGACGGAAAAGAACCGACAATTGCGGAGGGAGCGGCAACCATCGGGGTCGAGCTGATCTCTGCGGGCCCGTTCGACACAGTGGTTATTCCGGTCGGTGATGGCGCCCTCATTGCCGGCGTGGCGCGCTGGATTAAAGAGCGCTCGCCGGACACCCGCATCATTGGTGTCTGTGCTCGTGGCGCGCCTTGCATGGCCATGAGCTGGCGAGCCGGGATGCCAGTGTCGACCGAACGTTCGGACACAATCGCTGAGGGCATCGAGGTGCGTGTGCCGGTGCCAGAGTCTGTGGTCCGACTGGTCGCCCTAGTGGACGACATGGTCCTGGTCGACGACCGTGATTTGCTGCAGGCGATGCAGCTGTCGGCCCAGGCCCTCGGCCTTCTGTTGGAGCCGTCAGGAGCCGCAGGGCTTGCGGCCATCCGGGTTCACGATTTGCCGGGAGATCGGCTGGCTACAATCTTGACCGGCAGCAACGTACGCCCTGAGCACCTTCGCGGACTCGCGCCTTAGCGACTCTCCCTGGCACTCTGAAGCCCTCCTCCGCCACTGCGTTACAGGGCCATCCCCTTTCTCGTCATCCAGCTTCGGCAAGGTCCCTACGAACGACACTCCACGTTCGTGAGCATCACCAATTCAGGCTTCAGCGGTAACCCGCAGGAGATAGCGAGGCTTGCCGTTGGCGCTACCGAAGGCTTTTCGTTTGTGTTGGCGGGGGCAAAGGCGGCTGCTAGAGCACGGCCTGCAGCTGAACCTGGTACGGGACCGTTTCCCCGATGGCCTCCCCAAGGGCTGAGGCATGACGCCCCCCAACCGTTTCGCTCTCTCTATGAGCCCTCCTGCATCAAAGGTTCGCCCGCAGGATCAACCAGCAACTACCTCGGATGTAAGGGTTGTTGGATGAACGATCGAATGGCCGCGGCGGATTGCTCGGGAAACCGGTGGACGACCCAGTGATCGTCCGATGAAAACGTGATCAGCGATGTCGTCGGAATCGTCGCAGCAAGCCTTTCGGCAACAGCAAGTGGACTCAGGATGTCGGCGGTCGGCCATATCAGTAGCACAGGAATCTCGAGTGCCAGCAGATCGGCGCTGAGATCCGGAACGCTGTCGCAAGTCCAGGATTGGGCCTGCGGATATGTTCCTGCGTAATCGGATCTCCAATCGACGGCGCCGCACTTCATCACATCGATGCCGCTTGTCGCCGCAACGAGGACGAGGTGCGTCACGAGGTGGGGATATCGCAATGCCACTCTCAGCGCCACATATGCCCCCATGGATTGCGCTACGACGGCGCTTGGTGCTGCGACGATTCCTGCGACGTACTCGGCCAAGTCGTCGTAGCCGTGGATGTCATCCCGTGCTGGAACAGAGCCTAGACCAGGAAGATCAATCGTCGTGACGATCCAATCATCCGGCAGCCGCTCGGTGATTGGCGTCCAGAACGCGGCGGAGCCCGCCGCACCCGGCACCAGCGCCACACGCGTTGCGCGATCACCATGCATCCGCCCGACCACGTCCGATCTTAATATCGGCCGGAGCGCGCAACGACGAATCGGGGATCTGGCAGCTCGATGAGAAACGCGCGGTTCGATCAACGAAGTGCGTTGCTTATTGAGCCATTCAGAATCAACAGCTTAAAGTTGGCGGCCCCGACGTGCATCGAATCCTCACACTGGCGAGCAATCATCGATCGTTCCCACTGGCAGCCGTCTGCATGACGGTGGCGACAGCCTCGAGCGCGGTTCGCCAGGCCTCGCGCGCGCGGGCGTCGAAGTCGGGGCCCAATGCCTGAGCGAACGCCCACAGCAGGGCGTTGACCAGCGTGTCGTAGTTGCGAGGAACAACGCCGTAGCTCTCATGAAGGCGTCCGAGCTGGACAAGACGAGGCCGCACCGACTCCAGGTCATCGAGTGCCGCGGCGATCGCGTCGAGCGTGTCCATCAGCTTGCGGCCTTGCGCCACAAGGTCGTTGTGAAAGAGCCCGCGCGTCGAGGGGTCCAGCTCGAAGAGCTTGCCGTACACGAATCCGCCTGGCGCGGTGTGTCGCGGGCACAACGCGGAAAAGGGGTCTGACCCCTTTTCCGGTCCATGTCCTGATAGCAACAAATCTGATTGCCAGCTTGCGCAGGGTATTCTTGTGTTGACACCGGGGTAATGGAGCGACAACTCACGACGACTGCGCGTGCATGAAAAGGCTCTCCGACTGTCGCGTGCTGCTAGTGGACGACGCCAAGGCCAACCTCGACATCCTCGTCGAAGGCTTGAAGTCCGACCACAAACTCAGCCTCGCGATGAACGGCGAAGCTGCACTGCAGCTCGCCGCGCGAACGCCGCCCGATCTCGTGCTGCTCGACATCGTGATGCCGGGCGTAGATGGCTATGAAGTTTGCCGTCGCCTGCGCCAGATGCCGGAGACCGCCGAAGTGCCGATCATGTTCCTCTCCTCGCTCGAAGAAGTTCAGAACAAGACGCGCGGCTTCGAGGCGGGCGCCAATGATTACCTCACCAAACCGTTCGAGATGCTCGAGGTGAAGGCGCGCGTGCGATCGCTGCTCAAGGCGAAGGCTTACAGCGACGCGGTGAAGGAGCAGATCGCCAGCGAGTTGCGCGTCGCCCGCGAAATCCAGATGGGCATGTTGCCGCACGATTTCGCGCCCGTTGAACAGGCGTATGGCGTCAGCTTCGGCGCGGTGCTCGAACCGGCGCGCGAGGTGGGCGGCGATCTCTACGGCGTCTGCGCTGCCGCGCCGGAACGATTGGTCATTTTCCTCGGCGACGTTTCGGGCAAGGGCATTCCGGCCTCGATGTTCATGGTGCGCGCGATCAGTCTGGCGCGATTGCTGGCGCGCGACATTCGCCGAACCGGAGCGCATCCTCGCGCGGCTGAACGACGAACTCGCCGCAGACAATCCGTCGGGCATGTTCGTGACGTTCCTGTGCGCGGTCTTCGAGCCGACGTCGCATCGGCTCACGCTGGCCAACGCCGGCCACTGTCGTCCGGTGCTTCTGCCCGCCGGCGAACCGCCGCGCTGGGCGGTGAAAAGTCTCGGAACGGCGCTGGGCTTCGAGCCGGGTCTGGAATTCGAGCGCACGGAACTGACCTTGAAACCGGGAGATGCGCTGATCCTCTACACCGACGGCGTCAGCGAAGCGTTCAATCCGCAGGACGAGTGTTATGGCAACGATCGGCTGCTGGCTGACGCCTGCGGATTGGCGGGCCAATCCGCCACGGCCATGACGGCGAGCCTGCTCCGGAACGTCCGCGCGTTTGCCGGCAGCGCACCCCAGTCGGATGACATCGCCATCATGACGCTGAAGGTGAACGCCGGCGCCCGGATCAATCTGGACCTCCACGCCACGCCGGGAGAAGTCATGCGGGGGGTAGAGGCGTTGCGGGACTTCGCGGCGGCGCAGCGTGTGCCCGAAGAACAGGTGTTCAGTCTGGCGCTCGCACTGGAGGAATGTGCCAGTAACGTCGTCAACCACGCGTTGCTGCGTGACGCCCAGCGGACATTTCAGGTTGCCATCGAGCGGACCCATGAATCGTTCATCATCGAGCTGTACGATGACGGTCCGGAGTTCGATCCGACGGCTGCCGCAGTGCTCAAACCGCAAGCGGAGAATAGCGACTCATCCGGCGGCTGGGGCATTGAACTGGTTCGCCGCAACATGGACGAGATTCGCTACCGGCGCGAAGCCGGCAAGAACGTTCTGCGCTTGACCAGGCGGCTTGTGTCGGCGTTCGGCAGCGAATAATCTTTGTCAGCAAGAGCAGGAATCAAACGCAAACCGATATGGCACTGGAAATCCAGATCTCAAAGAGCATCAGCGGCAAGGATGTCGGCGCTGTCACGGCCAAACTGACCGGCAGTCTCGACACAGCCACCGCTCCAGAGCTGGAACGGCAGCTCGTGCCGGTCCTGGCCAGTTCCACCAAAGACATTGTGTTCGATCTGGCGGAGCTGAAATTCATCAGCAGCGCCGGACTGCGTGTGTTCGCCTCAACGCGCAAGACCCTCACGGAGCGCGGCGGGCAGGCGTCATTCGTCCATATGCAGCCGCAGATCCAGGAAGTGTTCGAGATCATGAAGTCGCTCCCTGGTGTAGCGATCTTCAAGGATGCGGCGGAACTGGACCGCTATCTGGCAGCACGTCAACGCCGTCATACGGACGGCGATTAGTCGCTGTACTCGCAAACATCATAGCGACTTCAAACGTTGGAGCTCCGCCGGCCAGTTGAGCAACAGCGCGATCTACCGCCCGCGCCACTCGCCCGCCCGGTGCACCAACGCCAGCGTGCGGTCATCGGGATGGATATCCTTCCGAAGACCGTTGCGCGCCCGAGCTAACCAAAAGCCTCGATCGAACCGCTTCACCGGCCGCGGCAATCGATTTACACTCCGCGACGCCCCTTCAGGACGTCTTCAGGAGTCCGTCATGAATACCCGCGCGAGCCGAGAGCGGGAGTGTTCCGATTCGGCGTCTTCGAACTCGACCCCAACACTGGTGAGCTGCGCCGGAATGGTGTGAAGGTCAAGGTTGCCAGTCAACCGCTTCAGATCCTGCGGGTCCTCCTGGACCAGCCTGGAGAGCTGGTCACCCGTGAGCAGCTGCGCGACCGGCTGTGGGCCTCGGACACATTCGTCAATTTCGACCTGAGCCTCAACAGCGCGGTTCGAAAGTTGCGCGAGGGACTCGATGACTCGGCGGAGAATCCGCGGTTCGTCGAGACGCTGCCGCGCCGCGGATATCGATTTATCGCGCCGGTCTCCGTGTCATCAGTCAATTCTCCGGAACGACCGGTACCGTCCTCGCCTCCGCCGCAGCGACTCGCGGCGGCTCCTCGAATGCTGCGCCGCGCGCAGATCGCCGGCCGGCACTGTATCCGCAATTCTGATCGCGGCGGCGGTTCTGATGTCCGAGCCGCGAGCGTGGTTTCGTTCACCCGCTGTTGCACAGATTGTCGCGCGCCCTGTCCATCCGGAGGCCCAAGAGGCTTATTTGAATGGCATGCGCGCGACGGGCAAACAGACCTACGAGGGCTTCTGCAGCGCGGTGGCGTATTTCGAGCAGGCGATAGCCAAGCCTGACTATGCCGCAGCGTATGCGGCACTCTCACTAACGCAGCGGCAGTTCCTGTTTGCGGGTCCTTTGTCGCCGCCTGAAGTGATTCCCAAAGCCGAGGCTGCGGCGCGTCAGGCTTTGGCCCTCGACGACACGCTGCCGCAAGCACACCAGGCGCTCGCAGGGGTTCTTTATCAGTACTACTGGAACTGGGATGAGGCAAACAGGCAATTGCGTCGTGCCGCCGAAGGTTCAAGGCGTACCTCGGTTACGCCTTCGCGAGGGCCGGGCGCACCGACGATGCCCGGCGTATCCTGGCGGCGCTCGAGGCCCTTCGTCAGCAACAGTACGTGTCATCGTTCGGTCTTGCGCTGATCTACGACGCGCTGGCAGACAAACCGCGCGCGCTTGAGGCCTTCGAGCGTGCTTATCACGAACGGGCCGTCGAGTTTTCACAGGTCGCGCAGTATCTGCCGTTCGAGACGATCGCGTCCGAGTCGGAGTTTCGCGTCCGCATGCGCGAGATCGGGATCCCTCATTGAGGGTTGATTCGGGTGCGCACCCACCCCCAGTTCGGAAAGAGATTGAGGCCGGGCGCCGTCGTCAGCTGGGTTTCGCCGGAGACGACGTAGGTGCCGTCGTCATTCTGGCGAAATGCGAGCTGGAAGAGCTGTAGCGCGCCAGCGACGTTGCGCTGAAACAGGATGTACCTGCCATCGGTCGACCACCTGCCCCCCAGGTACGCCCGGGTGCCAGTGTCAGCTGGGTCTCCCCCAGGTCCCGTTCGCATCCTTTTCGACCACGCAAAGCTGGAACGTCAAAAGGCCTCCCCTCCGGCACATGAACAGAATCAACTTGCCGTCTGGTGACCACGTGGGGGCTCGTTCTTCTTCGTTGTTTTCCGTGACGGGTTCGAGCGTGGATGGCGAATCGGGATTCACCACGTAAACCTCGGCGTGTGTGTTGTTGTGACCCGAATCCGGATCCTGGTAAGTGCCCACCTCGCCGTCATGTCTGGTAAACACGATCCTCGTCCCATCGCGCGACCAGTCAGGATCTTCGTCGATCACGGTCGCGGGACAATGCGCCTTTGTGATGTTGCGCAGAAACTCGGGACTCACGTCGAGGTCCCCCTCCACGTGCTTGGCGCGGCATTCCTCGGCGTAGGCGATGCAGTCATCCACGTTCATGACGAAGATGTCGCTGTCGATGGCCGGAGCGCCGGGGTCAGCTCTTGCCAACGTAAATTCGTTGTAGATACCTGATGCTGATGCCTGAAACGCGATTCGCCTGCCATCCGGAGACCACGTCGCCGACGCACCGCGTGTAAGGTGTGTGTGATTCTCGTCGGGCACGACGGACGACGCGTCCTGGTGATCGCCGAGATTCAAGAGGAACAGATCTGCAGTTTGCAGGGGCTCGCCCGCCGCGCGTAACCGGATGCTCTCGAACACGAGCTGCTTGCCGCTGGGTGCCAGTACGGCAGCGTTGTCGCACACCTCGTTATGGGTTACCCGACGTACCGGCTGCAAGGCGTCGAAGACAAGAGCTGGCGTCGGAATCAGGTAAATCTCCCCCGAAGCGAAAAGCCTCTCCAACGGCGTCCCCGAGCCGGCGCCCGAAGGGTAGTCGCGCGTACTCGCAAATGCGACGGTCGGCACGAGGGGGAAGTTCTCGCTCTGCTCGACTTCAACCGCGAGTGCGGAGGCAGCGAGGGCCAGGAGGATCAAAGAGAGGGCGGGGCGAACGCGATGCGGCATGGCCAACCTCCTTCAGCGAACTCGGGGTCGACCGTAGAACGATTGGCGCGGAGGGTCGAATCAGTTGTGAGTGACTTGCGTCTGATTCGCTAACCAGCGATGAATTCGACAGTTAGGCGAACGTGTGATCGATGGGACTGCCCACAGCAGATAGGGCGCACTGACTGTCGGAGATCACTGCGAGTGGCGCGAGGCCGCCGGATGACGGCGGCCTCGCCTCACGGTGGATCCACGGTTCAGTCACATCACGAGCCGGTGTTTCGAGTCAGTCGGTCAGGCCCGCCTGCTGCTTGACGTAGCGGGCAATCTGCTCTCCCGTGGCAAGCCAGACCCCGGGCTTCGACGTGATGTACTCGACGAGGCGATCGAGATAGATGATGCGCGATCGCATGCCGACGACGTGCGGGTGCAGCGTCAGCACGAACAACGTCCCTTCGCGGTACGCGATGTCGAAATCGTCCTGGAACGTTTCGAAGATCAGCTCGGGTGACGGCAGCAGCCCCGGCCCGGTCCGCCCGGAGGTCAGAAAGCGCTGGTCGTTGCGGTAGACGTTGTTCGGCAGCTCCACGAGGCCGCTCGCCTGGCCGTCGAGCATCACCTCGTACGGTTCGTCGCGCGCCTGCAGCGAGCTGTCATAGAGAAGGCCGGCATTCTTCAGGATCCGCAGCGTATGCCGGCTCAAGGTACCCGATGGTCCGCGCGCGCCGGTCGGCTGGCGGCCTGCCGATTTCGTCAGCCGCTCGATCGCGCGCGTCAGCAGTCGCGTCTCCTCGTCGGCGTTGTCGAGCGAGGCGACGTTCTCGTCGCTCCAGCCGAGAAGCCCGATCTCGTGCTGCTTGCGCTTGGCGATCTCGGGCACCATCTGCGCGTCGACGAGATCCGCGACGCCTGCCACGTAAAAGGTGGCGGGCACGCGGTGGCGATCGAGCAAATCGAGCACCCGCGCGAGGCCCTGCGCGGCGCCGAACTCGCCGCCCGTCATCGCGACCACCGCGGTGTCGCCGCGTGCGAGCTGGTTCGCGGAGTTGCTCACATTGAAAGTGAGGGCCACGGCGACGCGGGCGCCGTTTGGCCAGGCTTTGGGCGTCAGCGAACGGCCGGCGCGGACGCGGCTCGAGTTCTCGCGCAACTGCGCCTCGGTCCACTTCCGACCGGGCTGATTGTCAGGCGTCTGCTCCGCGGCCCTTACCACTATCCTGGGCGCGATCACCACGTTGGCAAGGAGCGCGGCGCTGACGAAGACGCGCGTTAGTGCCTTCATCAAATCCCCCTCGCTCATTGCCGCGCCGTCGGGCTCGACAGCCCGGACTGCTGCTTGATGTATTTCGCGATTTCTTCAGCCGTGGCGAACCACACTCCCGGCTTCGACTTCATGTAGAGGATTAGCTCCTCGAGCTGGCCGATCCGCGAACGCTGCCCCGTGATATGCGGGTGCATCGTCAACATGAACATCGTGCCTTCCTTGTAGGCGACGTCGAAGTCATCCTTGAAGGTCTGCATGATCATCCGCGGCGAGGGAAAGTCGCCGGCGGCGCCGTACATTGGCGAGTCGTCGATGATCCAGTTGACGGGCAGCTCGATGAGTCCGGTCGGCTCGCCGTCGAGAAGAATCTCGTGCGGCTCGTCCATCGCCTGCAGGCTGCTGTCGTAGAGGAGACCCGCCTTCTTCAACAGGCCAATGGTGTGCGTGCTCATCGTCCAGGATGGATTGCGATTGCCGACAGGCCGGCGCCCCCACTGCATTTCGAGCAGTTCCATGGATTGTGAGATCAGGCGCCATTCCTCGACCGGGTCATCGAGCGTCATTGGGTTCTCGTGAATCCATCCGTGGATGGCGACCTCGTGGTGCTTGCGCTTGTTGATCTCCTGGATCATCTCCGGGTGCAGCATCGCGGCCACCGCCGGGATGTAGAACGACACCGGGATGTTGTGCTTGTCGAACAGCCTCAGCATGCGCGGCACTCCGTCGAGGGCGCCGTACTCGCCGGCGGAAATCGCGACCGGGTTCGTGTTCCCGGCGTTGAGGGCAATCGAGAAGTTGTCCGGGTCAACCGAGAGGCAGACGGCGACGCGGGCACCGTTAGGCCAGACCTTCGGCGTCAGCTTCCGGCCGGCGCGGACGTGATTCGCTGTCTTTCTGATCTGCTCGTCGGACCATTTGAGGCCGGGCTGATCCTGCGGGTTGGCGGGCTGTTGTGCGGCAGTCGCGCCGGCCGCAAGCGCGATGAGCCACGCGCCGACAAGGACTCGAGTGCGCATTGAGGCCTCCTTCTCGCGCGCAGTATAGAACAGGGCCGCCGTGCGTGGGTGCTGACGCATCAGGGAACGCGCGCGCCTGGCAGAGCTCGACGTCGGAGATCGTCGACCTTCGTCATGCCGTGTCGGGCGCACCGTCGCCGCCAAGCAAAGCTCGCGTGATTTGTTCGGTCGCGGGCATTGTCCGTTCGCGACCGAACACTCTCTCGACGCCGGCATGCCGGCCAATCCGGTTAAATCCCTCGTCATCAGCCGCTTAGCTTTCAGACCTCCGCGGCACGGCGTTCGCTCTTGGCCTTGGAATGACCGACGTTTTCCAGGACGTCCGCTACGCCTTCCGGTCGCTCGGCGAACACAGAACATTTGCCGCCGTCGCGGTGCTCACGCTTGCGCTGGGCATTGGCGCCAACACCGCAATCTTCTCGATCGTCAACGCGGTCCTGCTGCATCCGCTCCCCTACCGTGACGCATCGCGTCTGTTCGTCATCTACGAGCAGCATCCAGCACCAGTGCTCAGAACGCGGCTCAGCGCCGAGAACTTTCTCGACCTCCAGCGTGAGGCACGCTCGTTCGAAGCGCTCGGCGGGTACATCGGCACCGGGTTCACGCTGTCGGGGCGGGGCGAGGCGGAGTTCGTCACGGGACAGGCAATCTCCGCCGAGCTCCTCGACGCGCTCGACGTGCAGCCCCTCTTCGGCCGCCCGTTTCGTCCGGAGGAGAACGAAGGCGGCCGCGATGAGGTGATGCTCCTGGGCTATGCGCTCTGGCAACGTCGCTACGGCGCAGATCCCTCGATCGTCGGTCGGACGATCACCGCCAACGGCAAGCCGTACACTGTGATTGGCGTCATGCCGGCCGGCTTCGAGTTCCCGAACAAGCGGTACCAGCTCTGGGTACCGTTCGCGTTTCGCAACAACGCGCAGGGGATGGTCAACCGGACCGCGCGCTTCCTGCAGGTCGCCGGCCGGTTGCGTGACGGCATCTCGCCCGAACAGGCGCGGGCGGAGCTGACGACGATCGCGCGCCGCCTCGAGGAGGCGTACCCGCGGGAGAACGCCGATTCAACGATGCGTATGGCGTCGCTCAACGAAGAGACTGTGGGCAGCGTGCGCAGCGCGCTGCTGCTCCTCCTCAGTGCGGTCGGCTTCGTTCTGCTGATCGCGTGCGCCAACGTTACCAACCTGCTCCTCGCACGCGCCTCGACGCGCGAGCGCGAGATTGCCGTCCGCACTGCGCTCGGCGCCAGCCGCGCACGTCTCGTGCGGCAGCTGCTCACCGAAACGCTGGTGCTCTACGGCACCGGCGCCTGTGCGGGCATGCTCCTCGCCGCGTGGGGACTCGACGCGCTCATCGCGCTCAGTCCCGGGGATATCCCTCGCCTGGATCAGACGCAGCTCGATTTGACAACGCTCGCCTTCACGCTCGGCATCACGCTGATGACGGGCATCGTCTTCGGGCTCGTCCCCGCACTTCAGGCCACAAAGGGCGCGCCGGCTGAACACCTCAAGGCCGCGGCGCGCTCGACGACAGCGGGCCGCGCGAATCAGCACGCGCGTGCGGCGCTCGTGGCCGCGGAAGTCGCGTTGTCGCTGATGCTCATGGTGGGCGCCGGCCTGGCGGCGCGCACCCTGTTGCAGCTTCAGCGCGTGGACACCGGCATCAACGCCGACGGCGTCCTCACGTTCAACCTGGTCCCGCCCGAAGCGAACTACGCGGAGGGGGACGACGTGCGTCGTTTCCACCACGAGGTGATCGAGCGGCTGTCTCGGCAGCCTGGTGCGCTCGCGGTGGGGGCGACCTCGCACCTGCCGCTCAGCGGCCAGAACGTCGAGAACAGCTTCACGCCGGAAGGCTGGAAGCCGCCGTCGCCAGACGAGTCCGCGTTGGGCGGCCTGCGGGGCATAGCCGGCCGCTACTTCGACGCGATTGGCGCACGCGTGACCGCTGGCCGCGCGTTCACGGATGCCGACAGTGCGGGGTCACAGCTCGTGGCAATGGTCAACGAGCAGTTCGTGCGCCGCTACTGGCCTGGCGGGAACCCCGTCGGCAAGCGGCTGAAGCTCGGGGGCCTTGAGTCGGACGATCCCTGGCGCATCGTCGTGGGCGTGTACGCCGACGTGAAGCACATGGGCCCGCAAGCGGAGACGCGGCCCGAAGTGATGCTGCCGTACGCGCAGACCGATGATACATGGGTGACGCGATGGATGCGCGGCCTCTCGGTGGTGATGCGGACCACGGCCGATCCGTCGAGCCTGGTGTCGGCCGCGCGCGGCGCAGTGCGGTCGGTCGACTCGTCTGTGCCGCTCGTCGAGCCGCAGCGCATGACGGCGCTGGTGTCGGACTCCGTTGCGCAACCACGATTCCGGAGCACGCTCCTCCTCTCCTTCGCTGGCCTCGCCGTGCTCCTCGCCGTCGTCGGCATCTACGGCGTGGTGGCGTTCATCGTCGAGCAGCGGACGCATGAAATCGGTGTGCGGGTGGCACTGGGCGCGCAGCAGGCGTCGGTGATCGGCCTCATCCTGCGTCAGGGGTCCATACCGGTAGTGATCGGCGTCGGGGTGGGCCTTGCAGGCGCTTTTGCCGTAGGCCGCGCCATGCGCGAGCAGCTCTTTAACGTGGAGCCCGCCGATCCCGCCACATTCATTGGAGTGCCGGTGCTGCTTGCCGGCGTTGCGCTCGTGGCATGCGTCGTCGCCGCGCGGCGGGCGCTCGCCGTCGATCCTGCCAGCGCGTTGCGTGCGCACTAAGAAGCGGCCCGACGTGAAAATGTCGCAGCCTATCATCGGCGGACTTCGGTCGCCGGCAGGGCAAACGCGACGACATAGTCGCCAAGAGGCGCGCCATCTTCAAGGCCATGACCACCTGCAGAAACGACGACGTATTGCCGGCCATCGCGACCGCGGTAGGTCATGGGAACCGCCCGCGCGCTGGTTGGCAAATTCCCCCGCCACAGCTGCTTGCCTGTCGCCACGTCGAATGCGTAGATCGCCGGATCGATAGTGCCGGCATTGAACACCAGTCCACCTGCGGTCACGATCGGTCCACCCAGCGCAATTGAGCCCCACTTCGCAGCGTCTGGAAATGGTGCTGCCCAAGGGAACTGTCCAACGGGCACGCGCCACACAATCTCGCCAGTCGATGATCGGTACGGCGACCAGCGTGCCCCAAGGTGGTGGAGTGCAAGGAAGGTTCGTCGCCGGACCGAGCAGGAAGCGGCGCACTACGCCGTAAGCCGTCTCGCGCTGAGCATGGAACTCGAACTCGCCGCTCAGCCGACCGGCCGACCGCTCCGATTGTTCGCGATCACGCGGCACGAGCCGAACCTCTGCAGCGAGGTTGTTCACGTTCATTACGAGCAGATCGTTGGCACGATCGTGGGCCATTCCGCCCCATGCAACCCCGCCCACGTTTCCCGGAATCACGAGCGAGCCTTGGACTGAAGGTGGCGTGAAGTGTCCATCGGAGCGGAGCGCGCCGATCGTGCTGCGGCACCACGCACGATCCGCGTCTGTCGCTCCCCAGGCAGCGTCAGCGGCAAGCGCCGTCGGTGCCAGCGACGCCGGTGCGGTGGGAAACGGCTGCGTCCGAGACGATTCCTCACCGGGGACATCGCTCTGTGGCACGGGCCGCTCCTCAATTGGGATCAGCGGCTGCCCGGTCTGACGATTGAGGATGAACAGATGGCCGGCTTTGGAAGCGATGGCGATCGCCGGGATAGTCCGCCCGTCCTTGCGCCATTCGAAGAGAAGTGGCGGCGCGGCGATATCGTAATCCCAGAGATCATGGTGAACCGTCTGAAAGTGCCAGACTCGTGCGCCAGTATCAGCGCGTAGCGCCACCACCGAGTCGGAGAACAGGTTGTCGCCCGCGCGCTCGCCGCCATAGTAGTCGTGACTCGGGCTGCTCGTCGGAACAAAGACGAGATTCCGCGAGACGTCGGCGACGATCACCGACCAGGCGTTGGCGCCACCAACGCCGCGGGCACGGCCAGCCTGCCAGGTATCTGCGCCTATCGTGCCGGCATCCTGCGGAACTGGATCCCAACTCCACAGCAACTTCCCGGTCACCGCATTGAACGCGCGCACTTCGCCGCTCGGATGAACCTTGTCGGTCCCGTCGGCAACGGCGGAACCAACGACGACAGCGTCGCCGATCACGGCGGGTGGGGACGTCACGGCGTAATCGGCAAAACCCGCCGGGATGATCCGCAGTCCCTTTCTGAGATCAACGGCACCGCCTTCTCCAAAACTCGAAATCGGTATCCCCGTCGTGGCGTCGAGCGCGAATAAGCGTGCATCGATCGTCGCCACGAAAATGCGCCGGTCAGCACCGCGCCGCCAGGCCGAGACACCGCGGCTCGCGTAATCGCCCCAGCCTTTTTCGCGCGGGACTTGCGCATCGAAGGCCCATCGCTTCGTGCCGGTAACCGGATCCAACGCAATCACGCGGCCGAGCGGCGTACTCAGAAACAGCGTGCCGTCAATGAGCAGCGGAGTCGCTTCGTGCGCCGTCGGCCGACCCATCTTGGGGGTGTAGGCGTCACCCGTGCGAAATGTCCACGCGACTTCGAGCGCGGCCACGTTTTCGCGACGAATGTCGTTCAACGGCGAGAACCGCTCGCCTCCAGCGTCGCGACCGTATGCCGTCCAGCCACCGTCTTGCGCTGACGCGAGCAAGCTCGCTACGAATACGCAAGAACCGACAATGGTTGCCGTTCGCCGAATTGACCGTGCTACAGCCATACCCATCACTGCGCGGTTAGACGAGCGACTCACACGTACGAGTGTAACGGGAGATCGGAATCATCGGCCGGCCGTCCCACCGCCGGCGGACGCGTCCGCAAGCCACCGCAATCCAAACGGACACGGCGGCCGTAGTCTGATGAATATGCTGCCCCCGGCGCGCTCGCGCTCGATCCTTGCCCCGTCGCGGTCCGGCCCGCCGCGACGCGCGGGCGCGTGCGAATGGCCGCGCTTGCCGGCGTCTCGCGGGTCGTGCAATGGTAGGTTCACCGTGGAATCTAGTAGTTCGGAGGTCGACCTCGGCCTCCTCCAGCGCATCGTCATCCGTGACGAAACCGCGCTGGCAGAGCTCTACGACCGGCGCAGCCGCCTCGCCTACACCGTCATCATGCGCATTCTGGGCAGCCCGTCGGACGCGGAAGAAGTGCTGCAGGAAACCTTCGTCCGCGTGTGGTCGCGCGCCGACACCTACGATGCGTTGCTCGGGTCGCCGGCCGCGTGGCTGACGCGCATCGCGAGGAATCGCGCGATCGATCGGCTGCGCGCCCGCCGCGCCGCGGCGAATGTCGCCGTCGCACCCGCAGTCCGCGCCGAGGACGATCTACCGCAGTCGGCCGAGCCCGTCACGCGCGAGACGCCGGAGACGGAGCTGGAGCGCCGCGCGACGGCCGGCGCGGTGCGGACGGCGCTGGCCAACCTCACGCCCGCGCAGCGGGCGCTCATCGAGGCGGCGTTCTTCGAGGGCTACACTCATAGCGAACTCGCGACCCGGTTCGGCGTGCCGCTGGGCACGGTGAAGACGCGCATCCGCACCGGCCTGGCAGCGATGCGCGGCCGACTGGAGCAGGTCACTTGATCCCCGCCGAGCTCGAAGCCCTCGTCCTGGCCGATGCGGTCGGCGCGCTCGATCCCGACGAGCGCGTGCAACTGCACGCTCGTCTCGAGGGGCTGACGCCGCAACAGCGATCGGAGGTCGCCCGCCTGTACGACACGGCCACAGCCGTGGCGGCGAGCGTTCCGCCGCTTGAACCGCCCGCGCACGTGCGCGATCGCGTGCTCGCCGCGGCGCGCAAGCCCTCTCGCTACACCGTGTGGGCGGCCGACGGCGCGTGGATCGAGACCGGCCTGCCCGGGATTCGTGCCAAGGTTCTGGCGGTCGACAAGCCGCGATCGCTCGTCACCCTGCTGATTCGCGCCGAGCCGGGTGCCGTCTACCCGTCGCACAAGCACCATGGACCGGAAGAGTGCTACGTGATCAGCGGATCGGTGGTGATCGACGGCCTTGTGCTGCGCGCCGGCGATTTCCATCACGCCGACGAAGATTCCGATCACGGCGAGATCACCACCACTGAGGGAGCGGAGGTGATCATCATCGGCGCCGTGGAAGACTACCTGCCGGCGGCCGCGGCGCCAGCCGACGAGTCGCGCCACTTCAGCGATCGGTAGGCACTCCGCGCGCGATCCCGACACGCCCGTCGCCTGCGACCGCTTTTCGGCGCTCCCGACAATTCAGGATATGACGCAGGAACGCCTGCGTCCGCCGGTGCCAGGCTAAGCTCAACTATTGCGGCCAAGCTCAACTATTGCTATCCTGGTATTCCACCTTGAGCTATGACGCCGGGGGCAACCTCCTCGCGGAGCTCCGGGCCAGGGACGCTTCGTCGAACGGCGCCCTGTTCCCACTCGTGTACGCGGAGCTCCGACGCCTCGCGCACCATTACCTCTCGCGCGAGCGTCCAGGCCACACGCTCCAAGCCACCGCGCTGGTCCACGAAGTGTACCTCCGGCTGATTCCGCAGGGCGAAGCCACATGGGAGGATCGCAGCAAGTTCGTCGGCATCGCCGCGCATGTCATGCGTGAAATCCTGGTCGACCACGCGCGCAGTCGTAATCGCATGAAGCGTGGGGGCGAACATGTGCACGTCGCTCTGGAAGATGACATGGGGCGGATCGAGGCCGACCTCGATCGCTGGGAGGACCTCGATCGGGCGCTCGATCGGCTCGCGCAGCTCGACGCCCGCCAGGCAAGAGTCGTGGAGCTTCGTTACATCGGCGGTTTGACCGTTGAAGAAGCGGCGCGGGTGCTGGGGGTGTCGGCAAAGACGGTCAAGCGCGACTGGAGCGTCGCGCGCGCGTGGTTGCGGCGCGAGCTCGGAGCGTGACCCGGGATTGCCGGAAATGGCGCATTCGACACCGAGGTGGAGTTCGTGCCGATGACGCCGCATACCTGGGCGAAGATTACCGACCTCTTCGAACAGGCCGTCGATCTTCCGCCCGATGCCCGCGAGGCCTTTCTCGGGGCGATCGGCGAGAGCGACGCCGCCGCAGCCTCTGAGCTCAGGTCTCTGCTCGAGGCGCACGACCGCCCGGGCGAGTTCCTGCCCCGCCTTCCCGCGATCCCGCAGCCCCAGGACCTTGCCGGACGGGTCGTCGGCGCGTACCGGTTGTTGCGGCTGCTGGGCACCGGCGGCGCGGGCGCCGTATATCTCGCAGAGCGCAGCGACGGCACGTTTGCCAAGCGCGTCGCGGTGAAACTGCTGTCGGCGGGTTTCCTCCCCTTGCGCGATCGATTCCTGCGTGAGCGCGAGCTTCTCGCCCGCCTCGAGCACCCGAACATCGCGCGGCTGCTGGACGCCGGTGCGACGCCGGATCACATGCTCTACCTGGTGATGGAGTACGTGGAAGGCGTGCCCATCGATCGCCACTGCGCCGAGCGCCAGCTCACGATCAACACACGCGTGGGCCTGCTCCTGCAAGTGTGCGCCGGCGTGGCGCACGCGCACCAGAACCTGATCATCCACTGCGACATCAAACCGGAAAACGTGCTGGTCACGGCCGACGGGACAGTGAAACTGCTCGACTTCGGCATTGCCCGTCAGCTCGATCCGACGAGCGCCATGACCCTCAATCGGCCCGCGACGCCGGCGTACTCGAGCCCGGAACAGCTCCAGGGGGCGGCCATCACGACGATGTCCGACGTGTATTCGCTGGGCGCACTCGCCTATGTCGTGCTGACCGGGAGCGGACCGTACGCCCTGCGGTCGGATCGCATCGGCGAGCTGGTGCAGGCAGTCCTCACCGCGGAGCCGCAGCGCGCGAGCCGGATTCCGGGACAGCCGGCACAACACGCACGGAAACTGCGTGGTGATCTGGAGAACGTGCTGGCCAAGGCCGTGGCCAAGGAGCCGGGACAGCGCTATGCGTCGGTCGAACAGTTCGCCGACGATCTGGTCTCGCACCTGAGAGGGAATCCGGTGCGTGCCAGGGCCGACAGCGTGGCGTACCGGCTCATGAAAACCGTGGCACGTCATCGCGTCGCGTTCACGACGGCCGCAGTCCTCGCCGTGACCCTCGTCGGGGCGACGATCGTCAGCACCTGGCAGGCGCGGCTGGCGCACCGCCGCTTCGAGGACCTGCGGACGTTCGCGCATGCGGTCGTGTTCGACGTCAACGACGCGCTCGCGCCGATCCCGGGCACGACCGCGGCTCGCAAAGTGGTCGTCGAGACGGCGCTTCAATATCTCGATCGCCTCAATCGTGACGGTGTCGCGGCGGCACCGCTGCGAGAAGAGCTCGCCGCCGCCTATATCAGGATTGGCAAAGTACAGGGCGGCGCGTTTCTGCCAAACCTCGGCGACTCGTCCGGCGCGATCGCAAGCTTTCGCAAGGCCATCGCGGCCGCCAGCGAAGGAGGCACCCCGTCGCTCGAACGACTGCGCATCGAGGCGCTGATCAGCGTCGCGCAGCTGTCCACCGATCCGATCCAGGGCGCACCGGAGTTCAGTGCCGCCGTCGCCGCCGCCGAACGGCAGTTGGCCGCGAACGCAAACGACATCCAGAGCCTCAGGTTGCTCGCCGACGCGATTCACGGTCAGGCGACGGTCGCCCACCTGACCAACAGCGTTCCGGAGCACGTCGCCATGGCCCGCCACGAGATCGAGGTCCGCGAGCGCCTGCACGCGGCCGGCCGGAGCGACTGGCAAGACGAGGCGGGCCGCGCCCGCGCCATGGCCCAACTTGCGCTTGCGCTCGAGCAACAGGGCGACTCCGATGCGGCGCTGTCGCAACTGGATCGCGCCCACGACACGCTCAACGCCGCCATGCAGCAAGCGGGTACGAACCAGATGCTGCAACGCGGCCTCGCCGAGATCCGTTCGCGCAAAGCGCCTGTGCTGCTCGCGCTCGGTCGCGCTGCCGCCGCCGCGAGCGAGGCGCAGGCAGCGATTGATCTGTTGCAACCGCTGGTGTCGTCCGATCCGAACAACATCCAGTACCGCGCCGATCTGGCGTATGCCTGGCTACGCCTCGGCGACACCCGAGGCGCGGAAGGCCGTGTGAGCGAGGCGTTGGCGCTGCATCGACGTGCGTTGGCCGTTCGCCGCGAGCGGGCCGACCGCCATGCCGGCTTCATCTTCGTGCCCTGGGAACTGACGCGCAGCCTCAACAGCGTCGGGGAGCTGCTCCTCGCGATATCGCCAGCCAGAGCCGGCGAAGCGGCGGACCTGTTCGCGGAAGCCAGAGACGTCAGCCTTCGCACACTGGAGCACGCGCCGAGCTTTACGCAGGTGCGCAAGCAAGTGGCCGTTGCGGAAGATGGCCTCGCGAGAGCCGCCAGCCTGCGCGTGGGCCCTCACGCCGCCGACGCGATGCTGATGTTGCGGCGCAGCGCCGACACCTGGAGGGATGTTGTGGCCCGCAGCGCCGGCGACGCCAAAAGCGTCGCGCAGATCACGCGGCTCGAGGCGCGCATCGCGTCGGGCATGGCCATCCCGGCTACCCATCCCTGAGCGAGCTCGCGGCTTCACGCGCGTTCCGGCCGGCCATCACGCGGCGTCGTGACCCCGTTTCGCGCCAGATGTCGCACTTACCAGTGCAGCGTTCGTTTCCGACTTCAAGGAGATCCCAATGCCTTGCGCGAAACAGCGCTCGCCGCTGGCGAGCGTACTTACATTCTTCACACTTGCGATGCTCCTGCCGGTAGCGGCCGCGGCACAACCCGGCTCGGTCTCCGGCGCGGTGACGGATGCAGCGACGGGCTTGCCGATCGCGAACATCACGATCATCGTCTTCAACGGTGCACTCAACCCTGTCGGCACTGCTGTAACCAACGCGGCCGGCAACTACAGCATTTCGAACATCCCTCCCGGCCGATACGCGGTCACTGCGGCGATCGACGGCGATGGAGCACCAAACTCCACGGCCGGGTACCTGGCGGAGGTCTATCCTGATGTTCAGTGTTTCGGGTCCTGCCCGGATTTCGTTGCATTCACCGGCGAACTCATCACGGTCACGGCGGGTGGTACGACCTCCGGGATCAATTTCGCGCTCGCAATGGGTGGCCGAATCACGGGCGCGATCAGGAGCGCCGCGACCGGGAACCCGATTCCGAACGTGCGGGTGACGGCGCTCCTCAAGTTTCCGGATTTCATGTACGAGCTCGGCAAGATCGGCGACGAAGGCCTGCCCGCCAATTCCGCGATGACGAACGCGTCGGGCGTCTTCACAATCGCCAATCTGCCGACGGACACGTACTACCTGTTGGCGAGGTTCGACAACAATCAGGACTTCATCCCGGAGATCTACGACAACATCCCGTGCCTCGTGGACTGCGGCGAGAGCGAGGCTGTCGAGCGAGGTGCCCCGATTGCCGTCACAGCTGGTGCGACGGTTTCGGGCAAGGACTTCGCGCTCGAGACCGGAGGGACTTTTTCGGGCACGGTCACCAACGCCGTTACGGGAGTGCCGATCGCCAACGTCGGTGTGGCCATTTATGCGCTAAGCGAAGTCGGTCCTAGTGACAATCAAAACGCGTGGTTCATTGGCATTCAACAGACGAACGGGTCCGGCGTTTACACCGCGCGCGGGCTGCCGACGGGCACCTACTACGCGCACACGTTCGCGCCGCAGGCCTTCACCAACAAGATCTACGGCGACATTCTTTGCCCCAGTAACTGTCTCGGGACCACCACGGTTGAGAGCGGCACGCCGATTTCGGTCACCGCCGGCGCGGCGACAACCGGGCGCGATTTCGTCCTCGAACAGGGCGGCAGCATCACCGGCGTCGTCAGGAACCAGAACACCAGCAACGCGATTCAATTCGTGCAGGTGACGGTCGTCGCCCGCGTGGGCAATCAGTTCGTCACCAAATCCGCGAACACGAACGCGTCGGGCATCTACACGGTGAATGGGCTGCCGACAGAAACCTACTGGGTGTATACAAACAATCCCCTGGGATTCATCAACGAGATCTACGACAACATCCCGTGCCGGGGACAATGCACCTCGGCCGCGGCGGCCGCGACGGGGACACCAATCCAGGTGACGGCTGGCGCCCCGACATCAGGCGTGAACTTCCTGCTGCAGCCCGGCGGCGGCATCTCGGGCACGGTCACCGATGCCGCCAATGGCTCCCCCCTCGCTGACATTGGCGTGGACCTCTGGTATCAGAGCGGCGGCACGCTCACGCGCATCTTCCGCGGCGAGACCAACGGCACAGGGCAATTCGGGTTCGGCGGCCTCATGGCCGGAAACTATCTCGTCGTCACGTCCGGAGGCTACGCCTACGTGAACGAGGTCTACAACAACATCCCGTGTCTCGCTCAGGAGGACGACGACTTCGGAGAGAACGGCAGTTGTGCTGAGACGATCATCACCTCTGGCACGCCCATCGCTGTCACACCAGGCAGCAACACGACAGGTGTGAACATCGCGCTTTCCCCCATGAGCATCGTTCGGGGCACGGCGACGGACGCGTCGAGTGGCACGCCGCTTGACCTCGTGATGGTGGTGTTCTTACGAGCCGACACCGGAGGGTACGGCGGCGTCGGTTTCGGCGTGCGAAGCGGCCAATACGTCGCCGCGCTCCCGTCTGGGGACTACGTGGCGTTCTCGTACAACATTGCCGGCTACGTCAACGAGATCTACGACAACGTCCAGTGCCCCGGGCTGTGTTCGCCGGCGACGGCTGTCGCCCAGGGCACTCGGATCACCGTCCCCCCGAACGCCATCGTAAATGGAATCAATTTCGCGCTGGACCTGCGCACGACCGGTCCGCCTGCCGCGCCCAGAGAGTTCGCGGGCAGCGTGAACAGCTTCAACGCGCAGTTCAACTGGCTGGCGCCGCCAATCGTCGCCGCCGCACCCGCCACGAGCTACGTGCTCGAAGCCGGTTTGTCCCCCGGGGCGACGTTCTTCTCCATCCCGGTCACCGTGACGTCGTTCGCGTCGGCCGTGCCGCCGGGCACGTACTACGTTCGCGTCCGAGGGCGCAACGCGGCGGGAACCGGCCCGGCGTCGAACGAGTTGAGGCTCGTGGTGGATCCAACAACGGGCATTTCGCCGCCCGAGCCGCCCACTACACCTGCGGCCTTCATGACAGGCGCCCGACTCACCTTCACGTGGGCGGATGCGTTGACTGGCGGTACCACGACGAGCTACCTCGTGGAGGCGGGGAGCGCGACGGGGCTCGCAAACATCGCCACGCTGCCGGTTCAGGGCCGCACGTTCACGTTCAACACAGTGCCGCCCGGGTTCTACTTCCTCCGCGTGCGGGCGGTCAACTCTGCCGGCGTGAGCGCGCCATCGGCCGAGGCGATGATCGTCGTTGGCGGCGTGCCGTCGCCACCGGGCGCTCCCGACTTCACCTCGCTGACCGCCGCCGGATCGACGGTGACCCTTACGTGGACGGCACCCGTTTTGGGTCCGACGACGAGTTACGTGATCGAGGCTGGCAGTGCGAAGGGGCTTGCCAATATCGCGTCGCTCAACACCGGCAGCACCGCGACGACGGCCAGCTTCAGCGGCGTCCCGGCGGGCACCTACTATCTCCGTCTCCGCGCCGTGAACGCGCAGGGACCCAGCGTCGTGTCCAACGAACGGGTGATCACGATCCCCTAGCGTCTGTTTCTCTTCGGGCGGGGGCTTCGCGGCCCCCGCTTCGGACTTTCCATTCACGCACCTCTGTTGCGGGGCGTGTGCCGTAGAGATGCCGGCGGTTCCGGCTATGCCGACCAACGTCTGAATCGCGCGTTTACCCGAACTGCGTCTCGGTCGACGGGTGCGCCAACGTCCACCGGAACGTGACCAGCAGCGACCCGAGCCGGATCTCCGCGCCGTCCTCCAGCGGCACCGGCGCGCTCACGCGCACGTCGCCGAGAAACGTTCCGTTCTTGCTCGCGAGATCCTCGAGCAGGGCCTTGCCGTCTGTGACGACGATCCGGGCGTGACGCCTCGAGACGCTGGTCGAATCGAACCACGACGCCGCGTCGCCCTCGCGGCCCAGCACGTTCTCCCCTTCTGCCAGCGGATACAACCGTCCGCTCCGGACGAGCACGCAGGGCGTCGCCGCGACGCGCGGAGCTTCCGCGGCGGGATCAGCGCTGACCGTTCCGCAGAACGCATAGCCGAACCCGTGAACGGTGCGGATGAAGCGCGGATGACGCACATCGTCTTCGAGCGCGGCGCGGATCTCGGCGATCAGATTCGAGAGATTCCCCTCGACCACGAACGTGTCGGGCCAGAGCGACTCCTGGAGCGCCGCTTTCGTCAGAGCATTGGGCCGGCGTTCGATGAGCTCGAGGAGGAGGGCGAACGCCTTGGGCGAGACGTGGATCTCGTCCGCGCCGCGGCGCAGTTGCCGGGTGAGCGGGTCGAGCGTGAATTCGCCGAAATGCAGTTCCACGCTGCTCCGGGCGCCGCGTCGCTCCCGGACGGTGGGACAGCGATGAGGCGGCGATGGCTCGCATGATGAACCATCGCCGCCTCGGGCTCAAGGGGACGCCGCGGAACGACCGCTCGGAGCCCTTCGCCTAATCGGAGCAGGTCGCTCCATAAGCTCAGGTCATGCGGCGGATTGCCACAGACCACGTCAGGATCGACCAACTCGCCGTTGATCTTGAATGTCATCTTGTATTGTTGGTTGTTAGCCGTCGCCGGCAGGAGGCCTGACGTCCAGACCCATAACGACTTTTTCCCTGGGCCTCCATTCCTGGGCCCTGTAAGGCCTCCCATTGCCGAACGGGTTGTCGGGCGCGTCATAAATCTTCCAGCCGGCCCTCTCCACCCCCACGATCTCGAATTTCTCATCACACTGATATTCGATCGTGTCGGACTCCGTCCAAACCCTCAGCACCGTGTCCCTGTGATGGTCGTCGTGCGCGAATAGCTTGCGCGTTTGCTGCGGTTCGGACGCGGTCCGGTCCGCCTCTATGGTCAATTTGGCCGACACCGGCTTGCCCGAGCTGTCGACCTTGCGGACTGATGCCGGCTCTCGCCCCACGACGACGATGTCGGTGGGTTCCAACGCCTCGAACATGTTCTTCTTCGTTGACGTCACTCCAACGACTCTTGTGCCCGCTGACGTCCCGCCCGACGACGGCGGCGCATCCTTTTCCTTCAACTTGGCCTCAGCCTCTTCCAACTCGCGTTCCGTCAGACCATGGCTTTGACCTGGACCATCGCTTTCACGCGCGGCGTTCGAGTCAGAACGAGGCGCACGACGACAATTCTGACGATGTGGTTGACGGGATTGAGTTTGCCGTCGCCTGGGGGTATTCTGCGATCGGCTTCCTTGTCCGTTGGCGTTGCTGTCGCTGTCATTTGTCGACCTCCGCTGAAACTGACGAGTGACGAGTTCGGCCTATCGGCCGTCGAGAAGCGCCTGGAACCGTGGGTCGTCTCGGAGATTGTCAAACTCGATCCAGGCACGAAGTTCTGCTTTCGGAAGTCCTTTCTTGGCGGCTTTCTCCAGCCAGTCGAGCGCCGCCGCCCGGTCGCCGAGATGGTTGTGGACGATGGCGCCGAAGAGCAGCTTGTGCGGATCGCTTGACACATCACCCGCCGCAAGCAATTGCGCGTTCGCCTCAATCTGGTGGCCCAGCTTGGCGTGAAACTCCGCCAGCAGCAGGTGCGCACTGACGTCGTTGGGGTTGACTTGAAGTGCCTGCTCGAGCCCCTCGATCGCGACGTCGAAGAGCGCGCGTGCTTCCGCCTTCCGACCTTGCCAGTAGTAGACGCGCCCGAGGCTGCCGGGGCCGCGGTATTGGTTGGAGAGCCGGCGGGCCTGCTCGAACACCGTAATCGCATCGTCGAACCGGCGCATCCGGTAGTAAGTCATGCCGAGCGCCTGATAAGCATTGAACGTCGGGGCCAGTGCCAGCGATCGGCGATACGCGGGCTCGGCGTCCTGGTAGCGGCCCATATACAGATAAGTGGTACCGAGGGACGCCCATACGCTCGCGTTGTCGGGTGTCAGCTCGACGGCTTGCCGGAGCTGCTCGGCGGCCTCTTGTATCGACCCTGTTCGCGATAGAAGGTCGCGAGCCACGAGCGACTGGCCCAGTAGTGCGGCCTGCGTTCCACCGCACGTAGGTAAGTCTGTTCTGCCGCGTTGAAGTCGCCCAAGTGTTCTTCGGCAAATGCAAGCCCCAGTAGCCCCTCGTCGCTGAGCTCGTTGGACTCGAGCGCCTTCTTGTAAGCCGCCCTCGCATCGGCGTATTGACCCGAGCCGTTCGACACCATCCCCAGGCACACATGCGCGGCCGAGAGGTGCTGGTCGATCTCGAGCGCCTGGCGGCACGCCTCGCGCGCCTTCGCTGGCCATTGCGGATCCCTGTTTACCGTGTACTTCTGCCAATAGGCACGGCCGAGCCCGGCGAAGCCGAGCGCATATCGCCCATCGGTTTCCAGCGCCCGCGTGAAGTGGTCGATAGCGCGGTCGACATCGCCGGCTCGCGCGGGTCGGTCAGATAGCCGTACCCTTGCAGGTACTGCTCGCGCGCGACGGCGTTCCTCGTGTCGTGATCGATCAAAGCGCGGCGTTCGGCGTCGGTGAGCTTCAACGCGAGCGCGCCCGCCGCCCATTCCACCAGGCGATCCTGGATCGCGAACGGATCGCTCGACGCTGCCGACACCGTATAGCCCTGCAACTGTCGCAGCGCTGTCGCATCGATGAGGTCGTAATTGACACGGACCTTGTCGCCCTCCCGCAGCAGCGTGCCTTGCAGAACGAGCGTCGCGCCAAATTGACGCCGCGCCTCCACCGCCGTCGTGATGCCCTGCTCGCGTGCGTCACGCGCCGCCGTCGTTTGCAGCGCGTTCGAGAGCGTCAAGGGAGCCAGCTTCCCGGCGATCGCTTCGTTCAACCCGTCGCAAAAGGCCTGATCGCTTTCCAAGCCTCCGATCACGGTGCACGGCAGCAGCACCAGGCTTCTCGACTCGGCGCGCCCGACGAGATACGGCGCCGCCAGCACGCCGGCCACGATCACGAACGCGATCACTGCAGCGGCAAGCCAGCGACGGCGCCGTTGCCACCAGCGCAGCCCAGGCGCCGGCTTGGTCCCTGGCCCGCTCTCGCGGATCCACGCCAGCGCGCGCGCCAGATCGTGCGCGCTCTGCCACCGGTCGTCGGGGTTCTTGGCAAGGCAGACATCGACGGCGAACTGGAAATTGCGCGGCGTCTGCGGCTGCCGATCGACCATCGGCACCGGATCCTGGGTGAGGATCGCCGAAATCGTGCCCGCATCGCTGTGATGCTTGAACGCGCGCTGGCCCGTGGCCATCTCGTAGAGGACCACGCCGAGCGCGAAGATGTCGGTGCGGACATCAGCGTCGCGGCCTTCGAGCTGCTCCGGCGCCATGTAGCGCAGTGTGCCCAGAATCGTGTGCGCACCAGTGATGTCGGCTCGACTGGGTGGGTTCATCGCCGAGACCCGCCACGACCGCCTTGCCCGTCGTCGCCGACAGCTTCGCGAGCCCGAAGTCGAGGAGCTTCACGCCCGACGCCGTGAGCATGATGTTGCCCGGTTTGATATCCCGGTGCACGATGCCATGCCGGTGGGCGAGCGCGACTGCGTCGGCGAGTGCGGCCGCGTGCCGCAGCGTGTCGGCCATCGGCAGCGGGCCCTTCAACAGCCGATCGGCCAGCGTTTCGCCCTCGAGATACTCCATGACGAAGAACTCCACGTCTTCCTGGAGCCCCACGTCGTAGAGCGCGCAGATGTGCGGATGGTTCAGCGTGGCGATCGCGCGCATCTCGCGCTGGAAGCGTTGGCGGCGCTGAGCGGCATGCGCTGACGGGCCGAGGACTTTTATCGCAACGACCCGATTGAGCCGTGAATCGTGGGCGCGATACACCACGCCCATACCGCCGCTGCCGAGCGGCGCGACGATTTCGTAAGGACCGAGTCTGGCGCCGGATGAGAGGGTCACGCGTTGCCACCGCGTGAGGGGCGCTAGCATGTTACTCCCGGCCGCCGCCACTCGCCATAATCGAGGTCGATCGGCCCCGCGTGATCGCGGGCGCGGGCGGATTCCGCCGCGAGGGCGGAGAGGAGCGGCACCGAGCGGAGCAGCCGTCCCACCGGTGAATCGGCCCACGGCGTGTGCAGGTAGTCTCCCATATCCGAATCCGGCGGCCGCCTGTCCCAGACAAGACCCGGCAGGGGCGTGGCGTCGAAGATCCAACGCTACGCGAAAGAGGTTGGGAGAGTCCCAGCGTTATTACAGGGTTTTCGCAGGTTCGGGGGTCGGAAGGCTGATCGATCTCACGGAAACGCCGACCATCGTGGCGTTCAGTGGTGACCGTCACTTCAAGAGCCTCGGGCGGCGCTGGAACGCCTGATCGACATTGCCCGGGCAACGATTCCTCGAGAATGTGGTCCGGTAGAAGCACGCCACCCTTGGCTTCTTGGGTGATCTGTTAGTGGGAAACTGCGACGTCCGTCGCCACGCTGCCGTTCGTGCCCTTAGCGCCGGAAGATCTCCTTCGGGATCTTACCGACGACGACCTGTGTGAGATCGACGGCTTCCGCCACATGGAAGTCGCACGCGACGCTCGCGACCGTGTAGGCGTCGGCGGGTGTCAATCCTTTCTCGTGGACGAGAAAGTCCACGGCGTGCTGGGTCGCGAGCCTCATCGCGCGGTTGAGATCGAGGTCGATCCCCATCACGATGTAGTGCGTGGCGTTCTCGGCGCGCGGTGCGGTGATGGCGCGGCGCTTGTGCAGCACGAACTGAAAAGTGCCGGTCAGCGAGTGCTCGATGGCGGTGCCGTTGACTTCGCCATCGCCCTGCGCCGAATGCGGATCCCCGACGTAGAACTGCGCCCCCTTGTGGAAGACGGGAAGGTAGAGCGTCGCGCCGACGGTCAGATCCTTGTAATCGAGGTTGCCGCCAAACGGGCCGGGCGGACGCGTGGTCTGGACGCCGTCAACGGTGATGCCCGGCTCGCTCATGCGCGGACGCACCGGAGCGACCGCCATGATGCCCATGAACGGCCGCAGCGGCACCACGATCTCCTTTGACACGAGGCCGACGGCTCGTCCGTTCTCGCGGCCCGTGGTGATCACGCGCGGCGCGCCCACCGGCGGGGCATCGTCGGGACGTGTGCCGGGATAGTTGCTGCCGAGCACACCGGTCGCCGGTCCTGAGCTGTTCATGCCGAACGGCGTGCGCAGCGTGAGATCGACGACGCGAATCTCGAGCATGTCACCCGGCTCCGCGTCTTCGACGTAGATCGGCCCGGTGAGGATGTGCGGGCCGCGGCCTTCCCGCGGGCGCGACGCGCGGCTCTTCCAGAAGTCGATCGCGTCCTGCAGGACGTCTTCACGGCGTACGCCAAAGCCGGCGAGGTAAGTGACAGGATCAGCATCCTGTGTCGAACCCTGGTGCGACAAGGTGTCCACGATTACCCTGGCGCCCGATTTCAGCGTGGCGACCGCCGGGCGGTCGATCGGAATCTCGCCCCACACGACCGTCTCGGGTCGCGACGGCACGCGTGTCTGCGCGAAGAGCGCGCTCGAGGACACGAGCACAAACAAGCCGGCCATGCTTCCGAGCGCGAACTGTCCAGCCATTTCAACCTCGACGAGCGAATCGTTGCAGACTTGGTTCGCCACAGCAATCGAATGTCGCATTCCAACCGCGCTATACACGCGGGCAATCCTCGTCAACAAACTATCTAGTAGAGCGTCTCAACGATTTCTGCAGTGGTCAGCAGCATGCTCGGCCAAGGTTTACCGGCCGTTCCTACGGAACGGCCGCTTTGGAATTCGACCATACATCCACTAGCAGCACTCAGGGCCGGCCTCTCGAGCCGGTACTGCTCGAGGAGCCTGCGATAGTCCGGGTCTTGCACTTGCGCGGCGCCAGACGTGACGGCGCGCAGCACGCGCCGTGCCTGGCTGCGCTCGGGCGATTCAGTGTCGGCATTTGCGACGCTGGCCCACCGCGAGAGCTGGGCACGAAGTCTGACCAGCGTCTGCGCGCGACGATCGGGATCGCGCAGCCCGCCTTCGAGCTCGAAAAACTCGCGCACCATGCGGGCCTCGGCATCGTCATCGGCCTGCTCACGCGCGAGCGCCTTTCTGACATCGGGCTGTCTGGACAGCGCGGCGGCACGCGCCGCCGGCTCAGAAACATCGCGTAGCCCTGTGAAGTCGCCGACGAGCGTCGCGAGCAGGCGCGCCGTCTCGGGCAGGCTGGTCGCGCCCTCGACCTTGGCCTGTCGCTTCTCGAACAGTTGCTCGATGAGCGCCGCGTCACGTGTACGCCGTCCCGATTTCATCGCTTGCAGTTCGAGCCACTCGATCGCCTCTAGCGCCACTGGTTCCGGCGGCAACGTGTGGCCGCCAGTGAACACCGCAAGGTAGTGCGGAGACGTCAGCTTGCGATCGAGTTGGCGCATCTCGATGTAATTGAAATCGTCGGTTCCCGTCGTGGCAAAGATAGGAAACGATACCGAAGCCCGCGGTTGGCTGTCCGCAAACCCGGCGCCCGACGCGATCACGCCGGCGATGTTCTTCGAGTCGAGCGCAATCTGCAGCGCAACGCGAGCACCGCCGGACATGCCGGTGAGATAGACGCGATCGGGATCGATGTTGAAGCGGCGGTCGAGATCATTCGACATCGCACGCAACGCCGCGGCCGAAAGTTCCCATGAACCGTTTCTCGAGTTGTTGGAGCCGGCGACGATGTAGCCGTACTGCTCGGCGGCGGCCTGGTAGGTTTCGACCATCGCGCGGCCGCGGGCGCCGGCGTGAAACGCCATCAGCAGGCTCCAGGATCGATCGCGTGAGTAGGTCGAGGGAAGATACAACGCGTAAGACTGCGACGCGTCGGTTGCGCAAGTCACCGCGTCGGTGATGCTGCCACGCGGAAGATCCTGGGCGCGCGCCAATGCCATGCTGGCGACCAGCAACAGCGGCACGCATCGGCGAGGATTTGCGCGCAAGTCGTTATTCTATGCGGGCTCGAGTCAGCTGGACGATGTGGTCGCGCTTCGCGCACGAGATGCGCGACCGGGCTTCGGCGGCATTGGCGGCGTCAACTCGAGCGACTTCTGGTCTTAGGTCCCGGGACGCCGCTGGTCGCCTCCATGAGAGGTTTCGGGTGTTGGACGGTGGAGCTCCTCCACGCTGCACGCCGCGTGTGTCACACGCCCCGCAAGCTTCGGCGAGCGCTCACCGATCCGGACCAGCAGCGCCTGCGCATCGGCCTCGGAGCCGGACACAAACAAGTAGGTGCTGCCGTAGATGACGTCGAGGCGCTCGATCTGGAGGCCGGTGCCCTCGGTCCGCCAAGTTGCGGCCTTGGCCAGCAACTCCTCCACAGACTGTAGAGGGATCTCGTCCGGGACAGTGATCTTCCAGATTGGCTGTCCAGCCATCGTAATCCTCCGTCGTCGCCGCCTAGAAACCGTTGACGGCTACGCTGACAATTCCTTCGACAGTTTCGTAATGCGCCGTGACTTCGACTCCGTTGGGCTTGGCGCTGACCGGCCAGTTGACCTTGAGTATCGTGATGTTCGGTTCCACTTGCGCGCCGCCCACCGCGTAGTCATAGTAGCCACCCGGTCGATACCAGCGCATGGACGTCCCCCAGTTGTATTTGAGGCTCACCACGATCCGTTGCAGGAGATAGATGTACGAGCCGGTTGCGGTGGCATAAACGAGTACGGCGTTCGAGTTGATCGAGTACCGAGATGCTCATACTGAACGGCATAGCGAGCCTCCCTGCGTTGGCGAGTCAATTGCCGCCAGGGTGGTCAACCAGTTGGATGCAATGTTGGACCAGCTGGCCACGAGCAGTGGAACTAATCCTTCAATGCACCTGTGTGACTCGGCGTCGAAATGACTCAAATCGATGGCCGCATTCCGCGCGGTTCGCGGCTTTCGGCACCGTTGGTGTCGTCAACTCAAATGACCTGCGGGTTAGCCAGGTATCCCAGCGGGTCAACAGAAGGCCTTCTCGGATCCACTCTCGCGCTCTACAAACCCGATTGCGGCCCCTACCCAGCAAGCGGCGCTTATTATGGCTCGACGGAGCAAGCAGTCAACGTCACGATCATACCGAAGGACGAAACGATGAGCAGCATTCCGCGACCCAGCGAAAACGCGCGAGCTAGGCTCGAAATCTGGGATGCTCGATATGAACTCGAGGATTTCAGCGCATCGGTTGGCGGGCGGCCGCGGCGGCGCCATGATACGAACTCGCCTCGATGTCCTCGAACTCCCGCTCAGGAGCCTGTCGATCTGGTGACCGCCTGCACCGTCACGTCGTCCACTTTGCCATCCGGAAATGAACTTCGCGTTCACGGCGTTGGTTTGGGCTGGAGCTTGAATTCCGAATCGACGTCTTTCTCCCAGTCCACGTACTTCTGCCGCAGCTCTCTGACGAGGTCGGGCCGCGTCAACGCCAGATCGGCCCGCTCTCCGATGTCTTTGACGAGATCGAACAAGAACGGTGCCGCACCATCGGCGAGCAACTTCCACGAACCATGCCGAACGGCGCGCTGTTGCCTCGCGCCGAGCAAGCGCCAGAAGAGCGTTCGTTCTTGTTGACGCGCACGTCCGTGATGAGAGGCACAAGATCGATGCCTTCAAGGCCCGTCCCGGCGGGAATCGGGGCGCCGTGGCGGAGAGATCGTCGCGGTCAGGTGCATCGTGATGCCCACTTGCGCCGTAGCCTTTCCGCTCGGCACCCGGCCAGGCCACCTGATGATCGCCGGCACCCGAATACCGCCCTCCCAGAGCGTTGCTTTGCGATGGAACAACGGCGCATTGCGAGACAGCCACTCGCCGCCGTTGTCGTTGGTGAAAATCACCAGCGTATTTCGCGCGAGCCCATTTCGATCGAGGCCCGCCAGGATCTGACCGATGCCCGCGTCAGCCCGCTCGAGCATCTCCACGTAGTCCTTACGGGTGGGATTGTCGGCATCGCCTGGCATCTGCGCGAGCGGCCGACCACGCGGAAACGCGTCCGGTTGATGATGCGGCGACTGAAACGGCCAATGACCAGCGTTGTACTGCGCGAGGACGTTACGAGCTGCCAGGCAGTTTCTCCGGCACAATCCTGGTTCGCGCCTCGAAAGACGGATACGTCGCTATCGCAAGGCGTCACGACCCAGCACCTGGAGACAAGAACAGCAGCAACTTGGCTTCACGTTGGAACTGAGTTCGGCCCGTACGACTGGATCGATGCCATTGTCGAGGAGCTGACACCCTCGACATACCTGGCAATCTGGGGATTCGGGGAACTTCCCATCGGCGAGTTGTCGATTGCCGGGACGCTTGCTTACGGCGCATTTGAATATTGCGTGAGCCCCACAAGCCCCGTTTCGAATGGGTGGTATCGGTGCCCCCAGGCCGTCAAGTGCCCGATGCAACGTCTCCAGTTGGACCGGCAGTGATCGCCGTGTGGGGTCCGAAATCCAATCTTGACCAGCAGTTCAGCTCTTCGCGCGCAATAGCTCCTCGACACGCACCGCTGCTCTCAGCAATCGCGCGTCTTCGCCGTGCGCCGCCGCGAGTTGGAGGCCTAACGGCAGCTCCGAGCCAACCGGCATCGGCATGTTGATCGCCGGCGGGCCCAACGTGGTCCACGGGCGGTTCAGTCGGGCGTCGCCTGTTGAAGCAAGCCCGCGCGGCGCCGGACCAGGAGCCGCCGGCGTGAGAATCACCGGCGTGGCTTTGAAAAGCTCCGCCACCTTTTTCCGGCACTCTGCCGCGTAGCGTCGCGCCGCGTCGTAGCGATCCACCGGCATCGCCAGCCCTTCGCGCGTCAAGTCGGCGATCGGACCAAGGCGGTCGCCGAACTCCTTGAACCGCTCCCGGTGCACGCGTGCGGCTTCGTAAGCCATGATGGTCGTACCCGCGTCTGCGAGCTGCGCAAGCATGTCGCTGGCGGTGTGCGTGAAGAAGCCGAGCGTGTCGAGACTCGGCGCAAGCGGCAGCACACCTTCGAGCGGCAGCAGACCGTAGCTCGCCTTGAATCCCGCCACACCGCAGTACGACGCCGGTCGCAGAACCGATCCGCCGGTCTGCGTGCCGAGCGCGAACGGCATCATGCCTGCGGCCACGGCAGCCGCCGAGCCGCTGGAGCATCCACCCGGCGTGTGCTCGCGATTACGCGGGTTGCGGGTCGGCGCTGGCGCGCGATACGCGAATCCGGTGGTGTGCGATTTTCCGAGCATCACCGCACCGCGACCACGCAGTTCACCGACGATGGCGGCATCCTCCGTGCCGAGCCGTCCCTTGTAGACCGGCGATCCGTACTCGGTGGCGAGGCCCTTCGTTTCGATGATGTCCTTGACGGCGAACGGAATCTCGGCGAGAGAGCCGCCGCCCGCTGACGGTTGCGGCCGCAGCTGCACCCATGCCTGGATATCCGGTTCGAGCTTGTTGATGTGCTCGAGAAGGGGCTGAAGGGCGGCGCGTCGCTCGCTACGCGAGGCGCGCATCCACTCCGAGAGCGCCACCAGCCGATCCGCAGCCGCGACGATCCTGGCGGCGAACGCGAGGTTGGCAGCGATGAATGTCCGGCGATCGATGTGCATGGGTGCGACCGAGCGCGAATTTTTATTGCGGCTCGTAGACGGCTCTCATCGGCTCCTTCACCGCCACGGCATTCCCCTCGTCGGTGAGCGTCTTGCCGTCGGGCGAGAGCGTCAGGACCTCGATAAAGAACGGCTTGCCATTCAGCTTGGTCGTCATCTTGATCGCGTTCGATCCGCTCTTCTCGAATGCGATGGTTTGCTTGAGATTGGCACCGGCTCCGGTCACAGGATAGTCCTTGCCATCGAAGCTCCCCTTGCACGCGATCTGAAATTCCGGATACGTCAGCGTGATGCCGTTGGTGCTCTCGAGCGCGATCTCCATCGTCGTCGGCGCGCCTTTCACGTCGGTGGATTTCCACCTGCTGAGGAGGCCGGGGCCGCCCGAGACGCGGCTCCACATGGACGTCTGCTCCACCGCGCCGCCATCCGGTTTCGTTGCCTTCATGTTCGCCGTCAACGAATCCCCCTTCACGGGCAGCCGGTAACTCGCGATCACTTTTTGGTTCATCTTGATCGTCGCTTCCCACGTTGTTGGGTTCACTTCGCGCCAGGAGGTCGTGCCTCCGTCAGGCGTCGGGAACTCCTTTCCGCTCAAGTCGGGGTCGTAGGCAAATCCCTGAGAGTCGAAGTGCAGCAATCCTGAAGCTGCTTTGTCGATCGAGAGCGTCTGTCCGGTCAGCTGGCTCTTGGCGAGATTGAGCTTCCACGTGCCCGCGAACGACGGCTGCGCCGCTGCCCTGCTGGAGAGACACGCCACCGCGAGCACAATCCCGAGCCCGACGAAGAGTTTTTCATAGGGTCCCTCCTTCTTGTCGCCTTGTATCGGTAGGCGTCGACAACCCTAAGAAACAGCGCCGTTGCGGAGCAATAGTACCGCTTAATCAAGGCAAGCTCTACGCGGTCGTCTTTCATGTCATCAAACAGACGGTCGAACGGAGGAGCACTCGTGGATTTAGGGGGTTCTACTGGGCGTTCGTCCGGGGCATGGGTAAGCACTACCTGCTGCGCTAGATAGCGCGGTGTCGGTTTTCGACAGTCTTTACGCCTTGAGCAGCGCCTTCAACGAGCGCTTGCGCGCCTGTTCGTTTCGATTCGTACTGCCGCTCTCAAGCCACGCCAGTACCCGGCGCCACCCGTGACCTGGTGCCGCACGAATTGCAGCGAGTCTTCTGCCCTACTTCACAAGGAGGCGAATGACGCCGAAATTCGGTGAAGTCCAACTGTCCGAAGTGTAAGATGTGCCCGCATAAGGGGAGGAGGTCTCGAAGGAAACGATCACGCTTCAAAAAGGGGGCACTCATGACACATCACCAGGTTTCGCGGCGCGCCGTATTGAAAAGTGGAGGCGCAGCCCTCGCTGGACTTTCAGTGCTGCGGGTCACGGCCCCGCACAGCGCGTCTGCCGGTCAATCTGCTCGGGATGACGCGATCGCCTCGGTCGATGACCAGGCTGTTTCGTCGTTCCCGCGCAAGCGCGGCGAGGTGATTCCGTGGCTCGATCAGCCGGCACCCAATCCGATCCCCGGTGGCGTCGGCAACCTGCTCGAGTGGGAGGCCGTCGATTCCTATCTGACACCCGCGAATGACTTTTTCTTCGTTAACCACTACGGCGAACCAAGCGGCCTCGATGACGCAACCTGGCGCGTCGCTATCCAGGGACTCGTTGCTCGTCCCCAATCACTCACGCTTGCCGACCTCAAAGCCGAGCCCCGTCATGAAGTGGACTTCACGCTTGAATGTTCGGGCAATACGGCCTTTGATTTCTTCATCGGCGGTATTGGCACAGCCCGCTGGGGTGGTGCGCGGCTCTCGCGCATCCTTCAAGAGGCCCGCGTGCTCGACGAAGCCACCGAAGTCATCTTCTGGGGTGCTGACCGCGGTACAGTGACCATCCGCGACAACCCAGGGATCCTCAGCGGTGGGGTCACAGGAGCGGTCACGCCCGATGCGGAAGGCGGACTCGACTTGACGATCACAGAACAGTTCGCCCGCAGCATGTCGCTGGCCGATGCCCTCAACCCCGACAATCTGCTCTGTTACGAGATGAACGGAGAGCCATTGCCACCGGCAAACGGCTTCCCTCTGCGCCTAATCGCACCCGGGTGGTATGGCGTCGCCAACGTGAAGTGGCTGACCCGTATCGAAGTCGTGGACCGTCGCTTCGCGGGTCGCTTCATGGCGCGAGATTACGTCAGCATCCGAGAAGAGCAGCGTGACGGGCAGGTGGTCTGGACGTTCGCTAACGTGGGCCTCGACCGCCTCAAGTCGGCGCCCGCCAAGGTCATTCGTCTGGGAAGCCGCTATACGGTTATTGGGGCCGCCTGGGGCGCTCCGATTGCATACGTGGATATAAGAATCGACGACGGTCCCTGGATCGCAGCGGATCTGTTGGGCCGTCCGCCGGGCAGGCAGCGGTCGCGCGGCTATGCCTGGCGGTTCTGGACGTTCGATTGGGGAACGCCCCCGTCCGGCGAGCACCGCGTCACGTCACGGGCATTCGACGTGGACGGCAACATGCAGCCACCTCCGGACGATCCGTTTCTGGCTAGTCGAAGAACGTATTGGGAAAGCAATGGGCACATCACGCGGCACGTGCTGATTCCGTGACCGGGAAACCCTCCAGCGCGTCTCATCGCTTCGATCGCATCGCCGCCAGGAAGCAGCTCAGGGCTGCGCTGGATGACTGGAGCGCGCTTCTGAATCTCGTTCTGGCGGGCGACAGAATCAGTTTTCGACCGGTTGCATCAGGAGGCTACGAAATGCGCGTGCCGATCGCACTCGGTCGCATGATGAGCGCCGCGATTCCGGAGATCGGACGCTTACACAACTTCTGGCGTCCCTGGGGGAGCCGCGATAGGTTGCAACAGGGGTTTTCGCGGCATTGCGGCCTAGTTCCTCTTTGTGTCTTTTTTCAATGCGCCCTGAACGAGCTTTTGAACCGCGCAACGTTCTGGCGCAGGATCTCGATCTCCGTCTCACGCCGCATCAGGCGCCCGAGCATCTGCTGATGCTCTGATTCTGAGAGTCGCTCGCCGCGCTGATTCGCCTCGGCGAGCGCTGTCGCCGTTTTGATCGCCTAGGAGGCCGCATCGATCGCGGCCTCGAACCCTGCCAATAGTTCCAGGTATGCAGCGTCTGTCATGTCGCTTCAACCACTCGTCTCTTTCCAGGCGGCACGTCTTGCGCTCGAAGAATCGCGATCACGATCCCGCAACGAAAATCGCGGTGAGTGAGGCGTCTCCGATTACCGCCCCTGAGCCCAAACAAATCAACCGAACCGTGATTGTGGCGCTGATGGGCAGATTGAAGGCGCGCGTGCCACCAAAAGGCAAATAGTAATAATCGGCTGCGGCCCTTTCGATAGCGGCCGCACTAAACGGGATCGCCAGGCCCGTGCCAGTCGTAATTGCGCAACGCGCGTTATCGATCGTCATGTTGTCAAGCATTCTGATAAACCCGCTGGCGCTCGCGATGACTCGACCAGCAGCGGGCGCCACAAGAGTCACCTCGCGGATCGTCACGGGGTCGTTGTTGCTCAACGTAACCAAATCGGAGTCCGCATCAGATGCCGCTCGCGGCTCGTCAAGAAGATCCGCCGTTGTGATACTCCCGTCCAAGACGTGCCCGCTCGCCACAGCGTTGGCAGCGAGAGCGCCCGCTCCGACAGCGCCGCTGGCTAATTGGATCGACGTGATGGAGGCTGGCGGCACGCCGCTCGCGGTCACTTGGCGCTGAGGCCCGCCACTGCCGGCGCCTGGTGTCAACACGAAGGTGCCCGACGCCCCGGAGCTGTCGCGCCACGTGCCATTGAGTGTCGGCAGGCTGATGGCGGCTTCCAGATGCACCGGCACGCCGCCGGGCTGCACCATCGTCACGCCGAACCCGATCGTGCCGTTCGGGTTGAGAAAGGCCATGCCGCGCGCGCTCGCGGTTTGCGCTGCTCCACAACGATCGTCCGTGCCGTCGAGCGTGTAGACGCCGCCTTGCTGGGCGATGTTGAGCGCCAACACATTGCAATACGGCAACAGCTGCCAACGGAATGTGCCGAGCGGCTGGGCCGTTGCCGGGACGGACCAAAAGGAGCCGACGACGAGAACGATAAACCCCGTGCGCACATGGAACATGGTGGTGGCCTCCTTTGTGCGCTGCATGTTAGCGCCACCACCTGCCTTCCCGTTAGACGCTCCACGGCTCGGCGAATGAGGCGCAACTCGTCGCGGATCTCCACGAGCAGCGACTCGTGGGTCTCACGAGGGGTGACGTCGAACCCAGGTTGACGCGCGCTACGGCTCATACTTCGCGCGCCGCAGTTCAGCGCCACAGCGTTCCACGTCCGCAGCCCTCGCGCGCCGCAGGCGGGCGTCCAACTGCACGGCGAATGCCGTCGGCTGCACGGCCGGCGCGTCAGGCGGGTGTTCGTGCCGCACGGCGCGCCACGCGCGCAGCATCGTCTCGAAGTTGGGCATGCCGTCGCGAGGCCGCGGCGCGCGCGGAGACCAGCCAAAACTGAAACTCATTTTTTGGCAGAGCGGCAAGCCCGCCCACGTCGCGTAAGTGCCCCGCGGATAGCGCAGCGCCCGGCTCACGATCGCCCCGCTGGACGTCTCGGCTTCGGCGGCTCGCCAATCGACAGGTTGAGCGCCCGGAGCGCGCTCAGCCAGCCGGCGTGCGCATCACCCGCCACACTCGCCAGCGGATGCGGCTTCACTTGTCCCCAGCGGTCCTTGACGGATAAGCCCTCTACGGCGAGTACGCCGCGACCATTTCTCGGCTGAACGAGGTTTACTCATGAGTCAATGTAGTGGTTAAGTTTGAACATCGCTGAGGTCCCAGATGAACTGACGAGCATTGAGCGCTCACCATTGTGCCCGCGAGGCGAATTGCCGAGTGGCAACTCCCGACACGATCGGGAAGTCCCCGACTTGGCAAGCCCGCGCGCCTTCTTCGATCATTCAGGATGCCCGCTCCGCTCCTTCGCCTCAATTGCCCATACTGCGGCGCTCGCGTGATACATGAGCACACCGAGGGAGAGACGAACTACTACTCCTGCCAGCGGTGCGGACCGCTGGTCATGCCGCCGGATGCCCCGCTGCACCGGGCGATGCCGGACAAGTCGTCGCGGTCCGCGTAGCCGCACGCTCACGGGACCGCTCAAGCTCACGCCTGACGGATCGGTGTATCGATTTGATGGTGAAGCCGCGATCGGGTGCCTGCTGGAGGGCGTGATCCTCGGTGGAACTTATCTGGCGTCCCCAGCGGGATTCGACGAAACGTATTGGCATCTGGCGCTCGCCGGGGAGACGCGTCGCGCCGCTTGACGCCACCAGGCCGAGGAACACATCTTCCTTCCGCAACTGGAGATTGTCCTCCAGCAAGGCGACGGCGCGAGCAAAGAACGCACGCTTCTTTTCCGGGCTGCGACCCGCGTTCAGTCTGATCGAGATGACGACCAATGCATCAGTGCGAGTCGTCGCGAAGTATTGCCGCGCGTATCGAAGTGTAGCGGTGGAGTGCTGGGTGATGAGGTGGAAGCGATCGTCTTCAGTGCGGCGCATGGCACGACGCATGTGACCGCTTCGGCGTCGGCCTTTCCCACCATCGGCTGCAGATTGCCAATCCACACTTCATCAGCGAGCACGGCCGCCGTCGCGAGCGCTTTCACACCGCGCAACACGACGCCCGCATCGTTTTCCTGAACGATGCGCAGGCGGCCCGAATCGGCGGCGCCGTCGGTGACGCGACCGGGCCGACCGGGGAGGACGGCATACGCGAGGTAGGCATCACGGCGCCGCACATCGTGGTGGTAGTCCAGCAGATGCGCCGAGCCATCGCGACCTGTGGCCGGCACGATGGCTTCGGGCCGCATCGCGAGTCCCGTGATGAGGCTCGCGACGTGGTCAGGTGAGCGCCCGAACAGACCGCAGGTAAATGCCGCGATCCGTTCGTGGCAGCGGCGCCGACGTTCAAGATCCTGCTGAGTGCGCGGGAGAAGGTAGTACGCGCTGTACCGGACCATTGCCGCAGTCGTCGACCACAAGATCCGCACCCGATGCAGCGTCGAGCTTCAGATCGAAAATCGCCGCCACGGTTTCGGCGGCGCGGCGAAATCCCGGATGCGACGTGATGTCGGTCAGCCGCGAGCCGCCGACGAACACCACGCGTCCGTCGCGGAGTCCACTCAGGTAATCGCGTCCGGTTCTCATCGTTGTCGCTGCAGGCACGCGTGCGCGCGGCGGATGGGTGTCAATCGGGCGGTTCACGGCCGACACCCAGCGCGTCGGCGACCCGGTTGATGTAGTTGAACCACGATGCAATCAACGTGATTTGGAGAATCGCACGATCGTCGAAGCCGGCGGCGCGCAAGCGGCGATGGTGGTTCGGCGAGATACGCGTCGCGTCGATGGTGACTTGCACGACGTACTCGAGCATCACGTGATCGGCATCATCGACCGGTGCCGTGCGGTAGTCGCGCCGCAAGGCCTCGACCAGCGCATCGTCCAAGGTTACTCGACGCAGAAACTCTGCGTGCGACTCGATTCAATAGCTGCACCGGTTCGTCGCCGAGACGACGGTGGTGATCATCTCGTGTTGGCGGCGGCTCAAGGGGAGATCGGAAGACATGAGCACGCCGAACGTCGCGAACGCGTGGTAGAGCGCGTCAGGAATAAGGCTGTGCGACGCGACGATGGGAGCCGCCTGGCCCGGTTCGGTCGAGTGAACGGGCGTCGCATACTCGATCGGGTACAGGCCCTGCTGCATCGCGCGGGCGCGTTGCAGAGCTTCGTTGTCGTCACTGAACGGGACGGTCGTGATCCACGTCATAAGCGCCTCCGAGGCTCGACGTGAGTATAGTTCTGCGCCGGTTCTGACGCAGCCTCCCGCGGTCGGTGCTTCGGCAGACGCTCTGCGCTGCGGGGTTTCTCAGCCGCTACGCCGGCGCGCATCTGCAGCCACCCGAGCGGCCAGCACGTCGTTCAGTACGTGCGAGCCCGGCCGCGGGGGACCCGAGGCGCATGCTGCCCGAACAAGTTAGCAGCACCCATGCGGGAGACTGACGTTGCGGTTCTGGCAGCGGTCGAGGCGACGTTGCTGCATCCCGAAATCCTCGACCGCGCACTCGAACACGCTGAAGCTGCTCTGCTGCGCGGACGCGAAGTGGAGTCGGTTCACCGACTTGCCGATGAGAGACGCGAACTGGAAGCCGCGATCCGGCGGCTTGCGGCTGCGATCGCGAATGGCGGCGAACTGTTGTCACTCGTAGAGGCCGTTGCGTTGGTACGAGCGGCGGCTCACTGAGGTTAAGACGCGACTGGCAGCGGCACAAGAGCCGCGACCTTCCGTCAACCGCGCGGCTGTTCGACGGAAGCTTGAAGGCTATTTGACGGATTGGAGTGGCTTGCTGCGTGGACATGTCCCGCAGGGACAGCAGATACTCAGACGATTGATCGTCGGACGCCTGACGTTCACTCCACAATCAGCGGGCTACTTACTCGTTCGAGGGAATTGGGACCGTGCAGCCGCTGCTCGGCGCGGTCGTACGTAATTTGCCGTCCCAGCGGGATTCGCCGAAACGTACTGGCATCTGGCGCTCGCCGGGGAGACGCGTCGCGCCGCCTGACGAGTACGCGATGCCGGTGTCGTGTTCTGGCCGTGCCCGCCTAATCGGAGTCAGCGACCCCATGGGGGGTGGTGACCCCATGGGATGTTTAGCAGCCCGAACCGGGTCACTGACAGCACGTCCGAAGCAGCTTGCCGTCGTGCCAGGAGCGCCACTCACGATCGCCACATTTTCGTAACGCTCGTCGAGCAGTCGAACCGCCTTCTCCGTGTCGGGCCGTCCGAATCGGACCTCCGATGATCAATGAGCTCTCGAAAAGCGCAAGGACGATCCGGTTCCTTCACCCTTTTGCAGGAACCGGATGCCCCTGCTCGATCCTTGTATCAGAACCTGTAGTTCAGGCCGAGTCTTGCAATCCTCGGAGGAACAATCCCGGTGATCTTGCCATAGGTCGATCCGGACTGCGCGACGATTGCCGTCGCCGGGTTGACATTCAAGGCGTTGTAGAGATCGACCTGGAGTCCGAATCGGCCTCCGCGCACCTCTAAATACTTGGCCACCCGAATGCTCCACAGATTCGCCGTCGGGAGACGCTGTGAACCAACTGGCTCGGCACGCAGCGTCACAGATGTCAGCTGAGTCAGGCCTGACGTGAACCGTACGGTGCGGGCGTATGCGTCACCTTGCCTGTGTTCGAACACGCTCGACAATTGAATGCCGAACGGGGCCTCGTAGCTGCCCGACAGCGTTAACTGTCGTGTCCACGTCTGGTCTTTCGGAAAGAGGACGTTCGGAGTGTCCGGAATACCGGCAATCCAGACGTCCCTCTTGGTCGCCAGGAAAGCCCCCAGCAACTGCCACCCTCGCGAAAACCGCTTCTCACCGACAAGCTCCACGTTGTGATAGCTGTTGCGATAATCAGACGTGTTCACGTTCTGCATCTCGACGAAACCCGGACCTGCGTAAGACGTGCTGTAGTCGTAGTACAGTAAGCGGGCCGCCTTCGTCACCCGTTCCGACACGTCCATCCGGCCCAGGATCGATGGTCGCGAACGGAATTGAGTAGGCACTGTACGGGCGCCGAATGTTCAGGTTCTGGAACATGTCGACTTCTCGCTTGTAGATATACCCGGCGCGAGCCAGAAAGCTGTCAAACAACTCACGTTCAACATGGACCGTGGCTTCGTTACTCTCTCGGCTGCTCCAAATCGCGGTTAATTGTCTGGCTGGCGCCACCCAGAGTGTCCACGTAGGCACCGAGTTCGCCGGCATCGTAGGCCCTGTTGCCATTCGGGTCGTTCCAGCGGTAGACGACCGCTGAAAACGCGTTCGGGTTCGATCCCTGGTTGCTCTTGGCGTTCCTATAGAAGTTGAAGCGCCCGAATGTCGACTTGAGAACCGTCTTGTTGTCTTCTGTAAGCGCGTACAGACACGCCGGCACGCGGCGCCACGGCCCACCAGTCGTACACGTCGATCTTCGGATACTCCGCAGCCGCGCTGAACGTGCCGGCCGGCTTGCTTTGTGGAGGATAGTACGCATGGACGTGTTCGAGGCGCACACCTAGGTTCAGCGTCAACCGATCGCCGAGGCGCAGGGTGTCCTTGATGAACAGGCTCTGGTTATCCATCGAGTTCTGAGTGTCGACCGGCGTGTTGTACAGGCGCACCTCCAACGGAATGCCATTGTTGTAATACAGGGCGTAGTCGTTCCCCAGCCCACCCGTGCCCGCGTCACGTAGGAACGACGCTTTGTTGTAGTACGTGCTCTCGGCGTCAAAGCCGATGCGAATGTCGTGGTCGCCAAAGAAGTCGGGCTTGTGGTAGCTGTAGCCGATCCGCACCTGTGTATTGTCGGACGGTGCTGTCGACGGCGCCGCGTTGTCACCAAGAGTTGGACCCGACTGGTACACGCCCGAGTAGCGCTGGGTGACATAGTCGTATTCCGACGGAGCGTCGGTGTAAGGCGTGTAGCCCACCAACCATCCAGTTTTTGCCACGAGCGCGTTCAGGATCGACCGGTTCGTCGGCGTGAACGTCCACTCGACCTTGCCGGTATGGGCGGGCAGCGTGTAATGCGTCGTCGACGGCCGAGGCCTGAACGCAGACGCGCCATTGTCCGGCGTGTCCTTGTTGTTATAGTCGTAGAATCCCTCTAACCGCTGCCGTGACGAGAGTTGACCGCTCAGCTTGATGATGTAGTTGCTAATCGTGAGACGCTCCAGCGCTGAGTCGTCGTCGGCCGTGAAGAATCGGCCGTCCGGCCCAGGAGCGGCCGAGTAGCCGATCAGATGGTTGCGGCGGCCCTGCCAGTGTCCGCCTCCGTAGAACCACAACCGGTCGTGGATCAACTTCCCACCCAAATCGACGTTCGAATCGTAGTAGCGTTCGATCGAGTTGCCGCGAGTCACGCCCTGCGCCTTCAGGGCGTCGTCGATGTTCTCACTCTGCAGCGCTTCTCCTTGCCACTGCCCCATGGCAGAGCCATGAAACTGGTTTCCGCCAGACTTGACGATGGCGGAGAAGTTCACCCCTGATGTCGGGATCTCGGCGTCGTTGCCGACGGCGCGTATGCGCGCCTCGGCCAGCGAGCCCATGTCGTAGTAATTGAAGGCACCCAGGGTCATCACACCGTCGATCGTCATCCAGTTGCCGCTATTTCCAGAGCCGTAGTTTCGGTAGTTCTCATGATCGCCGGTCCGGCTGCCGCCGACGTCCGGCACGCCGGTGATCGTGATCCCGGGCGTCAACTTGATCGCCTCGGGTATGCTTCGCGACGTCGGCAGCGTCTCCAGCATCTGCGTGGTGACGTTTGTGGCAACCGTCGCGGTTCGAATGTCTACGACGGGGCTGTTGCCCGTGACGGTGATCGACTCTTCGAGGGAGCCCACTGCCATCTGAATGTCCAGGGTGGCAACGGCTCCGACACCGATCTGAACTGCCGTCCGCTGGATCGTGCTGAACCCCGGCAATTCATACATCACGTCGTAGACACCGGCCGGCAGCTGGCTAAAGCGGTAGCGGCCATGCTCATCGGAAATGGTCACTCGTTGAGGCATCTGGAGTGCGGGGCTCGAAACCGTTACCGTCACGCCAGGCATTGCGGCGCCGGACGAATCGACGATTCGGCCATCCAGGCCGGAGGTCGTGGTCGATTGCCCGCTGCTCGGGGCACTCGCGACAAGTGTCGCGAGGAGGACAGCCACACACGATGTGACAAGTCGCGAATTGGTCTGGCGTCCATGTCCGCTCATACTTCTCCTCCCCACATGTGAGAGACGTTCATCGCGACTGGCAGAGGCGACCCGTGTTGAACCGGCGCCAGCATCTCATTCCACGGTGGTCTGCTGATTGCCGACGAGATCCTTCTTGTCGAGTTTGTTCACTTCGTTGATGATCTTGGCGAATGCGCGCGGACAGCCTCCATGTTGCCCGCCGAGACGACGTCAGGCGTGTCGTAGTTGCTGTGAAAGAAGATCGGCGACTGGATGAGGCTGACAAGGGCGATGCCGGATAGGCGCCCCGTGTCCCCTGCGCCGCCGGGCCCTGGCTCTTGCAGCGTCTTGACGCCAAAAGTGTTGTAGGCGTCGAACATAATCGCTCGCAGCCTGTCGCTGCCGCGGAGATACCACCGAAGCGGCGTCACCCCGGTTGCCTTGCGATTGTCTAAACCGTAGGTGTAGGTTTCCGTCCAGCCCGTGTGTTCCGGGTTCAGCGCCAACACCAGCTTCGACTTGATCTGGGCGTTCTCATTCAGCTTGGCGACATCATTGGGTCCGATGTGATGGTGACCGACCGATGCCATGAACCGAAGGCCCCGCCGTCGCTCGGCTTGAGGGACCTTCGCGAAGTACTCCGCCAGGCCGAGCATGACGGCAACGCCAGACGCGTTATCGCCAGCCGCTTCGAAGAAGCCGTCACGATGAGCGGTGATTAGAATCTCTTCGTCCGTCGTCCCCGGCAGAACCCCCCACACGGTACCGCTCTTAAGGCCGGGCACCATATCTGCTGTGAGACTGATGCGAACCTTTGCAGCCTGGTCCTGCTCTATCAGTTCGCGAAGCGCCATTCCGTCCTTCATGCCGACCATGAAGTACGGAATCTTCTCCGGCGAGCGCAAGTACCGGACGTGCTGGAAATTGCCTGGGATGCCGAGGACCATCACGATGGCTGCCGCCCCGGCGTCTCTCGCTCGATCGAGCGCGCCGAACTCGAGCGCCGAGTGGTCATGTGCGCTCTGGAGAGGTTGGCTATAGACGATGGCCACCTTCCCGCGGACGCTGCGCCCGGCGAAATCGGCGGGCGTGCCGAGACCGAGCCAGACGGGCTCGAGTTCGAGTCCGTCCTTGGGAGTGCTGATCGACCCGCGGAACGGGTACGCCGACGTAAGCGTGACGCGAGTGGACCCGGTGCCCGCTACGATCTCCCACGATCTCGGAAAGTACTGAGCCTCGACGAGATCGAATGGGTCCTCCGAAACGTTCGCCACTCCGATGTCCTTGAACCGTGCCATGACCCACTGGCGCATCTTCGTATCGGTGGGGCTTCCAGTCAGGCGCCCCCACTGCTGACTTCCCGGTTCGCGGTTCTGACGGGTCAACGCGACGATGTCCTCCACATGAGTCATCAGACGGTCGCCATCGATCGACTTGTATGCCTGCTCCTGCGGCGGGAGGGGCCACCGGAGATTTTTCGGTGCGCTCTGCTCTGCGCGCGCCGTCGGCGCGGATGCGGCTACGGATGACGAGAGATCGCGAGTCAGGTATCTCGTGCCAAAAAGAACGAAGACGATCCCAATCACGCTCCCGACGACGACCGCTCTCGAGCGTGTCCAGTACTTAGCCATTGTTCCGCCTCCTAACGCTCCGATGCGTTGCACGCCGATGTTGCAGATGGGTATTCAGTTCGCCGGCACCTTTGATCGCGAATCGCGAGTCATCTTCGCAACCAAGAATCCGTTGCACGTAAGACCTGCGCGCCGCGGATAGCGTGTCCTTATAGTGCGCGGTTGTCGGATCTCACAAGCGCAAAGTTGTTTCAAGTTGTTTCGCGCCGGCGCGTTACCGAAATCGCGCGCCAACAGAGCGGGCCTGCCATCAGCGTTGCGATTCGTCGCGCGCTCACACGGATGCGACATCCGCGGCGGCAATCTCGCGGATCACGACTCGAGCGTGTAGCGCGCGGTGTCGACTCGCAGCACTAGACTGATTGCACCTGTCTCCACCCGATCGCGGAACGTCTGTTCGGTGTTTGGGGGCGTCTGAGGATGGTTCGCTGGTGGGCAGTCGAGGAACTGGCACGCGAACCGCCAGCGAGATCGCGGCGAGTGGCGATCTACTCTACCGCCGCTGCTGGCGGTCTCACGCTCGGCGATGGGTTCCGCTTCTGGATCGGGGACCGCGTCCGGCTGCTAGGTTCGTAGCGATACCAGCCCACACCCGTCTTCTGGCCATGCCAACCCATTTCGTAGAGGCGATCCGCCACCTCGGATGGCGGTCCAGCGGCGCGGTCTAGGCTGGACACGGACGGCGGCTTCCCCGATTAGTCTTCTTCGCGAAGATTTCGTGGTGCAGAAGGGCGCGGTTGGGCTGGATCGGCAGAAACGCTCCCCCGGGCACCTATGCCACCTTCAGGGAGTCAGCACCAGCTTGCCGATGTGACTGCTCTCTTCCATGAGCCGGTGCGCATCGGCCGCGGACTGAAGCGGAAATACTGCGTGAATGGGAACCTTCACCGCCCCGGATTCAAACAGCGGCCATACGTGCTGATGCACGGCCTTCGCGATCGCGCCCTTTTCGGCGACCGAGCGTGAACGCAGCACGGAGCCGGTTATCGTCAGCCGCTTCAAGAATATCGGGGTGGTCGTGATCTGCGACCGAGTTCCGCCAAGCTGTCCCACGAGGACCAGGCGTCCGTCGAGCGCCAGCGCGTCGAGATTCCTTTGGAAGTAATCCCCCCCGACGATGTCCACGACGACGTCGGCACCGCGTCCCGACGTCGCCTCTCGCAAGGCGGCAACAAAATCCACTTCACGGTAGTTGAACGCCCGTTCGGCACCGAGCGCCTCGCAGGCGGCACATTTGGCCGCCGATCCGGCCGTGGCGAACACACGACTCCCGAGTGCACGTGCAACCTGAATCGCGGTTGTTCCGATGCCGCTCGAACCGCCGTGGACCAGGAGCGTCTCGCCCGGACGCAGATGGCCTCTGTCGAACACGTTGATCCAGACCGTGAACGCAGTTTCCGGAATCGCTGCGGCCTGTTGCAAGTCGATGCCAGCAGGGACGGGCAAGCACTGCTCCGCGGGGGCAATGCAGGTACTCAGCGTATCCACCGCCCGACAGCAGCGCGCACACGCGATCTCCCGGTCGAAACTGCTGCACCGACGCTCCTACGTCCTCGACGATGCCGGCCACTTCGAGCCCTGGGATATCCGACGCGCCTGGCGGCGGCGGATACCGCCCTTGTCGCTGCATCACGTCCGGGCGGTTCACTCCCGCAGCGACGACTTTGATGAGTAGGTCTCCATCACCCGGAACCGGACGTGGTCGCTCGCCAACCACGAGAACGTCGGGAGCACCAGGCTCCCGGATTTCCATCACGATCACATCTCACCCCTTCTTTTCGGAAGGCCTCTGCTAGCGCTAGCCCAGGCGCTCCGGTAGCGCGGCCGTGGGGGAGCGAATCCTGAATTCGACATCCACGGCCTCACGGTTGCCCCAGCGCCACCAGGTGCGGCCGTGCCCGAATTACGAGCGAGGGCCAGTCCCGCTATACGGTGGGCTCACCGAGATAGCGCGATCGGCCGCACGAAGTCATCATCGCGCTCGCTGAGAAGCGGTATCGAGCCGCATGGCGACGCTCGTCTCTACGAGGGCATCGACGATGATGACGCCCTGACCGCGCTCTCGAACTATCACCGGGTTCAGATCGATCGAGGCGATCGGGGAATCCCGCGCGGCAATCAGATCGCCCAACTGCACTGCGACCGCGCACAGACACTCGATGTCAAGGGGCGGAGCGCCGCGGACCCCGGACAGTAGTGGCGCCGCTCGGAGTGTGTGCAAGGCGTTATGCACCTCGCCGGCGGTTACCGGCGCAAGCAGCACGGCGGTGTCCTTGAACACCTCGACGTACTTGCCGCCGTCGCCGACCACCAGCACGGGCCCGAACACCGGATCGACCCTGGCGCCGAGCATGAACTCACGCTGTCCGGTCGCCATCGTCGCGACAGTGACTGCACCACCGCTGACGCCGAGGCTCCCAAGCCGCTCCTGCAACGTCAAGAAGGCCGTCTTGACGCCAATCTCATTCTCAATCGGCAGGATGACGAGTTTGTGATCAGACTTGTGCGGAATGCCGGCAGCGCAGGCCTTCATGACGACCGTGGGGCCACAATCCGCGTAGGCTGCCTGTGCTTCGGCAAGCGACGAACACACGCGGTACTGGACCGTGGGGAGTCCTGCGGAGCTGACGATCGCGAGGCTTGCCGCTTCGTCCAGCATCTCTGTCGATGTCGCAGCCGGTCGTGTGACTCTCCCCGGCATCTTGGGCTCCCGCCGCATCAGTGCAACGTGGTTTGCCAGCTGGGCCAACGCGGCGGTGGCATCGGTCTGGCTCTCGAAGGTAGGCAGGAAGACGCCTCGGAACTCCTCGGCAACCCGGGGCTGCGTAGCGCAGACCACGAGCGGTTTGCCGGTATCGGCGACGAATCGGGCCGCCGCGCCGGCAAATGCCGGCACGTCGTAGCCCTTACCCACCACCGGCAGGACGACAAGCAGGACATCGATGCCTGAGTCGCGCGCGAGCACCTCCAGGATGGTGCCAAACAGGCTGCTATCCGTAAGTAGCGCCGCGGTAATGTCGACTGGATTGGTAGTGGTGGCAAACGACGGCAGATGCGCGTCGAGAGACTGCACGGTGGCATCGTCCAGCGCGGCCAACTCCAGCTGCAACTCCGGGGCGTCGTCCGCTGCCATTACGCAACTTGCTCCGGAGTTGCTGACCACCGCCATCCGGCGTCCCTTCGGTCGCCAGTCCTTCAAGTACAGTTCGGCGGTACGCACGAGCCCGTCAAGGTCGCTCGCCCTCCAGATGCCGTGATCGCGGAAGAACGCATCCACGAGCCGGTCTTCGTTGACGAGCGCTCCGGTATGCGATCGAGCGGCCGCCTGGCCGCGCGCCGTCCGGCCCGTCTTCAACGCGACGATCGGCACGTCGCGCTGTCGCGCGAGCGAGGCGGCTTCAGCCAACATCGAGGCGTCGCTGATGCTTTCGATATAGAGCAACAGGAGACGTACGGTCGGGTCCCGTACGACGGCCAGGGCAAGCTCGGCGAGGCTGACGTCCGCGTCGTTGCCAGTCGCGTGCGCGTGCCGTACGCCGATCCCTCGTCGCCGCAATTGGCCAAACGGGACCACGCTCATCATGCCGCTTTGGCTGATGATGCCAACCGGTCCGTCGGCCGGGCTGAAGTCGAGGAACATCGTCGAGAAACTGGCCACTGCGCCAGATCCGAAGTTGGCCAGCCCCTGAGAATTGGGGCCGACGATCCGCATGCCCGCCAGGCGGGCCCGCGCCACCATCGCGTCCTGGGCTGCGATGGCAGCGGCATTCGAGGTCTCGCCGAACCCCGAGGCCATCACAATCGCCGTGCGAACACCGCGCGTGGCACAGGCATCAACGGCTTGAATGGCCTGCGCGCCGGGTGTCGCGATGACCGCCAGATCAGGAGGCTCGGGAAGCGATGCCACATCAGGGTAGGTTTCGTGCCCCTGGGCCACCCGTCGGTTTGGATTCACGGCATAAACCCGACCCTGGTAGCCGAACTTGGAAAGGTACAGCAAAGGACGTCCCCCAATCTTGTTGGGATCGTCCGACGCGCCGATGATGGCAATCGACTGTGGATTGAGTGCCGACGACAAGCCATCCGATTCGGCAGTGCTCGTGGGCGTGAAGACCGACATCTTCATTTTTACTCGCTACACGGCTTCAGCTCCAACGCGCCCTGCGGTCCCCGTCTCGCCTCGGTTGCGGCAGGCCGTTCACACTGCAGGAGAGGGCTGGGGCGCAACAGGTTTGGTCTCCGGCCCACAGATCGTCGTTCCTTTGTCCCTGCAACGTCTGTCGCCTTTGCCACCGCCTGGCTATCATGGCGTGGAGAACGGAGGTGCGGGTTAGACCTCACACGCCGGTGGCGAGCAGACTCGTATCGGCGAACAGATGCCTTGCCTCGATCGGTCGTGTCTCGCCGCTGCATCGTCCAGATTCACTCGGCCGCTCACTCTACAGATCGACAGACGAGCCGTCAAGGCGTCTGGCTGCAAGCCGCGCTGCACCGACACAGCGCCCGGGTCGCTCTAATTCGTCGATGTGAAGTATCGCTTTCGCTTGTGACAGTTTCGTCGAGCGGACACGCCCAGATCGACGTGTTTGAGCGGCCCGTGAAACAACTTGTTACAAGAGGACGCTCGCTAGCCTGTGCTGACGCCGCGTATAACGGGCAAGGCTTGCTGCCTTGGCGAGAGGCAAAGTTCACTCCAGAGAGGCCGAGGTGAGGATCCCGTGAGATTGAGACAACGGAGCAGACGTGGACGTCGCACATGAGTCAACTGGAGTGATCACGCGCAACACGGTGCTGGCGCCGCCGATCCCGGCACCGGAGAGCGCGCCTCCGCTAGGCTGGAGTCGGCGGTTCAAGCGGCGCCCCGACGCGAGGACCCTGAAGCTGCTGGGGCTCCTTGCGCTCTACGTGGCATTCGCGCATCTCCTGCCTCGCCCGCAGACGGTCACGCCCGAGGGATGGCGCCTGACGGCCGTGTTCTTTACAACGGTGGCAGGCCTCATGCTGCAGCCGCTGCCAGGCGCATCGCTCGTGGTGATCGGCTTGACGTTGAGCATCATCGTTGGCGGCCTGCCGATGAATCGGTCATTGGCCGGCTTCGCGTCCCCGTCGGTGTGGTTGGTTCTCGCCGCTATGCTGGTGTCAAAGGCACTGAAGAGTACCTGGGCTCTCGCGGCGGATCGCGTTGCTGTTCGTGCGGAGCTTCGGTGGTAGCTCGCTTGGCGTCTCCTACTCGCTCCTCCTGAGCGACGTCACGCTCGCCGCTGGCATTCCCTCGATCACGGCACGGTCGGGTGGGATCATTCTCCCGGTCGCGCGCAGCATCGCAGAACTGTACGAGTCTCGGCCAGGTCCGACGGCCTCCCGTCTGGGAACGTTCCTGATGGCCGCGGTATATCAGGGCAGCACCATTGCCTGCGCGATGTTCATGACCGGCCAGGCCAGCAACGTCCTGGCGGCGGACCTGATGGCAAAGATCACCGGGACCACCATCACCTGGGGGACCTGGTTCGCCGCCGGTCTCGTTCCTGGACTCGTCTCATGTCTGCTCGTGCCTCTTGTGGTCTATCGGTACTCCCGCCGACGGTGACGCACACGCCCGCGGCGGCGGACTACGCCCGGCGGGAGTTGTCTGCGATGGGCTCTCTGCGCGGCGCCGAAGCGCTGGTGGCAACGGTGTTCGCCGGCATCTGTCTACTGTGGCTCACGTCCGGTTGGCATCACATCGACGTCGCGCTGGTGGCGCTCGGTGGCCTGAGCGTCCTGCTCTTGAGCAACATCCTCACTTGGGAGAGCGCATTGAACGAACGCGCTGCGTGGGACGTGTTCGTCTGGTACGGCGGGCTGATGACCTTGGGGGAGGCGCTGAACGCGACGGGCTCGACGACAGCACTTGCCACCTGGATTGGTGGATGGTTTGCCGGCGTGCCGTGGTTTGCGGCGCTGCTTGTCACCCTTCTCATCTACTTTTACGCGCACTACGCGTTTGCCAGCATCAGCACCCACGTCCTCGCCATGCTGCCGCCATTTCTCGTCATGCTGATCGCACTTGATACCCCTCCCCTGCTCGCAGCGTTCAGCCTCGCCTGTTTCGCCAACCTGACTGCCGGGCTCACACACTACGGCACAACCACGGCGCCGATTGTCTTCGCCGAGAACTATCTCGATGTGAAGAGCTGGTGGAAAGCGGGATTCATCGTCTCGCTGGTGAACATCGCAGTCTGGATTGTCATCGGGTTCGCGTGGTGGAAGCTCCTCAAACTCTGGTAGCGCCGCGTGACGCCCGGACGCTCGCGCGCCGCTTTGCGCGGGGTGAGTCCCCCTTCGGGCGGGCGGGGATCTTCGATGCGACGGTTTCGTGCCGGAGGACGGCGGACGAAAGGATCGACACCGCCGATCCGGCGTCCTACACTGTCGCGCATGGCGATGGGTGAGCACGGGCACGAGCGGCAGACGGCGATCTGGGTCGTGGCCGGCGAGGGAAGGACGGCGATCGGGCTGAACACGTCGCCTCCTCCGAGGACAGCCGCGATGCTTCGTCATCGACTTCTGCTGGCCTGTGTAGCGGGCGCCATTCTCCAGTTTCAATCTGGATGCCTCCGTGATGCGCCGGCCGCAACAACAGTCACGATTTTGACCGGGGGAACCGGCGGAGCGTTCTTTCCGCTCGGCTCCGATCTCGCCGCGCTCTATTCCGAACGGCTGGAAGGCGTGAGCGCAACCGCTGTCGCAACGGTGGCATCGGTGTTCAATGTTCAAGCCATTCAGGCCGAGCGCGGGGATCTCGCGTTCGCCCAGGCCGACGTGGCGTATCGCGCCTATCGGCGCGGCCTGAATCCACCGGATGCGCCGTATTCCCGCCTCCGCAGCATGGCGGTTCTGTACGTGAATACCGTTCAGATTTTTGCCAGGCACGGGAGCAACATTCGGACAGTAGGCGATCTGCGGGGCCAACGAGTCGGAGTCGGTGGCGAGCCTGGCAGCGGCACGGAAACCGCCGCTCGCACGGTCCTGGAGAGCTATGGCCTGGGCTACGAGGATCTGAAGCCTGAGTTTCTGCCCTTTGCCGATCTGGCCACTCGCTTCGAGAGAGGGGCATTGGACGCGGGCATTATCGTCGCGAGCTTTCCGATTTCGGCGCTGACCGAGATCAACGACGCCGCAGAACTGCGGCTGATTCCTGTCGACGCGGACGCAATCCATCGCATTCGATCCCGATTTCCTTTCTTTAAGCCTGTCGTCATCCCCCGTGACACGTATCGTGGGCAACAGGGCGACGTGCACACGATCGGGGTCGATAACCTCCTAGTGTGCCGCGACTCGCTGCCAGAGGAGTTGGTCTATGTCATGACACGAACGTTCTTCCAGGCCCTCCCCAACCTTGCCGCACACCATGCTGCCGCACGGATGATTCACGCGGCCGAGGCTCCGGCGCCCCCCATCCCGTTACATGTAGGCGCTGCCAGGTACTACCGGGAGCGGGAACTCATCCAGTGAAAAGCGCCAGAACACTGCTCGGCAGTCTTATCTTCTTGCAGTGCAGCTGCCTGACGACGGCCCCGACCGCCTTGTCGGTCGTGTCGGCCTCAGGGCGGACCATCTGGTCTGGAACGATTTTCACGGGCGAGCGCTTCGATATCACCTTTGTCCACTCTCAAGAGCATTGCCTCTGGACCCAGCGCTACGCCGTGACAGCCAATTGGTTCATCGAGCAGACATCATCGAACTACCCGTGCTTCGGAGCGGGACTCCCCCTCGAAACAGCCCGACACCGTCTCAGCCGAACCGATCTTGGGTATGCCATGACAGGACAGTCGAGATTCAGGAACATCGACATGATGAACTCGACGCAGGCGAACATCACACTCGTCTACCGAGGCCACGCGATTCGCCTCAGCAGTCGCATGGCGGAGTTCGAGCGCTTCTCGCTGCGCGTTCATGCTCATCGGTGATTCAGATGACCAGACGTACTCTTGGCATCCTGCTCACAGGAGTGCTCGTCGCCGCGATCGCTTTCCTAGTGGGTCTGGCGTACCGTGCGACATGGGAGTGGCGTCGCAGTACCGCCCTGCTGGTGCAACATCGGTCTGAGGAGGTGCTCGCCCTGCTGGCGGTAGCGCTCAATCGAGACATGAAGGGCGCTCAGAGCTCGGTCCTCGCACCAATGGACGACCGGTCCCTCGACCTGGACGAACTCTACAATCTTGCCGACACTTTCGCTCGGGCATTTGCTCGTTTCCCGTATCCCGAGTCGTTCTTCGTCTGGCGCCAGCAATCCAACGGCCCCTCTCTCAGCTACGCCTTCACTCGCAGTGACAGACCGCCGCCGTGGCAGTCTCAACCGCAGCTGCAGGAGGCCTACCCGGTATCGGTCGTCCCGAATCCCCATGCACTGAGCGCCGCGATCGACACGGCACAGCACATCAGCGCAGCTGACCGCTTCGTGATGTTCGACACGATCATTGCTGGCCGCCGCTATCAAGTGATTGCGCACCGCCTGTTTCAGACCACGCACGAGCGAGACCTGCTGGGGATAGTCGGCTTCACCGTCGACCTTGAGTGGGTGCGGAGGAATTACTTTCCCGAGCTGGTCAACCAGGTGGCGCGCATCGGGGGCACCGACCGCGAGTTGTTGTTGGCCATTGTCGACGACCAACGGCAGCTCGTCACCGCGACTGGCAGCACAACGTCCAACAGCAGCCCGGCTCTTACGCGCACGTTTCCTTTTGCCTTCGCCGATCCTGCGTTGCTGGTCCGGCGCTCGTCGGACACGGATCATGTTCTCGAGTGGACGGCGCAAGTGAGTGCAGCCGGTGGTCGATCTCTCGCCGCCGCTGGCAGCGGCGCGACGCAGGCGATGTGGCTCGTATCGCTCACCGCCGTCGGCGCGCTCGCCAGCCTCGTGCTCTCGTTGAAGGCGGTGAAGGCGCGGATCAACCTTGCGGCGGCGAAGGCCGAGTTCGTGTCGAGTGTCACCCACGAGCTCAAGACGCCGCTGGCGCTGATTCAGTTGGTGGGCGACACCTTGGCCGCGGATCGTTACACATCCGCTGAAGCAGTGCGCGACTACGCGCGTCTTTTGGCCTCGGAATCGGATCGCTTGCGGCGCCTCATCGACAATCTGCTGTCCTACGCCTCAGTGACAGACGTCAAGCAACTCTATCGATTCGAACCGCTGTGCGCCGCCAGCGTCGTCGAGCAGGCGCTGGCGCGCTTCGATGCCCGGCTCGTGGCGGCGGGGATGGATGTCGATGTCGCCCTTCCCGACACCCTTCCAAGAGTTCGTGGAGATCGCAATACGCTGGTTCAGGTCTTCGATATCGTCATCGACAACGCCATCAAATATGCTCGGCCCGCCACAGCCCTCGCCATCAGCGGTTCAGTTGACGAAGATATGGTGACCGTGGCCGTAGGCGATCAGGGACCGGGGATAGCCGCTGAAGAGCTGGAGCATGTCTTTCAGAAGTTCTACCGGGGCCGGGGAGCTGCGGGCGGCGGGAGTGGGCTCGGACTCGCGATCGCGCGACGGACCGTACATGATCACGGTGGCGAGATACGCCTGCGCAGTGTTGAAGGCCAGGGGACGATCGTCGAAATCAGCCTGCCTCGGATACGCTGAGGACGGCACCATGACGAAACGCGTGCTGATCGTAGAGGACGATGCCGCTATTGGACGGATGCTTCACGACAACCTCGTGTTCGATGGGCTTGTGGTCGAGTGCGCGCAAGATGGAGACGAGGCGCTAAAAACCGCCGCACAGTTTCTCCCGGATCTCGTGCTGCTCGATCTCGGATTGCCAGGAATGGACGGCTGGGAGGTGTGCCGGACTCTGAGCACCGACCCCAAGCGGCCGGCCATCATCATCATCACGTCGCGCAGCAGCACCGGTGACACCGTGCGCGGCCTCGAGCTCGGCGCCGACGACTACGTCACGAAGCCCTTCGACCTTAACGAGCTGCTGGCCAGGGTGCATGCGGTGCTCCGGCGTAGCAGTACGTCACCTCAGAGCATCACCCTGGGCGATATCGTGATCGACTTCCGCACGTTTCGTGCTTTCAAGAATGGCGAGGAGATGAATATTCAGCACCGCGAGGTCGAGCTGCTGCGGCACCTGGCCGAGCAAGAAGGCAAGACCGTAAGCCGCGACGAACTGCTTAGGCTCGTTTGGGGACTCCGGGAGTTTAGGTTGACGAGAACGGTCGACATCTGCGTCGCTCGTCTGCGGCGCAAGATCGAGCCCGACCCCCACCACCCGCGGTACCTGCGTACTGTGCACCGCGATGGGTACTGTCTGACACTCTGTTAGCCTCGATGGCGCAAGCACGCACGCGGTGGCTATGAGTGCGGGTATCTTCATGACGTTCTCCAGTCGGTCAAGCCGGGAACCGCTGTCCTGACCGCTCGCACTCACCCGATCGGCGGCGCCGCTGTGCGTCCCCGGGCGCTATCGCTGCCACATCAGCGGCGAGCGTGATGAGAGCCCGCGTAAGTCGCACGCGCACCTGAGGGCGCGACGAATGCCACGACGGGCGTGCATGCCGCAATCATGCGTGACACCATCGTGCGCGTCGTGTCGAGCAGGCCGCCGGGCGTGCGCAGAATCAAGACGGCTAGCCGCGCGGCGGATGTATCAGCGCGCGTCAGGAACTCATCGAAGAATTCCGCGGAGATGGGATGGATGATCCCCTCGTCCTCGGCCACGAGCACAACGTCGGCGGGCAGAGGATGCGCCGTCTATGACGTCCGCGTGCCGTTGTCGATGCGTGGATTTGGAGGGAGTTTGCTTCCCTCAAGGGGATACGTCCCCAGCGGGATTCGACCGGTCGGGGGACGTGTTTGTCGTTCACCGAGTGCTGACCGCGGCGTGAGCCCACGGACCCGCGAATGCCTGCTCCGCGTTTTGCCTCCTGGTTGCCCCAGGACGACTCGATAACCTCAGACGACCGTTCGGTCCGGTCTGCGCACGATCGCGGCTCCAATCCGTTACAGGGCGTTAATTCGCGCAGGTGTGACGCCTGTGGCCGCGCGTTCAGGTTACGGCGCAGGAATCAACGGCACTGCTGCTCGTCGTGCCGCGTCATCGCTCACCGTCGCCGCCAAGCGCAGCACGACTCCTTGAGTCGAAGCGTTCCTCGCATTCCGGCTGATGACGACGGCGAGCCTAAAGTACTGCGCTGAGTGCGCGAAGCCGATCACGGGCGAGGACCCGCCCTCGGATCTGCCCGTGCGCCGCGCCGTCGATGAGCTCCGCCCACGGGATTGACTCACGAAGGGAGGTGGTCGACGCGCACCGATGAGCGAGCATCAACGTCCTGCTCCCGCTGGGCGCACTCGGGTCCTCGATAAGGTCCCGAAGTCGCTAACCGCTCATGGGGTAGGGCGACCTCATGAGGTCACGCGCAGATCCATGGGCTCTTTGAGTAGCGTTCGTGCTTGCAACGAGACGGCTTTCCACGGGGCGGCGCCTGGGCTACGCTGTCCGCCAGCCGCCGTGAGACTCACGCGCGTGGTGACACCGGTCGCCCGGTCGTGCGTCACTCGGTATGGCTGTACGACTTGTAACTCGAGTCCGCGGAAAAACCCTCGGAAATCACTCGGAGGGCGAGCTGATGACCTGCACGTGTGGTCCGACGTTCACGCCGCTTGTCGCTGGTCGAGAGCCAGACATCTTGTCACTATGCGACTGCGGTACGGTCGTTTTTGGTGAGCACCAGCGTGCGCTTGCCCTTGCGGCGATCTCGTCAAAGGCGCCACGAGGTTATCGATGGGATACGGCATGGATTGGTATTCGCTGCCAGCGGTGCGATCGCCACATCGGCGCCGGAGAAGCAGGAAGACGTCGGGGACACCATTGGTGTCATCGGCGACGAGATCGGACGCGGCCGATTCGAAAACCACGAAACGGCCGTCGTCGCTGATCGCAAATCCGCTCGCGCCGCTCCCGCCGTTCCCCGCCGCGCCATCGAACCGGCGACTGATCAACTCGAACGTGCCCCGAGATCGAAATTCCGTTCGAGCCGAAACCGCGGCGGATTTGAGCGCGGCAGGTTGCTGTAACGGCTGTTGACTCGACCTTCCGCGCGCAGCGGCGATTCGATTCCTGTTTGCGATCTGAGTGTTGACGAGGTCATCGAGCAGTTCGACGTGACACGCGAGCAGGTGACGGTGGCGCTGCTCGGGCGGCGCCGTACTCGACTTCGTGGGCATCCTCTTTGACCACGGCACACCGAAAGGGCTGGCCCGCGCGTTGAGGCACACGGTTCACACGGCGCAAGCGAAGGGCTGGGACACCCTCAGCAACGCGCGGTGTCAAGCGGGTGATTTCCGCCGAGTGCGTCGCGCTTCGACAGGAGCGTGGGCACCGCCACTGATGCGTCGACGTCATGAAAGTCGAGTATCTTTCGAACCACTCGACAGCGCGGATGCTCCAGATGAGCTGTTGACCGTTCCTACACCGCCGTTCGATACCGCTATGAATCGCAAGGTGCGTGTCCTGATTGCCGACGATCACCCCATCTTCCGGCAGGGACTGCGGCAGATCATCGACACCGCGCCGCAGCTCGAGGTCGTCTGCGAAGCCGCCGACGGTGAACAAGCCCTCGAATGGCTGCAAGGCCCGGGCGCCGATGTCGCCGTGCTCGACTTGACGATGCCGCTCAAGGACGGTTTTGCCGTGGCGCGTGCCGTCCGCGAACTGCGCCTGCCGGTGCCGCTGGTCCTGCTGACGATGCACAAGGACGAACATTACCTGAATGCCGCGATCGACCTCGGGGTTCGGGGATATGTCGTGAAGGACAGCGCCACCACGGAGATCGTCCAGTGCATCCGGGCCGTGGTGTCAGGGCAGGAATACGTCAGCCCCACGCTCTCTTCGCTCCTCATCAGGCGAAGCCGTCGCGCGGCCGCGCTGGCCGAGCAGCAGCCCGCACTGACCGGGCTCACGCCCACCGAACGCCGCATCCTGAAGCTGATTGCCGAAGGCCAGACCAGCCGCGAGATCGCGGCGCTGCTGCGCATTGGCGTCCGCACGGTCGAGCATCACCGCAACAACATCGCCCTCAAGCTGGGACTGCGCGGCAGCCACGCGCTGCTCAAGTTCGCGGTGCAGCATCAGTCGGAACTGGCATGAAACCTAGCGAGGCTCCGCTCCGGACACTGCGAGCAAGCGCGGAGCGGCTCCGCCTCGCTAGGGCAGTGTTGGTTTTGCCGCGCCTCCGGCGTGGCGAAACGTCTTGAAGGGCTGTGAAAAAAGGTGACTCGAAAACAAGGATTCTGGGCCTTCAAGACGTCTAGGAGCCTCGTGCCAGCGCTCGTCCTCATCCTCCTCGCGAGCGCGTTCTGGACTGCGGGCGCCAACGCCCAGTCGGTGAGCGTGAACCGCGTGTTCGGGCGTTATCAACAGGCGCTCTGGCAGGAACGGGAAGGGCTGCCGCAGAACACGGTGCTCGCGGTCACCAAGACACGTGACGGCTATCTGTGGCTGGCGACCTACGAGGGCGCGGCCCGCTTCGATGGCGTTCGCTTCACCCTCTTCAACGCGAGCAACACCGCGGGCCTGGGCAATTCGTACGTGACCGCGCTGCTCGAAAGCCGTGATGGGGAACTCTGGCTGGGGACGTTCGGTGGCGGCCTATCGCGGCTCGCGGGCGGCCGGTTCACGCGATACACGAGCAGGGATGGCCTCTCGGGCGACTTCGCGCTCAGCCTGTTCGAAGACCGCGCCGGCACGCTCTGGATCGGCACTGACGGCGGCGCAACCGCTTGGCGCGACGGCCGCTTCTCCGCGTACACGGTCGCCGATGGCGTCCACGCGTTCGCAGACGACGGTCCGGGATCGGTGCTGGTCGGCACGAGCCGCGGCATCGCGAGGATTACTGACGGCCGCGTGAGTCCATATGCCGGCCCCGCCGAACTCGCGCACGCGAACATCAAAACGTTGAAGCGGTTCACGGATGGGTCGCTGTGGGTGGCGCTCGTCCGCGGCGGCTTGTATCGCCTGGACTCGCACGGGGTGACACGGTTCGGTCCCGCCCACGGGCTCACGACCGACACCGTGGAGTCGTTGTACGAGGACGGCGAGGGTGCGATCTGGGTCGGGACCTCAACCGGCGGTCTCTTTCGCTACGCTGCCAACCGATTCGAACGCTACGCACCAGCCGACGGCCTGCCGGGCGCACGGGTGGCCGCCATCGCCCCGGACGCCGACAAAGGACTCTGGATTGGGACCGACCAGGGTCTGGTTCGATTGCGGCAGCCGCGCGTTACGGTCTACACCGGGCGCGATGGACTGCCCAGCGACCGCATCGGCAGTATTTTCCAGGATGCGGCGGGCAGCATCTGGGTCATTTCGAGCGGGGGATTGAGCCGCTTCGCGCACGGTGCGTTCAAGGTGGTCACGACCGGCGATGGGGGGCCGGGCCATCGCATTCGCGACCTTGCCCGCAGCGTCGACGGCGTGGCATGGGCGTTCTCAGGATCCACCCTCGCGCGTTGGCACCGCGATCGCTTCGTCGAGGTTGCGGAGGGCGCCGGGCTCCCATGGGACCGGGTGCACGCGCTGCTTCGGGCTCGCGACGGCACGCTGTGGGTGAGCATCCGCGAAGACGGCGGGTTGATCCGTGTGCGCAACGGCCATCGGACCCATCTGACCAGGAAGGACGGACTGGCAGACGACACCGTGCTGGCGCTGTTCGAGGATCGCTCCGGCAACATCTGGGTCGGAACGCTCAGATACGGCATCACGCGAATCTCCGGCGGGCAGATGACGTCGTGGTCCACCGACGATGGCCTCGCGGCGAATCATGTCAAGAGTTTCTACCAGGACGCCGCCGGGGCGTTGTGGATCGGCACACATGGCGGCGGCCTGAGCCGTTTCAAGGACGGGAAGTTCGCGAACGTGTCGACGCGCCAGGGGCTCTACAAGGACGACATCTTCCAGGTTCTGGAAGATGACGAAGCGAACCTGTGGATGAATTGCAACTCTGGTATCTGGCGGACCAGCCTGACACAACTGAACGAGGTGGCCGACGGCCGACGCACGACCGTGGAGTCGTTCGGATACTCCACGGCAGACGGCATGCTGAGCAGCGAGGGGGTGGGGGCCGCCATCGCCGGCTGGAAGATGCACGACGGCTCCCTCTGGTTTCCTACCACGAAAGGCGTAGTCGTCGTCGATCCACGACGACTTGACACCGAGCCGCCGCGCGTCCTGATCGAAGGCGCGGCGATCGAGCGGGAGCCGGTCGAGCCCGGCGGTCCGATTCGACTGACTCCCGGCCAGCAGAACCTCGAAATTCAATATACGGGCCTCAGCTGGAGCCGTCCCCAGGCGATCAGATTCAGGTACCGGATGAGCGGCATCGATCGTCAGTGGGTGGACGCCGGGGCGCGGCGAACGGCGTACTATTCATACCTCCCGCCAGGCTCCTACACCTTCACCGTCACCGCTGACAACGGCGAGGGCGTGTGGAACGAGATCGGGCAGTCGCTCGCCGTCACGGTCCTGCCGCCCTTCTACCAGACGTGGTGGTTCCGTTCCGCCGCCGCGGCCATCGTGCTGGCCATGCTCTGGCTGTTCTGGCGGTCTCGCATCGCGCAGATTGAGCGCGCCGGGGCGGCCCAGCAGGCGTTCTCGCGCGCACTCATCGAATCGCAGGAGCATGAACGGCAGCGGATCGCGGCGGAGCTGCACGACAGCCTCGGCCAGAACCTGCTCGTCGTCAAGAATCGTGCGCTGCTCGGAGCGCTGTCGCAGCCGAACGAACAGGCGCTCACCCAGTTCCACGAGATTGGCGCGGCCGTGGCGCAGACGCTCGACGAGGTCCGCACCATCTCCTACAACCTGCGGCCGCACCACCTCGACGAGCTCGGGCTGACGACGGCGATCCGGGCGATGATCGAGCGGATGGCCGAGATCGCCCCGGTCTCGATCCGCAGCGACGTCGATGACATCGACGGCGTCTTCGAGGCCGGCCGCGACATCACCGTCTACCGCGTCATCCAGGAGAGCCTCAACAACGTGTTGAAGCATTCGCACGCGGACCAGGCCGAGGTCCGCGTGCGCTGCCGCGCGCACGAGATTGAGATCGCGATTCGAGACAACGGCCAAGGATTCGCGCCCTCGGCGCCTGGAGACGAGGCGAGCCGTCCCGGCGGCTTTGGCCTGAAGGGCATCGCCGAGCGCGTGGACATGCTGGGCGGGACGCACACGATTGACTCCTCGCCGGGCCGTGGCACGACCGTGACCGTGCGGATCCGCAGACCCCTCAACCACCCTTGACGATTTCGACGAACCGGCTCGAACGCGTCAAGATATCCACGAGCACCGGCGTCAACAAAGAGGTGAACGGTCGTCAAGGTCACTGGCACGACGTTGACGTTGGCTGCCGTTAACCGCGTTGTGATCGCAAAATCGCTGTAAGACCCGCCGTCTGACAAATTGATCGTGGTGGGGATGGCCACCTTCGGCACCGCGAGAAGAAGTAGGCGTTGCCCGCGTTCGCGGAGAAACTAAAAAAATCGATGTCGAAGCCAAGTAATACGTGCCTGCCACCGGGAGCGTAAGCACCCCAAGAAAGGCGTCGAGCGAAATCGCGCTCCCCACATCTTCCGGAAGCGAGTCGTCGCCGAAGGCGATAAGCGTCCCGGCAGCGTCGAAGAGCGACACGCGCGTGTCGAACGAGACCGGATCGTTGTCGATGTCGAAGTAGAGTGACCCCTGGCCCTGCCTTTCCGCTGCGGCGCTTCGTGCGTTGTGGCGCAGCCTCAGTATCTTTCGCCCGGATCATCGGCGGCGCGGCCGTCGGTCTCCGGCATGACTTGCATGAGCACTGCCGGGCTCACAGCGAGTTGCCCGGAAAACGGCCGCCTGTGCGACGCGATTAGCACGATGGCCCCGCCGACGCCGGTCGCGAAGATGGTCAGGATGATGCGATTGGTCGTGCGATTGTCGCTGTGGATCAGCGCGACGGCGAGGAGGGTAAGGGCCGCCTGCACGAGCAGGACGACCCATTTCACCCAGTTGATGAGTATGTGTCAGGCCTGGCACTGGAGCCGCCGACGCACCTCCAGCAGGTCGTCCTCGAGCACATCGCCACACGCGCCCGCGTCGCAGGCGGCCGCCCGCCAGTGCCGATCGTCGTGGCACATCTGAGGGTTGTCTTCGACGATCATCAGCTTCATCAAGGAATCCGCTGGGTCAGCAGGACCACCGCGAACGCGTCCGTTCGTCGCGGACGGTCGCGCCACGAGTCTTACTTGTCCACGCGCCGCTCGATGCCTGCGGCCACGACGCCGGGATCGGTCTGAACGAAGCTGATCGCGTCACCATCTCGCTGGATGAACACGTCGAAGTGCTGGGTCACGCCCGTCTCGTCATCCACCAAGATGTCGCGGCCGGTACAGTCCGGATTGACGGTGTAGGTGCCGGTGTACGTCACGTTCTGCGAGATGGCGCCGTTGATGCTGAATGTATTGACGCCGGTCATCGCGCCGTTTCCGTCGTAACGCTCTAGGCCCGAGAAGACGAACGGCACTTGCTGGCCGTCCACCATCTGAAAGCCGCTGTACGCGAACAGATAGGTGCCGTTCGGCGTTTGCAGCGAGCAGTCCTTGTGGCGCGCTCCCTGCCCCGGTGGCGCCGCCGCCGAGAGGAGACCCACCGCCAAGAGGACCGCCATGACAAGTGGTCCGATTACTCTGTGCTTCATACGTGCTCCCTCTGTGTACTGCGCGACTTCTTTCGCGCCTCGCGCTCGCAGTGTCGGCGATTGACGGGGCCGCGCCAATCGAAGGGTCTGCCGTATTTGCATCCGTAGGTCTGCGAATTGTGATGGGTAGGTGTACGGATGGCAGCGGTACCCCGGCAGCAAGCAGCCGATGAAAAGTGACTCGCGTCCGCCGCGGATCCGTAGACCTACCTAGGCGGAATTCGCAGACCTGCTCAGCGAAAAACGGCAGACCCCTCCATTGGCGCCGTCAGGCGCCTCGCCCACACTGCTGGCTGGCCGCACGGGATCGCTCGCGGCGCTGAACCAAACGGACGTCTACGATGAGGCGACGCATCCAACTGGCAGTGATGGTATGCGCGAGCGTGTTTACGACGTGGAGTTTTTGATGAAGAACACGTCCGGTGCCATTCTCATCGCGCTCGCGCTCGTTCTCGCGTGGTCACCGCAGGCCGATGCGGCGATCATCACGATCAACTTCACTGATAGTGGCTGGTACGATGCGACCGGCTTTCACGATCCGAGCAACACGAATTACGCCGCAGGGCAGTTCCTCTCGGACGAGATTCGCAATTGGTTCGTCTTCAACCTGGCGGGCATTACAGACACCATTCTGTCCGCCACCCTGCGACTGCAGACGGCTAATTACCAGAGCCACGATGCCACGGAGGCCTACGGTCCTCTGTCCTCTGTCAACAGCGTGACCTACAACACCGTGATCGCCACCGTGGCGGTGGCGCCGGAAGCCTTGGGTATTGCGGTAACGCCTGATGGCACCCGCGTCTACGTGACGAACCTCGAGAGTGGCAATGTTTCGGTCATCGATACCGCGACTAACACCATCATCGCCTCCGTGCCGGTAGGGGAAGTTCCCCGTGGCGTCGCGGTGACGCCGGACGGCATGGACGTCTATGTGCTGAACCGCGAAAGCCAGAGTGTTTCGATCATCGATACGGCGACCAATACCGTGAGCGCCACTCTTTCCGTGAAGGGCGAGCCCGTATCGTTCGGCCCTTTCATCGGCCCTGCCACCGCAATCGCGAAAGTGATCGCGCTGTTCGATCGGGGCGTTGCTGACGGCATGCTGGGGGGCGTCGGGCCCGGCCACTCGGCCCAGGGCCGGTTGCAGGAGTTGCGCGACATGCTCGTCAGCGCCGACGGTTTGCTCGCGCAGGGGAAAGTCGCCGCCGCCTGCGGTCAGCTCGCCGACGTGGCCGCACACACCGACGGCCACTTCCAGCCGCCTGACTTCGTCCAGGGCCCGGCGGTGCCCGAACTGTTCGACGCGATCACGGCGGTTCGCAACCAGGTTGGCTGCGTTCCGTAGTCACCGCGTCAAGCTCGACACGACGAAAGGAGACGACATGATTGCGCATTCGAGAAGAGCGTTCATTCGATCGAGCCTGGCCGCTGGTGCCGGGCTCGCCCTTGGATCGGGCGCGGGGCTCGCGCTCGGGTCTTCGACGATCCGCGCCGCGCAGGACAAGGGCCTGATCAAGGTCGGTGTCCTGCATTCGCTGACCGGCACCATGGCCATCAGCGAGGCGCGACTCAAAGAAGTGATCCTGATGGCGATCGACGAGATCAACGCGGCCGGAGGCATCCTGGGCCGAACAGTGGAGCCGATCGTGGAGGACCCGGCGTCCAAGTGGGACCTCTATGCCGAGAAGTCGAACAAGCTCCTGCTCCACGACAAGGTCGCGGCCGTCTTCGGGTGCTGGACCTCCGTCAGCCGGAAATCGGTGCTTCCCGTCTTCGAGAAGCACAACGGCCTCCTCTTCTACCCCGTGCAGTACCAGGGCGAGGAGTGCTCAAGGAACATCATCTACTCGGGCGCGACCATCAACCAACAGGCCACGCCCGGCATCGACTACCTGATGACGACCGACGGAGGCAACCGGAAGAGGTTCTACCTGGTCGGCACCGACTATGTGTACCCCCGCACGACCAACACGATCCTCCGGATGTATCTCACAAGGATGAAGCAGGTGCCGGAGTCGGCCATCGTCGAGGAGTACACGCCGTTCGAGCACCAGGACTACCAGACGATCGTCGGCAGGATCAGGAGCTTCGCGGCGGGCGGTGATGCAGCTGTCATCAACACGATCAACGGCGACAGCAACGTGCCGTTCTTCAAAGAGCTCGCCCGCCAGGGCGTCACCGCCGAGCGCTGTCCCGTGATGTCGTTCAGCGTCGGCGAGGTGATGCTGCAGACACTCGACCCCAAGCCGCTCGTCGGCCACCTGGCATCGTGGAACTACTTCATGTCGCTCCAGACTCCGGAGAATCTCAGGTTCGTCAAGGCGTACCAGGAGTGGGCGAAGAAGCGGGACATTCCCGACGAGCAGGCCGTCATCAACGATCCCATGATGCACGCCTATGTCCACGTTCACCTGTGGGCAGAAGCGGTGAAGAAGGCCGGGAGCACTGACGTGGCGGCGGTGTTGAGGGCTTTGGAGGGCCTCGAGGTGCCGAGTCCGGTCGGCAGGTACAAGGTGGACGAGAGGAACCACCACACCTGGAAGCCGGTCTACATCGGTAGAATTCGCGCCGACGGCCAGTTCGATATCGCGTGGCGTTCGAACGGGTGGGTCGCGCCCGAGCCCTGGAGCGACCTCCCCCACCCTGGCCGTGGCTGCGACTGGTCCGAGGGCGGCAAGGGCACGTTCGACAGTGTCGATGGCAGGCGCCTCTGGCTGTCGGAACGTTTCTAACCTCACAATTCACGTAACTCGATCAACGAATGGCGGACCTGCTGACTGAACATCATGATGCGGTGCAGCGGCTCGCCGAGCTACCCGGCCTGGGCGCTGATTCCGCGCAGCAGATCATTGCGGAAGTCGGCGCCACCGCTGCCACGGGCTGGGCGCCGGATGAGCGATCGTTCGCGCTCGGCGCGACCAGCGTCACGCTGACGGCCGCCGACCCGCGGGGGCGGTCCAGTTCCTGCTCGGCCATCGTGACGGTGCGCGATCTGGACGCGCCCGTGATCCAGCTGCATGGCGCCGAGCCCCTGACGCTCTCCTGCCGTACCGCGTTCGTCGATCCGGGCGCGACGGCGACCGACAACTGCGGCAGCCCGGTGGCCGTCACCCCGTCGGGCGCCGTGGACCCCGCCGTCCCCGGCAGTTACGTCATCACCTATTTGGCCGCCGACGCCGCGAACAACACCACCGCGCGCATGCGCACCGTCACCGTCGTGGACACCGCGGCCCCCACGCTCACGCTCCGGCCGGCGATTCGGCTGTGCCCGGCCAATCACCGCACCTACACCCTCACCGCGAGCCAGATGGTGCAGAGCGTCAGCGACGCCTGCCAGACCTCGCTCGCCCTCGGCAACGTCGTGATCGAGAAGGTCACCAGCGACGAACCCGACGACGTGGCCGGGGATGCCGACGGCATCACCACGGGCGATGTCGCGATCGCGGCGAACTGCCAGGCGGTCCAGGTGCGGGCCGAACGTGACGAAACGAAGAACGGCCGCGTGTACGTCGTCACCCTGCGGGTGACGGATGCCTCCGGCAACACGACCCGCCGTGACTTCACCGTGTCGGTGCCCGTCTCCTCGACGGGTGGGGCGGCGCCGGACGGCCCCGCGCAGATGGTGACGAGCAGTTGTTCCTGAGCCGTAACCGGATCGAAAGAGGAGGTCGTCGATGAAACTCGTATCACCAGGAGCCACGGTCACGGTGCTGTGTCTGTCGGGTGCCATCGGATTGCTCGCGTCCCCGCAGTCAACTGGTGACTCGGGTGAGCAGAAACCACTGGCCAAGCAGACCTACACGATCACGCAGCTGGACACCGGAGCGAACGTCGCCAGCACCGCGCAATTGATCAGCGACAACGGAGTCGTTGCCGGCAACCTCCAGGAGGGTTCGGAGTTCAGCTTTGTCTGGAGCGCGCAGACCGGCTTCGTCGTGCTCACGCTCGGGGGCACCCAGAGCCTTGTCAGCGGCGTCAGCGTGAACGGCATCGCGACCGGCGCCGCCGATACGCCCGGGGGAGAGGTGCTTGGCGTCATATGGACTCCTGCGGAAGGCCTCGTCACGATTGGCGATCTCGGCGGCGGCCTCACCATTCCGCAAGACGTCACGAGCAGCGGTCTGGTTGTCGGCTTCTCGAGGATCCCTGGCGGACCTGAACACGCGTTCATGTGGACCAAGGCCGGCGGCATCGTCGATCTCGATCCGACCGGTCTCGTCGACAGCACCGGACTCTTCGCGACCGAGGACGGCAGTCTGATCATCGGATCCATCGTTGCTGAAACCGGCTGGCGCATCTTCGCGTGGACGGAGCCGACAGGCCTGTCCGATATCGGCTCGCTCGGTCGCGACATGCTGCCGGAGTACATGAACGGGCAGGGCGCGCTGACGGGCACCGTGCAGCGGGAGGACGGCACGCAGGGAACCTTCTTCTGGTCGCAGACCAATGGGCTCGAGGACATCGGTTCCCTGGGCGGCGACGTGATCCGGCCCACGGCGATCAACGACGCCGGCACGATCGTCGGGTTCGCCACGACGGCGAGCGGCGAGACGCACGGGTTCGTGTGGTCAGAGGCAAACGGGCTCGTGGATATCGGCACTCTTGGAGGCGATTTCAGCTGGGCCTCTCACCTCAACTCATCGGGGCTGGTCACCGGCTACAGCAAGACCCCGAGCGGCGACCGGCACGCGATCGCGTGGACAGAAGACGGTGGCCTGATCGACCTGGGAACCCTCGGCGGAATAAACAGCAGGGGCGATTTCGTCACTGAGACTGGCGCCATCATCGGCGAGAGCACCACCAAGGGACACCGGCGGCACGCCTTCATCTGGACCGCGGACGTCGGGATGGTCGAGATGCCCTCACTGGGGCCGTTCGAGGTAGTGGACGTGGCGAGCTCGAACGCGTTGTTCGCCGGCTTTACGGTCGACAAGAAGACGAACGCGGCGCACGCGGTGCTGTGGGCGCCGTCACCCGCGTCATCCAAGAGATAGAGTCTCGTTACATCGTCGCCCAGGAGGCTTAGGTATGCGTACCGTACTCGTCACCGCCGGTGTTCTCGGAGTCATTCTCATGGCAGGCATGTCGGCCAGGTCGGACCAGGCGTCGGCGCAGTCCCGGGGCCACGCCGATTTTCAAGGGTATTGGATGGGCGTGGACCCCTCCGACGGCGGCGACGCGCGGCGCAGTCTCATCCTGCGCACCGACGGCACGTACGCGCTCGCGGCCCGCGACACCCTGCTTCATCTCTGCGACAGCACGGATCGCGGCTTCGCCAGCTTCGATGACGGCACAGTCGTCAGTCGAACTGTGATGCAGTCGAACTCGCTCATCATCCAGTGCTTCAACAACGGCGCGGCGGTCCAGTTGCACCTCAGGTTCGAGCTGGTCGAGCGCGGCCTGATGATCGAGACCGCGACCTTTCCGGACGGCAGCCCGGTGAGCACGATCGTGCTGCACAGGGTGAGCACAAACTAGACCCGGAGCCCGGAGTCCGGAGTCAGAAATTGAGGACGCAATGCATCCAGAGTCTCGCTTTCAGCCCAGCAGACGCGATTTATTCCAACTGGCCGCAGCGGCGACGGGCATCGCGGCCTTCGGAGGCGTCAACCTCCTCGCCAGCGCGCAGCAGGGCGCCAGTGCGAGCCGCTCGCGCAGGCGGCTGCGCGCCGCGTTCTCGAACATCGGCTTGCAGGTCAGCTGGTGCGCGCAAGGGAAAGAGGCCGCCGAGTACTGGGGCCGGCTGTTCAACGTCGACGTCACCTGGTTCGACCCCGAGCTGTCGGCCACGAAACAGCTGGCGTTGGTCGAAGAGATCGCATCTGAAAAGTGGGACTTCGTCGCCATCCAGGCGGTGGACATCAACACGATCACCGAGCCCGTCGTCAGGATGATTGCGGCCGGTATCCCCGTGATTGACATGGACACGCTGATCGCGCCGCTCGATCAGATCGACGTCTTGACATTTCTTGCTCCCGACAACGAGTTCATGGGCGCCGCGGTCACCCAGGCGCTCGTGGACGCGATCGGCGGCGAGGGCACGATGATCATGACGCAGGGCGCGCTCGGACACACCGGTGCGCAGGGGCGTGCGCGCGGATTCCAATCGGTCATCGACAGGTTTCCCGGCGTCGCGGTCCTGGCGACCGATCCGGCGGATTGGGACGTCGCGCAAGCGGCGCAACTCTGGGAGACGTACCTCAACACGTTCTCGAAGATCGATGCCGCGTTCTTCCACAACGACGACATGGCGCTCGCCGCGGCCAACGTCATGAAAGCGCACGGGCGTACCGAGATCCTGATTGGCGGCGTGGACGCGATGCCGCAGGCCATCCAGGCGGTGGTCGACGGCCGCATGCACGCCACGGTCCGCAATTCCTCCTGCCGCATCCACGGCGGCGCCATCGTCGCCGGCGTCGCCGCTGCGCGAGGGCCGAAGACCGGCCTCCCGATCCCAAAGCAGATCGTCATCGACGGCCCGATCGTCACCAAGACGAACGCCCCGGGGATGCTGTGGATGGAGGAGCAGTTCCTCATCTGACCATGCGACATCAGCTTCGGTCCGCTCGCACACATGCCGGAGAAGGATGTCACGATCGTGAAGGTCGCCGGCACCACGCTGACGCTGGCCGCTGTGGTCAGACCGCAGCACATGCCAGCTCCCTGAAACTGTGACCGATGAAGCTGATGATTGTCGAAGACAACCCGCACATGTGTCGGTTGTTGACACAGCTCCTGTCAGACCTGGCGGACGCGATTGTCGTGTGCACCGACGGTGAACAGGCGGTGGCGGCGTATGCGGTCGAGCAGCCCGACTGGACGCTGATGGATGTGCACATGGCACGGCTGGGCGGCATCGAGGCGACCCGACGGATTCGGGCCGCCTGGCCGAAGGCGCGGATCCTCATCGTCACCGAGTACGACGATGCGCGGTGGCGGACCGCCGCGCGACAGGCGGGCGCGTGCGGCTACTTTCTCAAAGACGACCTGCTGGCGGTGCGGCGCCGGCTGTCAGCACTGGAGTGATCGCGCCGCCATGCGGATGACGGCTGGTGTCTGCGGAGGAGGGATCAACCGGCGTTGATAGGTTTCGAGTGGCTCTTGCGCAACGGGAGGTAGCAGGTGCCATGACCACTCGGACATCGGCGGACAACGGGGACGCGGTCAACGCCGCTTTCGACGAGGTCTATACCGAGCCGCGCCGGCTCGCCGCGCGACAGATGCGCCGCGAGCCCGTACGACGGAATTCGATTCAATCGAACCGCCGTAACGGCACCACTTTTCAACTACTTGGCGCCGTCCGAGAGTGCGGATGTGAAAAGATGGTGAGCCCGGAAGGAATCGAACCTTCGTTCGTGGAGTCAGCTAACTGGCTGATGGCGCACGACTTCTGGTCTCAAGTCCTTGAACCCTTGCGGGTTAGCCACTCTCCCCTATTCGACCCGAGTCAACGCGTGTAGACGGCATTCTACCCGCGTCGTGGAGACATTGTGGAGACGCTGCGGGAGCGTCGCAGAGGACGACAAAGATGACGGTCATCGATCAGATCGATCGCTCGACGTGTCTCGCGCTGAACTCCCAAGCGCAGCGTCGTGCCACCATCGAAAGCTGTCTCGACAGACGCCGGCGACGCCAACACGATGTCCGCGTGCCGTCATCAACGCGAGGGCTCTACGAGGGCGCTGCTTCCTTCAAGGGCGTACGTCCCCAGGGGGAACGCGTGCCTTCCGTATGCCCGCTCTTGTGGTTTCCAGCGAGTTTTCTGGAGATGTCCGACTCGCGGCCTGAGCGTCGGCAAGGAATTGATCGTCCGCCGCACAGACGACCAAGACGTTCAAGCGCGCAACGAAGGCACAGACGAGGGGACCCTGGGTCTTCCCAGGAGCGGCACCGCTTACCCGTCGTGCTCAGGCCCGACGAGGTGCAGCGGCTCATCGCGAGCCCGAGTCCGGACGCGGACCCCTCGTTTAAACTGACCCTCGGTTGCTGCCGCTGAATCGCCAGAGGAGCTGTTCAGGGCCATAAGCTCAACAACCTCCTGTGTCAACGAGCGGGTATGCCGATCGCCTGCTGCTTCCTACGGTCAAGACGTCGCGCGTTGGGTTTCGATCGCGGGCCCTTCCGAGGGACGAAAGCACGTGTGGTCCGACTTCACGCCGCTTGTCGCGGGTCGAGAGCGAGACGTGTCGTCGCTGTGCGACTGCGGCACGCTCGTCTTTGGCGAGCACCAGCGTGCACTCGTCCTTGCGGCGATCTCGTCGAAGGTGCCGCGACGCTATGGATGGGACATCGCACGGATTGGCGTTCGCTGCCAGCGGTGTGATCGCCACATCGGGCGCCGGAGAAGCATTCCGCCTGATGACGCCGGCGCCGGCAACTTGTATTCGCGGGAGTATTTCACGCTGGTCCGCGACGCCCTCGAACCGAACGGGCTCGCGTTGCAGTGGATCGGCCACCGGCCAGACACCCAATACAAGTGACGCGGACCTTTCTCGAGGTGTTTCCGCAGACGACGGTGTGGCTCGACGGCACCTTGATGGTCGGGTCGGTCGTGCCTCTGAAGATCGATCCGTCGATCGTCGCCGCCAAGCGCGCCAATCCTCAGACAGCCGCGGCGCTCGACGAGATCGGGCTGCGCGAATTTGCGACGCTTGCATGTGGTACACGGCAGGTCCGGACGAATTGCTGAAGTTCGTCGATGGTGGGCCAGTGCTCACCGATGATCGTCAGCTGGTCAAGTACCATTGGTCACTACCAGCGGGCGAGCCCGACGCCGACCTGTCGCAGCTCAAGGGTGACGTTGCCGCGTCATCCGACCGGGTTTAAAAACTAACGTTTAAGAACGAAGACCGAATTAGGCAACCTGTCGCCGTTTTTGTTCTTAATCTTATAGTCTAGAGCCGTGTTGCTCGGTACGCGGACGGGCGGTGGGTGGGCATCGTACTTACATTTCAGCCCTGCGACTTCAACTGGTTGCGAGTCAAACTGGCGGAAACCGGTCTGCGCTGTCGAACATTTTTGGTGTCACTTGTGGACTCCTTCTCGCCGGCTCTCAGCCGTAACGGCGTCCGCAATCCGGCGCGCGTACGCCTTGATGTTGCCGCGGCTCATGTTGACCAGGACAGCGACGGCGAAGCGCTTCTCCGGAATTCGCAGGAGATAGGTGCTAACGCCTGTGCCGCTGCCATACTTGTCGACAAAACGAGTGCCCTCTGAATCCGTGCTCAGCTCCCAACCCAAGCTATATTCGATTGGCGTACCGTCGCTCAAGGCGCCTGGAGTGTTCATCAGTTTAAGGCTCTCAGCCTCGAGAAGTTTCCCCGAACCCAGAGCAATATTGAAACGGATAAGATCCTCCGCAGAAGAAATCAATCCGCCGCCGAACCATTTGATGCTGTTGTCCACGTACGGTGCGTTGCGCAGTCCCTGATCACCACGCTCGTATCCTCGAGCGCGGTGCAACACAATCCGTTCCGCGTATTCTAGATGCGTGTCCGTCAGTCCCGCAGGTTTGAAGAGGCTTTCCTTTAGGAATAGCTCGAGCGGCATGCCACTCGCAACTTCAACCACACCGGCAAGCAGATTGAACGCATAACTCGAGTACAACGTCTTCGTGCCTGACGGAAACACGAGCGGGTCATCTTTGAATATTGTGATTGCTTCGGCTAGGGTCGTGTACCGTACCGTCGAATTATTCTCACCGGGCCTGTAGTGCCGAATCCCTGAGGTGTGGTTCATGATCTGACGTAGGGTTACCGGGTACTTGACGGTCGGCACGTACTTGGTGATCGGGTCGTCAAGCACGACCTTCCCGCGGTCAACGAGCAGCAGGACCGCCGTTGCTGCAAACGTCTTAGAAATTGAGGCAATCCGATAAACGGTGTTACCACTCGCGGGAACTTTATTTTCGACGTCGGCCAAGCCAAATCCGGAGGACCACACTAATTCGTCATCAATCCCTACCGCCACCGACATGCCAGGAGCACCCAATTCATTCCGCACTTCTTCAGCGACCCTTGCGGTGTTCGCAAATCGGTGCTGTGCGCCAAGCGGCGCAAGCGACGTGAGCGTGACGAGGACTAGCAGAGTGATTATTCTCAATTTGAGCTTTTCCTGCATGGCCAGGCTGGCTCCGCAGCGCCCCGGCTCTCTAACCCGAACTCAATTCACGTACAGGTTAGTAGTTACTGCGAATGGGCTTTCGTTTTGTCGTAAACAACAGTTCCGCCCTTCATCACCCATTGCACGTTGTTAATGACAACGTTGATGTCTTTCGTTGGGTCCCCTTCCACCGCTACGAGGTCGGCATAGTAGCCGGGGGCAATGGTCCCGAGTTCCTTTTCCTTTCCGAGCATTGCGGCTCCATTCGTCGTCGCGGTCGCCAGAGCTTGCGCCGGCGTCATACCCGCCTTAACGAACCACCTGAGTTCTTCAGTTGTTTCACCGAGTAAAGCCGTTGCTCCTCCGTCACTACCCATCGCGAACTTCACGTGGCGCTTTGACGGCTCGTCTCGAAGTCTCCAGGTTCCGAGCGATAAACTCGTTCAGACGCTGCTTATCTTCGGGCGTTGCCCCCGCGATATTGTCGTGATACCAGCGATTATGATCGATCGTGGGGACGTAAAACGTTCCTCGCCTGGCCATTTCCGCCAATGTTTCATCGTCCATGTCGACCGCGTGTTCGATAGTGTCGGCTCCGGCGCGGGCAGCATCGCGAGCACCCGCCGGACCGTAGGAGTGGACCGCGATCTTCTTGCCAAGAGCATGTGCCGCGTCAGCGGCAGCCTTCAGTTCCTCATAGGTGAAAGTCTGAAAGCCCGTGAGTTCCAGCCCGTTCCCAGTGGATCCAAAGATCTTGATGTAATCGACGCCCGCTGCGATCAACTGACGGACGACACGCATGACTTCGGTGGGCCCGTCGACCGTTGCTTCGGGCACACGCGTGCCTAAAGCCGAACTCGTCCGCAGGCCGGGACCGGATACAAACATCCGTGGTCCCAGCATCGCTCCCGAATTGATGAGGTCGCGCATTGCGATATCGACGAACTGCAGCGCACCAAGATTCCGGACACTCGTGACGCCGGACTCGAGCATCCTGCGCGCTGCACCTTGCGCGTTGAACATTCCGATGACCGGCGAACGCAGTGGCTGTTGTGGCTGTTGCGGCGGCCGGTTGCTGGGGGCTCCGGCGCCACCTGCGAGATGTGTATGTGCGTCAATAAGTCCCGGAATACCTGTAAGGCGAGACAGATCGATCACTTCAGCACCTGCAGGGATCGATGCTTCGGACGTGCTGACGCTCGTTATGCGATCGTCATTCACCACGACAACGGCATTCGTTAACACCTGCCCCGAGCCATCGACCAGTTTTCCGAACCGAATCACCTTGATGGCGCCAAAACCGACCGACGCGTGCAATAGGAACAGCGAGAAAAACGTCAGGACCCGTACCATGCGCATATTCACCTTTCTCGTGTCGTGATTGGTCTCGCCGACGTCAACACTCCGTTTGTTCCTGCCGTTCACAGGACACACGCACATCGGACGTGCAGAGAGTCATGCCGCCGGCGAACGCTAGCGTCGAATGGCTGGTCAGAGTCGACGTGCATCTGTGTGGCTACCCTCCGCGCTGGTGCTGGCGAGCGGGTGCCGTGGTGCAATGACCCGAGCGCCGGCACACCAAATGTCACCACTCGTACTTAAGTCCCAAGCGCATGATGAGCGGCGAGACGATGGTCGATGGAAGCAAGTAAGAACTGCCAGACGTCCAGGCCAGGTTCACCACTGTATTGGTGTTGAAGATGTTGTAGAGATCGACGAACGGCGACAGAGTGTTCCCCCCACCTGATCGGAACACCTTCTCAGCGCGAACGTCAAACTGGCTCACGGTGTCTTGATGGCGCGAGTCAATTGGCTCGCTCAGAATCTGCTGATTGCCATAATTTAGTCTGGCGACTACGATGCGACCAAACGATTGACCCGACTGAAGTCGAAGTGATGGCGAGACGCGCACGTCCCACGGCGCTAACCACGTGCCGTTCAGCTTCGACGACCAGGACGTGAAGTTGTACCTGCCTCCATCCGTGTTAATCATGTCGTTCGGATTCACGGGCACTTTCGCGGAGCGCAGTGTGTTGCCGAAATACGCGTTCTCCTCATCGCGGTTCCAGCGGTAACCGAAGGAGCCTTGGACCGACCACGACCCCGAGGATGCGCCTCGTGGCGCTGATCTCGAGGTTGTGGAATTCAGCCGTCCCAGGCAGGTTTGTTTGCTGGTTGACAACCGGCAGCCCGAGAAAGCGCCGGATCGAGGTTGAATGCCTGGATTTGCGGACCGTCGTCCGAGTTACCTGGGACGCCGTCTGGGCCGGGATCAGGGACGCTGACCGGCACGTTAAAAGCGTCAAAGGGGCGATTCGCATTAGCGAGAACGCCAAAACTGCTGATCCGGCGGTAGACGTATCCGAAGCGCAAGCCGAAGTTTGGCAGGAGCACCCGCTCGAGCCACGCTCCTACTTCACCGGTGCGCTGATCCTTTAGGTTTGGATCGAAGACCACGCTACCCACGCCGCCTCGCGAGGCTATCACCTGCCGCTGTTCGCCCGACTCCCAAGTGCCATTTCCGTTGGCATCGATCCATGAGTACTGGCGCCACCAGTCGGGCGGGTTCGCGATTAACGTTCTGTGAGATGTTGGTTCCCGGGTTCCACCAGTACAAGCCAGCGTCGAATTTCAACACCGTCTTCCCGTCGCCGGAAATATCATAAATAAGTCCAAGTCGCGGCGCGGGCAGCGTCCACGAGAAGACTTTGTCAACCGCTGAGAAAGTCATCTGCGGCGCCGCCGCGCCGATAATCGCCTGAGGGCCACTCTGTGGAGGCGTCGTCTGCTCGGGCAAGAATCCTCGGTAATAGTCCACGCGAACACCGACGTTCAATGTGAGCCGGGTGTTCATGCGCCACGTATCCTGAGCGTATCCACTAAACGTGTAGAGACCATTCTCAGATTTCGAAGGACTCTGGAACAGATAGACGTTGGCGGGGGTTTCGTTATTGAGGACGTGCAGCACGTCGCCCGGGAGGGCTCCGTGTCCGTTTTGACCGCGGAAGAACGTGTAAGTCTCGCGCAGCCACTCGCCACCCAATTTGAAGTTGTGGCTACCTAGCCAGTTGTTCTGGGTACGGGTGAGCGTCGCGAGCACCTGATTGCGCGCGGGAACCGTGGACCAGCCATCGCGGTTGCCCCCGCTGACCTGATTGTTGCCAATGTCCTGGAATCGCTGGCGCATTAACGTTGTAACTGTCGCAAAAGAAATCGTATTTGTATTGACCTCCGCGCACCTCCAGGAATGTGAGCTCGTTGACGATTTGCTCCCAGCCTACCTTGTAGAGATGAGTCCACCAGAAATTATTCCAAGTCGACTCTCCCGAACTGTGACGCGCTGCCGCGGCGCCAATCAGGAACGTATCTAGGCGGTTGATGTCATGGAGGTGGTTCACCATGGCAAATCCCGTGATCTTGTCATTGGGGCTCGCCGCGTAGGTCACCTTCCCCATCAGGTTTTGCATCGTGTTTCCACCGTTGGGGATCGCGAGGTTCGGCTTCTGCGGCCGGAATTTTTGAAGCCGGCCCGACGAGTACCACCACAGCGTGTCTCTCTTGATGAACCCTCCGATGTCTGCATTCAGGTCGTAATGACCCAGATTTCTGTTCAGGTCTTCGGGCTCTACGTACTCGCACGTTGCCCAAGGGACACAGCCGAGTTGCCGAGTTGGGAATGTTGTGCGACTGAAGGTCTTCCCATTCGTTGTCAACATACAGGCGGCCGTGATACGTGTTCCCACCAGATTTGAAGACAAACTGAGAGAGGACGCCGGGTGTTGGCATCTCGGCAGAATTCCCTGCAGTACCGATTGAGGCCTCGTCAACGGCGCCGTAGTCGTAGAACATCCCGGCCCCGCTCGTGCCTTCCGTCATGACGAGCCCTTCGACGAGCGGCCGATGCTGGTCGCTTTTAGTGTCGTAGGCGGAGTAGCCGGTCTGGGAACCCGCCGTGCTCCCGCCGACGTCGATACGATTCACCTGCATGCTGGGCGTCACGGCCAGGAGCGCCCAGAAGTCCCGCGCGTTCGGCAGCGCTGCGAGGCGCTCCGAGTCGAAGGTCATGGTCGTTGTCGTCGATGTGACGTCGACGACCGGCGACGCGCCGCTGACGGTGACGGTCTCCAGGACGCTAGCGACTTTCATGACCACATTGATCGTGGCAGTGAACCCAAGACTGACGCGAACGCCCTCGTGCACCAAAGTGTCGAATCCGCCCAACTCGAAGCTAACTCGGTAATCGCCCGGAGGCACCGCAAAGAATTGGTATGTGCCGTCCGGCGCGGACACGCTCGTCCGCAGTCCCTGCATAGAGGAGCTGGAGATGGTGACCGTCACGCCTGGCATAATGGCGCCGCTCGCGTCGGTCACTCGCCCGGTAATCGATCCTGAGGTCCCGCCGACCGTTTGAGCGAACGCCACTGGCGCGGACGAAACTGCCACGGTTAGTAGAATCGCACGGATGAAAACGCGCGTCATGGGAGTTCCTTCCTATCGAACTGTGGATTCACAATTCGACGTACAGTCGGCGAGCGAGATTGTGGTCGCACCTGCGACCTGAAGAGTACTACGGGCGTTCCAACCCCATGTCGGCCGTGCCAGGCTAATACCCGCGTGGCTCGCCATCGTGTCGCGGGTCGGCGACGCCAATCCAGGAATCACCCCGACGCAAGATCATGTAGAGCCGGGCGTAGCCCGGCGCCGTCGGCACTGGTTCGTACCCCATTTGCGTCACTTCGCGGAGCAGTTGCGGCGCGAATCCGTGCTCAAGCTGCACGCGCGGGTCCTCCGGCGAGGGAAAGATGCGCGGCATTTTCACGGCGTTCAAAGGATCCATTCCATAGTCCAGTGCGTAGACCATCACCTGCACGATCTCAGTGGGGATGCGGTTACCGCCCGGGGCCCCTATGACCATCTGCACGTTGCCTCCTTGGAGGACGATAGTCGGCGAGATCGTCGAGGTCCAGACGCGCCACCGACTGCGCGACGGGGCATCGATGTTGTCATCGGTGAAGCGGAACCCGGTGCTGTTGAGGAAGAAGCCTTGTGTGAAGCCGCCGCTTCCCCACACGCCGCCAATTGTTTGCGTTAGGGCGACTGCGTTGCCCTCCTTGTCGACGACCGAAATGTGTGTCGTCTCGCCCGTTTGCTTGAGGTCGACAAGGTCGATCTCTTGAGGCGACGAAGGCGGGAGGCTCGACGAGACCGTGAGCGCCGGGCCGTACGTCTCATAGCGGGCGCATTCACCCGGGGGCACCGCGTGGTCGAACAGTGTCGCGTCTCCTGGCGTGAAGGCCTTCGCCGCTACGCCGGTGCCCACAAGCGGCTTGCGTTCACCCGCGAACGCGGAAGACGAGATCCCGTTGGCAGGAACTGCAGCCCACCTCGGGTCGGCGTTGCCTCGCGCATCTGCTTGGCCGACCCGCAACGCACTCACCAGCACGTCGAACGCCGCGGCGGAACGAGTCGGAAGCCCCAGCGACTTCAAATCGAACGGCTCGAGCAACTCGAGCGTGTGGAGCACCTGAAGGCCGCCTTCCGACGGCGCGGCCGACAGTACCGTCCGGCCACGATAGTCCGTGCAGACGGGGCGTTTCCACTGTGGCTGGTAATCGGCAAGATCGACCAGCCTAGCCGGATGCTTACCCGCATTCAGTGTCTCGATCAAGTCCTGCGCAATCGGACCCTGTTCGAAGCCTCGCCGTCCTTCACGCGCGATGCGCCGCAGCGACTCAGCAAGCTCGGGATTACGCAGGGTCGCACCCGGACCCAGTTGTTTGCCTTGCGGGAAGTACAGGGCGTATGCCTTGGGGAACGGCTTCATTTTTTCTTCGCCGCTGCGAATGAAATCGGCAAGGATTTGTCCGATCGGAAATCCTTCCTCCGCGAGGCGTATCGCCGGCGCCATCACCCGGTCGCGCGATAGCGATCCAAACTTCTCATGTAGCGCGAGCAGGCCCGGGACTTCCCCCGGGATGGCCGCGCCTCGGAGATCGCCCGGTTGCCGCGCCGATGGTTGCCCCGGCGTGGGAGCCGGCTCGGTGTGCCCCTTCCACGAGTCGGCCGGTTGCGCAGAGTAAAAATCGAGGTGCGCCGGATTCCCGTCCCGCTTCATCCATACGATGGCGGCGCCGCCACCACCCAGTCCAGACATCTGGGGCTCAACGACACCGATCGCGAACGCCGCGGCGACGACTGCGTCCACCGCATTTCCCCCGCCACGCAGCATCTCGACCCCAGCCTCGCTTGCAAGCGCGTTCGCCGACGTCACGACGCCGTTGGTCGCTTCAATCGCCTTTCCCTCATCGGCTGGCGTCGTGCCCGCGGCCGGACGCTGCGTAGCGACGGCAGCGAGGGTGGTGGCGCCAGCAGCCGCGAGCCCCAGCCCAAGGATGATCGATCGGATTCGATTACTCGTCAGCATCAGTACCTCCGCGCGCCGGTCGCAACCGACACGATGCGATAGATGAACTTCGAACCGTTGAAGGCGCTGCGACCTACATCATCCCTTAGGTCTGGCGTCGCAGTGGGTAACGACTGGCCTTTCGTCAACCCAATACAACCAATTCAATGCCTCTCCTGTAATTTCTTAGTTTCGTCATAGAAAGAAGGAAGCGACTTGATCGACAGGGCTTCCAACTCGGACAACACGGCCTGAAACTCACGCGCAATCCGGTCGAAGGACTGTCTCTGTGCCTCGGTGGGTCCGGTCAGTGAACCTTGGCGCACCTCGTCGGTCTCGCCGTCGATCTGGGCGAACAATCGGTCCGCCTGGTTCTGCAATCCTCCTCTCCCGGCAAAGCCGCTGCGCTGTCCCCCGAGTGTTCCGCGCACTTTGTCGACTTTCCGTCCGAGAGCGACAGCAGCTGCAGCAATGTCAGTCGGAAGCGCGATGGTTGGTTGGCGCTTCAATACGGCGGCGACTTCTGAGGCGAGCGCGGCCGCCTCCGCGTCGCCTTCCGCCATCGCCGCGCGCAGCTCGTTGAGCCGCTGCAGGAAAGTGAACCGTGCTATGCGTTCTGCGTCAGACATTTGGAGGTCGGGGTCAGCGTCGACGCGCACCGGATGTGTGAACTCGCGTCCGCCCGTCGAAAGGCGCACCGTATACGTGCCGGGCAGCACGAAGGGCCCGCGCGCGGTCGGATCGGCTCTGCGCAGGGCTTGTGGTGCGGCCCAACGCAGGTCCCATGCGATCCGGTTGATGCCAGCCTCAACCGTCCCAGTCAACTCGCGAACGGTCTGGCCTGCGGCGTCCAAAATGGTGATCTTGGCGCCGTAGGCCGGTGGCGTCTTCAGGTAATAGTTGATGAGCGCACCAAATGGCGGATTCGGGCCGGCGAAATACTGCTGCCCACTGTAAGTGTCACGCTTCCACAAGACGAAAATTGTGGCAGGGCGTATCTCGAAGAGATGGGCGTCAGCCGCAAGCACCGCTTCGGTCAACCCGCTAATCGGCGAAATGTCATCCAGAATGTAGATTGAACGTCCATGCGTGCCGAGAATCAAATCGTTATCGCGCGGATGCACCACGAGGTCGTCAACCGGCACCGTCGGAAGTCCCGGCAACTTTGTCCAGTGGCTTCCACCATCAATGGACGCGAAGGCGCCGGTCTCGGTGCCTGCAAAGAGCAACTTCGGATTGTTGGGATGCTCCTTCACCACGTTGACCCAGCCGACCTTCGGTAGGTTTGACGCCACCGACGTCCAGCTCTGGCCGAAATCGGTTGTCCGGAAGATGTATGGCGCGAAATCATCGTCACGGTGGCGGTCAAACGACGCGTAGGCGGTGGCAACGGCGCTGTGCGAGGGCTCGACGCGGCTGACGTAGGCACGCGAGGGAAGCCCGCCGACCCCGTCCACGATCTTGGTCCAGCTTTGGCCGCCGTCACGCGATATCTGTAGCTTGCCATCGTCGGTCCCAACCCAGAGGACGCCAGGCGCTATTGGAGATTCGGCGAGCGTTGTGATAGTGCCCCACGCAGACACGCCGTCGTTCCGAGAAAGCACGTCCTCAGACGAGGCAGTCCCCATGATCGTCAGCGCGTCACGATTCTCGGCCCTCGTCAAGTCCGGGGTCGCAGTCCACGTCTCGCCGCGATCGGGTGACACAAACAATCGGTTGCCGCCGAGATACAGCCTTCTTGGTTCGTGCGGAGAGACCTGCAGCGGCGCGGTCCAATTGAAGCGATAGGGTGGCTCGCCCGCAGGAGCAACTGGTTCGATGTTCTTGCGATCGCCCGTTACCAGATTGAACCGCACGAGGTTTCCGTCGTTCTGCTCTACGTACAGCGTGTCGCGATCTGTCGGATCAATCTGCGCATACATCCCATCGCCGAAGCCCACTTGGTACCAGTCAGCATTGGTGATGCCGCTGTAATTGCGGGTTGCGCTGGGCCCGCCCCATGCGTGCGTATCCTGCAACCCGCCATAGACGTTATAGGGTTTCCGCGAGTCCACGCCGATGGCGTAGAACTGACTCACCGGCAGGGTGTCAATCTTCGCCCAGTTGATACTCCCGTCGTAGGAGAACCACACGCCGCCATCATTTCCGAGGACGAGGTGATTGGAGTTCGCGGGGTTTATCCAGAGCGCGTGATGATCCACGTGAACACCAACGTCAAACCTCGGCTTCATCGAGGTGTTTTCGCCCCGTACGCCGGTCTTGGGATCGGCGAAGGTCTGGCCTTCGTCCTGCGATACGAAAAAACCGGTGCCTAACACATAGATACGGCGATCATCGTTCGGGTCGCATCGAATCTGGCTGTAATACATCGGCCTCGGATTCAGGTCGTTGACCTTCCGCCACGTTTCGCCGTTGTTATCCGACCGGAAAACACCGCCGTTCCGATGTTCGACTATCGCGTAGACGACGTTCGGCTTGCTGCGGCAGACATCCAGACCGATCCGGCCCACAATTCCAGCAGGCAGACCCCCAGCCAACTTCCGCCACGTCCTACCACCGTCTGCGGTCTTATAGACACCGCCGTGCGCTCCACCGCCGTTGAAGCCCCAGGCCGTCCGTCGTCGCTGGTACGCCGCCGCGTAAAGTATCTGCCGGTTGCCCGGGTGCATGGCAATGTCCACGGCGCCGGTGTCCTCGTTTAGCGCGAGCGCATGGGTCCAAGTCTTCCCCCCGTCGTTGGTCCTGAACACGCCACGCTCCTTGTTTGGGCCCCATAGATGACCGAGCGCCGCCACGTACACCACGTTGGGGTCGATCGGATCAGGCAAGACGCGGCCGATGTGGTGCGTGTCGCGCAGTCCTACGTTCTGCCAACTCTTCCCAGCATCCGTCGACTTGTAAATCCCATCGCCGAAGGTCGAGCTCTGCCGATTGTTCGGCTCTCCAGTGCCGACCCAGATAATGTTTGGGTTTGATTGTGTGACGGCGACGTCGCCGATAGAGGCCACGCCTTCGTGATCGAAGATGGGCTCCCACGTCGTACCGTTATTGTCGCTTTTCCACAACCCCCCAGAGGCGGCTCCCACATAGACGATCGACGTGTTGCGTTCGACGACCGCAATATCGTTTATCCGACCGCCGCTTACTGCCGGGCCGATGGCACGCCACTTAAGACTTGTAATCGCGCTCGTATCTAGCGTCTGCGTGTGTGCCATCGGCACGGCGCAGATCGTTAGTAAGCCGGCCACGTGAAACACCACGCTTGGTTTCATGAATGGATCCTCTTTATCGGTTCATTGCGATTCGATTGTGACGTCATGCCAGAATCCCGCTCTCGCCTCAATCGTTACAATTCGTCGCGTCTCACTCAACCGTCTCGAACCGAGTGATAGGAGCACTAACGTCCACAGCCGCCTCTGTCTGTGCGTTCTGAGGGCCGTGTGAGCAAACCTTCTGTCTCATCATTCAGCCTGAGCCAGATGGTGTTGGTTACTAGCCCAATGCGTCGCTGCCCCTTTCCAGTGTATGTTCCGATGTGCCCTGTCATTCGCAGGCACGTGGGGCTACCGGTCCACCAAAGTCGGGGGCGAAGGCCGCCAGACGCCAATCCCCCTCTGTACGCGATGGATGTGCCGAACGCTGCAGAGAGTTTCCCCAGAATTTCAATAATCTTGTGGCCTGTCGCCTCATCCGCCATGCGAGGCGTGCCACGCTGTGACCGCGGGGCCTTCTGTCCAAGGTCAATCGGATACAACTTCAAATCAATAAGTTGCTCCCCCTTGAACGTCGGAACCGCAATCACGCTCTCGTACCAAATGGAACTCGACGGAAAGCCTGTCGTACCGCCTTTGAACCGCGCATCGTATAGGTCAGAGGCAAGTGCCGTGTCTGGCAGGCCGTAAATCTCGTAATGGTCTGATGGCATCGGATCAATGGTCTCATTCTGGAAGACGAAGTTCGCCAGGCTGTAAAAAATTGGCCGGCCCTTATAGACCTCGATCCCGCGCAACTGGTGCGGGCCATGGACGATGTAAGTGGCGGCACCGGCATCGATGCACTTCTTGGCGAAAGCCACCAACCAATCCGGCGGTGTCTGCGTCCCTTGCCCACCTTCATGCGAGTGACTGGTCACGATGACGAAGTCGGCGAGTTTCGCAGCGTTGCGCACCTCGCGCAGGATGCGCTCCTCGTCGGATCGATTCACCGTCGAGACAACGCGGTTCTCCGTTCCTGGCGTCACGGTCGCTCCAAGAATGCGAATCGATTGCTGTGGATTGTCAGATGTACGTCCGCCCCATTTCGATGCCAAGCGCTCGAGCGTCTGGAAGGCTGCCTGGTCAGCCTCGTACCGTCTGTCGACACGCAGGGCGTTCAGCCCAGGACGTCCCATCACCTCAGGTCGCGCTGCGCCTGCTCTTGACATAGGCGTGAAGCTGGTCGCGAGACCGATCAGCGCAATGCGCCCCTTCGAGCTCTCAAAGTAGCCCGGACGACTCGCCTGCCCTAGGTTCATCCCGCTCCCGGCATGGACGAGACCGAGATCATCGAGCAACTTGTTTGTGAGGCGCATCCCCTCGACGCCGTAGTCGGTCGTGTGATTGTTCGCCCGGTTAAACAGGTCGAATCCAATTGTTTTCAGATCGCTCGCCGCCTCGGGTGGACCGAGTTCCCAGTTGCCACCGTTCTCCACCTCTGGCCACCCGTTGAACTCAGGGAGACGAAAAAGCGAGAGCTCGAGATTGACGAATGCGGCGTCAGCATCCCTGATGACTTTGGCCATCGCGCGAAATCTGTACGTCGCTTTCATTATCAAACTGCGCGATGCGGCGCGTGATAATAGCGTCCCCGACCGCAGCGAGGGACCATGTTGTGTCAGTCGTCGCCGCCTGTCCGGCTCCGAGTTCCACGCCGGCCACCGCCGCAGCCGTCAATCCAAATGTCGCCCATGCGACTCTCGGCCCCCACCTGCGTGCGGTCATCATGGCGATCCTCCTCGACAGACTCGATCAGCGCGGAGATTAGAGAAAGAAATCGGTTCATGACTTGGGTTTTTCAGAAGCTGAATAGACGCCACACTGCGATGCGCAGCGAGACCATCAAACTCATCGTCCCCGAACGTCAAGCCGAATCGTGTGTGATCGGCGCACGGGTTTTTGCGTTCAACGCTACGAGTCGCACGCAAAAACCAATACATAGCCTCCGTCGGGACCAGAACGAGCCCCGCCGAATAGCACTCAGAAGTCTCTTCTTGGCCGCCTCGCACCAACGGTTACTAGAACAAGTAGGTCACGCCAAATCGCGCGATGCGTGGCGGAACAATCGAGAGAACCTGTCCATAGGTCAATCCCGAGCGCGCGCTGATGTCCGTTGCCGCGTTCGTATTCAGCACGTTGAAGAGATCCAGCTGAAACGACGCTTCGCCAAAACCCAGTTTCTGCCGCTTCTCGAAACGCAGCGTGAGCAGATTCTGGTGCGGACGCCGCTGCGAGCCCACCGGCTCCATGAGTAGAATGACCTGGCTTTGCTGGGCGAGTCCCTGTGTGAAGCGAACGTCCCGCGCGTACGCCAGCCCACTTTGATGCGTGAACGAGCCGGCCAACTGGACGTTGTATGGCAGCAAATAACTTCCCGACACCTTGTACGCCCATTCCCAAGTCTGATTCTTTGGGAAGAAGTTGGCGGCGTTGGGGTCTTGCGGTACGTTGTTGAGCCACTCATCGCGGTGGGTGGCGAGAAAGCTCGTCAGCATTTGCCACCCGTTTGATAGCCGCTTGTCCGCCGCGACTTCGATGCTTCGATACCGGGCGTCATTCCCTTCAGTGTTCACGTCCATAATGCGTTCAAACGCCGGTCCGCGATACGCGGCAGCGTAGTCAAAATATGTGACGGGCACGCCGTCGTCGGCTGTCCCGACTAGACCGTCAGGACCCGGGTCGCGGGTCGTAATGGCGATGTTGTACGCGTCGAAGGGGCGCGCCAAGTTGACCTGCTGAAACAGTTCTGACTCGCGCTTGTCGATGTAGCTCACTCTCGATGAGAAGTTCGACATCAACTGCCGTTCGAAGGTCGCCGTAATCTCGTCCGTTTTTGGCTGCTCGAGTTCCGGATTGAGAACGCGGTTCGTGGCCCCTGTTCTGCTGACGAAGGTGCCGAGCTCTCCGACGTCGAACCGTCGGTTCCCGTTAGCATCATTCCATCGGTAGGTCGTGGCGATCACATCGTTGAGATTGAAGGTACGAGCGGCATCGGGCAGCCCCGGAAAATTGAATCTCCCGTAACTCGCCTTGAACACCGTCTTCATATCGGACGTCACGGCGTAGGCAAGCGCGGCGCGCGGCGCTACACCACGCCAGTCCTGCACCTCTAGTTCTTCGAAGTTTCCGGCTTCCGAGAAGGGGCCGCCCGGTTTCGACTGCGCCGGCAGGAATGAGAGGTAGCGCTCCGCGCGAGCACCGAGATTTAGCGTGAGTCGTTGTCCAATTCGCCAGCTATCCTTGATGAATACCGACTGCATGTTCATGTTGTTCAGGCCGTTGAGCGGACTGTTGTACGTCACGATTTCGAACGGCACACTGTTCTGCACCCTCAGCTGATAGTCACCGTTGGCGCCACGCAACGGGATCTCGCGGCTGTACTCCTCGAACGTCGCGTCCACTCCGATCTTCAAGTCGTGGTCGCCGCCGACCACGTCCTCCGCGAAGTAACTGAAGCTGGAGGTGTACTGCCAGCGGCCGCGTCTTGAGGTGCTGTTGTTGTTGTTCACCGACGCACCGGAGTTTCGCATCGTGACGGTGTCAAAATACGCAGGGCCTGCGTCGGGATAGGCGGGCGGCCACGCCGACGTCCAGTGATGTCGCCCAACCAGAAAGTTGACGATCGAGCGGTTTGTTGGGACGTAAGTCCACTCGAGTTTTGCCGCGTACGGAGTGAATAGCTGACGCGTGGTGGATTCGGCCGGAGTGAAGGCGTTGCCGTTGCGCTCCGGATAATCCTTCTGGTTGTACTGATAGAACGACTGCAGCTTGTGCTTCGTTGTGACCTGACTGGTGAGCTTAATAGTGTAATTGACTACGTCATTGCGGTATTCGCCGGGTTCGTCGTCTGGAGTACCCGTACACTCCGTCTGGCCCGGCTGTGCGGCTGTACCCGACGAGTCCGGTGCGGATCCGAGTCTTGCGAGCCCCGCCGTAGAACCAGAGCCGATCCCGGATGATGCGACCGCCAAGATCTGCGTTCAGATCGAGGTACTGCTTAAGTGGGTTCCCGGTGCCGACGCCCCTTGCGCGGAGGTCGTCATCCACGTTGTCACTCTGAATTTTCGGCGTCTCCCAGTAGAAGACCGTTCCACCGTGAAAGTCGTTTCCGCCAGATTTGATAATGCCGACGAAGTTTGTTCCCGAGAGTGGCATCTCGGCGTCATTGCTCATCGCCTTAACCTGCACCTCCTCGAACGCGCCGAAGTCGTAGTAGAAACCAGCCGATTCGGAGACCTCGCGAGTCTCGACGCCGTCGAGGGTCGGGCGGTTACCCCCCCGGCCTGACCCATAATTGCTGTATCCGGCCTGGGTACCTGTCTGGCTGCCACCCACGTCCGGCGTTGCGGAGGTCATCCGGATGCCCGGACTCAGATTAAGGATGTTCCACATCGTGCGCGTCGTCGGAACTCGTTCGAGCGCCTCTTGGCTGAAGTTAGTGCTCACCGTCGTAGTCCGAACGTCGACAACCGGAGATGCAGCGATGACGTTAATGGTCTCCTCGACCGTTCCTATGGACATCTTCACATCCAAGGTCGCAACGAATCCGACGGCAAGACGCACTTCCTCTCTATTAACAGTCTTGAACCCCGGAATCTTGTACACCACCCGATAGACGCCGGCTGGAAGCGCGGTGAATCTGTACCGCCCGTCGCGGTCGGTCGTACTCGCCACCTGTGGTGTCTGTAAGGCTGGGCTCGAAATCGTGATGGTGACGCCCGGAAGGACAGCACCGGTTTCGTCGGTGATCCTACCTTCGATTCCCGATTGTGCCGTGGTCTGAGCAGAGGCGGTCGGAACTCCGAGCGCCATGATGAGTCCGGCGGCGACTGCAACAAATGCGACGCGATCCCTTGTACTCATCGACTCCTCCTCCTACGCTACTGCGCAAAAACCGCCTCGTCGCCCAGCAACCCGACCGCCTCCGAAGTTGCCGGGCAGTAGGGGCGCGCCGGAGACAACCGCCCGTTAAGGACGGGTGTTCGCCACGTACATTCGCTTCGTTCCTCCGACTTCTTGCTTTTTCGGGACCGGTATGATAGACGCTACCTACGGCATCTTCGCTCAGCTTAGCAAGCGACAAAACGCGTCATTCGTGTTGTCGCACTTTAGCGTTGGATTTCGGGGGCGGCGGCGTTGCACAGGACGGTAGGCACCCCCCGCGTGGAAGAACGGTAGCGGTGGCGACCGGTGCCTAATCGAGCACCATCGGGCCTGATCGAGTCAAGAGGCCCAGATTCGCGGTGGCGGCAGGCGTATCAGGCCTGGCAGGCAGGACGCATACTCGCGGCCGCTGCGACAATATTTTGACGCTCACCCGCCCCGATAGGCTTTCCTCTGCCGCTCCTACAGTAGGAACGAGGGGCGAAATGAACGATCCCGCCAAAGCCAATTTCGGCAGCAACTTGCAACCACGAGTTGGGGTTTCAAAGGTTCTTCTGTTAGCGCGCACGGTACGATGCTGGCTCATCCAGGCAGATCGTCGCGCTACGGTCGACTGTCGAGCCGACGAGTCAGTGCTGGCTGATGGAACGCGCCTTGATGGTTGGAAGGCAATCGCAGACCACCTCGGCCACAGCGTCCGAACGGTGCAGCGTTGGGAGCGGACCGAGCGGATGCCAATTCGCCGCCATACACACCTTAGGCAAGCGTCGGCTTGGGCGTATCGCTCCGAGCTGGATGAATGGCTCGGTCGGCGAAGCGCGAATAGCTCGGGCTTGATCAGTGGTCCATCAAATCATGAAGACCAGCGTTGGGATTCGCCTCAATCTCAATCTGAGAATTCACGGGGAGGAATCCTTGGACGAAGGCGAGAGCTGTTAGTCGTACTGATATTGGTCCTGTTCGGTTCTCTCGTAACGATCGGATCGAATCGGCGTAGCGTTGGCGGCGCGACCGCATGGGATACGCAACAGGGTGTGGCGTACGGAGCACATGCACGTGGCGAGTCGTCCTACAATGATCGGAAATTCCAGGATGCGGTCAAGCATGCCAAGAGCGCGCTTTCTGACGATCCGCGGTCCGCTGTTTCATGGGTGCTCTTGGCAAAATCGTACGGACGTCTTGCGTCGGTGGGGCTCGACCCTGCTCCTGTACAACAGCTCGCCACTGAAGCTGCGCAGCGAGCTGTCGAACTGGCGCCAAGGGTCGGCGATGCTTATGTGGCGATGGCTTTGGCCGCGCGCGCGCGACGGGATGTTTCATCATGGCGCACGAATGCGCGGCGCGCGACTGAACTTGATACCAGGAGTGCCGAAGGGTATGCCTTGTTGGCGGATTCCTATAGCGCTCACATTCATTTCGCCTGCGCCCGCGATCAAAATCCGGAGCTGGCGGAGTTCTACTACCGGTGGGCTTTGGAAATCGAACCAAGCCTGACGACGGCCCTCTTCAACCGCGCACAGAATCTGGCGTACTTAGGCCGCTATGAGGAATGCGCCACACTGTTGAGTCCGTTGATCGACGCCACCGGAAACCTTTCGGCCATTGCGAATCGGGCACGTTGTCGGTTGATGCAGGGGAATACGGCCGCCGCGGCCCGCGACGTTGAATCCCTCTTGAGCAACTCGCAGGTGCCTCGACGTGCCCAGTTGCTTCACCAGGGCTGGTTACAACTCAAGCAAGGCAACACCGAACAAGGGGTTCGGGACTTAGAGGAACTCGCGACCCGTTACGTCAGTGTCCAGGCGGAGCTGAGTGTGTCGCAGGCATACGCCGATGTCGCTGATGCGTCCCGCACCGCCGAACACCTGAATCGGGCGTTCAGAATGGATGCCGAGTGTGCCAAAATGACCGCCGCCGCACCATCATTCCGCGCCGTTCGGCGCGCGCCAGAAGTGATAGCAGTTCTGGGAAGCTACGGAATCCGCTGATCGTGCCTTACCTTCGACGCTTCGCGGCCCCGTGGAGTGCTCCCACGGTCGCCATTTCTTGATCGCGTGCGCCTGCCGAGCGCGGCGTGCCGCGGTCCATCCGTTCACGAGTCGCCTCCAATAGTTCGATTGGCTCGGGCCGACATCTCCGTCAACAGCTTGAACTTGACGACAACGCCCAAGGAATCTCCGAGTTGATCGTTGCGGCGGGCCAACGCAGACTGTCGGGATCAATCGCGGCGCCGACTACTTGGGTGGGGGCACGTTTGGAGACCTATCAATTTGTCGTCGATTTGGTCCAGAGGCGCCCGATCGCCTTCGGCGGCTCGACGCACAGCGCCCGCAATTAGGTCGGCCAGTTGCACCAACCGCTCCTTGGAACTCTTGGCAAACGACACTGAGTCCAGTCGGCTTATTGGGAGACCTGAATTCTGCGCCCGAAGGTACGCCTCGAGTTCGATCTGGAACGCATCTGTCGAGGTACTCGTCGATCACGAGGTCTGCTTGCCACGCGACCGTCAGTAGTTCCCCGACCAAAAACTGCATCGCGTAACGGTAAAAGGTGTTCGCCTCCGCGAACGCTGGACCAACAAGTGCCGGCTTGATGAAACAGGCTGCGGCCCACTGATAATCCAGGAGCGACAGTTCCCGCAGAACCTGTCGATGCTTGGCAAGTGATAAGCCGCCAGTTCGCAGTTCGTGTTCGATTGGCCGACCGATGATCGCACACGCGTTCTGAAATCGTTGTTCCAGCGACGCGAGTTCGACCTTTGATTCGATCACCACGGCGGCCACAACGAACACCGGAGGCGTCAGGTCGGTGGTTTTCGGCGTCCCAGACTCGTCGATGAAGATCACTGCCCGAGGCTTCTTTGCATTGGGACGTGAAGTGTATCCGGCAAACAGCTTGGTCCGCCGGGCGAGCGTTCGAAGATTACGGGCGTGTCGCAGCTCCTGTCGGATCCGGTTGGTGTAGAACGCCAGCGTTTGGTCGGCGTCTTCGGGCGTCGTAACGAGGAAGATGCCGCCGCCTCCCGTTCCCACAAAGACGTCACGTCGCTTCCTGAGTGGACCGAGCAGCTTGTGCTGGAACGCCGTCCTTGAGTACGTGTTCACGAATCCCGCTTCATCGAGGACCTTCTCGATCGCGACCGGGTGAATCCAGCTCGCAGAACGCTGTAGCAGGAAGTCGATCAGCCGCTTCTGATCTTGCCCGCAAGGATCGCCCTCCAGTGGCTTCCACCGTTCCGCCAGTCGCACCAGTTTCGGCTTCGACATTGGTAAGGACCCTCCGTCAGATCAGTGCCGCAGGTGAGACTTGCGACCCGTCCACCTCCATCGCGTTGAGTGCGTCGAGGCTCGGCACGGCACGACCCGCTGCCATCGGCGCGATCATTCAGGCCCGTCCAGACATTTCTGTGGTGGTCAGCCTGTCCGACAGGGAATTCGACCGCGTCTGGATGATCGCGTTGGCCGTCGCTCCCCCCTCGCGGGATTGACCACTACGTGCTCGCCGTTCCCGCACTATTGCAAGTCTCGGTCTTCAAGGGACACGGGCCAGTGCGGTACGTGCGTTGGCGATGGTTGTGGACCGACCCACTCGATTCCAAACCTGTCAACGATCGGCCACGACCGTAGCCGAATAAAGTGAACCGGATCGAATGTCATCGGATCAAACGAGTGCACCGGGGCTGGATGGAGCAGGCCGATCAAGTTTGCACCAGCCTCCGTGATGTTCATCAGCAGGATCGCTGAAATGCTCTGTCTCGCTGGTTCGATCTCGCCGCTTGCTGCCGAACGAAAAAACACGGAGTTCTGGAGTTTCGCAACCACCTCGGGCTTTGCTGCGACATCTCCGAGTCTCATACTGATAACGGTCGTGCCGGTGAGCAGTTCCTCGGCGGCGTGCGCACTCATCAAGAGCGAGGCGTCGGGATGCGACGATGCCAGCACCAGCACTCGGGGCATCGGATAGTTCGCCATCTGGCTTGCCTTGTTGACCGCCTCCCTCATGAGAGCTGTCGTGATCATCGCGAACGAGCCAATGCGGTTCCCAATGTGCGGACCTGCTAAGCCGGATTTCGCGGTTACCGCCTCGGTGCGCAGTGCGGTGACCTCTACAACGAACTCAGGTTGTTCATTCGGTTTGCACAGAAAGTCCACGCCGCCGGTTCCAAAAGCCTCAGCGGGCACTGGGTACTTTCGTTTTACCCCTTAGGACCGAGAAGGTGACGGCTTCGGCCTCAGCGCCTTCGCGATCGTCCCGAAGCCGTTGAAGGAACGCACGCCGGTGAATCTGGCGCTTTGACCTCAAGCCAAGCGACGTAGCTTTCGACTACGCCGTTAAGTGAGAAGAGATCGTCGTTCATTGCTGTGGCCTTGCTGTTGACTGACACCCTGCGATCCGCGCCCGGTGAAGGCGGTGGCGAAAAGCTGCGCGCTCACTCGCGTGCTCTGCCCCGCAAATCCCCACGTAGGTGTCGTTCCAGAAGCCGAGGGTGGTCGTTTGGCAGGCGGCGATTGGTGTTTGGCAGACCGGCAATCGCCGCCTTTTGGAGGATCAGTATGTTTCAGGTCCATCACCCGAAGTGGCTTGTCGCCGAAGAAAGTGTGTACGCCTGTGGTTGCACCAGCCACCGTGGCGAGAATGGCCTCGTCGGCTTTCGAGGCAACGAACGCACCGGAGAGTTCACGTCTGATGGCAGGTCCCACGGGGCTCTTGGTCTGCTTGCACTGGACGATTATTCGTGTTTCCCGCGTTCTTGAGAATGAGGTCGATCCCGGCATCGTCTGAGCCTCGCGTCCGCTGAACCTCATACCCACGTCGCTGGAACAGGTCGCCAGTTCTCTCTCGAAGTCGTGACCTGATATTCTGCGCCAGAAATCGCTGCGACTCCGAAGTTCCCACGCTTCACACTCCTCCAGCTCTCGCTTGAACGCCGTGTACGCTGGACTCTGGAGTCGAGGATCGTCATGAGCCCTCGGCTCGCATGGTTGCCGAGGCGCGCCCAACGATCAGACCCAACACCGCAACGAGGAACCACAGACTCGCGTCCCACGCGGCAACTCCGATCATCAAGCCGATCGCCAGTCCGGTGGCTCCAAAGAGGAACGTGATCACATCACACCAACATGCCGGAGTCGCCGTTCGACGACGAGAAAGTCGTCCATCGAGATGCCGAAGTCCTCAGATTGCGGTTTTCGCAAACTCTGCCATCCTCACCTACGTTGTGGGCGTGCAGAGATCGCGGAACCGCGCGCCTTCTTGAAACACTTGTACCGACCCTGATTCTGTGACGATGAGCACCATCAAGCCCAGTCGCGCGATCGCTCCTTGAATCCGCGTTAAGAGCTTCGTATACACGCCGAACTCGGGGAACGCGATCGCGACCTGAGAAACCTGATCGTTCGACCGCAAAATCGCAGTAAGGAGTGCCTCCGCGACCCAGTGTCTGGCTTGTGTGGGCGGGTTGGTTCGCTTCGGTTGGCCTGCTCTCGGACCGCGTTCGTACACGTTTGAGGGGTATCCCTTCACCTCAATGACCAGCGTTTGCCCGTCGCGAACGGCGACGATGTCCTCGCCCGCCGCGCCCGTCGCGGTGTCGGCGATTGCTTTAATCGTCCAGCCGCACTGTGTCAGGTGCGAAACAACCGCGCGGACTACATTGCCTTCCCAGCACCATGGCTTCGGCATGGCCGGAATGTCCGTTAGAGTAGGTGCTGTCCGCGGCTGGTCAGTGGTCGGGCCGAGCCAGAAATTATGGAGCTTTCCGCCCATCACGCGACGTTCAACGAGTCCTTCGCGAGCAAGCGCGCGACAGCGCTGATTCGCTTGCTCTCGGCGCTTGAGGCCGAGTGTAATAGCGAGCGTATCGTCGTCGATTCCAGTCGGGTGCCTCTTCAGAGCCTCGATAATGCGATCTCGGATTGTCATGTCCTCTCTCGATTTTCGGGTAGTGCGACGCCGAGAATCCAGCCCCTCTCCCGCAAGACTCGGGAACGCATGGGTTCCGTGAGTTTGCCGGGGGCGCCAGAAGGTTCTCCATCGTCGCAGCGACGTCGTGCCGCGCAAAGAAATCGGCCGACGGGCCTCCGTGTCAACTACGTTGTTGTTGCGGATCGCGCCTTTGTCGGCACGGAGTATTGACTACGCACGGCATCAAGAAGTTCCTTCGGAGGCTGTAGGACGGTCGGCAGGCGCTTCAGTTGATCGACGCCGTAAGCACCAGCCGTGTGCTCAAACGCTTTACGAAAACGCTGGTTCAGCGCGAAGGGAGGGCGATTGTATCGCGACAAGGGCACCAGTTGTAGGGCCTCGTGCGTCAACCACGGCGCATCGCTCGCGACCTCGTCTTTCCGAAGTTCGATTACACGCTGCACGAGCATCCAGCTCAGTTCCGACACCCGGTCTGACTGAACCTTGAAGCACAGGACCCAATCGCCGGGGGCGAAATCATCTCGCGTGCAATCGATGAAGTCTTCTATAAGAAAGTGTTCTGCACGAATAGCTTCGGTCACCGAACGAGCTGGTTCGCCGGGCTCGCCCCATCAACCTAGCTTCCAAGGTCGGGCATCGCGAACTTGATACCAGTCGGCAAACGTTGTCACAGCAGTCCGGGGCTGAGATGTTTTCTTCTGCGCATTTGCCCAAAACAGGTCGTGCTTACGTTGTAGTAGGGCGATTTCTTTCGCCATCGCGCGCCGCGAACCGAGTAAACCCAGTAACTTGTCGATGTGAAGTGCGTTCGAGTCCGGCACGAAGACGCCGAACTCGTGTAAACCTCCCTCCCCAAGGGCATTCCGTGAGAGGTTCGCAGATGTGATGACGAAGCCAGCGCCCGCTACCCAATACACCTTCATGTGCAGTCCATCCACAAAACGGACGCGAGCTTTGTATTTTGGACCAGCAAGTTCCGCGACGGCGTAGGGATCGGTTGAACCGATCTGCGGCCAGCAGTAAAGTTCAACGCCGGTCACGTCGGGCAGAAGCGTCGGTGCGTCTGCCCTACATAGGCTACCGCGATCACGCGTCGGCGTCGGCGCGTGCGGACTGTAAACAATTTGCGCAGCGTTCGTAAGACTGCCTGTGATGTAGGCAACAACTCCATGGTGTGATGATAGCGGCAGCAACTCGATCGCGGTGCCGAAAAGCGTTGAGCGAGCCTGGAATAACTCCGTAGACACGTTCCACGATGCGGCGACGGTTGCTCCTATGAGGCGGCCGGTTGTCAAGCCCCCGGTGTTTATGTGCGATCAAAGAGACACCTCCATCGAGGCCGTCGGAGTGGGTCCTTCATAAGCCAAGGGCCCACGGAGGCGGCCGAGCCTGGTTGCCGCGTGTCACGAGCGTGAGGTCTCAGCGCGCGTCCGTTTCGCTGGCGGCTTCCGGGCGTGGAAGCAGTGGCTCCCACGCTGCTCCTATCCGTGCCGGTGCGAGCCGCACCGACGACCAGAGACTTCGTTCGTGAAGCCTGGATGCGAGCCCCGCCTTCTAAACGTCGATCCACGTTGTCCGTGAACCCGCAAGCCTACGGGGCTCGCCCCAGCTCGCGCGCGCCTGGGGTCGACCGCTGTCGACTTACCCGACCGTCACTTTGAGCCGCGCTCCCTCAGGCACAATCGCTTGATCCACGTAGCGCCACAGGGCGATCAGAAGTTTCCGCGCCAACGCGACGATCCCAATGCGCCGCTGCCGCGATCCGCCGGTGGCAAAGCGGCGCTGATACACTGCGCCAGCGCACTGTCAGATTGCCATCGCAGCCAGCCCCACGCCAGTTGCACCATCATGCGCCGCACGTGGGCATTGCCCGCCCGCGTAATCCCGCGATCGTGCTGCGTCGCCCCGCTTTGATACAGCGCCGGCGCCAACCCGACGAGCGCGCCGAGCTGCCGCCCATTCCGGATCTCGCGCCACCCAAAAATCTCCGTCGCCAAGACCCAGGCACCTCCCGCCCCAATCGCCCGCACCCCTTGGAGCGCCTGCACCGCACGGCCGGTCGCAGTGGCGGGATCGATCCGGAGGCGAGCGCGCGCGGCTTTTCACCGCCGCCAACTGCTCCTCAATGCTTTGCAACTGTGCCCAATCGTGCGCCAGCCGCTCGCGCGCCCCCGACGGGATTTCACTCCCATCCCAGACGCGCGTGGCCGCCACGCGCTCGAGAAAGTCGGCGGTGATCGCCAGCCGCACGCCCTGGGTGGCCAACACCGCTTTCAACCGATTGATCACGCGCGTCCGATCCCCCTGCAGCGTTTCCCACGTCCGGTGGAGCTGTCGCGCGTCTTCGTCCGCCACACTCGGGACCCGCACCACCCGCCAGCAGCGCCGATCGCCGACCACATACCGCGCCAGCAGCGCTAATAACCCTCGCAGATCGAGGCACTGGCGGACGCTATGAAGCAGTGCGAGCAGGATCGCCGACGCGTGCAGCACGAACTTTCGGCGCTAGAGAACCTTGCCCATGTAGGCACGTTCGACATGCGGAAAGTCGAGCGCGAGCTGCGAGCACGGCTCACGGAGTGGCGCGGCCTGCTACGCCGACAGACACCAATCGCGCGGCAGATTCTCGGGCGGTTGCTCGATGGCCGCATCGCGTGGACACCGCACAAAGACGAGCGCCGCTACGACTTCACGGGCCGCGCGAAATTCGATCGGTTACTACAAGGAATTGTGTTTACGGAAGGTGTGGCGTCCCCAGCGGGATTCGAACCCGCGTTACCGGCGTGAAAGGCCGGCGTCCTGGGCCTCTGGACGATGGGGACGGCTCGGGCGAACATTCAACTATAGCATGCGGTCTCTGAACGCCCGGGCTACTACAACGACGCGGCGTCGGCGATCGCCGCGCGTCTATAGGGAGCAGAGGCGTGCGATCCGCACACGATCTGGCCCGAGCCGCGCACGCACGAGTAGTCAACGTGCGTGCACCTCGCGATGAGACGCGCACGCATCGCGGCCGACTTCGATCTACCTGGTGATGTTCACGTAGACGGACTGGAAGTCGCTCGCCTGATAGCCGCCGCTTGCATTGGGCACGACACGCCACGAGTGCACCGCCACCTCGGTCGTATCCGACGTGAAGAAGAGCACGTCGCGGTACGGTACAAACAGCGCGCCGCGCGCCGGCAGGCGGACGCAGCTCGGAGACGAATCGAGGCACGGCGCCAGAAGCGCTAGCGATCGGCGATCGATAGTGGCGATGGCGAGAGGAACGTCGCCGCCGTTGGTCAACTGGATACCGTTAACCAGGGCGACCGCAGCCACCGGCCCGACGTCATCGGGCGAAGTCGGAGACTCGTCGCACGCGGCGAGCAGGGCGCAGGCCAGGATGACGGCGCCTGGCGATTTGGTCCACATGGTTTAACTCGAGGGCATCGGCACGGCACCGAAGCTATGCCTGATGTGGAACTGTATCGTCAACCTGGGAGGGACGATCACCCACTCCGGAGGAACAGCCTAGCGAATTTGGGGGCGAACGGCCATTAGCCAGGTCACGACCTGGGCCCGCCGACGTCAGACCCCGTCTGGACTAGACCCCGTCCCCGTTGCGCGCGCGGATGGCTGCTACTACCCTCTCCGCATGGCCACAGCCGAGTCCGGCACGAATCCCACGCTCGAGCGGATCCCCTGGTATCTCTGGTGCGCCGCCGGCGCCGCCACCTCCGCCTACATCGGCGGTTACTGGGACATCTCATGGCACCGCTCGATCGGGCGCGACACATTCTGGAGCCCGCCGCATCTCGCGATCTACGCCTGCGGTGTGCTCGCCGGCCTCGCCGCCGCGTATCTGATCTTCACGACCACCTTCGACCCGCGCTCGCCGCTGCGGGCCGTGAGCGTGCGCATCTGGGGCTTCACCGGTCCGATCGGCGCGTTCATCTGCGCCTGGGGCGGCCTCGCGATGCTCGCGTCGGCGCCGTTCGACGACTGGTGGCACGACGCCTACGGACTCGACGTCAAGATCATCAGCCCGCCGCACATGGTCCTGGCCGCCGGCTTCTTCGGCATCAACTTCGGCACGGTGATGCTGATGCTCGCGTTTCTCAATCGCGCCACCGACGCCGCGCGGCGTCCGCTGCAGCGTCTGTTCCTCTATGTCGGCGGGATGGCGGTCTGCGAGTCGCTGCTCCTCAAGCTCGAGTACATCAGCCGCGCGCAGATGCACAACGCGACGTTCTATGCGGTCGTGGTCCTCGGGACGCTCGGCATCATCACGGCACTCGGCGTCGCTTCGCGGCATCGCTGGGCGTGCGCCATCCTCGCGGCGATCTACAGCGCCTATGGCGTGGCGTTTCTCTGGCTCCTGCCGCTCTTCGCCGCCGAACCCAAACTGGGGCCCGTCTACCATCCGGTGACCCACTTCATTCCCTGGGAGTTTCCGCTGCTGTTGATCGTGCCGGCCTTCGTCATGGATCTGATCCTGCAGCGGACCGCGACCTGGCGCCCGCGCGTCCGCGCCTTTGCGATTGCGCTGCCGTTTCTGGCGACGTTTATCGCCGTGCAGTGGCCGTTTGCCGACTTCCTGATGTCGGCGTTCGCGCGCAACTGGTTTTTCGGGACCGGGTATTTCGATTACGGCACGCCACCGACGTCGCTCTACGCCACGTTCCGGTTCATGCCGTCGTCGCCGCCGGCGCAGTTCTGGCGCGGCATGCTCATCGCGGCCGCCCTCGCGTGCGCGATGACGTATATCGGCCTGCACGCCGGGCGCGCGCTGCAGCGGGTCAAGCGGTGATGCGCCGGTCCACTGGCGCCGCGCTCGCGCTGGCAAGCGCGATCGCGGCCTTCTCCTCCACCGCGTCGGCGCACATCGGCAGTCCCGACGTCTTCCTCGCCGGCTTCGCGGGACCGTATCGTCTCTACGTGACGATCCGGCCGCCGTACGCGATCCCCGGCGTCGCCGAAGTCGAAGTGCTGGCCACGACGGACGAGGTGCGCGAAGTGCGCATCGTGCCGCTGCCGCTGACCGGCCCGGGTGCGCAGTTCGCTCCGGTTCCCGACGTCGCGACGCGCTCCGCCGACGCGCCACGGCTATTCACGGGCACGCTATGGATGATGACGGCGGGCGCCTGGCAGGTGCGGATCGCCGTCGACGGCGATCGCGGGCCGGGGCAGATCTCGGTGCCGGTCCCGACGCTCCCGCGGCAAACGCTCGGCATGAGCACTCCGCTTCGCCTGCTGCTTGCCGGTTTCATGCTGCTCCTCGCCAGCGGCTTCGTCGCGATCGTCGCGGCCATCGCGCGCGACGCCGGGCTGCCGCCGGGCGAAATCGCCGACTACCGTCGCCGCTGGCGCGGACGCATCGCCGGCGCCGGCGCCGCCGTGCTGATGGCGGTGGCGATGTTCTTCGGGAACATGTGGTGGGGCGCGGAAGCATCCGCGTATGCGCGCTACGTCTACAAACCGTTGCTGGTGACGCCGCAGGTGAGCGAAGACGATCGACTGACGCTTTCGCTCTCCGACCCTGGATGGATCCGAAGCCGCCGCGTCGACGACTTCGTCAACGACCACGGCCATCCGATGCACCTCTTCGTGATGTCGCCCGATCTCGATCGGCTCTGGCACTTGCATCCACGCGCCACCGGGGCTGGAACATTCGAGCACGCGCTGCCGCCGCTGCCGCCCGGACGCTACGAGCTCTTCGGCGATCTCGTCCATCGCACCGGTGTGTCGGAAACCGTCACGGCGCCGCTCGAGAGCCGCGGCGTCCGCGGCACGCCGCTCGCCGGCGACGACAGCTACTGGTCGTCGGGCGAGATCCCGCGCAGCCGCATCATCTGGATGAAAGATCCCGAAGCACCCGACGGTTCGCGCGACGCGCCGCTGGCCGCCCGGCGCCTCAACGTCTTCACGTTCCGCGTCGAAGACGAGATGAGCCAGCCCGCACAGGACCTCGAGTTGTATATGGGCATGCCCGGGCACGCGGTATTCGTGCGATCCGATCGCCAGGTGTTCGCTCACGTGCATCCGTCGGGATCGGCGCCAATGGCGGCACTCGAGATCGCGGCGTCGCCCGCGGCGCCGGCCACTCACGGGCATCACGAGGCCGCGCTGCCCTCGATGGTGTCGTTTCCGTATGGCTTTCCGGAAGCAGGCGACTACCGCATCTTCGTCCAGATCAAGCGGTCCGGCCAGGTGATCACGGCGGCGTTCGACGCGCGCGTCGAGGAGCCTCTCCGCCGATAACAGTAGACAAGTCAGAGACTTACAAGGAATCACAAGATTCGTCGACATACTGTGTATTACATAGTGTATAGTGCACGGCCAGATGCCGGACGGCCCACGCTCCCAGAGCGAGCTGTTTGAAAACCTGCGCATCGAGCTGCGCAGCGGCTGCCTGATCGTGGCGGCCCTCGCGCAATTGCGCGTCGAGCACTATGGCTACACCCTGCGCAAGGCGTTATCGGAAATCGGGCTCGAGATCGAGGAGAACACGCTCTATCCCCTGCTGCGCCGGCTGGAATCGCAGGGACTGCTCGTTAGTGAATGGCGTGAGGAGAACAAACGTCAGAAACGGTTCTACCGCCTGTCGCGCGACGGCGAGCGAATGCTCGACGCGCTGCTCGACGAATGGGATCGGATCAACGGCGCGCTGAACCGGATTCTCCAGAGGGTATGAAGCGATGACACTGCTCGATCACTACCTCAGGGCCGTGCGGCTTTACTTGCCCGGAGGTGCGCAGGCCGACGACATCATCGGAGAGCTGTCGGAGCACCTGCAGTCGAAGTTCGAAGAGCTGGAACACGATGGTGGGCGCCCGCTCACCGAGGCCGAACAGGAGGCCGTCCTTATTCAGCATGGGAGCCCATTGGTGGTAGCGGCGCGCTATGGCAGCACCAACCGCGGCCTCGCCTTCGGCCGACAGCTGATCGGCCCGGAAGTCTTCCCCCTCTACATTCGCGTGCTCCTCACGCAATACGTGCTCACGATCGTCGTCGTCTCGGCGATCGCGCCGTTCGCAGAGAACTGGGCCTTGACACCGGGCCGCTACCTCTATCCCATGCTCTTTCAGTTTCTTCTGACGACGACGCTGTTCATCGCCGTCGATTTCTTCCAGCGGCGGCGAAGGTCGAGCAGTTTCGGACCGGGCGCGCGGCAGCTGTGGTCGTTTCCGCCACCGTATCTGCAGGAGATTCCCGTTGGCAGTCCGTGTCGGGAGGCGTCGCGCTCGGCACGACTGCGCTCTGGTGGGCCGTGGTCCCACACGTTCCGTCGCTCCTGCTCGGCGGCGGAGCGTCCGTCCTGGAGCTGGCGCCGTCGTGGCACATGTTCTACTGGCCGGTGCTGCTCGTGCTCGCCGTCGGAGTCACGCAGCGCTTTGTCACGTACCTGCGGCCTCGCTGGAACTGGCTGCAGCCCGCCACGCGGCTGCTCACCAACGGTGCGGCTCTCGCTCTGGTCTACCCGTTTCTCGTCAGCTATCCGTACGTGCTCGTGCGCGACGGCGTGACCGACGCCGGCGCCGCCGCTCTCGCGCGACGCATCAACAATTCGTTGTGGTGGAACGTCCTGGCGAGTTTCTCGCTCTACTGGCTGATCACGGCGCTATTTTGCGCGTGGATGTGCGTGCAGCACGCACGCTACGTGGCACGAAGTCGCCGCCCGCAGGTGTCCTGACCATGCACACGCACGAACGTATTCACGCTCTTGACGCCGTCCGCGGCTTCGCGCTCCTCACCGGTGTCGTCCTGCACGCGACGATGTCGTTCTTGCCGGGCATGAGCACGACGGGATGGCCGATCGTGGACAACTCGCCCAGCGTGCCGCTGGCGGGGGTCTTCTTCTGGATCCACACCTTCCGGATGACGGCCTTCTTCCTCATTGCCGGCCTCTTCGGGCACATGCTGCTCCAGCGAAGCGGCGTGCGCGCGTTCGTGCGCAATCGCAGCACGCGGATTCTGATTCCGCTCGTCGTTGGCTGGATCGTGCTGTTCCCGCTCGTCATCGCCTCAGTCGTGTGGGGTATGAGGCTCGCGGGCGGCGCCGCGACAGCCCCTCCAGGCACTGCACTGGAACGCCCTGCACTGGCGTTTCCACTGATGCATCTGTGGTTTCTCTACGTGCTCGCACTACTGTATGCCGCGACACTGCTCGTTCGCGCGCTCCTGATCGAGCGTTTCGATCGCGCCGGTGCGTTTCGAAATGCCCTCGATCGACTCGTGCGAGCCGCGGCCAGGGGCCCCTGGCTGGTGGCCATTCTCGGCACACCGCTCGCGATCGCGTTGTATCTCTGGCCAACGTGGTTCAAGTGGTTCGGCATCCCGACGCCCGACCACTCGCTGATTCCAAACACACCGGCGCTCGTCGGCTTTGGAACTGCGTTCGCATTTGGCTGGCTCCTGCATCGCCAGATCGACGTGCTGAAAATCTGGGAGCGCCAGTGGGCGCTCTACCTCGGGTTGGCGATCGGATCGACGGCTGCGTGCCTCGCTATAACCGGCCTCTCGCCGGATTATGCGCCCGCGACGCGCAGCTGGAACACACTGGCGTATGCCGTCGGCTACACGAGCGGCGTGTGGTCGTGGACGATCGCGATCATCGCGATCGGACTGCGGTTCTTCGCGCGGCCAGGGACGGTCAGGCGTTACGTCGCTGACGCGTCGTATTGGATTTATCTCATTCACCTGCCGGTGGTGATGTTTCTACAAGCGGTGGTGCACCTGCTCCCGTGGCACTGGGCGGTCAAGTTTCCGCTCATCCTGAGCACGGCGCTCGGCATCCTGTTCCTCTCCTACCATCTGCTGGTGCGCTTCACCTTCGTCGGCGAGATCCTCAGCGGCCCTCGGCATCGACTGCGCTCCTCTGACGCTCGGGCGGCAGCCCCCGTGACGAGTGGCACCGCTGCCACTGTCGTTTCGGACGCTTCGCCGTTGGCGCCGGCGTCAATCGCGACGCTGACCGAGGTGCGCAAATCGTTTGGCGGCACGGTCGCGCTCGACGGAGTGAGCCTCGACGTAGGCCGAGGGGAGCTCCTCGCCGTGCTCGGGCCCAACGGCGCCGGCAAGTCAACGGCGATCTCCCTTCTGCTCGGTTTGTTGTCGCCTGATTCCGGGTCGGCGCGAGTGTTCGGCGAATCGCCCGAGCGCATCGAGGCACGCTACCAGATCGGCATCATGATGCAGGAGGTAATGCTCGCGCCAGAACTTAGGCCGCGCGAGCTGATCGCGCTGACGGCAAGCTATTACCCGAATCCGATGACAGCCGACGCGGCGATGGCCCTGACGCATACGACATCGCTGGCCCACCGTGCCTACGGCACGCTGTCGTCGGGACAGAAGCGTCAGGTGCAGTTTGCGCTGGCCGTGTGCGGCCGGCCGGCACTGCTCTTTCTCGATGAGCCGACCGTCGGGCTCGACGTGCAGGCGCGCGAGACGCTCTGGCGCACCGTCCGTCAGCTGGTCGCCAACGGCTGCTCGATCGTGTTGACCACGCACTATCTCGAGGAAGCGGAGGCCCTGGCCGACCGTGTCGTCGTGCTGTCGAAAGGAAAAGTGATCGCGGCCGGGTCGGTGGACGACGTGCGCGCGGTCGTCGCGCGTAAGCGCATCCGTTGCGTCACGTCCCTGTCGATCGACGAAATCCGCAGATGGCCCGGCGTGATGAGCGCCGCGCTCGAAGCCGGTCGTCTCGACCTCGTCATCACCGACGCGGACACCGTCGTGCGGCGGCTCCTCGACGCGGATGAGCGCCTGCGCGAGCTCGAGGTGCAGCGCGCGGGACTGGCGGAAGCATTCACCGAGCTCACTGAGGAGGCCGCGTGACCACTGTAATGCCCTTCGATCGCGTCGTCGGGGCGTATCTCGCAGAGGCACGGTACGAGGCGCTGCGGCTGCTTCGTGCCCCGGCGTTCGGCGCCCCGTTTCTGCTCATCCCGATCGCGCTCTATCTGTTCTTTGCGATCCTGCGGCCCGGCAGCGGCACGAGCACACCGGCCAATGCCGCCACCTATCTCTACACCGCATTCGGCGTCGTCGGCATCATGGGACCGGCGCTCTTCGGATTTGGGCTGTCGGTGGCGCTCGACCGCGAGCAGGGATTGCTGCGGCTCAAACGCGCGCTCCCGATGCCGCCCGCGGCATACCTTCTCGCCAAGATGGCAACGGCCATGATGTTCAGCGCTCTCGTGTCGCTGACGATCGCGATGGGCGCAGCCGCGGTGAGCTCCGCTCCGCCGCCGGCGGTTGCAATGGTTGGCGTCGCGCTGGTCAACGTCGCCGGCACGTTGCCGTTCTGCGCGATTGGCTTGTTCATCGGCACTTGTGTGAGTGGACGGGCGGCACCCGCGGTGGTGAATCTCGTCTACCTGCCGATGATCTATCTCTCGTCGCTGTTCTTCCCGCTGCCGCCCAGCATTCGTGTGGTGACGGTGTTTTCTCCGGCGTTTCACTTGAACCAACTGGCGCTTGGCGTCGCTGGCGTACCGAGTGTGCTGGGTCCGGTGATGCACACGGCAGCGCTGGCCGGCGTCACGATTCTCTTCACCGGGCTCGCGGTGCGGCGGCTGGCACGTGCAGCCTAGCCGCGGGTCGCGAGGCGGCGCCCGGGCGCTCGGCTTCGAAGTTCGACATAATACTAACGTGCGTTGGTGGCTGGCCGTTTCGGGTTGCGCTCTCCTGCCGCTCGTCCTGAGCGCGCACGCACAGCCCACGTTCCGAACCGCCGTCGATCTGGTGACGGTGCCGGTCACAGTGACATCGACGGATCAGGGGCAGCATCGGCGAGCTCGGTCTCGACGACTTCCGCGTCTACGAGGATGGCGTCCTCCAGAACATCTCGCTCGTGAGCCACGAGCCGCGGCCGATCAGCCTCTGTGTCCTTCTCGATTCCAGTCCAAGCATGGCCGGCCGCGAGAGTCTCGCGATCCGCGCCATCGATACGCTCCTCAAACAACTCGGCGACGACGACGAGGTCGCGCTGCTGACGTTTGCCTACAAGGTGAAAGTGACGGTTCCGTGGCGGCGCGCCGGCGACATGCGCACGTACTCCTGGCTCGGCTGGCGTCTGTCGCTCGGCACAGCGCTGATCGACGCGCTCAAAGAAGCACTCGCGCAAGTGGAGCGCGCGCACAACCCGCTCGCCGTGACGGTAATCGTGTCGGATGGCGGCGAGATGTCGAGCCGGACGACGCTCGCGTCGCTGGTCTCGACGCGGCGGCAGAGCGAGACGCTGGTCTACGGAATCGAGACCCAGTGGGGTCCGTCGAAGACCGCCACGCGGCTTACGCAGGCCTTTGTCGTGGATTATCTGCCCGATCTGGTCGGCGACTCAGGCGGCACAATCTACCGCGCCAGTGACCTGGCAACGGCGGAGGCGGCCGCACGCACGCTCCTCGACGAGTTGCGCTCGCAGTACGTCGTGGGCTATATGCCGAAGAAGCGGCTCGACGGCACCTATCGGCGAATTCGCGTGGAAAGCGCGCGCGACACGCTCACGCTGCGTCATCGCGAAGGCTACGTCGCGCAACCGCGTTAACGCCGGGCGTCGAAACAGCCGCGGATTCGCTTCCTCGATCCCGCACAAAACGGCTCTCACTACCGCGCTGCGTTTCGGCTAGTCTCTGCACATGCATCGAGCCTTTCTTGCAGCCGTGATGTGCAGTCTCGCGGTTGGCGCCGCGGTGGTGGCGCAAGCGCCGGCCAAGCCGGCGCCGCAGCCAGCGCAGCAGCCGGCGACTGCCGATCCCTACGCAACCAATCCCGACGCCGGTACTCCAAGTTCCCGCTGGCCGCGCCCGCGGGCAAGGACAGCAACGCACGCGGCGCGGCCCCGCCCGGCGCCGTCAACCAGGGTGCGTTCGATCCGACAACCTGGAAGTTCGGACCGGCGTTCACGCCGCCCGCCGGCACGACGATCTGGAATCCGGTGAAGCTGAAAATGATGCAGGGCGGAAAGACCACCGGCGGCACGTTGTTCGGCGCCACCGATCCGTCGATCTACTGCGCGATGGCCAACGCCGGCTACGACTTCATCTGGACCGAAATGCAGCACGATCAGCGCGACTGGAACCAGGCGGCGCGGATGTGGCGCACGTGTCCGCAGGCACGGGCGGTGCCGGGCGTGCGCGTCGCCTACGGCGACGAGCGCGAGATTCAGCATGCGCTCGATGCCGGCGCGCTGGTGATCGTCGTTCCCACGGTGGACACGGTCGAGGAAGCGATCGCGGCGCGCAACTGGACCTACTTTCCTCCGCTGGGACGGCGCAGTAACGGCGGCGGGCAGGCCTTCGATCAGGCGATGTGGGGCGGCGTTCCGGGCGGTTATCGCAATACCGCCAACGACAACATCGTGCTGATCCTGATGATCGAGACGCTCGACGGGCTGAAGAACTCCGACGAGATCGCGAAAGTGCCGGGCGTGACCGCCCTCTTCGCGGCGAGCGGCGACCTCGGAAACTTCACCGGGTTCCGCCAGGGCACGCCCGACTACGAGCGCGCGATCAACATCGTCCACGACTCGGCGATCAAGGCGGGCGTGCGATTGTGCGGGCCGTTTGCGTGGCGCGATCGGCCGGACTTCACCTGCTTCCAGGCGGGCAGCGAGACCGCCGCAATCGCGCGCGGCGTGGCGGCCGAGCTCGGGCCGCTCGCCAACACGCAGGGGCAGCCGACCGCAGGACCCTTCGCGAAGAAGCCGCAGTAGCGGCGGCCGTGCCGCGGCGTTCCGCCCGCCGTTGCTCCACGCACGCTTGACATGCTACGTTCGCAGCATTATGCTGCGTTCGTAGCACTGCACAAGGGGGAGCCGTGGCGGCATGGTCGGAAAAACTCTCGCGCCGCGAGCGCGAGATCATCAACGCGCTGTTCGCGCTCGGAGATCGTGCGTCGGCCGAAGAGATTCGGCAGCGGCTGAGCGATCCCCCGAGCTACTCGGCCGTGCGCGCGATGCTGGCCAAGCTCGAAGCGAAGGGGCAGGTGCGCCATCGCGAAGATGGCCCGCGCTACATCTATTCTCCGACCACGTCACGCACGCACGCGCGCCGGTCGGCGCTGCAGCAGCTGGTGCGCGTCTTCTTCAGCGGATCGCCCGGCGAGGCGGCGACGGCGCTGCTGAAGAACGAGAACTGGACTGACGACGAGCTCGACTCGCTCACCGAAGAGATCAACCGCGTGCGCCAGGAGAGGAAACGGTCATGATGACCACGCTGACCCAGACGGCGATCGCGATCAGCAGCTCGACGCTGCTCTCGATCCTGCTGAAGACCACGGTTGCGGCGGCGATTGGGCTCGTTGCAGCCGCGTCATTGCGCCATGGCCGTGCGGCGCTCCGTCACGCGGTGCTCGCGTGTACGCTCGCGGTGATGCTGGTGCTGCCGGCTACAGCGTACGTGATGCCGAGTTTCGCCCTCGCCGTGCCTGCTGCAGCGCCGCCGGTCGTGACCTCGGCACCTCCGGCGAGCGCGGTCGATCGGGCCACGCCGACGGCAGCTCCTTCTGTCCGGCCCACAGACATCCGGAGGAATAATTCCTGGGCCAGCGTCGCGACCGCGGCCTGGGCGATCGGCGCGCTGATTTTCGCCGTGCCGCTCCTTCGCGGCATCGTCGAGATGCGCCGGCTCCGGCGCACAGCCGTCCCGTGGCTCGAAGGAAGGGCGCTCATCGAAGCTCTCGCGCGTGGCGCCGGCATCCGGCAGCCGATCACGGTCGCGATGCACGAAGACATTTCGGCGCCGGTTACGTGCGGCGTGCGCTCACCTTTCGTCCTGCTGCCTGTGGACGCGCCCGCGTGGGACGCTCCCGAGCTCCGGCGCGCGGTGGTTCACGAGCTCGAGCACGTGCGGCGGCGCGACTGGTGGATTCATCTGCTGTCGAAAGCGGCGTGCGCGACCTACTGGTTTCATCCGTTCGCGTCGATCGTCTCGCGCCAGCTCGCGCTCGAAGCGGAGCGAGCGTGCGACGACGCGGTGATCGCCAACGAGGAGAGCACGCAGTACGCGGAACAGCTCGTCACGCTGGCTCGGCGTCTGAGCTCGCGCGATGCTCAACCCGCGCTGGCCATGGCGAGCCGGAGCGATCTGGCGCGGCGCGTCTCGTCACTGCTCGACAACCGCCAGGCGCGCGGCCGCGCGGGCGCGGTTCACATCCTGCTGATCGCCGCGCTCGCGGCGTCACTCGCGCTCGTCGTCGCGCCGGCCCGGATTGTTCGTGCGGCGCCGCCTCCGGTGGGAGATCGCGTGGCCGGCGGTCAGCGGGTGCTGCCGCGAGAGCTTCGTCCTGCTCCCTGGAGTTCGGCCGCGCCGTCGCGCGGCGATCGCGCGCTGGTCGAGGCCGCCGAGCAAGGCGATCTCGACGAGGTGAGATGGCTGCTCGACGCCGGCGCCAATGTCGATGCCAGCGTGCCCGGCGACGGCAGCCCGCTGATCGTCGCTGCCCGCGAGGGGCATCTGGCGGCGGTCACGCTGCTCCTCGATCGGGGCGCGAATCCCAATCTCGGTGTCGATGGCGACGGCAATCCGCTCATCATGGCGGCGCGCGAAGGACACGTGCCGATCGTCGAGCTGCTCCTCAATCGCGGCGCGTCGGTCGACGAAGCGGTGGACGGCGACGAGAACGCGCTGATCCAAGCCAGCGCCGAGGGGCGACTGGAGGTGGTCAAGCTACTGGTGTCGCGCGGCGCCAACGTGAACATGCGGATCTGGGCCGATCGTGGGCGCGAACGAGAGGGCGAGTGGCGGACACCGCTCAATCAGGCGCGCCGGGGGCGTCATGGTGCCGTGGTAGCGTTTCTTCAGTCAGCCGGCGCTGTGGAGTGACGCCGGTAACATCGATTCATCGCAATGTAGCCAACGCCGCCAACGATGTCCTGCGTCTTGTGACGCGCCTCGCTGCCTTGGCGCCGCCAGCGAAAGGCGGCATTCCGAGGTAGAGTGATGACGCTTCGCCGGTCGCGTCGTGACAGAGTCTCCTTCCAAGTCGACCCACTCGTTTGTCGCGGCCGCACTTCTGGCGGTTGTGCTGCTTGGAGCCAATTACAAACTGACACTTGGACGGGCTGTACCAAAGTGGGACGCAGACCGATTCTACGCCCCGTTGCAGATGCTGGTTGCAGACCATGCGCGTGCTGGCACGTTTCTGATTTGGGACCCGTGGGTGAACGGAGGAGCGCCAGACTATGCTGACCCACAAATCCCATCGTTCTCGCCGCTCGCAATGGGCGTTGGCTTCCTCACTGGGGGAACCGAGCTCGCTTTTCGGGTCTACTGGCTGGTCGTCTGGTTCCTTGGGGGGCTCGGTGTCGTTTTGCTGGGACGACACCTCGGAGCCCCTCCGTGGGGATGCTACGTCGTCGCCCTTGGCTTCGTGTTCTCCGGGTTTTACACCGGTCATGCAGAGCACACCTCCACTCTGTACACGATCTCTTCGCTCGGGTTCTTGATCTGGCGGCTGGATACTGCGCTTTCCCGTCAGGCGCTGCGGCCCGCTATCGAGGCCGGTGTCATCTGGGGGTTGTCGGCGTTGGGCGGATACCCGGGATGGGTGTTCCTCAATGCGTGTTTTGCGGTGTTATGGGCGGCCGGTCGCTTGTGGTTTCCGGCAACGACAGAAACTTACAGCACCTCCGACCACCCTGCACCCATCGCGTCCGGCCAAAAGCCGACCATACTTTTCGCTGCAATGGCGATCACGACACTGGTGTTTATTGGACTGCTTGTCTTATCGCCGACCTACGCCGCGTTCTTTTTGGAGGCGCCCGGGTACACCGACCGATCCGAACCGCTGACGCGGCGCGTCGCGGTTACCTCCAACGCGCTTCACCCTGGAACGGTGGCCACGTTTGCCAGCCCCTACCTCTCCATCCTCAAACTAGAGAATTCCAAGTTATGGGGGTATACGGACGTCTCCAGCGCCAGCGTCTACCTCGGACCGATCGTTCCGGTGCTGGCGATCTTCTCTCTGCTGGCGAGACCTGGTGACCGCTGGCGATGGTGGATCGCGGCGATAGGCACGGGGTTCTTGTTAGCGGCGTTTGGCCAATTCATCCCGCTTCGTGGCTGGCTATACGACCTGGTTCCTCCGATGCGGTATTTCCGCCACGCCAGCTTCTTTCGCATCTACGCCATGTTTGCGGCGATCGTCCTGGCGCTGCTCGGAACCCGTGACCTCGCGCTGGCAAGTCGAGGTTTACGGTCGCAGCTGTCGACCCGGTTCGCGATCGCGGCGGTGGCCCTCTCTACGTCCGCGGTATCTGCGTATTACGCCGTGATGGCAATCGTAGAGCACGCAGGAGAGCACCAACGAAGCGCCGAAGTCCACATGTGGCTCGTCTGGTCAGCTATCTGCGGTATTGGCCTGGGACTCATATTGGCGCCGGCCCACACACGGATTCGGCTTACTCGCGGGCTCCTGATTGCTCTTGCCATCGTGGATGGTTCTTTTGCGGTCTATCTCAGTCAGCCCACAATGTGGCGCGAGGGTGATCATTTCAAGGCCGGCTGGGATCGGTTGGCGAGCGAGCACTCTCGCTCGTTCGACCTGTCGTCACGAGGCCTGCGACGCGACGAACAGCCTCCCGAATGGTCGAACGTCGAGCGCCCACCGCACAACAAGAACCTGCCGCTGAAAATTCCGACGCTCAGAAACTATGTCGGCTTCAATAATCGGTTTCATCTGAGTCTGGTGCAGCGCCCGCTGCTGAGTGCGATGGCAACTGGTTCGAATCGCATCTGGTGTTCCAATGAGGTGGTCGCGGTTCCGCTGTCCGATGCGGCGTACGATGCATTCGTCGCGCGCTCCGAAAGCTTGCGTAGCGGCGTGCTGGTCGTCCATCCGCGAGATCCAGTGACGTCGAGCGGGCTCGAGCCGTCGGACGATGCACTTGCCAGGATCGCCGAACTACCGGCGGCGACGACGGCGACCGTGAGACTCAAAGCGTACCGCCCTGTGAACTGAGCTTCGAGGCGACCTGCCCCGCGAAGGGCTGGCTCCTGGTGACCGATCGCTGGTCGCGTGGGTGGCGGGCGACCGTGAACGGCCGGCCCGCCGAGGTGTGGGTTGGAAACTTTGTTTTCCGAGCGCTGGCAATAGAAGCCGGACCGAACGACGTCCAGTTCACATACAACCCCGTGGGATTCCCCCTCCTCGTCATCCTCAGTTGGTCGGTGGTATTCGTGACCGTCGCGTGTAGTCTCCACAGCGCGATTCGAAGGCCAACGAGCGTGCTCTGATCCCACCGTGCCCGCGAGGCGCTACTGATTGTCGCTCCGCGGCGTCGGCTGAGCTTTGGAAAGGATCAAGACCCGCGGACACGGACACAAAAGAAAACGGCCGCGGTTTGGTGGCCGCGGCCGTTCCTATTACTTCGCTCGCCAGCGCGTCAGCAGACGACGCACTTGTGGCTGTTTTTCGATCCGAGCTTCTCGAGCAGCGCGACGGTTGACGTGAACGGCGACACCGCTGCACCGGGCCGTTGGCCATGTCGGCCACCGTCTGTCCGCTGCGCGCCACGGCGGTGACGTCGGCGCCTTGCGAGACGAGATAGAGAATCACCTCGTTATCGCCGCGCGCCGCAGCGTGATGGAGTGCCGTGTAGCCATCGTTGTCGCGCGCGTTCACGTCCGCACCCAGCTCTTCGATCAGATACTTGAGCGCCGGCAGCCAGGCGTCGGGCGCATGGCGATGCGCGTTGCCGGCGAAACCTTCGCCGTATTCGACGCCCGCCGCCGCATGCAGCGGGAACGCGCCGGGACCGCCGTACGGAATCGTCGGCGCGTCGTAACTTCACCTGATTCGCATCGGCCGTCGGCGTGATCGGACCACCCGCGCCAGGCACCGGCGGCTGGGCGCCAGCGGCTCCCGGAGGACCGCCGCCGCCGCGGCGAATCTGCTCGCGTGGCGCCATGCGTCGGGATGTTCGGATCGGCGCCGTACGCCGACGAGCAGCTTCATCGCGTCAACGTCGGTCGAATATGCCGCGCGCCAGAACGCGGTCGACCCGGACGTGTCGGCGAGACCGCAGTTGCGGTTGCCGCAGCCGGTGTAGACCATGATCCACGGATGCGACTTGATGCGGCCGTTTGCATCCGCGCCGCCTTTGAGCAGTGCCTTGACGACGTCGAGGTAGGTCGCCTTCTGCAGCTCCATCTCCTGCGGCTGCGGGAAGCGCGTGCGCGGCTGCCACTGCACGTTGACCGCGGCCCAGAGCGGCGTGACGCCGTTGCTCGCGGCCGCGATGTTCGGGTTGGCGCCTTTCTCGATGAGGAGCATCGCCGAATCGAACTGGCCGTTGAGATGGCCGATGAGCAGCGGGCTCGCCTTCTCGCCGCCACCAACGTTATTGATGTCGGCGCCACCCTCGATCAGCGCGCGCACCGACTCGGTGTAGCCCTGGCGCGCGGCGTGATGGAGCGCGGTCAGCCCACCCTTGGCAGTGACCGGCGGATTGATCTCTTCCGGGTTGAAGTTGGGATCGCGGCCGCCAGCGCCGCCGCGACCGCCTTCGGCATTCGCGCCGGGAGGCTCGGGAGGAGGCAGCTTGCCGGACAGCAGCAGCTCACGGGCCGACTGAATCGGCGGCCTGCAGCTGGCTCGCAGTCGGCTTCTCGCCTTTCGGCACTGTCGTTTCGAGGATCTTCGCTGCGCGATTCCGCGCCGCGCGATCGAGCGCCGACTCCTTGGCGATGTCGAGCGTCTTGGTGGCGACGTTGGCATCGGCGCCGCGCTCGAGCAGCACGCGAATGGCCTCGACCGATTCTGCGACGCCGCGAAGATCAGCGGCGTCTGGCCCCACTCCGCCTCCTTCGCGTTGACGTCGGCGCCCTTGTCGAGGAGCAGCGTAGATGGCTTCGACTTTGCCGGCGCTGGCCGCCATGTGCAGCGGCGTTGCGCCGGTGTTGGTGGTCTTCGCCTTGACGTCGGCGCCACCCTTGATCAGCGCGTCGATGACGGCGGCGTTGCCGTTGGTCGCTCGCGAGATGGAGCGGCGTGTACTGGCCGATGCGGGTGACGGCGCCGGCGTTGGCGCCGCTAAAGAGCAGCATCGCGTGAACTCGGCGTCGCCGCGCTGCGCCGCCCAGTGCAGCGCGCGTCATGCCGTCGCCCTGCGCGGCGTTGACGTCCGCACCCTGCTTGAGCAGCGTGCGCACCGCATCGTTGTCGCCGCGCATGGCCGCGTCCGCCACCGGCGCGCTCGAGGTTGCCGCGCCGACTGCGCGGACATGCCCACCGACGATGCACAGGCGCCGCGATGAAGTTGAAGTCCAAACGACGGGTCATGGTGGCCCTCGTTAGACCGCCGCCGTGGTCGTCGACGGCGTCAGCCAGCGAGAACTCGCCCGTGCTGTCGCCGAAGCTGATCCATTCCTCGAGCCCGAGATTCTGCATCAAGCGTCAGGAACACGTTGGCCATCGGCGTCGCGTCGGCGGCCTTGATGTGGACATTGCCCTTGAGCATGCCGTTGGCGTGCCCGAAGAGCACGAGCGGGCAGCGGCGATGGTTGTGAATGTTGGCATCCGCCATCGGCGAGCCCCAGATGATCAGCGTCTTGTCGAGCAGGCTCTGCGTCGCCGTCCATGGTGCTCTTCATCTTCTCGAGGAAGTACGCCATCTGGCCGACGCGGAACTTGTTGATCTTGTTGAACTCCATGATCCGCTCTTCGCGATTGCCGTGGTGCGAGGAGGGGTGGAACGGCTGCTGCGATTCGCACTCCTGGAAGACACGGTTCTGCGCGTCGCGGCCGGTCTTGAACGTGATCATGCGCGTCATGTCGCTCTGCAGCGCCAGCACCTGGATGTCGAACAACAGCTTCATGTGCTCGGTGAAGGAGTCGGGCACGCCCGCTGGCGCTTCCGGCAGCTCGCGCTGCTCGCCGCTGCTGTTGTGCGCTTCGACCGCCTCGATGCGCCGCTCGAGCTCGCGCACGTTGTCGAGATAGCGATCGAGCCGCGTGCGTCGCTGGCGCCCAGCTCGCTGCGGATGCCCTGCACTTCGCCCGCCACCCAGTCGAGAATGCTGCGGCGGGTCACGCGGCGTACGACGCTCGTCCTCGCGTGCCGCCCTGGCCGAACAGCATTTCGAAAGCGACGCGCGGGTCGCGAATCATCGGCAGCGGCTCGTTCGGCGACGACCAGCTGATCGAGTCGGTATAGGCGCACGAGTAGTTGTAGGTGCAACCACCGGCCTGATCGAGATTCTCGATGCAGAACTGCATCGACGGCATCGGGTTGGCCTGGCCGAAGCTGCTTCGCGTAGATCTGGTCGATCGACGTGCCGGCCCAGATGTCCGAGCCCTGCGTCTGCTTGGGATGCGACTGGGTCAGGAACACCGCGCTCGAGCGGAAGTGATCGCCGCCGATCTCAGGCAGGGTGAACGCCTCCGCCATGCGGACGTCGGTGTTGCTGATGATCGTCATGTAGTCGCGGTACGCCTCGAGCGTGGTCAGCGGATTGTCGGGCACGAGCTGTGAAATCGCGGCCGGTCTGCTGCGGCGCAAAGAGGTACTTGGTCGCCGCCCCAGTTGTTGCAGCCGGCAAGGCCATGGACTTCCTCGATGCACACCAGCCGCGGGTCCGCTCGGCCGCCGCAGCCTTGACGCCGCGGCCGAATCCGGACGGCACCATCGCGTCCAGGAAGGGCAACGCCACCGTGGCTCCCACGCCGCGGAGGAACGTCCGGCGGGGCATGTGCTTTCCAGTGATGAAGTGCATCGTCCGCTCTCCTCGTTGCCGCGGCGGTCATGCCTGCGAGCGGTTACTTGCGCCCGTCACTCTTTGGTTCGTTCTTCGCCGATTCGTTCTTCGATTCCGATTTCGCGTCGTCGGTCGTCGATACCGGAGCGACGTCCGCCTTCTTCATGCGGAACGCGTCGCTCTTGACCACGCCAAGCAATGAACGCCGACATCTTGTAATCCTCTTCTGGCGGCCGCGCGTGAGATCGCGCGAATTGCCGGCTGGTCGAAGTACTCGACGCGGCGGCCGAGCGCATAGGCCAGCAGATTCTCGGTAAACGTGCGCACCAGCGGCTCCGGCCGCTTCATCAGCACGCCGACCAGCTCCGACGGGTTGGTGATCGCCGTGCCGTCGTAGAAGTCGCCGCGGGTGTCGAGCGCGCTGCCGTTCTCGCGCAAGCGCCACTGGGCGGTGACGTCGAAGTTGTCGAGCGCCAGCCCGATCGGATCCATGAAGCGGTGGCACGAGTTGCAGGTCGGGTTCTTGCGATGCATCTCCATGCGCTCGCGCGTAGTGAGCATCTTGCCGTCCTTGGCTTCGGCCGTTTCCTCGAGCGCCGGCACGTCGGGCGGCGGCGGCGGCGGCGGCGTGCCGAGCAGCACTTCCATCACCCACTTGCCGCGCAGCACCGGCGAGGTGCGGTTGGCGAGCGACGTCTGCACCAGCACGCTGCCCTGTCCGAGCACGCCGCGCCGCGTGTCGTCCGGATATGTCACCTTGCGGAACTGATTGCCGGCCACCCCGGGGATCCCGTAGTGGCGTGCGAGACGTTCGTTGAGCACGCTGAAGTCGGCGCGATAGAGGTCGAGCATGCTCCGGTCTTCGCGCACCAGTGTGTTGAAGAACTGAATCGTCTCCTGGCGCATCATCGCCGCCAGGTTGTCGTCGAAGTTGGGATAGAAATTCGGATCCGGGTGGACCTTGTCGACGTCCTGCAGCCGCAGCCACTGCGCCGCGAAGCGAGAGCCGAGCGCATCGGATCGCGCGTCGGCCAGCATCCTGCGCACCTGCCGCTCGAGACCCGCCAGCGTCGCGGCAGGCTGCCCTGCTGCGGCGGCGGCGAGCAGCTCCTCGTCCGGTGGCGTGCCCCAGAGGAAGAACGACAGGCGCGACGCGAGATCGACGTCGGCGACGCGCACCGCCGTGCCGGCCCGTGCTGCGGCCGGCTCGCGCTCCAGCCGGAAGATGAAATACGGGCTCGCCAGAATCGCTTCCACCGCATCGCGGACGCCGCCCTCGAAGCCTTCGTTCGAAGCGCCCTGCTGGTAGAACGGCATCAGCCGATCGACTTCGCGCAGCGTCACCGGCCGACGATAGGCTTCCGTCGCGAGCTTGGTGACGATGTTGCGCGCGCAGCGCAGCTCTTCGTCGCCCGACGTCGGACGGCAGGTGAAGATCTTCTGACGCGACGCGGTTTCCGAGATGCCCGTCGTCTCTGATCGGTCCGGTGACGATCAGATCGCGCAGGTGCGGCAGGTTGGTGATGCCGCCACCGCCGGATCCGCCGCCGGCGTACGACCAGTCGTGTGGGCGAATCAGATCCTCGTACGGCCCCTCGAGCCTCTTGACGAACGCCGCCGAAATCTTGTGCTGCCCGGCCTTGATGACCACGGGCTCGGTGCGGATATCCGACCGCTCCGCGTCCATCCGCCCCGCCGGCCGGCAGCGTTTCGTACGGCAGCAGCGCCACGCGCTCCCCGTCGACCGAGATATCGACGTCCTCGTAGCGCGAGCCGTCGCCCGAATTGAGCGCGATCGAGAAGACGTATTCCGCCGTCGGCCGGGAACACGTGATTGATCACGATGCCGCCGCGTGTCCCGAACGGCGCACCATCGACGTGATCCCACGGATGCTGCGAGACATAGCTCGAATTCGAAAAGACGATGTCGTTCGACTTCGCCTTGCGATCGCCGACCGCCATGCGGCTGATCGCGCTCGCCGCGTTCAGGTACGACTCGAGCAGCGCCGGCGAGAGCGACTGCGCGTCGGCGATGTTGTCGAAGTTGGCGCTCTTGGTGTCCAGCGGCAGCCAGCTGCCGGCGTCGACGTCGAGATCGAACAGCTCATTGATCGCGCGCGAGTACTCCGCCCGATTCAACCGCTGGAACATCCGCACGCCGGGGTTCGGATTCGCGGCGGCGTGCGCGTCCACCGACGTCTCGAGCGCAGAGACCAGACCGGTGAGCACCGCGGGCTCGGGACGCCGCGCACCCGGCGGTGGCATCAGCCCGGCCTGCAGCTTGAGAATCATCTTCTCCGCGATGTCCGGATGCTCACCGACCTTCGCGAGGTCGAACGATTCGAGCACGAGACCGCTCACCTGCTCCTTGCGGCGTTCGTTGTGACAGGTGACGCAGTACCTGCTTGACCACGGCGTTGTGTGTCTCGGCGGCCACCGCCGCCCTGGCCCGCGGCGCTGCCTTTGTGGCGGCAGGCGCGGTGGGCGCGGTCGTGGCCGGACGTGTCGTGACCGGCTTGGGGACGGGCGCCTGGGCCGGCGCGTTCTGGGCGGAGCCGGTCAGGCTCGCCGCGGCGACTACGACGCAGGTGAGACCTGTCCCGAACAACGCGAAGTAACCACTCGTTAGGCGCATGCAGACCAGTCCCGGAAGTATGAATTCCCGGGTGCATGGTAACCCGAATCACACCCCAGATCGTGCGTTTTTCGGCCTAAATTACAAAAAATGACGTACCGCGGCCGGGATGGTGTCGCGGAGGATCGCGGCGATCGCCGCACGGTCGGCGGGGCTGAGATGGGTGAATTCGCGTGCGGTGGATTTGCCGCTCAAAATGGACGAAATTCGGGCGAAAACCACGTCCTTGACCGGCTCGGGCAATCCCGTGAACCCCGGGGAGTAAACCATGTAGCTGCAGGGGTACTTCATCAGTCTCGTGTCGAGCTGCAGGTCGCGGAGCGATCTCCCCTTCGCGTCCCTCGGCCCCAGAGCTTCGAATTTCTGCGCAAAGCCCGACGACCCTCGGATCGGCCCTGCGAGCCGCGCCTCGTCCGTGAACAGCAGGTAATCGACCAGTCTGTCCACCGCCTCTACCACACGGCTCGACATCTCGCCCGCGACCCTATACTCCCAACCGGCCCGGGTGATGAGGTTGGTCGCATGAACCTGATGCTCGAGCACCATCAGCGCAACGACGTCGCTGTGCGCGGTTGGATAGCCGTTCAGGTCGAACGCGCCTTCGAGCGACGGCTTCGCCGGAACCGGCCGCGGACCAGCTGCGGGGAGCTTCGGCTGCAGCAGCTCGAGATTGCCAAGCTGCCGCGCCGGCACCTGCTGGCCGGTGACGTACCACCCGCCCCACCGGTTTTCGATGGGCGATGCGTGATCGACGACGCCGCCGTTGGCGTACTCACTGTCGCTGCGCCGCGGAAAGACGCTCAGCACGAGCGGACCCGGCACGGCGAGCGTGTCCCATGAGAGGTGACAGGACAAGCATTTGTCGCTACGCGCGATCTTTCCGCCCGTGGCTTGCGGCAACTGATAGAAGACCATTCCCTGCCGCGGATCTTGCGCAGCGATCTCGATGATGTCGCCGCCGCGGACCCACCCCACCGCCACGCGATCGGTAAAAAACACCGCGCGCGGGTTGCTGCGATTGATCTTGCGCGCCTGAAAACTCGTTTCGGAGTACACGAGCACCTGCGACTCGACAGGAACGGCAAGCGCGTCGAGCACCGAACGCAGATACCCGCTCACGGGATCGAAGGCCAGCTTGACGCGGCCCTGCTCGACGCCGTCGATCAGCTCGGTGACAGTGTTGGCAATTGGACCATCCGTATAGCCGATCGCCGGATGATCGCGCGACGCGCTGAAAGCACCTTCTCGCTGCGCGACGAGGCCGACGCTGGCCGCGAGCAGCGCGGCGCTCCACGTGAGCGCCGTTGCTGCCTTCATGGCGCCGTCTTGGGTGGAATCGTGTACAGAAGCACCGTGCACCAGCTCGAACAGTTTCCGGTGAGCTGTTCGGTACGTTCTGCTTCCCACCCAGGTATCCCGAAGGTGTTGAGCACCAGCCGGGTACCCGGCTTCAACGCGCGGAACTTGGGCTCGAGCTTGCGGAGATTGTCGGGAAGCAGGAACAACGCGAGGACCGTCGCCTGCGAGATATCCGCTTCGAACATGTCACCCTGCACGAACTTGGCCTTGTCGCCGACACCCGCCTCCTGGGCGAGTCGTTCGGACAGCGCCACCATTTCGGGATTGAACTCGACGCCGAGCGCGCGCGCGCCGCGTTTGGCGGCGGCGATGACGTTGCGGCCATCACCCGAGCCCAGATCCATCACGTAGTCGGCGGACGTGACTCTGGCGATGTCGAGCATCTTCTCGACCACCTCCGGCGGCGTCGGCACCCAGACCACATCCTTTCCGGCCTGGCCGACTTCCGGCACGTACGGCTTTTGCGGAGCGGTGGGCTCCTGCGCGGCAATCTGAACGGCCGCGCTTAGCGTCAACGCAAATGCGACAACCAAACACTTCATGACGCACATACTACTGCGGGGCGCGACTCTTCGAAACGCAGCTACTCTCCTCGAAGCGCCTCAGCCGGAGCGATTCGGCTCGCCCGGTTGGCTGGAATCACACAGGCGACGACGACCACGCTCAATAGCCCGACTGTCACAGCCGAGAGCGTGAGCGGATCGTGCGGCTGCACCTCGTAGAGCAACCCTTGAATCACGCGGCCGGCTGCGACCGCTACTCCCAAGCCGAGCGCGACGCCTAGCGCCGCGGGACGGAGCCCTTGCAGCAGCATGAACAGTACGACCTCTCCACGGCGCGCGCCGAGCGCCATGCGCACGCCGATCTCGCGCGTGCGCTGCGTCACCACGTGTGCGACCACGCCGTAGATACCCACCGCCGCGAGCACGATGGCGAGCACGGCGAACAAGGCGATCAGCACCAGGTAGAAGCGCGGCCGCGCGAGTTGCACGTCGACCAGCTCCTCCATCGAGGTCGGACTGATGAGCGGCAGCCGTGGATCGATCTGTCGCACGATCTCCCGAGCAGACCCAATCACCTGCGCGGCGTCGAGCGAGGACTTGATCGCATAGTTCACCGTGCGGTTCCCGGCCTGTGCGTGCGCGACGTACATCTCGGGCTGTGCCTCGCTGACGAGCGTCTGCGACCGCACGTTGCCGACGACGCCGATGACGGTTGCCGGCTCGCGTCCACTGATCTGGATCGGTCGGCCGATCGGGTCTTCGTTCGGCCAAGACGTCTCTGACATTTTGCGGCTGATGACAACGACGGGCGGCGACCCTTCGCGATCGCCCGGCTCGAAGACGCGTCCCGACAGCATCGGAATTGCCAGCGTACGGAAATACTCGCTGTCGACGACGCGATAGAGCGCCGACGGACTCTGGCCTGGCGGCAGTGGCGGTCGATCCGGCCGCGTGAAGCTGAGAACGTTTTCGCTCGGGCCTAGCGGCAGCCCGGAAATGCGCGCGACGGCGGAGACACCGGGCATGGCGCCTAACTGTTCGTCGAGCCGCTCGAACGTCGGCATCACCTGCGCCTGCGGATAACGCGCCGCCGGCAGCGAGAGCGTGAAGGTTGTGACGCCGTCGCCGCTGAATCCGAGAGGCGTGTCCTGTAATGCGACGAGCGTTCTCAGCAGCAGCCCGGCACCGAGCAGCAGGACGAGCGACAGCGCGACCTCGGCGACGAGCAACGTCGAACGCGCCCACGTCCGTCGTCGGCCGCCCACCGCCCCGCGCTGGCCGATTGCCTGCGCCAACGGAATGCGCGACAGCTGCAGCGATGGCCCGAATCCAAACAGCACGGTCGTCGCCAGGACCAGCAGCAGGGCAAACAGAAATGCCGGCGTATCGAGGCGAACATCTTCCAGACGCGGGAGGTTCGCGGGCGCGAGGGTTTTCAAGAGATCGATCGCCCAGGACGAGACCACAAGACCCACCGCTCCGCCGATAGCGCCGAGCACGAAACTTTCGGTGAGGAGATAGGACATCACGCCGCGACGGCCCGCGCCGAGCGCCGTGCGTACGGCTATCTCGGTCTGCCGCGCCGCGCCGCGCACCAGCACGAGGTTGGCAACGTTGGCACAGGCGATCAGGAGAACCATGACGACTGCGCCCAACAGCACCACTAGGGCGAGGCGCACGTTGCCGACCGTGCGATCGTGCAGCGTCTGCACCATGATGGTGGTGTCGTAGTTCGCGTTCGGGAAATCGCGCTCGAGCCCGGCGGCAATCGCGCGCATTTCCTCCTGCGCCTGCGCCGGTGTCGCGCCGCCGGCAAGGCGGCCGATGCCGTTCAGAAAGACGCATCCGCGCCCGCACTGCTGATCGTCGTTGCGGACCGGCGTCCAGAGCCGTGCGCCGGCCGGGAAGTCGAAGCCGCGCGGCGCGACACCGACGATTGGCCACGCCACGCCGCTGATCTCCACCGTCTGCGACAGCACATCGGCGCGCCCCGCAAGGCGTTCCTGCCAGAAGCCAAAGCTCACAACAACGGCGCGCGGACCGCCCGCCCGGTTCTCGTCCGCCGTGAACTCGCGTCCCATCATCGGCGCCGCTTTGAACACGTCGAAGAAACCTGGTGTGACGGCCCCAATACGCACGACATCGGCTTCGCCCTGGCTGCTGATCACGGCGCGTCCGCCTGAGAAGAGCGCCATCGGCTGGATGGTCTTCGACTCGCGTTTCCAGTCGAGGAAGTTCACGTGGGACGAGGAGCCATCGACCGGTTCCTGCGGATCGCTTCGCAGGGTTTGGCCAAACGTGACCAGCTGTTCCGAATCGACGTACGGCAGCGGCCGAAGCAGAATGCCGTAGACCACGCTGAAGATTGCGGTGGTGGCACCGACGCCTAGAGCGAGGGTGAACACCACCACGAGCGTGAAGCCGCGCTGCCGCGCGAGCGAACGGAAGGCGACCTTCAAATCCTGAATGACTTGATCCACTGTGGGCACGGTCCCTCCAAAGCATGTGCCACAGCCGGCTCACGCAATTTCGGGCGTGAGTCCGCCGTACGCTATGGCGCGCGTTCGGGAGTGGGACGCGCCTCGCTGACGACGAACGCGAGCGCCCTGCCGTCGGGCGCAACTGCCATGCGCGACACGGCGCCAAGACCGTGCGGTCTGACGTCGTAGATCTCGCGCCAGTTGGCGTCGCCGGGCTTCCACGCGAAGATGCGCGTGCCCGAGGACATCAGCAGGGTGCCGTCAGGCGTCCACGCGCAGTCGCGGTCGGCGCTTCCGGCCACGGCGTCGACGAGCGTGACGATCTGTTTCGAGTCGGGGTCGAGCTGCTTGACGACGAATTTCGCCTCGCCCTCGCCCTCGCGCTGCACGAAGCTCACGGCTCGGCCGGCCGGCAGGCGGTGCAGCGAGCGGCCGATGCCGCTGGCGACGATGTCCCCCGCCCCTTCGCCGGGCCGCGCCAGTTGCAGCGTGGCCGGCTGGCCGAGGACGAAGAGCGCGAGCCGTCCGCCGTCGATCCACGCGTGGTAACCGACCGGCTTGATGTTCGCGACGAGCACGTGCGGGCTCGAGCCGTTGCGTTCGAAGCGCCAGAGACGCTGCGTGCCGTCGGGCTCGACGCGTATTACGCTGATCCCGCCATCGGGCGTGATCGTCGGCGAGTACTCTCCTTGAGGCGTCGTGATGAGCGCGCGTGTGGCCCCGCCCCGGATGTGTTCGTAAATGTCGGTCTGCTTCCCGTCGCGAATGGCGGTGAACAGGATCGATTTGCCGTCGGGCGTGAACGACGGCTGATTGTCGTAGCCCTTCTCGACCGCGATCGGCTGCAACTTTCCGGTCTTGAGTGAATCGAGGCCGGAGGCGAGCTCGACGAGATAGATGTCGGTGTCCGGCGGCGGGGCAGCGGGCGCCGCGGGAGGCTTGGATGTTTGTTGTGCGATGAGAATCAACGCCGCGAATATGAACCGCATCCGTTAGCTCCTGCTCTGCGAACTGTTCCAGACCTGCTGTACCTGCGCTACCTGCCCGACCAGCCACCGCCGGCGTCCGTCGCTAATTTATCCTCGATCCATGCGCGTGCGCGACGCCGCCGTGGTGCTGCTCTTCAGCGCGACCATCGCGCCGAGTGGCGATGCACCGTGTACGGCCCGCTCCATGGACGGCGTGGCAACGCCGATTCGATGGGTCGACGCGTCGGCCGATGCCGCCGCGCTCGAACGATGGTGCCGCGCCGTTGGTCCGCCTGTTTACCAACCGTCGCCTGCGAAGTCTTCCCACAGGCCGCCCGCACTCGAAGATCTCGTCGTCGTCACCTGGAACGCACACCTGTCCGAGGGACGGCTGCGCGGTCTGGTCGAGGGGCTACGCAGCGGCGCGCTCACCGGCGAGCCGGTGGAGCGCTATGTCGTGCTTGCGCAGGAGATCGTTCGTCGCGGCCCATCGGTGCCGGCTTTCGAGACGGGTATGCGCAGTGCGCACGCGATCCGCGCGACGATGAACACCCCTGACGTCCACGGCTACGCGGCCTCGCTCGGCCTCTCCGTGCTCTACGTACCGTCGATGCGCAATGGGCCGGAGCTTCGCGAGGATCGCGGGAACGCGATCTTCTCGACCGAACCGCTGTCGAATGCCCTCGCCGTGGAGCTGCCGCTGCAGCGCCAGCGGCGCGTCGCGATTGGCGCGTCGATTATGGTGGACCGGGACGGTGTGGCGGCGACGCTGCAGGTGATGAACGCGCACCTGGAGCCACTGAGCTCGCCGCGCTCGCTCTGGTTTTTTCGTGATCCGCGGCGGGAGCAGATGGCGGCGCTCCTCGGCGTGCTCGCCTCGTGGTCGGTCGAAACCGACGTCGGGTGGGCAGGAACGGTGCTCGGCGGAGACATGAATCTGGTGCGGGCAGGGATTGACGAGCGCGCGTATCAAGAGGCGCGAGCGTGGGGTCACAGCGTGAGCGAGGAAGATCGCCGGGCGACGCACGTGCTGGGCCGGCTGGACTACCTGTTCGTTCGCCTCGCGGACGGATGGTCGGCGACGATCCGCCGGGCCGATCAGAAGTTCGGCTCCGATCACTATCCGGTCTTCGCCCGCTTCATGCGGGCCGGGGTCAGGTCCGGACGGGGTCAGGTCCGGACAGGGTCAGGTCCGGACAACTCAGATCCGGAGAGGGTCAGGTGCCGACAGGGATCAGTCCGGACGGGGTCAGGTACCTGCAGGGGCTCCAACCCCTACTCCGGACACCCGTGGTCAACACTTGCGTACCTGTAGCGGATAATGCGACCCAGAGCGCAAGGATGTCCGGAATCCCGGGTCTGACCCCGTCACTGCGCGGCAATGAGACGCTGATTCGCGCCGCCGGCTTCGCCGCGACCGTCATCTACGCCGCCTTCATCGGCTGGCTTTACGCCGCGCAGCCTCGAACCGTGGCCGAGGTGCGGGGCGGCCTCTCCGCGTCGGTGGGCGCCTATCGCATCGACCAGCCCTCGTTCGACGAAGCCCTCCAGTACTTCCGCAACGATCGATTCGTCGAGGCGCGCGCCGGCTTTTCCCGCGCCGACGCGGCGACGCGCGACGCGCGGACGCAGTTCTACATCGCGTACAGCTATTACCGTCAGGGCTGGCACCGCACGCACCGCGACGACGAGCTGTTTCGAGCCGGGCTCGAGGCGGTGAATCGCGCGATCGCGCTGGCGCCTGGCGGTCGGCTGGTCGTCGACGACCCCGCGCTGTCGATGCACGGCGCCGACGAGCTCAAGGCGGAGCTCGAAGCCGGCCTCACGCGCGAGCTGTCCGACCTCAACCCTCGCCGCCTGTTCGAACCGCGCAAGTGACTCCAACGCGCGAAGCGGTCACGCTCCCCGTGGTCTTTCTCACAGTCGTCCTTGCCGGCAGCGTGCGCCTCGGCCCGGCGCTCCAGTTCGCGCCGCCGCCGCTGTTCGCGCTCCTGCTTGGTCTGATGCTGGTCGCGGCTCTCGTCCAGTCCGGGGCGCTCGTTCCAGCCGCGCTGATCAATCCGGAACGCTCGGCGCTGCACAACCTCAACGGCTTTGCTGTGGTGCTGACGCTGTTTGCCGCGTCGGCGCAGTCGATGGCGATCATGCTGCCCGAAAGCGGCGTTCCGGCGGTGATGATGAACGTACTGCTCTTCGCGCTGCTCGCGCAGGCGCTGGCGATCAGCCCGCCGCGCGCGCAACTCCTCCGCGGCCTGATCGTGAGCATCGGCGTCGCCTTTGTGCTCAAGTTCATCGTCCTCGACGCCTTGTCGGCGCCGGCGACGAGCGGCGTCGCCCGGCTGGTGCAGTTCGTCTTCGAGGGCGTGACCTTCGGCAGCGTGACGCAGGCACCGCTGCACCGCGCGTCCGGCTACATCGCCTTCGCGACGCTCATTCTCTATCTGTTCGGCATCATCCTGCTTCCGCGACGAGGTGAACAAACATGGGTGGCTGGAGAATTGATCGCCGATCGTTCCTCGGGTTCGCTGCAGCGGCGTTGAGCCCGGCTCCGGCGCAGGCGCAGCCGGCGGTCGTCTCACACGCGCGGGATTCACGCTTCGATCCGTGGATTGAAGTGAAGACCGACCATCTGACGCACAACGCGGCGGAAGTCGCGCGGCTCGCCGGCGGGCGTCCCATACTCGCGGTGATCAAAAACAACGCCTACGGGCTTGGGCTGCTGCATGCCGCCGGCGCCCTGGCGCGAGCGAACGTCATCCACGGCTTCGCCGTCGTCAAGCTGCACGAAGCGATCACACTGCGTGAGGCCGGCATCACGAAACCCATCCTGCTGATGGGCCCGTTCGACGCGGTCGATGTCGCGGACCTGCACGAGCACGACATCATGCCCATGGTCTACACGCCAATCGGCGACGCGCTCGCGCGTGCCGCGGCGGGCGCCGGGCGGCCGATTGCGATCCATCTCAAGATCGACACAGGTCTGGGGCGCATCGGCGTTCCGTTCCGCCAGGCCGAGGCGCTGGCACGCGATCTGGCGTCGAGACAGGGTGTCACACTCGCCGGGCTGATGATGACGTTCAGCGAGGACCAGGCATTCGATCAGGAGCAGTTGCGGCGCTTTGAAACGCTCGCCGGCGCGCTCAAGCAGTCGGGCGTCAACGCCGGGCGTCTTCACGCGGCATCGAGCTACACGTTTTTCCAACATGAAAATGCGCTGCTCGACATGGTGCGGCCGGGCATGGTCCTTTATGGCGTTTTCCCGGAGGCGAAATTCCGCCGGGCGAGAGCGATCGATCTGCGACCGGCGGCCGCCTTTCGCACGCGCGTCGTCTACACGAAGAAACTCACCGCCGGCGAGAGCGCAGGGTACGAGCGCGCGTTCATCGCGAAGAACGATACCTGGATCGCGACGCTTCCAGTGGGGCATGCCGACGGCTGGCCGAGAGCCGCGGCAAAGGGCGCACGAGTCCGAATCGGCGCGCGTCTCTATCCGGTGATTGCATCCGTGTCGGCGAGCCACACGCTCGTCGACATTGGACCTGATCCCGCAGTGCAAGCTGGCGACGTGGCGACCTTGTTCGACTGGGAGGACGGCTCCCGCCCGGAGGACGTGTCGGCGTCGTGCGGCGCCTCGGTGTACGACCTTCTGATGCATCTTGGAGGGCATGTCCCAAGACGCGTGGTGTGATGGTCCGCGGCACTCGATTCGCGTCGAAATCGCAGGTCGGCTCGACCCGTAGTGAGTGAGAATTGCGGCATGCGACTGGGAATCGTTGGGTTGGGACGTATGGGCGCAAACATGGCGTGCCGACTGCTTCGCGGCGGGCACGAGGTTGTCGGCTTCGACCGCGACGCCGCGGCGGTGAACGCCATCGTCACAGACGGCGCGGTGGGCGCGCACACACCAGCCGAGTTCATCGCGGCGCTTCCGCCGCCGCGCGGCGTGTGGCTCATGGTGCCCGACCCGGTCGTCGATGCGGCAATCGCGTCACTCAGCCCGCAGCTCATCGCGGGTGACGTCGTGATCGACGGAGGCAATTCGAACTTTCACGAAGGCATCCGGCGCGCGAAGGCTCTGAGCCCGGCCGGCATCGACTTCGTCGATGTCGGCACTAGTGGCGGTGTCTGGGGCCCTCGAGCGTGGCTACTGCTTGATGATCGGCGGTCCCCGCGCGGTGTTCGATCGGCTCACACCGATTTTCGAAACGCTGGCGCCCGGCGGAGACGGGGCGACTGCTGCCGAACGCGGCTACGTCTACTGCGGGCCCAGCGGCGCCGGACACTTCGTCAAGATGGTCCACAACGCGATCGAGTACAGGCCTGATGGCGGCGTACGCCGAGGGATTCAATCTGCTTGCGCACGCGCCGTACCCTCTGCAACTGCCGGAGATCGCCGAGGCCTGGCGTCACGGGAGCGTGGTCGGATCGTGGCTGCTCGATCTCACCGCGCGCGCTCGCCGAGGATCCGCAGCTGGCGAAGTTCGAGGGACGCGTCGGCGACTCGGGCGAAGGGCGATGGGCGGCGCGCGTGGCGCTCGACAGCGCTGTGCCGATTCCTGTGATCGCCGCGGCGCTGTTCGCGCGCTTCAGCTCGCGCGGAAAGGACGACTTCGCCAACAAGGTGTTGTCGGCGATGCGGGGAGCAGTTTGGCGGGCATCAGGAGCCGAAGTAGCGGGCGACAATCGACGCACCCGCTGTTCCGGTACGGGCACGCGCGAGGTCTCAAAGGCCTGACCGGGTGCGCAAATCACGTGACCGCCTGGGGTCCGGACCTGACCCTGTCCCTTCACAACGGCCGCCACGTCCGCCCCTCGCGTGCGAGCATGGCGTCGGCCTCGGGCGGGCCGTCGGATCCTGCCCCGTACGCCGCGAGATCGCAGGCGCCCTCATCACCCCACGCCCGCAGAATCTGGTCGACTACCGCCCAGCCCGCTTCGACGATGTCGGCGCGCTTGAAGAGACTGCGATCGCCGGTCATCGCGTCGTAGAGCAGCGTCTCGTAGCCCGTCTGCTGCTCGACGCCGAAATAGTCCTCGTAGTTGAACCGCATCTCCACCGGGCTTGCCGCCACCTCTGGTCCCGGCACCTTGGCGGAGATCCGCAGCTTGATCGTCTCCTCCGGCTGGATCGAGATCACGAGCTGATTGGGCTCGGGCGGGGCCATCGACGCCTGGCGGAACAGCGCCAGCGGCGGCTGCCTGAACTCGATCACCACTTGACTCTTCTTCCGGCGCAGCCGCTTGCCGGTTCGCAAATAGAACGGCACGCCCGCCCAGCGCCAGTTGTCGATCGCCAGCCGGAACGCGGCAAAGGTCTCCGTGCTCGACTCGACGGCGACGCGCGGCTCGTCGCGATACGCCGCCACGCGCGCGCCGTCCACCTCGCCCTCGCGATACTGCGCGCGCACGGTAGTGACACCGCAATCCTCGAGCCCGAGCGGCTCGATCGCCTCGATCACCTTGGCCTGCTCGTTGTGGAGGGCGTCCGGTCCGAGCGAGCTTGGCGGCTCCATGGCGGTGAGCGTGAGGATCTGAAACAGGTGGTTCGGGACCATGTCGCGCAGCGCGCCCGCCTGATCGTAGTAGCTGCCGCGCGTCTCGACGCCGAGCGTTTCGGCGACGGTGATCTGCACGTGATCGATATAGCGCCGGTTCCAGATCGGCTCGAAGATGCCGTTGCCGAAACGAAACACCAGGATGTTCTGGACCGTTTCCTTGCCGAGGTAGTGATCGATGCGGTAGATCTGATCTTCGCGCATGATCGCGGTGAGGCGACGATTGAGTTCGCGCGCCGTCGCCAGATCGGTACCAAACGGCTTCTCGATGATCACCCGCCGCCAACCCCCGCTGTCGTCGAGCAAGCGGCGGGCCGCGAGTCGCTCGCAGATGTTGAGAAACTGCTCGGGCGCGGTCGCGAGATAGAAGAGGTAGTTCTGCGAGGGGCTCCGCACGAGCGCTGCGACCAGCCCGTTCCACGTCTCCTCGTCGTCGAAGTCGCCTGCCACGTACGTAAACGGGACGAACGATCCCACATCGGGCGGAGTTGGTGAGCGCGCGACGCCAATCACCGAGAAATCGGAGGACAGAAGACCCTGCTCACGCAGGTTCCGCAACGCCGGCAGCAGCAGGCGACGCGTGAGATCGCCGCTGGCGCCGAACACAACCATTGTGCAGGGCTCGGCCGGAGGAAGGATATAGTTCGCGCTCGAGCGAGTAGTCACATGAAAACTCTATCGCGGCTCGGGCTGGTACTCGGCGTTCTCTGCGCGACGGCCGACGTCGCAACCGCGCAGGTGCAGGCGCTGCGCTTCGGCCGGTTATGGGACGGCAGCCGTGTGATAAATGACGCGGTCGTCGTCATCGACGGCGCGCGGATCGTGGAAGTGCGAAGCGACGTGCCGGCCGGCGCGACGGTGGTGGACCTCCGCCGCCACACCGGGCTGCCCGGATTGATCGACCTGCACACGCATATCACCTACTTCTGGGACCGCGCGCCGGGCACGCGTCCGCGCGGGCAGCGGCGATTGCCCGCGGTCACGGTTTACCTCGCGCAGGACAACGCGCGGCGGACGCTCGAGGCCGGCGTGACCACGGTGCGCGATCTCAATGCGTCGGCAGATACCGACTTCGCCATGCGCGAGCTGACGCGATCGGGCGCGATGGTGGGCCCGCGCATCGTCGCTTCGGGCCCTGGCCTCTCTGCACGCCAAGGCGCGGAGCCCGATCCGGACGCGATGCGCAAGCTCGTCGAGGATCGGGTCAAGTCGGGGGCCGACTGGATCAAGGTCTTTGGATCGCGCGGCGGATTCGAGAACGTGGACGGCACGCAAACGGTCACGTTCGACGAGATGAGAGCGATTGTCGAGACCGCCCACGGCCTGGGCAAAAAAGTGGCGATACACTCCTACGGCGCCAGCGGAGTGCGAGACGCGGTCCGCGCGGGCGCGGACTCGATCGAGCACGGCGCCGACGTGGACGACGAGACGCTGGCCGACATGGTGGCGCGTGGCCTCGTGTGGGTGCCGACCGTCGATCACAACCGTTACTACATCGACGCCCGAGACGAGTACCGGCTTCGCGCCAGGCGCCGAGATTGCCCTGCAGGAGTACATCGATCGCAATTTCGATTCACTGAAACGCGCGGTCAAGGCCGGCGTGCGCCTCGGCATGGGGTCCGACGCCGTGTACTCGATGTTCGGCCAGAACACGCGCGAGCTGGGATGGTTCGTCAAAGCCGGCCTGACGCCGGCGCAGGCGCTGGCCAGCGCGACGACGACAGCGGCGGCGCTGCTGGGATTGGACAAGGAGCTGGGACGCATCGCCGCTGGTTACGCGGCCGACATCATCGCCGTCGAAGGCAACCCGCTCGACGACATCCAGACGCTCTTCACTGGCGTGCGATGGGTGATGCGCGACGGGAAGGTCGTGGTCGACAAGCGCAAGCCGTAGACCGGATCGCAGTTCGCGCGGCCTCGCGCGCGTTCGGATTCGCCCGCTTCGCGACCTGCAGTTTCGCGGCTGTCGCCCGCTGCGGGTTTACGCGCGGCGCGCGCTGCAGGTCGCGGCCGACCGAGGCTCGGGTGAGGCTCGCTCGTGCAGGTCGAACCCCGCAGCCGCGCGAATCGAAGCCGACCCTTCAGATGGATCCGCGAGACACGCGCAAGGGCACTGTGATACCGCCGGCGCTCGCCTTCGTGTACGCGCGCAGCACGAGCCGGCCGTCGCTCAGCGCCTGACGATCGCTGTACCAGAGTGTGACCACTCCATGCCCTGTCGCGCTTCCACCTTTCAGCAGGTGCAGCGCCGCGGCGACCTTCCCTTCCTCGGTCCGATTGATCCACAGCGCGACGAGTTGCGACTCGGCGGTGGGAGCGACCGTCGTTTTGTACGAGAGCCGCGCCGTCGTCGCGTCATAGACGAGATCAACGCTGCCGAGACGCTGATCGCCCTCGCTGAACGCGACGGCAAACGTCTGCGGCGCCGGCGCCTTGCCGCCGACGAGTGGCGGCGTGCTGAAAGGTGGACGGCGGAGCTTCAGCACTTCTTCGATGCTGAAGCCGAGCGACAGCAGGACTGATTCGCTCCAGGCCGGTCCCAGCAAGTCCATGCCGACTGGCAGGCCATCGTCGGTCCACCCTGCCGGCAGACCCAACGCAGGCAGCCCCGTATGCGAGCTGAACTGGCAGGTCGAACCCGCCTGACCGTCGCCAACGCGCGCCGGCTTGCGCCGGATCGTCGGATACAGCATCGCCGTGAGGCGCTGCTCTGCCAGCACCGCGTCCACTGCGTGCCGAAGCGCATCGCGTCTGATCAGCGCACGACGGTACTGGTCGGTGTCGCGGCGCTCCGGTGCGTTGCGCGCTCGGAAGGAACTCTCCAACGCCGCGTGATACAAGCCGCGATCGAGAATCTCGCCGAGCGATTTGACCGGCGCGTCGCCGTGCGCCGCAAGGTAGTCTGCGAGATCGAACTTGAACTCCGAGTTGATGAGGCTGCTCGATGTGAGCAGGTCGTCGAGACCCGGCACCACGACATCGATCACCTCGACGCCCTGCTTCTTCAGAACGTCGATCGTGGCGTTGAGGATCGTTGTCACTTCCTGATCCTCGGGCGCGGTTCCAAACAGCGCGCGGACGACGCCGATGCGCGCGCCTTTGAGCGCGTCGCTGCGCAGCGCTGCTCGATACGAGGCAGGAATGTGTCCGGCGTTCTCCTTCGTGATCGCATCGGCGGCGTCTGGGCCAACCGTAGCGTCGAGCATCAGCGCCAGGTCGCGGACCGAGCGCGCGATCGGACCGCCGATATCCTGCGTGCTCGAGAGCGGGACGATGCCCTTCCGGCTCGAGAGGCCATGCGTGCCGCGCAGACCGACGAGATTGTTGTGGGCCGCCGGAATGCGAATCGATCCACACGTGTCACTGCCCATCCCCGCAACCGCAAAGTTGGCGGCAATCCCCGCCCCGGTTCCGCCGCTCGAGCCGCCCGGATTGCGATCCAGATCGTATGGATTGCGCGTCTGTCCGAACCGCGATCCGACGGTGAAGATTCCGGCCGCGAGCTCGTGCATGTTCGTCTTGGCAAGAATCACCGCGCCGGCGTCGCGCAGCTTTCTGACCTGATGGGCGTCGGTCCTGGGATGAAATGCCACGAGCGCGATCGAGCCGGCCGTGGTCGGCATCTCGGTGGTTTCGTAGTTGTCCTTCACCAGCACCGGAATGCCGTGAAGGGGCCCGCGCACCTTGCCGGCGCGGCGCTCCGCGTCGAGCGACTCGGCGATCGAGACGGCATCGGGATTGATCGACACGATTGCGTTCAGCGCCGGGCCCTGCTTGTCGTACGCGGCAATCCGCGCGAGATACAGCTCGACGAGCTGGCGCGACGTGACGGTTCCGCCCGACATGGCATCCTGGAGCTCGGCGATCGACTTCTCGGTCACGTCGAACGGCACCGCCGTCGGCTGGCGCGGAGGAGCCTGTGCGGCAACAATGGACATCGCGCAGACGAAGGCCAATGCGGTGGCAACGGTATGACGCATCACCGCGGCAGTATAGCGTTTGCAGTCGGCGCCCGCCGGTGGCCGTCCCGCTTTGAACGATGACGTGGAGGAGGCGCATGACTTGGCTCGTGGCGAGCGTCGCGCTCGCGCTGCTGGCGCTCACGGTGCTCGTGCGCTACTACGAGGCCCGCCTCGTCTTCTTTCCGGTCAGCGGCGAGGACATCACGCCGGCCACGCACGGCATTTCACACACCGCGTTGACGGCATCCACCACCGATGGCGCACAGCTTCGCGTGTGGCATCTGGAGCGAGCCGACGCGCGGGCGCGGGTGCTCTACTTCCATGGAAACGGCGGCAACCTCTCGATGTGGGCGGACATTCTGGCTGGTCTCTCGCAGCGCGGATTCGACGTGGTCGCGTTCGATTACCGCGGCTACGGCCTCAGCACGGGTACGCCGTCGGAGCAGGGGCTGTATCGCGACGTGGAAGCGGTTCTGGCCCTCGTCCACGATCGACTGCGGCGAGCCGATGTCCCGTTGATTTACTGGGGCCGATCGCTCGGCACCGCGATGGCCGCCTACGCGGCGACGCGGCGCGCACCCGATGGCGTGATCCTCGAATCGGGCTTTCCGTCGATGCGCGCGGTCGTCGCCGACAATCCCGTGCTCTGGACGTTGACGTGGCTCTCCAGCTACGAGTTCCCGACAGCCAGGTGGATGTCGATGGCGCCCTCACCCGTGTTGGTGTTGCACGGAGACTCCGACACCATCATTCCGTTTCGCGCCGGGCAGTCGCTCTACGAGCGCATCACCAACGACAAGCGATTCGTCGCCATCGCAGGCGGCGACCACAATGATCCAGAACCACGCGATGCCATGAAGTACTGGGCAGCGATCACAGAATTCGCCGCCAGCATCTCACGCCGGTAAGTCCTCACGTGTTGACCTCGCGCCATCACTTTTTCATTTCGACGACAATCACTTCCATCGGCGCGGTGCCGCGATTCAAGTCGCCATGCTGCTGTCCCGGTGGATCGACGCCGAGCCAATAGGCCTTGCCGCTCTCCCAGGTCATCTTCTGCAGCGTTTTCCCGGCTCCGTCCACGACATCGAGCGTGCCCCCTTTGAGCGCCACGATCGTGCGGCCGTGATCGTGCCGGTGCAGCGCCAGCGGCTGGTTCGGCATGATGATCGACTTCCACACCTTGACGTCGTCGTTCTCGAACTGCGGCTCGCGGCGTGTGCCCGACGCCGCCTGCTGCCCGCCTCCGCCGGTCTGAGGTTCAGCCGGCTTCGGCGAAGCCTCGCCGTAGCTCGCGTGGGATGCAGCGCCAACGAAGGCGGGCTGCAGTGCGCCGACCGCGATGCCGGCGGTGAAGACGAACCCCAGAATCACAGCTGATTTCACGTTCATTGGTCCTCCCTGCGATGTCCTTGTCTACTGCGGCCGGAGCTTCAGCAGCCTGGCCGCATTCTGTCCAAGAATCATTTCCTTCTCTTCGGCTGTCACGTCAACCCGGCTCAGCGCGTCGAGCATCTTCGGGATGCTCCCGATCTGATGCGGATAGTCGCTGCCGGCGAGAATATGGTCGGCGCCGGCGAACTTGATCGCCAACTCGATGGCGTCGGGGTTGAAGTTGACGGTGTCGTAATAACACTGCTTCAAGTATTCGCTCGGCCGCTTGCTGATGTTGCGGCGACAGTCGGCGAACGCTTCGTAGCCGCGATCGAGCCGCTCGGCCAGGTATGGCAGCGCGCCGCCCATATGCGTCAGCGCCCAGGAGATGTCGGGATATCGCTCGAGAATACCTGCGAACACCAGATGCGACATCGCGACCGTCGTGTCGAACAGAAATCCGACGAGCGCGACCAGCCAGTAGTCCTCCATTCCCGAGACATGGTGCGGATGCGCGGGATGTATATAGATCACCGCGTTGAGCTCGTGCGCCTTCTTCCAGAGCGGATCGAAGACCGGATCGGCAAGCGCGGTGCCGTTGACGTTGCTGAATACCATTGCCCCCGGAAGCCCAAGGCCCTTGACCGCACGCTCGAGCTCGCGGACCGACTCCTGCGGATCGTTGAGCGGCAGCGTGGCGAGCGCCGCGAAGTGCCGGCGCCGCTTCACCTCCCTGCCGAACGCGTCGTTCACGGCACGCGCCATCGTCACCGACGCCGGCGGATCTTCGAAATGCACGCCGGGAGTGGTGAAGGTGATCAGTTGCAGATCGACGCCGTGCCCGTCGAGCACTTGTTCGCGGTAATCGAGATCGCGGTGACCGGGCACGAGAATGTTGTAGTCGCCGGGATAGTGCAGCCGCGGGTTGCCATCGGCGTCGTAATCGATGCGGACCTTTGCCGGCCCCGTCTTCACCGCGTCGAGATATTCCGGCGGGTAGTAATGATTGTGGAAATCGATGATCATGCGCGCCGCATTGTACGCGGATCGGGACCCGGCCGCGCCGCCGCCGCTCCCCACAGCCAGTAGATCGGCAGCCCGACCAGGACCATCGCCAGCCCGATCGCGCTGTTCAACGGGTCCACGCGAATCTGATTGACGACAATCGCGAACGAGACGATCGCAAATACGATCGGCACGAGCGGAACGCCAGGCATGCGCCAGCGCGGCGCGTAGTCGGCGCGGCGTCGCAGCAGGACGACGCCGAGGGCCATCAGCGCGAAGAAGATCCACTCGGTGTAGATCACGCGGCCGACCAGCTCGCGGTAGGTGCCGGTGACGACGAGCACGACGCCCCAGAGCGCCTGCAACAGGATCGCGCGGCCCGGCGTGCGATGCACCGGATGAACGGCGCCCGCCCACTTGAACAGCAAGCCGTCCTGCGCCATCTGGTAATAGACCCGGGGGCCGGCGAGGATCACGCCGTTGAGCGCGCCAAACGCCGAGAACATCACCAGCGCGGAGACAAACGTGCCGCCAGCCGGGCCGAGCAGGGTCTCGAACGCGTCGGCCGCGACGCGCGTGGATTTGATCACGCTCTCGATCGAAAGCAGGTCGAGATAGACGGCGTTCAGCGCCACATACAGACGCGTGACGATCAGCACGCCGAGCATCAACGACCGGGGAATCGTCCGTTCCGGATCCTCGGTCTCCTCCGCGGTGTAGGTGACCATATGCCAGCCGCCGAACGCGAAGAGCCCGGCGCCGACGGCGAGCAGGAAATCCGCAGCGCTCCATGGCCCGAACAAGGGGCCGCCGTTGATATCGGTCAGGCGTCCGCAGGCGGCCCGTCGTGCAGGACGCTTCCAAGGAGGACGATTGCGAGACACCAAGGACCTTGACGAGGGTGAAGGCTGTCTGGACGCCACTGCCGAACCGAACCCCGAGATAGTTGACGGTCGATAGCACCAGAATCGCCGCCACCGCGACGCCTCGCGTACCGGCGTCGCCCAGCGGCACGAAATATCCTGCGTAGCGTGCAAACACCGTGGCAATCGCCGCCATGATCCCGGTGTGCATGCTCCAGAACATCGCCCAGCCCCACAAAAAGCCGAGCGCCGGCGAGTAGATCTCGCGCAAATAGACGTAGACGCCACCGGTCTTCGGAAAGGCCGACGCGAGCTCCGCGCACACCAGCGCACCGCCCATTGTGAGGAGACCCGCCACAACCCACACGGCGATCACCCCCGGTAGCGACGGCACGAACGCAGTGATTTCAGACGCTTGAACGAAGACCGAGGCGCCGATGATGATGCCGACGACGATGGCCGTCGCCTGCGGCAGTCGGATGGCTCGGGTGAGGGTGGGCATGGTTGGGGAAATGGGGACGTGGGGACATCGGGACATGGGGAAGTCTTCAGCCCTACCTCCCTACGTCCCTACTCCCGTATATCCCTACTCCGCTACGTCCCTACGTCCCGATGCCCCTATTTCCCAATCACAACGGCTGATCCGGGAACATCATCGTGCGCCACATGTGCGCCGTCGGGCTGCCGTCGAAGCCGAGCCCTTCCTTCGGCTGCTTGAAGTGACGGCCGATGATGTCGATGAACGGATCGAGTGCGACGACCGCGTTGGGATCGAAGGCGTAGAGATCGTTGACGGTGACCAGCCGCGCCTCCATGTACCACTTGTGCTTCTTGGCGAACTCGGCCGCCTGTTTGATGTAGTCGGGCGGCGTGTAGTCCTTGCCGTAGATGCGCACGTAGAGATCGGGATACTCGTAACCGACCGACGGGTCCGGATAGAAGCGGAGGCACTGGTGATAGCGGATCGCCCACGTGACCTTCGGCGACACGTAGGGCTCGATCATCTGCGCGCCCCACCAGCCGTGATCCACCTTGATCAGGTTCTGCACGACGTCGTGCATCAGGCAGGCGAGGATCACTTCCTCGCTCATCCCGGTCTTGAGCGCGCGTGTGGCGCTCTGCAGCACGTGATTGGCAGGCGCCCAGCGCAGGTTGAAGAAGTCCACCAGCGTCGGCTTGGCGGGCATCGGCGCCAGCTCCGGCATCCGGCGATTGTTGGCCGGACCCTGCGGCACGAACAGCGTGCCGGCGCCGCGACGCACGGGGGCGTCCGGGGGCGCGGGCAACACCTGCTCGGCGGCGGCAGCGGCATCGCCTTCGAGCAGACCAGCTGCGGGGTCCAGGGCCAGATCGAGACGCTCGGTGAGGTAATGCTCCAGCGCTTCGGCCTTGGTCTCGTCGTCCATGGCTTCGACGACCGCGATCCCTCCGAGTGATGCGATGAATGCTCTTCGATCGATCTCCATAAGGGCTCCCTTAAACAACAAATCCGGGCGAGGTGACTTCCCCGCCCGGATTTCGTGTTCCCTCTCGCAGGATGCTCTAGGCCGCGCTCTGTACGGGCTGCGCGAGCGCCTGCTCGAACACCTTGACCGCGCGCTGCATCTCGGCCATCGTGCCGACCGAGATCCGGCAATGCGTCTTCTCGTAGGGCGGGAAGTCGCGGCCGATGAGAATGCCTTCCTTGGCGCAGAAGTCGCGGAAGCCCTTCGCCGGGCGCTTGATGTCCACGAACATGAAGTTGGTCTGAGAGTCGGTCGGCGAGTAGCCGTGATCCTTGAACCACTTCTGCGTGAAACCTCGGGACTCGTCGTTACGCTTCTTCTCGGCGTCGAGGAACGGCTTGCCGAGATCGAGCGCCGCGCGCGCGGCGCTCAGGCCGAGCACGTTGCACGATCCCATGGCGTCCCAGTCGGCGAGCTTCTTGATCGTGTCGCGGTGACCGATCGCGTAGCCCATGCGCAGGCCAGCCATGCCGTAGCACTTCGAGAACGTCCGTGCGACCACCACTTTCGGGTTCTCGATCGCGAGCGGCACCATCGTCTCGTAGCCCGGCATCGTCGCGTACTCGAAGTAGGCCTCGTCCATGAGGACGTAGGTTTCCGGCGAGGTCTTGTTCAGATCGGCGACGAACTGGCGCGCGGTCTTGCCGTCCACCGCAGTGGCGACCGGGTTGTTGGGATTGCAGAAGAACACCATTCCGCCGCCCTTGGCCTGGTCGAGCATCGGACCGACGTTCATCTTGAGCTCGGGCGGCGGCGTGAGGCTCACCGTGCGAACCGGGTAGCCCATGAGGGCGGCATAGCCCGCGCACTCTTCATAAGCCGGAATCGGCGCAACGAGTGGCGCGGTCTTCGAGCAGAAGACGTGGGTCGTGGTGCGCAGGATCTGCGTGGACCCCGAGCCGAGCAGCACGTTTTCCGGCTTCACGCCATGCGCTTTCGCCACCAACCCGACGACTTCCTCCGTGGTTGCGAACTGATAGCGGCCAAGCTCGCCAAAGCCGCGGCGAACGGCATCGAGCACGGCTTTCGGCGTGCCCAGCGGATTCTCGTTGCTGGCCAGGATGATCGGCGACCCTTGCGCGTGCGCGCTCTCGGCCAGATCGAAGAGGCCGGCCTCGCGCCCGCGGCCCGCGATCCACATCCCGGCCGCACCCGCGCCTACTGTTTGAACGAATCGACGTCGCGACAGCGACATGGTTGACTCCTCCTTCACCTTCTCAATCCTGGTTTACCGCTTCGCCTGGTTGGCCGTCGATGTGGCCGAACCAAGCACCTTCTTGAAGACTTCCACGGCCTTCTTCATCTCGGCCTCGGTGCCGATCGAAATGCGGCAGTGGGTCTTCTCGTAGGGCGGGAAGTCGCGACCGACCATGACGCCCTGCTGTGCGCAGGCATCGCGGAACGGCTTCGCGGGGCGATTCAGGTTGACGAAGATGAAGTTGGCCTGCGAATCGGTAGCCTTGAACCCCATCTGATCCAACGCCTTGATGGTGAACGCCTTGACGTCGGTGTTGCGCTTTCTTTCGCCGTCGATGTGCGCCTGGTTGCCCAGCGCGACCGTGGCGGCGGCGATGCCGGGCAGGTTGATCGCATACGGCATGCGGAACTGATTGAGCCTGTTGATCACTTCCTTGTCGCCGACGGCGTAGCCGATGCGCATGCCGGCCATCCCGTAGGCCTTCGACATCGTCCGGGCCACGAACACCTTTGGCGTGGACTTGGCGATGTCCATCGCCGTCTTGTAGTTCGAATCGGTGACGTAGTCGTGATACGCCTCGTCGATGAGGATGACGGTGTCGGGCGACGCGGCGCGCACGCGCTTCACGAAATCCGCAACCGCCGACGCGCCATGAACGGTCGCCGTCGGGTTGTTGGGATTGCAGAAGAACACGAGGCCGGCGCCCTTCGACGCTTCGACGAGCTTGTCGATATCGAGGCGGAGGCTCTTGTCGAGAACGACAGCCCTGACCGGCGTGCCGATCTTTTCTGCGGTCGTCCGCGGGCTCTCGAAGGTCGGCCACGGCGTGGCGAGCGGTTTCGTCGGCGACGTGAACGCGCGCACGGCGTTGGTGAGGATCTCTCCGGAGCCGGCGCCGAGCGTTACCTGATCATTGGTCGCGCCGTATCGCTTGGCGATCGCGTCCGACGAACACCGGCTCGCGCTGCTGAGCGTTGAAGGGATAGCGGTGTCCCTCGGGGAACTTGCCGACAATGGCGTCGAGCACGTGCTGCCCAGGGCCGAGGGGATTCTCGTTGCTGGCTATCCGAACCACATTCGAGTTCGAACCGGAGCCGTTTTGAGCGAACTCCGACGAACCTTCGGCTACGGCTGCTTCCCGACCGCGCGCCGCAATCCACTCGCTGGAAGGCGAGTTTTCGCGGACGGCGAGCTGAAACAGTCGCCGACGGGTCAGCGACATGGGGCCTCCTTACGTGAACGATGATCGAAAGAGATGGACAGCCAAATTTTACATGGTCAAATGCGAAACTGAGAACAAAATCTGCGTGTCGAGTTGTCTCCGTTTGTCTCACACGAGCTGCCCCCGGCCGCGTCCCACCGCGTAAATGCCCGATTCCGTCGCGGTTCTGCTCTGCATGGCCGTTGGTTTCGTGAGCGGCGTCCTCAACGTCGTGGCGGGAGGTGGATCGTTCCTCACACTGCCCGTTCTGCTCTTTCTCGGGCTGGGCGCGGCCGAGGCCAATGGCACGAATCGCGTCGGGGTACTGGCCCAAAACGTCGGCGGCGTCTGGGGCTTCCACCGCCATCGGGTCATGGAGTGGCGCTGGGGGTTGATTGTCACGATTCCGGCGCTCGTCGGCGCAGCGCTCGGCTCGTGGGCGGCTCTCTATATTCCTGACTTTGCGTTTCGACGTCTGCTGTCCACCGTGATGATCGTGACGACCGTCTGGACGTTGCTGCAGAACCGCCGGCACCGGCAAATCGTCAAAAGGCCGCTTCGCAGTCCGAGGCACTGGACGATGATCGGCACGTTCTTCCTGGTGGGGCTCTATGGTGGATTCCTTCAGGCAGGCGTCGGTTTCCTCGTGCTCGCCGCCACCACGCTGGCCGGAATGGACCTGCTGCGTGGCAATGCGATCAAAGTGCTCACGGTGATGTTCCTGACCATTCTCGCGCTCACGGTGTTTGCCGTCACCGGTCATGTGAAGTGGCCGCTCGCGATCGCGCTGGGCGCGGGCAATCTTGCCGGCAGCTGGGCCGGCGTGCGGATCGCGATCGCAAGTGGCCAGCGGTGGCTCGACCTGATCGTGACGATCACGACGATTGTCTTTGCGATCCTGTTGTGGCTCGTCTGATCTGCCGCCGGCAGCGTGCTCTCGTGTCCAGCAATCTCGACGAGCCGCCACGTGGCTGGAGTGACTCAGGGTGCCTGAGGGTGCCTGCCTTGGTGCTCTAGTGCAGGTGCCCGACCCAGTCAGCGTAGTGGCCGGGCTTCAGCCCCCGGACACTATGTACCTGTGCACCGTAGCTGGTTCCTGTGCACCGCACCTCCGCACCGTTGCATTACCCCGGCGCCGAGCACCGAGCACCCAGCACCCAGCACCGCCACCCTAGGCACCCCAGGCACCTTAGGCACCACTTACCACTAATATTGCGATCTATGCGGTCATTGATCGTGGCGGCCCTCCTTCTCTGGGTTCCCTTCCCGGCCGCCGCACAACTCAACGCCGAAGTGTGGGTTTCAGGCTTCACCAACCCGCTCGGCGTCGTCCTCGACCCCACCGACCGCCGTACCTTCTTTGTCGTCGAGCAGGGAGGACTCATTCGCGTCGTTCGCGATGGCGAGATTCTGCCGGAGCCGCTGCTCGATCTACGCCGCGACATCAGCGCCGGAGGCGAGCGCGGGCTGCTCGGCCTGGCGTTTGCGCCGCAGCTCGAATCGCGACGCTTCTACGTGAACTTCACCAACCCGCGCGGCGACACGGTGATCGCGCGATTCAGACGGAACGAAGAGAACCCTCTGATTGCGGACGTCGACTCGCGCTTCGATCTGGTCTGGCCGGCGGGTCGGCGCTACATCGAGCAGCCGTTCAGCAATCACAACGGCGGGCACCTCGCTTTCGGACCAGACGATGGGTGCCTTTACATCGGGATGGGGGACGGTGGGAGCGGCGGCGATCCGTTCAACAACGCCCAGAACCCGCAGACGCTCCTTGGCAAGATGCTGCGTCTCGACGTCAACGTACCGGACGACGACGAGCGCGGGTATCGCATCCCTGATGACAACCCGTTTCTCGACGAAGATCCGGTAGCGGCGCTTTGGGAAATCTGGGCCTTCGGCCTGCGCAACCCGTGGCAGTTCACCTTCGACGATCCCGCCCGCGGCGGCACCGGCGCGATGCTGCTCGCCGACGTCGGTCAGAACGCACGCGAGGAGATCAACTTCGAGCCGCGTGGCGCCGGCGGACGCAATTACGGTTGGCGCCTGCGCGAAGGACGGCGGCCGTACGACGATCGCCGCGCGCCGGCGTTCATGCCGCTTGTCGAGCCCATCCAGGACTACGACCGTAGTCAGGGCGCCTCGATCACCGGCGGCTTTGTCTACAGGGGCACCGAGCTCGATGCCGCCTACAACGGAAGGTACTTCTATGCCGACTTCGCCGATGGACGTGTCTACTCCATCGCGCTGCGCATCGGCGAGTCGGGCGAGGCCACGGCGGAAGAGCCGCGTGAACACACCGAGGATCTCGGTGGTCGCGATCGCCTCGGCCTGATCAGCGCCTTCGGCGTGGACGCGTCAGGCGAGCTCCTGATCGTTGGCTACAGCGGCGGCGTGATTTTCCGCCTTCGTCCCGACCCAGGCGACGATGCGACGCGTCCCTTCGCCAGGTCTCACGTTGCCTGTTGTCAAGTAACTGCCTGCTCAATAAGGGGTACGCCGACACATGCGGTGCGTGTCTGCGGCTGCAACACCTTGTCGCTGTGCTTTGCTATGCACAGCGCTAGGCCAGACGCGCGGATTCGCTAAGAAAAACCGCGCGGCGGCCGCGGCCACCCGCGTCCTGACACCTGATCTGACTTTTTAGAGCGTCCACCACCACCGGTCGCGGAGGGGTCAGCGGTCGGCCTGCAGCCGCGCCACCTTCCGCGGCGAGCTCGCGCACCCGCATAGCGAGCGCGACGAGGATCGGGCGATCGCTCAGCGTCCGATCACCGCGCGCCAACGCGGCGTGGCCTCAGCCCGGTGGCGTCGAGTGATCGTCGGCGGGTGCCGCCAGGTCGAGGGTCCACCCCTGCACCTCGAATTCTCGCTGCTTCTCCTGCGCGAGCTCGTTCACGTCGTGCCCGTCGCGAAGCACCATCGACCACCACAGATCCATCATGCCGTCCGATCGAGTGAGATACAGCCGAATCTCGGGCCGGCCGTCGTCGAGGGGCACGACCCGCGTGCGCGCTTCGGCGACGCGGCCGTCCTTCGTCATGCGCCATACCACGAATTCAGGCAGGTTCGCGGATCGCGTGGCTTCGAAAAGCGAACCGTCATTTGCTTGCAGCCCCATCCCGGCCTCCGCGCCAAGGTCAGCGGGGCAGTCGGCGTCAATACCAGCGGTCCGCACCGCTGGCAGCGGTAATAGTGCGCCTCGTCTTCCGTGCGCTCGAACGTCACGCGAGCGCCGCAGTATGGTCAATTGAGCGGTAGGAGCGGGCTGGGCATCTTCACTGCACCTTTCAGGCAAATTGGCGGCACCGATAAGGGTAGCGAACTCCCCGCGATCTCGCGCTAACCGCGGAGGCCAGATCCGACTCCTTCTGGCGCGAGGAGTCAATGGGAGTGCCGCGGAGCGTATCGCTGGGGAATCTGGCGGCGGTTGGTGAGAGCGGTCTGAGATGCACGCGCACGCCGTGGCGATTCACTTCATGTGGTACAAACTTCGTGAAGATTCATCAGACGCTTAAAGTGACGCCCGCGATGGCCGCTGGCGTGACGGATCGGCTGTGGGAAGCCGGAGACATTATCGCGATTGTTGGAGGCGTGATGGTGGTAGCGTCTCAGTCCACGCAGGGCTATCAGGCAATGGAGGCGGTCATGTCGAAGCCAACAGACGTGAGGTTTGAACTACATGCCATCGACGAACGAGTGAAACTTCTGGTGCTCGTCCTGTTTGGCGTGGCGCTGGTCACCGTCGTCGGTTTTGGCCTGCTAGTCGTGTGGGCAAGCTAGACCGCTACCAAACTTCCTGCCATGCCCTGTCCCCGCTGCCACGGCGCTTCGTGTGCGAAGAGCATCCGGATCAGCCCTTCCCGCATCAAGGAAGTGCGTTCGGCGCGCGCGCGATCCAGTCAAAGTAGTACACAAACGCGTCGCCCGAAGGGACGCGATAGGACCACGTTTCGCGCGCCGTGATCTGCGCGCCATCCGATGAGAACCGGCCAGACACCAGCGACTCGAACTCATAGTCAAGGCGAGATCCGCCACATGGCAGAAACCCCGCATGCGTGGTGCGCGCCTCGAAGCTCTCGCCGCTGACGGTTCCGGCGAGCTCGAGATAGTCGATTCGATCCCGGACGTCGTACACCAAGGTCACCACGCTGTCGGATCGCCGCACGTCCAGCGCATACTCCGCCGAGTGGCCGATTTCGGGAGCCCAGTGAGGGCAGACGTGTCGTCCGGTCACATCCGTCAACGTCGCCGTGAGAACCCAGTAGCCCCTCGGTATTGGCCGGACTGGCGTTGGCAATGCCGTCTGAGGAATCGGTGTCGATGAAGTGGGCAGCAGCGGTGAAGTCAGCCGAGGCCGGTCGCAGCCGGACGCCGACAGTGCGAGCAGGAGAGACGTCAACAGCACAGTGCGCATGAGTCGCTCCGAAGAAAGGTTCCAGGCGCCTGCTGGCGACTTCCTGAAGCCCCACATGGCCGACTACTTCCATCGCACCCTCATCGCCGAGCACGGATTACCGAAGCATCGGTTCCACGATCTGCGACATACTTGCGCGATGCTGCTGCTGAAGCACGGCGAGGCGGTCCACGTCGTCGCACGGCAGCTCGGTCATGCGTTCGCGAGCATGACCCTGAACCGCTACAGCGACGCCCTCCCGGATCAGCGGAAGGCGTCGCTAGCCGCATGAGCGCGCTGCTCGCCGGCTGACACCTAATCTGACACTTGAGCCGATTGATACGGGTGGATGATGCAAGCCGAGGGACAGGAACGCGAGAAATGTTAGGAAATTTGACGCAGGCGGACGCGGGCGGACGCGGTTGGGGTAGTGCTTTGTTATGCTGATCGGACGTCCCGCATGAGTGCCCCACGGTCCCGATCTGGTGCCTTCGCTCAGCTCCCCGAAGTGGACCCAGAGTACTCCGACGCTCGTTCGGCGGTCACGTGGGCGCCGGGCAAAGGCCGCCGAGGCGGCTGCGCCCACCGAAACGGCCGCATTCGACTGGGCGTCGATCGACCCAGCCGATCTGTCGTCGCTTGCCCTCTTTATCAATCGCGAGCTGAGCTGGCTCGAGTTCAATCAGCGCGTCCTGGCGCAGGCACAGGACCAGTACCATCCGCTGCTCGAACGCGTGAAGTTCCTCTCGATCGCCGGCTCCAACCTCGACGAGTTCTTCATGGTGCGGGTCGCGACGATCCTGAAAAAGTACCGCGCCGGCATCGACGACGTGACGTTCGACGGGCTGAATACCGAGCAGGAGCTCGCCGCGATTCGGCCGCGCGCGCTCGAGCAGATGGATCAGATGTCGGCGTGCTGGCAGCAGTCGCTGCGTCCGCTGCTGAGCGCCGAAGGCATCCACTTTCTCGAGCAGACCGACTACTCACCCGCCATCGATCAGTGGCTCACGCAGCACTTCGAGGCCAACATCTTTCCGGTTCTCACGCCGCTCGCCTTCGATCCCGGGCATCCCTTTCCCTACATCTCGAACCTGAGCATGAATCTCGCCGTGCGCGTCAAGCACGGCGGACGCACGAAGTTCGCCCGCGTCAAGGTGCCGGGCATGTTGCCGCGTATCATCGCGCTGCCCGATCACCTCACCGGCAAGTCCGGGACCACCTACGTCTTTCTCGAAGACGTCATCCGCCGCAACATCCAGGAGCTCTTTCCGGGAACGCACGTCGAGGGCGCGCATCTCTTCCGCATCATCCGCGACACCGACATGGTGATTCAGGAAGACGAAGCGGACGACCTGCTCGAAACCGTGGACCGCGGGCTCAAGCAGCTGCGCTACGGCGCGCTCTCGCTGCTGCAGGTCGAAGCCGACATGCCGCGGCGCGTGCTGAACATCCTGGTCGAAAACTTCGAGGTGGAAGAAGACATCGTCGTTCGCACCTCGGAGCGGATGGGGTTCGCCGACTGGTCGCTGCTCACCAAGCTCCATCGTCCCGCGCTGAAGGATCCCGTGTTTCACCCGCGGCTGCTTTGGCCGCCGGACGAAACCGACAAGGTCTTCGAACAGATCGCGGATCAGGAATTCCTCGTTCATCATCCGTTCGACTCGTTCACCAGCGTCGAGACGTTCCTGCGCGCCGCAGTCAACGATCCGCAGGTCGTCGCGATCAAGATGACGCTCTACCGCATCGGTCCTAACTCGCCGCTGGTCGATCTCCTGATCGAGGCCGCGGAGCAGGGCAAGCAAGTTGCGGTGATGGTCGAGCTCAAAGCCCGCTTCGACGAGAAGAACAACATCGCGTGGGCGACACGCCTCGAGTCGGCGGGCATCCACGTCGTCTACGGGCTCGTCAATTTGAAGGTGCACTGCAAGCTCACTTTGGTGGTACGGCACGAATCGGATGGGATCCGGCGCTACGCGCATATCGCGACCGGCAACTACAACCGCGTGACCTCGCAGGTCTACACCGACATCGGGCTTTTCACCGCCGATCCACCGCTGGTGGATGACGTGACGGAGATCTTCAACTTCCTGACCGGCTATTCGAACAAGCGGTCGTACAACGCGCTGCTCGTCGCGCCGGTCGGCCTGCGCCAGGGCGTGCAAGCGCTAATCGATCGCGAGATCGAACATGCGCAAGCCGGCCATCCGGCGCGGATCATCATCAAGAACAACGGCGTCGCCGACGCCGGCGTGATCAGGGCGCTCTACCGGGCGTCGCAGGCGGGCGTCAAGGTGGACATGATCGTCCGCGGGATCTGCTGTCTGCGTCCGGGCATTCCGCGGATCAGCGACAACATCACGGTCCGATCGATCGTTGGCCGATTCCTCGAGCACTCGCGCATCTACTATTTCCTCAACAACAGCGACGAAGAGGTGTATATCGGCAGCGCCGACCTGATGGAGCGCAATCTCGATCGCCGGGTCGAGGTGGTCTCGCCGATCAAGGACGCCGCGCTGAAGCGCCACCTGCGCGACACCGTGCTCGAGACGCTGTTGCACGACACACACCGGGCGTGGGAATTGCAACCGAACGGCAGCTACGTGCCCGTGCGGCCGCCGGAAGGCGCGGAGTCGCTCAACTCGCAGCAGGCGCTGCTCGAGTGGTATCAGAAAAACGCCGTACTTCAGGATTAGTTCCTGAATTCACTTGAGTTGACAATCGCAGTTCGCCGTTCGCATGCGCTGAGGCTGCCACCGGAAGGCCAAGGCGGTTTCAGTTGGCCCTCAAGGCAGCCACCGCATCCAGCCGCGCTGCTTTGACCGCCGGACCGATCGTCGCGACGAAGGCGACGACCGCAAGACCTCCGATCGCTACTGCCAACGAGAGCGGATCTGCCGGCGACACCTGGAAGAGCACGCTTCTCATCACGCGCCCGACGGCCAGTCCGGCGGCGACGCCCAGCGCGAGACCGGCGAGCATCGGGCCAAGCCCCTGGCGCGCCATGAGGCCGGCCACCTGTCCCGACGTCGCGCCGAGCGCGACGCGCACGCCAATCTCGCGCGTGCGCTGACCCACCGACTGCGCGGCGACGCCCCAGACGCCGAGACCCGCCAGACCGAGCGCGATTGCAGCAAAGGCGGCGAGCACTTGAATGAGCACGCGCGATCCCTGCAGGTCCGCTGCGAAGACGTCCTGCATCGTGCGCACGTCGTAGAGCGCCTGGTCGGGATCGAAATCCGCGAGCGCCCCGCGCAGCGAGGCGGTCAATGACGCGGGGTCGCCCGCGGTTCGAATCGCCAGCGTCATCGTGCGCTGCGGCCGCTGCGCGAGCGGCACATAGAGATACGGGATCGGCGGCTGATCCGCGTCGTCGTTGCGGACGTCGGCAACCACGCCGACGACCGTGCGCCAGTCTCCCTCGGGTTCGTTGCCCTGTCGCAGGCGTGCGCCGAGCGGGGAGCGATTCGGCCAGAAGCGTCTGGCCATCGCCTGGTTGACCACGGCGACGAGCGGCGCCGATCGGTCCGTCGCGGTCGGTGAACGTGCGGCCTTCGACGAGGCGAACGCCGAGTGCCTCGAGCAGCTGCGGCGTCACGGTGTAGTCCACTGCCCACGATCCTTCGTCGGCCGACGTGGTGCGGCCTTCGATCTCGATGCCGCGATTGGGATTGAAGCGGCTGCCCGCAAACGGCAAGCGGCTGGTAGCGCCGGCGGTCCTGACTCCGGGCAACGCACGCGCACGTGCGAGTGACTGTTCGAACCAGCGGGCGGCGGCTTCGTCTCGCGTCGCCTGCGGCAGCGTCACCGTTGCGGTGAGCAGGTTCTCGATCGTGAATCCGGGATCCTGCCGCTCGATGGCAGTGAGGGTCCGCATCAACAAGCCCGACACGATGAGAAGGAGCGCCGCCAAACCGACTTCCGCCGCGACGAGCGCGCTCGTCAGCCGACGGGTTGGCCGCAGCCCGGCGCGGCCGCCGGCCTGAAGGCTCCTGACGATGTTGGCGCGGCGGGCGGCCAGACTCGGCGCGAGCCCGGACGCCACGGTGGCAACGATCGCCGCAACGCCAGTAAACGCAAGGGCGCGCGGGTTGGTGCCGCCGCCGTCAACCCACGGCGAGTCGATCGGGAACGACCGCAGGAAGATGTCGAGGGTCCAGCGCGAGACGATCACGCTGAGGGCGCTGCCCGCGGCGGCCAGTACTGCACACTCGAGCAGCAGCTGTCGCGTGATGCGCCAGAGGCCAGCGCCAAGCGCCACCCGGACGGCCAGCTCACCGTTGCGCGCGAAGCCGCGTGCCAACAGGAGGTTGGCGATGTTCACGCAGCCGATGAGGAGCACGGACACCACCGTGCCGGCCAGGATGGCAAACGCGAGCCGCGCCTGCGGGCCGATGAACTCTTCCTGCAAGGGGCGCGTGTTGACGTTCCAGCCGCGGTTGGTGCGCGGCAGCTCCGCTTCGAGGGCCTGACCGATCGTGGTCATCTCAGCCCTCGACTGTTCGAGCGAACGGCCATCGCGCAACCGGGCGAACACGAACAGCGTCCGCGTGCTGTGATCGGCCGACGCGGGATCGACTACGAGCGGCACGTAGATTCCCTCGACGCCAGGCATGCGCGGCAGGACCCCGACGATGGTGACCGGCTCGCCGTCGAGGCGCACGGTCTGGCCAATCGCGTCGGGCCGCGACGAGAGATTGTTGGTCCAGAACGTGTACGACAGCACCATCACAAGCGGCGCGCCAGGCGCGCCGTCCCCTGGCGCAAAACCGCGGCCGAGCATTGGCTTCCAGGCGAAGAAGTCGAGGTACTCGGTGGTCACCTCGCTGACGCCGGTGCGCACCGGCTGATCGAGCCCGCCGAGATTTGCGGAACGGCTCCGTGTAGCCACCAGACGATCGAAGGAGGTCGCGCGCCGGCGCCATTCGATGAAATCGCCCATCGAAACAGCGTTCTTGGTCTCGGTCTCGGCGCGGTTGTGCGACCAGAGCGCCGCCCGGCGATCCATGTCGGCCACTGGCGACGAGGCCGACATGACGGCGGTGAGAAACGTGAACACGGCAGCCGTGGTCCCGATGCCGACGGCGAGCGTCAGAATTGCGGCCGCCGCCGTGCCCTTGGCGGTCCGCACCTGCCGCAGCGCGCCCTTGACGTCGAGCCAGAGTCCCTGCATGGCGGCCTCCTTGGCTAAAAACTTAGCATAGCTATGCTAAGTTTTTACCATCAGAAGCTGTAGACGGACCCAAGGGGTAGAAGGTTCAACATTTGGAGGTTTGGAGATTTGGCTGCTGTTGACCAGCAGCGATGACTCAGCTCGGCTGCAAATCGCTCGGGCCACAAACGATTGCGGCGGAAGCCCTTCGACGCCGCTCGTCGGCTACAGATCTCCAAATCGGCAAATCTCCACATCAGCAAATCTCCAAATCTCCATGTCTCCAAATCTCCAAATCGCAGGCCTCCTATTGCCACCTGAAAAGCTTCAACGCCAGCAGGAAGCTGCCGCTCGCCCAGCCGAGGAGAATGGCCAGCTCATGCCACTGCGAAGCGAGCGACCGACCCTCGTTGACGATAGCGCGCAGGGCGTCGATCAGTGCCGTCAGCGGCAGCGCGTGGATGACCGGCTGCATCACGTCGGGGAAGTTGCTCGACGCAAAGAAGACGCCCGACAGTATCCACATCGGCACCATCACCACGTTGAGCAGCCCGGAAGCCGCCTCGATGGTGCGCGCCCGCGAGCTGGCGAGGAGCGCAATCGCGCCGAAGGCCAGCGCGCCGGTCACCGAAACGATCGTCAAGGCCAGCTTCGAGCCGTGGATGCGAACGTCGAAGGCGAGCCAGGCGAAGATCATGAGAATCGACGCTTCGAGCGCGAGAAAGACCATGCGATTGATCAGGTGCGAAGCCAGATAGTGCGTGCGCTTCATCGGTGTGGCCACCAGCCGCTTGAGCAGCTTCCGCATGCGCGCGGTGACGATCGAAAAGCTCACGCTCCACATTCCGGTGCCCATGATGTTCATGCCGAGCAGCCCGGGCACGAGCCAGTCGATGTAGCGCGAGCCGACGGCGGTGACCGGCTCCTCGACTGGTGCGAACACATCGCGGCGTCCCGCGGCGCGCTGAAGCGCGGCGTCCACGGCAAGACGGGCGGCCTGGCTTTCGGCGCGGGCTTGGTCGTAGCGGTAGATCGGCGTGCTGCCCGGCTCGACGACCACCGCCGCCCGGCCATCGCGAATCGACCGCTCCACATCCGCGGGTGGGATGCGGCGCACGGTGAAACCACGCGCGGCCTCGAGCGTCGCCGCGAGCGTGTCGCTTCCGCGCCCGCTCGACGACGCCGACGATGACCGGCTCGTCGCCGCGCGAGCGGAAGGCAATGCCGAGCGCGCAGGTCATGATGATCGGGAAAGCGAACACCCAGAAAATCGCTTCGGGCTCGCGAAAGAACTCGCGGAAGCGCGACAGCGACAGCTCGACGAGGGGATGGGCGGGGCCGGCGTCGCTAGCCATCGCGCAGATGCCTCCCGGTGAGCGAGACGAACACGTCCTCGAGCGTTGCGCTGTGCGTCGTCAACCGGCTGAGCGACGCGTCGCGGCCGCGCAGCGTGTCGAGCAGCGCCGGCACCGCGGTGTGGACCTCCGACGTGGCGAGGGCAATCGCGTCGTCTTCGTGGCGCACGTCACGCACGCCGGGCAATGCCTGCAGCACGTCATCGCCAGGCGCGCGGCCCGGGTCGGCCAGCGCAAATTCGATCACGTGCTCGGCGCCCAGAGACGACACCAGCGCGCCCGGTGTGCCAAGCGCAATCAGCCGTCCTTTGTCCATGATGCCGACGCGATGGCACAGCGCGTGGGCTTCGTCCATGTAGTGCGTGGTGATGAGAACGGTCCCGCCCTCGGCCTGAAACCGCCCCAGAACCTCCCAGAGTTGACGCCGCGATTGCGGATCGAGGCCGGTGGTCGGCTCGTCGAGAAAGAGCAGCTGCGGCCGGCCGGTGAGGGCACATGCGACCGACAGCCGCTGTTTCTGCCCGCCGGAAAGCTTGCTGACCCAGGCGTCGCGCTTCGACTCGAGCTCGACCAGCGCCAGCAGTTCGGCCACCGTCGGTCCTTCGGAATAGAACGATCGAAAGAGCCGAAGCGTCTCGGCGACCGTGAGCTTGTCGGCCAGCTGCGTCTCCTGCAGTTGGATGCCGAGGCGCGCGCGCAGCCACCGGGCGTCGGTGGCCCATCGCTTGCCCAGCACCTCCACATCCCCGGCATCGGGCGCGATCAGCCCTTCGAGAATCTCGATGGACGTGGTCTTGCCCGCGCCGTTCGGGCCCAGCAGACCGAAGCATTCGCCGGCATGAACGTCGAGATCGAGACCATCGACCGCGGTGACGTCCTGGTATCTCTTGACGAGACCGCGGCAGCGGAGGGCCAATGCACCTGACGCCATCCCGAGATTCTATGCAAAGCGCCGTCCGGTCATTGCGCCCCCGCACGAGGCCGGATACACTGACAGGCGTCGTGTCGTCGTCCAGCATTGTCCTCATCGGCGCCAGCGAGGCGCTGCCCGCGCTTCGCGAGCGTCTCGACTCGGGAGCGGAACTGCACGTGTTCAGCGACGCCGAGGCACTGGAAGCGCTCGATCACATCATTCGGAACAAGCCGCGCATCGTTGCGCTCGATCCGGAGTTCTCCGCGTCGTCGCGCGGTTCGGCGTTGATCAACCGGATCAAGAACGATCCCGATCTCAAGGAGTGCGAGGTTCGCGTGATCGCACACGACAGCACAGTCAAACGTGGCAGTGGACGGCGCAACGCCGCCGGCCCGGCCGTGGCCGTCGACGAGCCGCAGGCGCCGCTCGATCAGCGCGGCACCCGGCGCGCGCCTCGCGTCAAGGTTCGGGAAGGTGTCGATGTCCTGGTGGACGGCAACACCGCGGCGCTGGTCGATCTTTCGTCGGTCGGCGCGCAGGTGTTGTGCGCGACCGTGCTGCGGCCGAATCAGCGAGTGCGTCTGACGTTCAACGACGGCCGCGGCGCCATTCGCTGCAGCGGCTCGATCGCGTGGGCCTCACTGGAATTGCCCAAGGGCCTCCCACCCCGCTATCGCGCCGGCATCGACATGACGGGCGCGGATTCAACGGCCGTCAGCGGGTTTGCGGAGAGAAACAAGAAGAGCTGAGAACCAGAAGGCGGTAGCTTCGTCAATCGGCGACGGGCGCCCTCGGCCCGCCGATCCACTCCTCCGCTACGCTGCCCATCCGAACGATCGTCTCCTCGCGGTCCGAGCCCGTGGACACGATGGCGATCGGCACGTCGCTCACTTCTTCCAGCCGCGCGATGTAGCGCTGCGCCTCGTCGGGCAGCTCGTGGAAGGAGCGCGCGCCGCGGGTCGGCTCCTTCCATCCGGGCACCGTCTCGTAGATGGGTTCACAGGGACCGGCGCTAGCGAGGTCGGCGGGAAACTCGGTGACCGTGCGCGATCCGATGCGATATCCCGTGCAGATCTTGATCTCGTCGAGGCCGTCCAGCACGTCCAGCTTGGTGAGCGCGATCGCGTCGATGCCGTTGATGCGCACGGAATAGCGGACAACGACGGCGTCGTACCATCCGCAGCGCCGCGGCCGTCCAGTGGACGCGCCGTATTCCTGACCGCTTTCGCGTAGCCGCTCGGCAAGGTCGCCGAAGAGCTCAGTCGGTAGCGGTCCCTCACCGACGCGCGTCGTATACGCCTTGGCGACGCCCATGACGCCCTGAATGGCGCGCGGCGGTACGCCCAACCCCGTGCAGACGCCACCGATCGACGCATTGGACGACGTCACGTAAGGGTAGGTGCCGTGATCGATGTCGAGCATCGTCGCCTGGGCGCCTTCGAAGAGCACGCGCCGGCCTCGCGCGATCGCCTCCCATAGGAAGAGCGAGGCGTCGCCCGTCCAGCGCCGCATCCGCTGTCCCTGTTCGAGCAGCTCGTCGTAGACCTGCTTCCACTCGAGCGTGGAGTCCTTGATGATCTGGTTGCGCGCATCGACGTTGGCGCGCACTTCGTCGGCCAGCGCTTTGGTGTCCACCAGATCGCACACGCGGATGCCGCGCCGGCCGATCTTGTCCTCGTACGCCGGGCCGATGCCGCGCGACGTGGTGCCGATCTTCCGCTCGCCACGCCGTGCCTCGCTCAGCACATCCAGCTCGCGGTGATACGGCAGTATGAGATGCGCCTTGTCGCTGATCAGCAGCCGGTCGCCGACGTCGACGCCAAGGCTGGCCAGCTCGGCGATCTCCTTGAAGAGCGCCTGTGGATCGACGACCACGCCGTTGCCGATGATGCAGGTCACGCCGTCGTGCAGGATGCCCGAAGGAATGAGGTGGAGCACGAATTTGCGGCCGCTGACGTACACCGTATGACCGGCGTTGTGTCCGCCCTGGTAACGCGCAACCACGGAAAAATGCGGCGTGAGGAGATCGACGATTTTGCCTTTGCCTTCGTCTCCCCACTGTGCTCCGAGCACGACGATGTTCACGCCTCTCAGAATACCCGATATGCTTTTCGCATGATCCTGCTCGACGGCGAGCGTCTCACGCTCGATGATCTGCTGGCGATTGCGGATGCCGGCACCGAGGTTGGTCTTGCGGCAGCTGCGCGCGCGCGCATCGAGGCGGCGCGCACCGTCGTCGACGACCGCGCCCGCGCCGACGCGCCGGTCTACGGGATCAACACCGGCTTCGGATCGTTTGCGGAGACGCGCATCGAACGCGAGGACCTCGCCCGGCTGCAGATCAATCTCGTGCGCAGCCACGCAGCCGGTGTGGACGCGCCGCTTCCCGTTCGCGCCGTTCGCGCCGCCATGGCGCTGCGCGCCAACGTCCTGGCCAAAGGCTACTCGGGGATCGCCGTCGCCACCGTCGAGGCGCTGCTCGGTCTGCTCAACCGGCGCGTGCATCCGCTCGTCCCGAGCCGTGGTTCGGTCGGCGCCAGCGGCGATCTCGCGCCGCTCGCGCACATCGCGCTGGTCCTGATTGGCGAGGGTGACGTCTGGGATGGCACGAAAGTGACTCCTGCGCTTGACGCTCTCGCCGCGGCGGACCTGGCGCCCGTCGTTCTCGGTCCGAAGGAGGGCCTGGCGCTGATCAATGGCACACAGGTGTCCACCGCGGTCGCGGCGCTCGCGCTCGCCGGCGCCGAACAATTGGCGCGCGCGGCAGACTTGGCCGCCGCTCTCTCGATCGACGGCTTGCAAGGCTCGATCAAACCGTTCGACGCACGCATCCACCGAGCGCGTCCTTTTTCGGGACAGTCGATCGTCGCCGCCAATCTCACCAACGTCCTTCGCGACAGTCCGATCAATCAGGCGCACGCCAATTGTGGTCGCGTGCAGGACGCCTACTCTATGCGGTGTGTGCCGCAGGTGCATGGCGCGGCGCGAGAAGCGCTGACCTGGATTCGCCAGGTGATCGACGTCGAGATGAACGCCGCGACCGACAACCCGATGGTCTTTGCCGAGACCGGCGAGATCATCTCCGGCGGCAATTTTCACGGTGCGCCGATCGCGCTGGCGTCGGATCTGCTCGTGCTGGCGCTGGCACAGTTCGCGACGATCAGCGAGCGCCGCTCGGAGCGGCTCGTCAATCCGGCCTTGAGTGGCCTGCCGGCGTTTCTCACGCGGCATGGCGGCCTGCAGTCGGGGCTGATGCTGGCGCAGGTGACGGCCGCGGCGCTCACGTCCGAGATCAAGACGCTGGCACATCCGTCGAGCGTGGACACGATTCCGACCTCGGCGAACAAAGAGGATCACGTGAGCATGAGCATGGCGGCATCCCTCAAGGCGGAACGCGCTTTGCAGTTGGCGCGAACGGTCATCGCGGTCGAAGTGCTGTGCGCGTGCCAGGCGATCGACCTGCTCGCGCCGCTGACGAGCACCGACACGCTCATGCGCGTGCATCGCGCGGTGCGCGCGCGCGTCGCGACGCTCGTCGACGATCGTCCGCCGGCGCCCGATATCGAGACGATCGCCTCGATGATCCGCGACGGCGTGCTTGAGTACGCGTCGGGTTCCGTTGTCAACTGATTTAAAAAGTTGTGCGATCGCATTTTCAGTTTGACAACGTGAGTCACGCTGCTTAGTTTCATATCTCGCGTTCGACCCTCCGCTCGACTCCTCATGCCTACGGCCGCTCGTCGTCAAGTCCGCGCTCCTCGAGGCACGTCGCTGACGTGCAGGGGATGGCTCCAGGAAGCCGCGCTGCGGATGCTGATGAACAATCTGGATCCCGACGTCGCCGAACGGCCCGACGACCTCATCGTTTACGGCGGCACCGGCCGGGCCGCGCGCAGCTGGGAGGCGTTCGACGCGATCGTCCGCGAACTGAGGCGCCTCGGCGACGACGAGACGCTCGTCGTGCAGTCGGGCAAACCGGTTGCCGTCTTCCGTACCCACGCGAATGCACCCCGCGTCCTGATCGCCAACGGCAACCTCGTGCCGAAGTGGGCCACCTGGGACACGTTCCGCGATCTCGAGGACCGTGGGCTGACGATGTACGGTCAAATGACGGCTGGCAGCTGGATTTACATCGGGACGCAAGGAATTCTTCAGGGTACCTACGAGACGCTCGCGGCGCTGGCTCGCCGTCACTTCGGCGGCTCGCTGCGGGGCAGGCTCACGGTCACGGCCGGCCTGGGCGGTATGGGCGGCGCCCAGCCGCTTGCCGTCACCATGAACGAAGGCGTCGCGCTGGTCGTCGAAGTCGATCAGCAGCGGATCGCCCGGCGGCTCGCCACCCGCTACCTCGACGAAGCGACCGACGACCTCGAGACCGCGATCGCCAAGGCGCGTCAATGGGCGCGGAGCCGCGTGGCGCGCTCGATCGCCGTCGTGGGCAACGCCGCCGAGCTCGTGCCGGCGCTCGTGCGGCAAAACGTGATCCCAGATGTCGTGACGGATCAGACCTCGGCCCACGACGCGCTCACCGGCTACGTGCCGGACGGCATGTCGCTTGCCGCGGCCGATGCGCTTCGGCAGTCGTCGCCCGCCGAGTACCAGCGGCGCGCGATCGATGCGATGGGACGTCACGTCGCGGCGATGCTGGCGATGAAGGAACGCGGTGCCGTCGCCTTCGACTACGGCAACAACATCCGCGCCCAGGCGCTCAAAGCCGGCGTCGAGCGCGCGTTCGACATTCCCGGCTTCGTGCCAGAGTATGTACGGCCGCTCTTCTGTGAAGGCAAGGGACCGTTTCGATGGGCGGCGCTGTCCGGCGATCCGGAGGACATTCGCGTCACCGATCGCGCCGCGCTCGAGATGTTTGCCGACGACGAGCCGTTGTGCCGGTGGATTCGGCTGGCAGGTGAGCGCGTCCAGTTTCAGGGATTGCCGGCGCGGATTTTCTGGCTCGGCTACGGCGATCGCGCGCGCTTTGGACTCCGCATCAACGAGCTCGTGCGCAGCGGCGCGATCAAGGCGCCGATTGTGATCGGGCGCGATCACCTGGATACGGGTTCGGTGGCGTCGCCGAATCGCGAAACGGAAGGCATGCGCGACGGCAGTGATGCGATCGCCGACTGGCCGATTCTCAACGCGCTCCTCAACGCGTCGGCCGGCGCAACCTGGGTATCCGTGCACCATGGCGGCGGCGTGGGCATCGGCTATTCCCTGCATGCCGGCATGGTGATCGTCGCCGACGGCACCCGTGAGGCCGACGAGCGGCTGGCGCGTGTGCTCACGTGCGACCCTGGTCTCGGCGTCGCCCGTCATGCCGACGCCGGCTATCCCGAAGCGTTACACACCGCAGAACAACGAGGGGTGCGAATTCCGATGGTGGAGACAGCGCGATGACGCCTCACGCCGGTCTGGAGCGCCGCGTACTTGCAGCACTCGAAGCGGTGCCGCCACGCATACCCGTTCTCCTTGGCGGATGTGGAACCGGCCGTACCACGGCGCTGCACGGCATGGTGGATCGCCTCGGCCGCACTGAGTGTCAGTACATCGACGTCGAGCGCTCGGCGAGCACCCCCGAACGGTTCCTGCACGCCGTCATCAGCAGCTCGCCATTTGAGACGACGCTGTCGGGTGAGCCGGCCAAGTCGGCGCGCGACGCGTTCGATCAGGTCCTCGCGTATTTCGCCCGCACCCGCGTCGCGGATCGCCCGGCGACCATCCTGCTCGACGAGGTGCTCGAGCTGCGCACCTTCGAAAGTTTCCCGGGGCTGCGGCACGTCCTTCGCGAGCTGCTTCAGGCGCTCTCGGAAAGCGGCAATCGCTTCGTCCTCTCGTCGCGCTACATCGCCCGCGCGCACAAGCTGCTGCGCGATGGCAGCGCGCGCTTCGAGGTGATCCTGCTGCCCTCGTTGTCGGTGTCGGAAGCGGCCGGGATGCTGCCGCCGATGGGCCAGACCGCCACCGAGGATCGCGAGTTCTTGAGCCGGACGATCCAGGCGCTCGCCGACGGCCGCGCCGCTTACGTCCGCGCCATCGGCGACGCCACGGCGGCAATGAGCGAACGCGGCGGCGATCCGATTTCCGCGCTCACCGCGCTGCTGACGGCCGAAGGCGCGCTCACCACCTGGTGCGGCTATCGCTACGAGCTGCGGCTGCACCGCGCCCGCGGGTACGGCGCGCTCAAGGCCATCCTCGAGATTCTGGCGGAAGGAGAGCCGCTCACGCTCACGGAGATCGCACACCGTCTGCAGAGAACGCCCGGATCTACCAAGGACTATCTTTCCTGGCTCGAGGACGTCGATCTCGTAGTCTCGCGGCAGAAGCGCTACAGCTTCGCCGATCCCCTCCTCAGGTTGTGGGTCCGCCTGCACTGCCGGCCGGTGCCGCCCAGCGTCGACGAAGTCGCACGCGAGGTCCAAAGCTACGCCGTCGCCCGCCTTCCCCAGGCCGAGCCGACCATGGCCATGGCCGGCGCCGGGGCCGGCGAGCGAAAGCCGTGGGGAATCATTGAGATTGACTGAATTGGAAGGCTCGATGGCCTCAGCAACATCGCGTCGCTCAACGTCGGCAACACGATGACGTTCTCGGTCGCCGCGCTACCGCCGGGCACCTATTACGTTCGTGTGCGAGCGATCAATCCGGGCGGTGTGAGCCCGCCGGCGAACGAGATCCTGCTCAGTGTGCCGCGAACAGGTTGTAGGTTGCAGGTTGTAGGTTGTAGGTTGCAGGTTGTAGGTAGCGTGCCAATCGCAGCCATCTACAACCTCCGACGCAAATCAAGGACGCCGGTCGGCGAAGCGACGTGGCCCCCGCCCGACCGGGCAAATCTCCAAATCTCCAAATCTCGCAATCGCAGAACTCACCCGCCTCCCTTCGCAGCCAGCGCTTCGAGGGCGGCCTTCGCCGCATCTTGCTCCGCGTCCTTCTTCGTCCTGCCGACACCGCGCGCCAGCGCATCGGCGCCGACGAACACCTCGACGTGAAACAGCTTGCGGTGATCGGGACCGACTTCACCGGCGACGCGGTAGATCGGAAGCGGACCGCCGAGCGCTTGCAACGCTTCCTGAAGCCGCGATTTGTGATCGCGCCCGAAGTAGTTTGGCTGACCGGCCGCAGCGAGTGCCGGACCCAGCTCGCGGCTGATGAACTGTCGCGCCGGTTCGAGCCCGCCGTCGAGATAGATAGCGGCAATCAATGCCTCGCACGTGTCGGCCAGCAGCGCCTGCTTCCGGCGGCCGCCGGTCTTTTCCTCGCCGCGCCCGAGAATCATGTGCTCGCCAAGTCCTAGCTGCTCGGCGAGCTCCGCCAGCGACGCGGTCGAGACCACCATTGCCTTGATCTTCGACTTCTGTCCTTCGGAGAATTCCGGATAGGTGCGGAAGAGCGCGTCCGCAACGACGAGACCGAGCACCGCGTCGCCGAGAAACTCGAGCGACTCGTTGTCGATCACGCCGCCGCTCGGATCCTCGTGCGCCTTCGATCGATGCGTCAGCGCGTGTTCGAGCAGCCCGCGATCGCGGAAGCGGTAGCCGAGACGCCCCTCGAGCGCCGCAAACTCCTGCGGCAGCGGCACGACGAGCCCGCCGCCCACTTCCTCGCGGTGGCTCTCGATGACGCGCACGGCCTCCTGCGCGTCGTCTTCGCGCACCGAGACGCTCATCGCCATCGGGTTGACCGTGAACGGAAACAGGCCCGCCGGCAGGCCGGAGCTGCGCACTGACTGAATGCCGTGACTCTCGAGCAGCGCCTGGACCACGCTCGCTTCGATCGTCGAGCCGGTGCGAAACACCACCACCAGCTCAGACATTGGCCTGCACCTTCAGCAGGATCATGGTCATGTCGTCGTGCTGATCGGTCTCGCCCGAAAACGAGCGCAGGTCGGCGAAGATGAACGAGCGAAGCTGCTCGAACGGCAGGTGCGAATACTGCTCGAGCACTTTCGCCAGCCGCGCTTCGCCGTAGCAGTCGAACGACGCGTTCATCGTCTCGCTGATGCCGTCGGTGAAGAAGACGAAGAGGTCGTCCGGCTCGAGTGGAATCGTCACCTCCTGCAGCATCGACTCGAACAGCGACCCGTCGTCGATGTTCAGTCCAACCACAAGCCCATCGGGGGCGAGCGCACATGATTTCCGCATGCCCGGCGGCGCGCTGCCAGGCACATGAAACAGCGGACAGTGGCCGGCGCGGGCAAACGTCATCTCCTTCTTCTCGTGGTTGATGACGCCGTAGGACATGGTGATGAAGCTCTTGGCGTCGATGTTGTCCGCGACGACGCGATTGACGGCGACCAGGAACTCGCGCGGCGAGCGATGCACGCGCGCGAGCGAATGGACAATCACCTTGAGCTGCGCCATGTACAGCCCGGCCGGCAGGCCCTTGCCCGACACGTCGGCGATGAGGACGCCGATTTCAGTATCCGAGACCGGTAGGAAGTCGTAATAGTCGCCGGCCACTTCGCGTGCCGGTACGCAGAACGACATGGACGACAGTCCGGGCACCTCGAGCTCCCCCGACGGCAGCAGCTTCTGCTGGATCTCGCGCGCGGCGAGCATCTCCTGCTCCATCCGCGCCTTCTCGGCGTTCTCGCGCAGCAGCTTGGTCACTTCGCCGGTCATCAGGTTGAAGGAGTCTGCCAGCTCGCCCAGTTGATCGCGCGCGCGCACGGGGATGTGATAGCTGAAATCGCGATTCCGCAGGTGCTCGGTCCCGGTGAACAGATCGTGCACGGCGCCGGTGATCTGCCGCGCGAGCACGAACCCGATGGCCAGCGCCACCAGCTGGATGATCAAGAAGAGGACGCCGATGAATGCCAGCACCAGCAGCAGCATGCTGCTGAACTGAGGGTTCGACGAGATTGCCGAGAGCCGGTCGTAGGTTTCGCGCAGGTTCAGCTTGAGCGCGACGGTCGCGTTGAACGTGGCGCCGCTCGCCCAGTCGGTGTGATCGAGAAACGCCACCCACCCGTCGCCGAGCGCGCTGCTGCCGTCGTCCTCACGCGACCGCCGCGATTCGAGCGCCCGTCCTATGGGCAGATCGATCGCCGTCGCGCCGAACGGCAGCGCCGCCACCTCGCCGAGCTGGATGCCCGTCTCTTGGCGCAGGCGTGCCTCGATCGCGGTCGTGAAGGGCAGATCGACAATCGCCGCCCAGCGCGGTTCGGGCACCTGCGGCACCGCCACTGCGCGCATCACGAGATGCTGTGGTTCGCTACCGTCGGCCTGCCGCTCCTCCTTGTAGGCAATGAGGCCGGCAAAGCCGTCGCATTTGATCCAGATCGGAATCGTCGGCGGCGGCTCGAGATGCGCCCACTCACCGATGCGCAGGGCCGGCGGCGCCGCCCGCTGCGCCGCACTGGGCGGCGGCGGCACCTGGCATTTCAAATTCTTGACCGGGACGATGGCAAGCGAGGTGAAAGGAAAGCGCTCGGCTGCCTGCTGCTGGCGCTTCGCCAGCCGCTCGCGCAGCGCCGGTGAGTCCGTTTCGGCCTCGAGGATCACCGTTTGCGCGAGAAAGCGCCCCTGATCCACCAGCGTGCGCATGCGCGACTGCACCAGGTACGAGCTCACGTTGAAAAACAGCATGAGCCCGGCGAGCAGAAAGAACGCGATGATCAGCAGCCCGGGGACAAGCCCGACGAAGATGTACGAGAGAATCAGCTTGCGCCGGACACGCCACAGGAGCCGGCGCTTCGCCCAGATCACCCCGCGCGTCGCGCCGTAGAGCGCGGCAAAAATCAGCGCGAGGCTGCCAATCGCATCGACCACGTCGAGGATCCGCATCGACGAGGGAACGATGGCGCCGGCGATGAAGACGACGATTTTGATCAGTACGCCGACGACCAGCGCACGACCAGGCAACGTCGTCAACAGCCATCGCCGGTAGACTCCGAGCATTCGCTGCACGAAATGATATAAGGATCGGACTTCCCGTGAAACTCAACCCGACAGCTCGCTTCAGCACCATCTGCATTCACGCCGGTCAGGAGCCCGATCCGGCAACCGGCGCAATCAGCACGCCGATCTATCAGACGTCAACCTATGTCCAGCAGGGCCTGGGCGTACACAAGGGATACGAATACGGACGCACGCAGAACCCGACGCGCGCCGCAGTCGAGGCCAACGTCGCCGCGATCGAGGGCGGTACTGCCGGCTTTGCCTTCGCGTCGGGCATGGCCGCCATCGACGCATTGCTCACGCGGCTCGAATCAGGCGACCACGTCGTCGTCAGCGACAACACCTACGGCGGCACGTTCAGGTTGTTCGAGCGGGTGCGCCGCAAATTCGGCCTGGATTTCACCTATGTCGATTCGTCCCAGCTCGACCTCATCGAGCCGGCCATGACGCCGAAGACGAAGTATCTGTTTCTGGAGACACCGACGAACCCGATGCTCCGCGTCACCGACCTGGCGGCGGCGAGCGCGATCGCGCACCAGCGCGGGGTGCGGGTGATCGTGGACAATACGTTCGCCAGTCCCTACATCCAGCGCCCACTCGAGCTCGGCTGCGACATCGTCGTCCACAGTACCACCAAGTTCCTCAACGGGCATAGCGACAGCGTCGGCGGCATCGTGGTGGTCAAGCATCAGGATGACGTCGACTGGATGAAGTTCGTGCAGAATGCCGCGGGCGCCATCCTCGGTCCGATGGATTCGTTTCTGGTATTGCGCGGAACCAAAACGCTGCCGATCAGGATGGAACAGACCAATGCCAACGCCCAGGCTCTCGCCGAGTACCTCCAGGGCCACAAGCGCGTAACGTCGGTGATCTACCCGGGGCTGCCGGAGCATCCGCATCACGCGCTGGCGAAAAGGCAAATGCGGGGATTCGGCGGGCTCATCTCGTTCGACGTGGGATCGATCGAGGCGGCGCGCGAGATCCTGCCGCGTTTCAAGCTCATGTCACTCGCCGAGAGCCTCGGCGGCGTCGAGACGCTGATCTCGCATCCGGCGGTGATGACCCACGCCTCGGTTCCGCCGGACCGGCGGGCGGCCATCGGCATCACCGACGGCTTGATCCGGATCTCCGCCGGCATCGAAGACGTCGAGGATCTCAAGGAGGATCTGGCGCAGGCGCTGGGATGATGCGGTCGCGGAAGGTCCGCGAATCCACTAATCCCGCGACTCTCGCGTGCTCTCACTTACCCAGTCGAGGTAGGACTGTCCTCCGTCGTGGATCCCGATGACCAGGATCTCCGGCACCTCGTAAGGATGCAAAGCGGCCAGACGCGACTTCAGTTCTTCCAGGCGCCCGCTGGATGTTTTCATGATCAGCTGTCGCTCGGTGGCTGTCTCGATCTTGCCTTCCCACCGATAGATCGATCGCATCGGCGGCAGCAGGTTGACGCAGGCGACGAGCCGCTCGTCCACGAGAATGCGCGCGAGCGCGTCGGCGTCGGTATCAGCGGCCAGCGTGGTGAGCACGAGCGCGTAGCGAGGCATAGATGGCACTTGTACCAGCAATCGAGTTCTTGTACTCTCGAAGAAATTTCGCTACTCTCCACTTGTACTCGCGACGAATTGCTGATAGAAGTGAGCACCTGCTCGAGTCACGATGAGCGACGCACCAGGCCGTAAACCGCCAGCCCCGAAGGGCACGCTCGTCCACCGCGGCCGGCGGCTGGTGCGCTATGCGCTGGCCTTCGTGACGGTCGTGCTCGTGGTCGACGCCATTGTCGGCGAGAAGGGCCTGCTGGCCCTGCTCAAGGCGCGGCGCGACTTCGGGGTGGTCGAGGCTTCGCTGTCGCGCGCACGGGCCGAGAACGGCCGGCTCCGCGAGGATGCTCGGCGGCTGCGCGAAGACCCGTCCGCGATCGAGGAGGTCGCGCGGCGCGAGCTGGGCCTGATCAAGCCCGGCGAGAAGCTGTTCATCGTGCGCGAGGCTCCGAAGAAGTAAGCCGACCCGCAGCGGGTGGTACATTGCCGGGGTGCCGGCGAGCCCGAGCGGCCCTCTCCACGTCATCCACTTCAATCTTCCGTTCGAGCCGGCCCAGACCGGGCTGACGCTGGCGCAGCGTTATGCCACCCTCTCCACTCTTGCTGAACGACAGGCGGCCGCCGGCGCTCGCGTCACCGTGCTGCAGCGCTTCGATCGTGACGAGAGCGTCGAACAAAACGGCGTTCGCTACGAGTTCCGTCGAGAAGCCGACACAGATCGGCAGGGTCGCGCCTGGACTGTCTCGCGGCGGCTGACGTCGCTGGCTCGAGACCTCCCGCCCGCGGTCGTCCATTTGCACGGCCTGCCCTTCGCGGCGCAGGCCCGCACACTTCGCTTCGGTACTTGCTTCACACTCCGCGGTCGTCGTTCAGGATCACGGCACCAAGCCATGGGGCGTACCGGCGGTTTCGGGCCATGCGCCGCGCCTTGCTCGCTGGCGCCGACGCCGTGCTCCTCAACGCGCACGAGATGGCGGCGCCGCTGCGCGATGCGGGTGTGCTCCCGCGGTCGGTCCCATGCTTCGCGGTCGGCGAGGCATCGTCTTTTTTCAGACCGATTCCAAAAGCAGACGCGCGGGCGCGCACGGGACTCGCCGGCTCGCCGCTCGTCGTCTGGGTGGGCCGCTTGCAGGCGATCAAGGACCCGCTGACCGCGGTTGACGGGTTCTGCCGCGCCGCGCAGACCCATGCCGATGCGCGCCTGGCACTGATCTACCAGGAAGCCGACATGCTCGCGGCCGTGCGCGAGATCGTTGCGCGTCACGGTCTCGCCGATCGCGTGGCGTTCGTCGGCCGGGTCGAACACTCCAGGCTCGAGCTGTACTATTCGTCGGCCGACGTTTTCCTCACCTCCGCGCCGTGGGAGGGGTCCAACTACGCGCTGATCGAGGCGATGGCCTGCGGCGTGTGGCCGGTCTGCTCCAACAACCCCTCGCACCGCGGCATGCTGAATGGCGAAGTCGGCGGCCTCTTCGACACCGGCGACCCCGAATCCTGCCGTCGCGCCCTCGAAACCGCGCTTGCCGCGGCAGCCGGCGGGCGCCAGGACGGCGCCTCGCCCGTGCGCGCGCGATTCGAACGGGCGCTGTCGTGGGACGCCATCGTGCGCCAGTCGTTTGCCGCCTACGAGGCAGTGCTGGCCCGCCGAAGACGCCCGTCGAATCAGGTAGAGTAACCCTCATGTCCGGCGCACGGGAGCGCGTCGTCCTTTACAACCCGCGATGCGTGTTCTACACGATGCCGCTGGCGCTCGTCGCGATCGGATCCCATCTCGATCCGGATCGCTTCGAGGTCGTCATCGTGGACGGGCGGCTGGAAGTCGATCCGGTCGCCGCGCTCGATGAGGCCCTCGAGGGCGCGCTGTGCCTTGGCGTCACGGTGCTCACGGGCGCCCCGCTCCGCGACGCGATGGTCGTCACGCGGGCGATTCGCGCGCTGCGCCCGGCGCTGCCGATCGTCTGGGGAGGCTGGCATCCGTCGATGTTCGGCCGCGAGTGCCTGATCGAGGCGGCCGTTGACGTCACCGTCCAGGGGCAGGGCGAGGAAACCTTCGCCGACATCTGCGATCGTCTGGCGGCCGCGCAGTCGCTCGACGGCTGCGCGGGCTGCACCTGGCGCGACACCAACAATCAGGTGCGGACGAACCCGCCGCGCCCGCTCCGCCGGCTCGACGAATTTCGGCGGCACGACTACACGCTCATACCGGTCGAGCGCTACTTCGCGCTCAAGGGCCGCCGTCAGCTCGACTACATCTCATCGCAAGGCTGCCAGTTCCGTTGTGCCTTCTGCGCCGATCCTTACGTGTACGACCGCCAGTGGGTCGGCCTGTCGCCCGCTCGCATGGGAGAGGAGCTGGCCGAGTGGTGGCAGCGCTATCGCTTCACCGATGTCAACTTCCAGGACGAGACGTTCTTCACGAGGCGCGAGCGCGTCGAGGCGATCGCCGACGAGCTGATCACGCGCCAGATTCCAACGACCTGGGCCGGGACGATGCGCGCCGACCAGGGGACGCGGCTGCCGGAAGATTCGCTGGCGCGCTGCCGCGGCTCCGGCTTGCGGCGCGTGTTGATCGGCGTCGAGTCCGGTTCAGACGACATGTTGCGGCGCATCAAGAAGGACATCACGCTCGCACAGGTCTTCGAGAGCGCCGAACGGATCCGGCGCCACGGCGTCGCCGGCAATTTCCCGTTCATCGTCGGCTTCCCCGGCGAGTCGGACGAGAGCGTGCGCGCGACGATGGATGTCGCACGCCGGCTGCGATCGATGAGCGTGGACTTTCAGACGCCGTTCTTCTACTTCAAGCCGTATCCGGGCACGAGCCTCACCGAGGAAGCCGTCCGCAACGGCTACCGGCTGCCCGCGACGCTCGACGACTGGGCCGAGTTCGACTACGTCGGCTCGGTGGGCGGACCGTGGGTGAGTCCGGAGAAGTTCCGCACCATCGAGCGGTTCAAGTTCTACCAGCAGCTGGCCTACGATCGGCCAACGCTCGCCAAGCGCGGCCTGCAGGCGGTCGCGCGGTGGCGCTGCGAGCATCAGGTATTCACCGCGCCCATCGAAATGGCGATCGGCCGGCGCCTGCGGCCAGCCCCTGCCCTCTCATGAAGGACCGCTCGCGAAAGTCGCCGGGGCCCTTGACCAGCCTGGCACAGCGAGGACTGCTGCCGATCAGGCGTGCCTGGCTCGGGCGCCGCGTCGGCCGGCTGATCATCGAGCGGGTCTGCGGTATGCCCGTCATCGTCCTGCCCGACGTGTTCAACCCGGCCGTGTTCAGAACGAGCGCGCCGCTCGTCGAGGCGATCGATCGGCATGTCGAACCGGGCGTCCGCGTGCTCGACCTCGGCACCGGCACGGGAGTCGCGGCGATTCGTGCGGCACTGCGCGGCGCAACCGTCGTGGCGGTGGATTCGAACCCCGAAGCGGTCCGCTGCGCGCGGCTCAATGCGCTGCTCAACCGCGTCGAGGATCGTGTGGACGTACGCCAGGGCGACCTGTACCGGCCGGTCGAAAACGAGGCCTTCGACGTCGTGCTCTGCAACCCGCCGTTTTTTCGAGGCACGCCGCGCCATCTCCGCGATCGCGCCTGGCGCAGCGAGGATTTCATCGAGCGGTTCGCCGCGGGACTCGCGACCGTGCTCGGACCGACGGGACACGCGCTCATGGTCTTCTCCAGCGACGGCGACGAGCAGGCGATGCTCGATGCTTTCGCCGACGAGGGCTTTCACGCCGTCGGCGCGCACGCCAACGATCTTGGAAACGAAGTGATTACGGTCTATCGCGTCACGGCGGCCACCGCTTCATGAGCGACAAGCCGCATGTCCTGCTGATCAACCCGAGAACGTGCTCGCCGCGGAGCGCGCGGCTGCCGCTGTCGCTGCTCTCGCTCGGGGCCGTCCTCGAAGGGCGCTACGACTACGCCATCCTCGACGGGAATCTCGACGCGGATCTGATCGCGTCCACGCTGAACGCGCTGCACGATGCGCCAACGGCTATCGCGGCGGTGAGCGTGATGCCTGGTCCGCAGGTCGCCACGGCGATCGAGATCAGCACGGCAATCCGCGCCGCCAGGCCGGACGTGCCGATCGTGTGGGGCGGCTACTTCCCGACGCTCTATCCCGATGCCGCGATCAACGCGTCGTATGTGGACGCGGTCGCGCGCGGCCAGGGTGAGGACACGCTGCTCGAGCTCGTCGAGATCTGGCGAAGCGCGCCGCGCTCGGCACCGCTCGCCGGCGTGCGCGGCGTCACCTGGAAAGGCGAGGGCGCGGCGGTTCACAATCACGAGCGCACATTTCGATCGCCGGACGAACTGCCTCCGCTCCGCTACGATCGCTTGGGAAACGGGGACGCCTACCTGGCGCGCACGTTCATGGGCCAGCGCACCGGCGTGCATCAGGCTGCCATCGGCTGCCGTTATCGCTGCACGTTCTGCGGCGTCGTCTCCATGTTCAACGGGCAGACGCGACTGCAGGGGCCGGATCGCCTGTTCGAGGCAGTGGACGGTCTGCGCCAAAGTCACCGGATCGACGGCATCCAGTACTACGACAACAATTTCTTCGATCGTCCGGAGACGACCGAACCGCTGCTGGACGCGCTGGCCCGGCTCGCCCTGCCGTGGTGGTGCTACGCCCGCGCGGACGCGCTTGCCGCGTTCACGCCGCGCATGTGGGAGCTCGTGCGGCGGAGCCGGTTGCGCATGGCATACATCGGCGCCGAGGCCGGCAGCGACGAGGCGCTCCGGCGCATGCAGAAAGGCGCGCGTGTGGAGCAAACGCTGGAGGTGGCCGCCAGGCTGCGCGAAAACGCCGTCATTCCCGAGTTTTCGTTCGTGCTTGGCGGACCCGACGATCCCGAAGGCGAAACCGAGCGAACGCTCGACTTCGTGCGCGAACTGAAGCGGACGCACCCGGCCTGCGAAGTCATCCTCTACTTCTACAGCCCGACGCCGCAGCGCGATCCGCGCAGCGTGGCCCGCGACGCCGCCTCACGACCGCCGACGCTGGCACGTTACGGGCCCGGCGGACCCTCACTTCCCGCCACGCCGGAGGAGTGGACCGAGCCGCGCTGGCTTCGTTACGTCTGTCATCAGGATGCGCCGTGGCTCACTTCGCGTCTGCGCCAGCGCGTACGCGATTTCGCGCGCGTGCTCGAATGCCGCTTCCCGACCGTGCAGGACCACCGCACTCCGCGCTGGCAGAAATCGCTGCTGCGCGAGATGGCTCGCTGGCGATGGGCGACCAAGTTTTATGCCCTGCCGCTCGAGCTCGATCTGGTCCGGCGTACTGTGCCGCTGCACCAGCCCCAGGCCGAGGGCCTCTAACGGCACCGTCCGGGCTATCATCGCGAGACAGGTTCAATCACCGAAAGTCGAGCTTCGAAGGAGCAGGCATGGCGACTCGTGAAGCAAGTGCGCAGTGGAAAGGCTCGTTGAAAGAAGGCTCGGGCGAAATGGCGCTCGGGAGCGGCAGCTACAGAGGACCCTATTCGTTCGTTTCGCGATTCGAGAACGCATCGGGCACCAACCCCGAAGAATTGATTGGCGCAGCGCACGCCGGCTGCTTCTCGATGGCGCTGTCGGCCGGCCTCGGCCGCGCCGGCATCGTGCCAACCAGCATCGACACGACGGCAAAGGTCCACCTCGGCGCCACCGACGCCGGCCCGACGATCACGCGTATCGATCTCGACGTGGTGGGCGATGTGCCCGGTATCGACGCCACGACGTTCAAGCAGCACGCGGAGGCCGCCAAGAGCGGCTGCGTTGTCTCTCGAGCGCTCGGTGGCGTCAAGGAGATCACGATCAACGCCCGGCTGAAATAGCCTTGCCGATGGCCGTGCCGACGAGCGTCAACGCATGTCGCGCGTACGCCTGATTCACTGGAACGGTCCCGAGGGGCGCGAACGCAAGCTGCGGCTGGCGTCTCTCGGGTATCACGCCGAGTTCGACGACCTCGATGGGACGGCGCTCCTCCGCAAGGTGCGCGGCGAACCGCCCGACGTCGTCCTGATCGACCTCACCCGCCTGCCTTCTCACGGACGTGAGGTGGCGCTCTCGCTGCGCACCGGCAAAACCACCCGCGACGTGCCGATCGTTTTCGTGGACGGCGATCGAGACAAGGTGGCGAAGCTCAAGGCGCTTCTGCCCGACGCGACCTACACCACGTGGGGACGGCTCGAGAGCGCACTGCCGCGCGCCATCCGGAAACGGCCCGCGCGGCCGGTCGTGCCGCCGCCGAGCATCTACTCCGGCAAGACGGCCGCAGAAAAGCTGGGCATCAAGGCGGACATGCGCGTGTCACTTCTCGGCGCGCCGACAGGCTTTGCGAAGTCGCTCGGACCGTTGCCGCCGGGCGTCGCTCTCTCGGCAAAGGCCGGCGCCGACGACGACCTCTTTCTTTGCGTCGTTCGCAGCGTGCGCGAGCTGTCGTCGCAGCTCGACACGCTCTCGCGAACCGCCAGTCGCCAAACACTCTGGGCGATCTGGCCGAAGAAGGCGTCCGGTGTGAAAACCGATCTCGACGGCAACGTCGTCCGCGAGGCAGGCCTGGCGTCGGGATGGGTCGATTTCAAGGTGTGCGCGGTGGACGAGACCTGGTCGGGCCTGGCCTTCAAACGCCGCAAATAACCTAACCTCGCTCGTCGTCGTCGCGTCAAAAGCGCAAAGGCGACACGAGCCACAGACGAGCGAAAGACCCGAGTTGACTACTACGAAGTGTTTCGTATAATCAGCGCCAACATGCGCACCATCGACGCTCTCCTACGCGATCTGCGGTTTGCTCTGCGGCTCATGCGCCAGACGCCGGTGGTGGCTGTGGTCGCGATGTTGTCGCTCGCGCTCGGCATCGGGGCGAACGTCGCCATCTTCAATCTGGTGAACGCGCTGATGCTCAAGGCGCTGCCCCTCCACGAGTCCGAGCGGCTCGTCGTTCTAGGCCAGCCGCCGCGCGAGCCGGGCCAGCAACCAGCACGGTCGTTCACCAATCCACAGTGGGAGTACATCCGCGACCACCAGGACTTTTTTGGCGGCGTCGTCGCGTCGGGCGGCATGCGGTTCAACCTCAACGCCGCGGGCGAAGCGCGTCCGGCCACCGGCCTCGTCGTCAACGGCAACTTCTTCGACGTGCTCGGGGTGCGGCCGGCCATCGGCCGCACCTTCACGCCGGCAGACGATGTCCGCGGCGGCGGCAAGGATGGGCCGGTTGCCGTCATCAGCTATGGGTTCTGGCAGCGTGAGTGCGGCGGGCGCGGCGACATCGTCGGCCAGCCGATTCAGCTCGATGGCCATGCCTTTACGATCGTCGGCGTCACCGCGCCGGAGTTCCTCGGCGTGACGGTCGGCCGCACCTTCGACATTGCCGTCCCATTCGGCACCGAACCGATCTTCCGCGGCGCAGAAAGCTCGCTCGATCGCCGCAGCTTCTGGTGGATCAACGTCATCGCGCGGCTCGCCCCAGGGCAGTCGATCGAGCAGGCCACTACGCGATTCGAAGCATTCCGACCCGGGCTGCGCGAGGCGACGATGCCGCAGGACTGGCGGCCGCAGGATCAGAAGAACTACCTGGCACAGCCCTACCAGCTCGATCCCGCCGGAACCGGGATCTCAGGACTGCGCGTGTCGTATCGCCGGCCGCTGCTCGTGCTCCTGGGCATCGTCTCGCTCGTGCTGTTGATTGCGTGCGCGAACATGGCCAACCTGTTACTCGCGCAGGCTGCGGCGCGACAGAAGGAGCTCGCCGTGCGACTGTCGCTCGGCGCGTCGCGCTGGCAGGTCGCACGGCAGCTCCTCGTCGAGAGCCTGCTTCTGTCATCGATCGGCTCGGCCGCGGGCGTGCTCCTCGCGCTCTGGGGAAGTGGCGCGCTCGTGCGGCTGATCTCCACTCGCACGAACCTCGTTTTTCTCGACCTGTCGCTCGACTGGCGCGTGCTCGGCTTCACGGTTGCCGTCGGGCTGGTCACCGGATTGCTGTTCGGGGTGACGCCGGCGTTTAGAGCGACGCGCGTCGCACCGGCAAACGCGTTGAAGGATCACGGGCGTGGCGTGGTCACGAGCAGCGGCCGCATCGGCATCGGTCACGCCCTGGTCGCGCTGCAGGTAGCACTCTCGTTCGTGCTCGTCTTCGGCGCCAGCCTCTTCGTGCGCACGCTGATCACGCTCTCGAACCAGGAAATGGGATTCCAGGCCGACCGCGTTCTGATCGCACAGATCGACCTGCGCCGCGGCGGTTACGACGAAAAGCAGCGCCCGGCGGTGTTCGAGCGACTGCGCGAGGCGATCGCCGCGGCGCCGGGAGTCGTCGCCGCCGCAACGTCGGTCATCACGCCGATCAGCAATGGCGTCTGGAATAACCTGATCGAGGTGCCCTGGCTACGAGGCGCCGGAACGGGATCGCATCGCCCATTTCAATCGCGTGTCGCCCGGCTACTTCAAGGTGACGGCGACCCGCTCCTGAGCGGCCGCGACGTCTCCGCCGACGATCGCCTTGGCGGTCCGAGGGTCGCCGTCGTCAATGAAGCGTTCGCGAAGAAGTTCCTCAAGGATCAGAATCCCCTGGGCAGGACGTTCACGATCGGACCTGGCCGACCAACAGCGGAGACGGTTGAAATTGTCGGCGTCGTCGCCGATGCGAAGTACGTCAGCCTCCGGGAACCGCCACCCCCGACGATGTACGTGCCCTGGGCGCAGGGCGACACCGCGATGTCGCAGGCGCGGATCAGCATTCGGGCAAGCGGACCCCCGGACGCGTTCCGCGCCACCGTCTTGAGCGCGATCCTGAGCGTCGAGCGACAGGCCGTGGTCGATTTCCGTACGCTCGAGGAGGATCTCCAGGCGGCCGTCGTACAGGAACGCCTCATCGCTTCGCTGTCCGCCTTCTTCGGCGGCCTCGCGCTGCTTCTCGCGGCGATGGGCCTCTACGGAGTGATGTCGTATGCGGTTGCCCGGCGTCGAAACGAGATCGGCATCCGCATGGCGCTGGGCGCTGCGCCGCGCGCGGTCATGCAACTGATGCTCGGGCACGTGGCGCTCATCACCACGATCGGCTTGATCGTCGGTGCAGCGACGTCGATCGGACTGGGACGTTTCATCAACGCGCTGCTCTTCGAGCTCGCCGCCACGGACCAGACGATGGTGGCCATCGCGGGAGTGACGCTGGGACTGGCAGCGGCGCTTGCCGGCTTTCTGCCCGCGCGCCGCGCGGCGCGCGTCGATCCGATGCTGGCGTTGCGACAGGATTGAACGTTCGTCGCGCCAAGATGCGCGTCGTCTTACACGGGACGCCCGGCTTCGTGCGCCGCGGAGACATTGACCTCGGCTTCCCGGAGGTCGCTGAGCGCCTGACCTACGAACCGTAATATCCCTTGCGGGCGCGGACGATGGCGTTGGGCGCCTTCGGCAGCGTGACCGTGACTTCGTGCCAGCCGGAGGCATCGACATCGCGTGGCGTGTAGTGCAGCACATAGCTTTGTCGAAATTCGTCGTACACGCGCTTGAATGCGGCCACGGGATCGGGATCGCCGAACAGCCCGCGACTACGCAGCTCGCCGCCCGTACCTCTCGGCGGCTTCGGTGAGGATCAACGTGTCCTGATCGTTGTAGCGGGGCCGCTGGTACGACAGCGGTGCGCGGTAGCCGGCCGGCGGCCGCACGGTCACGATCTCCAGGAGCGCTTCGGATCGCGCGGCAACCTCGCGCACACGATCGGCCGTCGTAATGCTGATCGTGTCGAGACCATCGCTGACCGCAACCACGAGGTGGCGGCGGCCCGGCGCAACCGGCTTGACGAGCGCGGCAATCAGCGCGTCGTGCACCGCAGATCCGCCGTTCTGACTCGCGACGACGTTGACGGCGACCGCGGCGGTTACAGGGGCAGTCGGACGCAGCTCGGCGACGAACGTATCGATCCTTATCAACCGGAGCGCGTCGTTCGGGCGCAGAAGACGCGTGATCTGCTGAACATCGGCGGCGAGGCGCGCCGCCACGCCCGACGTGCTGCCGCTCGTGTCCACGAGCAGCGTCACGTCCACCGGCACGGTCTCGATCGAGAGCGCCTGAATCTCCTGGGCGACGTCGTTGTCGGTGAGCGCGAAGTCCGTTGCAGACAGGCCGGCGACGGGCCGGTTGCCCTCGCGAACGCTGACCGACACTTGCACGCTGCCGGTCTCGCTCTGCGGCGCGGCTTGCGCGGGCTGGAACGCCGCAACGCTGCGGCCTGCGCACGCGGCAGCCGCAGCGAGCACGACGAAACGCACGACGCTCATTTGAGCACCTGCTTCAACGCGTCGATGCGCTCCTTCCAGAAGCGGAAATCACCCGTCTGGTAGGTCCGCCAGGGATCGTCGGCGGCGGCGCCGCCGATTGCCGCGTCGATGATCTCCACAGCCTCGTCGCGCTCATCGCCAAGGAACAGCAGCGACGCGAGCGCGAAACTGGCGGCCTGGGCGCGCGGCATCGCCTCCAGCGCGGCGCGGTAGGCGACGACCGCATTAGCGCGATCGCCGAGGCGCTCGTGGCCCATGCCCGTCAGCAGCTGCGCGATGTAGAGAAGAAACGGATCCTCGGTGAGCGTGACGACTTCCTCGAACTGCTCCATCGCGATCTCGAACCGCTGCAGCCGCATGTGCAGGAACCCGAGCCGCAGCAGCGCTTCGGCGCGAATCTCTTCCGCGTTGCTCAGATCCTCGAGGACGGAGATCGCCGTTCGCATGCGCGTCCGGCGCTCGTATTCGTAGGCCTTGGCGCGCAAGTCGGTGCGCGAGGCTTGCACACCCTTCTGCCGCGCCTGGTTCATCTGGTACGCGTCGGCGAGCGCGGCTTCGTTGTCATCCCAGGGTTCGCCGCGATCGGGGTCGGGCCAGGTGTTGCCCTCGACCATCACCACCAGCGCCAACGGAAAGCGCGCTTCCCTCTCGAATCGTGGCCAGGTGGTTTTCTGCAGCTTGACGAGCAGCTCGTTGTCGAACGCGCCCTGAATGAGGGCGAGAGCGGCCAGATGCCAGAGGCGCTCGGGCTCGTCTGCTGGACTCTTGCGCAGAAGCTCCGCGCCCCACTCGATGAGGCGACGTCCCTCGCCCCAGTCGAGATCGAGGCCGGCACGCGCCGTCTCGAGTGCAATCGTCGCGGCAAGGAGTTGCCGTTGGCGGAGCGTGCGCGCGTCGGATCGGCGCAGCCACGCCTCGGCCTCACGCTCGAGCGCCTGACGGAACCGCCCGAGATCGTTCGCGCTCCGGGGGATCGTCAGCGCCGAAAAGTCGCCTTTCGCATACCGGTCGAGCAGGTCACCTGTGGAGGGCAGCTGGCGTGCTTCCGCCGTGGCGGCGACGAGTGCGGACGCAACGAGAGCCATCGTGAGGAGGCGCATGCAGCGGGACCATTTTACCGGGCGCGCTGGCGCCACAGAAGTTGAGGTAGCAACAGAAAGGCACAGAACCAGAGATATGGCGGCCGGAGAGGAAATCGAGCGGCGTTCCTCCCAGGCCGCGGCTTCTCTGTAGGCTCGGCGGTCCTGCCTACCTCAATCCTTCAGATCGGCGGCCCTCATCGGTGGCCACGACGCGAGTCTTCGACAGCATTTCGAAGGCCCGCTGTGCGCGATCGGTGAACAGCGCGAACATCACGTCAATCCAGTAGAACTGCAGAAACATCGGCAGCTGCCGGACAATCGCCTGACCCAATGTGATCTGCGCTCCCGACTCCTGAACGACGCGGAGACCCTGCACGCGCTTGCCCACCGTTCGCCCGGTCAGCCACTCGGAAAGCACGGTGTAGATCCCGAAGGAAATGCTGCCGCCGATGAGCAGGATCATCAGCGAGAACGGAAACGCCACTTCGCGCGGCACCAGCATCCACGGCACCAGGGCAAGCGGCGTTGTCAAGCCGGCCACGACCACGACATCGAGGAGCTTCGCCACGGCGCGGCTGCCGAACGAGGCCGCTCGCAGCGGCTCAACCGACAGGTACGACTCGGCGAGCGTCACGGGATCGCCGAGCTGCCGCACGATATCGTCGATTGACTGACCGGCGCCCACACGCTCCGCGATATGGCCGCGCAGTTCCATGGCGATCTGCGCGCGAAGCGGCATCGTCTTGGGCAACACGTCAAGCACGCGATTGATGTAGTCGTCGGCCGTGATCGTCATTTCGCCTCTCCATTGCGGGTCAGAAGTCCGCTCATCGCCTTTGCAAACGACAACCATTCCTGTGTGAGCCGCGCCAGCTCGCGGCGCCCGGCGTCGGTGAGCGTGTAGTACTTGCGGGGGACGCCGCGATCGGGCGTCTCCCAGCGCACCGCCACAAAGCCGTTCCGTTCGAGCCGGTAGAGCACGGGATACAACGTGCCGTCGGTGACCTCGAGCGCGCCGTTGGTGCGTGCCGTCAGCTTCGAGACGATTTCGTAGCCGTAGGCCTCGCCCGGTTCGAGCAGATGCAGGACGATCAGCTCCAGCGATCCGCGCTTCAGCTCGCGCTCGATTCCGCGCTTGTCCTCGTCCGCTCCGGGGTCTCGCGACTTCACGTTATGCACTTTATCACCATATATCTTGTGTCACAAGATATATGACGTGGCCATGGCCACAAGGTTCCCTAACAATTTCGAGACATAGTCGATCTATGCTTGTGGCATAGACCGCCTATGTCGGACCCCATCCTGCCCGGCACTCTTGACGTGATGATCCTGAGAACACTGGCGCGCGGGGCGGCGCTGCATGGCTTCGAGATCGCCGGGGCGATCGCACAACTGTCCGACGCCGTTTTCGCCGTCGAGGAAGGGTCGCTCTATCCCGCGCTTCAGCGGATGCTGGTCAAGGGTTGGGTGACCGCGTCCTGGGGGGCGACGCGCGAAAAGCGCCGCGCCCGCTATTACGCGATCACCGACGCTGGCCGCGAGCAGCTGGCGCGCGAGCTGGCGCGCTTCGAGCGAGTCGTCCGCGCGACGTCACGCGTGCTGCGCGCCACTTGAGAGCCCAACATGCTTGGCGAGCTTCTGCGTCGCGTCGGCGTCCTCTTCGGTCGTCATCAGGCCGACCGCGATCTGGACGACGAGATTCGTCTTCACCTCGAACTGCTCGAACAGCAGCAGCGCGAGCGCGGCATCGAATCGGACCAGGCGCGCGCGCTTGCACGACACCGCTTCGGCAACCCGGCCCGCATCAAGGAAGACAGCCGCGACGCCGCCGGCTGGCGCTGGCTCGACGACCTGTCGGTCGATCTACGGGATGCGGTTCGCAGCCTCACCCGTCACACGGCCTACACCGTCCCTGCGCTGGTGACGCTCGCGGTCGGCGTCGGCGCGACGACTGCCATCTTCTCGGTCGTCAGCGCGGTGATTCTCCGGCCGCTGCCGTTTGCGGAGCCCGATCGCCTGGTGCGCATCTCGGGCACGCCGGCCGACCGCGGCGAGGCGATCGCTCTGGCCGATCTCGAAGCCTTTCGCCGGCAGGCCACATCGTTCGACGCGATCGCTGGATACGCCGTGACAGCACGCTATCTCCGTACGGGCGACAGCGTCGGCCGCGTGATGGCGGTGCTCGCCGAGCGCAGCCTGTTCGATGCTCTCGGCGTAGCGCCGCTCATCGGCCGCACGCTGCACGGAGACGACCCCGCCAGCGTCGTCGTGGTGAGTCACCGCTTCTGGCGCGAACGCCTTGGGGCAAACCCACAGATCCTTGGAACTACGCTCGACCTGGACGATGAGCGGTTCACGGTGGTCGGGGTGATGCCGGCGGCGTTTCAATTTCCGTACAGCAGCGCTAGTACCGGTGGCGAGCGTGGCATCGGAGTCGTTCACGGACCTCTGGTTGCCGATGTATCCGTTGGGGCAGCCGCTCCGCGGCCGCGCAAGCGCGGTGATCGGCCGCCTCGCGCGCGGCGTGAGCCTTCAGGCCGCCGCGAGCGAGCTCGCGGTGCTCGCCACGCAACGCGACGCGCTCCAAACCGATCCCAACCAGCGCGGCCGCGGCGTTCGCACGGAGCCGCTCGGCGATGCGGTGATCTCGAGGACGGTGCGGCAACCGCTCTGGTTTCTCCTCGCCGCCGTTGGCGTCGTGCTGGCGCTGGTATGCGCCAACGTCACCAATCTCTCGCTCGTGCGGATGACGCTGCGCAGCCGCGAAGTCGCGGTGCGCGCGGCAATCGGCGCGCCTCCGCGACGGCTGGTGCGCCAGTTCCTCATCGAGAGCCTGCTCCTGTCGCTGGCCGGCGGCGCTTTGGGCCTCGTGATCGCATGGCTCGCGACCGATCGTTTGCTGCGGCTCGCGGGCGGACACCTTCCACGCGCCGGTGAAGTGACGTTCGACTGGTCGATCTTCCTGTTCGTGCTTGCGATCTGCGTTCTCACGGGGGCGGCGTTCGGCATGGCCCCGGCGCTCGCGGCCAGACACACCGATCCGCAAGCGGTTCTCAGGGAATCGGCCACATCCGCAACGGCAAGCGTGCGGTATCGCCGGCTACGCGACGCGCTCGTGGCCGCAGAGATCGCGCTGGCTTTCCTGCTGGCCGCCGGTGGCGCGCTGCTCGTCCGCGAGCTGATTCGACTTCGCAACGTCGAGAGCGGGCTGGTCAGCGCCAACGCGATGACATTTCACCTCGGGCAGCGGATGACCCCGCGCACCGATCCGAACCAGTTCTACGCCATTGCCGATCGCGTGTCGCAGCTGCCCGGTGTGTCGGCCGCGGGCTTCACGCAGATGCTGCCGCTCCAGAACTGGGGCTGGTTCAGCGTCTCCGACGACTTCCGCGCTGCGGGCCGCGCGCCGCCCGCGCCGGCATTCGCCATCGAGCTTCGATACGTGACGCCCGGATACTTCGATGCGCTCGGCATCGCATTCGCGCGCGGCCGCGCGTTCACCGACCGCGACGGGCGCGACGCCCCGCGCGTGATCGTGATCAACGAGACGCTTGCACGCCGCTACTTCGGCGATCACGACCCCGTCGGAACCGAGACGAATCGCGGCACCATCGCCGGCGTGGTGCGCGACGTGCTGGCAGGTTCATCTCGATCGTCCGGCGAATCCGGAGATCTACTTCCCCGTCGCGCAAAACTGGTCGCAGCTCTCCGAGCTCGGCATGACGCTCGTCGTGCGAAGCGACGAGCGGCCGGAACCTCTGATCGGCGCCGTGCGGGCCGTGGTCCGCGAGGTCAACCCTGCGCTGGCCGTCTTCGACGTCAAGCCGGTGGAGGCTGTGATCGCAGAGTCGCTGTCGGCATTCACCCTCTTTCTCTGGTTGATGAGCGCGTTCGCAGCGCTCGCGATGGTGCTCGCGGCCACAGGTGTGCACGGTGTGATGGCCTACCTAGCGACCTCGCGAACGCGGGAGCTGGCCATTCGGGCCGCGATCGGCGCGGACCGGACGCGGATCGCCGGGCTGGTTCTCGGTCAGGGAACACGACTGATTGTGGCCGGCATGGCGGCGGGTGTGCTGCTGACGCTCGCGCTGCGGCCGCTCCTCGCCATCTTTCCGCTGTCCGTTCGTCCGCCCGACGCCGCGTTGCTGACGATCGTCGGCGTCGTGATTACGCTGGTCGCGTTGGCGGGGTGTGTGCTGCCGGCCGTAAGGGCGTCGCGCCTCGACGTCAGCGGCACGCTGCACAGCGAGTAGCGAGCGACGCGAGAACCGCGGGCAGCACCTCGCACTGGCACCCGAGGCACCTCAAGGCACCCAAGGCACCCTTGAGAAGTCCTATTTTGGCCATCCAGCCTGCGGCAGCCCTTTCACGACGCGCAGCGCGTTCTGGTAGTAGACCTTCTTCAACACCGCATCCGGCAGCTCCATCCCGTAAAGCTTCCAGAACGCATGATAGTCGCGGTAGTAGTCGAAGTATTCGTCGGCCGTCTCGAACACGCGCCAATAGTACGGATACTCCTCGGGTTGGTAGGAATCCTTTCCAAACAGGATGCGATCCTGATACTTGACGAAGAAGTCGCGCGCAGCGCGCGGCTGCCGACCGAGGTCGTAGAGGATCGCGCCCACTTCGACGACGACGTTCGGGAACTCGTCGAGCATCCTGGCGGCGCGGCCCAGATCGTTGGCGTGCCACCCGAAGTGTGCCGCGATGAACCGCGTCTTCGGGTGCTTGCGAAACACGTTGTTGCGCTCCGTCATCAATTGCTCGAAGGAGACCTGACCGGGCTGGTTATTGCGCCGATTCGAGAAGAGCGCCAGCTCGAGCCATCGCTCGTTGGCGAAGTCCAGGGGCTGGAAGAACTCCTGCGGTTCGGCGGTATGGACAAACACCGGCACATCGAGCCGGGCGAACGCCGCCCAGAGCGGATCGAGATCGGGATCGTCCACGCGCAGGCGCGATCCGTCAGGCTTGGTGATGTTGAGACCGAACGCCTTCGAGATTTCGCCGACACCGCTCGCACCGGCCTTGATATCAGCCTCAAGCTGCTTCACGGCGCGCTCGCCCCAGCCCGGGCCGACGTTTCTAAAGTCCACGCCGGCGAGCACGCGGAACCGATCCTTGTGGGGGCTGGCGTTGATTGCCTGCAGCGCGCGGGCCAGCCGCTCGCCCGACGAATTGTCGGCGCTCACCATGACGCGCAGGTTGAGCGCATCCATTTCGACGACGAGGCGACTGATCGACTCGGCCGATGTGAGCGCCGGCGGATGCCCGTGGATGTCGATGGCCGGGAACTTCGCCTTCGGCACCGGATGTCGCGCGGTCACGAGCGTCGAGCGCGGTCGATAGTCGAGGATGCTCGGCGGCGGCGTGTCCGGCGCCTGGCAGCTGCCGGGACGAACTTCAGTCGTGCCGGGCGGACACTGCTGGCCAGCGTCGATTCTCGCGCCGCGGCCGCGTCCGCCCTGGGCCACAAGGACGCCGCCGAGCGCGGCAGCCGACACCATCGCAATCATCACTGTTCGAGCGCTCATCGTCTGCGAAGAGTAGCGCGCGCGGCCGGTTGCCGACAAATGCAAACGCCGGGCAGAGACGATGAGCCGAATGCGCGGTGTTCTGCACATCATGAAACGGGAGATGCACAAGATCCTTGTGCGGGTCGCTTTTCTGGTCGCGGGTCTGGCGCTGGCGCTATCAACGCGCGCGCTCGCGCAGGATCGGTCGTGGGCTGCCGAAGTCCACGTGGGCTATGCCGGCTTCGTGGACGATTCGACAAAGAACTACTGGCTGTTCGGCGGCGGACTTCGCCGCTACGTCACGCCGCGCATCAGTGTCGGACCCGAGCTCGTCGTCATGGCCAACGACGGTCTCATCCGCGATCGCAACGTTCTCCTGACCGGCAACGTTGTCTTCGACGCCGTGTCGGCGGGTGCGCAACTGACGCCGTTTCTCGTTGCCGGAGCCGGCCTGTTCTGGGGGCGCGATCAGGTGAGGAACGGCCCCTACTGGTCGAGCGACCCGGCCTTTACTGCCGGCGGTGGCGTACGGGCCCGCATCACCCATGGGTGGTCCGCCGCGGCCGAGTATCGGATCGGCTCGGAGCTGCACCAGCGGATCAGCGGAACGATCGGCGTTCACTGGTAGGCGGCGCGGCCGTTCGCTCGCCGTCGCACCTCAACCAGCAGCCCATCTCCAAGAACCCGACGCTCTCCTGCCGCGGCTGCCGATGATTTTGCAAGCGCTCGGGAGTCTATTCCTGAAAAGCTGCAACGAGGAGAACCGACATGCCCGCAACAACCGCGCGAAAAATGTTCGTCAATCTTGCCGTCCGCGACCTGAATGCCGCCAAGGCCTTCTTCAGCGCGCTCGGCTTCGAGTACAACCCAAAGTTCACAGACCAGAACGCCGCCTGCATGATCGTCAGCGACGAGGCCTATGTCATGCTCCTGGCTGAGCCGTTCTTCAAGACCTTCACCCGGCGCGAGCTATGCGATACGTCGCGGCAAACCGAAGCGCTGATCGCACTCTCGTGCGAGAGCCGCGCCGAGGTGGACGACCTCGTCAAGAAAGCCGTCGCCGCCGGCGGCCGCGATGCCATGCCCGAGCAGGATCACGGCTTCATGTACGCGCGAAGCTTCTACGACCCGGACGGACATCACTGGGAGGTGTTGTGGATGGACCCGAAGGCCGTCGAGCTCGGCCCTGAGGCGTACGGTCTCGGCACAGAAGTAACGTGAGCCTCCGCCTCCGCGAGCCTGCAGCACGGGCTGCGGGCTCCTGGGCCGCGCAACGTCAGGCAGGCATCAGCTTCTGGAGGCGCGCAGGCTCTTCGCCGAGCCACTCCGGATTGGTGGTCGTCGCGTCGAAGATCGACGACGTCTTGAACGGTTCGAACTCGCCGCGCGCCGCGGCTGCAGCCGTCTTCGCACGAAGCGCACTGAGCTGCGCGTCGTTCAGTGGCGTGAAAGTGTCCACCGCTTCCAGCGCCTGATTGAGAATCGCCGGGCTATCGATGCCGGTGATGACCACCGACGTCGGCAGGTTGAGCGCGTAGTGCAGGCACTCGATCGGCGTGACCGTGCCGGACAAGAGGATGATGCCATTGGCCATGCTCTTCATGCCGAGCACACCGATGTTCTGTTTGACGAGCTCGGGCAGCACGAGCCGCTCGAAGCTGCGATAGTGCGCGTCCATCACGTTGAGCGGCATCTGCACGGTGTCGAACGCAAACCCGTGCTCGCGCGCGACCTCGAGCGTGTAGAGATGGATCTGAGGATCCTTGTGGCCGGTGAAACCGATGTAGCGCAGCTTGCCGGCCTCTTTCGCCTCGAGGAGCGCGAGCTGCGCACCCTCCTCCTCGTCGAACATCCGATGCGGATCCTCGTAGCGGAGGACCTCGTGATGCTGCACGAGATCGATGCAGTCCACGCGCATCCGCATCAGCGATTCGTCGAGCTGTCGCGCGGCTTCCTTTTTCGACCGCCCGTCGATCTTGGTCATGAGAAAGACCTTCGCGCGGTAACCGTCACGTAGCGCTTTGCCCATCCGGATTTCGCTCGCGCCGTCGTTGTAGTCCCAGCTGTTGTCGAGGAACGTGATGCCGCGATCGATCGCGGAACGGATCAGCGCGACGCTCTCAACGTCCGAGAGCTTGCCGAAGCCGATGTGCCACCCGCCCAGACCGATGGCCGAGACGCGTTCACCTGTGCGGCCCAGTGTGCGATACAGCATCCGTCCACGATGCCACCGGCTCGTGAGGGTGGCAAGCACGGCGGGCGCGATTTCCGTAGCATGCTGGCAACCTCCGTCCCCACTAGCGGGGACGGAGATCACCAGCGGGCGAGGGAGGTCGCCGTGGTTAGGCGGAGTTCAAGACGTCACGCAGCACTGGGCAGGAACATCAAGGTGGCGTTTCGATCTGTTTATGGCAGTAGCTGCAATCGGCGCTGATCGTTGAGCCGTCAGTCGCCTTGTGCGAGTCGTCGTGACACCGGAAGCAGCCGGTCGACGTGAAATGGCCTATGTTGTTGGGATAGCTGCCCCAGGTCACCTTCATATCGTGGAACACGTTGCGGCGATACACATCTTGCAGCGCTGTCACCGTCCCCGCCAGCTTTTGCTGTTCGAGGGAGCCGCCCCGGGACTGATAGAAATTCCGCAAGTCGCGATCGATCGCGCGCAGTGCGTCGTCCTCGCTGGGGTACGACGCTTTCATGAGCCGGACCGCTTCTCGCCGAACAAACGGAAGGTCGCGGCTCACCCGGCCGGCGGCGACCGCTGAATCAACCGCCCTCTCGGGCGTCGCTGAAATGGGGTGCCCGACAGTGTTGTGGCAGTCGACACAGTCCATCGTCCGGCGAGCGCCTTCGCGGATCACTTGATCGGGTGTATCCGCGGCGATGTACTCCTTCACCACGCCGTTCGCACCGGTCACTCTCACGTACGGGATCGTCTGACGCTCCGCATCCGTCGCCACATACTCGATGCGAACCGCAGGGTCGGCGTGCCAGTGAATCGCACGCGGTGACGAGGGCGAGGCGCCCAGGTGCATCTGCAACACGGTCCTGGTTTCAGAGTTCGCTTCGTCGTCGGCGTATTCGCGCATGACCCGAATGCGATCTCCGGCGACGTGGTCGGGCTGGTGACAGCCAAGACAGGTTTGCGCCTGCGCGCCCGGAGGCATCTCGGCGCCCGGCGGGACCGGCCTGGGATAAGAGCTGGTCGCCACGTGGACGAGCTGCCGCACGCCGGCAAGCTTCGCATGGACGAAGGCCGCCGCCCCCTCCCCGATGTGGCAATCCACACAGGCGATGCGCGCATGTGGCGCGGCCTGCCAGGCCGTATGCTGCGGCCGCATCGGTGTGTGGCATGCCTGACCACAAAACGTCGGCGATTCCATCCAGTGCAGGCTGCCGTACCCGGCGATCAGGAGAATGACGGCGTTCACGGAGGTGAGAGCTGCGAACAAAAGCGCTCGTCGGCGAACCGAAGCCTGCCGGAAATCCAGAACTGGCCAGTCGGCGGGGGCGCCGGGGTCGCGCGCCAGCTTCCGCCGCTGCAGCCACATGCCCAGCGGGATCAGCAAGAGTCCCAGCACGAAAAGCGCAGGAATAGCGACAAAAATGATCAGCCCGGCGTAGGGATTGTCGAACAACTGCGCAAGCGCCGCGATCACCAGTGCGAGGAACACCACGGCGGATACCGTAGTGATCAGCGCACCGGCGATCGCGACAGGATGGCGGAGAAGCGCCTCGCGCGTCGTCACGGCGTGGCCCGCTACTTCAGGCTCTGCATGTACGCGACCAGCGCGTCGATGTCTGCTGCCGGCAGACTGCCGAACTTGGCAGGCATCGGCGGCTTCTTGGTGGACTTGGCTTTCGCGGTCATTTCCGTCGGGTGGACGATCCACTCGCGGATGTCGGCCGCCGTCAACTTCGTGCCGACACCGTCCAGGGGCAGCTGCTTATTTCCTTTGCCGCCGATGGAATGGCAGACCTGGCACTTCTGGGCGGCGTAGACTTCCTCTCCACGCTTTGCATCCTGCGTTGCCGCAGCGAGAGGCGTCGTCGCCATCCCAACGGCGAACACGATCGTCATGGTCAGACTGATTCTCTTCACGAGCTTCGTCATGGAACCTCCAGGATATGAGCCGGCAGAGCGATTATTACCAGAAGTACCTCACGCCGAACACAAAGGAGTGGGTAGTGTACGGGCGGTAGACATATCCCATGACCAGCGAACCTGGCTGGGCAATGCCGTTGACGACGGTTGGGTCGAACGCGAAATCGTAGACTCGGAACGGTTCGTAGAGATACGACAGAGTGGCGGCGAATTGGTTCGACAGACGGTGTCGCACGTCCACGTGCAGTTGCTGCAGCCGGTTAAAGACTTCCGGGAGCTGAGAAGGCGGAGGCAGCGGGCCGCCAGGAACAACCGTGTACAGGTAATCTCCTTCCGCGTGGCTGAAGTCATAAGAAAACCGCACTTCGGTATTCTGTCCAATCCTCGGCGGCATCGCGTAGATCGAAAAGTAATTCACGCGCTCGGCCGAATCCGCGGTCCAGTCGCGCATCGGATCGTTTTCCTGGCCGGGATTGGCTGAGCGCGATTGCTGCAGCCCCGAATAGCGCTCGTAGTTATAGCTGCCGCCTCCACCGAATCCGTTCGGGAGGCGGAAGTCGGCCGCAAGCGAGAATAGCCGAAACGTCGACTCCTGCAAGCCGAAATAGCTGTCGTCGTAATCGTCCTTGCCGAAGCCAGCCGAGGCGCTGATAGTCCAGACCTCGTTGGGGACGACGTCGATCTGGCCGGTCAATCGATTGCGGGTCCGGTTGGCGAGATCGTAGTGACGCATGTCCGGCAGCTCGCCGAGCTCCAAGAGCAGATCTTCGTTGAGCCCGTCGCCGCTGCGGCCCGCGAGCTCGTACTCGGCCCGGAACGTCACCCACTGCGAGCCCACCGCGTCGGCGGTGAGGTGGAGCACATCCTCTCCGGTGCTCTCGAAGATGCGGAAGTCGTAGCCGCCGTTGTTGCGGGTGTAGCCAGCAGTGAGGGCGAGGGGCGGCAGGCCGCTCCACGTTGCGTCTGCGTCGAACGTCGTGCGATCGTGCGCATAGCGCTCCGGTCCGCCGATTCTCGAGGTTCCGACGTAGGTATCGTAGCCGATGAACTGCGGGATGTCAGTCTGCACCGTCTCGTTGTTGTATTCGTATCGCCGCACGCGGGCGCTGAATCGCCAATCGGTCCGTGGACGCGTCACGAAATTCAGGTTCGCGGACACCACGCTGGCATCGGCCTCGGTCGTGCTTCGGGGCAGCGCGAGCTGGGGCAGCGCCGCATTGATGGTGAACGGCTGAAGGGGCTGGTCGTTGTTCCAGAATCCGAGCGAGAAAAAGCCGGTGAGCTGAGTGCTGCGGGCGAACTTCGAGTAGCCGGCGGCGCTGATCGTCTGCGCCGAATTCGACGGCCAGAGCGCCATCCGCCCGCGGCCGGGGCCGTTGGCTGGGTGATCGTCCAGGCGCAGCGGGCTGTCCCACACCAGAGGGTCGTCGAGATTGTCGAACCACGAGCCGGTGTACGCGACGCGAATCATGTTGCGATTGTTCGTCCACTCGGTGCCAAGGGTGAAGTCGTTGGTCCGCGAGTCATACGGCAACGGCACTTCGACGTCGTTGTTGAACCCGAAACTGGCGCCAAACGGCAATTCGCCGACATGCCGCATTGTTGTAAATGCCGCCGTCACGTCGAGCTGTTCGGTCGGCATGGCGCGGAAGTTCACGTTGCCGATGTCGCGCCGCTCGCGGAGCTCGAACTGCGGTGCAATCGGCACATAGGCGGAGAGATTGGCCTGCCCGTTCTGGATTTGGCGCTGTGTCGCGTCATCGAGGACGAGCGTGCCGTCCGAGCCCGAGACGGTGTACGGCGTGGCGGTGTCGACACTGTAGAACTGCGGGATCTCGTCCCAGAGGCCGGAGACGACGAAGCGTCCGGGTCGCGCGTAGTCGGCGAAGAATCGTTGATCGCGCCACCCGACGTTGTCCGCCGACGCATGAAACAGCCAGGCTCCCGCCGGATCTTCGCGCGCATAGCGGGCGTCGGTGAGGAGGATGCCGTCTCTAAGGTCGCCGTACCGCTGCCATCGCGCTGGATCGCCGTCAATGTTGCTCAGGCGAGCGCCGAACTGGAATTGACGCCACGTCGGCTCGAACAGACTGCGCGAAACCTCGGCATCAGCATCGGGCGCCGCTGGCGCCGCCTCTTGCGGCTTCGGCTGGGACGTCGTTTTCGATTGCGGATCTTGCGACGTCAACGGCGGCGTCTGCGAAACCGTTTGTGCGTGCATAAGCTGAGGCATCGCGAGCCCCAGGCAGCAGACCAGTTGTACCCACGCGAGGGAGCGCATAATCGGCCTCCGGCCGCTATCGCATGTAAAACTGCCCGGACGGGTGGTTCGAGCCATGGATGTTCGAATGACAGTTCACACATGACCGTCCGAACATCCGGTTGTTCTTGTTGACGGTAATCGCGTTGTTGTCGTAAATCGACGACGGGTGGAAGGTCGAGTTATGACATCGCTGACAGAGCATCGGCATGCGGACGACCAGCATGCGGTCGTTCGACGAGCCATGGGGATCGTGGCATGTCGCGCAGTTTTCTCGCACGGGGGCGTGCTCCCACAACACCGGGCCGCGCATCTCGGTGTGGCAACTTGTGCAGGCTTCCGCCACCGAACTCCCGACCTTGAGCGCCTTGACGTTGCTGATCGAGCCGTGCGGGTTGTGGCACGACGAACACGACATCTTGCCCTCGCGCACCGGCATGTGCGCGACCGCGCGCTCGGTCTTCGCGACCTGAGTGCGGTGGCACGTGGCGCACACCTCGGTCTGCGTCCGCTTGACCAGCTGTTGCTCGAACGACTTCGGACTGTGCACGCTATGGCAGGTGACGCACGACAGGTTCCGGCGCTCGTGCGCGCTGCCTTCCCATCCGGCGTGCGTGCCGCGGTTGTGACACGACAGGCACGTCTGGCTCGCCTCGGCGGGCTTCATCTGCCCAAACCGCAGAATATGCCCTTTCGCATCGTCGTCCACATGCGCCTGTCCGGGACCGTGGCAGCTTTCGCAGCCGTGACCTGCCGCGGGAGATCGCGGATTCATCGCCTGCGCGTGTGCCGTGCCCTTGAGCGAATCACCCTGGCCCGTGTGACAGACTACGCACGTGTCGCTGCCCGCATAACCCGGTTGAGGTGCCGCCGGTGCCGTCGGCGCGGCTGGTGTCTGGGAGTCGGGTAGCGGGGGCGGCGAGGAGGGCGGGATTGCGCCGGTCACGCGGGCGGCGAGCACGATGACAAGCAGACAGACAGCGGCCAGACACAAGCGTTGAGGCACGATGACCCTCAGGCGCGCCGATGCCGCGCCGCGGTTCGAGAGATTGTCAATCCCCTTGCGCCCGTCGTCACCGCAACGCCGGACGACCCGATGGCGCGGCCGCGGGAGCCTCGCCGGATTCCGCTAAGCACAGGCCGTGCCGCAGCATCGCGCAGAGCGGTCGACCCCGGATCTCCGCGAATTATGCCGTTTTTACTGGGCGGATCCGCAAGTGTGATTTCGGCCGCCGCGCATACGCTCTCCGTATTGTCGGAGCCCTCCTGCATGCCGGGGCCAGTCCCGAGCAGGCGACCCGGGCTCCGGCGAATGGGTCAGCACGCCCGTAAACCCTCGGCGCGATATAACGCAAGCGTCCGCTCCACGAGTTCGGGCGGCGCCGGCGCGACGTCGTCGAGCGTGTAGTTCGTCCCGAGTTTCTTCCACTTGAAGCGACCCATCTGATGGAACGGCAACACGTCGACTCGCTCCACGTTGCCGAGACCGGCGGCGAACGCTGCGATCTTCTTGATGTCCTCGGGATCGTCGGTCAATCCGGGAACGAGGACGTAACGAAGCCAGATCGGCCGTCGTTGCGCAGCAAGCCGGCGCGCGAAATTGAGCGTCGGCGCAACGTCCACGCCGGTCAAACGTTTGTGGAGTTCGGGATCCCAGGCCTTGATGTCCAGCAGCACGAGGCTGATCAGCTCGAGCTCGTGATCGGCCAGGCGATCGCCGTAGTAGCCGTTGCTGTCCAGGGCTGTATGGATACCCATCTCGCGCGCCGCGGAAAAGAGCTTCACCGCGAAGCGATGCTGCATCAACGGCTCTCCGCCACTCAGCGTGAAACCGCCAGACATCACCTTCAGCCCGCGACGGTACCTGCGCAGCTGCTCGGTGGCCTTCGCGATGCTCACGGGTATGCCGTTGCTCATCGTCCAGGTATCAGGATTGTGACAGTAGAGACACCGAAACATGCAGCCTGCCGTCCACGCGACGACGCGGACACCAGGACCGTCAACGGTCGAACCGGTCGTAAACGAGTGCAGGAACCCCATGTCGCCGGTAGCCAGCGCCGACCGCACGTCGGCTTCTGGAACGCCCTTGCCAAGATTGACGCGAAGCTCGAACGGGCTCTTCGCCGCGAGCGGCGTCTCTGCGGCCGTGTTGTCCTCAGACATGGCGGGCCCTCAACCGTGGAACGTCCGGTTGATGACGTCCATCTGCTGCTCGCGCGTGAGCCGCACGAAGTTGACCGCGTAACCGGAAACGCGAATCGTCAGGCTGGGGTAGTTTTCCGGGTGCTCCATCGCATCAATCAGCGTCTCGCGGTTCAGCACGTTCACGTTCATGTGAAACCCGGTGCTGCTGAAGAATGCGTCGAGCATTGACGTCAGGTTGCCGATGCGATCCTCGGCAATCCGACCGAGACCCGTCGGCACCAGGGACGCCGTGAGAGAGATTCCGTCGGCAGCGTCGCGGTACGGGATTTTGGCGACCGATGAAGCCGCCGCATGGATGCCGTGGCTGTCCCTGCCGTGCATCGGGTTCGCACCCGGAGCAAACGGCTCGCCGTGGCGGCGCCCGTCAGGAGTGTTGCCGGTCGCCTTGCCGTACACGACGTTGGACGTGATTGTCAGAACCGACTGCGTGTGGACCGCGTTGCGGTAGGTCGGGTACTTCCTCAGCTTGTTCATGAAGGTGCTGACCAGCCAGGCCGCGAGGTGGTCCACGCGGTTGTCGTTGTTCCCGAAGAACGGGAACGTGCCCTCCGTCTGATAGTCGGTGACGAGCCCAGTCTTGTCGCGAACGACCCGCACCTTCGCATACTTGATGGCGGAAAGACTGTCGGCGACGACCGACATGCCGGCCATCCCAAACGCCATCGTTCGTAGCGGAGCGTAGTCGTGCAGCGCCATCTCGACGCGCTCGTACGCGTACTTGTCGTGCATGTAATGGATGATGTTCATGGCGTTGACGTAGACCTCGGCGAGCCAGTCCATCATCGTCTCGAACCTGTCGACCACATCGTCGAAGTCGAGGTACTCTCCCTTCACCGGTTCCGCGGCAGGCCCGATCTGCTCGCCGCTGATCTCGTCCCGCCCTCCGTTGATGGCATAGAGGAGACACTTGGCCAGGTTCGCACGGGCGCCGAAGAATTGCATCTGTTTGCCGACGAGCATCGGCGAAACGCAGCAGGCGATGGCCCCGTCGTCTCCCCAGGCGCGGCGCATGATCTCGTCGCTCTCGAACTGCAGGGAGCTGGTGTCGATCGCCACCTTCGAGGCGAAGCGCCGGAATCCATCGGGCAGGTTCGCCGAATACCAGATCGTCAGATTGGGTTCGGGACCGGGGCCGAGATTGTAGAGCGTCTGAAGGATGCGGAAGCTCGATTTCGTGACGAGCGACCGCCCATCGTCGCCCATGCCGCCGATCGATTCGGTAACCCACGTCGGATCGCCGGCGAAGAGCTGGTCGTACTCCGGCGTCCGCAGAAACCGCACGATGCGCAGCTTGATGACGAAATCGTCGAGGATTTCCTGCGCCTGCTCTTCGGTGAGAAGGCCGGAGGCGAGATCCCGTTCGAAGTAGATATCGAGGAACGTCGTCGTTCGCCCGAGCGACATGGCGGCGCCGTTCTGTTCTTTGACTCCGGCGAGGTAGCCGAAGTAGAGCCACTGCACGGCCTCAGTCGCAGTGCGCGCGGGACGTGAGATGTCGAATCCGTAGCTCGAGGCCATCTTCTGCAGTTCCTTGAGCGCACGAATCTGCTCGGACAGTTCTTCCCGATCCCGGATGATCTCGTCGGTCGAATGCAAGGCGTCGAGACTGGTCTTCTCCTGCTGCTTGTGCTCGATGAGGCGCGTGACTCCGTAGAGCGGGACGCGGCGGTAGTCGCCGATGATCCGGCCCCGTCCGTACGCGTCGGGAAGGCCGGTGAGGACGTGCGAGCTGCGGCATCGCCGCACATCGGCGGTGTAGGCATCGAACACGCCGTCGTTGTGCGTCTTGCGATACTTCGTGAACGCCTCGACCACGTGCGGATCGGGCTCGTAGCCATAGGTCTTCAACGCATTGGCGATCATCCGAAACCCGCCATTCGGCATGATCGCGCGCCGGAGCGGCGCCTCGGTCTGGAGACCGACGATGATTTCGTTGTCGCGGTCGATGTAGCCAGGCGCGTGCGCGGTTATCGAGCTCGGTATCTGCGAGACGTCGAGCACGCCTTTCTTTCGCTCCTCGACGAACAATGCCTGGAGCTTGTCCCAGATACCTTTCGTGCGCGTCGTGGCCGGCGCCAGGAAGGACTCGTCTCCATCGTAGGGTTCGTAGTTCTGCTGAATGAAGTCCCGAACGTTGATTTCTCTTTGCCAGAGGCCGGTTCGAAACCCGTGCCAGGGCGAGATTGCCTCGCCGGTCTTGGTGTCCTGGGATGCGGTTACAGCCATGGAATACTCCTCAAATCCGTCTCTCGCTACGCGCGAGCCTCGACAAGGCCCAGTAACAGCCCGGTGTGCCGGGCGATGATCAGTTCCTCGTTCGTCGGAATCACCCAGGCCGACACCCGGGTGCCGGCGCGGGATATCTGCTGTTGCTTCGTGCGGTTCGCGTCGGCGTCCAGCTCGATGCCGAGCCACGCGGAGGCCTCACAGATCCGGCTTCGGATCTCCGGTGAGTTCTCGCCGATGCCGGCGGTGAAGACGAGGGCGTCGATGCCACCCAGGACAGCCGCGAGCCCGCCGATCTCCCGGGCGGCGCGGTAGACGAAGTAGTCCACGGCCAGCTGGGCGTCCGGCTCGCTGCTCGCAAGAAGGTCGCGCATGTCGTTGCTCGTACCGGATATCCCGAGCAGGCCCGACTTCTTGTAGAGAATCGTCTCGACTTCTTTGGCGGTGAGCCCGAGGTTTTGAAAGAGATAGAGAACGACGCCGGGATCGATGGCGCCCGGTCGGGTTCCCATGCAGAGACCATCGAGCGCGGTGAAGCCGAGTGAGCTGTCCATGCTCCTGCGATTCTTCATCGCACAGAGGCTGGCGCCGCTTCCCAGGTGGGCGACGATCACGCGCCCGTGCGCGATTTCGGGGGCGACTTCGGGCAGCACCGAAGCGATGTACCTGGTACGACAGGCCGTGGAAGCCATAACGCTGCACCCCGGAGGCACGGATCTCGCGCGGGAGCGGAATCAGGTCAGCCACGGCAGGCTGCCCGCGGTGAAAGCTGGTGTCGAAGCAGGCGACCTGCGGGACGTCGGGAAGCCGCTCGGAAACGGCATCGATCGCCGCCAGGTTGTGCGGCTGATGGAGAGGCGCGAGCGGAATCAGCGTGCGAAGTTCCTCCATCACGTGCGGCGTGATCAGCGTGGGCGCAGTGAACCGCGCCCCACCGTGGACGACGCGATGGCCGACACCGAGGACGCGGGCGCCACCGTAGGTGGAACGAAGCCAGGTGGCGAGCGCATCGAGGGCGGTGCGCCCGTCGCGCACCACCTTGTTGTCCAGCGTGTCGTCGGCGAGGCGTCCGCCGGCACTGTTCCGGGCAGAGAATCGCGGCGCGGTCCCGATGCCTTCGATCTGCCCTCGCGCTTCGAGTCGCCAGGCTTCGATCTGGGGCCTCCGGTAGACGCAGAACTTCAGGCTCGATGAGCCCGCGTTGAGCACGACGGCGTAGTCGTCCATGCGCGTGACTCCGATCTACGCCAGCGCGGCTGGCTGATGGGATCGTCGCGCATGCGCCGCGAGCATCGCCACCGCGCAGCTCGCGATTCGCGACCGCACACTGTCGGCGCGGCTCGTCAGGATGATCGGCACGCGCGCGCCGAGCACGACGCCGGCGCTGTCGGCTCTGGCGAGGAAGCTGAGTTGCTTGGCCAGCATGTTCCCCGCCTCGAGATCGGGAACCAGCAGGATGTCGGGATCACCGGCAACTTCCGACCGGATGCCCTTGACCTTCGCGGCGTCTTTGCTGATGGCGTTGTCGAACGCCAGCGGGCCATCGAGAATGCCACCGCGGATTTGCCCGCGCTCGGCCATCTTGCAGAGAGCGGCGGCGTCGATCGTCGCCGGCATCTTCGAGTTGACGGTTTCGACGGCGGCGAGAATGGCAACCTTCGGCTTCTCCAGGCCGAGCGAAATCGCCAGGTCGATGGCGTTCTGACAGATGTCGACCTTGTCCTCCAGCGTTGGCGCGATGCTGATCGCGGCATCGGTGACTATCAGGACCTTGTGATAAGTCGGCACGTCCATGATGAAGACGTGACTGATGCGGCGACCCGTGCGAAGGCCCGTCTCGCGCGCGACGACGGCACTCAAAAGTTCGTCGGTGTGCAGGCTGCCTTTCATCAGGAGCTCGGCCGCGCCCTGACGAACGAGCTCGACGGCTTTGAAGGCCGAGGCGTGGCTGTGAGGCGCATCGACGATCCGGGTCTTGCCGAGGTCGAGGCCGCTTTTCGCCGCAATCTCCCGCAGCCTGTCGGCCGGACCCACGAGAATCGGGACGATCAGTCCCTTTGCGCCAGCCTCGACGGCTCCGGCCAGAGCGGTCTCCTCGCAGGGATGCGCTACCGCCGTTGGTATAGGTTCAAGGCTCCGGCACCTCTCCAGCAGCTGTTCGTACTTACCCGTTCCGGTTTCTCGATTCATAGTCCCTCGCACGCAGCTACCCGGGAAGACGGCGAACCGCCGGTCCCGTTTCCCCTCAGGAAGAATGTGAGAACGATCGCCACCATTGACGGTCGGCAGTACCGACGCGAATACCGGTCCCAACAGGGCGCTGAACGTGAAATTTAGGAAGTCGACAACCCCGTGGCCGTGCCACTGACCTCCGGCGGATTGGCCTCTTTGATGACGGCGTACGGGAGCATCGCCAGGCCAGACGCGAGGCCGGCGATGCCGCAATCAGCCACAGCGACCGCCGCCGTCCTCGTCCCCTGACTCACGGGGTTGTCTCACGACCGTTGCGTGGTCGTCACCCGTGTCAACAGAGCGTTACAGAAACCGCCAGACCACCTTCAGAGGTTTCCTTGTACTTGGCGTTCATCTCCTTGGCGGTAAGTGCCATGGCTGAGACCGTCGTGTCGAAGTCGACGCGGCGGTTGGTCGGGATCTCGTTGCTGGCGATCATGAACCCCGTCCAGGCCTTCACGGCGCCGAACGCGCATCGCTCGATACACGGGACCTGCACGAACCCCGCTACCGGATCGCACGTCATCCCCAGGTGATGCTGCAGCGACGATTCCGCCGCATTGGCCACCACCTGATGGCCGAAGTCGTGTGCCTGCGCGATGAAGGCCGCGCCCATGGCCGACGCGACGCCGATCTCCGCCTGGCAACCGCCTTCCGCACCCGACAGCGTGGCATTGTGCTTACACAAATAACCGACTGCCGCGGCCGCCAGGAACCCGTCCCGGATTTTGTCCTGCGGCAACTTACGGCCGCCCTCGCCGAGCACGTAGACGAGAGCCGGCATGACGCCCGCAGAGCCGCCCGTGGGCGCCGTCACGACGAGATGGCCGCGGGCGTTCTCCTCCGAGCCCGCAAGCGCATAAGCTGCTACCACACCGACCCCGCGCTGCCGCTCGGTACTTGTCGTCCATCGCCCGCGCATAGACGTCACCGGCCTTGGTCTTGAGCTTGATGGGTCCGGGCAGCGTGCTTTCCGGCGCCTTCAATCCGGCTTTGACGATGTTGACCATCGCTGTGCCGATCTTGTCGATGAAGGCGTTGATTTCTGCCTCGCTCTTTCCCGAGACCGCGACTTCATTTGCCATGACCACCTGCGCGACCGAAAGCTTGTTGCTTTCGGCGTGCGCCTGCAGCTCTTTCATGGTGGCGTACGGGTATTTCGGCTGGCCTTTCTTCGGTGGTTCATATCCCTTCCACTCGATGAAGCCGCCGCCAACCGAGTAGTACTCGAGCTCGTGGATAACGGTCTCGCCGCCCATCAACTTGCACGTCATCGTGTTCGGGTGCGGGAACTCCCCCTTGGGGGCGTCGTAGACGATGTCGGCGAGCGAAAGGGTCAGCGTCTTGTCGCCCAGCTTCACGGGGAAGGTTTGCTTCGGATTCGACACCAGACTGTCGAGGAACTCCGGTTCGACTGTGGCGGGCTCCTTGCCGATGATGCCGGCCAGCGCCGCGCGCTCGGTACCGTGGCCCTTGCCCGTCGCGCTGAGGCTCCCGTAAAGATGAACCTTCAGTCCGGTCACCTTTGCGAGCTGATCGGCCGGCAGCTTCGTGCAACGATTGTAGAAATCGTACGTGATGCGCATCGGGCCGATCGTGTGAGAGCTGGAAGGCCCTGGACCCACCTTGTAGAACTCTTCGAGAGTGGTCATCACCGGCCCTTTCGACTTCTTGACGACATCGAGCTCCGGTGAGACATTGCCGGTCGGCTGCGGTGGTGGTGTCGCCGTCGCTGCGGCAGTAGCGGTTTGCTGCGGCGTCGCCGGCGCACAGCCCGTGAGCACAGCGGTCGCGCCGATCATGGCGCTGCGCATCATGAACGCCCGACGGTCCACACCTTGCGGAACCTCCGCCGGGCTCGGTTCGGGCAGAAACGACGTCTCGTGGTCGTTCTTCTCGGATTTCATGCAGACCTTTCTGGGCAGCCCTCAACCCGCGGTCGGGGGCGCACGTGTCACTCAGCAACCCGCGTACCTCGACGCATTCGCCGTAAGCGCGCGGTCAAAACTCACACAAGGAAGGACTTCCAGGATATTGCTCAGCTGGACGGCACATCATATCGCAATCGAATGGCTCCGCTGTGCCGGAGAACCTCCTGAATGGCGGAGGAAGGCCCCCGCGCGGTTACGATGTCGATTTCGCGCCGGCTGGTTCGACATATGGTTAAGGACCACTCATGAACCTGATCACAGACCTTCGGATCGCCCTGCGCTCACTGGCCAAAGTCAAGGGACTGGCCCTCACCGTGATCGTGACCCTCGCCCTTGGAATAGGCGCGAACGCCGCAATCTTCAGCGTCGTCCGCGGCGTGCTGCTGCGGCCGCTTGTCAACCGCGATCAGGACCGGCTCATCTATATCCGCCAGAGCGCGCCGGGCATCGGCGTGGAGAACACGAACTTCTCTGTTCCCGAGTTGCGTGACCTGCAGGCTGGCGTCAAGACGCTGACGGCGTTCGGCGACTTCTCCAATATCGAGTTCACGATGATCGGCCTGGGCGACCCTCGCGTGGTGCGCGCGGGTGTCGTCGGCGGCTCCTATTTCCACGTGATGGGCCTGCGGCCCGTGCTCGGCCGCCTGCTCGACGCCACCGACGACGGCCCGCAGGCGGCAGGAGCGGCCGTACTCACGCATCGCTTCTGGACAACGGCGTTTCAGAGCGATCCGTGGGTGCTCGGGCGAACCGTGCGGCTGGGCGATCGCACGGCGACGATCGTCGGCGTGCTCGAGCCATCCGTGCCGTATCCGACCGAGACCGAAATCATCGCCAACGTCGTGACGAGCCCGCACCACCTCGACGCGACGATGGTGGACGGCCGTGTCCACCGGATGACTGAGCTCTTCGGACGCCTGGCGCCGGGCGCGGATCTCGACGCCGCGCGCGCCGAGCTTCGCGCCGTTCACGGCGCGATCGTCAAGGAGCATCCCGAGGCGTATTCCGCGCAGTCCGACTTCCGCATCGACGCGGTGCGTCTGCGCGACCAGATCATCTCGCCGGCGCGAACCGTGCTGCTCGTGCTGCTCGCGGCCTCGGCGCTCGTCTTCATCATCGCCTGCTCGAACGTGGCCAATCTGATCCTGGCGCGATCGGTCCGGCGCGAAGGCGAGCTGGCCGTACGAGCGGCGCTGGGAGCGACAAGAGGCGCTCTGCGGCGGACTCTGCTCGCCGAAAGTCTGCTGCTCTGCGGCGTCGGCGCCATTCTCGCGGTGCTGATCGCGCGGCCAATGGTGGCCGTCCTCGCGCGCTATGCCGCCCGCTTTTCCGTGCGGGCGCTCGACGTCACGGTAGACGCCACGCTACTCTGGGTCGGCGTCATTCTCGCCGTCGCCGCGGCCGTTCTCCTCGCGTTCGTTCCTCGCCTGCCGTCGGCCGACACGGCGAATGGCACCGGCCTCGCGACCGGCGGTGTGCGCATCACCACCGGAACGAAGCGGCGGCTGCAGATCTTTGCGGTCACACAGATCGCCGCGTCCTTCGTGCTCCTCGCTGGCGCCGCCATGCTGCTCACCACGCTCGTCGCGCTGCAGCGCACGCAGACCGGCTTCAATATGCGCGGGGTGCTGGCGATCAACGTGCCGGTGGTGGACTTCACGCGCGAGCCACAGGCGGTTGCCTCGTTCTACAAGGAAGCGATGCGGCGCGTTGCGCAGATTCCTGGTGTCGAGCAGGTGGCGATCGGCACGGTCGTGCCGTGGCGTGACAACGGCTTCTTCGACGCGCAGTTCACCGCGGAGGGGTATGCCAAAGCAAACGGCGAGGAAGATCCGCGCGCCAACTTCCGGACCGTGTCGCCGGGATTTTTCGGCGCGCTCGGCGTGCCGATCATCGCCGGCCGCGACTTTACCGATGACGATCGGCGCGACGGCGACAAGGTCGTGATCGTGAGCGAGAGCCTCGCCCGCCGGATGTTCGGTAGCGTGGACGCGGTCAACCGCCGTCTGATGTGGACCGATCCGGTCATGAAGTTCATCGCCGTCAGCGAGGCTCCCCGGCGCATCGTCGGCGTGGTCGCTGACGTGGACGACGAGAACGTCGTGCCCGGTCCGGCGCTGACCATCTATCACCCGCTCGAGCAGGAATTTGGCGGCGGCCGTCTCTTCGTGCACGCGCGGATGGACCCGCATGCGCTGGTGCCGACGATCACGCGCGTGATTCGCGACCTGTCGGCCGAGCAGCCTGTCGAGCGGCCGGCCACGCTCGAGGAGGTTCGCGCCGAAGTGCTCGCGCCAAACCGGTTGAACGCGATGGTCTTCGGAGGATTCGCGACAGTGGCGCTCACCATCGCCGTTGTCGGCGTTGCCGGCGTGCTCGCGTTCTCGGTGAGCGCGCGCACGCGCGAGTTCGGCGTGCGCCTGGCGATCGGGTCGGCACCCTCGCACCTGCTCGCGCGGGTGCTGGGCGAAGGCGCGACGATCGCCTTCAGCGGTATCGTGGCCGGCGCCATCGGTGGCGTGTTACTGGCGCGCGTCGTCGGCGCCTACGTGCAGGACGTAGACGTTCCGGGCGCGCTGCCGACGGTTGGCGCGGCGCTGCTGCTCGTGGCCGCCGCGATTCTCGCGTCGCTCATGCCGGCGGCACGCGCGTCACGGGTGGACGTCGTGCAGGCGTTGCGATCCGAGTAGCAGCCGCAGAGCTCTCGCGTGTCAGTCGGCCGCCTGGATTCAGCCGGGCGGCGGGCCAGTGAACAGCGTGCTGGCGTCCACAAAGCAGAGAGGATTGCCCGAGGGGTCGAGCATATAGAACGAACGCTCGCCCCACGGGCGCCGTGCAATCGCGCCCATCGGCAGGTTGCCGTCGCCAACCTCGTTCGACAAGCCGCCCAGGCCCTGCGCTCTCACATGGATCGCGTCAGAATCCGGTACCGCAAAGTACACACGTGCTCGACGTTCGGGCGCACGGCCTTGCTGTCGCCATCGGCCGCCGGATCGTACAACGCGAGGACGACACCGGCGCAGTCGAAGTAGTGCCGCCCGTTGGAGACGCGAAAGCCCGGCTGACCGAAGAGCGCGCTGTAGAATCGCTGCGCGCCGTCGATGTCGCTCACGGGCATGATGACTCGAAAGAGACGAATACTCATGGTTTTGGATGGGTGCCTTAGGTGCCTGGAGTGCCTTGGGTGCTCGGTGCACGGTGCTCGGTCACGGTGCACTAGCGACTGTAGCGAGGAGCTACAGACGGCACAAGACAGTACTTTCAGGTAACTATCGGCTCTCGGGAGTTTGTGACGTGAGAGAGCCTGACTCCAGTCATCAGGAACGGGCCGCGTGTCCGTTGTACACGGCCATCGGCGTGATCGACGGCCGGTGGAAGCCGATGATCATGCAACGGCTGGCGGTCGGTCCACACGGGTTTGGCGAGCTGCAGCGATCGATGCCGCGCGTGGCGGCGAAGGTGCTGCGCGAACAGTTGCGCCAGCTGCAGGCCGACGGGCTGGTCAGCCGGACGCAGCTCTCGCCGGCGCGTCTGGGCGTCAAGTATCGCGTGACACCGTACGGACGAACGCTCAATCCCGTGTTCAATGCGCTGTGGCGCTGGGGCGTGCGACACCTGGCTCGGCCAGGTGCGGCGCGCGCAACCGCGATCAGACCGCCTGCCACGGAGCATCCTGCTTGAGGGTTCGGCAAACCGAGCGACCTCCAACCATTTCGCGACGGCTGCCATCCAAGCTTCTCAGCACCATCATCGGTGAGGGAGGCGAAGCGGCATGACTTCAGGCGAGAACGTAGTGCGCGACGCGCGGCACGCGGTGCGGCTGCTGCTCAAGGCGCCGGGCTTCACGATCGCGGCCATTGTCACTCTGGGGCTTGGCATCGGCGCCAACACCGCGATCTTCAGCCTCGTCAAGACTGTCTTGCTCGAGCCGCTTCCCTACCGCGCGCCCGAGGATCTCGTCCTGATTTGGAATCCGGCGGAACCGCGCGGGACGACGCACCTGTCGGTGCGCGAGGTCGTGAGCTATGGCGACGAAGCCGCGAGCTTCGAGCAGATCGCCGGCTACACCGAGACGAACGCCAATCTCACCGGCGACGAAGATCCGGAGCGCGTGCGGGCCGGAGTGGTCACGGTGAACCTGTTCGACACTCTCGGCGTCGCGCCCATCCGCGGTCGCACGTTCACGGCCGAAGAAGGACAGCCGGGAGCGCCCGATGTCGTGATGGTGTCGCAGGGATTGTGGCAGCGGCGCTTCGGGAGCGCAGCCGACTTCGTCGGACGCGCGATTCGCGTGAACGGTCGCGTGCGCGTCGTCGTCGGCATCATGCCGGACTTGTTCCGCCTGCCGCTCGACTATCGCGCGGATCGACCCACAGAAGTCTGGCTGCCGCTCGTCGTCGATCGCGCCAATCTCGGCGCGTGGGGCGATCGCTCCTATTTCGGCGTCGGACGTCTGAAGCCGGGTGTCAAGGCGGAGGCGGCGTCGAGCGAGCTCGGCGTGGTGACCGAGCGGTGGAGGCAGGCCGGGTTCCAGGGTTTCCAGGGCGGCGGCCCGATCCGCCGCGACGCCATTCCCGTGCAGCAGTTGATCACCGGCGCCGTGCGTACTCCGCTGCTCGTCGTCCTCGGCGCGGTCGCCGTCGTGCTGCTGATCGCATGCGCCAACGTCGTGAATCTGCTGCTGGCGCGGTCCGAGGGGCGGCGCCGCGAGGTCGCGATTCGTGCGGCGATCGGTGCGGCGCGTCGCCATCTGGTGGCCCAGCTCTTGACTGAGGCGGCGGTGCTGGCGCTGTTGGGAGGAATTGCCGGTCTCGCGATCGCGCACGCCGCGTTGCGGCTGCTTCTGCTCCTGCGGCCAGCCAACGTGCCGCGGGTGGATGAAGTGGCGCTCGACCCAACCGTTCTCGTCTTCAGCGCCGCTCTGGCGCTGGTGTCGGGCGTTCTCTTCGGCCTCGCGCCCGCGCTCCAGCTCGCTCGTCCGCACCTCACCGCGGTCCTCAACGACGGTGGACGCAGCGGCACGGGCGGCCGGCGGCGAAGAGCCGTGCGCGGTGCGCTCGTCGTGGTGCAGCTCGCCTTTTCGGTCGTGCTCGTCGTCGCTGCGGGACTGCTGGTACGAAGCCTCGTCGAGTTGTATCGGATCGATCTCGGATTCGATCCGCGCAATGTCCTGACGCTGCAGCTCCAGCTGCCGCAAGCCGACTATCCGGATGTCGGCAGCGTCGTGGCGTTCTATCGCGACGTCACGCAACGGGTCACGGAGGTGCCCGGCGTCGTCGAAGCTGCGGCGGTTCGGGTGATTCCTCTCGCGCGACCGATCGGCGATTACTCGATCACGCTCGAAGGGCGCCCGACCCAGCGCGGCGAGAATCCGAACGGCGACTTTCAGTGGGTGACGCCGGGATACTTCGCCGCCATGGATATCCGCGCGGCGCGAGGCCGCCTGCTGACCGCCGCGGACGGCGAGGACGCACCGCTCGTGGTGGTGATCAACGAAACGATGGCGGCGCGCTACTGGCCAGGCGAGGAACCGCTGGGCAAGCGCTTCCACATGGGCGGCGGCACCAGGATGCCGCCGATGACCATCGTCGGCATCGTGCGTGGCACGCGTCACAACGCGGTCGTCGAGTCGGCGCGGGCGGAGATGTTCCTGCCGCATGCGCAGCTCCTGCGATCGACCGGCAACCCGGCCCGCGCGATGGCGCTGGTGGTCAAGACCGCCGGCGACCCGATGCAGATGGTCGATCCCATTCGCGAAGTCGTGCATGCTATGGATCGCAGCCTGCCGCTCGCCGACATCCGAACGATGGAGCAGATCACCGCGGCGGCACTGTCCACGCCGCGCTTCGCCGCCGTGCTGCTCGGGCTGTTTGCGGCGCTCGCGCTCACGCTCGCGGCCGTCGGCGTGTACGCGACGATTGCCCTCCTGGTTACCGAACGCTCTCAGGAGATCGGCATCAGAATGGCGCTCGGCGCGGCGCGGCGCAGCGTGTTCGGTCTGGTGCTGCGCGAAGGGCTGGCGCTCGCGGGCCTCGGTGTGATCGTGGGACTCGCCGGCGCGCTGATGCTGTCGCGGCTGATCGAGACGCTGCTCTACGGCGTCACGCGCTTCGACCTGCCGACATTCGTCGCCGTACCCGCGGTGCTCGTGATCGTGGCATTAGCGGCCTGCCTCAATCCCGCACGACGCGCTGCCTCGCTCGATCCGGTCGTGACGCTCCGGCAAGGCTGAGCGCCCCGCTAGTCGGTTTCCTGTTTCGGGCGGCGCCACAGCGCGATAATGTCCTCACGCGAGAGCCGGGACGCGTTGACAGACGTCCGAACCGCGCCCCGGAAGCGGCGGGAGCAGTATGGCATCGAGTCGATCCCGATGGGCCACGGCGCTGGCGATCGTCTTTTGCCCGGTCGTCCTCGGCGACTGCCTACGTGCGCAGACGGTCGAGGTCACGACGTTCGGTGGCTACCGCCTCGGGGGTGACTTCTTCGAGCTCCTGGCCGCACGCCCTGTTGATCTCGATGGCGCAGTCACACTGGGTGTCGCGCTCGATATTCCCTTGTCGAATGGCTTTCAGGTGGAAGGCTTGTTCACCCACGAGAGCGCCCATCTTGCGATCCCGACGGGTCTCGCGTCCCCACCGTCGCGATGGGACGTCACGATCGATCACTGGCTGGGCGGAGGGTTGCAGGAAGTCGGCGGTGGCCGGGTGCGGCCGTTTCTAACCGGGCTCGTCGGCCTCACTCGCTACGCCGCCGCGGGTGACAGCGAGCTTCGCTTTACGGCCGCTGCCGGTGGTGGAGTGAGAGTGTTTCCGGCATCGCACATCGGGCTCCGGCTGGACGGCCGCGTGTTCGCGACCATCGTCGATGCGGACGCGAGTGCCTATGCGTGCGGGGCCGGCCGCTGCCTCCTCGCGCTTCACACGGACATGGTCTGGCAAGCCGAGTTCACGACGGGCATCGTCTTCAGCTTCCGCTGAGAACGGCGCGTCGCTTCGCGGGTGCGCATCTGAGTCCAGCCGTGCGGGCAACGATCGCTCATTGCCCGCACGGGGCTACTGCATCGTCAGCGCCGTCTGCCCCCTCCGCCCCGTGCGCCGCCTCCGCCCCTGGCGCCGCCTCCGCCTCCGCCCCGGTAGCTGCCGGTCCCGCCAGTCCCGCTGCCACCTTTGTAAGTGCCGTAGTCTCCGGTTCGCTGTGTACCCTCGCGACGCGCCGCCGAATCACGATCGAGCTGACTCATGGTGCCGCTGTCGGTCGTGCTGCGAGTAGATGGCTGCGTTCGCGGTGTTGCGGCCCCGCGATCAGTGGGCGTCGGTCGATTCTCCGGCTGCCGGTCGGTGTTGCTCCAGCCGCCGTTCTCGTATTTCTGCCACGTGCCGCCATTCTGCCGATACACGTTCCCGTCTCGGCCTGCGTAGACGTCGCCGCCGGTGCCGGCGCCGACGAAGCCCTGATCTCCCCGGCGTGTGACGGCGCCTCCCTCGTCGGTCCTGACCGTCCTTGTTGTCGTTCCGGTCTGGCGGTTCGTGTAGCGATTCGTCGTGGCCCAGTCGTCGCCGCGCTGCACCGCGGTGGAGCCCCAACTTCCATACACGTTTGAGCCCTGGCGCGTCGCCGCGTAGGTGCCGGTGCGCGGGTTATAGGCGTGGGCGACACCGCGTGCGCCGTAAGGACCATATGCTGCGGCGCCCCTGGCGTACGTTCCGGTGCGCGGATTGTAACGAGCTCCGACGCCAGCGCCCCCGTACGGACCGTACACACCGGCGCTTCGCCCGTAGGCGCCGGTCCACGGGTTGTAATAGGCGGAATATCCGTATGTGGGGAAGTGTCCATAATAATAAGGATAGTAGGCGCCGTAACCCCAGTACGGAGGGTAGTACCAGCCGGAACCCCATACCGCGCAGCCCCACGCGACCATCATTCCCGTATAGCCTGCCGCTGCGGCGTACACGACCCAGTCGTCGTCATCCTCTTCGACGGTGACATAGGTCACGTGATGCGCCGGGGAGCTGACTGGAATCTGGTAGATCTGCTCCGGCACCGAGCTGGCGACTTCCCAAGGGCCGTTCTCGCTCTTTCCAACGAACCACACGCCCTGGTAGCACATGTAGAAAAGGTCGCCGACCTTGAAGACGTCCTTGTCGGTGTTCACGGCCCGCTGCACCGTGGTCTGCTCGATCGGTGCAAACTCCGGATTGCCTTGAAACGCCACTTCGGGCGCCTTCGTTTCCTTCTTGTTCACGCGCGCCGTTTGCGGCACCTGCGTGAGGAGCACGGCTTCGGCCGCCTGATCCGTACCGGGAACCGATGCCAACACGCGCGATCGACCGTGCTCGATCGGAATCTTTTTGAAATCCTCCGGCAGCGACGTCGTCGCAAATGTCCACGGTCCGGTGAAGTCGGGCGCCGAGAACCATCGACCCGTCACCAGGTAATAGACCGTTCCGGTCCGGCCGGCCCGAAAGACATCGCTCTCAGTGTTGCTGACCCAGAGAAGGCTGGTGCCCGGCACGGTCACGTAGTTGGGCTCGCCGGTGAGCAGGATCAGCTCGCCCGGCTGAAAGGTCACAAAGATTTTCGGCACGGCCGACGCTGCAATCGGCTTCCCCGGCAGATTGGCCCTGACGTCCTTCCAGTTGTCTTCGGCCGGCAGCTTCTTGAAACTGTCCGGCAGCGTGCCTGCGGGCGTCCACGGGCCCTTCACGTCGGCGGCCTTCAACCACGCGCCCTCGTTGCGCAGATAGTTGGTCTTGGTCGGGCCATACTCGAACAAATCCCAGTTCGTGTTGACCGCAAACTTCAGGTCGTTCTCCTTGACAGGACTCCAAATCGGCTCGCCATCGATGTTGACGATCACTGCCGCCGTCTTGCTGAAGAAGATCGGTGGCGGGTCGGCCTTGACCCCTTCGACGTTCTTCGGAACGATCTGACTCTTATCGAGATTGGAGAGCACGCGATCGAGCGCGATGACCTCCTCGCCATCTGGTATGGCCTTGTCAATCTCCGCTGTCACCTCGCGGATCTGCTCTTTCTGCAGACTCGGGAAATTGGCCTCGGCGATCTTCATATCCACGAAGTTGACGAGCCGATCGGCGACCGCCACTCTCGTGTTCGCCTCGAGTTTGATCGTGCCCATCGACGGCTTGTCGCCAGACTGGGGCCGATACGACACGGCGCTGAACGCGACCAGATGTTTCTGCTGGTCCCAGCTGGCGATTTGCGGCTGGTAAACGAGGATGTTGCCGCCGCTCGCCAGACTGTACATCCGCGGCCAGCCGCCATCGATCGGCGCCGGGGCAGACGCCGCCGGTTTCGCTGTCGTCGCTGGCGCGGGCTTTGAGGGCGTCTTCGCCGGAGGAGCTGTCTGGCTCGGCGGAGGCGCCGGCCTGGTCGAGGTCTGACGGCCGGCCGCGAACGCTGGTGCCAACGGTTCTCCCAGCAGGCTCAACGCGGCCACGACGGCCGCGGCGCGCGCTGCGCGTTTCTCGTGTTTCATCGCTTGTGCATCCTTCCTCGAGAACGGGCAACCAGCTGCCCCAATTGCGATCCGGTCACGACGACAACCACGCGCGGGCATCGGCGAGAGCGCCCTCGCCGAAGAACTCCACGGGTGCTTTCCGGAGGTCGGCAGCCGCGAACATCATCGTCTCGCTCCGCCAGCGTTCCGGACCGGCGATGGCGATTCGCTCGATGTCGTCGCCATGGCTGATGTAAAACGACATGTCGTTCCAGTTGTCGCCCGACGCCCATCCCTCGAAATCCTAAAGGACGAACAGCAGTCTAACCGGCCCGCCACTGCCCATTGCACCTACGAGGCTGGCCTCACAGCGGTCGAGCTCCGTCTTCCGGAGCGTGCCGCGAACCTCCAGGCGATAAATGTTGCCGCCCTCATGGTGCATCGTAATCGGCATCCTGACCCTGTCGGCGTCTGCAATCGTCGCCTGCGAATGTGCTCGAACGAATCGATGTCGCGGCCGCGAATCTGCGCACGCAGACGAACTCTCAGCTCTCAGAGAGCAGGGACCATGCCCGACCCAGCGCCTCGCGGCAGACGGCGTGAACCGCGACACAACGTAGGTGTTAGTCGGAATACGGCCGCCGAGGCCCGGACGTTGCGCCGCAATCGAGACTCCGCTCGGCCGGAGATCCTACGGAATCACGGATGGCTCCGTAGCGTGTCGCCGTCGCTCTCACAGGATCAATTCCGCGAGATCCGCGCGGCTTGACAATTGCAACCCGCGGGCCGACGGAACTTGACCTACGAAAGGACAGCCATGCAGAAGAAATACGTGATGCTGGCGTTCGCTGCCCTTCTGGTGCCGGCGCTCGCCCTCGGTCAGAAAACCAGTTACGACTACGACAAGACGGCGACTTTTGAGACCTTCAAGACCTACGCGCACCGGGACGGGACCAAAGTCGGGCAGCCGCTCATCGACGACCGCATCGTCGCTGCCATCGACGCGGAGCTGGCGGCAAAGGGCTTGACCAAGGCCGAATCCAATCCGGACGTCTTCGTGGTGTACCACGTGGCGTTCGACAAACAAAAAGACATCTCGACCTACAGCAGCGGCTATGCCGGCGGGTACGGTCCTTACGGTTGGGGTTGGGGCGGCGGCTGGGGAGGGAGCACCACCACCAGCACGCAAGTTCGCGACATTCTGGTTGGCACGCTCGTCATCGACCTGGCCGACGCCAAGAAGCAGCAGGTCGCCTGGCGCGGGATGGGCGTCAAGGAAGTCAACGTGCAGGCCAATCCCGAGAAGCGCGACAAGAGCATCAACGACGCCGTCAAGAAGATCTTCAAGAACTATCCGCCGAAAAAGAAGTAGCAAGCAGGCGAGTGCGGCGATGCATCTGGAGGGCACCGACGTGACACAACGAATCGCGGTCGCTCTCGTCCTGCTGGCGAGCGGCATCGCCGCCGCGCAGGCGCAGACGCCAAAGGCCAGCGAGAGCGAGACGAAAACGCTCAATCTCGCGGCCTACGCCGAGCTGCTCCGCAGCGACGTGCGAGCGGAGAAAATCGCCATTCTCACCGAGGTGATGGGGTTCTCGGAGACAGAAAACGCGGCGTTCTGGCCGCTTTATCGGGACTACGACGCGGAGATGGCCAGGCTCGGCGACGAGCGCGTCGCGCTCATCGCCGAGTATGCGAGCAACTACGAGAAACTGACTGATGCTTTAGCCGACAAGCTCGCCGTCAAGGCGCTGGAGCTGGAAGGGCGCCGACAGGCAGTCAAGGTCAAGCACTTCGAGCGTATCAAGAAGGCGTTGTCGCCGCGCACCGCGCTGCGCTTTTTTCAGGTGGAGCAACAATTGTTGTTGATCATCGATCTGCAGATCTCGGCCTCGCTACCCATCGCCCAGTAACGCCTGTCCCACCCCCGCGTAGGGTGCGGACAGAAACTCGAGCAGAAAACGGCGCCCCGGGCGAAGCGGTGCTGGTGCGTCTTCCCGGTGTTTCGAGGCGCTTCGACAGAGAGAACCAACGATGAGAAGCTCACGTGTTCGCTGGATCGCCGCGATGCTCCTGATCGCGACCGGAGTGTCACTGTCTGCCGACGCCGTCCGGCTGCGTTCCGGGAAGGTGGTGGAAGGACAATTTCTCGGCGGCGACAGCAAGACTGTCCGCGTCCTCCTCGACAACGGACAGGTCACCGAAATCCGACTCGAGGACACCGCCGGCATCGAGTTCTCGGCACGAAAGCCACCAGCGCCCGCACCCAAACCATCACCAAAGCCGGCCGCCGCCCCGGCCCCGCGTCCGGTCACCGTTGCCGCGGGCACCGCCGTCAACGTGATGCTCACACAAGCGATCGACGTGGATGTATCTCAGGCCGGCCAGACCTTCAAAGCGATCGTCGACGATCCCGTGATGGTCGACGGATCCGTGGTGATTCCGCGCGGCGCCACCGCGGTCGTGCAGGCCGTCCAGGTTCAGCAGTCCGGGACGATGAAGGGCAGCGACAAGGTCTCCTTGAAGTTGAACTCGATCGGCTTCGGCGGAAATGTCTACGAGGTCGCCACCAATTACGTCGAAGCGAAGGGTAAGGGCGAAGGCAAGCGCACCGCGCGAAAGGTCGGCGGCGGCGCCGGTCTTGGAGCTATCGTCGGAGGGATCGCCGGCGGTGGCGAGGGGGCGGCGATCGGCGCGGCCGTTGGCGGGATCACCGGGGCAGCCGTCGCCGCCAGCGGTGAAGAGCACCTCAAGCTGCCCGCCGAGACCCGCCTCCAGTTTCAACTCAGCGCCGCAGTCAACGTCAAACGGTAAGAATGGGTGCCTCGAGCGCCTTTCGTGCCAGGCGCTCGATCTCTAGACCGCCATTGGTCGCCTGAGCCCCAGCTTGTGCATGCGGGTCTCGAGTGTCGTGGGCGGGAGGCCGAGCCGATCCGCCGCGCCGCCGATGCCGCGAACCCGCCACCGCGTCATTTCCAGCACGCTCCGAATGTGGAGCCGTTGGACGTCGGCCAGCTTTTCGCTCTGGCGTCCCGACACGCTCGCCGACGTCGGCACGGCAATCGTCAGCCGGGTTCCGGTGGCCACGATCATCGCCCGTTCGACGACGTTGCGCAGCTCGCGGATGTTGCCGGGCCAGGCGTAGCGTTGCAGCGCGGCGAGGTTCTCGCGCGCAATCGTCTCGATGCGCTTGCCGAACACTTTGCCGAACTCGCTGACGAACCGCCAGATCAGTAGTGGGATGTCCTCGATCCGCTCCCGCAGCGGCGGCACCCGAATCGGGAAGACATTCAGCCGATAGAACAGGTCCTCGCGGAAGGTCCCCTCGGCAATCCGCTGCTCCAGATTGCGGTGCGTCGCCGCGACCACCCGCGTGTCCACCCGAATCGATTTCGGGCTGCCCAGCCGTTCGATCTGCCGCTCCTCGAGCACCCGCAGCAGCTTCACCTGGACCTCCGGCGTCAGCTCCCCGATTTCGTCCAGGAAGATGGTGGAATGATCCGCCAGCTCGAAGCGCCCGACCTGCCGCGCATAGGCGTCGGTATACGCGCCTTTTTCCCGGCCGAACAACTCGCTCTCCATCAGCGTCGCCGGAATCGCGGCGCAGTTGACCCGCACCATCGTCCGCGTCCGCCGCGCGCTCAACTCGTGCAGCTGCGTCGCGAAGAGTTCCTTGCCGGTGCCGGTCTCGCCGAGCAGCAGCACCGTCGAATCGGTCGCCGCCACCTGCCGGATCTGCTCCAGCACCTCCCGCACCGCCGCGCTCTCCCCGACCACGATGCCCCCGGCCGGCCGGTCGTGACCATTCGCGTGGTCGCCCGCATGGGTGGCGTTGACCTCCACCAGGGCTCCCGCGGGTGTTTGTCTCGACGATCCGTTTGACATTGGCTGGTAGAACTCAATAGGCGCAGCGGACATATGTGGCTCCTCGCGAGCTGAGTTGCGCCGCTGCTAGAGGCAATTCGCATGCCGTTTGTTGGGCTGGGCCCGGAGGAGCCCTGACCGTCAACTCACGTGAATTGATGAGGTTACATCGACTTCGGTCGGGTGAGCCCCAGTTTGGCCATACGGGTCTCGAGCGTCGTCGGCGGGAGGCCGAGCCGATCCGCCGCGCCGCCGGCGCCACGAACCCGCCACCGCGTCGTTTCCAGCACGCTCTGAATGTGGAGTCGTTCGACGTCAGTCAGTTTTTCGCTGTGGCGTCCCGACACGCTCGCCGACGATGTCGGCACCGGAATCGTGAGTCGCGGCCCGGTGGCCACGATCATCGCGCGCTCGACGATGTTGCGCAGCTCGCGGATGTTGCCGGGCCAGGCGTAGCGTTGCAGCGCGGCAAGGTTCTCGCGCGTGATGGTGTCGATGCGCTTGCCGAACGCTTTGCCGAACTCGCTGACGAACCGCCAGATCAGTAGTGGGATGTCCTCGGTCCGCTCCCGCAGCGGCGGCACCCGAATCGGGAAGACATTCAGCCGATAGAACAGGTCCTCGCGGAAGGTCCCCTCGGCAATCCGCTGCTCCAGATTGCGGTGCGTCGCCGCGACCACCCGCGTGTCCACCCGAATCGATTTCGGGCTGCCCAGCCGTTCGATCTGCCGCTCCTCGAGCACCCGCAGCAGCTTCACCTGGACCTCCGGCGTCAGCTCCCCGATTTCGTCCAGGAAGATGGTGGAATGATCCGCCAGCTCGAAGCGCCCGACCTGCCGCGCATAGGCGTCGGTATACGCGCCTTTTTCCCGGCCGAACAACTCGCTCTCCATCAGCGTCGCCGGAATCGCGGCGCAGTTGACCCGCACCATCGTCCGCGTCCGCCGCGCGCTCAACTCGTGCAGCTGCGTCGCGAAGAGTTCCTTGCCGGTGCCGGTCTCGCCGAGCAGCAGCACCGTCGAATCGGTCGCCGCCACCTGCCGGATCTGCTCCAGCACCTCCCGCACCGCCGCGCTCTCCCCGACCACAGGACCGGCGCCGAGTCTCTCCCGTGCTTCCGTTCGCAGGTAGACGTTTTCCACGTGCAGCCGGTCGCGGAGGCGGGAGACTTCGGCGAGCGCCGCCTGCAGGGCCTCGTCGCTTTGCCGCCTCGCCAGAACATTGCTGAATGCCGTCGAAATCGTCCGCAGGCGGTGCACGACTTCCGCATCCCACACGCGCTCAGCCCGAACCATGCTGAAGCACACCGTGCCAACCAGCGCGGCGTCCAGAAACAGCGGCATCGTCACGTTCGACAGGATGCCAGCGGCCTGGTAACTGGTTCGATCGAGTGGATTAGGGACCTCGTCGAGCGTGGAAAAGCAGACCATCTCGCCGCGCGCTACGGTCTCGAACGTCCATGGAAACTGGGTCTGCGCCGAGGCAGCCGCTGGGGCTGGGACGAGGCCAGGCGCTTCCCAGGTGAAGACATCTGTAAGGGCACCATCCGCAAGTAACCTGGAGAAGGTGCAGCGATCGATGTCGAGCGTCTCGCCGATACGTCGCAAGGCGGCGCGAATCGCATGATCGACCTTGTCGGACGGCAGATTGATGAACTCTCGCGACAACTCCGAAAGGAAGCGCTCGAATGCGAGGCGGCCCTCGATGAGGGTCGTGGTCCCGTTGTCCGCCGGCCGCGGGGTGACCGACGCGATAGTGAAGTGGCCACGCTCGCTTTCCAGCGTGCTGAGACCGACCTCGACGCGGATTTCCGGCCCGTCGCGATGCCGCGCGACCAGATTACGCGCTCCCCTTCGACCCGACGGCGATGCGGGTTCGTCCGGGAGCGCCGCGGCGGTCGCGGGGCGCAACACATCCGGCAGCAGCAGGTTGACGGACTGTCCGATCAGCTCGTCACGGGAGTACCCGAACTGCCCTTCGAGCTGACGATTCATCGCGACGATGGTTCCGTCCTGCGCCACGACCAATACGCCGAGCGGCAAGCCTTCGACCGCCTGCAGCAACGGTTCGTTCGTGTCGCTCCCCCACCCGGGCGGGGGAACCTCGTGGTTGCCCTCTCTCATGTCGCTTCGTCTGGTCAACTTTATATCGCACGGGGTGCCCGCTGCCAAGGCGGTTCCCTCCGGTATGCTGGAGCATCCCCGCAATGTCGGAGGCCGGTTCCGGTTGCCGTGTTCCGGGATGCCCCCCGGTCTAATCCGCCCGAGTCATCGATTTACGAACACCAGACCCGGACCGCGCGGGCATGGCACGGCGAGTGCTGTGACCGCCCCGTGACCTCGATGCAGCGTCGGCGCTCAGCGTTCTCGAGGACACCGGTCAGGTCAACGCTCATGACTTCTGCACACGCGATCGCCAGAGGAGATTGGACGGCTCATGCGGGCATCCGGACGATCGTCGGCCTGTGGATGTTCGCCGTGTTCTTCGCCGCGCCTCCGGCCGCCCACGCCTCGCTGCTCTCGCCGGAGATGGAAGACAAGCTCGCCACGTTCATCGCGCTCTTCGTGCTGATCGTCGTCCCGATCGTGCTCATCGTGCTGTTCTGGATGGTGCACATCCTTCCGGAGAAGATCGCCCACAAGCGTAACCATCCACAGTTCGAAGCCATTCGGACGTTGTGCCTGCTGTCGCTGGTTTTCGGCGGCCTTCTCTGGCCCCTCGCCTGGATCTGGGCCTATACCAAACCCGTGCTCCACAAGATGGCGTACGGGACCGACCGCGAGGCTCACGGCGAAGAATACGCGCGCGAAGGGCACGGCATTGACAACGGCCTGCACGACCGGCTGGCGCGGCTGGAGGCGCTTGGTGTTCCAGAGTCGGAGCTGAAGACCATCCGGGCCGACCTCGAGGCCCTCGAAGCGAAGTTCGCGGGCGATGAGGCGCATTAGATGGAAATTCTGCTTCTCGGCATCTATTCGTTCTTCGTCTGGCTGATCTTCATCAAGCTGAAGCTGCTGCCATGGACGACGCCGTGGAAGGTTGCGGTCGTGATCTTCCCCATCGTCGCCATCGCGATTCTGCTTCTCCTGCTGAACATCGTCGCGCCGACGACCGCCGATGTTCGCGTGGTCAAGTACGTGGTGCCGATCGTGTCGCAGGTTCGCGGCCGGGTCACCGAGGTCCCGGTCGACAACAACCGGCCGGTGAAAAAGGGCGACGTGCTGTTCCGCATTGACCCGACGCCCTACCAGAATGCGGTGCTTTCGCTAGAGGCGCGTCTGCTGCAGGACGAGGCAAAAGTCGGCGCCGACCAGACACGCCTGACCGAAGCGCAGGCCAAGCTCACCGACGCCCAATCGAGCGAGCAGCAACTTCTGGAGCAGTTGAATGCGGCCACGAGCCAGGTCGGGTCGCTCTCGGCGTCGCTGGCGCTCGCCAAGACGCGCGTCGGACAGAATACCGAGCTCGTGTCGGCGGGCGCCGGCCCGCGGTTCGATCTCGAGCAGGCCCAGACCAACGTCAACGAGCTGACATCGCAGATCGCCGCTGCCCGGGCGGCCGAGCAGGAAGTGAGAGCAAAGCTCGGCGGCCGGGTGCGGGGAGATCTCGCATCGGTGGCGCAGGTCAAGGCGCAAATCGCGACGGCCCGCGCACAGGTGCAGGCGTCGCAGGCGCAGGTCGATACCACACGCGCCGACCTCGAGAACGCGAAGTGGGATCTGACACAGACCGCGGTGCTCGCACCGGGCAACGGGACGATGGTGAATGTGATGCTTCGTCCCGGCTTCTTCGTCGCCGGCATGCCGTTCAACGAGGTGATGACGTTCGTCGACGACGAGTATCAGATCTTCGCCTTGTTCGGGCAGAACGAGCTGCACCAGGTGGTGCAGGGAAGCGAGGCGGAAATCACGCTCGACACCTACCCGGGGCGCGTCATCAAGGCGCACGTGGATTCCATCGTCTGGGCGCAGGGACAGGGTCAGCTCGACGCGTCGGGCGATATCCCGCGGACGACCTTCATCGCACCACCCGGACGATTTCCAGTCAAGCTCGTGGTCGGTGAGAAGGATCATGCGCTCTTCCTCGCCGCGGGCGCGCGCGGCGCCGCCGCGATCTACACCGAGCATCTCGCACCCGTGCACATCATCAGGAAAGTGCTGTTGCGGGTGGAGTCGTATCTCGACTACGTCATCGTCAAGCACAGCATCGGGTTGCATTGAGGCACCGCGATGCTTGACCGTCTTCGCCGCTGCTGTCCGCCTGCTGCAGGCAGGTTCGTGATTTCGATCGTGGCCACCGGCGTGCTGACCGCGTGTGCGCTGAAGGACCCACCGGACACGACGGCGATCAGAGCCGAGGCACTGCTGACGGTGCCCCCGGCCTGGACCGCCGCCGGCGCCGCAGCAGGCGGCGCCTCGGACAACTGGCTCCTCACCTTCAAGGACGATCAGTTGACGGCAGCCGTCGTCGAAGCCATCGTCAATAACGCAGATCTGCGTGTGGGCGCGGCGCGCGTCGAACAGGCGATGCTGTATGCGAAGCTCGCCGGGGCAAAGCTGTACCCCTCGGTTGATCTGCTCGCGCGCGGCGGCGGAAAAATGTCAGGCGACGGCTCCGGCCTCCAGGGCGGCGTGCTCACCGCAAACTGGGAAGTCGACCTTTGGGGCCGTGTGAGATACGGCCGCGCGGCGGCTGCCGCCGATGCTGCATCCACGGCCGCCGATTACGATACGCCCGGCAGTCGATTGCCGCCACCGTCGCCAGAAGCTGGTTTCTCGCGATCGAGGCGCGGCTCCAGGCGGACGTCGCACGCGCCACGATTGGCGAGGGCGAGGAACTGGTGCGTCTCGCCGAGACGCGATCGAAAGTGGGTGTCGGAAACGACGAGGACGTTTTCGTCGCGCGAGCGTCGCTCGGGGCATCGCGCGACACCCTGCGGCAGATCGAGCTGGCGCAGGAGCAGGCGATCCGCGCGCTGGAGCTGTTGATCGGCCGCTACCCGGCGGCGGCGATGAGCATCACGCCGCAGTTGCCTGGCCAGCCGGATGCGGTCCCGGCTGGTCTCCCGTCAGAGCTTCTCGAGCGGCGGCCGGATGTGCTCGCCGCCGAACGCCGCGTCGCGGCCGCGTTCAACCGGGTGCACGAGGCCAAGGCTGCCCGTCTGCCGGCGATCGCGCTCACGACCGGTGTCAGTTCGATCTCGAGCGACCTGTTCCTGCTGCAGGACCACGACAACCCCGTCTGGAACCTCGGCGCCAATCTGCTCGTGCCGATCTTCCGCGGCGGCGCGCTCAAGACGCAGGTCGAGATTCGCACCGCCGAGCAGAAGCAAGCGATCGCGGCATTCGCATCGGTGGGACTACGCGCATTCGGCGAGGTCGAAAGTGCCTTGGCCGCCGAGATTGCCGCACGCGAACGCGAGCAGATTCTCACGCAGACGCTCGCCGACAATCGCCGCGCATTCGAGATCGTGCAGACCCAGTTCAAGGTCGGGAGCACCGATCTGCGCTTCGTTACGCAGCGTCAGCTCGCCCTGAATGCCACCCAGTCGGGGCTCATTCGGATGCAGGCCGAACAGCGCGTGCAGCGGGTCAACCTGCATGTGGCGCTCGGCGGCAGCTTCGAGCAACCCCCGCCACCCCAGTAAGGCACCGCGGCAATTCAACGTTTGCTATCGCGCTGACACCGAATCGTGGGCTGTCTCGCGGCCGGCCACGACCAGGAGGATCCATGACCCGGGCGACGCGGACGCTTCTCTTGGTCTTGTCGGTACTCGTCATTGCCCTGACGCCGGCGATGGCGCGAGCACAGGACGCGGCGGGCACGACGACACAGGACAAGCCCGACGAGCGTCCAACGGGTCTGCCGTCCTCGATCACGTGGACCTTCAATTTCGACGCCGGATGGGGCACGTTCGGATTCGCCAACTCGCTGTTCGACAACCCGAAAGAGCCTGGCGTTGTGGAAGACCTCAGCGATCAGTGGTTCGAGGGTTACGTCAAGCCGGCACTGTCCGCCACCTACACGCTCGACTCCTCCAGCGAGATCTACGGCAAGGTGAGCGCCATTGGTGAACGCACCTACGGCTCGGTGCCGGCGGCCTTCGGTGCAGATGTCTCGTCGTTCGGGCCGGAGGACCTCTCGATCGGCTGGCGATTGGGTAAGGCGCTCGGCGTTGGAGAGAATGCGCTCGACTTCGTCGTCGGCCGGACCCAATACCGCCTCGGCCACGGCTTCCTGTTGTATGACGGTGCGGCCGAAGGTGGAAGTCGCGGCGGCTACTGGACCAACGCACGGAAGGCATTCGAGATGGCGGCCATCGGCCGCTTCAAGCCGGGCGCGCACACCGCCGAAGCCTTCTATCTCGACAAAGACGAGCTCGAGGAGGGTGACAGCGGAAGCCGTCTGTGGGGGGCCAACTACGAGTACAGCATTGGCGACACGACGACGTTCGGCGCCACTTACATGAAATGGTTCGCCGACGCCGAGCTCAAACCCGAGCGCGACGGGTTGAACGTGTTCAACCTGCGCGCGTACACAGCGCCGGTTTCGAGCATACCGGATTTATCGTTCGAGGCCGAATATGCCTCGGAACGAAACGGCGACGCGCTCGACTCGAATGCGTGGACGTTTCAGGGTGCGTATCAACTGAGTCAGGTTGGATGGCAGCCGACATTCACCTATCGCTACGCGTTCTTCCAGGGTGACGATCCGGACTCGGCCGAAAACGAAGCCTTCGACCCGCTGTTCCTCGGCTTCTACGACTGGGGCAGCTGGTGGCAGGGCGAGATCGCGGGCGAGTACTTCTTCTCGAACTCGAATCTCAAGTCGCACTTGATTCGCGCGCACGTCACGCCGAACGACGCGCTGGGCGCAGGGCTGCTGCTCTTCAAGTTCAGCTTCGATCAGCCCGCGTCGGTAGGGCCTGAGGTCACCGACAGCGATGCTGCCTTCGAGATGGACGCGTACGTCGACTGGAAGGTGAACAGCAACTTCACCCTGAGTCTGCTCGGTGCGTTTGCCAATCCGGGGAACGCCGTTCAGCAAGCGAGCGGTCGCACCAAGAACTTCGCCTACGGCATGGCATACGTCGGCTACAGCTTCTAATCGGTGGCCGGCGCTGAACGCGGCGCTCATCCACCCAGCGCGATCGTAATGACGACGAGCGCGACGCCGATCAGCGACACACCGAGACCCCGTTCGGAACGGACGATGCCCGCCGTGTCGTGCCAGCACTGCCCCAGCGCAAACATCATGACGAGCGCGACAAGGTTCGACGCGCGCAGCGCGAGCTGTACGTCGCGAAAGATCAGAAACGGAATCACCACAGGAAACGTCGAGAGGAACACGAGCAGGAACACGGCGAGCGCGCCGAGCCAGTCCTCCCTGGTCAACGACGGCGTCGGCGGCGGGGCGTCCATCTCGAGCAGACCCTGGCGCAACTTTTCGAGTCCTCTCTCTTCAGGATCGACGCCACGAGTGGCGGGATGGCGCCCGTGATCACGCGATAGGCGTCCTCAGGGCTGGCTGCGCTGTGCACGGCGCGAAGAGTGACCAGGTTGTGGCCGCGCTCGGTCAACGAGCCCATGAGGAACATGACGGCATCGACCAGCCCCCACGCGATATTGCAGCCAATGGCGCCGACGAGGAGCGTGCGAATCTCCTCCCGTGCGGCGCTTGCGGCACTGAGCGTGCCGGTGAACGTGAGCGCCATGATCAACCCGAACAGGATCTCGGAGATCCGCGCGATCGGATCGAGCACGCGCTGACGTGGGGTGGCTCGGGCGTCCATGTCGAAAGGCGATCCGCTCAGTTCACGATGCCCCATGACCCGTCGGGGTTGTAGAGAGCGATCGCTCTCGCCGCGGCGTCCGTTTCAGGCCCCAGATCCTTCTCATACACGGCGCCGTCATGATTGACGACGAACGTCATCACCCCGGTGACGTTGTACTGCGCCGGCCACGCGATGAGCGCGAAGCCATCCGACAGTTCGCCGTTGACCATGTAGTTCCTTGCGCCGCCGGCGACGTTGGCGCCCTGCGCGGTCAGGATCTTGAAGTAGTAACCGTGGAACGGCGCCGGCGCGCCATCTCGATCGAACTGTCTGCCTTCTGCGGCGGCTTGTGCCACCAGGTCGCCTAGCGGACTGCGTCGTTCGTCTTGTTGGGCGGGCCAATACAGACCGTTCTGCCGGCCCGGATCGCTGCGGAACTTGGCCGCATGGAGTCCCGCGGGCTTGCCGTCGTGAGGGCGGCGCGCATAGAGGCGCTGCGCCGAAACATAGGTCCGACAGACCTGGATCACTGCCAGCTCATTGCGCCCGATCCGGCGGGCGAGCACTTCTTCCCTGCCCGCAACGATGTCGAATCGCCAGCCGCGCGCATCCTTCACGAGAGGCACCGGAAACGGCCAACCCTCACGGCCGATGACGAGCACCTTCGTGTCTGCCTTCTCGTCAACCAGTCGCCATGCCTCGGCAGCCGCAACGGTGAACACCTCGCGATTCTGGCGGCCGCTCGCCGCATCCGACGATGCAATGAGCTCGCGCCCCTCAGGACCGAAGATCGCGATGAGCCCGTCGAGGTCGCCCGCCTTCACGACCTCGATGAGCGTCCGTACGGCTTCCTCGGGCGCCGCGAAGGTTCGCTGACCAGGACCAGGGCCGGTGCCAGCACATGAAGGGAGGGCGGCCAGGGCGCCCACAATCAGGGTTATCGCGAGGCCGATGCGGCCGAGAGTTGTCATCGCCGTCGTCCGCCCGATCCGCGTGAGCTGCCGCGGCTTTTTTGCCCGCGCGCGCTGGCTGCACGCTCAGATTTTCCATTGGAATAACCCGAGAAGGCGTCCGCGCCCGTGCCGCTTCGCTGCGTGGTGGCCTGGCTCTTGTCGCGGCTGTACCCGCGGGCTTCCTGGCTGGTGCCACTGGCAGACTGCGTCGAAGTCCCCTGTCTCGTCGCTTGTGCCTCGGTGCGTCGCGCATCGCGCTGCGCCTGCGTCTCCGGACGGTTTTCCTGGCGCTCGGTGCGCTGTTGCTGCTGCGTCTGGGCGCGATCGCCACGCTCGTCCGCCAGATCCTCGCGCCGATCGCCGCGCTCCTCGACCAGATCCTCGCGGTTATCCTGCCAGTCTTCGCGCGCGTCCTCGCGGGCGTCGTACCAGTCGTCCCACGCATCGTCGTACATATAGAAGCCGCCATGCCATCCGTAGGGACCGTAGTAGTAGTCGTTGTCGATGGCGGCGCCGATGGCGATGCCCGCAGTAAATCCAATCAAGCCGGCGGCCACCGCATCGCTGCTGCTACTGCTGCTGCTCTGGACGACTACCGTGGACGACGTCGCGGGCTGCGTGTAGACGACCTCGGGGTTGTACTGCGGCACGTACACGACCTGCGGATTGGACGGCTCGATGACGATCACTTCCTGGCCGCTCGAGGTCGTGCGGGTCTCGACCGTTTGCTGCGGTGTGCTCTTCAGCGTTCCGGCGGCGCGCGCCTTGGCTCGCAGCCGCTGAATGCTGGCAAAGACACCGGCTCGATCCTTGGTAAACGCCTGACCAAGACGAGCCATCCATTCCGACTCGCCGGCCATCCAGTTCACCACGTCAGGAAACAGGACCAGAGCGGCAAAGCTCGCATCGAAGCCCGCCGCGCGCGCCGCGTCCTGGAGCTCGCTGCCCTTCTGCGTTTCGTGACTCCGCAGCCACTCGCTGAGCGCACCAACCTTGCCCGGGTTCGACGCGCACAGCAGCATCTCGCTGAGGAGCGCATCGGGGTAGAGCGCAACGGGCGCCAGCAGCTTATCCAGCTCGTCGGCGCTCGCCGCCTTTCCTGGCGCAGCGGACTTCTGCGCTGTCTGCGGTTCGCCACCGGCCCATCCGTACGAGCTCGCAAGATCGGACCAGGCAAACAGGCACAAGAGACTTGAAACGACGAGAAGCGTTCGCATCATCGCGCGGTTGCGGCATCGAGAGCGTTTACGCAGGGCTTCGACCGGAATCTCCCACCGCAAGCCATGTACCCTCGAGGGCAGCAGGCAGGCGAAGCGGGAAGCGCCGCCGTTGGAGTCACTTGCACCGATCCGGCGATGACACGCACGAACGTGGGCCTGTCGCGACTCCAGCGGACCGGAGGGACTCCGAACCGCCGGATGGCAGGGTCGAGCCTACTGGCTATCGACTGGTGTTCCGGGCGAGGCGCGCAAATCGGAGGCCGTTTCGGTTCGAATCGCCCGCGCGGACCGTTCCTGCTGCCGGCGAAACAGCGCGATCGCGATGAGCATCAATGGAAGCTCGGTCAGAAAGTAGGTATAGGCGAACCGCGCAAACTCGATGCGTCCGAGCAGCGTCACCGCAATCGCGATGGCCACGCCGAGATTGCGAGTGCCGAACTCGGCGGCGAGCGTAAAGCGATCCCGGCGATCATTGGTTACGAAGGTGGCGGTCAGCCACCCGGCGGCCGCCGAGCACGCAACGAAGACGGCGGCGAGGGGTATCGTGCTCGACAATCCACCGGCGAAGGCCCATGGGTCCGACAGAATGATGAGCAGAAGCACCACCCCGGTGCCGATGAACGCGGCGCGCTGCATCGAAGGTTGCGAACGGACGGCCAGATCGGTCCAGCGCCGCCGCACGAACATCCCGAGCCCGACCGGAACGGTCAGCATCAGAACGAACTGGACGAGCAACACAGGAATCGGCAGCGTCAGGCGCAGCGCGCTGCCGAACGCGCCCTCGAGCGCGCGGGCCAGCAGCGGCATCGTGACGCCGGCCAACAGACACGATAGACCCGTGAGCGTGACCGACAGCGCCGTGGACGCGCGCGCAAGGTAGCTGTAGGTATTCGAGATGCCGCCGATCGGGCACGCCGCGATGAGCAACAGACCGGCGGCAACCTCGGGCGCCGGCTGCACCAGCCAGTCAAGGCCGATTGCGATCGGCGGCAGGAGGAGGAGCGGGCCCACCAGTCCTGCGAGCACGAGCCTCGGCTGACGACGAACGCGTGCAAAGTCCTGCGCGGTCAGATCCAGGCCGACAGCAGTGAGCAGCAGGAACGTCAGGATCGGCACGCTGGCGGTGATTAAGGCGTTCACGCGCCTCTCAACGCTCTATCGTCATTTGAACGCCTGCCTGGAAAGGCAGGCCGGGCCGTCCGCCAAAAGCGGGAAGAGGCGTGCCGAACGAGCCAGTGATGTAATCGGTGTCCGTGAGGTTTCGCGCCCAGACGCCGACCGACCAGCGCCGGCCTGCCGGTTCGAAATCGACGCTCGCGTTCAGCAGCCCGTAGGGGCGTTGCCACTGGATCGCGTCGTTGAAGGGTGTGAAGAACACCGCACTCTGCCACGTCGAATCCGCGCGCATCGAAACGCGCCCGGCGCCGCCGATGTCGCCATTCCACTGGAGCCACAAACGCCCGGACCATTCCGGTGCGTTGTTGAGCCGGCGCCCGGCGACCTCGCCGGTGATGCCGCCAACACCCACGGCGATGTATCGATCGTAGGTGGCGTCGAGCCATGCGAAATGGCCGCCCGCCATCCAGGCAGGTCCGAGTTGCGTCGTGCTCTCCACTTCGACGCCGCGAATGGTGGCCTCCGCGGCGTTCGAAATGTCGATCACGCCGGGACTGAGCGCCGTCTGCACCTGGAGATCCGAGTAGTCCATCTGAAAACCGGCAAGGTTGATAGTCGCGCGGCCACTGGGAAGACGGGTCTTCACTCCACCTTCATAGCTCCAGACCCATTCGGGTGCGTAGCCGCGTCCGGCCACCGTTGACGTGAAGTTGAAGCCACCGCTTTTGAATCCGCGCGTCGCCGAGATGTAGGCGAGTAAGCCCTCACGCGGGCGGAAGTCCAAGGCGAATTTCGGCATCCATGCCGCGTGTTCGATCGCGTCCTCGTAGGCATACGGCGTGCCTGGCGTGATCGAGAACGGTGCGTCGAGTGTGACGAGCCGACCCGCGTTGACGATTGTCTTCCGCTCACTCGAATAGCGAAGTCCCGCCGTCGCGGACAGCCGCTGGGTGATAGCGATGGTAGCCTGCCCGAAAGCCGCACCGGTATCGGCATCGACCTCAGGGTCGAGGACATTCTGGAGACGCGGCCCGCCGAGCGTGATCACGGTGGGTTGATGGTCGTCTTCACCGAAAAAGAACAGGCCACCTATCCATGTCAGTCGCGATCGTTGTTGAGAGACCGTGATTTCTTCGGACCACTGGTGCTGGCGTTCCCTCAGATGCACCGCGGTCAGGTCCAACTCCGAGATGTCGGCGTCGTTGACGATGTCGTATTCAAGCCCTCGGAAAGCCGTCAGGCTGGTCAACGTGGTCGATGCGGGTCCGCGGACCGTATAGCGAACGGAGCTACCGTGCTGCAGGATCCGACCCTCAGCAAGCGTCGAGGCCCGAACGTCGCGCAGATCGGCGGGGTTGTCGATCTCAAATCCAGGCTTCACCGCCAGCACCTTGGCGTAGGTCAACGGCGTCGGGTCCTGATGGGAAATGTCCCCGGAGACCAGCACGTCGCTCCGCCGGTTCAGCACAAGATGCACCTTACCGCGAAGCGCCGTCACGTCGTCCCCGCCGAGGGGATGCTTTGGGTGGTCGAGATCGTTGACGAACCCATCGCGAATGCCACGGAGAACGGCGACGCTGCCGAGCACCCTGTTGCGGACGATTGGACCGCTCAGGCGTGCATCGGCCCGAAGCGCCCGCAAGTTGCCGGCGACCAGGCGGGCGGAGGCATCGACCTCATTGGTCGGCGGCTTCGTGATCAGATTCAAAGCACCGCCCACGGCGTTCCGGCCATAAAGGGTCCCCTGCGGGCCGCGAAGCAGTTCGGCGCGCTCGAGCTCCAGCATGTCGGCGAGCACCATGACGGGGCGTGCGATATAGACGCCATCGACATACATCGCCGAGCTCGGATCAGACCCCGCGAACACGACATTCGAGCCGATGCCCCGGATAGTGAGCTGCGCGAAGTCGGAATTCTGAGAGAAGGTGACCGAAGGCGCGATCCCGGCGAGGTGCGCCACCGTGTAGGCCTCTGCGCTTTCGAGTTGCTTGCCGGACAGGACGCTCACCGCCATCGGCGTCGTCTGCACATCGCGCTCGCCGGTCCTCGCCGCAGTGACGACGGTCCGCTCCTGCAGGAGGACTGAAAGCACCAGCGACAACACGGCGCGCTCACCAGGCTTCAGGGGAACGCGTCGTGTCGTTGGTTGAAAGCCGGTGAGCGCGGCGATCAGCTCGTACTCACCGGCCGCGAGGCGCGGGAAGTCGAAGCGCCCGTCCAAACCCGTCAACGTAACCCGGGTCTCTGGACCGCGGATCGTGACCGTCACCTCCCCAAGCGGAGCACCGGTAACGTCCGTGACGCTGCCTGCGAGCTGACCGGACGACTGCGCTCCGGCGGCGGTCGCCCACAGGAGGGCGACGAGGAAGGCTGTCCAGCCACTGACATAAAGGCGCATGAGCTGCAAGAGCGGCCCTCATTCGACGCAACAGTTGCCGAGTGAGGAGCCGCGAATCGCGGGATTATCACGACGCCTGGTACAGGATGATACTGGCAATTTGCACCTGACGGACTGGAAAAACTGACAGGTGACATGTGCCGATCCGACGTGTCGAAACTGACCGCACGTCGTCGTCAATTTTCATGACATAGCAGAGGCGGGCGAAGGCGGCATGCCTTACACTTTTGCCGTGCCCTGGCTGCAAGATTCTGTTGAGTCGACACCGTCTCGCTCCGACCCCGCGGCGCTGTTGAGCCTCGTCGCTGAAACTCTGTCGAGCGGCGTTCTGGTCGTGAACTCCGCCGGCATCATCACGTTCACGAATCTCAACATCGCACAGCAGTTCGGGTACGCGCACGGCGAGTTACTCGGCCGCTCCATCGACATCCTACTTCCGGAGTTTCGCACGGTCGCCGAAGCGGCGGATCATCAGCCGCGTGGTGGTCGGAACGGCCACGGCCGCGATCTGTTCGGCCGGCGCCGCGACGGTTCTGGTACTCCGGTTGAAGTTGGGTGGAATCCCGTCGCAGTCGAGCGCGGAGCCCCGGCGCTGGCGGTCGTGGTCGACATCGTACCGCGCCGCGACGTCGAAGAGGAGTCCAGCCTTGCGCTCGAGGAACATCTCGAGTTCGAGCGGCTCGTCGCCGATCTTTCAACGAGCTTCATCAACCTGCCGGGCGACAAGGTTGACGACGCGATGCGCGATGCCCTGCGGCGAATCGGCGAAGCGCTCGATCTCGACCGCTGCACCTTCTTCCGGATTCAGCCGGACGCCACGGCGGTGGCCCCGGTGAGCTGGCGCCGCGAAGGAATACCCCCACCACCGGCGCCCGTCGCGATCAAGGAATACCCGTGGGTGTACGACAACATCCTGAGCGACAAGGTGTTGTTCTTCTCGACGCTCGATGAGATTCCCAACGCCATCGACCGCGAAAAATACCGTTCGACCGGAACGAAATCTTCCCTGACGGTGCCGCTGTCGGTCTCGGGTCGCGTTGTTGGCGCCGTCGGCTTCAACACGTTACGCGCGGAGCGGTCCTGGCCGCCGGAAATCGTTCATCGTCTCGGCATGTTCGCCAGCGCGTTTGGCGGTGTCCTGTCCCGGCGCGAGAGCGACGAGGCGCTCCAGCGAACGCTCGAGGAAGTCGGACGCCTGCGCGATCAACTGCAGGCGGAGAACGTGTACCTCCGCGCCGAGGTGCGCGAGCATGGCGGCCACGGGAGAATCATCGGCAACAGTGCGGCCGTCAGCCAGGTCCTGGAACAGGTGCGGATGGTCGCCCTCACGGGGTCGACGGTGTTGCTGCTCGGGGAAACTGGCACGGGCAAGGAGCTCTTCGCGACGGAGATTCACGAGCTGAGCAGCCGGCGCGCGCGGGCGATGGTGCGGGTGAACTGTGCGGCGATCCCCGCGACGCTGCTCGAAAGCGAGTTGTTCGGCCGCGAGAAGGGCGCGTTTACCGGCGCCCTGGCGCGACAGGCGGGCCGCTTCGAGCTGGCGGACCACTCGACGATTTTCCTCGACGAAATCGGCGATCTGCCGACCGACGTACAGGTCAAATTGCTACGGGTGCTGGAGGAGCGGCAGATCGAGCGGCTCGGGAATCCGAAGCCGATTCGCGTCGACACGCGAATCGTCGCCGCTACACACCGGAATCTCGAGCAGCGCGTCGCCGAGGGGACGTTTCGCGAAGACCTGTTCTACCGCCTCAATGTCTTCCCCATTCATGTGCCGGCGCTGAGGGAACGTGTCGAAGACATTCCGCTCCTCGTCTGGCGGTTCGTCGAGGAGTTCTCCAAAGCGTTCGGCAAGCCGATCGAGGCGATTCCGCGCGAGAACATGGCCGCGCTCCAGGCCTACTCGTGGCCCGGCAACATCCGCGAGCTGCGCAACGTCGTGGAGCGGGCAATGATCCAGGCGGGCGGACGGCGGTTGACGATCCCGCTGCCGACCGCGGCGGCGGCTGTCGCCGGTAAGCGCGGCGAGCGGTTGATCGACGTCGAGACAGAGCACATTCGAAATGTGCTCGAGAGCACTCGCTGGCGCATTCGTGGCGCTGGAGGCGCCGCAGAGCGCCTCGGCCTCAAGCCCACCACGCTCGAAACGCGTTTGCCCAAGCTCGGGCTCAGCCGCCCGGCGAAATCATAGCATCGCTCGGCTCCGACCCTCAGTAACGCTCTCGTACGAACCGTCGGTGTGCGATCGACGCGGTGTCGTTGTACGCCTGTTTCATCGATCGGGCCGGGAGCTTGACTTTCTTTTGCGGAAGCTGCTTGTAGGGAATACGCGACAGCAGGTGCGCGATCGTGTTGAGGCGCGCGGCCTTCTTGTCATCCGAGCGGACGATGTACCACGGCGCGATGCGGGTGTCGGTCTTCTTCAACATGAGGTCGCGCGCGCGCGAATAGTCGTACCAGCGCTCGAGCGAGGGGAGGTCCATCGGGCTGAGTTTCCACTGCCTGAGTGGATCGGTAACCCGCGCTTCGAAACGTCGTTTCTGCTCCTCGTTGCTCACCTCCAGCCAGAGCTTGATGAGGATGGTGCCGCCCTCGACGATGTACTTTTCGATCTGCGGGCACAGGTTCAGGAACCGTTGATGCTGTTCCGGCGTGCAGAAGCCCATCACATACTCCACACCGGCCCGGTTGTACCAGCTGCGATCGAAGATGACGATTTCGCCCGCGGCCGGGAAGTGCCGCACATAGCGCTGCAGGTACATCTGGGACTTCTCACGATCGGAGGGCGCCGGCAAGGCAACGACCCGGAACACGCGCGGGCTCACTCGTTCGGTCATGGCGCGAATCGTGCCGCCCTTGCCGGCGCCGTCGCGTCCTTCGAGCAGGACGATAACGCGCAGACCCTTTTCCTTGACCCATCGTTGCAGATGACACAGTTCAACCTGCAGCTTACCCATGCTCTTTTCGTACTTGGCCCGTTTCATGGCTCGCCCATCCCGGTCATTCGCGGGTCTCGCTTCGTACTTCGGCCACGAAGTCGAGCCCGCGGGTCATCGTCACGAAGTCGAACTGAACCTGAGGTTCGTAGGCAGACTCGACGACCGCCAGCAGCGACGTAAAGCGGTCCGAGCGGACTCGCTGCCGCACGTCGGCCTCGGTGGCCCACTCCTCGACGTAGTTCACGGTCCAATCCGGGTCGGCCCACGCGGTGGAGCCCAGACACCCCGATTCCAGCCGCGTGCCGATCACCAGAAAGCGAAGCGCATCGAGCAGGTCCTGAGCGGATCGCGCCGACTTGGCACTGAGCGCGACGGTGAGCCGAACCATGACCACGGGTTGTAGCACCCGCCGTTCCAATCGTCCTCAACAACGTGTCTGGACTGTTACCGCTGCAGGATGAACATCTTGGCCGCTTCCCGACCATCGTGCGGCGTCAGCGGGCGGCGCGCGTTCGTCCGAAATCGCAGAGGATACACGGCATGCCGGAGGCGGTGCCGGTCGGCGGCGCTGGAACATCGATCCCGCTACTTTCGGAATCGCGCATCAAAAATGACCGGGACGTCGGAGGCCGAGTTTCGCCATGCGCGTCTCCAGCGTGGTCGGCTTCAGGCCGAGCCGATCGGCCGCTCCCGCCGGCCCGCGAATGCGCCACCCCGTGCTCTCCAGCACGCTGCGAATGTGTTCCCTCTCGAAGTCGAGCAGCTTCGGGCTGCGTCTCGTGGACGAGGCCGATGATTGCGGCAGCGGGATGGTCAATCGCCGGCTCGTGGCGCCGATCATCGCGCGCTCGACGACGTTGCGAAGCTCACGGATGTTGCCGGGCCACGAATATTGCCGCAGCATCTCCAGGTTGTCCCGGTCAATCGAATCGATCCGTTTGCCGAACGCGTGGGAAAACTCCTCGACGAACCGCCAGATCAGCGGCGTGATGTCCTCGGCGCGCTCGCGCAAGGGCGGCACGTGAATCGGGAACACATTCAACCGGTAATAGAGATCCTTGCGAAACAGCCCTTCGGAGATCATTCGCTCCAGATTGCGATGCGTGGCGGCGATGATCCGCACATCCACCGGAATCGGGCGAGGGCTGCCCAGCCGCTCGAGCCTGCGCTCCTCGAGCACGCGCAGCAGCTTGGCCTGCACCTCCTGCGGCAGATCTCCGACTTCGTCGAGAAAAATCGTCGAGTGATCGGCCAGTTCGAAGCGGCCCACCTGGCGCGCCAGCGCTCCTGTGAACGCCCCTTTCTCGCGGCCGAACAGCTCGCTCTCGATGAGCGTTGCCGGAATCGCGGCGCAGTTCACCCACACCATCGGTCGCGCGCTGCGCGCGCCGAGCCGGTGGATGTGCGTTGCGAACAGCTCCTTGCCGGTGCCGGTTTCTCCGAGCAGCAGCACCGTGGAGTCGGTCGGCGCCACCTGTTGGATCTGCGCCAGCACCTGCTGTACGGACGGACTCTGGGCGATGATCCAGGACGGTGCGAGCCGCCGCTCCTGGTCCTCACGCCGCAGGTGCACGTTCTCGGCCTGCAACTGGTCCTTCAACTGTTGCATTTCGCGTGATGCGAGGTGAAAGGCGTCTTCTCGCTGCTGTCTCGCCACGTACTGGTCGAAGATGCCGGCCACCGTCTGAAGCTGGCCCGTGAGTGAAGGCGGCCAGGTTCGCTCGGCCGCCACTGTGGTGAACGCCAGGGCACCGGCGGCCGCGCGATTGAGAGTGACCGGCACGATCGCGCCCGACCTGGTGCCAGACCCCTCGAATGCGAGCCGGTCTGCCTGATGCGGAATGTCGCCAGGCGTTGCGAATGCCACGACTTCGCCGGCAAGCACTCGCGCGATCGTGCACGGGAGCCGCGGCACGAGAGCCGCCCAGTCCACGGCGGCGACTCCGGGTGCCGTCCAACTGACGACATCGAACGGGACACCATCCGTGCCGATCCTGAAGAAGGCGCTTTGGTCGGCACCGAACTGTCCGCACAAACGCCCGAGACCGGTGCGGATCGCGTCGGCCGCCCGGTCGCGAGGGATATTGATCAATTGAAACGACAGCTCCGCGACGATCCGCGCAAGCGCCAACTGCCCCTCGAGCGCCGCGCGCTGGACGTCGGCCAGCCGGCGGCGTTCCTGCACGTCGATGATCGATGCAAGCACGAACACACCCTCCCCCATCCGCATCGGGTTCAACAGGATCTCGACGCGGATTGGCGACCCGTCCTTCCGCTCGCCGACCAGTTGGGCGCGCGCGCCCGCCGCAGACGCGGTCGGCGCACGCGCCACGTTCTCCCAGTGAGCCGAATGCATCAACGGCAGCGCCTCCGGCACGAGCCGGTCGATGCGGGCGCCGACCAGCTCCTCGCGGGCGTAGCCGAACTGCCGTTCGAGCTCGCGGTTGACCATGACGATCGTCCCGGCGCGATCGGTGATCGCAATCCCTGCCGGCGATGCCTCCAGCGCCGGCTGGATGAAGCCCGAGTTGTCGACGGTGGACCCAGACACGGTAGCCCTGTTATCTACTTCACTTTCTTCACGTCGGTCAGGCGGACCATCTCCGATGCGTAGTCCTGTACGACGAACGCGCCCTGCTTCACCGCAACCCTGGCGGCGGGAGCGAGCGTGCCCGCCCCGCTGCCCTTGGCATCCACTTCGAGGTCGATGACCGCCAGGTCGTAGCCCTCCTTGGCCTTGGCGCCCGGCAGCCCGGCGCCGAGCATGAGAATCGGCTGGTCGGCGACGATCGTCAGGAGTCGGCCTTTGTCGGTCGGCCGCTCGAGTGTCAGCCGCGTCGGCGTGGCCGTTCCGGCCCCGAGCTGAACGGAACCGGTCGGGGGTACTCCGACGAGCGCCTTTCTCAGTCCGGCGACGCCGCCGCTCGTGAACGCCGCTAGTAGTTTGTCTGCCTCGCCCTGCGGCATCTTGCGGCTGACGACGATGGTGACTGGTGCCGTTGCCGTGGCCGCGCCGGCCGTCTTGACTGTCGCCGTTGCCGTAAACGTCTCCTCGCCCTGCTGCGCAGGCGCGGCCGAGCCGACCGCTGCCGACAGCGTGAGCGAAAGGACGCCGCTGATTGCCCTCTGTCGAAGATTCATGGGTGACCTCTAGCGCCCAACGGCGCATCGTGGCGCAGTGCAGCCGACGTGCCGGGGCGGCGGCCGGGCGTAAAACGGCGAAGAGTCAAGCGGCCCCGCTGTTTGAGCCGCGCTCCGCGGTGTACGGCGTGGCCTTCCATCTCCGATATCGCGGAGAACGTCCGGTATAACGGAGGGTTGTTTGGTCTCGGGGGCAGGCGTGTGCAGTGACCGGGCCTGGCGAGCGCGCGGCGGATGCGGGGTTTGGAGATGCCGGCGAGGACCCGTCGACGTGGTGGCACGCACCGTGCTGCGCAGGACGGTGTGTCGGGGGTGGACGTGTTTGCCGTGATCGCGCTCAGCTTCTTCGAGCCGGTGGAACACGGCCTGTCGCAAAAGGCCGTGGAGATTGCCCGGCCCTTCGGCTTCCCGATCACGAACTCGATGATCGTGACGTGGATCGTCGCGCTGGCTCTCATCGTCTTCGCGCAGTTGTCCACGCGACGAATGACTCAGGTCCCCGCCGGCGCGCAGAACCTTCTCGAATGGCTGGTGGAAGGCCTGTACACGCTGCTGGAGAGCATCATCGGGCGGCATCTCGTCGAGAAGACGTTCTGGTTCTTCGCGACGCTCTTCATCTTCATTCTGGCGGCGAACTGGTTCGGGCTCATTCCCGGCGTTGGCACCATCGGATGGGGCCACCAGACCGAGCATGGGTTCGTCGTCGAGGAGCCGCTCTTTCGCGGCGCCAACGCCGATCTCAACCTGACGCTAGCCATGGCGCTCGTTTTCTTCGCGTGCTGGATCGTGTGGGCCATTCAGGAAGTCGGCGTCGGAGGCGTCGCCAAGGAACTGTTTGCGCCCAAGGGAGACACGACGGGCCTGCTGAAGGTGCTGATGATCGTCGTCTTTTTCGCCGCTGGTTGTCTGGAGATCATCTCAATCCTCTTCCGTCCGGTCTCATTGAGCTTCCGGCTCTACGGCAACGTGTTCGCGGGCGAGAACATGCTGGAGGCCATGGCCACGCTGGTTCCCGGCCTCGGGTGGTTGCTGCCGATCCCGTTCTATTTCATGGAACTGCTGGTGGGACTGGTGCAGGCGATGGTCTTCATGCTGTTGACCGCCGTCTTCACTCTGCTGATTTGCCATCACGAGGAAGCTGGACCCGCCGCCGCGCACGCTGAAGCGTGAATTGGCCGGCGACACAAGAAAGGACACAACGATGATCGGAAGTATTCACGTCGGCCTGGCCGCGCTGGGGGCGGCGATCGGCGTTGGCTTGATTGGCGCCGGCGCATCGAGCGCGGTGGGGCGGAATCCTGGAGCCTCCACCAAGATCATGGTCCAGTCGATCCTGTCGATCGCCTTCGCGGAAGCGATCGTATTCTACGCGTTGTTCCTCGTCGGGTAGGCCAACCAAGCGCGGGCCGTCGCGTGTGACGGCGGCACCTCAAGACGAAACGAGTGCGCGATCATGAATGTTCTAGCGCTGCAGACCGCGGCCCAAGGCGGGGGACAGCTCGAAACGGTTGCCCGCACCTTCGGCGTCGACTGGACGCACCTCGCGGCACAAAGCGTCAGTTTCGGGATCGTGTGCGCGGTCCTGTACGTGCTCGCCTATAAGCCGATCCTCAAAATGCTCGAGGCGCGACGGCAGCAGATCGCGGCCGGCCTCGCCAACGCGGAAAAGATCAAGGCGGAGCTCGCGCGAATCGCGGCGGAGCGCGTAGAGATCCTCACCAACGCAGGCGCCGAAGGGAAACAACTCATCGAGGAGGCACGCGCCGCCGCGGCCCGCGTCGAGGCGGAGGAGACACGGAAGGCGGTCGCCGCGGCCGAGCAGATTGTCGTCCGCGCGCACGAAGCTGCCGGACGGGAACACGCGCAGATGCTGGCCGACCTCAAACGCGAAGTCGGCCGACTGGTGGTGCAAACCACGGCGTCGGTAACCGGAAAGGTCCTGACCGCCGACGATCATCGGCGGTTGGCCGAGGAGACAGCCAAGCAGCTCGCCTTGTAGGGGCGAGTGAGGCGCTGAGCGCCATGCGCGACGAAAGGGCAGGCGATGAAGGCAAAGCGCAAGGTCAGGCGTACGGCGCGGCAGTTGTTCCGCCTGTGTCTAGCCGGCGGTGTGCTCGACGAGAACCGCGTGCGGGTGGTCGCACAGCGAATCGCCAGCTCGGGGCACCGCGGCTCGCTTCCCGTGTTGTCGGAATTCCGCCGGCTGGTGCGCCTCGATCGCGGGCGCTACACGGCCCTCGTCGAGAGTGCCACGCCACTCGAAGACGGCGCGCGCGAGGAGCTTCGGGCCGATCTGCGGCGCGTCTACGGGCCCGGGCTGGAAGCCTCGTTCGAACAGAATCCCGCCCTCATCGGCGGCATGCGGATCAAGGTCGGCAGCGATGTCTACGACGGCAGCGTGCGCGCCAGGCTCGCCGCGCTGGAAGCAAGTTTGTGACGCTATCACTGGTGAGATGACCTATGGCTGACCTGTTGCAGGAAATCGAGGCGCAGATCGCGGGAGTCAAGGCCGCGGCCGCCAAACAGAATGTCGGCGTCATCCGCGAGATCGGCGACGGGGTCGCTAGGATCGAGGGGCTCGACGACGTCATGCTCAACGAGATGCTCGATTTCGGTCAGGGGGTCACCGGCCTGGCGCTGAATCTCGAGGAAACCGAGGTCGCCGCGATCGTGCTCGGCGACTATACGAAGTTGCGCGAGCGCGACGAGGTGCGCGCGACGGGCCGCCTGCTGCAGGTCCCGGTCGGCAAGGGTCTGCTGGGCCGTGTCGTGAACACGATCGGCGAGCCGCTGGACGGCAAGGGGCCGATCCCGAGCGACACGGCCTACCCGGTCGAGAAGCTCGCGCCGGGAATCATCAGACGCCGTCCGATCGGACAACCAGTGCAGACCGGAATCATGCCGATCGACGCGATGATCCCGATTGGCCGCGGCCAGCGCGAGTTGATCATCGGCGACCGCTCGACCGGCAAGACCGCCATCTGTCTCGACACGATCATCAGCCAGGCTCGTCTCAACAAGGCGGCCGCAGCCGCCGGCGATACGAGCTATCGACCGCTCTACAGCATCTACGTGGCGATCGGCCAGAAGCAGTCCACGATCGCGCGGATCATCACGACGCTGGACGAGGCCGGCGCGCTGCCGTACAGCATCATCGTCGCGTCGCCGGCGGCGGATTCCGCGGCCAGCCAGTACCTCGCGCCGTTTGCCGGTGCCGCCATCGGCGAGTGGTTCATGGATCACGGCATGGACGCGCTCATTGTCTACGACGATCTCTCCAAGCACGCCGTCGCGTATCGCCAGGTCTCCCTGGTGTTGAAGCGACCGTCCGGTCGCGAAGCGTATCCGGGTGATGTGTTCTATCTCCACAGCCGTCTGCTGGAGCGGGCCGCGCGCGTCGGCGAGAAATACGGTGACGGTTCGCTCACCGCGCTGCCGATCATCGAGACGCAGGCCGGCGACGTCTCCGCCTATATTCCGACCAACGTCATCTCGATCACCGATGGCCAGATCTTCCTGGAAACGGATCTCTTCCATCAGGGCATCCGGCCGGCGATCTCGGTCGGGATCTCGGTGTCTCGTGTCGGTTCGGCGGCGCAACTCAAGGCGATGAAGCAGGTCGCCGGACAACTGAAGGGCGACCTCGCGCAGTTCCGCGAGCTGGCCGCGTTCGCGCAATTCGGCTCCGAGCTCGATGCCGCGACGCAGGCCAAGATCGATCGCGGCAAGCGCATCGTCGAGCTCTTCAAGCAGCCGCAGTACCAGCCGATTGCGGTGGAGATCCAGGTGGCGGTGATCTGGGCGGTCCAGAACGGCTACATGGACGATGTGCCGGTGGAGAGGGTCAAGGAGTTCCAGGCGAGTTGGACCGATTTCCTGACGACACGCCGGGCCGGCGTGCTTCAGAACGTCGTCCAGCAGAAGGCGCTCAGTCCCGAACTGATCGCGGAACTGAAGGCCGCGGCCGAGCAATTCAAGCAGACGTGGAGAAATTAGCCAGGGCTTGAGCCCGAGCGCCGATTCCCAGTGCAGCCATGAACAGTCCTCGCGACCTCCGCCGGCGCATCAAGTCGATCAGCGGCACCGCGCAGATCACCAAAGCCATGCAGATGGTCGCGGCGTCGAAGATGCGCAAGGCCCAGCAGGCCGCGATCGACGCTACGCCGTTTGCGCGGCGGTTCTATCGCATGCAGCGTGCGGCGACGCACCGGGCGGTGCTGTTCCGGCATCCGCTGCTGGAGGTCCGGCCCGTCCGCCGCAGGGCGGTGGTCCTGATCGCGGCCGACAAAGGGTTGTGCGGGGCGCTCAACACCAACGTCTTCCGTCTTGCGGCGCAGTTCGACCCGCAGACCACTGTCTTCATCACCGCCGGACGCAAGGCCGCGCAGTTCATCGCTCGCAGCGGACGCCAGCTCGCCGCCGACTTCCCTTATCGCGATGCGCCGACATTCCCGGAGGCCAGAGCGATTGCCGCCTGTGCCCGCGATCTCTTCCTCAGGAAGGAAGTGGACGAGGTGCGGGTCATAACGACGCGCTTCATCAACACGCTGACGCAAGAGGCCGTCTCCCTCGAGTATCTGCCGGTCGGAGAGATTCGCGGGCTGAAGGTGCCGGGCGCGGAAGCCGAAGAAGCGCTGGCCGCGGATACGTCTGAAGTGCTGTTCGAGCCCAGCACTGACGCGGTACTGAATTATCTGCTCGGGCACTATCTCAACATCTTCATGTACTACATGCTGTTCAATGCCAAAGCCAGCGAGCAGAGCGCGCGCATGGTGTCGATGAAGAACGCCACCGACAGTGCGGAAACCCTCATCAAGGACTTGACGCTCGAATACAACAAGCTGCGTCAGGGAAACATTACCAAGGAATTGCTGGAGATTGCCGGCGGCCAGGCGGAGTGACGGCGATACCCGGACGAGCAACCAGGTGCGAGTTATATGAACATCGGCAAAGTCGTTCAAGTCGTCGGCGCAGTGGTGGACGTCGAGTTTCCAGGCGAACTGCCGCCGATCTACAACGCGCTCACGGTGGACTACACGATCGATCGCCAGCCGGTCAAGCTGACGCTGGAGGTGCAGCAGCATCTCGGCGACCGATGGGTGCGAACAATCTCGATGGCTGGCACCGAAGGGATCAAGCGCGGGGTCCCGGTCACCGACAGCGGCGGGCCGATCGCGATGCCCGTCGGCGACGGCGTGATGGGCCGGGTCTTCGACGTCACCGGCAACACGATTGATGAGCGCGGGCCGGTCAAGGCCGACAAACACTATCCCATTCACCGCCCGCCGCCGCCGCTCGTCGACCAGTCCACATCGCCGCAAGTGCTCTCGACCGGCATCAAAGTGATCGACCTGATCTGCCCCTTCCTGAAGGGCGGCAAGGTCGGCGCGTTCGGCGGCGCCGGCGTCGGCAAGACCGTCGTCATCATGGAGTTGATCAACAACATCGCCAAGCTCCATGGCGGCGTCTCCGTCTTCGCCGGTGTCGGCGAACGCACGCGCGAAGGCAACGATCTGTATCACGAGATGTCGCAGGCGGGCGTCATCATCCAGGACGATCTCGGCGCCTCGAAGATCGCCCTGGTCTACGGCCAGATGAACGAGCCGCCTGGCGCGCGCCTTCGCGTGGCGCTGAGCGGTCTCGCCATCACCGAGTATTTCCGCGACGAGCGCAATCAGGACGTGCTGCTCTTCATCGACAACATCTTCCGCTTCTCGCAAGCCGGCTCGGAGGTCTCGGCGCTGCTCGGCCGAACGGCGAGCGCGGTCGGCTATCAACCGACGCTGGCCGCCGAGATGGGCGTGTTACAGGAGCGCATCACGTCCACCAAGAAGGGATCGATCACGTCGTTCCAGGCGGTGTACGTGCCCGCCGACGACCTGACCGATCCGGCGCCGGCCACGACCTTTGCGCATCTCGATGCGACGATCGTGCTCGAGCGCTCGATCGCCGAGCTCGGCATCTATCCCGCGGTCGATCCGCTGTCCTCGACTTCGCGCGCGCTGGCGCCCGAAATCGTCGGCGAGGAGCATTACGACGTCGCCCGGCGCGTGCAGAAGGTGCTGCAGCGCTTCAAGGATTTGCAGGACATCATCGCCATTCTCGGCATGGACGAACTGGCGCCGGAGGACAAGGTCACGGTGTTCCGCGCGCGCAAGATCCAGCGCTTCCTCAGCCAGCCGTTCAGTTCGGCACAAGTGTTCACGGGGCGCGAAGGCCGGCAGGTGGCGGTCGGCGACACGGTGCGCGGCTTCAAGGAAATCCTGGACGGCAAGCACGACAGCGTGCCCGAGAGCAACTTCTACATGAAGGGCGGCATCGAGGAAATCCAGCAAGGGTGAGGAAGTGAGCTGAGGGGTTCAATGGCGGACACGCTCCGACTGGAAATCATCACGCCACAGGCGATCGTCTTCTCCGAGGACGTGCACATGGTCACGCTGCCGGTGCTCGAGGGCGAGATCGGCGTCTATCCCCATCACGTCCGGGTGATCACTCAGATCGTGCCCGGTGAAGTGATCGTGAATCGGGACGGGCAGGATCGATTCCTCGCCGTGGGCGAAGGGGTGGTGGAGATCACGCAGGACCACGTGGCGATCGTGACCGACATGGCGATTCCGGCTGACAGAATCGACGAGGCGAGGGTCGAAGAAGCGCGCGCGCGCGCCGCCGCCCGCCTCCTGGAGAAGATCTCCGACGAGGAGGTCGCCTCGGTCAATGCCTCGCTCGCGCGATCGCTGGCTCAACTCCAGGTGCGGAGGCGGCGCCGGATGTGAGAGCGTCACTCGCACACCCTCGCCGCATCGTGGCCGCAGTGCTGCTGGCGGCGTGGCTCGTGCCTGCGCAGGAGGCCCTCGCGCGTCAGCCAGGAACCGGGAGGACGACGCCGGCGCAGGAGGCGGGCGCCGCGCCAGATTTCGAGGCGGAGCCCGAGCCCGGCGCGCCCGTGATGATCGGAGGCGAACCGATCGTGTGGATAACGACCGGCGTTGGGCCGTATACGCCGCAGTTCCGCGCCGATCGAATCAGCCAGCGCGCGACTGAGATCGCGCGCGACCGCAGCATCAGCGATCCCACCGTGACCGTGACCGAGACGGAGGGCTCGTCGGAGCTGCGCGTCGGCCCGCGGCTCCTGATGGTCGTGACGCAACAGGACGCCAGGAACCTGGGGGTGGCGCGGGCAGCCGTTGCCGCGGAGCACGCACGCGCTCTGGAGGCGGCCATCCGCGCGGAGCGGCTTCGCTATGCCCCAGGAGCCCTGATCCGGTCGGGCATCTCCGGCCTGTTCGCAACGATCGTCCTGATCGCGCTCTTGTGGGTATCGGGGCGGTTCACTCGCTGGATCCGCGCGGCCATCGCGCGCTGGGACGCCAGCCGCCTTTTGCGGATGCAGCAGGCGGAGATCGTCTCGCGTGAAGTCGGCCGTGTCCTCGACAGTATTGTCAGGGCGCTCCGTCTCGTGTTCGTGATCCTGGCCATCGACCTTTACCTGACATTTGTCCTCGGCCTGTTTCCGTGGACGCGCGCCGTATCGATGAAGCTGCTCAACTACCTGATTACGCCGATCGAAGCGGCGGCGGCGGCGCTGGTCGGCTATCTGCCGAACCTCCTGTTCGTAATCGTCATCGCCGCCATCATCCACACGGCGATTCGGCTCGTGAAGCTCCTTTTCCACCAAATCGAGCATGGACGCATCGTGTTTCCGAACTTCCCCGCCGAATGGGCCGACCCAAGCTTCAAGATTGTGCGGGTGCTGCTGATTGCCTTTGGGCTCGTCGTCGCATTTCCCTACCTCCCGGCGTCGGACTCCGCCGCGTTCGCCGGCGTGTCGGTGTTCGTCGGCGTCCTGGTCTCGCTCTCGTCGAGCTCGGCGATCTCGAACATGATTGCCGGCATCGTGCTCACCTATACCAACGCGTTCCGGCTGGGCGATCGGGTCAAGCTGGGCGACGCGTTCGGCGACATCGACGAGACCTCGCTGCTCGCGACGCGGATCAAGACCATCAAGAACGAGCACATCACTATCCCCAATAGCATTGTCTTGAGCAGCTCGATGACGAATTACTCGCGCCGGCGCAACACCTCGGCTCTCATCCTACACACCAGCGTGACCATCGGCTACGACGCGCCGTGGCGTCAGGTGCACGACCTGCTCATCGGCGCGGCGCTGGCCACACCCGGCCTGCTCCACGAGCCGCGCCCCTTCGTCTGGCAGACCGCGTTGAACGATTTCTACGTGACCTACGAAATCAACGCCTACACCGACACGCCGCACGACATGGTGGACATCTACGCCGCGTTGCACGCCAGGATCCAGGACGAGTTCTACGCCGCCGGCGTGGAAATCATGTCACCGCACTACACCTCGCTGCGCGACGGCAACAGCGTGGCGATTCCAGAGCGTTTGCGGCAAGCGGGATATCGGGCGCCGGCGTTCCGCGTCGAAAGCGTCGGCGACACAGTCTCGCGACGGCCATGACCGGCGCGACAGCGCGGCCCGCGCGGCGTATCCTCGCCGCTGGCGAGTGGCTGTCCACGTATCGCGCGGAATGGCTACGGCCGGATCTCGTGGCCGGCCTCACGCTCGCCGCATATCTGCTGCCGGCCGGAATCGGCGACGCGTCGCTGGCGGGTCTTGCGCCGGAAGCAGGACTCTACGCGTGTCTGTTCTCAGGGCTGATCTTCTGGCTGTTCTGCAGCTCGAAGCACACAGTCATCACTGTCACATCGGCGCTGTCGCTGCTGATTGGCGCGTCGGTGGGCGACTTGAGCGGCGGCGATCCGGTGCGCCATGCGGCGTTGGCCGCATGCGCAGCGCTCATGGTGTCTGCGATCGCGTTTGCCGCCTGGGCGGTTCGCGCCGGCAACGTCGTCGGCTTTTTCTCCGAGACGGTCCTCGTGGGGTTCAAGGCGGGACTGGCGCTGTACCTCTCGACCACGCAGCTTCCCAAGCTATTCGGCTTCAAAGGCACGCATGGAGACTTCTGGGAGGGTGCGGCGCATTTCTTCCGGCATCTCGGTGAGACCAACGAGATATCGCTGCTCGTCGGCTCGGTGGCCCTGCTCGCTTTGATTGCCGGCAAGCTCTGGCTCAAGAACCGGCCGGTGGCGTTCCTCGTCGTGGTGGGAGGAATCGTTTCGGCGAGTCTCCTGGATCTACAGTCGCAAGGAGTGGCTCTGCTCGGCGATGTGCCGCAAGGCTTGCCGAGTCTAGGCCTGCCAGCCGTCAGCCGGCACGATCTGAACGTGCTTCTGCCGCCTGCGCTCGCGTGCTTCGTGCTCGCTGCAGTCGAGACCTCCGCGATTGGCCGGATGTTCGCCCAGAAGCACGGCTACCGCTTCGATGCCAATCAGGAGTTTCTCGCCCTGAGTGCGGCGAACCTGGCCGCTGGCCTCGGCCGCGGATTCCCGGTGAGCGGCGGGATGTCACAGTCGCTGGTCAACGAGAGCGCGCGGGCACGCACGCCGCTGTCTGGCCTGGTGGCCGCGATCTTTACGCTCGTCGTCGTCGTCTTTGCGTCAGGGCTGCTGCGAAACCTGCCGCAACCCGTGCTTGCCGCGATCGTTCTCGCCGCGGTGATGGGCCTCGTCGACATCCACGCGCTGAAGCACATCTGGCAGTTCAGCCGCGCGGAGTTTGCCGTCGCCGTGGTGGCGCTGCTCGGCGTGCTCGGCTCGGGGCCGGTCAACGGCGTCCTGCTCGGCGCAGCGATATCGATCGTGATGGTGCTTCGACAGGGGGCGCGTCCGCGCGTGATTGAGCTGCGGCGCATTCCTGGCACCGCCCACTACGCCGATCACGATCGACACCCCGAGACCGAGGCAATGGCAGGTGTGCTCGTCGTCCGTTGCGAATCGTCGCTTGTCTACTTCAATGTAGAGTATGTGCGGCAGCGGCTGTTCGAGCTCCTGCGAAGCCGCCAGGACGATGTGCGGCTCGTCGTCTTCTTCCTCGGTTCGGTTCCGCGCGTCGATATGGCGGGCGCCGAGCTCCTTGCCGATCTGTACAAGACGCTCCGCGTTCGTGGTATCGAGTTACGGCTCGCCGATCCGAACGGCGCGGTGCGTGAGGCGCTCGGTCGGGTCGGGTTCGAACGCGACTATGGCCGCCTCGACACCGGACAGTCGATTCATGTGGTCGTGACGGCATGGCAGGCCCGGGCTGAAGGTGCATTGAGCACTAGCCGGACGTGATCAGATGTCGGTGAACTGCACGACGACCTTGACGTCGTCCGCCTCACGATTGAGCGCGCGCATGAAGTTCTGTGGTGTCTCGCGCCGCGAGATCAGTCGTGCCAACCAGGAACGGTCCGCACGCCCGAGGTGCTCGCCAGCTTTGTACCAGTGCCGCCGGTTGGCATTGACGCTGCCGAACACGACGGCGTTTTTCAGTACCATCGCGGCCCCGACCTCGGCTGGCGGGAGTGCTCCGAATCGACCACCGCGCCCGACGCCGGTGAGGCACACGACTCCACCCGCCCCGACGATTTGCATCACATCTGAGATCAAGTGACCCACACCAGTACATTCGACGACGACGTCCGGTTCGAACCCCACGTCCAACACGCTGCTGCAGTGATAGGTCGCGCCGATGGCGCGCACGAGTTCGGGCTTCGGCCCTGACTGTACCTGGTCCAGGACGTGAACCTCCAGCCCTCGTTGCCTTCCGACGAGGGCGGCGAGCAGGCCAATCGGACCGGCGCCAGTGATCAGCGCGGTTCGCGGCTCCCAGTACGCGCGATGCCCAATGGTGGCGATTTGCTCCCATGCCTTCGCGACCACGGTCGTGGGTTCGAGTAAGACGCCAAGGAGTCCAAGCGAACGATCGACTTTCATCGCGTACTCGGGTTCGATTCGCCAGCGTTCGGACATGAACCCGTCGATCTGCTTGATGCCGCGCTCGGAGTAGCGGCCGTTGCGGCACATATCCCATTCGCCTACGGCGCAATTGGGGCAAGGTACAGGATCGGGACGGCGTACGATGCCCACCACGAGGTCGCCCGGCCTGAACGTGCCGCTCGGTCCTGGTTCGATCACCACGCCGAGCGATTCGTGACCCAGCACGAGACGAGCCTTGCCTGGAGGAGCCCACCCGTACTTGCCCTCCACAATCTCGGCGTCGGTTCCACAAACCCCGCCCGCAATCGCTTCGACGAGGACGGAACCGTCCCGGTGGTCGGGCTCGGGAACGTCCTCGAGGCGGGCCGTCCCCGGTTTCATCGGTTCGAGGGTAATCGCCTTCATGTTGCGCTTGTGCTTCTGCCTCGGCCGCTAGGTGTCGGGCAGGAAGCGGACGCGCCCAGTCTCCAATTCGTAAACAGCGCCGACGAGCCTCACCAGACCCTCTGCCCTGCGGGCCTGTGCTTCAGGCGTATCGAGCAATTGGCGCATCGACCAACGGACGTTCGCCTCTACCGCCGCCGCGAGCTGCGTCTTCGGCGGCAGGCTGCTGTCGATGTCGAGTAGCGCGGGCTCGATGCCCTTGAGCAGCAGCTCGATGCGTTCGTGGTGGATCGCGCCCTCGTGTATTGCGGCAAGCGCGGCTTCGACCGCGCCGCAGCCTTCGTGGCCGAGGATGACGAAGAGTGGCGTACAGCAGATGCACTCCAGCGTACTGCAGCGTGCCCATGATTTCCGCAGAAATCACGTTGCCCGCGACTCGGATGATGAACAACTCACCGAATCCCGCGTCGAAGACGAGCTCTGGCGGCACACGCGAGTCGCTGCAGCCGAGAACCGTCGCGTATGGTTGCTGGCCGCGGGCGAGCTCGGCGAGTATCTCCTTCTGTACAGTCGGGAAACGCGCTTCACCGCGCATGAAGCGCTCGTTCCCGGCGACGAGACGCGCGAGCGCCTCGTCCGCCGAATAGCGCTGAGTGCGTGCTGACGTCGTCACGCGATGCACCTGCAGATCAGTCACAGCCGCGGCAGGAACACCGCGGCTGCGCGATCCTTGTGCTCGACAGATCAATAGCGGATGCCGAAGGTCAGCATGAAGAACTGGCCGTTGCCCTTCGTATCCGTCCCGGCCGGGAGTGTCCCCTGAACTTCGACTTCCGGGCCCCAAATGTAGTGATAGCGAGCCTCGGCGAACGCCCACCCGAACTTCACGCCGCCGCCGAAGTCCATCCCGAAGTCGGTGGAGCTGCGCTCGCCGACGATGTTCTCCACGGGCACGAATCCTCCGGGATAACACACGTACCACCATGGGTCGCAGTAGCCGGGCACGTAGCCGACGCCGGGTGTCGTCACCTTGACCGGGCGATAGTAGATGCCCATACCGGCGACGCCGTACGGTCTGACGCCGCCGTCGGGCCTCTGGATCACAATGTTCGCCGTTCCGTATTGCATGTTCATGTCGGCGAAGAAGTCGGTGGGCACGGGCGTGCCGCCTGGCGTCCCACTCACCGGAATGCTGATCTGTTTGTCCCCCAGGCCATTGAACGAGTAAAGCCCCTCAATGCCGATCACCGGCGTGACGTTGAACTGAACCCCGATATTGAAGTTGTATCCATCGCCCAGATGATCACGCACTTCGGAGTTCGGGGCCGTGTAGCCGGCACCGAGAATGAAGTTCGCCGGTCTGTCCTGCGCTGCAGCGCCGGTGGCCATCGAGCCCAGCAATGCCGCGATCGCCATCAAGAGAGTCCCTGTCTGTCGCATGACACGCATCCTTTCCGTGACAGCCAAGAGCACCGCTTGTGCCAGGTCGTGATTTGCGGCCGTGTACCGCACCTAAGCGGTTGTTATGGCGATAGATTGGGCGAGTCAGCGCGGATTCCGGCTGGGACCAGGCGCTCGGAGTTGCCTCTGATTACCGGAGGTGCTCCGGAATAATGGAGCCAGGCCGGAGCGGGTTCCCAATTGCGCAGCGCGCTGCTAGAGTGCCTGCACAAAGGAGCGGACATGTCCAGCACCCCAGATGCGGTGCGCGCCAGTTGTTCAAAGAAGTGTGGGACGAAGGACGTGAGGAGGCGATCGACCGCCTGACTGTACCCAACTTCGTCGTGCATGGTCTCACTGGCCCCCGGGGGACCACCGATGATCGGCACCGAGCCGTTCAAGAGCCTCTTTCACATGTTCCGCAACGCGCTGGGCGACCTCGAGGTTGTCGTCGAAAAGACCGTTGTCGAGGGTGACACCTGTGCGGCGTATTGCCGCGTCAAAGGGGCCGACACGTCGGCGACGCGTTTGGCGCAGCGCCGACCGGCCGCCCGGTGGAGTTCAACGGTGTGACGATCTGCGACGTGAAGGACGGCAAGCTCGTCGAAGCTGGAACTGCTTCGATTTCCTGACGATGTATCAGCAAATCGGATGGGTCAAGAATCCGCCGCTGCCGTAGCGGCATAGCGGCGCGGTGTGACCGGCAGCCGGCCGCGTTCGTAATAGCGACAGATGCCCGAACTGCGCCTCGCTTTCCGGCTCCTGCGACAGCAGCCGATCGTGACACTCACCACGCTCGTCGCGCTGGCCGTCGGCGTCGGCATGGCAACGACCGGATTCACGCTGCTCGACGCCGTGCTGTTCGGCAAACTGCCCTTCGCAAACGGCGAGCGCTTCGTGCTGTTCGATGTCTACCGCGAGCCGAAGGCGCGCCGCGCCGAGCTGGATGCTCAACGCTATCGACTCTTCCGCGAACAGGCGCCGGCCCTCGAGCATGTGGGCGCGTTTCGCAGCGCCGCCGTCAACCTGGAACTGCCGTCTGGCGAAATCGTCCCGATCAGCGGTGCGGCGATGACTGGTGATTCGTTTCGAGTGTTTCCTCATGCGCCGCTCGCCGGTCGCACGATCGAGGGCTACGACAGCCAGCCGGGCGCCGCGCCGGTCGCGCTCCTGCGCGAGAGTCTTTGGCGCCGGCACTTTTCGTCCGATCCGCACGTGGTTGGTTCGTTCGCGACGATCTCCGGCGCGCGCCGCATTGTCGTCGGCGTCATGCCCGACGGCTTCGAGTTCCCGGGCTCCGGCGAAATCTGGCTGCCGCTCGACGATCCGGCCCTGTCGGCCGCGCCGATCTCGGCGCGAGTCTTCGGCGTGTTGAAAGCCGGCGTCGCCCCGGAGGCAGCCGGCGCGCAGATCAACGCCCTGTCGCAACAGATCGAAGGCGCGAGCTCGGCGGCTCCGCGGCTGCGCATCGTGGTGATGGAGTTCACCGAGGCGCTGTCACAGGGGCTCGAGCTGGCAAACCTCGTGCTCGTGACGTGCCTGGTGCTCGTGCTCCTCGTCATTGCCGCCAACATCGGCAATCTCGTATTCGCGCGAACCGTTGCCCGCGCCCGCGAGCTCGCGGTGCGCACCGCACTCGGCGCTTCGCGCGCACGATTGATCGGCCAGGTATTCACCGAAGTGGCGATGCTCGGCGTAGCAGCCGCCGCGATCGGTCTCACCGCTTCGCAGGCCGCGCTCACGTGGACGCGCAACACGCTCACCGATATGCCGTTCTGGGTGGACTTCTCGGCAAGCCCGCGGACGATGCTGTTCGTCGCGGGTGTGACAGTGCTGACGGCGTGTGTCGGCGGCGTGGCGCCGGCGCTTCGCGCAACTCGCCGCAATCCTGCCGAGGCGCTCGCTGCCACGACGCGCGGAGCGGCCTCGGGGTTGGGCCGTCTGGCGAGCGCACTGGTCACCGTGCAGGTCGCGCTCTCCATTGCGCTGCTCAACAGCGCACTGCTGATGGCACGCGGTGTCGCAGGGTATATGAACCCAACGGTTGACTTGCCCGCGCACGAGGTCCTGACAGCGCGACTCGTCTCCAAAACAGCGACGGCGTCGACGATCGAGCAGGCGGTCGCGCGCATGCCCGGCGTGGTTGCCGCCGGTGTGAGCAGCTCACTCCGATTCTCGGGGCAATCATGGTGACCGCCGCGCTCGTCGCCGCGTGGGTGCCAATACGTCGGGCGTTGGCCATCGAGCCCGCCGGCGCGCTGCGCGCCGAATAGCGGAGCACCGGCTTCTTCCCTCTACTTCGCGATTGAGAGCAGCAGCTGCGCGACTTCGTCGGGCGCGGTGACCGCCGGAAGGTGAGGTGCTTCCAGCGCCAGGTATCGCCAGCGCTCGGCCGTGCGCGCCATCTCGGCGTGGCGGTCGAATCGCGGGTTTGAGAATCGCGTACAGCGGACAAACGTGCGCGGCAGCGCCTCGGCGGCCGCGTTCGTGCGCACTACCGCTTCTCTGAAGTGACCGACGGGCGTTGGCCGTAAGAAGCGCCGCATCCAACGCACATCGTCGTCGCCCTGCACCCCCCACATCTCGCGCAGGATCGTCTCCCACGGCGGCGGCGCGAAACGCGGGACGAGCCACCCGTCGCCTTCGGTTTCCACCATCCGCTCGAATGTGAAGACGCATTCGCCATGCTGCGGCACGAACGCATCGATATACGTCACGTTCGCGATCCGTTCCGGCACGCGATCGGCAACACCGGTCACCACCGCTCCAGAAGAACTGTGTCCGACCAGGACCACGTCATGCAGATCCTCGAACTCTATGGCGTTGACCACGTCGGTGACGTGGGTCTTCAGATCGATGGTCGCGGCCGCGAGGTGGAGGCGATCGCCGAGGCCGGTCAAGGTCGGCACGATGACGTCGTGCCCGGCGGAGCGCAGCCGCGGCGCGACTTTTTTCCAACACCAGGCGCCGTGCCACGCGGGATGAACCAACACGAAAGCAGCTCGTGCCATGACTCAGCCTTCCTGTCCCCCGGCTCGATTGGAGGCTCGCCGCACTTCGGTGCCGGCGCGCAAGCGGCGATCGAAGTGTGCTGGCTACCGAATCACAATGGCGATGCCGAACGACCAGAAGTTGCCGACTACGTCCGGAATATCGTCGTCCGCCGTCTGCAGATCGCCGATCGCCCCGACATGCTGGGCACCGAACAGCTGGAGTCCGAGGCGCTCAGCAGGTCGAAAGGCCCACCCGGTGCCGATGACTACTGACAACGCCTTCGAGTTGATGGCATCCGGGCCGATCGCGTCAACCCAGTTGCGGACGAAAGCCATACCGGCTCCTCCCTTCACAAAGAACCCCTGCGAGGCCCACGGCCGGAACTGCGCAACAGCGTCGAGATGAGTGGTTAGAATCCGGCCCTGCGCGGTATTCACCGGCATCCAGAACACCTCGGCGCCGACGTCCATGCGGGTGTTCACGCGGTAGCCGATGTTGGCGAGGACGCTGCCGGCATGACGGTAGGGGAAGTCCTCTTCGCAGGTCTGGCAGTCGCCTCGCACGGTGGCGAACGCGCCTCCGGCTGCAAGCCACAGGTTCGAAGCGTCGCGGGCTTCATTGATCGTGCCTGTCTGGCCCGTCGGCGGCGCAGTCTGCGCCGCGACCATGCATGGCGCGAGCGAGCTGAGGAGCACAGCGCCGTGGAGTGCCGCGCGAAGCCGCCGCGTCACTCGACGCTCCAGGTGAGATAGGCGCGGAACTGTGGGTAGTGATACTCCAACTGTGAACGCGCCGGGTCCTGGTAGAAGCTTTGACGGAAGAAATACTCGCCGGAGGCGCCGATGCCAACCGGACCTCGTAGCGGCAGCAGCAGATCCAGACGTGTGCGCTGCAGGAAGTGGTTCGCGCGGACGCCGTCCAGCGAGTAGAGCTGACGACCTTCGTAAAAGAGCGCGGCAAAGGGACGTCGATTCCGTGAGAAGAGTGCGAGCGCGCCAAACGTCGATCCCGGGCCGTAGTCGTAGAAGCGCGGACCCTCCGAGACGCCCTGCCCGCCTTCGGGCCCTGGCTCTTCCGTTTCCGGGCGCTCGGTAACGCCGAGCGGAAGCGAATCGATGGCGCCGAGCACGGTCAGACCTCCCCATCCCATCACCCAGACATCGGTCCGCGACGACAGCGACTGCGTCACTCCGAGGGCCGCCTCAAAGGACTGCGCGCCGGTGGCGTAGGCATCGTTAATCTGATAATCGTAGCTTTGCATCACGGTGAACTGCGTCTTCCCTCCGCCCAACGGTTGCCCGAGCAGGCGCCCGCGCACTCGGGCCTCACTGAAGCCGGCGCCGCCGCCGAACCGAAGCCTCACCGAAAATGCGTCATACGGCATCCGGCTGTGCCCGGTTCGGGGATCGCCGTACAACAGGTCCACTTCCAGAAACGGCTTGCCGGTTGAGTCAACCGCGCGCGTTTCCGATCCTTGCCACAGGACACCTGCCGATGTGAACCCGCCAAGCGTCGACGGCACCATGTCGGCGGGCTTGTCCACGACGCGTTTGGCGTCACCGGTGCGGAAACGGTTGTAGCCAGTCACGGGATCCAGGGCTGTCGCACCGATCTCGCGCCACAGCCGGCTACGTCCGGTGGCGCGGGTGTCGCGTACGAGCCAAGCGGCACGGTGGAACATCTCGCCGAGCGCGATGCCGCCAAGTGTGGTGTTGATGAAGTCGTTCACCGAGGGGAGATTGGTCTCGCCAAAATACTCCCAGGTGCCGCTGCCGAAGGCGGTCACCGCCGCGGACTCGTAGTAGCTCAAGCCATTGGCCCGGCCCGAGGTGAAGTAGTTGTTTCCTTGATACGGATGACCGACCTGATTGACCGCGAAGTCGTCGAGGTCCCAGACCCACCCGTGTTTCATGTTGTCCCACCACGTTACCGGAGTAATCCTCGCGGTGACCTGGCCGCGTATCAGGTTCGCAGCCTCGTAGAAGACGTTGATCATCGTGGTCTGAAAAAGGGCCCTGCCAACGCTTCGCCGAGGGCAGCCCTCGCAGGCGCGCCGTTCGCCGACCGGGTTAGTTGGCTGCTGGCTTGTGTCGGTAGTGGTGTAAAGCGGAATCTCCGGCTGGAGCCCGAATCGGGTCTCGTTGTTGCGCCTGACGCTCTGCTCCCAGTGGAATGGGAAGGCCACTCCCCACAGATCGGAGTTCGCAGTTGCCGGTTTGCGGGCCCGGTCCGGTTGCTGGTCGGCTGAGGACGGCTGCGAAGAGTCGGCCGGCTGCGCGTCCGCCGTCACCGGACATACCGCAAGCCCCAAGAATCCTGTGAGTACCGCACGCGCGATCCGCCACTTCATATGCGCACATCTTTACCGATCGGCGTTTCTACAGACAATCGTTTGTTGATCCAGTGTCGCCGGCGGATAAACCGGCGTCGGGCGATACGCGGCAGGCGTGGCCGGCAGGTCAGGGGCGCTTGATCGTCCAGACAATGGCGGCAGCGGTGATCGTGTCGGTCGACTCGAAGGTCGGAACCGGTTCGTTGGCGTAGCGAACGATGTTCGACAGCTTCAACGACAGCACCGACGTGATCGCGGCGGTGAGCGCAATGGACTGATCGAGGTCGACGCCGCCTGTTGCGACAGCCGTATTTCGCGACGCTCGTCGAGGCGGTCTTCAGCCTCGAATCCCAGGCCGCCGCTGACAGTCAACTGGTGCGCGACAAGGTCGATCAATCGATAGGCGAGGCCGCCCGCAATGGTATGGCGCTGCTCGACGCCGGCGAAGCGGTCGTGGAGATAACTGTAGTCACCAAAAGCCGCAAGCCGTTGGGTCAGAGCGCGCTCGGCACGAAACACCGCGGCAAATGAACGCAAATGAAGCCTTGGATTTGATCATCCACGGCGCCGGCCGCCAGGTGAATTCGCCGCCGAGGCCCAGCGACTGCGCCGAGGAGTTTCCCGTCGTGGTCAAGAGCGCGAACTGCGCGCTGCCCTCGAGCGTGGGCGGCGGCTCAGGAGGCGGCTGTTGGGCGAACGCCGGGCCGGCGACGAGAACGGCGCCGAGCACGTGCGCGGCCCAGCCGGACCCGCGGAGCAATGGGCGTGTGGCGCGGCAGGGATTCGGGCGCACCATCAGCCGGCCGCCGGCGCCGAGGCGGAACGGGCAATCCCGGCCGCGTCGCGAGTCGCCGGCGGCACGCCGCCTTCAGCCAGCCGCTGATAGTGCTGTCCCACACGCCACGCGAGCACCAGCCACACCGTCACCAGCACGGCGTTGATCGCGGCAAACCCGCGCGGCTGCAGCACCCACACCGTGGTGCCGAGAAACACGAGCAGCGCTGAGAGCACGTCGCCCATCCGCACGAAGAACGAGTCGATGGCCTGCTTGGCGCTGAACTTCTGCTCGTAGGTGCAGGGCAGGAAGAGCATGTTGCGCACGGTGTTGTTCAAGGAGTAGTCCGTCGAGTTCTCTGCCACCTTCGCCGACAGCACCGCCATCAGCGTCGGCATGAAGGCGAGGATGTTATAGGCGCCGAGCGAGATCACGGGCAGGATCATCACCGCCCACGCGATTCCAAGATATTTCACGACACGAGAGACCACGAAGAGCTGCAGCACCAAGCCGATGATGTTCACCAGCGTGAAATACTTCGAATAAAAGTCGCCAATCAGCTGCTCCTCGCTCAACCCGCCGCTCTGCCCCTGCGCAACCAGGCCGACCGCGTTGTCCTTGACGATACTGCCGAGGATGTATTCACCGGTGGTGTTCACCCAGTTGACGAGCATCAGCATCAGCGCCATCAGCAGCAGATACCGGGTGCGGAACACCAGGGCGAATGCGTTGGCGCCCGACGGCTTGCTCGACTTAGCCGCACTCGGGGCTTTGGCCTGGGCCGCCTCGCGGCGGCTCCGCTCACGGGCGTTGATGTAGTTGGTGAGCAACAGCTGCCCCACCAGGATGACCGACCCAAGCAGCATCAGCTGGTAGACGCCGACGACTTCGATCAGGCGATCGGCGACGCGTGCGCCGGCGACCGCTCCGAGCGACGCACCGAATCCCACGATGATGAACAGCCGCTCGCCTTCCTCTTTCGTGTACAAGTCGTTGGCGTACGCCCAGAACTGGGCGATGATCATCAGGCTGAAGATCCCGATCCACACGAAGAAAACTACCGCCAGCGGCACGCCCGCTTGCGCGAGCAGGTAGAAGATGACCGGGCACACGGCGAAGAAGCCGGTCACGACGTTAATCAGGCGCATCCGCGAGAAGCTCGCCACGAGCCGTCCATAGAGCGGTACGACGAACGCCAGCACAACCACTTGTGCCGCCGAGAGGTAGCTTTTCAGCTCCGCGGAGCCTTCGCCGAGGACCAGCGCCTCGCGCACCGGTTTCAGGATGTAGTAGGCCATCAGGATGAGGAACACGTTGAGCGCCAGCAGCAGCGCCGTCGTGGCTTCACCAGGCCGCACTTCGGTGAACAAGTTGAGGAACCTGTCCGTACCCCGCCGCTCTGCGTGTGCCTGCATGTGTCACGCGGTAGCAAGAAGGTCGCCGGGGGGCACGCCCGTCGTGCGGCGCGCGCCGCCCTTCTCTCGCCCGGAATCTGGCGGCCGCGGTTTGACCCGGTGCCACCGGCGCAGCGCCATTCACCGCCGACGGTTGGCCCACTCACGAAATGTTGTGATCAGGGCTGGCGCTTTCATCGCGGCGGCGCCCTGCGCGCGCGTCGCGGGCAGGCACGGGTGTTGAAGCACAGCGGTCCATGACCGCCCCCGCGCGGCGTTGCGCCGCGACCTCTCGACTGTTGCCGAAGGCCCTTTCACGTGGCGGCGTAGCGGCGTTCGCGCTGCTCCTGGCCTGTGCGACCGCAGGCGCTCAGCCACAGCCGCCCACGGCGCCTGGCGTCCCGCAGCCAGAGGGGGCTGCCGAGGCGCGGGAGGCGGCGTTGCGTTCCCTTGTCCAAACCGCCGTAACGGATGCTCCCCCCGCCACAATCCGGTTCAGTAATCGCGACATCACGACACTTCGCGCCACGATTGCGTTTCGCCCGCCAACCGTGCGTCAGCTGACAGCAGAGCGTCTGCTCTCGGACTTGGCGACGCAAGCGGTGCCCGTCACGGTGACCTCCAGACAGGTGGATGCCAGCGTGATCATGATGGCCGGTTCGCAGGATTTGTTCGTCATCGTGCCCGCGGACCTGGATCCGTCGGATACGAGAACTGTGCAGGAGGAGGCGCAGCAGGCCGTCTCCCGGCTGCAGCTGGCGATGGACGAAGCCGTCGAGCTGCGAACGCCCCGCCGCCTCGCCGTAGCCGGCGCACTCACCGTTGTCGCGACGATTGCGCTAATCGTTTTGCTCAGGCTGGTAAGGCGTGGTCATGTGGCGCTTCTGGCCGTGACCTCGCGCGCTGCCGATCGCCAGCTGCAGCGGCTCCCTGTCGGCGAAGTGATGCGGGCCTCGCGCTTGCCGGAGTTCCTCCGCTACCTCGTCAGCGCGTTGGCGGTCGCCAGCGGTCTGATGCTCACTTACTTCTGGCTCACGTTCGTCCTGCGACGCTTTCCCTACACCCGTCCGTGGGGCGAAGCCCTCCGAGGCTTTCTCGTGGACCGCGTCGCGGCGATGGGTCGCGGCATGCTCGACGCGATGCCAGACCTGTTCACGGTCTTGCTCATCGTGCTCCTCACCCGGTTCGCGGCGAGGCTTACGGGGATGCTCTTCGACGCGGTCGAAGCCGGCCGGGCCAGCCTGCCGTGGGTCTATCCCGAAACGGCGCAACCGAGCCGGCGACTGGTGACCGCCATGCTGTGGGTCTTTGCGCTGGCCATGTCCTACCCGTATCTGCCCGGCGCCAACACCGACGCGTTCAAAGGCGTGAGCGTCTTTATCGGGCTGATGATCTCGCTCGGCTCGAGCGGCATCGTCAATCAGCTGATGAGCGGGTTCACCCTCACCTATTCGCGAGCGCTGAGAGTCGGCGACTTCGTCCGTATCGGTGACGTCGAGGGCACGGTCACTCAGCTCGGGACCCTGTCGACCAAGCTGAAGACGCCGCGCCGCGAGGAAGTGACGATTCCGAATGCCGTCGTCGTCGGCGCGAAGACGACCAACTACTCGCGATTCGCTGAATCCGAGGGTGTGTTGGTACCAACATCGATCACCATCGGCTACGACGCGCCGTGGCGGCAGGTGGAGGCCTTGCTCCTGCTCGCCGCGGCACGCACCAAGGGCGTAAAGCGGCAGCCTGCGCCGGTGGTTCGACAGACGGCGCTGCGCGACTTCTATGTCGAATACACCTTGCTCGTCGCGCTGGAGGACCCGGCGATGCGCGCGCCGACGCTCGATCGCCTGCACGGCCATATCCAGGATGCGTTCAACGAGCACGGCGTGCAGATCATGTCGCCGAACTACGAGGCCGATCCGGAAGGACCGAAGCTCGTGCCGCGCGAGCGATGGTTTGCGGCGCCAGCCGTGCCTGGACCGGAGCAGTGAGGCGAATCGCGAACAAACCGACGTTGACGCGATCCATCGGCTCGGTTCTGCTCCACGCCTCTCAATCGCCGGCCGGGATTCGGTAGCGGGCGACGAGGACCGTCACGTCATCCCGCGCACCGGCGGCGAGTGCCGCATCGAGGAGGTCCTGGCACTGCTCGTCTGGCGTCACCCGCCGCTGCAGCGCCAAGCCAAGCTGCTCATCGCTCAGGACGTCGGTCAGCCCGTTCGTGCAGACCATCACCACGTCCTCGTCCCATCAGCTGAATTCGGTCAACGTCCACGGCGAGCGATCCGGTGGGACCTCCAATCACCTCAGTGAGCAGATGCTCGAGGTCTGGAGCCGGCGGCGTCAGCGAGCGGGTGCGCGCCCGCTCGGCGTGTCCGGCGACGGTGTGGTCCTCGGTCAACTGGAGGAGCCGGTCCTCGCGAAAGAGGTAGACGCGCGAGTGGCCAACATGCGCGATGACACAGTCGCGCCCGGCGCTGTAGACGGCGGTCAGCGTGGTGTGCATGCTCGACGCCGCGCCCTCCAGCCTGCCGTGCGCGCTGACGATGCCATCCACCTGCCGGTAGAACCGTTCGGCGCGTTCCATCACCTCGGTAGCGACCGCCGCGTCGACGCGCATGTTCCACTTGCCGAAGTGCAGCATCAGATGGACCAGAGCGGTAATCGCCAGCCGGCTGGCGGCCTCTCCGGCGCCGTCGGCGACCACCATGCCGTAGCCGAACTCGTTGTACGGCAACGGCACTTCCGATCGCGGCAGACTGGTCATCACCGTTTCCTGATGCCGGCCGAGCCGCATGATCAGGTAATGGTCAGCACAATCACGAGGCTTCAGCCCGCGCGTACGTGCGCCGAACTCCACCTGTACCCGCGCCGACAGCGGCGGAAACCCGTCGTGTTCGAGCAGCGGCGAGAGCGGTGCACGCGCGCGCCGTTTCCCGTCGAGAGTAGAGTCCATGATCGCCTCCGTGCGGCCGCCGGTTCAGCGCGCCAGCGGTCGGTACGCGGAGTTCTCGACCAACACCGTGAATGCGGTTAGTCATGGAGCGCCTCCCGCCAGGGCGACCCCCCGCGTTGCTCGGCGCAATCGCTCGCTACTTTTGCTTCCTGATTTCGTTGAATCGAACGGGCTGCTGTCCGTAGTTCTCGAGCACGAGCTGCTTGTTCTCGACGAGCAGGCGCGTGCCTGCGAGGATCTTGCCTTCGCCGCGATCGTCCTTGCCCATCCGGAATTCGGCGATGGTGAACGGGTAATCCATCGTCCTCGTCTGGTTCGCAGCTTCGCGGAAACCGATCGGCCGGTCGGTGGCAACCACAATCCGTCGGCCGCCGTCCGGCAACGGATTCTGATGCGCGTAGCGTAGATCCCACGCAAGCGTCTGCGTCGTACGGATGTAGCCTGTTTTGGGCGCCCTCTGTAACGCCCTCAACAACTGATCGTTCGCCTTGTAAGGGTCCTTTTCCTCGACCAGTATCGACAGAAGCGCGTCCCGCTCGGCGTCGGTGGACCAGCGCTCGATGACGATGTCCACGGTTGCCGTGCGCGGTCCGCTATTCAGATTGATCGCAAAACCAGTGAAGCTCTCCTTCTCATTCTGGCCCAACACCGCCGACGACGTCAGGAGCGCGATCGCGATCGCCATTGCACTCGCCGACCACAGCCCGGGACGCTGCCGCATTGGAACGTTCATGGTGGTTCTCCTCGCTCTGCAGACTACACTGCGCACGCCCTCGGTGCCAGGCTTCGAGCGCTGGCGTGACGGGCAAGAAAAGCGCCAATGCCGCGTGATGGGACCGCCGGACCGCTCGCCGGTGGCGCGCGCTTTTCGATTACCGCGCCGCTTGGGTGTCACGGCATGTTGTCAGTCGCATGACGGCATCCGGTGGAGCCGGCTGTGGATCGTCCGCCGGCGTCGAGGTGGCGCCATCCGGCGCGCTCGGTCCAGAGGTCATGCGGGTTCCACAGCGCGGGACGCGCGATTTTCGTCAAGCCTCGGCCCGGTTACGCCGCTCGACGAAGGATTTTCACTGGCGTGAGGCCTCAAATGCTCGATCTCGGTTGGCGCGAGCTTTGAAGGCGCCGGACGAGGGAGGTCGTATGCATGCCTCAGGTGACGATACGAACCGGATTTTTCGCGGCGGATGGTAACGAAGAGGAGCTCAGCGAGTTCCTGTGCGACGTGCCCGGCTGCCCAAACGTCGCAACCGAAGTCGTTGGCTGTCTCAGAGAATGCGGGCTGTCTGCAGTGATGTGCCACGAGCATGCGTCGGCACAAGGCGTGTCGAACGCCGCGAACGACCGCACCCGCGAATCGTCCGGGGAGTAAACCACCGGTGCGCCGGTCCGCACCGGTGGCGTTCTGGCCTATTGCCGCGCCATCGCGATCTTGAAACGCTCCTCCGGCGAGACCAGGTGATCGTGATCATCTTTCTCGAGATCGATCTGGACCCAGTTGACCGTGCCGCTGAACTCGTTGTCTGATGGACCGTAGTCCGGAGAGACCGGCGAGCCGGTTTCCTTCCCGACGTCGCAGGTCTCGTCGGCCGAGAACATCATCGGCACCGTCTGCTCGATGCGGCCTTCGCCGTCTTTCTTGCCGTCCACGAAGAGCGACACAGTGCCGCCCTTGGCGAGGCCGCCGCCGTCGTACTTGAACTCCACGCGCAACTGGTGCTTGCCGGCGGGAATCGACTGACTGCCTTCGGTAAAGAACCGCTGAATGCCGAAGAAGTTGTAGCAGTGCTTCAGCTTGCCTTTGAGGGCATAGAGACTCCAGCCGCCGACGCCGCCACCCAGAGCGACGATGACGCCGTTGGCGCCCGACGTCGGCACTTCCACTTCCGCCGTAATCGAATACGACTTGTTGTACGTCACGACCAACGAGCCTTCGCTCAACCGGGCCATGCCGCCAAACAGGATCTGTGAGTTGCCCTTGATGAGCTGCGGACGGCCCGCGAGGTCCGCGTTGAAGCGCTCGAACGTACGGTCATCGAGCGGGATCACGTTGTACTTGGCCGCCTCGATCAGAAAGAGGCGCTGCAGTTCGGCGAGCTTGTCCGGATACTCCTTGGCGAGGTCCTTCGACTGGGTCCAGTCGGTGTTGGTGTCATACAGCTCCCAGACGTCCTCGTCGAAGGCGCGCTTGTAGGAACCGACCCAGGGGACGCCGTGCCGGGTCACGGCCGTCCATCCCTTGTGGTAGATGCCGCGGTTGCAGAACATCTCGAAGTACTGGGTCTCGCGGCGCTCGGGCCCCTTGGCGTCGTTGAACGCATACAACGTGCTCGCGCCCTCGAACGGCGCCTGCTGCGCACTGTTCACGACGGTCGGATGCGGCAGTCGCGCCGCCTCGAGGACCGTAGGCGCGATATCGATCACGTGACAGAACTGGGACCGGATCTCCCCCTTCGCCTTGATGCCCTTGGGCCAGTGCACGATCGTGCCGTTGCGGGTGCCGCCGAAGTGCGACGCCACCTGTTTGGTCCACTGGTACGGCGTGTTCATCGCGTGCGCCCAGCCCACGGCGTAGTGGTTGTACGCGTCGGGGCCACCGAAGTCGTCGATCTTGCTCTTGAGGAATTCGGGTGTCTCGAGCGTGCCCATGCCGTTGAGGACGGCCACCTCGTTGAAGCAGCCGTTTAGCGTGCCTTCCGCCGAGGCCCCGTTGTCGCCGAAGATGTAATAGATCAGCGTGTCACCGAGGATCTCGAGGTCTTGCAGCGTGTCGAACAAGCGGCCGACGTGGTGGTCGGTATGCGCGAGAAACGCGGCATAGACTTCCATCTCGCGGGCGAGAATGGGCTTGAGCGCGGCGGGCATGTCGTCGAAGGCCGGGATTTCGTCGGGCCGTTTGGTGAGGACCGCGTCGGCGGGAATCACGCCCAGCTTCTTCTGACGGGCAAAGGTTTCTTCGCGGACCTTGTCCCATCCGCCGTCGAACTTGCCCTTGAACTTGTCGATCCACTCTTTTGGCACGTGATGCGGGGCGTGCGTGGCGCCGGGCGCGAAGTAGATGAAGAAGGGCTTGTCGGGCATCAGCGCCTTCTGCTGGCGAATCCAGCCGATCGCCTTGTCGGTCATGTCCTCGGTGAAGTGGTAGCCCTCCTCCGGGCTCTTGCTCTGTTCCATCGGCGTCGTGCCTTCGTAGATGGCGGGATACCACTGATTGGTTTCGCCGCCGATGAAGCCGTAGAAGTACTCGAATCCGCCGCCACCCGTGGGCCACTGGCTGAAGGGTCCCAGCGGACTGGTCTCCCAGACAGGCACCTCATGGCACTTGCCGAACTGCGCGGTCGAGTAGCCATTGAGCTTCAGCGTCATGGCAAGCGGCGCCTTGCTCTTCGGCAGCACCGAAGTGTAGCCGGGCGCAGAGGTCGCGATTTCGCAGATGCCGCCCATGTTTACCGAATGGTGATTTCGCCCGGTGAGGAGCGCCTGGCGTGTCGGAGAGCAAAGAGCGGTTGTGTGAAAGCGGGTGAGCTTCAGGCCGGTGTTCGCCAGCCGCTCGGCGCTCGGCGCGGGGACGGGGCCCCCGAATGCGCTCGTGGCGCCAAAGCCGCAATCGTCGATCAGCACGATCAGCACATTGGGCGCGCCCTTGGGCGGCCGTAGCGGCTCGATCGGCGGAAACTTCGTATCGGGATTCTTCGCGTTGTACGTGGTCACCCCCACGTGCTGTGCATCAGGTATGGGAAGAATCGAACGCTGAATCTGGTCCTGCGAACTCATGCTGCCTCTCCTTGTCGCCTGATCGTCGCGTGATCGAGCGTGCCAGCGCATCGAGCAAGACAACGGCCAGCGGCCGGTGCCGCGCAGTCGGCGTGGAGGCGCGTTTTCGTTGGGGAAAACAGGCCGGCAACTCGAGCGCGCGAGCCCCGGGGACCCGTAGTGCTCACGGTATGCCGTAGCCGGCTCCCCACCCTCCGTCAGCGCCGCCCGGCGGCGGTGATCGAAGACCGCATGTTCCGGTGCAAATACCTGCGTCGGTGAGGCTCGTGGTAGTCGGGGGCGCGTTCCCAGGATGGCGCGCGTCTTGCCACGCAGCAGGCGTCCGCGGTCGGCACAGACTGCGACCAACACGACACCACCAGCCGGAGCCCAGCTCATGCAAGTACGAATGTCGAACGCGATGCTTTGCCACTGGGCCCTCGCGGGTCTGGTCACCCTCGGCCTCGTCGCCTGTGGACCTCGAGAGCCGACGACCGATGCCGAACGGCTGGCGCGCGGCCGTGAGCTCGTGCAACAGATGAGCGCGCGTCTGGCCGCGGCCAACGCGGTGAGTGTGACAACTACCGAGGTTCGAGAGGTCGTCCGTGCATCCGGAAAGAAGGAGCCCGTGTCGCTGGCGGGCACGTACATCGTGCGACGCCCCGATCGTTTTTACTCCAAGATGACAGGCGGGCGCGGCATCGAGACCTGGTATAACGGCAAGACGCTGACCATCGCCGTGCATCCCGAGAAGGTCTTCGCTCAGGCGCCGATGCCCGAGACCGTCGAGCGCACGCTGGACGTGCTGGCCGAGCGCTACGACATGGCATTGCCGATGGCCGATTTGTTCTATGCCTCCGCCGACAAGGCATTGCTCTCGGACACGACCAGCGGCGGTTACGCTGGCACCGAGAATGTGGGCGACACGCCCTGCGTCCATCTAACGTTCAAAGACGTTGGCGTCGAGTGGGAGTTGTGGCTTCCAGTGCAGGGCGACCCGCTGCCGAAACGATTCAAGGTCGTGCAGAAAGCGCGCACGAGCCAGCCGATGGTCGATCTGACGTTCACCGCTTGGGATCTCGCGCCGCAGATCACCGACGCCACGTTCGTCCCAAAGGTTCCGGAGGAATACGAAGGCATCGCCGTCGTGCAGCGAGCCGCGGCGGTCAAGAACGCCGCGCCGGCTGCGGAACCATCCGCTCCGGCCACCAAGAAGTAGCACCGGATCGACGCCGGACGTTCAACCTTGTTCTGGAAGGGAGTCCTCGAGTCATGAGGCAACAGCGCACGGGAAGAAAAATCATCAGCGTCCTCGCCGCGGCTGCGCTCCTCGCGACGGTTGGCCTCGAGCCAACGTCTGCGCAAGTGCGTGCCGGCCGCCGCGGCGCTGCCGCCAAGGGCGACGACGGCGCGGTGGCCGCCGGACCGCGGGGCGCGGCCGCCAAGACCGAGGACGGCTATGCCGCAGCCGGCCGGCGTGGCGCGGTGGTCAGCGGCGACGAGGGCTATGCCGCGGTCGGTCGGAACGGCAATGTCGTGACCGGCGAGGACGTCGACGTCCAGGGCGGAGCGGTCGGCCGCCGCGGCGCGGTTGTCGTCGGCGAGGAAGGGGCCGCGGCCGTGGGCCGATACGGCGGCGTGGTGGTGGGCGACCGCTACGAGAGCTACGAGGCCTGGCGGGCGGTAGCCGCAGTGGGCACCGGTATCGCCATCGGCACGATGCTGGCGAGGCCGCCGGCCGCAGCGGCACCGGTGGTCGTCACCGGATCCACGTACTATTATCACGACAACGTGTACTACACGAAGGTGATGAGCAGTGGCACGGTGGTGTATCAAGTCGTCGATCCGCCCGCGGGCGCGATCATTACGACGCTTCCGGCAAACTGCACCAGCGCGCGCGTTGGCAACGCGACCTACACGCAATGTGGCACGACGTATTACACGAAAGTGTCAACTGGATATCAGGTGGTCGTGCTGCAGTAATGGCGAGGATCGGCCCCGCGGGCTCGAATCTGCGCGCGACGTGGCGCACGCTCCTTCCCGTGTCGCTGCTCCTCGTGGTGGCGGTTGCACAAGTCACGCTCGCGCGAACGGCTCGCTTGAGCCCGTGGAAGGGCGGCGGTTTCGGCATGTTCTCCACGACAGACGATGCGGGACGGCGATACGTGCGCGTGTTCGTGAGCGCCCCCGAGCGATCCGAGGAGATGGCGATCTCGCCGTCGCTCGAGGATGCGGCCCGGCGTGCGGCGGTGCTACCCAGCGACGCCGCGCTCGCGCGGCTGGCGCGTCTGGTCGTCGCGCGCGAGGGCCGGTATCAGCGCCCCGTAGACACCGTTCGTATCGAGACGTGGCGCATCGATTACGCGCCCGACACTCTGGCCGCGACCTCTCGTCGCATGCGCGATTTCGTCTACCGTGTGGACGCGACTGCTGCGCCCCGCCCGTGACGAGGACGGCGTTCCCGACTCCGTTCTCACGCTGACCGCGATCATCCTGCTGCTGCGCCCGCTCGACGTCTGGTGGCTGGCGCCCTTCGTCCTGGCGGCGGCCTGCCTGTCGCTCGTTCTTCGAGCGGTCAGGCGCGCGCCGCTGACGTGGATCCTCGTGTCATTGCTCGTGGCGGCGAGGATTGTGGTCGTTTGGCCGCTGTCCGACAACCACATCTACCTGCTCGCGTACTTCTGCCTGGCGATCGGACTGTCGCTCGCGGGCCCCACACCCGCGGCGACGCTGTCGGCGAGCAGTCGATGGCTCCTCGGCGCCGCCTTCGCGATGGCGGTGCTCTGGAAAGCGGTGCTCTCGCCGGACTATCTCGATGGTCGGTTTTTCAGAGTGACGCTGCTCACCGACGAAAGGTTCGCCGATGCCTCGCTCGTGTTCGGCGGACTCTCGCGCGATCAGATGGAGGAGAATCGCGCGTTCCTCGAGCCGCTGCCGGAAGGCGCCGAGCTCCTCACTCCGCCTGCGTTCGTCGAGCCGCCGCGCCTGCGCGCGTTTGCCGCAGTCGCCACGTGGGGCAGCCTGATCCTCGAGGCGCTGATCGCCGTGACCTGCCTCATCCCGCTCGAAGCGCGCATCCAACTCGCGCGACATGCGTCGCTCCTCACCTTTTGCGTCACGACCTACGCGCTCGCTCCCGTGGCCGGGTTCGGATGGCTGCTCGCGACAATGGGCCTGGCGCACTGCGACCCGAAGCAGCATCTGCTGCGCGGCGCCTACGTCGCGGTGTTCATCCTGATCGTTCTCTACTCCGAGATTCCGTGGACCGGTGTGCTGGCGGATTGGACGGCTCGCTGACTTTCTCGGCTCACTCGAAGTCGTTCCGACGCGGTAATGTCGCGGCGCGAACACCCATGGGCAGTCGAGACGCTCCTCTATCAGCTCCGATCGTCAAACCGCAGTGGCCTCTCGTGTTCGACCTCATCGACGATCCGAATGAGGAGCGTGGACCATCATGGCGACCTTCCCGCTCAAGCCGATTCGACTCCGTAGCCAGCGGCCTGACAGAATAATGACCGCATGTTTCAAGTGAAGCGACTGACGGCGGCCGCGCTCAACAGTACTGCGACTGCATTGATGCTCCTGATCGCGTCTGCGCACGCTGCCGCTCAAGAGCTCGAGCCGGGCGCGTACTGGCCCATTCCTACAGGCTTGAACATCGTCACCGTCGCCAACACTTTCAACTGGGGCGACGTGGCGTTCGAGCCCTCGGCACCGATCGATGAGGCCAACGCCAGGATTAATACGACAGGGGTCGCGTTTACGCGGGCGTTCAGCCTGGCGGGACGATCGGCCAACGCCGGCGTGGTCGTGCCGGTGATTGGTGGTCACATCGAAGGCCTGTACCTGGGTGAGCCGGCCGAGGTTGGCCGGTTCGGCCAGGGCGATCCAGAGTACGATTCGCGGTGAACCTCTATGGGGCACCCGCGATGACGCCGCAGGAGTTTGCCTCGTATCAGCACCGGACGATCGTGGGTGTCAGCGTGACCGTGGTCCCGCCGCTGGGACAATACGATTCGGCCAAGCTGATCAACCTCGGCACCAATCGCTGGTCGTTCAAGCCGGAGGTAGGCCTCTCGCGCGCCTACGGCCAATGGATCGTCGAGGCGATGGCCGGGGTCTGGTTCTTTACCGACAACGATGACTTCTTTGGCGGACGCATGCGGGAGCAGGATCCGATTGCCGCCGTGCAGCTGCACGTCACGTACCGGTTCAAGCGGACGATGTGGCTGGCGGCGGATGTCAACTACTTCACGGGCGGGCGGACGACGATCGGCGGCAGACAGAACCTCGATCTGCAGCGCAACTCACGGATCGGCGCGACGTTTTCGTCGGCGCTAACTCGTCAGAGCGCGATTCGCATTTCGGTGAGTCGAGGCGCTTACACTACTATTGGCGCGAACTTCACGTCGATCGGGGTCGGCTACAACTTCGCGTGGGCGCGCTGAAACAGAGAGAATGATGAAAACTCGATCCGAGCAATCCAGTGTTTGGCGCGGCGCAGCCGCGCTGCTGATACTGACGGCCGCTGCCGCCTGCAGCGGTCAGCAGCCAGAGGCGCCGGCGACAGCAGCGCCGACGACACCCTCCACCTCCGCCGCGGACGCGCCAATCGCGGACACGCCCTCGCCGTACGACGCGCTTCACGAAGACCTGCGGGCGGTGGTCGACAACACGTTCACCGGCGACTTCGACGAAATGGTCAAGCGTCGCCTGATTCGCGTGGCGGTCACGTTCAACCGCACGCACTACTTCGTCGACAAGGGGGAGGAACGCGGGATCACCTACGAGGCCCTGAAGTCATTCGAGAACGATCTCAACACGGATCTCAAGACGAGAAACCTCAGGGTGCACGTGGTGCCCGTAGCGATGTCGCGCGATCAGCTGTATCCGGCGCTTGCGAGCGGCAAAGTGGACATGGTCGCAGCGATGGTAACCGTCAGGCCCGAAGCGGAGGCCCTCGTTGCCTTCTCTGAGCCAACCCGCACCAATGTGAACCAGGTAATAGTGACCGGGCCAGGAGCGCCGCCGATCGCCACGCTGGATGATCTGGCGGGCCAGGCGGTGTTCGTCCGAAAGGCCAGCGCCTATTACGAGACCCTCACCCGCCTGAACGAGCAGCTGAAATCGCGCGGCAAGCCGGCCGTGGTGATCGACGAGGCCCCCGACGTGCTCGAAGACGATGACGTGCTTGAGATGGTCAATGCCGGCCTCGCGCCGATCACCGTGGTGGACGACTACCTGGCGGAGTTCTGGCGGCAAGTGTTTACGAGCACCAACGTGCGCAAGGACCTGACGCTGCGCTCCGGCGGTCGCCTGGCTGTCGCGTTTCGCAAGGAGAATCCCCGGCTCCGGGAAAGGGTCAACGAGTGGATTCGAAAGCATGGCAAGGGCGACGCCTTCCGCAACGTGCTCGAGCGGCGGTACCTTCAAAGCCTCACGTATGCGAAGAACGCCGCCGCCGACGCCGAGCGCCGGAAGCTACAGGCGGTGATCGAGCTGTTCAAGAAGTACGGCGACCAGTACAACCTCGACTACCTGTTGATGGCGGCACAAGGTTATCAAGAGTCGACGCTCGACCAGAGCGTCAAGAGCCCTGTTGGCGCGATCGGCGTGATGCAGGTCATGCCGCCAACCGGCAAGGAGCTCAAGGTCGGCGACATCACACAGCTCGAACCGAACGTCCACGCCGGCGTGAAATACATGCGGTTCATGATGGACCAGTACTTCAAGGACGAGCCCATGGACAATCTGAACAAAGGCCTCATGACGTTTGCGTCCTACAACGCCGGACCAGGACGCGTGAGGCAGCTTCGGAGGGAGGCGGAAAAGAGGGGCCTCAATCCCAACGTCTGGTTCGGCAACGTCGAGCGGGTCGCCTCGGAGCGGATCGGTCGCGAAACGGTCACCTACGTGAGCAACATCTACAAGTACTACATCACCTACCGTCTTCTCAGCGCGCAGCAGGAGCGACGCGAGGCGGCGAAAACGGAGCTCGAGAAGCGCAAGTGATCACGCCACGAGCCCGGCGCGCGGTGCGGCCAGGGCGTCGCAGTCGAGATCGGGCAAGTCTCCGTGCGCCTCGTGAAGGCGCCGTTTACTGCGGGAGCGTGTTGGCGGCGGCGCAGGTCGCTCAGGACCCGCGAGCGAGCTCGAGCGGCGCGGCCGTCACCGGGATCCGGACCAGCACTTTCGTTCCCTGACCGGGCCGCGATTCCACGCTGACGTTTCCCCCCGTGAGCCGCACACGTTCGTCGATGCTGCGCAGCCCCAGGCCGCTTCGCGCGCGTTCGGTGGCGACGAACCCGATGCCGTCATCTGTGATGCGCAGTTCGACACCTGCCCGCGTCTGCAGCAGTTCCACGACCACACTGCGTGCACGTGCGTGCCGCACGACGTTGGTGAGCGCCTCCTGGGTCACACGGTAGAGGCAGAGTGCCACGTCGACCGCGATCGCGTCGAGGTCGTCGCGGGCATCGACCGACACTGTGAGTCCGTGGTGGCGCTGGATCTCGGCGCAGTGCTGCGTCAATGCCGCGGCCAGGCCCGAATGCTTGAGCATCCCGGGATGCAGGTCGTGCGAGAGGTGCCGGATCGCGTGGGCAAGCGTGGCCGTGCGTTCCTGCAGCGCGCCCATCGTTTCGTCCACCTCGGGCCCGGGCCCCGAGCGGTTCAGCGTTCGTTTGAGGCCGCTCAGCATGATGCCAACCCCGGCGAGCTGCTGGCTCACATCGTCGTGCAGGTCGCGCGCGATGCGCGTCCGCTCCGCTTCCTGGGCGTTGATCAAGCGGCCGGCAAGGTCCTGGTTCTGCTCGTACGCCTGCCGCAACGCCGCCTGGTTAGCTCGAATCGACTGCTCCATCTCTCTGCGCTCCGTGATGTCGAGCGCCGAGCCGATGTAGCCGGCGAATCTGCCGTCGGGTCCGTTTCTCGGCACACCGGTGTCGAGAATCCATCGATACGTCCCGTCGGCGCGGCGAAAGCGGTACTCCATCTGAAACGGCTGGCGCGCCTCGAATGCCGGAACATACGCTTGGACGCACTGCTCCAGGTCGTCGGCATGGATGCGTTCGAGCCAGCCATCGCCCAGCAACTGTTCAATCGGCAGCCCCGTGAACTCCAGGACGGTGCTGTTGAAGAAGTCGGTCTTCATGTCTGGCGCGGCGGTCCACACCATGACCGGCGCGCCATTTGCCATCAATCGGAACCGCTCTTCGCTCTCGCGCAGCGCCCGCTCGGCACGGGCACGCCGCGCGTGCTGCACGAGCAGCGTGGCGATGAGCGCGCTCTGAAGCCCAAGGAGCACGACAGCCCCGGCGATATAGAGCTTGTATTGATCCCACACACCGGGCTGCCGGAATTGGACGATGCTCCCAGCGGGCAGACGCGCTTCGCTGATGCCCCAGCGCCGCAGCTCGCGCCAGTCGTAGGTCGGCTGACTGTGTCGCAGAGGATCCATTCTGATCGAGCCCGGCGAGTCGCCGCGCAGGAGGCGGAGGGCGACGTCGGTCGAGTTCCGCGACAGATCGGCGATCGAGACCAGCGGACCGCCGACGACCCCGCGACCGATCTGAGTGTTGTACACACCAAAAATCGGCGCGTTCGCCGCGGCGTGAAGCTGGGCCAGCGCAACGGCTTCCGTCTGCACCGCCTTGGCGTCCACGGACAGGCCCAGGTAGAGAATCACAGAATGAGGAGGCAACGCTGAAGCGCGTTTCAGCATGTCGGTCAAAGAGAGCTCGTTCAGCCAGACGAACGTCGGGCGGTCTTTGAACCGTTCGAGATCCCGCCCCAGCTCATTGCGCCAGTACCTGCTCGAACTCCGAGGCACCGATCACGGCAAAGACGCTCGTGGTTTCAGGAAGAAGGCGCAGGATGTTTTCAACGATCAGTGGCAGGTCCTCCGCGACCGCGACAACGGTGTCGTTGACGGTGAGGCTCTCGATTGGAACGCGGCGCCAATCCAGCGCGGACTGAAGGAGCGGCGTCGAGGGAAACAGCTGATCGCGGTGCTTCTGCGCGAATGCAGCCGCCGGGCCACCCACCGTCACAACCAGGTCCAGCCGCCGGCCCTCCAGCGTGGACATCAGGTAATTCACGATGGGCGCTTCCTGGGGAGTCGGGCCGAGAGGGCCAGGCTGGATCGACACCTCGAGGAAATTTATCGGCTCACTCGATCGACGGCTCAGTTCCGTGCGGAACGATTCTGTGAACTCGGTGTGCGGGGGAAACCCGCGCTGAAACGAGTTCAGCAGGAGAACGTTCCGGGCTCCGGGCTGCGCCGCGCTCGAAGCAGCGAACGCGAGATGCAGCCAGACCACCCAGATAAGACAGCGGCGCACCGCCAAGTCCATCCCCGGGATTGCCGTGTTTCCGGTCACGCCGAATCAGGATAGCCCGGGCGGATCGACGACGTCCATCGCGGACCTGGCCCGCGGAAGAATGAGTGTGGCCGTGTCTACGGCCTGCCGTCATGCGTATCAACAAGTGTGGTGATGGCGGCCGCGGGCTCGTGCGCGTTGACGGCGGCGCGAAACGTTAAGAACTACTCTCGCTCGGTTCTGCGCCAGGGCCACCGCCCTTCGATCTCGACCACCAGCGACCAGCTCAAGAACGTGCGCACTATCACCAGCAGTGCGAGGATGCCCACGTTCAACAGCGTCGCTTCCAGGGCAACGGTCCTGACGATGTCGGCGGCGACGAGGAACTCGAGTCCGAGCAGCAGCGACTTGCCGAGATAGACCTTGTAGCGTTCGTAGGCGTCGCCCTGCTGTCGCTGGAGATGCAACAGGTAGCGGACGGTGCCATGGACGATCGCGACGACGATCACGGTTACCGCCAGCAACTCGATTCCGGAAGCCGCGAGCTCGATGGCCGGGTGAAGCACTTCCACAGGGTGTCCTCGGAACGGGCCGACGGGCAAGAGTCGAGCCAAGGCTCAGCCATCTCTACGCGGATCACGACAGCGCGTCAGCGGCAAATTGGCGCGCGAGGCGGCGACGGGCGCGCGGCGTCTTTGCCCCGGTGACGCGCGTCTGACAACCGGTCGTGAGGTTGGTGACAGCATGCTGTCAGCCGCGAGCACCTCCGGGGGGAGACGCGGGCAGGGCACGTCGAGCAAGCCGATCAAATCGGCGGCGATCGCGCAGTCTGAAGAGCCCGCGCAGGTCGGCGGGTGGCGCGACTCTTGCCCCAGCGGCACGCGTGGAATGTTTGATGGAGATCGTCGATCAGTCCGATCACCGTCTCATTCGTCTCGCGGGGCGTCTGACCGGCGCCCAGGTTCACGAGTTGCTCGAGGCGTCACACGACCATGCCGTGCGCCTCAATCTTGGTGAGCTCGTTTCTGTGGATGCGATTGGCCTCGAAGTGCTGCACGGCCTGCAGCGGAGCGGCGCGACGTTTCTCGAGGTCCCCGCCTATATTCAGTTGAAGCTGGATTCGCTGTCAGCCAAGCAGGCGAAACGGCGGCCCTGAGCGCGGGCGCTCACGACGCCTCGCCACTCGGCTCACCGCATCTGGTTAGTCCACACGGAGGAGCGACCATCACGCACGGACCGCCGATGAAATGCAGATGGATCCGCGGGCGTGGTCGTCCGACTCGCCGCCGCCAACCCGTGGCGCGACTCTTGCGAAGTGGCGAGCACCCGAACATGAGTGACGTGCTCGTTCGAATGGCCGAGAACTTGATCGGCCGGGGTGACCGGACCGCTGACGTTCCGCCTGGTGCTGCAGCCGGCGATGGCGGTGCTGGCCGCGATCAAAGCCGGTGCTGGCGGTCGTTCCCTACGTGCTGATTCGCGGACCGGTGAACCGCCTGGCGAGGATGTGGACTGTCAGGCAACAAAAGCAGGTTTAGTCATGCCACCCACCGCTCCCGCCCTCGACACCGGGACCAAGCTCGCGCTCGACCGGACGTTTCTGGCACACGAGCGCACGATGATGGCGTGGGTCCGGACGGCCGCGTCGATGATCTCGTTCGGCTTCACTATCTACAAGTTCTTCCAGCTCGAGCTGGGCAACCGCACGGCCAAAACCCTGGTGGGCGCCAGTGAGTTCGCGCTCATCTTGATCGCCATCGGCGTCGGCGCGCTGGTTCTCGCCGTGATCGAGAATCGTCGCAGCATGCAGATACTGCGCGCCACGTATGGCCCCATTGTGCCGAAATCGATGGCCGGTCTGGTCGCGGGAATCGTGGGGGGCCTCGGCGTGCTGGCGATCCTGCTGGTCATCTTCGGTCAATGAACTACTCAAGTCGTGCCGGCATCGCCGGTCAGGAGCTGGAGCTATGAGATTGTTCGTTGGTTCGCTTGTTCTGATCGCGTCAGTCACTTTCATTCCCGCGATCGGCTCCGCGCAATCGGCCGCGCCGCTCGAGGAGGGCCGGGGCATGGCCTGGGGCTCGCTCGGCTTCCAGGGGGATCTCGGCGGCGCCGTGAACACCAGCGGCGTCGGCCTGATCGGTGGCCTTCGCGCCGAAATCGACGCCAATACGTGGGCGGAGCGTTACGACGCGGCACTGATTTTCCGCGTCGGCGGCGCATACAACATCACTGAGAATTCGCAGCTCTTCGCGGACATGACCTGGGAGCAATCGGAGGCGGACACCACCGAAGTGGGGCTGATCGGCGGGCTGCCGCTCGAGGCCAAGTTCAGCGACTACCAGGGATGGAGCATCGACGGCGGCTATCGTTACTTCTTCAACACCGACTACACGCAGAAACCGTTCGTCTCGGGCTCGATCGGCTTTCAGCGGGTTCAGGACATCACGATCAGTCTGTTCTCCTCGCCGTACACCAGGGCGGACGTGCCGTTCTACGACGAGTCATGGGTCGCCAACTGGCGAATCGGCACCGGATTCCTCTGGGACATCAACGAGCGCTTCGGGTGGCAGGTGACCATCGACATCAAGTACTCGGGCATCCTCTCCGACCAGTCCGGCATCGGCACGGTCGGTTTCGAGCGGATCAACGACGTCGGCAATCGTTGGACCCTGCCGATCATGGCAGGTGCGTACGTCAAGTTCTAACCAGACTCCAAGGAGACTCACGAATGAAGACACTCATCCTGCTTCTGGCGTCAGCTGTTCTTGTCACACCCGCGAACGCGCAAACCGTCGACCAATGGACCGCCCTTCAGCAGCTGCAGGCGGACCTCAAGGCCGACCGGCAGGCGGTGGTGGCCGCCAACCTGCCGCTTTCGGAAGGTGAAGCGCGCACGTTCTGGCCGGTCTACAAGGAATACCGCGGCGAGATCGAGAAGCTCGGCGATCGCATGGCCAAGCTGATCGCCGCCTACGCCGCCAACTATCAATCGATGACCGACGCCAAAGCCGACGCCTTCTTCACCGAATGGCTGGCGCTCGAGAGAGACAAGGTGACCGTGCGCGAGAAAGCCGTCCCACGGATCAAGACGGCGCTGCCGCCGCAAAAGGCGGCGCGCTTTTTCCAGATCGAGAACAAGCTCGACGCGCTCGTCAACGTCACGCTGGCGTCGGAGATCCCGCTGCTGCCATTGAAAAAGTAGATAGCGACAGCGACGGACAGTGAGGAGGGAAAGGCGATGGGACGACGGCTCTACTCAATGCTGGGCGTCTTTGCGGCTGGTCGCCGATCCCGCGTCTCGATTTGGTCACTGAGTTCCTGTGGGGCGTGCGTATCAACCGCGATGGCCGGAGCGGCCGCGCGAGCCAGACGCAGGTCGGCGCCACCTTCAGGTTCTGACCGCCGAGCCGCGCCGGTGGACACGATGGAGAGCGCACGGCGATGAGCTTTTCCCGCAAGATTCTCGTCGGACTCGCGGCCGGAGTGGCGACCGGCCTCTTCTTCGGCGAGAGGGCGGCCGTGCTCGAATGGGCCGCCGACGGCTTCGTCAAGCTGCTGCAGATGACGGTGCTCCCCTACGTGACCGTCTCGATCGTGAGCAGCCTCGGGCGCCTCGACTACGCCAGCGCACGAGCATTGGGCCTGCGCGTCGGCGGCGTGATTGTGGCATTGTGGGTGTTGGCGCTGGCCTTCGCCTTTCTCATCCCCCTGACGTTTCCGCAGTTCGAGAACGCGTCGTTCTTCAGCACGGCGCTGGTCGAACGGCGTGCGGCATTCGACTTCGTCGCGCTGTACATCCCATCGAATCCCTTCTATTCGCTGGCCAACAACATCGTGCCGGCGGTCGTCCTGTTCTCGGTCGTGCTCGGCGTGGCGCTCATTGGCGTCGAGCGCAAGCGGGCGCTGCTCGATGTCCTCCAGGTCGTTGGCGAAGCGTTGTCGCGAACCACGCGGTTCGTGAGCATGCTGACGCCGTATGGATTGTTTGCGATTGCGGCGACCGCGGCCGGAACGCTGGACGTCGAGCAGCTGGGGCGCCTGCAGATCTATCTGCTCGCCTACGTGGCCATGTCACTGCTGGCGAGCCTCTGGGTGCTGCCCGGATTGATCGCAGCGGTCACGCCGGTTCCGGCGCTCGCCCTCCTGCGCGGCACGCGCGACTCGCTGATCACCGCGTTCGTGGCGGGCGATCTCTTCATCGTGCTACCGTCACTGATCGAGCAGAGCAAGGCGCTGCTCCGCAGCCACGGCGTGCTGCCCGAGGCGGCGGGCCTGCCCGACGTCATCGTGCCGGCCTCGTTCAACCTTCCGCACAGCGGCAAGCTGCTGTCGATCAGCTTCATCCTGTTCGCCGGGTGGTTCTCCGATGCCGTCGTCCCGATGACCGACTACCCGCAGTCTGGCGCTCGCCGGGTTAGTGACGTTCTTTGGCAGCCTCAACGCCGCCGTACCGTTCCTCCTCGATCTGTTTCGCATTCCGGCCGACACGTTTCAGCTGTTTCTTGCCACAGGCGTGATCAACTCGCGGTTCGGCACGCTCCTCGCCGCGTCGCACACGCTCGCCGTTTCCGTGATCGGCACGTGCGCGATGGCCGGGGCGCTCACGTGGAATCCGCAGCGGATGCTTCGCTATGGGATAGCGACCGTGGCCGTCGCCGCGCGTGGTTCTCGGCGGCGCGCGCGCGTTGTTCGCGACGGCGCTGGCGCCGCAGTACAAGAAGGACGAGTCCTGGCGCAGATGAACCTCTTGCGCGAGCCGGCGGCGACGACCGCTCGGCCCGCGGCAGCGGCGACCGGCGATGTCGGGGACTGAGGGCTCGTCTGAGTGCGATTCGCGTGCGCGGCACGCTGCGCGTTGGCTACCTTCCGGGCTCGCTGCCCTTCGCTTTCAACAACGCACGCGGCGATCTCGTCGGATTCGACATCGAGCTCGCCCATCGCCTGGCGGAGGAGCTCGCTGTCGGTCTCGAGCTCGTCGTGGTGCCCCGGGAAAGGTTCGCCGCCTTCGTCAATGGCGGTGAGTGCGATCTCGTCATGTCCGGCGTGCGCCGTCACTACCGAGCGCGCCGCTGATATGCTGTTCTCCAATTCCTATCTCGACGAAACGCTGGCGCTGCTGGTGCGCGATCACGATCGCGAGCGATTCGCCTCATGGTCGGCTATCCAGCGACTCGGCGCAGTGACGATTGCTGGCCCGGACCTCCCGTACTTCGTGGACAAGATGCGCGCGATGGTGCCTGATGCCACGATCAAGACGTTTTCGTCGGTCGAGGAGTTATTCGCGTCGAACCAGAGCGGCGTCGACGCGATCGCGCTGCCAGCGGAGCGCGGCTCGGCGTGGACGCTGCTCTACCCGCAGTATTCCGTCGTGGTCCCGGAGGGCACGATCGTGAAGATTCCGATGGCCTACCCGATCGGGCGCCGTGACGGCGGGCTGGCCAGCTTCGTCAACACGTGGATCGAGTTGAAGCGCAAGGACGGCACGCTCGACGCGCTTTTCAAGTACTGGATGCTCGGTCAGAACGCGGCCCCGAAGCGGCCGCGCTGGTCGATCGTGCGCGACGTCCTGCACTGGATCGAATAGAGGAGACCTGAATGCCTATCGTGAGCTTCCGAACCGCTGCTCTCGCCTGGATGGCGGCCGTCGCCATCGTCGTTCCCGCGGCCGCCCGCGTGGACGTCACCATCGATTTCGACAAGAGCTTCGATTTCAAAGCCATGCGCACCTACACCTGGCAGACACCGCAGCCGGGTCTGGTCAAGATGGCGCGCACCAAGGATGACGACCCCGAGACGATGCGGGCGCGTGCCGAGCCGGTGATTCTCGAGGCGGTCGCGAAGGAGATCGGCCAGCGGGGCCTCACGCCCGCCAGCGACACGGCGGACCTCACCATCACCTACTACTTGTTGCTCTCGACGACGATGAGCGCGCAGACACTGGGACAGTTCTTGCCGGCGGTCAGCGATTGGGGGCTGCCGCCGTTTACCGGCGCGACCCAGTCGCTGAAAGTGATGAACCAGGGGTCGCTCGTGCTCGACCTGAGCGCCCGCGGGAACGTCGTCTGGCGCGGCCTCGCTCGAGCGAACATCAAGTTCGACGCCACCGACGCGGCGCGCGAGGCGCTGATCCGAGAAGCGATCCACGACCTCTTGCGCCGGTACCCGCCGCGGAGCTAACTCTTGCGCTTCGGTATCGTGTCGAGGAGGCGCGCGACGAGACGGCGGGCGGTGGCGTCGCGCATCTCGGGCCGGACGTCGACGTAGTCGCGCGTTTGCGCGGTCCAGATACGGGTGCGACCCGGCTGGCGGTACATCGCGAGGCCGAGCGTTCCAACCGACTTGGTCGGCGCGCTGTCCTTGCCCTTCGCGCTGTCGAGCGCGTCGAAGTCGATCTCGTTCGAGCCCATCGCGTAATAGGCGATCGTCACATCGGCCTTGCCGGCGTCGACTTTGCTGTATCCGCGCGCGGCGAGCTCGGCGTCCACGGCGGCGATGAGCGCTGCGTGGATATCGCGGTCGAACGCGTCGCCACCCTTCTCCCATGCGTAGGCGCGGAGCGCGGAGAAGTCCACCTTCTGATCGGCCGTCGTATTGATCGCGCCTGGCTTGAGCGTTCCCTGTGCGACCATCAGCAGCGCGACCATCACCATGCTTTTCATCGTCAGCCCTCGAATCCCGTCCGTTAACTTTCGAGCGACACCGCGCTGCGCGGCGGGCGCCGCAAGGCGATGCCCAGCTTCTTCATCCGGAAGCGCAGCGTGTTCGGATGCAGCCCGAGCCGCTCGGCGGCGTTGCCGACACCGTTGATCCGCCCGCCACACTGGCGCAGCGTGTTCTCGATGTGAATGCGCTGCACGTCGTCCAGCGTCCCGGCGGCGGCGAGCGCCTTGTCCCTCGGCCGGTCGCCGAACGCGGCATCGAGCTGCAGCGTGTCGCCGGTCGAGCGAATCAGCGCGCGTTCCACGGCGTTTTCGAGCTCGCGGACGTTGCCTGGCCAGTCGTGCTGGTCGAGCGCGGTCATCACGTCGGCCGGCACCTTGGTGATCCGGCGACCGAGCTCGCGCTGGTGATTATGAACGAAGAACCAGACGAGCGACGGGATGTCCTCGCGGCGCTCGCGCAGCGCCGGAACCTGGATGGGGAATACGCTGAGGCGGTAGTACAGATCGGCCCTGAACTGCCCCTCTGCCACCGCCGCTTCGAGGTCGTGATGCGTCGCGGCGATGATCCGCACGTCCACCTTCCGGGTGCGCGACGATCCGACGCGCTCGAACTCGCCCTCCTGCAGCACGCGCAGCAGCTTGCCTTGCATCTCGAGCGGCAGATCGCCGATCTCGTCGAGGAAGATGGTGCCGCCGTCGGCGAGCTCGAAGCGGCCCTGGCGCAGGCTCACGGCGCCGGTGAAGGCGCCCTTCTCGTGCCCGAACAGCTCGCTCTCGATCAGGCTGGGCGGCAGCGCCGCGCAATTGACGCGAACCAGCGCCCGCGAGCGGCGGCGGCTGCGCTCGTGGACCGCGCGCGCGAAGAGCTCCTTGCCGGTCCCGGTCTCGCCGAGCAGCAGCACCGAACAGTTGAGTGGCGCAACCTGACCGAGCCGCTCCAGCGCGTCGCGCATGACGGCGCTTTCGCCGACGATCTCGTCAAAGTCGTGGAAGGTCTTGATGTCTTCCTTGAGGCAGACGTTGTCGGCGGCGAGACTACTGTTCAACCGCTGAATCTCGGCGAGGCTCGCCCGCAGCGCCGCCTCCTGGCGATTGCGCTGCAGGGCGCCGCCGATGATCCCGGCGAGCAGCCGCGCGCGATCCTCAATCGGTGGGTTCCACTCGCGGAACCGCTGGAAGCTGCCGAGCACGAGCGCGCAGACGCAGCGATCCCCGATCGTGACCGGGACGGCGAGCATCGACGAGACCCCGCTGCGCCGGGCGTACTCGCGTTCAGCCTGCGCTTCCATCGGCAAATCCTCGAGGCGCGACACCGTCGCCGGCTGATGATCGAGCAGGCGGCCGGTGAGCCATCGCCAGCCGGCCGGGTCGATCTCGACCCGGGAAGCCTCGAGCCCGGGCCGCTGGCCCGAGTGACAGCCGCGAATCGTGCCCTCCTCGGTGAAGTCGATGATCGTACCGCGATCAACGTTGAGCGCGAGACAGATCTGCTCCAGCGCGTAGCCGAGCGCCGGCGCGAGCTGATCGCATTCGAGCGCCGCGAAGCGGGACGACAACGTCGCCAGCAGGCGTTCGAATTGAGAACCGTCTTGCACGGTTGTGGGCCGTGTCGAAAAAGCTACCAATTGCATGAGCACCACCGTTCCCCTCGGAGTGCGGCCCAAACGGCCGGAATCAATTCGTCGCCCGCCGCGACCTTGGGCACGTAGCCGAGGCCCCCGACAGCTAGGCCTCGTCGGATGACGAGCGGGTCGGCGTGAACCGTCACGAACACGACACGCGCCGACGGATTGTTGCGGAGGATTTCGCGAGCCGCCTCGATGCCATCGAGGAGCGGCATCGAAATATCGGTGACGATCGCGTCGTGCGAGACTCGCGCCGCGGTCTCGACGAGCGCCCGCCCATCCTGCACGGTGGCGACCACCTCGAACTCCGTCTGCAACAGCGCCGCGAGGAGCGCCGTGTTCGCCGCCTGATCGTCGGCGAGCAGCACGCGTGGTCGGCTGGGCGTCGGGCTCGTGCTCACGACGTGCGCATCGTATGCAGCCGCCGTTCGAGCCGGAAGCGGAGAACTCCCGATTGCGACGCGTCAAAGTTACCTGTGGGGACTCCGTAAAACTACGGAACGGCTAGGCGGCCAATCAGGCCAGCCCGCGTTTGATCGCAAATCGCACCAGCTCGGCCGTGGACTGCATGCGCAGCACCCGCATCATCCCGTACTTGTGCGTTTCGACCGTGCGCGTCGACAGCCCGAGAATTGACGCGATCTCTTTCATCCGGCGCCCCTCCACGATCAGCCGGAGGACGTCGCGCTGCCGCGACGTCAGTTCCATCGCCGGCTCGCCAGGGTGCTCGAGAGTCTCGAGCACATCGCGCGTCACTGCCGGCGTGAGGTACATGCGGCCGTTCAGCACCTCGTCGATGGCGTCGATTAGCTCGTCTCCAGCGGAGTGCTTGAGGAGGAATGCCGATGCGCCGGCGCGCACCGCCTGACCCGCGACGCCCGCCTCGCCGTGCATCGTGAGAATGATCACTTTGCTCGTGACACCACGTTTTTTGAGGTGGCCGAGCGCCTCGAGCCCGGTGATCGACGGCATATTGACGTCGGTGATGATGACGTCCGGGCGCAGCCGGTCCGCCGACTCGACCAGCGCGCTGCCGTCTGCCACCGTGCCGACGATTTCGAACCGTTCGCGCAACAGACTGACAAGACCCTCGGTGAGGATCGTGTGATCGTCGGCGAGCAGGATCGTGGGGCGCCGCATTTACTCCGTCCGTTAGCCTAATCCAGGGAGGGTGGTGGAGAGCCGACGCTGTCTCGAGCCTGCGGGCGGGAGATGCGTCGGCCGGACGCCGGGTGACGCCGACTGGCCATTGAATCGCGCGCGCTCTGTCGTCAGGAGCTTCGCTTCCAGCGGCTGACGGCGGCGTCACTGCCATTGTCGTGGCGCGTCGTGAGCGTCAGCGAGCCGTCGTTGCCAAACACATAGTACCGGGCGCGCTCGAGCGCAAACGGGTTGGCGCGGGCCGCGGCCAGGTCCGGGTCGAATCCAAGCGCCTTCTGCTGGGCATCGTCGGCCATATAGGTGATTCGCCGCTGCGGCGGGTCGATGACGACGCGGCCGGAGGTCGAGATCACGGGGTTGGGCGACTTGATGCCGAGTCCTTCCAACGTTTTCTGTCCCGCCTCGCTCATACGGTATTCGATGCTCAACCCGCCGAAGGCGTCGCTGGTCAGCACGCCAGTCGCTTCGATCGACGCCTTACGACCGTCCGCGGTCGCGACGTTCAGCGTCTCGAGCACCCATCGCCCCTGGAGCGATTTGCGCACCGACTCGAGCGACTCTGGCCCCTCCGCAATCGGCGAGGTCTCCAGCGGGCGCTGCCGCGCGCGCGCTTCGCATCCGCCGGCGGCAACGGCTGCCAGCGCGACGGCGATCAACCAGCTTCGCTGTAGTCTCATCGGAGCTCCTTGGCCCTGACGGCCTCTCCAGACACGTGAAACGCGACAGAGACACGTGCGCCTGCGAATAAGCCGCGGCCGGAACGGCGAATGCGCCCTCTGCCGAATAAACCTGCCCAAAGGCTGTGAACCGTCTGTCGTGATGCTATACCGTCGAGGAGGCTGCGACAACCGGTCGCGAGACTCACGGCATGTTGTGAGTGGAAGCCGGCGAGAGACTCGTCGCGAAGCGCTGCATCGGCACGGCGGCGCAAGGCGTGTGGCGGGGAACGAGGGCGCAGAGGCAGGGATCGGCGTGAGCGGTGTTGCCGATCCCTGCCGCGCGGCTCTGCCTTCGGCGGCCAATGAACGTCCGCGTTTTCAGTTGTGCGCGCGCTGGAGCTCGGCGGCCACGTCCTCGAGGCGGTCGTAGCTGATCGCCGCGCCGCGCTCCATGCCGGTCTTGAGCACCATGTCGCGCACTTCGAGCGACGGATAAAGCGCCGTCAGGGTCATTCGGGTCTTGCCGTTCTCGTCGGCCAGATCGACCGTCACGACCGATTCGCTGTCGGGGAACGGCGCGTAGATCTCGGTGAAGACTACGCGCGCCGGGGGATCGAGCTCTCGATAGACGCCGTAGAACTCGGCGTCGCCCTGGGGATGGCGATTAATGTAGCGCCACCGGCCGCCGGGCCGGAGATCGACCTCGCACACGGGTACCGAATAACCATCGCCGAGGTTCCCCCACCAGCGTTTGATGTGTTCGGGCTTGCTCATCGCCTCGAACACCAGATGCCGCGGCGCGTTGAAGAGGCGCGTCATCCGAATCTCGCGGTCCGACGGAGTGCTGACAGTGAAGGTGTCGCTATTTGCTGCGCTGCTGACGGCCATGTTTTCTCTCCTTCTTCTTTAATTGCTCTAGATAGGTCTCGAGTCGATCGAGGCGCTGTTCCCAGATGGCGCGGTAACGCTCGGCCCAGTCGGCCACTTCCTTGAGCGGCGCTGCCTGGATGCGGCACGGACGCCACTGCGCCTGGCGGCCGCGTGCGATCAGCCCCGCCCGCTCCAGCACGCGCAGGTGCTTCGACACCGCCGGCAGGCTCATCTCGAACGGCTCGGCCAGCTCAGTCACGGAACATTCGCCCGACGCGAGCCGCGCGAGAATCGCCCGCCGCGTGGGATCGGCAAGCGCCGCGAACGTAGTGCTCAATGGGTCTGCCATACGTTATGAACCAGTTGGTTAATTAACTATTACGTTAAATACCGTACCCGAGTTCCCGTCGTCAAGCCTGGAGCGGCTGGCGCGCGAGCTGGTGCCGCCGCGCGCCGCCCCTAGGCGGGCGCGTTATTTCGCGATCAGTGCGCGCCGCGACAGGACATACGCTTTGATCGCGGTGAGCTCGGCTTCCGTGAGCGTCTGCTTGAACGACGGCATCCCGCGATCCGCAAGCGCCCCTTCCAGCACGATCTCGCCGTAACGATCGACCACGGCCGGTGTCGAGTAGCGGAGGTCGGGAATGAGTCCGGCGCTGATCGCCTCGCCGCCGTGACACATCGAACACCGGCGCGTGTAGGTGGCCGCGCCGAGCGTCAGTTCCTCCGCGGACGCGGCGGGAACCGGCATCGGCGATGGCGCCGTGCGGGCCGTCGTGAGCGGCGCGATTGCGCGCTTGCCGCCGAGCGCAAATGCAAGGACGCGTCCGGGGATCACGGCCGGGCCCATCGGGTTGGCGCTGCCAGGCGACCCGCCCCACGCGGCCATCACGGCAATGTACTGCGTGGCATCGAGCTCGTAGGTGATCGGCGCCGCGTTGATCGGGCTGCCCACCGCCATCTCCCAGGCCTTGACACCCGTGTCCGCGCGATACGCGACGAAGCGCCCGTCGGCCGTTCCCTGAAACACGAGGTTGCCGGCAGTGGTGAGTGTGCCGCCGTTCCACATGTGCTCGTACTGGACGCGCCAGCGCTCCTTCTGGGCGACCGGATCCCAGGCAAGCAGGAAACCGGTGGGCGCCTGCCGGGGCGACCCCGGGACTCCGCGGGCCATCGCGAAATCCACGCCGGTGTTCCAGGCGTCGGCGCGGTGGGTGAACTTCGGATCGTCGGCATAGCCGAACGAGTTGTCCTGCGCGGGAATGTAGACGAGCCCGGTCTTCGGATTGAACGACATCGGCTGCCAGTTGTGGCCGCCGAGCGGACCGGGCTTGACCATCTCGGGCTTGACGTAGCGCGCGTTCGGCGTCTCGATCGGCCGGCCCGTTTTCAGGTCGATGCCGGTCGCCCACGTCACCTGCGTGTAAGCGGCGGCCGAGATCAACTCGCCGGTGGCTCGGTCGAGCACGTAGAAGAACCCGTTCTTCGGTGCCTGCATCAGCACCTTGCGTTCGCGGCCGCCAATGGTGAGATCCGCGAGGAGCATGTGCTGTGTCGCGGTGTAGTCCCACGTTTCTCCCGGCGTGGTCTGGTAATGCCAGACGAGCTCGCCGGTGTCGGGCCGCAGCGCGAGGATCGACGAGAGATACAGGTTGTCGCCGCCGCCGGGACTCCGCAACCGCTGATTCCATGGCGATCCGTTCCCGACGCCGACATAGAGCAGATCGAGCTGCGGATCGTACGAGAACGAATCCCACACCGTGCCGCCGCCGCCAATCTTCCACCACTCGCCGGTCCAAGTCTTGGCCGCGCGCTCCAGCGCCGGCGATTCGAAGCCCTTCGCCGGATCGCCGGGCACCGTGTAGAACCGCCAGGCGAGCTTGCCGGTCTCGGCGTCGTAGGCCGACACATAACCGCGCACGCCATATTCCCCACCGCCGTTGCCGATGATCACCTTTCCCTTCACGATGCGCGGCGCACCGGTGATGGTGTAGTTCTGCGTCTGATCGACGGTCACGGTCTGCCACAGCACCTTTCCGCTCTCGGCGTCGAGCGATGCCAGACGGCCGTCGAGCGTGCCGACGTAGACGCGCCCGCGATAGAGCGCGACGCCGCGGTTGACGACATCGCAGCACGCCTTTTGACCGACCGCGCGCGGCACCTCGGGGTCCCACTTCCACAGTTGCCGGCCCGTTCGGGCGTCGATCGCGAAGACCAGGCTCCAACTGCCGCTCGTGTAGAGCACGCCGCCCGACATCAGCGGCGTCGCCTCGAGGCCGCGCGTCGTCTCGGTGGCAAACGACCAGGCGAGCCCGAGATCCTTCACGGTGTCGGGATTGATTCGCGCCAGCGGGCTGAACCGCCACTCCCCTTCGGTGCGGCCGTGAATGGCCCACTCGTTGGCGTTGGTCTGCGCGCGGACCCCGGTCCATAGCGCCGCCGCGGCAATGAGGGCGGCCAGCACTGATCGAGCGACACCAGCTCTCATGCGTTCGACTCCTGTGAGGCGCATCTTACGCGTGGTAGCATGCGCAACGCCAATTTCTGGAGGGCTCTGGTGATGCGGGTGCCGATGCTCGTGACAGGTGCGTTGCTGGCGGTGATCGTTTCCGAGGCGCGTGGACAGGAGGCCGGTCAGGCGCTCTTCGACGAGCGCTGCGCGAGCTGTCACGTCAAGCCCGCGGCTGGCACGCGCGCGCCAACGCTCGAACAGCTGCGCGCGGCCACACCGGAAGCGATCCTCGCCACGATCACCTCCGGCAGCATGGCCACCATGGCCTCTGGACTGGACGAGGGGCAGCGGCGGTCGATCGCGGTGTATGCCTCGGGCCGGGCGTTCGGCACGGCACCGGCGGGCGACGCCGCGTCTATGCCGAACCGCTGCGCGGCCAAACCGCTCGGCAATCCGTTGTCGGGCCCGCGCTGGAACGGCTGGGGCGTGGACCTCGCCAACACGCGCTTTCAGCCGGCCACCGCCGCGGGCCTCACTGCGGCAACCGTGGCGCAACTGAAACTGAAATGGGCGTTCGGGTTCCCTAACGGCCGCCAGGCGTTTGGACAGCCGACGGTCGCCGGCGGGCGCATCTTCGTCGGCAGCGACAACGGGTTCGTCTACTCGCTCGATGCCGCGACCGGCTGCGTGTACTGGTCCTTCCAGGCAAAGGGCGGCGTCCGCACCGCCATCACGATCGCGCCGGCAGCCACGGAAAGCGGGCGCCACGCTGCGTTCTTCGGCGACATCCGCGCCAACGTGTACGCCGTCGATGCCGACACTGGCGCCTTGATCTGGACCAAGCAAGCTGACACGCACGTGGTTGCGCGCATCACCGGCGCTCCCACCTTCCACAACGGCCGCTTGTATGTGCCGGTCTCGTCCGTTGAGGAAGCGGTCGGCGGCAATCCCAAATATTCGTGCTGCACCTTCCGCGGCAGCGTAATCGCCTACGACGCCGCCAGCGGCGAACAGCGCTGGCAGACGTTCACCATTGCCGAGGCCGCGGCGCCGTTGCGCCAGACCGCGATCGGCACCCAGCTGCATGGTCCGGCGGGCGCGGCGGTGTGGGCGGCACCGACGATCGATCCGGATCGTGGCCGGATCTACATCTCGACGAGCAACGGCTACACATATCCCGCGGCGAACACGACCAACTCGGTGATGGCGCTTGATCTCGAGACCGGCAAGCGCTTGTGGTCGCGGCAGCTGACGCCGAACGACGCATATCTGATGGGGTGCGGGCCGAAAAGCACATCGGAGACGTGCCCACAAGAACTCGGCCCCGATTTCGCCGTCGGCACGTCGCCGATTCTGCGCACGCTGCCTGGCGGCCGCCGCGTCCTCGCTGTCGGCCAGAAGTCAGGCCTCGCGTGGGGCCTCAACCCCGAGGACGGCACGGTCCTGTGGCAACATCGCGTGGGTCAGGGCAGCCCGCTCGGCGGCATCGAATGGGGCGGCGCTGCGGACGAAGAGCACGTCTACTACCCCAATGCCGATGGTCTGCTCGGCATGAAGGCGGCCGGCGGACTTGCCGCGATCAAGCTCGCGACCGGCGAACGCGTGTGGTGGGCGCCGCCGATCGTGAGCTGCTCCGACAACACGCCCAAGTGCGTCCCGGCGCAGTCGGCCGCAGCCACCGCCATTCCCGGCGTCGTCTTCTCCGGCGCCACCGACGGCATGATGCGCGCCTATTCGACGCGCGACGGCAAGGTGATTTGGGAATTCGCCACCGCGCGTGACTTCGAGACCGTCAACGGCGTCGCGGCGCGCGGCGGGTCGATCAACGGGCCAGGCCCGACCATCGTCAATGGCATGGTCTATTTCGTCTCGGGCTATGGGCAGTTCGGCCAGATGCCAGGCAACGTCCTGCTCGCTTTTGGAGCGCAGTAGCCGCCCCCAGATTGGTGACCGCGAAACGCAGGAGGCGACTTATTCAGGCGGCGCCCGCCATTCGCCGCCGCCGCTTCACCGGCCCGGATCGGGGCGGAGTGACCACGTCCGTCGAACCCGTCACCAGGGTCCGTCGCTGTCGATGCGCGGGCGCGTCCCACAGTCGTAAGCCGCCGAGGATGGCGCATTGGTTGTCGCTGGTGCGAACCCCGCGCGGCAGCGTCTTGAGTTTCTTCGTCTGCCCCCCACCGAGCACGACGTAGTCGGCTTGCAGGCCGGCCTTCAACAGCGCGACGACCGCGTGCACGTGACGCGTCCACTTCTTGCGGCCGAGTCGGACAAAACCGCGCACGCCGAGGTAGTCCTCGTAGCTGAGACCGCGGCGATACGGCAGATGCGCGAGCTCGAGCGGCATGAGCACTCCTTCGGCGATCAGGGCCGACCCGAGGCCGGTGCCGAGACCAAGGAACAACATCCGGCCGCCGGCATACGCGCCGAGCGCCTGCATCGCCGCGTCATTGACGATCTTCACCGGCGCGCCAAACGCCCGCCCGTAGTTGAAACGCATCCAGCCGCCGCTCAGATTGTACGGTTCGTGAGCGGGCTTGCCGTGCTTGACCGAGCCCGGGTAGCCCATCGATACGACGTCGTAGCTCCAGTCCGCGACAACCTCGCGCACCGCGGCCGCCATTTGCGCGGCCGTCATCGTCTTGCCGGACGGAATCTTGATCGGCACTCGCCGCCCGGCCATGCTGACTTTCCCGGCCATGCTAACTTTGATGTTGGTCCCGCCGACGTCGACGACGAGGATGCGCTTCATTGCGGAGTATTCCACCCGCCAATTTCGGCGACCAGCCTCTCGGCCTGCGGCGGCCCCCAGGATCCCGGTTCGTACTCGTACAGCGAACCCGGGTCGGCGATGAGAGGGTTCACGATCGCCCATGCTGCCTCAACGACATCCTGCCGCGCGAAGAGCGTGGCGTCTCCAGCGATCGCGTCGCCGAGCAGCCGCTCGTAATCGCCCCGACGCATGTCGGCCGGCTGCTCGACCACCGAGAGCTCGACATGGCGGCCAGCCATCGCTTCGCCCGGCCGCTTCGCGCGGGCCCCGATCGCGATGGCGACCTGCGGGTTCAGCCGGAAGCGCACGTAGTTGCCGATCGACGGCGTCGCCTCAGTGAACACGACTTGCGGCGGGACCCTCAGCTCCACGAACACTTCGGTGGTCGTCGTCTTGAGGCACTTTCCCGCCCGGACGTAAAACGGGACGCCCTGCCAGCGCCAGGAGTCGACGTCCAGGCGCAGCGCCGCGTACGTCGCCACCTGCGAGTTCTTGGCCACCCCGGGCTCGTCGCGATACCCGCGAAACTGCCCGCGGGTGATTTTCTGCGCGTTCATCGGGCGAATCGTGCGCAGCACCTTGGCCTGCTCGTCTCGAATCGCCTCGGGATAGGTCGACGACGGGGCTTCCATGGCCAGGTAGCTCACGATCTGAAACAGATGGTTCTGGACGACGTCGCGGATGACGCCGGTCTCGTCGTAGAACCTGCCCCGCCCTTTCACGCCGAAGCTCTCGGCCATCGTGATCTGCACGTTCTCGACGTAATGCCGGTTCCAGATCGGCTCGAGGAAGGCGTTGGCAAAGCGGAAATACAAGATGTTCTGCACCGCTTCCTTCCCGAGGTAATGGTCGATGCGGAAAATCGCCGGCTCGGGGAAGAACTCATAGAGCACGCGGTTGAGCTCCCGCGCTGATGCGAGGTCGCGCCCAAACGGTTTCTCGACGATGACCCGTCCGTTCGTTGTGCAGCCAGCCTGACCGAGCTGGCCGACCACGGTGCCGAACATGCTCGGCGGGATCGCCAGATAGTGCGCCGGACGGTCGCGACCCTGCAGCTCCTTTCGCAGCCTCGCGAACGTGTCGGCGTCGTTGTAATCGCCATCGACGTAGCGCAACTGGGGGACCAGCTTCGCGAACGCGTCCGGATCTTCGCCGCCGCCGTTCTCGGTGACCGACGCGCGAGCGCGCTCGATCAGTTGATCCAGCGTCCACGACGACTTGGCAACACCGACGACGAGGAAATCCAGTTTGCCGCGCCGCGCCAAGGCCTGGAGTGCGGGGAAGATCTTCTTGTAGGCGAGATCGCCGCTTGCGCCAAAGAACACGAGCGCGTCCGAGCGCTGCTTGTCCACGTGGCTACTTCTTTTCCACGTGTCCGCCGAAACCGAAACGCATCGCGGAGAGTACCTTGTTCTGGAAGAGATCGAGATTGCGCGATGCGAACCGCTCGAAGAGCGCGGCGGTCAGGACGAACGCGGGCACTCCCTCGTCGTTCGCAGCCGCGACAGTCCACCGGCCCTCACCCGAATCCGCAACGCTGCCGCCGAACTTGTCCAGCATCGGGTCCGCTGCGAGCACCTGCGCGGTGAGATCGAGGAGCCAGGAACTGATGACGCTGCCACGGCGCCACAATTCGGTGATGTCGGCAAGATTGAAATCGTACTGGTAATGCTCGGGATTGCGGAGCGGCGTGGTTTCGGCGTCCTTGTCATGCGAGCGCTTGCCGATGTCGGCGTTCTTCAGGATGTTCAAGCCCTCGCCGAACGCCGCCATCAGCCCGTACTCGATGCCGTTGTGGACCATCTTCACGAAGTGCCCCGCGCCCGACGGACCGCAATGCAGATAGCCGTTCTCGGCCGTCCCGCCAAGCTTCTCGCGGCCTGGTGTTCGCGGGATGTCTTCCGGCCCGGGCGCAAGCGTCCTGAACACCGGATCGAGCCGCGCCACCACGTCCGCCTCGCCGCCAATCATCAGGCAGTAGCCGCGCTCGAGGCCCCAGACACCGCCGCTCGTGCCCATATCGACGTAGTGAACCCCAATCGGCTGCAGCCGCTTCGCCCGCGCGATGTCGTCGTGGTAGTGCGAATTCCCGCCGTCGATGATCACATCCTCGCGGTCCAGATGCGGCACGAGCTTGTCGATGATCGAGTCGACGATCGCCGCCGGGACCATCAGGCAAACGGTACGTGGTTTCGACAGTTTCTTCAGGAAGTCCTCGACCGATGTGGAGCCCGTCGCGCCCTCCTTCACCAGCCCTGCGACCGCGTCGGCTGAAACATCCTGGACGACACAGGCATGTCCCCCGCGCACCAGTCGCCGCACCATGTTCGCGCCCATCCGACCGAGTCCGATCATCCCGAGCTGCATGCCGATGTCCTCCGCTGGTGAATCGAGCCGGCGACGTTGCGCCTCAACCTCGTCCGAGCTGCTGCTTTGCCGCGGCGACCACGCGCGCCGGCTCGAACCCGAACTTCTTCTGCAATTCCTTGAGGGGAGCCGAGGCGCCGAACGTCTTCATTCCGATCACGTGCCCGCCGGAACCGACGTAGCGCTCCCATCCAAGCGTCGTGGCCTGTTCGACGGCGACCCTGGCCTTCACCGACGAGGGCAGTACGGCGTCACGGTAATCCGCGGGCTGATCGTCGAACAGCTCCCAGAGCCCCGGTCAGCTTACTTCTGATTCCTGGGAAAGGACGAGTCCGGCACGGATGACCTCGGCGGTCAGACATTTCTCGGCAGCACCGTGTAACAGCGACCGATGAAGGCCTGGAACTCCGACATGAACGGGCGCAGGAACTCCGCCGTCGAGGGGTTGGTCACCTGTAGAGCGGTAGATCCTTGATCCGTATCTCCGACATCTCGAGCTCAGGAGGAGCGACGCTGACCAGCGCCTTCGCGAGGAGGCGATTGATTTATACCGTGGTCGCGACTTCAGTTGTGGAGCGCGGAATCGGCGGTGCCAGCAGGCATCCCGCTTGCGGGCGAGACGATGGCGGGTTGCATCGCCTGAATCCGGCCATAGGTGAGCGATCGCCACAGCCATTCGGCCGGACCGAACTGGAACTGCTTCAACCAGACCGCGCTGAACGCGGCCTCGGCGGCGAAGGCCGCAAGCGCCATCGCAAACGCGATTGTCGGCCGGATCTTTCCGAGGCCGAGACCATAGCCCGAGAACAGCACATCCAGCGTGGCAATCTGGAGTAAGTAATTCGTCAGCGCCATCCGCCCCGCATCGCCCACCACGCGGAGTCTGGCCATCAGTTCCGGACGATAGGCAAACAACAGGAGCGCACCGGCGACATACGTGAACGTCAGCCACTGGTCGCGGAGCAGTCCGAAGCTCGTAGGCACGCCCGCGAGCGGCAGCACCCAGATGTCCGCGAGCCACGCGAGCACGCCGAAGAGCGCGAGGCCCGTGAGCAGCCGGCGATGCGCGCGAGCCCGTTCGAAGACGCCGTGGCGGACAAAGAGCAGCCCCGCGATGAACAGCGTGAGCGTCACGCCGGGCATGAAGAAGAACGGCTGCGAGTAGAACCACGCCATGTGCCGGAGGCGGGCGCTGAAGAGCACCACGTAGCTCCCCTGCTCTTCCGCGATCTCGAGCGCGTCGTTCACATCGATGGCGATCGCCCGTTGTGCCTGGCTTGCAGCGGCGACCGCCTCCTCTCCTGCGGTGAGCCGCACGTACGACGTCGTCCCGAGGTTGTAGAGCGACACGGACGCGGCGCACACGACGGCGCTGGCCAGCAGCGCGCGCGTGGACCAGGACCGGATCGCCAGCAGCGGCACGCCCCAGACCGCGTAGCCGAGGAGTACGTTGTAGCCGAAGAACGCGTGCGCCGCGAACCCGAAGCAGGCGAGCACGATCAGCCGGCGGAGATACCGGCTGGCAAACGACTCACCGCGCGCGCCGGCGCGCCGGAGTTGGATGGCGAACCCGGCGCCGAAGAGCAGCGCGAAGGTTCCGTGCGACTTGCTCTCCACCAGCCGCCAGACGAGCAGCCGTACGATTTCGTCAATGCCGCCCGGGTCGGTCGAGCGGCCGTGGAAATGCACGACCAGCATCCCGAGCAGCGCGAAGCCACGCAGGACGTCGATGACGTGAATCCTCGAGGCGGAATCGGTTGGGAGTGTCGCCGCTGGCCCATCGTTGGTCATGAGCGCGCGCTAACTCTGCAAGAACCCGCGCCTCGATGTCAATGAACTGGGGCCGAGGCGGGCAACCGATGGCGCGGCGGCCAGCCTGCGGCTGACGTGGACGCTGGTCGCTACACGGTCAATCCACGCCGGGGGACAGTGGGCCGGGGCCGGCGCATCGATCCGCCTCGTCGCGCCCGCCGGAATGAGCTGAACCGCAATCGTGCGCGCCTCCGTGGCGGGGTCTTCGTTCCGCAGCACGTGGACATGCTGCCCTCCCTCATCGACAATGCCCATCCCCGGCGTGTAGACATGCGGCGCACAGGTGGGATCATCACTCTCGTACGCGGTAATCGTTCCCGCTGTGACGAGGATCAGGCTGTGCCCCGGGTGGGTGTGCCAGCCAGTGCTGCCTCCCGCCGCCCACGCATTGGACTGGACGTAGACGTCCGAGAGACCGTGCGTCTTCAGCCTTCCCTGCCAGAAATTGGCGGGAATGGTGAAGTTGTGGACGTCGATCTCGTCGAATTGGGCGCGCGCGATGGTCATCGCCGAAAACCCGACGTTGGCCGGGGTCGCGCGCAAGGTACTGACATACGCTCCAGCCGCCACGATCATAGCCATCAAATACCAGGTTAGTCGTCGGTTCATCTTGGGTCTCCTTCGCGTCGTTTTCGCGCTGAATTGAGTGCGGCCGTCGCGTGACCATGCGCGCGGTCGGTGAGACCCGCAAGCGGCAATCTGTTGTGTGGGCGGTCATTCGGAGTCGTGCCGTGCATTGCCGTCGATTGCAGCCGCGAGATGCGGCGACTACAATCGCCGCCGACCTCGATTAGGGAGGAGCACGATGCGCGACCCTTCATCCGCCACGCCGCCGCCCACGGAACCCGCAATGGAGAACCGGCTGGAGCGGCCGAACAAGTCACGCATCACAACGCCCGCGTGAGTCATCCTGTTTTCCTGAACGACCGCACACTCATGTACCTCGCCCCGGCTCGCGATGGTTCCGGGCCGTGGCTGCACAGTCTGGACGTCGAGCGTCGTGTGCCGCATCGCGTCGCCGCCGGGCTCGATCGCTACACGTCCCTTGCGACGAGCGGCGATGGCCGACGACTGGTGGCGACGGTCGCCAATCCGAAGGGCACGTGGCGCCTGCCGCTCGCCGACGCCGCCGTCGAGCTCGCCGCCGCGACTCCTATCTCGTTGGCAACCGGCCGCGCAGTCGCCCCGCGTCTGGGTCCGGGTTATCTGCTTTACGTCGCCGCAATAGGGACGAGCGACGGGATCTGGAAGCTTGCCAATGGAATAGCGACCGAGCTGTGGAGCGCGCCGGCGGCGCGGATCGTCGGAGGGCCCGAACGTGGCGCCCGACGGCCAGCGGCTCGCGTTTTCCGTCGAGCAACGCGGCCGGACAGTGCTGTACACGATCAACGCGGACGGCACGAACGCGCGCGTGGTGACCGAGGCGCTCGAGCTGCGCGGCGCTCCCGCCTGGACGCCTGATGGCACGTCCATCACGTCGGCCGCGAGTGTGGACGGCACGCCCCACCTCTTCCGCATCTCCCTTGATGGCGCGCCGACGCTCCTCGTTCAGGAATACTCCATCGATCCGGCGTGGTCACCAGCCGGAGACCTGCTCGTCTACTCCGGTGCCGACGTATGTACCACGTTTCCAATCAAGGCAGTTGGTGTCACGGCCACGCCGATTGCGATCCCGCCTCTCACGCTGACCAGAGGCGCCCGGCGTCTGCGCTTCCTTCACCAGCGACGCGCCCTGGTGTTGATGCGCGGCGAGATTGCACACAAGAACCTCTGGTTGATCGATCTGGACACAGGTGCGGAGCGCCAGTTGACGAACCTGCCTCGCGATTTCAACCTGCGGGACTTCGACATCTCTCCCGATGGCCGCGAGATGGTCCTCGAGCGCGTGCAGGAGCATTCGGACGTTGTACTCATCGAGCGCACTCCGCCCGAGTGAGCGAGTCGCACTAGCCTTCGATTGTTCGCTGCAAGGGACGCGGCGCTGAAGTCGAGCTACGAAACTGACAAAGTAGTACTAGGCGTCGACGCTGTCGCTCGATGTTCGGCGCGTCGCGATGACCGCCATCCCCTCGATCTCGACGAGCGCGCCCGGCTCGAGCAGCCCCTTGACTTCCACCAGCGCGATTGTCGGGAAGTACTTGCCCATGACGCGCCGGTAGCCCTCGCCCACTGCCGCCGTCTCGCTCGTGTAAAGGTTCTTGTCGGTGACGTAAATCGCCAGCCGGACGATCGAAGAGCTTTGACCGCCGGCTTCCGTTACCACCGCGACCACGTTGGCGAGCGCCTGCTCGAACTGCGCCGCAAAGGTCGAGGCCACGAGCCGGCCATCGCGGTTCCAGCCGATCTGCCCGGCTACGGTGAGCAACTGCGCCTCAGGGCCGATCCGCACGAGCACGCCGTGGTTGTACCCGCTCGGCGCTGCCAGCGCCTGAGGGTTGATGAACTTCGGCGTCACGGTAGGTACGACATCAGCAGTCACACGCCGAGATCGTACAACTGCTCGAACTGCAGGTCGAGGTCGTTGGTGACCTGCCACAGGCACGCCAGCGCTTTGCGGACGTTGTGTTGCACACATGGCGGGAGGTCGTCGCGTGCCGCTAGCTCCTTCAGTTGCTCGTAGATCCGGAGTACCTGCTCTTCGGTCGGAGAGACGGGCTGCCCGAGGATGTCACGTGTCATCGCACAAACTCCGCCTTGGGACGCTTGTCGGTCAGCCGCTGCGCCTTGAGCTCGAACCGCGGGAGCGCACCAGGAGCGGCGAGCTCGACGTCGAAGCGCAGCCCTTCATGGCCCTCGCGCAGCGCTACGGCAAGACGCTCCTGCACGTCGGCGGCGGCGCCTTCAGCGCCGGCTTTGAGCTCGATACGGACGACGATCTCGTCCCGCAGATCGACGCGGTCGATGACGATCTGAAACTCGTCGATCGCATCGTACTCGCGGACGATCGCCTCGACGGCGCGGGGATATACGTTCGTCCCGCGGATCACCTTCATGTCGTCCCACCGCCCGCGAATCCCGCCGGCGTAGATGTCGCCGGTCCGGCCGCAGCGGCACGTGCTATACGGCACCTTGACCACGAGATCCTTCGTGCGGTAGCGGATGAGCGGGATGAAGCCGCGTCCGAAGGAAGTGACGACACGCTCGGCTTCCTCGCCATGAGCGACGGCGCGATCGCCGTCGTGCTCGAGGCATTCCTCGATGAAGTGATCCTCGATGATGTGAGCGCCGCCCGGTTGATGACTGCACTCGAACATCATGATCGTGCCGATCTCCGTCATCCCCGCGGTATCGCCGACTTTCGCGTTCCACGCCTGCTCCAGCTGCCGCTTGACGGCTGGAATCGATCCCGCCGGCTCCCCCGAGAGAATCAGCTTGTCTACCCTGCTCTCTTTCGCCAGATCGACGCCCATCTCGCGCGCGACCTCCCACATGCGCAGCGCATAGGTAGGCGTCGAGCAGACCGTCGTCGCCCCGAGCTCGAGAATCGTTTTGATGCGAAGCTCGGTCGTCGAATTACCGCTGGGCAGCACGAGCGCGCCGATCTTCTCGCAGCAATAATGGGCGCCCCAAAAACCGATGAAGGTGCCGTAGGAGAAGGCGAAGAACACACGATCGGACGGCCGCACGCCGAAGCCCCAGAACCCGTACGCCCACATCTCCGCGATCCACTCCCAGTCCTTGCGCCCGTCGAGCACGCGAATCGGCACGCGGCCCGATGTGCCCGAGGTGAGGTGGTAGCGAATCGCCAGATCGTGATCGACGGTCGTCAAATCGCCGAAGATCGGCTGCGCGACTTGCGCAGCCATCCAGTCTTCGCGCGTCATGAACGGAATGCGGCGAATGTCGTCGTACGCCTCGAGCTGGTCGGGGTGGAATCCACCCTTCTCCCACAACCGCCGGTGAAATCCACTGCGCGACCACGCCCACTCGCACAAGCGCTGCAGCTTGGCAAGCTGCAGCGCCCGGAGCTGATCGCGCGGCAGCGTCTCGTTCTTGGGGTTCCAGTATTCCGATGGGCCATGCATGACCGCGCTGCTTACATCTCGCCGACACGCGCCACTAATTCGTCGTCATCTTGGCAAACTGCTCGTGCCGGTAGACGACTTTCCCGCCGACCATCGTCATGAGCACGTCCATCTGCTCGATGCGCTTCTCCGGCACCGTCATGATGTCCTCGGCCAGGACGACGAGGTCGGCGTAGCGGCCGGGTGCGATGACACCCTTGGTCTCCTCTTCGAAGGTGAGGTACCAGTGATTCCTGGTGATCAGCCGCAGCGCGTCCTCCCGCGAGATCTTCTGGTCGGCGCCGAGCACGCCGCCGGTGATCGTGTCGCGCGTGACGAAGTGGTAAATCACCCAGAGCGGCGGGTAAGGCACGACGGCTGAATCCGTGCCGCCGGATGTGGGGATGCCCGCGTCGAGATAGGCTTTGACCGGTGTCGTCCACCCAGCGCGCTTCGGGCCCCAATACTTCACCAGGCTCGGCCCCGCCAGGTAGAGATGATTCTGCGCCGTGACGTACAGACCGAGCTTTTTCATTCGCGGAAACTGGTCGGCCTGCGGAATGAAGCCATGCTCGATGCCCCATCGCTTGCCGACGATTGACTTGTCGGCGTTGGCGGCCTCGTAGCCGGCGAGCACCTGATCGATAGCGGCGTCGCCCACGGCGTGCGTGAACACACGCCAGTTGAGGCGGTTGAGCGTCCGGACGATCGCGGTGTAACGGTCCTGCGGCACCGTCTGCAAGCCGCGGAACTTGCCGCCTTCGCCGTACGGCTCCTGATACGGCTCGCGCATGAAGCCGCCCTCGAAGCCGCCATCCACGCCAAGCTTGATGCCGCCGATGCGCAGCAGCGCGTCGCCATCGTCGGGCGTCACGCCCCAGGAGGCGATCGCCTTCTCGATCGCCGCGGGCTCCCCGGCGCGATCGACGCCGAGCAGTTGCGTGACGCGCATCGTGAGCACCCCCCGCTTGGCCATCTCCTTGCGCATGCGGTATTCCTCGATCGACCCGCCGGGATGACGGACGGCGGTGAGGCCGGCGGCGTGCAGCTTGTTGTACTCGTCGATCTGCTCCTTGATGCGCTCGTCCAGCGAGCGCTTCGGCGGCGTCGGTAGCGTGACCAGCGGTTTCGCGCGATCCACCAGCTCGCCGTTGAGCTCGCCGTCGGGATAGCGCGAGATGCGGCCGCCTGCGGGCTCGGGCGTGTCTTTGGTGATGTTCCACTTGCGACAGCGCCGCCGAGTTCAGGATGTACTCGTGCCCGCCGCGGACGACGACGACGGGGACGTCGCGCCGAGACTTCGTCGAGATCGCGGCGGAGGGGCAGCCGCTGCTCTTTGAGCTGCGCTTCGTGCCAGTCGCTGTTGGTGACGACAACGTCGTTGCCCGTGCCCTGCTTCGCGCGCGCACCGATGGCCGCGAGCACCTCGCGCAGCGTGCGCGTCCGCGACAGATCCACGCCCGGGCCGCCGCCCGCGTTGTGCAGGTGGTTGTCGGTCAACCCGGGCGTCACGGTCAGACCCTTCGAGGTCCACCTGCCTGGTCGGCGGCGCCCGCAAGCTTGCGGACCGCGTCGTTGCTGCCGACAGCGGTGAATTTGTCGCCGGTGATCGCCACGGCCTGTGCGTACGAGAACTTGTCGTCAACCGTGACGATCTTCCCGTTGTAGTAGATGACGTCGGGTGCCGCCGGCTGCTCGCTGACAGCCATCGAGACCGCACTCACGACACTGGTCACGCCCGCAAAAACGGCGATGGCGGCAAGGGTGTTTCTGCGCGTCATGCTCGGCCTCCGCTGGTCAGAATCGAATTTCCGCGCCGAACTGAATCTGCCGCGACAGATCGATGTTCGTCGGCGTACCGGCCGTGGCGAGCGAGGTGCTGACGCCAATCACGTTGACGTGATTGGTCACGTTGATCACCTGCACCAGCGCCCGCAGGCGCGCTCCGCCGAACCTGAAATCGCGCGCCACGTTGAAGTCGATCGTCCAGTTCGCGGGCTGACGCTCCTGGTTTCGGCCGGTGACGTTGCCCTCGCGATCGACGAAAGCCGCGAAGATGCTCGGGTTGTCATTGGTGATCGAGTACGGCCGGCCGCTCGCGCCGCGGAACAAGCCGGTGAATGACACCTCGAGCGGGAGTATCACCGTGCCGGTGACGTTCACGGTGTGCCGCTGATCGTAGTCAGCGGGACCAAACGATACGCCTGCTGGACCGGGCTGAGGATGCCGCCCGCCTCGTCTTCGGATTTGCCCAAGGTGTACGAGAAAAGTCCGTCCCAACGTCTCGAGAACGTCTTCTGGAGCGTGAACTCGACGCCGTTGTATTCCAAACGGCCGTTGGTCTCCTGCATCTGGATAACATCGCTCGTGGCCACGGTAATCGCGCGGTTGTTCGGCTGATCCCAGCCGCGCCGTCGCGTGACCGCCACGGTGGCCTTCAACGTGGAGTTGAGCAGCTGCTCGTATCCAAGCGAGGCATGCATGGTGTACGGATTGTCCAGTTCATCGGCCACCTGATACCGCTGCCGGGAGAGAAACACGTCGGTGCCACGCAGGTTCTCGTCGGGATTGACGATGCGCCAGGTGACGTCCTCCGCCGGGCGGGAGTCGGCAAACCCGAACACGTTGTCGAACACGTACGAGTAGTAGACGCCAAAGTTGGCGAACAGTTTGCCTCGCCCATTGCCCAACGGATCCCATGTGACGCCCATCCGCGGCGAGGCGGTGGTCTGGTAATCGGCCTGCTTCTGCCAGTCGGCCCGCACGCCGAGATCCACGCTGACGCGCGACGACGGAGCCCACGTGTCCTGCACGAACAGGCCCATGATGCGATCGCGCAGCGAGCCCTCCACCGAGAACGTGTCGAGCCTGGTGACCGGCCCGGGATTGCCGGGCCGGTCGCGCAGGTCGCTGAACGATGCCACCTCGCGCAGCCGCGGCTGGCCGCCGGTGACCTCGATGTACTCGCCGCCGAACTTGAAGGAATGCGTGGAGATGATGCGCGTGTACTTCGACGCCGCCCGAACGCGGACCTCTTCGCGAACACCGAACCGATCGGGCGAGGGACCCCTCGTGTAGAAGTGCCCCAGGCTCCTGTCGAAGTACCTGACGTAATACGACCCAGGTGGCGGAGGCTGTTCGTCGTCGATGCGATTGTTGTGGAAGTCCATGAAGAAGGTCTGCAGCGCCGTTTCGAGCACCGCGTTCGATCCGAACAGATGCGACTGCCGGATAATGGCGTTCCACGTGACGATGTCCTGCTTGCGATCGGACTCCGGCGCCACCTCCGTGGTGAGCGACGAGTTGTTGTCGGTGAACGGACCCGCGTGCGCCGTCAACTCCCACCGGTTCGACGGGTTCTGCTGGTACGACAGCTTGAAGTGAACGGGGTAGACGTTTATGGTTCGCGGCTGCGGGTCGAGCGAGAGGATCGTGCCCTGCTGCTCGGAGTTGTACTGTCCGCCGAAGTAGTACCAGAGCTTTTCGCGGCTGATCGGCCCCCCGAGCGACGCCTCGACGAATCGTGTGGAGCCGAGCGGCTTGTCGCGCACCTGGCTCGACAGGCCGGAATCGATGTCGCTGATGAGCGCATTGGGCTTGAAGATACCCGACACGAAACCATGTGTGTCGTTGGTGCCGCTCTTGGAGACGATGTTGATGACGGAGCTCTGATAGCCGGCGTACTCGGCCGGAAAGCCGCCGGGGATGAACTCCATCTTTTCGATGAAGCTGGGCGCGACGAGGATGCCGGCACGTCCCACGCCGCGATTCAGGCTCGCGCCGTCGAGCTGATAGACATTGCCGGTTGCCGGACCGCCGCGAACGTTGAACTGGTTGTAGGCGGTGCGCGCGCCGCGGTTGTACGACACGCCGGCAAAGATCGTCGGCATCTCGGTGTAGTTGCGGGTAATCAGCGGCAGCTTCTCGAGGTACTCGTCGTCGAGTGTCGTCGACTCCCGCGCGGTCGACTGATTGATGAGTGGCGCATCGGCCTGCACTGTGATCGTCTCGCTCAGCGACCCGACCTGCAGCGTGATGGCGAGACGTTGATTGCTGCCGGGATTGGCCTGGACTCTCTCGAGAATCGCGGTGGTGAAGCCCTGGAGCTCGGCGCGCAGTTGGTACGTGCCCACGGGTACGGCCAGGAACCGTACGGTTCCCCGGGCATCGGTGGTCTGCGTCAAACTCGTCCCCTGTTCGACGCTCCGCAGAACAACCGTGGCCCCCGGCAACACACCGCCCTGCCCATCGACAACGGCCGCCTCGATGGTGCCGGTGGTGAGCGCCTGGGCACGCGCGCTGGCGACACCGGCCGCCGCGCAAACAAGTAGCAGTCCGACGATTCGGACCAGTCTCTCGACGTGTCGCGAAAACATCACGTCCTCCCTGGCACACTGACCAGTCGACGGACCACAACGGCGCACGCCGCTGGCCGGGCGAACACTACCACGATGGCGACCCAGCCCGAACCGAGAATTTAGCCTAGGTCGGCTTGAGCTGCGACAGCATTCGGCGCGCGACCTCGACCGTGGGATCGACGCGGAGCAGCGATTCGAGCGCGGCAATGGCTTCGTCGCGCCGGTTGGTGGCGACGAGCAACGCCGCGAGATTGCCCCACGCCTCGACGAGCCGCGGATCGCGCGCCAGCGCCTCGCGGTAATGTCGCTCCGCCGCACGAGCGTCGCCGCGTCTGGCGTGGACGAGTCCCAGGTTGTAGAATGCCGCCGCCGATCCGGGGTCGGCGCGAGCCGCCTGCTCGAAGCTCGCCGACGCGCCCGCGAGATCGCCGCGCGCCAGAAGCAGCAATCCGAGATCGTTGAGCGCCTCGGCGGAATCGGGCGCGCGCTCCAGCACACGCCGGTACTCCGTCATCGCGCCTTCGGTATCTCCTGCCGCAGCCAGCGCCGCAGCAAGCGCGCGCCGCGCGTCGGTATGGGTGCCCGCCGTTCGGACAATCGCGCGCAACATCGCAATGGCGTCAGGCACGCGATCCACCTCGGTGTACAACCGCGCGAGCGCCAGACGGTCCTCGAGCGATGCACTTCCTGCGGCGACACGCGCCTCGTATTCGCTGATCCAGACGTCGCGCGTGGCTTCGATCGACTGAATCAGTGCCGGGATCGACGGGTCGCTCGGATCGAGCGCGGCCGCGCGTCGGTACTCGCCGAGCGCTGATGCATATTCGAACGTGCCGCGTTGATAGGTCACATGCCCGGCCAGGAGCGCCGGCGCAGCAGCCGCGGCGCGTCGCACCGCAGTCAGCAGATCAGCGTTGACGGCAGTCGCGTCGAGCAGCGGCTCGACGGGACGCTGTCGCATAGCCAGCGACGCGAGGTTCTGCGACAGCGCAAAGCGGTAGGCCCGCCGCGGAGCGATGAACTCGAGGAGTGGATACCGATCGGAGTTGATCGGTCCCTCGCCGACATACGCGGCGTACGCAGCCTCGTCGAGCAGCAATCCGGCGAGAATCTTCGCCGGACGATCGAGGCCGATCTCCGCCAGATCCTGGCGGACGTCGTCTTCTGCAAGCCGCTCCACCACGCGTCGGGCATCGAGGCGGAGCGGTGTCGTGCTGCCGACCAGTAGTGCGTAGTGCGTCGGGTAGTTGCTCAGATACCACAGCGTCGCGTGCGGAAAAACGCTCCGGAAGGTGCGCAGCGCCAGCTTGAACATGCCCTCGTCGAGCCCGCCGAGCGGCATCCAGACGACGACCATGCCGTTTGCGCGCAAGCGCCGGCGACAAAGCCCGAAGTACTCCGTCGTGTACAGGCTGGCGTTGCTCTTGTAACGGAGGTCAGTACAGTCGGTGGAGATGACGTCGTACTGCTGTTGGGTGTACGCGAGGTAGCTGCGCGCGTCCTCGATGATTAGCCGGAACCGTGAATCCTGCCACACGGCATGATTGCTCTCCTGCAGGTGCGGCGCGGCGCCGAACACCGCCGGATCGATCTCCACGCAATCGAGGCCTTCGAGCCGGTCATGGCGGGTGAACGACCAGGACGCACCGCCGCTGCCGAAGCCGACTGTCAGCACACGTCGCGGGTCCGGATGCAGCAGCATCGGCAGATGCGCGAGCGTCTTTTGATCCGTTTGCATGATCGGATCGGTGGCGGCGACCGGGACCTTATCGATGTAGAGCGTCTTCGTGCCGCTCACCTCGCGGACGACGCTCACTGTCGCCGTGTTGCCTTCCGCGTAGTAGACGATGCGCTCCGACCCGGCGGTGCGATGCAGATACGCTTCGGCAGCGGTGACCGCCGCACCTACCAGCACGGTTGCGGCAAGTGCCGCAGCCCAGCGCAACCGGCTGAGTCCGGCGGCGACGTGCGTTGCCGGCGCGCGCAAGCCGGTCCACGCGACGATCGCCAGCAAGACATTGGTCAGCGCACATGCGAGCAGCGTGCCCCGGATGCCGAGCAGCGGAATGAGCACGAATCCGGCGGCCGCTGCCCCGGCCAGCGCACCCCACGTGTTGGCCGCATACACGCGACCCACCAGGACCGCCACTGCCGGCGACCCGCTCACCAGGCGCAACGCCACCGGAAACGTCGCGCCAAACAGCAGCGTCGGAAGCAACATCGTCACCGCCGATTTCAGCAGGCTCGTGGCCAGCAGCGACAGCCACGACGCGTCGGGCGGGATGAGCGCGTCGATCCTCGGCGCCGCGGCCGCGAGCGCGAGGAGCGAGTACGAGCACGCGACAGCGCAGGTCAACTGCAACGCACCGAGCACGTACCACCGGATGGCGTAAGCGATGGACGACCCGCGCGGCCGCAGCGCTCCCGCAAGCGAGGCCGAGAAGGTACACCGCCAGCATGCTCGTAAACGCGTGCGTCGTCGTCCCCACGTAGAACACGAGCCCACGCGTCCACACGACCTCGTAGGCCAGCGCCGTGAATCCGGACGCGCCGATCACCAGCAGCAGGACACGATCGTGAGACGTCGTCGGCCCTGGTTCCGGAGGCGCGTGCGCGTTGGCTCCAGCAAGCTCAGCCTGGCGTGTCGCCGGCCGGAGGGCGCGGGTCGCGACCTGGTGACGCGCCAGCCAGATCGCCGCGAGACCGACGAGCACGTTCATGACTGCGGCGCTGACCTGCGTCTCGATCATCCCGAGCCGCTCGACGAGGAGGAAGCCGGCAGCGAGCGCGCCGGCAGTCGCCCCGAAAGTGTTGGCGGCGTAGAGCGCGCCCACCGAGCCGGCCACACTGCCACGAGAGACCTGCCAGGCACTGATGACGGGCAGCGTCGCGCCCATCAATGACGCCGGGATGAGAAGGATCGCCGTCGCCAGAGCGAACCGCGCAAGGTTGAAGATGTAGAAGCGGCCGCTCAGCGAGTCGTAGAGCCAGTGATAGAGCGGGGCGAGCGCCGCCGGCAGGAGCCAGAACAGCGCCCCTGTGAGGCCGATCGCGATCTCCAGCCAGCCATACGCCGCGAGCGGCCGCCCCGCACGCGCCACCATCCGGCCGCCGATATGGCTGCCAACCGCGAGCCCGCCCATAAAAGCGCTGAGCACGGCGCTGACCGCGTAGACGGTATGGCCAAAGAACAGCCCGAGCTCACGCGTCCACAAGACCTGATAGACGAGAGCGCTGAAGCCTGAGAGGAACAGGAACGCGGCGGCCACGGGCGTGCAGGATGCGCGGACTTGCTCGAGTGTTGAAGCCTGAACGGTTGAACGCGCATGATATGGCCGCCGACCGGAGGTGTCAACGATGCCGGGGCGAGCTGCCCCGCGCTGCCTCACCTCACAGGCGCCGCGCCGGAAGCCGTTTAGACTTGAGCTTTTCCGGGCGGCATGCAGGACCGCCACAGAATGACTGAGCCGACAACGTTCCTCCGTGAAGACGATGCCGCTAGCGGCGTGATCACGTTGACCCTCAACCGGCCCGAGCGCATGAACGCGCTGACCTTCGAGGTGTACGCCGAGCTGCGCGACACTATCCGCGCTCTGCGACGACGAAGCGCGCGTCCGCGCGATCGTGTTGACTGGCGCCGGCAACGCCTTCTGCTCGGGCGGCGACGTCAACGCCATCATCGGCTCGCTGCTCGCGCGCGACTACCGGGCGCTGCTCGAGTTCACGCACCTCACCTGCGATCTCGTCCTCGGCGATTCGCCAGTGCCGCCGGCCCATCGTCGCGGCGGTGAACGGCACGGCCGCGGGCGCCGGGGCCGTGATTGCCGCCGCCGCGGACCTTCGCGTGGCTTCAGTCTCGGCGCGCATCGCGTTTCTGTTCACCCGCGTGGGGCTCGTCCGGCGCCGACATGGGCGCCGCATGGCTGCTGCCGCGCCTCGTCGGTTTCGGCCGCGCCAGTGAGCTGCTGATGACCGGCGATTTCTTTCGGCGGAGGACGCCTTGCGCATCGGTCTGTACAACCGCGTGGTCGCCGCCGGCGATTTGCTCCCCAGCGCCCGGGCGCGGGCGGAAGCGCTGGCACGCGGGCCGTCGTTTGCGCTCGAGATCACCAAAGACGCACTCAATCGTGAGTCGCACATGGATCTCGCGACCGCGCTCGAATCGGAGGCACAGATCCAGGCTGCGCTGATGCTGCACCCGGACTTCCGCGAGGCGTACGAGGCGTTTCGCGACAAGCGGCCGGCGAGGTTTCTGTGATCGCTCCGCTCGAAGCAATCGCCCGGGACCTGGCCGCCACTGCCGCCGCCTTCCTCGACGACGCGCACGTCACCCATGCGGTGTCGATCGCGCGCTGGAGTAGCCAGCATCTGGCTTGCCGCGAGGAAGCGTTGAACGACGACGAAGCCCGAGTCGAGGCGCGCGCGATGTTGGCGGCGCTCGGCCGCGCCGGGTGGTTGACCGCGATCGAGCGGCAGGAGTTCCGCGCGCTTTCGTTGCGTCAGAGACGTCGTGGCCGCGGCGAGCCCGCTCGCCGACGCCGTCGTCGCGCTGCAGGCGCTCGGCGGCACAGCCGATCGCTCCTCGCTGGAACCGAGGCGCAGCGCAGACGCTGGCTGCCGGAATCATCGACGGCAGCGTGATGGCCGCCTTCGCGATGACCGAGCCTGAGGCCGGTTCGGACGTCGCGTCTCTGCAGCACGACTGCGCGCCGCTCGAACGGCGGGCTGGGCACTCGACGGTCAAAAGCACTTGATCTCGAATGCCGGGCATCGCCGACCTCTACGTCGTGTTTGCCGCGACGACGCCGGACGCCCGTCATCGTGGCATCTCGGCGTTCCTGGTGCCAGCCGACACGCCGGGGCTGACGTTCACCGGCGCGCAGGTAATCGCCGCGCCGCATCCGCTCGGGAGCCTTCGTTTCGAGGACTGTCGCGTCGCCGCTGACGCGCTGCTTGGCGAAGTGGACAAGGGCTTCACCGTGGGCATGATGACGCTCGATCGGCTGCGCCCGACGGTGGGCGCGGCAGCGTGCGGCATGGCCGCGCGCGCGCTGAATGAGAGCGTCGCGTCACGCCGCAGGGCGCCGGCAGTTTGGGCAGCCGCTCGGCGATCTGCAAGCTCGTCCGCGCGAAGATCGGTCGGATGGCCACCGACCTGGCCGCAGCGCGGCTGCTCGTGTACCGCGCGGCCTGGATGCAGGACCGTGGCGCCGAACGCATCAGCTGGAGGCCGCCATGGCCAAAAGCTTCGCCACCGAAGCGGCGCAGCGGATCGTCGACGATGCGGTGCAGATCTTTGGCGGGCGCGGCGTGCTTCTCGGACATCCGGTCGAGCGCCTGTACCGCGCCGTCCGAGCCCTGCGCATCTATGAAGGCACGACCGACATACAGCGCCTCATCGTCGGCGGGGCGTTGCTCGAGGAAAGCGCGCCGTCGTGAGCCGTGCCTTCGACATCGTGTGTGTCGGCGGCGGACCGGGTTCGCTCTACTTCGCCGTGCTGATGAAGCAGCGCCGACCCGCGGCATCGTGTGCGCGTCATCGAGCGGAACCGGGCCGACGACACGTTCGGCTTCGGCGTCGTGTTCTCGGACGCGACGATGGCGCGCATCGCCGACGCGGATTCCGAGGCCTATGCCTGCGATTGCGCGCCATCTGGTGCACTGGGATGACATCGACATCCATTACCGCGGAGAGCTGCTCCGCTCGACCGGCCACGGCTTCAGCGGCATGAGCCGGCACACGCTGCTGCGCGTGCTGCAGGAACAGGCGGCAGCGGCGGGCGTCGAGCTCGAGTTCGAGCGTCGAGGTCAACTCGCTCGATCGTTTTGCGGACGCCGATCTCGATCGTCGGCGGCGACGGCGCCAACAGCACCGTGCGACGACTGCTTGCACGATCGGGCCGACAACGGCAATCGACGTGCGGCCGAACCGGTTCGTCTGGCTCGGCACGACGAAGCCGTTTCCGGCGTTCACGTTCTACTTCAAGCACGACGCGCACGGGCTCTGGCGCGTCCACGCCTATCAGTACGCGCCGGGCCGCTCCACCTTCATCGTCGAATGCCGCGACGAGACGTGGCGCGCCGCGGGCATGGACCGCGCCAGCGAGGAGAGACGACGGTGCATTTCTCGAGCGGCTGTTCGCAGAAGAACTCGAGGGACACCCTCTCGTCGACCAATCGCAGTATCTGGCGCCAGTTCCCGACGATCGCGCACGCGAGCCGTGGTCGGCGGGCAACGTCGCGCTGATCGGCGACGCGGCGCATACGGCACACTTCTCCGTCGGATCCGGCACCCGGATGGCGATGGAGGACGCGCGTGCGCCTTGCGCACGGCGCTGCTCGACGCGCCGGTCTCGACCGGCACCGACGCGCTCCGGCAGGCCCTGGAGCGATACGAGCAGCGCGCGCCGCCCGCAGGTCGAGAGTCTGCAGCGCGCGGCGCAGGCGTCGCTCGCAATGGTTCGAAGACACCGAGCGCTACTCCAGCCAGCCGTCGCTGCAGTTCGCGTTCACGCTGCTGACGCGTTCGCTGCGCATCACGCACGAGGACCTGCGCGCGCGCGATCCCGAGTTTCTCGCCCGGGTCGATCGTGCCGTCGCCGAAGGGGCCGAGCGGCAGAGCGGTGTTCAGGCTGCCGGCACTCGCCCGCCGCCGCCGATGTTCACGCCGTTTCGACTGCGCGAGCTCGTGCTCGCCAACCGGGTCGTCGTCTCACCGATGTGCCAGTACTTTGCCGACGAGGGCAGCATCGCCGACTGGCATCTCGTGCACCTGGGCAGCCGCGCGATCGGGGGCGCTGGTCTGGTGATCGCCGAGATGACCGACGTCTGCGCGGACGGACGGATCTCACCCTGGTGCGCCGGGCTCTACCGCGACGAACACACAGCTTCCTGGAAGCGCGTCGTCGATTTCGTCCATCGCGAGACGGCGGCCAAGATAGGCATCCAGCTTGGCCACGCGGGCCGAAAGGGCGCCACCCAACGGCTGTGGGAGGGCGATAACGAGCCGCTGCCCGACGGCGCCTGGCCCATCGTTTCAGCGTCGCCGATTCCCGTACTTCAGCGATCGCAGCCAGGTGCCGCGCGAAATGTCGCGGCAGGACATGGACCGGACGATCGGGGATTTCGTGCACGCCACGCGGCTCGCCGATCAGGCCGGATTCGACCTGCTCGAAGTGCACATGGCGCACGGGTATCTGCTGGCGTCGTTCATCTCGCCGCTCACCAACAAGCGCACGGACGAGTACGGCGGCTCGCTGGCGAATCGCATGCGTTTCCCGCTGGCGGTCTTCGATGCGTGCCGCGCGGAATGGCCCGCGTCCAAGCCGATGAGCGTCCGCATCAGCGCCGTTGACTGGGCGCCCGGCGGCGTGGACCCGGGCCAGGCGGTCGCAGTTGCGCTCCTGCTGAAGGAACACGGCTGCGACATCATCGACGTGTCGGCGGGGCAGACGGTGCCCGAGCAGTCTCCGGTCTACGGGCGCCTCTTTCAGACGCCGTTCGCCGATCGCATCCGCAACGAAGTCGGTATCGCGACGATGGCCGTCGGCAACATCTCGTCGTTCATGGATGTGAACACCATCATTGCCGCTGGTCGTGCGGATCTCTGCGTCCTTGCGCGCGCGCATCTTTTCGACCCGTACTGGACGCGCCATGCGGCGTGGATGCAGGGCTGGCCGCTGCCGTGGCCCGATCCGTACAAGTCGATCGAACGCTATACGCCACGGTTCGAGTTTCACTTCGCCGGCGAACGCCAGCCTTGACGCGCGTGTGCCTTCGGTGGGCGTCCCGCGGGCCTTCGGCAGGCCCTCGGTGGGATCGGGATCCGACAGATTCCTACCGCGCAAAGGCACCGCCGGACCAACGACCCACCATCGGCCCCGGCGCGCAGCGCCGCCCCGTCGCCGCTACCGTTCGAGGGTGCGCTGCAACGGGCGCGGCGCCTCGGTCAGCACCGGCATCGGGTGCGACGCGGCAGCGGCCGGCTCCAGAGCCTGCGCTTCGCGTCGTCGCATGAACCGCAGGCGCGCGTTCTCGATGTAGACGTAATAGACCGGCGTGATGTAGAGCGTCAGCAGCTGCGACACGAGCAGGCCGCCGACCACGGCGAGGCCGAGCGGCCGCCGCGATTCCGCGCCGGCGCCGTAGCCGAATGCGATCGGCAGCGTGCCGACCAGCGCGCACATCGTGGTCATCATGATCGGCCGGAAGCGGACGAGACACGCCTCGCGGATCGCCTCGAGCGGCGTCTTGCCTTCTTCGCGCTCCGCCACGGCGGCGAAGTCCACCATCATGATGCCGTTCTTCTTGACCAGACCGACGAGCATGATCACGCCGACGAAGGCGTAGAGGCTCAACTCGCTCCTGAACAGGATCAGCGTGAGCAGCGCGCCAAAGCCCGCCGCCGGCAGCCCCGAGAGAATGACGAGCGGCTGGGTGAAGCTCTCGTAGAGGATGCCGAGCACGAGGTAGATGACGAGGATGGCCATCACCAGGATCAGGCCGAGGCCGCGCAATGAATCCTGGAACGCCTGTGCCGCACCCTGGAACCGCGTCGAAACCGTCGCCGGAAGGGTCGCAACTGCCACTGATTGAATCTGCGTGACCGCGTCGCCGAGTGCGTAGCCCGGCTTGAGGTTGAACGAGATCGTCACCGATGGCAGCTGTCCCGTATGGCTCACGCTCAGCGCGCCGGCGCCGGTCGAAACTTTCGCGACGGTATTGAGCGGGACCAGCTTGCCAGACGAAGAGCGGACGTAGAGCATCGACAGCGCCGCCGGATCGCGCTGGAATTCGGGCGCGACGCCCATGATCACCTGATACTGGTTGTTCGGGGCGTAGATCTGCGACACCTGGCGCGTGCCGTACGCGTTGTACAGCGCGGTCTCCACCTGATTCACCGTCAAGCCGAGCGACGAAATGCGATCGCGATCGAGATCGAGCTTGACCTGCGGGTTGTTGAGGCGCAGATCGCTGTTGACGTCCTCGACTCCGGCGATCTGCTTGATCTTGTCCTCGAGCAGCGGCGCCGAGCGATAGAGCACCGCCGTGTCGGTGTCCTGCAGCGTGAACTGATACGTGCTGCGCGGCCCCTGCTGGCCGCCAAGGTTGATGGGCGGCTGATTGACCATGAACACGCGAACGCCGGGCACCTGCGCCAGCTTCGGCCGCAGATCCGCGATGATCTGATCGACCGAGCGCGTGCGCTCGGCGCGCGGCTTCAGGTCGATGCCCATGCGGCCCGAATTGAGCTGGCCGCCGCCGCCGCCACCTCCGCCGCCGCCGATGTTGTTGCTGAAGCCGATGATGTCGGGATCCTGGCCGACGATTTCCGCCACTTCGTTCTGATGCCGCAGCATCTCGTCGAAGCCAATCCCCTGCATCCCTTCGATGGTGATGTTGAAGCGTCCCTGATCCTCGCTCGGCAGGAAGCCCTTCGGGATGATGGCGAAGAGATACGCCGAGCCGGCCAGCAGCACCAGCGAGACCGCCAGCGTCGCCGCGCGGTACTTGAGGCTGAGGCCGAGCGACCAGTCGTAGGCGCGCAGCCAGGCGTCGAAGACGCGTTCGGTCAGGTTGTAGAGGCGGCCGTGCCGCTGGCTGTGCGGCGGCTTCAGGAAGCGGCTGCAGAGCATCGGCGTGAGGCTGATCGAGATGAAGCCCGACACGATGATCGCCACGCCGATCGTCACCGCGAACTCGTTGAGCAGCCGTCCCACGAGACCGCCCATGAAGAGCACCGGGATGAAGATCGCGACCAGCGAGACCGTCATCGCGACGATGGTGAAGGCCACTTCCTTCGAGCCGTCGAACGCGGCGCGCAGGGGTGTCTTCCCCATCTCCATGTGCCGCACGACGTTTTCCAGCATCACGATGGTGTTGTCGACGACGAACCCGACGCTCAGCGTGAGCGCCATCAGTGACAGGTTGTCCAGGCTGTAGTTGAAGAGATACATCACCGCGAAGGTCGCGGTCATCGTGACTGGCAGCGTCAGGCTCGAGATCACCGTCGCGGCGACGCTGCGGAGGAAGACGAAGATTACGGCCACTACGAGAACGAACGTCAGGTAGAGGGTGAGCTTGACGTCGTGCACCGACTCGCGGATCGGGCCCGAGCGGTCGGTGCGGATGTCGAGAATCACCGACGGCGGCAGCTGCTCGCGGAAGGTCGGCAACAGCGTCCTGATCGAATCGACCACCGCGACGACGTTGGAGCCCGGCTGTTTCAGGATGGCGAGATTGATGTTGCGCAGCCCGCGATAGAAGTTGGCCGACTTGTCCTGCTCGATGCCGTCGTAAACGCGCGCGACCTCGTTCAGCCGCACGGGGTTGCCGTTGCGGTAGGCAAGGACGATCGGCGCGTAGGCCGCGGCGCGCATCAACTGTCCGTCGGCGAGCACGGTGAACGCGCGGTCGGGGCCGTACATCGTGCCGGTCGGCAGGTTGACGTTGGCGCCCTGAATCGCCGACGCGACTTCGTCGATGCCGATGCCGCGCGACGACAGTCGCCGCGGATCGACGTCCACGCGCACTGCGTACTTGGCCGCCCCGAACACATTCACCTGTGCCACGCCGCTGACCATCGAGATGCGCTGACCGATCGTCTCGGCGTACTCGTTCACGGTCGAGAGCGGCAGCGTCGCCGACCGCAGCGACAGGAAGATCACCGGCTGGTCGCCGGGATTGACCTTCTGATACGACGGCGGCGACGGCATCTGCGGCGGAAGCTGCCGCGCGGCGCGCGCGATCATCGACTGGACGTCCTGCGCCGCGGCGTCGATGTTGCGGTTGAGGCTGAACTGCAGCGTGATGTTGGTGGAGCCCTGCGAGCTGGTGGAGTTGACCGAGTCGAGGCCGGCAATCGTCGCGAACTGCTTCTCGAGCGGCAGTGCCACCGCCGAGGCCATGGTCTCGGGGCTGGCGCCGGGAAGACTCGCCTGCACCTGAATCGTGGGAAAGTCCACGGTCGGGAGATCGCTCACCGGCAGCAGGCGATACGCCATCACGCCGAACACCGTCATGCCCAGCATGATGAGCGTGGTGGTGATCGGCCGCTTGATGAAGAGATCGGCGAAGTTCATGATCCAGTTTTGGCGGCGCTCGGCTCGCGCAGGCGGACGCGGCTTCCCGGCACGAGCCGGAGATGTCCGTCGGTCACCACCACGTCGCCGGCCGCCAGGCCGTCCTTGATCAACGTCTCGGTGCCCGCGACCCTGGCAACGTTCACCGGCCGCATCTCCACGGTCTCATCCGTTTTGACGAGAAACACGTAACTGCCTTCGGGGCCCGTCTGAACAGCCGCCGTCGGCACCACGATCGCCGACGATTCCGTGGTCAGCCGCACGACGACGTTGACGAACTGACCGGGCCAGAGCGCGTGGTTCTCGTTGCCGAAGGTCCCTTTGATCTTGATCGTGCCGGTCGTCTGATCGACGGCGTTGTCCACGAAGGTGATGCGGCCCACTGCACGCGGGCCGTCGCCGCTCGCCGGAGTAGCCTCGACACGCAACGTGCCCCGCCCCATGTAGCGGCGCAGATCGGTCAACGACGCTTCTGGAATCGCGAAGGAAGCGTAGATCGGCGAAATCTGGTTGATGGTGACGAGCGGCGTCTGATCGTTCGCGCGAACCAGGTTGCCGGCGTTGACCATCAGCGCGCCGGTGCGGCCGGAAATCGGCGCCCGGATGGTGGCGTACTGGAGCTGCACTTTGGCATTTTCGACCGCGGCACGGCCGGCGGCGAGCGTCGCCTCGAGGGCGGCCACCGTCGTCCGCGACGTGTCGCGCTGCTCGCGCGCGACGATGCCCCGCTTCACCAGTTCTTCCTGCCGTTCGAGCATGACTTTGGCGTTGGCCGCCTGCGCCGTGTCGCGTTCGAGGTTCGCGGTGGCCTGCTGCAGCGCCGCTTCGAGCGGGCGGCGATCGAGGGTGAAGAGCTCCTGACCGGCCTCGACGTCGTCGCCCTGTTGGAAGTTGACTGATGTCAACTCACCGGTAATTTGTGAGCGAACGGCGACGGTCGAATAGGCCTCGACGGTCCCGATGACGCTCACGTCGAGCGGCATGTCCTTGCGAATGGCGGCCGTAGCCGCGATTGGCACTGCGGGCGGGGCGTTTTCCTGTTGAGCTGGGCGGGCCTGGCTCGGCGAGCAGGCAAGGGCGGTGACAGTAGTCATCATCACCAGCCCGAACACGAGACCAGGGGGGTAACGCATTACGAAAGTCCTTGTACGGCCAGAAGGATGCGGTCATTAGACCACAGCGGGTGAGCGGCTTTTGTAACAGGATGTACGTTCCGCTCCATCCAGCGTGCCGGCCGCGGATTGAGTTCATGCGCGCAAATCATGCACGCCGGCAGCGCGCTCGCCTCGATCGTGCCGACAGGCGCGTCCGTCTCACGCCAACCCGAAAATCCGTTCGAAATTGCCGCTGAAAATCCTGGCTGCTGGCTCGTCGTCGACCCCGAGCTCGTGCAGCACCGAACACTGTGCGCCGTGGATGACCCGGCGCCAGCCGCGCGGGAAGAACGAGGAGTCGGTGCCGAATATCAGCCGGTCTGGTCCGGCGGTGGCGAGAGCACGGCGAAACACCTCCGTCAAAGTCAGCCCCGGAACGTACTTCACCCAGGCATTGGAGCTCGAGGTGTCGAGATAAATGTTGGGTGTCGCATCCACGGCCATGAGGGCTTCGCGGAAAAACCCGGCGCCGAAGTGCGGCACGATCACCGGAACGCCGGGAAAGCGTACGGCCATCGCCGCCACCGCCAACGGATCACCCTTCCGCAGATCGAGATGGGTCGGCAACTGCAGACGCACGCGCGCTTCGATCGATAGATATCCGCAGTGCGCGAACACCGCGCCGCCATGTACGGCCACCAGCTGAAAGAGTGACGCCACACGCTCGTCGTCCATGCTGTAGCGATGCAACGCCGGGAACAGGCAGACGCAGCGCATCCCGAGCTCGGCAAAAGCGTGCTGCGCGCGATCGAGCGCGTCCGGAGCGGTCGGATTCAACACGAAGAAGCCAACAAACCGCGAAGGGTACTGCCGCACAGCGACTGCCACCGACGCCTCGTCGCCCGGCACGCTCGCGATGAGCGCGGCGCGTGCGACGTGGTGCGCGTCCAGCTCCGCCGCCCAGCGATTCGCCAGCGCTTCCGGCGCGCCGGCCGGGTTCCAGCCAAGGTCGCCTGCAATCCGATCGCCGGTGATGCTGCTCTGTTGCCCGTACTTCTCACGCCCCAACGCCTCGAAAAAGCGCTGCGAGAAGAAGTGACAATGCGCATCGCACAATGTCATCGTCGGCGGCCCTCAAACCCGCAGCTCACTCCGGTGGATCGCACCCATTGCGCGACCCGGCTCGAGTACCCGCATTGCTGGTTAAAACGCATACTCGAATCCGATGAGCGGCGTCACCCGATCGCGAAGCCCGTGCTCGTCGACCTGGAACAGGAGGTTGACGTCGAGCAGCAGCCGTTGCAGCACGTTTGCCTTGAAGCCGATGCTGCCGCTCAGCGCGTTGAACGAGTCGCGTGTAAACACGATCGTGGGGAACGTCGACCGGCCGTCGAGGGCATGAAACGTGGACGCTCCTACACGTTCGGCGTCGAACACGTATTGACCGATCACGTCGAAGGCAATGGTGAGTCGAGGGTTGACGCTCAGATCGGCGCCAACGGCATAGCCCGCCTGATCGGGGAAATCCTCTCGCTCGCCGGTGCTCGGGTTGCCGGCGAGCACGCTCTCACCGTTCCATCGGTAGCTGGCATTCACGTGAGGCGACACGTTGCCGTATGTGCCCGACCAAATCAAAAACGGCTGAAGGCCGACGGTCCCGCTCCCCAGCAGGTCCATCTCATCGCCCGTGGGCAACCGGACATCCACGCCGCCTGCCAGGCCGTGCGAATAGCCGCGCGCGATCGTGCCTTTCACGCGCACCATCAGATCACCGAACCCGCTCGCGCGCCCGGCCGCCGTGAACAGGCGGCGCTCGCCCACGTCACCGTTGGACTGCCGGAAAAAATGCGTCAGCGGGTTGGTCGTTCCAAGGCGGTGAACGATCGCTTCGGAGACGACGCGCAGCTCATGATCGATGATGGGTACGGCCATCGATACGTCGAGGTGATCCGTGACACCCAGCGTGATGAAAGTGGTCGCCTGACTGACTCTCGCGTCGATGGCGCTCGTCGTCGTGACCACGTCCTCGCGACCGCCGAGGAGAAACGCATTGTCGTGCGTGAAGACCGCGGGCACCTGCTGCAGATCGATGCCTTCGATCGTGTCGTATTTGTAGCGCTGATACGCAAACCCCACCGACACGCGCCTCGCCCCAATCGTGTCGGAGCGGTCCGCCAGGATCGGCCCAAAGCTCGTCGTCGTCCGTTGAAACACGCCGAGCGAAGTGTCGAACTCATAGGTAAAGCCGCCGGCCGGCGACGGCAGCGGGACGCTGACCAACTGGCCGACGAGTGCCGTGCTGAACTGCCGGAAGTTGGATTGAAAGTCGTTGTTGAAGTGCGCCGAATGCACTTGTTCGCCAGGCAGTGTCGCCTCGCTGTCGAGGATCAGGCCGCGCGGGCCGTACAGTTCCGAGAAGAGCGTCGCCAGGTTGGTTACCGTCGCGTTGAGGTTGTACGGCTCCTGGGCATTGGCCGGCGCCGCCAGCGCAGTGATACACACGACGGCCGTTCCGAGGCGACTGATCATGCGACCTCCTGAATGAATCAACGGATCTCGACAATGGCCCAGCCGGCTCCGGTCCGCGCGAGGCGCAGCGCCTGACGACTGTTAGTGGTGTATTGCCGACCACCTGCCTGAATGATGTCCGTCCGGTTCACGACGACCGACGCGGTGTCGCCGGTACGGTCGATCGAGGCGATGGTGAGGTTGACGCGCTGCGAGGTGACCGCGCGAAAGCTCTCCTGGAGCCTGCGCTCTTCCTCGCGCGACAGGTTCGGCTTGATGGTTCGGAAGAGCGCAATGTCCTTTTCTTCGATGGCGCGCGCGTAGGTGGCGACGAGTTGACGGATGGAGGCGTCGTCGTTCTGCGCCGGCGCACGCGGCACGTCGGCCGGACGTTTTTCCACCGCGGGCGGTTCGGTCGGCGGCAAAGGGGCGGCAGGCTTGGGGGCCGGCTCGGGCGCGGCCGGTGGCGGGGGCGCCGCTTGAACCGGTGGACTCACCACTGCGGCGGGAGGCACCGGTCGTGCCTGCTGCGGCGGGGGCGGAGGCGGCGGCGGAGGCGGCGCGGCGGGCTTGGGTTCAACCACCGGAGCCGTAGTCCGCGGCGCTCTCGGCTCAACTCTGGCGGCAGATTCTCTTCGGCGTAGCTCGGTAGAGAGTCGCGACGCAATCTCGATGACGCTGGGCGCTCCGGGATCCAGGACGCGCGCGCGGTCGAGCGCACGCGCCGCTCCCTCGATGTCTCCCGCGGAAATCCGATTGCGCGCGTCCGCAATGGCGGAGTCGAACTGCGACAGCATCTCCTCAGCGCGTTCGCGGATCTTCGTGGCCTCAGCATGCCCGGGTGCAATCGCTAGAATCTCCGCCGCATAGCCACCAGCGGCTCTGTAGTTCTTCGCGTCCAGATTCGCGCGCGCAAGCTGCAACCGGTCCGCGACGTTGGCTTGCGCGGTCGCCGCGGAGGCACTCACGTCCGATGGACTCGTCGCCGCCGGCGGACTCGTCGCCACCTGTGGGCTCGTCGTAACGGGTGCGCTCGCCGGCACCGGCCAGAACCTGTAGAGCGCCAGTGCACCGAGCGCGAACAGCACAACGGCAACAGCGGTGGCCGGCATGAAGCGGCGCTGAGGAACCGGCAACGCTGACGGCGCCGATCCGTCCTGCACCGACGAGGCGCGGCTACCCGATCGGGAAGTGCCCCTGTAGAGCGATGACGAGGAGGCGTCGAGATTTCCAGCAGCGAGTCTCGCCGAATGCGTGACTTCGATGTCCCGCCGGACACGCTTCAAGTCCGCTCGAAGGTCGGCCGCGGACTGATAGCGAAGCTCGCGATCCTTTTCGAGGCAATTGTCGATCACCTCCTGGAGCCGCACCGGCAGCTCCGGGTTGTGAGTCAGCGCCGGCACGGGCGCGCGTTCGAGAATGGCCCCAACAACCGCAGCCGCAGTCTTACCGGGAACGGATGCTCACCCGTCGCCGCTTCATACAGCACTACTCCGAGCGAAAAGAGATCGCTCCGTGGGTCGAGCTGCTCGCCGGTAACCTGCTCAGGCGACATGTACGCGGTGGTGCCGAGCATCACTCCGGCGGCCGTCGGATCGGGTGAGTGCGCGGTGGTCACCGAACCGAGTAGCGTCGGTGTGACCTTCGCGAGACCGAAATCGAGGATCTTTACGTGCCCGGTGTCGGTCAGGAAGATATTGCCCGGCTTGATGTCGCGGTGAACGATCCCGCTGCCGTGCGCGACGCGAAGCGCATCGGCCACTTCGATCCCGACATCGAGCACCTGCTGAGCTTTGAGCGCGCCACCCGCGAGCAGGCGCTCGCGAAGGGTCCGGCCCGTCATCAATTCCATGACGATGAAAGGACGCCCTTCGTCTTCGCCGATGTCGTAAATCGTACAAATATGGGGGTGATTCAGCGCCGAGGCGGCCCGAGCCTCCGAACGCAACCGCTGGATGGCCTGTGCATCATCCGTCAGGTCCTGCGAAACGAACTTGAGGGCGACGGGGCGTCCGAGGCGCGTGTCTTCCGCGCGGTACACCACACCCATACCACCCGCGCCAAGTTGGCCGGTGATGCGGTAGTGGGAAATAGTTCTTCCTACCATTAACGAAAATGAAATCTGCCCGCGGGGGCCGGACGACCTCATCATACCGCTGATCGGAAACGAGGACAGCGTCTGCGATCGATCGCGGACAGTGCCCATGGAGCCGTCATCGATTGGCGGATTTCGCGCGCTCTTTGCTGGCACACCCATTGGATTGGGTCGTCTTTCCACGCCCATCCTCTCCCCACCTGGGCGCGGGCGTTGGTGCCCGCGGTCGTGGCGTGCTGCTCCGCGGCACGTAATCGACCTTCATATTGCTCGGTGATGAATGTGACGCCGCAACTCTGTCGATATGCGACGTTCGTGGTCTTCATCCTCACGGCCGCGCCTGTGGGCAGCGAGGCGGGGCAGTTCGTGTGCTGGCCCATTGCGCTCGGCGACACGGCCGCAGGTCTCGCCCTGCGCCTGACCGGAAGCGCGGCGAGTCGTGACGCGCACTGGTTTCAGATCAGGAATCCAGCGAGCGGCAGCTTCGTGCCCAAGTCGCGGTACGAGCGCCTCAGCGCCGGTTGGCAGGCGTGCGTTCTTCGCGACATGTTGAGCAGCGCCGCGGCCGTGGACGCATCGGATGACATACCACGGCGTTACAACGTGCGCTTTGCGTCGCTGGTCGGCTTTGCGGTTTCACTGATGCTGTTTTCAGCATCGATCACTGGCACGTACGTCTTGACCCGTCGCATACCGCCCGACATGCAGCGGGCCGGCGAGCAATTCGTCGCCGCGTTCGCGCGCCCGTTGATCGATCCGTCGTCCGGCGTAGCTCCGATCACTGCGCGATTCCGGTTCGTCCCTCAGTCGGAACAACTCGAAATCTTCATCGCTCCCCATGTGGCGCGGCGCTATCCCAACTTGTCGGACCACAGAAAAAACGTGGAGTACGACATCAATCGTGTGGCCCCGCTTCTGCGCCCCAATTTCATCGTCGGCGATCGACTTCGCGCGCACGGAAAGTGGATTGTCGTGCCGGTTCTTCGAACCGATTTCAGACAGGCAGGTGTGAAGTGAACATTCTTCTCCTCAGTTCGGGCGGCGGCGGAGGCAATATCCTGCGCTCGCTCAAGACACTGTTCGCGAAAGACGTGGCGACGGCGCAGAAAGCGGATGCTAAATTCGCGGAACAGCTGCGGCGTGCGATCACGACGCGGTTTCTCGATACCAACGAATTCTCGCTGGCGCACGTGCCGAAAGAGGAAAGGGTGCTCATCGGCGCGGCCACGACGCACCGCCTCGGTTCGCGGCACAGTCCCGAGCTGGCACAACGAGCGCTGCAGGAGAGTCAAGGCGAGGTTGAGCGCCTGATCGCGAAGCATTCCGTCATCGTGCTCATCGCCACCGGCGGCAAAGGCACGGGCGCGGGGACCATGTTTCCGCTCGCGCAGCTCGCGCGCCAGCAGAAGAAGCTGCTGCTCCCGGTGTTCGTCCGGCCGTCGTTCGAGCGGCACGAAGTGGACAAGCGCCGCTACGATCACGCGATTCACGTCGCCGAGCAGTTCGACGCGGCGCGAATCAGACTGATCGAGATCCTCAACGATCGCGCGTATTGTGATAGCGATCCGCAGCCGCAGGCCGTCGTCTGGGAACGGATGAACCTGCCGATCGCGCGTGGGTTGCGGGGATTGCTCTACGTACTGTGGGATCTCTCGCAGGTCGATCCGTCGGACCTGTCGATCCTGCTTGCCGGAGATGGCCGAATGCGCATCGGGTTCGCCGAGCTCAGTCCGCCGCAGACTGGTGATCCCACCGACACAGAGATTGCCGAAGCAGTCCGTGGCTGCTGGCAGAACACCTACTGCGCATTCAGCAAGCCGGTCGGCACGTCGCTCGTGTGCATCCAGGGCGACTGGTCGAATCTGGCCGACGCGAAGATCAAAGGCGGGATCGCGGCGCTGGCGCTGGGCGATGCGCCCGGCCGCCCGTACAACCCTCTGTACGCCCGCGCCTTTCAAACACCCAGGCCGTGGGGTGTGACCGCCCTTTTCACGGAGCACACAGGCGTGCACGAGCCGCTCGTCCTCGACTGGAACGTCAGGGCGTCGGCGGCGGCTTTCCGCCAGCCCCCGAACGGACCAACGACGGTCGAGCTCGTCGAACCTGCGCCCGCCCAGGCAACGACCGCAGTGCCGCCGAACGCAGCCGACGTTCAACCAGTGTCCTCGATTGCGGCCGAGCCTCACGCGGTCTCGCGTTCTACATCGTTCGACACTGTTTGGGATTTCGCGAGAGCTCTCAACCGCGGCGATCGTGCTGCGCTGGAAGCCGCTGCAGACGAACGTCAGCCCGAAATGCCGATCGACGGCCTCGAGGTCAAGAGGCTGCTTGGCACGATCTGGTTCCGCGGCGTGTTCACGCACCTCTCCGCCACGTGGAAGGAGCGTCTGCTCGCTGCCCTGGCTGAGAGTGTGGTCATGCCGAACCACGTCCTACGAAACGGACGTCAGGCCGTTCACCTCAAGGAGTTGCGATATGAGCAACTCAAGGAAATCTCGGCGACCACTCTTCTACGCGGTGCTGCAGGAACAGACCTGCAGCTGCTGCTCGCGATCGGAAATTTATGGGGTGAACACGCATTGAGCCGATTGCAGTTTGCTGACACTACGGAGCACGAGGACTCCTCCCGGCTGGCATCGTTGCTCGGATTGCGTGGTTAGTGCGAGCTCGGCCGTCCCGAGCCCTCGTATCTATAAGCTGATCACGTGAGCCGTCAGGAGCGTCAGATCGTCGGGCTGCGGCTGACCGGCCAATTCGTGATGGACAGCGTCCAGAATGGCGTCGAGCAGCAGTGCTCCGCCTTCGGACGCTCGCTCGATCGTGCTGGTGAAGCGCTGTTCGGCGCGACCGTCTTCGTCGGCGAGCGCTTCCGAAACACCGTCGGTGTAGAGCAGAACGTGATCGCCCTCGTCGATCGGCACGATCGGGGCATCCCACGTTGACGCCCTCAGCACCGGAGAGACCAGCGGGCCGGTGCTCTCGAGCCAAAGCGGTTCGCGCTTCCCTCCCCAGAGAACGACCGGTGGGTGACCGGCATTCACATACCGAAGCTGGCGCTCGTCTGGAGAGATCAGAGCGGCCACCAGCGTGACGAAGCGATCGGGACTGAAGGCCGCAAGTCCCATCGAGACTCGCTCCACGACCGCCAGAGGCTCGAACCCGTCCTCGTGCGAGGCGTGGAACGCGCTTTTCACGATACCGGTGAGCATCGCCGCTGACACGCCATGACCCGACACGTCGGCGACGAGCAGCGCGGTTCGTCCATCGGGCGCGGCGGCATAGTCGTACAAGTCCCCGCCTAACGCCGAACACGGCGTATATCGGCAGCAGACCGCGACCCTGTTCACGATCGATTCCCGGCCGGGCAACAGGCTCTGCTGGAACGCCCGCGCCTCGGCCATCTCGGTCTCCAGCCGCTTCAGGTTCTGACGATGCTCTTCACGGCGCCAACGCAGTTCGACGCACCGTTCCACCAGCGTCTGGAGCACCTCGCGATCGAACGGTTTCTGGATGAAGTAGAAGGCGGGGCTGCGAATGGCGCGCACCAATTTCTCGTCCAGATCGTCGACGCTGCCCGTCATCAGGATCACGTCGAGCGCGGGGAAGCGGGCCTTCAGCTGGGCCATCAGCTCGAAGCCGTCCAGATCCGGCATTCGGATGTCGACGATGGCCAACTCTGGATCGAACTCGCCGGCCACCGACAGCGCAGCGCGCGACGAGCGTGTTCCAACGACGTGATGGTTCTCGCTCAACACCCGCTCGACCGCCCGAAGCATGCCCGGCTCGTCGTCGACGACGAGGATGCGCGCCGATCTCATGACCACTGAGCGTGCGGCAGCGGCACCGCCTGGGGGACGAGCACCTGGACGTGCGTGCCGCTCCCGGGCTCACTCTGAATGGTGAGCGTGCCGTCGACTTCCCACAGGACCGAGCGGCAGATCGACAAGCCCAGGCCGTTGCCGTGCGGCTTCGTAGTGAAGAAAGGCTCGAGCACTCGCGGCAGGTCCTCCCCTGGGATCCCGCATCCCGTGTCGGCGATCGAGATTTCCACGGCGCGATCGGCCGCGCGAACCGTGACCGCGATTCGTCCGCCATGCGGCGTCGCCTCGCGTGCGTTAGCAAGCAGGTTCAAAAATATCTGTTCGAGATCGGTCTGGCTGCACGCGACTTCCGGGACGTCGTCAGGCACCGTGACCTGCAGCTCGATGGCGCTGCGACTCATGCCGTACTTCAGGATGGCCGACGCGGTTTCAATGGCGCGGCGCACGTGTCCGTAGCGGCTCCCCCGCGCCGCATTGCGCGAGAACGTCAGCATCCCACCGAAGATCCGCCGGCAGACCTGGAGCGACTTCTGTACGTGCTCGAGATCTTCGGCAAACACATGTGGCGCGAGCTGCCCGTTGCGGACGTCGACCTGCATCTGCTGGATCAACGGCAGCATCGATCCGAGCGCGTTGTTCACGTCGTGCGACACGCTCCGGGCCAGATCGGCCATGGCGTGTTTCCGTTCGGCGGTCACCACGCGGGCGCGAAGCGACTCGGTGCGGTGCAGGTTCTGGATGGCGATCGCCGCCTGGGACCGGAAATGCTCGACCAACTCGGCGTCGAACGGCTTGAGCTGTTCCGGGTAGCGCGCGGCGATCTTCAGGACGCCGACAAGGCCATCCCGCGTGACCAGCGGCACGCACAGCATCGACGCTTCACGGAGGTTCTCGCTGGCGTCGGGATCACCGCTGTTGTAATCGAGGAGCGCGGCAAGTCCGACCGCCGGCCGATCCCGCCACTCGGTCCAGAGGTCGCCATGTCGATCGAAGCCGTACACCTGCTCCAACTGCAACAGCGCGGCCGCGTCGACGGTGAGTGGAATCCGCAGGCCGATCCGCTCGCTTTTTGCCTTCGTCCACGCGATCTGTTCCGCCACGACGCGCAGCGCCGCGTTGTCTTCCTCGCGGATGAGGAGTGCGGACGAATGATCGTAGTGCGTCAGTGAACGGATGCCATCCAGAATCTGGTAGAAGAGATCCTTCGGGTGGATCTGCTCCATCATCTTGCGGTCGATCCGGTCGCGGACTCCCATCAGCCGCTCGCGATCGATCCGCTGAACGGCGGCAGACAGGACGCCGGTGATGCGTCCGATCAGCCGTCGATCGTCGCGATCGAAGGGACGGCCGGGACGCGCGCAGGCAATCGCGCCCCATGCCCCTCCCCGCCGCCGAACGGATCCGATCAGAATCTCGCGCTCGACCGGCGGGCGGGTGTGACGAATGTAGCGGGTCAACACGTCCACGTCCCATTCGGTCTGCTTCGGCAGCGTGAAGAGGATATCGGCCTGCGGACGACCGGCGCGGAGCGTGGCAACACAGCCATGAGCCGCCTGAAAGAACTCGCGCGTGTCGCGGAGCGCATGCCGGAGGGCCTTGTGCGGCTCGCGGACGTTTTGCAGATGCGCGGACAGGCCCTCGATGAACTTGAGCGCGGCGAGTTCGCGCTGGACCGGCAGCATGCCGCATCAGGATGGTTCTGCTACCGTCCCGGGGTCAAGTGCCTGTGCGATTGTTCAGGGGCAAGGAGATTTTGCCCCAAGCGGATGGCCGCCTGCTCGTTGCCCGCCGCAGCGAAGTCATTTGACTTGTGTTATATATGTCGAACATCGACATGTCGAAACACAAAGCCGAACTGCCCTACGGCACGCTCGATCTCCTGGTGCTCAAGACGCTCGACACGATGGGACCAATGCACGGTTACAGCATCGCCCGCCGTCTCGAGCAGATGGCCGAAAACCTGCGTCTCAGCCAGGGGTCGATCTATCCCGCCCTCATCAGGCTCGAGCAGCAGGGCTGGATTAGCACCAGGTGGGGCGTGTCCGAGACCAACCGCAAGGTGAAGTTCTACACGCTCACCAAGTCTGGCGCGAAGCAGCTGAACGTCGAAGTCACGAACTGGGAACAAGCGTCTGCGCTCGTCGCCCGCATCCTTGGAGCCAGGGCGTGAGTCCGCGTCGCCTGGCCGCTCGTCTGCTGGCGCTCTTGCGGCGCGATCGCCTCGAGCGGGAATTGCAAAACGAAGTGCTCGCGCACCTGGAGCTTGCCGAATACGAGGCGCGGCAGCGCGGCATGAGTCCGGCCGACGCGCGACTCGAGGCGCGGCGGCGCTTTGGCGGCATCGAGCAGATGAAGGAACAGCACCGCGACGATCGCAGCGCGCGGTGGATCGAGAACCTGATCAAGGACCTGCGCTACGGCGCGGCGGGCCTGCGGCGCGAGCCGGTCTTCTCGGCCGTGGCAGTGGGCGTGCTCGCGCTCGGCATCGGCGCCAACGTCGCGATGTTCAGCATCGTGGACGCCGTGCTCTTCCGTCCGCTGCCGTTCCCCGAACCCGAGCGGATCGTCCGCTGGTGGGAGACGCCGACGCCGACCACCAGCAACTCGACGACGGCGTTGAACTTCACGAAGATCAAGGAGATCAGCCGATCGTTCGCGGCGGTGTCGGCGGAAGCGGCGGTGTCGGCGACGCTTGCGACCGACGGCGAGCCGATTCGCCTGCACGGACGGCTGGTCTCGGCCGATCACTTCGACGTGTTCGGCGTCCACCCGATGCTCGGCCGCAGCTTCCACGCCGACGAAGATCGGCCCGGCGCGCCTCGCGTCGTCGTCGTGAGCCACGCGCTGTGGCAGGGACGTTTCGGATCCGATCCGCGCATTCTCGAGCGCAGAATCCTCCTCGACAACGTGCCGCATCAAATCATCGGCGTCATGCCGCCCGGCGCGTTCGACCGTGACCGGGCGCGGCCCCGCGATCAGGCCGCGAGCTTCTGGAAGCCCCAGGCCTTTACCGAGCAGCAGCTCGCCGCCGGATCCCATTGGCTCAACCCGGTGGCACGGCTGCGCGCCGGCGTCAACCTCGCCGAAGCCCAGCGGGAGCTCCTGGCGGCGCGGGCGCAAATCGACCCGATCGTGCCGGCGTGGAAGAAGAACTGGAGCATCGCGATCGAGCCTTACGACGTGCGGCTGATTGACGCCCGATTCCGGCAATCGCTCTATATCGCGCTCGGCGCCGTAGTGCTGGTCCTCGTCATCGCATGCGCCAACATGATCAACCTGCTGCTCGCGCGCGGGGCCTCACGCCACAAGGAGCTGGCGGTGCGCGCGGCGCTCGGCGCCGGCCGCTCGCGACTGGTGGCGCAGATGCTGACCGAGACGTTCGTCCTTGGCACGGTCGGCGGTCTGGCGGGCGTCGCGCTTGCCTACGCGCTCGTGCAGGCGGCAATTCCGCTTCTGCCAGTTGCGATGCCTTACACCGCCGACGTGACGCTCAACCTGCGCGTGCTCGCGTTCGCTGCGCTGACGGCTGTCGGCGTGTCGCTCGCAGTCGGGATTCTGCCCGCTCTCCGCCTGTCGCGAGCTTCGGTGTCCGCGGCTCTCAACAACGCCGCACGCGGTTCCTCGGGGTCGCACGACGCCATCCGTCGCTTCATCGTCGGCGCCGAAGTCGCCGTTTCACTGATGCTGGTGTGCGGCGCGTTCCTGCTGTTCAAGAGCCTTATCCGGCTCCAGCAGGTGGACATCGGCGTGCAGGCGCCGACCGTGGTCACTGCGTCCGTCGATATCGCGCGCGACGCCTATCCAACGCCGGAGCGAGCCGCTGGATTCTACGAGCGGCTGGTGGAGCGCGTGCGGGCCCTTCCCGGTGTGGAGAGCGCGTCGCTTTCGGCCGACCTGCCGCTCGAAGGCACAGGTGGTGAAAACCTCCGCATGCCCGGACGTGACGCCGAGCGATTGAACGTCCGATTCAAGCGTGCCGGCGCCGGCTATTTCGAAACGATGGGAATTCCGGTACGCGCGGGGCGCACGTTCACGGATGACGATCGGAGCGGGCGCGAATACGTCGCGATCGTCAACGAGGCGCTGGCCGCGCAGCTGGCGCAGACTTTTGGCGTGAAGGATCCGGTCGGGCAGCTCGTCGATCTGCCGGCAATCGGCTACGGCAGCCCTACGACTCGCGAACGGATGCAAGTGGTGGGCGTGGTCGGAAACGAGCGAGTCAGCCCCGACCTGCGCGCCGCGGCCGATGCCATCGCCTACGTACCTCTGGCGCAGGCGCCGATCCTGTGGCTCAAGCTCACCGCGCGCGTCTCTGGCGCGGCCACCGGCACGGTGCCGGCGATACGCGAGGCGCTACACGACGTCGATCCGCACGTCGCGCTTGCCGATGTGATGACCATGGAGCAGATCAGGCATCGCGCGCTCTCGGGCGTGCGCGAGCCGGCCTGGCTGATCGGCATTTTTGCTGCGCTGTCGGCGACGCTCGCCGCGCTCGGTTTGTACGGGGTTGTCTCGCACACCGTCGCGCAGCAGCGCAGGGAAATCGGCGTCCGTCTGGCGCTCGGTGCCCGCCCATCGGATGTCGTCGGTCTGATTCTGCGCAACGTTCTGACGATGATCGTGGGAGGGATCGTCGCGGGGCTCATTGCTTCGGCCGCACTCACCCGGGTGACCAGCAGCCTGCTGTTCGAGGTGTCGGCCCTCGATCCGATGACGTTCGCCACCGCGGCGATAGGCATGGCCGTCGTCGGCGCCCTGGCGGCGGCGATTCCGGCCAGACGCGCGACCCAAGTCGATCCGGCGATCTCCCTGCGATCCGAAGGTTAGCCGCGCTTCCGCGATATCAACGGCGGTCGGCTCGCGCGAAACCAGCCGCGTTGCACACGCCAAAATCTCGCTCGCACGCCGCCACCCTTCCGTCGATGGTCCCGCGGCAACCTCTTTCTGGAAGTGAACTTCCGCAGCTTGCTTCAGGACGCACGTTCGTTGGCGGACCGCCCGCCGTTAGGCGGAGGAATCCCTTCAAAACGGCCAGAGACGGTCAGCCGAAAGCTGTTGGCCTCTTCTATGCAATCGCCAGCTCTGCCCGCGGAAGGGCGAGAGTGGTGCGGCCCGGCGAAAGACAGACCCGGACGATCATCCAAGGAGTGGCCTGAGTGCTTATAGAACACGACGCAGCGTCGAAACCAGCGGATTCGCCGGCTGAAGAAAGCGAACCGACGCCGCAGGGTCCGGCATTCGCCCGCAACCATGCGCTGAACGTGCTCGCGGTGTGCGCCGTGATCGTTCTGCTCCGCTACATGCAGGAAGTGCTCATCCCGTTCGTGCTCGCGGCGCTCACGTTCTACGCGCTCGATCCGATGGTCGATCGGCTGCAACGCTGGCGAATCCCGCGCGCGGTGGGCGCCGCGGTCATGCTCCTTCTTCTGGTATCCGTCGGCGCAGGTCTCGGCTACGCGCTCAGCGACGACGTGGCCACGGTCGCGAACGACCTGCCGCGAGCCACGGCCAAGCTGCGGGCGGCGGTTCGCGCCACCCGCAACCAACCCCCGGGCATCATGGAGAAACTGCAGCGAGCGGCGAGCGAGCTCGACAAGACCGCCGCCGAAGCCGCTGGCGAGAAAGAGCTGCCTTCTGGCGTCCTGCGCGTTCAGGTCGAAGACTCGCCGATCCAGCTGAGCGACTACGTGCGCTGGGGACCGCTCGGGGCGCTGTCGCTTGCCAGCGGCGCGATCCTGATTCTGTTCCTGGCCTACTTCCTGCTGGTCACCGACGACCTCTTCAAGCGGAAGTTAGTCGAAGTCATCGGGCCGACGCTGGCGCGCAAAAAGGTCACCGTGCAAGTCCTCAATCAGATCGCCTCTCAGATCGAGTCGTTTCTGATGGTGCAGATCTTCACCAGCACGCTGGTGGGACTGGCGACCTGGCTGGCGCTTTGGTGGCTGGGTCTGGCAAACGCAGCGGTCTGGGGGCTGGTTGCCGGCCTGCTCAACTCAATCCCTTACTTCGGCCCGCTCATCGTCACCGGCGGTTTGACCGTGATTGTGTACGTGCAGTTCGGAACGGTGACGATGGCCCTGACAGTCACGGGCGTGGCGCTGCTGATCACCACGCTCGAAGGCTGGATTCTGACGCCGATGCTCATGAGCCGCGTCGCGCAGATCAACGCCGTGTCGATCTTTGCGAGCCTGCTGTTCTGGAGCTGGCTTTGGGGAATCTGGGGAATGCTCCTGGCCGTGCCGATCATGATGGCGATCAAAGCCACCTGCGATCGCGTCGAGGATCTGCGGCCGGTCGGCACGCTGCTCGGCGAATGACCTCCGGAGCGACGATCGCCGCGGTCGCAGTGGCCTGATGTATAAAGGGCGCACTTGCGTCCGTCTCCGACGGTCGTCTCTCACGCTCACTCCGGAGGAACGCACATGTTTACTCGCGCCATGTGGATTCGTGGGCTGGCCGTTGCGCTCCTCGGGATGACCACCGTGTCCGCGCAGCAGCGGACAGCGCCGGCGCCGGAAGTGTACAGTCGGCTGCACTGGCGCACGATCGGTCCCGAGGGGAATCGGTTCTCAGCCGCGGCAGGTGTGCCAGGCGATCCCTATACCTACTATGTCGGTGCCGCCTCCGGTGGCATATGGAAGACCTCCGATGGCGGCGTGAACTGGACGCCGCTCTTCGACGCGCAGCCGGTCCAGTCGATCGGCGCGCTCGCCGTGGCGACATCCGATCCGAACGTCGTCTGGGCGGGCACGGGCGAGGGCAAGATCCGCAGCCACATCTCGATCGGCCAGGGCATCTACCGATCGCTCGACGCGGGCAAGACGTGGAGTCTGATGGGGCTCGAGCAAACAGGGCGCATCATCCGTCTCGCGATCCATCCGAAGGATCCCAACATCGTCCTGGCTTGTGCTCTCGGCCACGCCTACGGGCCGCAGCCAGAGCGCGGCGTCTTCCGCACGGCCGATGGCGGACAGACCTGGACGAAGACGCTCTTCGTCGACGAGAACACGGGCTGTTCGGATATCGCGATGGATCCGAAGAATCCGCGGATCCTGTTCGCCGGCATGTGGCAGCTCGAGATCCACACGTGGGGACGCGAGAGCGGCGGTCCGGGGAGTGGGCTGTTCACGTCGCGTGACGGCGGACTCACGTGGACACGTTTGACCGGCCGCGGCCTGCCGACGCGACCGGTTGGCAAGGTCGCGGTTGCGATTGCCGCGTCCAATCCCAACCGCGTCTACGCGCTCATCGAGACCGGGGACGGCGTGCCGTGGAAGGGCCAGCCGACCGACCGCGGGCAGGTGTGGCGCTCCGACGACGGCGGCGAGTCGTGGCAGGTGGTGAGCTACGACCACAACGCCATGGGGCGCGCGCACTACTACTCGCGCATGGCAGTGGCCCCGGACGATGAAGATGAGACGTACTTCCTGACCGCGTCGTATTCCAAGTCGGTGGATGGTGCGAGAACGTTGACCGTTCTGCAGCGCCCGGAAGCGCCAGGCGGCGATCATCACGACATCTGGATCGACCCGACGAACGCCAACCGGCAGATCGTCGCGCACGACCAGGGACTCTCGATCACCGTCAATCGCGGCAAGACCTGGTTCCGCCAGCGCCTCAAGAACGCGCAGATCTACCACGTCACCGTCGACAACGAGATCCCGTACAACGTGCTCGGCAACAAGCAGGACGAGCCCACCTATCGCGGACCGAGCAACAGCCGCTTACAGGCGGGGTTTGGTGGTGAGCCGGGCATCCCGCGCGCGATGTGGCACGCGGTGGGCGGCGGCGAGAGCGGATGGGCGACACCCGATCCGAAGGACTCCAACATCATCTGGTCAACGGCGTCGGGTTCGGGCATGGTCGGCGGGATCGTCGTCCGTTTCGAAGAGAACCGGCGACAGTTTCGCAATGTCGAGGTGTGGCCCGATCAATCGAATGGTCCGGCCGAGGGCGTGCGCTACCGCTTCGTATGGGATGCGCCGCTGCACATCTCGCCGCACGACAACAACACGATCTATCTCGGCAGCCAGCACGTGCACCGCACGACCAACGGCGGTCAGAGCTGGGAAGTGATCAGCCCTGACCTGACCCTGAACGATCGGTCGCGCATGGGTAGTTCCGGCGGGCTGACGCCGGACAACATCGGCGTCGAATACGCGGGCGTCGTCTACGGGATCGCCGAATCGCCGCGTGAGCGCGGCGTGATCTGGGCCGGCACCAACGACGGGCTTGTCCAGCTCACGCGCGACGGCGGCAAGACCTGGACGAACGTCACCAAGAATCTGCCGAATCTGCCGGCCTGGGGATCGGTGCGCAGCATCGCACCATCGCGGTACGACGCGGGCACGGCGTATCTCACGGTCGATTTTCACCAGGTCAACAACCGCGATCCATTCATCTACCGGACGACCGACTACGGCCAGACGTGGAAATTGATCGTCAACGGTATTCCCAAGAGCATGCTGAGCTACGCGAAAGTGATCTATGAGGATCCGGTACGCCGCGGGATGCTCTACGTCGGAACGGAGAACGCGATCTACATCTCGTTCGATGCCGGGGACACGTGGCAGCCGCTGCAGAACGATCTTCCGCATGCGCCGGTGTCGGGCATCGTGGTGCAGGAGCACTTCAACGATCTGGTGATCTCCACTTACGGCCGCGGCTTCTGGATCATGGACGACATCACGCCGCTCCGCGCGCTGACGCCCGAGGTCCTCGGCGCCGACGCGCATCTCTTCCCGTTGCGGCCGGCGTACCGCTTCCGCGGGATCACGGCTCCGTCCACCCCGTACGACGATCCGACCGTGGGCGAGAATCCTCAGTACGGCGCGTCGATCAACTACTACCTGAAACAGGCGGTGCCTGCCGGCGGCACGCTGTCGATCAGCAACGGCCGCGGCGAGGTGGTCCGCACGATGAACGTGCCCGGCGGTGCAGGGGTGAATCGCGTGCACTGGGATCTCAGGCAGACCCCATCGAAGCAGGTGCAGCTGCGCACCAATCCGATGTACGGGCACGAGCTGCCGCTCAATGCCGAGGGGTGGCGCGCCGCCGCCGGCGGCGCGGGCGCTCAGAGCCTGCTGTCCCCGCCGGGCAGCTACACGGTCAAGCTCTCGATTGCCGGCCGCGACTTCACGCAGCCGCTGACGGTTCTCAAGGATCCGCATTCCGGCGGAACGGAGGCCGACATCCAGGCACAGATGACGGTGCTCACGGATCTCCGTGGCGGGATGAACACCATCGTCGATGCGATCAACCAGCTGGAATACGTGCGCGCGCAGGTGCAGACGATGATGCGGACCCTGCCGGCAGGCGATGTCCGGCAGGCGGCGACCGAGCTCAATGAAAAGCTCTCGGAGCTCGAGATGAACCTGATCGAGCTTCGGCTCACCGGCGGACAGGACGGCGTTCGCTACGCGGCGAAGCTCCTCTCGCGCTTCAACTACCTGGCCAACGGCATCTCGAGCAGCGATTACCGTCCAACGGATCAGCACCTCGAAACCGGCAAACTGCTCCAAGAACGGTTGAAGGGTCACGTCACCGCTCTGGGCACCCTCATGGAGGGCGACGTCGCCCGGTTCAACGACATGCTGCGGCGGCAGTCGTCCGGACAGGTCACGACGAAGGTGCCGTAGGACGGAATGAGTCTCGTCTGGCCGGCCGCCGACTCAGAAGTGGTGCGCAACGCGCCGCGTCTGCACGCGCTGGTGATCGGCGCCGGCAGCTATCCGCATCTGACTGGCGGTCACGGAACACAGGCGACTGAGACATTCGGGCTCGGTCAGATCTCTACGCCGCGCTTCACCGCGCCTGCCATCGCCACCTGGCTGGCCGAGTCCTACAGAAATCCGGCATGTGAGCTGGGATCGGTGGAGGTGTTGATCTCGCCCTCAGCGCCTGCACTGCAATCGCCGGGAGCGCCGTATGCGGAGGTCGCCACCATGGTCAACATCACGGCCGCGTGCGCGCGATGGCTCGAACGGTGCGACAGCGACGCCGACAACATCGCCTTCTTTTACTTCTGCGGACACGGCCTCGCAGCGGATACGCAATGCGCCTTGCCCGAGGACTTTGGAGATCCGGGGCTCGATCGTTGGACGAACTGCGTGGACATCGATGGGCTGCGCCTCAACATGCGCCGCTCGAAGGCGCAGACACAACTCTTCTTTGTCGACGCGTGCCACGAAACGCCGGCCAGCGTATTGTCGCAGCTCACGATCGAGGGTTCGCCGATCGTCACGGGCGCGTCGCTGGCCGACAGCGTCAATTGCTCGGCCGCGTTCTACGCCACCAGCCAGGGACGCGCCGCCTTCGGCCCGGATCACGGCGTGACGTACTTCGGTCAGGCCGTCCTCGCGTGCCTCAACGGCGTCGCCGCAGAGAAGGACGCGAACCGGTGGGTGGTGAGCACGTATCAACTGGGGAGCGCGCTGTCGAAAACACTGTCGGTGCTCGCGCGGCTGCGCCGGCAGCCGCTTACCTGCTACTCCCACGCGACCGGGCTCGCACGGATTCATGAACCAGTAAGCGGCCGCGTCATCGCCGCGCTGGAATGCACGTCGGAACAGGCGAACGGGCTGGCGGAGATTTGCCTCGAAAACGGCATCGAGGCGTTTCAGTCCTCAGCCGGCGAGGACAAGCCGCTCGTCGAAGAAGTCGAAGCCGGCATCTGGACGATCACCGTCACCTTCCCCGACGGCGCCTTTCCGCCGGTCGGACCTGCCAGCTACCAGTTGATGCCGCCCGTGTTCGACGAGTTGAAGGCGCCATGAGCAGCCAGCTACGCATGCGCTTCGGTGCAGCCATGCCCGCGGCGATCGTCGAGGTGATCGCCCCGAACCTCGAGACGGTCGCACGCGTCCTGCTGACGGCGGAGGTGTCGCGAATCGTGGACGTGCCGTCCGAGTCGTGCTTGCTGCGCGTTCATCTGCCGTCGGGGGAGATCGTCACGCTGGAGGATTCGGGAAGTCTGGACCGCGAGGTCACGCTCGACACTATCGATGCGCGGGCTCGCCGGCAGACGCAGGATGCGACGGCGTCGGACCATGCGGAGTCGCTCGAGGCGGGTCTCCTGTTCGAGGGGCAAGCAGCGGCCGAGACGACGTCTCTCGGTCCGGAACCGCGGACGCACTCCGATTCCGAGTCGTTGCCTCTCCTTCCACAAACGGATGCGCCGCTCGGCGTCCATGGCGTGGCGCGCCTGTTCGACTCAGACGGTCTGCCGATTGCCAAGGCCCGAGCCGGGCGCGAGGCGCGCTGGGATCTCGACGGGCCGCTTCACCAGGGACCGCTGGCGTTACGCATCGAGCAGCCGGCGGGTCAGCGTCTCGAGCTGCGGCTGCCCGGCGACGCACGGCGAGTGCGGGTCCGCGCCGACGCGTTCGGCCCTGGTGCGGCGCTCACGTTGCGCGTCAGGTTGTCCACCGCCGCGCCCGCGGCCGATGCACTCGTGAGCTATCTCCATCGCGGCGATCTGCATTCGGCAGCGGCGATGACCGCCTGGCTCAACGGGTCAGAAGTGCTGCGGCGCGAGACGATGGAGGACCCATATGCAGCCTGTGTGGGTGCATATCTCCTGCTCCGGCTGCGCGCGTTTGGCGAGCTGCGGCACTGGTCGCGAGATCTGGTGGATCGCTTTCCGACGATTCCGGACGTGGCTGTGATCCTTGCCGCGCAGCAGCAGCACGGGTCGCCACGAGACACCGGCGGTATTCGCGAACTGCTCGTTCAGGCGGCTCAGCGTGATCTCCCGGTGTACACGGAGGGGCTTCGGCTGCTGCTGGACGGTCTTCATCTCCTCGGCGACGAGGGCCAGGATTTACGCCGCCGGTTGCGTGCGCGCACGGGCGCGGTGATCTGGCCGTCGCCGTTGACCGCATCCATTCACGCGCGGGCCAGCGATAGCGTCGCTGCCTCGCAACCCGTGCACCACGACATCGCGTTTTGTTGACGGTCCTTCTGATCGTGGTCGTCGCGTGTGTTTCGGCGGTTCTCGCTTCGATCGTCTTCATCTGGGCGAGCGGAAAGTCGCCGCTATGGAACATTGACTCGCCGTGCTCGTGGTCCTGTTTGGTGCAGCAGTTCTGTTGGCGATCATTGTGATGCTGATGCGCCGGATTGCGTTTTGACGGGCCGGCGCAGCCCTTTGCTCATTGGCATCTGCTTCGGGCTCTACGAGGTCGCCGATATTCACGCGGTGAAGCATCACTGTCGCGCCCTGACCTCCGCGATCACCGTCGCCGGTATCTGCGCGACGGTAATGTGCTTCGGGCCGTTGCCGATCGGCAGCCGCATAACCTCGCTCCGATCAGCGATCGAGATGATCGACAGGTTGTCGCTGCGGGTGTTGGCGATGAGACAGACGCGACCGCCGTCAGCGGTTTCCGCCCAGCCTGGTGCATCGCCGACCGGGATGGTGGTGATCAGCGTCAGATCCGACGTGCGCACCAAGGCGGCATAGTCCGAGGCGCGTGCCGCCAGGCACAGCGTCGCGCCGTCGTCTGTGAGCGCAAGGCCGTGATGCGGTGCTTCGAAATCCCAGTCCTTCGCCGTGACGCCGGACTTCACCGGCAGCTCGAGGCGCCGGACGACTTTTCTAGCGGCAAGGTCGTAGGCGATCACCGCATGCTCGTTCGACAGTTGCGCGTACAGGCCCTTTTCATCCGCGGTGAAGTGCCAAGGGCGGATGCCGTTGTCCAGCCGTATCCGGTCCACAACTTTCAGAGTGCCGACGTCGGCGATGGTCAACTGATAGGGATAACCCGGGGTCTCCGTCAGCGGCGGCGCACTGGCCGGGCGGATGAGGCCGGCGATTGGACCGATGCTGGTGTTGAAGAGCCGACGGCCATCCTTAGAGACCTTGTTGTCATGCGGGTAAACGCCGGTCACCACATGACCGGAGATCTCGCCCGTGGCGGTCGCAATCTGGTAGACGCGATTGTCCATGAGCGCCGAGACGAACAGGCTCCGGCCATCCGGCGTGAGTGTCATATGGTCAGCGCGCGCCGTGTCCAACTTCCGCTGCCACAGCAGCCGGGCGCTCCCCATCTCGAACGCGGCCACGTCGCCGAGATAGCCGCGGGAAACATAGAGCGTTCGCCCGTCGGGTGAGACGTCGGTATCCTGCGCGTAATTCGTGGCTCCTGGACCCTCGCCCTTTTCACGCGCCGGATTGACATCGACGGTACCGACGATCGAGCGCGAGGCCATATCCACCAGGGCAACCGTGCCGGCCTCGGCATTGGCCACGAGCGCAATCTCCATCGACGCCGGTTGAACCTGTGGCGGTCCTGCGGTGAGAAGGAGCTGACCACAGCCGATCGCGAAGATGAAGACTGCAACGCCAGCAAGGTCACGCGTCATATTTGTCTCCGCCTGCCACTGGCGGTCCGTCGTTGAATGGTCAGGACGCGCAATATAGCACCCCACCTTGCGGCGCCAGGCAGACGATCGACGAAACCGTCGGAAGTGAGCACGGATATTCACGCAGTTTTTCGCTCGACAGCCGCGAAAAGCTGCTAGCTTCACCGCGATGCAGGCGCAGACCCGATCGCGCAACCCCCCGATCCGGCCGCTCGAGCCATTCACAGGCTTCTCTGTCGAGGACGTCGAGCAATCGATCGCACAGCGCTTCGAAGAACAGGTTCGAGCGCATGGCAGCCGACTGGCAATTCAGGCGGAACAGGGATCCCTGAGCTTTGCGCAGCTGAATGGCACCGCAAACGCCCTGGCTCGCGCCATCCTCGTGCGCCGGGGAGTCGGCGCGGAACCAATCGCGCTGCTGTTCGACCACGGCGCCGGAGTGGTAGCGTCCATTCTCGGCGTTCTGAAGACCGGAAAGTTCTACGTGGTGCTGGATGCGAGCCATCCGGCCGAGCGTCTTCGCTACCTGCTTACAGACTCGGGCGCGGGACTGATGATTGCCGACCGCGGCAATCTGACCCTGGCACGGCAACTTGCCGGCGACGCGGTCGAGATCGTCGAGTTCGCCGAACACGCCGAGTCCCTGTCGGACGCCAATCCGGAGGTCGCGACTGCCCCAGGCGAGCTGGCGACGATCATCTACACGTCGGGCTCGACCGGCCGGCCGAAGGGCGTGATGCACACTCACCGGAACATGCTCGCAGACGTCCGCAACGTGACCAATGCGTGGGGCGTCGGTCCGCGCGATCGGTGGTTGTGGCACACATCGATCGGCTTCGCGGGTTCGGCCCGGACGATCTACGGCGCGCTGCTGAACGGATCGACCGTCTACCCGTTCGACAGCAGGCAGAAAGGGTTTGCGGAGCTTGCCGATTGGCTGCTGCGCCATGAGATTACGATCTTCCGCACAATCCCTACCGCCTTTCGAAGCTTCGTCACGACGCTGCCCTCTCGCGTGGTGTTTCCGAGCGTGCGGATTCTGTCCATGGGTGGAGAGCCGTTGTTCCCATCCGACGTGAACGCGTTCAACCAGCATTTCCCGCCTCAGTCGGTGCTCGTGCATCCGTTCGGGCCGACTGAATCCATGCTCGTCTGTTGGAGCGTCACGCCGCATGGAGGCGCATTCGCGGGACACACCGTGCCCATCGGCTATCCGCTCGATGACAAGACCGTTCTGTTGCTCGACGAAGCCGGCCGGCAGGTCAAGGAAGGCGAGATCGGCGAGATTGCCGTCAAGAGCTGTCATCTCTCCCCCGGCTACTGGCGGGATCCCGATCGAACGAATGCCGTCTTTCTAGACGACGGTGGCGACGAGCGGACCTACCTGACCGGCGATCTCGGTACCAGGTCGGGCGACGGATGTCTGCGACACGTGGGCCGCCGTGATTTTCAGCTGAAGATCCGTGGCTTCCGGATTGAAACTTCGGAAATCGAAACGGCTCTGCGCGCAATGGATGCCGTGCGCGATGCCGTAGTGATCGGCTCGCCGAACGATGCGGGCCACAGTCGGCTCATTGCGTATTTCGTTCCCACCACCAGACCCGCCGTCACGGTCACCGAACTGCGCAAACATCTCGCACACGTGCTGCCCGACTACATGATGCCTTCAATTTTTGTGGCGATGGATGCGCTGCCGCAGACGCCGACCGGGAAAACAGATCGCCTTCGGCTGCCTGCCGCGCCCGGCACCAGGCCGGAGATGAGCGTCGTATACTCTCCGCCCGGGACTCGTCTCGAAGAGGAGCTCGTCGCGATCTGGGCGGAAGCGCTCGGGCTCGACCGGCTGGGCATCCACGACGATTTCTTCGAGTTGGGCGGCGATTCGCTAATGGCCGCGCGTGTCATCTCCAGGATCAAGGAAACGCTCGGCGCCGACCTTCCTTTGACGGCGTTGTTCGACTGTCCGACAGTGGCAGAGACCGCGCGCGCCATCAGCGCGACGGGAAAATGATCGAGGCCCGCGTGCGAGGCAAGGGCAGACTTGGGCCCGGCCTGGTCTTCTTCTTCACGGCCATGGGGCCGGGAACGTTCCTGACCAGCGCAGTCGCCGGCGCGACATACGGCTACTCGCTGATCTGGGCGCTGGCGCTGGCGCTCGTGTTCCGTTTCGTGTGGGTCAACACGGCCGCGTCGTATGTGCTGGTCACGGGAGAGAGCCTCCTGCAAGGCTACGCGCGAATCGGCCGCTGGCTGGTGTGGACGGCGCTCGCCGTGACGATCATCGTCCGCCACTCGAGCAATCTCTATACGATCTTGCTGATGGGGAATGCGGCGCACTTGCTGCTGCCGCTGCCCTTGTCTGCCAGCGCCGCGACCTGGTCGGTCGCACTCACGATTCTTGGCGTGGTCATGATGGTGTGCGGCGGCTATCCGCTCATCGAGCGCGCCTGCACGGTGGTGATCGTCGTTCTCGGGATGTCGCTCCCGATCGCGGCGGTCTTGTCGCAACCGGATCCCGCAGCCATCGCGCGCGGTCTGTTCATTCCGACCATTCCCAACAGCACTGGACTGTACAGCGCCCTGCTGCTCCTAGCTGCCATTATCGGCGCGCAAGCCGGCAGCATGAGCAACCTGAGCTACAGCTATTTCGCGACTGAGAAGGGCTGGTCGGGTACCGAAGACCTGCGGCGTCAACGGATGGATCTGGCCACGAGCACGCTGTGCCGGTTTGGCATCGGCACACTGTTGCAAGTGGCCGCCGCCGCCACGCTGCTGCCGCTGGGCATCAAGCCGCAAAGCGCCGAGCATCTCGTCCGAATCTTCAGCGAGAGCCTGGGAGTGACGGGCACAGTGGTCTTTGGCGTCGGCCTGTGGGGCATCTGCTTCAGCAGTTTCGTTGGCGGCACCATGGGCTATTCGCTGATCGTCCGCGACATCTGCCGGAGGTTCGTGCGCGGTCTGCGGGTCGCTGCCGATTCTCCGGTGATGATGCAGCCGAGCCGTCGCGACCCTGTGTACCAATGGTCGGTGGCGCTGCTCGGCCTGTCGCCGCTTTACATTGTGTTTCTGCAGATCGAACCGGTGGCCTTGACACTGCTCGTGCGTTCGATGGTGGTCATCGTGATCCCCGTGTTGATCGGATCGCTGATGAAGATCGCGAACGATCGCACGCTGATGGGAGCGCATCGGCCAGGTCTCTGCAGCAATGCGGTCATGCTGCTGCTGGTCGTTGTGTCGGTGTATCTCACCGTACGCGACTACCGCGAGTGGTGGCGCCTGTTGGCGGGGTAGACGTTCCGATGTCGCTGCCGCGCTACTCGCTCTCGTTCGCGCAACAGAGTTTGTGGTTCATGGAGCAGTTGTCTCCAGGGACCGCGTTCTACAACATCCCGCTCGTGCTCGAACTGGACGGCCCTCTCGAGCCTGCGGTGTTGGAACGTACACTGGCAGAGATCGTTCGGCGACACGAGCCGCTGCGCACCATCTTTCCTGCTGAAGGAGGCGTGCCGTATCAGGAAATCCTGCCGACAGACTCTTTCGCGCTCGCGACCGCGGATCTCTCAGGCGAAAACGACGAGACGCAGCCTACCGCGCTCGATCGCCACATCTTCGAGGAAATCACCCGTCCATTTGACCTGAGCCGAGGGCCCATCTTTCGAGCCAGGCTGGCGCGGCTCGCCCCGGCACGCCACGTGCTCATCCTGGTGGTTCATCACATCGCCTTCGACGGCTGGTCGAGCGGCGTCTTCTTCCGCGAGCTGTCGGCACTATATGGCGCCTATTCGACTGGTGCGCCGTCACCGCTCCCTGAGCTGCCAATTCGCTATGTGGACTTCGCCGCCGAGCAACGCCAACGGCTCAGCGGAGAAAGCTTCGCCACGCAACTGGCGTACTGGAAGGAACAGCTCCGCCCCCCACGCCAGGTCCTCGCGCTCCCGACGGATCGGCCGCGTCCATCGGCGCAGACGTTTCGAGGCCACCGTGAGCACGCCACACTAGCCGGCGAGCTGACGAAGAAGCTGCACGATTTGAGTAAACGCGAACGGGCGACGTTCTTCATGACGATGCTCGCGGCGTATGCGGTGTTCCTGCACCGGCTGACCGGTCAGCACGACTTGCTGATTGGAACGCCGATCGCCAACCGCACGCGGCAGGAGCTCGAGCCGCTCATTGGCTTTTTTGCCAACTCGCTCGCGCTGCGACTCGATGCCTCGAGTAAGGCCTCATTTCGCGACCTCCTTGGACATGCGCGGCGCGTCTCGATTGGCGCCTACGCGAATCAGGACGTCCCCTTCGAGCGCGTCGTCGAAGAACTCAGGCCGGAACGCAGCCTGAGCCGCTCGCCCCTTCTTCAGACCTTTTTTACGCTCGACAACACGCCGCGGCCGCTTGGAGACGCCGTGACAGCGGGCGACCTGAGAATGCGGCGGCGGCTGGCATCGACCGGCACCTCGAAGTTCGATTTGACGCTTGCCATCCGGCACGGCGACAGCGGCATGCGCGTCAGCCTCGAGACAAACGCCGATCTCTTCGACGCGCCGACCGGACAGCGGATGCTTCGTAGCTACTGTGAGCTGCTCGAGCAGATCGCGGCCGATCCAAACATTCGCGTGGCGCAACTGCCGTTGGCCAACGAGGCCGACGCAAGGCTCGCGTTTCGGTCGCAGGCCCAGGCCGCGAGGCAGGACGCCGAAACGCGCGCGCAGCTCCTCGGCGATCGCGCGGGTCGGACGGCCATTTACCCGCGCGACCAGACGATCACGCAACTTTTCGATGAACAGGCTGCCAGGTCTCCTGACGCAACCGCGGTCGTCAGTGGCGAAACCGTGTGGTCGTACCGAGAACTGAACGATCGTGCGAGCCGGCTGGCAGATGCACTGCAGCGCCAGGAGGTTTGGAATTGTGCCGGCGATGCCGCGGGCATGACGCCGTTGATCGGCCTCTGTCTCGAACGATCGCCCGAGACCATCGTCGTACTCCTCGCGATCCTCAAGGCGGGCGCCGCGTACGTGCCTCTCGATCCGACACATCCTGAGGCGCGCCTGGCAGCCATTGCCGAACAGGCGCGGCTCGGCCTGGTCGTCACGCGTGCGGCACTCGCCGACCGACTGGCCGCCGTTTCGGCGAGGCTCTTCTTCATCGATGACCAACCGGCTGCGCCCTCGGAGCGCGAGGCCGCAGTGGAGCGTCCGCACACCGCCGGCGCCGAATCTCTGGCTTATGTGCTCTTCACTTCGGGAACGACAGGCACACCGAAAGCGGTTGGCGTCCCGCACCGCGCGGTTGTGCGCCTGGCGTTCGGGCTGCCAGAAGTGGAGCTCGGAGAAGGTCAGACGATGCTCCACCACTCGCCGCTGGCGTTCGACGCCTCGACGTTCGAGATCTGGGGGCCGTTGCTTCATGGCGGACGGATTGCGGTTGCCCCTGCGGTCCCGCTCACGTTGTCAACGGTCGAATCCGTGGTCGTGGCGCATGGCGTCACCGTGATGTGGCTGACGGCGTCGCTGTTCAATGCGGTGATCGACGAGCGGCCGCGTGCCCTGGCCGCGGTCCGATACCTCTTGATCGGCGGCGAGATCCTGTCGGTGCCGCACGTCGAGCGCGCGATCGCCGTCTTGCCCGACACCCGGATCTTCAATGGCTACGGACCTACGGAGGCAACGACGTTCACGTGCTGCCACGAAATAACCGCTGCCGACGTTTCAAGTGGCCGCTCCATCTCGATCGGGCGTCCACTGCTCAATACGCGCGTCTACGTCCTGGGGTCGGATGGCGAGCTCGTCGCCGACGGAAATCGCGGGGAGCTTTGGATTGGCGGCGACGGTTTGGCGGTGGGCTACCTGTATGACGAGGACCTCACGCGCGCGCGCTTCGTGCGCGATCCATTCGTCGAGAGCGAGACGGCACGCATGTTCAGGACCGGGGACGGTGTTCGATTCCTGCCTGACGGCACGCTGGAGTTTCTCGGGAGACTTGACGAACAGATCAAGCTGCGAGGGTTCCGGATCGAGCCTGGCGAGGTGGAAGCGGCGATCGACAGGCACTCTCGCATCGCGCGGTGCGCCGTCGTTGCGGTGGAGCATCACGCTCTCGGACGGATGCTCGTGGCCTTTGTCGTGCCGGCGGCCTCGCCCGTGGCCGGCGCCGATGCTGCACCTGCCTCGCACGAGCTCCGCGACTTTCTCCGCGACCTACTGCCCGACTACATGGTGCCGTCGCAATGGATGGCGCTCGACACGCTGCCGCTTGCCGCCACCGGCAAGGTCGATCGGGCCGCGCTGCGAGCGCTGGCCCTGTCGGCCACGTCGGACCGATCGACAGCCGCGTCACCCCCGCGAACCGGCACAGAGGAAGCGGTCGCGGCGATCTGGCGCGACCTGTTGGGAATCGCGGAGGTCGGCACCCACGACAATTTCTTCGAACGCGGCGGTCATTCGCTGCTGGCAACCCAGGCGCTGTCCAGAATGCAGGCGACGTTCGGCGTCGATATCGGTCTTCAAGCGCTATTCGAGACGCCCACGGTCGCCGGGCTCGCACAGGCCGTCGATCGGCTGTTGCCGACGGCCGCCACAGCGCCGGCACCGGTCCACGCCTCGCCGGCGGAGGCGCCGCGCAACGAACGCGCGCCTGCGACCGCCGCCGCGACGTCTGTCAGCGTCGAGGCGGCCCTTCTCGACATCTGGCGCGATCACCTCGCGAACCAAGAGATCACGCTGGATGACAACTTCTTCAATCTGGGCGGCCATTCGCTTCTGGCCGCTCGGCTCTGCGCAGCGATTCAGAAGCACTTGGGCGTCGACATGCCGGTCTCGACGCTTTTCACTCACGACACGATCGCCAAACAGGCCCGATTGATCCGGAGCGGCGCGACCGCGGACGACTGGTCGCCGCTCGTGCCGATTCAACCGATCGGCGCGGAGCCACCGTTCTTTCTCGTCCACGGGATTGGCGGCGAAGTGATCTCGTTCCAGACGCTGGCGCGACACGTCGGGACCGACTGCCCGATTTATGGCTTGCGCGCGGAAGAACGACTCGAGGCGATGGAACCGGCAAGTATCGAGACCATCGCGGCGCGATACGTGCGAGCGATCCGCGCAGTGGTGCCGGCCGGGCCCTACCGAATCGGCGGTTACTCGGCAGGGGGAATAATCGCCTACGAGATGGCGCAGCAGCTTTTTGCCGCCGGTGACGTCGTATCGCCGCTGATCATGCTCGATGCTCCAGCCCCTGTGGCGAACGCCCCTGCGCTGACGCTTTCGGCGCCCTGGCGTCTCGCGAGAAACTTCGCCTACTGGCTGGTGGACGATGATTTTTTCCGGTCGGGTTGGAACGATCAACGCGCGCGTCTCCGCGCCAAGACCAGGCTCATGTGGGCGCACGTTCGCGCCGCGGCGAGCGGCTCATCGGCAACCATCGACCTGCGCGACCAGTTGGGACTCTGGAGGATGCCGGCCCAGGCAAACACCCGTCTCGAACGATACGTGCGCATGCGGCGCGCGTATCGCCCGCGAGAATATCCAGGACCGCTCACGCTACTGCGCGCGCGTACGGGCCGCCTGACATACCGCGGCGGTCCCGACCTCGGATGGGAGCGCCTCGCGCGCGGTGGCGTGACCACGCGGATCATTCCCGGCGCGCACGACACCATTCTGCGAGAACCGCGTGTGCGCCGGTTGGCCGCTGAGCTCGTCGCAAGCCTGGAGCGGCGATCTACCATTTCTCAGGAAGTCACATGACGGACGTGCAGACACTCGGGCGTGCGCGACTGTTATTCGAGCAAAAAGCCTGGGCAGACTCGTATCGCCTGCTCGACACTGCCGACCGTGATACGCCGCTGGACCCTGAAGACCTCGAGCGACTCGCCACGGCAGCCTACCTCTTGGGACGCGATGACGAGAGCGAGGCGTTCCTGGCGCGGGCGCACCAGACATTTCTCGATCGAGGCGACAGCGAGGGGGCCGCACGATCCGCATCCTGGCTCGCGTTTGGACTGCTGCAGCGTGGCGCCATGGCTCCCGCATCGGGCTGGTTCGCCAGAGCTCAACGCATCCTCGACGAGGCGCAACTCGACTCCGTCGTGCGCGGCTATCTGCTGATTCCCTCCGCCATTCAGCACATCGTGCAAGGCGACGCGGCGGCAGGTCACGCCGTGTTCAGCCAGGCGGCCGGGATCGCCAGCCGGTTTCGCGATCCTGATCTGGCGTCGCTTGCCTGTCACGGCCGCGGACGGGCGCTCATACACCTCGGACAGATCGCCGAAGGTGTCGCCCTGCTCGACGAAGCGATGGCCGCAGTGATCGCAGGCGACGTGACGCCCATCCTGGCTGGTGACATCTACTGCAGCGTGCTGGAGGCCTGTCAGGAAACGTTCGATCTGCGTCGCGCGCATGAGTGGACCACGTCGCTCGCGCGATGGTGTGGCAATCAGCCAGACCTCGTCCGCTATCGTGGCGAGTGCCTGCTCTATCGCGCCGAGGTCCTGCAACTGCGTGGAAACTGGACCGATGCTGCGCAAGACGCACAGGACGCGTCCAAGTTCCTGGCTGCGCGCCCGGCGGCGGGGGCGGCGTTCTACCGCCTCGCCGAGATCCATCGACTTCGCGGTGAGTTCGCCAAGGCCGACACGTTGTACACGCGCGCGAACGAGCACGGACGAAAGCCACAACCGGGTCTGTCGCTGCTTCGTCTGGCGCAGGGTGATATCGACGCCGCGGCGGCGGCGATCCGCGGTGTTCTGCTCGATACGCGGGCGATGGCGGCTCGTGCCAGGCTGCTGGCGGCCGCCGTCGAGATTCTGCTGGCCGCGCGCGATCTCGAGAACGCGCGCGCTGCCTCCACCGAGTTGTCAGAGATCGCTGGCGCCATCGACGCGCCACTTCTTTCCGCTGCGTCGGCGCACGCCACGGGCGCGGTCCTCCTTGCTGAAGGTGAGTTTGCCGCTGCGTCCGCACCGCTGCGGCAGGCGTGGGAAATCTGGCGTCAGCTGGAGATGCCCTACGAGGAAGCGCAGACCAGTCTGCTGATCGCGGCTGTCTGCGAACGGCGGGGTGATCAGGAAGGCCGCCGTCTCGAGCTCGATGCCGCGCGACGGCTCTTCAAGCAGCTCGCCGCCGGGCCCTGCCTCGCGCGCATCGCCGACCAATCCGAGCGTGCCACGCGTGAGTCTGTCGGTTCGCTCAGCGAACGAGAAGTTCAGGTCCTCCGACTGCTTGCCGCCGGCAAGACGAATCGCGAGATCGGCGAGGAGCTGTTCATCAGCGAAAAGACTGTCGCCCGCCACGTCAGCAACATCTTCGACAAAACGGGCGTCCCGACTCGCGCGGGCGCCACCGCCTGGGCATTCCAGCACAACCTCATCTGAGCCGCGTACGCAGGAATACCCAATCTCGAGGCCAGCTCGATTTTGGGTAATCCTTCGGATGCCATGGCCTCAGGCCTCGGCTAGTGTCTGTGTTGACGCGGAGGCTCAAATGTACGACGCCATCATCGTCGGCGCGCGGTGTGCCGGCTCGCCCACCGCCATGCTCCTGGCGCGACAAGGCTTCAAGGTGTTGCTCGTCGACAGAGCAACCTTTCCCAGCGATACGATTTCGACGCACATCGTGTGGCCTCACGGCGCCGAGATCTTGAAGCGGTGGAGTCTGGCACGCGCGCTCGCCGCGAGGGGCGTACCGCCGATCTGCCGGCAAATGACGTTCGATGTCGGCGCGTTCGCGCTTCGCGGCGCGATCCCGGACGTGAACGACGGCATGGGCGGATTCTGTCCGCGTCGCACCGTGCTCGACAGCCTCCTGGTGAATGCAGCATCCGCGGCCGGCGTCGAGGTTCGCGAGCGCTTCGCGGTCGATGAGTTGCTGGTTGCCGACGATGCCGTGATTGGCGTTCGAGGCCATGCAAAGAACGCATCGCGAATCGAGGAGCGGGCGCGAGTAGTCGTTGGCGCCGACGGCGTGACCTCTTTCGTCGCGCGCGCCGTACGAGCGCGGGAGTACGACGTTCGCCCGGTAGCCGCCTGTGGCTACTACTCCTACTTCAGCGGCGTGCGTCAGGACGACATCGAGCTGTACGTGCGGGACGGTTGCGCGTTTGGTGGCGCGCCGACCAACGATGGTCTTCATCTCGTGATGGTGAACTGGCCGGCCAAGGATTTTGCGGCGGTCCGCGCCGACGTCGAGGGGCATGTCTGGCGGGCGCTCGCGGCGGCGCCCGACTTCGCAGCCCGCGTACGCGGCGGGCGTCGCGAAGACAAGTGGTACGGCACGGCCGGCGTGCCCGGGTACTTCCGGAAACCGTTCGGCAAAGGATGGGCGCTCGTCGGCGACGCGAGCTACAACAGAGATCCGATAACCGCGCAGGGCATCAGCGACGCGTTCATCGATGCCGAGACGCTCGCGAGCGCGCTCGGCGCCGGGCTATCGGGCAGCGGTACGCTCGAAGACCTGTTGGCGGCTCACGAGGCGGCGCGCAACGAACGCGTTCGACCGATGTACGAATTCACCAGTCAGCTCGCCGCACTCGAGCCTCCTCCGCCCGAGATGCGGGCCCTCTTCGGCGCGCTGCGCGGCAACCAGGAGGCCACCAACGCCTTTCTGTCGGCGATCACCGGCGCCATTCCACTGGCCGATTTCATGTCGAACGACAATCTCGGCCGCATCATGGCTGCCGCGAAGGATGTGGAGTTCCATAGGTCAACGATCATGTGAGAGGAGTGAGGTCATGTATGTGATCCGTGAGGTTCTGAACTGCAAGCCCGGGAAAGTTCGCCAGATGGTTGAGAAGTTCCGCGACATCTCAACGGTCCTGAAAGAAATGGGGCAGGAACCCCTTCGCGTGCTCACCGACGTCACAGGCGAGCCCTTCTGGACGATCGTCGCTGAGGCGAAAGTCGAGAAGATCGATGATTTCTTCGCCATGGAGCAAAACCTCATGGCCAACGAAACGCTCCGGAAGACCATGGCGGATTATCACGACCTCGTCGACCGCGGTCGGCGCGAAGTTTATCGAATCGAGAACTGAGCTTTGATCCAGCAGTTCGGAACCGTCGTCATCGGTGGAAGCCAGGCAGGCCTGGCTGTCGGCTATTGCCTCAAGCAACGGGGTCTGCCGTTCGTCATTCTGGACGACAACCATCGGATCGGTGATGCCTGGCGGAAGAGATGGGATTCGCTGCGTCTGTTTACGCCGGGCCGTTACGACGGACTGCCGGGAATGCCGTTTCCAGGATCGCCCGCCGCTTATCCGACCAAAAACGAGACGGCCGACTATCTGGAGGCGTATGTCCGCGAGTTCGAGCTCCCCGTCCGAACAGGCGTCAAAGTCCACAGACTGTCCAAGGTCGAGGATCAATTCGAGGTGAGCTGCGGCGACTGCACCCTCTGGGCCGAGAGCGTGGTCGTGGCGACCGGCGCCTATAACAACCCGAGGGTCCCACCGTTCGCGCGCGAACTCGACGAGAGCATCGTCCAGCTCCACTCCAAGGAGTACCGCAACCCGTCCCAAGTCCAGGAAGGTCGAGTGCTCGTAGTGGGCGCCGGCAACTCGGGCGCGGAGATAGCCATCGAACTCGCTCCCCGGCACCAGACGTGGTTATCGGGCCGGGACACCGGCCAGGAGCCCACACGGGCCGGGAGTCTTCCCGATCAGCTCTTCACGCCGATCATGTGGTTCATGGCGACGCGGGTGTTGACGGTGAAGACGGCGTTGGGAAGAAAAGTCCGCGACCACTTTCTCGACCCTCCTCGCGGAATTCCTCTGGGCCGGGTGCGACGGAAGGACTTTGCCGCCGCGGGCATCGAAAGAGTGCCACGCGTGACGGGTGTGAGGAACAGATATCCCGTCCTCGACGATGGAAGGGTCCTCGACGTGTCGAACGTCATTTGGTGCACCGGATTCACGCCGGATTACGACTGGATCGACTTCTCGCTACCAACCCGCAACGGCCTTCCCATTCACGATCGGGGCTGCGTCGAGTCCTGTCCCGGTCTGTACTTCATGGGACTTCCTTTCCTCTACTCGCTGAGCTCGGTGCTGTTGGGAGGTGTGGGACGCGATGCCGAGTACATCGTCAACCACATGGTTTCCACCCGCGGCGCTGCTCGCACGACGGCCGGAGGAAGGACGCACTGATCGCGACCTCGAAGATCCGCGCGGACCACCTGGAGTCCGAACGTGATCGCAGGGCTCATCGCTGCCGCCTGAGCGCGTGATTGTGCTCGCCACCAAGCGCTTCGACCAGATCTCTGGCACCGGACATCGACAACGGTCATCGTCAAGATGACGCGGGCGGGCCCGCCGCAGCCCGCACCTGTTGTCGTGTCGGCACATCGCGTCGCCCTTCGATTGCGGACTCCTCCTCATGTGCCGAGGCTGATGCGGGGCGGCGCCAGATCGAAGATTACAGAAAAGCGCAAAAAATCTCGGGTTTGATCGCTGGGTGCTGTTGCCAAAGATGAGCCAGCTCGATATCCCTGACGGAGGTTTGGCGCTTCAATGAAGATCCGTAAATCTAAGGTCCGTCTTGGTGCAAAAGCGCGCAAGGTGACCGCTCTGATCTGTTGGCTGTGGCTCGTGTCTGCGGTTTCGGCGTCTGCACAGACGACTCTAGCCGTCCCGGCCAACCCCGCCAACCCTGGTGCCGGTGTGCCTGTTTCGATCACAGGGCCGCCGGGTCAGTTTTACGTGCTCGTCGGTAGCTCGATGCGGTCAGGAATGTCCTACGGCGGCGTTGCGCTGGAGTTTGGTACCGACTACGTAATTCTCGCGCAAGGTGTCCTGGACCAGACAGGAACGGTTGTCGTGAACGTGGTCCCGCCCTTCTTGACGACATCGCTCGACCGCTATTACCTGCAGGCGGCGACGTCGCCGAACGCGAACTATCTGCCGCTCCAGGTGTCGCCTGGGCGCTTGATCCTCAACGCGGACATCGCGGGCAACGGACCCGCAGGACCTACCGGCTCTGAAGGACCCCAAGGAGCGGCCGGACCCGCTGGTCCCGAAGGCCCGGCAGGCCCTGCCGGGGCAGCGGGACCCGCAGGCCCGGCAGGCGCACAAGGGTTGCAGGGCCTTCAAGGTGATCCCGGACCTGCAGGCGCGGCAGGACCGGCCGGGCCGCAAGGCCTTCAGGGTGATCTCGGCGCCGCAGGCGTTGCCGGACCGCAAGGCCTTCAGGGCGATCCGGGTCCTGCCGGCGCTGCCGGACCTCAGGGCCTTCAGGGTGATCCGGGTCCTGCAGGCGCTGCCGGACCGCAAGGCGTTCAGGGTGATCCGGGTCCCGCAGGCGCTGCAGGACCGCAAGGCGTTCAAGGTGATCCGGGCCCTGCAGGCGCCGCCGGAGCGCAGGGGCCGCAAGGCGATTCTGGACCTCAGGGACCGCCGGGACTCGTTGGCCCGACCGGACCCGATGGTCCGCAAGGACCGGTCGGCCCCGCCGGGCCGCCGGGGCCAACAGGTCCGCAGGGACCATCGGGCGATAGCACAACGACGTTCTCGTATGCCTCTGGTGCGGTGGCGGTCAGCATAGCGCCCGCTGCGCCCGTTGTCGTCAACACAATGACTCTTCCGGCGGGCCTATACGTATTCACCGGCAAGACCAACCTGACCAAGGCAGGGGGAGGCGCGGCCGACGTCACGTGCACGATCCAGGACACGACGTCAGCGCAGGCTTGGGATACGACGGCGGTGAATGTGGCCAGCACTCGCCCAGGCGAGGCGGTGGTTCACTACGCCGCGACGCTCAGCGGCACCGGCCCGTTCACGATCGACATGGTGTGCGTGTCAAGTGACACGAACGTCAGCGCGGCGAGCCGCGCGCTCTCGGCGATTCGGGTCGGAATACTTCAGTAGTCTCGCCGTTCGGAAACGCGGTCAAGCGTCCCGAACGTGATCGGCGGCGGCGGAGGAGCATCGGTCGACACGACCGGTTCCTCCGCTTCCGTTCCCTCCTCAACGTTGTCGGCGCACCAGTGTCTTCATCAGCAGCGCTATCCGCCGACGATCACTGACTTCGCCAGCCGCTACCTCCTGACGCGAAGCGCGGATGCATCTGACGCTCAAGAAAGAAGCGACCCAGCAGGACGCGGCTCGATCCTGACGACGCTCGCTTCTCGGTCGTCCATCCGGGAATAAGGGCAAGCTCCGCCCCGCCGGAGTTTATGCCTCAGGCGAAATCCCATTGAGGCCGGGATCAGTCGCGGGTTCGGTTCGTCAACAGGTGGATTGATCTCAAGAAAGAACGAAAGCTTCGTGGACAATCTCAGTGCACACCGGGTCCCCCAAGTCGCGCAGTCAAAACGGATCAAACCTTGCTTGTCGATGGCTCGTGACGTGTGGCATTTGAGGGTTCGTGTCCTTTAGAGCCCGTCATCCTGACCCGGTCTAGACCCGCAGGGTATCGGACGACGGCGACAGTGCAAGGGTGGTCGAGCATGTCAGCCAAGATCCTTTCGGCATCCACGCGAGTAGCGGTCGCAGCGCTGGTCCTCGTCACCAGTGTCGTCGCCCAGAGCGACAACCAGATCGCGTTCGTGCAAGTCGCCGGCTCAGAACAGCGGTTGCGGTATCTGGCGACCGCCAAGATCTGGTCCGACCCGGGAGACGTGACCCCCGAAATGGTGACGGCGGGCCGGCCCTTGAAGCAGTCGGAGGGACTCGAGGCTGCGCTTCGCGGCCAGCCGCTGCCGTGCGATTTCGCCACGCCAGGGAAAGACCTCGGCGGGAACACGAAGAAATTCGCGTGCCGGACACCGGCCGGCACGACCATCCGTGTCAAGTACAGCGACGGATCGAAGGATGGCAACCGCGAGATCTTTTCAGCGGTCGTGGCGGCGAAACTCCTGTGGGCTCTCGGGTTCGTATCCGATCCGATCTATCCGATCACGATCGACTGTCGCGACTGCCCGGCCGACCCGATGGCGGGCACGGGGGCGCGCGCCAAACGCTCGTACCTCGCAACATTCCAACCAGAGTCGAGCCGTCTGGTGATGGTTGAAGGGAAGGACGCCGACCAGGGATGGCGCTGGGGCGAGGTCGATGAGGCCATCGCGAAGCTGCCCGAGGGCGAGCTGCGGGCGCGGCAGCGCACGCATTTCGACGCGCTCACGCTCCTAGGCGTGTTCATTCAGCACGGTGATCGCAAGCCCGAGCAACAACGACTTGAGTGCCGGAGCTCGCTCGATCCGAGCGCGGGCGACGCGCATCCACTCGGCGGAGGCGAAGGCGGGGCATCTGTGTTCTTCGAGCGCCCTGATAGCTCTGCGTGCAGCGAGCCAGTGATCGCTCTACAAGATATCGGTGCCACATTTGGCGGTGCAGGTCGTACGAGCAAATCGACGGCGAAGATGAACCTGAAGGCGTGGACGGATCGACCTGTCTTCAAGCCTGTGAAACCTTCCTCCTCGGACAACGTGCCGGAATGCCGCGGTAATCTCACGGTCTCGATGGCCTCCGGCGAGGGCGGCCGGGGGGACCCTCGCATTGGCGAGGCCGGGCGCGCGTTCCTGCAGGATCGCCTGCTCCTGTTGACCGACGCACACGTGCACGCGCTCATGGCGACTGCCCGCGTCGAGAAGCTCTCCGAAATACACACGTGGCGCGATCCCGTCACCGGGAAATCTTATGTCGGGTCGGAGGCGTGGGTCGCCGCGTTCAAGGACAAGGTGCGGCAGATCACCGAGAGGCGCTGCGCGGCGTAACACAGACCTGCGACATTACCACTCGCTTGCTCGGCCCCCGACGACGCTATTCAGCCGACGGGGTCTCACCATCGCCCTGACTTCAGTCGCTCTACTCCGTCACAACGAAATACCGTGTCTCCTACGGAATGCCGTGCCCGAGTTGGTTTGCGCGAACGACAGAAGGGGATGTTAGCGGGTGTCACGAGCGGATCGATTGTTGCTGACCACAGCGACAGGAGGTCTCGCATGACCCTTCAGCAAGTCTATGGTGCAACGGTCGTTGTTTTCGCATTCGGTGTGGTGACGGTCGAACCCGCGTACGCGCAGCGACGGGATGGGGGCCTCCTGCCGCAGGATCAAGGCGGCCAGGTTACCGCGGTGGGATGTTTGGTTCGTGGCACAGCGGTGCGCGGCGGACAGAAAGACAAGTACGTGTTGGCGCGCCCGAGAAAAGGGCCCGTTGCCAGCGTACCAGAGGCAACGTGCACGGCCGACCCCGGCGCCGATGCCCTGATGATCGATAACCCGGAAAAAGGCAAGATCACGGATTCGGCGCTCGGCCGCTGGGTGGAGATCGCCGGCAGGCTCGAGAGGGAAACCAGCAAGGACCCGGACGACCTTCGTGAACTCGACGTGGCGACGTTCAAGTTGGTGCCGGTCGTCCCTCCAAAAACAACGGCGGCGGCACCGTCCCCCGCCCCTCAAGCGACCCGGCCACCGCAGCCGGCCCAACCGGCACCGGAGGCGGCGGCTGCACCTGCAGCGCCAGCCGGAGAGGCTCGTAAGAGTCTGCCGAAGACGGCGAGCTACATTCCGGCGATTGGATTGGTCGGGCTGCTCTCGCTGGCAGGAGGCGTTATTCTTCGTTCGTTCCGTCTCCGGCGACGAGATTGATGCAGCGGACACGGGCAGCGACTGAGGGCACGACAGCTCACGCTGTTGCGCCCTTCGTCGAAGTCCGCTGAGGTGGGCGCTTTGAAGCCGTTCGCAGGCAATCGTTCCGGGCTCGTTCCCGAACTGTTGACGGCGCGAGCTTCGCGGCTGTTCGCCGGAAGCTCGGCCTGCCGTAAAGAATTATTAACGCGGCATTCCGCTGGCGACAGTTAATTCGCCGATGTGGAGCCGCCGCACTTCAAGCCTGTCGACAGTCAGTGTGCGCACATGGCCGCGTCTCATGGCAAATGAGCCAACGGCGAGACGTCCGACCGCGAGCGCCCCAATCGCGGTTGCTCCAAGCGCGACCGCGCCCAGTGCGAGCGCACCAAGACGGAGTGCGCGAGTGGTCCGTGTCAGACTCTGGTCCTCGGCCGACGTCAACGCTTGAACCTCGCGACGTCCTCCGCGGTCAATCTGCACTTGGTTCATGATGCACCTCATTCCTCGATCCTGGGTTTGGTGATCTCCTCAAACGTAGCGAACCGCTGACCATCTCGGCGAACGCCCATTTGTGTAGACGCTCTCAGCGGCGGTTCACCTGGTCGACGGCATAACCTGCTAGCCTTGCGTATCCCTTCACGATCGCCTCGCGCTCTGTATACGAAAGTACGGATTCGAGCTCGTCGAAACCATGAGGTGCTCGCGATTCGACCGCATCTATGACCTGCTCCGGGCCCCCTTCGCGGTTTCTCAACACGATGGCGCTGGTCGGCGGCCGCCGTTCGTCTTCGTAAGCAACAAGCGCGGCTTTCACATCGACTCCCGAGGACAAATGCCGTGCCAGGGCTTCCGCGTCCAGAATCGCCTGACTCGCGCCGTTGCTTCCCACCGGGTACATCGGATGTGCAGCGTCGCCGAGCAATGTCACCCGATCGAACGACCACCGCCGTAATGGATCGCGGTCGCAGTTCGGGTACTCGAATACCGTCTCTGTGGCTTCGATAATCTTTACCGGGTCGATGGCGCCTAGCTGGAAGCTCTCTTTGACGAACTGAAGCGCGTCGTCGTGACGGCCAACGCGGCTCCAGTCCTCGCGACGTGGTGGCGGAGTTCCTGCAGCGCCGATTCGCGCCATGACGCCCCAATTCGTCACTCGGCGGTTTGGCTTGTTCGGGTCGAGATGAATCGGGTAACACACGAACTTCGCGGCCGTACCCCGGCAACGAGCATCGTCTGGCCATCCGCCCAGGCCGGCATCTCCGTGGCGCCGCGCCAAAGTGTAATGCCGCTCCACCGCGGAGGCCCTTCCTCCGGATACAGGATCTTCCGAACCGTTGAGTGAATCCCATCGCAGCCAATAAGCGCGTCGCCCGCGATGTCGACGCTCTGGCGTCCGGTTCGATCAGAGAAGCGGGCAGAAACGTACCCGGGCCTGCTCGCGAAGTCGACCAGGACGCAACCAGTATGAAGATGCGCCGCTCCCATCACCGCGCGCAATAGCAGGCCGTGCAGCCTCCCTCGGTGAATCGCAACCTGAGGCATGTCGTAGCCAGCCTCAAGTCCCCGGAGCTCTCGCCACACGACCTGCCCGTAACGGTTCGCATAAATCAGCTCGCGAATCTGAACACCGGCTTCATCGACTGCCGGCAGGAGACCTAAATCAGCAAGCTCCTTCGTCGCATGAGGCAACAAGTTGAACCCTACGCCGAGCTCCTCCAGCACCCGGGTTTGCTCGAAAATCTCGACGTCCACCCTCGCCTTCTGCAGTGACAGGGCGGCGGTCAATCCGCCGATGCCCGCTCCCACGATGATCACTCTCATATGTCTTTGAACGACCCGCTCGGCAACCGCTCTGCTTAAGCGTGGCGCGGCCGTTACGGCATGCTGCAACTATCGAGGGCCAGCCGGCTGTCAAATTGTTTGGGTTCTCTCAAGCGTGAGAGTCATTGCAGAAATCCGCCGGGCCCCGCTGCGTCATACGCTCCTCGCACGGCCTTACTCAATGGTTCTGCGACTCGATCGATGCGGGGCTGTCCACGGCTTGCATCAACGCATTGGTGCTGTCCATGGGGTCCTCCTCACGCAGCCACGTTCAATTGCTCAGACGATGATGCGACGCGGTGTCTCACGGCCGCAGCTCCGAAGCCGAGCGCCAACGCGGCGATGACTGCAGCCGTGGCACGCGGATGTAAGGCCGCACGTGTATAGACGCTGCTCTTTCGCGTATGACCTCGCCAGTTTCGTCCCCTCTCACCCCCGTCAGCCGGAACCGGTTCATACAGGTTGTCAGGGCGGCCGTTGACCGGCTTGTCCGTGACCTGCGAGTCGAATGTCCACCGCTCCATGTACAGGTCGGCGAGACGTGGTGCGAATCGCGCGGCACTCAGCTTGGCGCCAGACCCACCGGCGATCAGCTCCCGAAGCGGGTGCTGGGCCGCATGCAGAATCACATCGGCGACGACCTCCGGTGCATAGACCGGCGGCACGGGCTGAGGCTCCACGCCCAGGTAGGTGCGAGCCTTCTCGAAGAACGGCGTATCGATGCTCGCGGGCTTGACGAGCGTCACGGCAATGGGAATGCCCTGTTCCTCGAGCTCCATCCTGAGCGTATCCGTGAACGCTTTGAGTGCGTGCTTCGCGGCACAGTAACCGCCCTGCAGAGGAATGGCTCTGTCAGACAATGCGCTGCCCACGTTGATCAACGCTCCGCCCTCTCGACGGAGGTGTTGCACGGCCGTGCGCGATCCGTACACCTGGCCCCAGTAGTTGACGTCCATCTGGCGCCGCATGTCCTCGATCGAGCAGATCCATGATTCGGCCGTACATCGACACGGCCGCGTTATTGACCCACGTGTCGATGCGCCCGAATTCGCGGAGCGCCGTGTCCGCAATCCGGTCAACTTGCGCGGCGTCGGCGACATCCGTCACGGCGTACACGGCGCGACCGCCATCCCGACGAATCGCCTCCGTCGCGTCACGCAGGTCGTTCTCATTGCGTGCGGCCAGTACGACACACGCGCCGCGGCGAGCCGCGTGTTTGGCAGTGACGAGGCCGATGCCGCTGGACGCGCCGGTGATGACGATGACCTGTTCGTCGAGTGGCTTCAGTGCGAGTCTCATGTCCGTTCTCCAGGTCCTCGAATCGTGTCAGTGTTGAACGCTGTCAAACAGCGCGGCCAGACGATCGACGATGCCAGCCGTCAATGACTCGGGCGGTGGCTGCTTCACGAGGCGGAACGTGCCGCGCTTGTGGAGGATCTCTCCGTGCGAATCGCCCGAGCTCTCCCGCCAGAATCGCAGCGAGGCTGTCGCACCCGCCAGGCGGACGCCTTCGATGACGACCTCCGGCAGCCACGTCGGCAGCACCGGATCGACGAATAGCGTTTCGAGCGGTGCAACGGGCTGGAAGCCGAGCAGGCTGTGAATCAGGAGCGGGAATGCGCTGGCGTTCCACAGCTGCGGCGTATTGGCTCGAGGATACGCGCCCGGTCCGGTCCCCTCACCGCGCGGATACCCGCCGATACACTCCGGAATGCGGTATTCCGGGTACAGCTCCGCCAGCTCGAAGAGTGCATGCGCGAGCTCGCAGGCGCGTGTGTTGAACCCAAAGCGCCGCAGGCCGAACGCGATCGTGGCCTGTTCAACGGCCCACACCGTTCCCAGGTGATAACTCAGCGGGTTGTACGCGCGGTGTGCGGACGACAGCGTACGGATCCCCCACCCGCTGAACATATCGGGCGCAAATAGACGCCCGACGACGCGCGGGAGATGCTCGTCGCTGATGATTCCGCAGGCGATGCAATGTCCCACGTTCGACGTCACAGCTCGCACCTGCCGCTTGTCCGGATCGAGCGCCAGGACAACCGCGCCTTCCTCGTCATCCCACCAGTCACGATTGAATCGGTTCTTGAGATCTGAGGCGCTTCGCCAGAAGGCCTTTGCGTCCGCGTACTCTCCCATTGCCCCGCTCAAGAAGGCCATGAGTTGCTGCGCGGCAAACCAATACCCCTGCAACTCGCAGGTCCCGATCGGCGACGGCACTGGTCGCCCGTCGTCATACACGATGGCGTCGCCGCTGTCCTTCCAGCCCTGGTTCTTTGTGCCCTTCGTCGACCGTGTCTGGTATTCGAGGTATCCGTCCTTGTCTTTGTCGCCGTACGTGCGGGCCCAGTCGAGAATGCGCCGCGCGACATCCCAATGTCGCTCGATGGACTTTCTGTCTCCGGTCCAGGAATACAGGTGCGCGAGTGAGATCGCGAACATGAGCGGGCTCGCGAAGTCGGCGTAGTACGCGGAATACGGATTCACGTCGAGCAACGCCAATGGGCCACGGCGCACCTGATACGGAATGCGCCCGGGCTCCTCATCCCGCCAGTCGTACACGCGATCGCTCTGCATCCGACCGAGCCGGGTCAAGCTCGCGTCGAGTGATTCGCCGCGGTCGAGAAACGCGGCCTGCCATCCCGCGGTCAGGGTGTCGCGACCAAACAAGGCTGGGTAGAGCGGCATGCCCGCCTGGAGCGTCAGCCACTCGTCTGGCGGACCCTCCAGTAAGGGAAATGACGCGAAATCTCGGATGTTGGCCGCGAGGATCCGTTCGGCGACCCGATTCGGCGGAACCGTGATGCGCGCGAGCTGTTCTTGCCACGCGCCGAGGCGCTGCTCGCGTGCCGCGGCATCGTCGAACGGCGCCTCGCCGTCGGTGCCGGAGGGATCCACCTGCAAGCCAAGCACGACCGCCTGTTGCGGTTCGAGTTGGACTCGTGTCTTGATCGACGACTCGCTCAGGGCCCAAGCCGTCGAGCCGAGCGGCGCAACGGCGGTCCGATATTTCAGTTGCGGATGCTGATAGGTGAACGCGAGACGATCGCCTGAGGTATGTCGATGCACATCGCCGTGCTGATCGCGCTTGCCCTCGTGCGCTTCCTGAATGTCGGCGAAATCAGCGTCGAGCATCCACGCCACATCGGCTTCGATACGACGCATCGAGTGATTGCTGACCGTGACTGACACCGTCAACCCGTCGATGCGCAACGTATAGACTGCTCGCAGCGACAAGGCGCGATGCGGCAGGCCTTCGGCGTCCGTGGAGATCTCGTCACCGGACTGTCCGCTGCCACCGCCTCCGAACTGCATGAGCTCGGGGTGGATGTAGGTGAACGCGATGGCGTATGGCTTGAGAAGAGTCGCGTCGCACAGCCATGGTGATCGCCCGTTCACCTCGAGCCGTAACGTCCTGAGGAACCGCGCTTCGCGGAAATAGTACCCGGACAGCTGTTCGCGCTCGCCGCAGTCTCCGCGTTCGTCGACCAGCAACAACGACGGGCCCTTCCATACGTAGAGCTGTCCGGGCCGAATGAGTGCGAGAGCCACGGTGTACCTGAGTGCCTGTGAGTCGCGGCCCGCTACCGCTGTCGGGCGGGACGTCCCGACAGGGAACTCGGTGCATCGAGATGCGCCCCATCGTCAACGCCCCCACCCAGCCGGTTCGCATTCAGCCGCGCGACGACTTCGTTCGTAGTCGTTGAGAGGTGCTTTTTCATCAGATCAGTCAGCGTGGCTTTGGGCCAGTTCGGATTCGCTTTACACTCAGGAAATCAGCAATCTGCACCGCGTTTTGTTGCCAGCGAGTGTCGGCCTGCTGCTGCGCCGCCTTATCGCCTGCCTTCTCGGCCTTGATCAAGTCGACGGCGATGGTGATGTGTTCCTTCAAGAGCGTGGTGAGTTGTTGACCCGCTGGCGCGCTGTAGAATTTCATCGCATTGCCGATGTCTTGCTGATTCTTGATCAGACGATCTGCCGCGGCCTTCGCGTCAGGCCGATCCGCAATGGCCGCGATGATGTAGTCGCGCGTCCACACGACGTGGTCTGTCCACAACTTCCGCATGTCCTGCCTCAGTGTGGCGGCGGCCTCGCTATGCGCCGCCGCGTTCGTGGCCCGCGCAGACTGACCGGCGCCTTGTAGTGATGTGGCGCTGAACGCAAAAACAATGAGCCCACAGGCAACGACCGACGCCGAAGGAATCCTCCTCTTCATCGGGTCCTCCTGGTCATGTTCGACAGGTGCGCCAGTCGCAAGTGGCCCGCTTCACGTCGTGATTCGCCGCGCGTCAGAGCGATTTCAAATACTCCACGAGTTTGCGCTTCTGGTCGGGCGCCAGCTCGAGCTTCAGGTGTTCGTCGTAATGGTCCACGACGCATCAGAGTGTCGGGAACCGGCCGTCATGGTAAAAACCGCCCTTCGTTCGTGGACTCAGACCGCCGGGCTGGCCCGGCGTCCTGCTGAGCCTAGATAAGCAATCCGGAGGTTGCTTATCTAGCAAAAGGTAGGCCGGGCGGGGTTTTGCTGGAGTCGAAAGGGATTGGGAAGCCATTGATCTAAAGCCCGTCAACGTTCGGCCTATTGTGCCGGTCCTGTTTCTGCGCCGGTCTTATTTTTGTGTGACAGCGGCGTCATGTATCAGCCCGCGTCAGCTTGAGAATTTCCACGACACGGGGCAAGTGGAGCAGGTTGAAACGTTGCAGCGACGCACGGGAACTCGACTCGCTTACGAATTGTCTCGTGGGAAACGACTGGCTGGCGCCTTGAGTGCGTCTGAATGTCATCGAGCTGCGAGCTTTCCTCCGACGACGGCGTGTGAATGTTCAACGGACCTCGGCGAGAAGCCGTGCTTGACAGGTGCATCGCCGTACGACGAGATCGTCATGTGCGGAATTCTTCCGCGCGATGAGCTGGAGGTCGGAGATGCAATTGAGTCAGCGAATCACACCGTGCCTGTGGTTCGACACCCAGGCTGAAGAAGCGGCCAACTTCTACGTGTCGGTCTTCAAGAACTCGAAAATCGGCATCGTGTCGCGATACACGGAAGCGGGCAAGGAGACCCACAAGCGCTCGGTCGGTTCAGTGATGACTGTCGCGTTCGAGATCGACGGGCAGTCGTTCACGGCGCTAAACGGCGGTCCGGTCTTCAAGTTCAACGAAGCCGTGTCGCTGCAAGTGAATTGCAAGAATCAGGAAGAGATCGACTACTACTGGGAGAAGCTTTCGAAGGGCGGCGATCCCAACGCACAGCAGTGCGGCTGGCTGAAGGACAAATACGGGCTCTCGTGGCAGGTCGTTCCCGCTGCGCTGCCCGAGATGATGAAAGACAGCGAATCGGCGGGTGCCAAGCGCGTGATGGAAGCGCTGATGCGCATGAAGAAGATCGACCTTGCCGAACTGGAACGCGCGTCCGGCCGCGACCGCGTGACGGCCTGACCCCCAGCGACGTGAGCAGTGCGCCGCCGCATGGCGGATGGCCGCCGACGTGCTTAGCCTCGGATATTCGAGCTGCACATCAGCGCCGGGCTACCGGTCCACGGTGAACACAACCTCGCCGAAATGCGCGACCGTGTGGCCGGGATTGCTGGCGCTGAACACTGATACGAGGCCGACGAGGTCCTCGGATTCTGGCACGGAGCCGAGGATGATCAGCAACGCGGTACCGCCTTGCTGAGCACCAGCCTGAATGCCTGTGCTGACGGTCAAGGCGAGCGTTCGACGGGGGACAAACGACGCGGGAAGCACGAAGACGGCGCCATTCACTCCGCCTGCGGATCGGTTGACCGACCCGCGAATGTGCACCTGTCCGTTGCTGTCGCGCCACACCTGCAATCCAGAAAGGCCGAATCCGCCGTTCCTCCAATGGCTCGCGGAGTTGCCGCACAGCAGCAGTGTCGGTCGCACGGTGGGCACAAAGCACGGATCCGTCGCCCCTTTCGGGTTCTCGGCAACGTCGATCGGGGTCATGATTGACGGGCGGACCGGCAATCCCGCGGCGTTGCCGCCGAACGCGAAGGTGCCGCTGTTGCCCACATCATCCGACCACGTCCCCTGGCCATTCGCCGGGCTCACGCTGGCCGACACGTGGACGGCCAGCCCTGCGGGCGACGTCACGATCGTGAAGTTCAGTCCGAGCGTGCCGTTGGCGTTGAACACCGCCACGCCCGTGGCGCCGCTCTTACTAACGGCGCCGCACCGGTCGTCGGATCCGCTGAGGGTAAACCCTCCGGGGCTGTTTGTGAGCGTCAGCGTAACGCGGTTGCAATACGGCTGCATCTGCCACGTGAACGTGCCGAACACCTGTGCGGAGGCCCTGGCTGGCAACAGCACCACTGCCGCCGCAATCAGCCAGAGAATCCTGCGCGTCATCTCTCGCTCCTTAGAAGTGACGGTGACCATTTCGCCTTCCAGCCTGCCGGGTGCGCCGACGTTGAACCCGGCGATCGTGTCTGGGAACACCGTCTCGCTTTCCTGGGCGGCCGGTAACGGTGGGACCCCGACGTCGTATGTGTTGAGGGTGGCTTCGATGCCCGGTGGCGGCGCCATCGTCAGCGTGCCGCTGACTGGCACATCGGTGACCTTTGCTGGTGTCCCGAGCGGCATCTACTACCTGCGTCTGGCCTGAGTAAATGCGGTCGGAGTCGGTCCCGCGTCGAACGAGGTAACCGTCGTCGTGCCTTGAGCGCCGGGTCCCCACGTCCGTGATAATGCGGACTGCACTCGCAGATGAGATCCACCATGTCGACAGGGAGCGCGTCATGAATCGAGTGGCTTTTGCAATCGCTCTGGTGTCGCTGATCTTTGCGCTGGCGCTGGTGAAGGCGGGTGCCGCTCCGCAGTCATTGCCTGCGTTCAACGCCCGCGGGGCGGCAGCTTCGCTCGATGATGACCTCGAGTGGTGGATGGAATGGCCGAACGCGGCACGCGACCACGGAACGTTCTGCGTGTCTTGCCATACGGTTGTGCCCTACGTGCTGGCTCGATCCGAATTGGGTAAGGTCCTTGGCGAGAACGCCCCATCTGCCCAGGAGCAGCGTCTGTACGCCAACGTCGCCACCCGCACGCAGCTCTGGGATCAGGTTGCGCCGTTCTATCCGGATCAGACTCGGGGCCTTCCGAAAACGAGCGAATCCCGCGGAACCGAGGCGGTGCTCAATGCCCTGATTCTGGCGACCCGCGACCGCCGCGCCGGTGCCCTCAGCGACGACGCCCGAAAGGCATTCGCCCATCTGTGGGCGTTGCAGATGAAGACCGGTGCGCTCGATGGCGCGTGGGCGTGGCTGAACTTCCACTACGAGCCGTGGGAGTCTGACAGTTCGCCATTCTTCGGTGCCTCGCTCGCGGTGGCGGCACTGGGCACGGCGCCGGGCGACTACGCACGCAGCGAGGATGCCAAGGCCGGCCTGGCGCGTCTCCAGAAATATGTCGCGACGAACTTCGAAGCGCAAAGCCTGATCAACCGGCTGGCGATGGTGCTTGCGGCCGCCCGGCTGCCAGGCATGCTCACTGACGATCAGCGCGCACGCACAGCCACCGAGGTGGCCGCACTGCAAGAACCCGATGGCGGCTGGAGCGCCAGCCGGCTTGGTGACTTCAAACGGGTCGACCAGACACCGCTCGACACGGCGCCCGACGGGTACGCCACGGCGTTGGCCGTGGTGGCGCTTGGTGAGAGCGGTTCACCCATGCTCAAGGCGTCTGCCGACAAAGGACGGTCGTGGCTCAAAGGTCACCAGCAGCCGTCCGGTGGATGGCTGGCGACCTCTCTCAACCGAAACCGCGATCCGAAGTCGGACGCGGCGCGCTTCATGAGGCAGGCAGCGACGGGCTACGCAGTGCTGGCACTCACGCGCCCATGACGTTCGTAGCCATCAAAATGATTCGCTGAGACGTCACCGACCCGACGGCGCGCGAGCGATTCCTCCGCGAGCCGCCGTGAGTCTCTGGCGCAACAAACCGGGCATTTGGCTTTAACGCGCCTCTCATTTCCGGTCTCCCTAGAGACAGGGCAGCGGAAATGACTGGAGGCGGGAGCTACGATCTGGACGGGCGTTTTGTCGCTGCGGGAGGCGAATTCCACTGCCTCTCGAACATTATCATCGGGCAATTCGGTGGATGTTTAGCGGGGGAGGGAGTGCGCTGGAACGCTGCCGCACTGCTTGAATCCACGACGTTCCAATGTACCGCCTTCGAGGCGGTCAAGACAGCGCTTACAGGGGACAAGGCTGTTGTGTTGATATCTGACTACTACCGCCAGGGCGATGGAAACGTCGCGTCCTTCACAGCCAAGATGATCGTTTCAGATTCCGATCTGGACCCGGTGGCTCCAGGTGTGCAAAACGTCTTCATACAGGGGATCGGTTGCGCGACCGATGCGGTGATCAGCTTCAACTGAAAAGCGTCAGCTCCAGAGGGCCAGCGGCGTAGTCCGGTGGCTCTTTTTGAATCGCCGCCCAGGCGCGCGTGGCGATTATCGCCCTGCTGCCCCGAAGGGGCTACGCATCTGCTCTGAGTGCCTCGACCGCCTGAATCCGCGGGCCGCGCCGCGCCGGGCCGAGGGTTGCGAGCAGCCCCACAACCAGCATGACGATCGCGACCGCCAGCAACAATGGCATCGCACGCGACAGGCCGAGGCCGATGGCGACGAAGGCGCTCGCCGATAACAGCGATCCGACCAGCACCCCCAGTGCGAGCTGACGGATGGCGCGAGCGAAGACATTCGCCAGTAGGCGCCGAGGGTGTGCGCCGAGTGCGGTGCGAATGCCCAGTTGTTTCATCTGTTCCCTGGTCGCAAAGTGGAGTCCCGGTGCTCTCCTAAGCTGTCAAGGAGAGACGAGACCCGGGACGGCAATGTTCCGCGAAACGTTCAATGCCATGGTCTTCCGGTCGCGATGACGCTTGCTCGGGTCCATTTTGCCGGCGCTCCGGTCCCGATGCGACCTAACCCTTGCTCGTGCGCGCAACGAGGAAACGCTGCGCCAGCCCATGGCCCACGGACCTTGCACAGCGTAGCGCTACTCGCCGAGAGCGGCGGTCTTGGACGTGATGACGGCCATGAGCTCGTTCCAGGACTTCACGAATGCTTTCGCGCCGTCCTCTTGAAGCTGGTTCGCGAGCGCGTAGAGATCGATGCCAATAGCGGCGAATTCTGCGAGCGTCTGCTCGCAGTCTTGGCCGTCCGCTCGGAGGAGCGTCGTGATCTCGCCGTGTTCGGCCATGGCGTTCAGCGTGCCCTCGGGCATGGTATTGACGGTGAACTGCGCGGCTAGTGTCCCGGGTTAGAGATTCGCTGACAAAATCCGGCCACCTTGGCGAGGATCTCGTCGGCGGTTTTGGTCCATACGAAGGGTGTCGGCGCTTCGTTGGTGATCGCGAGGTACTCGCGAATGGTGGTCTCGAGGGCGCGGACGCTCCGATGGGCGCCGCGCTTGATCTGCTTCTCGCTCAGCAGCGCGAACCAGCGTTCGACCAGATTGAGCCAGGACGCGCTCGTCGGCGTGAAGTGCAGATGGAATCGCGGATGCCGGGCGAACCACCGGCGCACGCGGGCCGTCTTGTGCGTGCCGTAGTTGTCGAGGATCAGATGGACGTCGAGGTCCGCGGGTATGCGCGCCTCGATCGTCTCGAGGAACTGCAGAAACTCTTGACTGCGATGGCGTCGATGGCACTCGCCGATCACCTTCCCAGTCGCCACATCGAGCGCCGCGAACAACGACGTCGTGCCATGACGCCGGTAGTCGTGGGTGCGGCGCTCGGGCGAGCCGAACGTCATCGGCAGCACGGGCGCCGTGCGATCCAGCGCTTGGATCTGACTCTTTTCGTCGACGCTCAAGACGAGCGCGCGGTCCGGGGGCGCGAGATACAGCCCCACGATGTCCCGCACTTTGTCGATGAACAGCGGATCGCGCGAGAGCTTGAACGTCTCACTCCGATGGGGCTGCAGCCCGAAGGCCCGCCAGATGCGCCCGACTGTGGCGTGACTCAGCTCGCGCTCTTTCGCCAGCGTGCGCGTGCTCCAGTGCGTGGCATCCCGCGGCGTTTTCTCCAACGTGTCGGTAATCACCTGCTCCACCTGCGCATCGGTGATCCGGCGCGGGGTCCCCGATCGCGGTTCGTCCACCAACCCGCCGAGCCGCTTCTGCACGAAGCGCCGACGCCAGCGCCCCGCCGTCTGCCGGGTGATCCGCAACTCGGCGGCGATTTCCGAATTCGATCGTCCTGCCGCACACGCCAAGACGATCTGCGCGCGCTGGGCCAGGCCCTGCGCCGTCGTCCGACGCCGCGCCCATTGCTCGAGTGCCGTCCGCTCGCTGGGGCTGATCGTCACGCGAACCGTCGGGCGTCCTCGTTTGGCCATTCGTGCCTCCTTGTACCCGAAGTACGAGGGGCACGGCGAATTCGTTTCAGAACCTCAGATCCGGGACACTAGAGCCTTGACGTACATCACGTCGGACAACTGCGGGTCCTTGGTGCCGGTGCTCGCCCACAGGAGGCGCTGCGGCCGCGCGCCAGCGTTGTAACTGCGCTGCCAGCGCGGTGAAGATAGAAGACTCCGGTAGGCCTTGTACGTGCGCTGCGCCATCGCAATACCGAGCCGCGAGCGGAGCTTTTCGGGTACCTTGCCCGCGATTGCCGCGTCCCAGCGACTGACGAATACCGAGGCCACCGAGGCGACGTCCGGCTTCAGACCGGCGTCGAGCCGGCGCTCGATACCGCGCAAGAACGCTTCGGCAGCGGCGAGGTAATGCTCCCGGGAGAAGAGCAACGTCACGTTCAGCGGAATGCCCGCAAAAATCGCTTCCTCGATCGCGGGCAATCCCTCGGGCGTCCCGGGGATCTTGATCATCAAGTTCGGCCGGTCTGCGCGCGCAAAGAGCTCCTTGGCCGCCGCCAGCGTCCCGGCGGCGTCGTACGCCAAGAGCGGAGATACCTCGAGCGACACCCAACCATCCACCCCGGCAGTGCGATCGTGGATTGGTCGAAAGAGGTCCGCGGCTTGCGTGAGATCCTCGAGAGCCAGACCAAAGAACGCCTCCTCGCTCGATCGGTCCTGCTTGGCTCGGCTTCCGATCGATGCATCGTACGCTGAGCTCCGCTTGATAGCCTGCTCGAAGATTGTCGGATTCGAGGTGAGCCCGGTGACCGAGAGCTCGTCGACGTAGCGCTTGAGCGTCCCGGATTTCAAAAGGTCGCGAGTGATGTTGTCGAGCCAGAGACTCTGTCCCAGCCGGTGGAGCTGCCCGGTCGGTCTCACCGCCGCCCCGCTCGCCGGCTCCGCCCGTGGAAGGATGAAGCGCTCGACGGCGGTCGCGAAGCCTTCGTCCGCGAAGGAGGTGGTGACGCAGGTGGCGCGTCGTTTGACTTCGTCGTTCGCGTTCCCCATCGCGATGCTCAAGCCGGCCTTCTCGAACATGAGCACGTCGTTCGGCTGGTCGCCGAGGGCGGCGATGCGCTCAAGCGGGATCTTCAGGTAGCGCGACAGCCGCTCGATGACCACGCCCTTGTTGGCCATCGGATGGGTCACGTCGAGGTAGTGCGGCTGCGACCGTGCCGCGGAAACCTGGTTACCGAAAGCTGCTGGACCGCTGCCTCGCACGCCGCGACACGCGGATGCTCGTTACTGACGCCCACGATCTTCACCACGCCCGTCAGCATCCCGTCGAAGCTCGGCACCACAACGGGCGGCGTTTGGATGTTCGACGTTTCACGGCTTACGCGCGGCGCCTCGAGCGAGCGAACGCACCAATCGGTCGAGCGAAAGAGCCACACGTCGAGACCGTGCGATTGGATCATGTCGATGAGCGCGGGCAGCACGTAGTCGGGCAGCCCGCGTTCGTCGAGCACCGACAAGTCGGGCAGCACGATCGAGCCACCGTTGAACGCCGCCATCGGTAGCGTGAGTCCGAGGGGCTCGATCAGCATCCGCATGCCGAACGGCGGGCGGCCGCTCGTGATGGTGAAAGCGACTCCGCGCTCGCGCAGGCGCTTGACGGCCTGAAGCGCGCGCTCGGTCAGCACCTTGTCCTTGGTGACGAGCGTGCCGTCCACGTCGGTCAAGACCGCAGAAATCGTCGTGTCGGGCTCGATGGGTGTATTGGCCATCTCGATTTCTCCTTCACGGCGACGCTACGGTCGCTGCCTGGACCTCGCGGTGCTGTCGCCCGCAGTATGGATCGGACCATCCAGTGGGAATCGGCAACCGCCATCGATGAGTCAAGACGCGGCCAGCGTGATGCGCCAGGCGATCGCCGGCAATGCTGTGGAGCAAGCAGTTCTTCTTTTTCGACGGTGACAAGTGGCTGGACGAACACCACTCGAACCCGACAGCGCGCGTCACGAAGCTGGACTTTTCGGATTGAAAGCCGCAAATATGCGGCTGGCTATGTGAGGCTGAAGACGGTTCGCGCGCGAAAAGTACCGACCACTTCGCGCTCCGGTCGCATCTGAAATCGCTCGGCATCTCCTTGCGATCGGAAGGGAGCTTGATCGCTGTACTGCGTCAGCCGTCGCCGGTCGCCGAGGCGCCGCAATCCATTGAACGAGAAATGAAAGGGCTCGAATAGACGCTCGCGAACATATTCACGACGGTGGAGAAGAGGATGGCAGAGCTTAATGACTCAGATTCCGAGTACGCGCGCCAATATCGCGGCTCCGGCATTCCGTGCAGCCTCTGCATTGCCGGGGGACTGTTTTCACCTCGCCGGCTCTTGATGCGTAAGGACGAACGGTGAGGACTTGGCACTACTCGTGCTGAGAACCGGCGATGGTGCGGCTGACAGTCGCGCTCAATGCCCACGTCCGCGCGTTCTGCTCGGGATCTTCTCGATGCCCTCAGCTTCCTCATGGTCGGCACGCGGCGCGAGTGGGCTTTTTGGGCTGCTCCACGCACGGATCGACGAATCCGCTACGCTAGTGGATGCTGCGCCCGACGGATCTGCCATGCGACTATTCACTCGAGCGCGACATCATGGTGAAGAAGACCCCCACACGCGTCGCACCTTGGTTCATCGTCCGATCGGACAACAATCGGACGGCGCCTGAATACGATCGCCCATCCGCTCTCGCTGATCCCGCGCAAGAAACTGTGTCAGGAACAAGTGAGGCTTCCAAAGCGATCGGGAACGGGACGTACAGACGATGTCGCATCGATCGGGTGCCGGAGGCTTGTCCGGGAGGGCTACTGCCACTTCGCCAAGGGAGGGTCGTATGAAATCCGCAACCGTTCGTGCCCCTGAGGTCACGGCAAAGAGGAGCGAGCGATCGAACGTTCGTACGGGACTCGATGGCGAGGCGATCGCTCAGGCGCTGATCGACAACCTGCACTGCCTCCAGGCCAAAGCGCCGCAACATGCAACGCGCAACGACTGGTATATGGCGCTCGCATACACGGTTCGCGACCGCATGCTGGACCGATACATCAAGACCGTGGAGGCGATTGCCGCACCGAATACCGCGACCAAGGTGGTCGCGTATCTCTCGGCCGAGTTCCTGACCGGGCCGCACCTGGGCAACAGCCTGATCGCCCTCGGCATGTGGGAGGCGGCGCTGCAGGCGCTGTCCCGAGTCGAGCAAGATCTGTCCGACGTCCTGGACCAGGAAGAGGAGCCTGGCCTCGGAAATGGGGGCCTCGGCCGGCTGGCCGCGTGTTACATGGACTCGCTGGCGACCCTCAACGTTCCCGCCATCGGCTACGGCATCCGCTACGAGTTCGGGATCTTCGATCAAGCGATTCGCGACGGGTGGCAGGTGGAGCTGACCGACAAGTGGCTGCGCTTCGGCAACCCCTGGGAAATCGTGCGTTCGGAGATCACGTTTGACGTGAAGTTCGGCGGCCGCAGTGAATCGTATCTCGACGAGCAGGGCCGGTATCGGGTGCGCTGGCTTCCCGAGAAGGTGGTGAAGGGTGTCGCCTACGACACGCCGGTCCCGGGTTACCGCGGGCCCACCACGAACCTGCTGCGGCTGTGGAAGGCGGAGGCCGCCGAGTCGTTCGACTTCGCCGCGTTCAACGTAGGCGACTACTACGGTGCCGTGGACGAGAAGGTCGCATCCGAAACCATCTCGAAGGTGCTGTATCCGAACGACGAGCCCGAAGCTGGAAAGCAGCTGCGGTTGGCGCAGCAGTTCTTCTTTGTTTCCTGCTCGCTGCAGGACATGATCCGACTCCACGCGTTGCGACAGCAGCCGCTGTCGGAGTTCGATTTGTCCTGGGCCGCGCAGCTGAATGACACGCACCCCTCCATCGCCGTCGCCGAGCTGATGCGGCTGCTGGTGGACGAGCACCTGATGGATTGGGATCAGGCCTGGGCGATCACGCAGCGGACGTGCGGCTATACGAACCACACGCTGCTGGCCGAAGCGCTCGAGAAGTGGCCGCTGTCGCTCTTCGGCACGCTCCTGCCGCGGCACCTCGAGATCATTCACGAGATCAACCGCCGCTTCCTGGACGACGTGCGGCAGCGGTTTCCTGGAGACGATCAGCTGCTGAGGCGCCTCTCGCTGATCGACGAAGACGGCGGCCGATACGTGCGCATGGCGCATCTGGCGAGCGTGGGCAGCCACGCGATCAACGGGGTCGCGGCCCTGCATACCGACCTTCTGAAGAAGACCGTCCTGCGCGACTTCCACGTTGTGGCGCCAGGCAAGTTCCTCAACGTCACCAACGGCGTGACGCCGAGGCGCTGGCTCGTCTTGAGCAATCCGAACCTGAGCGCGTTGATCACCAGGCACATCGGCGAGCGATGGATCTCGAACCTGGAGGAAGGGCTCCAGGAGATTGAGCCGCTGGCCGGCGAAGCCGGCTTCCAGGGCGAGTGGCACGAGGTGAAAGCCGGCAACAAGAGAGTCCTTGCCACGTTCATCAAGGAACGCACTGGTGTCACCGTGGATCCGGCGTCGCTCTTCGACATCCAGGTGAAGAGACTGCACGAGTACAAGCGCCAGCACCTGACGGTGCTGCAGCTGGTTACCGCTGTACAACCGGCTCAGACGGACGGTCCCGGCCGGTGCCGTGCCGCGCACCGTGATCTTCGCCGGCAAGGCCGCTCCCGGCTACCGCATGGCCAAGCTGATCATCAAGCTGATCAACGCCGTGGGCGACCGTCATCAACCAGGACCCGAGAGTCTCCGAGCTCCTCAAGGTGGTGTTCCTGCCCGACTTCAACGTGAAGAACAGCCACTGGGTCTACCCCGCCGCCGAGCTGTCAGAACAGATCTCGACGGCAGGCAAAGAGGCCTCGGGCACCGGCAACATGAAGTTCGCCATGAACGGTGCGCTGACCATCGGCACGCTGGACGGCGCAAATGTCGAGATCCGCGACGCCGTCGGGCCCGAGAATTTCTTTCTCTTCGGCTTGACGGCGGACCAGGTCGAAGAGCTGAAAGCGAGAGGCTACACGCCGCGGAGCCTTTACGAATCGAATGACGAGCTTCGCGAGGCGATCGACCAGATCGGCGACGGATTCTTCTCCAATGGCGATCGCGAGCTCTTCCGCCCGCTGGTCGAATCGCTGCTGACCCGCGACGACTACATGCTGCTGGCCGACTATCAGGCCTACGTGGACTGCCAACAGCGCGTCAGCGATGCGTACCGCGATCAGAACAGCTGGACGCGGATGTCGATCCTCAACAGCGCGCGGGTCGGTCGCTTCTCGTCCGATCGATCGATCCGTGAGTACTGCCGTGACATCTGGAACGTCAGGCCGATAACGCCAGCGCGGAGCTAGTCATGGCGCCGACTATCGTGGACGTCGCTAGCCCACGTGTCGTCGAAGAGGGCTCGAGCGCTCCGTTGGGCGCCTCCGTTCTCCCCGGCGGCGTCAATTTCAGCGTCTTCTCCAAGAACGCCGAGGCGATCGAGCTGCTGTTGTTCGATGACGAGACGGCCACGGCGCCGGCGCGGATCATCCCTCTCGATGCGAACGCGCACCGGACCTATCATTTCTGGCATGCCTTTGTGCCGGGCCTAGAGCCGGGCCAGGTCTATGGGTACCGCGCGCACGGGCCGTTCGCGCCGGAACGTGGTCTTCGGTTCGATGCCGAGAAAGTCCTTCTCGATCCTTACGGGCTCGCCATCGTGGTTCCCGATACGCTACGACCGCCTGGCCGCGACCCGGCCGGGCGGCAACGCCGCGATCGCGATGAAGAGCGTCGTCGCCGATCGCGGCCGTTACGACTGGGAAGGTGATCAGCCGCTGAAGCGGCCCTTCGCCGAGACCATCATCTACGAACTCCACGTGCGCGGCTTCACGCGGCATGCGAGCTCAGGCGTCCGGCCCGCGACGAGAGGGACATACGCCGGATTGATCGAGAAGATTCCTTATCTCAAAGACCTGGGGGTCACCGCGGTCGAGTTGCTGCCGGTGTTTCAGTTCGACCCTCACGATGCGCCGCCAGGCCGGGTGAACTACTGGGGGTACCAGCCCGTCTCCTTCTTCGCGCCGCATCATGCGTACAGTTCGCGGAAGGAGCCGCTCGGTATCCTCGACGAATTCCGCGACATGGTCAAGGCACTCCATCGCGCAGGACTCGAAGTCATCCTCGACGTCGTGTTCAATCACACGACGGAAGGCCGCGCTGATGGGCCGACGCTGTGCTATCGGGGTCTTGCCAACGACTTCTACTACATCCTCGAGAAGGACAAGTCACGCTACGCGGACTACACCGGCTGCGGCAACACCCTGAATGCCAACCAGTCGATCGTGCGGCGACTAATCCAGGACAGCCTGCGTTACTGGGTGACCGAAATGCATGTCGACGGCTTCCGCTTCGATCTCGCGTCGATCCTGGCGCGCGACGAAGCAGGGAATCCACTGCCAAACCCGCCTGTCCTCTGGGATATCGAGTCGGATCCTCTGCTGGCGGGCACCAAGCTGATCGCGGAAGCATGGGACGCCGCCGGACTCTATCAGGTCGGCAGCTTCGTGGGCGACACCTGGCAGGAATGGAACGGTCGATTCCGCGACGACGTACGTCGGTTTCTGAAGAGCGACAACGGCTCGGTGTCCCGCATCGCCATGCGATTGCTCGGCAGTCCGGACCTCTACGGACATGAAGAACGAGAGGCCGAGCAAAGCATCAACTTCGTCACCTGCCATGACGGCTTCACCCTGAACGATCTGGTCTCCTTCAACGAAAAGCACAACGAGGCCAACGGCGAAAACAACCGCGACGGCTCGGATGACAACCTGAGCTGGAACTGCGGCGCGGAAGGGCCGACCGACGATCCGGCGATCGAGGCGCTGCGCAACCGCCAAGTCAAGAACTTCTTCGCGTTGGAGCTGCTCGCGGCCGGCACGCCGATGCTGCTGATGGGCGACGAGGTGCGCCGGACGCAGCAGGGGAACAACAACGCCTATTGCCAGGACGACGCCATCAACTGGCTCGATTGGACGCTGGTCGAGCGGCACGCTGACATCCACCGGTTTGTCAAGACGCTCAACGCGTTTCGGCAGCACCGCGATGTCGTGGCGGAAGACGCCGCCCTGAGCCTCAACGAGCTCCTGCGCCGGGCGCGGATCCAGTGGCATGGCGTGGCACTGAACCGGCCCGACTGGAGCGAGCACTCGCATTCCCTGGCCTTCACGCTCCAAAGCCTGCGCGGGCGGTTCCTCCTCCACGGCATGCTCAACGCGTACTGGAAGCCGCTGACATTCGAGCTGCCGGCCGTTCCGGCCGACAGTCGGGAGCCCTGGCGGCGCTGTATCGACACGGCGCTTGCGTCACCCGATGACATCGTGCTGTGGGAGGCGGCGCCAGCAGTCGAGCAGGCGACGTATGTGGTGCAGGCACGCTCGGTGGGCCTTCTGGCGCTCGCGCTGCGAGGGAGCGCCTGAGTTCACGACACACATGCGAGATGATCCATGAAACTTCATCCGCTCGCCGGCAGGCCCGTTCCGCAGGACCTTCTCGTTGATGTCGATCGGCTTCAGCGCGAGTACTACTCGCGTGAGCCGGACGTTACGGATAGCTCACAGCGGGTCCGCTTCGGCACCAGCGGTCATCGAGGCTCCTCGCTCCGTGGCGCGTTCAACGAGGCGCACATCCTGGCCATCACTCAGGCCATCTGCGAATACCGGAGCGGGCAGGGCATCACCGGCCCGCTCTATATCGGGAAGGATACCCACGCGCTCTCGGATCCGGCCTTCAGGACGGCCCTGGAAGTGCTCGCCGCAAACGGCGTCGAGACCGTGATCGATCGATCCGACGGCTATACGCCCACTCCTGCGATCTCGCACGCGATTCTCAAGCACAACCGCGGCCGCACGTCGGGTGCCGCCGACGGCATCGTCATCACGCCCTCGCACAACCCGCCCGAAGACGGCGGGTTCAAATACAACCCGCCGACCGGCGGGCCGGCGGACACCGATGTCACGCGCTGGATCGAGGACCGGGCCAACCGGCTGCTGTCGAACGGTTTCGACCGCGTGGCGCGAATCACGTACGAGCACGCGCGTCGTGCGGCCACTACCCATACACATGACTATGTCGGATCGTACGTGAACGATCTGGACTCGGTTGTCGACATAGACGTCATCCGGAGCGCAAGGCTCAGGATCGGCGGCGATCCGCTTGGCGGAGCCAGCGTCGGATTCTGGGCGCCGATTGCGGAACGTTACGGCATCGACATAGAGGTGGTGAACGATACGGTGGATCCCACGTTTGGCTTCATGACGCTGGACTGGGACGGCAGGGTTCGCATGGACTGCTCGTCGCCATACGCCATGGCACCGCTCGTCGGCCTCAAGGACCGCTTCGACATCGCTTTTGGCAACGACCCCGACGCCGACCGCCACGGCATCGTGACGCGGGGCGGCGGCCTGATGAACCCCAATCATGTTCTGGCTGCGGCGGTTTTCTATCTCTTTACCCATCGTTCCGACTGGCGTCCGAATGCCGCCGTCGGCAAGACCGTGGTGAGCAGCAGCATCATCGACCGGGTGGCGGCGAAGGTGGGGCGCGCCCTGGTCGAAGTGCCGGTCGGATTCAAGTGGTTCGTGCCCGGCCTTCTCGAGGGATCGCTCGGCTTTGGCGGCGAAGAAAGCGCGGGCGCGTCGTTTCTGCGGCGCGATGGCACGGTCTGGACGACCGACAAGGATGGGATCGTCATGGACCTGCTTGCGGTCGAGCTCATGGCGCGCACCGGCCGCGATCCGTCCGAGCTGTACGCCGATCTGACCCGCGAGCTGGGAGAGCCCATCTACGAACGGATCGATGCGCCCGCCACGCCGGACGAAAAGGAAATGCTCTTGAACCTCTCGGCCGAGGACATCACTGCATCCGAGCTCGCCGGCGACCCGATTCAAGCGCTGCTCACGAGCGCACCCGGCAACGGCGCGGCCATCGGCGGCCTGAAAGTCATCACCGCGCACGGCTGGTTCGCCGCGCGTCCGTCGGGGACTGAGGACGTCTACAAGCTCTACGCAGAGAGCTTTCGCGGAAGCGCGCACCTGCGGCGGATTCAGGAGGAAGCGCAGGCGATCATCGCCAAGACCCTGGCAGGAGTCATGAGATGACATCGGAAACGTTGAAGAACGCCCCGCCGTTCGAGCTCTCGTCCATCGTCCGCGCGACAGACGAGGAGAAACAGGTGCTGCTACGGCGGGCATTTCTTATCCGACACGGCGAGACCGAGTGGAGCCTCAGCGGACAGCATACCGGGACGACCGACATCCCGTTGACGGAGAACGGTCGGAACGTGGCCAGACAGCTCGAACCACTCTTGAAAAGGGCGACGTTCTCGCTGATTCTGACGAGCCCGCTTCATCGCGCCCGAGAGACCTGCGAGCTCGCCGGCCTCGGCGCGCAGGCTGAAGTCGATGCCAACCTCATTGAATGGAACTATGGGGAGTACGAAGGACTGACCCCGAAGCAGATCCATGCGAAGGCACCAGGCTGGATGCTCTTCAGCGACGGCTGCCCTGGCGGAGAAAGCCCCTCGCAGGTCGGCGCCCGAGTCGACCAGATCATCGCGCGCATCCGATCGGTAGAGGGAGATGTCGCGCTTTTTGCGCACGGTCATCTCTTCAGGGTGCTTGCGGCGCGATGGCTGGGGCTTTCCCCCGCGGCAGGAAGTCACTTCCTTCTCGACACGGCGACCGTGAGTGTCCTCAGTCACTACCGCGGCATCCCGGCGGTGAAGCGGTGGAACGCCCCGCTCGCGCCACCGTAAAAATCCGGGCAATCAAGGAGCATTGAAAGCATAGGGTCCAACTGACCGAGAAATGCGGAGGCAATATGGCGACCCCAGAACTGGAAACAACGGCCCGAGCGATTGTGGCGGATGGAAAAGGCATCCTGGCGGCTGACGAGACTCCCGGAACGCTGACGAAGCGTCTCACCGCGCTCGGGATTGAATCGACTCCCGACATCCGTCGTGCCTACCGCGGAATGCTCTTCACCACGCCGGGCGTCGCCGAGTACCTCAGCGGCGTCATCCTGCAGGACGAAACGATCCGGCAGAAGACCTCGAAGGGTAGGCCACTGGCCGACTTGCTCACTGAGCAGGGGATCATCCCAGGCATCAAAGTCGATCGGGGCGCGAAACCGCTCGCCGGTTTCCCCAGCGAGCACATCACCGAAGGACTCGACGGGCTGCGCGGCCGCCTGGAAGAGTACCGGGCGATGGGCGCGCGCTTCGCCAAATGGCGGGCCGTCATCAAAGGCAGCGTGACGCTGCCGAGCGCGACCTGCGTGCAGGTGAACGCGCACGCGCTCGCACGATATGCCGCCATCTGCCAGGAGCAGGGCATCGTCCCCATCGTCGAGCCCGAAGTGCTCATGGACGGTGCGCACACCATCGAGCGCTGCGAAGAAGTCACCGGCGGTGTCCTGCACGCCGTCTTCGATGCACTTTTCGATCAGAACGTCTT
>CAWEAM010000012.1:0-207509 GCA_963807105.1 uncultured Acidobacteriota bacterium | reverse complement strand
GCAGCTTCGCCACGTCGCTATCGGCATTGCGCAGACAGCCTTTCTCGTAGGCCGCCTGGGTATAGCGCAGCTGACCGACGCTGGCGCTGTAGTGACGATCGGGAAGCAACATGTCTTCGGGCTCCTATTGCATGACCGGTCTGGCGATGCTCTTCATCCTTCGATAGCCGTCGATGGCGCCCAGCGGTGCGAGCAGGTAGAGGACGGGCTTGTAGTAACTGATGTCCGACGGGCAGAGCGAGATCGACGCCCAGGCAGAGCGGGCGGCCTGCCGCAGTTCCGAGCTGCGCTTGCAGTCGACCACGCTCGAAATGAAGTGCGACACCAGGTCGTTGTCGTTCCGCCGCTTGAGCGGCTGCAGGGCGAAGGGCCCTTCGTTGGCGTCGGCGGGGCCGCGGCGTCGCGCCAACGTCTTGCTGACCGCTGCCTGCAGCAGCGCGTCCCGGTGTGCAGGGTTGCGCCGCGTGACCGATTCGAGATGGATGCGATAGCCGTACAGGCACTCGCCGACGACCCGCAGCGGGTGCTGCTCACCCACCCGCATGATGTAGTCGTAGCCCTCGACGACCGGCAGCGCTTCGTCGTAGCGCACATCCGCCACCAGCGCCATTCGGCCCATGCTTGTTGGGTCGCGGCGCCGGCATACGCATCCGTTCGATGTCGCGCCGGCAGGCTTGCTTGTCCTTCTCCTCGAAGGTCGGGGCGATGTTGCGGTTTTTGAGGATCAGTTCGTGGCCGCAGAACACCCCGGCCAGCTGCGGATAGCGACGCAGGCAGCTCAGCTGCGTCTCTATCCGGCGGCGATGGCTGATGTCATCAGGTCGCGGGGATGGCGCAGCACGTGCTGCGCGCATGATCCAGGGCAAGGTTGAGGGCCGCCGGCTTGCCGCGGTTGACTTGCGTGTAAATGCGGATGCGCGGGTCCGACAGTGCGCTGAGCGAGCTCATGCAGCCGTCGGTGCTGCCGTCGTCGACGATGATGATGTCGAGTTCGTGATGCGTCTGCTCGAGCACGCTGCTCACCGACGGCAGCAGGTAGCGACCTGCGTTGTAGACGCAGACGATGACCGAGACGAGTTCGGGCTGGACGCCAGGTCGCTCTCCGCCAGGACGAGGCGCTCTCCACGCACGCGCGCGGGTCGACCGGCGACAGGCCGTTGTGTTTCCGGATCGATGCCTCCTGGCCGATCGTCCAGCGCAGGATGGCGACCCACTTGCGGAAGCTGCGCCGCCAGCCGCTCTCAGCGGCCTCGACACGCGCAGGCAAGGCCACTACCAGCAGCACCGACAGTCTGAGCAGAGCGCCGACCAACGCTGCCGACCGGTACAACAGCGCATAGCCGCTGCCTCGCGTCTTGGTGAAGAAGCGAACCAGCGACTCGCTCGTCATGACGCTGCTGAAGGTGTTATCGCCCCCGCCGGTCGTGCCGCCGCCGTGGTGCTTGATGACGACCGCGGGCACGTAGTAAACCTCCTTGCCGGCGCGTCGGATCTTGTGGCACAGGTCGAAATCCTCGACGTACATGAAGTAGCTCGCCGGACCCGAACCCGCCCACCTTGAAGAACAGGTCCCGTCGCATAACCATGCACGCACCAATCACGGCGTCAACCCGGATCGGGTGGCTCCGGCGCTCAAAGGTTAGCGCGCTGGTCCAGACCGGGACTCGTGGAAACCAGCGCAGCATCGCCCTCGAGTTCAGGCATTGGTTGAGCACGCTCGGGAAGGCTTGCACGCAGGCGAGCTGCAAGCTCCCGTCAGTGTTGATCAGCCGGCATCCGACGAGGCCCGCGTCGGGCAGGCGTCCAGCGCGTCGCGAAGCTGGTGCAGCGCGCCGGCGGGAACCACGGTGTCGGGGTTGAGGAGGGTCAGCGTTCGCCCGCGGGCTCGCCTCACACCAAGGTTGTTCGCACGTCCGAAGCCACGTTGTCCCGGCTTTGCACGAAGCGCACTGCCGGGAAGCGCTCTCGGATCATCTCGTCGGCGCCGTCGAACGAACCGCTGTCGACGACGATCGCTTCGAACGAGTCGTCGGCCAGATCAGCGCTGAAGCGCACCAAGAGACAGGCCTGCAGATGGTCACGCGAGTTCCAGTTGACGATGACGATCGACACGTCGACACCGGCGGTCGCGGGCCGATCCTCCACGCGGTGGCAAGGCCCTGGGTCCATCATCGCTCGATGGGCGAGCCTCCGCGGCGCGGCCAGCAGCGTGCTTCGAAGTAGTCGATCGTCTGCCTCAGCCCGTCGCGAGCCGCACCTTCGGCTCCCAGTCAAGGCACGGCGCGCCAGCGCGATGTCGGGCTGGCGCTGCCGCGGGTCGTCGGCGGGCAGCGGCTGAACTCGATGCGTCGACTCGCGAGCCGGTCAGCTCGATCACCTCGGTCGCGAGCTCGCGGATCGTGAACTCGACCGGGTTGCCGAGATTGACCGGGCCGGGAAGTCGTCGGGCGTGTCCATCAGGCGAGACGAGGCCGTCGATCAGGTCGTCGACGTAGCAGAACGAGCGCGTCTGCGAGCCGTCGCCGTAGATCGTGATCGGCTCGCCGCGCAGCGCCTGCACGATGAAGTTCGACACCACGCGGCCGTCGTTCGGGTGCATGCGCGGGCCGTAGGTGTTGAAGATGCGCGCGACCCTGATGTCGCAGGCGCATGCTGGCGGTGGTAGTCGAAGAACAGCGTCTCGGCGCAGCGCTTGCCTTCGTCGTAGCAGGAGCGCGAGCCCGATCGGATTGACGTTGCCCCAGTAGCTCTCGGGCTGCGGATGCACGGTCGGGTCGCCGTAGACCTCGCGGTCGAGGCCTGCAGGATCCTGCGCCTCAGCCGCTTGGCCAGGCCCAGCATGTTGATCGCGCCGTGGACCGAGGTCTTCGTCGTCTGGACCGGATCGTACTGGTAATGGATCGGCGAGGCCGGGCAGGCCAGATTGTAGATCTCGTCGACCTCGACGTAGAGCGGGAAGGTGACGTCGTGCCGCATGAACTCGAAGCGCGGTCGCTCAGCAGATGGGCGATGTTGCGCCTTGCGTGCCGGTGAAGAAGTTGTCGACGCAGATGACGTCGTGCCCGCCTTCGAGCAGCCGCTCGCACAGGTGGGAGCCGAGAAAGCCGGCTCCGCCGGTAACCAGGATGCGTTTGAACGAGTCCTTCACTGCACACCTTCAGATGTCAATCGAACAACGTTCTCTTTCATATCCACCGATACTTCCTCGGCACTACAAATCTTTGCTGCGGGGTCGCGTGACTGCCTGCCGAAATGCAGTTCGGGGCTGCTCTGTGCAATGTTCCGGTACTCGCCGTAAGCGCCATTGTTCTTTACAAGTCTGACCAACCACTTGCAGCTGGGTCGCCAACCGCTGCATGAAAGACTTCCGATAGACGAAGGAGACTGCCCTGAAGCAGGGAAATGCCAGCCATGGGGACATCGGCCTCAACGCGTACCGCAGGAGCGGGTCGAGAAGGAGCAAGGGGATCGAATGCCTGCGTCGCAGCGATCCGGAGCTTCCACATTCCCGGCAAATCTTCTCGGTGAGTTGTGGCTTAAGACCTATCTTCAGCGCGCGCCGAATGGACCGTTCCAAGCTCTCTTCGTGTCTCGCGCCGAAGGTAGGCACAAATCGCGACCAGTATTCATGGGCGCCTTTCTCGGTCCAAACGGTGTCGGTCAGCTCATAGACGCGGTGCTCATCGGGCAGCTCATCCAAAACTCGGTCGACATAACTGCGCCATCTGCCGCCCGTGTGATGCGCTGCAATCTCGTTGCGCAGCTGTAGCCCCAGCTCGGCCCGCCGAGACGGGTTCGTGCACAGATCTATCAAGTCCTCCTTGTATCGCTCGATATTCCCTGGCCGCTCGAGCAAACCGGGACCGAGCGCGACGATGCTGTCCCGAAATGGACGGCGGTGGACTGCAGCAGGGGCGAGTGCCACGGGAATCCCGTCAGGCCGGCCTCGAGAAGGGCCGTGGTCGTGCCAAACGGGAACCCCTCGACGTAGACGTCTGCTGCATCTCGAACTCGGCCGAGCTGCTCTCCGTTCAGTGTTCCAAGATGCTATGCGATTTCCGGTTTGCTTGGACGCGGCCTTCCAGCGCGAGTCCGCTTGGAAGCCAACGACGATCAGACGTGCTTCAGTAGATTGGTGAAGAATGTTCTTGTTGAATAGCGAGAAAGTCGATGTCAGCCATTGGCAAGTACTTGAACGATGCACCGACTGTCAACATGACGGTCGCGTCCGGAGGAATGCCAATCGCCGCTTTTGCCTCCTGCTTCGTTTTCTCGACGTCGTTCAACGAGGTCGTGCAATCAATCAAAGGGATTGGCACCGTCACGGACCTCTCAACACCACGAAACTTTTGGGTCCAACGGTGCTCCAGCTCCGAGCCACGGCAATTTGCAGCGACGTCAGAAGTAGCTGTACCAGTCCAGAGACGTGCCCCGCGCGCATCCACAGGATTACAGGTGGCCGACCAGCAGCCCCGAATAGCGGAAGGCGCAATCAAATCGTGCAATATCCCACATGGACACGCCGCAATCAAGGTAGAGAGAGCAAGACGGCGCAGCCATTGGGCGCGACTCAGCATCGACGAGTGAGGATCGGCAATGTGGAATCCCCCGCCGTTTTCCTCTCACCATCCTTGAAAGGTCCTCGGGAACCGGAATTTCCTGTGACAGCAGAGCGACCTCGTGGCGTCTGCTGTCGTTGTCAATTTCGATCCAGCGCCTTGCCATTGCCGTAAGGCCGCCGGCAGGCAGCGCCTCCGTGAACGTGCAGGCAGCGCCGCTTGCCGCTGGGTTTGACTGGAAGTTCTTGTTCACTGTGGAATACGCGCGCCGCGACATCGAGAAGAGTTGACTCCAGTCGAGGCGATGACAGAGCTCTCGACGTGGTAGCGATCCTCGTTGACGTCGCGCTGCAGCCCGGCGTCGCTTGCGCCCGCGGCGTTCGGCGCGCTCAGCGTAGGGGTCGATGCCCTCATGGCTCTCCTCGCGTGCGATAAGCGGTCCAGGCGGAGAGGACGACGACAGCGCCGAAGAGGAGGAGGAAGCCCAACCGCGCCCAGAGGAGGAGCGTCATCAGCGGACCTGGCGGAACTCGAGGAACACGGTGTCGGCCAGGCCGATGCGCGCCTGATCCGGCAGCTGCGTCTCGGCCCCGTTCTCGCGTTTGTGGCCGTCGACTTCTTGGTAGCCCCGCGGCACGTGCCGGCCGTTGAGCGTTGTCCCGAGCGAGCTCAGATCGATCAAGAAAAAGCGGCTGGTTTGCGCATCGCGCCTGAGGCGCGCGTGCTCGCGCGAGACGTCGGCGGAGCATTCGACCCGAAGATCGACCGGGAACGCGATACCGCCGCGGCCGATCGAGAGCGAGTTTCTGACGACGTCGTAGACGTGAGGTCCGGCGGCGTCCTCGTAGGTAATCCGGGCAAGCACGGGACGCGTGGTCGATGATTCGGCCACGGGCGTGGTCTGCGCTTTGGTGATGGTTTGCGGCCCGCGCAGAATCGTCGTGATGCGCCGCGTCCGTTCCCCGACGCCGAGCTCCGGACGTCCGGGCACCACCAATTGCGAATCGACCAGGAGGTCACCTTCGCCAAGCTCTCCGTCGGGATCGGCGACGAACTCGATGTGCCATTCGCCGCCCGGGTTGCGGACGTCGGCTGGGGCATGTCCGGCCAGACGCGACATCCACCGCGGCACACGCGGCTGGCGGTTCAAGCGATCGAGCTCCTCACCCAGGGCGCGCGACGTCTCCTCCTGCAGAAGCGGCACGATTTCCTGCAGCCGCGCGAACTCGGTCGGGTGGAGGTAGACGGTGAAACGGCTGGGTGCGAGCACGGAGTATTTGAGCGGCTCGCGGCTGGCACGCATGTTCTCCACGACTGCCTCGATGATGTCGCGCGCGGGCCGGCGCGTACTCGGCTTCTCGAGGTCGGTTCGGGCGCGCATCGTCATGGACGGCGAAGACTCCAAGGCGGTTGCGGCGGCCGGGGATGTCCGGCGGGCCGCATGCACTGATAATGTGACGGAGCGGCGCCGGAAAGGTTTTGGGAATTCGGAAAGATTTCGTAGGCGACCGAGGAGCAGCGAGCAGCGTGCCGACGCGATTCGGGCCGTTCAGTATCGATACTGAGGCAAGGCAGCTCTACCGCGACGGCAGGGAGCTTCACCTCTCGCCCAAGGCCTTCGACCTTCTCTGCCAGCTGCTCAAAGAGCGGCCGAAGGTCGTTGACCGGCGCGAGCTGCACGCACGAATCTGGCCCGACACCCACGTCGTCGATGCCAACCTGAATGTGCTGATCGCGGAGATCCGCCGGGCCCTCGGCGACAACGCGCAACAGCCGCAGTACATCCGCACGGTGCACGGCGTCGGGTTTTCGTTCTGTGCGAAGGCGGCTGCGGTCGGCGAAGACGCGCCGGCGGGCGATGCCATCCGCTGCTGGCTGGTGGCGCCTGGCGGCACCTTCCGTCTCAAGGAGGGTGACAACAGCGTTGGTCGAGACCCGGATTGCGACGTCTTTCTCGATGCGCCTGGCGTGTCGAGACGCCACGCGAGCATCTCCGTGGACAGCCGCGCCAAGGCAGTCATGCTTCGCGATCTCGGCAGCACGAACGGCACGTTCGTGCAGCGCGCGTCAGTGACTCAGGCCGCCTCGCTGAGCGATGGCGACGTCGTCACGATTGGATCGATGGAGCTCAAAGTGCGACTGTGGCGGCCGGACAGGGTACCCGAGACGCAAAGGATTCGGCGCTGACCGGATACCTCAGGTGTCTGAGGCACCGTTGTGCGAAGCGGCCTTCAGCGCGCAGCAGCTGCTGCGAAAGCGTCCGCCTGCTCGTGGGCGTGGTATGAGCTGCGAACGAGCGGGCCGGCCTCGACGTGGACGAAGCCGAGACCGAGCGCGATGCGCTTCAGCTCCTTGAACTCGTCGGGATGGTAGTAGCGCGTCATCACGGCGTGACCCGGGGACGGACGAAGATACTGACCGATCGTCAGGATCGACACGCCAATCTCGCGGAGATCGCGAAACACCTGCACCAGCTCGTCGTGTTCTTCACCGAGTCCGACCATCAGGCCGGTCTTGGTCGGGATTTGTGGGGCGTAGCGCCGCGACCGATCGAGCAGTTCGAGCGTGCGTGAATACCTGCCGCCGGAGCGCGCCATCCGGTAGAGACGCGGAACCGTTTCCGTGTTGTGGTTGAGCACGTCGGGCCGCGCGTCGAGCACGGTTTCGAGCGCCGCCTGGTCGCCCTTGAAATCGGGAATCAGCACCTCGACGCGCGTGCCCGGTGTGAGCACGCGAATCTGGCGAATCGTGTCCGCGAAGATCGCGGCGCCGCCATCGGTCAGATCGTCGCGATCGACCGACGTGATGACAGCATATTTGAGCGCCATCGCGCGCACCGCTTCGGCCACGCGCCGCGGCTCGTCGATGTCGAGCGTCGCCGGCTTTCCGTGCGCAACGGCGCAGTAGGCGCAGGCGCGCGTGCAGATATCGCCGAGAATCATGAACGTCGCGGTGCCGTGATGCCAGCATTCGCCGATGTTGGGGCAGTGCGCGTCCTCGCACACGGTGTTGAGCTTGAGCCCGCGCATGATGTCGCGCAGGCGAAGGTAATTCTCGGAACCAGGCGCCCGCACCTTCAGCCACTCGGGCTTCGGCTCACGAGGACGGACAAACTGAATGGGCGAGGTGTGCGGCACTCGTTTCAGTGTAACCGAAGCACATGTGGCGATGTGGCGGTGTGGCGATGTGGCGATGTGGAGATGTCGAGATGTGGAGATGTGAGGATGTGGAGCTGCTGAACGCCGCGCAATTAATGCGCACCGCGAAGCATCCGGGGCGGCAGTTGTTGCGTGACTTGAAGATTTGCAGCGGGCGATTTGTGCCAGATCTCAGCCACTGGACGCCGCCACATCGACCGCGGCAAACTATCGGGCAGCTGGTCGAGCGAGATCCGCCAGGGAATTTGTGGCAAAGCTCGGCGTCGCCAACGAAGAAGCGGATGAAACGGTGTACTGGCTGCAATTCATCGCCGGCACGGCCCTCGGGTCCGGGCTCGACCCGCGCGCGCTACAAGCCGAAGCCCGAGAACTCCGCGCCATCATCGCCACGTCGTACGCCACGGCGCGCCGCAAGCTGGACGCCACGTCGAAGTCAAAACGCAAGCCGTGAAGCGCACCACATCACCACATCACTACATCACGAGACTGACCCATGCAGAATCTCAGTATTACTTGGCTCGGCCACTCCGCGTTCTCGTTGAAGACGCCTGGCGGCAAGACTATTCTTCTCGACCCGTGGTACACGGGGAATCCCTCGTTCCCGGAGAACGCAAGACCGAAACAAGCGGATCTCATCCTCGTGTCGCATGGTCACAGCGACCACGTCACCGACGTCGCCGCGATGGCGAAGAGCACGGGTGCGACCGTGGTGTCGATCTGGGAGATCTACGCGTGGCTCGAGAAAAAGGGGCTGCAGAAGTTCGAGCCGATGAACAAGGGCGGCACGATCGAAGTCCAGGGGGTGCGCATTACGATGACCGAAGCGACACACAGCAGCAGTTTCGACGAAAGCGGCCTGGTGTATCTCGGCGAGCCCGCCGGGTTCGTGGTCAGGCTCGAAAACGGGCAGTCGTTCTACTACGCGGGCGACACCGCGCTCTTCAGCGACATGAAGCTGATTGGCGAGCTCTACAAACCCGACATCGCGTTCCTGCCGATTGGCGACCGCTTCACCATGGGCCCAGACACGGCTGCGATTGCGGCGAAGTGGCTGGGGGTGAAGCAGGTCGTGCCCATGCATTACGGCACGTTCCCGCTGCTCACCGGTACACCCGCGCGGCTGAAGGAGTATCTCGCCGGAACGAATATTCAAGTGCTGGAGTTGAAGCCCGGCGAGACTGCAAACTGAAGACTCGCGGCTTCGCCGCTCGTCGGACTCGACGTTTCGCGACATCGTAGGGCTCGAGCCTTCGCCGCTCTCCCAGAATCCTCCAACGAGCGCCGAGGGCGCGAGTCGGGCGACGTCGCGAAGCGACCAGTCCGACGAACGCTGCCTGCGACAGGTTGCGCAGCGCGAGTCTACTGTGATGAGTTCAGTTCTTCAGAAGACCACCGACCAGATAGTTGGCGAACGATTCGCCGATCTGGTCTGAGGTGGACGGTCCGGCCGGATCGAACCACTTGGGAATCCAGTTCACCGCGCCCATGATCGCAAACGCGATCATCTTGGCGTCGCCGGGCCGGAAGATGCCCTGATCGATCCCCTGTTGCACGACCTCGCGCAGACCGCGATCGAAGCGGTCGCGCTTGGCGATCACTCGCTTGAGCAGGGCAGGCGAGAGCGCCTCGAGATCGAGCGTCAGGGCCGTGCCGCGCAGGTCGTCCAGGATCAAGTGGATGAATTCGACAATCAGCTTACGCAGCTTGAGGTCGGGCGATGCGCCAGAGGCCTCAGTATCGGCGAGCAGCGTGAGCAGCACGTCGTTGGAGTAGTCGTGGCAGGCGAAGAGGATCTCTTCCTTGTTGCGGAAGTAGTAGTAGAGGTTCCCCTTCGTCATCTCCAGCGCCGACGCGATCTCATCCACGCTCGCGCCGTGATAGCCGCGATGCCGGAACGCGGCGGCCGCGCTCTTCAGGATCTCGATACGCCGATCGGCAGTGGTCGCCAGTTTTGCCACGCGAATTCTGACGCCGCAACGGACCGAGGTGTATTGCCGAGGCCGCAGCAGCGTTCGCTTGAGTTATATCACGGTTTGAACGCTTGTTTAAACTGGTGTAGACTCGCAGCGTGGCACACCCCGCAACTGCCGACGAGATTGGCGTGAGCTTCGAGACCTCACCCGAGCACTACAACCACTGGCAGCTGTCCTTCGACGGACGCATCGCCACGCTCGCCATGGACGTGCGCGAGGATGCAGGGCTGCGGCCGAACGACTACAAGCTCAAACTCAACTCCTACGACCTCGGCGTTGACATCGAGCTCGCCGACGCGTTGCAGCGTCTCCGCTTCGAGCACCCCGAAGTCAATACCGTCGTCGTCACCAGTCTCAAGCCGCGCATCTTCTGCGCCGGCGCCAACATCTTCATGCTCAGCTCGTCGAGCCACGGCTTCAAGGTGAACTTCTGCAAGTTCACCAACGAAACGCGCCTGGGGATGGAGGACATGAGCGCGCACAGCGGCATCAGGTTCCTCGCCGCGCTCAATGGCATTTGCGCCGGCGGCGGCTACGAACTGGCCCTCGCCTGCGACGAAATCATGCTGATCGACGATGGCTCGGCGTCGGTGGCGTTGCCGGAGACGCCGCTGCTCGGCGTGCTGCCCGGCACCGGCGGCCTGACCCGCGTCGTCGACAAGCGGAAGGTCCGGCGCGATCTCGCCGACGTTTTCGGCACGCTCGCGGAGGGCGTGCGCGGCAAGCGCGCCGTCGAATGGCGGCTCGTGGACAGGGTCGCTCCCGCCAGTCAATTCAAGGACGCCGTCGCCAAGCGCGCGGCGGAGCTCGCGGCGCAGTCGGAACGCTCGTCCGACGCGACGGGAATCACGCTCAACCCGCTCCAACCGTCGATCGCGGGCGACCTGATCACGTATCGCTACGTCAAAGGCGCAATCGACCGCGAGAGACGGATCTGCGATCTGACCATCAGCGCCCCGGACACGCCGCAGCCGGGCACTCCCGATGAGTTCGTGGCCGCCGGCGATCAGGCGTGGGCGCTCCGTGCGTTCCGCGAGCTGGACGACGCGATCCTGAGGCTGCGGCTCAACGAAGCTGAGATCGGCACGGTGATTGTTCGCGCCGTCGGCGATCCGCAGGCGGTTCTGGACGTCGATGCCGCGCTCGACGCGCACCGCGATCACTGGCTGGTGCGCGAGATCATCGGGCAGATCCGGCGGACGCTGAAGCGCGTCGATCTCACGGCGCGCAGCCTGTTCGCGCTTGTCGAGCCGGGCAACGCCTTCGCGGGAACGCTCTTCGAGCTGGCGCTCGCCAGCGATCGGATCTACATGCGCGACGACTCCGACAAGCCGAACACGATCGAGCTCTCGGTGATGAACGCCGGCTCGTATCCGATGAGCAACGGACTGTCGCGCTTACAGACGCGCTTTCTCGCCGATCCGGCGCATGTGCAGGAAGTGCTCGATCAGGCAGGTCCGTTCGACGCGCATGACGCGCTCGACGCTGGACTGGTGTCGTTCGCGCCCGATGACATCGACTGGGAGGACGAGGTGCGGCTCGCGATCGAGGAGCGCACTACGTTTTCGCCCGACGCGCTGACCGGGATGGAAGCCAATCTGCGGTTCGCCGGTCCGGAGACCGTCGAAACCAAGATCTTCGGACGCCTCACGGCGTGGCAGAACTGGATCTTCCAGCGCCCGAACGCGGTAGGGGAGCGCGGCGCGCTCACCGTCTACGGCAAGGAAGGCCGGCCGCAGTTCGATTACAAACGCACGTAGCGCGGTCCGCCTTCGCCAATGCTTCGGCGAGACCGCGAGGCCTGAATCATGATCTCGAACGAACGCATTCCCAACAACATCGGTCTCGGCAGCAACAAGCGCCTGCAGCGCGCGCTCGAGCACTGGCAGCCCGCCTATCTCGACTGGTGGCGCGACATGGGGCCGCAGGGATTCCAGGATCACCACCAGGTCTATCTGCGCACTGCGGTCAGCGTCGATGCCGCGGGCTGGGCGCACTTCGACTACGTCAAGCTGCCGGACTATCGTTGGGGCATCTTCCTCGCGGAGCCAACCCCCGATCGCCGCATCGGCTTTGGCGAGTTCAAGGGCATGCCGGTGTGGCAGGAGGTCCCGGGCGAGTTCCGCAATCAGCTGCGGCGTCTGATCGTCGTGCAGGGCGACACCGAGCCGGCGAGCGTCGAGCAGCAGCGCATGCTCGGATCGCATTGCCCGAGCCTGTACGATCTGCGCAACCTGTTTCAGGTCAACGTTGAAGAGGGACGTCACCTCTGGGCGATGGTCTACCTGCTGCACTCGTATTTCGGCCGCGACGGCCGCGAGGAGGCCGAGGCGCTGCTCGAGCGCCGCAGCGGCAACGAGGATTCGCCGCGCATGCTCGAGGCGTTCAACGAGCCGATCGACACCTGGCTCGACTTCTTCGCCTTCACGATGTTCACCGATCGCGACGGCAAGTCGCAGCTGCTCTCGCTGTCCGAGAGCTCGCTCGATCCGCTGTCGCGAACGACCCGGTTCATGCTCACCGAGGAAGCGCACCACATGTTCGTCGGCGAGACCGGCATCGCCCGCATCCTCGAGCGCAGCTGCCAGTTGATGAAGGAAGGCGGATTCTCCGGCGATGTCCGCCGGATGGGCGGCATCGACATTCCGCTGATCCAGAAGTTCGTCAATTTCTGGTTCAGCCAGAGCCTCGATCTCCACGGCAGCGAGGTGTCGAGCAACGCCGCCAATTACTTCACCAACGGCCTCAAAGGACGCGCCGAAGAAGACAAGTTCGAAGACGACCATGTCCTCGAGGGCAGCGTCTATCTGCTCGATCTCCTGGACGAGAGCGGGCGGATCAGCCGCCAGGAAGTGCCGATGCGCAACGCGCTCAACGAGGTGCTGCGCGATTGGTACGTCGCGGACTGCCAGGCGGGCGTCGATCGCTGGAACAAGCGCGTGCTCGAAGCGAACGGCCTGTCCGAGCGCATCTTCCTGCCGTCGCGCAAGTTCAATCGCAAGGTCGGCGTCTACGCCGGCCGGCACTTCGATCCGTGGGGCAACGCGGTCACCGCCGAGCAGTGGCAGGGAAGCCGCAGCGAGTGGCTGCCGACGCCGGCCGACAAGGAGTACCTGCGCAGCCTGCAGGTGACGCCGGTCTACAAGCCTGGTCAGTTCGCCAACTACATCGCGCCGCCGCAGCGAGGCATCAACCGCCAGTCGCTCGATTTCGAGTACGTGCGGACGGAAGGGTAGTTGTCAGGGCCAGGAACCAGGAGCCAGGAACCAGGAACCAGTGAGCGATTCCTGACCGCTGTCTGGTCCCTGGTTCCTGATTCCTATTGAGAAAACGTGACCGACCACAAGATCACTTACTCGCTGATCGACGGCATCGGGCTCATCGAGCTCAACGATCCGCCCGCTAACACGTACTCATACGAGATGATGCTGGAGATCGACCAGGCCGTCCTCTCCGCCCGCATGGACGATGCAGTGCACGTGATTGTGCTGACTGGCGCGGGGGAGAAGTTCTTCTGCGCCGGCGCCAACATCGGGATGCTCAAGGACGCCACGCCCGAGTTCAAGTATTACTTCTGTCTCCACGCCAACGAAACGATGAACCGTCTCGAGCAGACGCCGAAGCTGGTGATCGCGGCGCTCAACGGCCACACGGTGGGCGGCGGGCTCGAGGTGGCGATGGCAGCCGACATCCGAGTGGCGCGGCAGGGCGCCGGCAAGATTGGCTTGCCGGAAGTGGCCCTCGGCGTGCTCCCCGGGACCGGCGGGACGCAGCGGCTCGCGCGCTTGGTGGGAAAGGCGAAGGCGATCGAGCTCATGGCCACCGGCACGCTGATGTCATTCGAGGACGCGCGCGCGATCGGCCTGGTCAATCATGTCTGGGGCGAGACCGAACTGGCGGGCAAGACGTTTCGCGAGGCTGCGCTCGAGTACACGCGGCAGTTCACGCCGCCGTCGCGCGCGAGCCGCGCCGTCGGGCATATCAAGCGCGCGGTGCAGTCGGGGCTGGAGATGAGCTTCGGCGACGGCCTTGCGCTCGAGCGCGAGCTGCAGCAGCGGCTGTTCGAGAGCGCCGACGCCCGCGAAGGCATCGCCGCGAATTTGGAGAAGCGGAGAGCGAGGTTCGAGGGGCGGTAATACGCAGGTTGCAGGTTGCAGGTTGCAGGTTGCAGGTGGCAGGAAGTTGCAGGTTGTGGGTTGCGTCCCTAACCACGGCAACCTACAACCTACAACCTACAACCTACAACCTGTTTACTGCACCCGAATCCGTCCAATCAGGCTCGGATTGGTTGGATCGTTGTGATCGTGAAAGCCGCAAACACCCACCGCGGTCAGGTTACCCGTGAGCTTCGTCTGACCCGCAGCAATGAATCCGACATCGTCGATTGGCGGGCAATCGCCGTGTGTCGGGTGCGGATCCGAATTTATCTCGTGGGGCCGGTTGTGACTGTTGATGAACGTCACGCGTGTGCCCGGCGACACGGTAATGTCGTTCGGTGTCATGATGCCGCTCGCGTTGATCGTGATCGTGGAGGTGTTGACGCTGCCGCCTGAGCTGCCGCCCGTGCCCCCGCCGGATCCGCCTCCGGATCCGCCTCCGCTCGGCGCCGTGGGCGAGTCGCTTCCGCCGCCGCAGCCTGACGCGAGAAGCGCGACGAGCAACACGGTTTTGGTTGCGCCGCCGCGTCGTTTCATCACAGCCATTGCTGAAACCAGTCCTTCCACGCAATCTAGAAAAACTTCCGCGAGATATTGAAGCCGAGATACCAGTCGTCGTTGCTCGTGCCGCCGCGCGCGATCTGCGCCAGCGTCGTCCCGAACGCGTTCGAGAAATTCAGCTGGAAGGTGTGTCCGCCGGCGCGCTTTTCGATCCCGAAGCTGATGTGGGTGGCGTCGGGATCATAGCCGACGCGCGGCGCACCTTCGATCAGTAGATACACCGTCGGCCGGATGCGGACGCGAGTGCCCAGCCCGATCAGGAACGAGCTCTGATCCTCGCTGCTCAATTCCTCGGGCAGCGGGTTGGTATTGTTGACCCATATTGGCTGGAGATAGAACGCCGCGCGATCGCCAAGCTCGCGCGAGATCACGGCGCCGAGCGCGGGCGAGAAGCTCTCGCTGAAGTTGTCGGTGCCTTCGATCGAGCCCAGTGCGTCGATGGTCAGGAAGGAGCCGTCACGCTGCGACAGCAGCTCGCGCTGCGTGAAGAGCTCGATGGTCTGGTTCGAAGTGCGATGGATGCCGATCTGCGTCTTGCGGAAGATGCCGAACCGGTACTCCAGGCCGATCTGCGCGCCGCTGTCGAGACCGAAGAGATCGCCTAGCAGGTCGCCGAAATCTCCCTGTCCCAGCGCCCGGCCGAACCGGTGGGTGACGCGAAACGCGCTCTTGTGCCGCGGCACGCGCAGCGTCGTCGGCAGCGCCGCCAGGGTGAAATCGGGTTGCGCGAGGTTGATGTCGCGATCCGGATCGTCTTCTTCCTGCGCCGGCGCCGGCGCGCTGCTTTGCCCGGCCGCCGAAGGATCGGTCGATTGCGCCTTGGCGGCGATCGCCGGGCCGAGCAGCAGCACGAGCAGTATCCAATACGTTTTCACGGAAAATCTCCCTTTGCGCCTCAGTTGTTCAGGGCGCCGTCCTGGATCCATTGCCGGATGACGGCGATCTGGCCGGGCGTGAGGTACGGACCGTTCAGCGGCATGCGCACGCCGTTGATGTCGGGCCCGCCTTCGAGCTTGCGAATCAGATAACTGTTGCTGGGATCGCCGGCAATCACGCGAATTGCGCCGGGCTTGAACGCGGCCGGCCGTCCGACGAGGTTCCCGTACCAGACGCCTTCGGTGAGATTGAGCCCGCCGTTGACGCTCGCCTGCGCCGCGTTGTGGCACTGAATGCACGCCGGGCGGCCGCTGCTGTCGCCGTTATTGAAGATCTCCCGCTGGATGCTGGAGAAGTTCGGCGTGAGATTGGGCGTGGGGCCGGTGAAGTCGCTTAACTTTTCGTCGCAGGCAGCCGCTGACGCTGCCAGCATCATGCACAAAAAAATTCCGTGTCGTGTCATTTGGGCTTTGCCTGCACGATGAGTGTCCCCTTCATGTTCTCGTGGCCTTCGCCACACTCCTCGGAGCAGAGGAAGGGAAAAGTTCCGGCAGCAGATGCCACAAAGTCGATCGTGATCTTGTCGCCGCCACGCGGGATTAACTTGTTCACGTTGAACTTCTTGATCTCGAAGCCGTGGGGACTGTCGGTCGAGTGTACGATGAGCCGCACCCGATCGCCTTCCACCACTTCTATGCGCGAAGGCTCGAACTCGAATTGCCTGGCAATTACTTCTATCGTCTTGCGCTCAGGCGCGGCCGCCGGTTCCTGTTGAGCCATGATCTTCGAGGGCGAGGGGCACATGGCGAGGCCGGCGACAGCGCACGCGCGTATCAGGGTTCTTATTTTCATATACACATACCCCCGCGGCTTGTGAGCAAGGTCAGTGCCCGCGCCAAACCGCGGAAAATCGACGCCAGCGCGATCCCGCTCTCCTCTGCTGGTTACGCTTGCTGTAAGGCTTTACGGGCCGCGTAATTCGCCGCGGCGCTAGCTCTCGGCGGTATTGCTCTTTTCGAACTTGTATTTCTGCAGGTAATGACTCAGAGCGCGCTGGCTGATGCCCATCAGCTCGGCGGCGTCCTTCTTGACCCCTCCGGCCTGCGACAGGGCCTTGCGGATCGTCTCGCGCTCTGCCCATTCGAGATTGGCGTGCAGCTTCTGCGACGGAAGTCCGGTCGTCGGCGCACTCATCGCGCCCATGAGCCAAACGGTTTCGCGGGTCAGCCGCGGGCCGGTGGCGAGGACGACGGCGCGCTCGATCGTGTTTTCGAGCTCGCGGACGTTGCCGGGCCAGTCGTAGCGCTCGAGTTCCTGCATCAACCCGGATTCGACGTCCTCGATGCGCTTGCCGCTGTCCTGCGCGTAGCGTCTGAGGAAATGCTCGACCAGCAGCGGAATGTCCTCGCGCCGATCGCGCAGCGGCGGGATCGTAATCGGGATGACGTTGAGCCGATAATACAAATCCTCCTGGAACCTGCCGCTGCCTACCAGCTGCCGGAGGTCGCGGTTGGTCGCGGCGATTACCCGCACGTCTACTTTCTGCGTCCGCTCGGAGCCGAGCGGCTCGAACTCGCGATCCTGCAGCACGCGCAGCAGCTTGGCCTGCACCGCGGTGCTGATGGTGGCGATCTCGTCGAGGAAGATTGTGCCGCCATCCGCGAGCCCGAACCGGCCCTTCTTGGTGAACGTTGCGCCGGTGAAGGCGCCGCGCACGTGGCCGAAGAGCTCCGACTCGAGCAGCGTTTCGGGGATCGCCGCGCAGTTGACCTTGATGAGCGGCATATCGTGCTGAGCGCTGCGTGCGTGGATCGCACGCGCCACGAGCTCTTTGCCAGTGCCGGTTTCGCCGCTGAGAAGCACGGTGCTGCGCGACTCGGCAACGAGCTCGGCGCGTTTGATCACGTCGAGCACCGGCCGGCTGCGGCCGACGAGCCCGTAGTGATTGAACTCCGCATCCCGCTCGCTGAGGAGATACCGCAAGCCGGTGCGCGTGCGCTGCTCCTCGAGCAGCCGGTGCACTGTCACCAGCAGCTCGTCCACCTCGAACGGCTTCTGCAGGTAATCGCGCGCGCCCAGCTTCATCGCCTCGACAGCGCTTTCGACGGTTCCGTGCGCCGTCATCATCACAATCGACGGGCGTTCGCCCTCGGGCGCGGTCGCGACGAGTTCGCGGATCACTTCCAGCCCGGTGCGCTCGGGCATCAGGTAATCGATCACCAGCAGGTCGAACGGCCGCTCGACGAGCAGGCGCTGCGCGTCCATCGCGTTGGCGGTCGTGACCACGTCGTGCCCTTCTTCGCGCAGGGCGCGGCCCAGCGTCTTGAGGATTTTCTCCTCGTCGTCGGCCAGAAGAATGCTTCCCGAAGGCATGGTGTGGTGTCAGGCGTGGCGAGCCGCGGCGGCGTCGGCGAGCTCGATGCGAATCGTGGTGCCCTTTCCTGGAGCGCTCCGGATGGTGAGCGTGCCGCCGAGGCCGTCGATGATGTTCTTGGCGATCGGCAGCCCAAGCCCCGTGCCGGCGCGCCGCGTCGTGAAGTATGGATCGAAGATGTGCGGGAGATCGTCCGGTGCGATGCCGGCGCCGGAATCCTCGATGGCGATGGCCACGCGATGATCGGTCAGCCGCGCCGTCGACAGCTTGACCAAGGTGCCGTTGCCGTTCGCCGCGGTGACCGCCTGGCGCGCGTTGGTGAGCAGGTTGACCAGCACCGTGCGGAGACGCTCGCCGTCGGTTTGCAGGATCGGCACGTCAGGAGCGGTGGCCACGGTCACCGGCGGATCGGCCTGCGCCGCCTGCACGGCGTTGGCCGCCGATCGACAGAGCGCATTGATGTCGGTCGCCGAGTAATCGAAGCGGATCGGCCGCGCGAAGTCGAGCACCTCGTTGACGACGCGATTCAGGCGCTCGATCTCGCCGTGGATGTCGGCGGCCGATTCGCGGATGTCGGCCGCGGTCGCCCCGTCGCGCGACAGCTGACGGAGGGCGCCCTTGATGATCATCAGCGGATTCCGCACCTCGTGCGCAATCACCGTGGACATCCGTCCCAACGACGACAGCCGCTCGCGCTGCGCCGCTTCGTGCTGAAACCGTGCGATCGAGTCGGTGAGCGTATTGAACGTCGTCGCCAGCAGATGCGCGTCCTCGTCGTGCCAGCCTTTTGCGCTGCGCGTCGGGATCTTTTTGGTCAGGTCGCCCGTCGCCGACACCTCGCGCATGTGCGCGGTAATCGTGGCGAGCGGCCGCGTGATCGTTCGGGCGACGCCGTAGCTGACCGCCACCGCCAGCAGCACCGTGACCACCGCGACGGCACCAAGGCCGGTCTGAATCGCCGAGAGCGTGCGCATGCGCTCGGTGCGCGAACGGAGGACGAGCGCCTTCGGCGCGTCGCCGGCCTCCGCCGCCGACGTGAAACCCATTGACGGCGGAACCGGCAACGGCTTGACCAGCGCGGTGTATTCGAGGTCGGCAATCTGCACCCGCGGAATCCGGCCGGTGCCGACCAGCTGTCCGAGTCCCTCGTGCAGCTCTGGCGCAAGAGTAGACGCGCGCACATGGCCGCCGACGGCAAACGCGATGTCGGTTCCGGTCAGCGACTTGAACGCCCGCGCCCGGGCGTTGTCGAGGAGATAACCCACCGTGAGCGAGCCGAGAAGCTCGGGGCCGACGCTGACCGGGACGCTGACGACCTGCATCACGCCGCTCGGGTGCGCCCAGTGCGCGAGCGCCACCTCACCGTTGAGGGCGCGGCGGACGCTCGACGCGCGCGGCATCTCCTCCTCGAGCGTTTCGTCGCCGCCATACGCCGCGAGCACGACGCCCGTTCGATCGGTGACGACGAAGAAGTCGGAGCCTGCCTGCCGGCGATACTCGTCGGCAATCGGCTGCACCGTGGGCGCGTCGCGGGTGCCGAGCGCCGCCTTGAGTGGCGGCAGATCTGCGATGAGGCGCGCAGTCAGCATGAAGCTTTCGAGCTGCGAGGCGCGCTGCTGCTCGACGAGATTGCCCGCCTCGTTGAGGTCGCGCTCGAGCTCCGCCTCGGCCTCGGCGCGCAGCTGGTTGCCGACGAAGTACACGCCAAACCCGATCGGCAGCGTGGCGAGCAGCGTGCTTGCGAGGAAGATGCGGTTGGTGAGCGATCCGAGCGCGTGGGTCATGGGACGACGAGCTCCAGCTCGACAGCCGTGCCAGGTGTCACCGTGACCTGCCGGGTGAGGCGCGCTTCGCCCTCGTACCAGCCGACCACCGTGTAAGTTCCCGGCGGCACGCTCTCGAGACGGAAGCGCCCGTCGGGTTCGGTGACGTCGAAGAAGCGGTGGTTGAAGACGACAACGAAGGCGCTCATGTGCGAATGAATGTCGCAGAAGACGCGCACCACGCCGGGCCGATCGAAGCGCACCGCCTTCGAATGCCCGGCGGCGTATCGCCCGAGGTCGAAGCGCTTCGTCTTCGACAGCGAGAAGACATTGTGAAAGGTCTTGTCGTTGTTGGGGAAGTCCACGAGCGATCCGGTCATCACGGCGACGACGTGGGGCACGAACGTTTCGTTCGTCTGGTCCATCACTGCCCGTACCGGTTCGCGATCCTCGAAGGCGGCGCGCGGCGCCGTTTCGAGATACACGACACCGCGGCGCAGGTCGGGAAGATCGCGCGGACCCGGCGCGCCAAGGTCGGATGCGTCGGGGCGGCGCTCCGTCGGCTTCGAGGTCCGGCGGATATCGAGCCGCCCACGGATTGCGCCCGCTGCCTGCTCGCGCGCCGCATCGGCAGAGGGACAGGTTCCCGGCGGCCACCAACAGGATGACGAGCGACCAGAGAAGACGTTTCATCAGAACCAGTACACGATCTGCGCGGCGCCGAGCGTATTGCGCCGCACGCGTCCGGCATCGCGGACGTTGCGCTGTACGGAGCCCTTGAGCATCACGTTCCGCTGAATCGCCCAGCCCGCGCCGATCTCCACGCGTTTGACCGGCGCCTCCCAGCGCTCCCGCAATGTGCTGGAGGTGATGGTATTGAATCCGAGATATTCGGCCCGGGCCGCAACATGCACGCCGGGCACGAGACGGTAGCGCGCCTCGCCGAGCACGCTCGACGCGCTCAGTCGACCGCCATCGAACGGCGCCGGCAGCGTCCACTTCGACCAGATCGCCTCGCCACGCCCGATGAACCGTCCGAAGGAATACTCTGCGTCGAGCCCGAACGCCTGCTGCACGCCATCCTCGACGTCGGCGCCGCTCCCGAGCACCGGCTGCAGCGTCCGGCTCAGGAACGCGCCGCGCGCGATCGAGGCGCCGATGCCCAACGCCGGCAGCGGACGCACGACCACTCGTCCGGCCACCTGCCGTCCGTCATTGTCGTCGTCGACGCGCGGGTTCGAGAGCGATCCGGTGGTCAGCGAACCCGTCCACTCGAAGACGCCGGTGACACCGTGGACCTGCACGCCAGTGTCCCAGTGGCCACCGTTGACCACCGGCACGCCGGGGCCGCGATCGGTATTGCCCAACGTGTAGTTGACGAGCCATCCGCGTCCGCGCATGCGCAGGAGCTCGTCGCCATCGGCCGGCAGGGCGTCGGTCCTGAGCGAGGTGAGGTACTGATACGCGAGCGGTTGACCGATCAGGAGGTTGGCGTTGCCGTAGCTGTTGCGGCTCAGTGCGCCGAAGGTGGGCGGCACGCGGCCGATTTGCACGTCGATGCGCTTGGTCAGCCAGGGCCGGATGCGCGCGTACATCCCGTAAGCCTCGAGCGAGTCGCCGCGAGTGATCCGCACCTCGCCGAGAAACTGCAGCCGCGCGTGCGCCCGCACTTCGGTGGTGACGCCGAGCCGGAAGTTGCGCAGCGTGCTGTATTCGTAATCGGTGTAATTGAAGAACCCTTCGTCTTCGGGCGCAATCGTCGCCATCGCCTCGCCGCCGACGACAATGCGGCCGCCGGCCAGGGCGATGGGCTCGGAGGGCAGAACCTGCGCGTGTGCGCCGGCCGCGATACCGAGGGCGAGCAGAACGAAGATCGTACGCACGGCTGTTGTTGGCGGGCCAGGCGCGGCCGTACAGGCCTCAGTATAATCCTCCAGTGGAGCCGCAGCAGCCGGCCCGGCGCATCTTCTCGCTCGACGAAGCTCGTCACCTGCTGCCGCAGGTCAAAGCCCTCACCGCCGACGCGGTGCGCGACGTCGAGGAGCTGAGCGCGCGGATCCAGCAGATGGGAGAGGCGGATGCGCTCCGCGTCGCGCTGGGTACGCGCATCGAGGAGACGATCCGGAAGTGGAGCGGCGCGATCGAGGCCCTCGGCCTCGAGGCGAAGGGCCTCTGGCTCGTCGATTTCGACAACGGCGAGGGCTACTACTGCTGGTGTTATCCGGAAGACACGGTCTCGCACTTCCACGACTACGATGGAGGATTCCGGGGCCGGATGAAGATCGTGTGACGCGCGCGCCTGTGGCGACGGCGCTATGCACCCTGGCCGCGCTCGCCGCTCCCGCGGCGGCCGCCACCGACCGACAGTCGCGTGTCATTCCACTACCCGTCGAGCGCACGCTGAGCCTCGAGGTCACCAACGCGTCGGTCGCGATCGAAGGCTGGGCGCGCGCCGATGCCTCCATCGAGATCGTCCGGCACGCGCCCACGCCGGACGCGTCGACAGGCATGCCGGTAGAGATCGACGAAACGGAGGCGCACGTGCGCGTGAGCGCCACGCAGACTGGAGGCGGCACCGATCCATGCGCTGTCGCACCGAAGTCACCCTGCGCGTGCCGCGCAAGGCGCGACTCACTCTGGTGCGCGTGATGGAAGGGCAGATCACGGTCACCGGTTTGCACGGCAGCATCGACGCCAGTATCCAGCGCGGCCCGATCACAGCAAGCGACGTGTCGGGAGTCGTACGGCTCGAGACGGGTATCGGGAACGTGGCCGCCGATCGCGCGCTGCTGTCGAGCGAAGGCCTCCTGCGGCTGCGCGCTTTCAACGGCGACGTGCGGCTGTCGCTGGCGCAGCGTCCCACCGACGCGCGGGTGATGGCGCTCGCTCTCAACGGCACGATTGCGTCCGACATCCCGCTCACGATGAAAGACACCTGGGGCCCGATGTTCGGCGAGGCGACGCTGGGCAAAGGACACCCGGTCATCTCAATCGATGTCGTAACGGGGAAGATTGAAATCAGGGTCGGTGCCTGAGGCGCCTCAGGCAGTTCGAGGCGCCTATCTCCGAGTCAGCTTGCGCTGGGCGTCGCGGTATCGTGGCGACGTTGGCGGAACGCGCTCGAACGCCTCTCGGGCACGTGCGGGATCGCGGAGGCGGCGCTCGTAGAATTCGCCGACGCGATACCACGCGTCAGCCGGCGCATCGCCCCGCGACGCCCACGCGGTCAGTGCCTGCCCCGCGCGTTCGTACTGGTCCGCGTCTCCGTACATCTCAGCGAGCCGGTCGAGCGCGCTGAGTGTCACCGGCGCGTTCGGGAACTGCTCGGTCAACGTCCGCAGGGTGACCAGCGTGGACGGCACCTCGATACCGAGCACCGGATCCTTCTCGCGCAGCTTGCGCTGCGTCTCGATCCGCATCTTGCCCTGCAACGCGGCGAGCGCCTGCGGCGTGCCCGGATAGTCGCGCGCAACGCTGCTGAGGATGTCGCGCTCGGCGAGCTCGCGGTTGGGCCGGCGCGATCGTCCGACGAGCTCCGCGAGACGCAGCTTGCTCGCGGCGGCGCGGCGATCCTTGCCGTAGCGTTGATTGAATTCCACGTGCGCGGCCATCGCCTCTTCGTCGCGGCCCAGTTTCTCGAGGACTGACACGCTCAGAAACGACGCTTCGATCGCCGCCTGCGTGCCCGGCTGCTCGGCGACGATCTGGCGCAGATCGGCGAGCGCGGGATCGAGCAGGTTGTTGGCGATTTTTGCCTGCGCGATCTCGAGGCGCTGCGCGGCCAGCGTTTCCGCGGAGGGCGGTGCCTTGTCGGTCGGAACTTCCGTCACCGGCGCTTTCGCCGCCGGACGCGGCGGTGCGGGTACCGCCGGCGGCGCGTCCGGCAGGGTCGGAACAACTACTGCTGGCGACGGCACAGGCTCGGCCGGCGCAACGGCTACTGGCGCCGGCGGTGGCGGTGGCTGCGGTTCCGGGGTCTGCGCAAGATCGAGCCCAAATCCCAATCGCATGGCCAGGAATGTCATGGCGGTCCCGCTCAGGAGGATCGCCACGATTACCGCACCGAGCACGATGGCGATGATGCTTGCGTTCGACAGTCCGCGCCGTGCGGCGGTCGCGGGGACCGCTGCCGCTTGCAGCACGGTAGGCGCCGTGGCCGACGCTGGCGCGCCGACCTTGACCGGCGGCACCGCCACCGTCACTGCCGACGCGGACGATACGGCATCCCCGCCCGGTAGGTGACCCGCCGTCGAAATCCGGCTTCCGGAATCGCGCTTGAGCCGTTGCAGGTCCGCGCGCATGTCAGCCGCGCTTTGATAGCGAAGCGTGCGATCTTTCTCCAGCGCCTTGGTGATGATCCGTTCGAGTTCCGGGGGCACCGACGCATTGAGCGAGCGCGGCGCGATCGGTTCGCGGTTGAGGATGCCGTCGAAGATCAACGGCGGTCGTGCCTCCAGAGAAGCTCTGTCGCCCGGTCGCCATCTCGTAGAGCACGACGCCGAACGAGAACAGGTCGCTGCGCTGATCGAGCTCCTCGCCGCGCGCCTGCTCCGGCGACATGTAGGAAATCGTGCCCACGGTCGTCCCGGCCATGCTCGAGAACTGCTGCGTGACGTTGGTTTCGTGGGTGCGGCCGGCGGCGAGCTTGGCGAGACCGAAGTCGAGCACTTTGATCTGGCCGCGGCGCGATACGAAGATGTTGGCCGGCTTGATGTCGCGGTGTACCACGCCCTGGGCGTGCGCGGCGTCGAGCGCATCGGCAATCTGCGTCGCGTAATCCAGCGTCGTCCGCAGATCGAGCGGCCTGCCGCCAATGCGCCTCTCGAGCGGATCCCCCTCGAGCAGCTCCATCGCCAGCAGGAGTTGCCCCTGATGCTCGGCGAAGCTGTAGATCGTGCAGATATTCGGGTGATTGAGGTTCGATGCCGTGCGCGCCTCGCGCCGGAACCGCTCGATCGACTCGCCGTCGTCGTCCTCGGTCGTGGCGCGCAGCAGCTTGATCGCGACGTGGCGGCCGAGCGTCAGGTCCTGCGCCTTGTAAACCACGCCCATACCGCCTGAGCCGAGGGGCTCGAGAATCCGGTAGGTGCCCAGGGTCTGTCCGATCGAGATTCTGAGACACGGGGATAGGAATCGTAACGCGTCTTGACACCCGGCGCGATAGGTGACTACATTCTTACAGACGAAACGTTATTCCGTATAGTGGAAAGTCCGCGTCCCTCCAGAACCTCAATCGAGAAGGCCTTCGAAGTCTGCGAAGTGCTCAGCGCCAGTCCGCGCGGGATGAGCTTGTCGGAGCTTGCCCGGGCCCTGCGCCAGCCTCCGTCGAGCATTCACCGCCTGCTGGCTGTCCTTCGCCGGCGCGGCTATGTGCGGCAGGACGAAGAAACGCAGCGCTACAGCCTCACACTCAAGATGCTGGACCTGAGCTTCAAGTCGCTCGGCCGATCGGAGCTGCGGCTGCACGCCTACCCGATCATGCGCGATTACATTTTGCGGACGTCGCATCGCGGATTCATCGCGATCCCCGCATCGGGCGAGGTGACCTATCTCTGGACGACCGGCCCGGACGAAGTCGCCATGCACACCGTCTACGGCAAGGAGATGCCGGGCCACTGTGCGCTCTACTTCTCGCCGCGCCAGGCGACGCGGCGGCTAGTTGCCTGCGCCTCGTCAAGTCCGACGACGTGGCACACGCCGAGAGCGACGATCGTCCGACTCGGACCGCCGCCGGTGGCGCCCGACGCCGTGCAGCGGCTGTTCTGCACCTGCGCGCCGATTCGCGATTACACCGGGAACGAAGTCGCGCGTCTCGGCTTCTTCGGACATGGTCCGGACGACCGGCCGATTCTCAGCGAGCACCATAAAGGCGCGTGGGATCTGGCGCGGCGCATCTCCATGCGCCTGGGACACCTGCCGCCCCACGACATCTTGACGGCTTCATAAGGAGGAGCGATTGGCTTACATCATTACGGAACCGTGCATCGGGACGAAGGACTCGGCCTGCGTCGATGTCTGCCCGGTGGACTGCATCCATCCGCGCAAGGACGAACCGGATTTCGAGTCGGCGACCCAGCTGTATATCCATCCTGACGAGTGCATCGATTGCGGCGCTTGCGTGCCGGCGTGCCCGGTCGAGGCGATCTTCGCGCTCGACGAGGTGCCGGAAAAGTGGAAGAACTACATCGAGATCAACGCAAAGCACTACCAGAAGTGATATAAGGGGCCAATTCGGAAGTCTGGAGGTCGGGGGAAACCGTTCCAATCCCTCAATTTATTCGGGTTGCCGCTTTGTGGCGGCAGCAGCCCCGGGCGGTACCCCGAAAGCCGCTTCGAGACCGTTGGACGCCTTCACGCTGGGTTTTCTTGCGGCGGGCCGCGCCCCTCGCCCTTTCATGCGAGGTCGACGATGGTGATCTTCCGGCGCGTGGTCGTCATTTGCGCATTGGGTGCAGGTCTGGTAGCGGGGCCGCTCGCGAACGACTCGGGCGACGCCGAACTGCAGCTCCAGCTCGCCAATCTTCTATTCGACGAAACCCGATACCGCGAAGCGGCAACCGCGTATCGCAACGCGCTCGACGACACCAACGATTCGGCGCTGCAGCTGCGCGCGCGCATCGGCCTGGTCACGTCGGAGCTCCGCACCGGTCAGTTCGTCGAGGCGCAACGCGACGCCGCGGATCTCCGCGCGCTGGCGCCGAGCAACCCCGCCGCGCTCACTTCCTACGCCGACGCGCTCTGGGCCGCCGGTCAGTTCGACGAAGCGGAAGCGATGTGGCGCGATGCGCTCTCGCTCGAACCGGATTCGTCGCGCGGCCGGCACGGCATTGCCCGCGCGCTGGCCTCGCAGTCGAAGCTCGATGAGGCGCTCAACGAGGCGCAGGCCGCGCTCAAGCTGGCGCCGCGCGATCCCGAGCTGCATCACACGGTCGGCGCCATCTACGAGCGGATGCGCCGTTACGAGCAAGCTGCGGCCGCCTACACCAACTACATCAACCTGCTGCCCAACAAAGACTTCAGCGACAAGGCCGCGTGGTCACGCTCCCAGGTCCGGTTTCTCAAGTCGTTTGGCGAGAACCAGCCGATCTCGATGGACGAGGAGTCGGTCGGCCGCCTCCACACGGTGGACTTCCGGCTCGTGGACGACAAGGTGATCGTCAAGGCGCGCGTCAACGGCGGCCGCGTGGTCGACTTCGTGCTCGATACCAGGCTCCGAGCAGACCACGCTCTCCCGACAGACGGCATCGGCGGCAGCGGTGCGTCCGATCACCTATACGTTGAGCGCGGGCGTGGGGGAAGTGGGCCTGCGCGGACTTGCAGCTCGGGCGCATGGACAGCTTCGAGGTGGGAACGTTGAAGCTGAAGAACGTCCCGGTGCTGATCAAGGCGCCGGCACTGCGCGGCATTCCGAAGCGCGAGACCGAGAGCTTCTCACCGCTGGCGCTCGGCTTGTCGATGACGATCGACTACGCATCCAAGAAGCTGACGATCGGCGAGAAGCTGCCGGAGGAGCCGCACGACATCAGCCTCGGCCTGCGTCACCACCGCCTCGCGCTGGTGCGCGGATTGATCAACGGCACGCGCTCGACCTACTTCGTCGTGGACACCGGCGGCGAGGTGATCTCGATCAGCACGGCGACGGCGCAGGCGCTGGCGGCGCAGCCGTCGAGAAAGATCGCGCTCAAGGTGTACGGCACGTCCGGCTGGGATCGTGACGCGTTCCTGCTGCCAGGCGTCAATCTCAACTTCAGCGACATCTGCGTACAAGAACTTCTCGGTGGTCGTCCTCAACCTGCGCGCGCCGAGCGTGCTCCTCGGCTTCGAGGTGGGCGGGATCGTCGGGCACAAGTTCCTCAGCCCGTTTCGCGTGGCGATGGATCTCGAAAGGAGCGAGCTGAGGCTGACGCGGATGGGGAACTGAGGGACGAAGAACAGAACGAAATACGGCACGGTTGGCAGTTTCCAGTTGTTTCAAATGAGACTTTGAACTGGGGACTGGCAACTGGTAACTTCGTCCGTCGTGTCCCCTCCAGCGAAGCCGTGGCAGCACTCCGCCACTGAAACCGTCCAGGTCGTCCTTCCAAACGATTCCAATCCGCTCGGCTTCATTCTCGGCGGCACGGTGATGCACCTGATCGACATCACCGGCGCGATCGCCTGTCATCGCCACACCAACACGCTCGCGCTCACGGCGGGGGTCGATGGCCTCGAGTTTCTGCATCCGATCAAAGTCGGAGACATGATTGTCCTCAAGTCGCGCGTGACGTGCACGTTCCGGACGTCGCTCGAGGTCGAAGTAGAGGTGTTCTCCGAGGAGATCCCGACGGGCACGCGCCGGCTCACCAGCCGCGCCTACGTGACCTTCGTCGCCATCGACGCAGAAGGGAAGCCGCAGCCGGTGCCGCCGCTCCTGGTCGAGACGCCGGAAGACGAAGCGCGCTGCCGCGAGGCGCACGCGAGAAGGGCCGAACGGTTGGCGAGAAAAACGAAAGGCGCGACCCAGTGAGCCGCGCCTTTGGTGTTTCGCGGACCTGAAGGTCCGCGCTACACGACGCTTACGTCCCTACGTCCGGACGTCCTAGAAGTCGTACCCAATCCACACTGAGAACTTGACCTTGCGGAATTCGTCGCTGCCGCCCCACTGTGCGTAGACCACGTCTTCCCAGTTCCTGTTGAGCAGCGTTCGCCACGACCAGTCGAAGTGCACGGGGAAACCGAGCGCGAAGGTCTGGAGGCTGACGCCGTACGAGCCACGCCCATCCACCAGCCGCAGCCCTTCGACGAGAATCGGATTGCCGAAAATGGGTACAGGCCCCGACTGCGCGTTGGCGGGAGGGCCATAGTCGACGATCGGCCGCTCGATCGTCGTGTTGTTGTCCCAGAACTTGAATCCTTGCCCTTCCCAGCCCGCGCCGCCGATATTGGCGAACAACGTGCCGCGGATGCCGCCGAGGATGCCAATCGGCGTCGCCATCGCTTCGATCAGCGGGAAGCGGAGTTCGGCGTTCAGGAAGAACGCGTCCTGACCGACGAAGGACAGGTAGTCGTAGCCGCGCAACTCGGAGTTGCCGCCGAAGTAAAGGAAGTCGGGGTTGTCGCCCCAGCTATGGAACCCGCGTCCGCGCAACGCCAGCAGGCCGCTGCCGCCGAGGCGGAAGTACTTGCGCGCATCGACGTCGACCGTCTGCCGAGACAGGAAGGAGCCGACGCCCGGCGCATACTCGTAACCGAGGCGCATGGTGCTGCCGGCCAGCGGTCCGAACTCACGGAAGATCGTCGTTTCCTGAGTGAACGCGACGCCCAGCGGGATCATCGAGCCGTTGTTGAACAGCTGACGGCCGAACTGATCCTCCTGATACTGCTGCGAGTACGCTTCGATCACCGGATCGTCGAACTGCTCTTCGTAGTTGGTGTAGCCGCCGTAGACCTCGATGCGACGGTACCGGTTGAACGGGTAAATCCCGAACGCGGTGCCGCCGCGAACCGTCCGCGTCGCCACGGCGAGGTCGCGGTCGAGGAAGAGGTTGCTGAACGCCGGATCGTAGAAGACGTTCTCCAGTTGCCCGTAGAAGAACTGCGTCTGGGAGTAGCCCTGCACGGCCCACTGGAAGCGGCTGTCGAGATTCAGATAGTTGAAAGACAGCGTGCGGTACTGCGACACGGAAGACGCAAACATGCTGAACTGCTGATCGCCGAGCACGTCGGTGAACGAGATCTGCGTGCCGCCAAAGAAGTCGCCGCCGCTGGTGACGCCGAGGGCGACGGGTGGCCGGCCGTCGAGGAACAGCTTTTCGAACTTGCCCTTCTTCTTCTTGTTGGCGGCGACCAGCGTGTGCGTCATCGGCGCCTGGAAGTCGATCACCGGGCCGGGTGCGCCGAAGTCGGCGGTTTCCGCGCGGTTCAGCGGTTCCCTGCGCTCGAGCACGTGCATGCCGTACTCGCCCTTGTAGTAGGTGACGAACGCCACGCGCGTCACACCCGTGCCTTCGCGCAGCACCACCGGCGAGTAGTTGCCGGCGAGGGCATCGGTGTACTGCTGGAGCTCGCCGTTCTTCAAGTTGAGCGTCCAGATATTGTGGATGTTGCCGTTCTTCGCCACGTCGGGATCGATCGGCTTGGCCGGGTCGGTGGCCGTGGACGTGAACACGAGCGTGTCGGCGTCGATGAACTGTGCACCGCTATCGTCGTGCGTGCCGAAGGTGAGCTGCGTGCTCTTGCCGCTGGCGAGGTCGAGCCGGAACAGCTTCTCGTTGCCGCTGACCCGCTTGAGATACACCAGCGACTTGCCGTCCGGCGCCCAGGTCGGCGCGTAGTCGGCAAAATCGTCCTTGGTGAGGTTGACCATTTCCTTCGTGTCCACGTTGACGGTGTAGATGTCGGCAATGACGCCGCGCGCGGCCGAGAACGCGACGAGCTTGCCGTCGGGCGAGAAGTCCGGCGACTCCGGCGCGTCGACGCTGTCCATCGGGATGCGAACGTCGATCTTGCGGGAGAGCACGTTCTGCAACATCAGCGAACGATCTTTCTCGGTGCGCACGAAGTAGGCGAGGCGATCGCCCTGCGGCGACCACGACATCCACGGCACCATGTTGAAGCGCATGCCCGGCGTCGGGATGTACTCGAAGCCCTTGTCCTGATCGAAGCCGTTGGTGAGATTACGGATGATCTGACCGTCCTTGGTGGAGATCAGCACGATGTCGAGCTCGCGATCCTTCCGGTTACCGGTCATCGCGGCGACGAGATCGCCGGAGGGCGACGGCTCGATCGACAGCACGTTGCTGTAGCGCGACTTCTGCGGGTTCGGCGCGAGATCGCGGCCATAGTCGGCCGGCCGCTCCTTGTCGCGGAACGGCTTGAAGCGCTCTTTCAGGTAGCGATCGAACTGCTGATCCCATTCGTCGGCTTCCATGTCGAACGCCTCTTCGAAGGCGTTGTCGCCACCGCCGATCACGGTCTTGCGCAAAGCGAACACGAACTGGCGCACACCCTCTTTGCCCCAGCGCGACTCGATGAACTCGAACGCGGCGTGGCCGAGGTTGTAGATCATGCGCATGTTGCCGAAATTGCCGTAGTCCTGCAGGTCCGTCATCTTCGGGACGATGTCGGCGACAGCCGCGTCGCGCACCGTCATCAGATCGATCGGCCGCCAGATGCCAGTCATGTAGTCGGACATGCCCTCCATGACCCACAGCGGCATGTTTGACCGGATGAGCGAGGTCGGGATGATGTCGAACTGGAAGACATGTGTGAGCTCGTGGACGGTGAGCCGGTACAGAAGATCCGACGGCTCGTCCATCGGCATCAGGATGCGATTGCGGCTCGGCTCGGCGAACGCGCCGACCCCTTCCTGCGCGGCGCCGGGCAGGACGTTCTGCTGGAAGAACTCGCTGCTCGTCGAGAAGAGGATCAGCGGCACCTTGAAGGCGAGATCGTGCTTCAGCTCGGAGCTGACGTGCTGATATGCGCTCTCGGCGTAGCCGGCCACGCGCTCGAGATGCGGCTCGATGTCGGTGTAATAGAAGATCTCGAAGTGATCGGTAGTGTAGATCTGCCAGTCGAAGTTGTCGTACTTGATCTGGTTCTTCCCGTAATAGGGAGCGAAACCGGTCTGCGCTCCGGCGTCTGCGGCGCCGATGACGAACGCCGCGGCAACAACTGCGATCACTGGCAGATGGCGGAAGGAGCCCCAATGCGGCGATGGAACTGGGGAATCCGTTGATCGGCCACGCAAACTAATGGGCATGGGGCCTTACTCCTAGCAGGCTGTCGGCGATCTTATAGTGAAAACCGCGAATCGACGAACGCCGGGCAGCAAGTTTTGGTCCCGGTGGATCTGTCCTCCGGCAGGGACGTCGGCGAGGGGGCGCCCCGGGTCCGCCGGGCGGCGTACCGCCGCCACCGCGCCGGTTGTCCGGCGGTTCGCGGCCGCGGTTCGCATTCCTCCGAGCCGAGGCCATGTGGGGCGCCGGCGCGCAGTGTCGCCTGATTGTGGCCTCTTGCCATCCTTTGTGGACGCTGAGCGGTTCGAGGTCTGCGGCCGCGACCACCTTCTGCCCGGAGCCCACGGGAAGAACAGCCCAGGGCGCAAGAACGGCGCGAAGACCGCCGCCCTGCCCGGGCGGTCGAATCGCGGAGACAAGACGCGGCAACTCGGTGGATTGAGGGGTTAAAATAACGGGATGGACCAGCCGAGCACCAAGCTGCGCCTCGCCGCCATGGCCGCCACCCTCATCGCGCTCGTCGCGCTCAGCGTGCCGTTCGTGTGGCAGCACTCCGTCGAGGCCGAGCCGTCGGCTTTCGTGCCGATGGAGCCGGTGGCGTCGCACGACGCCGACGAAGCCGAGCAGGACGGCGCCGCGTGCATGGCCAACGCCAAGAACGCGAACTTCAATTTCACGCTGAAGGATCTCGAAGGCAAGGAGGTCGCGCTCTCGTCATTCAAGGGCAAGGTGGTGCTGCTGAATTTCTGGGCCACATGGTGCGGGCCGTGCAAAGCGGAGATTCCGGGCTTCGTGGAGCTGCAGACCAAATATCGCGATCAGCTCTCAATCATCGGCTACTCCGTGGACGACGACGCGCCCAAGGCGCGCGCCTTCGCCCAGGAGTACAAGATGAACTATCCGATTCTCCTCGGCGAAGGACGCGAAGACGTGCAGGATGCGTACGGTCCGATCTGGGGCATTCCCGCGTCGTTCCTGATCAGCAAGGACGGCAAGGTCTGCAAGCGGCATCTCGGCATCGCCCCGAAGGCGGTGTTCGAGAAGGAGATTCAGGCGCTGCTCGCGACTTCGTAGTATGATCCGCTCATCGCAATGTTGAAGGGTTTCGCCCACGCTCGTCTCGCCTGCGGCTGCCGTCTCGCATTTCGCGAGGGCACGTCCGGCAGCCCGGTGACCGTGATCGTCGATCAGGCGTCGCCAGGGTGTGTCAACCCGCAGCATGTCAGGGATCTCCCGCTCTTCGACCACCGCGAAGCGCTGCGGCCGTCAACTCGGCTCGGACCGTTCGTCGACGGGGAGTTCGAGGAAGAAGGCTAGACATATAGCGATGTGATGATGTTGCGATGTGGTGATGTTTGCTACATCGTCACATCGCTACATCGCCACATCGGTCACATCTACAATTCCCGTAAGGCTTGCGGTATGGGCAGCCGCGCCGCTTTGAGCGCGGGAAACAGTCCGCCGATCAGGCCCATCACCAGCGCGTAGAAGAGACCCATTCCAAGCAGTTGCGGCGTCACCTGGAACGCGAACGCCACCTGGCTGAACGTCGAGAAATTCATCGTCGAGGTCTGGTACCCGTTGAACGCGAGGTATGCGGCCATGCCGCCGATGGCGCCGCCGATGGCCGCCAGCGCGAGCGACTCGGTGAGCACTGAGACGACGACGGAGGTGGTGTTGAAGCCGAGCGCCCGCAGCGTCGCAATTTCGCGGGCGCGCGTGGACACGGCGGTGTACATCGTGAGGATCGCGCCGAAGACCGCGCCGATGCCCATCAGCGCGGCGATGCCGAAGCCGACGCTCCGAATCAGCGTGCTGAGCGCGCGCGACTGCTGCGCGTAGTACTCGGTTTCGCGCCGCACCTGCACGTTGACCTGCGGGTTGGCGGTGAGCCAGTCGCGAAACGCCGTGAACGAGTCGGACGAGTCGAGCCGCGCGAGCACGATCTGAAACGTGTTGCCGCGGCGATACGCGCCCTGCAGCACGCGCGCGTCGCACCAGATCTCGGTCTCGCTCACGCCGCCGTTGGCTTCGAACATGCCGACGACCCGCCAGGTGTTCTGGCCGGAGTGGATCTCACTGCCCACAGTGAGGCCGGCGAACTGGCCGGCGGCGCCGCGGCCGACGATCACTTCGTTGGTGCCGAACTCGAACATCCGGCCCTGCACGATCGACGTTTCGTCGCGCACCTGGAGGACGGTGCGATCGACGCCGCGCATCGGCACGTTGGCCGCCGTGTTGGTCGACCTCTTCGGGATGTCGATGATCACATAGAGCTCGGACGACGCGAGCGCGGTTTGTTCGTCGCGCCGCAGGCCGGGCGCCTGCTTGATCACGTCCACCTCGCGTCCGCCGAGCCCGCTCGTCATCTCGCTGTCGGCGCCGCTGCGCATCACGAGGGCGCGCAGCGGCGAGCCCGACCCCTGCATCGCCGCGGTGAAGCCCTGCGCGATCGAGAGCACGGAGACGAGCACGACGACCACGCCGGCGATGCCGACGATGGCCACGCCCGACGAGCCGAGACGCTGCGGGATAGTGCGAAGGTTGAGCGCGGTAACCGCGATCGTCTGACCAATCCAGTTGAACACTAGGTTCTCCTCAGCGCGTCGGTGATCTTGAGGTTCATCGCGGTGATCGCCGGCAGCAATCCGGCCAGGACGCCGAGCACGACGATCAGGACTCCGCCGGCGACGACATCGCGAGACGGCAGGATGAAGATCGGCAGCATGCCGCCGGTGGGATCGCCCTGCTGCACGAAGAGCCAGGCGAGACCGAGCCCGAGACCGCCGCCAATGAGCGTGATCAGGAGCGACTCGGCGAGCACCAGCCACAGGATCGAACCGTTCGAGAATCCGAGCGTCTTGAGCACGCCGACCTCGCTCGTGCGCTCACGGACGGACTGCGCCATCGTGTTGGCGGCGACCAGCATCATCGTGAAGAGCACGGCCACGAGAATCGCGATCATGATCGCGCCGATGTCGCCGATCTGCTTGGCGAAGCCCTCGACGAAGCCCTTCTCGGTGGTGGTCTTGGTTTCCGCCGACGAGTTGGCGAACATCGCGTCGAACTTCGCCCCCATCTGCTGCGCCTGCGCGGCGTCGGCGATCCTCACGACATACCAGCCGACGAGGCCGTCGCCCTGCGCCCGGTTCTCGTTGAGATAGTCGTAGCGGAAGAAGAGCTGCGTCTTGTCGACGCCGGCGTCGCCGTCGTAGATCCCCGCGATGTTGAACTCCCAGACCTGGCCCGACTTCGGCTGCCAGATCGTGCCCTGGATCGGGATGCGATCGCCGATCTTCCAGTCGAAGCGCCTCGCCAGATCGACGCCGACGATCGCGCCCTGGCGATCGGCCTTCCAGGCGGCAAACTGGTCGGGTGGCAGCTTGAACTCGGGGTACATCGCGAGGAACGGATCGGGATCGACGACGATCTGCGCAAAGAAGTTGGACGGGTCCTGATACACGCCGCCGAACCAGCTCTGATGCGTCGCGAGCTTGACGCCTTCCGTCGCGTTGAGTCGATCGAGATACGAGATCGGCAGCGGCATGATCAGGCTGACCTTGTGAATCAGGATCAGCCGGTCGAGTCCCGCGATGTCGACGCCAAAACTGAACGCCTGGCGAATCGTCATCAGCAGGCCGAACAGCAGGAACGCCACGAAGATCGAGAGCAGCGTGAAGATGGTGCGCACCTTCTTCCGCCACAGGCTGCTCCAGAGCAGAGGGAAGAATTTCATGCGTGCACTCCTTCGAGCAGCAGGCCCTTTTCCAGATGTAGGACGCGATTGGCACGCTCGGCCGCGTGCGGGTCGTGGGTGACCATGACGATCGTCTTGCCGTGCTGGCGGTTGAGCGCCTGCAGCAGATCGAGGATTTCGTCTCCCGACTTTCGATCGAGATCGCCCGTGGGCTCGTCGCACAGCAGCAGCGTCGGGTCGGTGACGATGGCCCGCGCGATGCCTACGCGCTGTTCCTGGCCGCCCGAGAGCTGCCGCGGGTAGTGCTTGGCGCGATCGTCGAGGCCGACGACGCGCAGCGCGATCTCGACGCGCTTCCTGCGTTCGGCCTTGGAAAGATTCGTGAGCAGCAGCGGCAGATCGACATTGCGCTCGGCGGTGAGCACCGGCAGAAGGTTATAAAGCTGGAACACGAAGCCGATGTGATGCGAGCGCCAGCGCGACAACTGACCGCCCGACAGTCCGGCGATGTTGGTCCCGCCAATCTCGACGGTTCCGGCCGACGGCTGATCGAGCCCGCCCATCAGATTGAGCAGCGTTGTCTTGCCGGAGCCCGATGGGCCCATCAGGGCGAGAAACTCTCCCTTCGCAATCTCGAGGTCGACCCCTTTGAGTACTTCGATGCGCTCGCTGCCACGCGTGAAGTATTTGTGCACGTCTCGGACCTTGACGAGTGTTTCCATGAACGGTCGGCTCCTACTTGATGACAATCGTCGTGCCTTCGGTCAATTCCGGCGGCGGCGCGACCACCACACGGTCGCCGCCCTTGAGCCCGGCGATCACCTCGAGCCGATCGCCATCGGTCCCGCCGGTTTGCACCGCGCGGCGCTCCACGGTGTTCGCTCGCACGACGAACGCGTAGCGCGCGCCGTTCTCCTCGCGCAGCGCCGCCTTGGGAACCAGCGTGACCGGCTGCGCCGTCGCCGCGGGCGTCGTTTCCGCCTCGCGAAGAAAGGTGACCTTGATGCCCATGTCGGGCAGGATGCGCGGGTCCAGCTGGTCGAACGCGATCCGCACCAGCACGGTGGCCTTCTGTCGATCGGCGGTCGGCACCGGTGTGATCACTTTGCCGGGAATCTGCCAGTCGGGATAGGCATCGAGGGTCGCGCTGACCGGCTGTCCCGGCGTGACGCGATTGATGTAGCTCTCGTTGACGTCCACCTCGATCTCGAGCGACCGCATGTCCACGATCGTGCAGATGCCGGTGCGCGTGAAGCCGCCGCCCGCCGACACTGGCGACACCATCTCGCCGGCCTGCGCGTCCTTCGAGATCGCCACGCCGCTGAACGGCGCGCGGATGACCATGTCGTCGAGCGCGGTCTGCTGCAGCGCGACCTGGCTCTCCGCGACGTTGACCTGCTCGCGGAGCGAGCTGAGACGCGCGATGAGCGAGTTGACCTCGGCCTCGGCCTGGTCGATGTTGGCCGGCGTGTTCAACCCGTCCTTGCGCAGCTGCTCCTGTCGCCGCAGATTGATGCGCGCTTCGTCGAGCCGGACTTCGGTTTCCGGAATCGCACGGCGCGATGCTTCGAGCTGTGCGCGAGACAGCGCCAGTGACGCACGGACCGTCGAGTCGTCGAGGCGGGCGAGCACCTGGCCCTGACGGACCTGCATCCCTTCCTCGACGTTGACTTCGATGACTTTCCCCGTCACCTTGGATGACACGGTCGCGCGTCGGCGCGCGGTGACGTAGCCGGACGCGTTGAGCACGGACGCCTGCGCGCCCGCCGCTCGCTCGGTCACCGAAACCACCTCGACCTCGACCGGCCGCTCGCGATTGAGCCACGCGTAGCCGCCGACCCCCGCCGACGCGAAGATGACCAGCAGAACCACCCACTTCAACCAGGCGCGTCGCTTGACGGTCAGCGGCGCGCGCTCGATCCGCAATGCGGACAGGTCCTTCGAATCAGCCACAGCTCGTGTTGTCCCTCGTGTGTGTGTGTTGGAAGCCCGACATCGTAACGCGAAAGAAAGGCGAAATTCAACCGTCCCGCGCTCTTTAACGTAGACGCGCCGGCGGCCGCTTGGTTCGGCGAGCAAAACCGGGCGGTCGCCTGTGCGGCTCGACGGGCAGGACCGGACGATTGGATGGCTTGCTGGTGTAGATCGGCGCGGGGGCGCCGCTCACTTCGGCGGCTTGCCCGGCGGCCTTCCCTCCTTGACCCGCCCCGCCTCTCGAAGGGCGCGGCGCAGGAGGAACTCGATCTGCGCGTTGAGGCTCCGCAGGTCGTCGTCCGCCCAGCGCTGCACCGCTTCGAGCAGGTTGGGATCGGTCCGGAGGAGGAAGGCCTTCCGCTCCGACATGGCTTACTGATAGATCGTGCCGGCGTTGATGACCGGCGTGGCACCTCGCTCGCCGCACAGCACCACCAGCAGATTGCTCACCATCTGCGCCTTGCGCTCTTCGTCGAGCTCGATGATCGACTTGTGCGCCAGCATGCCGAGCGCCATTTCGACCATGCCGACGGCGCCTTCGACGATGCGCTGGCGGGCGGCGATGATGGCGCCGGCCTGCTGCCGCTGCAGCATGGCGGCGGCGATCTCTGGCGCGTACGCCAGATGGCTGATGCGCGCCTCGATCACCTCGACGCCGGCCTTGGACAGGCGCTCCTGAATCTCGCGCTTGAGATGATCGGCCACGGCTGCCGTATGCCCGCGCAGGGAGATGTGCGCGTCGTCGTGCGCGTCGTACGGATAGCTCGTCGCAAGATTGCGGAGCGCCGCTTCGCTCTGCACGTGCACGTAGTTCTCGAAGTCGTCGACCTCGAACACGGCCTCGGCGGTTTCGACGACCTTCCACACCACGACCGCGGCGATCTCGATCGGATTGCCTTCGTTGTCGTTGACCTTGAGGCGCGAGCTCTCGAAGTTGCGGACGCGGAGCGACACGGCCTTCTTGCTATAGAACGGATTGGCCCAGCGCAGCCCCTGCTGCTTGGCGGTGCCGACGTATTCGCCAAACAGCTGCAGCACCTTGCCCTCGTTCGGGTTGACGAGGAAGAACCCGAAGACCAGAAACGCGTCCACCGACAAGGCGATGGTGGTGGCCGCGATGCCGATCACGTTGCGGTCGGCCCGGATGCTGGCGACCAGCGCCAGGACGAGGCCGGCGGAGACGATCAACCACAGTAAAACCATGGGAATGCCCGGCAGACCGTTGGATTCGCGCTCGCGGACCGATGGCATGTGAGGGGCCCTCCTTCTGATACCGAAGTGATATCACTGTGGTATCAACGTGGTCAAGCATTTCCGCGCGACAGGGGTCGCCGGCGCAAAATCGCGGACCTGAAGGTCTGCTACGCATGTTTTCATTGGGGATCGTCGGCGCTACGTTTGCCGTGCAACCGGTCTCCCTTTGGCGCGGGCCTTCGGGTCCGCGGCCGTCAGAAGCGAAGCTTGAGATCGGCCACCAGCGGCAGGTGATCGGACGCCATCATCGTCATCCGATCCTTGGGCAGCCACACCTTGTCGATCTCGACGCGCGTGCCCTCGTAATAGATGTGATCCAGGTGGACCAGCGGGAAGAAGCCGGGATAGGTGCGCTTGCGGCGAAGATGGTGCCGCAGATCGATGCTGTGCAGCTTCTCGGCGAGCACGTCGGTAGCCAGCCCGCGCGCCCACTCGTTGAAGTCGCCGAGCACGATCTTGGGTCCGGTGACGCGACGGTCGTGAACGATCGACGCGAGGCGGCGCGCCTGGTCGCGGCGTTCGAGCAGCGCGGTCCCGAGATGCACGTTGTAGAAGTGCAGAACGTTGGCGCCGTCGACGTCCAGATCGGCGCGCTGCGCCAAGCGCGGCTCGCACGTCTTCCAGCTCAAGTCGTGCTGCTGATGATGCTTGACGGGGAAGCGGCTGAGTACGACGTTGCCGTAGAGCGAGTTGCGGATGTGGCGCGTGGGCGCCATCACCCAGCCCATGCCGAGCGCGGCCCCGATCTGCTGCGCCTGTCCAGCGTTGACCGGGCTCGCGCCGACTACTTCCTGCAGCGCGACGATGTCGGCGTCGATTCCGGCAAGGACCGCCGCGATACGTTCCGGCCTCGTGCGTCCGTCGAGGCCGCGGCACTTGTGGATGTTGTAGGTGACTATTCGAAGGCTGTGGACGCTCCCTGACGACATTTGTCGTCGATCAGTGTACCCTGTCGTTGCATGGCCAAGCTCAAGAGCGAACGTGAACTCACCTGTCCGTGTTGCGGCGCCGTGCTCGTGATCGACCTCAATCTTGGCCGCATCGTCGAGCATCACGATCCGCCGAATCCCGATCGGCCCGAGTTGAGCGAGGCGGAGCGCATCGTTGCCGAACAGGCCGCGAAGCGCGAAGCGCTCTTCCAGCAGTCGGTGCAGGATGAGAAGTCGCGCGGCGACGCGCTTTCCAAGCGTTTCGAAGAGGCGCTGCAGAAGGCGAAACAGGAGCCGGTGACGAAGCCGCTGCGCGGGTTCGATCTCGACTGACGCTGTCGGACGGGCGCGTTGTCCGCGGCCTGCGGTTGTTCGGAGTCTCCCCAATGAAGCTGCGTGCGCTCGTCCTGCTGATCATTTCGGCCGCCGTCCTTCGCGCCGCTGACAACCCGCCCCCGCCGCTCACTGCCGTGCGCCCGGTGACCGATCGCATCAATGGCGTCGAATTCGTCGATCCGTATCGCTGGCTCGAAGAGCAGAACGCTCCGGAAGTGCGACAGTGGCTCGCGGCGCAGAATGCGTATGCCGACGCCGTGCTCGGGCGGAGCAGCGAAGGCGCGGCCCTCAGAAACAGGCTTCGGCGGCTCATGGATCGACCGGACATCGGCCGTGCGCAGCGAGGTGGCTCCTTCGAGTACTTCACGCTGCGGCGGCCAGGCGAGGAGCAGGCCGCGATCTATCGGCGGCCGCCACCTCCGACGCGCGGCGAGCCGATCGATCCCGCCGGTCGTTACGAGATGGTCGTCGATCCCACCCGACTGAGTGCGGGCCTGACAACCGCGCTGGACGTCCTCGCGGTCACGCCCGACGGCTCACGCATGATCTACGGCGTGCGCGACGGCGGCCAGGACGAGCGCGCGCTCGTCGTCCGCGATCTCAAATCGATGACGGATGTCGAGCGTTTTTCCGCGGCGCTCTACGACAGCGTCTCGCTGCGCAAAGACGACGTAGGCTTCTTCTACGTGCGCCGGTCGCGCGAAAGCGGCGCGCGGGTGCGGTTCCACGCCTGGGGACAGCCGATCGAGAGCGACGAGGTGCTCTTCGGAGACGGCTACGGTCCCACATCGTTCGTCTCGATGACCCAAAACGACGACGGCAGCAGGTTTCTCTTCACCGTGCAGCACGGCTGGGCGCGTTCCGAAGTCTGGATCAAGGACGCGGCCTCGAGCGCACCGCCGCTCGCGATCGTGAAGGACGTGGACGCGCACTTCTATCCCCGGTTCGTCAAGCAGTCGGTGTGGATGCGGACCGATTTCGACGCGCCGATGGGGCGTGTCGTCGCCGTCGATCTGGCGGCGCCTGCCGATCGCGCGCGCTGGCGCACCGTCCTTCCCGCGCGATCGGACGTGCTCGAAGACTTCGCGCTGATCGGCCAGCGCGTCTACGCCACCTACTTGCGCGACGCCAGCAACAGGATTGTCAGTTTCGAAGCTGCGGCGATGGAGAAAGCGACTGAAGCTGCGACGCCAGGCGCGGCCGAGATCGACGGGGCGGATTTCACCACCGCGTCGATCCGCGCCGAGGGCGACAACGCGGCGATCCTCGCACTCGAGTCTTTTATCTCTCCGGAAACGACGTATCGCCTCGACCTTGCGACCGGCGCGCGAACGATCGATCAAGCGGCGACGATTTCGTGGGACGGAAGCGGCTACGCCGTTGAACGGATCGATGCGACGTCGAAGGACGGGACGCGCGTGCCGGTCTTCGTCGTGGGCAGGAAGGATCGGCCGCGCGACGGCAGTAACCGCGTCCTGCTGTTCGGCTACGGCGGCTTCGTCGCGCCGCAGAAACCACGTTTCAGCGCGATCGCCGCCGCCTGGCTCGAGTCGGGCGGCGTCTATGCGCAGGCCGTTCTTCGCGGCGGCAGCGAGTTTGGCGAGATGTGGCACCGCGGCGGGATGCTCACGAACAAGCAGCACGTGTTCGACGACTTCATCGCCGCCGGTGAGGCGCTCGTCGCGACCGGCATCACGCAGCCCGCGCGTCTCGCCATCATGGGCACGAGCAATGGCGGTCTTCTCGTCGGGGCGGCGGTCACGCAGCGACCGGACCTCTTTGGCGCGGTCTTGTGCGGCTATCCCGACGTCGACATCCTGCGCTTCAACCAGCACACGAAAACCAACAACATGCCGGCGCTGCTGGAGTACGGCGATGCCGCCATCCCGGAACAGTTCGCGGCGATTCGGCGCTACTCGCCGCTGCAGAACATCCGGCCGGCACGATATCCGGCGATGATGATCTGGTCGGGTGATCTCGATACGCGGGTGCCGCCGCTGGCGGCGCGAAAGTTCACCGCGTCGCTGCAGGCGGCGACGACGTCCGGCCGCCCGATCATCCTGCGGTATTTCGAAAAGGGCGGTCACGCGACGAACAACGGTCTGCCGTTCTCGACGCGCGTCGATCACGCAGCCGCGCAGCTTGCCTTCCTCGGTCTGGCGCTGCCCCGCTGAACGCGCGCGTGGGCAGGCGTGAAGGCTCTCATCCGCGCGGATTTGCCGTTGCCTCTCACCGCAGGGACCCGGCTAAGGTCGTATGAAATCGTTGCGCCGGATCGACGCTGCTCGGCCTCGACTTGCGTGGATACGACGTGTCGGCTGATGGCCAGCGGTTCCTCATGATCAAGGATCCGCCGAGGACGGGAAGCCGACGGATGCACTCGACAGCTTCACAGTAATCCTGAATTGGCTCGAGAAGGCTCGGGTGCCGGCAGGGACGACCAACTAACGATAGTTCAGCGGCCGAGAAATCGCGCGAGGTCGCCCTTCGTGCCGGCGTGCGCCCACACCTTGGAGTACACCTTCTCGAGACTCTCCCGGCTGACGACGCGCATGGCCACATTATTGGCGCCGCGCTCGGTCTGCAGATATGGATGATGGCTGAAGATCCACACATGTCCGAGTTCGTGCGCAATCACCGCGCGCAGGTCCTCGTCGTCGAGCTGATCGAGAAAGGCGCCCTCGAAGGACATCTCGAAACTCGTTCGGGCGCGTGTGGGTGGATCCACTGACACGAGGAGGGGGTTTGACTCGACGATCGACACCGTGACGGCAACCCTGAGCGCCAGCGCGGTGGTCAGTTCGTCCACCAATGCTTGCACCTCGAAGTGCGTCATCGGACTGGTGTGGCGATCGGGTGTTTTAATGGCGGCGACGTTGAGGGTGAGTACGAGCGCAAGCCACAGTGGCGACAGCAGTTGAGTAGCTCGCGTGCGCATAGACGAACGAGGCCTATAGTTAAGCTAGCACGTGGCTGAGGTTCAGGGGAAGAGCTTTTAGCTGGTGTTGAAAGAAAATATGAGGGCTGAACGGGCCAGGACTGGAGTGATCGGCGACGGAACACGTAGAAATTGCTCGCCTTATGGCGCCGGACTGGAACGGTGCGGCTCCCGATACCCAAATCTGCGTGGAAAAACGTGGGGGCTCCCTAGAGCGTGGGGAGGCACACTCCTTGCCCATGTCTGCGCATTAAGCAAGGGAGGTCAAGCGTGATCAAGACTCAAAGGGTTATTCTCGCGTTCGTCGCATCGGCTGCGTTGGTGGCTGCCACTGCCGCGCCGGTGTTCGCACAGACTCCGCCGCCGCAGCGCGAGGCGCCGGCACAGCAGCGCGATCCCGCGCCGGTTTCGGGCGACCTGGTGAGCGTCGATTCTGCCGCGAAGATGATTACCGTGAAGCCGGCGTCCGGCCCCGAAGTGAAGTTCGCCTACACCGAGGCGACCGAAATACAGGGCGCCAAGGATGCGGCGGGCCTCGCGACTCTCAAAGAGGGCAAGGTGACCGTTCACTTCAAGGAAGACGCGCAGACGAAAGCCAAGGTGGCGACGAGAATCATCGTTCAGCCCAAGTAGTAGTAGATTCAGCCAGCCAGCGACAGGCGCTCCGCGCAGCCGCGACCGCAGCCGGACGACTCCGGTGTGGTCACGGCTGCGCCACGTCTGTCGCGATGCCGTCGAGAAGCGAGGCGAGCGGCCAGCGGAGGATCGGCAGCCGCGTCGCGCCGACGACGAAATTCTCCTCCTCGATGAGCGGAAGGAAGCCACGCAGCCGCGTCGCCTGCGGCTCCGGCGGCGCCGCGATCATCTCCGCCGCAAGTCCGAACGCCGACTGGTGCGCCGCAAAGGCGCGCAGCTTCCGATCGATGAACGGCCGCGCATCGAAGCGCAGCGCAATCAGGGGAGCCGCCACCGCGAACACGTTGACGTCGAGACCGTCGGTCACACCCCATCCCTGCGTGCGCTCGGCGTGCGCGCGGTACTGTTCCTGCGAAAAGGCGCTGTAGAAGAGCCGGGCGGGTGCGTCGGCGCCAAGCACACCGCTCGAGAAGAACGCCGCCGTCGTCGCGCGATGCACGGCGACGTGATCGGGATGGTAGTAGCCGCCATGCGGATCGAACGTGATGATCGCGTGTGGCAAGACCTCGTCGATCACCGATCGGATCGCCTGTTCGACTTCCAGCATGTCCACGTTGGCAAGCGCCTTCGGATCGTCGTGGCGCTGACGTTCTTTCCGTGCCGAGTCGTGGAAGCCGAGAAACCGCGGCTCGGGGATGCCGAGCGCGTGGCAGGCACGCCGAAGCTCCTCACTGCGCAGCGCGCCCATGTCGGACACCGCGCCGACTGACGGATGCGCCTTGCCGGCTTCACCACGTGTGGCGCACGCAAGCGTGACCCGCACGCCGGAGTCGCTGAGATGCGCGAGCAGGGCCCCGCCATGAAAGACCTCGTCGTCGGGATGCGCGAGGACAGCCAAAACAGAGATGCGTCGCTGTGTGGTCATTCGCACGAGTGTACCTGCAGGCCGCAGTTCGGGGCACGGAGCTTCGGATCATAGGCAGGGCGCGATGGCGCGCTGTACCACCAGCGGTCCGATATAATCTCGCCCACCTCAGCCTCTGCATCTTGTGGTTCATGCGCGAGCTCGATGTGCGGGCTGATCGGTACGTTGCTCCCAACCCACGCTAGATCGACGAAGCTGTAATGCCCACGCCACCAGACTTACGAACCACGATCGTGGACGCCTGGAGGACCAATAACCGGGTCACCATCGACTTTGTTCAGAGCTTGCCCGCGGACGTGTGGGGCGTCCCCGTTCCTGGAGTATCGCATCGAACAATTCGCATGATCGCTGCCCACGTGCACAACGCGAGATGCGCATGGATCAAGACGTTGGGGCGTGAGCGCGGTATCGCCGCGCCCACCCGTGTCGATCATCGGCGCGTGACGCAGCGACAGCTTTCCGCAGCCTTGAGACGTAGCGGCAACGGGATCCAAGATCTGCTCGAACTGGGCCTTGCTTCGGGCGGCCAGATACCGCCGTCGAGGGCCTACGTCTGGCGCAACCTGTCGCTCGACGTTGGCCATGTCTTGACCTACTTTGTCGCGCATGAGGCGCATCACCGTGGTCAGATCGTCATGGTGGCGCGGCAAACCGGCCACCGACTACCCACGTCGGTGACGGGTGCGCTTTGGCAATGGCGGATCCGCGCGGTTGACAAGGCACGGTGACGCCTAAACGAGGTTCTCCTGAATCACTGCGAAAGGCAGCTCAATGCTCACGTTGTCCCCCGCACGCATCATGGAAGTCGGCATGGCCTTCTGGCCGTCGAAAACGTTGCTCTCGGCCGTCGAACTCGGACTGTTCCACCACTCTTGGCAGCGGCGCCATGGCCGGCGCCGATTTGCAGCGCGCGCTTGGCTTGCATCCACGCGCGAATCCGGATTTCTTCGATACGCTCGTCGCGCTGCGCTTTCTCGAGCGCGACGGTGATGGGTCGGAGGCCCGCTACCGCAACACGCCGGAGACCGCGAAGTTCCTCGATCGCAACAGCCCCGGGTTCATGGGCGGATTCCTGGAGATGGCCAATGCGCGCCTCTACCACTACTGGGGCGATCTCACCGAGGGCCTCCGCACCGGCAAGCCGCAGAACGAGATCAAACACACCGGTGCGTCGATGTTCGCCGAGCTGTACAGCAGGCCCGAGCGGCTCGAGCAGTTCATGGACGCGATGAGCGGGATTTCCGCCGGCAACTTCCGCGCGTTCGCCGAGAAGTTCGACTTCTCGCGGTATCGCACGCTCTGCGATGTCGGCGGCGCGACCGGCCAGTTGTCGATGGCCGTCGCGCGGCAGCATCCTCACCTGACCTGCATTTCAGGAGACCTCCCGCAGGCCACGCGCGTCGCCGAGCGGAAAATCGCGGCCGCCGGCCTTTCCGACCGCGTCTCAGCTCGCGCGATCGATTTCTTCGCGGAGCCGCTGCCCAAGGCCGATGTGATCACGATGGGCATGATTCTCCACGACTGGAACCTGGAGAAGAAGCGACAGCTGATTCGTGCCGCTTACGACGCGTTGCCGCCAGGCGGCGCATTCGTCGTCATCGAAAACCTGATCGACGACGCAAGGCGTGAGAACGCCTTCGGGCTGATGATGTCGCTCAACATGCTGATTGAGTTCGGCGACGCGTCCGACTTCACGGCGGCCGATTTCAACGGCTGGTGCCGCGACGTTGGCTTCAAGACCTTCGACGTGATCCCGCTGGGCGGCCCGGCGAGCGCGGGCGTGGCGTACAAGTAGCGTGGCCACGGTTCCGCGCGCCGGTGTTTACGTGCAATCGCTGCGCGTTGCGGCGAGGAGCACCGCCACGATGTGACACGGCTGCGTTCCGCGATTCTCCCAGCGATGCCAGGTCCCGGTCTGCACGACCGTGTCGCCAGCCGTGAGTGAGACCAGGTAGCCGTCTTCGAGCCTGAGATCGACCGACCCGCTGGCGACATAGAGGAAGTCGATCGTGTCCGACCGGTGCATGCCGGGCATGGCGGGATCCATCGTCGCCATCAGCCCGGGAAACACCGAATCGATCGCGGCACGCGCGGCTGGCGTGTCCTCGTCTCGCGGACGGGGCGTCTCCAGAGGTGGCAGCGTGAAGCGGATGAAACGGACGCCTTCGCCTGGCGGAAAGAACGATGGTCGAGGCCGCGTGGGGTCCGTCGCCGGAACGGCCGCGGAAGCGTCGCTGGCCCACAGCGTGTTCACCGAAAAACCCGGAAACAGCGCTGCCTGATCGGCGTCGATCATCCGGTCGCTTGCCACGACCGCCTTGCCCGCGGCCGAATGCCCGGTCACCACTCGTCGCACCTGCATCGAATTTCGCTCCTTTGATCGCGTGCCGCGCCCTATCATAGGCGGGCCATGTCCGACTGGGTTGCCTCGCTGGTCTACGCATTCCGCACGCTGCGCCGCCAGCCAACGTTTGCCGGAGTCGCCCTGCTCACGCTTGCGCTGGGGATCGGCGCCAACACGGCCATTTTCAGCGTCATCAAGGCCGTGGTGCTCAATCCGCTTCCGTACTCCTCGCCCGAACAGATTGCCGTGTTGTGGGAAGTAAGTCGCGAGGGCAATCAGGAACGCGTGTCGGTGCCGACGTTTGGCGATTGGAAGAGCGAGCTTCGCACGTTCGAGTCGCTCGCCGCGTATCGTCAGGTGGACTTTTCGTACGCGGGGAGCGGCGACCCGCGCAACGTGCCCGGCGTGCTCGCGCGCCCGGAGCTGTTCGCGGTGCTTCGCGCGCAGCCGGTACTCGGACGCACGTTCACTGCCGAAGAAGCCGTGCCCGGCGCCAACCGCGTCGTCGTCATCAGCCACGGGTTCTGGCAGCGCGTGCTTGGCGGCCATGCATCGGTCATCGGTGCCACGATCAAGATCGACGCGTTGCCGACAACGGTGATCGGCGTGATGCCGCCCGGTTTCGAGTTTCCGACGAGCGCGCCGGTTGAAGCCTGGGCGCCTCTCACCTTCGATCTCAAGGACGTGCACGGACAGTCGCGACGAGCCCGTTCACTGACTGTCGTCGGCCGGCTGGCCGACGGCGCCACGATGGCGGAGGCGCAGAACGAACTGTCGGTGTTGGCCAGACGCATCGCCACTACCTACGCCGACAGCAACGCCGGATGGAGCGCGCGCGTCGTCGCCGCGCACGAGCAGCTCGTCGCGGCGTCGCGTCCGGCGCTCATGGTGCTGATGGGCGCGGTCGGCTTCCTGCTGCTGATCGTCTGCGCCAACATGGCCAACCTGCTGCTCGCGCGCCTTTCGAGTCGGCGCCGCGAGATCGCCGTGCGCGCCGCGCTCGGCGCGAGTCGATGGGACATGGCGCGCCCCATCCTCGCCGAAAGCGTTCTTCTGTCCTGCGCGGGCGGCGCGCTGGGCTTGCTCTTCGCGATTGGCGGCATCCGTCTCCTTGTTGGCTTGCCGGGCGCGCGTCTGCCGCGCATCGATCGCATCGAACTCGACGGCACGGTATTGCTCTTCACCATGCTGGTCTCGATTGCCGTGGCCCTGGTCTTCGGCATCGTCCCGGCGCTGCACGCGTCGCGCAACGATCTCCGCAGCGACTTGTCGGAATCGGCGGGGACGACGAGCAGCCCGTACGCGCGACATGTCCTTGGCGGGCTCGTCGTGATCGAAGTGGCGCTCGCCCTCGTGCTGCTCGTCGGCGCCGGACTGATGACGCGCAGTTTCTCGAAGCTGCTGCAGGTCGATCCCGGATTCGAGTCGAGCAATCGTCGTCGGCGCACAGGTGCTCCTGCCGGCGAGCGAAGTACCGCGACCGTCAGAATCTGGTGCGCTTTTCGAGACCGTCGTGGAACGTGTGCGCCAGTCGCCCGGCGTCACGTCCGCTTCAGCCGTTTCGGCGCTGCCGATGTCCGACGTCGGCACGGCGATGGCCCTGCCGTTTGCGGTTGAAGGGCAACCGCCGCCGGCCACTGAAGATCCGCTGGCCGACGTGCGCATCGTCGCCCCCAATTACTTCGAGACGATGAAGATCGGCGCTCATCGCCGGACGTTATCTCGACGAGGGCGATGCGCAGGACCGGCCGCGCACGAGCGTGATCAACCAGATCATGGCGCGGCGTTATTTTCCGGACCGCAGCCCGCTCGGACAGATCATCCAAAATCCGCACGGCAAAAGTGAAGTCGTCGGCGTCGTCGCCGACGTGCACAATCAAGGTCTCGACAGCGAGCCGAAAAAGCAGGTGTATCTGCCGATGCGCCAGAGCCCGGCTGCGGGTATGGCGGTTGTCGCGCGCACGGAACGTGACCCGCTTTCGTTTGCGGGGACCATTCAACGCGCGATCTGGGCCGTCGATCCGGAGCAGCCGATCTTTCAATTGAGCACGATGGAGCAGATCCTCGCACGGGCGATCTTTCTGCCGCGCCTGAGCATGACGCTTCTTGCTATGTTCGCGCTGGCCGCGCTGCTCCTTGCCGCCCTCGGCATCTACGGCGTGCTCTCTTATTCGGTCTCGCAGCGGACGCGCGAGATCGGCCTGCGCATGGCCCTCGGCGCAGGAAGCGGCAGCACGTTGGTATGGTCGTCCGCAGCAGTCTCGCGCTCATCGCGCTCGGCGGCGCCCTGGGCCTGGCGGCCGCCGTGATCATGTCGCGATCGCTGGCCGGGATTCTTTACGGCATCGGTCCATTCGATCTTCCCTCGTTCAGTCTGGCCGCGCTGGTGCTGATCGTTGCGGGTCTCGTCGCGAGCCTGCTCCCGGCGCTGCGCGCGACGATGGTGGATCCGATTGAGGCGTTGCGCCAGTCATAACCGGCATGTCGCCCGTCTCTACGCTGCACTCGCAGCTGATCTACGACGCGCTCAAGGCCTGCGGCATCCGGCTGGTGTCAGCGCTGCCGGAAACGTGGCTCGTCCACCTGATTCGCCTTGCCGACGACGATCCCGAGATGATGCTGGTGCGCCTTGCGAAAGAGGAGGAGGGCGTCGGGATCTCGGCGGGCGCGCATCTCGCCGGCATGAAGTCGGCGATGCTGATGCAGAACCACGGCTTCCTGGCCTCGATCAACGGCATCGTCTCGTGCGCGCAGCTGTATCGCATCCCGCTGCTGATGCTGATCAGCTATCGCGGCGAATTCGGCGAGCGCGATCCGTGGCAGACCGAAGGGGGGCGGCGTGACGGAGGACCTGCTGCGCGCGCTGCGGATTCCGTTTGCGCATCTCGATCATCCGGACCACGTCGCGCGCCGCATCGCCAAGGCGACGACACTGGCCTCGTCCGCCAACAAGCCGGTCGCGCTGCTGCTCGGTCGCGATCTGATGTGGGAAGAGTGATGCAGCGCCTCGATGCGCTGCAGGCCGTTTACGATCGTCTCAGCCGACCGCGTGGTCGTCACGATCATGGGCGCGGTCGCGGCGGAGCTGCAGTCGCTTGGACATCGTCCGAACTTCTTCTATCTGCAACACGCGATGGGGCTGGCATCGTCGATGGGACTCGGCATCGCGCTGGCGCGGCCCGAGTTGCAGGTGGTCGTGTTCGACGGCGACGGTTCCATCCTGATGAATCTCGGCGGACTGACGACGCTCGCACAGTTACCGGCCGAGGAATCTCGTGCACGTCGTGTTCGATAACGAGAGCCTGCTGTCGGTCGGCGGGTTCCCGACCGCGACGTCCACCGGCAGCGACTCGCGGCGATTGCCGCAGCGGCGGGCGTGCCGCGCACGGCGACAGTCGCGCACGCTCGAGGACGTTCACTGCCGCGTTCAACGAGGCGCTCAGCGCCGGCGATCTCACGACGCTCGTCGCGAAGGTGGAAGCGGTCGGGCCGAAGGCGTTCGTGACCGATCTGTCGCTGCTCGAGAATCGGTTCGAGTTCCAGACGTATCTTGCGGCGCAGAGTCGTCGATGAGCACGCTGCTGCTGCAATTGGTCGAAGCGTTGAAGCAACGGCGCCGTGCGAGTGGTCGATCTGACGCAGCCGCTCGGGCCGGCCACGCCGGTGATTGGGCTGCCGCCGATCTTTGCACCGTCGCCGGGCGTGACGATCACCGAGATCTCGCGCTACGACGAGCGCGGTCCGGCATGGTACTGGAACACGCTGACGCTCGGCGAGCACACCGGCACGCATTTCGACGCGCCGGTGCACTGGGTTACCGGCAAGGACCTGCCGGAAAACGCGTGCGACACGATACCGGCGCACCGCTTCGTCGGACCGGCGGCGTGATCGACGTCACCAACGATGTTGCGACGCAATCCGACTTTCTGCTGACACCCGAGCGCATCGAGGCGTGGGAGCGCGAGCACGGCCGAATCCCAGCCGGCGCGTGGGTGCTGCTGCGAACCGGCTGGAGCCGCCGCGCGGATCCGGCGGCGTTTGTCAACGTCGCGGCCGATGGACCGCACAGTCCCGGATTCGATGCGCGCGCCTCGCAGCTGCTCGCCTATCGAGCGCGACATCCTCGGCGTGGGCGTCGAAACGATTGGCACCGACGCGGGCCAGGCCGGCACGTTCGATCCACCATTTCCGAATCACACGATCATGCACGGTGCCGGCAAGTTCGGACTGGCCAGCCTCTGCAATCTCGACCAGCTTCCGCCCATCGGCGCGATCGTGATCGCCGCGCCGCTCAAGATCACCGGCGGCAGCGGCAGCCCGCTGCGCGTGCTCGCACTGGCGCCGCGATGAGCGTGCACGCGCAACCGCGCGTGCTCGGCTTCTGGGCCGCCGTGTCGCTCGTCATGGGCAGCATGATCGGCTCCGGCGTCTTCCTGCTTCCGGCGTCGCTGGCGGCGTATCGCGGGCTGAGCCTCGTCGGCTGGACGATCTCGGCCGCCGGCTCGATCATGCTGGCGCTGGTGTTCGCGCGGCTCGCACGTCACCTGCCCGCGACCGGAGGACCATATGCCTACACCCGCGCCGCGTTCGGCGATCTCGCCGGGTTCCTCGTCGCGTGGGGCTACTGGCTCTCGATCGTCGCCACGCTGGCGGCCCTCGCCGTGGCATTCGTCGGTTATCTCGATCCGTTCGTGCCGGGTCTGGTGCGCGCCCCGGCGGCGGCAGGCGCGCTGGCGATCGCGACGATCTGGGTGCTGATTGGTGTCAACGTCGCGGGCGTCGCGCTTGCCGGCCAAGTGCAGGTTGTCACGACCGCGCTCAAGATGCTACCGCTTGCGCTTGTCGGCGTCGGCGGGCTCTTCTTCTTCGATCAGTCGGCGTTCACCATGCCGGTGAACGAAACACCGGTGGCCGGTCAGGTCATCTCCGCGGTCACGCTCACTCTCTGGGCCTTTCTCGGTCTGGAATGCGCGACGATTCCGGCCGGAAGCGTGCGCGATCCGGAGCGCACGATCCCTCGCGCCACCATCGCCGGCACGCTCATCGCCGCCGTCGTTTACATCCTTTCGACGATCGGCGTGATGAGCCTGGTCCCGCCCGCTGCGCTCGCAACATCGACGGCGCCTTTTGCGGATGCGGCGCGGCGGCTGCTGGGTGACACCGCGGCGGCGGCCGTCGCGATCGGCGCGGCCATCTCCTGCTTTGGCGCGCTGAATGGGTGGGCGCTTGCCGCAGGACAGATCCCGCTTGCGGCTGCGGATGATGGCCTTTTCCCGGCCGCGTTCGGGCGTCTGTCGCCGCGGGCAACGCCGGCCCGCGGGATGATCGTCGCGGGCATGCTGAGCTCGGTGCTGGTGGCGATGAACTACTCCCGCGGACTGGTCGAGCTCTTCACGTTCGTCATCCTGCTGGCGACGTTGAGCACGTTGATTCCGTATGCGTTCTGTGCGCTGGCGGTGTGGCTGATGCCAGGCCGGCCGCGCCCTGCAGGAGCGGCTGCGCTGGTGAGCGCGCTGGCGTTCATCTACGCGATGTGCGCGATCGGAGGCGCCGGCGCGGAAACGGTGTTCTACGGATTTCTGCTGCTCTTCGCGGGCCTGCCGCTCTATGTGTGGGTGAAGCGCACGCGCGAGGCGGTGTCGTGACGGCGCTCGACGAGTACAGCCGGTTGCAGCGGGTGGCGCTTCGCTCGCCGCGCCAAGCCTTTGTCGATCAGCGTCTCATCGATGCGGAGTGGCGCGCCCTCGGCTTCACCGCGCCGCCCGATTTGGCGCGCGCCGATGATCAATTCGCGGCGTTCGAGCATCTGATCCGCACGTCAGGCACCGAGGTCGTGCATCTGTCCACGTGGGAGGGTCTGACGCTCGATGCACTCTACGTGCGTGACGCGTCGATTGTCACACCGCACGGTGTGGTGTTGTGCGGAATGGGTAAGCTCTCGCGGCAGGTCGAGCCCTCCGTGCAGGGGGAAGCGCTTGCCGCGCGTGGCTTTGCGATCGCGGGGACGATTGAGCCGCCCGGGCGGCTCGAGGGCGGCGACGTCGTGTGGTTCGACGCGCGCAGCGTGGCGATCGGTCAAGGCTATCGCACCAACGCCGAAGGCATCCGTCAGTTTCGCGCGATTGCCGGCTCCGACGTCTGTGTGACCGTCGTTCCGCTCCCGCACTATCGCGGGCCGTCGGATGTCTTTCATCTGATGTCGATCGTCAGCCCGGTGGACGTCGATCTCGCGGTGGTCTACTCGCCGTTGATGCCGGTGCCGTTTCGCGAGTGGCTGCAGCAGCGCGGGATCGCGCTGGTCGAAGTGCCGGACGAGGAGTTCGACTCGATGGGGGCGAACGTGCTCGCCATCATGCCGCGGCGGTGCGTGATGCTGGAGGGCAATCCGGTGACGCGCGCGCGGCTCGAGGCCGCCGGCGCCCGCGTGGAGACGTACGACGGCTCCGAGATCAGCGTGAAGGGCGGAGGCGGCCCGACCTGCCTCACGCGGCCGCTGTTACGCGAGTGACGTCACGAATAGAACTCGTGCGGCAGCGGCGTCCACGTCGCCAGCCCGCGCAGGTGCCGCCACGGCTTCTCGCCGTTGTGCGACGCGCGATACGCCTTGTAGTACGCGAGCAGCTTGCGATACCGCGCGTCCGAGGTCTTGAATCTCTTGTGCGGCCAGTCGATCAGCAGGTTCTCCACCTTCCACACGTTCTTCGTCGTCAGCCGCCAGTCGTAGTCCGGCAGCGCTTCGTCGAGATTGCACACGCCGTAGCCACGCAGCCTCCCCGTGTAGTCCACGTAACCATCGGCGTAGCTGAGCGCAAGCGTGCGCGGCGATCGGAAGACGGCCCTGCGCCCATGCAGCCCTGGGTCGCGCGATCGCGCGACCGATCCCCAGCACCCTCGCCGCTGATAAATAAACACGACGTGATCGAGCCAGTCCTTCGACTCGAGGCTCATGACGAGCGGCGGGTAGCCGTGCTGCTCGAGGACCACCGCGGCAAAGAGCGCGGCCTCCATGCAATGCGCCTGTTGCACGCGCAGCACGCCGCGGAAACTGCGCTGCGTGCCGCCGTTTTTCTCGACGTTGTAGGGCAGCGCGTTCAGCCACGCTTGCACCTTGCGCGGCGTGTCGAGCCGCTCGATCAGACGCCACTCCCGCTTGGTGAAGGCTTCGCGCGGCGGAGTCATCGCGGCGTGAGCGCGCGCCGCAGATCTTCCACGACCTGCGTCGCCGTCCATTCGCTGCCGTCGTAAACCGATAGCAGACGCCCGTCTTGATCGAGCACCGCGGTGCGCAGATTGTGCGTGATCGACGTGTCGGCCTCGCGAATCACGTTGACGCCGAACGCCGCGGCGAAGGCGTCGACCTCGCCGCGCGCGGCAGTGGCAAAGCTCCACACCTTGGGGTCGGCGTGCAGCCGCGCCGCGTGCGCCGCGAGGACGGCCGCCGTGTCGCGATCGGGATCGAAGCTGACCGACAGCAGTCGCGCGCGACCGAGGAGCGTGCTGTCGCGCTTCACCGCCGCCTGCACCTCGCCGAAGCGCCGCTCCATCAGCGGGCAAAACTGCGGCAGCGGACAGCGCGTATAGATGAACGTGATCGCGACCGCCGCGCCGCGCCAGGCAGCCAGCGAGAGCGGTTGCCCGGCCTCGTCGGTCAAGCGCCCGTCGGGCGCCAGGTCTCCGGCTCGCAGCAGCGCCACGTGCGTCCCGGCCGACGGCTCGGCGTTGGCGATGGGCGCCGTTCCTGTCCTCTCGATCCGCGTCAGCACCGCGTCGGTATCGCTCACCGCCACGGTAGCCACGATCAGGTCGCCCGCCGTGCTGCGACGAAGTAATGCCGGCTGCCGAACCTTGTAGGGCATCGTCATCGCCGGCATGAACCCCTTGATCTCATCGTGCTTGACCAGCACCTCGTCGTCGCCGCGCACGGCGAGGATCTGACCGCGCAGCACGAACTCACGAGTGGAGGGGTCGGCGCCCCCACCACCGCCGGTAGTAGCGCTGCTATGAGCACCAGAAGAACTCGAACGCATTGCATGTGCCTGAATCGGTACTGCACGTCCGGTGCAGACGCCGAAAACCCAACGTCTAGGGGCCTGTCGGCGGCCTAGCCGCCAGACACCTTTAGAGCTATACTCGGCCCCTTAGCCGCAGGAAGCCCCGCAGATGCCGTGTCTTCGAGACCATATGAGTCCGCGCAGGCCCCGAATGCGAGCGCTTTCCCGACGTCGCGCATCGCGCGCGTGTGCGACGTCCATCGGAGTCGTTGGGCGCGCGTGACGAGGCGGAGGAACGCTCGATGGGCCGCAGACTGTATGTCGGGAACCTGCCTTACAAGGCGACAGATGAAGAATTGACGGAGTTGTTCAGCCGCGCGGGGGCGGTGGACAACGTGCGCGTGATGCGCGATCAGGCCACTGGCCGGGCGCGCGGGTTCGCCTTTGTCGAGATGGCAACCGATGAAGGCGCGCAGAAAGCGATCACGGAGTTTCACCAGTACCAGATGGATGGGCGTGCACTGGTCGTCAACGAGGCCCGTCCGAAACCTGCCGGCGGCTTTGGCGGCGGTGGTGGCCGGGGCGACTATGGTGGCGGCGGTGGCGGCGGCGGACGTCGCGAACCGCGCTGGTAGCGACCCGCAATTCGGTCGTTTCTAGTTTCCAATTGCCAGTTTCCAGTTCGACGTTAGTGGCAAATCAACTGGCAACTGAACGTTGAACTGGCAACTGGCAGCCGATCTTTCAAGTTCCTCAACGTGGTCCTCGTCGGCACCTCGGGCTACAACTATCCGGAGTGGAAGGGTAGCTTCTATCCGTCGGATCTGCCAACGGCGAAGATGCTGCCGTTCTACGCGCAGCAGTTCAACACTGTCGAGATCAACTACACGTTCTACCGCATGCCCAACGCCACGATGGTGGCGAACTGGGCGGCACAGGTGCCCGACCACTTCCGTTTCACGCTGAAAGCGCCGCGTCGCATCACGCACGATCGCCGGCTGCGCGACGTCGGCGATACCGTGCGCATCTTCTGCGAGACTGCGGCCGAGCTCGGGCCGAAGCTTGGCGCGCTCCTCTTTCAGCTGCCGCCGAACTTCAAGAAGGATCTGGCGCTCTTCGACGACTTCCTTGGCGTCCTGCCGCCGCGCCTCTGCGCCGCGTTCGAATTTCGCAACGAGTCGTGGCTCGACGACGAGGTCTACGACCGGCTTCGCGCCCGTAACCTGGCGCTTTGCATCGCCGACAGCGAGAAGCGCTCCACACCGATTCTGACGACGGCCGATTATGCGTACTTCCGCCTGCGCGACGAAGGCTATCAGTCGGAAGACATTGCGCGCTGGACGAGCACCGCGAAAGAGTTCGACGCGCGCTGCAAGGACGTTTTCGTCTATTTCAAGCACGAAGACGAAGGGAAGGGCGCGGCGTTCGGTCAGGAGATGATGAGGGGTCTCGAGACGTAAGGTTTATCGCATCTTCGACGTGACGAAGTCGACGACCGACTTTTCCGCCCAGTAGCCGTCGTAACCGTTCGACTCCGCGACGAAGCCGCAGTGTCCGCCATGCGACGTGATGATCGTCGTGATGTGCGGGTTCTCGACGAGGCGCCGTTCGCGGAAGGGCGCCGACGGCACGAACGGATCGTCTTCGGAGGTGATGATCAGCGCCGGTATCCGGATGCGATCGATCACGCGCATCGCGCTGGCGCGATGGTAGTAGTCGCTCGCCCCGGCGAAGCCGTGGTGGGGCGCCGTGAAGTATTCGTCAAAGGCGCGAATCGACCAGACCCACTTGAGCCGCTGGAGCCTCCACTCACCGGGAAACGCCGCGGCCTTGCGCCGCATCCGGCCACGCAGGTTGCGCAGGAAGTTCAACTGATACGCGTAGTTCGCAGGGCGTTCGATCGCGCGGACGCATGCCTCGAGTTCGAGTACCGGCGACACGGCGCACACCGTTTTGAGCTCGGGTGGGGCGTCGCCGGCAAGCTCGCCGGCCAGCTTGAGTGCGAGGTTGCCTCCGAGCGAATAGCCGGCAATGGCGACCTGCGCGAGGCGATCACCTTCGATCAACTCGCGCAGCACGAACAGCGGATCCGCCGTGAGGCCCGAGTGATACAGGCCGCGCGACAGATGCTCCGTGCCGCCACAGTTGCGCTGGTTGAGCCGGACGACATTGAATCCCAGCTGCCAGGCCTTGGCCGCCATGCCGCGCATGTAATGGGCGTCGCTGGAGCCCTCGAGGCCGTGCAACAGAACAAGCGCTGGATGCGCGGGAGCGTCCTCCTGCCAATGGCAGTGTGCGAGGACGCGCGCATCGCTCGACACGTCGAAATAGCGCACTTGCGGCGCGGGAAGCCCAGGAAAGCGGCGGCGCCTGGCCCACGCGTACACCGTCATCCGGTGACCGCCGGCCCACCGCGGCAGAGGCACGTACTCGGAGGACACTCGTATAGACTTTACCGCACGCAAGCACATCGCCAGCGGATACGGAAGCACGGAACCGGGAAGCGTTCGAGTCGGAGGATTTCATGAGGCGTCATCGAATTGGAGTCGCGCTGGTCGCGACGCTATTGAGTGCAGGCCCCGCCTTCGCGCAGAACACGGCGCGTCTCGAGGCGCTCAAGAAGGATATCGAGTCGAAGGTGGACGCGCGCGCCAAGCTCGCGCAGGAGATGGTCGACTCGGTATTCAGCTTCGGCGAGCTCGGATTTCAGGAGATCGAGACGTCGAAATACCTCACCGCGATTCTCGAGAAGAACGGCTTCAAAGTGGAGCGCGGCATCTCGGGCATCCCCACCGCGTGGGTCGCGCGCTGGGGATCGGGCAAGCCCGTGATCGCGCTCGGCTCGGACATCGACGGCATCCCGCAGGCGTCGCAGAAGCCAGGTGTCGCGTATCACGATCCAATCATTCCCGGTGCGCCCGGGCATGGCGAGGGGCACAACACCGGCGTCCCGCTGAACATCGTCGCGGCGCTCACGGTCAAGGAGATCATGGAGCGCGAGAAGCTGCCGGGGACACTCATGCTCTGGCCGGGCGTCGCCGAGGAGCTCGTTGCCTCGAAGGCCTGGTTCGTGCGTGATGGCCTGTTCAAGGACGTCGACATCACGCTCTTCACGCATGTTGGCAACAACCTCGGCGTGTCGTGGGGCGAAGGCGGCAACAACGGTCTGGTGTCGATCGAGTACACCTTCGAGGGCGAAACGGCGCACAGCGCCGGCGCGCCGTGGCGCGGCCGCTCCGCGCTCGATGCGGTGGAGTTGATGAACGCCGGATGGAACTACCGCCGCGAGCATCTACGCCTGACGCAGCGCTCGCATTACGTCATCACCAACGGCGGCGATCAGCCGAACGTCGTCCCGCGCAACGCCAGCGTCTGGTACTACTTCCGCGAGACTGACTATCCGCACATCAAGGAGCTGTGGGACATCGGCAACAAGATGGCGGAGGGCGCGGCGCTGATGACGAACACGAAATGGACCTCGCGCATTCTCGGGACCGCATACCCGCAGCACATGAACAAGACTGTCGCCGAGACGATGTACGAGAACATCAAGCGGGTCGGGTTGCCGACGTGGAGCGAAGCCGATCAGACACTCGCCAGGGCGCTGCAGAAGGAGCTTGGCAATCCGCGCCAGGACGGGCTGGCGATGAAGATTGAAGCCATCGGCATGCCGGTGCGCGAGGAGGACAAGCGGGGCGGCGGATCGGACGACATCGGCGACATCTCCTGGAACATGCCGACGGTGACGCTGCGGTATCCGTCGAACATTCCTGGACTGCCGGGGCACAACTGGTCGAGTGCGATTGCCAGCGCGACGCCGATCGCGCACAAAGGCGTGGTGGCTGGCGCGAAGGCGCAGGCGATGACGATCCTGGATTTCCTGACGCGTCCCGAGCTCGTCACGCAGGCGTGGGACTACTTCAAGAACGTGCAGACGAAAGATCAGAAGTACATCCCGTTCATCGCGAAGGACACGCCGCCGCCGACGTGGCTCAACACGGCAATCCTCGGGAAGTATCGCGAAGAGATGAAGAAGTACTACTACGACCCGAGCAAGTACGGGACGTATCTGGAGCAGTTGGGGATCAAGTACCCGACCGTGCGAACCTCGCCGACGTCTCAGGAGAAACAGTAAGACTACAGCGGGGCCGAAGCCCCGCCACTGTCCTGCGTTTCGGCGGGGCCGACGCCGCGCCGCTACACGCTCGTCTTTCGATAGGTCCCCAGCGCCACCAGCAGACGATCGATCTCTTCAGGTGTGTTGTAGAAATGCGGTGAGACGCGGATGCCGTTACGCCCGGCGCCTCCGCCGGTGGTGACCGCAATCTTGTCGTTTTCGTAGAGCGCTGCCACGACCTTGCGCATGTCGAGCGAGCCGGGCAGGAACGTCACAACCGCGCCGGTACGTTCCGGCACGTCCGAGGTGAACACCTTGAAGTCGTCGAATTTCCGCAGCCCCGCGAGCAGCTGTTGCGCGAGCGCCTTCGAGCGCTGCTCGATCGCCTGACGTCCCACCTTGGTCTGGAACGCGAGCGCTTCGGCGAACGCGATCATCGTCGCTTCGTCGCGCTGGCCAAACGCTTCCAGCCGCCGCGAGATGCCGACGGCGCCGGGGTAGGCGCTGTAGGACGACGGGTGAATGCGCTCGTCCACACGCGCGTTGACGAAGAGCACGCCGCACTCGCGGGCGCCGCACGGCCACTTGTGCGCGCTGCCCGAATAGAAGTCGGGATCGATCTCGCGCAGGTTGACGTCGAAGAGCCCGAAGGTCTGCGCGCCGTCGAGCATCGTCATCACCCCGCGCTGGCGCGCCGCGGCACAGATCTCCTTGGCGGGGAAGAGGTCGCCGACGGTGTTGGTGAAGTGGGTGAAGGCGAGGACCTTGGTGCGCGGCGTGAGCGCGCGCGTAAACGCGTCCACGTAGTACTCCGGGCCCGGATGCGGGTTCTTCTGTTGGACGACAGTCACGGTGAAGCCGAAGCGCTTCGACTTCTCCTGCCACGCTTGGTTGTTGCTTGGATGGTTGTCGCTGAAGATCACGACCTCGTCGCCCACCTTGAGGTCCAGCCCGTTCGAGACCAGGTTGTTCGATTCGCTGGTGTTGCGCGTGATGACGATCTCTTCCGGCGTCACGCGGAGGAACTCGGCCAGCGTCTTGCGGGTGTTCTCTTTGGCGCCGCTCAGCCGCGCGCGGTTCTGCGGCGAAGGGTTCTGATCGACATCGCGGGTTTCGCGCGTCAGCGCATCGAGCACCGGACCCGACGCCGGGCACAGATTGGCCGCATTCATCACCGCCAGATTCGGCGGCATCACGAACTGCGCCCGCACGCTCTTCCAGAACGCTTCACCGGCCGCGGCGCCACCCGGGGCCAGGGCCTGGCGAGGAGGCGCCGACTGTGCCCAGAGCGGGTCCGCGAAAAGCGCCGCTGAGCCGCCCAGCGCAAAAAGCCGGGTGAAATCGCGTCGCGAAACCGAGCTCGGGTTGTTGGCTGCCATGACCGTACCTCCCGCGGCGGAGTATAGCAAGGAACCTGCCTGACATCTTGTCTACTAATTACTAAATAGTTAGTAGACAAATGCGGAAGTCCAGCGCCACCCTCAACCCGCAGGAGCTTGCCATCATGAAAGTCGTGTGGCGGCTGCAGAAAGCCACCGTCCGCGACGTCCACGACGCGCTCAAAGAACAGCGCGCCGTTGCCTACACCACCGTGATGACGATGATGCGGATCCTCGAGGAGAAGGGGTATCTGCGGAAGACGGCGGTGGAGCGCGCGCACGTCTACCGGCCGGCGAAGCCGCGGCACCAAATTGTGGGCGCCATGGTGCGCGACTTCGTCGATCGCGTTTTCGACGGCGCCTCCGACGCGCTCCTCGTCCACCTGGCGCGCGACAACCGCTCACCAAAATGCAGCGCGAGCTCGTCAAGAAGCTGATCGAAGAGGAGGACGAATGACGAATGAGCCGTTCTTCGGCAACTTCCTCGCGTACTCGGTGCAGGCTGCGGCGGTCGCGCTGGTCGCGATCGCGCTGCCTGCCATGCTGCGTCTGGACGCGGCAGGCGTGCGCTGTGAAGCAAACAATCGCGCGACATCCGGGAAACTGTTCTCGTTCATGAGTTGATCGATGTGAAGCGTCGCGACTGGATCGCAGTGCTCGTCGAAGAAACCCAGCGCGCCGCCTTCTGGTTCCATCCGCCGATCTGGTCGCTCATCTCGCGAGTGCAACTCGCGCGCGAGGAGGTGGTGGATGCGACGGTTGTCGCGCTGACGCGACGGCGCCGCGCCTACGTCGAGGCGGTCATGACATTTGCCGACGCCGTACCACTTGCGCCGGCGACGCCGTTCGCCCGTCGTCGTCACTTGTTCCAGCGCATCCTGCTCGTGTCGAAGGAGGACGTGATGTCCGCGAGACGTCTGGTCGCGTCGGGTTTCGTTTCGACGCGTCCGGCACCGTCGCCGAAGCGCGTCTCTTCGAGATGAAGCTTGCGGCGAGGATTTCGACCTGGAAATCGATGCGCGCGGTGCCGTGAAGGTGCGGGCCGATGGAGCGAATCCGCCGCGCCCGAGTGCCGCGTTGGACCAGATGGACGGGCGAGCGAAGGCTACCGTCGACGCGCTGGTCCAATCGGCCGAACGCGCAGTGCAGACCTGGCGATATGACCCGCCCGCGAATCCGCCGGTTGCGTTGGACGTGACGTTCTTCTTTGCGCCCAATGTGCGTGCCATCGACACGCCGGCTGCGACGACGCCCCCACCACCGCCGCCGCCTCCGCCTCCGCCACCGGCACCTATGGCGCGAGTGCCAGGCGTAATTCCACCCCCACCCCCACCGCCGCCGAGTGCACAGCCTTCGCGCGGTCAGCCGATCGAGAGGCTGCGCGTTGGCGGTAATATCGCGCCACCTCGCAAGCTCCGGGATGTCAGGCCCGTCTATCCGCAAGCAGCCATCGACGCCCGCATTCAGGGAGTCGTCATCATCGAGATTCGCATCGACGCCAACGGTAACGTCGATCACGCACGAGTGCTGAGATCGATCCCGCAGCTCGATCCAGCGGCGATCGAAGCCGTGCGTCAGTGCCAATTCGAGCCGACGCTCCTCAACGGGGCGCCGACCGCGGTGATCCTCGAGGTGACCGTACAGTTTTCGCTCGAACAATGAGACAATCGCGTCGTCGATGTGGAGGGTGCCGCGGTCGTTCGTGCCTGCCGGAGTACTGCTCGCCGTCGCATGCGCGTGCACGTCGCCCGAGCAGCCAACCGAGCTGACGATGACGCGCCCTGCGGCGGCCGCGCCCTTCGACGGCACGTTTTCGTGGAAGCCCGTGCCGACGGCTACGAGTTACAACGTGGTCGTGTTCTCGCCGACGGGATCGCGGGCGTTCGAGGTGCGCGATCTCACGAGCACCGGCGTCAAGTTGGGACAGGGTGTCAACCTGCCGCCTGGACGCTACCGCGTGCAGGTCTCCGCAATGCGCGACGGCAAGGCGGTGGTCGAATCGCCGATGACCGAGTTCGACATCAGATAGCCGTCAAACGCCACGCAGCTGGCTCGAGGGGTGCGTCAACGCAAGTGCATTGAGGGATTAGAAGGCTTGCTCGTCGGCTGAGGGTCCGTAGATCGAGGGAAGCGCCACACCCTGCATGCGCAGGTAGACCGTGAGCTGGCCGCGATGATGGACGATGTGGTTGATGACGAAGCCGCGGACCACCGAGACCTTCGGCATCGTGAACACTTCCTTCCCCTGGTGCCTCAGCGTCCACGGCGCCAGCAGTTCGGCGTCGGTGCGGCCGGCCAGGGCGCTCCGCGCCTCGGCCGCATGCTTGTCGAAGAGCGCGAGGACGGCGCCGCGCGTGTCCGGTGAGCGATAACCGGCAGGGCGCTCCGCCGTGTAATCGATGCCGGCGTCGGTCATCGTGCGCGTGAGCCACTGCGGCAACTCGGCGAGATGCTCGGCGAGACGGCCGAGTGTCATGCTCTGCTCGTGAGGCTTCCAGCCGAACTGGCCGTCGGGCACGCGCTCGAGTACGCGCCTGGTGAGCCCCATCTCGCGATCGAACTCGGGCAGGAGCCACTCGACGAACGTCATGGCGCCATTCTAACGGGGTGACACCTCCACATTATGATTGGCCGTGGTAGAAGAGCGGCAGGCGATAAGGAGTTTGCGATGAAGTATGCGCTGACTATCTTCGCGACATTGACGCTCGTTGGATGCTCCCCTGAAAGCACTCGGCGATTGCCAACTGCTCCTGGCTTGTCTATCGCGGCTCCTGCTCCGACCCCTGCTCCGGCCCCTGCCCCGACATCCCCTTCCTTGACGAGGCTTTGGGGGATGGTCGTCGATGAGACCGGTGTGTGTATTGCCGGTGCGACGGTTCAAGTCGTCCGCGGCGAGCGCCTTGGCGCGACCCTCACGCAGACGACGCCGTGTGACGCTTGGGCGTATGACGGTGGGTTCGTGTTGACGGACCTGACGACGGGCGTCGAAGTGACCCTTCGCGCCTCGGCGCCGGGCTACGCCGAGCAGGAGAAAACGTTCATTCCGACATCAGGGCCGCAGATGGCCGTCTTCCTCACGCCCCTCAGGATCCAATGAGTTAGGGTTCCGCTTCAGGACGGCCGCAATCGCCGCGCGGGCGCGACTCGCGAGGCGGCTCTGCGCCGTGTGGCTACCGGATCGGCACGATGCGGGGCACTCGGGCAGGCAGCGGATTCGGTCCTGGCCGCACGTCCGGCACCGGCACAATTACCGGCTGAGCCTCGAACTGAACCGCGAAACGATTGTGCTCGAAGTCGAGGCGGTGCTCGAAGTCGAAGTCGTGCTCGAACTCGTGCTCGAACTCGACGTCCACCTCGCGCTCGAACTCGACGTCCACCTCGTGGGCGACGTGCGCGCCGATCTTCTCGCCCAGCGCTTCCCACTGTGAGTGATCCATCGCGACGGCGGGCGCGCCGGCGCCGGCCAGCGCCTCCGCCAGATCCTTGCCCGGCTTGATGCCCTTGCGCCGCATTTCGCGCGATTCCTCCGGCGTGACGATGCGGCCCTTGGCGAGCACGATGTCGCCGTTGAACGACTGCAGCTCGATGCGCGCGCTGCCGCCGCCGAGCGTGAAGTTGAAACGCTTGCTGCCGCTGCGCGCAGTCTGACCGTCGGGCAGCTGAATCGGGAAGTCGGCGGTAAAGTCGCCCTGGAACGTGCGGATGAAGACGATCGCGCTCGTCGCCCCGCCAAGGCCGACACGGATGTCGCCACCGTGCGTCGTGAGTCGATACGAACCGTTCTCGCGCACCGTGCCGTTGAACGTCACGTCGCCGTTGACGGTCGATGCGGTCAGGCTCGACGTCTGCGCGTTGTCCACGACGATGTCGCCATTGGTGGTTTCGGCGGTCATGTCGCCGGTGACGTTGGTCAGCCGGATGCCTTCATTGACCGTTGTCGCCACGACGCGGCCCGACGCCTTGTCCACCGCGATCGTGCCCTGCACCGAGCGCAGCGACATGGTGCCGGATCCGCCGACCACGCGGATGTTGCCGTTGACGGTTTCGACGGTCACTTCTGCCGTAGTGCCTTCAATGGTCGCTTCGAGGTAGGTGCCGGTCAGGTTCACTGCCATCCAGCGCGGCACCGTGATCAGATAGTCCACGAGGCTCGAGGGCCCGCGGCTCGCCCGCGAACGGACGCGCACGGTGGAATCGGCGGTTTGAATGTCGATCTGCTCGCGATCGCTGTGCGTCGCCTGCACGCGTACCTGATCGCGATCCCAGGAGCGCACGGTCACTTCGCCGGCGCTGTTGTTCAGAACGAGGCGCGACCCCTTGGCGACATCAATCGTCTGGTCGGTCCGCGGTGTGGACTCCGGTCCACCCGGACGCGCCTGGATCGGCGGCTGCTGGCCGCGGCCGCCGCGCCGTCACGGGGCTGTGCCGACGCGAGGGTGCCGGTTGCGAGCAGGAACGCGATCGTGAAAATCCGCATCCGAATCATAACTGTCAGTCTCCCGCGCTATTGAGCGTCGTCGCGTGCCGCAGCAGATCGAGTTTGCGCCGCCGCGATTCGGCGAGGTGCGAGTTGAGGAATGGGTTAGCCGGGTCGGCCTCGAGGGCGGCCCGCGACTGCCGGATCGCCTCGTCGATGGCCGCCAGGTTGCGCTCAATCAGCATCACTGTGCCTGGATCGAGCTCATCGCGCTGCTCCGCGAGAATGCGCTCCAGGTCCGATCACCGCCCGATCGAACTGGGCATCAGCAAAATTGGCGAGCACGACGTCGGACGACGGCGGGATCGTCGGTTCGGCCACCGCATGAATCGGCGGTCTGGCCGCGGCGGCGCGTTGTCGGTTGGGTTGCGACCGGTCCCCGGTGAGCGCGAGATACGCAACGCCTGCCGTCACGGCGATCAACAGTGACGCGGCGAGGGCGAGCTGGGGGAGGGTGAACGAAATTCGTTCGGGCGTCCGCGCGCCGCCGCCTGCGGCGCAAAGTCGACCTGGACGCGCCGCGGCCTGGCCGGTGCAAGCCGGCTCGAGAATGCCCGGCCAGAGATCGGCCGCGGCATCAAGTCGGCATCGCTTCTCGGCGGTGTCGTGACCACCTGCCGCAGTTCGTTGAGCACGCGCGGCACAGCTTGGCACTCGGCGAGATGCGCGTCACATTCTGCGCGGTCTTGTGCGAGAGCTCGTCGTCCTGATATTCCGACAGCCGATCAGTCCAGTGCTTCACTTGTCCCTCGTCAGTCGTCAGTCGTCAGCAGGGGATTACGCAGACTACTGAGACAGTTCCTTTCGTTCCGTCAGGTGCGATCCGCAGCGTCATGCGCGCGCGATGCAGCTGTGACTTCGATGTTCCGATCGAGACGCCGAGCATGTTGCCGATCTCTTCGTGCCGATACCCTTCGATGTCGTGGAGGACGAACACCGCGCGGGCGCCGGGCGGCAGCCGTTTCACCGCCGTTATCGAGATCCATCCGTGCGTCGTAGCGAACTGCGCCCGCCTCCGGACGCGGGCAGGCGTTCGAGCGTCTCCTCGCTGTCGGCGAGGAAGCGATCGCGGGCTGTGCCGAGCGACCGAAACCGCTCGACGATGACGTTGACCGCGAGGCGATGGAGCCAGGTCGCGAACGACGATTCGCCGCGGAACGTGTGGAGCTTTTGCCACACGCGGACGAATACGTCCTGCGCGACTTCGTCGGCCGCCTCGGGCCCCGCCATGCGACGCGCGAGGTTGTGGACCCGGCCCGAGTGGCTGCGGTAAACCCGCTCGAACGCGCCCGTATCCCCTTGAGCAGCAAGGGCAACATCGTCCACCGGCATTACGTTTGATGGCCATGGGGCCTGAAGGTTGGAACGGTTCAGTTTGGGTTCGGCGACCGCCGTCGGCGGGTCGGGCCCTAAGCCGCGCTCCGTACATCGTAAGCAGCGCGGGCCGTCAGCCCTACGAAATCCGTTACCGGGAGGCGGCCCGAGGCGCCGAACCTGCAGACGCGAGCGACGCAAGCGGCGAACCGGCAGCGACGCGCGAAGCGCTCGCGAACCGCCGCGCGGACGTGGCCGCGAGCCTGTTCTACTGCGTGGGCGGACGCCGCGAAATCCACTTTCGGCGCCACTTTCGCCGATTCGGGCACCTGGAATAGCGGGTATTCCTTGAAGCCGAAAATGCCAGCTGTCACGTTGGAGGGGAACGACCGCCGCGCGTGTTGTAGGCCTGGACGCGCTCGTTGTAACGCATGCGTTCGACCGCCAGCCGGTTTTCGGTGCCAGACGAGTTCGTCCATCAGGCGAGCGAACGTTTCGCTCGACCGGAGCTGCGGATAGTTTTCGACGACGACGAGCAATCGGGCCAAGGCCGCGCTCTGCTCATTGGCGGCGGCGATCTTCTGTTCCGGCGTCTGCGCGCCGGCCAGCTTAGCGCGCGAGTCGGCGATTTGACCGAAGACGTCGCGCTCCTGCTGGGCGAATCCCTTTGTGGTCTCGACCAGGTTCGGGATCAGGTCGTTGCGGCGCTGGAGCTGGTTCTCCACCTGCGCCCACTGCGTCTTGATCGCCTCTTCCTGACCGACGAACGTGTTGTAGCGAACAGCCAGAGCGTCGCGAAGTGCCAAGAGCGAAATCAGCGCCGCGAACGCGGTCGCGCGAACAACCGTCCTCATCGAATACGCCTCCATCATGCGGGCCGAGGCCCGCCGCTGCCTATGCGAATCTTACCAACTCGCGCCCCCGCCGCCACCGCCGGATCGGCCGCCGCCGAATCCGCCGAAACCGCCGCCGAATCCGCCGCCACCCGACTCCAGCCGCCGGTGCTCCAGCCGCCATGCTCCAGCCGCCGTACCCTGCGCCGAACGGGCCCGACGGCTGTTCCACCCGCGCCGCCTCCGGCGCGGCCTGGACATTCCGCGCACAAAGCTCCGCAGGAACCATCGCCGCGAATATCAGAAGATCAGCGGAATCGCGACCAGCCATCCGACGGATGCCGGTCGAGGGTCCGAACCGGCGCGGACGGCTGCGGGACGTTGTCGAGTGTGACGTTGCGCGCCTGCGGCGATCCGCTGCGCCAGGCGCGCTGCACCGGCGAGCAGTCCCCGCCGTAGTCGCCGTTTCGGAAAAACGGCACCATCGTCCTCCCGGCTGGTCTCGCCCGCATACCGTCGGTGATGATCCCTTCGAGGTCGTATCCAGTTTCGACGCGCACCGCGCGATCCTTGACCGCAAGCACGATGAGCACTCCGTTGTCCTTGCCTTTCTGCGCCGATGCCCTTGCCGCGGTTCTCGAACATCTTGACGGCGTACGACGGCAGATCGGGTAGGGCTGGAAGTGTCGGGACGGTCGCGACGACGATCGTGTCGCCGCTGGCGGCGAGCAACGCGCGGCTCAATCGCTCGAGCGCGCGTTCGCTCTCTGCGCCGATCACGTTGGCGAAGTCGTTGACAGGTCCGTCAGCTCTGGCGGCAGATCCTGCGCGGTCGCGGACGTCGACAGCCAGACCTCGCGCTCAGCGCCGCTCGGCGCACGGCCGTCAGCGCATTGCCTTGGACAGACCTGGCGCGTGGCACCTGCGCGTTTCACTCTTTGCGTCGCCATTGATCCACGAATTCGGCGAGGCGCTCGACCGGCTGCAAGATACGCGGGGAAGCTGCGTCCGGCATCGACGGTCCGCATCGTGTCCGGCGACGCCAGCGCGATCATGTCGCCGATCAGGCGCGGGTCGAGGCCGATGCGCGAGGCGCATACGCCACGAGGTCGGCCTCGTTTTGCGGGGTGGCGCGATCGAGACGCGCCATGTGGCGGAAGCAGCGCGGCAAACGCCGGCGCCGATTCGCGCACGATCACGGCCACCGCCGGCCGGCCGTCCGCCGCTCTTCAGATAGTCCTCGCGCAGGTGGACGAGGAGGCTCTTGACCTGCACCTCGCAGGCGCGCCGCATGTCCTCGCGCGCGATCGTGAGCCCGTTGAATGGCTGCGTGCCGGCCACCAGCTGCGCGGTGGCGAGGATCTCGCCGTATTCGATCGGAAACGCATCGAGCGAGCGCTCGAACTCGCGCCGGTCAGCACGAGCGGCGTGGCGCATCCGGCGCGGTGCCAGCGCGCGCTGCATGCCGCCGCGGCGCTGAGATCGTCGAGCGTCATCGAGCGCAACGAGCGCGAGGCTGGGCGTGCGCTGCTTGCGGCCGCCATCCATACGCGACCACCGCCTCGAGGCGCGTGCCGAAAATGCGCCGCAAATCGTCGACGACTGGGCGAAGCTGGCTTTGGGATCGGACATAACATCTATTCTAGGGTGCCTCGGGTGCCTGAGGTGCCTGGGTGCCTGAAATGCTGGGTGCTTTGGTGCTTGTGAGCTGCGTGATTGGAACGGCGTGGCTTGATCCCTTCTTGCTGCCTGCGCGTGACTGGTCGCATCGTGCGATCCGAAGCACCACGCATCAAGCACCGCACGAAGTGGTGAGAACAAGGACAAAAGGACAGAAGCACAAAAGCACAAAAGCACTCCGCACCTAAAGGCACCCGAGGCACCGGATAGAATGTCAGTCCGCATGCAGCTGCGGAAGCTCAAAATCGGATGTTTTGGCGGTGGAACTGGGCTTCCCAGCCTGCTCGGCGGACTCAAACGCAATCCCTGGCTGTCGGTCAACGCCGTCGTCACGATGTTCGATTCGGGCGGAAGCTCGGGGCAGTTGCGCGACGAGCTGGGCGTGCTGCCTCCTGGCGACGTGCTGCGCTGTGCGCTCGCGCTGGCGCGCAACGAAGGGGAGGCGCGCCGCGTCCTGCTGGCACGGCTCCCGACGCTCGAACACGCGCGGCTCGGGGGACACACCGGCGGCAACTTCCTGCTGTCGATGATGCAGCAATACAGCGGCGACTTCCTCGCAGCCGTGGGCGGACTGCGCGCGCTGCTCGGCTGTCAGGGCTTCGTCTGGCCGGTCTCGATCGAGCAGGCGATGCTGTGCGCCGAATACGCCGACGGCACGATTCACTGCGGCGAAGTCGAAGTCGATCTCGGCCACGCCCGAGGACACGAGGTGCGCGACATCTGGCTCGAGCCCGAAGCCCATATCCTCCCGGCCGTTGGCGACGCGATGAAGTCGTTCGACGCCATCACTATCGGTCCCGGCAGTTTCTTCACCAGCCTGATGCCGACGCTGCTGGTGGACGGCGTGCGAGAAGCGATCGCCGAGATGCATGGCCCGATCATTCTCGTCGCCAACCTGCTGACCGAAGGGCGCGGCATGAAAGAGTTCAGCGCGGCCGACGCTGCTGCCTGGGTCGAGCGGACGCTCGGCCGCCCGGTGGACGTGATCCTCTTCAACACGTCGCATCCGACGGCCGCCGTGCTTGCAGCGGTATGCCACCGAAGACAAGCGTCCGCTCATCTCGGGCAGGTGCCGGACGTCACCGAAGTCGTTGAGGGCGAGTTCTGGTGCAGCGACATCGCACGGCACGATCGAAAGCGGCTGTCGTATGCGCTCTGGTCGATGTTGAGCCGGAGATTGCTGTAAATGATGGTCGTGACGGCCGGTTGTAGCGGCGGGGCGTCGGCCCGGCCTTCTTGAGGAAGCACATGCGCAAACTCTTCATCTTCGTCGTCGCACTCGGTCTCGCCTTGTCGCGCGGGCCGCTGCTCGCGCAGTCGATGGACGCGAACGCCGTGCTCGCGTCGATCGATCAGAAAGGCCGAGGCCTACGCCAAGGTCGCGATGCAGATCTGGTCGTTCGCCGAAGTGGGCTATCAGGAAACGCAGAGCAGCGCCCTGCTGCAGGAGCAGCTGAAAGCGGCGGGCTTCACCGTCGTCGCAGGCGTGGCCGAAATCCCGACGGCGTTTACCGCCACGTGGGGCAGCGGCAAGCCGGTCATCGGCATCGTCGGCGAGTTCGATGCGCTTGCCGGGCCTTCGCAGGCGGCTGCGCCGGACCGCAAGCCGCTCGTCGCCGAAGGGCCCGGGCACGGATGCGGCCATCATCTGTTCGGCACGGCGTCCACCGCTGCCGCGATCGCCGTCAAGGAGTGGCTCGCGGCAACGAAGCGCGGCAGGAACGATCAAGCTTCTTCGGCACGCCCGCCGAAGAAGGCGGCTCGGGCAAGGTCTACATGCTGCGCGCGGGCTCTTCGACGATGTGGATGCGGTGGTGTCGTGGCATCCGGGCGATCGCAATGCGCCGAGCGCGACAGCACGCTCGCCAACGTCACCGGCAAGTTCCGCTTCCGCGGCGTCTCGGCGCATGCCTCGGGCGGCACCCGATCGCGGCCGCTCGGCGCTTGACGGCGTCGAAGCGATGGACACATGGTCAACCTGATGCGCGAACATGTGCCCGTCAGACGCGCGCATTCACTACGTAATCACCAACGGCGGAAAGGCACCGAACGTCGTGCCCGATTATCGCCGAGGTCTACTACTACGCGCGTCACAACGACATGCGCGTGCTCGACGCGATCTGGGAGCGCATCGTCAACGCCTCGAAAGGCGCCGCGCTGGGTACCGGCACGCAGGACCGAGCTCGAGCTCACCGGCGCGGTGTGGAACGTGCTGCCCAACAGTTATCTCGTCGGGCTGATGCAAAAGAACCTGCTGCGCGTCGGCGGCTTCGAGTACACGCCAGAGGAGCGGGCGTTTGCCGAACGGCATCCGCAAGACGCTCGAGGGCACCTGCCGCCGATCGACAGCACCGAACAGCGTGCTGACGCCCGAAGGCGGCGTCGGCAGCGCGTCCACCGACCTCGGCGACGTCAGTTGGCGGGTGCCGACGGTTCAGCTGACGGCCGCGACATGGGTGCCGGGCACGCCGGCGCACAGCTGGCAGGCGGTGGCCGCGGGCGGCACGTCGATTGGCGTCAAGGGCATGCTCGTCGCCGCGAAGTCGATGGCGCTCACCGCGATGGATCTGTTCACCGATCCGTCGCACATCGTCAAAAGGCGCGCGCAGGAGTTCGATCAGCGACGCGGGCCGAACTTCAATTACACGACGCGGCTGGCGGACCGGAAAGCCGGCGCTGGATTATCGCAAGGAATGAATCTGGCGTGCGGTGCCGGGATACACTGGAGGTGCCTCTGATCCGTGTCCTACCGATGTGGCTCGCGCCAGGGTGCAGCGCTTCTGCCCTGCAAAGAATTGCCAACCGCAGTGAGTTTGCCGCTAGGCGCGGACCGTCAGGTCCGCGAACTGCGGCTGCGCGCTGTCTGCGCCCTTGGCACGCGTGTCGCAGTCGGCTTCTTGGCCGCGGCCGGTTTCTTTGTAGCTGGCTTTGGCTTCTTCGCCGCGCGCCTGCGCGTTCTTCGCAGCCCTTCGCGCTTTCGGCCGCTCTTCTCCGCGGCCTCGGCCCCAGCTTCCCTGTTCGCTCGCCTTTATCTCCAGCGCCTGCTGAATAATCCGGCTGGAACTGCGCGCCGGTGTCGCCGCCCTTTGCCGGCGCGTGACTGTGCCAGATGGCGGGATTGTCGGCGGCGAGGATGTCGGCGAGGTCTGCGTCCGGCGTCTTCACGCTGTGCGGTGCGAACGTGGTGATGTCGATCGGCCCCGCCCAGTCGTCGCGGTGCTTGATCAGCAACCAGCTGCGTCCCGGTTGCCCGCACGCCCGCCGTAGCCGCCGCTGGTCCTGCACCAGCACCCACGACCCCTTCAGCTTGTAGCCATCGAGCGTGAACTTGAGGTCGCCCTTCTTGAGCGCGGCGTCGACGTCTTCGGTCTCCGGCTGTCCACGTGCCGCAGTCCCACAACATCACGATGCCGGCGCCGTAGCCCTCGGGGATGACGCCTTCGAACGTGCCGTACTCGATCGGATGATCCTCGACCTGCATCGCAAGGCGCTTGTCGGCCGGGTTGAGGGAAGGCCCCTTCGGCACCGCCCACGACAGCAGCACGCCGTTCCATTCGAGCCGAAAGTCGTAGTGCAGATGCGAGGCAAGATGCTTCTGGACGCAGAAGAACAGCGGCTCGCGCGCCGTCTTTTTTTTCGGCGCGCTCGCCGGACGGCTCAGGTGTCTTCGCGAAGTTTCGCTTCTTCTTGTATTCCTCGAGCGTCACACCGGCAGGATAGCATCCTGGAACCTGGGCTGAGCGAGTTGGGGCAGTTCCCCGTTTCTCCAGTTTCCAGTTTCCCGTTCCGCGTGCAGTTGTCTCGCCTTTGGCTGCTGGTCCACCGTCGAGAGTCGCCTGACGGATCAATGGGCGCCGTCATGTTGGGCTACTCTCTAGCGCATGTTTCTCTACGCGATCCTGGCCTACCTCGGCGTACTGGTCGCGCTCGGCTTGTTTCAAGCGCGTGACGCCAAGACTGGCGACGACTTCCTGGTCGCGGGCCGCACGCTGCCGTGGCACGTGCTCGTGTTCACGCTGCTCGCGACATGGATCGGCTCGGGCAGCCTGTTCGGCGGCGCCGGCCTCGGGTATCGCGCCGGATTTCCTGCGCTCTGGCAGTCCGCCGGCGCGTGGACCGGCATCGCGCTGGTGTATTTCCTCGCGCCACGCGTGCGCCGCATCGCGAAGTACACGATGCCCGACATCCTCGAGCTGCGCTATGGAGCCGCGGCGCGCGTCCTGGGCACGATCGTCGTCGTGATCGCGTACACGACGATCGCCGCATACCAGTTTCGCGGCGGCGGGCGCCTGCTGAATCTCGCGGCGGGCATGGACGTCGGCACCGGTGCCCTGATCACGATGGTGTTCTGCGTCATCTACACCACGATCGCCGGTATGCTGTCGGTAGCCTACCTCGACATCGGCAACGGCATCGCGATGCTCGTCGGCGTCGGTTTTGCGGTCGTGTATCTAATCATGCATGCAGGCGGAGTGGGTCCGGCCTTCGACGCCCTGCGCCCCGATCAAGTGGCGGTCTTTGGCTCGCTCGATCCCTGGAAGGACGCGGGCGCCCTCTTTCTTCCGACGATGTTGCTGCTGATGGGCGAGGCGAACATGTACCAGAAGTTCTTCTCGGCGAAGGACGAACGCCATGCCCGTCTGGCGGTGGTGGGCTGGATCGTCGGGACGATCGTCGTGGAGACGTTGATTGTCGCGGTGGGTATCTTCGGCAGCACGGCCATTCCCGGCTTGAACACGGCTGATTCGGAGGCCATCGTGCTCAGAGTCGCCGGCTCGGTGCTGCCCCCGGCGATCGGCGTGCTGCTGGTCTGCGGCGCGGCCGCGATCATCGTCTCGACCGCCAACAGCTTCCTGCTCACGCCCGCCAGCGCCTTGATGCGCGACGTCTACCAGAAGTCGATCAACCCCCGCGCGACCGACCGGCAGATTCTGACGCTCACTCGAGTCTTCATCGTCGTGCTCGCCGTGCTTGGTTTCGTCGCGCTCCGCTTCTTCACGACCATCCTCGAGATGGCGCTTTGGGCCTACACGATGTACGGCGCCTCGATCACGCCCGCTCTGCTCGCCATCTTTCTGTGGCCGCGCGTCACCCGCGCCGGCGGCGTGGCGTCGATCACGGCGGGTATGCTGACGACGCTTGGGTGGGAGATCTATGCGCGGCTGAGCGGCGGCTATCCTTATGAGCTCGATACGGTGTATCCGGCGCTCGCCCTGTCGGTCATCGCCCTCGTTGGGGTCAGTCTCGCGACGCCGCCGCCGACCAGAGAAGAACGGGAGGCGATCTCGTGAGGCGCTCGCTCGTTGTCGTTCTCGCTTCGGTTGCGGGGTCGGCGGCGCCCGTGCGCGACGAACGAGTGGTGGAGGCCGCACGTCCGGGCCAGGCGGTGCGCGCGCCGCCGCGGTGGCCAGGCACCGGTCGAGCCGGCTCTCTTCGTTCGCAGTCGCGCCGCGCGGTCGAGCCGGTGAAGTACACTCGTAAGAGGTGTCGGTTCTGCTCTTCGCCACTTACGATCTCGGCCGGCAACCCTTTGGCGTGGCCTCGCCGGCCGCCTGGCTGCGCCGCGCCGGCGTGAGCGTCGCCGCACGAGACCTGTCGCGCGATCCACTCACGCCGCAGGACATCGAGCGGGCGTCACGGGCCGCCTTCTATCTGCCGATGCACACGGCGACGAGGCTGGCGCTGCCGGTGATCGATCGCATGCGCGCGGCGAGGCCGGAGTTGCCGCTGGCCGCGTACGGTCTGTATGCGCCGCTCAACGCGCCGCTGCTGCGCGAACATGGCGTGACTGCCGTCGTCGGACCGGAAGCGGAAGAGGATCTGGTGTCGTGGGCGCTCGATGCGCCGGTTTCGGCCACCTCGGCGTCGACCGGCGGAGGACTCGTCAGGTTGCAGTTCATCAAGCCCGATCGATCCGGTCTGCCGTCACTCGATCGCTACGCCACGCTGCAGATGCCGGATGGGTCGCGGCGCGTCGCCGGCGCCACCGATGCGACGCGCGGCTGCAAGCATCGTTGCCGGCATTGTCCCATCGTGCCGGTCTACGACGGCCAGTTCCGCGTCGTGCCCATCGACGTCGTGCTCGCCGACGTCGATCAGCAAGTGGCGGCCGGCGCCGAGCACATCACTTTCGGCGATCCGGACTTCTTCAACGGTCCGACCCACGCCCGCCGGATCGTCGACGCGCTGCATGCGCGGCACCCGAGTCTGACCTACGACGTCACGATCAAGATCGAGCATCTGTTGCAGCAGCGTTCGCTGCTTCCGATCCTGGCGCGCACCGGTTGCCTGTTCGTCACGTCGGCGGCCGAAGCTGTCGACGACCGCGTGCTCGAGAAACTGGAGAAGGGTCACACCCGCGCCGATTTCATCGCCGCCGTGAGCTTGGCCCGTGCTGCCGGCCTCACGCTGGCGCCGACGTTCGTCGCGTTCACGCCTTGGACCACGCTCGCCGGTTATCGCGAACTGCTCGATCTCGTCGAGGCGCTCGACCTCGTTGAGCACGTGGCCTCGATTCAGTGGGGAATCCGGCTGCTGATTACGCACGGATCGAGGCTGCTCGAGCTCGAGGACATTCGCGCGATGGCGGGCGCGTTCGATCCGAAGTCACTGACCTATCCCTGGCAGCACGCGGATCCGCGCGTCGATGGATTGCAGCAGGAGATTGCCCGGCTCGTGGGGGTGCGCGTCAACCGTCCGCGACGTGATGTGTTCGACGAGGTGCGCGCGCTCGCCCGACGTGCCGCCGCCGGCAATGGCAGCGCAGGCGCGGCGGCGAGAAGCGGGGAAGCACTGCCGCTCCGCGGCGATGCGTTACTTGCGAGAGCAGCCATTCCTTATCTCAACGAGCCTTGGTATTGTTGAGCAGAGCCCAATGCAGAGCAGGTCGCTCTGTTGTAACCTCGCTGGTCAACTCACACCGCCCGACCCCGTGCGTAAGAGCATCCTTTTTCTCGCAACCACAACCGGCTACCAGACGCGCATGTTCGGCGCCGCCGCCGGGCGGCTCGGCGTGCAGCTCGTCTTCGCCACCGACCGTTGCGATCAGCTCGACGATCCCTGGTGGGACAGCGCCATTCCGATCCGCTTTCATCGCGAGGCCGAGTCGGTGGACGCCATCCTTCGAGCCGTTTCGTCGGACCCGCCGGCCGGAGTTCTCGCGGTCGGCGATCGCGCCACGGTCATTGCCGCGCACATCGCGGAGAAGCTCGGACGCCCCGGTCATCCGCCGTACGCCGCGGCGGCGGCCCGCGACAAACGCGTCATGCGTCAGCTGATGCGCGCGGCGCGTCTCAACGTACCGTGGTTCGAAGCGTTGTCGATTACCGCGAACGCCGCGGACTACGCGAAGTTGCTTCCGTACCCGGTGGTCGTGAAACCGATCACGTTGTCGGGGAGCCGCGGCGTCATGCGCGCGGACTCGGCGAGGGAGTTCACGCTCGCCTTCGAGCGGCTCCAGCGCCTGCTGCGGATGCCGGACGTCCTGGCCATGCGAGACGCGGCCGCGAGCACCGTCCAGGTCGAGTCGTTCATCGAAGGACCGGAATTCGCGGTCGAGGGCGTGCTGCACCACGGCGAGCTCCACACGCTGGCGATCTTCGACAAGCCGGATCCGCTCGACGGCCCGTTTTTCGAGGAGACGATTTACGTCACGCCCACGCGGGTGAGCGACGAGGCTCAGCGCAGCATTCACGCGGCGGTGGCGGCGGCGTGCCACGCGCTGGGGCTCTGTCACGGTCCCATCCATGCTGAGTGCCGCATCAATCGTCAGGGCGTGTTCGTGCTCGAGGTCGCGGCGCGGCCAATCGGCGGCCTGTGTGCCAGGGCGCTCGCGTTTGCGGGTGCGGCCGGGCAGGACATCAGCCTGGAGGAACTCCTCCTTCGCCACGCGCTGGGAGAATCACCGGGCCGCTGGCGCCGGGAACGCCGGGCGTCGGGCGTGATGATGATCCCGATCCCTCGCGCGGGCTTATACCGTCGCGCCGACGGCGTCGACGAGGCGCGAGCGGTGCCAGGCATCACCGGTGTGGAGATTACGGCCAAGCCCGATCAGCAGCTGGTGCCGCTGCCTGAGGGCGGCAGCTATCTCGGGTTCATGTTCGCGAGAGGCGAGTCGCCGGACTGCGTCGAGCACGCGCTGCGCGAGGCGCATGCGAAGTTGAGATTCGTGATCGATCGCGCCATGCCGGTGGTCGGAACAAGCGCGCAGGTGCCTTAGGTGCCTCGGGTGCAAGTGCTCGGGTGCTCTGGACTCGGATACCGACTGCTCCAAGGGTCAGCCAAACCTACCTACAACCTGAAACCTACAACCTACAACCTGAAACCTGCCCTGATCCCTGAAACTACCCCTTGGCCTGCTGCGGCACGTATCCAGGCGGGAGCGCGGCGCCTTCGCCGAAAAAGAAGTCGTCCATCTGCTTGCGAATCAGCTCCTGCGCCTCTTTCTGCCAGGGCATGAGGCGATACTCGTTGAGGATCATCTTCTGGCGTTCCTCCCAGAGCTTCCAGGCCTGGGCGGAGACGTTATCGTACAGTCGCTGGCCGATCTCGCCAGGCCATGGCGGCGCGTCGAGGCCGGGCAGCTCCTTCTGAAACTTGACGCAGAAGACCATCCGGCCGCTGCTGTTGGTCTGGGGCCGATCGCCAGGGTCAGGAGGCCCGCCGCACATGCTCATGCTCTCATTCTAATTGAGAGACCAATGCTCGCGCGCAGGAACGCTGTCAGGGTTCCTGATCTTCAACGCCAACTCGTGTCGTCGTAAGTCGTAAGATGTTCGACGGCCGCGATGGAGCCTGAAGAACGGCATCGCCTCTGTTGGTAGATTCCGGTGGATATCGGCTTCCACATGATCGCCGATGGGCAACTGCTGTACTGCGCGCATCCGATGCTACTACCGGTCGTAGGACTGGCGTTCGACGTCAGCAACTTGCACGCAGTGCGACTACTTTCGCGCGCGTCGCGAATCGACGCCCGGCGATGTCCGCGTGCGTTGACTCGCACGCTCCGAACGGCCGGTCGGCAACCTCATTCGTATTGATCTAAACCAGAGCTTACCTCTACTGTAGTAAAACCGTTCACGTGCGACTTCTGGTGTGCAACGCGGTCGCACAGATTTGCCGCGAAAACGGGCTGTTTCGAGATTTCGCGCAGGTGGCTGAGGTGGCACGTCCCTTGCCCTTAAGAAAGACCAGGAAGGAGCGCACCGTGAACGAAACGCGCAAGGAACGTCGGGGTTTTGCGTCCATGTCACCGGAGAAGCAGCGCGAGATCGCCAGCAAGGGTGGTCGTGCGGCGCACCAGAAGGGCACTGCCCACGAGTGGTCGTCGGACGAAGCGCGCGAGGCCGGCCGCAAGGGCGGAATGGCGAGCCGCGGTGGCCGGGGCAAACTGCCTCTCCAGACCGTATCGAACATCCCGTCATCGAACGACACCGAGCCGGCGGCCTAGCCGCCGTGCCCGCCAGGTTGCAGATCGCAGATTGATGCCCCCGTCAATCTGCTGTCTGTGATCCTGTGTCGTCGGTCAGCGACGTGCGTCGGTTTCCAGACGCACAATTTGTACGCGGGCGTCGTTGAAGCAGGCCCCGCCCCCGAGATCGGTCAGCGTATCGGGGACGAGCGCGTTCGACGTCAGTCCGTTTCGTGTATGGCGCCGCCAGACGCCCTTCGGCATCGAGACCGTGCCGCGGCGGATCAGCCCGGTGACGCGCGCGTGAACATGTACCTCCCCCAGCGCGTTGAACAGCTTTATCAGGTCGCCATCTTCGATTCCGCGTTGCGCGGCGTCGTACGGATGCATGTCGACGCGGACGGTGGGGCGTGCGAGCTCGCCGAGCGTCGAGCTGATGGTGCGTTCGCTCGCCGGTGAGATCAGCGCGAGCGGATAGTCGGGTGTCGCCGGATCTGCCTGAAAACCATACATCCCGAGTGGCGCCTCGCGATCGAGCGGCTCCGGACAAAGCTGAATCTTGCCGTTGGCCGTGCGCGGAAACACGTCCACAAACTGGATGGGACGGCCGCCGTACGGCGCCGTCGCCACGCAGCGATCGCGCAACTCCTGACCCGCCGGCTGCGGCAAGCCGTCGAGCACCTGAAACATGTTTTCGAGATCGTCGGTCGGATCCTCGGGCCGATCGAGATCGAGCCGGCGGAGCAGATCGGCAAAGACTGGCGCGTTGGCGCGCGACTCGCCAACCTCCTCGATCACCGGCCTCGCCATTTCCATCGTGATTGGCCCGTACGACTTGGCCACGTCGTAGTGCTCGAGAAAAGTCGTCGCCGGCAGCACGACGTCGGCGTACTGCGCCGTGTCGGTCAAGACTTGATCGAACACTACGGTGAACAGATCGTCGCGCTGCAGGCCGCGCAGCACACGATTCTGATCGGGCATGGTCACGGCGGGATTGCAGTTGTAGACGAACAGCAGCTTGATCGGAGGGCTGAGCGCGCCGTCGTCGGTTTCACCGGTCAGCACGCGTCCAAGGTGGTTCATGTTGATCGCTCGGGTCGGCGGCTCCGCATCGCGCACCCACGACCGGTCGATGTTCCACGACGCGGAGTTGCTCATCGAATAGCCGCCGCCTCGCACGCCGAACTTGCCGCCGACGGCCGGCAGCGCGAGCACCGCTGCCGCGGCGCTCCCGCCGTTGCGGTTGCGCTCGAGACCCCAGCCGCACTTGACGAGGGCCGGCGAGCTTGCTGCGTACAGTTCTGCGAACGTACGGATCGTCTCGACCGGGACGCCGCTCACCTCGGCGGCGCGTTCGAATGTCCAAGGACGAGCGCGCTCGCGCAGAGTCTCGGCGCCGTCGGCGTGCTGCTGCAGGAACTCGAAGCTGGCGCGACCTTCCTCGAAGAGATATCGATGTATGGCGAGCGCGACCACCAGGTCGGTGCCAGGCTGCGGCGACACATGGAGATCGGCCTGTCGCGCGACCGTCGTCATGCGCGGATCCACGACGACGAGCTTGGCGCTGCGCGCCCGCGCTTCTTTGAGAAACGGCATCAGGTGGATGCCGGACTTGCCGGGGTTCACGCCCCACAAGACGATGAGGCGGGCCTCCGGGTAGTCCTGATAACTGACCGACGCCATCTTGCCGTAGAGTCCGAGATTGGCGGCGCCCGTTGGCGCGGCGCAAACCGTGCGTAGGAGACGCGACGCTCCGATCCGCCGGAAGAGCATCGCGTCGGTCGTGTCCTGCGTCAGCAGTCCGTTCGAGCCTCCGTACGAGACCGGCAGGATCGCTTCCCCCCGAACCTCTCCCGCACGTCACGGACCTTGTCGGTGATGAGATCCAGCGCCTCGTCCCAGGTGTAGCGGCGAAACGTGCCGAAGCCCTTGGCGCCGTTGCGCAGCGCCGGAAAGAGCAGGCGATCGTCGCCGTACACCCGATGATGGAAGTTGCGGACCTTCGCGCAGATGTAGCCGCGCGTGACCTCGTTGCGTGTCGAGCCTTCGATGCGTACGACGCGTCCGCCGCGGAGCGTGACATCGAGCGCACAGGCGTCGGGACAGTCGAGCGGACACGCCGTCTGGACGTGCGATTCCGAGGGAGCGAGAGCAGGGCGTGGCATTCATCCATAATGCTGAAAAGATGCCTTCCGATGCAAAAGAAGGTTCGGCGACGCTCGATCCGCACGTCGTGATCGTCGGCGGAGGATTTGCGGGTCTCGACGCGGCGCGCGCGTTCCGCGGCAAGCCGGTGCGGCTGACCGTAATCGATCGTCTGAACCACCACGTTTTTCAACCTCTGCTGTACCAGGTCGCGACCGCCGGTCTGTCGCCGGGTGACATCGCGTCGCCGATCCGATGGATCCTCCGCAAACAGACGAACGCGCGGGTGCTTCTCGGCAACGTGCTGCGGGTCGATGCCGCCGCACGCGCGCTGCATCTGGATCGCGACGAGACCTTGTCGTACGACTACTTGATCCTTGCACCCGGTGCGACGCACTCCTACTTCGGCCACATGGACTGGGCGAGCCAGGCGACGGGTCTCAAGACGCTGGACGATGCGCTGGCGATCCGTCGGCGCATGTTGCTGGCGTTCGAGGAGGCCGAACGTGAGCGCGACGCCACGCGCAAGCGTCATCTCCTTACCTTCGCCATTGTCGGCGGCGGTCCCACCGGCGTCGAACTGGCCGGCGCGCTCGCCGAGATCGCGCGTCATACGCTGCGCCAGGAGTTCGACACCATCGATCCGGAATCGGCGCGCATCGTCCTGCTCGAGGGCGGACCGACCATCCTGCCGGCGTTTCCTGAATCGCTGCGAACGTTTGCGCGGACCGCGCTCCGCAAGCTGGGCGTCGACGTCTGGGAACGCGCGGTGGTCACGGCGATCGATTCCGAACGTCTCACAGTAGGGGGCGATCACCTCACCGCGCACACGATCCTCTGGGCGGCCGGAGTGGCGGCCTCGCCGCTCGGACAGACGCTCGGCGCGCCGGTCGACCGCGCGGGGCGCGTGATCGTGGAAGCCGATCTGTCGGTGCCGGGCTATCCAAACATTTTCGCGGCTGGTGATGTAGCGAGTTTCATCCATCAGACCGGCCAGCCGCTGCCGGGCGTGGCGCAGGTGGCCAAGCAGCAGGGCGCACACGCCGCGCGCAATGTGCTGCGGCGGATTCGCGGTGAGGCGACCACGTCTTTCCACTATCGCGATCCCGGCAACATGGCGACGATCGGCCGCGCCGCCGCGATCGCCGATTTCGGCTGGGCGCGCGTTTCCGGCTTCGCCGGCTGGCTTCTCTGGCTGTTCGTCCACATCCTGTTCCTGATCGGCTTCCGCAACCGAATTTCGGTCATGCTGCAGTGGGTGACCGCCTACATCACCTATCAGCGGAGCGTGCGTTTGATCACCGGGGCCCGGCCCAGTCCCGTCGAAAACTGATATTCTTCGCGCGAAAATGCCGGCCCAAGCCGACGACCACTACGGGCCGTACCGCGTGATCCGGCCGCTCGGCGGCGGCGCACAGGGCAGGGTGCTGCTCGCCGAGGATCAGCGGCTCCACCGTCTCGTGGCGCTGAAGACGATTGCCGGCCACGATGCGACCACCCCGACGGGGCGCAACCGCCTTCTGCACGAGGCGCGCGCAGCGGCGCGGCTCGCGCACCCGAGCATCGCCGCTGTACACGACGTGCTCGACGTTCACGGCGAGACAGTCATAGTTTTCGAGTACGTCGAAGGCGAGACGCTCGCCGCGCGTCTGGAAAGGGGGCGGCTCACCGTCTCCGAAGCGCTGCGCCTCGGTGAGCAGCTCGCCGATGGCCTCGCCGTGGCGCACGCGCAGGGCATCGTCCACCGCGACCTCAAGCCGTCGAACGTCATGATCACGTCGGACGGCCGCGCCAAGATTCTCGACTTCGGCATCGCGCACCGCGCGCCCGACAACGAGGAAACCAGCGCGGCGCTGTCGCAAGGTGTGGGGATGTATGCGGGCACGCCCGCCTACGCCGCGCCCGAGCAGTGGCTCGGCGAGTCGATCGGCGCGCATACGGACATCTTTGCGTTCGGCCTCTTGTTGTTCGAGATGCTCGGCGGCCGCCGGCCGTTCGAGACCAAGAGCCGTCTGGCGCTGATGCATCAGGTGATCGAGGCGCCGCGCCCGCACGTGCGCGAGCTCAATCCAAACGTGCCGGCCAGCGTGGACGCCCTGGTCGCGAGCGCGTTGTCGCGTGAGCCGTCGCAGCGGCCGGGGTCGACGCGCGAAATCGCCGGCATCCTGCGGTCGATCGAGCGCGATCTGCCGGAGCCGCCGGTCTCGAAGCGATGGCTGAGCGGCCGCGTGCTGCGCTGGGCGCTTCTGGCCGCTGTTCTTTTCGCCGCCGTCACGGGACTCGTCGGCACGTTGCGGCGACCGCTTCCGGGACCGAGCGTTACCGCAACTGTTCCTGTCGTTGCGGTTCTGCCGCTGGCTAACGCAACCGGACAAGGCAGCAACGACTTTCTCGCAGCCGGCGTCGGTGACAGCCTCACCACCAGCCTCGCATCGCTCAGTGGAATAACCGTCGTGTCTCGCGCCGCGGTAATCGGCGTCGCAGCTCGCGACAGCGATCCCGCGAAGATCGCTAGAGAGCTCGGCGCCACCTACCTGGTGGAGGGCAGCGTTCAGCGCGCCGGCGATCGTGTGCGATTGAGCGTGAATCTGATCCGCCCCGACCGCTCCGTCGCCTGGGCGGACAGCGTAGAGGGTGTGGTCGACGGAGTGTTCGAGCTGCAGTCGAGGCTTGCGGCGGCGCTCGGCCGCGCGCTGTCCGTGCAGGTGTCCGCGGCCGATCGGGTCAAGCTCGCACAGCAGCCGACCAGCAACGCTGAAGCGCTCGCCGCGTACTGGCGCGGTCGCGGGCTGCTCGAGCGGCGGGACCTCAAGGGGAACACCGACGCCGCCCTCGACGCGTTCGACGAGGCCCTTCGCCAGGATCCCAACTTTGCGATGGCGCACGCGGGACGCGGCGAAGCCTTGTGGGCACGGTACAACGATACGAGAGACCCGGCTGCGGCTCAGGAAGCGATCGCCGCCGGCACGACGGCCCTCCGATTGGATCCAAGCAGCGCGCACGTACGCTATGCACTCGCGGTAACTCTTGCGGGAACAGGCCGGCTCGAGGAAGCCGTCGACGAGCTGCAGCGCGCCCTCGCCCTGCAGCCGAACTACGACGACGCGCGGCGGGAGCTCGGGTCCGTGTTGGCCCGTCAAGGCAAGCTCGATGCGGCGCTGCCCGAGTTCCAGAAGGCCATCAGCATGAGGCCGGGGTACTGGGGCACGTACTCGGCGATGGGTTTCTATCTATACCAGGCCGCTCGCTACGAAGAAGCAGCTAAAGCCTTTCAGCAGGCGACGGTGCTGCAGCCCGACAACTACATCGGTTTTCAGCAGCTCGGCGCGGCGTATCACCGCCTGGGGAGGTTCGACGAGGCGCTGCAAAGTTACGAGCGCGCCTCCGCGATCAGGCCCTCCGCCCCGGCGTTTTCCAACATCGGCGTCCTCCGACATGAGCGCGGCGATTACGCCGGAGCGGTCGAAGCCTACGAGAAGGCGCTGAGCCTGCGCTCGAATTCGCACACGACTCACCGCAATCTCGGCGACGCGCTGCGCAAGTTGGGCCGTCTCGACGACGCAAGGCGCGCCTACGCCCGGGCGATCGAACTCGCGAAGGCCGACCTGAGCGTGAATCCTCGGGACGCGGTCAACCTGGCGAATCTCGCGGTGTATCTGGCGAAAGTCGGCCAGTTCGACGCGGCGAGGGCGCGTCTTGCCGACGCCATGCGGCTGGCTCCCGACGACGTGCAGGTGCTTTACCGCGGAGCCGTGGTCCACGTCCTCGCCCGTGATGGCGAGCGCGGGCTCGATCTTCTCGCCGCGGCGCTTGCCCGCGGTTACAGCGTGGTCTCGGCGGCAGGTGACGACGACTTCGATGTGGTTCGGAAGTCGCCTCGATTCGAGTTGCTCGTGAGTTCGCGCGTTGGAGATCGACGATGACGAGCGGCCTCAATCGTTGAAGAATCGGCCCGGTTCAAACTACTGACTGGAAAATTACCACAAGGAGGATCATGAGCACCCCCCTGGGTTTCCTCGAGCGCCTCAAGCTGGCGATTATCTCCCTGTTCAAAGGACCAAAGGGCGCGGCGCCGCCGTCACATCAGCGTCGCGACGACACGACGTTCCAATGCAACCCTGGATCGGGCGGATTCGTCGATGCCCGCATCCTGAAGAATCGATTGAAGGGCAATATTTTCGAGTGGCGGCGAGTGGGCGTGCCGCCCGCCGACGGTTCGCGCTTCGAGATCCGCCCCAAGAAAGGCATGAGCAGCCTGTTGGAGCCGGCAATTCCGCAAGGACGAGACCTGATCATGGCCGACGCCAACGGCCTGGCGAGGCCGGGCGACATTTACAAGTACAGCCTCTGGCAGGTGCTGTCCGACGGAAGCGAGAAGGAACTGCACGATCCAGAGATCGAGATCGCGCAGTTCTGAGGTCAGTACCGCTCCGGCGGCAGCACGCGCCCCGGCAGCGCCGCCGTGAACCTGCCGTCGTCCCGCACCAGCACGCCATTGACGAAGATATGCGTGATCCCTTCGGCGAGCTGGTGCGGTTCGGTATAGGTGGCCGCGTCGTTGATCTTCGCGGCATCGAAAATCAACACATCGGCAAACGCGCCCGGCCGGATTTGCCCGCGATCCTTGAGGCCGAAGACCTGCGCCGCCAGGCTGGTCATCGATCGAATCGCAAATGGCAGATCGACGACATTGCGCTCCTTGACGTAGAGGCGGAGCTTGCGCGGGAACGCGCCGTAGGCGCGCGGATGCGGCTTGCCCTGACCCATTGGCACGAGATCTCCGTCCGTGCAGGTCATCGTCCAGGTCTGGCGCATGATCAGGTCGATGTCGCGCTCCGACATGTTGAACGAGACGAGGCTGGCGTCGCCGCGCTCGAGCAGGTCGAGCGAATACTGTTCGGGCGGGCGGCCGGCCTTGCGCGCCAGCTCTGCGATCGTCTGTCCCTCGAACGACGCCTCCGGGGCGTAGCGACTGATCACCAGCGTATCCGCGCCGCCGCGTCGGTCGATGTTGGTCTTGACCTCGGCGATGATCTTCGCGCGTTCGTCGCCTCGGATGCGGCGGAGCATCGCATCGCGCCCGCCGACCTGCGCCCAGCGCGGAATCAGCGCGCCGCCGATGCCGGTGCCGCTCGCGCTGTAGGGATACTGATCGGCGTACACCTGCACGCCGCGTGCGCGCGCCGCCTCGATGCGTTCGATGAGCGCCATCGACAGCCCGTGATTCGCCGGGCCGAGCGCCTTCATGTGCGTGACCACACCGATGAGGCCGGCCTGCTCGGCGATCGTGATCACCTCCTGCACCGCGGCGACCACGCCGACGTTGTAGTCGCCTTCGTCGCGGATGTGGCTGGCGTAGACACCGCCGAACTGCGCCGCCATCCTCGCCATCGCCACGACCTCCTCGGTCTTCGAGTAGCTGCCGGGCGCATAGTAGAGGCCGCTCGAAAGGCCGATCGCGCCGGCACGCATGCCGCGGCGGACCATGTCCACCATCTTGGCAACCTGCTCCGAGTCGGGATCGCGATCGCTCATCCCCATCACGTCCTGCCGGATCGACCCGTGCGGAACGAACAGCGCCACGTTGGGACCGATGCCCTGGCGGCGATAGCGATTGCGTTGCGATTCGAGATCGATCGGGCCTCCACCGTCGGGATTGACGAACACCGTCGTGATCCCCTGGGCGAGCAGCGGCTGGCCCTGCTTGAGCGCGTCGGTGGCGAGTCCGGGCCCGGCGTGCGAATGGACGTCGATGAAGCCGGGCGTGACCGCGAGCCCGGCGGCATCGATCACGCGCGACGCGGTTGCGCCATTGAGTGGCCCGACGGCACGGATGCGATCGCCGATGATGCCGACGCTCGCGACAATCCACGGATTGCCATTGCCATCGAACACCCGGCCGTTGCGTATCAGGATGTCGAAGCGCTCGGGTGCCTGGAAGGCGGAGCACACGACGGCCGCGACCAGCGCGGTGGCGAGGCGGCGCACGCGCGCATTTTACCTTGATAGTGGTTTCACGTACCGGCGCATCTCGACGGTGAATCCGGCCCGCTCGTAGAGTCGTTGCGCGCGTCGATTCGCATTCGAACACGCTCAGCGTGATGCGCGAGTGCCCGCGCTGTTGCGCCCACTGCTCAGCATGCGCCATCAGCGCGCGGCCGACGCCCCGACCCTCCGCTTCATCGGTGACCGCGATCACCGAGATGTGCGCATGTGGGCCACCGCTGAAGTAATCGTCGAGCGTCCACATCAGCAGACAGCCGGCGGGCCGCCGGTTCAGCTCGGCGACGAAGAGCTCCGCGCCGGGCTTGGGCGAGTCGAGCTGTTGCAGGAGAGCGGCGCGATCGGCGTCTTCGATCTCAGCGGTGGAGCGCCAGCCCGGTAAGTCGAAGTCCGCCAGCCGGGTCGGCGAGATCGCTGAGAAACGCGCGGTCGTTCGCCGTCGCCTGCGCGCACCGTGATCACGGCGCGACGCGTTGCGGTTTTGCGCGGATACTTCCGATCGACGTAGTCGTCGAGAAGCTGCTGAAAGGCAAGCGGCGAGCTCGTCGTAGGTGCCGCGAAGTGTCGTCGCATGCTCGCCGTCGATGATACACCGGGCAGTTCGGCGCCTCTCCCGTTCCCGGGAGCGAGATGCCGATGTTGGCGGCCTTCGATTCGCCAGGCCCATTGACGACGCAGCCCATGACCGCGAGCGTCAGCGTTTCCACGCCGTCGTACCTGGTCTTCCACTCGGGCATCTTCTCGCGGATGTACCCCTGCACTCGCTCGGCCAGTTCCTGAAACGTCGTGCTCGTCGTCCGGCCGCAGCCGGGACACGCCGTGACGCTCGGCGCGAATGTTCGCAGCCCGAGCGCCTGGAGCAGCTCGCACGCGGCGTAAACCTCCTCGCGTCGATCGCCGCCGGGCCGCGGCGTGAGCGACACGCGAATGGTGTCGCCGATGCCTTCGTGCAGCAGCACGCCCATCGCCGACGCGGACCACACGAGCCCTTTGGTGCCCATGCCGGCCTCGGTCAGCCCAAGGTGCAGCGGCTGATCGGTGCGGCGGGCGAGCGCGCGGTAGACATCGATCAGATGCACGCGGCCGCGACGTCTTGCACGAGATGATGATCTGTTCCTTGCGCAGGCCGGTCTCGAGCGCGAGCTCGGTCGACTGGATGGCGGACAGCACCATGCACTCGTTGATGATGTCCTCGGAGCTCTGGCCCAGGTCGCGGTCGGTGTTCTCCTGCATCTTCGCCATGACCAGCTCCTGATTGAGGGAGCCGCCGTTGACGCCGATGCGCACCGGCTTGCCGTGATCGATCGCGACCTTGCAGATGGTGGAGAACTGCTCGTCGCGCCGCTTGCCGGTGCCGACGTTGCCCGGGTTGATTCGGTACTTGTCGAGCGCGCGCGCACACTCCGGGAAGCGGGTGAGCAGCAGATGGCCGTTGTAATGGAAATCGCCGATCAGCGGCGCGGTGCAGCCGGCGTCGAGCATCCGCTGCTTGATCTCGGGCACGGCCGCCGCCGCTTCGGGCAGGTTGACGGTGACGCGCACCATCTCTGAGCCGGCCTCCCACAGTTCGATGCACTGCGCGGCCGTCGCCGCCGCATCCGCCGTGTCGGTCATCGTCATCGATTGCACGACGACGGGCGCGCCGCCGCCGACGGTGAGATGCCGACGCGAACCGGCACGGTGCGGTGGCGCGAGGTCAGTTGAATCATGTGTCGTCGCGCCAGCCCTGACTCGACCAGCGAACGCTTGACGTCTTCGGCGCGAAAGAGCGCCAGCTCCATGGTGTCGTAGTTTTCGACGCGGTCCATCGTGTTGTTGACGAAAAACGCCAATGTGTGCGGCGGGCCGCCCGGGAGCACGACGGCGCGCGAACGCTCGCGGCGATCGTTGAACAAGCGCCAGATCACGGTGGAGTCGGCAGCGCCCATCCCGCCGATCATATCGTGACCGCGCGACCGGCAGAGGCCGACGCCTGCAGCGCCGCCAGCGTCGCGGCGTTGCCCGCGGCTTTCTGCCAATGAGATCAGCCGGCGGTCGTCCGTCGAGCGCGGCGGCGACGAAATCTTCGACCAGCCGGACGAAATGGAGCGGCGAACCCTCGACGGCGACTGTCGTTCGTTCGTCGCCACGCGCGATCTCGATCGTCTCGCGCGGCCCGGGCTTGAAGGGGTTCGGCACGCGCAAGGCGGCCGTCGCGGCCGTCGATGTCCAGCCGCGTGCCGGTAGCTGGCGCGGAAGCTGCAGTGCAACGACGCCGATCGCGCCGCCGGCGAAGCGCAGCATGCCGGTGAAACGTTTCGTCAACGCCGGTCGGGCCGACGTGCCGCCCATCCAAACGCTTCGCGCGGCTCGGCGCCGGCGACGAGCCGGATGACGCTCGTCGCGTAGCAGCCAATGTCCCAGAGACTGCCGCCGCCCAGAGCGCCGGGTCCAGGCGCACGTCGTTTTCGCGACTCTGATTGAAGGTGAAGACGCTCGTCATCGTCGGTGACCGCTCCGATGGCGCCGTCGCGAATCAACTCGAGCACGCGGTGGACGAGCGGCTCGTGACGATACATGAACGCTTCGGCGACGACGCGCTCGCGCGCGCCGCGCCACCGCCATCACGCGATCGACATCGTCAGGCGACGAGCGCCAGCGGCTTCTCGCAAAGCACGTGCTTGCCGGCGTCGAGCGCGCGCAGTGTCCACTCGACATGCAGCGCGTTGGGAAGCGGGATGTAGACCGCGTCAACGGCGCGGATCGCGCAGCAGCGCGTCGTAGCTCGCATGCGCAGTCGGGAATCCGCCATTCGGCCGCGTAGCGTCTGCGCCCGGTCGGCGTCGCGGCTGGCCACGGCCGCGACAACCGAGCGCCGCGCGGCGCGCATCGCCGGGATGAGCCGGCGGTTGATGTGGGCCGTGCCGAGCAGGCCCCAGCGAACGTTCACTGTGTCTGCGCTTTGAGCCTGGCGAGCATCCGCCGATTGAACTCCTCTGATTGACCTCGCGGAATCGACAGCGTCTTCCAGTCCTCGCCCTTGAGATGCTTCGCGAGCAGCAGAATCTGATATGCGTGCCCGGCGTAGTGCGCGACCTGCCGGCTGATCGCCTTGTAAGATCGAGTGCGGCTCCGAGCCGGATGTAGACGGTCTCGCTGGAGATCGGCGTCCGCTGATCGAAGCCAGCGCGTCGAACACGCGGTGCCAGCCATCTTCCCATTCGGCGAGCAGTTGCTGCGCGCGACAGCGCCGGTTCTTCGAACTCCTGGTCGCGATGCGCGATCCGGTTTTTCGCCGTCGCTGGTGCGGAAATCGGTCCAGCGCGATCGCATGTTGCCCGCCATGTGGCGCATCAGGATGGCCACCGAATTTGCCTCGCGGATCGATCTTGTGCCACAACTGCGAGTCGTCCAGTTGCGCGATCGACTTGTCGGCGAGTTTCTTGATTTTCTGCAGCTCGTCGATGACGACTTCGAGAATCGGGGATTCGCTCATCGCGGCGTGCTCCAGCACGAGAAGGCCGATCGACACGATGGCCAGCGCCCATGCCGTGGCGCTGACCTCGCGGGCGCGGCCCACCAGCGCGTGCAGGGCCGCGTGAAGAACAAACCCCCACAGCATACCTTGCGTGATCGAGAAGGTGAGCGGGATCAGCATCAAGCGTCGCGAAGGCCGGCACGCCGACCTCGACGCGATCGAACGCGATCTGCGTCACCGATTGAAACATCGCGACGCCAACCATGATCAGCACTGCGGCGGTGGCGTATGGCGGAATGGCGCCGGCGAGCGGCGCGATGAAGAGGCATGGCAGAAAGCACAGGCCCGTGACCATGGCCGTCAGGCCGGTGCGTCCACCCATACGGATGCCGGCGATGCTCTCGACGTAGGCGGTTCCGGGAGAGCTGCCGAAGAGCCCGGCGCCGAGCGTGGCAAGCGCGTCGACGACCAAGCCCTTGCGCAGGTTGCGCGGCCGCCCCTCGCTCGTCGAGCAGCTTGCCGGCCTGGCCACGCCGATGAAGGTCGAGAGCGAATCGAAGAGGTCGGTCATCATCACGCGTGACGATCGCCGGCAGCAGCGTCAATCTGCAGCGCGCCGATCGGATCGAGCTTGAGAAACACCGAGGAGAAGTCGGGCGCGCTGAACCAGTGCGCCGGCGGCGTCACCCAGCCGCCACCCCATGCGATCGCCGTGCCTACGAAAATGCTGGCGAGGTAGGCCAGCGGGTTGCCGCGTCGCGACAGCACGACGATCACCATGAGGCCGATCACCGCGACGATCGTCCGGTGATCGAGCGGCCCGACGCCGACGAGCGTCGCCGGATTCGCCGCGACGAAGCCGGCGTTCTGCAGACCGATAAACGTCAGGAGCAGGCCGATGCCCGCGGCTGTCGCCGCCCGCAACGACGGGGAATGGCCAGCGCGATCGCCTCGCGCAGCGGCGTCGCCGAGACCAGCAGAAAGAGCACGCCGGCCCAGAACACCATGCCGAGCGCGATTGGCCACGGGCACGCCGCCCTGCAACACGATCGTGTAGGTGAAAAAGGCGTTGAGCCCCATGCCCGGCGCGACGCCGAATGGCAGCCTCGCATAGAGGCCCATCAGCAGCGTCATCGTGCAGCACACGAGCACGGTGGCGGTCAGCACACCGCTGAACGGCATGCCCGTGCCCGGCGTCGACAGGATGGCCGGATTGACGATGACGATGTACGACATCGTGAAAAACGTGGTGATGCCGGCGATGACCTCCCGCTGCATGCGCGGCGCATCATATCGCGATGAGAGTCCTTCATCAGATTGATGTCTGGAATGAGTTGGATTCATTCGACGAGCGGCGCTATCGTCGCCGCATGCTCGAAGCCATCGTCCGCGATACGCGCCACGCCGCCCGGGCCCTGGCCGCCCGGCCCGCGTACTCGGTGCTCAGCACGGCGACGCTGGCGCTGGTGATCGGCGCCGCGACCGCCGTCATTGCCGTCGTCGACGCGACGATGTTCCGGCCGCTGCCGTTTCCGGCGGGCGATCGGATCGTCAAGCTGTTCACGATGCCGCCCGGGACCAGCGCGGTGACCGAACGCAACCCGCTTCACCCCAGGACGTTCTATCGGTTCCGGACGCGGGAGTGGCAGTCGATTGGGCGCGTCGAAGGCATCTGGGCGCGCGAGCGGGCGCTGGGGGTGGGGAATGAGCCAGAGAGCGTTTCCGGAGGTGCCGTCTCGGCAGGACTGCTTGCGATGTTCGGCGCGGGCCCGTTGATCGGCCGGACCTTCACCGACGAAGAGGACTGGGCCAACGCGCGCGTCGTGGTCCTCAGTCACGCGCTCTGGCAGCGCCGTTTCGGTGGCGATCCGGGCGTGCTCGGTCAGAGCGTGGCCATCGACCGCGAACCGCATCTGGTGATAAGCGTGATGCCGCAGGGCTTTTCCTCCGGTTACGTCGACGCGGAAATCTGGACGCCGCTGAACATCACGGAACGGACCCTGGACGGGAACGCGACGTTCGTGCAGACGTTCGCCCGCCTCGAGGCCGCGGCCACACTGAAGCAGCTCGCGTCCGAGCTCCGGCCGGCGCTCGATGCCGTCATCCCTGAGGCGCCGACAATGCTGCAGGGCTGGCGGCCGGACGCCGCCATGATTCGCGACGCGCAGTTCGGGCAACAGCGGCCGAACCTGTTCGCCCTCGTCGCGGCGGTGCTCGCGCTGGCGGCAATTACCTGCGCGAACCTCGCGAATCTCACGCTCGCGCACGTGCTGTCACGCCGCTCGGAGCACGCGCTGCGTGCCGCGCTCGGCGGCGGGCGCGCGGCGATCGTCCGGCTCCAGCTGCTCGAAACCTTCCTCCTCCTTTCGGGCGGCACGGCCGCCGGTATCGTGCTCGGCGCATGGACCCTTCCACTACTCCTCGCGCTCGATCCGACCACCGCCCGCTTTCTCGGCGACGTAACGCTCGACTGGCGTGTGCAGGTCCTGACGATGCGCTCGCATCGGCGGTGGCCTTGCTCGCTGGTGTCGTTCCGGTGCTGCGCGCGTTGCGCGGCGACGTGGCGAGAGACCTGGCCGAAGCGACTCGCCGCACGGCGGGATCGCGACGTCATCATCGGGTGCGGCAGGGGCTGCTGGCGGCCGAGGCCGCCATCGCCGTTGTGCTCCTGGTGAGTGGCGCGCTGCTTCTCAGCGGCTTCGCCAGGACGGCCGGCATCGATCCGGGCTTCGATCCCGACGGCCTTCTCGGCGCGCAGATGCGTCTCTCGGCGTCGGCCTATCCCAGCACGGCGGCACGTGCTGCGTTCATCAGCCGCGTGCTCGAGCGCGTGCGCAGCGTGCCTGGCGTGGAATCCGTGGCGAGCACGCTCAATCCGTTTCGGCCGGGCTTCTTTTTCGTCACGCTAGTCAGGATCGAAGGCCGCCCGACACCCGACGGGCAAGCTCACACGGTCCAGTTCAGACGGATCAGCCCGGACTACTTCCGGACGATGCGGATACCGTTCGTGCGTGGGCGCGATTTCCGGGCGAGCGACGCCGAAGGCGCCCCGCTCGTCGCGATCGTCAGCCGCTCGTTCGCCGACCGCTTCTGGCCCGGCGAGGATCCGATCGACCGGCGGATCGAGCGCGGCGCGATTCCGCAGTTCTTCACCGTCGTCGGCGTAGTCGATGACGTGAGCGATGTCGGGCTCAACCAGCCGGCGGCGCCGACCTTCTATTTGAGCTACGGGCAGAACAACGTGGCGATTACCCCGACGTCGCTGGTGGTGCGCACGAAGGGCGACCCGATGCCGCTGGCCGCGGCTGTGCGCGCGGCCGTTCTGTCCGTCGACCCGGCGCAGCCGATCGACAACATCACGACGGTCGAGCAGTTCCTCGCCGACTCGCTCGGCCCGCAGCGCTTCCGCAGCACGCTGCTCCTGATCCTCGGCCTGCTCGGACTCGCGATCGCGGCCGTCGGCATTTACGGCATGACCGCACGCGCCGTGGGCGAGCGCACGCGCGAGCTCGGCGTCCGGCTCGCGCTCGGCGCGACACCGTCGGGCGTGCTGCAACTCGTTGTCCGCCAGGCGCTGGGATCCGTCGTTGCCGGATTGCTCGCCGGCATCGTGCTGGCTGGCTTTGCGGTGACGACGCTGCGCAGCACGCTGTCAGGCCTCGAACACGCCGCCACCTGGACGGCCGCGCCGGCGGTCGCGGTGCTGGCGGTCGTGGCGCTCATTGCGGCGGTGATTCCGGCGCGTCGTGTCATCGCCATGGATCCGACACGGGCTCTCCGCACCGAGTAGCCGCATTTCAGCGGCGCACGAGTCAGAAGACGTTGTGTCGCGCGAAGGCATGACCGCAGTCGGGCCGCGCGCAACGAAATCAGTGTTTCGGTTGCTTGAAACCTCTGCAATGGCGCACGAGATCGCTAGCGGGGCGGGCACAGAACAGCAACAGAGATTTGATCTCGCGGTGCACTGCCGCCCGATCGCGTGCGTGGCCGCGCAACATCAACGATGGTGCTCCACCAATCCATCTGTGCGTTCTGTGGCTTTGCTTCTGTGCCTCTGTGGCTACGCCCGCCGATCGAGCTTTGCCGGCAACGCCTGCTTCGACAGGAGCGTCACGAATTCCTTCTGCCACTTCGGCTCGACCCGGTCGCGCAGCGACACCGCGGACCACGGCCGGAACACGCCACGGCGGCTGATGCGTACGGCACGAACCGCGCCGGTCTTGATCGCCGGTTCGATCGCCCACCTGGCCATGACGCTCACTCCGAGGCCGGCCTTGACCAACTCGAGGATCGCCTCGGTCAACGGCACCTGGGAGACCCGCGCCGGTTCCACCCCCGCCGGCGAGAGGATGCGGCGGAACGTGTAGCTGTCGCTGCGATCGGCGGTGTAGATGATCAGGTGCTCGTCGGCGAAGTCGTCCGCCTCGACATGTCCGCGCTTCGCGAACGGGTGCGAAGGCGCCACCACGGCGACCAGCTCGTCCTCGAAGAGCGGCGCCACAACCAGCCGCTTGTCGTCCACTTCGCTGGTGACGACCGCGAGATCGATCTGCCCTTCGAGCAGCGCCTCGATCGGGCGATTGGTGGCGTTGACCATGATCTGCACGTCCACGCCCGGAAACTTGCGATGAAACGACTGGAGCAGCGGCGGCAGCCAGTGGTATCCGGTGTTGCACTGCGTGCAGAGGCGCAGCACACCTTTGCCGTTCTGCGACATCAGCCGCAGGTCGTCTTCGGTACGGTTGATGTCGTCGAGCACCCGTCGCGCCGCGCCCAGCACGCGCTCGCCGGCCGGCGTGAGGACCATCCGCTTGCCGAGGCGGAGAAACAACTGCACTGCGAGACGCGACTCGACGTCGCGCAGCTGATGGGAGAGCGCCGACTGGGTGAGATGCAGCCGCTCGGCGGCGCGGGTGACGCTGCCGGTGGCGGCAATCTCGTGGACCAGCGAGAGATGACGGACTTCGAGGACCGGGGAGGGCATGGTCCCAATGTATGAGCCATCCTCATCACTTGTCAATACATCATGAACGCCCGCTGAGAGCCCCGCGGGATCGATCCTGGTGATGCGCCGCGCCGGCACGTAGGCGGCGATCGGCGCCAGCGCCAGAAGAGCCACACCGTTCAGTGTGCGGCGCCGTGCGCCGGAGCACGAAGCACTTCGCACCCAAGGCAGGGAGCGCAGCCCGCTAGCACCCTCAGCGCAGCTGGCCAGGCACCCTAAGGCACCTTTCAGACAAGGTTCTTCTATTCCTTCTCGTCTTCGCCCTCGTCTTCGCCGTCGCGCTCGACTTCCTCATCTTCGGGCTTCATGACTTCTTCATCTTCGGGCTTCATGAACTCTGGAAGCTCGTCCTGCACATCGTCTGGCGCGTCGACTTCGTCGAGGTCGTACATGCGGCCGGTGAACTTGGTGGGAATCGGGCCCTTCGGCTGGCGCTCTTTCTGCTGATACGGCTTCTTCGGCCCCTTGCCCTTTGGTGGCGCCGGAGGGCCGAAGTCGCGGCCGCCACGGCCGGGACCCTCACCGGTTCCGCCCGGTCGCGGACCACCGAATCCACCGGGACGTGGTCCGCCGAATCCACCGCCGCCGGGGCGCGGTCCGCCGAAGCCGCCGCCCGGTCGGGGCGGACCACCGCCAGGTCCTGGCGGTCGTGCGGCGTAGCCTCCGGGTCGCGGCCCTCCCGGACCGCGATCTTCGCGGGCGCGCGCCTCACTCACGGCGAGCGGCCGCCCCATGAACAACTGGCCGTCGAACTGTCGGATTGCGGTCTCCGCCGTGTCGCGATCCGCGTATTCCACGAAGGCGAAGCCGCGCGCGCGCCCGGTTTCGCGATCGAGCGGACGCACGATCTGCGTCGGTTCACCGACCTGCGAGAAGTGCGATCGCAAATCGTCTTCGGTGGCCTGATACGGGAGATTGCCTATGAATAATCGGACTGGTGGCACGGCAGAAGGTGGCAGGCGGGTTAGGCGAAAAGTGCGCTTTGCCGAAAGGGTAACACAAGTGGTGGCCCCGCTGCGGCCAATCGGCCTCAGCAACGGCGGCTCTCTCGAGCGCGATCGACTGCTGGCGCATCAGGTTTCGCGCAGCTCGCGCCTCGCGCTACGGCTCGTCAAGCTCAGCGAGTTGGGTCTGCAGCGTCGACAGCTTGAGGCGGAGCATGTCGCGATACGCCGGCTGACAGGCGGCCTGCAGCTCCGCCTGCGTTCGTGCGAGCGCAAGCTCGAGGGTCGTCCGCCGCTCGGCGCGCGCCCGCTGCGCCGGCGTCAACGCCGGCTTCTTCTTCACCGCATCGCGCGCTTCGTCTTGCTGCGCCTCGATGGCCTTCGATTCCCAGCCGCGAGCCATGCGATCGAAGTTTACAGATGCTCGTTTCCAGTTCAAAGTCCGGCAGTCAGCCGCGACAGCGTGCTGTGGCAATCCACCGCTCGAGTTCGCGCGAGCGGCCGGAGCTCGCAACTCGGAACCGAAACTCGTAAGATCCACCTGTTCCTCGCGGGGTCCCACGCATGGGAGCCCCTACCTGCCATCCACTCGCGGGATCGGCAGACGGAGGCGACGCGAGTACAGCGGAGCCTCGTCCAATGATCACCTTCACCAGCGTCACCCCTAATCTGCTCGTCCAGGACATCGATCGCAGCACGACGTTCTATCGCGACGTGCTCGGTTTCTCGATCAAGCAAACCGTGCCCGACCGCGCACCCTTCGTTTTCGTGTGGCTCGAGCGCGACGGGGTGCCGGTGTTTCTCAACGATCCCAAAGCGGTCGAAAAGGACTTACCCGCGTCGGTGAGTCGGACGCCGGGGGGGACGGCGACGTTGTTCTTCGTCATCACCGGCGTCGACGCGTTTCATGCGCGAGTCGCGCCCCACACGACAGTGATCATGCCGCTCAAGACGCAGTTCTACGGCATGCGCGAGTTCGCCATTGAAGATCCCGACCGGCACATCCTGACCTTCGCGGAGCGCGTTGGATAACCACGATACCCGCCACGAGCCCGTGGCGCCCGCGCCCTGGCTGCTCGCGAACACGGATCTGATCGCGTGCGATCACGCCGTGCTCGACGTCGCCTGCGGCCGCGGGCGTCACGCGCTGTGGCTGGCGCGCCGGGGCTGGCGCGTGCATGCGATCGATCGCGACGCCGCTGCGCTCGCATCGATCGAGGCCGAGGCGCGCGCGGGCAGTCTGCCACTGACCACCGAACGCTGCGATCTGGAGGCCGGATCAATCGATCTCGGCGTCGATCGCTACGGCGCGATCCTCGTGTTCAACTATCTGCATCGCCCGCTTTTTCCGGCGCTCATCCGAGCGCTGCGCGGCGAAGGCGTCTTGATTTACGAGACCTTCACCATCGGTCAGCGCGAGCGGGGCCATCCCAAGAACCCCTGCTTTCTCCTCGACGAGGGCGAGCTCGCGCGTCGCGTCTCGCCGCTCGCCATTCTGCGCAGCCGCGAGGGCGACTTCGACGGAAAGCTGATCGCCTCGGTTGCCGCCCGCAAGCCGTTGCCAGTACCATCGTCAGAGACGTGATTCACTTCGCCCGCTGCGTCAGTTCGTTGTTGGCCCTCGCGATGGTTGCCATGCCGTCGGTCGCAGCGGCGCAAGCGCCCGCGACAACGACAATGACAACGACAACGACAACGACAACGACGCCGAGCCCCGCTCCCGTGGCCTTCGATGCCGGCAGCGCGCTGAGCGTCGGCGCCACCGAATGGCGCACCACGTTCGGGACCGCATGGGGCGTGGTGATGTTTCACTCCGCCGGCGGCCATCGTTACGTCCAGCAGACGATCTCATGGGGCCGCATCCTGAGCGGTCCGAAGTTTCCCGGCCTTCTGCGCGGACGCTTCGAGTGGGCAATCGAAATCACACCGATCTACGGCCAGTACAATCCGGACAGCGTCTATGGCATCGGCGTCGCGCCGCTCGACTGGCGGTGGAACTTCGAGCCGCGCGGCCGCTATTCGCCGTTCGTGGAGCTCGCCGGCGGGCTGATGAAGTCGTCGGGCCCGATTCCACCGGGCACCACGTCGGGAAATTTCATCGCGTATGGCGGCGGCGGCCTGCGCATCCTGGTCGCGAACAACCAGTCGGTGGTGCTCGCGTATCGCTTCGATCACATCTCGAACGGCAATCGCCTCGATCGCAACCCCGGCGTGAACGCGCACGCGATTCACGTCGGCTGGAGCCTGCTGCAGCCGCCGAAGCTGCGCCATTAATCCCTCAATGCACTTGAGTTGAGGCTTGTCGTATCGCGATGATCCCACCGTACGCGCAGGAAACAGGCTGCGTTCGAGCCACCTGGCGCCGATGGCGCGCCAGTTCAACTGAACGCCGGGATAGTCCCTCAATTCACTTGAGTTGACGATCGGGACGTCTAGGGTATTCGGCCGTGTTTGCCCCAGTGCCGCGCCGTTCGAGGCTCTCTCGCGCCGTTGCCGCATCAATTCAAGTGCACTCTGGGATTGGGCGGCCGACGCCGCACCAACCACCCAGCACCTTGAGGCACCAAGGCGCTTCAGGCTCCCAACGCACTCAGCTGAGGCTCTATCGCTCGTACGATTCCCTTTTTCCCGACGCCGAAAGCTTGACGAGATAGCGAAATGGATCCTGCCAGAAGAGGGTCTTCAGCTCCGCCAGGCTTCGCGCGCCACCGTAGCTGATTGACGAGCACAGATGACGGAAGATGTCCTGGATGATCGGCCGCACCGATCCGCGCGCCGGCACGCTCACCTCCGTGCCTTCGGCGCCAAGCGCTTCGATGTCGACGCTGTCCACGTCTTCGACGTCGAGCCGATCTTGAATCGCTTGAATCGACGCCATCCCGCGTAGCACTTTGAACGGCACCTTGACCGTGCGCTGCGACTCCGACAGCACCACGGATTTCTGGACCACCTCGCCCGGCGTCTCCTCGGTGCCCGCGAACATGCTGCCGAGCATCACCGTATCACCGCCGAAGAGCAGCGCTTCGAGGATTGCGCCGTGGCGGCGCACGCCGCCGTCGGCGATCAGCGGAATCCTGCTGTCTGCGGCCAGGCGGCACTCGACGAGGGCCTGGATCTGCGGGACGCCAAAGCTCGTGGTGATCCGGGTCGTGCACCCGCCGCCCGGCCCGATGCCGATCTTGACCGCGTTGACGCCGTGGTCGAGCAGGAAGGCGACGCCCTCGCCGGTCGCCACGTTGCCGCCCACCAGTTCGAAGTCGCCGAAGCGCGCGCGGAACGCCTCGATCGCCCGCGCCATCACCGTCGAGTGGCCGTGCGCGATGTCAATCACCATGACGTCCACGCCTGCCTTCACGAGCTCGGCGGCGCGTTCGAGGTAATCGCCCTTCGCGCCGATTGCCGCGCCGACGCGCAGCCGGCCGTGCGCGTCGCGCGTGGCGAAAGGCATCCGCTCCCGCTTGATGATGTCCTTGGCGGTGATGAGCCCGATCAGCGCGCCGTCTCGATCGACGAGCGGCAGTTTCTTGATCTTCCGCTCGCGCATCAGACGCTCGGCGGCTTCCATGGTGAGCTCGCCTTCGCCAGTGACAAGCCTGTCCACCGGCGTCATCCGGGTCGCGACCGTGCCTTGATCGACCGGCACGAAACGGAGATCGCGCTGCGTGAGCAGTCCCTTGAGCCGCCGGGTGCCGTCCACCACGACGAGCGTGCCCACGCGCGTGCGGCGCATGAGGTCGCGCGCTTCGGCGAGCGAGGTGTCGGGACCCACCGCATACGGATCGCGGATGATGACGTGCTGCGTCCGCTTGACCTTTTCGACCTCGCGCACCTGCGGCTCGATATCGCCGGTGCGAAAGCCGCGATCGATGATGCCCAGTCCTCCGGCCTCGGCCTGCACGATCGCCATTGGCGCGCGCGTCACTGTGTCCATGTTGGCGGACACGAGCGGGCGCGCCAGCGTGATGTGCTCGGTGAATCGGCACGAGAGATCGATCAGCGCCGGGTCGCGCCGTTCGACAACGCTGAACTGGGGGCGGAGCAGGAAATCGTCGAAGGTGCAGCCGCGCACGGCATCAACGAAGCGATGAATCGCGTCCATCTTGCGCTATCGTAGTGCAACGTGCAGCTGAGCCTGCCACTTACGAGCAGCACAGCGTCTCTCAGCGACGCGGTCGTCTTCGTCAGGCACCGCCGCGCGCGACGCTACATCCTCCGGGTCCTTCCCGACGGCGCCCTGCGCGTCACACTGCCCCGCTGGGGCGCGAAGCGGGAAGCGCACGCCTTTGTCGCAGCCAGCCGCGCCTGGATCGAGCGCCAGCGCGCGCGTCTGCAACGAGTCCGACGCGATCGCCCGCCGATCGACGCGCGGTTCGAGCGGGTCTCCCGCGCGCGGGCCGCGCGCGAGCTGCCGGCGCAGCTGCTGCAGCTCGCGGACGCGCACGGCATCCGCGTGCAGCGCGTCTCGGTTCGCAATCAGCGGACGCGTTGGGGATCCTGTTCGCGTGCGGGCTCGATCACGCTCAACTGGCGGCTCGTTCTCGTGCCCGATTTCGTGCGCGAATACGTCATGCTTCACGAGCTGATGCATCGACGGGAGCTCAATCATTCTCGCCGGTTCTGGCGCCTCGTCGCGGCGTGCTGTCCGCGTGCCGACGAGGCCCGGGCCTGGCTGAGAACAGAAGGGAAGGCGTTGTGGCCCGATGCGGATTGATGGCGGCCGTCCTGTGTCTGCTGGTCCCGTGCGCCGCCGCGGCGCAGCAGCCAAAGAACGCGATCACCGGCTTTGCCACCGTCTTTCTCGGCAGCAGTTTCGCCGGCGACGTCGAGGATCCGGGCTGGACGCCGGGCGCGTCGGTTGCGGTCGTGGAGTCGGGCGGCTTCGGCGCCGAGATCGATCTGTCGCACGCGCGGCGCTTCGATTCCGATCGATTCTCCGAGAGCGGCATCACCTCGCTGATGTTCAACGCCACAGGCATCTGGAACGATCCGGCGGCGCTCATCCGGCCTTACCTGGTGGTGGGTGCCGGACTCATTCGCGTCCGTGCGTGCGTGGCCGATTGCCGCCTGGTCGCCAGCCGCACCGACTTCGGCTTCGATGCGGGCGCCGGGGCGTTCGTCCTGGTCAACGAAATCGTTGGCGTGCGTGGCGACGTGCGTTATATCCGTTACGCGCAGCACCACGACGACATTCCCCTCACCGACAGCGGCTTCTTTGATTTTTGGCGTGTCACGGGCGGCGTCAGTTTCTCCTGGCCGGCTCACTGAGCCGGCGGCCGCCGGGCGCGCCGCCAGGTTGGCACTCATGATGCAGTTCACGGCCCCGACCCATTTCAGCAGGAGACCACGCCCATGAATGCCGCAGAACTGATGACACCCACCCCGACCTGCTGCCAGTCGCAGCACACCATCGTCGAAGTCGCCGAGATCATGAAACGCGAGGACGTCGGTCTCATCCCGATTATCGAAGAAGATACCAACAAGCTCATCGGAGTGCTGACCGACCGCGACATCGTCCTCAAGGTGGTCGCGGCGGAGCGCGATGCGTCGGCCACCGCGGTCAGCGAGGTGATGACGGGCGATCCAATCGCCTGTCAGGAGCAGGATTCGATCGAGGCCGTGATGCAGCGGATGGCTGCGCACCAGGTGAGGCGCATTCCCATTGTGGACACCAACGGTGCGATCATCGGCATCGTCTCGCAGGCCGACATCGCGACGCGTCTGGCCAATCCGCGCGAGACCGGCGACCGTCGTCCAGGCCATCTCCGAGCCCGCAGGCGCGTAGCGGGCTCGATACTCGACGGCGCCGGCGCGAGCGTGAAGCGAAGCCGCCCGTGGCCACACCGCTTCACACCGCCGGCTCCGGCCGCGACGCCAACGTAGATAGCCGCCAAAATCGCCGGGATTCCGCGTTCCCGAATTGCTCGTTGCCCGCCGTTCAGCATCGACGGGCCTCAGTTGAGGTTCGCGTCAACTCGCAGCAATCCGCTTATAATCGGCCCCTTAGGGGGCTTTGCATGCGCTGGTTGGTCGTTTTGAAAGGCTCTGTCGTGGCCGGCGTTGCTGCCGGAATCGTCGCTGCGGTTTCGTTGTCCTCGCTCACCGGCCAGACCCGCACGGCGAACGTGCCGCGTCTCGGTGGAAAGCCCGATCTCAACGGTATCTGGCAGGCGATGAACACTGCCAACTGGGACATCCAGGCGCACAACGCCAGGCCCGCGCTGGCCATGCGGCCGGGCCCGATTGTCCCTGTGCCGGCCAAGGAAGTGATTGCGTTTGGCGCCGCCGGTTCGGTGCCCTCGGGTCTGGGCATCGTCGAAGGCGACGAGATCCCTTACCGGCCCGAAGCGCTGAAGATCAAGCAGGAAAACCAGGCGAACTGGTTGTCGCGCGATCCGGAGATCAAGTGCTACCTGCCGGGCGTGCCGCGCGCGACATACATGCCTTTTCCCTTCCAGATTTTTCAAAGTGACAAGGCCGTGTTCATCGCCTACGAATACGCAGGGGCGGTGCGCAACATCTACCTGAAAGATCCCGGTCCGGCGCAGGTGGATTCGTGGATGGGGCAGTCGGTCGGTCGCTGGGAAGGCGACACCTTCATCGTCGAGGTCACCGGCCTCAACGATCAGAGCTGGTTCGATCGCGCCGGCAATCACCACACCGAAAACATGAAGGTGACCGAACGCTACACGATGACGGGCCCCGATCACATTCAGTACGAAGCCACGATCGAGGACCCGCGCACCTTCACCCGTGCGTGGAAGTTGAGCATGCCGCTGTACCGGCGCAAGGAAGCCAACGCGCGGCTCGGGCAGTTCAAGTGCGTCGAGTTCGTGACCGAATTGATGTACGGACATCTGCGCAAGGAGCCGCTGAAATGAGAACCGCCGCGCTCACGTTGACTGCCGCCGCGTTCGCGCTCACTGCCGCGACGGCGCAGACGCCCGCGGCCAAGCCGCCGGCCAAGCCTGCCGCGACCGCGCCGGCCAAGCCGGCGGCGAAGCCCTCGAGAATCCCGCGCACGCCGGACGGCAAGCCGGACTTCACCGGGAACTGGAGCAACGCGACGATCACGCCGCTCGAGCGTCTGCAGCAGGGCCAGCCGCTCATCATCACGGAAGAAGCGGCGAAGGCGATGGAAACCAGCACGCAGCGGGCGCTCGAGTTCCGCGAGCAGAACAGCGACCCAAACCGCGGCGCGCCGCCGGTTGGAGGCGAGCAGCGCAAGAGCCCGAATGCCGAGCCAACCTATATCGAACGCTTGTGGCAGGGCGGCGCCGGGGCGGTGGGCGGCTACAACTCGTTCTGGATCGATCCGGGCGAACGCGTCATCCGCATCGACGGCGAGCCGCACAGCTCGATCATCATCGACCCGCCGGATGGGCGGATCCCGCCGCCCACGGCGGAGGCGCGCACGCGGATGGCAGCGGCGGCGGAAGTCCGCAAGAAGCAGGGCAGCGAGTTCGATCACCCAGAGCTGCGACCGCTCGGCGAGCGCTGCATCATGTCGTTCGGCAATAACGCCGGGCCGCCGATGCTGCCCAACTATTTCTACAACAACAACTACACTTTCGTGCAGACGAAGGACAACGTGATGTTGCTTTCAGAAATGGTGCACGACGCGCGCATCGCGCGGTTCAACGGGCAGCATGCGCCGGCGTCGGTGCGGCAGTGGATGGGCGATTCAATCGCGCGATGGGAAGGCGACACGCTGGTGATCGAAACGACCAACTACCTTCCGTTGCAGGCCTTCCGCGGCTCGTGGGAGAACCTGAAGATCACCGAGCGCTTTACCCTCGCCGACGCGAACACGGTCAACTACCGCTTCACAATCGAGGATCCGACGACGTTCAGCGCGCCGTTCAGTGGCGAATTGCCGTTCATTCGGATGCCCGCAGGCGAGCAGGTGTACGAATACGCGTGCCATGAGGGTAATTACGGCCTCGAGGGCGTGATGAGCGGCGCCCGCGCGCAGGAGCGCGAAGCGGCGAAGAAGAAGTCCGAACAGAAGTAGAGGCTGAAGCCGCAGTTGTAGTGGCGGGGCTACAGCCCCCGCCGGAGTGCGAGACTGCAGCCCCGCCGGAGTGCCACCATGACCAGACTCGCGGTTTCGATCGCCGGTATCGCCATCATCGCGCTCGTCTCAGTGGGCGCGCAGGCGCCCATCGCGAAGCCGGCCGCGAAACCCGCCGCCGGCAAGGCGTGGACGATGCCGCGCACATCCGACGGCAAGCCCGATCTGCAGGGCAACTGGACCAACGAAACCTTGACGCCGCTCGAACGGCCGACGAGCGCGACCAGCCTCGTCATGTCCGAAGACGAAGCCTCACGCCTCGAGAAGGGCACCGCCGATCGCCGCGATCGCCTGTCCGCGCCGAGCGATCCCAACCGCACCGCGCCGCCGCAGGGCGGCGACGGATCCACGGGTGCGGCCGGCAACGTCGGCGGCTATAACAATTTCTGGCTCGCGCCGGGCGAGAAGGTGGCGCGGGTGGACGGCGTGCCGCGCAGCTCGCTCATCATCGATCCGCCCGACGGCCGTGTTCCGGCGCAGACGCCGGAGGCGCGGCAGCGGCAGGCGGCGGCCCTTGCTGTTCGGAAGGGCATGGGCCAATACGATCATCCTGAGCTGCGCCCGCTGGCCGAGCGCTGCATCACGTCGTTCGGCTCCAACGCCGGCCCGCCGATGTTGCCGAACTACTTCTACAACAACAACTATCAGATCGTGCAGACCAAGGACAACGTCATGATCCTCGTGGAGATGGTCCACGACGCGCGCACGATCCGGATGGGCGGCGAACATCTGCCCAAGCACATCCGGCCGTGGTATGGCGACTCGATCGGCCGCTGGGAAGGCGACACACTGGTCGTCGAAACCACGAACTTCCACCCATCGCAGGTGTTTCGCGGCGCGTCGGAAAACCTGAAAGTCACCGAGCGGTTCACGTTGACCGCTCCCGACACCATCCTCTATAAGTTCACGATCGACGACCCGACCACGTTCACCCGGCCCTGGAGCGGCGAGGTTCCCTTCAAGCGGATGAACGAGCTAATCTATGAGTACGCATGCCACGAGGGAAACTACGCGCTCTCGAACGTGCTGAGCGGCGAGCGCGACCGTGAGCGGCGCGAGTCGCAGAAGAAGCAGGACTGACTCAACGAAGAACCTAAGAACTAAGAAGTCGAGAACGGTAGCGTTAGAACGGAAACGACAAACGAACGGGGAACAGGAAACCATGCGAAGGACCTTATCGATTCTCATTGCCGGAGCGAGCCTCCTGGCCGCCACCGTTCCCGTGGCCGGTCATCACGCGTTTGGCGCGGAATTCGATCCGAACGCGCCGATCAAGCTGCAAGGCAAGGTCGTCAAGCTCGAATGGGTGAATCCGCACACCTGGATTCACATCGACGTGAAGAAGCCCGATGGCAGCAGCGAGGTGTGGATGATCGAGGGCGGGACGCCGAACACGCTCCTGCGCCGCGGTCTCACCCGCGACATGCTGATGAAAGTCAACGCCGACGGCAGCGTCTGGGGCGCCGAGTTGATCGTGGACGGCTATCAGACCAAGGATCACTCGCTCAAGCGCGCCAACGGCCGCGACGTGACCTTCACCGACGGGCGTAAGATGTTCATGGGATCGTCGGGCACCGGTGCGCCGCCGGACGGGCGCGATCCGACGGAGAAACCGCCGGTCAAGAAACCCGGCGGCCGATAGGGTTCGTGCCGCCACGGCGGGTTCGACGGTCGCTGCGGCGTGCCAGGGTGCGAAGGAGCCTGAGACGACACCGGCCGATCGGCCGGCGTTTCGGGAACCAGCGCGTCCCATCTTCCGTCCCACGTAGTGCCGGGGGCTTCGGTCCCGCGCGAACCTTCCAAAGTTCCAAGGTGCTAGAGTGGCGCCTTGGAACTTTTCCATTTGGGAGCACCCCGTTGAAAACCACAATTGCTCTGATCGTCGCGCTGCTGATCTGGCCGTGGCCGGCGGCCGCGCAAACATCGTCGGGACGCTTCAAGATAGGAGTCGACTACTTCACGCTGGCCAACGGGCTCAAAGTGGTCGTCAGCGAGGACCACACCGCACCAGTGGTGCTCGTCGAGGTCATGTACAACATCGGGTTCCGCATCGAGCCCAAAGGCCGCACCGGCTTCGCGCACCTCTTCGAGCACATGATGTTCCAGGGCTCCGCGCAGGTGAAAAAGATGGAGCACGTCGGCCTGATGCAGCAGGCCGGCGGCGTCGTCAACGGCTCGACCCGTCTGGACTACACCAACTACTTCGAGGTGCTGCCGTCGAACGGTCTCGAGCTGGCCCTCTGGCTCGAGGCGGATCGGATGCGCTCCCTCGAGGTGACGGCCGAGAACCTCAAGAACCAGCAGAACGTGGTCAGCGAAGAAGTGCGCGTCAACGTGCTCAATCAGCCGCACGCCGCCTTCGAGTGGCTCGACATCTGGCAGCGCGCCAACAGCAACTGGATGAACGCGCACAACTTCTATGGCGATCTCGCCGACCTCGAGGCGGCGACCCTGGGCGACGTGCAATCCTTCTTCAAAACCTACTACGCGCCGAACAATGCGGTGCTCGTGGTCGCCGGCGACACGACTGCCGCCGACGTGAAGCGGCTGGCCGAGAAGCATTTCGGCAACATCCCGCGCCAGACGCTGCCGGCCCCCGCCGACATCTCCGAACCGCCGCAGAAGGAAGAGAAGCGCTTCAGCCGGGAGGACAAACTGGCGCGGACGCCGGCGCTCGCGCTCGCCTGGCACCTGCCGGAACGGATGACCAAGGACTTCTTCGCGCTCAGCGTGCTCGATCCGCTGATCATCAGCGACGAGAGCGCGCGCCTCTACCAGAAGCTGGTGCGGCAGGATCGACTCGCTGTGCAGGTGATCGGCGCGTTCAACTTCCTCGGCAACAACTGGGACGTCAAGGGGCCGATGCTCTACACGATGCGGGTGGACTATCTCAACGACAAGACCGCCGACCAGGTGATCGCGTCGATCGAGAGCGTGCTCGCCGAGATCCGCGCGAAAGGGGTCACCGAGGCGGAGCTCACGCAGGCGAAGACGGCGCTTCGTTCGAGCTTTCTCGAGGACCTCGAAGGCGGCATGATGCCGCGCTTCGGCCGCGCGAATCTGCTCGGCGCCTTTGCGCTGTTCGACAACGATCCGTCGCGCATCAACACCATCCTCGACGAGCTCGACAAGGTCACGGTCGCCGATGTCAAAGCCGCCGCCGAGCGGTGGTTCGTTCCGTCGAATCGCACGACGATCGACAGTCGTCCGGCCGCCACGACCACTGCCCAGAAGGGAGGTGGCCAGTGAGGAACGACGCACGAAGAACCAGGAACCAAGAACGACGGATTGAGAACGAGAGCCTAAGGGCCGGGTCTATGAACGGCCAACGATCGACGTGGCGTTATGCCTGTCACAGGCTGGCAGCGTTCACCCTTCTCGGAGCTTCGTTACTGGCTCCTGCGACGGCTGAGGCGCAGGGTGCGACGGCGCAGAATGCGCCTGCGCGGCCCGCCGTTGCGCCGGAACGGCCGTTCACACCGCCACCGCGCGTCGAGCGCACGCTCGCCAACGGCCTGCGCGTCGTCTCGGTGCGCTACGCCACCGTGCCGAAAGTGTCGGTGGTGTTGACCGTGCAGTCCGGGCTTGCGGTCGATCCGGCGGCCAAGGCGGGACTGGCGCAGTTTGTCGTCGATGCGCTGCAGGAGGGCACCGCGACGCGTCCCAGCCGGCAGATCCGCGAGGAAATTTTCGCGATGGGCGCCAGCCTCACCGCAACCGCCAGTCAGGACTTCTCGTCGTTCACGTTCCGCGGCCTCAGCGACACGCTGCCGGCCATGCTCACGCTGCTCGCCGACATCGTCCGCAACCCGACGTTCCCCGCGGAAGAAGTGGACCTCCTCAAGACCAACACGATGCAGACGCTGAAGGCGCAGCTGGCGTCGCCGCAGGCCGTCGGCAACCGCATCTACCGGCAGACGCTCTTCGGCGAGCATCCCTACTCGCGCGTCGGCTCGACGCTCGACACCGTGCCCAACATCGATCGCGCCTCCATCGTCGAGTATCACAAGACGTATTACCGCCCGAACAACTCGTACCTGATCGTCACCGGCGACGTCGCGCCCGATGCGGTGTTCGCTGCGGCGGAGAAGGCGTTTGGCGGATGGGTGCGCGGCACCGTGCCGCAGCCGCCGGCGACGCCCACGCCGACGCTCAGCGGGCGGCGACTGGTGTTCGTGCAGCGGCCCAACAGCGTGCAGTCGTCGATCTCGGTCGGCAACTTCACGATCCGTCGGAACGATCCGCGCTGGCCGGTGTTGAACGTCGCGAACCAGATTTACGGCGGCGCGTTCGATTCGCGGCTGGTGCGCAACATCCGCGAGGAAAAGGGCTACACCTACTCGCCGCAGTCGATCTTCCAGTCGATGGGACAGGCCGGACTGTATCGCGCGGCGGCCGACGTGCGCAACGAGGTCACGGGCGCGACGCTCCAGGAAATCTACGGCGAGATCGACAAGTTCCGCACTGGCGGTCCGGACGGGCCCGAGCTCGAGAATGCCAAGACCTATGCGCGCGGCCTGTTCGTCATCCAGAACGCGACGCAGAGCGGCTTCGCCGGAACGCTCAACACCATCTACGCGTTCGGATTGGCCAAGGACTATCCGGAAACGTTCCAGAAGACCGTGTCGGGCCTTTCCACCGAAGCGGTCAAGACTGCCGCGCAGATGCTTCTCAGCTCCGACGACTCGGTGGTGGTCGTGGTCGGCGATTACGCGAAGGTGAAGGATCAGCTCGGCGCGTTCAAGAACATCACGTTCGTCGATATCAACGGGAAGCCAACTACTGCTCCGCAGTAGGTGCCTGGGGATGGCCAAGGTGGCTAAGATGCCTAAGGTGCCCTGGGTCTGTTGGGTGCGCGGTGCTGGGTGCTCTGGTGCTCGGTGCCGCGAATTGCGGAGCTGAAGCTCCGTGCTACGTACCGCATCACGACGTACGTAGCGCGGGCCTTCAGGTCCGCGACCGACTGCTCTACGCCGAAAACCCGATCCACCGTCCCGCCGCCGCCACCGTCACCCACAACGCGATCGAGACCAGCGCGACCAGCTTACGGACGCCGGGGCCGAGCTCGTGATCCTCCCGTCGCGTGAAGCGCGGCTTGATCGCGAACGTGAACAGCAGCGCGGGAAAGAGCGCGTACATCTTTATCCAGAACGACGGGTTGTAATAGCACTTCACGGCTTCGCTGAGGAAGAGCGAGACACCGGTGGTCAGCATCAGCGCGATGCTGCCCAACAGCCACGGTCTGGCGTCACGCGCGATCTCGCGAATCGGCTGGCGCAGCCCGACACCGAGCAGCCGGAAGTCGACCATCAACACGGCGCCGCCGATGGCCGAGAGGCCGAGCAGGTGGACGGATTCGATCACCGGGAACAGCCACAGCGACTCGCGGATCGCCTGGCCGATTGCCGACGCTTCACACCACTCGAAGAACGGATACAGCATACGCGCCTATTGCGGCGGAACGACGCAGCCTGCGGCCCAGTTGATGAAGTCGGGCTGCGGCTGGATGTCGCAGTCGAACCAGTTATACGCGATCATCCGGCCCGCGACGATGATTAGCGCCCATAAGATCAGCGACACCGCCGCCGCCACGCGGGCGCCGCGCGGCGCCACCGGATCCAGGTCCCAGTCGGCGATCCGCCGCTCGACGCGGTTGTGGAAAACCCACACATTGAGCCCGGCGAGCAGCAGCATCACCACCTTGATGCGGAAGAAGATGTTCTGGTAGTTCCGCACCGGGATAGCGTAGAACAGCAGCACGCCGGTGGTAATCATCACGAAGAACCCCACCTTGATCCAGGGCAGCGCCCGGTCGAGGGCCTCGGACACCGGTACGTTGCGCAGCGTCAGGCCGAGCAGCCGCAGGTCGAGCATCATCGTGCCGCCGGCAAACACGAGCAAGGTGAGGACGTGCACCGACTCGACCAGCGGATACATGTAGAGGGATTCATGGAGGGCGATGCTCCAGTGGGTACTGGCCAGCCACTCCATCAACGGCAGTAGTGTCACGGCTTATTTGTCGACGATCACCTTTATCAACGCCGTCGTCCAGCAGCACTGATCGCCGCCGCCGCCGTCACCCGACGAGTCGTTGATGGTGGCACGCACCGTGTACTCACCCGGCGCGCTGAAGGTCGCAGTCGTCGCCGCCTTGGCTTCGAGAGTACGGAACTCGTTGCGCGCCTCACTGAATTTGATCTCGCCGGGCCCGCGGTATTTCGTCCAGGCCACGGTGACGAGCGGCGGCGGGCCACCTCGCCCGCGCCCGCGCGCCGCGGCGGCCGGGGACGGCGGCGGCGTATACGTGGGCGGTTGATCGGCGACGTCGATGCTCAACGGCAGCGGTTCCGACACCTTGGCCTTGAGCGTCGCCGCGATCCCGCGCGGCGGTCCCGTGAGCTCCTTGGCGCCTTCGACACGAATCACGGGCGGCGTGTTGCCGTTCGCAAGATTCTTGAAAGGCTCGACGAGGTACGGCGGGTTCGCGTAGAACGAAACCGATTGGGTCTGGCCGTTGGCGACGAGGGTCCAGGTGATCCGATTGTTGGCTTGTTCTTTGGGGATCGTGATCGTAAAGACGCCGTAGGCGCGGCGCGGGAGAAAATTGGTCGGCTGTCCGCGATCGGGCCCGCCTGGCTCGATCCGGTTGTTGGGACCGATGGGGATGTCGAGCGTTTGGTCGCTGTTGCGGTTGAAGTAGCCGAGAAGGATGGTCGCCGACCCGTCCGGGTTGGGGAACCAACCCTCGAGCGCCGGAAACACGGCTTCGCCGCGCGTCCCGAGCGGTTCGAGGGGAAGCGGACCCTGTTGTGTCTGGCCGGAGCCAACGAGCGCGCCGCTTGCGATCGCCGTCAGCGTAACAAGACTCGCAAGAATCAGTCGGCGCGCTCTCATCGTCTTGGCGTTACTGCTGCTGTCGCGGCTCGTTCGTGCGCGAGGCGGTGCGCGCCTTGCGCGCCGCGAGCTCTGCCTGGTAGTCCTCTTCGGAGAAGTAGGTGACGTTCACCCAGGCGTGCGCCATCTCGTCCACCGTGCGATCGCCATAACCGACCCACGTGTTGGGTTCGGGATTCGACTTTTTCGCCGGCGTGTTGTCGTGCCATGCGGTGATGCGCATGATCGTGCCCTTCGGCAGGAGCGGCGCCGCGTCGTCTGAGTAGACGTAGGAGTTGTGCCAGTTGAAGTTGAAGTCGCCGACGTGGCTCAGCGTCTGCACCTGACCGGTCGGCAGGATGGCGTCGATCGCCATCGCTTTGCCGCGCAGGTGCATGTGCGGCTGGAAGCTCTCCACCCGCGCCGCCTGGCGCAGCGCGAAGAAACCCTGTGTCGCCTTCACAGTGTTTGGCGGGATGTCGATGCCGCCACTTCCCATCAGGTGAAGCACCTGGCGAAATTTTGGCTCCTGCCCTTTGGGGTAGAAGTAGATGCCGAGCTCGACGTGATCGGTGATGTCTTCGCCGGCCGACGAGTAGTGGATGTCCCACACGATCCGCGATCCGGGCAGCATCAGCTTGCCCGAGTCCGGCCGCATGATTTCGCCCTGCTTGCCGACCGCCCATTCCATGAACGTGCCGGTGTTGGCGAAGACGCCGGAGTCGGCCGGACCGGAGTCGGCCTGATCGGGCGTGGCTTCTTCCTGCTGCAGTCGCGCGATCGCGTGGTGCGTGATCTTGCGGCCCTTCACCGTGGCCGGCCGAATCTCGATCGCACGCACCCACCGCTCTTCGGTGAGCCCGGTCTCGACCACCGGCTTCCACCACGCGTCGTTGCCCTGGGCTTTCTGCGTCCAGGGCGTGGACTTGATGATCAGATCGGGCGGTCCGCCAAACAGCTTCGCGAAGTTCCAGATCGACTCGTCGGGCCACTCCTTGGCCGGCGGCATGTCCTTGGGATCGCCCTTCGGCGCGCCGGTGTCGACCCACTTCACGATTGTCGCGATCTGATCGTCAGTGAGGGAGCGGTCGTTCTTGAAGTCCTGGATGCCAACGGCCTTGTCGATGTGCCACGGCGGCATCTGCCGGGCGGCCACACGGTCCTTGATCGACCGCGCCCAGGGCCGCGACTCTTCGAAGGTGACGAGCGACATCGGCGCAATCGAATCGGCGCGATGGCACGCTTCGCACTTCTCCTGAAAGATCGGCGCTATGTCCCTCGTAAATGTTGGATTCGGCGGAGGCCCGTCCGCGGCGAAGAGCGGAGCGGGAACCACCGAGACGATTGCACCGGCAAGCACCAACAGACCCAGGGACTTAGTGGCGGTCATGCCTGACTCCTTAACTGCAGAACCCTAGCATTTCGCGACCCGTACGGTCCAGAGCCAAGAGAGCCGGATAGGCCTGCGCCGCCCGCGCGGGTTGCGCACAAAAACGTTGCTTCGGGAAGGACGTGAGGGCCGAGCTGCACACTGCTACACTTGCGCCGAGATCCGCGGTTTTCAGGAGAGAACGATGCGTTTATCCGGAGTGTTGGTGCTGGGAATCGCGTTGGCCGCCCAGTCGGCCGCGGCGCAAAACAAGCCGGCCGCCGCTGCTGTTCCATCCGGTCAAGTCATCGGGACAATGAGCGAATTGATGGTTCAGATCATTTATCCGACCTCGGACGCCGTCTTCTACATCACCTCGCGCACGCCGAAGACCGACGCCGAGTGGGCGACGCTGCAGGGCCAGACGCTGACGCTGGCGGAGTCGGCCAACCTGCTGATGATGTCGAGTCGGGCGCGCGGACGGGAGCAGTGGCTCAAGGACGCGAAGCTGATGCTCGACGTCGGCAGCGCCGCGTTCAAAGCGGCGAAGGCGAAAGATTTGGCCGCGCTCGAAGCGATGAGCGACCAGCTCTACGTGTCGTGCACGACGTGCCACACGCACTTCAGGCCGGGGTATGGGAAGAAGCCTGGCGAACGGTAGGTTCGCGTGCTTCGCACGCTTGACCTGCTAGCGGCGCGTAAACCGCACGATCATCCACGAATCACCGCGCTTCTCCAGATCGATCGCGTCCAGCTCGGTGACATCGGTCGCCCGCCCCACGCGAGGCCGGAAGCGCCTCGCAACACGCGCCACGACCTGCGCGCGCGCGCCGCTCACCGTCACGTCCTGAACGTCGACGACGACGTCGTACGACTGGGCGGCGTTCATCGCGCGCTCGATCTGAGCGGCCTCGCTGTTCGACAGCGCGTGCACACGCCGCAGCGCGCCGACATCGAGCGCGCGCCAGGCGTCCTCGTAGCGCTTGAGCGCGCCGCGGATTGCGGTGGCCTCGGCGTTCGGATCGACCGGCGCAGGTGCGGGCGGCGCGGGTGGGGGCGCCGGCGGTGGTACTTCTGGCTTCGCTGGCGGCGCGGGCTGCGTCTCGCGCGGCGCCGGCTCCGCCTCGGGCGGCGCAAAGTTCACCGATACGCTGTGAATCACCGGCACCGCTTCGCCGTTGACCGTGGTCGGCGCGTACTCCCACAGCCGTACGGCTTGCAGAGCGGCCTGATCGAATGGTGGATTCGAGCGTGTGATGCGTGCGTCGGCGACCTGCCCCTCGCGGCTGATCGTCAACTCGATCTGGACCGTGCCACGCGTCCGCGACGCGAGCGCCGCCACTGGGTAAACCGGCTCCACGTTTCGGATGCGCCGCGGGACATCCACGTCGACGCCGGCGCGTCGCGGCTGCACCGTGACGCTCGGCGACTCGCGCGGTGGAGTCACGCTTTCTGTGCTCTTCGGCGGCGGCGCCGGCAGCGGCCGCTGATCGGGCAGGCGCTCGGGAGGGCGTTGTGCCGGCGTAGGCGCGGGTAAAGGCTGCGTTGTCACCGGCGCAGAGGGTGTCGCGTCCGGCGGACGCACCGGCTCGCTCGGCGTCGAAACCCGAGGCTCCGGCTGCACCGGCAGCGTCTGTGTCGGTTGCGCGGCTGCAATCGGTGGCGCTGGTTCAGGAGCCGGCCGCTGCATCCGCCAGACGAGTACCGCGACGATCACCAACAGTAACGCGACAGCCGACGCGATCAGCGGCCAGGGCGATCGCGTTTCGACCGGCGGGGCCGTCCTGCTTGTGGTCGGGGGCTTCTGTTCCTCGCCCTGTCGCCGCGCATGATCGAGCAGCGACGAATGCGCCTGATCGAAGATTGCCGACGCCTCGACATCGGCCGGGTTGACTGCCGCCGTTCGCGCCGCGATGAGCATGGCGCTTCTGTAGTCACCGTCGGTCAGCGCGCGCTTGGCATCCTCGAGCGACGTGCCGCCCGCCGTCGCCGGCGCGCTGCCCGGCCTGGTGCCGGGATTCGTGCCAGGCAAGGTGCCAGGCCGGGCCGGTGTCGGTGGTGGCGCGACGCCCGGCGAGCTCGACGAGAACACGATGGTCTCGCCGGCGTCGGCGAGCGCGCTCGCCGCCCGCTGCTCGTGCTCCTGCTCGAGGCGCTGGCGGACCCGCGACAGATCGTTGCGCATCTGCGCGATCGCCTGATACCGCGCTGCCGGATCGCGCTTGAGCGCTTGGTAAACGATGGCCAGGACCTCGGGGTCCAGTTCCTGGGACAGCTGCTCGAGCGGTTCGATGGTGACGTTGAGGATCCGGTTGAAGATCGCTTCCGACAGCTTGCCGGGGAACGCCTGGCGGTACGAGAGCAGCTCGTAGGCGACGAGGCCCACGGCGAAGATATCGCTGCGATGATCGACGCCTTCGCCGATGACCTGCTCGGGCGACATGTAATTCACCGTGCCGACGATGCGTCCGGCGACGGTCGTTCCGGCATCGCCGAGACGGACGATGCCGAAGTCCAGAATCTTCAGCGTGCCTTCGGCGATCACCATCAGGTTGGCCGGCTTGATGTCGCGGTGGACGATCCCGGCGCGATGGGCGTAGGCGAGGCCGTCGCACAGCTCTTCGATCAGCTTGAGGCGCCGCGGCAACGCGAGCCGGGCGCCCTGCTGGATCAGCCCGGCAAGGGTTTCGCCGGCGAGGAACTCCATCGCGATGAACGGAGCGCCGTCGTGCTCGCCGACGTCGAAGATGGTGACGATGTTCGGGTGACGAAGGCGGCCGGCCGCGCGGCCTTCACGAGCGAAGCGCTCGCGCAGCTCCTGGCTGTCGTAGCCGCGGCGCAGAACCTTGATGGCGAGCAGGCGCTCGATGACCGGATCGCGCGCGAGATACAGCGAGCCCATGCCGCCCTCGGCAATCCTCTCGAGGATCTGATAGCGGCCGATGAAGCGTGAGGCCGTCGACTCGCCGCCGGCAGTGTCGCCGTTCATGCGCTGTGTCCGTCACGCGCACACACGACGAGTGTCACGGCGCCGAAGACGGTCCCAGAGAAGAACTGCGCAAGGGACGCAGACATGCTCCACACATATACTAATCCTGGAGTGCAGTTGCACTGAGGCGCCACACGACGAGCGGTGGCGCCCTTCGGGCCGAGCGCGCCCGATGATCTCGACGCCCGATCGTCAGCACATGACCTGAGGGCTAGTCAGTCCCTCGAGGACGGGACAACCGGATGTTCCACCTCGTTTTCACCCGTGATGGTCATACCGTCCGGCATCCCCTGACTCCTGGAGACACTGTCGTCGGCCGTACCACTGTCTGCGATCTGGTGATCGACGACCCCAGTGTGTCTCGCCGCCATGCGCGCTTCCGGGTGCATGGCGATCACTGTGTGATCGCCGATCTGGGCGGCCGCAACGGCACCTTCGTCAACGGCCAGCCAATCACCGAAGTCGAAGTGTCGGACGGCGACACGGTGGTCCTCGGCCGCGTGTCGGTGCAGATCGCCGGCGGCCAGTACCCGCCTGTCACGTTGAGCGCGCGTCATACGCTCGTGCCCGTGTCCGAGGCCGTGATCTACGCGAGCGAAGACCCGCTGCTCGAAACGCAGGGCGCCGTCACGGGTATCGACGCGTCACGCGTAGTGGCGTCGCTGCGCAACGCCGCCGACGCGCTGGTCGGCTGGCGTCCGCTCGCCGAGTTGCTGGAGCGCATCGTGACGCTGATGTTCGAGGTCGTGCCGGCCGAGCGCGGCGTCCTGCTGCTTCCGGCCGACGACGGCGGATCGTTCGCGCCGATCGTCGCGCGCACGCGAACGGGCGAGGCAATGCCGCGCACGACGATCAATCGCGACATCGTCGAGCGTGTGCACACTGAGCGCGTCGCGATTGGTGCGCACGACGCGTCGCAGGAACCGCCGGGCCGCGATTCTCCCACCAGCGTCGATCTGGTGCGCTCGTTTCTCTGCGTTCCGCTACTGCGCGGCGACGCCGTCCTCGCCGTGTTGTATCTCGACAGTTCCGAGCGCACCGCGCTGACGCGCCAGGATCTGCGGCTCTCGCAGCTGATTGCCGGTTATGCGGCGGCGGCGCTGGAACGGGCGCACGTGGCCGAAGAGGTGGCGGCGGCCGAGCGCACACGTGATGCGCTGGAACGCTGTCATTCGCCGGCGGTCGTCGAGCGCATGCTCGCCGCCGGAGGTGCGCCGACGAGCGGCATCGAAGTCCGCGACATCACGGTGGTGTGCGCCGAGATTGCGCCGGCCGAAAGCGACACGATCGGCGCCGGGCACAGGCTCGCCGAGCGTCTCAATCGCTTTCACGACCTCGCGACGGCCGCGGTGTTTGCCGAGCGCGGCACGCTCGATGCGGTGACCGCGGCCGGCGTGCGCGCGGTGTTCGGAGCGGTCGCGCCCGAAGCCGAGCACACGCAGCAGGCGATCCGGGCAGCGCTCGCGCTGCGCCAGGCTCTGCTCAATGACGCTCCCGACGAGGCGGGAAGGCTGCGGCTTGCTGTCGCGTCGGGAGCGGCCATGGTGGGCGTCGTCGGCGCCCGCCGGCGCCTGGAGTTTCATGCCTTTGGCGAGGCAGTGGAGTTGTGCGCGCGGATGCTCGACGCCACGCCTGCAGGCGCCATGGTTGTGAGCCGCGCGGTTCGAGAGCGAGCGGCCGACGTCATCGGCGGCCAGCAGTTGAAACCGATGCAGTTGCCCGGTCGCACGGACATACTCGACACCTTCGTGCTTGACGGCGCCGCGGACGCCGGCGAGGTCGGCGTTCAGAAGGAGTAATCGATGCCGAACACGGGCGTGAATCGATCGCGCAGGCCGGCCTGTGTGATCGGGATGAGCACGTGAGCGGCAATCAACAGGTTGCCGCGGGGGTTGAAGCGCACGCCGGTGCCGATTGCCGCTTGATCGAGATCACCTGGCTGCGTCGTGAACTCCTCGAACGCCTGCGAGCTGACCCGCCCGTTGATGTTCATGAACAGGAACTGACGCGGCACCGCGACGAGCCGGCCGAGATCGCGCAGCGAGCGGCCCAGCACGTCGGCCGACACAGTGAGGCGCGGTGACAGCGCGTAGTCGAAGCCTGCCGCGTAGTTGATCTCGTTCGGGATCACTGGTTCCGGCGAGAGCGGCTCCGGATGCTCCACGCTGCTGAAGGTGTACCCGAGGTTGACGTGCGGCGCGAACGCTCCGGAGGTCATCGATCCGATGAACAACAGCTTGGTCTGAACGCCGCCCGCGCCCAGCAACTGCTCCGAATCCCCCGTTGGCAGGCGCACATCCACGCCCGCCGCCAGCCCGGAGCCATCGCGCTCGAAGAATCGCCATTTCGCGCGCGCCACGATGTCGCCAAGGCCCTGCGCGCGCGCCCGCTCGGTCACCGTGCGCGAAATCTGGCCGTTCTCGAACCGGTGGACCGGAAACTCCTCGGTGGCCAGCGGCAGCACCGTGGCGAGGACCGACGCCTCCATGTTGATCGTCACGAACGGCACGACGAGGCCGAAATCGATGCGATCGGTGATGCCGTAGTTGACGAATCCGGAGAACGTACTCGACGTCAGCGTTAGCGCCAGCGTCTCTTCGATCAGATCGCCTTCGAAGAAGGGCCCGGGCGGCGCGCCCGGCGTGTTGAACGGCTCGCAGCAGTCCATATGCGTCAGATAGACCTTGATGCCGCCGCCGAGATCCTTGCCCTCGAGCGAATCGTAGGTGAAGCGCTGGAAGTTGAAGCCGGCATTCCAGCGTCCGCGGCCCGCCGTCAGCGCGCGCTCGGCGAACGCCGAGCCAAAGCTGCTGCTCGTCCGCGAAAAAGTGCCCAGCGCCGGATCGAAGGTGTAGGAGAATCCGCCTGAAGACGATCCGAGCGGCAGTGTCGAGAGCTGCGAAGCGATCACTGAGTTGATGGCGAGCGGGATCTCGAACTGATCGACTTCGAACCCGGGCGCCGGCTCGCCGTCGCCGAGCACCGCTTGGAAGTGCGCCTGATGACCGGGCGTCGCGAGCACGATTTCGGTGAGCAGCATCCGGATGAGAAGCTCGGACAGCACGGTGTGTGCCGACGCCGCGCCCGGCACGAGCACGAACAGAAGCGCAACGGCTGCGGGCATGAGCCGCACGTCTCTCACGGGAACCTCCTAGCGCAGGATGACCGCCGGCGACCGTCAATGGCGCGGCGCCGAGGCGAAGAACACGAGCACCTGCAGCGACTCCTCGATCGAGGTGAAGCGATGCTCCTGGCGGGCGGGAACGAAGATGACCGAGCCCGCCCGCACCGGGGCGTGAAACTCGCCGGCTTCGAAGCGCGCGCGGCCGCGGACGACGAAGTACATCTCGTCCTCTTCGTGCGGCGTCTGGTGATCCCAGGCGCCAGGCTCGAGAAGGTAGAGACCGCTTCGCAGGCTCGGCACGCGCAAATACTCGAACCACGGCTCGCCGGTGCCGCGCTGCTCGCGCTCGAGCGCGTCGAGCTCGAAGATACGGCAGTTCGTGCTCATGGCTGCGGGCTGTAGGTTAATGGCGCAAGTTGGCCTTCTGCAACTCGAGCGCGTATCTCGCGTGGCATGCGGTGCACGCATCGTAGACTTCGGCGCCGGCATCGAACACGGCCGTCTTGTTGCGCGCCTCGGCGGCGCGGATGGCTCTTTCTCCGGCCGCGATGAAGGCCTGCGAGAGCTGCATCCACTCGCCGGCGTCCTGCGCCCGCGTCGGCATCATCAGCAGGTTGCCTGCCTCGGTGAAGGTGTAGGCGTGATTGCGCGTCGCATCCCAGTCCTCTTGCGTGACCGGCTCGATCTCGTGGAGGCCGGTGCCGTCGATGACGGTACCGACGGCGTCCCAATAGGAGTCGGCCGCCGGCTCCATGATGTTGGCCATCAGCGTCTTGACGTCGGCAACCGGTTTGTACGGCGGTGGTGGAGGAGCGCTGCTGCAGGCGGCGGTCAGGATGACGAGCACAGTGAAAAGAACGATGGACGTTCGCATTGCGCTCATCTTAGCTCGACTCGATCGCCGGCGCGCGAGCCTTGGCGAAAGCGCGGCGGCCGTCCGCTGGTGTGCTAACGTCACCCGCACGGTGAGCCGCCCCCTGGCAAGCACTGTTTCCGGCACCACGGTGCCGCTGACGGTCGTCCGCGCCGACCCCGCGCCGATCCGGGAGGACCAGGTGCGCGTCGAGCGTCTGCTCGGCAGATCGCGCGCGTTTCTCGCCGGTGTCGGGCTCCTGACCATTTATGTCTCCCATCCACCCCCAACGGGTTCACTCCCTTTCATCGAAGCCGCGCTCGTTGCCTACACGTTGTTTGCCGCGAGCGTTCTTGTGGGCCTTGCGCTGGTTCCCGCGCGCGTCATCGCGTGGCGCGCGGCCGTTCACGTCTGCGATGTCGCGTTCGCCGGGCTGATCACGGTCCTGGACGCCGGGCCCGACAGCTCGTTCTTCGTCTCGTTCCTTTTCGTGGTGCTTGCCGCCGCGGTGCGGTGGGGGATGATGCCCACCGTAGTCACCGGTATGGCCGTCGCCACGTGGATGTCCATCGAAGCCATCCTGAACGCGCGCTCCGAGCCGCTCGTGCTCGACAGCACGCGCTTCGTGATGCGTGCGGCGTACTTGCTCGTCGCCACCATCGTGCTCGCACGGCTCGCCGGCGCGCAGTACGCGTTCTACACCGAGAATTACCTGCTGTCGCGGATGCTCGGCCGCGTCAAGCGCGGCGCCCGGTTTGCCGAGGTCGTACACGACGCGGTGGGCGAGTGCCTGCGCCACTTCGGTGGAGGGACGGCGATACTCGCTGCCGAGGACGATCAGGCCGAACGCTGGTATGCGCTTCGCGTGCACGCCTCGACCGACGAAACAGACGGGGATACATCCTTCGACGAGATTGCCGCTGAAGAGCGCAAGCGTTTCTTCTTCGACGTGCCGGAGGACGCGAGCGCCTGGCGCGCGCTGCTCCACAAACGCGACGCCACGGTCTGCTTCGAGGCGATCGCCTCCGACGGTGAGCCGACGGCATGGTCGAACGACATGGCGGCGACGACACATCGTCGGCTGCTCGAAGAGCACTCGGCCTCCTCGTGCCTCGTCGCGCGCGTTCAAGTCACCAATTGGCATCTGCGCCTGTTTGTCTTCGACGTCCCGGGGAGCAGCGAAGCCGATCTCCGGCTACTCAGGCAACTGATGACGCGCGTGGCTCCCGCGCTGCACAGCCACTACCTGGTCGCGCGGCTGCGGTCGCAGGCCACCGTGCTCGAGCGCGCGCGCATCGCGCGCGATCTTCACGATGGGCTGATCCAGTCGTTGATCGCGCTCGAAATGGAGCTCGACGTCCTGCGCCGCACGAGGGAGACATCGCAGGAAGTTCGTGACGAGCTCCACGCGCTCCAGCAGCGGCTGCATCTATCGGTCCTGGACGCGCGCGATCTGATGACCCAACTCCGTACGCCGGTCGTTGGCCGGCACGAGCTGCTCGCCGAGCTCTCGGCGATCGTCGAGCGCTTCCGCACCGACAGCGGAATCGACGCTCAGCTCGTCTCCGACGTGGACGCCGTGGAATGCCCGCCGCGCACCGCCTCGCAGATCGCCCGCATCCTTCAGGAGGCGCTCGTCAACGTCCGCAAGCACGCCCGCGCACGCCACGTCGTCGTGCGCGTCGAGCGCGCGTCCGCCGGATGGAACCTGGTGATTGACGATGATGGCCGCGGGTTCAGCTTCGCGGGCGTGCAGACGCACGACGAGCTCGATGCCGCACGTCGCGGGCCGACGGTGATCAAGGAGCGCGTTCGCGCCGTCGGAGGACGGCTGACGATTCACTCCGAGCCCGGCCGCGGCGCACGACTCGAAGTGACGTGGCCCTTCGGCGGCCGCTACGGAAGCGCGGAGGACGTGTGACGGCCGGCCGCAGCATCCGCGTTCTCATCGCGGACGATCACGGGATGTTCCGCGCCGGGCTGCGAAAGCTGCTCGATGCGGAGCCGGACATCGAGGTGGTCGGCGAGGCCGAGAACGGCGAGCGCGCGGCGGCGCTCGCACGCCAGCTGGAGCCCGACATCCTGCTGCTCGATCTGGCGATGCCGGGCATGACGGGGCTCGATGTGCTGCGAAATCTCGCAACGCGACAGACGCGCATGCGAACCGTGATACTCACCGCGTCGGTGGATCAGGCGCAGGTTGCCACGCTCGTGCAGTTGGGCGCGGCCGGCGTGCTGTTCAAGACGGCGGCCACCGAGCTCCTCTACAAGTGCGTCCGCGCCGTCGCCGCGGGCGAGTACTGGGTTGGCCGCGATCACGTGTCGTCGCTCGTGCAGGCGCTTGGCGCGGCGCAGGCAAAGTATGCAGAGACGCGGCCCGCAGGCCTCACCTCGCGCGAGCTCGACGTGGTGCGCTTGGTGTGTCAGGGCTGCTCGAACAAGGAAATCGCGGCGCGGCTGGCGATCAGCGAGGACACGGTCAAGCATCACCTCACGCGCTGCTTCGACAAGACGAGCACGTCGTCACGGACAGAGCTGGCGATGTTTGCACAACGGCGCGGGCTCAGCGACTAAGAAGTGCTTCAGAGTCGTATATTTACACATCGAGACATTAGAACTTCCGTGCTAATCGCACACCACCTCTCGGTAGTTTCGCCTGTGCTCGCGATCGCATAGATTCGTCGTGTCGCTTGAAGGCGGAGCAGACATTCACTGCGACGCGATTTTCGGACCGGTGGCTGGAAGCACGCTTCGGCAGCGGTCCTCAACGGTCCACCTCCTAGTCGCTTTGAAGTTGTTGTAGAGGCTCGGCTCGTGCCGGGCCTTTTTTTTGCCGCACGTCTGGAGCTCGAACGCCTGAGCATTGGCGGATTCCGCGCCTCGGCAATACGGCGCCCGGCCCCTACGATCACATTCCTACCCCCTCATGGCGCAGTCATTGCACTGACGTTGTCAGGGATTTTCGAAATGCGGGTCCGGATGACGCGCACGTGGCGGTTCGGCAATCCATCCCTCGTCCAGCTCGACGCCGGCCAGGTCTTCGAGATTCGACCGTCGCTCGCGATTTACCTGTTCGCGATGCATTGCGCAGAGCTGGACAAGCCGAGCGTGGATTCGGAGCGCAAGCCATCGCGCGGGCCCGCACCGGCTCCTGGTGCGACGCGAGTGGACCATCGGCGCGAGCGCTCCTGACGCGTTCCGCCCTTTTGACCGTGTAAGAAGCGCCGCCGGTCTAGCTTTGCGGCATCCAGACTCGCTCCGTTGCTCCGTGCGTCTCGACGGCGCAGCCCTCCTTCCCCAGGCTCTCCCGGGCCGGCGCCGAAAGTGATCGGGTGGTTCAGGCAGAGGGTGCTACCATGCGCCAATTCATCCGTCGGGACAGGACTCGTTCCTTCATGGAGGTCGATATGCGACGTAGCGTTCCGGTCGTTCCCCTCACGATAGTCGTCGTCCTCGCGTCGTTTGTCTCTGCGGCGCAGGCTCAGGAAACGAAGACGGCGCGCGGCACGGTGACCGCGATGGCCGGCGATATCATCACCGTCAAAGCCGGCGACCGGGAGATGAAATTCACGACCGACGCCAAGACCACTGTTACGGTGGAGGGCGGCGGCACCGCGTCGCGCGAGGCGCAAGCGGCAGGGGCGCGTGGTCCGGCGCTGAGCGAACTGATCAAGGTAGGCAATCCCGTCGAAGTGAGCTACACCGAGGTCGGCGGCACGATGCGCGCCACGCGGATCCGTCGCGTGCGCGACGCGGGATCTGGCGGCGGGTCGACTTCCGATCAGGGTTCTGAGAGTTCGACCGGCGTCATCGACTCGCTCGTGGGCAACACCCTGACCATCTCCGGTTCGCGCAGCGGCGGCACGTTCAAGCAGTCGTTTACCGTCGATAACACGACCGACCTGATGGGCGAGGGCGTGGGCACTGCCGCCGCGAAGAGCGGCGGCAAGTTGAACCTGCTGACCTATCTGACGCCGGGCGATCGCGTGACCGTGACCTATCACAAGCTGAAGGACACGTTGCACGCCTCGGAGATCCGAATCCTGCAGAAGGTGAAGAAGTAGAAGTAACTGCGCGAGCCGGTGCGCGCCGATTGACACGGCGCGCACGCCCGCACCCGAACGAAGTACATCCAGGCCGGCACACCCGCGGCCCGGGTATGTCGTCGCGTCACTGCCGGTGCCGAACGCGACGAGTTCGGTACGGCATGCCTGCGAACCCGCCTCGATGATGTAGCGACTCACGACATTTCCCTGCACTTCGGCGGCGAGAGACGACGGTGCGCCGGACCGTGCGATCAGAAGGGATTGAACCAGCGGTTCGTCGACTGGCGGTTAATCGAGCAGGGACGATTCACGAAATACGCGTCTGGAATGCAAGCGCGCTCGGGCCAGCGAACGAATGAAGGCTTACGGGGCGATGGCGGCGACGTCGCCTTCGATACGGCCGTACGCGGCATCGACAGCCGTGCCGATGTCGTTGGCGCCGGTAATGACGATCAGCCCGATCCCGCCGACCAGCAGCGCGTATTCGACCATGTCCTGGCCGTGCTCTTCGCGAATGAGCCGCTCCACAAGGTTCTTCATGATTCGCCCAGTTGGGGGAAGAACACTGCCCGGCTCCCCATCGCCGCGCAGCGGCATACCCACGCCTGCTTACCGTCTTTCCTTTGGCCTAGCGCAATCCAGAACGCTGCTTGGACGCTGCAACCGTTGTGCCGGCAGCTGACAGACTGCCACAAGGCGGGGCGGGGGTGACGTTTAGCAGCGAGAAACGCAACGGCTGGTGCGTGACCAGATCCGCCGCCGATCTGGAGAAGTTCTCCGCCACGGCGACTAAAAGCTACGGGTTTCGCGGGATGGATGCGACACAATTTTGTCGGGACGTGCACCACGATCAGCGCCGACTACTTTAACGGTACACAAGCGTAGACTGCGCAATAGTGTGACTGCCGATCTTCTGCTCCACCCTGACGCGGACGGCGCCATTTCGCGAAGCCTTCGGATCGGTGGCACGCGATCGAGTCGATGGACTGCTGCGCTCGATTCTGCCCAGCGTCATGCGGGGCGACAGAAGCGACCGGCGCAGGTTCCTTGGATCGAGCGCGCGAAAGCCGCGAACAACGAAGACCTCGCCTTTTCCATTCAATTGAAGCCGATCGGGTCCAATCCACGTCGCATCACCTTCGATGCGAAGGCTGCGCGCCGCCCGTGGGTCGAGGTTCTCGAATCGCAGAACAATCGTCTGCACCGGATCGCCGTCCACGCGGATAATCCAGTCGATGAAGCTCTCGAGCGGGCACAGTGGGCAGCAATCGATAATCTCGCAGCCCACTTCGACCCACTGGGTCGGGAGATCGAAGCAATCGGGATCCACAAGGTTCGTGAGGCCATGGCACTTGGCCGTGAAGATCCAGGCCGCGCCGGTCAGGCCTGCTGCCGGGGCACCCACGATGGCCGTCACCGCATCAGCGGACAGTGCGGCCCTGCCTGGTCCCACACCGAAATAGTACGCTCCAGACTCGCCTTCGAGAGCCGGCTGCTGGCTCCACGCGGTTCCGACGCGCGAGAACACGAGGACCTGGCTGCACAATGCGCACGGATAGTCGGCAAGGCCAATGAGCGCGGTATTCCCGTCCGCGCTGACATCAACGGAAACACCCAGGTTTCCACCCGGTGCCGGCAATTGCTGCTGAAGCGACCAGGAGCTTCCGGCTCGCGTGTAGACGTACGCGGACGTCGGGTTGGGGCTGAAGTTGTATTCCTGAGGCGCGCCAATCACCGCGGTGTGGCCATCATCCGACAGGGCAATGGCTCGCCCGAACCAGCCAGATTGCTGAAGCTGCCCTGGGCTGAGCACCTGCTGCTGCGTCCAGGCATCGCCGCTTCGAACGAACACGTACACGGCGCCGCATTTCACTTGCAAAAGGCAGTCGTCTCCACCAGCGCCGATCAGTGCCGTCTTTCCATCGCCTGACAAAGCCAGGCCGTTCACAGCCTGCTGGCAACCGCTACTACTGATCGTCATCTCCTGCGGCGGGCTCCAGGTGCCACCCTGTCGCTGATACGCAAAGGCCACTCCGCATGGCGCGTCCCCAAAGGAGCCGATCAGCGCCGTACTGCCATCTTTGGAAAGTGCCAGCTCGTAACTGAAGAGCGGTTTAATGACACCAGGAGTGACCGGCGGGATGATCGTGGCCTGTAGGCTCCAGGTATTGGCTTCCCGAATGAACACCCATGCCGTGTTGTTGGTGAACTCCGAAACCAGCAGCGTCTTGCCGTCTCCCGATATGACGCCGCTGCTACAACTGCTCGTGACCGGAGGAGTATTCGGCGGCAGCGTGATCGCCTGCTCGCGCACCCACGCCAGGCCGGTTCGGACGTAGAGATGGGCGATGCCGCATCCGTTCGTCTTCTGGCTCAAAACGAGTGCGATGGTACCGTCGTCCGAGATGCTGACCGCCCTTCCGAACTGCTCGGCCGGCGGATCCGGCGCGGGCGTCAGCTTCTCTTTCTCGTACTGCACCGTGTCGGCGGCCGGAGCAGAGTAACTGAAGAGAAGAACCCAGGCGACCAACGCTGTCGTGGTGAGACCGACGCGACGCAAAAGAGCGCGTTGCATGATGGACCTCACTGGAACGCAACGCCAAACCCCGAAGAGTCGCGTGCGAAACTGGACTGGGGCCGGCACCCGTCCTGCTCTTGAGTGCCGGGCGCGCGCGCCGGGCAATCGGCGGGCGGTTCGAACTTGCGCGAACTTCCGCCGCTCAGGTCTCACCGTTTCCGATTACTTGTTCGCCCTCTGAAGCACGCGATTTCGGAGGTGCGCATCCTTCACCTTTTGATACGTGGTGGTCACCCGACCCGTTCCCTGTGAGTTCAGCGCCTTCGCAGCAGCGGCGATCTCGCGCAATCACGTAGTGGCCCTCACGAAAACGCACCGCCGTTCTGCAGGCTGGCCATACCGCGCCCTCTGCCCGTTTGTCCTCAGAGTCCGCCCGCAGGTGCAATCACCAGGGGTTGGCGTCCCCAACGGGATTCGGCCAGTGGAGGGACGATTCTGTCGTTCACCGAGCGCTGACCGCGGCTTGAGCCCTTCGGACTTGCGGCTGCCTGCGCGTATTCCCTCCTGGTCGCCTCAGGGTGACTCGATAGCTTCGGACGACCTGTCGTCCCGTCTGCTGCCGATCGCGGCTCCAATCCGTTACAGGGCGTCAATTCGCGCACGTGTGACGGCTGCGGTCGCGTGTTCAGGCTTCGGCGCAGGAATCAACGCACTGCTGTTCGTCATGCCGTGTCATCGCTCACCGTCGCCGCCAAGTAAAGCTCGATGACCTGCCGCACCCTGGATTGAGCCATGCCATTACGCGCCCGCTACCATCAATCTGCGGCAGTCTTTGCGGATCACAACTGAGAACGGAGGTATCCGGAGTCCTCCTTGACACGTCCCGCGCCTCGCCCAATAATAATCACCGCGGTTTCTATCGCCCTTCCTTAACGCAACCGCGTCACTTCGCCGCAAAGAACCTTCAACGGATCAACAGTGTTCAACGGTCGTTTGTCCGTGAGAGCGGACCGTGCCTGCCGCACCAGCGTGTCCTTCGGATCGTCTTTCGCTCTTCGATTGACGATCGTTGTCGCATTCTGTGCATTTGCTTCGATTGCGTCGGCTAAGCCCACCCTCAACCTGGTCGCGAACGCATTCGCTGGGCAACGGCCGGTCGTCGCTCCTGCGGGGTTGGCCAATGTGTTCGGGTCGAACCTGGCTGGTGTCTCCGCGGTGTACGTCAACGGCGTGAACGCGCGTTTCAACGTCTTGAACCCGAATCAGCTCCTGTTGTTGATTCCCGCAGAGACAGCTCTTGGATCGGGTGTTGTCACACTCGAAGACGCGAGCGGCAAGGATTCGGTTGCCGTTTGGGTCGACCAGTACGACCCGGCCATCGCCGGCGACACCAACCAGGCCTGCTGTGCCGCATACGCCCTTCATGCCGATTCCAGCCTCATCACCCCAGCGAACCCGGCACGCAAAGGCGAAGCGGTCACCATATTCGTCACGGGAACCGGCCGCGATCAATCGACGCCGCTGACCGTCGAAGTTGGACGTCAAGCCGTGCGCCCTTCACGCGTGACGGCGTGGAGCTGGTTCTCCGACGCCGAAGGGCCGTTGTACGGCATGTATGCCGTCACCTTTACCGTGCCGATGTCCTGGGCGGAGCGCGACGTCGCCGTACTCGCCGGCGGCATTCTTGGCGATCAGCGGTACCTGCCACTCGAAACGGCCCCATTACGACCCGCGGAGATCGTCGTCGACTTCCAGACGTCCGCTCCAGCCAAAAGCATGAGTGGGCTATTGATGGGTGGCGACGTTGGAAAGCCGCCCGTCGATCGGATCAGCCCTCTGGAACCACGACTCTATCGGGCAGGAAACTGGTCGTACTTGTGGGCCGCCAACGGAGCGTCCTGGCCGCAGTTGTACACGCTTTTTCGCGGTCTTGGGGCCAGGGTCGAATTGATTCTGGGTGACACGTGGAACAACGGCGGGTATAATATCGCGCCGTTTCCATTCGAGGATTGGGCCAAATGGGAGGCGCATGTCCGGAAGATCGCGCGGGACAACAAGAGTCGCGATCTGCTCTGGGATGTGTGGAACGAACCGGACCTGTCGTGGGGGGCGGGAACCCGCGAACAGTTTTTCGAAGCCTATCTACGCGCCTACAAGGTGCTTCGTGAAGAACTTGGGCAGAGCGTGCTCATTGGCGGACCAAGTCTCGGCACCGGTGGGAAAAGTTGGGGCGAGTCGAAAGGATTCATCGTTGGCTTGCTCGACTATTGCCAGCTGCATGGATGCGAAGTGAACTTCATTTCGTGGCACACCCTCGAGGACACCAACAACGGCATCCCGGCGTTGGCAGATCGACTGCTGGACTTCCGGCGCTCGACGCTCGACAACCCTTCGTATGCGGCAGTGAACATTCAAGAGATTCACATCAACGAGATCGTGGGCCCCGCTGCGCAGTACGATCCAGGCGCGATTCTGGGCTACTTCTATTACCTCGAAAAGGGTGGCGCCGATGCGGCCGCGAAAGCATGCTGGCCTGATTCCCGCCAAACCTTTCCGTTCGAGCCGGCCGCCAATCAGTGCCAGAACGGAACTCTAGACGGGCTCCTGACCCGCGATTCATTCCAGCCGAGAGCCGCTTGGTGGACCTAACGTACTATGCCGCCGGAGCGGGCGCGCGCGTGCCAGCGGCCACGTCGGATCGCGTCGTCGTGCCAATCGCGAACAAGGTTTCCGACGGCGGGGACACGGTGGGACAGATCCTGCTCGGCTACTTCAATTACGGACAGCAGCCGTCCGCCCTGCCGGTCACTATGACGTTGAAGGGGCTGAACGGCCTGAGTAAGGCAGCGCTGCGTGTCGAACGGATTCCTCGAACCGGCGAGGCACCGCTGCTTACGCCGATCTTGGTGGGCCAGGCTGACGTCGCGGTGGACGGCGGGAGCGCGCGCGCGGATTTGCCGGCTCTTTCACCGGGCGAGGCGTATCGAGTTCTCGTAATACAGCGGGAAATCAGCCGTGTCCCCGGGACTCCATCGAGCGTGCAGACGACAGTTGGATTGACGACGTTTCGCGCCAGCTGGTCGCCACCGGTGGGCGGCGTGCCGCCGACAGGCTACCGGCTCGATTTCTGGAGCGGTGGCGCCGTTGTGTTGTCAACAACCGTGGGTCCAACCACCGTTTTCGAGACGGCCATTCCGCCTGGCGTGATCGGCTCCTTCACGATGACGGTCACCGCGCTGAACGGCGCGTTAGCCGGCGGCGCGACCGCGCCGGCTGCCTTTGCGATCGGCTGCTCCAATCCAGCCGCGCCAGCGGTCAGCGGTTCCCTGGTGAATGGAGTTGCGATGGTTAGTTGGCCACCAGTCGCCGGCGCCACACAGTACATCGTGCGTGCGGGTTCGAGTCAGGGCGCGGCCAATTTGCTTGCCCCGACCAACGTTGGCACCCTCACAATCGTGAGTGCGAGCGGTTTACCAACGGGGTTTACGGCATGGGTACGTGTATCGGCCGTCAACGCATGCGGCGCGGCAGACACGGACTTCTTCCTCCATTAGCTCGCGTGCGGCACCCATTCGCAATAGGCATGCGCCTGCGGCGCCGCCGCCGGTGTCTTCAGTACGCGCAGTCCCATGGCGTCCACCGCGCGGTCATGGCCAGCGCGTAGATGGCGTCCCGGTCGTGCACCACGAACCGATGGGTGGTCTCGCCGCTTAAGGAAATCTGGTGCCGGAGGAGGGGATCGAACCCACACTCCCGTAAAGGGAACGGGATTTTGAGTTCTGTGCAACCCCACGCCGGTTGATCGATTCGGTGCTTTTTCCTAGCAATTTCGACGCCCCGGTAGTCCTGAGTAGTCCCCAGTTGTCCCCCGAGAGCTAGAGTTCGGCTAGGAGCTTGCTGAAAAACCCAGTTTAGGGGATCGACAGAATCGTCGATCACGTACTACCATGGCCGGCATGCGTGGAGACGACCGCCAGCCTGATGCGATGTTCAGCTATGTGTCTGCCGAGGAGCGCGTGCCGCACGATCACCCGCTCCGCGCGATCCGTGCGCTGGTCGACGACGTGTTGCGCGACATGTCGCGCGAGTTCGACGGACTCTACGCGCGCGTCGGGCGACCCTCGATTCCGCCGGAGCGCCTGTTGCGTGCGCAATTGCTGCAGATTTTCTACTCGATCCGCAGCGAGCGGCTGTTGATGGAGCAACTGGATTACAACCTGTTGTTTCGCTGGTTCGTCGGCATGGACATGGACGAGCCGATCTGGGCGCCGACCGTGTTCACCAAGAACCGTGACCGGCTGCTTAATCAGGAGATCGCGCGCAGCTTCTTCCACCGCGTGGTCGAGCGCGCGGCGGGGTTGATGTCGGACGAGCACTTCACGGTTGATGGCACGTTGATCGAGGCGTGGGCCAGTCAGCAGAGTTTCCAGCCGAAGGACGGGGGCGGCGACGGTGATGGCCGTGACTTCCGCGGTGAGCAGCGGAAGAACGACACGCATGCGTCGAAGACCGACCCGGACGCGCGGTTGTATCGGCGGTCGAACCACGCGGAGTCGCGGTTGGCGTATCTCGGCCATCTGTTGATCGAGAATCGCCACGGATTGATTGCTGATGCGATGGCGACGGTCGCCGACGGCTTTGCCGAGCGCGAGGCCGCCACGCTCATGGTCTGTGCGCAGTGGGAGCGCGCGCCGTGGCGGCGCCGCACGGTCGGGGCTGACAAAGGCTATGACAGCCTCGAGTTTGTCGAGTTGATGCGCGAGCTGGGCACCACCCCGCACGTCACGCAGAATCTCACGCGCCGCGGTGGGAGCGCCGTCGATGGTCGGACGACCCGCCACGACGGGTACGCGAAGAGTCAACACGCGCGACCGCGCATCGAACCGGCCTTTGGTTGGCTGAAGACCGTCGCCTGGATCCGCAAAGTAAAACTGCGCGGGCTCGCCAAGGTGGACTGGCTGTTCGTCTTCGCGAGCGCCGCGTTCAATCTGATCCGGTTACCGAAACTGTTGCCGCAACCGGCCTGACGCCAACGCCACTTCTCCGGTGGACAACGCGCCCGACTGAACGGTGAGCAGGGGCACTACCGTCGCACGTTCTGTCAGGCGTCAGTGACGGCAAGTGACGTGATTTCCGCGTTCTTCAGCAAGCTCCTAGAGCACCGGATCGGTTTTTCATTCCGGTACCTCCGGCACTTCTGACACTTCTGTCCCTGCGCCCGGATTGCCACGCTTGCCCTCCAGGACCAGGCACAGGCTTTTGCCACGCGCCCCTTTGGTTGGTCCTGTGACACGCGGCGAGGGGACCAACCCCTCGCAACCTGACCACGCGGGGAGGGGTTCGATGGTCACCGGGCGCTACTAATGGGACAACTGGGTGTTCGCGCCGCGTTGCACGTCGCGTCGTGTCGCCGACGAATACAAGAAAGCCGAAATTGTGCTGGTCACGAGGGCGGGCGGGTATGCGATCCTAGCAGCCATTCCGGGCGCACACTCCGGTCCGTTTGCGGTAATCAGCGTCGTGCTCGGCTTCGCGGGTTATGCGTTCGAACAGAAATATGGAGAGGCGATGGGACGCCTCTGTCCCGAAGGGAAGGAGGCGGTGGTGACTAGTCGCAATCTCCCGCGCTACATCTGGGACACGCCCGTGTGGAAAGGCGCGACCGCAATCGCGCTGCGCGTTGCGATGTGGGCGTGGGCTGTTCTGGTGCTCTACGTCACGGCGGATCGGTTGGCTGGCTTGGAGCGCCTCCAACTGGCAACCGTGCCGCTGGTGTGGAAACTGTTCTACACATTCTTCGTCCTCTACCCGCCGGTGCATGTAACCTGGAAGCGGGCGATGACGACTCAAGACCTCGTGATGGTCAACAACCTGTACTTGGCGCTGTTCATGGTGTTGATGGTGATTGGGCAGTTCGATTAAGAAGTTCAAACCACTCCCGGTCCTGAGGCCCAAATCGCAACGCCGTGGTGATAAACCACGGCGTTGCCCTGATCCTGCATATCAAGCTGCGCGCCCGGCGCATCATTGACGACCGACCAGACGGGCGATCTAACCGCCCCTTGCTCACCACGCTAGGATGTGGGCCATGCCCGAACCGCCCACGATTACCACCTTCACCGAGCACCGCCAGACCGGGCGCGTGCTGCGCTTCGATCCGACCGCCGCGCCGTATCTCGATTGGAACCAGATCGCTTTGACCGCACGGCAGATGGGCGCGCATTTCGAGGCGCGCTCCGATCCCGACGGCGCGTGCACAGTGACGATCTTCTGGTCGTACACGGACGAGGAGATGCCGCGCTGACCTCCGACCCCCGCGACAAGTTCTGCGTCGGGCCCCGGCGAGATGACCCTCACCAAGAGAAGCGGGAAGGGGCACTGCTTGACGCCCGACGCCATCGAGGAAGGGCTGCGACGGATCGCTGCTGGTGAGCCGCGCGCAGACGTGGTGTGGGATCTGGCGGTGCGGGATCTCGTGATACAGCTCGCGATGCCCGAGGGTGCGGGGCCGCATTCCAAACGCCGATCCCGCTAAATCCACCGCCGTCGCCCGTCGGACTTCTTCCCCTAAAACTCACGATTGCACCCTCGACACTCGCGGGCGTATACTGCGGATGCGGCACTTTGGAAGTGACCGCTGGTTTCGAGCGGCAACTTTGCTCTGCACGAGCGGAGCACCGGCACTATGTGCGGGAAGGACTTCAAAATGACATCCCCTCCAGACAGCTAGCCGCGCTCTATTCCCTCAGACAATCGGCGCTCTTCAAGACCGCCTGACCGTGGTTCTTTCTAGACGTGTCTCTGTGACCGCTCCGCTGTGCGGAGCTTGATGCGGCGTGCGCTGGGCGCAATCGCCGAAGGAAGGACAGTCCCATGCCAGTCCAAGCGCGAATCGCATTTTCTCTCACTGAAGAAGGTCGGCGCGACAGTCTGCGTCGAGGCGGCGGCGGTCGTCGGCTTCAAGAGATGGTCGGAATGGTTCCAGATGCCGATCTATCTGTGTTCTCCGTCGATGAAGAGGGCAACGCCTCCTTCGACGTGACGGCTTCCATCACGAACATTGAGGCCATCGAAGGCTTCGTATTCCTTGAGGCGGCGGAGTTTCTGCTGCCCACGAAGGCGAGGTTCGTCGAGGGGAATATCCACTGGGACGAAGTGCCGACGTGGGAGGAGCTGCTGCAAGTCTCGCGTGAAGTCAAGAAATGGAGGGACGCCGAAGAGTCTCGTGCCGCATCGTATGAGATTAATAGATCGAAGGCGGCACAACAATTTTTGGCGGATTCCGCTGCACGTGCGACGAGGGTAACGGAGAGGCACGTCGTAGTCGACGCTCATTGGTTTGAAAACAACGAAGAGGTTGCGATAGAAGCGCGTCGGCGGATCGCAGGAGATCAGGAGGCGGCGAGAAGGGCGAATCGCGTCACGCTAGCGACGTGGATTCAGGAACACGGAACTGACAATCAGCGCCAGCGCCGCAAGGCAGGACTGTTGCCCTGGAAGGAGGCGTACGACGCGCTCGAATGCTACCTCTATGCGCCGCTGAAGGGCTTCGCCCCTTACGACCGCTTCGAGATTGCAGAGGTCTGTGTTTGTACCCAAGGTGTCCGATGCGCTACAGCATTGCAAGGTGAAGTTTAAGTCTGTGGACGCGACAGAACTGTCGGCACGTGAATGGGAGCAGTTCAGCAAGCTCAAGGCATTCGCTCCGACCGCCCAGTTCGTGCTTCGCGAGCATCACGCGCAGTGTGAGCGCGGCGAACCGTTGATGAAGCGCGGGGTGATCGTCAAGTTCCAAGTCGAGAACCTCACGTTTAAGCGCGAGTTCGCGCTCACTCCGGTGCAATCGTGACGCTCGCCCAGTTCGGGGTAGAGCGCACGAATCGACCTTGCAGCCAGTGCGGCTACATCGGTGCCGTCACCGAGCACAACCCCAACAACAACGGACTCCTGGTCTGCTGCCCTTCGTGCGGCTCCAAGCGTCCGTGGGGATCCCTTCTCTACCTGAAACAGAACGAACGCAAACGACCCGCGCGCCCGCCGCTCCCCGAGGGCGAGACGTTGGACTCGATCTGGGAGAAATTCGGCAACCGCTGCGTCCTCTGCTCCGCGCCGAAGCATGCGCTCGCCACATTCGGCATCGGTCGGCAGGTGCACCACGTCGCGCCGTACGCGCAGGAGGGTCACCGTGGGCCGCTCGTGCCGATCTGCACGCACTGCCACGCGGTCGCGACCGAGCGGCAGCGCATCTACTGGTTCTTCCATCGCCGCGTCTTGAAAGACGATGACGAGAACCATGATCTCGAGCAGCCGAGCATTGGTGAGGTCGGACGGCTCGGGTAAAACACTCTGACATGGTGCCTGAGTGGGAGGCATCCCACTCGGGCCTGCTCGCGTGGTCAGCGGCGCGTCAGCGGAGGATCAGCACAGATCACGCGTCCTGCATGCGGAGATACGGCAGGGCAACGGCGAGCGCGGGCCGAAACCCGAACGTCCGGTTACACCCGCAACGCCTGTTCAATCGCGCGGCACGCGATGAAAATCACCACCGGCGTGAGCACGACAAACCGGCCCCAAGGGCGTGATCTGTTTCGGATCCATCGCGCGCAGCTCGTCACGGTTGTGCCACGTGATCCAGGCGGGATAGACGAGGCCGATCAGCAGCAGCACCGCTACCTCCACGATGACGAATCCCGACGGGGAGCGGGCGAGCTGCAGCCCGAGAAAGACTGCGCTGAGTACTGCCCCGAAGTAGACGGTGAGAATCCAGGCCACCATGTCGGTCCTCCGGGAATGTTGTCTACAGACTCAGTTGCGACATCAGGAACAGCAGCATCGAGATCGCGGCGTAGAGCGCACCCGCGTCCTTCGATTCCCCTTTGATCCAGAACGACCGGATGGCGGGGAACAGCATCATCGCGACAAACGCGAGCTTCAGCCAGACCGGGGCGACGACGAGTCGCCAGCGTTCCAGATTGCCGACGACGAACGCCGCGTAACCGATCAGCATCAACGCGCCCAGCAACGTCGCCACCGGCGTGAGCCGGAGCACCATACGCTTCACCAGTGGCGTGTCGTAGAACAGCGGCAGGTTGCGGTTGTCACCCATCACGATGGTCTCCTTATTGGGGATGCTCCAGCCCGCGCGGGGCACATCCGTCCGTTTACACCCGCAACGCCTGTTCAATCGCGCGGCACGCGATGAAAATCACCACCGGCGTGAGCACGACGAACCGGCCCCAAGGGCGTCAACTCAGCGCATCATCCGGTCGGCAACATCGCACCGGCTGCGATATAAAGGACGACCAGCACGGCCGCGATCTTCGACCGCGTCTCAAGAGTCGGGACGAGCAGCAAGACAAGCAGCGGAATCGCCAGCCCGATGACGCCCCCCGCCTTGAGCAGGTACATCTGGTCCTGCTCAACCCACGACAGCGTGTCGAAGAAGTCGAACAAGCGCCAGCCAGTCAGCACGGCGGCGAGCGCCGCGCCGACAACGAACATGTGCTGCACGATGGGCTGCGCTCCCATCAGCGGCAGATTGCGTGAGGATTCGTTCATCGGTTCACCCCTGCGGACATTGATTGGCGACGAGCAAGCATACGCTGCGTGCAACCCCGAAGTAGAGGGGTGAGAATCGCGGCCATCATGTCAGTCCTCCCGGTTGTCTAGCGAAGCAACAACGCGCGTGCGAGGTCGCAAGCGTTGACGGTGACCAGCGGGACGACGAGGGCCGCGACCCAGATCCCCTCGGTCTTGCGGTGATGCCACGTGAGGCCCGCCGACACGGCGATGCCGAACACCAGCAGTATGAAGATCCTCGACCAGAGGAAGCCGTCATCCAGCCGACTATTGGCGGCGTAGAGCAGCCTCAGTGCGCTGAAGACTGCCCAGGCTTGGAACATAATCGCACCTTGGCGTTGTGATTTTGTCATTGGGCGCAATCGTCTCTCCTGTTGCCGCGTAGAGTACCAGTTGCCGGGATCGTCCACACGTCCCTCTGCGCACAAAAAAACCCCGCAGCCAACGCGCTGGGCGACTGCGGGGGAAATAGTCGTGACATGCGGCGGATGCCGCCGCGAGCGTGACCGCAGGACACCCGCAGCAATTTCGACGCCTCGGTAGTCCCGAGTAGTCACGGGTTGTCCCCGCAGCGTTGAGTTCAGCTAGAGTAGGACACGTGAAACTTATCAGCAGTCAGCTTTTTACCTTCGACGGCGTGACCGTTCCTTCACCGAGCCTCGAGCGATGCTCGGCGGAAGATCTTGGCCTTCCGGAGTCATGGTTCAGGGACGCCATTTTTGAGTCTCCGGAACTCGTCATCGGTCCGTGCCGAGCTGCCGGTTTAACCGATGATGATTGGTACGCTTGGCAAAAGGAGTTCCAGACTGAGGCTGGTCCAATCGATGTCCTTCTTGTTTCGTCATCGGGACGAGTTGCAGTTGTGGAGACGAAGCTCACATCAAACCCGGAGCTTAGACGGAAGGTGCTCGCACAGGTTCTGGACTACTTGGCTCATTTATCACGCGAGATTGGCGATTCACTGCCCACGCTGCCCGAGGAGAACGGGCATCCGGTGGCTGAGGCCGACGACATTATCGAAGCTGTCTCCCAAGGAGATGTTCTCGTCATCATAGCGAGCGACGAGATCGATCCACGCGTTGCCAGGTTGAGCCGCAGACTGTTCCCCGAGCATCTGGTGAAGCATTGGGATCTGGCCCTTGTCGATTTGGCCCTCTACCGGCCCGTCGGTGAACTACCCGGCAAATGCTTTAATTGTCCCCAACGTGCGAAATCTGCTTGAGAGCGAAACACGTCAAGTTGTCAGAGTGATTGTGGAAGGCGAAACACCGCGCGCACGGGTTGAGGTCGAGCGAGTTGATATCGTCGACGCCGCAGGACGCCAACGATGGGACGAGGAGTCCTTTTTCAAGAAACTCGATGCGGGGGCTGGACCGCGTGCTGTTCGCGAACTCGCCACAAACCTCCGTGACCTAGCACCGCGTTTCCGCGAGACAGTCTCGTTGGCTTGGGGGACAGGCAAGGTCGAGGGCAGCATGGTTCTGAAGCGGAACGACAACGGTCTGATCGAAGTCTTCACGTCGGGCGAGGTCAGGTTCCGCCCGTCGAAGTTTGTACCCGCGCTCGGTCCGGACGTGGGCCGCGAGTGACGTCAGCGGTCTGGAAAAACTCGTGCCTGACATTGCCACGAGAAGCTACCCGGGCGTCCTGAGCGACGGCGCAGCCAGGATTGCTCCCGCGTTGTTCGATCTCATTCGAAACGCGCTCGAGAAAGCGAACGCTCGGCTGCCGGACTCGTGAAGGCTTTGCCCACTGATGGCCCAAGCGCCCTTTCGAGACCACTGCCACGCACGCCGATCAAGGACACGGATAAGCGCAAAGCTTCGTTCGAGGGTCGGCGCGGCACCGGCGCGGTCGAACTCGACGCGTTGGAGGCGATCAGGCCCGGTGAACTTCAGCAGATCATTTACGAGGCCGTTGAACCGTATTTCGACGAGACGCTCCAGTCCCGCATCAGGGCGGCGGGAGAGGAGGCGCAGCGGGTCGTCAAAGACGCTTGGCAAGCCGCGCTCCAACCGCACGCCGCTCGACTGGCCGAGCTTGATGGTGCGATCCATGAGATCCGGCAACAGCGCAACGCCGCACTCCAGCACGAGATAGCTCCGCACGTCCACGCGATCCAAGAGATCTTGAAGCGTCACGAAGACGCTCTCCGACACGACCTTACCTCGCACGTCACCGCCCGTGAGGACCTTCGGCGTGCCATCGACGAAGCGACAGATCACTTCGCACCGGCACTTCCCGAACGACCGCGAGCGGCCACGACAACGCCCGACGAATCCCACTGGCTGTTCGATGCCGGACGCGACTACAAGCAGCAACTGATCGCCTATGACGAAGCGAGACGGGTGAAACGCGGATGCGCTAGAGAATAGCTAGAGTTGCGCGAATGCGCCGTTGCGAGGCCAGCGGTCCGCGAGTGAAATCGTCGAAATTGCTAGGGAATCTGGTGCCGGAGGAGGGGATCGAACCCACACTCCCGTAAAGGGAACGGGATTTTGAGTCTGCTACCGCGCAATATACCGCAACACCCCGCCACACGTTCCTGCTGATTCCCTGAATGTTTCGTCGTATCATGTTGTCCGGTGTTGCATGCAGGTGCGGCTCACCGCTAGCCAGACGCTAGCCAGAACCGCTAGCCCGCACCGGAGTTTTCGATGAAAAAGTTGTTGACCGACAAGTTCGTGGCGGGGATCCGCTGTGAGAACCGCGAGAACTTTTTCGACGCCAAGACGCGCGGCCTCGTAATGCGCGTCAGTTCGAAGCGGCGGGTGTGGTATTTCGTCTACCGCCGCGGCGGACCGACCGAGTGGGTAAAGCTCGGCGAGTATCCATCGCTCTCGCTTGCGGACGCCCGCACGCACGCGCTCGACCATCGCCACGCAATCGACGTCGACGGCAAAGACCCCGCTGTCGAACGACGCCAGCCGCCACCCAAGCCGGCGCCGAAAGCGTTTTCATTCGCCGACTTCGTGCCGACGTTCATAGCCTTTCAGCGCGGAAAGAAAAAAACGTGGAACGCCGATCAGCAAATGATCGACCGCTACCTCGTCGACGCCTGGGGCGCGCTCCCGCTGAAGGCGATCACGCGTCAGCACGTGCACGAAGTGCTCGACACCGTAGTGGGCAAGGGACTCACCATCGGCGCGAATCGCTTGCAAGCGCTGATCAGTCGCGTGTTCACGGTGGCATTGGACCGCGGCTTGATCGACGCGCATCCGAGTGCGCGACTCATCAAGCGCTTTGCCGAGCAGCCCCGCACGCGCGTCTTAAGCGATACCGAATTGCGCGAATTGTGGCGCGGTCTCGATGCGCAACCCGGTGCGGCCAGCGATGCGGTGCGGCTGCGCCTGTTGCTCGGGCAACGCGGCGCCGAGACCGCCGGCATGCAGTGGAGCGAGGTGGACCTCGAGGCGGCGCGCTGGTCGTTGCCTGCGACCCGCACCAAGAACCGGCGGCCGCATGTGGTGCCGCTGCCCCCAACCGCGTTGACGGTGCTCACACGACGCCGGGCGGGGGTGCCTCCCGACGAGCCGCGGGTCTTTCCCGCGTTGCGTTTGGCGAGTCACGAGCACTCGGCGCTGAGTGGAATTCACGGCGGCGCTTACACGTGGAAAGACCTGCGCCGGACAGTGGCGTCGCGACTCGCCGCGCTCGGCTTCGATGAGACCACGATCGGGCGTGTGCTGAATCACGCGCGCGTCAGCGTGACGTCGAAGCACTACAACCAACATCTCTATCTCGACGAGATCGGGCGCGCCCTCGAAGCTTGGGACCGCGAGCTCGACGCGATTGTGAAGAACACGCGACCACCGCAGAAGGTGCTCCGGCATCGGCCGCGGGGGCGGGCGTGATGGCGATCCGGAAGTGCATACAGATACAAGTCGACCCCGTCGGCGTGATGCGGTCCACACGGTCCACGGTGGAATGGATGGACGATACGACGACGGCCGAGGCGGTCACCGCAGTCGACGAGATCATGGCCCCGTTCGACGAGGCGAGCGGGTTTGAAAACAGCATCAGGCCGATCGAAGCGGAGTGCCGGGCCTGTGCCCCGCCTCCGGATGCCAGCGCCGAACGGTTCACCGAAGCGTGGTATGCGCGGACCATCCTTGAGTGCATTCGGAGCGTGCGTGCCTGCCTCGCCGCGGGCCACCCGGAAGCGGGGATCATTGCGGCGCTGCGCTTAGGCACGTACATCGAGCAGCGGAAATGGTGGGTGAACCAAGGCGGGGACGTGAAGTCTGGCGCCCGCGTGCGAAGGAAGCAGCGGCGCGCGAGCCGGGCTGGCGTCGATGCCCGGAAGGCTCGCACGGTCGCCGAGGATGAGACCCTTCGGGTCACGGTCGCGGCGTATCGAGCCAAGCACTCCTATAGTCGCGAACATTCCACACGCGCGCTCGCAGCGCATTGTGCGCACGCGCTGAAGAGGAAAGAAGCCGGTGTGCGTGGTCGCCTGGATGTGCTGAAGCTCCGGTAAAATACCCTCCCGCGAAAAAAGTGGATATCCACCGACATGGTGGAGAGCCACGCCACGCAGCACACTCGACGGCATGGCGAAACGCCCATCACCGCCCGTCGAAACCAGCGAAGACGATCGGTTACTCACCACCAAAGAATTGCTCGAGCGGATTCCATTGGACCGCTCGACCTTGTGGCGAATGAGCACGGAAGGCAGGTTTCCGAAGCCGGTCGTCTTGACGCCGTCGCGCATCGCTTGGCGCTGGTCCGCGATCCTCGCATGGCTGGCCGAGCGCGAAGCGCGCCCGGTGACGCGTCGGCGCTATCCGCTCCGAAAAAACAAGCCGGCACCGGCCGCCTAAACAGCGAGCGCCCGCCATGGCTGAGGGCCGCAGGCGAGCGCTTTATCACGCGAGAGGTTCGAATGATTGATCAACAGAATACCGCACCCGTCACCAAAGCCGATGTTGAGCTGATCATCCGGCTGCTCACGGCGATCCGTGAAGAGCTCGGCACGGTCGCGCGGGACGTCGACGCGATCGATCGCTGGCAACGCCCGTACGGTGACGGCACACGTGAAACCAGCCGTCCAGCACGCCGGAGCAGGCGGTCGTGATGACTCCCGCCGCGGACGTGCCGTGCGCCGCGACTCGCGCGGACGCCGATCGCTTCCAACGCATCGGCGAAGGGCACTACGTGCTCTCTGTGGCCGACCTCAACACCGACCTCGAGGCGAACCACGTCCGCATCGACCGCCACGATCTGCGGGCCGTGGTCACCGTGCACTGCGGACTCGCCGGCGTGACGCCGACCAATGGTGTGCTCTTCTTTGCGAGCACGAATCTCTCCAGCGTCCGGGACCGGGACAGCCTGGCGCGGATGCTCCAGACGCGGACGAGCACCCACGAGATCAACACGGATCGGTGGCGCGCCGTCGTGGATGAACTCAGCATCCGCACCCAGCAAGCCGAAGAGACCGGCAGTCCCGCCATCCTCCTGAGCAACGTCAAGCCCCGCGGCGGCGAGAAATGGCTCCGTGTGCTGGGATTCACGTTGCCCGTGCGACACCCGGCGATGGTGTTCGGCGACGGCGACACGCTGAAGACCTACACGTCGGATGCGATCGCCGTCGATTTCGCGCGGCAAGGGCATCGTGTCGGGTTGGTGGATTGGGAGATGTCCGAGGATGAGCACCAGGAGCGCGTCATGCGGCTCGACCCCCTGCAGGCCGAGCACATTGCGTATCTCTTCTGCACGCGCCCGCTGATCCACGAGCGCGATCGCGTGGCACAGATGCGCCACGACTACCAGCTTGATCATCTGGTGTTCGACAGCGTCGGCTTGGCGTGCCACGACAAGCCGGAGGCGGCCGAATCCGCGATGGCCTACTTCCGCGCCGTCCGCAGTATCGGCGTTGGAAGCTTCCACATTGCCCACACCACGAAGGGCGACGGCAACGACCGGCGGCCGTTCGGAAGCACGTTCTGGTTCAACGCGGTTCGGGCGTTGTGGTTCGCCAAGCGCGCGGAGGCGGGCGCGGACGCGCGCGTGGTCGATATCGGGCTGTATCCGCGCAAGTTCAACCTCGGGGCGGCTCAGCGACCGTTCGCGCTGCGCTTCACGTTCGACGCCGAGCGCACCCACGTCCGCCAGATTGAGGCGGCCGACGTGCAGAGTCTCGCCAGCGGATTGTCGATCAAGGAGCGCATCAAGCACCTGCTGAAGAGCGGCGCGAAGACGGTTCCACAGATTGCCGAGGAACTCGAGCAGAAACCCGAGAGCGTCAAGCGGACGATCAACCGGCATCTCGCCAGCAATCAAGCCGCCAAGGTGATTCTGTTCACGCGGACCGGTGACGACCGGATTGGCCTGGCTGATGCGTGGAGACAGTCATGAGCCGGGACAACGTTGTCGCAGTTGTCCCGGGACAGTCCCGGGACACTGGGACAGGACAACCACCCCCCTTAGGGGGGTTGTCCCGCTGTCTTGTCCCACTTACCCAGCCGTAGGCGCCTGATGCTGCTCGACGCCTACCGCCGAGCGCCCGCGCAGACCGGTCAGCGCTCCACCTGTCCGACCTGCGGCGATGCCCTCCTGTCGAAGTGCGGGGCTCTCGTGGTCCCCCATTGGGCACATCTCGCCCGGGCCGACTGTGACCCCTGGGCCGAACCGGAGTCGCCCTGGCACCGCCGCTGGAAAGAGCGCTTCCCCTCGCCTGGCGCGAAGTCTGTCTCGGCCCCCATCGGGCCGACCTCTATCGGCCGGATGGGCTCGTCATCGAGCTCCAACATTCGGCGCTCTCGGTCGATGAGATCCGCACCCGCGAACAGTTCTATCGCCGCCTCCTCTGGATCTTCGATGCGACCGCCGTCGGCGACCGGTTCGATATCCGCCCGCGTGACGGTTACGAGACGTTCCGCTGGAAGCACAGTCGCCGCAGTCTGGTGGCGGTGCGTGCGCCGTGCTTGCTCGATCTGGGCGACAGCCTGTTCGAAGTGCGCCGCTTCTATCACGACGGGAGGACCGGCGGCTGGGGCTACTGGCACGACCGCGGGGAAGTCATCCGCTCCTTGTGGGGACCGTATTGGCCACGTGGGCGAGACGCCCGAGGGATCCCCGCATGACGGACCGGACGATCTGGCGTTGCTCGCGATCGGGCAAACGGTGATCATCCTCGCGTGGATTGCGATCCATGGTGCGTGCAGATGACTGCGGCATGAATCGAACGCTGATGTTTTCCTCGGCGACGGATGAGTGGGCCACGCCACAGGACCTGTTCGATCGGCTGCACGCCGAGTTCGACTTCACCCTGGACGTGGCGGCGTCGATCGAGAACCGCAAGTGTCCGTCCTACGTCGGCCCCGATCATCGGCTCGAGATGTTCCGTGATGCGCTGGCGTTTGAGTGGTGCGGCACCTGCTGGATGAATCCCCCGTATTCGCGCGGACGGCAAGCGAAGTTCATCGAGAAGGCTGCACAGGAGCGTCTGCGTGGCGTGCTCACCGTGGCCCTGCTCCCGGCCCGCACTGACACGAAGGCCTTTCATACGCACATCTACGACGTGCAGCGCTGGCACCCACGGCCCGGGATCGAGATCCGCTTGTTGCCCGGTCGGTTGAAGTTTGGCGGAGCGGCGAACTCCGCACCGTTCCCCTCGATGATTTGTATTTTCAGACCAGACCAGGAAGGACAAGGATGAGAATCACCATAGACGACGACGAACTGCTGCTGCTCGAGGTCCTCCTGTGGTTCGCCGTGGCCGTCGCGCCCATCGCGTGGATGACGCTCTTAGGCGCGTAACGCTAAGTCCTTATGTATCAATGGGATGGGCGGTCCTACGATGTTCAAACGCCCTCGACCGGCGAAACCCGCTGGTTGAGGATCTTTGGCGCAGAAACTCGCGCCTTCAAAAAAGTGGCGCTGACCCTGGGAGTGGGCCAGCTAAGTTTGAAAATTCACGTATCCGGCGAGCGGCTGGTCGGGTCGGTTCGACACAAGCTGCAACGCCCGGCGCAACGGGGCATCCGGCGGCAGGACCAGCGGTCCGCAGCGCTTGCAGCGGTAGTAGTTCGTCTCTTCCTCGGTGCGCTCGTGGATTGCGCGACCGCCGCAGTACGGGCAATTAAGCCGAAGGAACGGGGCGGGCATCACCCTGAATGATCGGACGGCGCGGCGGGCTGGCTAGTCGGGGGCTTCCCGATCGTGTCGGGAGTTGGACTCGGCAATTAGCCTTACAGTGACCCATGACTAAACCTCGGTCGTCCGGACGGGCACCGAGCGCGGTGTCGGCACTCTCCGAGAGCTCACAACGGATCTACCGCGAAATGGTCGCGGCATATGGCATTGACGACGTCGGCGGCGTGCAGATCCTCGTGTCGGGTCTGCATTGCCGTGATCGTGCGGAAGCAGCAGACGCGGCGATCGCGGTGGATGGCCTGTCGGTCAAGGATCGGTGGGGACAAGTGAAGCCGCATCCGCTGGCAAGTGTGGCGCGTGATGCGCGCGCCGGCTGGCTGAGCGCGCTCCGGGCGCTCAACTTGTCGATTGGCGAGATGCCGAAGCCGGGACGGCCACCGGGGCGATCGTGAGCCGGGCGCTCCGGTATCCGCGGGGCCCGGCTGCGAGCTGGGCGGATTTGCGGCTGTGCCAAAAAATGAGTTTCAGTTTTGGCTGGCATCCCACCGCGGCGCCGCGCGGCATCACGTCGGCGTGGAGCGGCTACGTCGAGATGCTCGCGGCGTTTCGCAGCCTGCGTCGTGAGGAGATCCCCTCGCACGTCGTGCGGCCTGAGTCTTTTGTGATGGAGCTCGAGGCGGCCGTGCGGCGCGCGCCGCGGCGTGATATCGAAACGATCGGACGCGACGTGTGGGCGCGGCGTTATCCGCATGACTGACGATCACGATCCGACGCTGCTTGTCCTTCCCGACAAGCGCCGCGCCCCGGGCCGGCCGCGGTCACGCGAGCCGCATGTCCATTTGTCGACGTGGTTGCCGACCACCACGTATGACGCGCTGTGTAAGGCCGCGCGGGAACGCGATCAAAGCCTCTCACGACTCGTGGCATCGGTGCTCAAAGAGATGACGCGGACGAAAGGCGGCGATTCGTGAGTCGGAGTGCGCCGCGCCTTTCTACTGGTTCCCCTACGGAACCGGTAGCGAACCAGGACGTGCAGCTGGCGCTGCGCGAGATCAACCGCAAGTTGGATCTGTTACTTGCCAGTCACGGCGCACTGGCGGGCGGCGCCGATCGGGCGTTGTTGTCGACGATTGTGGACGTGTGCGCCGGCATCGACGACTTCACCGCGCGATCGTTGTGGCAGCTGGCGCGGGTGCATGGACGGCTGCGCGACGCGTTGGAGACGGCGCTCGTCGACTCGACCGCGCAGCTCGGGCACTGGCTGCGGCGCGCGGCAGGCGCGCGCGACGGGCCGATTCTGATCCAGTGCATCGCGGACCGTCGCGAGGGGAAGGTCTATCGCGTCATGTGCGCCGATGAAGGGCGCAACGGCGCACCGTGAGACGCTGTCGCCCATGCATATCGCTGACTTGACGCGCCAGCAACTCGACGAGGCGGCCTCGATCTGCTTTGCGCAACTCGCCAAAATCGCGATCGAGACCGACTTCGCGCCGCATCAAACCGCGGCGCTCTATGCGGAGCGGCATCCGCGGAGTGTGTTTCTCGACGATGTGCGGCAGGCCACCAAGGCGGCCGTCGCCGCGGGCACGACGACCGATGTCACGTGGGCGGCGCCACTCGTGCCGCGGCGTGTGGTGGCTGGATTTCTCGCGTATCTCCGGCCGCGGAGTGTCGTCGATCAGCTGCTGGCGCTGGGTGTGCGCCGCGTGCCGTTCTACAGCGGCTATCCCGTGCAAACGGGCGGCGGCGTGTTTTCCTGGATAGGGCAAGGGTTCGCGAAGCCTGTCACGAAATTTGACTTCAGCAATGTGACAGTGGATTCGCACAAGGCCAGCGGCATCATCGTGCTGACGAAAGAATTGGTCCGCTCGACCGATCCGGCCACCGACCAGCTCATTCGCGACCAACTCGCGAAAGGCGTGATCGAGTTTGTCGATCGACAGTTCCTCGATCCATCGATCGCGGAAGTCGCCGGCGTCAACCCCGCGTCCGTCACGAATGGTGCCCCGACCGCGGCCTCGGCCGGCGCGACCGAAGCGAATGCCCGCACGGACATCAAGGCGCTCATCAGCGCGTTCTACGCCGCGAATGCCGATGCCGCACGGGCCGTGCTGATCATGTCGCCCGCGACGGCCACGGCGCTCGCGATCGCGCTGAACACGCCGACGCTGGGGCAACAAGGCGGCACGGTGTATGGCGTGCCGGTCATCACCTCGAGTGCCGTAGGCAATCGGATCGTGGCGATGGATGCCGAGCAGGTGTTGATGGCCGATGCCCCGGTCCTTGAACTCGACACGGCGACGTCGGCGTCGGTGCAAATGGACTCGGTGCCGGACAACCCGACGGCGTCGACGACGGTGCTCGTGAGTTTGTGGCAGCGTGGCTTGATCGGGCTGCGGGTGGAGCGGTGGATTAGCTGGAAACGGGCGACCACCAATAGCGTGCGCGTGTTGACGGGCGTCGCCTACACCTAGCGCGGTCATGGCCAAAACCAAGCGCACGGCCGCCGGCCTCAGTCTCGACGCGCTCGCCGACGTCGTGGCCACCGTGGTCAAGGCGGCGACCGAACCGCTCGCGGCACGCATCGCGGCGCTCGAGGCCCGGCACGACGATCTCAAGTCCTGGCTCCCGTCGCTGGTGCGCGACGATCGGTTCGATCGGCGATCCGCGCGCGATCCGAAAGGCTGACCATGCCGGTCGATGAATACGGCGAACCGACGTTTGAAGTGGCCCCAGGGCAGTTCGTGCACACCAGCTTGATCGAGACGATCATGGCCGCGCTCCAGCGGGGCACGATCTTTCGCTTCCTGCCGGACGGCTCGTTGCTGGTGCACGATCCGACGAACAGGCTCGCCGACGACTACCGGACGATGCTGCAGGAGTCCTATGCCTACGACGTGGAGCTGATTCTCGCGTGGGTGGGCGACACCGACGGCACGGTGCACTGACGAACGAAGCCGCTAGTGTCCCGGGTTAGAGATTCGCTGACAAAATCCGGCCACCTTGGCGAGGATCTCGTCGGCGGTTTTGGTCCATACGAAGGGTGTCGGCGCTTCGTTGGTGATCGCGAGGTACTCGCGAATGGTGGTCTCGAGGGCGCGGACGCTCCGATGGGCGCCGCGCTTGATCTGCTTCTCGCTCAGCAGCGCGAACCAGCGTTCGACCAGATTGAGCCAGGACGCGCTCGTCGGCGTGAAGTGCAGATGGAATCGCGGATGCCGGGCGAACCACCGGCGCACGCGGGCCGTCTTGTGCGTGCCGTAGTTGTCGAGGATCAGATGGACGTCGAGGTCCGCGGGTATGCGCGCCTCGATCGTCTCGAGGAACTGCAGAAACTCTTGACTGCGATGGCGTCGATGGCACTCGCCGATCACCTTCCCAGTCGCCACATCGAGCGCCGCGAACAACGACGTCGTACCATGACGCCGGTAGTCGTGGGTGCGGCGCTCGGGCGAGCCGAACGTCATCGGCAGCACGGGCGCCGTGCGATCCAGCGCTTGGATCTGACTCTTTTCGTCGACGCTCAAGACGAGCGCGCGGTCCGGGGGCGCGAGATACAGCCCCACGATGTCCCGCACTTTGTCGATGAACAGCGGATCGCGCGAGAGCTTGAACGTCTCACTCCGATGGGGCTGCAGCCCGAAGGCCCGCCAGATGCGCCCGACTGTGGCGTGACTCAGCTCGCGCTCTTTCGCCAGCGTGCGCGTGCTCCAGTGCGTGGCATCCCGCGGCGTTTTCTCCAACGTGTCGGTAATCACCTGCTCCACCTGCGCATCGGTGATCCGGCGCGGGGCGCCCGATCGCGGTTCGTCCACCAACCCGCCGAGCCGCTTCTGCACGAAGCGCCGACGCCAGCGCCCCGCCGTCTGCCGGGTGATCCGCAACTCGGCGGCGATTTCCGAATTCGATCGTCCTGCCGCACACGCCAAGACGATCTGCGCGCGCTGGGCCAGGCCCTGCGCCGTCGTCCGACGCCGCGCCCATTGCTCGAGTGCCGTCCGCTCGCTGGGGCTGATCGTCACGCGAACCGTCGGGCGTCCTCGTTTGGCCATTCGTGCCTCCTTGTACCCGAAGTACGAGGGGCACGGCGAATTCGTTTCAGAACCTCAGATCCGGGACACTAGCTTGGATGAGTTCCGAACTCCTCACTGCGAGCGTCTGTAAGCAGCGTCCTCGAAATCCGACTCCTGCATCATTCTGCTATATCGGACCTCCAACACATCGCCGTTGAGCGTTCCGATAGCTGCCGGCTGGCCATCCCGCTGGTCGCCGTCGGCGCCGAAATCGAAGATGATGCGCTCGGCCTCTTGCCGATAGCTGCCAAGATACTCACCGCCACCAGGCCTTTCATACCGAAGCGAGAAGGCACCGCTGTTGTAGAGCACATATCTCGACGTCGTAGTGAAGTCGCGAACCGGGTGCTCAAGCGGTCCGCTGAAAGGATAACTCGTCGAGGGACCACTCACAGGGGGCGCAGGCGGTCGTGCGGGGGGCGTCGGGGGCGTGATGGGGGGCGTGGGGGCGGTCGAGGAGTAAAACGAACTAGGCAGCGTGGGTCGCTGCGCGTCGCATGCGACAGAAAACACCAGAAGGCCGACGAGCGTTCCGCCGCGAACCATGGCGGTCATGACACGCCTCCTGTTGAACGGAATGGCCGACTGTCACCCGCGTTGTGTCGTGAGGGGACGGAGTATAGGAGGGGACGATTTGTGTGTCAATCCGGCAAGCGTTCGTGAGCCACACTCGCAGGTGCGTTCTGAACTATCCACTGCCGACTTGCAAAAGCTTTGCAAATCAGAAAAAAGGCCGCTAGTCACGGTCTTCGGTTGAAGCGATTGACCGCCAACCGTCAGGCAGCTCGGGTCGACCGCCGCGATCGTTGCACTCGGGGCACGGCTCACCGGCACCGTCACAACCTTGGTGCGGGAAGGGCTGATCTCGATGCATCTCGCAGACGAAGCGCTCGTCGTGGCAGCGCGGGCAGGACATGACTGCAGGTTAAGCGGGCAGCCTCAGAGCGGCGGAGAAACAATCGCGTTTAACTGAGCGGCGGTTCGTGCGGTGTCGACGATGGTGTCGGAATCGAGCGTGCTACTTGTCGCTTCGCCGACAATCGCCGTCGATGGCGCCAGGACAGCACGAGCCCCGTTCCAACGAGCGCCAGCGTCGATGGCTCGGGGACCGCGGTGAACGTGCCTGTCCCGATTAGATTTCCGTTGATCCTAGCCACACCATTGAAAGGGGTAGTCAGTCCCTCCAAGTTGCCAGGCAGGCCGCCCGGGATCGGTGGGAACCCACCGAAGATGAACCATTCCAGCAACCCGGACCCTACGCCTAGCGGGTTAGGGGCGAAAACCCTGAAGCCAATCCCACCTTGCGGAATGGAAGGACAGTTCCCGAACGGCGCCTCGCTCTCGATACCACCAGTGCCCGGGACCGCCGAGGCCGTGAAACCATAGAACGAGACAGATGCTGCGGTGAAATTGTAGAAACCTTGTCCGCTCCCAGGCTCGCAAAAATTCTCGGCGTTCGTGTTGTAGGCGAGGGTGAAGCTGATCGGCGTGGCCGCCGGAACGTGCGGTGCGAAAGCCCCGAAGCCTTGGACGGTACCGGAATACGACCACGTGAGGATTGGCTCAGCGGACGCCGGGAGGGATCCACCCACCGCCAGGACGAGAATCGCGATCGATGTTCTGACCATGGTGAGACTCCTTGGCTATCGAGGGATCCGGAGACGCACCATGTCACAAGACAATTTTTCCGTCAATATTCCTCTCGCGCAAAGGCGGCCGCCGCGACGACCACGACTCGGCGCGGTAAACTCACGCCGTGACAGATGCCGCCTATCTTGAACTACTCGCTCTCCGCCGCCGTTGATTCGAACGCACTGACCTATCTGGTTAACGCGATTTTTGTTCAGGGCTACGATCCGGCTTGTGACAACTCGAGCCTCGCTGATGAGCGCATCGCGATGTCGCGGTTGTTCATGTATGGCGATTGCAAGCTCTGGGTGCCGCCCGCCGTCAAAAGCGAGACTGCGGATATTCCAGTTGGCGAACTCCAACACGCGCACAACCGGGTGATCTGGTACCAGTTGCTCGATCACGATTCCGACGCTGCGGAATCCGCGATTGAACTACGCGTAAATGAACTCCTGCAGCACCATGGGGGTGTAAACGATTGTCGCGTCGTCGCAGAGACGGAGGCCATGAAGCTTGACTACCTGCTCACTCGCGACGACCGTCTAAAGAACCGGCTTCAAGCGTTCACCAAAGTGCAGATCTTGCGGCCGGCGGAATTGTGGAATTCTCTCGACATCAAGTGTGCACCGCCCCACGCGATGGTTCCAGCGGCCGACAACCCGCTGAGCGCGTACGACTGGTGGCGTTTGCCGGACTGCTAACGCCGGCGTCGGGGCTAGCGCTCTCGGTGTCCTACCCGCTGCCCGCCGCTAGCCAGACGCTAGCCAACAGCCCTCTGTCGCCTGTGCGCTGGCGCCGCTCATTACCTGTAACTGCTTGATTCTAAAGAGTGCCGGAGGAGGGAATCGAACCCACACGCCTGTGAAGGCACGGGATTTTGAGTCCCGCGCGTCTGCCAGTTCCGCCACTCCGGCCCGGGGTGGACTCTTATTCTAACGTGCACGGGCAGGCGGGCGCGCGACGGAGCGAAGCTCCGCGCCACGTACCAGGGGACCCATCGCGGAACTAAAGGCTCCGCACGACGTCCTCGGGAAACCGCTGCCGACCTGACGCCGCGCGCGACGAACGCTCGTCACGCTGACGGGATCCACACGATCGCGAGAACGCGGACCGCAACCGATCCGCGCTTAGGCTTGAGCAAGACACGCTCCAACTCTTCCGACTCTGTCCCGAACGACGCCGCCACCTGCTGCATGTCGCGCTCGAGATCGGCGGCGACGGCATCGCGGGCTTCGCGCAGCGCACTGACGTTGGCTTGTGCGCGGTTGACGTCCTGCGATTCGCGGCCGATGCGGCCCATGCCGCGCGCCGTGGTCGTCGCTCGCCCAACACTCCCGGCGCTCACGACCTTGCGCCCCAGCAGCGCTCCCGCAATCGTGGCGGCGAGCGAGATGCCGGCCTGCACCTTCGACTCGGTCGCCTGCTGCTGCTCGCGCTGAACCGCGCCTTCCGCGCGACGCAGGCGATCGTCCGCAGTGGAAAGCTTCGTTCCGTACTTCTGGCGAACCTTGGCGACGGCCGCGTCGCGCGCTTCGCGCAGCGCCTCCTGCACGCGGACACGAAAGTCGCGCTCGCTCTCGTCGGGCCGCGAGGTCAGCTTCGCGCGCGCGCTGCGCAGCAGATCCACGCTCTGCGCCTGAGCGGCCCACTGCGCGAGCTCTTTCTGCCAACGCGCGAAGTTCTTCGGTTGCACCGCCGCTGCCGGAAGCGGCGCGAACGCTCGTGCGGCCGACGGCTGTTGCTCGAGCGCCTCGATACCAAACGGCGCCAGCTCGGCGTGCTCCCAATCGACGGGCACCGCCGCGTGACTGATCGGCGTTACCACGACGACATCCCGGACTTCGTCCACGCCAAGACGAGCATCGCCGTACGCCACGCGAACCGCGCCAAGGAGCATCGGCACATAGCGTGAACCGTCGCCCGGGGCGAAGTATTGGGGAATGGAGGGATCGATAACAGGTGCGTTGGGTGCGGCAGCTCCGGCGGTTGTGGCGGTTGTGGCAGCTGCCGCGGCAGGGGCGGGCGGAGCGGACGCCGCAGATGTGACAGGGGCGCCAGTCGCCGGTGTCACTCGGCCAGCGACCGCATCCGGCCCACTAACCCTACCTGTCTCACTCGCTCCGCCAGCCTCGCGTGCCAATCGGGTAATCTCGTCGCGGCCGAGCGGACCTCGCAGATACGCCATCGTCCAGCGCGTCTTGAAGAGCACCGGCGCGTCTTCGTGCACATTGTGCATGAGGAACGTACGCTTTTCGAGGCTCGAGAGCATCTCGCCGGCCTTGTCGCGCTCGAGCGAGCCGGCGGCCACACCGTCGAGGCCGTCGAGCAGCCGCTTCTTGTCGCGCTCGGTCTGAAGCCTGCCAAGAAACCAGGTGCCTGTGTTGGAGAGCGCCTTGTAATCGATGTCCACCGGATTCTGCGTGGCGAGCACCAGCCCAACGCCAAACGCGCGTGCCTGCTTCAACAACGTCAACAGCGGCGGCTTCGATGGCGGGTTGGCGACCGGCGGCAGGAAGCCGACGACCTCGTCGAAATAGACGAGCGCGCGCAGGCTCGACGTGCCTCGCTGAGTGCGGACCCAGCCGACCAGCTCGTTGAGCAGCAGCGACACGAAGAACATCCGCTCGTGATCGTCGAGGTGCGCGATCGACAACACCGACACGCGCGGCTTGCCCGCAGCGGTGTAAAGCAAGGCGTTGATGTCGAGCGCATCGCCCTGCAGCCAGTTGGCGAAGTCCGGCGCCGCCATCAGGTGATTGAGCCGCATCGCCAGCTCGAAGCGATCCGCCGAAGGGTAGAACGCCTCGAGCTCCAGAACGCCGATCTTGGTGACCGTCGGCTTCTGCACCGCCGCAATCAGCGCCGGGATATCGAGCGCGCGACCCTGGCGCCAGGCGTCCTGCAGCAGCGCCGTGATGAGGAGATGCTCGCGGCTCTTCAGCGGGTCGCCGTCGATGCCCGCCAACGTGAGTAGGCTCGTGGCCGCGATGCTGACGCGTTCGGCCACCAGCTCCGCGTCGGCGAGCACGGCTGGCGCGGGCGGCGCGAACGACTTGAGAATCGACACCGGCACGCCCATGCTGCTGCCGGGGGTGTAGAGGGTAAATTCCGCCGCGGCGCGAAGGCGCGCGATGCGCGCCTCGTCTTCGCCCCACTCTGCGAGCCCGTTCTTCCACCGCGTGGCTTCGCTGGCCGCCAGCGTCGCGGCGTCTACGCCCTGACTTCGCGCCTCGTCGGCAGTCACCCACGGCGCCAGCGAGGCCGCCGTCAACTCGGGAAATGTCAGCAGCAGGTTACCCAGGTCACCCTTGGGGTCGATCGCGACGACCGGCACGCCGTCGATCGCGGCCTCCTCCAGCAGCGCGATCCCCAGCCCCGTCTTGCCGCTGCCGGTCATGCCGATGATCGCCGCGTGCGTCACCAGGTCGTTGGCCTCGTAGAGGAGCGGTGCCTCGGTAACGGCGCGCGTAACCGGATCGACATGGCGTCCCAGATAGAACAGACCGAGCTTTTCGAATTGTTCAGACATCGAGACCAACCGACCGCATGAGCGGAATAGCGTTGCCGGTGCGCACCACGCCGGGCCGCAACCTGTAATCGAACGTCAGGACATCGCCCTCGAAACGATCCTCGAAATGAACGTTGGCCGCCAGCGCGCCGAGCGAATCGGCAATCGCGGTGAGCGCGAGATCGTGCGTCGTCACCAGGCCGATGGCGCCGAGCGAGAGCAGGCCGTTCAGTATGCCAGTCGCACCCTGCAGCCGATCGTGCGAGTTGGTGCCGGACAGGATCTCGTCACACAGGAACAGCACCGCGGGCGTCTGCCTGGCAAGCCTGACGATGCCCGCAAGCCGGGTGATCTCGGCGTAGAAACGCGACCGCCCTTCCTGTAGAGAATCGTTGAGCCTGATCGTGGCGCCGATTCGCAGCGGGCTCAGCCGAAGCCGCGAGGCGCGCACCGGGGCGCCCGCTTGCGCGAGCACCGCGTTGACGCCAACGGTTCGAAGCAGGGTGCTCTTGCCAGACATGTTCGAGCCGCTGACGACGAAGAGGTGTGCGTGCGTAGCGCCGAGATGCACGTCGTTGGCGACCGCCACGTCACGCGCGAGGAGGGCATGCGCCAGGCCCTCGCCTTCGAAAAGAGGATCGCCGTCCACGAGCTCTGGGAACGGATCGTCCGGGTGCTCCGCGTGGTAGGTCGCCAGCGCGCTGAGTGCCTCGTACTCAGCGACCGCGGCGAGCCAGCGCGGAACCGCGGGGCCGCAACGCTCGCGCCAGTGTTCCACGGCGAACGCTATCTGCGTGCGCAGCAGCAGGACGGCGGCAATTGGCCCGAATATCTGGTTATGGCCCGAGCTCAAGAAGTCGACGAGCCGCGCCAGGCGTCGGACCTCGACGGCCGGCGAGCGACCGGTGGCTCGCAACTCGGATTGCAGTCGGGAAAGGAGCGGCGTCGAGACCGGGTCTCTCTCGATGCGATGCATCAGCTCGGCGAGTACCTCGAGCTCGTGCTCGCGAGCCTCCACCGCGTGCTCCACATCGTGAACGCGCCTGCGGAACGCCAGCGCAAGCAAGCTCTGCGCGGCGATCGCCAACGGCAGCCAGGGGGACGGGTTGCCCGTGCGCACCCACGCGATCAGCAGCACCGCGGTCGCTCCGGTCATGATCGGCGCGACAATCCTTGGCCAGACGGCTGTGAGCCTGGGCGCAGCCACTGCCCACGCCGCGAGCTCTTCGGTGCGAACAGCTGCCTGGATCTCCGGACCGAGAACCGAGAGGTCCTCGCGGAGATCGAGCCGCGGCCCGAGCTCGCCGAGCGCCTGCTGCCGCAGCGCGATCTCGTCTACGCGCGCTGGCGCGAGCAGCCACGACGCCAGCACCGACTCGCCGCCGCTCGTGCGCGTCGTCGCGAGCAGCTCGAAGAGGCTTCCCGCGCCGAACAGGTCCAGATCCGCACTGTACAAATGGTCGGCGTTGCTGAACCGTTCCCCTTTGTTGCCGGTGCCCTGCCAACGGCTTTCGAGCCGCGCCAGGCCGCGCTCGTAGAACGCGGCCGCGCGCGCCGCGCGGTCACGTTGGTTGAGCACGCGGCCGTGATAGAAGGCGAGCGGGATGAATAGGACGATGGGGATGACGAGCCACGGCGGGCTCGCATAGCCGAAGGCCGCGACGAAGATCGCCGCCAGACCGAACAGGCCGAGACGCGCCCACGAAATGCGTGCATGCAGCGCCTCACCGCGCGCGACCACGGCGCGGCGCGCGGCGAGACGTTCGACATACAGCGCGCTTACGGCCGTACTTTGCCGTCGGCCTTCCACAGATACAGTGTGCGGGAAGTGTTGGCGGCGTCGGTAAACGAATCCACCTTATCCGCTTTCCAGTCGCCCATGCTGAAGTTGTGGGCGACGATTCGCGCGCCGGGCTTGAGCTGACGGGTGAGGATCGGCCGCAGCTTGAGATTCGACGCAGAGAGCAGGTAGAGCGTGACGACCGTGGCATCGGACACGTCGGTCTTCATCGCGTCCTCGAGCCGAAACGTCACGAGATGTGCAACGCCCGCTGCTTTGGCGTTGGCGTTGGACTCGGCGATGCGCTGCGGATCGATGTCCACGCCGACCCCGCGCGCGCCGTACACCTTGGCCGCCGTGATCGGGATGCGTCCGTCGCCGCATCCGAGGTCGTAGACGATGTCGCCCTTCTTGACTTCGGCGAGCTGCAGCATTCGATCGACGACCTCCTGCGGCGTGGGCACGTAAGGCGCGAGCTGTTGCGCATCAGGCCGCTTGGGCTGCGGCGCCTGGCTCAGAACGCTCGTCGAGATCGAAAAGGCCAACACTGCAAAGGTGAGGAGCCAACTGCGCCGAGACATGTTGGCAGCATAGCCCGAAGCGTTGGTCGGGGAAGCCATGCGGAACTCCGGTCAGACTCCGTTTCGGGCGGAGAGGCTGTCCCGAAACACGCGGTCTGGCCCCGTTTCCGGGCTCCTTGTCAGAAGCGTTCTCGAGAGCGTCCGGCCGAGCTGGCGAGCGCGTGTAACAAGTTGTCACCGCGTGACCGCCCGACGTTCGCAGCCTGCGATTCGTCCCCCGCGACGTCCGATTTAACCGTGTGATCTGACAGGGCTTACAGGCGTCGCTGATCACTTTTGCGCGACCACGACCATCGCGGCGAATGGCTGAAAAGGCCCGATTTTTCGGCCTTTTCCGTTGATTTCGGTCGCTCGCCTGCGCTATACTTTCTTCCTCGGCAAGCTCTTTAGGTCCTACCGATTCACCATCCCGAAGCGAGGGGCACGTGGCATTTCAGGTTGGCGACAAGGTCATTTACCCAAACCATGGTCTCGGTGTTGTAGAGAAGATCGAGGAGAAGACCATCCTCGGCACGACCTGTGGGTTCTTCCACCTCAGGATTCTTTCCAACGAAACGACGGTGCTGGTGCCGGTAGCCAACGTCGACAACGTTGGCCTGCGCCGCGCCATTTCCGACGACGAGGTGGAGCGCCTGTTTTTCCTGATTGGCGACGGCAAGATCGACAACCATGCGAACTGGAAGGGCCGCTTCAAGGACAACTCCGACAAGATGCGCACCGGCTCGATCTTCGATATGGCTGAGGTCCTCAAGAGTCTGACATTCCTCTCCAAGAGCAAGAGCCTCTCGTTCCGCGAAAAGCGCATGCTCGATCGCGCCAAGTCGCTCATCGTCTCGGAAGTGTCCGAGGTGATGCGCGTCACGGTGCCCGACATTGAAGACCGCGTCGAGAAGGCGCTCGAGCGCTGCTTCATGATGAAGGCGCGCGCGCAGCAGCGCGCGGCCGCCCGCGCCAAGGCTACGCCGATCAAGGCGACGAGCACCCGCGCCGCCGCCGCTCGCCGGCAGGCACGCGCCAGCTAACCGTCGCGCCGCGCACGTTCTCGCAAACGGCCGCCTCGTGCGGCCGTTTTTCTTTGGAGTCATAATCCTCAGCCTTGGCGGCGCTCCGTTCGATCTTCGCTTACGTCGTCGTCTCGCTCTATGTCCTGATCGCCGGCCCCATCGGCATCGCGCTCGCCATCCTGTTCAACGCCAAGGGCCCGCTGTACGAGCTAGGGCATGGCGGTGTCGCGCTGGCGCTCGGTTGCGCCGGGATTCGCTACCGTGTACTCGGCCGCGAGCAGCTGCCCGCGAACACCGCCGTGGTCTTCTGCTCGAATCATCAGAGCAACGTCGATCCGCCGGTGCTGTTTCAGGCGCTGCACCGCCGCCTGCATGTCTTGTACAAGGCCGAGTTGAGTCGGGTGCCGATTCTCGGCAAAGTGCTTCAGGTGGGCGGCTTCATCCCGGTGCCGCGCGAGAACCGCGACGAAGCATTTCGCGCCATCGAGCGGGCGGCGGCGTCGATTCGCTCGGGCAACTCGTTCCTGATTTTTCCCGAAGGCACCCGCAGCCGGACCGGCGAGCTGTTGCCGTTCAAGAAGGGCGGCTTCGTGATGGCGTTGACTGCGCAGGCGCCCATCGTCCCGGTCGCTGTCACGGGCGGGCGCGCCTCGATGCGAAAGGGCAGTTGGATCGTCCGACCGGTCGACGTCGAGGTGCGGATCGGCGAGCCGATCGCGACGGCGGGCCTGACATTGAGCGACCGCGATCAGCTGATCGCCACCGTTCGCGACCGCATCTCGCAGCTCCTGCGCGAGTCGCACGCACAATCAACGAACCATTCGTGACGGCTCCGGGTCGCCGTCCGACCCGCAGACCGCGAGCAAGTCATCGAGGCGAACCCGCGACGGGAGCTGCATCCAGCACCCTGAGCGGCAGCCGATCGGAGAGGCTCATCCGCGCCCTCGTCTCGTGGAAACAGACGCCCTCCGGCGGCTGCTCATCAGCGCACTCGGAACGCGCACGTCGAGCGATTTCCCGCTATTGTGAAGGACGGTCATGGACCTGCTTGTTTCACTCGGACGGACGCTGGGCTTTTCGCTCACCTCCGGCGTCAATCTGTATGCCACCGTAGCGGTCCTCGGGCTCGCGGCCCGATTCGAATGGGTGGCGCTGCCGCCGCAGTACCAGGTCTTCAACAGCGACTGGGTCATCGGTGGCGCGCTCACGTTGTACGCGATCGAGTTCATCGCGGACAAGATCCCCTGGGTGGATTCGCTCTGGGACTCGGTCCACACGGTGATCCGGCCGATGGGCGGAGCGCTGGTGGCGGTCGCGACGCTGGGTGAGGCGTCGCCGGGTCTCGAGACGGTCGTCGGCGTCGCCGGCGCGGCGATCGCCGCCGCGAGCCATCTCACCAAGGCGAGCACGCGAGTGGCGGTCAACGCGAGCCCCGAGCCGTTTTCGAACTGGCTTCTCAGCTTCCTCGAAGACGCGTTCGTCCTCGCTCTGGGCCTTCTCGCCTTGAAATATCCGGTGGCGGCGTTCGTGGTCACGACGCTCATCATCATCGCGATCGTGCTCGCACTCGGCTGGAGCATCCGGACGCTTCGCGGAATAATGAGAAGGCCTGCCGTGCACACGCCATGAAGCTTCCCGCTGGACGCGTTCGCCGCTTTGTTCTGCCAACCGCGCTGGCCGGCGCGATCGCGGCGACGATGTCGGCGCAGGATCCTGGTGCGCGCCCCGAGCAGCCGCGATTTCGCGGTGGCGCCAATCTGGTCCGCCTCGATGCCTACGCCTCGGCCAACGGCGCCGCGGTGACCGATCTCGCGCAGGACGACTTCGAGGTGCTCGAGGACGGCGTGCCGCAACGCGTCGAAACGTTCGAGATCGTCCGGCCGCGCGGGCCGGTACCGGAGAACACACGCGTCGATCCCACGACCGTCGCCGAGGCGCGTGCGATGGCAGCCGACCCGAGCGCGCGCTTGTTCGTGCTCTTTTTCGACATCTGGCACGTGCACGTGGAGGGTTCATTGCGCGCGAAGAACCCGATGATCACCCTGCTCGATCGGGTGATCGGACAGGACGACATGGTCGGGATGATGACCCCCGAGATGTCGGCGCGCAACATCACGTTCACGCGCCGGACGACCAGCATTGAGAGTTTTCTGCGCGACAACTGGATCTGGGGGCAGCGCCAGCAGCTCAATACTGTAGACCCGCGCGAGGATGAAATCCGGTTGTGCTATTCCGACAGCCCGACGTCAAAAACGGCCGGCATTGCCGAGGAGATGATCGATCGCCGTCGCGAGCGCAAGACGCTCGACGCGATCGGCGACATGATCGTCCATCTCGAAGGATTGCGCGACGAGCGCAAGTTCGTGATCCTGCTCTCTGAGGGCTGGCGGCTGCCGCGTCGCGACGACAGCCTGGCGCGGACGACCGACGGACGCGTGCCGCAGGTCGATCCGGTCACGGTCGATCCCAATGGCCGGCTTGGCACGAAGCCACCAGCGGGGACGCAGAGCCGCGACTCGTGCGATCGCGAGCGGCTGCGCCTGGCGGCGGACGATCTGCAGATGGATTTCCGCGATCTGCTGCAGCGCGCCAATCGCGCCAACATCAGCTTCTACACGGTCGATCCACGCGGACTCACCGTGTTCGACGAAGACTTGAGTACCCGGCGAGCCACGGACATCGGCGGCGATCGCGAACGGCTGGCGAACCGCCAGAACTCGCTCCGCGAACTGGCGGAGAACACCGATGGCGTGGCGTTGGTGAACACGAGCGGGCTCGAAGCGGCGCTGGCGCGCATGCTCGACGACATCGGCACCTACTACCTGCTGGGGTACTACTCGACCAACACCAAGCTGGATGGGAAATTTCGAAAGATCACGGTCCGCAGCAAGCGGCCCGGCGTTCAGATTCGTGCGCGTCCCGGTTACCTCGCCCCAACCGAAGCCGAGGCGGCTTCGGCGCGCGTCGATCGTTTGATGAACGGCGCGTCGCCGGGCTTCAGCGATACGCCGCCCGAGTTCCGCCGCGCCATCGAGACGCTTGCACCGACGCGTGCGCCGGTCCCTGTGCGAGTCACGGCAGCCAGCGCCGCCGGTCGCATCATGATCACCACAGAGCTGGACGCGGCGATTCTCAAAGGAGCCGAGTGGGAACACGGCGCCACCGCCCGCGTGTCGGTTGAGCACGAGACCGGCGCGACCGCGGCGATCATCAAGGAGATCAAGATCGAGCCGGGACAGCGGATGTTCAACCTGCTCGAGACCGGAAACGGCACGCTGCCGCCGGGACGGTACGTCATTCGTCTCGCAGTCACGCCCACCGGCGGAACGCTGCCGCTGCAGACGACCATCGACGTGACAGTGCCCGACGCGGATGCGCTGCTTGGACGAAGCGGCGTGATCTCGCGACGCGGACCATCGACCGGTCTCGAGTACATCGCGACGGCCGATTCACGCTTCCGGCGCACCGAGCGGATTCGCTTCGAGGTGCCGCGCATCGCCAACGGCGGAAGCGTCTCGGCGCGGCTCCTCAGCCGAACCGGACAGGCGTTGCCACTCAACGTCGTGCTGTCGGAGCGGCCCGACGAGGCTCGTCAGTTGCAGCTGATCGTCGCCGATCTCACCTTGGCGCCGCTCGCGCAGGGCGAATACGTGCTCGAGGTAGTCATCGAAAAGGAAGGCAAGAAGGAAAGCGCCTCGGTCGGTTTCCGTATCGTGCCGTGACCACGCGCATCGCCGTAATCCGTATGCGAGCCGCTCTGTGCGGCGCTGCGCTCGTCGCCGTCGCGATCGGCGGAACCGTCGCTCAGGAACCACAACAGCCCGAGATGCCGCGCTTTCGCGCGGGCGCGAACCTCGTTCGCGTGGACGCTTACGTCACCGCCGACGGCAAGGCGGTGCCCGATCTCACCATCGACGATTTCGAGGTGCTCGAGGATGGCCGGCCGCAGCGCCTGGAGAGCTTCGAAATCATCAAGCCGCGCGGTCCCGCCGCGCAGAATGCCCGCATCGAGCCCACCACCGTGGCGCAGTCGCGAGCCATGGCTGCCGATCCCAACGCGCGGCTGTTCGTGCTGTTCCTGGACATCTGGCATACGCGCATCGACGGCTCGTATCACGCGCAGGGACCGATCACGCGGCTGCTCGAGCGGCTGATCGGGCAGGATGATCTCGTCGGGCTGATGACGTCCGACATGCGCGCGAGTCAGCTCACGCTCGCGCGCCGAACCACGACGATCGAAGGGATCCTGCGCGATACCTGGTACTGGGGCCGACCCAGTCTCGTTCGGCCGGACGATCCGCGCGAGGAGAGACTCAAGTCTTGCTATGGGCCGGGCCTCGCGGCTGTAATCCTGGCGCGCCTTCGCGAACAGCAAACGCTCGAGGCCATCGAGGATCTCGTCGCACACCTCGAGAATCTTCGCGAGGAGCGGAAGTTCGTGGTCCTGGTTACCGAAGGGTGGCGGTTGTACACACCCGATGCGCGCCTCGGCGGTCCGGAGCAGTCGAGCCAGGGTCCGGCTGGGAAGCCGGTCGGCATCGGCGTCGATCCGGCGACCGGCATGCCGCGGGTGGGCACCAGCGACACTGGTGATTTCTCGGCATGCGAACGCGACCGGCAGACAGCGGCGGCGATGGACAACAAACGTGAGTTCACGCTGTTCGTTCAGCGTGCGAATCGCGCCAACGTCAGCTTCTATCCAGTGGACACGCGCGGGCTCGGCGCGCTCGAGGCGCCGATCGCAGCCGGCGTGCCGACTCAGGTCGACCTCGAGGTCACGCGCGGGAAGCACGAGTCGCTGCGCACGCTGGCTCTCGACACCGACGGCTATGCCATCGTGGACACCAACGCGATCGATCGCGGACTGGAGCGGATGGTGGCCGACACCAACCTGTATTACCTGCTCGGTTATTACTCGACCAACACGAGGCTCGACGGGAAGTTTCGGAAGCTGACTGTGCGCGTGAAGCGCGCCGGTGTTGATGTGCGGTCGCGGCCCGGCTACCTTGCGCCGACACCGGAAGACGCGGACGCGTCGCCTCGCGCCGCCGCCTCCGCAGCAGCGCGGCAGCCGGATCCGGCGCCGGAAGTGCGGCGCGCACTCGACCGGCTGACAGCGGCGCGCGTGGATCGGCCGCTGCGCGCGACAGCGATCGCGGCCGGTCGCAGCCTGTGGATCACCGCCGAGCTCGACGCCGCCACCGCACGCGGCGTCGCGTGGCAGAAAGGCGGCACCGCGCGCGTCACGTTGCTACGCGAAGGATCGGCGGTCGCGTTGATGAGCACGGATGCGGCTCTCGCGCCGGGCCTGCGCGCGCTCACGATCGTGCAGGCGACCGACGCGCTGCCGCAAGGTCGCTACACGGTCCGCATGGCGATGACGCCGGCCGGAGGCGCCAGTCCGCTCCGCGTAGACTCGACCGTCGTCGTCGAGGACAGCGAGTTGATTGGCGCGAGCGGTCTCGTCCTCCGGCGCGGCCCGGCAACCGGGACACAGTACCTGCCGACAGCTGATCTGCGGTTCCAGCGCACCGAGCGCCTGCGGCTGGAAGTTCCGAGATTCGCGCCTGGCGGTGTCGTCACGGCACGACTCCTGGGTCGAACTGGCGCGGCGCTGCCTGTCAACGTGGCTGTCACCGAGCGAGAAGACTCCGAGCGCGGAAGCCTCGTCGTTGCCGACCTGACACTGGCGCCACTCGCCCAGGGCGATTACGTCGTCGAAGTGCTGGTGGAAAAGGAAGGTGCGCGCGCGCTGGCCACGCACGCGTTTCGCCTCGTGCCTTAGTCAACAAGCTTAGGTCGGCGATCGGGCTCCTGGATTCGGCGGAGGATCAGCTGCCGCCGGTACGAAACGTCAGCGTCCACGGCTTCAGCGTGCCGCCGATCACCGACGTGATCCCCTCCAACAGTTCGACTCTCACCTCGCGATGCGCCTCGAACGGTTTCTCCGGCACCAGCTCAAGCGACCGGTTCGCCGCGTGCCATCGGAGCGTGAACGGCACCTCCACGGATTCGCCCGCGGCGGACTCCGGCGCGACATACGTGAGGCGCACGCGATCCTTTGTCGTGGACACCACGAGGTCATCCGAGAACTGAACCCGGATTGCTGTCTTCAGCGCGACGTTCGACTCCTTCGCCAGTGGTGTGCTGAAGGTCACGTCGAGCGGGAGCGATGCGGGCGGCGAAGCAGCAGCGTCGGCGCGTGGTTGCGAGGCGACGAGCCTGACCGTGCGCGCCCGGATCCACACGCGACCATCCTGACGCACCACGGTGCCTGTGATCTCGAGCGTATCCAACTGCTCGCGTTCGCGATCGTCGAGCCGGGAGAAGCCGGCTTTGTGCAGGTCCGCGTCCGTAATCCAGATCGCGGCCGCGCCGGATCGAATGACGAATGCGCCGGTACCTGGCGCTCGATCCGTCAGATCGTCGAACGTGTTCCGGCCGCGGTACTCGCCAGTCACCGTCACGATTGCTTTGTGAAACCTGTCGGGCTCCGAGACGATGCCGGCCACGTCCGTCTCTTGAGCTGCGAGAGGCCGGTTCAGGCTCAAAGACCAGATCAGGAAGGCGAGCACTCGCCGCATGGCTCTTTCATGAGACTACGGTTTGATTAGCTTCTGCAACGCGGCGGCCTGGTCGTGTATGTCGGGGTGGTCGAGCGCCAGCTGCAGATGCGTGCGCGCCTCGGGTGTGTTGCCGGCGCGCAGGAGACCCTGCGCGGCGTTGTAGGCAGACTGCGCGGCTTTCAGCTCGGCTTCCTTGAGCGTCCTCTCCTGGTCGGCGATCAGGCGGGCGGTGAAGACGGGATCGTCGCTGTTTGCTCTGAGTTCGTCGATGGTCCTTCGCGCTTCTCCCGCCGTGGCGGTGAAGCAGGACATCGCCTGCGAAAAGATTGGTGTTGCCTCACTCCAGCTGTTCTGCGTGGCCACGACGGTGGCGTAGTAGAAGTGCGCCGTGCAGTTGCTGTTGTCGGCTTGTCGTGCACGCTGGAAGCGATCCTTGGCGACGTCGAGTTCTCTGCGATCATGGGCGATGACGCCGGCAAGCGTGAACACGTTTGTGTTTGGCGACAGCTTCACCGCGTGCTCGGCGTCGTCCCACGCCGCTTCCAGCGCCTTCAGAATGTAGCGGCCCCGCGCGCGCCAGTAGTAGGCGTCGCCGAGTAGCCAGGTCCCGAGATCGACCATGCGCGTCGCTGTCTCCACCGATTCGGGATGGCGTTCGAGATAGGCCAGCGTGATAGTGCGTCCGAGCAGCGCCTCGCGCTGGCCGGGCACCATCTTGATGACGCGGTCGTAGGTGGCGAGCGCCGGCTCGAGGTCGCCGTAGCCGCGCTGTGCGTGCGCGAGCGCGACGATCACAGCCGGCGACTCGGGAAACGCGTTCTGCGCGACGGTGAGAAACCCGATCGCGGCACGCAGGTCCGGGCCCTTCGGCGTCACGGCGGCACGCGCCTCGAAGAACGTCGTGTCGGTCCATCGGGGATCGGCGGCGCGAATGGGGGCAAGCTCGGTCCGCGCGCGGCCCACACAGACGGCGAGCTTGTAACGAAGCAGGACGTTGTCGGTGGTGAAGGCAGGGCCCTCGGCAATCCTGGTGCGCGCGTCGCGATTGTCGCAGTCGAGGCTGAGCGCGAGATACGTCTCGACGATGGTCGGGGTGGGAATCGAGGCGAGCGAGGGCCGCAGCGCAACGAGTCGTTCGCGCCGCTCGCGGGTGTTGCGCGCGGCGGCGTCGTCGGGATCCATGCCCGAGGCTTCGGCTGGCGCGAGGTCGATCAGTTCGAGGAGGACGTCTGGCGAGAGGTGGCCGGGCAGGGCGGATGTTTGCAGCGCGAGGGCGCGAACCCTGGCGACGGTGGCAGCTGACGGGATCCCCAGCTCCTTCTCGCGAAGCGCGGCGAGTGCCGCCGTTTCAAGGGCGCGCTGGACAAGTGCCGGCGCCGGTCGTCGCGTGGTGCCGATCTGCCGCTCGTAGATCGCGAGCGCACCCTGCAGGCAGCGATAGCATCCGCCCGCGGCGAGCTGATCCGCTCGGGCGAGGTCGGCAACCGACGAGGTCGTGGCCTGACGCGCGGCGCACGCGCTGGTGAGGGCGAGCAGGACGACGATCGCGACGCGACGCGTCATGACAGGGGATTAGACACCGCCCAAGCGCCGCCAGTCGTGGGGTGTTCGGGCCTGACCCCTGGCAGAGAGCCTCCAATGGCAGAATCTGCGCATGCGGCGCGGAATTCTTCTTGTCTTGATCTTGGCATTCGTAGGCAACCTCGGGCGCGTGCAGTCGCTGCCCGACCCCGGCCAGGTGGCCGACCTAATCGTGGCCGAGCTCGAGGCCGCCCGAGTCCCCGGCGCCGGAATCGCCGTCGTCTCGGGCGATCAGATCGTCGCGCGCGGGTACGGTGTCGCAAACGCCGAGACGGGCGCGCCGCTCCAGGCCACGACAGCCGTCCATCTCGGCTCGCTCACCAAACTTTTCACAGCGCTCGCCGTAGTCAAAGCACTCGACGATGCCAAGCTGCCGCTCGCCACGCCGGTCGGACCCTATGTGCAAGGACTCGGCGCGAACGCGTCGGCAGTGACCTTCCACCAGCTGCTCTCGCAGACCGCCGGCCTGCGTGATCGCGCCGGCGACACGGGCACCGACGGCGAGGCGGAGCTCGGAAACAGCGCGCGCGAGCTCACCGGCGCCGACTTCATCCTGCCCGCTGCCACGGTGTTCTCCTACTCGAATCTTGGCTACGCACTCGCCGGCGCGGGCCTGGAAGGGCTGCGCAAACAGCCTTACGCCGAAGCGATGCGATCGGATCTGTTCGTGCCGCTCGGCATGACGCGATCGACGATTCGACTGAGAGTGGCCACTGCCGCCGATCACGCGGTCGGGCACCGCATCGAGAACGACGCGCTGAAGGTGGTCCGTCCCATCGCCAACGACACCCGCATCTGGCCGGCTGGCTACATGTGGTCGAGCGCGAACGACATGTCGCGCGCGCTGTTCGCGCTGATGCACGAGGGACGCGTGGACGGCCGGCAGGCGATCGCCACCCCGGTGATCGACCGCGTGCGCGCACCGCACACGCCGATGCCCAACGTCTTCGTCGGCGGCAGCTACGGCTACGGGCTGATGATGACGCGCGACCGCGACGTGCAAGTCTATGAGCACGGCGGCACACTGCCGGGGTTCTCGTCGATGCTTCGCTTTACGCTCGAGCGCCGACTCGGGATTGCGATCCTCACCAACCTGGACAACGCGCCGCTGCGCCGGATCGCGCAAGTGGTGATGACCAAGGCGCTCGCATTGCCCGAGCAGCCTCCGGTCGCCCCTAAGGAGAAGCCGGTGACGCCGGCGGAAATGAAGGGCCTCCTCGGTATCTATCGCAATCGCGGCACGGCGGATCTCACCGTGCAAAACGGACGCGTGTTCCTCATCCTCGACGAAGGGCCGGCGATGGCGGTGAGCCGCATCGAACCGAATCGATATCTGGCGAGAGCCGCACCCACCGCACCCGGGCTGGAGTTCGTCCTGCAGCGGGCCACGGAAAAGGCGCCGGCGTATCTGCACTTTGCGCTGTGGGCCTACGTCAAGCAATGACCGCTGCGGACCTCGTCACAGCAGATCCCTCGCGATCTCGACACCGTAGAACGCCAACACGAGAATCAGCACAACAGCGGCGGTCAGGCGAATCGCCTTCTGCGCGCGCGGCGAGTTGACGAACGGCGCCACGAGCACTGCACCGATGCACACGACGATGATCAACTCGATCCAGGTCATCGAATGACGGCTGTTCGTGACCTACATCACGAGCCACCGTTCAGTCGATCCGCCGCTGCGCTGCGCGATAGAGAATCGTGCCGAGCGCCACGAAGAGCAGCGCGCTCGCGACCTGCGCGAGGCTGCTTTCGCCATGCAGGAACGGGATGGCGCCGCCCACCGACTGCAGCGGTCCAAGAATATCGATGCCCTGCTGCTGCAGCCCCACGAGGAGCGCGAACAGGATGCCCGCGAGCGAGCCACCCGCAATCAGTCCCGAGCTGAACAGCGTGCCCGCGCTGATGTCGGAGTCGGACGTCACGCCCGTCCGTCGCTCGACCAGCCAGCGCACCACGCCGCCGGCGAAGATTGGCGCGGTCGTCGCGATCGGCAGATACGATCCGACGGCAAACGACAGGGAGTGGATGCCGCACAGCTCCAGCGTGATCGACACGAACACGCCGACGAGCACCAGACCCCACGGCAGCTGCTGATCGAGCAGCCCGCGGATGAGCGTGGCCATCAGCGTCGCCTGCGGCGCCGCCACTTGCTGCGAGCCGATGCCGAACGTGTTGTGCATCTGCAGCAGCGTCCAGCCAATCACGAACGACGAAGTGATCACGCCAATCGCCAGCCCCATCTGCTGATAGATCGGCGTGGCACCGACGATGTAGCCGGTCTTGAGGTCCTGCGAGGTGTTGCCGGCATTGGCCGCGCAGATGCAGATGATCGCGCCAACCGACAGCGCGACCGGCGCGTAGATCGCATCGTTCCAGCCCAGGGCGACGAAGATGACGCAGGTGATGATCAGCGTCGCGATCGTCATGCCGGAAATCGGGTTCGATGACGACCCGATCAGCCCGGTGATCCGCGACGAAACCGTGGCGAAGAAGAACCCGAACACAATGACCAGCACAGAGACGAGCACGTTGCCCTGGGTCGGGAGCCCGGGCATCACCGCCAGGAAGATCGCGAGGAGGAGCGAGCCGCCGATCACGATCCCCATCGGCGTGTCGCGCTCGGTGCGCGTTTGCCCGCCGCCCGACTGCGCGCCAAACCCTTTGAGCCCCTCACGTGCCGACGCGATGATGGTCGGCAGCGTGCGCCCCAGCGTGATCAGCCCGGCGGCAAGCACCGCGCCGGCGCCAATGTAGCGGATATAAGCGCTCCAGATTTGCCCGGGAGACATCTCGCCGATGAGAAAGGGCTGACCAGTGGCCGGATTGAGCGCGTTGGCCGGCGTGATCGGCGGAAACGGCGTCGGGATCGCGGCGCCCATGATCGACATCAGCGGCAGGAACACCAGCCACGACAGCACGCCTCCTGCGAACATCGTCCCGGCAATGCGTGGGCCGATTACGTAGCCGACGCCCATGTATTCGGGCGAGAGATCGACGTTGAGGGTGGCATTGGGGAAGGGTCCCGTGCGCGCGAAGGAATGGCCGACCTCGGCGCGAAACAAGTTGAAGATGTTCGACAGCGACTTCCAGAGCGCACCGATGCCGAGCCCGCTGAAGACCAGCGCCGCGAGCTGGCCGCCGCGCTCGCCGGCGACGAGGACTTCGGCGCATGCCGTGCCCTCCGGGTAGGGAAGAATGCCGTGCTCCTTGACGATCAGGGCGCGCCGCAGCGGCACCATCATCAGCACGCCGAGGATGCCGCCGGCGAACGCCAGCAGCAGGATCTGCGTGTAGTTGAAGTAGGCCGGGCCATGCGGCACCAGGAAAATCAGCGCCGGAATGGTGAAGACCACGCCACCCGCCACCGATTCGCCTGCCGAGCCGATGGTCTGGACAATGTTGTTCTCGAGAATTGTCGAGCCACCGAACCGCTTGAGGACCGAAATCGCGAGTACCGCGATCGGAATCGACGCGCTGACCGTCAACCCCGCCCTGAGCCCGAGGTACACCGTGGATGCGCCGAAGATCAGGCCGAAAATGATGCCCAGTACCACCGCTTTGGCGGTGAACTCCGCCATTGACTCCGACGGAGGGACGTATGGCTGAAAGGCTTTCGCGGCCGCGGGGGCCGGCGTGGCGGTCGTCGTCCGCGTTTGGGCCATGCGGCGGATGGTAGCAGGTTGAGGTATCCTGATCACGCTTGTGAATTCGCCGAACAAGCGGAAAGCTCCAAACGAGCAGGTTTCCGAGCTCACCACCAATCGTCTCTCCGTTTATCTGCGATGTCTGACGCAGCTTGAGAACGCCAGCGTCGAGACGATCTCCTCGCAGGCGCTGGCCGAGCAGTTTCATCTCAACGCCGCGCAAATTCGCAAGGATCTCGCGTATTTCGGCGAGTTCGGCGTGCGTGGGGTGGGCTACTACGTCAAGGATCTCCGCCGGCATCTCCGGCAGATTCTGGGCCTTGACCGAAAGCTGCGCGTTGCCGTGATGGGTGCCGGCAATCTCGGCCTCGCGCTCGCCGACTATCCCGGTTTCCGCCGCGAAGGCTTCGAGATCGTGGCTCTGTTCGACGTGGCCGACGCCAAAATCGGTGACGAGTCGCGCAGTGGCGTGCCGATTCACGACATCCGCGAACTGAAGAAGGTGGTCCGTAGGGATCACATCGACATCGCGGTGATCGCGGTTCCAGCCGAGTCGGCGCAGCCCGTGCTGGATCAGGTGGTGATGGCCGGCATCAAAGCCATCTTGAATTTCTCGCCCGGCACCCTCAAGGTACCGGCCGGCGTGAAGCTCAAGAGTGTCGATCTCACCGTTTCGCTCGAGAGCCTGTCGTTCTATCTGGCGCAGGGGATCGACGATGGCGCGTAAGCGCGCGCAGCTTTCGCATGTGGATGACCAGGGCCGCATTCGCATGGTGGATGTCGGCGGCAAGCCGGTCACCGATCGCGAGGCAGTCGCCCGCGGCACCATCACCATGTCAGCGGCGGCACGGCGCCTGATAGAGAGCGGCGAGGTCAAGAAAGGCGATCCGCTCCAAGCGGCGCGCCTCGCCGGCATCATGGCGGCCAAACGTACGGCGGAGCTGATTCCGCTCTGTCATCCGCTGCCGCTCACGCACGTAGATGTAGAGCTCACGCCGAGGCGCGGTGGCTACGCGATCGAAGCGCGCGTTCGCACAGCGTCGCAAACCGGCGTCGAGATGGAGGCGTTGACTGCCGTGTCGGTGGCCGCTCTCACCATTTACGACATGATCAAAGCTGTCGACAGGGAAATGGTGATCGGGGACATCTGCCTGGTCGAGAAACGCGGCGGCAAGTCAGGACACTACCGAAGAAGCGCGCCGTGAAGGTCCTGGTCTCGATTCAGCAGCCGGTGCACGCCTGGCAGATTCCGGAAGCCGCGGTCGAGTCGCTCCGGTCGCGATTTCCGCAGCACGAGTTCGTGCACGCCACAGACGCCGCCGCGCGGGCGAAAGGGCTCGCATCGTGCGACGTCGCCTTCACCTGGATCCTGAACGCTTCGGAGCTGGCTACCGCGCGACACTTGCGGTGGGTACACTCTTCCGCGGTCGCCGTTGAGACTTTCTGCCTTCCCGACCTCTTTGCGCGCGGCATCGTCGTGACCAACTCGCGCGGCATCCAGGCGTCTCCGATTGCCGAGCACGTGATGGCGGTGATGCTGGCTGTGGCGAAGCAGCTCCCGCTGGTGCTCGAACGGCAGCGCGACCGCAACTGGGCGCAGAATGAGTTGGTCGGCGGGCGGCTGCCATGGCTGCTGCGCGGACGGACGCTGGGGCTGATCGGCATGGGCACCATCGGCTCGGAGATCGCGCAGCGCGCGGCCGCTTTCGGCATGCGCGTTGTCGCCATCCGTCGCCGCGCCGATCACGGGACCGTATTCGGCGTCGAACGCATGCTGCCGCCTTCCGAGCTCGACACGCTCCTTGCCCTCAGCGACGTCGTGGTCGTTGCCGCGCCGCTGACGCAAGAGACCGAAAACCTGCTGGCGGCGCCGCAATTCGCCCGCATGAAGCGAAGCGCCATCCTCATCAACGTCGGCCGCGCGCGCATCATCGATCACGCCGCGCTGGTTGACGCGCTCCGCTCCGGACAGGTGGGCGGCGCCGCGCTCGACGTGTTCCTGAAGGAACCGCTCCCGGACGATGATCCGCTCTGGACACTTCCCAACGTCATCATCACGCCGCACACGTCGGGCTTCCGGCACGGGCATTGGGACGACGTGATCGATCTGTTCTCGGAGAATCTCACTCGGTTTGCGAAGGGCGAAGCGTTGCGGTTCAAGGTGGAACCGGAGCTTGGGTACTGATGCGGCATCGGGAGCTTATCTGGCAGGGCCGTGGCTGATCGTCTTCGCGCCGCGACGATGGCTGATGCCCGGAATCGTCGCCGCCATTCTCGCGGCGCCAGTCTTTTGATGGTGGTTGGCCGGCCTCGGCTACCCCGAGACGATGCACGCGGTGCTCACACCCGGCTGTCTCGACTCGCTTGGCCTCGGTGCGTTGATCGCCATGTGGAGCGCCGACGGCCGGCCGCTCGCCGCGCGCCGTCGCGCGCTGCTCTGGATCGGTTTGCCGGCATGGCTGGGCGCGCTCATCCTCGAACAGTTGGGCCTGCCCGCCGGAGCCGGTGCGCTTTGTCGTGCTGTGTGTGGTGACGCTGACGGTCGCCGCCACTTCCTGGCACCTCCTCGAGCGGCCGATCTTAAGGACATGGGACGTAGGGGACGTGGGGGCATGGGGACGTGGGGACGTAGGGAAGTAGGGAAGTAGGGAAGTAGGGACGAGGCCCTACCTCCCTAGTTCCCTACTTCCCGACGTCCCGACCGATCGGCGGCGGCTCGATGTGGATGACCGCGTCCTTGATCTGCGGATATCGCCCGATCAGGCGGTCCTTCACGATGTGCGAAATGCGATGCGCCTCTTCGAGACGCATGTCGCGATCGAGCCACACGTGAAGATCGACAAACACGTGGTCGGCCGTTCCACGGGATCGAATCTGATGGCAGCCGATGACCTCCGGCACCGACTCCACCACGCTGCGGATGTCGTCGGCGGCGATGACGATCTGATCGGCGAGGATGCGCGACGTCTCCTGAAAGATTTCCCAGCAGGCGTGACCGATGAAGACCGCCACGATGATCGCGGCGATGGGGTCGAGGACGGGGTAACCCAGCTTGACCGCGGCGAGCGCCGCGATCACCGTTGCCGAAATGAAGAGGTCGCTCAGCGTGTGGTGGGAATCGGCCACCAGCACTTCGCTCGACAGGCGGAAGCCCTCGCGCCGTTCGTAAACGACCACGCCGAGATTGACGGCAAACGTCGCCGCCATCACCCCGAAGCTGAGGACACCCACCTCCGGCGCGCCGCCCGATCCGAGCCGCTCGACCGCCGCCCACAGGATCTGCACCACCACCAGCAACAGGAACAACAGAATCGCAACCGACGCCATCGTCTCGAATTTGCGATGGCCGTAAGGGTGATCGGCGTCCGGCGGCTGCCGCGCGATTCGCACGCCGACGAGCGCCACGATGTTGGACGCCGAATCGGTCAGCGAGTGAAAGCCGTCCGAGAGCACGCTGATCGCGCCGGTGAAAGAGCCCAGTGCGAGCTTCGCGGATGCAACGATGAGATTGAGAACGAAAACGCGGGTAAGGACGCGAGAGACTGAGGAATAACGATCCACGGACGTTGGCGGTTGCCAGTTCCCAGCTCAAAGTCTAGTTGACGGTCGAGCAGTGGCCGGGGCCAACTGGGAACCACACTTTGAACTGTCAGCCGACAACTGGCAGCGACGAGCGCGAGCGCGTCAGAAGACGCGCCCGTTGGGCACCGGCCACCACCGCAGCTGCACTTTGCCGATGATGTACTTCTTCGGCACGAACCCCCAGTGACGGCTGTCGGAGCTGTTGTTCCGGTGATCGCCCATCACGAAGTAGTAGCCCTCGGGAATCACCTGCGGGCCCCAATCGTCGTGGCTGCGGTACTCGGGCGGGACATAGTCGTCGCGCATCGGCACGTCGTTGACGTAGACGCGGCCGTCCACGATGCGGACCGTGTCGTTCTCTTCCGCGATCACCCGCTTGACGAACGACTTGTCCGGGTTGATGGGGTAGTAGAGCATCACGATGTCGCCGCGCTGCGGCGCGGCGAGACGATAAGCGAGCTTGTTGACGATCAGGCGGTCCTGATCGGCGAGCGTCGGCGCCATGCTCTGCCCTTCGACGCGCGCCACCTGAAAACCGAATGTGACGATCAGCGTCGCGTAAACGGCGGCCGACGCCAGCGTTTTGATCCACGCCACGAACTCGTCGCGCCACACCTCGAGGCGGCGCATCATGTCGGGCGTCCGGTCGTCGAGATCGAGGCGCAGGGTCCCTGCGCCGGTGGCGGCGGGCATGGTCTCGAGCGCCGGCTCGACCGACGAAAATCGCGACGGTTCGACCGCGAACCGCGGCTCCGTCGTGACCGCCGCGGGCGGCGGAACCTCCGGGCCGGCGGCGGGCGTGGCCGGAACAGCGAGCGGATGTTCGATCGACTCGAGGCGGGCTACAGCTTCAGGTACTCCCGAAGGCGGCGTGTCTGAGACCGGCTGACCGGTATTTCGGTCGCCTTCGCATCGTTCATCCTGAGGATGTAGTTCCGGCTGAACCAAGGGACGATCTCCTTGATCTTGTTGATGTTGACGAGATGGGACCGGTGCACCCGCCAGAAGACCGCCGGGTCGAGCCGGGTCTGCAACTCGTCCAGGGTCCGGTAGTTCGACATGCCGGAAACCTGCCCAGTGACAATAGTAATCGAATCGGGCTCCACCGAGGCATAGATGACATCTTCGGCCTGCACCAGGACGATGCGCTCGCCCACTTTGACGGCAATCTGGCTGCGCCGGTCTTTCTGACCGGCCATGAGGCGGACCAGCCTTTCGAGCTGATCGCCAAGCGGTTGCTCAGTTCGGCGCTTCCGTGCACGCTGAACGGCCTGCTCGAGCCGCGCGGCCTCCACTGGCTTGAGCACATAATCCACGGCGTTGACCTCGAACGCTTCCACGGCGCGGTGGTCGAAGGCCGTAACGAAGACCACGGCCAGATCGGTGCCGCCCTCGAGGAGCCGCCGTGCCACCTCAAACCCGGTGAGGCCCGGCATCTGAACGTCCAGAAATGCCACGTCCGGAGCCAGGCGTTCGATCTCCTGCAGCGCCTGCAGGCCGTCGGCGGCCTGCGCGACGACGTCAACGCCGTCGATGCGGCTCAACAGGAAGCACAACTCCTGGCGCGCCAGCTGCTCGTCGTCGGCGACAACGGCGCTGAGAGCGGGGGCAGGGATCACGCCGTGGCCTGCTCCGGCGCCACGAGAACTGGGATCTCGATGTGAGCGCAGGCGCCCTTGCCGGGCGAGCCTTTGAGCTCGAGCCGACTCGCGGTGCCATAGATGACTCGCAGCCGTTCGTTGACGTTGCTCAACCCGATGCCGCTCGACAGCGCCGTCTGCAGCCGCTCGTCGGAAATGCCGAGCCCATCGTCTTCGATGTCGAGGGTCAGCGTGTGGCCGTGTCGCACGCCGCGAATCGTAATCCGGCCCAGCCCCACCTTGCGGGTGAGCCCGTGCTTGATCGCGTTTTCGACAAGCGGTTGAAGAATCATGCTGGGGACGATCAGCTCCAGCGTGTCGGCGGCGATTTCTTTCTGCACTCTCAGACGAGGACCGAAGCGAATCACTTCGATGGCGAGATACTCGTCGATCGAATCGAGCTCCTCGCGAAGCGTCACGAACTGCTCGTGGCTCTTCATCAGCGTGCGAAGCAGGCCAGAGAGCTTCTGGATCACCATGCGGGCGGTTTCGGGCTCGGAACGGATCAGCGACGACACCGAGGCCAGCGTGTTGAACAGAAAATGCGGGTTGATCTGGCTCTTGAGCGCCTCGATCTTGGCTGCCAGGAGCAGCTTCTCCTGCTCCTGCAGCCGGTGCTCGATGCGCGCGTTGTTCCAGATCTTGATGGGGATCGAGACGGCCAGCACCGTCGTAACGTAGATGGCGACCGTGAGCCACCACGACGGCGGCTCGAAATGGAACAGGCGGCCGGCGAAGCGCGTGCCCACCGCGCGGCGAATCAGCTCGAGGCCGATCGGCGCGCAGAGAACAGCCACCTGCCAGTCGACGGCGACCGTCGTGATCATCCGCCACAGCTTGCGCGGCAGGCCGAAGAAGATGAACGGGGAGAAGTTCCAGATGTCTTCCTTGGGCGACGCCTCGCGAATGCCGCCGCCGGCGAACCCGCAGCCGATCGCGAACGGCACCGCGCCCCATTCACCGGCGACGAGCGCCGGCAGGGCGATGATGCCGCCGACGAGACCGCCGGTATAGGGACCGGCAATCAGCCCGGCGAGGAAGGCACCCTCGAGCGTCAGGTCGGCGGCGTCGTAATTGAGGAGGAGGCGCGACACGACGCCGGCGGTGAGCGGGACGATGAGGCCGAGCGCGAAAACGAGGCGGTCGGGCCAGCCGCGGCGCTCGAAAATCAGAATGTGCCGGAAGCGGCGGTAGCGCGCGAGCATCGTGGCGAGCGCCGCCATGATGGCGAGCTTCCCCACGAGCGTGGCGAGCAGAAACTGCTCCGCCGGGAGGAACTTGGGTTCCGGAGGCACGCAGTTATACAATTTACCGCATGATTCGGCCGCTCATCGAAGGCTTCGCGCTCACGTTCAAGCACCTGTTCCGGACGCCCATCACCATCAATTACCCCGATCAGAAGATGCCGATGTTCCCGAAATATCGCGGGAAACAGGTGTTGATGCGCGACGAGAACGGGCTTGAGAAGTGCGTGGCCTGCGGCCTGTGCGCCGTGGCCTGCCCGGCCGACGCGATTTATCTCGAGGCGGAGGAGAACGACGGCAGCGTCATGGCCGGCCCCCGCTACGCCTCGGTCTACCAGATTCACAAGACGCGCTGCATCTTCTGCGGCTACTGCGAAGAGGCGTGCCCGGTCGCGGCGATCTTCATGGGCAAGGATTACGAGCTCGCCGTCTACAGCAAGGACGACTTCGTCTGGGACAAATCGGAGCTCCTCGTCCCGGCACCCTCGAAATAAAGGTCGCGCGGCATTGCCGCGCTGTAGGTTCGCTCGCCTCCAGCCAGTTGCTGGGGCGCGGGCGCTTCGCGCCCCACTCTAGGGAAGGGTGGGGCCGAAGCCCCGCCGCTCTGCGTGATCCCGCCAACCCTACATCTGGCCTACTCGCCCTGGCTGACCTACCTGCCCCACCTCCCCATCCGCCCAGCCGACTCTCAGCGGAGAGAGGGCGTTCCGCCCCAGGGATACGGCTCGGTCATCTTCACGCCTTTCGCCTCGAACAACAGCTCGATGATTCGCTGCCACGACGCACCGCTCGTTGCCCGGCCGTAAATGTTGTTCGTCTTGTGCGCGACGACCATGTTCAACGCCGGAAACACCGTGATCCACTGGCCGACCGCGCCGACGGCAGAGTAGGCGCCCTTGAACGGACCGGTGGCCTTGGGGCCGTCCCACACCCACCACATGTAGCCGTAACCGAAGTAGCCGTCGCGGCGGCGCGGGGGATTCATCTCCTGCAGCGGCGTCACCACTCCGACGATCTTTCGCGCCCAGTCACGGGAGATCAACTGCCGTCCGTTCCAGCTGCCCTCGTGCAGCATCAGATACCCGATGCGCGCCATGTCGCGGGTGGAGACCCAGATCGGGTAGGCCGGATATTTCGAGACCGTGAGGTTACCCTCCTTGCGCTGGGCCTTTCGATCCCAGTCTTCGAACTGCAGCGGAATCGCCAGCTGCGCCTGCAACTCGTCGTAGATGTCGCGCCGGGTCAGCTGTTCGAAGATGAAGCCGGCGAGGTTGAAGTCCCAGTTGCTGTAAAGCATGTGTTTGCCCGGCGTCTGCGAGCCGCGCGGCGGCGCCTCCGCGAGATCGTCGCCGGAGTACGACGCCGGATGGTAAACGCCGGATCGCGCGGTAATCACATCACCGATCGTCGCTTTTTTCTCGATCGGCAGCAGGCCGCCGATATCGTCGATCTTCAGCTCCTCGAGCGTCGTGTCGAGCTTGATCGTTCCGTTTTCCACCCACGAGCCGTAGAGCATCGCCAGGATGCTCTTTCGCACCGACGCGACATACGAGAGCTCCTCAATGTCGCCATACTGGAAAACCACGCGGCCGCGATCGACAACCACGAGGCCGGTGGTATTGGAGTCGTCGCGGATGTAATTCATGGTCTTGCGAAGGGCGTCGCCGGACCAGCCGTACGACGACAGGTTCCCGGGCTGCACGTACTCCCAGGCGGCGCCGGGGAACACGAGCTCGGTCGAGGTCTGCGCGCTCAACGACGCGACGCAGACGAGAACGGCGGCAGCAAGCGCCCGGAGCAGGCTGAGTCGCGGCATTCGTGTGGCGTTCATCGACGCTCTCCTGTGGAATGGTGGGTGACCGGATTATAGCGGCGGTCTGATCTGTGGCTGACACCTTCGGCATCATCGGCGACGTTCACGGCAACTTCGAGGCCCTCGCGCGCATTCTGAGCCGGCACCCGGAGATTCCCTTCTGGCTCTGCGTCGGCGATCTCGCAAGCCAGGCCGGCGCCTACCCGCAGCCGCCCGCGCCGCTCTATTTCATTCAGGGCAACAACGAATCGTTCGATCGGCTGCACGCGTTTCGCGACGGAGCCGAACAGATCCGCAATCTGCATTTCATCGCCAATGGCACGGCGGTCGCGGTCGACGGAATCACGGTTGCCGGCGTCGGCGGCACCTTCGCGCCGACGTGGTACGACACGCCGGCCGCGACCCTGCCGGTCAAGGGCAAAGACGACAAACGCCGGCACTTCGTGCACGAGGAGGTCGCGCGGGCGAAAGCGCTCGGCCCGGTTGACGTGCTGCTCACGCACGAGGCCCCGAAGCCGTTCTGGATCGAGCTGCCTTCGTCGACCAGCCCCAGCCGAACGTGGAGAAGGGACGTCGGAAAGGAGGCGATCGCGGAAGTCGCCGACGCGATCAAGCCGCGCCTGCACTTTTTTGGGCATCACCACACCCACGCGCACTTCACCCGCGCCGGCATCCCCACGGTGTGCGTCGATCGGGTCAATCGTTCCTACCTCCTTGTCGATGCGGCCTCGTTCGAATGGGAGCTCAGGCCGACTGAACCGGTGCGATAAGATCTACTGATCACATGCCGTCGCTGCCGTTCCTTCAGGCCATCGAAGCCCGCGTCCTCGTCTGCGACGGCGCCATGGGCACCCAGCTGTATGCCAAGGGTGTCTTCATCAATCGCTGTTTCGAGTCGCTCAACACGTCGCAGACCGACCTGGTGCGCACCGTGCATCAGGAGTACATCCGCGCCGGCGCCGAGGTGCTCGAAACCAACACGTTCGGCGCCAACCGGATCAAGCTGCGCGCCTTTGGCTTGAGCGACAGCGTCGGTCCGATCAACGTGGCCGGGGCGCGCCTGGCGCGGAGCATCGCCGGCGAGCAGGCCTATGTCGCGGGAGCGATCGGGCCGCTCGGCGTTCGTGTCGAACCCTGGGGCAAGACGGGCGTGGACGAGGCGGAGCAGTACTTCAAGGAGCAGGCGGAGGCGCTTCTCGAAGGCGGCGTCGATCTCTTCATGCTGGAGACGTTTCGCGATCTCAACGAGATCGGCGCGGCGATTGCCGCAATCCGCGGGCTCTGCGATCGGCCGATCGTCGCGCAGATGACGACCGAGGAAGACGGCAACAGCCTCGACGGAACGCCGCCCGAGCAGTTTGCGCCGGTGCTAGTCGAGCGCGGCGCGCACGTGGTGGGCGTCAACTGCAGCGTGGGTCCAGCCGCCATGCTCGAGACGATCGAGCGGCTGGCCGGCGTCACCGCAGCGCGGCTCTCGGCGCAGCCGAACGCGGGCAAACCGCGCGACATCGAGGGGCGCAACATCTATCTCTCCTCGCCCGAATACATGGCGTCGTACGCGCGCCGCTTCATCGCCAACGGCGTACGCATCGTCGGCGGCTGCTGCGGTACGACGCCGGAGCACATTCGCCAGATCAGCGCCGCCGTCCGCCGGCTGTCGCCGGGCGATGCACCCGACGACGGGCGGACGCACCTGCGCGTGTCGGTGGTCGCTCAGGCGCCGCACGCGCAACCGCCGGTCGCGCGCGCCGCCAAGTCGCGCTTGGGCGCCGCGCTTGCGGATGGGCGCAGCGCCATCAGCGTCGAGATCATCCCGCCGCGCGGGCTCTCGTCCAGCGAAGTCATCGCCGACGCGCGCGTGCTGGCGGACAAGAGGGTCGACGTGCTGACGGTCTTCGAGGGCCCACGCGGCGCGCGCATGCCGGCCGCGGCGCTGGCGCTGCTGATTCAGCAGCACACGGGGGTCGAGACGGCGCTGCAGTATTCGTGTCGCGACAAGAACCTGCTCGCCATTCAATCGGAGCTGCTCGGCGCCGCGGCGATGGGCCTGCGCAACATCGTCGGCGTCACCGGCGCAGTGAGTCTGCAGGGAGAGATTCCGGACGCGACGGCCGTTTTCGATGTGGACTCGATCGGTCTCACCAATCTCATGACGCGTCTCAACCACGGCCTTGATGTCGGCGGTCAACCGATCGGTGCGCCGACGGCGCTCCATGTCGGCGTGATGGTCAATCCGGGCACCGACGATCTCCAACGTGAGCTGCGCCGGTTCGAGTACAAGGTCGAAGCCGGCGCGGAATTCGCGGTGACGAGTCCTGTGTTCGACGTCGCGAGCTTCGAGCGATTCTTCCAGCGTGTTCAAGGTTTCCGCGTGCCGATCCTGGTTGGTATCTGGCCGCTCGAGAGCGTGCGTCACGCCGAATTCATGGCCAACGAAGTGCCGGGAATAAGCGTGCCCGATGCGATCCTGCAGCGGCTGCGTGCGGCGAGCGACGAAGCGGCAGCCGCGACCGAAGGCATTCGGATCGCACGCGAGCTCGCGCGGACGCTGCGGCCCATGGCACAGGGCCTGCACATCTCATCGCCGTCGGGGCGAACGGCCGCCGCGGTGGCGGTCTTGGAAGACTTGCGCTGAACTTTCACCGCGCAACTCGCAGCAATTCGTGACGACTTTGATATAGTGCCGAACCGGAGACGCGCCCAAATGGCCTTGTTTGATACCGACCGAGAGCCCCACGACCCCATCGGTGGCGGCGACGCCGCGACGCGGGCCCTGTCGGTCACGGTTGTCGAAAATCACTTCGTCGAGCGCGTCTACGAGAAGCTTGCCGTCGTCTACGACCTCATCTTCGGGCCGACGCTCCACCCGGGGCGCGTCGAAGCGCTGAAGAAAATGAACATCCAGGCCGGAGACCGCGTGCTCGAGGTGGGCGTCGGCACCGGCATCAACCTGCCGCTCTACCCCTCGACCTGCAGCGTCGTCGGCGTCGATCTGTCGCTCCACATGCTCGAGAAGGCGCGCGAGCGTGTCTTCGACAAGGGGCTGCGCAACTGCCGTGTGCTCGAGATGGACGCGGCGTCGATGTCATTTCCCGACGAAAGCTTCGACATTGTCTACGCGCCGTATCTGATCAGTGTGGTGCCCGATCCGGTCAAGGTCGCGCAGGAAATGAAGCGCCTCTGCCGGCCGGGGGGCCGCGTTGTCATCCTCAATCATTTCAAGAGCAGCAACCGCCTCCTCTCGAATATCGAAACGGCGATCTCGCCGCTCACCGTGCATATCGGCTTCAAAGCCGACCTCGATCTGCAAGGTTTTCTCACCCAGGCGGATCTCAAGCCCGCGTCCATCGACAAGGTGAATCTGCTCAACATGTGGACGCTGGTCACCAGCGTCAAGGAATTACCGGGCGGCTAGCGACAGCAGTAGATCGGCGGCCACCTCCGCGCCGTTGGTTGCCGGACGCTCAGGCGGCTCCGGTTGCGCGAGGACCGCGTCGAGGTGCGGCGCCCATCTTCCTGAAAACAGATCATCGTGACTGATGTATGCGGCGCGCAGCACGCGTGGCATCGCCGCCACCAGCACGTCGTACTCGATGAAGTGACCGCGATCGGTGTAGACGAGCGCCGTGCCATTGGCCAGGCACTCGGCGATGATTCCGTATCCCGGCTTGGTCACGACGACGTCGGCGGCTCGCACCAGATCCTCGTAGCGGAAGCCTTCGGCGTAGAGCTTCTTCTCGTCGAACGCGAAGAGCACGTGGTAGCCGGCCGGCACCATGTCGCTCGTCAACCGATCGAGACCGTGCCCGCCGAACGACGGCAGCACCACGCGCGCATCGTCGGAGACGCCGAGCGCCCGCCTCGTCTCGGCAGGATCTCGTGTCGAGCGTCGCGCCACGAACGGAAGGTCGATCACTCGCGCGAAGGCACCGAATCCGCCCCACATCGGCAGCCTTAGCGCCACGTCGGCCTCGGCGTACGCGGCGCCGATCCGGTCAACGAGCGCTGCCGATCCTTCGGTACGCCGCGTATGCCCAGTCCCACGTGAAGTTGCCCATGGCCACGGCCGGCACGCCCGCCTGCGCCGCGGCGGCGACGCCGAGCGGGGGAATGTCGGACACGACGAGGGTGGCGCCGAGCGCGTCGAGCGCGTGCGCTTCCGCCGCGACTCTCGATTCAAACGTCGACATGAAGGCGTGCGCGCGAGCGATGCTGGCCTGTTCGTCCAGATGCAGACTGTCGATCTGGACGATGCCGGTGTCGCACTCGGTGTCGATATAGGTGAACGGTCCGCGAACCGTCAGGTCGAAGAGCCAGCGCGCCGTCCGGGTGCGCACGACGACACGGGAGTCGGGCCGGCGTTCGAGCAGCGCGTTGATGACCTCGATGACGCGCGATGCGTGGCCGAACCCATGGCCGGAAACGTAGAAAACCGCCGTCACGTCGTCTACGGCACGGCCGCGGGCGCGGGGTCGGCCGCAGGAATCGACGGCAGCGCGACCTTCAACACTTCTTCCAGCGTCTCTGCCGGGATGAACCGCATCGAGGCTCTGAGCTCTTCGGGCAACTCTTTGAGATCGGGCGCGTTGAGCGCGGGCAGGACGAACGTCTTGAGGCCCATCCGCTTGGCTGCCAGCGCCTTTTCGCGAATGCCGCCGACCGGCAGCACGAGGCCGCTGAGGGTGATCTCGCCGGTCATTGCGACGTCGTCGCGTACCTGCTCATTGCGCGCGGCCGACAAGATGGCCGTGGCGATCGTCACGCCTGCGGACGGACCGTCCTTGGGAGTGGCTCCCGCGGGCACATGCACGTGGAGATCGCGATTTTCGAGAAAGTTCGGTTCGATGCCGAGTTCCAGCGCGTTGGCGCGGATATGGCTCACGGCGGCGCGCGCCGACTCCTGCATCACGTCGCCTAGCTGCCCGGTGAGGATGATCGATCCACGGCCGCCTGGCAGCAGACTCGCTTCGATGAAGAGCACATCGCCGCCCGTTTCAGTCCACGCGACGCCGGTAGCGACACCTGGACGAGACGTGCGGAACTGCGCCTCACGGCGGAAGCGCGGCGGCCCGAGGTACGCCTCTAGGTCGCTGGCTTCGACGGCGACATCGCCAGTCGCTCCGGTTGCGACCTTCGCGGCGATCTTGCGGGCAATGGCGCCAATCTGCCGCTCGAGATTCCGCACACCCGCCTCGCGCGTGTACTCCCCGATCACGGTGCGGAGTGCGTCGTCGGTGATCGTGACCGCACCGGCGCCGAGGCCATGCTCCACGAGCTGACGCGGAATCAGATACTTGCGCGCGATGTTGACCTTCTCCTCCTCGGTGTAACCCGACAGCCAGACGATCTCCATCCGATCGCGCAGCGCCGGATGAATCGATCCGAGCTGGTTGGCCGTGGCGATGAACAGCACCTTCGACAGGTCGAACGGGACCTCGAGATAGTGGTCGCGGAAGTTGTTGTTTTGCGCCGGATCGAGTACTTCGAGAAGCGCCGCGGCGGGATCACCTTGATACCCGGCGCTGACTTTGTCGAGCTCGTCCAGCATGAACACCGGGTTCGCCGAGCTGGCCTGGCGGAGCGCCTGGACGATACGGCCGGGCATCGCGCCAATGTAGGTGCGGCGATGTCCGCGGATCTCGGCTTCGTCGCGGATGCCGCCGAGCGAGATGCGCACGAACTTGCGCTGCATCGCGCGCGCGATCGACTGGCCGAGCGATGTCTTGCCCACGCCAGGGGGACCGACGAAGCACAGGATCGGCCCCTTCATGTCGCCTTTGAGCTTGCGAACCGCTAGGTATTCGACAATGCGCTCCTTCACCTTGTCGAGATCGTAGTGGTCTTCGTCGAGCACGCGCCGCGCCTCGATGGGATCGATGCGATCCTCGGTGACAGTCTCCCATGGTAGCTCCAGGATCCAGTCGAGATACGTCCGGATCATCTGGTACTCGGGCGACGCCGGCCCCATGCGGGCGAGGCGATCGATCTCGCGATCGGCGACCATTCGGACGTGTGCTGGCAAGTTGGCCTGTGCCACCCGATCGCGCAGCACCTTGGTCTCGTCGCCTTCGCCTTCGCCGAGTTCCTGCTGAATCGCCTTGAGCTGCTGCCGCAGGTAGTACTGCCGCTGCGCGTCGGTCATCTCCTGCTGCGCCTGCGACTCAATCTTGCCCTTGAGCTCGAGCACAGAGACTTCACGCCCGAGGAGCGTGTGCACCAGCTCGAGCTTTTTGAGAAGGGGATCCGCTTCGAGCAGCTGCTGCTTTTCCTCCGCTTTCAGATCGAGCATCGTGCCGAGCAGATAGGCGAGGCGCAGCGGATCGTCGATACCGGTCATCAGCTGCCGCACTTCGGGCGCGAGCCCGGAGGTGAGCGTGAGCGCGCGATCGACGAGCTCCAGAATGCGACGGATGTACGCGTCTATTTCGACGCTTTGCTGCACCTGCTCGGGGGCCACCGAAATGCGCGCCCGGAGCATGTTTCGTTCGACGCGTACCTCGTCGGCGAATGCGCGCGCCATGCCCTCGACGATGATGTTGAGTCCCTGCGTGCCGCGCGCCATCTGCCGCACGATGCCGATCGTGCCGACGTTGTACATCTGCTCAGGCCGCGGATCTTCGTCGTCGTCCTTCTGCAGGAGGAGCAGTACGAGTCGATCGCCCGCGAGTGCGGCATTGACGGCCTCGACCGACATCTGGCGATTGACGGCAAGAGGCTGCAAGGTCAGCGGGAACGCAACCGTCCGCCGAAGCGCCAACACCGGAAGCTCAGTTGGAAATGAAGTAGGGAGAGTGGGCTCGGCCATTCGCGATCTCTCTCGATCATACGCAAACCGGGAACCAGGAACCGGGAACCGGGATCACGATTTTGGGCGGCAGGGACGCGAAACTCAAAAGTGAAATCTTGCCGCGCCGACGATCGGGCTCCGGAGCCCGACAGCGCGTCCGGCGCCTGGTTCCTGGTTCCCGGTTCTTGGTTCCTGATACGATCCCCGAGTGGCTCTCGACGAACGCTCCTTTTTCTCCGATCGCCCGGAAACGCGTCCGGCCCGCTACTCGTGCCCGCGCTGTCACCGCACGAACGAGTACTCCGTCCGCTGGGTGCGTCGCGTCAAGAAGGAACGGCTTCCGCCCGGCGCCGACGAGCGCGACCGCGCGAAGTTCGAAAAGCTGCGCGACCACCTGATCCGCGTGGACGACGAGCTGGTGTGCAAGACGTGCAGCAAGAGGTTCGAGATTCCCTCACTGCACTCGCTGCTCTTCGTCGATCAGCTCGAAGGCCTGCCGAAAGACGAGGAAGAGGATGCCGGCGACGTGGCGGACGCTACCAGAGGCCCGGCACCAGACGCCAGCGGACGCGGGCCTGATACGCGCGGTAACGATCGCCGAATGCCGCGACGAGTGACCTCTCCTCCCAGGGGATGGCGAGGATGAGGTAGGCGCTGGTGATGGTCGCGAACAGCAGGCGATTGACGGTCATCAGCGGCGTGCCGAACGTCATCAGCAGCCAGCCGAGATAAATCGGATGGCGCACGAGGCCGAACGGTCCGTCCGTTCGAAAGACCGTGGGGCGCGGGCGCGGTTGCAGTTGCCGGATCCCGGCCAGTTCCAGTGCGTCGAGCATGCCGGCGCTGCGCAGTGTCAGGTGAACCCCGGCGAGCTGCAGCGCGTAAAACGCCCAGCGCAAGGGGCCCTCGATCGCGTATACCAGACCTGCCGTCAGCTGCCAGCCGATCCACGTCGCTATCAGCAACGCACTCGCGACCCAGACGTAGAACGAGCGCTCCATCGGCGCCGGCATCATCCGTTCGACCCAGCGCTTGAGCGGGGCGCGCGCGAAGACGGAATGGTGCAGCGCGAAGAGACCGAAGAGCAGCAGGTTGACGAGGCCGGCCGCCATCCACGGACGTGCGTTGACGGGCGCCGGATTGTCGAGCACGAACGTGTAGAAGTAGACGGTGTATGCGAGCGACGCGGCGAAGAGCGCGCCTCCAGTCCACGCTAGGATGCCGAGCACCGCGCATATTATAGAAACGGGGACGGAAACAGGGTCGACTTGAGCGAACGAATCGCCATCACTGGTATCGGAGTGGTCTCAACCTACGGTGCGGGACGGCGGACGTTCTGGGACCACGTGCGTCGCGGCGTGAGCGGCACCCGGGCCATCACCGAGTTCGACGCGAGCACCTTTCCCTGCCAGGTTGCGGCGGCGGTCCCGCGTCTCGGCATCGAGCACGCGCCCCGGCTTTCCGGCGAAAACGGCAACGGACACGCCGATCCGCGCCGGTATTCGCGCGCCGCCCTGTTCGGCGTCATAGCCGCGCGCGAAGCGTGGAACGACGCGCAGCTCGCCTTCGGCCAACCGCGCGCGGGCGTCATCATCGGCACCGGCGGCGGCGGCATCGACATCGGCGAGCGGCAGTATCAGGACTTCTTCACCAACGCGGGCCGCCACGTCACTCCGTACGCGATCGCGGTCGGCATCTGCGGCATGGTCTCGAGCGAGATCTCGATCTCGCTGGGACTTCACGGCATCAGTCATGTGCTCTCAACCGGCTGCACGAGCTCGACCGACGCGATTGGCTACGCCGCGATGCTGCTGCGCGCCGGCGAGTGCGAGGTGCTGCTCTCGGGCGGCACCGACGGCTGCGTCTTGCCCGGCATGATCTTCGGCTTCTCGCGAATGCGCGCCGTCTCGACTCACTACAACGATCGGCCGGACGCCGCGTCGCGCCCATTCGACAAGGGGCGCGACGGCTTCGTCCTCGGCGAAGGGGCGTGGATGCTCGTGCTCGAGCGCGAAGGGCGCGCCCGCGCGCGCGGTGCCCCTGTCTACGCCACCGTCGATGGCTACGCGTCCACGTGCGACGCCTATCACCGCGTGCAGATGGATCCGGATGGCGAACAGATCGTGCGCTGCATGAAAGAGGCGATCGCACGTGCGGGCCGACCAGCCGAGGACATCGGATATGTCAACTATCACGGCACCTCGACGCAGTTGAACGACGCCGTCGAGTCGCGCTGCACGCGGCGGGTGTTCGGGTCGATGGCCAACCGCCTCGCGGGGTCATCCACCAAGTCGATGATTGGTCATCCGCAGGGGGCGAGTGGCGCCGCGGGCGTCGTGACCACGGCGCTCGCGTTGTCGTGCGGCTTTCTGCCGCCGACGATCAATCTCACCGATCCGGATCCGGCGTGCGATCTGGATTTCCTCGCGAACGAAGGGCGGGCCGCGCGGCCGGCAGCCGCCTTATGCAACTGCCTCGGCTTTGGGTCGAAGAACTCCGCTCTCGTGTTGGGAGCGGCGTGAGTCACATGGCACGGCACGGGGGGCCATGGACGACGTTGTGATCGTGGGTGCGGGCCCGGCGGGATCGCTCGCGGCCATCGTCCTGGCGCGCGTCGGGCTGTCGGTGCGAGTCCTCGATCGGGCCCTGTTTCCGCGCGCCAAGCTCTGCGGCGATACCGTCAATCCCGGTGCCATGCGCGTCTTGACGCAACACGTTCGCACCGCCTGCCTCATCGATCGCGCGCGGCGGATCGACGGGATGCTGGTAACCGGTCCCGGCGAGGCGTCGGTCCGCGGCGAGTACGGTCCCGGCATCTGCGGCTACGCGATTGAGCGGCGCGCGCTCGATCAGTTCCTCGTGGAAGAAGCCCGTGCGAGCGGAGCGCGGGTGGAGCCGGCGTGCGCGGTGGACGAAGCGCTTGTCGTTGGTGGACGCGTCACCGGCGTTCGCGTGCGCACGGCGCGCGGTCACACCACCATGCCCGCCCGGATGGTGATCGCCGCCGACGGCCGTCACTCGAAGATCGGGTTTGCGTTGGGATTGACGTGTCATCCGGACCGCCCGCGCCGCTGGGCGATCGGCGCCTACTTCACCGACGTCGCCGGCATGAGCGGCGTGGGCGAGATGCACGTGCGCCGCGGTCACTACATCGGTGTCGCGCCAATGCCGGACGGTGTGGCCAATGTCTGTCTGGTGGTTCCGCACGCCGCCGGCGAAGGAGGATGGCGTGACGCCGCCGCGCAACTGACGATGAGTCTGGCGCGGGATGCGGGGCTGAAGGCGCGCTTCGCGAGCGCGCGCCTGACCGGGGCGCCGTCGGTGCTCGGGCCGATGGCGGTGGACGCCGCGTCATGCGGCGTTCCCGGACTGCTGCTCGCCGGTGATGCCGCGGGTTTCATCGATCCGATGACCGGCGACGGACTCACGTTTGCGTTCCGCGGCGCCGAACTGGCGGCGGCAGTTGCGCTCGAGACGCTTGCCGGCCGCTTTCCGCCCGACGAGGCGCCGGTGTTGCTCGGCCGCCGCCGTCGCGACGCGTTTGCCACCAAGTGGCGCTTCAATCGCTCGCTGCGGCGGCTGGTGGCCTCGCCGCGCGCCGTGAGTGGCGCGGCAGTCATCGCGCGCCAGTGGCCGCGGGTCTTCGAGCGGATGATTCGATACGCCGGCGACGTCACCGCCGCGTGATGCCCGCTGCCTGGGCGATCGCCGCCGTCACCTGCCTGGCGATGTTGTTGATGATGGCCGGCGAAGCGGCGCTTTCCGCCCACAACGCATCGCTGCTGCGCGCGCGCGGCGCGGTCGAACCGAAAGACGATGTGCTCGCGGTGATGCAGTGGGCCTATCCCGGCTGCTTTATCGCCATGGCGTTCGAAGGCGCGCTCACCGGTCCGGCGCCGCCAAATGTGCTCGCGTCGGGATTGGCGCTGCTCGGCCTCGCCAAGGCGCTCAAGATCGCCGCCATCAACGCGCTGGGCGTTCGCTGGACATACCGCGTGCTCGTCCCGCCGCAGGCGCCGCTCGTCACCTCCGGCCCGTATCGCGTGCTTCGGCATCCCAACTACGTGGCGGTCCTCGGAGAGATTGCGGCGACGGCGTTGATCGTCTGGGCGCCGATCACCGGCGCGATCTCGATCGCCGGCTTCGCCGTGCTGCTGCGCAAACGCATCCGCGTCGAAGAGCGCGCTCTCGGGAGACAATAGCCTCACTCTATGGCAGCGCGCAGTGACGCCGGACTGGCATGGTGGGCGAGGGCGCTGGACGCGGTGGGCGTTGGTCTCATCCTGATCGGATTGTCGGTCACCGTCACCGGCGGCTTCCGCGAATGGCTGCCGTTCGGTCGCATCTCGGTCACCTCGTGGGTGCGCCCGATGGTGATCGGCGCCGTGCTGTTGCTCGTTCGCCATTACCTGCGGCGCGAGCCGACGCTGGTCCGGCGCTCAATCGAGGCGGTCAACCGCTGGCGGACGTCGCCCGAAGCGCGCGCGGTGTGGCCGATCTTCGTCTCGTCGCGCTTCGGCGTGCTCGCCGCGGGCTTTCTCGGCGTCGCGCTCATCGGATACGCGCCGAATACGCCACCGTGGCGCATCTACGAAAACGAGTTCTTCAACCTGCCGGCGCGATGGGACGCCGGGTGGTACCTCGGCGTCGCGATTGACGGCTACATCTGGAACCCGGCGTACGCCAACCAGCAGCAGAACCTCGCGTTCTTCCCGATGCTGCCGATGCTGATGCGCTACGGTTCGCTGTTTCTGGCGCGGCAAACGCTGTGGGTTGCCGTGGTTGTGTCGTTCGTCTCGTTCTTTCTCGCGTTGCGTTACACCTATCGCCTCGCGCGGCTCCGGCTGGATCACGATCAGGCGGTTGCGGCGATCGCGCTCCTCGCCGCGTATCCTTTCGCGCTCTTTTTCAGTGCGCCCTACACCGAGTCGCTCTTTCTCCTCACGACCGTGGCGGCGTGTTACCACTTCGAACGCGGCGAGTTGTGGAAGGCGGGCGGATGGGGACTTCTGGCCGGACTCTCGCGTCCTAACGGATGCCTGCTTGCGATTCCGCTGGCGCTGCTTGCGGTTCAGCCGGCGTGGCGCGACTGGCGCGCCGCCGTCCCGCGCCTGGCCGCCGCCGCGATGCCCGGCGTCGGCATGCTGATCTACTCGGCATACGTTTATTCGCTCACCGGCAACCCGCTGCAATGGGTGGCCGCCAATGCCGCCTGGGGGCGCGTCTATAGGGGTGTGGACGATCTCGTCGGGTCGCGCGTCAACTACCTCCAGCACTATGGGTTCTACAACTACGCTACCAATCAGACGCTCGACTTCATCCAGGCCGCCGCCGTCATCTTCGTGCTCGTCAGCCTGGTTCCGGTCCTGCGGCGGTTCGGCGCCGCCTATGCCGCGCTCATCCTGGTCATCGTGCTCCCGCCGCTCGTGATGGGCGGTTTGCTCTCGATGGGACGAGTCACATCAGTGGTGTTCCCCACGTTTCTATGGCTGGGCGCGGCACTCCCGATCGCGCAGCGCGCGGGCTGGCTCATCGGCTTCGCCATGCTGCAAGGGCTGTGCGCGATTGCCTTCTTTACGTGGCGTCCGCTTTATTGATGGTGAGATACTTAGCCAACCGCATTGCCATGCCGATCGGAGCGACGCTTCTCCTGCTGATTGTGTTTCTGGTGTTCGGTCCGTCGGGCCACGCGCAGGGCCCGGCGAATACCGGAGTCACGTCGGCGCGTGCCGCCGCCGAGCGCGCGCTGCGCACCGGAAAGTTCGACGAAGTCGAAACGATCACTTCGCCGCACGCGAAAGACGACGCGATGGTCGCGCTGCGTGCGCAGGCGTTGATTGCCCGCGGCGAGTACACCAAGGCGCTCGCGCTGCTGCAGCCGCTGCAGCTCGAAAAACCCACCGGCGATGCCGCGCTCGAGCTCGGCCTGCTGCAGGTGTATCTCGGACAGCGCGCTCCGGCCCGCCGCACGCTGCAGGTGCTGCTGTTGAGCGAAGCGCCGTCGGCCACCGCGCGCGACTACGCCCGCGCCGCGCGCGCCGCTCGCGCGCTGGCCATCCTCACCCCCGCCCAGGCGAAGGAACGGTTCGAGGAAGCCAACGGGCTTTTCCGCGAAGCGAGCACGCTGGCGCCCACCGATCCCACGATCAACACCGCGTGGGGCGATCTCTTTCTCGAAAAGTACGACAAAGGCGAAGCGGCGCGGTCATATCAGGCGGCGCTCAAAGGCGACGCCGACTACGGTCCCGCGCTCCTTGGCATGGCGCGCGCCGTCGCCGACGAGAACCCGCCGGCGTCGTCGAAGTACGCACGCCGCGCGCTCGAGCTCAATCCCAACGACGCAGCGGCGTACCTGTTTCTCGCCGACCGCGCGGTGGACGAAGACAAGCTCGAGGACGCGCGCGCGGCGATCGCCAAAGCGCAGGCGATCAATCCCAACAGCCTCGAGGCGCACGCGCTCAAAGCCGCGATCGCCTACGTCGAGGGAAAGCTCGAAGAGTCGCAGGCCGACATCCAGTTGGCGCTCAAGATCAATCCCCTTTACGGTGAAGCGTATCGCGTAGTCGGCGCAGTGACGGCGCGCAACTATCGCTTCGACGAGGCCGTCGAGCAGGTCCGTCGCGGCATCGTGCTCGATCGCGAAAACGCCCGCGCCCAGGCCGACCTCGGGCTGCACTTGATGCGCACCGGCGATGAGCGCAACGCGCGGCGCGCGCTGGAAACGGCGTTCCGCGCCGATCCCTACGACGTGCAGACGTTCAACCTGCTGCAGCTGCTCGATACGCTCGACGGCTTTCAGACCATCACCGACGGCGACTTCGTGATCAAGCTGCCGACCGACGAAACGCCGGTGATGAAGGAATACGTGCCGGCGCTGGCAAAGGAAGCGATCGCGGCGCTGAGCAAGCGCTGGAATTTCACCCCGAAGGGCCCGTTCCTCATCGAAGTCTTCAACAAGCACGACGACTTCGCGGTGCGCACCGCGGGGCTGCCCGGCATGATCGGCGCGCTCGGCGCCTGTTTCGGCCGCGTCGTCACGATGGATTCGCCCAAAGCGCGACCGCCCGGCGAATTCAACTGGGGCGCCACGCTCTGGCACGAGCTCGCGCACGTCATCACTCTGCAGCTTTCGAATCAGCGGATCCCGCGGTGGCTGACCGAAGGCATCTCGGTGTTCGAGGAGAAGCGCGCCCGCGAGGAGTGGGGCCGCGAAATGGAGCTCACCTTCGCGCGGGCGATCGACGCCGGAGAAGTGCTCCAGCTCAAGGACCTCAACAGCGGCTTCCAGAACCCGCGCACGATCTCGCTTTCCTACTATCAGGCGTCGCTGCTCGTCGAGCACATCGTGGCCAAGTTCGGCGAGCAGAAGCTCAGGGACCTCGTGGAGTCATTCGCCGAGGGCATCGACACGGAAGCGGCGATTCCGCAAAGTGCTGGGCGTCGAGATGGATGCACTGCAGACGTCGTTCGACACCTTTCTCGGCGAGCGCTTCGGCGCGCTGCGCCGCGCGTTGGCGGCGCCCGACGATTTCAACCCTGAGCTGCCGCTCGAAAAGATCAAGGCGGTGGCGAGCGCTCATCCCGACAGCTTCCCGGTCCAGATGGCGCTTGGACGGGCGCTGCGCCAGAGCGACCCGACGGCTGCCATCCAGGCGTTCGAGCGCGCCGCCGCGCTGGTGCCGATGATGACGGGACCGGAGAGTCCCTACATGCAGATCGTCGGAAGTCGCCCTCGCACGCGCAGATAAGGCGAAAGCCGCCGAGGCGCTCGAGAAGCTGACGATGCAGGATCACATGGACATTGCCGCGGCGCGACAGCTGGTGGGCTATCTCGAGCCGGCCAAGGATGGGGCGCGATTGCGCGCCGCGCTGCAGCGTGTCGTGGCGATCGACCCGTTCGACGCGGCGTCGCATTCGGCGCTCGGTCGCATGGCTCTTGCATCCGGCGAGACGCCAGAGGCCATCCGCATGTTCCGCGTCGCCATTGCCGCCGGACCGATCGACCGCGCCAGCGCCCACGCCGACCTGGCCGAGGCGCTCCTCGCCGCCGGGCAGCGCGACGACGCCAAGCGTGAGGCCATGACCGCGCTCGAAATTGCGCCGACGTTCGAGCGCGCGCAGGACATCCTGCTCAAGCTGGTCGAGGGCCGGCAATGAAGAAGGGCCTGCTGCTGATGATCGCGGTGCTCCTGGCGGCGCTTTCGTTGGCGCAGGCGCAGAATCCGCTGCCTGAAGACGATCGCTTCGCCGGGCTGCAGTGGACCTTCGCGCGCATCAAATACAACTCGTTCGCCGGGAACGCGCAGACGCAGCTGCGCGTCGGCTACTGGGAAGAGCCGTGGGCGATCGACGCGCCTGCCGCCGAGCAGAACCTCACGCGACGGCTCCGCACCGTGACCTCGATCGAAGTGAGCGAGCCGGTGGTGATCACGCTCGACGACGAAAAGCTGTGGCGCTATCCGTGGATCTACATCGTCGAGCCGAGCAACCTGGTGCTCACCGACAAAGACGCGGCGCGGCTGCGCGAATTTCTTCTGCGCGGCGGCACGTTGACCATGGACGACTTTCACGGTTCCTACGAATGGGATCTCACGGAACGGCAGCTCGACGCTGATCTTCCCGGATCGCGAGATCATCGAGATCGAGCCGCCGCACGCGATCTATTCGGTCTTCTACAAACTCGATAAATACCCGCAGATTCCCGGTCTCGGTTCGTTTTTCCAGGGCCGCACCTGGGAAAAGGGTGGCTTCGTGCCGCATTTGCGCGGAATTCTCGACGACGCCGGGCGTCCGATGGTGCTCATTAACTGGAACACCGACATGGGCGACGGCGTCGAGTGGTCGAACGCCGAGGACTACCCGGGCTATCTCAAGTGGACCGCGCAGGCCTACCAGATGCTCATCAACGAGGTGATCTACTGCCTCACGCACTGATCGTTCAATAATGGAACAAACAACGGAAATCGGCAGCCTCGCCGCACGGGTGTCCGCCGGCCGCGATCGCATTCTGCGCGAGTTGCGCAAGATCATCGTCGGCCAGGACGAGGTCGTGGACGAAGTGCTGATGGCGCTTTTCACCGGCGGGCACTGCCTGATCACCGGCGTGCCGGGCCTGGCGAAGACGCTGCTGATCAAGACGATCGCCGAGATCCTGGATCTCAGCTTCAAGCGCATCCAGTTCACGCCGGACCTGATGCCGGCCGACATCACCGGCACCGAAATCCTCGACGACGAGGGTGGCCGGCGCACGCTGCGCTTCGTGCAGGGCCCGATCTTCGCGCAGATCATCCTGGCCGACGAGATCAACCGCACGCCGCCGAAGACGCAGGCGGCGCTGCTCGAGGCGATGCAGGAGTACCACGTCACCGCCGCCGGCCGGACCTACGACCTGGAGCGGCCGTTCTTCGTGCTCGCGACGCAGAACCCGATCGAGCTCGAAGGCACGTATCCGCTGCCCGGAAGCGCAGCTCGATCGCTTCATGTTCAACATCGTGATGACCTACCTCTCGCCGGATGACGAAGTGCGGGTCGTCACGCAGACGACCGGCGCCGCCCGGACGCGGCCCGAGCGGGTGCTCGATGGCCGCGACATTCTCGCGTTCCAGGAGACCGTGCGCGAGGTGCTGGTGGCGGAGGAAGTGGCGCGGTACGCGGTCACCGTCGTGGACAGCACCCGGCCGGGCCGCGGCAAGAACCTCGATTTCGTGCACAAGTGGGTCAAATGGGGTGCCGGCCTGCGCGCCTCGCAGGCACTGATTCTCGGCAGCAAGGCACGTGCGCTGATGCACGGGCGTCATCACGTGTCGGTCAAGGATCTGCAGGCGCTGGCGAAGCCAATTCTCCGCCACCGCGTCATTCCGAATTTCTACGCCGAAGCCGAAGGCATGACGACCGATCGCATCATCGAGCAGGTGCTCGAGGCGGTGCCGCCGCCGGCGAGTGGGCTGTAGGCGGCGGGCCCGATGGCAAGCGGCCGGGGCACACGGTATCTCGATCCGGCGATTGTCGCGCGGCTCGGCACGCTCGACCTCAAGGCGCGTGCGATCGTCGAAGGGTTTCTCAGCGGCCTGCACCGCAGCCCGTTCAAGGGGTTCAGCGTCGAGTTCGCTGAGTACCGCCAGTATCTGCACGGCGACGATCTCGCCACGCTCGACTGGAAGGTCTACGCCAAAACCGACCGCTACTTCGTCAAGAAGTTCGAGGAGGAGACCAACCTCGATTGTCACATCATGCTCGACATCAGCGGCTCGATGGGCTACGCATCGGGTCCGATCACCAAGCTGCAATACGGGTCGTACCTGGCGGCGGCGCTTGCCTACCTGATGAACCGGCAGCGCGACGCCGTGGGTCTGATCGCGTTCGACGATCGCATCGAGCAGATGCTGCCGGCGAGCGCGCGCGCCGGGCACCTGACATCGCTGCTGGTCACGCTCGAGCGGCTGACGCTCGGCACTGGAACCGATGTCGCGAAGCCGCTGCGCGATCTCGCGGAAGCCATTCACAAGCGCGGCCTCGTGGTGCTGATCTCGGATCTGCTGGACGATCCCGACCGCGTGGTGCAGGGTCTCAAGCACTTCCGCTATCGCGGCACCGAAGTCGTCGTGTTCCACGTGCTCGATCCGGCGGAGCTCGCGTTTCCGTTTCAGCAGGCGGCGCGGTTTCGCGACGTGGAGACCAAGGACGAGGTGCTCGCCGTTCCCGACGCGGTGCGCGCCGACTATCTGCGCGCGCTCAACGAACTGATCGATCGCTACAAGCGTGAGTTGCGGATGGCGAGGATCGACTACACGCTGCTCGATACGTCCGTGCCGCTGGAGAACGCGCTGATGTCGTATCTGTTCACGAGGAAGAGGTCGTATTGAAGTGGTGGATAGGGTGATGGCGTGGATTGTTCACTCGACCCAGTCGCGCGCTTGAAGCCAGGCACTTCGGAGCGCTGACGCATGTTCGGGTTGTCGTTTCTCTATCCGCTGTTTCTTGCCGGCGCGCTCGCGGTGGCGATCCCGATCGCGCTGCACCTGTTTCGCCGACGCACCGAGTCGATCGTGGACTTTCCGGCGGTGCGGCTGCTGCACAAGGCCCCGGTCGAGCGGCAACGCCGGCGCCGCCTGCGCGAGCTGATCCTGCTGGCGCTGCGCGTCGTCGCGCTCGCGCTGCTCGCCTTCGCCTTCGCGCGGCCGTTTTTCAGGGCGTCGGCCATGGGTGTCTCGGCGCCGATCACCATCGTCGCCGTCGATGCATCGATGAGCATGTCGGCGCCCGGGCAGTTCGAGGCCGCCAGACAAGCGGCGCGCAAGGCCGTGACCGACGCGCCGTCGGAAATGCTCGTGGGTCTCGTATCCTTCAGCGATTCTGCGACGCTCGTGGTGCCGCCGACGAGCGATCGCGGCGGCGTGCTCGCGGCGATCGAGGCGAGTCGTGCCACGGCCGGCGCCACGCGATTCCGCACCGCGCTCGGCCGCGCCGCCGAAGCCATCGGCGCCGCAGCCGGTCGAATCGTCGTCGTAACTGATCTGCAGCAGGCCGGGTGGGAAACGGCGGACGAGGGCGCGGTGCCCGACGCGGTGGCCGTCGAAGTCGTCGAGGTGCCGGCGCCCGACGGGAACCTGGCCGTCACCGCCGTTCGCCGAGAGGGTCAGGCGGTGGTCGCTGCCGTGCACAATTTCGGCAGCCGGCCCGCTCGAGCATCCGCGCGTCTCCGGGTGGATGGCCGCGAGCTCGGCACGGAGCGCGTCGAGATCGGCGCCGCAATCCGCGGCCGAAGTGCGGCTCGTCGCGGCGCTCGCCGCCCCGCGGCGGCGCCGAGGTTTCGATCGACGATCAGCTCGGCTACGAGGCGGACAATCAGCGCTACTTCGTCCTCGATCCGCCCGAACGCGGTCCCGGTGATCGTGCTTACCGGCGATCCACCGGCGTCGTCCCAGGAGGGTATCTACGTCGAGAGGGCGCTCGGCGTCGCCGACAACGGCGACGCGTTTCACGTCCGCACGATCGACGGGCGCCAGTTCTCGGCGCTCACCTCAGAGCAGCTCGGCGAGCCGGCCGCGATTGTCGTGCTCGGAACGCGGACGCTCGACCGCAGAGGGCGCGAAACGATCGCGGGCTTTCTCGGCAACGGCGGGCGAGTGCTTCTCTCGCTGGGTCCAGCCATCGATCTCGAAACGCTCAACGACACGATCGGCACCGACCTGGGTGTCGCTCGAGAAGATGTGGCGGGTGCGGGCGCGAACGTGACACTGATCGCGGTGGACGCCCGGCATCCCATCTTCCGGCCGTTCTCCAGCCCGACCGGCGCGCTTGGCGACAGTCCACGTCGAGCGCTACCAACGTCTAAACGATCAGAGCGGGCGCTCGGTGCTGGCCCGGTTTTCGGGGGGCGCCGCCGCGCTCACGGAGCAGACCGTGGAGAAGGGCCGGTTACTCGTGTTCACCTCGGATTTGGACAACCAGTGGAATCGGCTTCCGCTCAACCCGGCCTTCGTGCCATTTGCCGTCGAATCAGTGAGATACCTTATGCAGGGCCGGGAGCAGCGGCAGTCGTGGGTGCTGCCCGAAACGCCACCGGGCGTGCCCGGACCGGCAGCGCCCGGCATCTATAGTGTCAAGATCGCCGGCGGAGCCACGGAACGACGTGTCGCGATCAATGTCGACGTCCGCGAGGCGAACCCGGCGCGCACCACGGTCGAAGCGTTTTCGGCGGGAATCACGCGATTGGGGCAGTCTCCCGACGTACGGGCCGCCGCCGAAGCGCACGAGCAGGAGGACAGGCAGCGGCTCTGGCAACTCGGTTTGATTGCGATGATCCTGGCGCTCGCGGGTGAAAGCCTAATCGGGCGCAAGGCGATATGAAGGCAAAGATAGAACCTATCGAATCTTTCGAGGGTTGAGCCGACCGAATCGGCGTAGGATATGCATCGGCGGCGGCGGCAACGAGGGCGGAATGGGCGAGAGACTACTCGAGCTGCAAGCGTTTCTTTCCAGCGTCAGGCGACGATGGACGCGGCGGGCAGCGCTGCGCGCGTGGACGCTCGGCGCCAGCGTCGCGGCCACGGTTCTGCTGGCTGGTCTCGGTGCGGTTCTCTTGGTTGCGCGCGAAGGCGCACCGCTCGTCTTCACGATCGCCGCTGTTTCGGTCGTCGCAATTTTTGTCATCGGCCGCGCCCTGTGGCCACTTCGTGTCACCCCGACTCACCGGCAGATCGCGCGATTCATCGAGGAACGCTCGACGTCCGATCTCGACGACGTGCTCGTCACCGCGGTCGATTACGCGGCGCGTCCCGACGCTTCTGTCGAGATGCGCGAACTGCTCGCGGGCGATGCTGTCAGGGCTGTTCACGCCCTCGCCCTCGAAGAGATCGTTCCCGCCGCCTCTGTGCATCGATGGGCGTGGCGTGCTGCGGCCAGTAGCGCCGCGTTGATCGCGGTGAGCGTGCTCCTCGCGCCGTCGTTCGGGCGCGCGACGAACCTTACTGCCGCTTACTTCTTCCCGGCGCGCCTGTTGCTCGAAGTCACGCCTGGATCGTTCAAAGTGCGCGAGGGTCAGCCGGTCACGATCACGGCGCGGGTGTCGGGCATCGACCAGGGATTCACGCCCACCCTCACGGTGGCGAGTGGCGACGAGGCCCGCGACCTTCGGATGGAGCGAGGCGACAAGCCAGGTGTGTTCGTCGTCACGTTCGAGAACGTCACGCGCTCGTTCGATTACTCGGTCAGGGCAGCGGGAACGGCATCGCCGAAATACGCCGTCACGGTTGTTCGGCCGCCGCGCGTCGAGCGCATCGACGTGCGCTACGAGTTCCCAAAGGGGCTGGGCCTCGAACCGCGGACCGACGAGGACAGCGGCGACATCTATGGCCCCGCCGGAACCAGGGTCTCGCTCACGATCACTGCCGACAAGCCGATCGCGCGCGCCGCGCTCAAGCTCGACGACGGATCGTCGATCGATCTGAGCGCGCAGGCGAAGGCGCTCGACGGCCAGCTCACCATCGACCGACGACGGCTCGTATCGCATCGCGCTCACCGACGTGGACGGCCTCGAGAACGCCGGCGAGACCGAATACTTCATCCGCACGCTCGACGATCGTCCGCCCGACGTGCGCGTGCTGCGCCCGGCGAGCGACAAGCACGTCACGCCGCTCGAAGAGGTCGAGATCGAAGCGCAGGCCGACGACGACTACGGCATCGCGTCGTTCGAGCTCGTGTTCCAGGCGCCGGGCGGGAAGGAAAAGGTCGTGCCCTTCCGTGGGCGCTCCGGCGGGCTGACCGCCCAGGGCGTGCACACGATGTTCCTGGAGAACCTCGGTGTTCAGCCGGGCGACTTCGTAACCTATTACGCGCGGGCCCGCGACGTGTCACGCGGCCGGCGATCGGCCGAGGCGCGCAGCGACATCTTCTTCCTCGAGGTCAAACCGTTCGAAGAAGAGTTCGTCGCGGCCCAGAGCCAGGCGCAGATGGACATGCGCGGCGGCGGCGATCGCGGGCTGCAAGGGCTGGCCGAAGCGCAAAAGGAAATCATCGTCGCGACGTGGAAGCTCGACGCGCGGGCGCGACGCGCGCGCGACGCGCGGCCCGCGGCCGACATTCGTGCGATTGCGAAGGCGCAGTCGGATCTGCGGACACGCGCGGAGGAAGTGGGCGGCGCGCTGTCGCGCACGCTGGGCGATCCGCGGCGCCGCCGTGGCGCGACGCAACCGGGAACCGCCGATCCCATCGGCAAGGCGATCGAGTCGATGGGGCGCGCCGCCGGCGAGCTGGAAAAGCTCGACACGGCCGCGGCGTTGCCGCACGAGATGGACGCGCTCAACCAGTTGCTCAAGGCCGATGCCGAGAACCGCCGCCGTCAGGTGGCACGGCAGCAACAGGCGGGTGGCGGCGGGGGGATGAACCGCTCGGAAGCCGACCTGTCGTCGCTCTTCGATCAGGAGCTGCGCAAACGGAATCAGACCAACTACGAAACGCCCAACTCCACCGAGGAGCGTCCGGAACAAAAGAAAGACGATCCGCTCGAGAAGATCCGTGAGCTGGCGCGGCGCCAGGACGCGCTCAATCGCCAGCAGCGCGATCTCGATCGACGCGGCGAGCAAATCGAAGAAGAGGAGCTCGCGCGTCAGCTCGAACGGCTGCGGCGCGAGCAGAATCAGCTCCGGCAGGAAGCCGATCAGCTGTCGCGTCAAATGGCGCAGAGCGGCCAGCCGTCGCAGCGCCAGCAGAGCAGCGGGCAAGCGTCCGGCCAGAGCCAGTCGGGCCAGGGCCAGTCGGGCCAGACGTCGCAGGGGCAGCCCGGCACGCGTCAATTGCGCGAAATCGCGGAGGACATGCGCAACGACGCCTCCGAGCTCGGACGCAAGAGCGCGGATCAAGCGGGCAGTCGGGGCGAGCGTGCCGCGGAACGTCTGCGCGATCTCGAGCAGCAGCTGCAAACGTCGCGGCCCGACGACCGTCGCCGCGCACTCGGCGACCTCCAGCTCGAAACACGCCAGCTCGCCGACGCGCAGCGCCGGCTCACCAACGAAGCTGGGAAAACCGCTCAGGGCCAGTCCGGACAGGACGCGCGCCGCCGCCTCGCGGGCGAGCAGGAGCGCCTTGCCGATCGTGCCGAACGCCTGGAGAAGAACGTCGAGCGCATGGCGAAGAACGGTCAGGGCGATGGCTCGGAGCGCTCCGCGCTTGACGGCGCCGCGCGCGAGCTCGAGCGGCAGAAGGTGGACGAGCGGATGCGGCAGTCGGCCGACGCGATGCGCGGCGGTCAGCAGCGCGCCGGCGACGAGATCGCGCGCGCACTCGATCAGGTCGCGCAGCGGCTTGGCGCTGCCACTGGCGCGCAAAATGCCGACGCGCGCCGCCTCTCCGATCAACTGGGCAAGACGCAGGAACTGCGCGAGCAGATCGCCGGTCTTGAGCGCGACATCGAGCGCCTGCAGCGTGAGGGTGAGCAGGGACAGCAGCAGTCGGGCCAGCGCGGCGAGCCCGAGGGCCAGCAAAGCGGTCAGCAGCAGGGGCGCGCGGGACAACCGAACGGCGAGCAGGCGTCGCAGGGTCGTTCGGGTCAGCAGGGCCAGCAGGGGCAGGGTGAGCAGAGCGGCCAGGGCAGCCGGTCTGCCGGTGCCGCCGGCGGCGGACAGGGCGAGGCCAACGGCCGCGACACATCGGGCGGTGCGCAGGGTGCCGACTCGCTGCAGCGATTGCAGCGCGACGTCAACGAGCGCCTGCGCGACGCCAACCGGCTAGCCGGCGAGCTTGGCCGCGAAAATCCGGCCATGCAGGGCGGCAAAACACCGGAAGAGTGGTGGCGCAGCTTCTCGGCGCCGGGCACCGAGGCGTTCAAGCAGGACTTCGCGCGCTGGGAGTCGTTGAAGAAAAACCTGCTGGTTGCACTCGAGGCGGTCGAATCGGACGTCTCTGATCAGCTGCGCGCGAAGGAAAACCAGGAACGCCTCAACGCCGGCGGACACGACGCCGTGTCCGACTCGTATCGTCAGCTGGTCGAGAAGTATTACAAGTCGCTCGCCGCGCCACGAAAGCCGCAGTAGGATTCAGCCCCGCGCCGGCCATTCGCGCTCGTGACGCCCTCACGCGTTCGGGACGTCGCCTGCCCGACTCCTTCCGGTCCGCCCACCACGCGCTTCGGCGCGGACGGAGCTCCGGCCATACACTAGGACCATGCGATTCGCCGTTGCCCTGCCCTGGTGGGGCTATGCGCTCGCGTTTGCCGCCGCCGTATTTTTCGGGTGGCTCGCGTACGCGCGGATCGCCGTCTCGCTGGCGCGTGGACAGCGCGCGATTCTCGTCACGCTGCGCGCTGTGACGCTCGTGCTCCTGGTCGCGTTCCTGCTCCGGCCCGTCATTTTCGTCCCGGCGGAGGGCATGAGTGACGGCCTCGTGCCGATCCTCGTGGACGTTTCGCGCAGCATGCGCATTGCCGATGCCGGCGGCCAGGGCACGAGCCGGCTTGCACGTGCCGCTGCCGCAGTCAAAGAGCTGCAGCAGCAACTGGCGCCCGGATTTCGAACCGAGCTCGTCACCTTCGGCGAGGCGGTGACAAAGGCCGACATCAATCAGCTTGCCGCCGACGCCCGGCGCAGCGATCTGAGCGGCGCGCTGGCGACGCTCGTCGATCGCTATCGCGGCCGCCGCCTCGCCGGGATTGTCGTCCTCTCGGACGGCGGAGACACGGCTGGTCAGGAAGCCGGCACCGCACGGCGGCTCGGCGCGCCCGTGTTTGCGCTCGGCGTCGGCAATCCGGCGTTTCCACGCGATCGCGAAGTGATCAACGTCACCGCCGGCGAGCCGCTGCTCTCGGATTCCTCGATCGATCTGAGCGTGTCGGCGGCAAGCCACGGCTTCGCCACTGCGCCAATCGAGATTCGCGTCACTGAGAACGGCCGGCCGATCGACGTGCGGCGCGTGACGCCGTCAGAGCGACGGCGCGCCGGTTCACGAAGTGTTCACCGTCTCGCCATCGCCGCAAGCATCGACGGTCTACACGCGTGGAGATTCCGGTTGACGGCGGCGAAACCGTCGGCGAGAACAACGTCCGGCGCATCCTCGTGCCGCCGCAGGGACGCCGCCGCCGGCTGCTCCTCGTCGAGGGCGCGCCGGGATTCGAGCACACTTTTCTCAAGCGCGCGCTGCAGCGCGACGCCGGCCTCGAAGTCGACTCGGTCATCCGCAAGGGACAAAACGAAGAAGGGCGCGACACGTTCATCGTCCAGGCGGGATCGAGCCGCTCGGCGGCGCTCGCCGACGGATATCCGTCGAAGCGGGCCGAGCTCTTCGTCTACGACGCCATCGTCTTCGGCAATATCGCCGGAGACTTCTTCACCCGCGATCAGCTGGACGATGACCGCCGACTTCGTCGCCGAGCGCGGCGGCGGGCTGCTGGTTCTCGGTGCGCGCTCGTTCGATCGATCGGGGCTGGTCGGCACGCCGCTCGAGGAAGTGCTGCCGATCGATTTCGCGATCGGCCGGTCGTCGATCGCGCGCGGCAGCGTCGCGTCGGCGCCTGCCGCCAATGCCATCAGCCTCACCGCCGACGGCGCGCTCCATCCGGCGACGCGCCTCGCGGTGACGGTGGAGGAGAGCCGCAAGAAGTGGGCGCAGCTGCCGCCGATGGCCTCGGCGACTGCGCTCGGCGTCGCCTCGGCCGGGCGCCCAGGTGCTGGCCGTAACGTCGGCGAGCGCGGGCGACCTCCGGCCCGCGATCGTGACGCAGCGCTACGGCGTCGGCCGCTCGATGGTGTTTGCCGGCGAGGCGTCGTGGCGCTGGCGCATGCTGCTGCCGTCGACCGACAACACCTTCGAGTTCGCGTGGCGGCAGATGACCCGCTGGCTCGCGTCCGGCGCCTCGAGCGCGATCGAGATCCCGCCGCTGTCGGTGTCGCTCCCGGGCACGACCGAGACGGTGAGCGTGCTCGTCCGCAACGAGGAGTTCAGGCCCGTTGGCGACGCCGAGGTGGCGCTGCGCATCAAGGAGCCCGGTGGCACCGAGCGCAGCGTGACGGCGGCGCTGTCGGATCCGCAGGCTGGACGATACTCGGCCGGCCGTGCGATTCGATCAGGCGGGCGTCTACGGCCTGGCCGCCGACGTCCGGCGGGGCGCGCAGCCGCTCGGCACGGTCAGCCGTCCGCTGCTCGTGGGCGGCGTCGATCTCGAGATGTCCGAGCCACGGCTGAACGACGCCGTTCTGCGTCGGATCTCGGAGACGAGTGGCGGCAGGTATCTGCCGGTGGCTCAGGCGTGCCGGAGGTCCCCGGTCTGATTCGAGCCGCGGACACCGAGCAGCCGCCCATGGAAATGCGCGACCTCTGGGATAACGGCTGGACGCTTGCTATGATCATCGCGCTGCTTGGCGGCGGAGTGGCTCGTCCGTCGCAGGGTAGGACTCGCATGAAGCGCACTGCATCGCTCGCCGTTCTGATCGTCAATCTTCTTGCGCCGGCTGCCGTCGCCGAAGAGCGACTGGGCGTTGATCTCTCGGGCGCGTCGGGCGGTGCCAAGTACGCGGAAGACATGAAGAAGTGGCGCTCCGGCACTTGGAGCGCGCTGGTCGATCGCTACGGCTTCGCCAAAGATAAGGTTCGCGTCTTCGTCGACGAAACCGACAAGACCGGCGAGCAGGGCACGGCCGCCAACGTCCGCGCCGCCCTCACCGAGGTCAAAAAGCAGCTCACGCGAGACGACGTCCTCCTGATCGATCCTGTTCGGGCATGGCACGTTCGACGGCCAGGCGGCGAAATTCAATCTGGTCGGCCCCGATCTCACCGCCGACGACTGGAAGTCGCTTCTCACCGGGATGGCCGGCAGGCTCGTCGCTCGTGAACACGACCGAGGCCAGCTTTCCGTTCCTGGAGCGGCTCTCAGGAGGCAATCGCGTCGTGATCACGGCAACCGATTCGGCCGCTCAGAAATACGCGACGACCTTTCCCGAGTATCTCGTCAAAGGCGTTGAGCGAGGCCTCGAGCGATCTCGACAAGAACGGGCGGACGTCGATCTTCGAGGTGTTCGCCGCGGCCAGCCTGGCGGTGAAGCAGCACTACGAGCAGCGTGGCCAGCTGACGACCGAGCGCGCGCTGATCGACGACAACGGCGACGGCACGGGCCGCGAGTCGGAGGCGCCGGGCCCCGACGGCGCGCTCGCGCGCACGCTGTATCTCGATGCGATCAGGTGGAAGCGGCCGGTAATCCCGAAGTCGCGGCGCTTGTCCGCCGCCGCCGCGAGCTCGAGGCCGAGGCCGAAGCAGCTCAAATTGAAGAAAGAGAGCATGCCCGAAGCGCAGTGGCAGGCCGAGTACGAGAAGCTGATGCTGGAGCTGGCGAGAGTGTCACGCGAGATTCGGCAAAAGTCGTGACGCGACTGCACCCATAAATCAGGGCGACCACCACTCGACCCGCATCCGCTCCGCTCGTCTGAGGACCACGCCGAGGGCCGCTCCCGCCGCGAGGCCGGCGAGCTGCGGCGCGAACGGACCAAGCAGTATCTGAAAGAGGAACCACAGGCCCAGAAAGACCACCGCCGGCACCTCGACGAGCAGCGGCGGCATCGGCACGAGCATCAGCACGATCGATCGGGGATAGAGCACGAAGTAGGCGCCAAGGATGCCCGCCACCGCGCCGTCGACGGCCTCGTCGGCCGATGCGACGCTCCACGCGAGGGCGCCGCACGCGAGAAACAGCGCCACGAATCTGCCGCGCCCGAGTCGATCTTCGACCGTCCATCCAAACAGCCAGAGATACAACATGCCGACTGCCAGCGGCCCGGCGGCGACCGTGCCGACGGCCAGCGCAAACACCGAGGACGCCGCAATCAGGGTAAGCGTGACATAGGGTGGCGTGCGTTGGGGAATGACGTCGCAGACGGGGACCAGTTCGAGTCCGTACGCAGTCGATCACGATAAGCTCTTTTCGATGAAGTGCAGGAACTGCGGGACCGAGATCGCAGACAAGGCGCTGATTTGTTATCGCTGCGGCGAGGCGACGACGGCGCCGCGCATTCAGCCGCCGCCCGCGCCGACGCCGCGCGGCCCGTTTCCCGTCGTCGTGGCCATTCTTCTGCTCATTGCCGCCGGCACCTTCGGCCTGCCGTATCTCGACCCGGGCACACGCGCGCATGGCGGGATGGGTTGTGCTCGTTTTGGCAACGGTGCTGGCGGTCTGGCGCCTGCGCCCGAGGTCGCGCATCCGCAGACCGCAGGTCCTGACGAGGTATCATTTGGATTGGCTTCATGGCACCGCGACTTCAGGTCAATGACGGGCTCGGCAATCGCGTCGTCCTTCTCGACAAGCCGATCATCGCCATAGGCCGCCGCGGAGAAAACGACGTGCGACTCGTCGGCAGCGACGTCTCGCGCGACCATGCAGAGATCGCTGCCGCCGACGGCTCGTACATCCTCCGGGACAAGGGTTCGCGCTATGGCACCTTCGTCAACGGCGAACAGGTCTCCGAGCGCCAGCTGACCCACGGCGACCGCATCCAGTTTGGCCGCGCCAGCGGCACCGACGTCGTTTTCCTCACCGAGGATTCGCCGCCGCCCTCGTCCGACAAGCTGCACCAGACCTCGGTCGGCGACATCCGTCAGCTCGCGGCGCTGCTCGAAGGCCTGCGCGCGCTCGGCTCGGGCCGTGTGCTCGACGAAGTGCTGGCGCTGGTGCTCGACGCAGCCATCGAAGTGACCGGTGCCGAGCGCGGGTTCATCATGCTCGCCAACGATCGCGAGCTCGAGATGAAGCTGGCGCGCGCCCGCGGCAAGATCACCATGCCGGGCAGCCGCTTCGAGACCAGCCGCAAGATCCCCGAAGACGTGTTCGCCACCGGCGAGCTCAAGGTGGTGGCCGACCTGCTCGACGGCGATCTCGCCAACGTGCACATGGGCACCGTCGCGCTCGGCATCCGCCACGTCATGTGCGCGCCGCTGCGCCTCGTGCGCTACCTCGATCGCGCGGACATGCCGAGCGATCCGAAGATCATCGGCGTCCTCTATCTCGACAGCCGCGAGAAGGGCACGATCCTGTCGCCGCACACGCGCACCGCGCTCGACACGCTGGCGACGGAAGCAGGCGTCGCGATCGAAAACGCGCGTCTCTACCGCGAAACGCTCGAGAAAGCGCGGATCGAGCACGAGCTGCGGATTGCCGCCGAAATCCAGCGCTCGCTCCTGCCACCGGGACGGCACGACGGGCCGTTCTATCAGGGCATGGGTACCTCGCTGCCGTCGCGCTCGATCGGCGGAGACTTCTTCGACTTCATCGACATGCTCGATGGCAGCATTGGATTCACGCTCGGCGACGTCTCCGGCAAGGGGCCGGCGGCGGCGCTGCTGACGGCGAAGATCCAGGGCCTCCTCGACGCGCAGATTGGCGAGGGCACGCCGGCGGCGATGATCACGCCGCGTCAACACCGGCCTGGTTCGCCGCGCCATCGAAGCGAAATACGCCACGATGTTCCACGCCACGCTGCGCACCGACGGCATGCTCACGTATTGCAACGCCGGGCACAACCCGCCGGTCGTCTTCGGATCAGCCGGACTCCGGCGGCTGGCGTCGGGCAGCATGCCCGTCGGTTTCTTCGAGCACGCGCCGTACGACGATGTCGGTCGAGCAGCTGCAGAAGGGCGACGTGATTGTCGATCTACAGCGACGGCGTCACCGAGGCCCTCGACGTCCACGGCCAGGAATACAGCGAGGAGCGCCTCATCGAGCTGGTGCAGCAGCATTACCGGGCCGACGCCGCGACGATCCTCGACAAAATCGTGCAGGATGTCGAGACCTTCGCCCACGGCGCCGCCCAGCACGACGACGTCACGGCGCTCGTCATCAAATATGCGGGCTAGCACGCCCGGCAAGCGGACCGCCCTGATCCTCTGGGCGGTGTTCGCGTTCGTTGTCTGGAACGTCGCGTTCGACCGGCAGGTGTATGTGGCCGCCGTGCAGTTCACCCAGGAACAGATCGAACGGTATCAGCGCGGCGAGCCGGTCCGCTCGATCGAGTCGGCATTCGCGCCGCGGGTCGGTGCGGCGGCGCGCGACGCGTCGATCTGGGGTGGCGCGGTGCTCGCCGCGGGCGTGGTGCTGACGCTCGCGGTCGATCGGCGGATCCGCAGATCATGAAAGACGGCTTGATCTACGACTGGAATCGCGTCGCCGCGGCGGCGCCTCCACCGCTGGTGATGCTGGACGACGAGACGCTGCGCGACGGGCTTGCAGTCGCCGTCGGTCCGCACGCCGACGATCGACCAGAAGATCGAGATCCTCCATCTGATCGACTCGCTCGGCATCGACACCGCGGACATCGGCCTGCCCGGCGCCGGCCCGCATGTCGGCGCGCGACGTCGAGCGGCTCGCGAAAGAGATCGGCTCGGCCAAGCTCAAGGTCAAGGCCAACTGCGCGGCGCGCACGCATGTCAACGACATCGCGCCGATCGCCGACATCGTGCATCGCACCGGCGTCCCGATCGAGTGCTGCGCGTTCATCGGCTCGTCGCCGATCCGGCAGTACACCGAAGGCTGGACGCTCGACTGGCTGCTTCGCAACACCGAAGAGGCGATCACGTTCGCGGTCAAGGAAGGGCTCGACGGTGATGTACGTCACCGAGGACACGACGCGGGCCGCATCCCGAGACGCTGCGCGCGCTCTACACCTGCGCGATTCGCGCCGGCGCGCAGCGTCTTTGCATCGCCGACACCGTGGGGCACGCGACGCCGGCAGGGCGCGGCGGCGGTGGTCCGCTTTGCGCTGCAGATCATCGCCGACACCGGCGCCGACGTCGGCGTCGACTGGCACGGCCATCGCGACCGCGATCTCGCCATCACCAACAGCATCGCCGCGCTCGAAGCGGGCGCCACCCGGCTGCACGGCGCGGCGCTCGGCATCGGCGAGCGCGTCGGCAACACGCCGATGGATCTGCTGCTGGTGAATCTCGTGCTCATGGGCTACACGACGCGCGATCTGCGCAAGCTCGGCGACTACTGCCACCTGGTCGCGGAGGCGTGCGGCGTGCCGATGCCCGACAACTATCCCGTCATCGGTCGCGACGCCTTCCGCACCGCGACCGGCGTGCACGCCGCGGCCGTGGTCAAAGCGTGGAAGAAAGGTGACCGCGAGCTGATGGACGCGGTCTACTCCGGCGTCCCCGCCAGCATGGTCGGCCGCGAGCAGGAGATCGAGGTCGGCCCGATGTCCGGCAAGTCGAACGTGAGCTTCTGGCTGGAGAAGCGCGGCATCGCGCTGCACCGACGCGCTGGTCGAGCGGATCTTCCAGAAGGCGAAGGCGTCGGCCGACAGTGTTGACGGAACAGAGGAAATTCTCGCCGAAGTCGAGCAAATTACAGGTGGTTGACTGCGCTGATGGTGGCTCGGGTGCCTCAATAAGAGCGCTGCGCTGACGGCGCCTTCAGGTACCCGAGGCACCATCAGTTGTGCGCCTTAGTTCTTCAACAGCCGCGCCTCGATCTCCGGCAACGCCGCGACGACCACGTCGCCCACAATCTGCAGGCTCTTCTGCGCTGACGTTCTCCAGTGTGTCTTCGGCGTGTGCCAGGCGAAATAGTCGAGATCGATGATGTCCACCGCCTCGACGCCGGCGTCGAGAAACTCGACGTGGTCGTCTTCGATTGGCACTTCTTCGTCAGGAAATGGCCCCGATGGCCCAGCCGGCGCGCCGTCGTCCAGATGATGTCGGTGAGCCAGCGCGTGGAGTTCTCTTCGCGCCGGATGTTGAGATCCTTGTCGCCGATCATGTCGAGCAGGATCAGCGCCTTCAGGCTCGAGAGCGTGTTGGTCTTGTGCGCCTGCTGCACGTAGTAGCGGCTGCCGTAGGTGTGGTCGGTGCCGCCCCATGTCTCGAATGCCTCTTCGCCGTCGAGAAACAGCAGCTCGATGGTGAAGGGGCGAGGCTTGTCCTTGAGCACCCGTCCGAGCTCGAGGAGCGCCGCTGTGCTCGATGCGCCGTCGCTGGCGCCGACGAATCGGAACTTCTCGAAGAGCTTGGTATCGAAGTGGCTGGCGAGGACGATCCGCTCCGGCCGCTCGCCGGGCAGCGTCGCGATGACGTTGGCCATCTTCGACCCGCCCGATCGGCGTGTCGGTCTCGAATGGCTGCTCGACGGCCTTGATCGACGAGGCCGCCAGCGTCTTGATGATGTACTGGCGCGTCTGCGCGTTGCCGGGGGTGCCCGCGACACGCGGCCCGATCGCCACCTGATCCTGCAGGTGCTTCCACGCCCGCGCGCCGTCAAAGCCGGCGGTCGGCGTCTGGGTCGACGCGCCGCAGCCGATGACGACGGACGCGACGAGGACGCTACTTGCGGTTCGCCATCGGTACGTAGTCACGGGGACCCGATCCTGCGTAAATCTGCCGCGGGCGGGCGATCTTCTGCTCCTGATCGAGCAGCATCTCCTCCCACTGCGCCACCCAGCCCGACGGTCCGCGCGATCGCGAAGAGCACAGCGAACATGTCCACCGGGAATCCCATCGCCTGGTAGATGAGCCCGGAGTAGAAGTCCACGTTCGGGTAGAGCTTGCGCGACACGAAGTACTCGTCCTCGAGCGCGATCCGCTCGAGCTCGAGCGCGATGTCGAGCAGCGGGTTCCTGCCGGTGACCTCGAACACCTCGTCCGCCGTTCGCTTGATGATCTTCGCGCGCGGGTCGTACACTTGTAGACGCGATGGCCGAAGCCCATGAGCCGGCCTTCGCCGGCCTTGACCCGCTTGATGAAGTCAGGAATGTTCTGCACCGAGCCGATTCCTGCAGCATGCGCAGCACGGCCTCGTTGGCCCCGCCGTGCAGCGGCCCGTAGAGCGCGGCGGCGGCGCCGGCCAGCGCCGAATACGGATCGACGTGCGAGCTGCCGACGCCGCGCATCGCGCTGGTCGAGCAGTTCTGCTCGTGATCGGCGTGCAGGATGAACAGGATGTCGAGCGCGCGCTCGAGCGTCGGGTTGGCTTGGTATTTGAGCTCGGTCATCTTGAACAGCATGTTCAGGAAGTTGCCGGCGAAGCTCAAATCGTTGTCGGGATACACGTACGGGCGACCGATGCTGTGGCGATAGGCGTAAGCGGCGATCGTCGGCACCTTGGCGATGAGGCGCTGGATCTGCCGCTGGCGCAAGACATACCTGGAGTCGAAAATC
>CAWEAM010000011.1:0-84526 GCA_963807105.1 uncultured Acidobacteriota bacterium | reverse complement strand
CGGCCATCGCCGACACGTCGGTGGCCGGATCGGTATCGCTCGTCGGCTCCTCGGTCCTCGTTCCAGAAATAACGGCGGCCGCGCGGGTTCTTCTGCTCCACCCACCTCTCTTCGCCGGTGAGCGGACTCTGCGTCGCGACCCGCGTGCCCTTGGGCACTCCGGCCGGCACGTTGACGTTCAGGAACACGCCGGCCGGAAGTCCTTTCTCTTTGACGATCGTCGCGATGTCGGCGGTGAACCTGGCCGCGGCGGTGTAATCGTTGAAGCCACCGGTGATGTCGAGGGACGAAGCGATCGCGGGAATACCAGACAGCACGGCTTCGCGAGCGGCGCCGACGGTACCCGAGACGTACGCGACGCGCCCGACGTTGGCGCCGCGGTTGATTCCGGACACCACCAGATGCGGCCGCTCCTTCATCAGCGCCAGCAGCGCGAGCTTGACACAGCTGGCCGGCGTCGCGGTCGCGCTCAGCGCATCGAAGCCCGTCAGCGTGACGTTGTCCACGTAAACCGGGTCGGTGATGCTGAGCGAGTGGCCCTTTCCGCTCTGATTCTCGGCCGGCGCCACGATCGTGACCTCACCAACCGCCTTCAGCGCCTGCGCCAGCGCGAGAATGCCCGGCGCGCGCACCCCATCGTCGTTGGTCACGAGGATGCGGAAAGGAGTCTGTGTGGAAACCGCAGGCGCGGCCTCTATGCCGCCCGACGAAGGGATCGCGAGCGCGGCAAGAAGCAGGAAGCGGAACGTTTTCATGGGCGCATTGTAGCGCCCGAACCGGTCAGACCGCCGCCGGACTGCGCCGCGTGAGCGCCCAGATCAACAGCCCGAAGAGAACCAGCGGCAGCAGCGGGACGAGCAGCGAGAAGAGCGCGAACAGGAGCCCGGCGACGATCGCGGCGCCAGCGAACATCAGCACGAACGGAACGAAGGCCACACCGGCCACCAGGCCGAGCGTTCCGAATGCGAGGCCAACCGGAATCCACAGGAGCTTGAGGAGAAGCCGGATCGGAAAGAAGACGACCCAGAACACGAGCTTGAGCGCAAAGAAGACGAGGCCAAGGACAACCGCCACCGACATGCCGACGACCGCAAGTATGGCCAGCACGAAGAGTGTCGCCACGCGTACCCCTCTCTCAATTGAGAGGATACGAGTCCGTCGGTGAAAGGGTTCACGAGCGGGCGAGGCCAGGCTCACCCGCCAGCGACGCACGGACGAGCGCGGCTACCGCGTGTCGAAGACCGCCTTGAAGTCCGGCAACTGCCACTCGACCAAGCCGTTACGAACTTCGGCCATCGCGATCCGCTCGGCCTTGGTCGGGCGCGCAACGACTTCGGGCTCGCCTTCCTTGAGGCGGGGCTTGGCGCCGCGGCGAATCTGCTTCGCGCGCAGGGCCGACACGTCTACGTAAAGAAAACGGCTTTCGATCGCCGGGGCGGGTTCGCGCGGAACGCGGTTCTCCTCGGCCTCGGCGCCGTCGATCGGCTGGACGACTTCCTCGGGCATAAGCCCCTTAGCTTAATACATCGGTTGGCGTCGGGAAAGAGGGCCGCGGGCTGAAGGCGAGGCACGGCGGTTCGTCGCGGGGAGTTTCCGGGGGGGTGGCGTCAGTCGCGCTTGAGAAAAATCCCGAAAAACCACGAGATCAGGCTGGTGGCAAGCGCACCGAGAATGGCCGCCGTGGCAGTTTCGACCCTGAAACCGGGGACCAGGGCCGCCGCCAGGCCGAAGGCCAGGCCGTTAATCACCAGATAAAAAAGGCCGAGCGTGAGGAGGGTGAGCGGAAGCGTGAGAATCACCAGAACCGGCCGCACGATGGCGTTGACGAAGCCTAGCACCAGCGCCGCCACCGCCAGCGCCGCCCACGACGAAAAGGTGACGCCGGGCACGATGTTCGCCGTGACCCAAAGCGCCACAGCGACGACGAGCCAGTGCAGGAGAAATCCCACACGTCGATCCTAAGAGAGAGCAGGCCGACGTGTGTCAGGAAATACCCAAAAAAGCGGGCCGGCCCAGCGATTCTGCTGGTGCCGGCCGCTGCCGTAACCGTACGGCTCGAAACCTGAAAGGGCGCCCTACGCCACCCGGACGTCAATCGTGCGCGGCTTCGCTTCTTCACGAACGGGCAGCCGCAGCGTCAGCACGCCGTTCTTGTACTCGGCGGCAATTTTCGCGGAGTCGACCGTGGCCGGGAGCGAGAACGTCCGCACGAAGCTGCCATAGGCGCGCTCGACGCGATGGAAGTTCTCCTGCTTGATCTCGCTATCCAGCTTGCGCTCGCCGCGGATGCTCAACGTGTTGTTCTCGACCGACACTTCGATGTCCTCGCGCTTCATGTCGGGGAGCTCCGCCTTCATGATCAGCCCGCCCTCCGCCTCGTAGATATCGACCGGCGGCGTCCAGGTGCCGCGATTGAGCAGGTGATCATCCTGACGGGAGCCGTAGCTGTCGTTGAACAAACGATTCATCCGGTCCTGAAGCACCGCGAGATCGCGGAACGGATCAAACCGAGCGATGGCCATTGCTGTTGTCCTCCATTGAGGCGGGGCTGAAGCCCCGCCATTCCTTTCCGACGGGCCTCAGGGCCCGCCACTACACCTCTTAGTTCTTAGTTCGCGACGTACTCGCCCTCGACCACCTCGCCGTCCTTGACGTCGGGCGAATCCGCCGATCCGTGACCGGAGGGGCCTGACCCCTGGTCACCGGAGCCTGATGCCTTGTAGAGCGCTTCGGCCATCGCGTGCGACGCCTGCTGCAGCTCCGCGGTCGCCGACTGGATCTTCACGAGCTCGTCGCTCCTGACGGCATCCTTCGCCGTCGCGAGCGCGCTCTCGACACGACCCGCCTCAGCCGCCGCCAGCTTCGTCTTGTTCTCGGTGAGGGTCTTCTCCACCGAATAGATCAGCGCGTCGGCCTGATTGCGCGCATCGATCAGCTCGCGCCGTGCCTGATCCTCCGAGACATGCGCCTCGGCGTCCTTCACCATGCGCTCGACTTCGTCTTTGGCCAGGCCGCTCGAGCCGCTGATCGTGATGGTCTGCTCCTTCCCGGTGGCCTTGTCCTTGGCCGCCACGTGCACGATGCCGTTGGCGTCGATGTCGAACGTGACCTCGACCTGCGGCATGCCGCGCGGCGCCGGCGGAAGACCAACGAGATGGAAGCGCCCGAGCGTGCGGTTGTCCCGGGCCAGCGGGCGCTCGCCCTGCAGCACGTGGACCTCGACGCTCGTCTGGTTGTCGCTGGCCGTTGAAAACACCTCGCTCTTCTTCGTCGGGATCGTCGTGTTCCGCGAAATGAGCGTCGTCATCACGCCGCCGAGCGTCTCGATGCCGAGCGACAGCGGAGTGACGTCGAGCAACAGCACGTCTTTGACCTCGCCGGCAAGCACGCCGCCCTGCACCGCCGCGCCAATGGCGACGACTTCGTCAGGGTTGACGCCCTTGTGCGGGTCCTTGGCGAAGAACTGCTTCACCACGTCCTGCACGCGCGGCATGCGCGTCGATCCGCCGACGAGCACGATCTCGTCGATATCCGACGGCTTGAGACCCGCGTCCTCGAGCGCCTGCTTGACCGGCGCCATCGTCCGCTGCACGAGATCCTCGACGAGCGCTTCGAGCCGGGCGCGCGTGAGCTTCAGCGTGAGGTGCTTGGGCCCGCCCGCATCGGCGGTGATGAACGGGAGGTTGACCTCCGTCTCCATCACTGAGGAGAGCTCGATCTTGGCCTTTTCCGCGGCGTCCTTGAGACGCTGCAGGGCCATGCGGTCCTTGCCCAGATCGATGCCTTCGGCATTCTTGAATTCGCCGATCAACCAGTCGACGATCTTCTGGTCGAAGTCGTCACCGCCGAGATGGGTATCGCCGTTGGTCGATTTGACCTCGACCACGCCGCCGCCCACCTCGAGGATCGAGATGTCGAACGTGCCGCCGCCGAGGTCGTACACCGCGATGGTCTCGTCGTCTTTCTTGTCGAGACCGTAGGCGAGCGCCGCCGCCGTGGGCTCGTTGACAATGCGAAGCACGTTGAGGCCGGCGATCTTACCGGCGTCTTTGGTGGCCTGCCGCTGCGCGTCGTTGAAGTACGCGGGCACAGTGATCACGGCATCCGTGACCGTCTCTCCGAGGTAGTCCTCCGCCGCTCTCTTCAACTTGCCGAGGATCATCGCGGAGATCTCCGGAGCGGAGTACGCCTTGCCGCGCACCTCGACCCAGACATCGCCATTGCCCTTCTGGACGACCTTGTAAGGAACGCGCGCGACTTCGGCGCTGGCTTCCGAGAACTTGCGGCCCATGAACCGCTTGACCGAGAACACCGTGTTCTCGGGGTTGGTCACGGCCTGACGCTTCGCCACCTGTCCGACAGGCCGCTCGCCGTCTTTGACGAAACCGACGACGGAGGGCGTGATGCGGGAGCCTTCCTGATTGACGAGGACCGAGGGCTGGCCGTTTTCCATCACGGCGACCACCGAGTTCGTGGTGCCCAGGTCGATTCCGATCACCTTTCCTTTTGCCATGCTCTGATTGTGCCGACTTCATGAGCGTTAGTCAAGCAGTTTTTATGAGTGTTGAACACTCATATCAATAATTAGCGCGGCTAACTGAGCCGTCGCTCGCTCGGTGGCTTGCGGCAGCTCTCCCGCGCCCAGCCGCCCGCCCTCCGTGAGGACCAGGGTCGCCAGTTCGATGGGAATGCGCTCGAAATAGATATTTCTCGAGGAGAACCCCGCGGCGCGACCCAGCTCTTCAGCCGGGCCGTCGTGCGGAAGCAGCCGCTCCGCAAGAATCCCGGGCGCCATTTTGTGACGGCCCGCGACCACGTACACCGGCACACCGCGATGCGCGGCCGCGGCCGCCAGGCCGAAGCTGCCGACCTTATTGATCCAGTAGTCCGCGGAGACGGCATCGGCGCCGAGCACCACCGCCGAGGCCTCGCCGAGAAAGGCTGTCAGGGCGGCGTCCACCACGAGCGTGACCGCGGCACCCACTCCCTGCAGCCCTTCGGCGAGACGGCGGCCCTCAAGTCGCGGCCGCCCTTCGCCACAGACGACCCGGATGCGGCGTTCAGCGGTGAGCTCCGCCAGGGTGTCGCGGACGCTGCTGCTGTAAGAGAGCGTCAAGACGAGCGGATTCTGGTCGTCAATCAGGAGATCGCGCAGCGCATGACCGGCGGCCCGCACCAGCGCGCGAGGCGCGCGCTCCAGCTCGAGCCGTGCGCGCGTAAACGTGCCGGGATGGGCGGCCTCGTGGTGCGCCGCCGCGCACGCATGCCACAGCGGCGCCATCACCGGCTGCCGCCCGAGCACGATCCGCGCGACCTCGAGTGGAGCGCCGCTCCCTGCCTGAATCGCCTCGGCGAGCAGCGGCAACAGTCTGGCCAGCAACTCGGCCGCGCCCGAGTCATGGTCGCCGGCAATCGCACGAGCCCTCGCGAGCAGTTCCATGGTGCCTGGAGTCTAGAACTCCGAACCGGATTCGCCCACCGCCCATGCGCACTCCCCGCTCACCCGCCTGCCAATCCGCCATAATTGCTCCGATGCTCACGCGCCGTGCGTTTCTCGTGTCCGCCGCGACGGCCCTGCCCATCGGCGTCGTGGCGCAAGGTGCCTCGAACCGCTCGGCGCCGACGGTTGACGCGACACGCTTGCGTGCACGGCTCGAACGCTTGAGCACGTTTGGACGCCCGGCGGGCGGTGGTTTCGAGGCTGGGGTCAGTCGCGTCGCGTACTCAGACGCCGACCTTGCCGCGCGCGCCTGGCTGCTCGACGAGATCCGCGGCGCCGGCCTCACGCCGCGCATCGATCCGGCGGGCAACGTCTTCGCTCGCTGGGGCGACGCGCGGCGGCCACCGATTCTTTTCGGATCGCACATCGATTCGGTGCCGTCGGGCGGCAACTTCGACGGCGACCTCGGCACGCTCGCGGCGCTCGGCGCGATCGAGGCGTGTCAGGGCGCCAACGTCGCGACGCGGCATCCGCTGGAGATAGTCCTGTGGGCGCACGAGGAAAGCACGGCGTTCGGCCAGGGCACCGCTGCCAGCCGCATCGTGGCGGGCGACCTGCCCGGCGGCGTGCTCGATCAGGAGTGGAACGGCCTCCGGCGCGCGGATGGCATTCGCCGGCTGGGCGGCGATCCCTCGCGCATCGAGCAGGCGGTGATGAAGCCGGGCGCGTGGCACGGTTACCTGGAGCTCCACATCGAACAGGGCGGCACGCTCGAAATGGCGGCCGTCCCAATTGGAGTCGTCGAGGGAATCGTCGCGATCCATCGCTACGACGTCGTCATCTCGGGCTTTGCCAACCATGCCGGCACGACGCCGATGGATGAGCGCAGGGACGCGTTGTTGGCCGCCGCCGATCTGGTGCGCGCCGTACGCACCATCGTCACGGCACGGGCGGGCCGTCACGTGGGAACGGTCGGCCGGCTCGAGGTATCGCCCAACTCGCCGAACGTCATTCCCGGCAGGGTCACGCTCAGCGTCGAGCTCCGCGACCTGTCGGAGGCCACGCTCGATGCGCTGGGCGAGGAGATACGCGGGCGCGTTGCTGCGATCGCGCGCGAGACCTCGACCGAGATCGTTATGACGCGTGCCTCCCGCAATCCGCCAGCGCTGGCGCACAAAGGCGTTCAGCAGGCGATCGCGCGCGCGGCCGAGGCGTCTCGTTTCGACGTCCGGCGCCTGCCCAGCGGCGCGGGTCACGACGCGCAGATGATTGCCGCGCTGTGCCCGATGGGCATGATTTTCGTGCCGAGCATCGGCGGGATCAGCCATTCACCGCTCGAACGGACGACCTGGGACGACTGCGCGCGCGGCGCGGCCGTTCTCCTGGCGAGCATCCTCAATCTCGACGCGAGCGATACAATTTAGAGCGACTGCGGCAGTCGCCAATCGAACCACATGCGGCCTATCTCACGCTTATTGATCTCGACCACCGACGTCGGCGACCTCGGCCAGGAGGTCCGCCGGCTCTTTGACGATCTCGCAAAGCGGCGCCCCGATCGTCGTCATGTGGTGGCCGGCGAGTGCATGCCGCTCCTCGACGTGTTCGAGACCGACCGCAGCATCGAGATCGTGCTCGACGTGCCCGGCCTGAGCGGCGACGGCGTGCGCGTTCTGATCAAGAGCGGCGTGGTGCTGGTGGTTGGCGAAAAAGAACGGCCGGAGCCGAATCTGCGGACGCCGGCCAGCTTCCATCTCGTCGAGCGCGATTTCGGGCGCTTCGCGCGTGCGGTGCGGATCCACGCGGCGTTTGACGCCGCGAAGGTGCGGGCGCGGCTCAAGGACGGCGAGCTGCGGATCGTTCTCGCGAAGATTCCTGAGCGCCGCGGCCAGGAAATTCAGGTTCACGTCGAGTCCGATCCGCCGCCTCCACCCGCGGCATGAAGCTGCTGTTCATCGGCGACATCGTCGCGCGCGCGGGACGGGATCTCTTGCGGCGCGGTCTCAGCCGCCTCGTACGCGCGCACCAGATCGACGTCGTCGTGGCCAACATCGAGAACGCCGCGGGCGGCGCTGGAGTCACCCGCGAGATTACCGACGAGACGCTTGCGCTCGGCGTGCACGCGCTGACGTCCGGCAATCACATCTGGGACAAGCGGGAAGTGCTCGAGTTCATCAACGATCAGCCGCGCCTGCTCCGGCCGGCCAACTACCCTGCTGGCACGCCGGGCAATGGCTCGGTCGTCGTGGCCGCGCCCGATGGAACGCCGGTCGGCGTCGTCAACGTGATGGGCCGGGTGTTTCTGGCCACAATCGACGACCCGTTTGCCGCCGCGGCACGCGAGATCGCGCGCGTCCGTGAGCAGGGCGCGCGTATCATCGTGGTGGATTTCCACGGCGAGGCCACGTCCGAGAAGCTGGCGTTTGGATGGCATGTCGACGGACAGGTGACGGCCGTCGTCGGCACGCATACGCATGTGGCAACGGCCGACGAGCGCGTGCTGCCCGGCGGCACGGCCTACATTACCGACGTCGGAATGACCGGCCCGCATGACGGCGTGATTGGCATGGAGCGTACGGCGATCATCACTCGATTCATGACCGGACTCCCGGTGCGGTTAGAGGCGGCGACCGGCGACCCGCGGCTCAACGCGGTCATCATCGAGGCCGATCGCGCCACCGGTCTTGCGCGGTCAATTTCGCGCCTCAGCGTAGGCGCCGACCAACTCACGTGAGCACGCTGTTCGATCTACCGTTCGAGGAACCAGAGCCGGAACCGGCGGCGCCCGAGCCGGTACCGGAGAAGGCGCCGCTCCGACGTGTCCTCAGCGTTAGCGAGCTCACCGGCTCGCTCCGCGAGCTCCTCGAAACCTCGTTTCCAGAGGTGTGGGTCGAAGGCGAGCTGTCGAACGCCAAGGTCTGGACCACCGGCCATCTCTACTTCACGCTCAAAGACGGCGGCGCGCAGATCAAGGGCGTGATGTTCCGCTCGGCACTTCGCTATCTCAAGTTCAAGCCGGAAGACGGCCTGCACGTCGTCGTGCGCGGCCGGATCAGCGTTTACGACCCCAAGGGCGAGTATCAAATCGTCGGCGAGCACATGGAGCCGCACGGCTACGGACCGCTGCAGCTCGCCTTCGAGCAGCTCAAGAAAAAGCTCGCCGCCGAGGGCCTGTTCGAGAGCACGCGCAAGCGGCCGCTGCCGTCGCTGCCGCGCCGCATCGGCATCGTGACGTCGATCGATGGCGCGGCGTTGCGCGATATCATCCGCGTGCTCCGCCGCCGGTATCCCAACGCAAGTGTGGTGATCGCGCCCTGTCGGGTGCAGGGCGATAACGCTGCGGGCGAGATCGTGCGCGCGCTGCGCCAGGTTGGGCGGGTCGATGGCGTGGACGTGATCATCCTGGCGCGCGGCGGCGGTTCGCTGGAAGACCTGTGGGCCTTCAACGAAGAGAAAGTCGCGCGCGCGATTGTGGCGGCGCCGGTTCCCGTGATTGCCGGTGTGGGCCACGAGACCGACTTCACGATCGCCGATTTCGTCGCCGACGTAAGGGCGGCGACGCCGTCGGCTGCCGCCGAAATCGTCGTCCGGCGCAAGGACGACTTCTGCGGCTTCATCGATCGGCTCGGCGAACGGCTCGACGCGGCGATGCGGGCGCGGACTCGCCGCGTCGAATCGCGGCTCAACGCGCTGGCCGCGCGTCCCGGCTACGCCGGTTTCCCGGGCCGGCTGGCGCTGCGCGGCCGCCATGTGTCCGAGCTCACGGCCTCGCTTCGTCAAGCCATGGCCGGCGCGAGCGGCCGGCGGGTGCGCCGGCATCAACTGCTGGCCCGCGCGCTCGATCAGTTCGATCCCCGGCATCGCCTTGCCGCGGTGCACACGCGGCTCGTGGCGCGCGACGCCGCGCTCGCGAAAGTGATTGCCCGACGTATGCATCTCGCCCACTCGCGGTTCAACGGAGCTGTGGCGCGGCTCGAGGGGCTCAGCCCGCTCGCCGTGCTCGGCCGCGGCTATGCCGTGGCGTGGGACGAGTCGCGCACGCGGATTCTTCGCGACGCGTCGTCGGTGGAAATGGGTGAGAAAATCCGCGTCACGCTCGAGCGCGGCGAGCTCGGTTGCCGCGTAGAGGACAAGTAACCGCAGGCCTGCGCCGCCGACGGTAGCCGGATCAACGGACATGGATACCACGATCAAGGATTTCGAGGCAGCGATCGCCGAGCTCGAGACGATTGTCAAGAAGCTCGAGGAGGGCGACCTGCCGCTCGAGAAGTCGCTCGAACTCTACGAGCGCGGCGTGCAGCTCTCGCGCTTCTGTCACGCGCGGCTCGAGGACGCCGAAAAACGGATCGAAGTGCTCAACGAGCGGGGCGAGCTGAAGACGGCGTCTCCGGCGCTCGGCCTCGGGGGGGACGAGGACCGTTGAGCGTGCAGCCGCTCGACGCCTACCTCTCGGCACGGCGCGTGGAGATCGAGGAGGCGCTCGAACGCTGCCTCTCTCTAAACTCGGGGACGCCGCCCGTGGTGATCGAGGCGATGCGCTACAGCCTGCTCGGAGGCGGCAAACGCCTCCGGCCGGTTCTCACGCTGGCCAGCGCCGAGGCCATCGCCGAGCACCACCGCACCTCGAAGGACGACGCGCGGGCGCTCGCGATGCCGGCAGCCTGCGCGGTCGAGATGATCCACACCTACTCATTGATTCACGACGATCTTCCGGCCATGGATGACGACGTGCTGAGGCGCGGGCGGCCGACGTTACACGTGGTGTACGGCGACGGTCTGGCGATTCTCGCCGGCGACGCGCTCCACACCGAGGCATTCGCCGTGCTCGCACGCGAGCCGCACACAGCAGACGCGGCCGTTGTCGGCCACAAGGTGCGCGCGATCGCGTGCCTGGCCGAGGCGGCCGGTGCGGCAGGTATGGTCGGCGGCCAGGCGATCGATCTTGCAGCCGTCAGCCCGCGGCCAAACAGCCCGCCATTGCGCGCGCTCGACGCGGCGGCCGTGCAGGACATGCACGCGCGCAAGACCGGCGCCATGATCCGCGCCTCCGCGGTCGCCGGCGCCATCATGGCCGGCGCCAGTGAAGACGAGATCGCGTCGATCGACGGTTACGCGCAGGAGATCGGCCTGGCCTTTCAGATCGTAGACGACATCCTCGACGTCGAGGGGGCGACAGCCGCGCTCGGAAAAACAGTCGGCAAGGACGTCGCGGCCGGCAAGCCGACGTACCCTTCGCTCTTCGGGCTCGATGGTTCGCGCGGGCTTGCCGAGGACTGTCTGCAGCGCGCACACGCGGCGCTGGCGGCGGCGGACCTCGCCGGGTCGCGCCTCGGGGCGATCGCCGACTGGGTCGTGCATCGCACGTCGTGAGCACACGCCGCACGCGGCTTGACGTGCTGCTCGTCGAGCGCGGCCTGGCCGAGTCGCGGGCGAAGGCGCAGGCGCTCATTCTCGCCGGGCAGGTCCAGGTCGCCGGTCACGGCGTCGTCAAGGCCGGCACCCAAGTCCTGCCGGACGCCGAGGTTCACGTTGCCGCTCCCGACCATCCCTGGGTGAGCCGCGGAGGCATCAAGCTCGCTCATGCCCTCGACGCCTTCGCCATCGACGTGACCGGGCGGATCGGCCTCGACATCGGCGCTTCGACCGGTGGTTTCAGCGACGTTCTCCTGCAGCGCGGTGCGCGTCACGTCGCCGCCGTGGACGTCGGTCACGGGCAATTGCACTGGAAGCTGCGCAGCGACCCGCGCGTCACGCTGCACGAAGGCGTCAACGCGCGCGCCCTTGGCCGCGCGCAACTGCCGGAGCTCGGGAGCGGCGCCGACATCGTGGCGATCGACGTCTCTTTCATCTCGCTGACCTACATCCTGCCGGTCGTTCCGGCGCTCCTCGCGCCAGATGCCGACATCATCGCGCTCATCAAGCCGCAATTCGAGGCGGGGCGGGGCGACGTCGGCCAGGGCGGCATCGTGCGCGACCCGGCCGTCCAGCAGCGTGTTGTCGAACGGGTCACGGCGTCGGCCGCTGAAGTAGGATTGACGCGCCTCGGGCTCGTCGAGTCGCCGATCACCGGCGCCGAAGGCAACAAGGAGTGGCTCGCGCACTTTCGCCCGGCTGGCGGGCGGCGCGCGGCAGCACATCAGTGAACGTCGGCATCGTCACCAAGCCGCATCTCGTCGCGGCGCGCGACACGCTGCAGGCCGTGGACGCGTGGCTGCGCACACGCGGCGTTGGCAGCGTCTGGGCCCCGGACGCCGCGGCGCTCGTGCCGTCCGATGGACGGGTGGTACGCGCTGGGAGGAGATCCCGCGCGCCGCCGATCTCGTGCTCGTGCTGGGCGGCGACGGAACGCTTCTGGCGATGGCCGACGTCATCGCACAGTCCGGCCGCGACGTGCCGATCCTCGGGGTCAACTTCGGCTCGCTCGGCTTCCTCACCGAGACGACCCGGCCCGAGCTCATCGACGCCCTGGAAGCCACACTCGACGGGCGCATCGACTACGACGAGCGGATGATGTTGCGCGGCACGATCGGAGCTTCCTCACGCGTGGCGCTCAACGACATCGTCTTCACGCGAACCGCGTTGTCACGAATGATCGATCTCGCGGTGACGGTCGGCGAACAGTTCGTCACCTCGGTCAAGGCGGACGGCCTGATCATCGCGAGCCCCACGGGATCGACCGCCTACAACCTCGCCGCCGGCGGTCCGATTGTCCATCCCGCAATGGACGCGATCGTGCTCACGCCGATCGCGCCGCACACGCTGACGCATCGGCCGATCGTGATACCAGCCGAACGGGTCGTCCGCGTTCGCGCCGGCGTGGCCAATGCCGGCGCCGAGATCTACGCCACGTTCGACGGCCAGCATGGCTTTGCTCTGTCCGAAGGCGACGAGGTCTCGATCACGCGCGCGCCGAAGCCGATTCGCCTGGTGCGCTCGGCGATGCGCAACTACTTCGAAGTGCTGCGCGAAAAGTTGAAATGGGGCGCAACATAGGCGCGCGCTGACCGATTGCGTGCGCCTCGGGTCAGCGGCTTGGCTCCTCATAGAGACCGAATTCGTTGCCCACCGGATCAGCGAATACTGCGAACGCGCCCATCCCTGCGCCGATCTCCTTGCGGGGCGTCAGAATCCGGCCGCCCGCCGCCTCGATGCGCTTCAGCGTGTCGGCAATGGCGTCGACCATGATGTAGATGCGGGTGCGCTCCTCCGGAGTCCGATCGCTCTCCTTCACCCACGTCCCGCTTACGCCACCGGCGGCGTCATCAAAAGCCAACTCGCCGTCACCCCGCTTCCGGATTTCCCAGCCGAAAAGGCGGTGGTAGAAGTCCGCGGACGCTTCAGCCGTTTTTGCCGGAATCTCCAGATAACAGATCTTCCCGTGCGGCATATGACCTCCAACTGGGCCAATGTAGCACCGAGCCCCCGCGTCTTTTCAACGCCCCGGCGAACTGTTGGTCGCGCCCGACCGTCGCCGCTCGCGGAAGTATTTGACCTGCCACTCGTGCACGTTGCGATTGTGCTGGTCGAGCGTGCGCGCGAAGACGTGCGAGCCGTCGTTCCTGCTGACGAAGTACAAGTAGTCCACGTCGGCGGGGTTGACCGCAGCTTCGAGCGAGGCCTTGCCGGGCGACGCGATCGGGCCGGGCGGGAGTCCGGGATGGAGATACGTGTTGTACGGCGAGTCGATCTGGAGGTCGTCGCGGCGGATGTTGCCGTTGTAGCGCCCGGCGCGCTGCATCGCGTAGATCACCGTTGGATCGGCCTGCATCGGCATGCCGATGGCGCGGCGATTGGCGTAGACGGCGGCGACCACCGGCCGCTCCTCGGCGACGGCCGTCTCCTTCTCGACGAGCGAAGCCAGAGTCACCGCCTCGCGCAGAGTGAGCTTCTTCGCGCGCGCCGCCTCGCGCAGCGAGTCGCCAAACACCCGCTTGAAGGAGCCCACCATCTGCGCCACCAGCGCGTCGGCGGGCGTCTGGCGGCCGAGCGAGTAGGTGTCGGGAAACAGATAGCCTTCGAGATCCGTGGCCTGCGGATCCAGATCGCGGATCTGCGCCACGTCTTTTGCCGCGGCGATGAAATCGGTAGCGGCGCCGAGGCCCGCGTCTTCGTACACCTTCGCCATCTCGAGTATCTGCAGACCCTCGCGAAACGTGACGAGCCGGCGATACACATCACCGCGCGCGATCTTGTCCACGACCTCGACGGCCGACATTGGCCGATCGAAACGATACTCGCCGGCTTTCAGTTCGCGCGCCTGGCCGGTGAGCCACAGCGCCGCGCGGAACGTAAGAGGATCGCGGACGACACCCGCGTCGACCAGTCGCTCGGCGATCGACGCCGGGCCCATGCCCTGCGTGATCTCGACGAACTGCTCGTCGGTCGCATAGGCCTTGAACGGCTCCCGAACGCGGGCAAAGCCAAGGTAGCCCGCGACGGCTGCGCCAATCGCGAGCACTACGAGCAACAGGACGAGGCGAAGAAGAAACCGTTTCACCGTCGATGATCCAGGTAGTCCTGCAGGACTATGGCCGCGGCAGCCGCGTCGATCCGGGCCTTGCGGCGCCGCCAGTCGCGCTCGCGGAGCGCCAGCCGCGCCTCGGCCTCGCGGCTGGTGAGACGTTCATCCTGCAGCACGACAGGCACGCGGAGGCGCTCCTGCAGCTGTTGAGCGAAGGCTTCGACGAGCGGGGTTTGGTGGGTCGGGGTGCCGTCGAGTCGGCGCGGCCAGCCGACCACGACCGCTTCGAGTCCGTCCTCTTCATCCAGCAGCTTTTCGATCTCCTTGATCATCACGCGCAGGGTCTCCGCTTCCGACGGCGGCCGCGCGATCAGTCGCCACGGCGACGCCAGCGTCGCCGTCGCATCGCTCAGCGCGAGACCGATTCGCCGCGCGCCGTAATCGATGCCGAGCACCCGCACTTGCAGCAGTATAATTCGCCGCCGTGCAGCGACTCGTCGCGTGCGCGCCTATCATCGCGCTGACGGCGGCGATTGCATGCTCGTCTGCTCGGCATGGCTTCGAGCGCAAGCTCGTCATCATCGCGTTCGACGGGATGGATCTGCATCTCGTCACGCGCTTGACTCGCGAAGGCAAGCTTCCCGCGATCGCTGGTCTTGCCGCGCGCAACAGTCTCCGTCCGCTCGAGACGACGCCGGCCCCGCAGCATGCTCCAGCGCGCGCCTCGTTCGCCTCCGGCATGAACGCGGGAAAGCACGGCGTATTCGATCTTCTGCTTCGCGATCCGGCGACCTATCAGCCGCGTATCGCCATCACGCGGGCCTCAGGGTCGCTCGCGCTGGAGAGTACTGCGTTCTGGGCGCTCGCGGCGCGGGCGGGTGTCCGCTACAGCTCAACCGGCGTCCCGGCCGCAGAAGACGAGCGTCTGCGTCTGGAGGAAACGCCAATCGAGGAATCGGCGCTCCTCAAACGCGTGAGCGCGGCCTTCAACGATCAGGCGCAGCAGTTCCTCGCCGCTCTCGACAGCGAAAATTGGGATTTGCTGGTCGGCACGTTCGACGGCCTCGACGTGGTTCAGCACCTGACGTGGCGGTACCTCGATCGCGCGCATCCGATGTTCGACGAGCGGCTCGCGGAACAGTACGGAGCCGCGATCGAGCAGATCTACCAGCGCGCGGACGCGCTCGTTGGCCGCGTGCTGGAACGCGTCGATGAAGACACCACTCTGGTGGTGACGTCGGCACATGGATTCGGGCCGGCGCGCTGGTCGGTCAGCCTCAACAGCTGGCTGGTCGAGCGCGGGTACATGTATCTGCACGGGCCATCGCAGCGAAACGACACGAGCGCGGATCTCAGGCGCGGCGGGTTCCTTTCGAACGTCGACTGGCCGCAGACGCGGGTCTACTCGGTCGGCTTCGGGCAGCTCTATGTCAACTTGAAGGGGCGTGAGGGCCGCGGAATCGTGGCCGCGGGCGAGGAGCGTGAGCAGTTGCTCGATTCGCTCATCATCGATCTCATGAGCTTTCTCGACCCACGCACGCAGTCGCGAGTGGTCGCCAGCGTCTACAAGGCAACCGAGATCTACAGCGGCCCGTTTCTCGAGCGCGCTCCCGACCTGCTGGTCGGGCTCGAGCGCGGTTATCACGTTCCGTTGCCGTCGGCGCTGGGCGCCACGCCGGCGCATGTGATCGCACCCAACATGCGGCAATGGTCCGGCGAGCACAGCGCCTCCGACTACAGGGCCGTGCCGGGTGTGCTCCTGTCCACGCGCCCGGTGTCGGCTCACCTCGCGCGGCTGATCGATATCGCACCGACGGTGCTGAAGTACTTCGGCGTCGCTATCCCAGCGGAGATGGACGGACATCCGCTCTTCTGAGAAGCGGACGGCAAAACCGGCGCTACTGGACCAGCACCGGCAACGTCGGTACGCTCTGCGCGCAGGCACCCACCGCAATCACGCGAGCAAACGCACGAAAGCCCACTGGCCACGTCGCACCGGGCGCCGCATTCCATGATGCGGTCGCCAACCCGTTGAAGACGCTGCCGCTGAGGCCGATTGGTGTCGGAGGCGGCACGCAGAACGCAACTGGAGCGGACGCTGGTCCCGCACCCGCCGCGTTGACCGCTGCGACCCTCACATAAAAGTGGCCGCTCGAGTCGGGAGGCACCGCGACCACGACAGTCGTGCTGCTCGACACGATCGATCCGAATGGCGGGCTCTTCGGCGCGGTGCTGAAGTCGATCCGGTAGCTCGTCGCGGCGGACGATGCTGCCGCTGCCAAGACGTCCGCCAGGACTGCTGTGAACGACACGACCACCGACTCGCGTCCGTTGACCGTGACCTGCACCTTGTCGGGCGCCGCGCTCGGCGGCATGTCTGTCAGCGGCGGGTAAATGAACTGAAGGCCCTCGATGTCGTCGACGCCCAGATCGTGCGGCGCGATCATGCAGGTGTTGCGGGCGGTCGGATACATGATCGCGTTGGGATCGGTTGAGTGCCCGAGGCCCAGGACATGACCCAGTTCGTGCAGGTGCAAATCGAAAAAGCAGTTTGGGGATACGAGCAGCATCGACGCAAGCGCATCGTTGTTGCTGACGATGAACCCTTCGGTGGCGCGGAAGAAATACTGCCCGTTCACCGTCGTGCCGGTGGTCGTCGAGTTGTCGAAGTACGAGCCGCCGATCGCGAGCGTGCCGCTGTTGTCCGCCATCTCACCGCACGGATCGTTGAACGAGATCGTGACCCGGCTGTTGAAAAGCTCCTCCAGGTAACAGCGCGCCGTGCCATCGAGACTGCCGGCGCGGAACGCGAACGATCCTCCTGCGGAGTTCCAGCGGCTGGCGGCGGCCACAATCTCCGGAATTCCGCGGCTGGCGAGTTGAGGATAGCCGTTGGCCTGCACGTCGATGGCCGGCGAGAAGTCGTAGCGGAACGGGCCGAGTAGCGCATACGACGGGCCCGCGGCCTCGCGCTCCCATGGCCGGGTCTCGATCACGGGAGCATCGCCGCGAGCCTCTCCTGAAGCATGCGCCAGCGCGGCAACGGTATCGAGGCGCCACCGGGTGCGGCCCAACGTCCCGTGATCGCGCCGTGAGGCGATCACTCGGTCGTCCGCGGCGTCAATCGTGAACTTACCTTGCCACAGCGCCTCGGTGTAGAGCGTTCGATCGCGCGGCCGGACCGCGAGGAAGAGGAGCACGTCCGCGCCTACCTCGAAGGTGGCTTGACCGGCAACGGCCAGGCCACGCGCCGCCAGCACGCCGCCCAGCTGCTTGACGACGATCTGGCGCTCGACGATCGGACCCTTGAGTACGCGGTCGACGTCGAGGGTGACGTAGGTGTAAATCGCGTGCACGCGCGGATCACGACCGGCACGGATGTCAATCACGCGGCCGGTCACGATGACACTGGCGAAGGTCGCCATTTGCACATCGGCCCATCGTGGCGCGACGCTGGCCTCCGCTCGCGCCACCAGCAGCGTCAATGCGCTCACCGCGGCGACTGCGGCTCTCGCGTAGGGCTCTTTCATGCAATTGATCCGGCACTCGATGTTACTCTGCTCGTTGCATGAGCCGGGTGGCTTCAGTCGCGGCAGCGCTCGCGATCGTCCTGATCGGCGGCACGCTTGCCGCGCAAACCGATCCGAAGCAGCTCGCGCGCGAGGCCGAGGCGCGGATCCGCGAGCTGCAGAAGGAAGCCGACGCCGCGGCGGCACAGTCGTCCACGCTCCTCAACGAGCTCCGTCGCCTGGAGGTGGAGCGGCAGATTCGCAGCGAACAGGTGAAGAAGGCCGACGCGGAGCTCGCGAGCGTCGAACAGCAAGTCGCCGAGAGCAGCACGCGCATTGCCGCGCTCGAAGCCGAGCGCGCCGCCGAAACACCGTGGGTCCGCGATCATCTGGTCGCGCTCTACAAGCGCGGCCGCTCCGGCTATGTGCAGATGCTGCTGTCGGCCGGCGACCTCAAGTCGGCCGGGCGCGTGACCCGCGGCGTCGCCGCCGTTGCGCGCAACGATCAAATGCGCCTCGAACACCATCTCGCCACGGTGCGGCAGCAGCGCGAGGCGCTGGCCGAACTGCAGAAGCAGCGCGCGCAGCTCGATGTGGCGCGCGGCGCGGCGGTGGCCGCGCGGCTGGCGCTCGATCGGGCGGTTGCGGCGCACCATCAACGCCTCGACGAGCTCGATCGGCGCCGCGACGTCGCCGCACGCTACATGGGCGAGCTGCAGATGGCGCAGGAGGAACTGCAGCGCTCGCTCGCGACGCTGCCGGACACTGCCGCGCTACTGCCGATCGCGCCGTTCCGCGGGCGGCTCGAGTGGCCGGCCGAGGGCCGCATCCTTTCGCGATTCGGCCGGAGCACCGCCGATCGGTTTGGCAGTACGGTGGCGAGAAACGGGATCGAGATCGCAACGCCGGAAGGCTCACCGGTGCGCGCCGTCCACGACGGCACGGTCGCCTACGCCGCGCCGTTTCGCGGCTTTGGTACGCTCGTCATCGTGGATCACGGGTCGAACGCGTTCACGCTGTACGGCCACTTGAGCCAGGTGGGTGTGACCAACGGCAGCCGCGTGGGACGGAATCAGGAAATCGGCCGCGCTGGACGCACGCCGGACGGCGTGCCGGCCGCCTATTTCGAGCTCCGAATCGACGGCCGGCCGGTTGATCCCGTACAATGGCTCAGGAGTCAACGATGAAGTTCCGCGGCCGTCTGCTCGTCCTCGTCGTCTCGGTTCCGATCATCGTCTTTGCCGTCGTCGGCGGGTTCATGGGCAAGGCGATGGCGCGCGAGGAAACGTACAACTACCTGCGGATCTTCGAGGACGTCGTCACGCTGGTGATGAATCACTATGTCGAGGAGATCGATCCCAACAAGGTGATGAACGGCGCGATGCACGGCCTTGCCGACGGGCTCGATCCCGACAGCGCGTATCTGGACGTCACGCAAGCCAAGACCTACGAGAAAAACCTTCCGCTGCCAACCGGGAACACCGGGCTCGAGATCACGCGTCAGTATTACCTGCGGGTGATTGCCGCCCGCGACGGCTCACCTGCCGCGAGAGCTGGTTTGCAGCCGGGGGACTATATCCGCGCCATCAACGGGCAATCCACGCGCGACACAACCGTGTACGAAGGTGTGCGGGCGCTCAACGGCAAGCCAGGCACGAAGGTCACGCTCACGGTCCTGCGCGGCAACGCAGCCGAGCCGCATGTGATCGAGCTCGTGCGCGAAGAGCTTGGCGCCGTGACGGTCAAGAGCCGCATCGCGCAACCGGGCGTCGGTTACATCCGGATTCCCGAGTTCGGCAAAGCGACGGTGGATCAAATCCGCAGCGACGTGGGCGCGCTGACCAAGGCGGGCGCGGCCTCGCTCGCGATCGACCTTCGAGCGACGGCGTTCGGCGACGTCGAAGCCGGTCTCGCGGCGGCGCGTCTGTTCGTGCGGTCGGGAACGCTGGCGTTCCGTCAGGAGCGCGGCAAGACGAAGGAGCCGATTGCCGCTTCGCCGGGCGACGGCAGCATCGCCCTTCCGGTTGCACTGGTTGTCGACAATGGCACCTCGGGCGCAGCGGAGCTCTTTGCCGCCGCACTGTCCGGAAACAAGCGCGCGTCGCTCGTTGGCGAACGCACGCTCGGCCGCGCAGCGCGCCAGCGCTTCGTCCGGTTGCCCGACGGCAGCGGATTGATCCTGACCCACCTTCTTTACCTCACGCCGAGCGAAGCGGTGATCAACGAGAAGGGCCTGACGCCCGACGTTGCGGTCGAACAACCGACGATCGAGTTCGGCGATCCGGTGCCGGCCGGCGATGCGACGCTCGACAAGGCGCTCGAGCAGTTGACGAAGAAGTAGCGGCCGCCGGTCGCACGACCGGCGTTGCGTCAGAGAACCTGTCACGCCTCAGCGCTTCTCGCTCATTCCGATCGACTCTTGACTGCTCGTACGCCGAAGCGTATAACGCGCAGGAGGTCACGGAATGAACAAGCAGGAGCTCATCGCGAAGGTTGCGAAAGACATTGGCGGCACCAAGAGCGCGGCGGCCCAAGCCGTCGACGCGGTGTTCGACGGCATCACCAAGGCGCTCAAGAAAGGCGATTCGGTGACCTTCGTCGGATTCGGCACGTTCCGAACGTCCAACCGCAAAGCGCGCGTCGCCCGCAACCCGCAGACAGGCGCCGAGATCAAGATCCCCAAGCGAAAGGCGGTTCGCTTCATCGCCGGTAAAGCTCTCAAGACCGCGGTGAATTAGGCGGACGGCGATTCGCCACTGCACGTTCGAGACGAACGATGGTTCGCAACGTTCGTTCGTGACGTAGGTCCACAACGGAGTTCGGCGCTGGTCCGATCCAGCGCCGGGCGGCGGTTCCCACGAACGGTCATCGTCGATCGGGTCGTGCGTTCGGTGTCGCTGAGCGCAGGGGGGCCACCGGCAAAATCTCCAAACCGCAAATCGCCAAATCTCCAAATCGCAAATCTCCACCTCTCCAAGCCTCCAAATCTCAAATCGCAGTGGAACTGCTATACTTTCCCTTCGCCCTTTGCGCGAACGAGCGCACCAGAAGGCGCGTAGCTCAGTTGGTTAGAGCGCCTCCCTGACACGGAGGAGGTCAGTGGTTCGAGTCCACCCGCGCCTACCAAGTCGAACGAAGAACCAAGAACAACGAACCGAAGAACAGGGCGAAGGAACACGGGAATTCCGCATCGCGCCCGGCGCGACGCGCCTGGTCTCGTGTTCTGTTCTTGGTTCTTGGTTCTTAGTTCTTGCTCCTGGTCCAATGATCACCATCACGCTTCCTGACGGCTCGACGCGCCAGGTCCCGCCCGGCACGCCGGCTCGGTCGGTGGCGCAGGACATCTCACCTCGCCTCGCCGACGCCGCGTTCGCGGCGAAAGTGGACGACCGCCTCGTCGATCTCAGCTACCCGCTCGATCTCGACGCGCGCGTGCAGATTGTCACCGCTAAAAGCCCGGAGGCGCTCGATCTCTATCGCCACTCGACGGCCCACCTGATGGCGGCGGCGGTCACGGCGCTCTTCCCCCACGCGCAGTGCGGCATCGGTCCGGCGATCGACGAAGGCTTCTTCTACGACTTCATCGTCGATCGGCCGTTCGTGCCCGAGGATCTCGAGCGGATCGAGGCGAAGATGCGCGAGCTGGCGTCGCAGGACCTGCCCTACGAGCGGCAGATGTGGCCGCGCGAGGAGGCGATCGACTTCTTCACGAAACGCAGCGAGCCGCTCAAGGTGCAGTTGATCCGGGAAAAGACGGAAGGACAGCCGCAGGTCTCCTGCTACACGATCAAGGACCGCGACACGTTCGTGGACTTCTGTGTCGGCCCGCACGTTCCGTCCACGGGCAAGCTCAAGGCCTTCAAGCTGCTCTCCACGTCCAACGCCTACTGGAAGGGCGACGCCAAGAACGCGCCGATGCAGCGGATCTACGGCACGGCGTTCTTCTCGCAGAAGGAGCTCGACGAGCATCTCACGCGGATCGAGGAAGCGAAGAAGCGCGACCACCGCAAGGTCGGTCGCGAGCTGGGACTCTTCACCTTTCATCCGTGGGCGCCGGGCGCCGCCTTCTGGCTGGCCAAGGGGACGACGCTTTACAACACGCTCGCCGACTACATGCGCGGACGGTTGTTCCCCGCCGGCTACGTCGAGGTCAAGGCGCCGATCGTCTTCAACAAGGCGCTCTGGGAGACGTCCGGCCACTGGGACTACTACCGGGACAACATGTTCCTCGTGAAGTCGGCCGACAACGAGGCCATGGGTCTCAAGCCGATGAACTGCCCGGGCCACTTTCTGCTCTTCGCCAGCGAGATGCGCAGCTACAAGGACCTGCCGCTCCGCTTCCACGAGCAGACGCCCCTCCACCGCAACGAGGCGTCAGGCGTCCTCTCGGGCCTGATGCGGGTGCGCCAGTTCTCGCAGGACGATGGGCACTGCTTCGTGACGGAGGAGCAGATTGCGTCGGAGGTCGAGGCGCTGCTGGGGCTGATTCAACGGGTCTACAAGGACTTCGGCCTCGAATACACGGCGAAGCTCTCGACCCGGCCGGAGAAGTTTCTCGGCGAGATTGCGACCTGGGATCACGCCGAAGCCGCGCTCAAGCAGGGGCTGGCGCGGTCCGGCCAGCCGTATACGCTCAACGAAGGGGACGGCGCCTTTTACGGCCCGAAAATCGACTTCGACATCACCGACGCGCTCGGCCGCAAATGGCAGTGCGCCACGATTCAGCTCGATTACATGATGCCGCAGCGCTTCGACCTGAAATACACGGGCGCCGACAACGCAGAGCATCGCCCGGTGGTCATCCACCGGGCAATTTTCGGCAGTATCGAGCGCTTCATCGCCATCCTGATCGAGCATTTCGCCGGCGCGTTTCCGTTGTGGCTGGCGCCGGTGCAGGTGGCGGTGCTGCCGATTGCGGACCGCCACATCGAATACGCGCGCTCAGTGGTGTCGCGGCTCACGTCCGAGGGGCTGCGGGCGGAAATCGACGAGCGTCAGGAGAAGATCAACTACAAGATCCGTGAGGCACAGCTGCAAAAGGTGCCCTATATGCTCATCGTGGGCGACCGCGAGGCGGCCGACAGCACGGTAGCGGTCCGGAGCCGCGCCCGGGGAGACCTGGGCGCCCGTCCCTTCGACGCCTTCCTGGAGGGAGCGCTTGCCGAGGTCGAGGAAAAGACGCTATCCTAAGGGTTTGCGTCGAGAGGCGCGCGTGTCGAACGTCCGCTCTGGAGGTCCACTATCGCATTCGATCGTTCTCGTCCCGGCCGTCGTGACGACCGGCTTCGCATCAACGAGCGCATCCGCGTCCGTGAAATCCGCGTAATCGACGACACTGGCCAGCAGCTCGGCATCATGCCGCCGCCGCAGGCCCTCGCGATCGCCAGGCAGAAGGGGCTGGATCTCGTGGAGATCTCGCCCACGGCCGTGCCGCCGGTCTGCCGCATCATGGATTACGGCAAGTACCAGTACCAGGAGCAGAAGCGCGCGCGCGAAGCCAAGCGGCATCAGCACGTCGTCGAGGTCAAGGAAATCAAGTTCCGGCCGAAGGTGGACGAACACGATTACCAGTTCAAGAAGAACCACATCCAGCGGTTCATCGAGGAAGGCGACAAGGTCAAGGCGACGATCTTCTTCCGTGGCCGCGAGATGGCACATCCGGAGATCGGGCACAAGATCCTGATGCGCCTGATCGGGGACCTGTCGGAGGTGGCGACGCCGGAGACGAACCCGCGGATGGAGGGCAACCAGATGCACACCATCCTGACGGCGAAGCGCGGCGCGAAACAAACAAAGCCGGCGCCGGTGGCAAAGCCGGTCACAGCAGCGGCAGGCGAACCGGAACGTTCGTAGCGAGGCAGCAAATCATGGCAGGGTTGAAACTGAAATCGCATCGCGGCGCCGCCAAGCGGTTCAAGAAGACCGCGACTGGCAAATTCAAGCGCGGCTCGGCGTTCAAGCGCCACATCCTCACGAGCAAGACCACCAAGCGGAAGCGCCGCCTGCGTAAGGCGGTCGTCGTCTCCGATGCGGAGCAGGCGAAGCTGGAGAGGATGCTGCCGTACTCGTAACCTGAAGGTTCTAGTCCCGGAAGTCACTTGAGTAGACGGCGCCAACGGCGTCTCGCGGTTCGAAAGATGTCGCTTTCCGGCCACGATCGTCGAGGTGGTTCGGTGGAGCGATCGTCAACTCAAGTGAATTGAGGGATTAGGTTGTAGGTTGTAGGAAGGTTTCAGGTAGGGTTCGGGGTTAGGTATTAGCGTTTCCTAAAACCTACAACCTGAAACCTACAACCTCCCGTGTCGATGGTCAGGCGATCAGGGCTTTTCCGCCCTCGACACAACACCGCGCGAACGTTCGCGCGACCAAGTCCACAACAGTGGCCCCTGATCACCGACAAGGAGTGTCATGCCTCGCGTCAAGCGTGGAACCGTCCGTCGTGCCAAGCGTCAGAAGCTCTCCCGCCTCACCAAGGGCTACTTTCAGGGCAAGAGCAAGCTTTACAAGTTCATGAAAGAGTCGGCCGAAAAGGCCGGCGTCTATGCCTATGCGGGGCGCAAGCAGAAGAAGCGTGACTACCGCAGCCTGTGGATCGTCCGCATCAACGCGGCTACGCGCGAGCACGGCATGTCGTACAGCGTGTTCATGCGCGGCCTGAAAGCGGCGGGCATCACGCTCGATCGCAAGAGCCTCGCCGAGCTCGCCGCGCGCGAGCCGGAGGCTTTTGCGAGCCTGGTCGAACAGGCCAAGGCCGCGACTCCCGCGGCCTGATCCCATCGGGCCGGTCGAAGCGACCGCTCCCCACGCACCGAACCAAGTAGCCGGCCGGCCTCGCGTCGATGCACGCGGGGCCATCGCGCCCGCCGCGCCGAGGGTCATGACTCCGATCGATACCTCAATCGCTCCCGATCGCGCCCTCCTCGTCTTTCAGGACGAATTGGCCGCGGTGCGCTCGGACGCGGACCTGCAGTCGCTGCGCACGCGGTGGGTCGGACGCAAAGGGAGCTGGGTCGCTGCCTACATGGAGGGCCTTGCCAAGGCGTCGCCCGACGCGAAGCGGACGCTGGGACGGCTCGCCAACGAGCTCAAGAAGGCCGTCGAGTCCGCCGTCGCCGAGCGCGAGACGGCGCTCGCCGCGACGCGGCGCCCCGCCGGCGCCGTGGACGTCACGCTGCCCGGCCGCGCGCCGGTGCTCGGGCATCGCCATCCGCTCAGCCTGCTGCGCGAGCAAGTGCAGGAGATCTTCACACGCCTCGGATACCAGGTGCTCGAAGGGCCGGAGATCGAGGACGACTACCACAACTTCGAAGCGCTCAACATGCCGGTGGAGCATCCGGCGCGCGACATGCAGGACACGCTGTATCTCGCGGAGCCGCTCTCGCCGCCGGAAACCGACGCGGCCTCGGCCCAGCATGGGCGTGTGCGTCCGCCGCAGCCGCTGACGCTGCTGCGCACCCACACATCGGCGATGCAGATTCGGCACATGGAGCGCCACGATCCGCCGGTACGGCTGATCGCGGTGGGACCGGTGTACCGCCGCGACAACCTCGATCTCGACGCACACGCCGATGTTCCACCAGGTCGAGGGACTCGTCGTCGGTGCCAACATTACGCTCGCCGACTTGAAGGGCACGCTCACATCGATGGCCGCCGCACTCTTCGGCGAAGGCACCGGCGTGCGCTTCCGACCGAGTTTTTTTCCCTACACCGAGCCGAGCGCGGAGGTGGACATCCGCTGCATCCGCTGCAAGGGCGCCGGCTGCGCGATCTGCAAGCGCACTGGCTGGCTCGAGATCCTCGGCAGCGGCATGGTGCATCCCGCCGTGTTCGAGCACGTCGGCTACGACCCCGATCGCGTGACTGGCTTCGCCTTCGGCATGGGCATCGAGCGTCCCGCGCTCCTCAAGTGGGACGTGGACGACATCCGTCTCTTCTACGAAAACGACCTGCGCTTCTTGGAGCAGTTCGGCCTGTGAAGGTTCTCCTCTCCTGGATTCGCGACTTCGCGGACGTGCCCGGGACGGCCGAGGAGATCGGCGAGCGGATGTCGATGCGCGGCCTCGCGCTCGAAGGGATCGAACCGTTCGAGGGCGGGGCGCTGCCGCCGTGGAGCACGCACACGGGCCCCGACGCCGTGATCGACTTCGACGTGACCTCGAACCGCCCCGATTGCCTGTCGATGGTCGGCATCGCGCGCGAGATCGCCACGGTCTACAACCTCGGCGAGCTGCGGCCACCGCCGGTTGCGGCGCACCTCGAGGGGCGACGCTCGGAGGGCGCCACTCTTCCGGTGACGATCGAGGACCCGGATCTCTGCGGTCGTTACGCCGCCGCCATCGCCGACGTGACGATCGGACCTTCGCCCGCCTGGATGCAGGCGCGTCTCGCCGCCTGCGGGGTCCGTCCGATCAGCAACGTTGTCGACGTCACCAATTACGTGCTCCTCGAGATGGGCCACCCGATGCATGCCTTCGATCGGGCGCGCCTCGCCGGTCCGGCCATCGTCGTTAGGCGGGCCCGCGCCGGAGAGACGCTCACCACACTCGACGGAAAGGCGCGAACGCTCGCGCCCGACATGCTCGTGATCGCCGACGCCGAACGCGCATCGGCGATCGGCGGCGTGATGGGCGGCGCGGACTCGGAAGTCGTCGGAGACGACGCGCGAGATCGTGCTCGAGAGCGCCTGGTTCAACCCGCAGTCGGTGCGCTCGACGGCCAAGCGGCTCGGCCTGCGGACTGAAGCATCGTACCGATTCGAGCGCGGCGCCGACATCACCGCGGCCGCTCACGCGATGCGGCGGGCGCTGACGCTGCTCGAGCTCACGGGCGTCGGCAAGTCGAGCGGGCCAATTATCGACATCTACCCGCGCCCGTATGAGCCGCGCCAGATCACACTCGACGCAGTATTGGTCCGCGGCCTTCTGGGCATGGACGTGCCGAATCCCGAGGTGGTGCGCATCCTGCGCTCCCTCGGCTTCGAAGTGCAAACGCTGGGCAGCTGGCATGCGGCCATGCCGGATGCCGCGCATCCGGTCGGCGACATCGGCAGCACCTGGCGGGTCACGGTGCCCGGCTGGCGCGTGGATGTGCATCGCCCGGTGGATCTCGTCGAGGAAGTGGGGCGGCACCACGGCTTCGAGCATCTGCCCACGACCTTCCCTGCCGTTGAACAGCCGCCGCCGCCGCCCGATCCGCGCATCGGCCGTGACAACCGGGTGCGGCGAGCCCTGCTCGCGATGGGGTTCAGTGAAGCGATCACGTTTGCGTTTCTCGAGGCGGCCGCCTCTGCTCCGTTCCAGACGGATGGTGCAGGCGTCGTAGCTGGCGAATCCGTTGTCGGAAAAGTTCGCGGTGCTGCGTCCGAGCCTGCTGCCGGGCCTGGTCGATGGCGTGAGTCACAACCGACGGCATGGCCGGCGCGACGTCCGGCTCTTCGAGGTCGGCACGCGCTTCTCCCGGCAGGGCGAGACGCGCGCCGCCGCCCTGGCGTGGACCGGGCTCGCAACGCCGGAGCACTGGAGCGGCAACCAGCGCGATGTCGATTTCTTCGATGTCAAGGGCGTCGCCGAGCAGCTTGGCGCCGTAATGGAGGCGCCGTTCACGTTTGCCGTCGCTTCGCGGCCCTATCTGACGGCTGGGCGTGCGGCCGAGGTGACCCTCGACGGGCACGATCGTGGGTGTGCTCGGCCTGCTCGATTCCGACTGTGGCCGACGCGCGCGATCTGCCGGGCGCCGACGCCGTCTACGTGGCCCGAGTTCGATCTCGACGCGATCACCGCGCGCGCTTTGCGCGAGACGCGCTTCGCACAACCGCCGCCGCGTCATCCGTCCGTCGTGCGCGACGTGTCGATTCTTGTGGACGACTCCTTGTCGGCCGAGACTGTTCGTGGCACCATTCGCACTATTGCACCGGCGGCGCTCGCCGACATCCGCGAGTTCGACCGGTATCAGGGTAAGGGGATTGCCGAGGGCAAGGTGAGCCTGTCGCTACGGCTGACGTTTCGCGCCGCCGACCGGACGCTCACCGACGCCGAGGTGCACCACGCGATGGCCGCCATCGTCGCGGCGCTCGGCAAGGAATTGGGCGCAATTCAACGGTAGATTCGAGATTACGCATGGCCCACAACCACGAAAGCCGCGGCGACGCACCGCCGCGTTGGAACCCATCGATCGACTGGAAGAGAAGGTCAAGATGCTCGTCAGCGTCATCGGCCGGCTGCGCGGCGAACAGACGCGGGTTGTTGAGGAGAACGCACGGCTGCAGCGCGAGCTGGACGCGCTGCGCGGACGCCTCAACGACGCCGAGGGCGCGGCCACCGAGCTCAACACGATGCGCGACGAGCGAGACCAGATCCGTACGCGGGTGGCCGAGATGCTGAAGCAACTCGACTCGCTGAACCTGTAACGGGAGCAACCGCACTGCACCCGACACACCTGGCGCTATGGCTGCACGCGGCGAACCCGGGGCACGAGATGCACCAGGCGCACTGACACGCCCGACGATATGAGCGAACCTCGCGTCGTCCACATTGAGGTCCACGGTCAGAGATATCCCATCCGGACCACGCTGGAGCCGCGGTACGTACAGGACCTTGCCGCCTTCGTCGATCGGAAGATGCGCGCGGGGGCCGAGGCGTCGCCCTCCAGCGACAGCGTCGGCCTCGCAATCCTGACCGCCCTCAATATCGCCGACGAGTACTTTCGGGCCCGGGACCAGCGGTCGGACGAAACCGCTTCGCTCACCAGCCGCGCCGAGGCGCTCGAGCGGATCGTCGATCAGGCCCTCCAATTGGCCGACGAACAGGACCTCCGGCGGGCCGCCGGCGACCTTCAACAAAAATAGTCCTTGACCGATTGCGTTTGATTTGATCGGCTTTTCCACTCGGTGTTCATCATGGCTTCGCCCCTTGTTCGACTGTCGGTCGCGCGGCTTGACCCATCCGCCGCGACCCCCTAAGATCCAAGCTCCTGCTCTGCTCGTGATGGTTTTCAGGAGGCTTGTCTGAGCCAACGTTAAAACCCAAGAGAGTTGCGACAGCTGCGTGGTGTGCATGCCTCCGCGGAGAGGAAGCCTGAAGCGTGGCTCTTACAGCGGCTCCACCTGCTAATGCAGGTTCAGCAGACCTCCCCACACGGCGGAGCAGGAATCTTTAGATCCAGGTGCTTAGGTGCTCTGGGTACGCGGGTGCGACTCGTGCGGTGCGGTGCCCGAGTGCTCAAGTGCGCAGGTGTGCACGAGCGCGGCCTCGACGCCGACGCTCGATCCCTCGCGGCGCCTGCGACGTCCACCCCCCCGGACGGCACTGATCACGGCTGACGAATGACCGTTTCCGAGTTGGGCGAGCGCGCGCTTCTGGCGCGTATCCGGGCCCGATTGCCGCGCCCTGACCTCCGGGTGGTGATCGGGATCGGCGACGACGCGGCGGTCGTGACGACCCCGCGAAACGCGCAAACGGTGTTGACGGCGGACGCGCTGGTCGAAGGCGTCCACTTCGATCGGCGGTTTTCGAGCGCGACGGACATCGGCTACAAGGCGATGGTCGTAAACCTCAGTGATTTGGCAGCGATGGGCGCGAGGCCGGCCTGGGCGCTGCTATCACTCGCCCTGCCCGACGGCACGCTCGTTGAAGACGTCGAGGCGCTCATAGACGGGCTAGTGGCGGCAGGGAGCGCGGAAAGTGTCGCGGTCGTGGGCGGGAATCTGACGCGGAGCCCAGGTCCGCTCGTCGTAGACGTCACGGCAGTAGGGACAGTTTTACCCCGCCGTGTATTGGCGAGAGACGGCGGCCGGCCGGGCGACGAGCTTTACGTCAGTCACACGATCGGACGCGGCGCGGCCGGGCTTGAAATTCTCAGGATGCACGCCGCCGGTTCGCGCGAGGTCGAAAGTGGCTCTTCGTGCGTGTCGCATTACCGTCGGCCCGAGCCGCGCGTCAGGCTCGGCCGGGCGATCGCGCAGGCCAGGGCGGCGCGAGCGGCGATGGATTTGAGCGACGGACTTGCCGATGGCGTCCGTCAGCTCGCCGAAGCAAGTGGCTGTGGCGCCGAGATCGTCGCCAGCCTCTTGCCGATCGACGACGACGCTCGCCGCTGGTGGGCGTCGCGTGGAGAAGACGTCACAGCCAGGGCGCTCGCTGGCGGCGACGACTACGAGCTGCTGATTGCAGTACCGCCCTCGTGGCGGGGCCGTTTGCGGCATGCAAGACAGCGCGTGGCGCAGCCGGCGCTGACTCGGATCGGCGTGTTGACAGCGAAGCGTGGCGACCTCGTCGTCGTGCATCAGAGCCGGAGAGAACCATTACCCGGCGGGTTTGAGCACTGGTAACTGCCATGTTCATCTCAACCTCGTTCGTGCGCAAGGTCGTGGCGACGCTCGGCGCCGCCGTCGGCTTCGTCTTCGTATACGAGACCACGATTCGTGATTCCCGCTACTCGCTCCGGCCGGCGTCGGCGGCCGAGGCCACGGGGCAGCCCGCGGTGGGAATGTCGCTGAACTTCACCGCCACCGCCTACTGTAAAGGCGAGACGACGACGTCGGGCGTGATCGTGCGGAGCGGCGTCGCCGCCGCCGATCCGGCGCTGCTGCCGGTGGAAGCGTCGTAAGAGTCGATGCGCCGGACCAGCGCTACGACGGCATTTACACGATCATGGACACCGGACCGGCGGTGCAGGGACGCGCGCTGGATCTGTACACCTGGAGCTGCAACGAGGCGCTAAAGTTCGGGCGGCGTCCCGTGCACGTCAATGTGCTGCGGCTCGGCTGGAATCCGCAGAACAGCGAGCCGGCGGCGGTGGACGCGATGTTCCACAAGCGCGAGCGCGCGAAGGCCGACACGCCCGTGCCGGCGAAAGCGATCGATCCCGCGGGCGTCTTGACGCCCGCGCCAGCGACACCGCCGCAGCCGTAGCTCGTCGCGGACCTGAAGGCCCGCGCTGCGTACGGCTTGTGCAAATCCAACGGCGGAGTCCCAAGCGCGGAGGTTTAGCTCCGCGATCCCGTCGCGTACTGCAGCTCGTACAACTTCCGATAAATGCCCTTCTCGGCCAGTAGCTCCTGGTGCGTACCGGCTTCGCGCAGCTTGCCCTTGTGGAAAACCAGGATGCGGTCCATGTCCTGGATGGTCGAGAGGCGATGCGCGATGGCAATCGTCGATCGCCCCTTCATCAGGACGCGCAGCGCGTCACGAATGAGCAGCTCCGTCTCGGTATCGACGCTCGACGTCGCTTCGTCGAGGATGAGCACGCGCGGATTGAACGCCAGGGCCCGCGCGAAGGAGAGCAGCTGTTTCTGCCCCACCGACAGCGTCGCGCCGCGTTCGACCACCGGCGCGTCGATGCCGCCGATGGCGTTGACGAAGCGATCGGCGTGCACAGCCTCGAGCACACGCCGCACCTCGTCGTCCGAGATCCGTTCGTGGCCGAGGCGAACGTTGCTCGCGATCGTGCCCGAGAAGAGATGCACGTCCTGCAGCACGAGACCGAACGCCGCGCGGACCTCGTCGAGCGGCAGCTCGCGCAGGTCCCTGCCGTCGAGCGTGATGCGGCCGCGCGTCACGTCGTAGAAACGCAGCAGCAGGTTGAGGATCGTCGTCTTGCCGGCGCCGGTCGCGCCGACGATGCCAATGCGTTCGCCCGGAGCGACCACGAACGAGACGTCGCGAAGCACGAAGTCGGCGTCGTTGTAAGCGAACCAGACGTTCTCGAACGCAATCGCCGGGTTGAGCCCAGCCCCGCCAGCCTTAGCGGCCCCACCTGCTCCGATCTCCACCGGCGTGTCCAGCAAACCGAAGATCCGCTCGGACGATGCCATTGCCGCCTGGAGAATGTTGAACTTCTCCGAGAGATCGGAGATCGGCCGGAAGAAGCGCTGCGCGTACTGAATGAACGCCACCAGCGTGCCCAGGGTCAGTGTGCCCTCGAGCACCCGCGCGCCGCCAAACCAGAGAAGCAGGCCGGTGGCCAGCGCGCTCACCAGCTCGATCGCCGGATAGAACACGGCGTAGTAGAAGATCGATCGGATGTTCGCTTGCCGATGCTCGTCGTTGATCGCGCGGAACTCCTCGAGGTTGCGCGCCTCGCGCCGGAACAGCTGCACGGTGGAGGTGCCGGTGATGTTCTCCTGCAGAAACGCGTTGATGCGCGCGATCCACTTGCGCACCTCTCGGTAGGTCTGCCGCACATTCACCCGGAACCACTGAGTGATCAGGGCGATGAGCGGCAGCACCGAGAACGCGATCAGCGCGAGCCGCCAGTCGAGCACGACCAGCGTGACCATGATGCCCACCAGCGTGAACACGTCACCAAACACCGAGACGACGCCCGACGTGAACAGCTCGTTGAGCGCGTCGACGTCGGTCGTCACCCGCGTCATCAGCCGTCCGACCGGGTTGCGGTCGTAAAAGCGCACGTCGAGCCGCTGCAGATGCTCGTAGATCTGCATCCGCAGGTCGAACATGATGCGCTGTCCGGTCATCTGCAGCGTCCAGGTCTGCACGAACTCGAACGCAAATTCGCCGATGAGCGAGGCGGCATAGATCAGCGCCAGGAGCCGCACGCCGTCGAAGTCGCGGTTGGGAATAGAAACGTCGATCACCTGGCGGGTGAGCCAGGGCGGCAGCAGCTGCAGGACGGCGCTCGCCACAATCGACGCCAGCGCCACCAGCACGGCGCGCCAGTGAGGCCGCAGATACACCAGCAGCCGCCGCATCAACCGCGCGTCGTACGCTTTGCCTAGGACTTCGTCTTCCACAGGTATCGGGTTTCAGGTTTCAGGTTTTAGGTTTTAGGTTTTAGGTTTCAGCCATCCAGCACGTAAGCAGCCTGGCGCAGCACTCAAACACTTCGCACGCCAGGCACCCCAAGCACCTTAGGCACCGATAGGCACCGATAGGCACCGATAGGCACTAATGTGGCGAGTCACTCGGAAGCAGCGAGCTCCTCTTCCAATAGCTGCTGCCGATGCAGATCCGCGTAGAGCCCTCCTTGCGCGACCAGCTCCTCGTGCCGCCCGCGCTCGACGATGCGGCCGCGATCGAGAACGAGGATCAAGTCGGCATCACGCACCGTCGAGATGCGATGCGACACGATGATCGACGTCCGCTCGCGCGTCACTTCTCGCAGCTTCGACAGAATCTCCTCCTCGGTGTGCGTATCCACCGCCGACAGCGCGTCGTCCAGGACGAGAATCCTGGGATTCACGAAGAGCGCCCGCGCAATCGCCGTGCGCTGCTTTTGCCCGCCGGAGAGCGTGATGCCGCGCTCGCCAATCCGCGTCTCGTATTTGTCGGGAAAAGCCGCGACGTCCTTGTCGAGGCGCGCCACCGCCGCCGGGCTCTCGACGTCGTATTGGCCGGCGTGACCGGCGCCGAACGCGACGTTGGCCGCCACGGTGTCCGAGAACAGAAACGGCTCCTGTGGCACGAACCCGATCGCGCCGCGGACGGTGGCCAGCGACAGATCGCGGATGTCGAACCCGTCGAAGAAGATGGTCCCGCGCGGAGGATCATGCAGCCGCGCGAGCAGCGAGAGCAGCGTGGACTTGCCCGACCCGGTGCGGCCAACGATCGCAACCGTGGTCCCCGCCGGAATCGAGACGCTGATGTCGTCGAGCACCGGCCGCTCAGCATAACCAAACGTGAGATGCCGCACGTCGATGGCTCCGGTGAGCATCTCCGTGGTCACGTCGTGGCGCGTGGTGGCCGAGTCGGCAATGGCCGGCGCCGTGTCCATCACCTCGAGCATGCGATTCCAGGAGGCACGGCCGCGCTGCAGCAGGTTCGTCACCCAGCCGAACGCGATCATCGGCCACGCCAGCATCAGCAGGTAGGCGTTGAACGCCACCAGATCGCCCACGGTCATGCGCCCGGTCATCACGTCGCGGGCGCCGAGCCACAGAACGAGCAGCTCGGAGATTCCCATGAGGAGCCCCATGCTCGGATAGAAGAACCCCTGGAGCCGGATCAGCGCGCGGTTGCGTTCGACGTATTGCTCGTTGGCGCGGCGGAAGCGCTCGAGCTCATGCGCTTCTTGACCGTAGGCGCGAATCACTCGGACGCCGGCGAGCGCCTCCTGTGTGACCGCGCTCAGATCGGAGAGCTGCTGCTGGATGCTCTCGAATCGATCGTGAATGGCCCGGCCCGAATAGCGCGCGACCAGGGTCACCACCGGCAGCGGCAGCAGCGCCACCAGCGTAAGGCGCGGGTTGAGCGCGAACATCGCCGAAAGCGCGACGACGAAGGTGAACGCGGTGCTCGTGGTGTACATCACGGCCGGTCCGACCATCATGCGGATCGCGCTCAGATCGTTGGTGGCACGCGACATCAGGTCGCCGGTGCGATGCGCGTGGTAGTACGAGAGTGGCATGCGTTGCAAATGTGAGAAGAATGCGTTTCGCACATCGAACTCGATGTCGCGCGACGCGCCGATCATGATTCGGCGGAGAAGAAAGCGGCTCACGCCGCCGGCGGCGGTGGCGGCGATGATCAGCCCGGCGTAGTACAGCAGCTTCGCGCGGGTGACGCTTTGCTGCAGGTCGTCGACGGCAAGGCGGAGGATCCAGGGTCCCAGGAGGGTGACCGCGGCCGTGGACAACACGCATCCGAGTCCGAGGACATAGCGTCCGCGATAGCGGACAACAAAACTCAACAGACGTCGGGTCGGGGAAAGCGGCGGCGACACACCTCATTTTTCCATGACATTCACTTACATCGGAGGAAACCCCTGCTGATATCATCGAGCGGCCAACCATGCCCGCCCTGTATCTGCTGCTTCCCGTCCTGGCTATCCTCGCGATCGCGTACCGCTACTACAGCGCGTTCATCGCGACACGCATCTGGATGCTGGACGATTCGCGCAAGACACCTGCGCACACGAGGTACGACGGCGCGAACTATTACCCGACGTCGCGATGGGTGCTGTTCGGTCATCACTTCGCGGCGATCACCGGCGCTGGTCCGCTGGTCGGGCCGATGCTGGCGGCGCAGTTCGGCTTCGCGCCGGGCCTGATCTGGCTGGTCGCCGGCGTGTGCCTCGCCGGCGCCGTGCACGACTCGATGATCCTCTGGGCCTCGACGCGGCGCGGCGGGGTGTCGGTGCCCGAAATGGTCAAGGAGCAGATCAGCCCACTCGCGGGGTTTGTCGCATCCGTCGCCATTCTCTTCATCATCGTTGTCGCGCTCGCCGGGCTGGGCATTGCGGTGGTCAACGCGCTTGCCGACAGCCGCTGGGGCACCTTCACCATCGCCATGACGATCCCGCTCGGGATCTTCATGGGCTTCTGGATGTATGTGTGGCGCAAGGGCCGCATCGCCGAAGCGACCATCATCGGCGTCATCGGGCTCATGCTCGCACTGATCGGCGGCGAACCGCTGAACAGCCCGGATTCCTGGCTGGGCAGCTTCTTCCATCTCTCGCGCACCCAGTTGGTCATCGCGCTCGGCGTCTACGGCTTCATCGCGTCGGTGCTGCCGGTGTGGCTGCTCCTGTCACCGCGCGGCTACCTGAGCTCGTTCACCAAGATCGGGACAATTTTCCTGCTGGCGGCCGGCGTGCTGATCGTCAACCCGGACATCAAGATGCCGGCGATCACCGAGTTCGCGTCGGGCGGCGGCCCGATCATTCCTGGTCCGCTCTTCCCGTTCTGCTTCATCACGATCGCGTGCGGCGCCATCTCGGGCTTCCACGCGCTCATCAGCTCGGGCACGTCGCCCAAGATGGTGGATAAGGAATCGGACATCCGCCCGATCGGCTACGGCGCGATGCTCATCGAAGGACTGGTCGGAGTGATGGCGCTCATCGCGGCCACGGCGATGCCCCCCGGCGACTACTTCGCGATCAACGTGCCGCCGGCGGTGTACCAGAATCTGACGTTCCAGGGAGCGCCGCTGGCGCCGGTAAACATGCACAGCGTCGAGGCGGCCATTGGTGAAACCGTCGCCGGCCGTACTGGCGGCGCCGTGTCGCTCGCCGTCGGCATGGCGATGATCTTCAGCGCCATTCCGGGTATGTCTCACCTGCTCGCGTATTGGTATCACTTCGCGATCATGTTCGAGGCGCTGTTCATTCTCACGACCATCGATTCCGGCACACGCGTTGGCCGGTTCATCCTCGCCGAGTTCCTGTCGCGCGTGTATCAGCCGTTCGCGCGGCCCGACTGGGTGCCCGGCGCCATCATCTCGACCGGCGCGCTGGTGCTCGCCTGGGGATATTTCATCTATACCGGGAGCATCGACACGATCTGGCCGATGTTCGGCGTCGCCAATCAGCTCCTCGGCTGCGTCGCGCTGGCCGTCGCGACCACGATCCTGATCAACACCGGCAAGGCGCGCTACACCTGGGTGACCCTGATGCCGATGGCGTTTCTCGCCACCAACACGTTCTACGGCGGGTTCCTCAACATCCGCGACAACTTCTGGCCCAAGACCTTCTCGCCCGATACCGCCATGCAGACGCAGGGGTACGTGCTGAGCATCTGCACCGCGATCATGATCGTGCTCGCGGCTGTCATTCTGTTCTCCGCCTTCGCCAAGTGGTTCAACGTGTTGTCCGGCGCGCAGCGGCCGGTCGCGACGGAGAGCTGAGTGCGCTGGCTGCGATCGTTTCTTCACGGCGTTCGTCAGTTTTTCATCCTCGCCTACAACGAGCCGCCCGGGTGTTGAGGGATGGACGCCCGAGTTCTGGAGCGAACTCGACGCCTCTGACCCTTACAATAAAGGGCATGTTTTTTCCGGTCCGCGGGCTTACCCGCAGTGTCTGCGTCATCGGTCTTCTCCTCGCGTCGGCGGCGCCCGCGTGGGCGCAGTTTCAGAGCACCGGTGCCGCAATTGGCGAGCGGTATCACATCGAAGCATCGGCGATGTTCTGGAGCGCTTCACCCGATCTGCTCATCTCGAGCGAGTCGCTCGGCATTCCTGGCGACGACGTCGATCTGGTGACCGACCTGGGAATCGAGGAAAAGCGGCTGCGCGAGCTGCGCATCGTGGCGCGGCCTGCCACGAAGCACAAGTTCCGCTTTCACTACCTGCCGATCAAATATGAGGCGCGAGCGGTACTCGTTCGAGAGTTCGTATTCAACGGACAGCTGTACCGTCCCGGCCTCCTCGTGGCGACTGACGCCGATCTGACGACGATTCGCTTCGGGTATGAGTACGACTTCTTCTATGCCAGTCGCGGCTACGCCGGCGTCTTCGTCGATCTCAAATACACCAACGTCGACGTCACCATGAACAGCCCCATTGGCGAGGAGTTCGTACGGTCGGTGGCGCCGATTCCGGGGATCGGCTTTGCCGGACGCGGGTACGTCTCGTCCAACGTGTCAATCACCGGCGAGGTGTCGTTCTTCAAGATTCCTGAAGGGCTTGGCGGCGAGGACTTCGGCGGCCGCTACATCGACTTCGATCTCTACGGCACGGTCAACTTCAACGACTACGTCGGCGCCCAGCTCGGCTACAAGACGATCGATGTCAACTATTTCGAAGACGTCGATGCCGGCTCCCTGGGCTTCAAGGGCCTGTATTTCGGTGGTGTCGTTCGCTTCTGAGGCAAACGGCACCAGGGCACACAACACGCACGAATTCAGGCCGGCTTCCGCGCGTGGAGGAGCAGGGAACTGCCGATCGGCAAGTTCGTGACGCTCAGCGTGGCCGCTTCCAGGCGCGTGATTCCCGTCAATAGCGCGTTGACCGGCGCCGGGGGCACGGTGATATCGAACTCGCCGGCGGCGAGCCCCGGGCCGCCGCGCCAGCGCTGCCACATCCGCACCGGCAGCATGATCGGAAGCAGCGTGGCGTGCGCGAAGGTCAGGCGATCGATCGCGAACCCGGCGCCCTCGAACACGGCGCGCAGCCGCTGCGGCGTGTAGCGCCGCACTTCCTCGGAGAGCACCGAGTGGCCGCCGCTCAACATCTCCAGGGCCGCCACGTTGAGGACGGCATGACCGCCAGGTTTGAGCACGCGCCACATCTCGCGGGCGGCGTCGCGCTCCACCGCATCGGGCAGGCACTGGAACACATCGAACGACGTCACCAGGTCGAAGTGGCCGCTCGCGAACGGGATCGCGCCGATGCTCGCGCGCGCGATGTCGCGGCGTCCCATGTCGTGCGCCAGCGCCAGCCCGTTCCACGTGAGATCGAACCCGAACACATCGCCGAACTCGGCGAGCATCGTCATGTTCGATCCCGTGCCGCAGCCGCAGTCGAGCAGACGCGGCCGCTGACGGCCGTTGACCGCGCGCGCGATCTCCGGACGGACGTACGCGCGGAATCCGCGGAACCAGAAGTGTGACTGCTCGGCGCGGTATGTGAGCTCCAGCAGGCGATCCATGCGGTCGGCGAGGCGAGGCCATCATGCTACCATGACGGTCCGTGATCGGCCGTCCGCGCGGACTCGGCGAGCTCGCGATCGTCCTGCTCACCGCCACCGCGTTCGCGGTGATCTTCACTTACCCGCTCGCATTCCGGATTGGCAGCATCGGCCGCGTCAACACCGACGATGGCCGCTGGAGCATCTGGGTGGTGTCGTGGGTGGCGCACGCGCTCACGACCAATCCGTTTCGCGTCTTCGACGCCAACATCTTCTACCCGCACCGGGCGGCGCTCGCGTTCTCTGAGGCCAACATCCTCGCCGGCGCCGTCGGGGCGCCGGTGTGGGTGCTCTCGCGCAATCCCTATCTCACGCACAACGTCGTCGTGCTCCTCGGGTTCATCGCGTCGTTCGCCGGCGCGTACTACCTGGTTCGCTACTTCACGCGCAATCGCTGGGCGTCGCTCACCGCGGGCGTGCTGTTCGCGTTCTGTCCGTTCGTCTTTGCGCGGACGGCGCACATCCAGCTGCTGCTGGTAGGCGGCCTGCCGTTCTGCATGCTCGCCTTTCACCGGCTGGTGGACCGCTCCACGGTCGGCCGCGCGGTTACGCTTGGTCTGCTCATCTGCGTACAGTCGCTCGCCTGCGCCTACTACGGCGTGTTCGCGATCCTCTCGATCGGACTGGGCGCCATCCTGTTCGCGTTCACGCGCGGGCTCTGGCGATCGCGCGATTACTGGATCGGGATCGGACTGGCCGCTTTCGTCAGCATTGCGTTCACGTTTCCATTCCTGCTGCCGTATCTGCAGGTCCAGCAGGAAACGGGATTCGCGAGGTCGCTGGACGACGCGCGCCAGTACTCCGTGGAGATGGCGTCGTGGCTCGCATCGGCGGCATGGGCGCATCGCTGGTGGCTGCCGGCGCTCGGCGACTTCATCGAAGTGCTGTTCCCCGGATTCATCACCCTCGCCGCCGGCGTCGCCGGCATCGTGTGGGCGTTGCGAGCGAAGGCGTTCCCCCTCGATGGCGGCGGCGTCGATCATCCGGACCGACCGCGGCCTCTCCCGCGCGACGTGGCGCTGCTCTACATGCTGATTGCGATCATCGCCTTCTGGTCGTCGTTTGGGCCGGACGCGGGCCTCTATTGGCTGCTGTACAAGGCGGTGCCGCTCTTCACGTTCATGCGCGCGCCAGGACGCATGGGCATCATGGTGACCCTCTCGCTGATCGTCCTTGGCGCGCCGGTGATTGCCGCGCTCATCTCGCGCGCACGCCGGCCGGCGGTTGCCGGGGCGCTGGTCGTTGCCGCGGCATCTGCCGAGCTCGCCGCGATTCCTTTGACGCAGTTACGAAACGCGGAGCCGCGGCATCCCGTCTATGACCTGCTGGCGACGGTGCCGTACGGACCGGTCGTCGAGTTCCCGTACTGGTACGAGCGCAGCGATTTTCCGCGCCACGCGTATTACATGCTCAACTCGACGGCGCACTGGCTGCCGCTCATCAACGGCTACAGCGATCACATCCCTCAGGACTTCCGTAAGACCGTGATTCCGCTCAGCTCGTTTCCCTCGCGCGAGTCGTTCGGGCTACTGGGGCGCGCCAACACACGCTACGTGGTGTTTCACCTCAATCTCTACAACGCACGCCTGCGCCAGCGCCTGATGGAGCGGCTGAAGACCTACTCGAAATACCTGCGCCCGCTGAGGCGTGAAGGTGACGTGTGGCTGTTCGAAATCGTCGACTGGCCGAACTAGCCTTGTTCGTCGGGCTGACGCTGTTCCACACCTGGCCGCTGGCCTCGAATCCGGCGATTCTCTCGCGTCTCGACAACAACGACACCGCGTTCAACACCTGGGTGATCGCCTGGGTGCAGCACGCGCTCGTGCGGGACCCGCTGCACCTGTTCGAGGCGCCGGTGTTCTATCCCGAGCGATCGACGCTTGCGTATTCGGAGCACCTGTTCGTGCCGGCCGTGATCGGGCTGCCGTTCAACTGGGCAGGCGCTTCGCCGGTGCTCGTCTACAACCTGCTGGTGATGGTCGGCATGGCGCTGTCGGGCATTGCCCTGTGCCGGCTCATGACGCGCTGGACCGGAAGCTTTGCCGCCGGCGCCATCGCCGGATCGCTCTTCACCTTCAACGCGCACAACCTCACCCGCTTCGCGCACCTGCAGGCCCAGCACGTGGAGTTCATCCCGATCGTACTCTACGCGCTCGATCGGCTGCTCAGCGAGGGCCGGATGCGGCATGCCGTCCTGCTCGCCGGCGCTTTCGTGCTGCAGGCGCTCTGCTCCAACTACATGATGGTGATGCTCGCCGTCGGTCTCGCCGGAGCGGTGGCGATGCGGACCGAGTTCTGGACCGCACCGCGGCGGGTGTGGCCGAAACTCGCCCTCGCCGGCGCGCTCGCCGCCGTCGCGCTGCTGTGGTTTCTGATTCCGTATTACCGGCTGCACGAAACGCAAGGCCTGACGCGCACGATGGACGACGTGCGGCGGTATTCCGCCTGGTGGCAGGACTATCTCGCCACTGCCGGCCGCATTCACTATGAAATCTGGGCCCGAAGGTTCACCGACAACCGCACGGCGCTGTTCCCGGGTTTCACCGCCGTCCTGCTGACGCTTGTCACGCTCGTCAGTGGCGTGATTTGGCGCGATGGGCGCGCGCGGATGATGCTGCCTCTCATCGTCGGCGGCGTCGTGCTGTCGTTCGGCGCCAACCTGTCACTCTACGGGTGGCTGCAGGACCACATCACGGCGTTTCAGGGGATGCGCGCCGCGGCGCGATGGGGCCATCTCGCGCTGATCGCGATCGCTGTGCTCGCCGGATTCGGCGTCGGCGAATTGCACCGGCGCTGGAGTAGGCGCACGTGGTGGCCGGCGCTCGTCGCCGGGCTCATGGGGCTGGTCACGCTCGAGGCGATGCGGACGCCGCTCTCGCTGGTGCCGGCCTACGCCATCCCGCCGGTACATGGACGCATGCGCGGCGACGACGTCCGGGCGATCGTGCTGTATCCGCTGCACCCGGGCGGGGCGTTCCACATGAACGCCCCGTATATGCTCTACCAGACGCGGCACTGGAAGCCGATCGTCAACGGCTACAGCGGCTTTGCGCCCGAGAGCTTCTTCCAGCGCGTCGATCGCTTCAATCACTTTCCTGCGCCGGAAGTGCTCGCCGAATTCAGGCGCATCGGCGTGACGCACGTGATGCTCGAGCACGCGACGTTCGAGCCGCAGTTTGGCGCTGAAGCGTTCGTGGAGCTTCGCGGGCACAGCGAGCTGGAGTTCGTGCTCGATCAGGATGGCTGGGCCGTGTATCGCGTCAGATAGCGACGGGGGCTTCAGCCCCGCGCCAGGGGACTCTAGAGCAGAGCCGCGCCCATTACAATCGACCAGCACTGAGCACCAGCGCGCGCGAGCACGGAGGCGCCTTAGGGCATACCAGCACCGAGCACTGAGCACTCCAGGCACCCAGGCACCTGAGGCACTCCAGGCAACCCTAGTTATTTCTTCTTCGTCGCAGGCTTCTTCACCGCGGGCTTGGTGGCCGACGACTTCTTCGCCGTGGATTTCTTCGCGGTGGACTTCTTCGCTGTCGCGGACGGCACGTTCGGCAGCGACTTGCCGGGCAGCGATCGATTGATCACCGGTGGCTGGACGCCCTCGCCGTAGAGCCTCCGGTAATCGTCGGCCGTCCCCAGAATCCGCTTCACGTAGTTTTGCGTCTCGGGAAACGGGATGTCGTCGATGAACTCGTCCTGATCGAGGTCCGGCTTCTCCTCGTGCCAGCGCTCGACCCGATTCTCGCCGGCGTTGTAGCTAGCGATTGCAAAGTGCGACTTGCCTTCGAACATGCGCACCAGCTCGGCAAGATAGCGGGTCCCGATTTGCGCATTGACGTCCGCATTCGTCAGCCTGGCCGTCGAGTAGGGCGTGATGCCCATCTTTTTCGCGTACCGCCGTCCCGTGGACGGCAGCACCTGCATCAACCCGACCGCCTTGGCCGATGACACGATGCCGGCGTCGAACGTCGATTCCTGCGCCATCAGCGCGGCCACCAGATACGGATCGAGGTCGTGCTGCCGGGAGAGCGTCTGAATCGTCGGCCAATAGTCGAGCGGGTAGATCACCTGCAGGATTTCGATCGGCAGGCTCTCGCCCCCAGCCGTCATGTACTGCGGATACGCCCGCTTCATCGCGTTGATGCCCAGGCGCAGATTGCCCAGGCGGTTTTGCACCAGCGCAAGCGTCGCCTGCAGAGGCGGCGAATTGCCATGCACCTTTTGCGCGTACTGCAGTTCGCCGAGCGCCGGGTGAAAGAGCTCGAGCGCGATGAGGGTCGAGATGCGATCGACCGTCGGCGGCGGGGGCGGCGGCGGCACGACGGCGCGGCGGATCCCGGGCGTGACCGATGCCTCGTTGCGCGCTTCGAGCCGCTTCCAGGCGAGTCGTCCGTAATACGTATTGAGATAGTCGGTGGCCGCAAGGCGGTAGCGATCGGTGGCGGCGGCCGTGTCGCCGGCGCCATCGTAAGCGCGCGCGCTCCAGTAGAGCCACGCTGGACGATAGTCGGAGCGAGGAAAGCCGGCGGCGCCGCGTTCGAAGACGCGAATCGCTTCCTTGAAGTCGCGCTGACGATAGGCCCACCAGCCCGCCTTCCACGCCGCGCGTTCCGTGAACCGTCCGGTCGGATAGCGCTCGACGATGTCGCGGAAGATGGCGGCGGCCTGGTCGTCTTGGTCGCCGCGGATGTAATGCGTGGCCAGATCGTTGAGCGCTTCCTCGGCGAGTGGCGACGCCGGATGCGCGGCGGCAAACGCCCGCGCCATCGACTGGTATTCGAGCGTCTCGTTCGAGTCGCGCGTCGCCGCGAGCAGCGCGAACTGGGCCTCGTCGCCGTACTTGTCGTCGGCCGTGTAGCGGCGCAACACCTCGCGCGCGGCGCGCGCGCGGCCGTCGACAACGTCGAGCGCCGCCAAACGAATCGCGACGAGATCATCGTCGTCGCCGCTGACGTGGCCGCGCAGGCGCGCATAGACGGTGCGCGCGGGCGAGAACCGGCGCGCCTTGTAGAGCGTGTCGGCCAGCGACAGCTCTCTGGCGATCCCCTCGGGCGTCTCGAGGTCGAAACCGTCAATGCGCGTGAGACCCAGGTCGGCTTCGACCGCCTCCTGCGTCAGCGGGAACGTTTCGCGCGTGTATTGAAACGCCTCGCGCGCGCGGGCCCTCTGGCCGCTCCATTCGGCCATCATGCCGAGACGCAGCCAGGCCTTTTCCGGCGCAGCCAGCTTGCGCAGCACGAGCCCTTCGTAAATCGCTTCCGCCCCGGCAAAATCGTTGAGGGTTTCACGGACCTCGCCGCGTCTAAACGCCGCGGCTTCCGGAAGGTAGCCGGGCATGTCGAGCGCCGCCACCGCCGCGAATGCCGCGTCGGCCTCCGGAAGCCGATTGAGGCGATGAAGCGCGATTCCCCTGTAGTAGCGCGCGTACGGTGCAGCGTCGGTCGTGGAAAGAGCTGGCGCGCTGACCATCGGAAGCGCGGTTGCGGCATCGCCGCTCTGCTCCAGCATTCGAATGCCGGTGGCGAGGTTGGCCAGTGGCGTCGTGACCCGCGCTGCGCCCGCGGCCGGCGCATACCACATCGAGGCGAGTGTCTCCGGGACGGTCGGATGGAGCGTCGGCGACAGCGGCACACCGGCGATGTCGGAGAAGCCGGTCGTCGACAGCCCCTGCGTGCGCTCGGGCACAGCGGTCCCCGCCTGCGCCGTGAGCAGCAGGGCCGACGCCAGCAGCGTCGAGAGGAGACGGACGTTCGCCCGATCGGTCATGCAGGAAATCCCAGGAGCGCTGGATCGCCGCCGGCCAGCGTGGCCACGAGCTCCTGATGAAACAATTCCGCGCGCGTCCGCAGCGACACCGGCACGCGAGCGTCGTACGCCGCGCGTGCCCGCTCGATTTCCGGCGCGAGCCGTGAGAGTAGATTGTGTGAGCGGCGGCCCTCGTCCACCGCCGGCTCGTGATACCGCTTGATCTCGGACAGCAAGAGTCGTGCAAACCGGCGGGCCGAGTCTTCCAGCGTGAGCGGCGTGTTAGTGGCCGGCGTTTGTGACATCTTCGCCCCGCCTGCCTCCCCGGCCTGCGGCGGTTCTGTCCCCGGCGTCTTTCCGGCGGGAGGCACCCAGAAGCGCGGGCTGGGTGTCGCGCCTGCCGCTTTTTGCACGGTCAGCGCCTCGAGACACCGCGCCGCGTGCCGCGCCAGAATCTCGATGACCTCGGGCCAGCTGCTCGGCACGATGCCTTCCCTGCCCTCGGCGGCAAAGCCGTCGGCGTACAGCACCGCGACCACGCGGCCTCCGACGACGACCGGCACGGCGAGGCCCATGCGATCCTCGGGCAACTCGACGAAGCTCGCGCTCTCGGCCGGCACCTGGCTGTCGCGAGTCGTGACCGCGCGCGCCGTTCCAACCGCCACGCCGAGAACGCCCGCTTCGTTCAGGGCGAGATCGATCTGCTTCGGCTGCGCGTCGCGAGGCCCGAAGCCGGTAAGCTTCCAGCCAAGCAATCGATCGCTGCGAACGACCAGAACCGCCGCCCGCGACGCTTCGCGCGAGGCCGCCTGCGCGAGCGCATCCAGCACCTCGCTGAGCGTCGTCGCGCCGTCGAGACCGCGGACGCTGTCGAGCAAGCGGCTGACTCCGGCCATGTCGGTTTCGCGCTCGCCCACGCGTGCCGCCGCGATCGAATCCTTCCTCGTCTGCTCGGCGCGCGTCTCGGCGCTGGCCACCGCGCGACGCATTTCGTCGCGGACCTCGGCGACTGCCCCCGCCAGTTTCTGCGCCGCTTCGACTTCCACGAGCTTGCGTGCGGCATCGGCGGCCCGCTCGCGCTCCTCCTGCCGCGCGCGGTCGATGAGGCCGTTCATCGCGTCCTTGACGCGGACCTCGGCATCGGCAACGTGCCGCTCCGTTTCTCGGCCGGCCTGTTCGGCGGCTTCGCGCAGCGCCGCATCGACGGCGGCCTGGCGATCGTCTTTGGCCGCCGCAATCAACTGCTCGACCATCGAGCGGACGTCGGCTTCGGCGCGCGTGCGCATCCCGGCCAGCGCCGCTTCGACGGATTGCTGGATCCGTGCTTCAAGCGACATGTGTGTGATGGTGCGGACGGTGGGCTGCGGCTGGGAGACGCGCCGACCCCGGCAGAGACTCAGCAGCGTGCCAGGCGACCGTCCGGTCTGATGCATTATCGGGAGAGCGATCCGCGAAGTCAAGGTCGGCTAAGTGCTAACTGGCTGAAATCCAAGAGCTTGCAGGCGCCATCGACGGGTATGGTTGAATTGGAGAGCGCATGCCCCAACCGCTCCGTCTCGCCTTTCTCGGTTGCGGCTTCATTACGCGCGTCCACAGCCAGCATCTCCGGAAGCTTCGAGCCGACGTGGTGCCGAGCTATGCGAGCCGCGACTCGGGCAGAGCCGAGGAGTACTGCCGCGAGTTCGGCGGCCGCTCGAGCTACGCGGATTACCGTCGCGCCATCGAGGACGAGTCGGTCGACGCCGTCGTGGTGGCGGTGCCGCCGCGCTTCCACCTCGAGCTCACGCTGGCGGCGCTCGCCGCAGGCAAGCACGTGCTCGTCGAAAAGCCGGCCTTTCCGCGCCTCGCCGATTACGACACGGTGCGGGCGGCGCGCGATCGCGCCAATCGCGTGGTCCTCGTCGGGGAAAACGACCACTACAAGCCGCTCGCCGTTTGCCTGCGTCGGCTGGTGGCGGGCGGCGTGATCGGCGAGATGGTGTTCGTGCACTTCACCACCATCGCCAAACGGCTCAAGTCGGCCGACGACTGGCGCAACGACGAAGCGATGGCCGGCGGCGATGCGTTCTTCGAAGAAGGCATCCACTGGCTGCACCTTGCCGGCAGCCTGGGTCCGCGCATCACCGAAATCCATGGCTACGCCCCCTCAGCGGTCCGTGAGGGCCCTGACAAGCGGCGCAAGAGCATGCTCGTATCGTTTCGCTACGACAACAACGCGGTCGGATCGCTCTATTACTCGCGCGAGATCCCGTCGCTGCTCAAGGGCCTTCGGCTCTCGAAGCTATATGGTCGCAGCGGGATCATCACATTCGAATCGAACGGGCTTTTCGTGCTCGCCCGCGGCAGCGGGGCGCCCCGAGTGATCCTGCCCGGCTTCCGCGACATCCGCGGCTACCAGGCGATGTACACCGACTTCGTCGGCGCAATCCGCACCGGACGCGCGCCGGAAATGAGCCTCGAACGCGCCATTGACGATCATCGCCTCATGGATCAGATTTACATGAGCGACAAGCCTTCGTGACTCATCACTTCGACATCGTCATCATCGGCACCGGCGCGGGTGGCGGCACCATGATGCATGCGCTGGCGGACACACCGGCGCGGATCCTCGTGCTCGAGCGCGGTGATTTCGTTCCGCAGGAAGAGGAGAACTGGAGCCCGGAAGCGGTCTGGAAGAACCGTCGCTACCAGACGCGGGAGACGTGGATCGACGAGCACGGGCGCGAGTTCCGTCCTTACACCCACTACTGCGTCGGCGGCAACACCAAGTTCTGGGGGAGCGTGCTCAACCGGTTGCGCCGCGAAGACTTTCAGTCGATGCAACACGCGGACGGTGTGTCGCCGGCGTGGCCGATCGACTACGAGACGCTCGCGCCCTATTACGACCGCGCCGAGCGGCTCTATCACGTCCGCGGGCAGCACGGCGTCGATCCGACCGATCCGGAGCGCGGGCCCTACCCGTTCGCGGCCATCCCTCACGCCGAGGGCATGGAAGCGATCGTCGCGAGGCTGCGGCAGCAGGGGCTGCATCCGTCGCCGCTGCCGCTGGGACTGCTGCGCCCTGGCGAGCCCGATGGCTGCATCCTGTGCAACACCTGCAACTCGTTCGCCTGCAAGCTGCACGCGAAGAGCGAAGCCGACGTGTGCTGCGTACGGCCGGCGCTCAGGCATTCCAACGTCACGCTGTGGACCACCGCGCGGGCGCACAAGCTCGTCACCGACCGGTCGGGCCGTACGGTGGAAGCGATCGAAGTCGAGCGCAACGGGGAAACCGTGCACGTCACGGCGTCGCTCGTCGTGGTGTCTTGCGGCGCCGTCAACTCGGCCGCGCTCCTTCTCCGCTCCGCCAGCGACGTGCACCCGCACGGCCTGGCCAACTCGTCGGGGCTTGTCGGCCGGCGCTACATGGCGCACCTCGCGACGATGATGCAGGGGTTCCATCCGTTTCGGCCCAACACTACGGTTTTCCAGAAGACCGTGGCGATCAACGACTTCTACTTGCGCGGGCCGAAAACGACCTACCCGCTCGGACAGATCCAGTCGCAGGGCCGCACCCACGGCGTCATGGCCCAGTCCGTCGAGCCTCGTGTTCCGGTCTGGATGTACGACGCGTGGGTCGCGCGCGGCGTCGACTGGCTGGCCATCTCGGAGGATCTCCCGAGCACGGACAATCGGATCACGCTCGACGGCGCCGGACGCATCCGCTTGCACTACGCGCCGAACAACGTCAAGGCGCATCAGCGCCTCGTGCGCGAGACCAAGAGGATCCTGCGTCGGCTCGGATTCTGGATCGTCGTGACGCATTCGCACGGCAACACGAACACCACGCATCAGTGCGGCACGGCGGTCTTCGGCCGCGACCCGCACACCTCCGTGCTCGACGAGTACTGCCGCGCGCACGACGTCGCCAATCTTTTCGTAGTCGATGCGTCGTTTTTCCCCTCGTCCGCAGCGGTCAACCCGGGGCTCACCATCGCCGCACAAGCGCTGCGCGTCGCCGATCACATCAGGGAAACCGAGTTGCGATCACCGGTCGGGAACCGCCGATCGGCTGACCGTCGAGAGGATCACGCGTGAAAGTACGCTCGTTCAGCCACGCCGGCATTACCGTGTCGGATTTCAACAAGGCGGTGCGGTTCTACTGGGAGATCTTCGGCTGCCCGCTGGTCGGCGTCGCGGACACGCCGCCCGAGCGCGTGCGGGCGTTCTTCGGCGTCGATGGCGCGTCGCCCAGCTGCAAGATCGGATGGATTCGCGTACCCGGCGGTGCAGTGCTGGAGATTTTCGAGTTTCAGCCCCAGCTGCCGCCGCGTGTGGTTCCCTGGAACGGCGTCGGCCTCACGCACATCTCGTTCAACGTGCGCAACCTGCAGCGGTGGCACGACTCTCTCGTGCGCCAGGGCGTGGAGATCGTCAGCAAGCCGGAGCGTTCGCCGCGCGGGCACTCGTTTTTCTTCGTCAAGGATTTCGACGGCAATCTGATCGAGCTGATGGATCTCGGCTACATGTATTACGTCCTCGACTGGCTGGGGCCACTCGGCGGCTGGGTGTTTCGACGAGGGATGTACAAGAAGTATTACCTGGCCTGATCGGACGCCATCTTCTGGACGTTGTCACGAAACAGTCGCCCGCCGCCAGTGTGGGCGGGGGGCGGGTAGTCGTTACGCTTTTGTCCGCAACTGCCTCGTTTTCGGACCCGTCTCGCCTCCGCGTGGTGCCCTCGTTTCGCAAAAGTTCGCCGGAATTCATAGCGGTGGCATCCGGCGATTCTTGGCGGCATTCCTGCAGATTCCGAGCAGCGTGAAGTTCTCGCTCACCACATTCACCATCTTTACGGTGGGTCTCGTCCTCGTAACCTTCGGCGAGGTAAGGACGCTCACCCGGCCGCTGGCGCCGACGCCCACCGAGGTAATTCGCGATGTAATCGTGCGCAATGCCGCCGACCTCGTGGGGCGCAAGGCGTCGTTCAGGATCCTGCTCTTCACCGACGAATTCCGCTGGCGCATCAACTCGTCCGACTCGCTCGACACGACGAGCGGCCGCCCCAAGTTCACCGACGAGATGAAGGCCGTGCTCAACGACGCCAAGGAAATCATCTGCGTTGGCGCCAGCTCCGAGGAGATCCCGTCGGGCGTCTCGTATCAGCTGGGCCGCGACACCGAAGAGCGCCGCGCCGCTCGCCGCGCCGAGCAGATTGCATTGTGGGTGCGCGAAGCGCTGGTCAGGCCGATTCCGGTGCGCAAGCTCAACGTCGGCCATCACACGCCGACCCGCCGGTCTGGCGACACGTCCGATCAGCGCCGCGTGGTGATCATTCTCGTGCTCGAGCACGAGGACGACACCAACATCGATCAAGCGCTGCGCGACGCGATGGGCAAGGAGGCCGAGCGTGCGCCGGTCTTCGACACGCTGCTCACGCGTTATTCCCTGGTAACCGGCGCAGAATTCTCCTGGGTGCCTTGATGACCACGCACACGCTGGAATGGGCGGTGGACCTTGCCGCGCAATTGTCACTGCCGGTCAAGCTGGCATGGGTCGTCTGGCTTGTGTGGGTTGTCGCAGAAGTGTCGCCCGCCGTGGGATGGCGCCCCAGCATGCGCCTTCCGGCGTTTCGTGCCGCTCCGCCTCCGCCGCCGCGATCGGTGAGCAAGTCCAGCGTTCGCAGGCCGGTCGCCAGGCCCGTCGCGAAAAAGCCCGCCGTGTCGGCCTACGGCACGTCGGACTTCCTTGCCGTGCTGGACGAAGAGCAGCAGTCCGACAGCCGGCTCCCCAATCCCTCATAGTCATCCGGTAGCGCATTCACGGTGCGAGTGGCGCCGGTCCCCGGGCCGCCTCTCGCGGCGCCGGATCCAGCGCGATCGTCATCAGCGCGCCTCCAAACCAGCAACAACGCCAGGTTGCCCGCGCCAAGCGTCATCCCTTCGACGAAGTGAATGCCGGCAACGACGGCCCTGGCGGCAGTCGTCCTGCTGACGGGATGCCGCGGCGCGGATTACCTTGGCTACAATCCGTTCGCACCGACTCCGGCCGTGCCGGTGGCCACCGGCCCGGTCGCCGGACAATCACGATCGCGTCGAGCATGCCCGAACCGGGCGCCACGCTCAACGTCCGCGACTGCAATCCGACCGGGATTCAACGGCTGTGCACCGATCAGCTGCGCGTCGTCTTCGGCGTCCGCGCCGATCGCGACGTCGCCGATGCCAGCCTGACGGTGCAGTTCTTGCGTGGCGCCGCCCGCTGCGGGTTCGCACAGTCGTCGTCGATCGCGCTGACGGCGCCGGCCAGCCGCAAGGCTGGAGATCGCCGTCGTGCAGCTGTCGCAGGGTGAGGGCTCCCTCTGCACGCTGCCGGCAACGACCACCACCATGGCCGTGGCGCTTTCTTGGATCAGCGGACAGTTCGCTCGCGAGTACACCTTTGCGGCGCCGTGAGGGGACGCTCGACCTGGGAAATTATCGAAGCAGCGAACGCCACCAGGGCGGCGAGACCTTCAACTCGACTTATGTCATCTTTCTGTTGTTCGGCGCCGCCGTGCAACCCTGGGCACAACGGATTGCGCAAACGCTGACGGTCACGGGCAATTAGTTTACTGGCGACGTACGGGCGGAGCCGTTTTGTGGCGCCCGGCCCCAGGCCGGCGCCATCGATGCCGCTGCCGCCGACAGGGTGCGCAAGCGTGACCGGCCGCCGCTATCCATAGCCGCCGCGCGCAAGGGTGGAGCGCGGCGCCGCGGCAGTAGCCGGGGAATTCACGGCTGACGTCCGTCCAGACGCAGGGAGGCCGGCATGACACGAGAGGCGCTGCTCGGTGCGCTCGCGCTCCTCGCCATCACATCCGTGACCCCGCGGGCGCTGCAACTCGACGCCGAGGAGGTCGTTTTCTATCCGACCTACGGCTTCAAGCAGGGGGACGACTGGATCATTCCGGTTCGTGCCAAGGTCCAGGAGCCGCGCAATCCGGAGACGGTCTTCAAGCCGCTCTTCGGTGGCCTGCCGAGCCGCAGCGCCGACGATACCAGCCGCTTCAAGTCGCGCATCGCCGACTTCGTCGCGGATGACGAGTCGGGCGAAGACGTGCGCGTGTCGTACGAGAACGACACGGATCGAAAGGAGTACCGGATCGCGAACGCGGCCGGCCGCTTCCTCGAGACCAACGCCAATGGCGTCGTCGAGGGCACGCTTACCCTGTCCGATGCGGTAGCCCAGCGTCTGCTGATCGCGCAGGGCTCGACGAACGGATGGCTGACCTATCGGGCGGTGTCTTCCGATCATCGAGGGACGGGCCGCGTCCGGCTGATCGGACCGGCGGGCATGTCGGTCGTCTCCGACATCGACGACACGATCAAGATCACCGAGATCCCGGCAGGTCCGCGCATCATTGCGGTGAACACGTTTTTTCGCGCCTTCGAAGAGACCACCGAGCTCACCGACAAGTACAACGCCCTTGCCGACGCGGCGTTCCACTATGTGTCGGGCGGCCCGTGGCAGATGTATCGCCCCGTGTCGGCGTTCCTGATCGGTGGGCGGCTCTTTCCCGAAGGGACCTTTCACATGAGGACGCTCACGGCCGGCATTCGATCGCCCGTGACATCGCTGGAGGACCTGTCGCGTTTCGTCGTCGCCGACGGGACCTTCACGCACAAGGTCGAGCAGATCACGACGCTGATGCAGCGATTCCCCGGCCGCACGTTCGTGTTGATCGGCGATTCGGGTGAGCAGGATCCGGAGGTCTATCGCGAGGTGCAGTCCAGATTCAAGGCGCAGGTTCAGGAGATCGTCATTCGCGACCTGACCAACGCCCGCGAGCGTGAACCGGCGCGTCTGACGGGGATGACGATCGTCGCCGCGCCGACCGTCACGCGCGGAGTGTCGCTGTTGCCGCAATGAGTACCGCGATGATCAAGCCGATCCCGCCGCCGAGCCTCGACCACGTCCTGCCGCCGAATCTCGATCACGAGTACTTCAAGGACGGCGGCAGGCATCCGTTTCGCCCCCGCGCGAGCAGCTTCGAGTTGGTCAATGCGTGGTGGCTGGCGGAAACCGCGCTCCTGAGCTACGCGTCCGACGAGTTCGCGCGCGCGAAGTTCCGCGACGCGGACTTCAGCATCGATGACGACCAACCGTTCCTGGGCGCCAGCACGCTCTGCTACGTGGCCCGCTCGCCCGAAGCGGCCATCGTCGTGTTCCGCGGCACCCAGGTCGTCAAGCCAGGCGAGACGCCGACGCTTGGCGCGCTGCGCGAGGTGCTCGCGGACTTTCTAACCGACGGGCGGTTTCGCTTGATCGATCTGAGCAGCAGCGGCGGCGGCGGCGTGCATCAGGGGTTCCAGGAGGCGCTCGACCAGATCTGGTCGGCGAAGCTGCTGCCGTGCCTCACGCGACTCAGGGCGCAGAACCCGAATCTCACGATCTGGTTTACGGGCCACAGCCTCGGCGCCGCCCTCGCCACGCTCGCGGCGCAGCGCTTTCGCGACGTACAAGGTGTTTACACGTTTGGCTCGCCACTCGTCGGCGATGGCCCCTTCGCCCGGAATTACCCCGCCAAGGCATTCCGCATCGTCAACAACAACGACATCGTCGCTCGTGTCCCTCCCGCCGGAGCGAGCGTGAGCAACCCATTCAATGTTCGGCCATATGAGCACGTCGGGCGTTTGATGTACCTCGGGAAGGATGGCGCGCTGAACGACAATCCCTCAGATGTTTCGGTGACCTTCGACCGTCTGCGGGGCCGTCTCGCGCACGTGCTCGATCTGACTAGCCGATTGCGACCCGGTTGGCTCAACGAAGTGCCGGATGACTCCCTCAACGATCACGCACCGCTCTACTACGCACTGCACATGTGGAACGCGTACGCGGTAAAGGCAGGAGATACCGGATAACCCGCCGCCGCTCGCCGGGAGTGAGCCGTTTTCCCTCCGGTTTGCACCATTCCAGATGTGACGGCAACGCGGCACCGCCAACTCTCACCCACTGTCGCTCGCTGGCTTCGCTTCAACCTCGTTGGCATCGCCGGCTGCGGTCTGCAACTCGGGCTGCTCGGGACGTTGACGCAGCTGACGGGATGTCCTGCGCCGATCGCCGTCACGATCGCTGTGCTGGCGGCGGTTTCGCACAACTTCTACTGGCACGAGCGGTATACGTGGGCACGCAGCGGTCAACGGACGAACATGGCCGCCCGGTGGATCGCGTTCAACTTGTCCAACGGTCTCGTGTCTGTAGTGAGCAACGTGGTTCTCACCGGCGCGCTCGGAAGCGTGACCGGTTGGCCGCTGCTCGCGTCGAACCTCCTGGCCGTCGGTGTCGCGTCGCTCGTCAACTTTCTGATCAGCGACCGGTTGATCTTCTCGGAGTTCGCGCGAGGCCCCTCACCGATCGATGGTCCTGTCGCAAAGCGCGTAGGAATTCACATCACCGCAATAGGAACCGGAAACCCGAACACGATGTAGACGACCGCCTCAACGACTTCTCCGCGAACGCGCGCCGGGCGGAAACGCCATGTGCTCAGGGCTGTTCGCGCGGCATCATCGAACGGCGGCGCCGAACGAACGACGGTCGATTCAGCGACGTAGCCATTGCGATCGACGCGCGCTTCGACGAGCACCACCCCGGCGTCGCGAGCCAGCGGCGGGAATGGCGGCTCCACCATCGTGACCGGGAAGGCCACCTCGAGCGACGGTGCCCCGACATTGGCCGGGAGCTCACCGAGCGTCGGGGCGGTCACGGCGGGTCGCCGGAAGACGGCCGCGACTACGACCTTTGATTCAACCGCGATGTGCGACTCACGTTCGTCCTGTGGCCGCTTTACACGCTCGCCGCCCGGAGTGAATCGCCATCCGCGGACGGCGTCCGACACAGACTCCGTGAACGGCGGAGTCGCCCGCAGCGGTTTGACTCCTGAGACACGACCCTCGCGATCGATCGCGAGCTCGAGGATCACTTCGCCGCCGCCGACGGCCGGGACAGGCAGCACTGGCAGCGGCCCTGCCTGGTAGCGGGGCGGTGAGAACGCCTGCTTGTCGAAGACGCTGTCCCGAGCAGTCTGCGAGCCGAACGTGCCAATCGACGCCACACCAGCGCCGACAGAGACGATGAGAACGCTCAAAGCAGCAATGCGAGAGCGTAGCCGAGGCATCACATCTAGTTGCATCGTAGCCCGATTGCGGATGAAGGCAAGCGGAAGGTTGGGGAAGCGCGAAACAGCAGGCTCCGATGGTGGGTGCCGATCGCATATGATTCGCCTCTCTACGATCTGAAAATCCACCCCAGCGCCTCGGATCGCCCGAGAAGGAGTGCGCCGATGCTGCGAGCCCTGTCCCTGAAGTTGTCATTCGTGCTGCTCACCGCCGTTCTGATGCTTTCGAACCCGACCTTGTCGGCGGTGCCTGTTGTCGAAGTCGTGATGAGCGGACTCGACAACCCACGCGGCCTTGCGTTTGGTCCCGAGGGCGGGCTCTACGTTGTCGAAGCCGGCCGCGGCGGCACCGGGCCGTGCCAAACGCTGCGCATGGCGGTGCAGTGTTATGGACCGTCGGGCGCGGTCACGCGGCTGTGGCGAGGAGTCCAGGAGCGGGTCGTGGCCGGCCTGCCGTCGCAGGTAGACCCCACCGGACAAGCCTTCGGGGCGCAGGACATCTCGTTTCAGGGACGCGGCGGCGCGTACATCACGCTTGGTTTCGGTGGCGACCCGTCGCTGCGCGCCAACTTCGGACCCGACGGTGCGCTCTTCGGCACGCTGATCCACGCCTCGGCGAGCGGTCAGTGGAAGGTGATCGTGGATGTCGCGAATTACGAAGTGACCGACAACCCCGGAGGCGGGCCGGTCGATTCGAATAACTACGGTGTGATTGCCGAACCGGGCGGCCGCGTGGTCAGTGAGGCCGGCGGCAATGTGCTGCTGCGCGTCACGGCGAACGGGACGATCTCAACGATCGCGATATTGCCCTCGCGGCCGCAGATGCGCGACACCGATGCGGTGCCTACCGGGCTGACGGTCGGTCCGGACGGCGCGTACTACGTTGGCGAGCTGACCGGCGGCCCGTTCAACGCTGGCTCCGCCCGAATTTATCGAGTCGTCCCAGGTTCTCCACCCGTGATCTACAGCGAAGGGTTCAAGGCGATTCTGGATATTGCCTTTGGCCCCGACGGCAGTCTTTACGTCGTTGAGTTTGCCGGCGGCGCGACGGGGCTCGGTGCGCCCGGGCGTCTCCTGCGCGTGCTGCCAAACGGTACGCGCGAGACCGTGCTCCCCGAGCTCGATCGCCCGACGTCGGTGCTGGTCGGCGCGGACGGGATCATCTACGTCACCAATCACGGCACGTCACCCGGCAATGGCGAGGTGTTGAGAGTTCAGCCTTGAAGAGTTGCGGGAGCCACGATCACGTGGGAGACGCCTCCATGCCTGGCGCGCAGCGTGCACGGCCCGAACGTGAGGTGCGCCTCCCGCGTGGCGCAAATCTTTCTGCGGTTTTTCGTGCTCAGCTCTTCGCTCTAGGTTTTTTCTTGAGTAGAGCGATCTGGCCCGCATGGTAGGCGTGATGCTGCGCTAGTCCGTGCAGCAGGACATAGAAGCTCACACCAGAGCCCACGGGCCGATCGCGATGCTCCACAGGAGGCGCCTGCAAGCTCGCGTCGGACAACGTCGTCACGCGTTGCAGCACTCGCCGATGGGCGTCCATGAGCGCTGCGACGTCCGCCTTCCATGCATGTTCGGTCGTCCCGGACGGCGCGGGCCAGTCGCCTTCCAGCGGCTGTGCGGGCGCATGCCCCTGGAGACGACGATCGACCTCGCCGGTCCATGCCGTCATGTGGCGCACGACCTCCCAGATCGAATGCACATCTGCTGGTGGCCGCGCCGCCGCCGCCGCCGCGGTCACGCCGTCGAGAATCGAGGCCACCGAGTTGCCGTGCCACGGGTCGCCTTCCACCGCGCGGGTGAGCTCGTCCACGATGCGGTCTGCTTCAGACATCCGCTCACGATACGGCAACCGGCAACGCGCCGGTCAACCGCAAAGTACACCGGCCTTGACTTACTACGCGTCGCGTAGTATTACGTAGTGCGTAGTAGTCAGGGATGAGGCGATGGCGAGGAAGAACGACGACCTGCTGGCGAGTCTGGGCCGCTTCTCGGAGCCGGCGCTCTATATCCTGATCTCGCTCGCCGACGGCCCGAAGCACGGGTATGCGATGACACTCGACATCGAGGCGGTTTCGGGCCAGAAGCTCGGCCCTGGCACGCTCTACGGTGCGATTGCCCGGCTCGAGGCTCGCAAGTGGATCGAGCCGCTGCCCGCCGACGAGCGTCGGCGGCCCTATCGGTTGACGCCAGCTGGTGAACGCGTGCTGCGCCATCGGCTGGAGAGCCTCCGCACGCTCGCGCGCGTCGGCCGGACGAGATTGGCGGAGGGATAGTGCGGCACCAAGCCAGGGCGGGCAAGGATGCTGTCTGCTGAACGCCTTCTTCGCCTGTATCCGCGCGCGTGGCGCGAACGCTACGGCGAGGAGTTTCTCGCAACGGTCGGGCAGCAGACGCCGACGCTGCAGCAGACGATAGACATCGTCTCGGGAGCGATCGACGCTTGGTTGTCGGCCGATGTCCGGCGCGCCACTAGGCTCTGGCGTGCCGGCCCGAGTCCAGGAGGACCAATGACGTTGAAATCGATGTTGGTATGCACGCCGACGAAAGTGCGCGCGACGAGGCGCGATTCGTTGATTGCCGCGGGCGTGATGCTCGGCGCCACGCTGCTCTTTGCGTCGATCGGCGTCGCCGCCCGACGCGAGGGCTGGGCGATCGCCGCAGAAGTGTTCCTGAACTTCGGGTTCCTCGGCGCATTGACACTGTCAATGCCGTTCTGGCTGATGAAGGGACAGCCGTGGAGGGCGCAAGTGGTCGTCGTGAGCACCACGTTCGCGCTTTTGGTTGCGATCGGCTATCTCGCGGCCGTCAATAGCTAGAAGTGTGCTGCACCACGTGTTCGTCGTGGCTGCCCACGCTTCTCCGACACATCATCACGCGAATTCGTCAAACACAGGGTCGTAGTCGATCGTTCCTCGATAGGCGGCCGCAGCGCCCGTGACGAGCTCGAGCACCTGGAATGCGCCGTCCTCGCCTCCCCACTTGCAGTCCAATCCGAGCGGCGATGCCGCCACGAACCCGAATCGCGGGTAATAGGAGGGGTGGCCGAGGACGACGACCAAGCCGGCGCCGCGGCGTCGCAGTTCGGCGAGTCCCGCGGTGATCAGCGCGGTTCCGACGCCGCGCCGCTGGTAGTCGGCCGCGACGGCCACGGGCGCGAGTCCGTACGCGGCGAGAGCAGGCGTCGAGCCGCGCGCCTTGATCGGCGAGAACATCGTGTGGCCCACGACAACCCCGTCCACCACGGCGACGAGCGACAGGATGCCGTCCACTGACCGTAGCCGCGCGACCAGTCGTGCTTCGTCAATGGAACCGAACGCCTCGCGCACGACCTCTTCGACGCGCGTCCAGTCCGCGGGCGACTCATTCCGAACGACGATGTGCATGCCTGCGGTGCTCTGGAGCGTGTGCTGTTCTGGCGAGCCGGTGTCTTTGCGCATGAACACGCACGCGATGGCATGCCCGGACATCAGCTGTGTTTCGCCGCGACCCAGCTCGGTGAATCCGTTGGCGCGGTAGAACTCCACGCCCGCCAGCGACGCCTCGACCTCGATGCTCGTGGCCCCGGCGCTGATCGCGTGCGATTCGGCCAGACGCAGGAGTGCCGAACCGATCCCTCGTCGAGCGGCGCCGCCCCTGACATACACCGACATGCCATGACGCGCGCCCTCGATCGCGTAGTCGCTCGCAAATCCAAGAACCGCCGGCCGGCCATCGATCTCCCCGGTTGCGACGAAAAACACCTCCCCAGATGCCATAGCCCTGAGGTACACATCCGCCTCGAGGCCTTCCTCCCAGGCAGCGACCACAGCCGGCGGATAGAACGCCGGCCCGATCGAGCGGATCGACTCACGATGCGCTATCGTGATGTCGGGGGCATCCGAGGGTTGTGCACGACGCGTCTGAAAACCTGCAGCGCTCATGAGCTCAGCACGTTACTGTAGTCTGCAAGAAGGGAACCGGCCTCCCGGGGATGGAGCCAGAATCGCCTACACCTCGCGGCGCCGGGACCTCAATCTCCCACGCCAGCGCGCCGCAGAGGGAACGGGAAACGAAACGCTGCTCTTCGCCTACGATCGTGATGTCTATGCAAACGACTGGTCGAGCGACGGGCGCCTGGTGATCTTCACGAGCCGGTAAGGCCGACTGACACCGCATGCACCTACCCGCCCCACCCGCATTCGATGCACGCACGAGCGATCCCGTCACCATGGGCTGGATGGTGGGTGCGCCACCGCCGCAAGACAAGCTGGTTCGCTTTTCCGACGGCAGCTGGTTCCGGTTTCCTCAAACGCGCTGGTCGTTCTCCAATATCCGACAGCTGATGCCCACCAGAGTCGTCAGTCGAGGCGAGGGTCCGGTTGCCAGGCTGCCGCGGGCAGAGCGCACGGACATCGACGCTGTGACCTTTCAGCCAATCGGCGGTACCGACTCGATGACGTGGGCGCAGTCTCTCGCCGCGAACTACACGGACGGCATCCTGATCCTGCACCGCGGGCACATCGCTTACGAGCAGTACTTCGGTGCGCTTACGGCGGATCGGCAGCACCTCGCCATGTCGGTGACGAAATCATTCGTCGCGACCGTCGCTGCCATTCTCATCGAGGAGGGTGCGCTCGACGACAAGGCCACGGTGGCGAGCTACCTGCCCGAGCTGCGCGACGCCGGGGTTGGCGACGCTACGATTCGTCAGCTCCTGGACATGAGCACGGGGCTCGACTACTCGGAGGACTACGCCGATTCGCAGTCGTCTCTTTGGGATCTCGCTCGGGCGGGCGGCTTCGTGGCGCGTCCACCGGACTACCGGGGTCCCGACTCGTTCTTCGACTACCTGAAGACGGTCGCAAAGGCGAACCCGCACGGCGAGACATTCGCCTACAAGACCGTGAACACCGACACGCTTGGCGCCGTACTGAGGCGTGTGACCGGCAAGCCGCTGAGCGAACTGCTGCGCGAACGCATCTTCTCTCGCCTTGGCGCTGAACACGACGCCTTCTTCACCGTAGACTCGGTAGGCGCCGAGTTCGCGGGAGGCGGGTTGAATCTCACGCTTCGGGATCTGGCCCGCTTCGGCGAGTTGACGCGGCTCGCGGGCCGGTACAACGGCCAGCAGATCGTGCCGAAGGCGGTCGTCGACGACATCCGGCGTGGCGGCGATCGCGCGCTCTTCGCGCAGGCCGGCTACACGATGCTGCCTGGATGGAGCTACCGGAGCATGTGGTGGGTCTCGCACAATCCACACGGCGCGTTCACGGCGCGCGGCATACACGGACAGGCGATCTACATCGACCCGGCGGCGGAGATGGTCATCGTACGGTTCGCATCGCATCCGCTTGCCGCCAATGCGAACTACGATGCCACGTCACTTCCGGCGTACGACGCCGTCGCTCGACACTTGATGGCCTAGCAGCCACCTCATTCGATTGCTCCTCGTTCTCGCAAGAACGCTATCGTTCTGCCTTCGGAAAGAGAGTCGCTCTGAAACCGGAGCGCGTATCCCAGCGGCGTGCATTCGACGACTTCATCCGGCCGCTCATAGTGTCCCGGAAGTTTCACACGCACGCCGCTTGCGGATCAGTCGACATGGCCGACCTCCTTTCATCGAAGCGCCCGGTGTCCGCATGTTCGGGCTGAAAGAAGGTTCGCGAGACTTGTGAGAACAGGTGGGCTTCTACCCTTTCCGCGGACTGGCTGCGTCCCTGTACGCCACGCCAGCGTAATCCGATCGGTGCGGCAAGTCAAAAGCGAGTGCGCGCGACTTCCGGGCTCACGCGTTCGGCCGGTGCCACCTGCCACGTCGCGACCGGTTTCACCGCCACCAGGTGTCCACCCTTGATGACGTGCGTCAAAGATCGGGTATTGCGGATGTCTACTGTTGGATCGGCTGCCAGGACGACGAGGTCGGCCCACTTGCCCACTTCCAGCGTTCCGGTCATCGAATCCAGGCCGAGAATCTTCGCGCCTGTGCGCGTAGCGGCGGTGATTGCCTCGAGCGGGGTCAGGCCCGCGGCGACGAGCAACTCGATCTCTTCATGGATTGCCGGCGCCGGTGCGTTGGGGTCCAACGGAAGATCGGATCCGGCGACAATATGCACGCCGAACGCATGCGCAAGGCGGGTCGCAGCCGTTGCCCAGGCGATCATCGGAACGGATCTCACTCGCTGCGGGTTCCCACCCCCGTCAATGGCTGCACGGCGCTGAACGGCCAACGTCGGCTCGAGAATCGTTCCCCGCTCGCGCATCCGCAAGAAGAGCCGTTCGAGCGGCGCTGAGTCTGCGCTCGCGGTGTGGTCGCACCGCCGATCGGTCTGTGCCACCTCGCAAGCGAGCAGCGAGCTGTGCGAGAGGACTTCGACGCCAGCGTCCACCGCGTCGCTCGGCTTCCCCGGGAAGATTCGCGCGTGGCTCCAGACCTTCAGCCCAAGCCTGCGCGACTCGGCCGCCAGCTCGCGCACACGCCTCGTGGGAATGTCCGAGTAGAGCTTGATGCCAGCGGCGCCAGTGCCCTTGACGAACGCCAAGGTTCTGCGGGCAGGTGTCTGATCGGCAAACGTGGTCAACCACGGAATGATGCTGAACGCTGTTCCCGACATTGTCGGAAGTGATCTCGGTCGGCCGAGTTGCAGGGGCCCGACCATGGCGACCGCAAAATTCACACGTGGTGCGGCCGCCGCCGGTGACATCGTCACTTCCCGCAAGTCGGCAAGCCAGGACGAATCGCCGCCCATGTCACGAACGGTTGTCACCCCGCCCCGCAGCAACTGCGCCAGCCCGTTCGTAGTGTTCTCGGGAAGCAGTGTCACGTGCACGTGCGAGTCGATCAGTCCTGGAATGACGTATTGCCCTTGCACGTCGAGAATGCGCGCCTCAGGTGCAATCGGCTTTTCCCCGGTCGGGAACATGTCGGCAATGTGCCCATCGACCACGACCAGGGTCATGCCCGGCAAGGGACGGCCTCCATTGCCGTCGATCACGGTCACATCGACGAGAGCGAGCAGCACCCCGGGGTCGGCAGCCAACGCCGCACCAGCGACCAGGACGACCATGCCAATCAAGATGTGTCGCAACGTGAAATTGCTCCCGCGGAACGCTGGTCTTGCTCGGACCGCAGTCTCTCTAAGCCGTTGGCAGGATCAGCGCGCGAAGGGGGACGAGTCTTGGAAGACTCGTGAAAAGCTTGTGAAGTTCTCGTGGGAGGGCGACGATATAATCCGGCCGAGAGGCTGGCGAGTCCGGATCGCCCGGAGCGCCCCGGTCCCTACGACATCCTCGAGGTGATCGGCAGCGGAGGGATGGGGGTCGTATATCGGGCCCGGGATCCGCGCCTGTCACGCGAGGTCGCGCTCAAAGTCATCCACCGCACCACGAGGCGGATCCACGCTGGCGTCAGCGCTTCGCAGACGAGGCGCGAGCGCCGCGGGTGCGACGCTTGCAGTGCGTGAGAGGGGCGTTAGCGTTCGACGCTCCGTGTCGACTCCCTCGCCGACCCGATGCGGGCGATGATGACCACCGAACCGAGACGCAGGTCGTCGCCATCGCGGACTTCGAGACGCGTGGTGGCGGCCTCCCGCTTCACCCAGGTGCCATTCTTGCTCCCGAGGTCTTGACAGAACAGGCGCCCACCATCGACGGTCAACCGGGCGTGGTGGCGCGAAACCGTCCAATCGTCGATGACAACAACGCCCGGGCCGCCGCGGCCGAGGATGTTCTCGCCCTCGCGGAGTGGAATCTCCTGATGCGCATGGACAATCGTCCAGCGCGCAGCCGCGACAGGGGATGGGGCGGGTTCCTCTAAGATCACGTCGCCGACGAAGGCATAGCCAAAGGCGTACGAGGTACGAATGAAACGCGGTGCGCGCGGGTCGTCGCCGACTGCCTCGCGCAAATCGCTGATGGTTGTGGCGAGGGTGTTCTCGGTGACGAACGTGTCTGCCCAGACCGCCTGAAGGATCTCGTCCTTGCTGAGCGCCCTTGGCCGCGCGTCGATGAGCAGCTTGAGGAGCGCGAAGGCCTTGGGTGTAAGCGGGACCTCCCGCCCGGCATTCAGCAGCCTGCGTTGGTCCAGGTCCAGCGTAAAGGGGCCGAAGCACAGTCGCATGACGTTACCAGTCGAACTTCGCGCCGAACTTCACGATGCGCGGCCCCAACACGGTGGAGGCACGTTCGAAGCGAGGCCCCGACTGCCACACGATCGCAACCGGCGTGTTCGCGTTGAAGGTGTTGAACATGTCGAAGAACACCCCGGCTCGCGCCCGGCCAACGCGGCGGATCTGCTTTTCGACCCGATAGTCGAATACGCCGACCGTATCCTGACGACGAGTGCCGATGGGCTCGACAAGCACGGGCTGTGTGCCGTAGTTGAGACAGTTGATCGGCACTGACGCCGAGCACCCCTGTACGCTCACGAACCGGCCGTACGGCACTCCGCTTTGCGTCTTCAACACCGCAGTGACCCGAAGGCCCCAGCCACCGTCCACGGTGCCACTGACCTTCGCGTTCAAGCTCGTGTACTCGTTGTGCGTATGCTCGTTTGGGTTGACCGGGTAGCTGCCGATTAACGAGTACCTGCTGGACCTGCGTAGCGAACCGGTTGGCCGCATAGGCGGCGGCGAACTCGTCGGCCCACGTGTACGAAAAGGACGCCTGCATCCACCAGCGGCGGCCGGAGCGTCGCCTTGCCGAGAGCTCGAAGGTGTTGTAGGAGCCCTCGTATCCCGGGAGGTTCCGTACTTGGTTCGAGGTGCCGCGCGACGTGTCGTCCAGGTTGAAGAGATTTAGGACGCCGTTATCGGCGGTGGTGGCCAGACTGCCGTCCGGGCCAGGATCGACGACCGTCAGCGGAACGTTATACGCACTGACAGGCCGGAGCGCGTTGACCTGCTGCCAGCCGCTGTTGTCGTGTTTCCGGACGTACCCCACACGCACGCCGAGGTCCGGCAGCACCTCGCGCTCGACGAAGAACAGGGTCTCGTCGGTGTAGGAGTTCTCGAGGTTCGGATCAATCGACGTGCTGACCGCTCCGCCGAATCGCCGGCTGGGCTCGCTGCCGACGCGCTCGTTGTCCTGGAACACCCGGTCGCCGTTGAGGTCCGCCCATATCCAGTCGGCGTATTGAGTGGACGTGTTCGGATTCGCCGCGTCCGCGAGGTTGACGCCGGGGTTGAACGCAAAGCGGCCCCAGTTGGCCTTGACCACCGTCTTCCCGTCACCGGTCAAATCGTAGGTGCCGCCAAGGCGCGGCACGAGATGGGTGAACGCGACGACCTTCGACACCTCGGGGAAAGTGACCGTCTGCGCCACGAAGCGACCCGCTGGCAGCGTCTGTTCCGGCAGCCATGCTCGATAGCGATCGAGCCGTACGCCGATGTTCAACGTGAGCCGGTCGATCGTCCAGGTGTCGGTGACGAAGGCGCTGGTCGTGCCCAGGGCGTTCTCACTGTTCGAGTTGTCGTAGAGACGCACCGAGTCCGGAGTGGTCGCCGCGAGCGACCCGGTCAGATCGCCGCGCACGAAGTGAGCGACATTGTCGGCGTAGCCCTGATACCAAACGGTGTTGCCCGACTCGTCGAGGGTACTCGCCGCCGAACTTGAAGGTGTGCGACCCACCGGCGAAGTCGTCCTTGAAGTAGGAGAGCGCGCCCGTGAACTGGTAGCGGCCACGACGGTTCATCCAGTCGCGGCCACCTCCGATCACCTGGCGAGTCGTGATTGACTCATAGCGCCTATCGGTGGTGTTGCTGACGAGCGGGAAATCGTATCCGAACTGTCCGGCGCGAAACTCGACGAACATGGCCCGCCCGATCGTGCTGTTCCACTCGCCTTTGTAGGCCAAGGCCGGTGAGTCCTGCCGCACGGTTGAATCGGCGGTGATGTGCAACGGCGCGCTGGTGTTGGTGTTGTCGGGACGGTGTGGCTGCTGTTTGGTGGCGTGCTGCAAATACCCGATGAACTTGGTGTGCTGATTGAGCTGATAGGTGCCCTTGCCGGTGTAGTTGAACAGCTTCGTGTCGGACGGCGTGCCGTCGAGAAGGCTGCCAACTGGCGGCGCGCCGAGTGAATTCTGCTGGTTCACATAGGCAAAGAAGCCCCAGACCTTGTCGCGGACGATTGGCCCGCCAACACCGATGTTCAGGTTCCGGTACGAGCTCAGTCGGTTACCGTCCTCTCTGATGTCCGTGTTTGGAATCGTCTGCTCCGGCGTCAGATTGCGGGCCTGCAGATCCTCGGTCTCGAAGTCGTAGTAGAGGTTTATCGATAAGGTGTTGCCGCCACTCTTCGAGACAAACTGCGTCAGCACGCCGGGGTTGGGCATCTCGGCCGAGTTACCCGCGGCACCAATGAACACCTCCTCGAACGATCCGTAGTCGAGATAGAAACCAGCCAAGGCCGTACCGTCTGTGATGTTGATGCCCTCGATGAGCGGCCGGTTCTGGCCCGCATACCCGTATGCAAAATACGACTGTGCCGTGCCCATCGTGGCGCCTCCGACGTCCACCCGGCCGAGCGTGACCGACGGCGTCGTCGAGAGCAACGACATCATGTCGCGCGCGTTCGGGATTGAGGCGAGTTGCTCCCGGTCGTAGTTGGTCTGGACGCGCGTGGCCGACGTATCAATGACGGGCGTCCGGCCGCTGATCGTCACCGTCTCTTGCAGCGCGGCGACGCCTAACTACACGTTGACCTGGGCGTTGAATCCGACCGTGATGAGCACGCCCTCGCGCACGACGTTCTGGAAGCCGGCGAGCTCGAACTGCAGCCTGTATTCGCCGGGTGGCATCGAAGGAAAGCGGTAGATGCCCGCTTCGTTGGTGATGATCGTCAGCGCGCCGATTTGCGCGGGACCGGTCGAGATCACCGTTACGCCGGCCAGCATGCCGCCCTGCGAGTCTTTCACCTCACCGCTGATGCTGCCCGTGGAGCTTGCGCCGCCCTGCGCGAAGGCGGCCGTGGCGACGAGCGGCAGCACCGCGGCGAGAGCCCAAACCAGGTAGCTCCAACGTCTCATGTCGCCTCCCGGCACGTACACGTCGATAAACCGCCCTCCTTCGACATGGAAGATTGACCTCGACGGTAGCCGAATCACGTCGGCCGACGCAACACAGAACGTCCGCGGTGGTCGGCAATCTTCAAGCCCTCATTCACGCGCGAACGTGGGTTGACGAGACGTTCGGTCCATAATCCTCCGCCATCCGGAGACACATGACCGGGCATTGGAGGTCGCTGTGGCGGTGAGAGACGGACTGTTGACGTTCGTGGCGCTGAGTGTGGTAGCGGGAAGCGCCGCGTGCGGGCGTGAAGCTTCCTCACCGGCTGCTCCTCCCGTGGCCTTCGCTGTGGAGGAGGCGACCATCGATGGTATCCATGCCGCGATCCGGTCGGGGCGGACGACCTGCTCCGCGATCGTTCAGGCCTACATCGATCGTGCGCGCGCTTACAACGGTGTGTGCACAAGTCTGGTGACGGCCGACGGCGCCGACATCGCACCCACCACCGGCTACGTGCGCGCTGGGGCGCCGCTGACGTTTCCGACGCGGACAACGATGGCATCGACGATCTTTCCGGACCTGGATCAGTACCGCGGCAAGCCGCTCGACTACGGACGCATGGAGCCAACGATCTCCGACCCGAGCGTGGCGGCGCAGATGGGCATGCGCGTCGGCATTCCAGACGCCGGACAACTGAACGCGCTCGAAACGCTCAACATCCGCGGGGAGCGTTCGGTCACGTGCAAAGGCGCGTTCGATGCGCATCCCTCGTCCGGACCGTTGCCCGCCGGCGCGCCGGCGGCCTGCGAGGCGTTTCGCCAGCAGCCCGACGCCTTGGAGCGCGCGGCCGAGCTCGATGCCAAGTACGGCCCGAATCCCGACTTGGCGGTGATGCCGATGTACTGCGTCGTCGCGGCCTTCAAAGATCCGTTTGACACCAGGGACATGCGGACCACGGCAAACAGCGACGTCGCCTTCGCGATGGATGCGCCGCCGTTCGATGCCACGCTCGTCGCACGGCTGCGTGCGAAGGGCGCGATTATCTATGCGAAATCGGTGGCGCACGAGTTCAACGCCGGCCCGGGGAACCCGGGCGGGCCGGCCGAGAGCCGGACGAACCTGGTGCCGGGAGGCCAGGCCATTAGCGCGTGGTCGGGTCAGGCCTGCAATCCGTACGACACCGAGCGTGTCAGTCGCGGATCGAGCAGCGGGTCGGGAGTCGCGATATCGGCCAACTTGGCGACCATCGGCATCTGCGAACAGACCGTCGCCTCGTGCCAGGGGCCGGCGTCTCGCAGCGGCATTGCGATGTTGTTGCCAACCAAGGGAGTCATACCAGACAACGGCGGCATCGGCAACCAGTGGTTCGTTGATCGGGCCGGGATTCACGCTCGTACGCTCGGCGACGCGGCAAGGGTGCTCGACGCCGTCAGAGGTTCGTCCGCCAGCTATTACGATCCCCGCGATCCGTTCACGGCCATCCCGAAGGCGCTCATCCCGGTGCAGCCGTACGCCACTTTTTCGCTGGACGGCACGACGCTCGTGAGAACGCCGAAGCCGCTGGAGGGAATGCGCATCGCCATCCTGCGTGAGCACATGGTCAAGGTCACACAGAACCACGAGACCATTTCCGACCAGGTCGATCGCGAGATCAAGATGGTGCTCCGCGACCGGCTCGGCGCCGAACTCGTGGAGACCATCATGCCGGCGTATCCCGACGATCCCGGCGTACCGAACGTGACGTACACGTTTGCCGACGCGCTGTCCGAACTGTTGCCGCGGATGATGCCTGAGATCTTCACGCGCCGCGATAACAGCGGCGCCCTCTTGTTCGCCGTGCCGGGCCACGACGTCACGTCGTACGACTACCTGAGAAAGCTGAGCAAACGGCAGGCACCACTCACCGACCGGATCAACATGACCAACATCGTCAGCTACGGCGCCGAGCCGTGCTACCCGCGTGCGATGGACGCCTGGCGGTGCAACGATGTGATGTTCGACATCGAGCGCTACCTCGAGGATCGCGGCGACGCGAGGATCAGGAGCTGGGCCGACTGGGTCGCCAACGCCCGGTTCCGCGAGGATGCGTCGCGCGCCGGCGCGGAGAACTGGCTGGCCCTCGAGAATCACCATGCGCCAGGCAAGGCCGATCAGTTGGCGCGCAGCCAGATCGCGCGTCTGGCGCTGCAGCGCGTGATGTCCGAGAACGGAATCGACGCGTTCGTACACCCCGAGAACACGGTGCCGACGCCGAAGATCCAGGGACCAAACGTCGGCCAGGTCAGCCTCGAGGGCATCACACCCTTCTTACAGATTCCCCGCGTGGTGGTGCCGGCCGGCATGACGGACGTCGTCTACGAGCCGCGGTACTCACTGAACGCGACGAAGACGGACTACATCTCGGAACTTGCACCGAACACGCCGAAGGCCACGCTGTCGCACCCGATGCCGATCGCGATCACGTTCTTCGCCGGGCAGGGTGAGGAGCCGACGCTGATCAAAATTGGCACTGCCTACGAGGCGGCGATGCACCATCGCACGCCGCCGCCGTCGTTTGGTCCGGTGTCTTCGCGCGGGAGCCCGACAGGGCATCGGCGTTGAGCCTCGGCGAAGCGCATAAGTTCGGCAAGCTCCGCTCGCGCCGCCGGTCGTTTCGTTGGATTGGGCGGCGCCACTCTCGGTCACACGCAACGGTAGCGCGCTGGTGCGAGCGATGTGTCTGACCCGCGCATACCGCTGAATTGCCCAATCTGCGGGTCGCTCGTTGATGTACGTCTTCACCCATCGCGAGATACATTTATCGGTGTGCGACTCACGGCAGGATCATCCTTCCGCCCGATTGACGTCTGCGCAGGGACGATCCACTAGAGCCGACGGGCCGCCAACCAGGCTCCGTTGCCCCTGGGACTACGCGGCGCCGGATGGCGCTGAGACGGCGAGAGGATCCACCAACCCGGGTCAAGGCCCTGCGCGAGTGCCTTGGTCGGCGCTGCATCCCACTCAGGAACCTGAGCATTAGTCGGCGGCCTGGGTCCCTGGCCCTCATCCCGGAAGCACGCATCCCCTCAAGCGTTGAGTCGGTTGTCTGAGCGCCAACAGACCGTCTCGCGGCACTACGCGGCTCGTGTAGATGTGGGAGACGCGAACAGCGACTTTGCCTGTGACGCGCGCCAAACGTCATTGCCCACGCTAAGTGCCTTGGCCTTGTCGTTGCAAATGCAAGTCGGGAGTTCTCTGATGTGGGTCAGGATCATTAGCGATTGGCAATCGAAGGAGTGGCCGGCGGCCAAGCTCGAGGCTGGACAGGTCTTTGAGGTGGCCACATCGCTTGCGATCTATTGGCTCGCGCTCTGCGCCGAACACTCCCAACCCAGAGTTCGCCTGAGCTAGGAGCGATGCAACCATGGAAACCGGCGCTACCAATTACACGCTCTGGCGACTCTGCAAGGGCAACTCCATTGCCGAGGCGCGCGTTTGCTCGGCTGGCCTGGGGCAGTTGTGGCAGTTGAGCGTGGATGGCGACGTGGTGATAGGTTGCACCTTCACGATCGGCACAGGCCCAGATCAGGTGGGCCCGCTCTCGTTCGCTGCAAGAGAGGAGTTGCAAGCTCGCGGCTGGACGACGCAATGTTAGCGCCCGTGTGGGGCTATCGGCTCCGATAACCTGTTGGTCGTTGGAGAACAGGCGGGTAGTGGTTAAGTTTGAATACTCGTGCAGTTCGATAGTGACTGCTGTCGGCGCTCCGACGTGTTTTCCCGCATCACCCGGCGCAGCGGAGCATCCGGCGGCATCTCCAGCGGTCCGCACCGCTGGCAGCAGTAATAATTCGTCTCTCGCTCAGTCCTGACCTACCGGAAGAATGACCTCAATATTAGGAATTCGCGCCGCTTCCGCAGCGGCTCCTGCCTCAGGTCTCGGCCGCCGAGCACCATCACATCGAACACGTAATACACCAGCGGTGCCGGTGACGAGCCATAGTTCTGTAGAGCGTTGAGGGACGGTCGGCCCCCACCTGATGCATCGTTGTCGATTTGGAATTCCGCTTGCACGGGAGATAGCCTCACGTGCTCCGCGCGACGCCTCGAGCGTGCCGTTCGCACGGTGCACGTCCGTTAGTCCGTCAGCGACGGTTTGGCGGACGGGCTGAACGCGTTTGCACTGAGGAGGACTGATGACAGTTCGACACAGCATCGCGATTGCCTGTTCGGCGATCATGATCGCCCGTGGCTTCGTCGTGGCACAGACGTCAACCAAGGTCGAGTTGAAGAACGCGAAGGGCGCATCGGTCGGCATGGCGACGATCTCAGTCAAGGGCAGCGGCGTCGAGGTCGCGCTCGACCTGAAGGGACTGCCACCCGGCGAACACGCCATCCACTTTCATCAGACCCCGAAGTGCGAGGGCCCCGACTTCACGTCGGCGGGCGCGCATTTCAATCCGACGAACAAGAAGCATGGACTGCAGAATCCCGAAGGCCCGCACGCCGGTGACATGAACAACTTCACCGTCACGGCGGCGGGTACGGCCAAGACGACGGTCGTCAACGCCAACGCCTCGCTCGGGACGGGCCCGAACTCGCTCGTCGCCAACGGCGGCGCCGCGCTGGTGGTTCACGCGGTGGCCGACGACATGAAGAGCGATCCCGCGGGCAACGCCGGCGGCCCGATTGCGTGCGGCGTCGTCGCGAAGTAGCCGGTCAGGGCCGGTCTCGAGATGGTCGGGACCGCCCCGCCCGTTCACCCTTCCAGTCGGTTGCAGGCGGATCGAGCGAGCGCGTCCGCTTAAGATAGGCGCCCAGGGCGCGTGTCCGCCGAATGATCCGTCAGACGCTCGATCGCTATCGTATCGAATCGAAGCTGGGCGAAGGCGGGATGGCTGTTGTCCACAAGGCCCGCGACACCCACCTCGATCGCAATGTCGCCATCAAGGTGCTCCCGCCTGACAAAGTCTCCGACCCCGAGTTGCTCGCGTGTTATCTGCCGGCACGTCAGGCCAGCCGTGTCGATCCTGCAATCGCGCTTCGAGAACACTGAGGACGCGACGCGGGCATGGCCGCGCAAGTGCGTGTTCACTTTCGTTATCGAGTCACGAACCTCTTCTCACGCCTCCGCCGCTACGAATCGGCCGCCGATGCGGACGGGCGAGTGCTCCGCATTCAGGGATGATCATCCTGGTGCAATGTCGCCGCTGTCGGATTCGGACGGAGCGCGGGCGCGATCGCAATGCTCGCCACCGCGGCGGACCCGATGTCCGCAGCCAGTTGATCGAAACGATTCCGTGCCGCCGAGGTGATCGCCCGTCAAGCGAGCTTGTACAAAATCGGCATCGGTGCGGTGTCGTTGGCTTCAAAGTGCGCGAGGACGTATTGTCGGAATGATCGTTTGAACAGAAGCGAAGGCAGCACGTCGCGCAGCCGATCCCATCGGCAGTGATTGATTATCGTGTAACCTGCTTCACTCGGTCGGTCTGGCAGCAGCACGGTCGAATTGTTTAGACAGGTCTCCTGTTGAAACCAGCCCGCGGTGTAGTGCCATACGGCGATGTTCTGCGACGGACGGTCGGCGACGAAATAGTTGAAGAGGAACACGCCGTCTCGTGAATGGTCCACTGGACCGAGGCGCTTGACGTTCGTCGCTGTTGTGGCGTAGACGTATCGCGCAGCGCCGCGGACGCGAGCATCCAATTCTCGATACAACGGGTCTGCGAGCAGATCCTCGGCGGCTTTCAGCGACTCGTGCTCGATGAGGACCACGAGGTCGAACCGCGCCCTGTGAACGGATTCTCCACGTCGGCGAAGGTACGGTCCCCGGCCACCAGGCGGTGCGAGGAGCGCCCGAAAGACCGTGGCGTCTCGACCCCCTGTCTTCTGACGGAGGCGGTCACATAGTCGCTTGGCGTCGGCGATGAGTCGCCGCTTTTTGGGGCTCGGCCACGGAAATAGCGGTCCCGGACGGCGATCGATTTCCGCGGCCAGCAGCACGAATCCGGAGCGAACAGGGTCGACGAGGCGGACTTTGGGAAAGGCTCGCTCGGACGGGAGAACCCGGAGGTCGCCATCGTCGGACGCCGGTGAAGGGCTGGCAGTGCTGTTCAGGTGCAAAGGCGACGTCATGATGTGCCTCCGTCGAGGTTCACATTAGTTTACCATACTAAAATATATGGCAACACCTTCTCAGCCCATGAGTACCAACAAGCGGTCGACCCGCAAGACGCCCCAGCGCCGTGGCGACATGAGTCGCACCAGGCTCCTTCGCGAGGTCAAGTCTCAATGGAGAGAGCTAAGCCTGGCGATGGTACTGTTTCAGACGCGAGCAGCCGATCACTTCGGCTTGACGATCAGTGACTTGAAAGCAATAGATGTTCTCTCACACGCGGCGGCGCTATCGGCCGGCGATCTTGCAGCGCGATGTAGCCTCACGCCTGGCGCAGTCACCGGTCTCTTGAATCGGCTCGAACGCGCGAAGGTCGTGCGCCGTCGAATCGATCCCCGTGACGCTCGGCGCACAATCATTCAGCTCGTCGGCGAGCCCAGGCACCGGAGCTCCGGTGATCGTGTTGTGAAATCCCTAAACCAGTCGCTTGGAGCCATTGCGGTCTCTTTCAGCAACGACGACCTGGTGTCAATTCTTGCGTTTCTGACCGAAAGCGCGCGTGCCATTCGAGAACAGGCTGACACGATTCCGTAACGCTGAGTCACCGGCGCGCCGCTGAGCCCGGTCAGGTGAGGAACAGATCAACACTCAGGCGTTACGCGTGGTGGAGGGCCCGTAATGACACGGTGCATCGACGATCGACTCGATCAATCCCTCGTATTACACTATCGCCGTTGGCGATGGGGCAAACGACGGCGAAGCAGGCCTCGATGTGGGTGGCGACTCAGGATCAGCCTCGCGGTGCCGCCCATCCGTTCTACGTACGACTGAATCAGATTCTCGATCAGCGCGACTTCGACAGATTCGTCGAGGGCCTGTGCGAGCGGTTCTACGCGGACGAGGGCCGACCAGGCCTACCGCCGGGCCGCTACTTCCGATTGCTGCTGATCGGCTATTCACATCGGCCGGTGCGATTCGAGTGTTCGACGCCATCGGTCCTCACTAAGGTCCCGAAACCGCCTAACCGCCCTTGGGTCGGTGGACCCCATGAGGTCACGCCCAGATCCATCGGCTCTTGAGTACCCTCAGGCCCGTCGATCTCTCCCGCTAGCGTTTCCAGACCTTGGAGCTGATGTCTATACTCCTCGTACCGTGACGCATGGCCTCGGCGCGTGTCTGCTGGCGAGCCTGTTTGCAGGTACTACACGTGCAGGCGCCCGCTCCCACCCCCGACGCGGACTCATCCCGTCCCACGCTGCGCGCCGTGCGCGTCGTCGAGGGACCGGTGATCGACGGCCGCCTCGCAGACGAGGTGTGGGCGCAGGCGCCGGTTGCCGATCACTTCCGCCAGCGCGACCCGGATGAAGGGCAGCCCGCCACCGAACGCACCGAAGTCCGCGTCCTGTATGACGATCACGCGCTGTATGTCGGCGCGCGGCTTTATGACAGCGAGCCGGCAGCGATCTCACGCCGCTTGAGCAGCCGCGACGGCTCGCAGGATGCGGACAACATCACTGTGCTGCTCGATCCGCGCGACGATCACACGACCGGGGTGCGCTTCAACGTGTCGGCGGCCGGCGTCCAGAGCGACAGTGTGATCTCGAACGACACGTTCACCGATGATTCATGGGACGCGGTGTGGAGCTCTGCTGTGACGATCGACGACCAGGGCTGGTCGGCCGAGCTCCGCATCCCGTTTTCGCAGCTGCGTCTCAACCGCGTCGAGCGGCCGACGTGGGGCATCAACGTTTCACGCTACATCCGGCGCAAGAACGAAACCGTATGGCTCGAGTTCTGGCCCAAGAACGATAACGGCCTGGCGTCGCGGATGATGCACCTGGTGGGCGTCGACGAGGTCCGTCCACGGCGCCGGCTGGAGATTGCGCCCTACGTCGCCGCGCGGCAGGAATTCGTGGAGCGTGAGGCGGGCGATCCCTTCAACGACGGTGCACGCACGTTTGGATCGCTCGGTGTGGACGTGAAGGCCTCGCTCCGTGGAGGACTGGTACTCGACGCCACCATCAATCCGGACTTCGGTCAGGCCGAGGTCGATCCGGCGGTCGTCAACCTCACAGCCTACGAAACGTTCTTTCAAGAGAAGCGACGGTTCTTCATCGAGGGAAGCGAGATCTTCAACAATTTCGGCTCGGGCGGGTCGAACAGTTTCTTCGGCTTCAACAGCTCCAACCCGAATCTGTTCTACTCGCGGCGGATTGGGCGTGTGCCGCCAGTGGAGGCCGAAGGCGATTTCGTCGATGCGGCGCGTGCCACGACCATCATCGCCGCGGCCAAGGCGACGGGCAAAACATCCGCGGGCTGGAGCATCGGACTGCTGGATGCCGTAACCGCGCGCGAGCGGTCCCAGCAGGTCACCGGGCTTCAACGCGAGGGCGTGCTGGTGGAGCCGGCCACCAACTACCTTGTCGCTCGGGTTCAGCGCGAGTTGCCGCGCGGCGGAGTGGGCTTCCTGACGACGTCGGTGATCCGCAACCTCGAGACGCCGCTTCTCGAGAGCGAGCTCGCGAAGCGGGCCTTCGTGTTCGGAACCGACGCGTTCTACTTTCTCGACAGCAAAAAGGATTGGGTGCTGACCGGACTCGTCGCGGGCAGCCAGGTCCGCGGCAGCACGGCGGCAATCGAGGACTTGCAGACCGCCTCACAGCGTTACTACCAGCGTCCGGACGCGCCGCACGTGGAGCTCGATTCCACTCGAACGTCGTTGTCCGGCTACACGGGCCGCGTGTTTCTCAATCGCAACAGCGGCGTGTGGCGCGTCAACGCCGCGCTGTGGGGCGTGAGTCCCGGTTTCGAATCCAATGATTTAGGGTTCCATTCGCACGGCGACCGCGGTGGCGCGCACGGTGTGCTCTTGTGGCGCAAGCAGACGCCCGACCGCTTCAGCCGATCGCGTGGATGGTGGTTTGCAAAGGCCTGGACCTGGAACTTCAACCGCGAGCTGCTCGGCAACATCTGGATGGGATGTGCAGACGCGGTCTTTACCAACTACTGGCGTACCGGCGTCTGCGCCGGACACGGCCACCGCGTCCTGCAGGACGACCTCACGCGAGGCGGACCGCTCGCCGAGAACCCACAGAACAACTGGCTCAACTTTTTTGCAAACACCGACAACCGCAAGTGGCTGTCGTTCGAGTTCGGCGGCGGCGCCGACCGCAACGAGTACGGTGGGTTCGGTCACTTCGGTGAGATCCAGGCGAATCTCAAACCGCTGCCGTCATTGTCGATCTCGACAGGACCATCGATGAACCGATCCGAGAACCTGGCGCAGTACGTGACCACCGAAGACGATGACACGGCGGCTCACACGTACGGGCATCGCTACGTGTTCGGCACGATCCATCAAACGCAGCTCGTGTTACAGACGCGCATCAACTGGATTGTGAACCCGCGTGTGTCGCTCCAGGTATACATGCAGCCGTTGTTGGCAACCGGTAGCTACGACGACTTCAAAGAGCTGGCCGTACCGCGCACGTTCGTGTTCGATCACTATGGTGCGGGACCGCGTCTGTCCTACGACTTCCTCGATCGCACCTACACGGTCGATCCGGACGACTCGGGACCGGCGCCGCCGTTTTCCTTCGACAATCCGGATTTCAACGTCAAGTCGCTCCGGCTGAACGCCATCTTTCGTTGGGAATTCCGTCCAGGCTCGACACTCTACGCGGTCTGGACCGAGCAGCGCGAGGACGATAGCTACCCTGGCGACTTCCGCGCGCGGCGCGACCTGTCGCGCCTCTTCAACGCGAAGGCGGATGACGTGTTCCTGGTGAAGCTGACGTATTGGATAGGACGATAGACGAGCGGACCCTCAGACCGGGCGGTCGCGAGTGCGCGAGAGACACGAATGCCTGTGTTAGCGCCGAGGATTTGTTGCGTCTTTTCGGACCAATGCGTCAGGCGCGCAGTGTCAGCACCGGACAGCGTGCCTCGCAAATGACGTGGTGCGTGGTCGAACCAAACAGGCGGCGGCTGAGCGCGCCCCGGCCGTGCACACCCATGACGATGACTTCAGCGTTCTCCTGTGCCGCGATATCGAGTATGACTCCGTATGGCTTTCCCCACAGCACGCGCTCCTGCGGCGTACACCACACCCTCGCTTCATCCGGCACCGCGGATCGGAGCCGCGCGCGAGCGTCCTCTTCGAGAGACCGGCGATACTTTTGCACCGTGAAGCGGCTGTTCTCGCCAGGTTCCGCTACATCACCCAGCGGCTCGACGACGTGCAGCAGGATGAGCCGGGCGTCGGTTTCTTTCGCAAGTGTCAGCGCATACTCCAGTGCTCGCGTCGATGAATCGGAGAATTCGATCGGGCAGAGGATCGTCTTATAGGCGACCGACTCCCCTCGTTCGATCGCCGGCGGAACGGTCAGCACTGGTACATGGGTGCTGCGAAGCACCTTCTCCGTCACGGATCCCAGAAAGAGGGCCTCGAAGCCGCTGCGCCCGTGCGTGCCCATCACGAGGAGATCGACAGTGGGCTGTTCGGCTTGACGGAGGATCTCCCCAACCGCACTGCCTTCGACGACGGCGCCGTCCGCGGTATCCGGAGCCGCGCCGTTCGTCGAGCCGATGAATCGCCGCACTTCCTCGCTCACATCCTCCGACCGGAGCGGCGGGAGCGCAGACGCCGCCAACGGTACGCCGGTGAGGGGCATCACAGGTAGCGGCACGCTCAAGACATGGAGCACGGTGACGCGGGCCTCGTACCAGTGGGCGGACGCAAAGGCGTGCTCCAGCGCATGCCGTGACGTGTCGGAGAAATCGACGGGACAGAGAATATGCCTGATTTCCGCCATGGGCCGCCTGCCTCTCGAATCATCTGATAGCGACCGCCTTCGACACAGCGACCCGGCTATTTCGTTCGTCGCCGAACGACCTCCACGGAGCATTGGGCATGGGCGACGACCGCCTGTGCCACGCTGCCCATGACCAGCCGCGTGAGACCGGTCCGGCCGTGAGACCCGACGACGATCAGATCCGCGTGCCATTCATCCGCGTCGTCGACGATGGCCGTTCGTGGATCGCCCTCGGTGACGGCCGTTTCGACGGACAATCCCGTCGCGGCAAGGCGTTCGCGTGCCTGACGCATGAGCTCCTCGGCACCCTGTGTCTGACGCTTCCGAATCTCTTCGAGCGTCGCTGAAGCCAGGACCATTTCAGTGGCTGGCGGCGTGAAGGGCTGAATCACCGACACGATGCGCAGCGCGCTGTGTTCGGGCCATGGGCGTTCGGCCACCGCCTCGATCGCGTTTTGCGAAGGCGCCGATCCATCAATCGCCAGGAGGATCTTCATTCAGTCTTCGAGCCATCAAGATACGTGCCCATCATTTCCAGCACATCCGCCAGCACGACACCCACGGCGTCGCCCTTGCTATCAGAGATCGATGCCTTCGAGCCCAAAAAAACGCCGCGCCCAGAAGCGGAGATGGGTTCGTGGCGTGACGACCGATTCCACGCATCCTCCTGCCGGGACATTCACCGGTTCTGCCGCGGAGATCGCCAGGACGATGGCGCGGAAGGATGTGTCGCCACGCGGTCTCGGGTCCGGAATCCGGATGATTCAGTACTTCATCAATCGCGGCGGGAGGAACCTCAGCGCGCGACGTCGCGCCGAACTCGAGCGCGCGAAGCGGATCCTCCAACGCCGAGCCGCGAGACAAAAGGCTGCCGCGAAGAAGAGGTGAAGACGTGTCGCACCCGACCTATCCAACGAGAGTGCCGAATACCGAGTTGCGACGCCAGTTCGAGCGGCCGCCGCGCAGCGTCGCGCCCTACCGCCAGACCGGAGGATTACGTCTTCGACCGATCGGGAGGAACCTCATGCCGCCGACCTGCCTGGCGGGGCCGTTTTTAGCTCCGGTCGAGAGTCTCGAGACGGCTTGAAGCCGTCCACGACGCGCGCTATGGTTTCGTTGGCGTTGGCGGCGCTGGCACCACGCCGAGCTTCACGAGGACGCCGATCCAATCGGCATTCGCATGGTCTAAGAGGATCATGCCGTCGAGGATCTTGTCCATCAGTAAAACGCTCCACGTCAATTGCTGATTGGTCGGGGCCACTCCCATGAACGGCCCGAGGTGGGTGCCGCGCATCGTGGCTCGTGTCGCGACGGTGTCACCTTCTTCGACCTGGTGCTCGACGGTAGTCTGGAGGTCAGGAAACGCGGCCCGGATCATTGGCTGTCGCACGATCGTTTGATACAGCCCCGGATGCTCCTTGAGTGCATCGAAGTTCTGCTGATCAAGGGCCTCCAAAAAACCACGGACAATCGCCTTGTTGTCTATCGACACGGCATGGGCCTCCAAATCCAAACTGGCCGGATGGCGTCATTGTATGGGCTAGCGGGCGCTGGCCAACGGCGCGGCGTGCTGCGCAACGCAACAAGCCGCCGTCGATGCCGTGACGCCGGCGCACCGCATGTCGGCACACCGCGCGCGGCGCCGAGGCACTAAGACCCTGTTCAACTCGCTCACGATCCCGATCGACGCAATGCGTACGCGCGTCGTCGCCATGGCGCTCGCCGCCCGCGTTTGATCTCAGGGTCCTGCCCCCGGTGCTGGAAACGCTCGCCTCGGTGCGTCTCCCGATGTGCGCAACAAGACTCTGCGTTCAGCGCGCCCGTTCGTATCGACCCATGAATCGCGCTTTGGCCAAGGTGTGTCCCTCGAGTGCTGCTTCCAAGTCGTCGCGGCTGCCACCAGGCACGTCGAGCGAAGGCACATCGACTGCGTAGACCGTGAAGTAGTACCGATGAGCGCCGTGACCAGGTGGCGGACACGGGCCGCCATATCCCTTTCGCCCGAAGTCATTCTTGAGCGCCTTGCCTGCGGTCGCGCGCAAGGCGTTCCCATCTGCGGGGATGTCGTACGTCAGCCAGTGCGTGAACGTGCCTTTCGGCGCATCAGGATCATCAAGGATGACCGCAAAACTCTTGGTGCCCTTCGGCGGGCCATCAACGCTGATCGGCGGCGGTGCATCATTGCCGTCGCACGTGAACTCTTTCGGCACTGGCTGGCCGTCCGCAAAGGCTGGACTCGTGACGGTGAATGCCATGGTTGAACTCCCTTGCACTAACAATGGTGAGTCCTTGCGACAAGTTGGAGCTGTGTCTCACCTCAACCTTGCCGCTTGAAGAACTGCACTGCGCGCTCGTGCTTCTCGGCGGCGGCTCGGCTTCGGAACGTGCCGAGGTTACGACGACGACCGGTCCGTGGATCAGCCTTCCGCGAGTACAAACGGTATTGACCAGTCTTCAGCTTGCGAATCATGTTGAGCTACCTGCAGGACGCTGCATCTTGAGTACTGCAGTTACAATGCCCTGCCAAACGAGGGCAAGCAATAGCACGCGGTCGGCGCTCCAGCTGGTGTTCCGATGATCGTCCGAGATGGCACTTACTGAAGATCAAACCGCGGTCATCGAATTCCTCGCGGCACCGTCCACGCACGATGGGGCGTCCGTTGATCAGGTCGAGACGCACATCTCAATAGTCTTCCTCGCAGGGCCCAGGGCCTGGAAGCTGAAACGCGCCGTCCAGTTCGACTACATCGATGCGTCGACGGTCGATCGACGCAAGATGCTCTGCGAAAGAGAGGTGCAGCTGAATCGCCGCACAGCGCCGTCTTTGTACCTGGACGTTGTCGCCATTACGCGCCAAGCGAACGGATCCCTGGGGCTCGGTAGCGGTGGGACGCCCATCGATTGGGTCGTTGGGATGAATCGGTTCGACCAGGACGCGTTGTTCGACCGGCTCGCGCAACAGGGACGACTGGATGTGCGCATGATGGTTCGCTTGGCCGTCGCCGTTGCAGCGTTTCACCGCGACGCAGCGGCCCGTCGAGATCACGGCGGCGTGGCAGGCATGCGCTGGGTTATTGATGGGAATGCGGCGGGATTCCACGAGTTCGGCGCCGGATTACTCGATGTGACAGCTGTAGAGCGCCTGGTCACGGACACGCGCGGCGCATTGGAGGCGGCGGGTTCGGTTCTCGAGAGACGCCGCCAGCACGGGTTCGTCCGGCAGTGCCACGGCGATCTCCATCTGCGCAACATCGTGCTTCACGAGGGGAATCCCACGCTGTTCGATGGTGTCGAGTTCAACGACGAAATCGCGTGCGGCGATGTGCTCTATGACCTGGCCTTTCTTCTGATGGACCTGTGGCGTCGCAGCCTCCCGGGGCATGCCAATACTGTCTGGAACGGATATCTCAGCGAGACGGCCGACTTCGGAGGAATTGGCTTGATGCCGCTCTTCCTCTCGTGCCGTGCGGCGATTCGGGCGAAGACGAGTGCGACGACGCTTCGGATGCAATCAAACGGTCCACGAGTGCGCGAACTCGAGTCCGCGGCTCGCGAGTACATGGCAATGGCGGGGCGTCTGCTGCGGCCACCACCTCCATGCCTGGTGGCGGTCGGCGGGCTGTCCGGATCCGGCAAATCGACCCTCGCACGTGCGCTCAGCCCTCACGTTGGCGCGGTTCCCGGCGCGATCGTGCTTCGAAGCGATGAGATTCGAAAACAGAGCCGCGGCGTCCCGATGTTCACGCGGCTCGGTTCTGAGGCTTACATGACCGGGGTCACAAACAACGTGTACTCCACACTCATGGACCGGGCTGGCTTGGTTCTGGACGGTGGGTTCAGCGCCATTGCCGACGCGACCTTCCTCCGGGTTGTCGATCGTCACGCGATCGAAGACCTCGCACGCTCGGCTGCATTTCCGTTCATCGGATTGTGGCTCGAAGCACCCGAGCGGACGCTGCTCGAGCGATTGGAGGCTCGCGAACGTGACGTGTCCGATGCCGATGGCGAGGTTCTCCGCACGCAGCTCGCACAGGACATCGGTGCAATCGCCTGGCACAAGCTGGATAGCTCGGCGCCGGTCGATGTCCTGCGCGAGAAGGTGGTCTCGCTGCTTCAAGGCCACGTCAACGATGCGCCAGCGCAGCCGACAACGTCTGCCGTCCACCAGAAGTGACCGCGCTCAGGCGGACGCGCTGATACTGGATGCTATGGGCCTTTCGGCGACTGCAGGCTTTGCCGCGCGAGCAACGTCGCTATCGACCTAACGATCTCGCCGATTGTGACGGGACGTTCAACGATGTTGAATCCGAACCTGCCCACCTGTTCGGCGGGCAGGCTGCCAAGGGCGGTCACCACAAGGACACGCTCGGCAGGCAACAGCAAACGGACTTCATCCAGGGTTTCGCGCGGTTTGGGCAGCTCGTGAAGATCGATCAGGAGCACCCGCGGTTTCATCCCGGACCGACGATAGAGTCTTGGAATCGGCCAGGTGTCAACGGCAACGACCTCGTGGCCCTCTTCGATGAGTTGCGCGCGCAGGAGCGCGCGCTCGGGCCATTCGGAGCCGAGGACCATTACGTCTGGCGGTTTCTGTTCCACGGTCGGCCTGTGATGTTCGTCGAGGACAGTGCGCGTCTGAACAGCTTCGCAGGAATCCCACGAACTGCGACTAGTGGCCTGTCTCCATGTCCAAGTCGCGCATCAGTGGGGCGGTTCAAGACCCTGGGTGTCGCCGTTAGCCGACAGCGGCTTTTCGTGGTGGACAGTTCAGAATCCTGCGGGCATCGTGAAAAATCGCTCTCGACGGCTCCCCAATCCGGGCTCTGGCACATGCCGCCGCGAATGGCTGACGCGGAATGAAGATCGCGGACGATGACGGCACGGGGCCGTCATGCGACTCAGTACCGCTCGGCGCGTTACGAGCAGCGCCATTGCTTCGATGCGTTCTTCGTCGCTGGGGGCTTGGCGACACACTTCACGAGTGTCTTCCGCTATTTAAGCACATCCGTAAGGGCGCATCGGTCGGTGGCGTACCTGACTAGAACGCGCGGGCTTCGCTCGCCGGCTGGGACTTCGATTCCTGGTTCACAGGTTTGAACGCTTCGACTCTTTGCAGTACACGACGACCGATCGCTGTACGCCAGAAGAACCCGTGACGTGGGAGGCGGCTTGGAAGCGGCCCGAGTGCGAATCGAGTTGTTCAAAACAGGAAGAGTCCGACATTTGTTGTCCTGTTCCGCGCCATGCGTTGCTGGTGCTCCACCGAGACAACCAGGTGGCCTCAACGTCATGGCTCGTTGTCGAGTTCGAAAAACGACTGAAGTTTGGACGTGCCGCTCGGAATCCGTGTGTTCCACGAACAGTGGTGCGTTTGTTGCAAAAAACGCCGCGCGCCCGCGAGCACCCAACGAGCGGCTTCGCGGGCGCCCGTTGATTCAGCACTGTCTCTCTCTCGTTCGGCCCGCGCCAACCGAACACCACGTCGCAACTCGTCTGTTGAGTCGGCACCGACTCAGGGGGGTGTTATGCACGTTCGTGTTTCGGCGCGCACTGCAATCTTGTCCGTGTTTGTCCTCCTCTTGCTCGCCCTAACGCTTGCGTTGGGCGGCGCCGCCACGGCGCAACCCAGCACGGCGCGGGCACCGTTTGACAACGTCATCGAACAGCACGCCGTTGGCTCGTTCGCGCGAGGGCGTGAAATCTTCCGCTTCGACACATTTAGCAGCGAGGCGTTCTGGGGCGGTCGCCTGCGATTACACCAACCGATCGTGGGCAGCCGGTTTGGCGGTGTCGGACCTGGCGTGAGTCCACTCCAGGCGCTGGGGCTCGGGCTCAAGGTCGATATCGACATGGTGCCGCCCGGACTCGTCGCACGCCTGCAAAGCGGCCAGGCCACTCTCAACGACCCAGCCGTGACCGTCGAACTCGTCGCGGCGCGAGCGGTGCTCGGGGTAACCGCCTTCGCCAGCGGGACCACGGTGACAGGGATTGGATTCCAGTGTGCGTTGTGTCACTCCACCGTTGACGACTCGATCATCCCGGGTGTCGGCAGGCGGCTCGACGGCTGGCCCAATCGCGATTTGAACATTGGCGCGATCATCGCGCTCGCGCCCGATGTCTCGCCATTCAGCGACCTGCTCGGTGTGTCCGAGTCCACCGTGCGGCAGGTCTTGAATTCCTGGGGACCGGGCAAGTTCGACGCGGCGCTGATTCTCGATGGCAAAACGGTTCGACCGGGTGGCGGCTCGGCCGCGACGTTGATTCCCGCAGCCTTCGGCCTCGCCGGTGTCAATCTCGCCACGTACACCGGCTGGGGTAGCGTCACGCACTGGAACGCGTTCGTCTCCAATCTCGAGATGCATGGCAGCGGCCGTTTCTTCGATCCGCGACTGAACGACGCCGCCAAATTTCCGGTTGCGGCAAAGGCGGGCTTTGCGAACGTGTTCCCGGCGGGAACGGATCTGATCTCACCCAAGCTGGCGGATCTCCACTTCTACCAGCTCGCCATTCCGGCACCGACGCCGCCGGCCGGCAGTTTCAATGCCGCCGCGGCCGCTCGCGGCCTGGTGGTGTTCAACAACAGCTGCTCGCGCTGTCACGTGCCTCCGCTCTACACCGAGCCGGGCTGGAACATGCACACCGCCGAGGAGATGGGGATCGACGATTTCCAGTCCCAGCGCTCGCCCGACAATCGCTATCGCACGACGCCCTTGAAAGGGCTGTTCGCACGTGCGAAAGGCGGCTTCTTCCACGACGGCCGTTTCCCAACGTTGCGCGCGGTTGTCGATTACTACAACCAGGTGTTCGTGTTGAATCTGAGCGAGGGCAACAAAAACGACCTGGTGGAGTACCTGAAGGCATTGTGACGGCGACCGCGCGGCGTTCGCGATGAAAACCACAGGCTGCTAGGCACCGTCGCTACGTTCGACGGCGCTAACATGCAGGGCCTCGTAGGAGGTCCTGCATGGTTCACTTGCGCTGCGAGTGGCAGGCACGCCTAAAAAAGTAGCCGCACCCCAACCTGTTGCGAACAGGCGTTGAGCCAGCCAGTGGCTCGACCGATTACCCCGCTCCGAATAGGACGATTGACGCATCCAGGTTTCAGTTTGGGGGAAATGTTGCCACACGGGGTTTGAGAGTTGACGCCTGACGCGATCGCTAAGGCGATTCTGGCCAAGCTCGGTCTCCAGACGGAACTCGATGCGATCATTCGGTAGCCGGAGTACCCGCCTGCGGCTGCCCACGCGGAACTGCTAAGCCACCTCAAGCTAAGCCGGTCGCCCGGCGAGCCTGGCAATGACGGACGTCAGATGGTGCGGGTCGACGGGCTTTGGCACGTGGACTTGAAACCCAGCCAACAGCGCCAAGTGAGCGTCGTCCTGCTGGACGAACGCGGTTAGGGCGACGGCCGGCAAATCCCTCGCGTCATGCCCGGCGTCGCGCACTTGTCGAATCAGATCGAAGCCGTCCTGATCCGGCATACCCAAGTCGCTGACCAACACGTCAGGGCGCGCCGTGGGAAGCGCCTCGATCGCTTCGCGGACGCTGCCCGCCGCGGTGACGATGGCGCCGACTTGTTCCAGCACCAAGACCAGTACCCGCCGGGCGTCGGCTTCGTCGTCCACGACGAGCACGCGCAGACCATCGAGCCGGACCAGCGGAAGACGGTCGGCGCTTGGGACGGTATCCTCAGGTTCACCCTCGCCAGTATTGCTTGCGATCGTCCCGCCGTCAGTTTCCTCTCCTATCCGCACCGCGCGGACGGGAAGGCGAACGGTAAACGTCGAACCTTTGCCTTCGCCCGGGCTATTGGCTTCGATCGTCCCGCCATGCGCCTCCACGATGTATTTGACAATCGAAAGCCCCAGCCCCAGTCCGGCGAACCTCCGTCGCGTACTGCTGTCGGCCTGGCGAAAGCGATCAAAGACGTGGGGCAACAGTTCTGAACTGATCCCCTGTCCGTTGTCCCTAACCTGGATCTGAAAACTGGACTTCTCGCGGCTTAGCGTGACGTCCACTCGTCCTCCCTTGGTTGTGAACTTTACGGCGTTCGAGACCAGGTTCCACACGACCTGTTGGATACGCACGCTGTCACACCACGCGCCGCTTGCCGAAGGATCGAGCTGCACGTTCAATGTGATGCCCCTGGCCTCCGCCGCCGGCCGCATCACGTTTACGCCCACGTTGATCACGTCAGTCAACTCGCAGGGATGGATGTCCACCCGCAGTTTGCCGGAGACGATTCGCGACACGTCCAGTACGTCATCGATGAGTTGCAGCTGCGCCCTGGTGTTGCGCTCGATGACCTTCAGCCCTTCCTCAAAATGCTTGGTTTCGGCTTGTTCGTGGCGCAAGAGGCTGAGCCATCCAACGATGGCGTTGAGCGGCGTGCGCATCTCGTGGCTGAGCGTGGCCAGAAACATGTCCTTAGCTCGGTTGGCCGCTTCGGCTTCCTTTCTCGATGCTTGTTCGTTAGCCAGCAGCGCCGTGCGGTCGCGCTCGACCTGATCCACATAACTGCGAACGGCGTAGGTGAGCGATTGGTCGATCGACTCGTTAAACCGCGTCACGTCATCTACGTCGCGCAGGTCGGGGGCCGGTCCGCTTTGGCGCCAAAGTCGGAGCACGCTTGCCCGAAGAGCCCGGTATTCAGCAATTACGGCCCACAACTCGAAGCCCGACGCCACCCGGCCGCTCCCGTGGGTTGCCGATGCCCGCGTCAAGCCAGCACCCTCGTCCCACGCGCGGCTTGCGCCTTTGGATTTCTCGGCCTGTTGTGCGCCGGTTTGGTCGGACAGCATGTCCACCGCCGTCGCGTGGAGGATTTCTTCGGCTTCGTCGCGCATCTCGGCCGGGTCGGCTGTCGCCCCAATGGGCCAAATGCTGCGCGCAAACGATTCCCATTCCTTAAGAATGGGTTCCACATTCGCCAGAATGAAATCTGCCAGCCGCACATATTGACTATAACTGGATTGAGATATCCATCGGGCGGCG
>CAWEAM010000010.1:0-411562 GCA_963807105.1 uncultured Acidobacteriota bacterium | reverse complement strand
GGCCCGGCCGCGGCCCTCAGGCGCGAAATGAAAAAGCCTTGCGACGATCGGACGCCGCCCGCCGGTGTCCTTCGGGGCTCCAGCGATGGACGTCCCGCGAAGGCTGACGGGCCGGACACCCATGAGCGCCGTCCATGCCAGCTGGCGCTCGTAGCGGTGGCGCAACCCGTTCATTTGGGAATTGCGATGATCGGTCCCGTTGAGGACGCGAGACGGGTCGTGCGAGCGGCGCGTCCTTGAGCTGCGTCCTCGCGTCATTTCGTACGCGACGTTTTCCGCGAGCACGCGCTGGAGTTCCGCGCCAATCAGGACGATGACGTGATCGAGGCACTCCGGGCGTTGTTGGTGAGCGAGCCGCGCTGTCGAAGGGGGAAGGGGTTGAGCAGAGTCCGAGAAGGAGCGTTATGCTAACCGCGAGATGGCCCTAATGCTACCTATCGTCACGCTGATCTGCAGCGACGGGACGCCGAACGGCAGGCCCGTCGATGCCGCGATCGTTTCAATCGCGTGATCGCCGCGCCCGCCATAGAACCCGACTCGAGGAAGCCGCTCGCGACGAACACCACGGCTATCTTCACGGACATTCTGAGCCTTTTCGCGCGAGTTCTCGCCATCCACGGTGGTAAGCGGCGCTCGATCGACAGCGGAGTCCGATCCCGCAGACGGTTCTGCCGCGTGTGCCCGTGGTACCGCGTCGGTGCGGCCGCCGTGCTGCCGGCGGCCGCCACTCGGCGCACGCGTGCGCGAGGTCCATCGTCGCAACGGCGGTCAGGGGCCGGTGCTATGCCGCCGCGTTCATCGATGGGCACGTCTCGCAGGACGCCGATCGGTTGGCCTCCACGCGTGCTCGGCGTGCGACAGCCGCGAGGGACGCCAGGTCCGCCAGCACCGCGTCGCCCGTGCCGTAGTACATCTCGTCCGGCGTCTGTCCTCGAAACGCGGAATGCGGCAGCACGTGGTTGTGTTGATGGACGTAGAACGTCACCACACGGCGGATGGTCGCAAGGCTATCGAGTGAGTGGAGGAAGAGCCATTGATGTTTCAGCGAACGCCACCACGCTTCGATCATCGAGTTAGAGAACTTCAGCTCCGTGAGGGCCAGCACACGGCGGAGGACGCCCGTGTCGATCAGTTCGTCGACCTGCGCGTTCACGTTCTCCACGCCCGCGTCCGCCAACACGACGGGGGTACCCGCTGAGCGCGCCGCGCCCCGACTGGCCTCAACCAGCACGGCCACGCTGTTGACCGGTGCGAACGTGTCAGCCACGCGCCACGCCAGAATCCGTCGCGAGAAGTTGTCGATCACGGCGTGCAGATAGGCGCGTGTCCCGTCGAGCAGGCGGATCACGGTGGTGTCGATGTGCCACATCTCGTCAGGTCCAGTCGTGCGCAGTCCCACCTTCGGCTTGGCTGGATGCACCCGCAGCCGTGGACGTCGCCAGCCGTATTGCCGGACGAGGCGGTACCAGGTCGAAGGCGACGCTGACACCGTGCCGAGCCGCTGCGCGAGCACGGCGAGCGTGCCGGTCGGGACATGACGGTACTCGGGTGACCTGACCATGTCCCCGATCGTCTGGACCTCGGCGCGCGTCAGCCGATGCGGTGACGTCCGAGGGCAGGACGACTGATCGTCGAGCGCACACGCGGTCTGCCGTCGGCGCCAGGCCTGAAACCGACTCGGCGACATCCGCAGGAACCGGAGGACCGCTTGCATCGGGATATGCTCGCGCGCCCGATCCACGGCGCGTAGGATCCGCAGCTTGGCTGGTCCGTCCGGCAGTCGCGCTTCTGAGAGTCTGAACCCGGAGGTGTGCAAGAGGGCCAGCGCCAACCGGAGGAGTGCCGCGAGCTTCTCGACGCGTCGCCGCAGCTTTAGGATCTCCTGTCGGAGTTCCGGCTCCGTCAGGTCGGCCCCCTCCAGACTGACGACGACCGTCGGCGCGGCGCCGAGCCACCCACGCGCCGTCGAACGCGGGACACCGAGATCCGTGGCGATGGTCAGGTCCCCGGTGCGTTGGACAAGATCCCGGAGCCGATGGTCATAGCGTTGCTGCGCGCGGGACGTAGTCATCATGCGGATGATCATCGGCCGTCCCTCTCACGCCGCTCAACTCCCTCAAGGACGATGCGAGGCGTCCGTCGGCGTGACGACAACTCGCGCAACAAAGTGCACAATGTCCGCGGAGACAGCTCGGCTCTCACCCAGAGTTGCACCGCCTGCATCTGCTATGTGAAGCGCTGCCGCCACCGCGGCGACAACATGGCTGAGCCTGCTCGAACGAGGGCGAATGCGATTCGCCCCGCCGGCAGTGACCGGAGGCGAGCAGCGATGTTCGCGTCAACGCTGGCGACAGCATTGCCACCGGTTGTGGCTCGATCCCGTGAAGGCGCAGCAGTCGCCGCTGGCACAGCGGGCAGAGCAGGGCATTGTGAAGAGGGCGGCGCATGCCACCCTTCACCTCTGGCCGTTCGTTTTCGTCACCCACTCAACCACCGCGACGTTCACCCAATCATCGGGTGGCTCCCGGGCGGCCGGTGGTTGGACCCGGCCGGTCGGATGGGTCTCCGCACCGCACAAACATGCCGTGAACCTCGTCGAAGATGAGCAGCCAACCCATCGAGTTAACGCTGCTGTCGTATGTGATTGCGCGACAACAAGATCTGCTAGACACGGTACGCTCTCTGGTGGGGGGCGGCGACGCACCACGGAGTCCGTCATCCAATCATGGAAGGTCTATCGATTCTTTGTGAACGGCTGCGGAACGAATCCGAGGCCATAGACAGCGGAGGAGAGAATCCGCCAGCCATACAAAGCGCTCGCTTTGGCGAATGTCAAGCCCTTACCACTCAGGTCGGTTCGGTAAATGCCGGCGACGCGCATGCCAACAGTGGCCTGCCTCTGCGATGTAACCTGGAGGGCCCCGTACAACCAGCCAAAAACCAGCCCAAAGACGAGGGTGACGATGAGGTCCTTGGCGTCGGAGGATTCGTCGCGCTGTTCCCAAGCGTCGGGACCGGGGGCCGGGAACTTCACCGTCGTCCCCTTCTCGACCTTGATGGTCGATGATGTCGACGGTAAGTTGACCTCTTGATCGTCCGAAAGAGTCAGCGACCAGTCCTTGTCCCCTTTCGAGAGCGTTCCTCTGAACGTTGGGCCGTCCCAGAAGCTCACCACCACTTCGGAGTCAAGCGAGTCAGTGACGCGCTGCGTGACCGGATACGTCTTCTGCTCTCCGTTCGACATGCGGTGGATCACGCTTCCAGTGAACGACAACGTCCATGCGTTGCTGCCCTCGCCTTGGGGAACGCTGACCTTTTCGGCTTTGAAGTCTCTCTCGTAGAAGCTGACCGTTTCCGAGCCTTTGGTCAGGACTGTACTTGAATCCTCCCGAGGAAACGATTGCAATTGATGAATAAATGAATACAAACACGAGGACGAAGAGGTAAAAGATCGCTAAGTCGATCGTAGCGGCGGCTATGCGCCTGAATGTAGAGGCGTACGCGGTGCCACTCGCAGACACGGCTTCCGCGGCCGCCGGCCTGACCTTCCTCGGCTTGAGCCCGCCAGCAGCGACGATGCCGTGCAGGAGTCCTGGGAAAGCCAACCTTCGATGGAGCGTCTTGGCAGAGAAGCTCAGACCCAAACATGCAGCCAGGAACAATAAGATGAGAGGGAACTGCCACCGAAGAAACTCTTTGTTGATGAAGGCCTCAATAAACTCCGCCCAGAGATTCGTACTCCCCTGGTCTGCTGCCTTGCCGAAGAGCGTGATGCGTTCCATGAGGCCGCTCAGTCTCGCCAAGACGACACCGGCCACCAGTTCGCTCGCGAGGACCAACGGGCCCCAGATTGTCTCCCAGCGGCGGCGCAGCGTTGCTTCCGCCAGAAGACGGGATCGCATGTTCAGGCTTTCGTCGAGGTACGCCGTCGCGCACTCGAAGTCACCCTCTGACTCGGAGTAGCCGGTGAGCCCATTCCGGAGAGGGGCTCACCGCTGCCCTCCAGTCGATCACCATCTGCAGTTCGGGGTCCTGCAGCAGCGCCGCCTTACCTTGAGCTCGTTTCCGGGCCCTCTTCACCAGCTCCCGGTACTCATCGCGCGACCGCCGCTCCTCGTCCACCCAGTTCCGCAGCCGATTCCACTGGCGGATAAGACTCTCATGCGAGATATCCACCCGCGGATCATCCGGCTTCCCATCGGCGGACTGGTGCACGAAGCTCCTGCCGTCCTCTTCGAAGCGGCGGACAATTCCCTCGACTGTCGCGCGGTCGGCACGGGCGGCGGCCATCAGCTCACTGATACGTGCCGGGCTGCGGACGCGGCGCTGGCTCAGGTCCGTGTCGGTGAGCCGCTTGAAAACTCGCGCCGTCACGATCTTCGTCGAGTCCTTCGAGCGCGTCTTCGGCGTCCTGATCCAGCGCACCCTCGAGCCCACCCGCCGACTGGTAGTGCCGGAGATCGACCGGTCCGACGCCGCCGGCGCGCCGCCATTCATCCCAGGTTCGAAGGAGGGCGTGCTGCAGCACGGGCAGCCGGTCGAACCGATCGCCCAATTCGTTGAGCAGATGATCGAGCAGCCGCGGCGCAATGCTGCGCGCCCAGCAGCAGCGCCGGGCATTCGACGGCCTCGCGCAGCTGTTCGCGCGTCATTCGGGGGACGAGGTAGCGTCCGCGATTCAGGGCCTCGGGCAGGCCGTAGAACAGGTCGCAGTCGCCCAGAAAATCGGTGCGCATCGTCAGCACCACGTAGATCGGCAGACTCCGTTGCTCGGCCAAGCGCCAGGAGCAGATCCACGAAATCGGCCGCCTCGGCCTTGCGCCGGGCCCGTTCCTTTCGCCGCGCCAAATCGGCGCTCTGCGCTCCATCGTCTTCGTCGATGCCACGGAACGCGAAGATCTCCTCGAACTGGTCCACGAGAAGGAACAGGTTGGCGTTGCGTTCCAGCCGCGGCTGCAGGAACTCGAGCACGGCGTCGGTATGACCTTCGCGAATGCTCCTGTTCGAGCTGCGCGACGGCCTCGGGCGTCGGCGGCCTGCTCCATTGCCTTGAGCAGCCCTGACGCGAGATTGTCAATCGGCGCATCCCCGGGCTTCATCTGGACCATGCGCCAGCGGTCACGGTCCTGCACCAGGAAGCCACCCAGGAGACCGGGCAGCAGCCCCGCGCGCACCAGCGACGACTTGCCGCTGCCGGAGCTGCCGACGACGCCCAGGAAGCGATGCTGGCGGAGAATGTGCGAGCAACTCCGCGGTCTGCTGCTCGCGACCGAAGAAGTACAGGCTGTCGTCCGTGAAGAACGGACGCAGGCCGACATACGGGTTCGCGCGCAGCTCCTGCCCGCTCATGGTTGTCGCTCGCGTGCGGGCGCAAACAGGGCGTCGACCCAACTCGGGTCGGAGTCTTTCAAGGCGCTGATCTCGAACCGCGATTTCGTGACTTCCACGCTGTCGGCTGCCTTCGGCGGGCATTGCGCGAGTACTTGGCGAGGAGGAGCGCCGCTTTCGTTCTCACGGCGGACTTCAGTATGGCCACCTTGCGGCTGCTGACCCACTGCCTGGTCGACGCTCCCGGCGACGATGATGTAGAGAGAGGATTTCTTGACGGTTTCATCCAGCTTCGCGAAGTCAGTGGCAAGCGAGCTGCTCGTTCGAATGTCGGTGTCGACTACTCCGGCTCTCCAGGAACGCCAACAGTTCGACGGCGCGCGCCTCGTCGTTGACGTGCGAATCCACGAACGCCGTTCGCCCCGTACCGCCGAGAGACGCCCGGCGCCTTCGCCTCGATTCCGCGCCCTCCTCAACTCCTCGATCTTCTCCTTCACCAGGCCCGGGATTCGATTCTTGTCCTCTGCGATCAGCAGTTCGAACCGCGCCTTGTCATCACGCGGCATGTTCTCGAGCTCGTCGAGCCTGTCGCGGCGTATTCTCGTTCGCGATGCTCGTTCTGTCTTGCCGGGTCATGACGACCAGCTGTGAGCGGGCAGCCTGACGCCCGATCTCCAGCTGCTCAAGGGGATACGTCCGAAGCGGCTGCGCCGTCGTCGACGTCCAGCCGCTTGCCCGGGTTTGCGCCCAGTAAGTGAACACAGAGATCGGCGCGGCGGACCAGGCTGTCTACCGCCGCGCATGCTGCTGGTCGTCCAAGGGCACCGAGTCGACGACACGCACTCCATCCAATGCCTTGAGTGTCTTGGAGAGTTGCGCGTGCAGCTTTTCCCGATCCTGGTCGGGTGTGGCGAGGAACACCCGGAAGGCCTGACCCGCGTCCGGCCCCCATGGGTCTTCGACGGCGACCGACGTTTGCGCCACTGCGCTCTGGGCTTCGCTCGCGGGCGCTTCATTCAGTGTTCTTTCGATGGCATCGATCAGGCTAAAAAATCGCGAGTGCTCGTGCATCTCTGGCGTGAGCGCATTCATATCCTTCAATAGCGACGTCAGCGCGTCGATGTGATCGCGAATCGTGTCGTAGTTGTCGATTTCCTCTCTGATACCTGGCAGATTGGCGTTATCGGCGAGCGTCCGCAATGCGTCGTTCAGTTCCTTCTTCTTGTCTTCCCAGTGTTTGACGTATTTGACGCGGTTCACCGGTTTGTAAATATCGGCGTCCTGGAGGATGACGGGGAAGATCCGCTCGTGAACCCCTTTGTTCTTGGCGATCTCCACCAGTTCGAACATCGTGTTGTCCGACGTCAGGTACTTGTCGGAGATCACCACGATGATGGCTCTTCCACGCCCGAGTTCCCGCATGAAATCGCCGATCTTGCCTTTGTAGCCCAGGTCCGCCTTGTCGCGCACGGAGGCGATGCCCTTGGCCTTAAGAGCGGCGTCGATTTCGTTGACGATGCGTTCGCTTTCGCCGCCCCATTTGTACAAGAAGTACACCTGACGCGTCCGATCGTTCATCGGATGTCTCCGCAGAAGGTTGAACGAGCGCCGAATGCTAGTGTAGTGTCACGTTAATAGCTTTACAATCACGGGCTACGCGCGTATGCTGCGTGGCATGTGGAAACCCGCCGATGCGTTGCCACTCAAGCCGGCCCAGCGGGCCGATCTCGAAGCGTTGGTCCGCAGTGGCAAGACGCCGCAACGCGTCGCCGCGCGGGCCGCGATCGTGTTGGCGACCAGCGAGGGCCAGCCGATGAATGCCATCGCCCGAGCGTTTGGCGTCAGCCGGCCGACCGTCTACCTCTGGCGCCGTCGGTTCGAAGAGGCCGGAGTCGTCGGGTTGGTGAAGGACGCCCCCCGACCTGGCCGACGCAAGGCGCTCACCGCGGATCAGATCGGCGCGATTGTCAATGCCACCCTGCACACCACGCCACCTGACGCGACGCACTGGACCGTACGGACCATGGCCAAGGCGCAGGGCGTCAGCCACGCGATCGTGCACCGGATCTGGCGCGCGCACGGCCTCCAGCCGCATCGCATCGAGACGTTCAAGTTGAGCCGCGATCCGGAATTTGTGAAGAAGTTGCGCGACGTCGTCGGCATCTATCTCCATCCGCCCGATCGCGCGGTGGTGTTCTGCGTCGATGAAAAGCCGCAAGTCCAGGCCCTCGATCGCACCGAGCCCGTCCTGCCGCTGCGATCGGGCATCCCCGCGCGTCAGACGCACGATTACATCCGACACGGCACGACGAACCTGTTTGCCGCACTCAACATTCTCGACGGCACGGTCCTCGCGCGCTGCGCGCCGCGGAAACGCCATTCCGAGTTCCTGGCCTTCCTGGACCAGATCGAGCGTGCCGCGCCGAAACGGCGCGAGATTCACTTGATTCTCGACAACTACAGCACCCACACGCATCCCGCGGTCGAGGCGTGGTTTGCCGCGCGGCCGCGGTATCACCGGCATTTCGTGCCGACCAGCGCCTCCTGGCTGAACTTGGTCGAACGCTGGTTCGCCGAGATCACGCGCAAGCGCATTCGCCGCGGCACCTTTCGGAGCCTCGCGGACCTCATTCGCGCGATTGAAGAGTACGTGACGCACCACAACCGCCATGCCGAACCATTCATCTGGACGGCCACAGCGGCGCGCATTCTGAAAAAGGTGCGTCATTGTAAAGAAGCGTTAGAGACAGCACACTAGTGAGCCGTCGGGGTTGACGAGATCGATCCTGTCGCCCGACCGAAAAACGCTCTGGATTCGAGGCCGTCTTACACAGCATAACGCACGTTCTCGGTCTCTGGCCCCCTACGACAGCACGGACGAGGCCGCCCTCTGCGCCAGATCCTCCGCAGGTAGTCGGGCAATCGGCTAAGAGGAAGGGAAATGACCGACGGGGAGGACCGCGCCCGGCGCGGACACCAATCGTCGCGCGACGCTACGCCGTCACTAGGTGGCCGCGAATTCGGGAACGTCCGCGGACTGGTCGTCGGGCATGCCGGGCTGGCGGCGGCTTGGACCCCGGCGGTAGGTCGAGGTGTCGCAGGATGCGCTGGACAACTGACGCCTGTTCAATCAGCGCCACGAGGCGGAGCCGACCGCCACACCGCCGCGTCAGCTCGGCCCAGCTCGAGTTGCGCTTCTTCCTATCGTTTCCCGACACGATTTCGCAGTCGGTCCGTCGTGGTCGTGATCGGTGCGCGATCGATCGGCCCACAGCCGCACCCCCGATTCCATTAAAGCCTTCGGTAAGAATACCGTCTGTGACGGCTGCGGCGCTGGCGCGAAGGGGGACAGAGGTCAAAAGGGCGGAAGGGCAGCCTGCAGCAACCAACCCGCAGATGCGGTGATGCTCTTGGCTATAGCCGCACATCCGCGGAAATGACCTTCTGGCACCGGCATTGGCGCAAGTGCTCTAGATAGTTGGCCGGTGCGCCATGGGTCTCTAGCGCCATACGTGCGGGGCTGGCGAGACTATTTCGTCATTCAGCGAAACGACCGAGGAGCTGGTGTAGGCGCGACAATGACAACCCCTCGTCGTCGTCGCGCGGTGTTTCTCGTGCTGGGGGTTCGTCTGCGGCTGGCCTAGCACACGGCCGGCAGCGGGCTCGGCCCGTGGTACTTCGCGCGGGCCAAGGCCCTCGCGGTGAGGCTCACCAATGCCTACTTCGATTCGCTCGGCCTCCCGCGTTTGTTCGACGCCGACCCCTGCCACACCACCGTTTGACGGCAATCGAGGCGCGCAACTTGAGCTGACGACAGCGTTAGCCGTGGGGCGACGTCGGTAGTTTGCGGAATGCTTCCTTATACGGCTTGCCCCAGGCGCGCCCTCTCGTCGGCCCTGCCTAGCCTGTCCTCCGGGCACAACGCGTCCTATCCTCCGCGCGAGAGACATGATCGATCACGTCACGACCGGTCACCTTGTGATCTGCGCTACGGATCTCCCAGATCGCTCTGCGCGTTCTCGAGAACGCCAATCTGATTCCGGTCGGGCGGTTCCTGGCGCCGCGCGCTCGTTAGCGCCTGGTGCAGCGCGAGCCTCAAGGCGTCGCGGTCGCCGTCGCCGAGCTGACGCACCGCCTGCAACAGAGCCTGCGAGGCGTGGTACGCGACGAAACTCGTTTCAACGGCCGCGCGCTCGCCGAGCCATTTCACAAAGTGAGATTGGGGCATTTCGACCAGGATAGCCACGGCGCCCAGCCGCTCGCCCGGCGAGGAACTGTTTGCGAGTGAGGGCAGCAATGGATGTGCGGATGCAGCAAGCGCCCGCATACGCGAGAAGATGCCGGCCAGCACGCGTGTCCGCTCCTGGTTCCGAGGCATCTGCACGCGCATGCGTTCGTACTCGCGCGCCAGCGCCATCATGTCCTGCGTCGCTTGCGCCAGGTTGCTGGCGGCCACCCGCGGGAGAGCCCTGTCCCTGGCGAATTGCAACTGTGTGAGCGTTTCTAAGGAGCTCGCGCTCTTGTAGGATCGTGCCGTGCGCGATCTGGCCGTCCTCATTCTGCATCTGCTGGCGACGGTCGCCCGACTGGCCGGTCCCGGCGGCGCTCGTTCTGTGGTCGCGGAATCCGTGCTCGTCAAGCACCAACTGCTGATCCTCAATCGTGCCCGAAAACGGGCCCCCCGTCTCCGCTTCTCTGATCGCATGGTCGCCGGCCTGTGTACGCTCCTCATGCGCCCGGGCCGGTTGCTCCGTTCCGCGATCGTCGTCAAACCGTCAACGCTCTTGAGCCTTCATCGAGCGCTGACCCAGCGGAAATATCGCCGGCTCTTCTCGTCCACGGTGCTGACGAAGCCGGGGCCAAAGGGACCCAGCCAGGACGTCATCGCCGCAGTCGTCGACATGAAACGGCGGAATCCGACGTGGGGGTGTCCTCGGATCGCGCAGCAGATCGCCCTCGCCTTCGGTATTCCCATCACCAAGGATGTGGTGCGGCGCATTCTCGCCGTTCGGTATCGACCGACACCAGACTCAGCTGGGCCGACCTGGCTCACCGTGCTCGGTCATACGAAGGACAGTTTGTGGAGTCTCGATCTGTTTCGATGTGAATCAGCAGTCTTGCGCACGCACTGGGTGCTCGTCGTGATGGACCAATGCACGCGTCGAATCGTGGGCTTTGCCGCGCATCGCGGCGTCGTGGATGGCGTGGGGCTGTGCCGAATGTTCAATCGAGCGACTCGAGGCCAATCCTCGCCAAAATATCTCAGCTCGGATCATGATCCCCTGTATCGATTCCACTAATGGCAAGCGAATCTGCGCATCCTCGACGTCAGGGAGATCAAAACAGTGCCGTACGTGCCGCTCTCCCATCCCTTCATTGAACGGCTGATTGGCACCGTTCGGCGCGAATGTCTGGACCGCACTCTCTTCTGGACGGCCACGGATCTGGAGATGAAGCTCCTCGATTTCCAACGCTACTATAACGACCATCGAGCGCATGCGGGGCTGAGCGGGCGCACCCCGGAACCGAGTCGTGTCGCGGGCTGTCCACGGGTGAACGTCCGTTCGTATCGATGGCAGTCGCATTGTCGTGGGTTGTATCAGACGCCGATAGCGGCGTGAGACGTGTTTGCTGTGCTCGGTGGCTGAATGACGCCGGCAGGCGAACGGATGACGTCGGAATCACAGTACGCGCGGATTGTTGCGGCACAATCTGGAATTCGCCACGGACAGCTGAGCAGGGACCGAGAACGAGCGTTATGCTAACCGCGAGACGGCCCTAATGTTTCTATCGTCAATCGATCGCGATGGACGTGGCTGAGATCGCATGGAGGACCAAGGCATGAAGATCGTCGTTATCGGAGGCAGCGGCCTTATCGGGACGAACCTCGTGAACAGGCTTCGTCAGCAAGGCCACGAGGTCATGGCGGCGTCTCCCAATACGGGCGTCAACACCATAACGGGCGAAGGCCTGGCTGAAGCGCTTACTGGCGCTCAAGTGGTCGTTGACGTGGCGAACTCGCCGTCGTTCGAGGACAAGGCCGTGATGGAGTTCTTCCAGACGTCGGGCCGCAATCTTCTTGCCGCGGAAGCGGCAGCAGGCGTCAGACATCACCTCGCACTTTCTGTCGTCGGCACCGACCGCCTTCCCGAAAGCGGCTACTTGCGCGCGAAAGTGGCCCAGGAGAACCTGATCAAAGCCTCCAAGATCCCTTACACCATTCTCCACTCGACGCAGTTCTTCGAGTTTCTGGGGGGCATCATCAAATCGGGCACGGACGGTGACGTGATCCGCCTGTCGCCGGCCCTTTTTCAGCCTATCGCGTCGGATGACGTTGCCGCCGCGCTGGCCGAACTTGCAGTTGCACCGCCCCTGAACGGCATGGTCGAGATTGCCGGTCCTGAAAAATCTCCTATGGACAAGCTCGCCCAAAAATTCTTGGCCGCAAGCAACGACAAACGTCAGGTGACTGCGGACGTTCACGCACGCTACTTCGGCACCGAGCTGAACGATCAATCGCTGACCCCCGGCGACAATCCGCGCATCGGCCCCACGCGCTTCGAGGACTGGCTCAGCCGTTCGTTGACGCGATGAACGAGGTCTCACCTTGTCCCGCCGACGCATCTCGCCGTGAGGTCCTGGTGGGCGGCCTGATGGCCACCGTTGCGGCTGGCCTGCCTGTAACTGCTCTAGCGCAGATGTCTTCTCACCCGAGCAAAGGAGCCAAGACCATGAGCACGATCACCACTAAGGACGGCACCGAGATCTATTACAAGGACTGGGGCAAAGGCCCGGTCGTCACGTTCTCGCATGGCTGGCCGCTGAGCTCGGACGCCTGGGACGGCCAGATGCTCTTCCTCGCGCAGAACGGCTTTCGGGTCGTCGCGCACGACCGGCGCGGCCACGGCCGCTCCAGCCAGGCTTCGTCCGGCAACGACATGAACGGTTATGCCGACGATCTCGCGGCGGTGATTGAGGCGCTGGACCTCAAGGACGCCACGCTGGTCGGCCACTCCACCGGTGGCGGCGAAGTCGCTCGCTATATCGGGCGCCACGGGACCAAGCGCGTCGCCAAGGCGGTGCTCATCGCCGCCGTGCCGCCGATCATGCTGAAGACGCCGGCAAATCCGGAAGGCCTGCCGATCGAGGTGTTCGACGGCATCCGCGCCGGCCTCGTCAAGGATCGCTCGCAATTCTACAAGGACCTCGCCCCGATGTTCTATGGCGCCAACCGGCCGGGCGCGCAGGTCTCGCAAGGAACCCTGGATCAATTCTGGCTCTGGAGTATGCAGGCGGGTCTCCTGAACGCTTACGAAAGCGTCAAGGCGTTCTCCGAAACCGACTTCACCGAGGATCTCAAGAAGTTCGACGTACCGACCCTGGTGCTGCACGGCGAGGACGACCAGATCGTTCCGGTCAAGGACTCGGCGGTCAAGTCGGCGCGGCTGATCAAGGGCGCCAAGGATGTTTATTACCCTGGCGCCCCGCACGGCATCACGGCCACGCACCAGGATCAGGTCAACGCCGAACTGCTGGCCTTCATCAAGGCGTGACGCACGCAACCTGCGCGCCTCTTGCACCGCGACGTCAAATGGAGGTCCCTATGGTCACGCCTCGAACACGTCTGATGGCAGGTGTCAGCGTACCCGACTCGCCGCTGATCACCAAGGCGTTCGAGTATGCGCGAAGGCTTTCCGAGCCTTATCTTTTCAATCACGCAGTGAGATCGTGGCTGTTCGCGGCGAAGATCGCGCATCTGAAGGCCATAGTCTGCGATCTCGAGGTGGTCGCGGTCGGCACAATCCTTCATGACATCGGCCTCACGGCCGGCGTGTCAGGTTCGAAACGTTTCGAAGTCAATGGTGCCGACGCGGCCGTAGCGTTCATCAAAGATCAAGGCCTCTTGGATCGCCGCGCACAGCTGATCTGGGACCTCGTCGCACTCAACTCGACGCCCTCGATCGCGCTTCACAAAGAGGCGGAGGTGGCCGTGGGCACGATGGGCATCGGGCTCGACTATGGCGGGTTTGGCATCGATCTAATCCCGCCAGCGGAACTTACCGAAATTCTCGGCGCATTTCCGCGTCTTCAGATGAAGCACAAATTCACCGAGACTTGCCGCCACCTCGTCATGGCGGGGCCGGAGACAAGCTACGACAACTTCCTGCGCGACTTCGGCGAGCGTTTCGTTCCCGGCCATAAGACGATATCGGCCGTCGACCTGCTGATGAACGCGCCGTTCGACGAATAGTGGGAAACGGGCAGGGATGGCGAAGACAGTTCTCATCACGGGCGCGCCTGATGGCGTGCGCTGACTCTGGCGTCGTCGCGTCCTGACGATTGATTCAACAGTTCGTTCGTCCGTCCGCCGACGACAGCTCGTTGTTTCCTACGGTCACCAGACCGCACGTTAGCTTGGGCGTCGTCGTTGGCGTCTCGTCGTGAGCCCGCACAGTTGCGTGGGGGCGTGACCCCGTATCCGCAAGGCCGGGCCAAGACGGGTCTTCGTGACGTGGTGGGGCCGATGACATCGACCGCGATCTTCGTGGGTATCGACATCGCCAAGGCTGACTTCGTGGTGGCCTGCTGTCCTGAGGGCAGGTGGTGGAGGGCGACCAATGATCTCGAGGGAATCGCCGCCACTGTGGACCGCGTGCGCGCCCTGGCGCCGACGCTCATCGTGGTCGAAGCCATCGGCGGATACGAAACCGCGCTCAACGCGAACGGCGAAGTGGTTGGTCTGGCTCGCCGCGATTCTCGTCGTCTTGTTTCTGGCTTTCCCTTGGTTCGTGAAGTTCATCATCTGACGCACGTGTTTCACGTTGGCCTGTGTCCGATATTTGTATACATGTTTCGGACAGATTGCCCAACGAAACGTGTCCGAAGTATGTATACATATTTCGGACACGCATTCGAAACCGTAGCCGTTCCTGAACGGCCCCGACACCGGAAAACCACTCACACAACGACGAGTTCAAACACGGCTGCACCTCACGCTGCCGTGATGAGCCAGTTGCGAATTCCGTCCCTGCCTCCCAGCAACTCAATTCAAGAACGCCAAACGCGATTCGCTTCGGGGTCGTGAACTATCCTTTTCTGTCTGCCCGCGACCCGTTCCTCTCCAATCTGCGTCGCGACCGCAGATTCGAGCCACTGATGGCGCAAGTCAAAGCCGTCTGGGACAGGTTGTAGAGCCCACACGGCTGCCCTGCAATTGGCGCGATTCGTCAGCTGCGCCTCCTGGCAACCAAAGCGAGTGGCGCTTTCGTGTAAGCAACGTCTATCAGTCTGACTGCGCGACGGTGCTGCCCTTTGATCAGGAGTGGTCGATGCAAGGCATCCTGGGCCTCGTCGAGACGCTGGTGCGCGATCTGCGATCTGCTGTGCGAACCTTGCGGCGCGACGCCGCATTGACGACGTTCGCGATCCTGATCATCGGGGTCGGCGTCGGCGCCAGCACGACCGTCTTCGGCGTCGTCAACGCGCAAGCTCAGATTCTGACGCAGACGATGACCCTCGCGGCGACCGGCCTGGCCATCGGCCTTCCGGCCGCGTGGATGGCTGCGAAAGCGATTCAGGGCCTGCTCTTCGGTGTCGTCTCGTCGGACCCGGTGACGTTCGGCGGTGTCGTCGCGGTGGTCGCGATTGTCGCCGGTCTTGCCGGCTCCGTGCCGGCGACGCGGGCGTCGCGCATCGATCCCGTGCTGGCTCTGCGATCGGAATAAGGGTGTGTGCCGTCGCACAGCCAGACGCTGACCGGATCGTCACTATCTCGGTCTCACGAGTGAGCGCTCGCCCTTGTCGTTCCACCTCACCGACTGAGGATCGAGCGCGCGAATCTGGGATGAGGCTGAGGAACCTGAAGGGTGAGGGCCGCAGTCGGAAGGTGAGGCCCCGGAAGACCAAGATGGGATGACGGACGTCAATCCCATTATTAGTATGCCCTGACACCACTCCGCTCTTCAAGACTGTTTGTTGGCCCGCAGGACGGGTATCATCGCCGGCCCATGTCGACAACCACGAACCGCGAAACCGCGCCCCGCGATGGGGGCTCGGTGGACCATCGGCTCGCGCGTCTCCTGGACGCGCCATTCCTCGCGCGGGTGGTCCCGCACCTCGCGCCGGAGACGCTGCATCAGCTCATTCGGTACCGCGGACTCGATGCGTGCGGCGAGCTCGTCACGTCTGCGACGCCCGCGCAGCTCACCTCCCTGCTCGACCTCGATCTGTGGCGCCACGCGCAGCCGGGACGCGACGAACGGTTCGATGTCGATCGCTTCGGCGAATGGCTCGAAGTGTTGGTGGACACCGGAGACTCCGTGGCAGCACGCACCGTCGCCGCCCTCGACAAGCACCTGGTGATCGTCGGCCTCTCCCGTTACCTGCGTGTATTCGACCCGGGCACGTTCGAACCGACCGAATCGAGTGATGACGAGCCGATGGATCGCAACGACATGATGAACAGCGAGACGAGCGGTGACGTGGTCGAGTGTGAAATGGGCGGCTATCTGGTGCGGGCGCGGAGAACCGATGCGTGGGATGCGATCGTCACGCTCCTCGTCACGCTCGAGACCGAGCACAACCACTACTTTCACGCGGTGATGCAGGGATGCCGCCGCCTGTCCCACTCCCGGCCGGAGATCGACGGCCTCGACGATCTGCTGATGGCACCGGAGCAGCACCTCCACGACGTCGCGATCGAACGGGAGCGACGGCGATCGCGGCACGGCTACGCGACACCGGCCGACGCGCGCGCCTTCCTTCAAATGGCGCGGCAGCCGCAGGCGGCGTCGGCGCCGACGGCCCCGATCGCGATCAACCCCATCGCCACGGCCTACTTTCGCGCGGTCGAAGAAGAAGCGGACACCACCCCAGAAGGCACGTCTGCAGGTGCGCCTGAACGTGCGCCACACCACGACGCGACAGACGTCTCCACGCGCGGCGACGACGACATCCCCACGTCGATCGACGCGGTCGTCGAACTGCTGGCCGAGGCTGGCGTGATGCCGGACCGGCCGCGGGCACTGCTCGCAGCCGCAGACGAGGACCCTCGAGCCGCGAGACTCGCGCTCCTGAGGCGGCTGATGGAGTTCGTGCTGCACCACGACGAGACCGCGTACCTCACGCGCAGTCGTGAGCTTGCGTTCCTCGCGAATACGCTGCTCGCGGGATCCTCCGTTCAGTCGCGGCCGTTCACGCCCCAGGAAGCGTCCGATGCGGCTGCGTGCATCTGCAACCTGGGTCTCGAATGCTGGCCCGCGCGCTGGCCGGGCGCGACCTCGCAGGGTGCATCGTCGCCGCGAGAAATCGACACGGCCATGCCTCCCGACGCGTTCCTCGTGGATCACGACCTCGTGACGGCGTTCGAAGTGGGCTGGTCGGTGCTGTACCGGGACGTGAGCCTGTTCGTGGCGGATCAGCTCATGTCGACGTTGGCCGATCTTCATTGTGTCGACGCCGACACTCGCCACGGACTCCGCGCGCTGCGGCGCGAGCTCGTGAAGCAGCGCGAGGCCGGCACACCGTGGCTCGCGCGCGACGCCGCCGACGTGCTCGCGATGCTCGACATGACCGCCTGGATCAGCGTGCTCGGCTTGCTGGACGAATGTCCCATCCTGCCCGCGGCGCTGACAGCCGTTCTCGAACGCCGCACGACGGCCGTCAGCCCGACCGCGTTCGAGTTCATCTCGACGACCGCCCAGATCGGCGACATTCGCCTCTTCATGAGGACGCTCCCCGGCGTGTTGTCTCCCTGAGCGCGCGCTCGGACCGCACAGTTGACGGAGATGCGTGCACGATCCGCGTGTGCACCAGACCCCTGTGTGCGTGTCCGAAATCTGTATGCATTTTTCGGACAGGGACGGCCGGCAAGATTAGCCGTCTTGCCGTAAAGTGATTGCCCTTGCGAGCGGTTCGGTACCGGCTGCCTTTACGCGGCCATCAACAGCCAGTTGCGGAAATCGTCCTAACAGCCAGCTCGGCACGTTTTCAGGCGCATTTGACTCGCCTGGCGGCTCGTCAAATGGGCACGAATCCCTGCCTCCGGACACGGTGTGGGTCTCGGTTTCAGCCGCGATCAAGCCGCGGTGAAGTCCTACGGTTGGACGGCCCTGACCCCGGAACGCCTGGCCGAGTTCAACCGCATCGACCTCCGTGGGCACGACTTGCGCCACGAGTATGCGTCGCGACTGGTATCATCTGCGCCTCAGCTAAAGACGATCCATTACACCGACATGGGGGTTCATCATGACAACGACCGGCGTCAACAACGGCGTCAACGTACAGGCCCTGCTTGATGCGCGAGAAGCTCTGAAGGGCGCACCAGAGGCAGCCAAATTCACGTGGCGAGCGTCCTGCAAGTGGCAGAACGGCACGCACAGCGAGTCAAAGGTCCAGAGCTTCTTCGGACTCGGGCAGGAACAGAGCCACAAGACGGAGACATCGATCGGTGCGGATCATCCGGAGATCTTCGCTTCGGAGGATCACGCCATCACCCCAATCGAATACATTCTCGTCGGCCTCGCGAGCTGCCTGACCGCCGGAGTGGCAGCGGTTGCGCAGAATCGCGGCATTCAGCTCCGCTCCGTGGAATCGAACCTCGAAGGCAAGATGGACATCCGCGGCATCCTCGGCGTCGACAGCGACGTGCGCAACGGCTACGACGACATCAAAGTGACGTTCAAGATTGATGCAGATGCGTCGAAAGAGGACATTGAGGCGCTCGTCGCGCAGTCGCAGAAGCGCTCGGCGGTGTACGACGTCATCACCAATCCCGTCAACGTCACGGTTGAAGTCGCTTAGTTCGCGGGGCGGGACCATCGAACAGGTGACCACGGTCGTCATCGGCGCCGGGCATATGGGTCTGGCGGCGAGCCGATGTCTCAACGAGCGCTCCATCGATCACGTGGTGCTCGAGCGCGGCGAGATCGCCAACTCCTGGCGTCGCGAGCGCTGGGACTCACTCCGGCTGCTGACGCCCAATTGGCAGAGTCGACTGCCCGGGTATCACTACGACGGCTCGGACCCGGACGGCTATATGACGATGCGTGAGGTGATCGACTTCATCTCACGCTTTGCCGTGTTGTCGAGTGCGCCGGTGCGCACGCACACCACCGTCACACGCGTGCAGCGAACCGACGCCGGATACGACGTCGCGACGACCAATGGTGATTTGCGCTGCCGCACCATCATGATCGCGAGCGGCGCGTGTAACGTTCCGAGCGTACCGGCGCTCAGCAAAGCCGTGCCGCCATCGATCCGGTGCTTCACGCCATTCAGCTACCGCAACCCGAATGACTTGCCGGAAGGCGGCGTGCTGGTCGTCGGCGCATCGGCCACCGGCGTCCAACTCGCCGACGAAATCATCCGTTCCGGTCGGCCGGTCACTCTTTCCGTCGGCGAGCACGTCAGGCTGCCGAGGACGTATCGCCGTCGCGACGTGCTCTGGTGGATGGATGCGTCGGGCGTGTGGAATCAGCGCTACGACGAAATCGACGACCTGATGCGTGTCCGCCGCCTCCCCTCACCGCAACTCATTGGGACGCCTGAGCGAGCGACGTTGGATCTCAACGCGCTCAGTTCCGCCGGTGTCGAGATTGTCGGCCGTCTCTCCGCAGTGCGAGACGGACAGGCATTGTTCTCCGGTGGGCTGCGCAATCAGTTTGCACTGGCAGACCTGAAGATGAACCGGTTGCTTGGCACGTTCGACGAGTGGGCCACGAGCCACGGCCGCGACGCCGAGGTCGGTCCTCCGGAACGGTTTGAAGCGACCCGCGCGCCGGAGTCGTCACGGCTGAAACTCGATCTGCGGAATGGAGAAATCCGTTCGATCGTGTGGGCGACGGGATTCCGACCAGACTACAGCTGGCTAGCGGTGCCGGTGATTGATGACAAAGGACACTTGCGTCACGACGGCGGGGTCGTCGATGCGCCCGGTCTCTATGCGCTTGGGTTGCCGGTCCTAAGACGAAGGAAGTCGACGTTCATCAGTGGTGCTGAAGACGATGCGCGTGAGCTCGTCGATCACTTAGCCGGTTATTTGGCTACGCCGGCATAGCGAAGCGAGTCACCTCGAGCGACTCTTTCTTCATTTCATCGCTCAGTGCACGATGGAGCTGCTGAACCTTTGGGAGGTCCCATGCGAAGGATGCGACGGCATCGGTCACGTCAAAATGTCCGACCGCCAACTTGTTGCGAGCACTCTGATAGCCGGCGAACGCGGCCTCCATGCCGGCGGCCACCGCTTGCGCGAGCGTTCCGCGTCGATGAACGCATCTGTGATTCCGTGGGCCGTAAGCGGATCCTTGAAGTAACCGGCATCGCCCACGAGTGCCCAGCCGGGTCACGAGTTCAGCCGAGACCTGCCGCTCCCGATCATGCCATCTTTGAAGCGCACACCGGAGACGCGACCGGTGTCCGCGCGGACCAGATCGACGAGTTGCGTTTCGAATGCGATCGCTGCACCGGCTTTTTGCGCGGCATCGACAAGCAACCGGTCAATGACAGTACGCCGAGGTGCGTGGAGACCATCAATGTCGTGCTGCGGTTTGATCTGCACCGCGACGACCACGTCGCCGTAGTGAAACGACGTCGAAATCGACGGATGGGGCAGCGACGGGGATAACATTAGCACGACGTCTGACGGTGGCACGTCGAGTCCAATTTGAAATATGAGCAGCAATATCGATGAAATCTGGCCTGGTGGCATCCCACGCGTTGGGCAAGTCGCGGAGCGCTCGCGCACGGTGAACGCGGAAGATATCGAACGGTTCACCGAGATCAGCGGAGACAGGAATCCACTTCATTACGATGAGGCCGTGGCGAAGGCGAGCCGGTTCGGCGAGATTGTTGTACAGGGTGGTGTAACGAGCGCAATCCTCAACGCGGTCGTGGCCGAAAGCCTCCCGGGGCCCGGCACCGTATTCCTTCAGGTGAATTGGAGTTTCAAGGCACCGGTTCGGCCCGGTGACACGATTACTGGCCGCGCCGAGGTACTCGAGGTGAGAACCGATAAACCCATCACGAAGCTCAAGACCAGCGTCATCAGAGACGACGGAACCCTCGTCCTCGACGGTGACGCGGTGTGCTATACGATGCCGATCGCGAAAGGCGCGAACGCTTAACGTCAAGTATCGCGGGTAGTGGGTGAGTCTAAATGACCCACCACGCGATTGGACGTGACGACGATCGCGCCGGGGCGAGGAAAGTTTTGCCGACGCCGACGGGCCCGACGATGGTGACCTGGGCGCGCGCGCGTCGGGGAAGCGCAGCGTCGTGAGACTCGTTGAGGGGGTCTTGAGGGCGGTGATCCAGGGCGGTCTCCGGCGCATGCCACCCGTCACCGTGCTGCGGCGCGCGGGCGCAGGTGAGGGCGGAGCTCCTCGGGATGCCGCTGCAGATAATCCAGCAGCGGGCGGCGCTTTTCCTTCCCGCGCGCCCGTTCAGGCAGGACATCACCAGAATCTGGTAACAGTTCCGGATTGATCGCAGCGACGCGAGCGTAGATTTGTCGCCAGCGCCCCTTCACCGTCGCCAGGCCCAGGTTAAGCGAGCGGGCCAGTTGCCCATCCGTCGCACCGAGCAGCGCGCATGTGAGCAGCTCCTGTTCGGCGGGGCTGAAAAAGATCCGCGGCGGCTCGTAGACGAACAGGGGCGCTGCCATATCACCCGGGTCAGCGCGCGCCTCGGCCCGCGTGAAACCGATCAAGTATGTGCGGCTCTCGGCGGGCGGCAGAGCGAGCCCGCGGCGACGGAAGTAATCGGCATAGTCCGTCCGCAGCCTCCCCCAGCCGCTCAAGACGAACGGCAGCTCCATCTCGTCCCAATATTCCTTCAGGATCTCCTTGATCTGGTAGCCGCGGTGGTCGCTGAACGAGGAGTCGCGCATCTCGAAGCGCACCGTGACTCGCTGCTCGGCACTCAGGTGCTCGCGGGCCTCGCCGGAGCCACCCCGCGCGTGGATCGTCCAAGCCGACGCCGATCGCGTATCGCGGCCTGCTCTACGTGCTCGCCAGTAATGGCGTTCTGGACGCTTACGATCTGAAAACGGGCGAAGAGATTTACCGGCAGCGACTGCCTGCGATCGGCAGCGGATCGCCGCTGACGGCAAGATTTATCTCGCGAACGAGGACGGCGAGATGCACGTCGTCTCTGCCGGCCGCGAGTTCCGCCACATCGCCACCAACGCGATGGGCGAGCTGCTGATGGCCACGCCTGCCCTGTCGCGAGGGGTGATGTATGTGCGCGGCTTGCGTAGCCTATTCGCGATTGGACGCCCAGATAACCGGTGAAGCCGTCAGTCGCGAGGCTGACTCGGGATCTGCACGAAGCAGTGGTCAAGCATGCTTCGCCGCTTCATTCCCCGAAAAGGAGCCTCGCCATGTGTAATCGTCTGTTGACGGCGCTGCTCGTGACGCCTTTGTTCGCTTTTGCATCAACGCAGGTTCCCAACAATCTCCGTGAAGCGATGCAGGCCCGCCATCGGGCGGTCTGGCGGATGCGGTCACGTGGGACCGGTTCACCGCTGAGGAGTTCACGGTCCTCGTTCCAGATGGGACACTCAGGACCAAGGCCGAGCGGCTCACCGCGCTGAAAACGGAAAACCCAGGCCCGGTTCCGACAGTGCAGCTGGAGCAGATCGAGCCTACGGCGACACCGTTCTCCGGCGGATGCTCGACAGCGACGAATGGGTGCTGTGTGGGTCAAGCAGGACGGAGTCTGGCGGGTCGTCGCGGCTCAGGTAGTCTGGCGAAAAAGCGCCGATGAACGCCGCTGCGGCATATGAGCTCGACTGCGGTACACGCTGTCGCTCTCCTCGGCATCGTACCGATCGCTTCAGTGGCGAATTCGATTTCCCGCTGCAAACCTACAACCATCGCGCACAGCCGCTGCCAACCACACCGGGCTACCATCTCAAACAAACGGTATCACCGCGAATTCGTTGGCTGCCGTTGCGACGTGAGGTCGTTCCGCACCACTATCCCTCCCTTCATCACGAACTTGACGCGCTCCATCTCCGTGATGTCCTTGATGGGGTCGCCCGAGACCGCGATGACGTCCGCGAACTTTCCTTTTTCCAAGCTGCCTACATGGTTCCCCATGCCATAGTTCAGGATGTTCGCGGCGTTTAAGCACGCCACCTGCAGCGCCTGCGCAGGCGTCATACCCCATTTCACGTACCACTTGAACTGGTCGGCTTGCCTGCCATTCGGAAAGCGTGCTCCAGTCCCGCCAACCGCACCACTCCCGAAAACAATCGGAATCCCAGCAGCTACGGCTCTCTTGAACGACTGCTCTCCCATCTGCAACCGGCTAACCTTGCCGCCAGTGCGCTTCAAATCCCCCTCATGCAGCCCGATTAAGTCATCGAGCGTATGGACGTAGGGCAGTTTCTTCTGGACCATGATCTTCACGGCCGCATCGTCGAGTTCGAGGAGGTGATTCGGCGCATCGACTCCAGCATTCAGGCAACTCATCATCCCTTCCCCACCGTACGTGTGGCAAGCCACCTTCAATCCCATGCGGTGCGCCTCATCGACAATGGCTTCGACTTCTTCCGATGTCAAAGAAGGGGAAGCGATCAGCTTGCCGCTGCCGTCGGGCCGGAACATGTAGTGCTCGCCCACGAAATCCTGAGTTGTGTAGATCTTGATCCAGTCGACACCGTGCAGCTTCCACTCGCGAACGGCGCCCCGAGCCAGCCACGGCGAATTGATGTTCTTGTTTTCGGTGTAGCCTTCATAGAAGCCCGGCAGCAGCGCCGGGTAGGCGTTTCCGGCCCGCTGATTGATGGACTGGCCGGAAACCTGCATCCGCGGCCCCTGCACGTGCCCGCTGTTAATCATGTTCCGGAGATCGACCGTCCCAAACCCGCCCCGGGAGTCCATGTCGACCACAGTCGTGAAGCCTGCCTCGAGATTCGCCTGAGCGTTCGTCAGTTGGTGAATGGCGCGCTGGTATGGCGTCTCGCCACCGTTCACATGAACGTGAGCGTCAATCATCCCGGGTAGCACGGTCGCCCCGCTAAGGTCGATCACCGTCGCCCCGCTCGGAATCTGCACCGAGGGGCCGACGTCTGCGATCCGATCGCCCCTGATGAGGATCACTTGGTTGGTCAGCATGTTTCCCGATCGGGCATCGAACAGACGGCCTGCCCGGACAGCGACTATCTGGCTTTCCGGAGCGATGTGACGACCCGGGCCGGCCAGTTGACCTTGTGAGTTCACCACCACGCCTGAAAGGCCCAGAACTGCCGCGACGAAAGCGACCCCGACTTTTACGTTTCTCCGCATTGTGCCTCCTTCAAGGGGTCAAAACAGGCCATCCAACCGCCGAACCCCGCGGTCATGAAGACTCTGGGCTCATGAAGCGATTGGCGGTCGCACTGTACATGTCGATATGCGCACTGTCAAGGCCGACTCGTATGCAATCAGCCACTTTTTGTATGTGAAAACTTGCCAGTATTGATCCACTCTCTGCTCAAGGATTCAAAAACGAACTTCGCGTGGTGGCGTTCGGTTTGGCGGTCACCGGGCGGACCGCGGCCTCGGAGAGCGCTAGCCGTCGTACGGTCGCATGACCATGGCGGGGCCGTCGATATACGTCTGACACCTGTATGTCTACAAATCTATTGACAAAGAGCACAAAAATGGCTAGCTTGCACGCAAAAATACTGAGCGTGCGCGGGTCAGCCTCAGGACTGTGCGCCTCCACGCCCTCAGCACTCGCTGTTTGGGAGGTGAACATGGGTTCGAGCCGTGTCTACGGATGGCGGCGGAGTGTCGGAGCGGTGCTCGTTGTGCTCGCAGCACTCGTGGGAACCAGCCGAGCAACCGCCGGTCAATTGACAGAGGCGAGCGTCATTGGCACCGTGACGGATGAGAGCCAGAGCCTTATTCCTGGCGTCACTGTGACGGCGACGAGCCCGACCCTGCAGGGATCGCGCACAGCGGTGAGCGACGCGGAGGGCCGGTATCGCCTGACGCCGTTGCCCATCGGGACCTACGTACTGGAGTTCGAACTCCAGGGTTTCCGCACGGTGCGGCGCGAGGGGGTGCGCCTGACTGCCGGCCTGACGGCCCGGCTCGATGTAACGATGGGCGTCGGCGGGCTCGAGGAAACGGTGACGGTCTCCGGGTTGTCGCCGGTGGTGGACGTAACGTCCTCGGCCGCCACGACGACGCTGACGCGCGAGACGCTCGATGTGATCCCGACGCCGCGGACTGGCTACAACGCCATCCTGGCCCAGGCGCCTGGGGTGCGGGAGGGCATCCAAGCGTTGTCGCCCACCAGCAACCCGGTGTTCCGGGCGTTCGGACAAAGCAACCAGGCCTACCAGACGTTCGACGGGGTAGTGACCACGAGCCCGCTGTTGAGCCAGACGGGCCAGTACATCGACTTCACGGCGTTCGAGGAGGCGGCGATCTCGACGCTAGGGCACGATGCGTCGATCCCAACGCGCGGCATCATGATCAACAGCGTCGTCAAGGGCGGCAGCAACAATTTTCATGGTCGCGTCTTCGTCGGCTACACGAACCAGACCTTTCAGAGCAACAATCTCACGCCGGAGCTCGAGGCGCAGGGCGTCGGGGCCCCCGATGAGCTCGACCTGAAGGACGACTACAGTGGCGAGGTGGGAGGGCCGATTCTTCGCGACAAGCTCTGGTTCTTCGGCATGGGACGTCTGCAGCGGGACCGGACGCTCACGCAGGACTGCTTCCAGCGGGAGCCGCCCTTTACGGGCCCAGCCCTCCAGCCGGCCGGCGAGCAGTGCTTCGAGTGGCAGCGCGCCGGGTATATCACCACCAAGGAGACTCTCAAGATCAATCCCTCGAATACTGTGAACGGCATGATGACCGCGATTTTCCGGCGCGACAACGAGGGTGCGACTCAGTTCGTCGCGTGGGAGCGGCGCCGGAAGCAGTGGAACGCCTTCAGCCCGACGGTGAAGACGGAATGGCAGTCCATCCAGGGGGACACGCGCTCGATGTCGTTGATGTATGGCCTTTGGGTGAACCGCTCCGGCGGGTGGGGCGAAGAGTTCGCCGACGGTGCGACGCCGGCCCGGGATCGGATCACGGGCTACGCGTGGGGCACCCGGCCCGACATGAACGAGCGGCAACACGTGTTCCGGCACAACGTGCGCTGGGGACTGAACTGGTACAAACCGGATTGGGTGGGAGGCAGTCACACCTTCAAGATGGGTGCGGACTACTTTCACTCGGAGGGGAACCGCGCCCGCATAGACCGGAAGGCGCCCACCTACGAGCTCGTCTTCGCGAGCAGCGTTTCCGACATCATCGAAGTCCAGAACACGCCGGTGGCGCCAACGGGGCGGCTCCTCTATGTTGCCCCCTACATCCACGACACGTGGACGCTGGGCCAAAGGCTGACGCTCAACCTGGGGGTCCGCTACGCGTATGACGACGGGAAGGTGCCGGAGGTGTGCCGAGAGGCGGCAAACCCGCCGGGGCACATTGCAAACCCCGCCCAGTGCTACCCGGATATCCAGTTCCCGATCTACCACTCGCTCGCGCCGCGCCTGCGCTTTGCCTACGACTTCACGGGCGACGGCCGGACACTGCTTAAGGCCGGCTGGGGGCGCTATATGAAGGGGCGCTGGTTCGAGGAGATCAACACGGCGAACCGGAACGTCATCAACACAACGGTCTACACATGGCGCGACCTCAACGGCAACCGTGAGTACGATGACGGTGAGGTCAACCTGGATCCGAACTGCGTGGCCGGTCCTGGCGTGGTGTGTGACTTCCAGAGCACGACTTTCACGGGCCAGGGCGCGGCCCTGGCGAATGGGATCGTCAATCCGGACGAAACGCAGGCCTATACCGACGAATACATGGCGCAGTTCGAGCGGGAGGTGATGCAGGGCTTCGCCGTGCGGCTCACGGGCATTCACTCGCGCGTGCTGAACTGGTACCGGTACGAGAACACCCTGCGGCCGTATGAAAGCTACACGATTCCAATTACGAACCCCGATCCGGGCCCTGACAACATCCGAGGCAACGCAGATGATCCGGGGACGTCAATCACTTATTTCGAGTATCCGGTGGCGCTGCGCGGGAACGCCTTTCAGGCGCCGTGGATCGTCAACGACCCGGCGGCCAACAAGGAGTACACCTCGTTCGAGATCGCGGCGACCCGGCGGCTCGCCAACCGCTGGTCTCTGCAGGGCTCCTTCAGCTACACGAAGCTCGACGACCCGCTCCCACCCAATACGGCCTCCGGGGCCGTGGGAGCGTTCGAGGCCAACACCAAGGACCCGAATGCGGAGATCTTCGCGGCCGACAACACGAGCGAGTGGCAAGGGCGAATCTCGGGGAGCTACATGACACCCTGGTGGGACATTCAGCTCTCGGCGAACTACCAGGCCCGGAGCGGGGGCTACTATGCGCGAACGGCTGTGTTCCGCGGCGGCGTCACAATTCCCTCGATCACACTTCGCGTGGAGCCGCGCGATGCCCATCAACTACCAACGGTCCATCTGACGGACTTCCGCGTTGAAAAGCGGCTGCGGCTTGGGGGAGCGAATAGCATGGCGCTGCGCATGAACCTCTTCAACATGTTCAACGCGAACACCGTGACAGGAGTAGCAACCGCATCTGGGTCGAGCTTCGGCCGGGTCACAAGCATCCTGCGGGGTCGGCTGGTCGAGTTCAATGTCTTGTATGACTTCTAGATGATCGCGTTCAACTCCGAAGATATTTCCGGCCCGCCGAGGATTCCCAACCCGCGCGGGCCGGTCGTGTTGTAGGGCCCTGCATGTCAGACATAGCCTCGGAAAAGGAAATTACCTGCTCGGCAGCCGCTGCTTCCAGTGCTCCCAGAGACGCCCATACGGATTGCCCTCGGCGGCCGGCAGGTCCTCGGCTTCGAGGTACCTGGCGGTTCCGCCCAAGGCAATGGACTGCGCCTGCATCTTTGCGCTGATATCGAGATGAATGGTGCGGCTGACCGCCTCGGCCACCGTCTCGCCGACGAGGACGGCTCCATGGCCCCGCATCAGGACGACGGCCTTGTCCGCAAGGGTCCGGGCCAACGCGTGGCCGGTAGCCATGCTGCTCACGAGCATGCCCCGCGCACCCTCCACGCGCCGAATCTCGAAGACCGGTGCGCCGGACGCCAGGAACGCGCTCATCTGATAGATCGGCCGCAGCTGCACGTTGGAATTGGCGAACGGAAGAACCGAAGGCGTGTGGCAATGGACAATCGCTTTCACATCAGGCCGCGCCCGGTAGATCGCTGCATGAATGAACCGCTCCCCATACATCGACCGACCCGGTTGTTCCATTGGGTTGCCATCGAAGTCGTACTCCATCACGTCGTCCGCCACGACGAGCGCTGGCGGCACGGCGCGCGAGAGGAGAAATCGATCGGCTCGCTGGTCGTGACGTGCACTGACGTGTCCGAGCCCATCGACGACGCCCTCATTGGTGAGGATTCGGTTGGCCAGCACGAGATCCTCGACGATCTGCGCGCCCGCGCCGAGGGACGTTCGCGGGCGCTCCTGGCTTCCGGCGCTTGCCGCGACCATGGTGCCGGTGAGGATGACAAGGACGGCACGTTTCAGGCCTAACCGCCGGGACCAAAGGCCGTCGTGCACTCTGACCTCCATAAGACCTCCAGACGAAAGCGAGAAACCGGTCTTCCAGGGTAAGGACCGTCAGCGGACACGCGGTCGGCACGGCGCACGACCACGTTGCGGCACGAACCGCTACGGCCTGATATGGCGCATGACGTCGCCCTTGAGTTCTGCGGCCTCGACCACCCGTCGTTCATGCTGCGACGACAGAAAGTATTCGACGACGGGGCGGTCGTCGGTCAGTATCGGGCCGCTGCCCACGTATTTACGCAGTTCGTCGGGACCGGCGTCGTAGAGCAACAACAGCATCTCGAAGCTCGAGATTCCCGCAAGCTCGAGCGATACGCGCGTCGGCCAATCCGCCAGGCGCCGTTCGAAGCCCGCGCGACTGATGTGAAGGGGACCTTGGGATCCCACCAGCAGGCTGCCGTTCGCCCAGAGTGTGGCATTCGGAAACACGCCGACGAACGTTCGCATGATCGTTCGGTACTCGAGATCGGTGTCATCCGGGATCCACTGGAGCATCAAGCCACCTGGCGCGAGTGCGCGGCGGGTCAATTCGAAGTACTCGGTCGAGTACAGGTTGGCCGAGCCGGAGTGACGCGGAACAATCACGTCGGCCGTGATGACGTCGTACCGCTCGTCCGTCAGCAGCAGGTAGTTGCGCCCGTCGTCGATGCGGAGAGTGGCGTTCGGCCGTTGAAGCAAGTCGAAATTTGTATGAGCGAACCACCGGTTGGCGGCGCGCACGACCGAGGGCGACAGCTCGACGACCGTGACGTGAGTGCCGGGAAACCGCGCAATCGCGCCCGGCGTCGCTCCACCCCCCAAGCCGATCACCAGCGCGCGGCGTGGGTCTTGGTGCAGCGCCATTGGCAGCACGCCTATCAGACGATCGAGAAAGAGCGTCGCCCCCGAGTCGTTCGCCTGATGCCACCCGTCGACATACAAGATGCGCATGGGCCTACCGTCGGGCCCACGACGCGCGTTGACCTTGACGGTCGTTTGCACGCCTTCCTCGTGCCAGAGCAGTTGCTCCGACCCGTACACGCGGGCGAGGGCGAGGTCGAAGGCAGGCCCGACTCGGCCGGCGGCTACGACAAACGCTATCGCGCCAGCCATTGCCGTGGCGACCGCAAAGCGCGGTCGCCGGTGAGCAAGCCGGATCAGCAGCAGGAACGCCGATGCCATCGCCACGCCACCAATGCTAATCAGGCTGCGGCGGCTGCCGAGCGCCGGCAGCAGCCAGAATGCCGCGGCCAGCGGGCCGACAATGGCCCCGCAGACGTTGACCGCGCAGAAGATCCCGACGCGGCCGGCGACCTGGTGACCGTCGGCATCGTCGTCAGCCCAGAGCCGCGCACCGATCGGGAAAGCCACCCCGAGCAGAAGTGACGCAGGCAGGATCGCCAGAACGCTGCCGATGATCACGGGGCCGAGGTACTCGATGCCGGACGGGGTCTGCGCCGAAGCCTCGACGTATGCTGCGGCCGGCGGCATGAAGCTCAGGGCCCAGAACGACAGCAGCGCCGACACCGCGATCCCGACCTGGACCACGGCCAGCACAGCCAGCCAATCAATGTGCCGAGTGAACCACGGAGTCACGAGCGCACTGCCGAGAGCGATGCCGGCTAGCACCGTTGCAAGCATGATGCTGAACGCGTAGGTCGTCGGACCCAGGAAGATCACGAGCACTCGAAACCAGATGACCTCGAGGGCGAGGGACGCGAAGCCCGACAACCCGAAGACGAGCAGCACGAACCGGCGTGTCCCGTCAGAAATCGCAAGTCCGGGTGTCGCATGTGTGATGCTCGAAGGAAGAGGATCAGCGAGCGGTGGCTTCGTTGCGATGAGGCTGCGGGGTGATTCCAGCGCAAGGCCCATCACGATGGCCGCCACACCCACGGCTCCATTCAGAAGCGCTCCTACCCAGAACGACGCGGCGATTCCGAGGTTGGGGATCAGGGTGAAGCCGGCCAGCAGCACGCCGGCCACGGCCCCGGCCGTGTTGGTCCCGTAGAGAAGGCTCACGTGCGTGCCAAAGCGCTTCCCGCTGGCGGCCAGCGACCGAACGAGGAGTGGCAGCGTCGCGCCAATTAGCGCGGTGGGGACGAGCAGCACCATGAACGTGAAGAGAAGGCGCGCGATCGTGAGCAGTGGCAGTCCGTCGCCGAGCACTTCGTGCAGGCCGACGTACAGCCGCTTGACCAGTTCGAGGGCAGCTGGCGTTACTAGGGCGCATACGCCGATCATCACTTCCACCCCGCCGAACATGAGCAGTGGACGCCGAGCGCGGTCGGCCACGCGACCGCCGCCGTAGTTTCCGAGGGCAAGGCCCGCCATGAAACTCGCGAGCACAGCGCCGGCGGCGTGCACCGTCACGCCGAAGATCAGCGCCAGCATTCGAAGCCAGAGCACCTGATAAATGAGGGCGCTGATGCCGGAGACGAAGAACAAGGCAGCGAGGACGGGAAGGCTCCAGCGCCGGCTTGCGGGTCCGGCGCTGGAGCAGGTGGTGTGCGCCGCCGGCAGCGAGACCGGCGGCTCGACGGAGCCGCGTCTGAGGCGGGAGTCCTGACGGGCCACGGGCGTGGGCACAGGTGAAGGACGGATCCTCCGGACGGCCGTCACCCCCCCACGCGCAGTCCTCTTTGGCTTCGGGCGGGGGCGCTGCCGAACGTCGTCGGCGCGCGACCGCGACTAATAGCGATAGAGAGGATTCCGTGGCGGATTGTGCTCATCGAAGCAGCCACCACCGGTCGGAAACGTGCCGCATTTCTCCTTGAACAGTGCAAGCAGATCGTTGATATCGGCATCGGATAGCTGGAATCGATACGCGGGCATCCTGGCCGTCCCGTTGCGGACGTACATTGCGATCTGCTCGTCGGTCAACCGCTTGGCCACGTGTCTCAGCGACGGAGCCGGCGAGGGATCGGCGACAATCACGTACTCGCTGTGGCACATCCAGCACTTCATGTAATAGAGCTCCTGCCCCCGCTGCCAGCCACTCGTCGCACCCGCTCGGTGCGACGCCCACAACGTCGCATTGCGCTCGTAGGGGTCGACCCCCTCTTCCCGAGGCGGAGCCTTCGCTGGCTCCGCCGGACGTTGGGAGTCCGCAGCCTCGGCAGCGCGTGCCTGGTGTGCGTCACTGAGACTAACGCCTTGGCCCACGCCCACAACCAGTAGCAGCGCAACCATCGCGTTCACCCAGGTCGAGAGCTTCATCGGCTTGCCTCCTTCTCGCGTATGGCGACATCGCTAGTCGAGCGGCTGTAGCCGAACGATATAGCCATGCTGATCGCCGTACCAGAACGTCGGCGGATTGGTCGAGTTGTCGATGAACGACATGTAGTCGAAGCTCCACGGCGACGGCAGCACGTATTCGATCCACAATCCGGTCTTCGGGTTGAAGCGCCCGATTCGCCCGCCCTGCTGCTGTCCCGACCAGACGTCGCCGTTCTTGTCAACCTGCGCCGAGTACGAATGGTAGTACGGCGTTGGCGGCGTGTATTGCGTGACGGCGCCCGTCTTCGGCTCGTACTTGGTCAGCTTCTGGGCGCCCGACCAGATGTTGCCCTCCGCGTCGAACGAGCCGCGCCCACGCGCCCCGCCGATGGCGAGAGGAATCTCCCGAAGCTCGCCGGTCTGAGTGTCGAGCCACACGATCCAACTTCCCCCGCCGCCGAAGTATCGGCCGTCGCGACTCATGAAGTTGCCGTAGGTGTTGTTGACGTTCTTGAGATCCCATGTCTGGACAGGCAGGCCGGTCTCGAACACGCCCGGCAGGTCATATTTCTTGATCTTGCGCTGGTCGGTCCTCCAGATGGATTTGCCGTCGGGATGAAGGGCCATGTTGCCGTTCTGGGTCAGATCCGTCATCACGGCCTTCATATCACCCGTTCGAGGATCGATTCTCGTAATGCTCCGATGCCAGGTGCCCGTGCTGTAAACGTAGCCGCTGTTCTTGTCTATGAACAGGCCGTGCTGCCCGGGGTGAATGCCTGGCGGGTCGGTGTACTTGTCGATGTAGGGTTTGACCTTCGGCGGCCGATCAGGCTCGGGCATCCGGTAGGTGACGATCTTGCCGGTCTTCGGGTCGAGCCTCCCGACGAACGGGCTGCGATTGACGTTGAACCAGACGTTGCCCTCGGCGTCGCCTGCGATGTCGTGGATGTTGGTCATCGCCCAGGGGAGTTCATACTCGGTGACTATGGCGCGCGTGGCCAGGCCAGCGGGGCGAGGAAACGGCTCGATCGGTGGGTACTCGGACTCGGGCCCGCGCACGGTCGCGAGCCAGTTGGCGATGATCTTCGCGTTGGGTGTCAGCTCCGTCCGCTCCGATGGCTGGGTCAGGACGCGGTGACTGTAATTGGTCATGCGGGCGACGATCTTCTCCCAGCCCGCTTTGTCGAACTTGACCATGAACGGCCGCTCCCCACTGTGGCAGCTGTTCGTGCAGCTGTTCGTGAAGAGCCGCTTTTCCTGGGCGGTGCCCGGCATATTGGCCAGCCACTCCGCTCCGCTCAGCTGGGCGAGAACCTCCTTCGTCGGCGGCAGGAACAGCCCCTCGCTCACGCGCTCCACGACGATGTCGGGGAGCTTGGTGGCGCCGTCGATACGAACCGGATCCACCTGATAGCGGCGAAACTCCATCGGCCGGGGGATCCGCAGCACGTACTCGCCGCTCTCGAGCCTGGGAAAATCGAAGTGGCCGAGCTCATTCGTGTACACCGTCGTTCTAATGGATGTCCGTTTCGAGATCAACTGCAGCATCAGGCCGTCGACGGGCTGTTCCTGGCCGCGCAACACGGTTTTCACTGAGCCGTACGGCCCTCCCAGTCGACTGTCCGTGCGAGTGCCAACCGCCGTTCGGTCGGATGCCGCCTGAGCCCGCACCCTGACAGGATGCGCGGAGGTCAGAATTACCGGTCCCAAGGCAACGACGAACCATACCGCCCGGATGAGATGTGTGCGCCGCCGCATACGTCCTCCTCGAATACCCTTTTCAATTCCACAATCCGCTCGAACCCACGCGGTGAGCGCGTCCTCTGCGCCTGCCTCGGGCTGAGTGTGCGAAGCCTGTTCAGGACGGGCTCAAGGCGTCGAAGTCGTGGTACGCCACCTGGCCTGCCATCGCGCCCGCATCCCCGCGCGGTCGACTTCCTGGCCTCTCAGATAGACCTTGTTGATTCGCCGCGTGTTGGCGAGGTCTTCGAGCGGGTTGGCGTCGAGGACGATGAAGTCAGCGCTCCTGCCCGAAGCCACCATTCCGGTGTTGAGGCCCGCGATGTCGGCCGAATCGCGCGTGGCCATCACAATCGCCTCGGCAGGCGTGAAGCCCATCGTCACCCAGTTCTCGAACCGCAGCTGCTCGTACCACCCGAACCCTCGTCCCGCCGATCCGTTGTCGCTGCCGTACACGAGCTTCATGCCCGCGCGCATCAGCATCCGCGCCGCATCCCCTGTCGCTTCTGAACTGCGTCGGGCACGCTCGACCACCTCCGGCGTCAGTCGCTTAGCGTCCTGCTGGTGCTTCTGGACCTGGTCCGGCGACAGGATCTCGGACAGCAGCGGGTCCTCCCAGGCTTGCGCGCCCAGCGCCGCAGAATTTCCGGGTTCGCTGAACCAGAGCGGCCATCGACTCTTCGCAACGCGATCCCTGATGATCGTGAGCAGTTCGTCATCCGGGACATCACCGCCGCGCACGGGAATGTGGACGGCGCCTACGAGGCCGGCCTTGTAAAGCTCCTTTGCGTCCGCCAGGGTGACCGTGTGCGCGGCCACCGGGAAGTTGAGCCTGGTCGCTTCGTCGATAACCGCCCGATACAGCGGCGGCGTCAGCGTCTTGACCTTGCCGCCCCTGTCGTCCACCCAAATCTTGACGAACTCGGGCTTCGACTTGACGTAGTCGCGCACCGCGCTCCGCGCTTCTTCAGGTGTCGTCACCGGATACATCACGTCGTTTCTTGAAGGATGCCCGCCCGCGCCGCCGCCAGGCGTGGCGATCCCGGGGCCCGCCGTGCGAAAGAGCGCTGCGTTGGGGAAGATTTCGTTGCGCGCCAGCAGCGGGACGTCGCCCCAGGGATGCCTCCCGGTCTTCGGCAGCTGAGGATTCCGTGGCGCCTGATAGACGTCCAGGTGATCGCCCGGCATGATCTCGCGTTCGACGAGATCCGCGATGCTGATGACGCCGCTGAATCCCATGTACGCGAACCGCTCGAGGTGATCGATCAGATTCGCGCGCGTGAAGTTCTCTTTCGCGGTGGTCCCGGCCACGACTTCCTCGAAGCCGAGGTGGCCGTGAACATCGACCTTTGTCGGCATGACTGTCTTGCCCGTCAGGTCGATCCGGGCCGCGCCAGCCGGCACCTCGACCTCACCGCGGCGGCCGACACGGATGAAGCGAGCGTTCTCGACGACGAAGGCGGAGTTCTCGATGGGCGGACTGCCGTCCCCGATGATCAGCCGAGCTCCCTCGAAGGCCAGTGCGCCGGTTGCCGCCGCCTGGCTCTCGACCGTCCGGGAACACGCGGCAGCCCAGAGCAGGCAGAGAGTGACGATCAGACACGGCGCCCTGGTCGCGCGATGCATGAACACCTCCTCCATGAACCGGCTGGCCGAATCGGCGCGGGGGCGTGCAGTCCTTCTGACGCGACCTTGTGCGACGTTCTGGCGACCGTCTCGAGAGTCGGTCATTGGGTCAGCTCGTTGCAGTAGATCGCCCCCTGCATCGCGAAGCGGACGCGCGGTTAGCGAATCGAACAATCGTCCCGCCTGATCGCGACGCTAGGCCAGCCGATGATGCGGCTCGGGCGCGAAAGCTACCATCTGGAGTGTGCACTGTCAAGGGTTTTGTATGCACATACGGCCATTGCGTATGTGTAGAGCGCCGGACGAATCCTCTGTGATGGATGAACGCGTCGACGTGCACACGCGTCACGGCGACCCGAGCAGGCCCGTCACCAGGGCAAGCAGTACCCCGCCCGCGATCACGGACCCGAGCTGGCCGGCCGTGTTCGCTGCCATGGCGTGCATCAACACGTGGTTCGTGAAGTCCTCCTCCTGCGCAACCCTTTGAACCAACCGCCCACTCATCGGAAACGCGCTGATGCCGGCCGCCCCGACCAATGGATTGATCCGGCCTTTCATGACCGCGGCGAGCGCCTTGCCGAACAGGATCCCGGCGACGGTGTCGAGCCCGAACGCAGCCAGGCCGAGCGCCAGGATGGCGAGCGTCTGCGCCTGCAGGAAGGTGCTGGCCTGCATCAGACTGCCGATCGTCAGGCCGAGGAAGAGCGTCGTGACGTTGGTCAGCTCGTTGGCAGCGCTGTTTGACAAACGGGGAACGACGCGCGCCTCTTTCAACAGGTTGCCAAGCATCAAGGTCGCGACGAGCGGTGCCGATTTCGGAACGAGGACACCGAGCACAAGGGTCACGACAATGGGAAATGCGATGACGGCGCCTGCCGGCACCGGCCGCGGCGTGTACTCCATGCGGATGCGGCGCTCCGCCGACGTCGTGAGCAGACGCATGATGGGCGGCTGAATGATGGGCACCAGGCTCATGTAGGAGTACGCTGCGACGGCAATCGGCGCCACGAGGTCCGGAGCAAGAACCGACGTGACATAGATGCTGGTGGGCCCGTCGATCGCGCCAATGACGGCAATCGAGGCCGCTTCGTTGAGCGGAAAGGCCAGGACCGTGGCGAGGACGAGCGTCGCGAAGATGCCGAGCTGACCTGCCGCGCCCAGCAGCGCGAACACCGGCTGCGACAGGAGCGGGCGAAAGTCCATCAGCGCGCCAATCCCGATGAAGATGAACAGCGGGAAGAGCTCGGTCTTGATACCGAACTCGTTGAGCAAATACAACATGCCGCCGGGCTCGTTGAGCGGTGAGTTTGGTAGATTGCCGAGCAGGGTGCCAAATCCAATCGGGAGCAGGAGCGCCGGCTCGTACTCACGGGCGATGGCCAAGTAGATGAGGACGCCGCCGACCGCGAACATGACAAGCATCCCCGCGCTGATGGAGTCGGCCATTGAGTGTCTAACTCGAGGCGAGCGTCACCAACAGATCGCCGTGGGACACGACCTTGCCTTCGGTGACGTGCACCTGGGCGACTCTGCCCGACCATGGGGCCCGAATCACGTTGAACATCTTCATCGCTTCGATGGTCAGCAGTTCGTCGCCGCGCTGGACGGCCTGTCCGACCGTCGCCATGAGGGACAGGATCGTGCCGGGCATCGGAGCCATCAACGCGTGGTCGCCGTTGGGGCTCCTTAGGGCGGCGGCGGCGTTGCTCGAACTGGCTGTCGGCGCCGGCGCGGCGGTCGGCTCGGGTTGCGCGGGCGCCCGCGCGCCCGCTCCATCCTGAACTGAAACCTGGACTCGGAAGACTTCACCTGACACGCGCGCGATAACGGGGCGCGCCGAGGGGTCGTCGATCTCGACGTCATACTCCCGTCCGTCGATGGTGACCCGAAATCGCCTCACGATCTGAACGTCCTCAGCGGTGCGGGGCGCGCCGTCCACCGTGAGCGGTGCACCAGCTTCCACGCGGATAGTCCATCAGGCGATTTCACGGCGTGCCGGATAGCGTCGGCGCTGGCGATCGCTGCTGCAAGCGCCGCCGCGCGCCTGCGCCGCTCGCGCTCGTTCTCGTCGGTAGCAGGAGGTTCAGGGGCGCTCAGTCGCGCCCGTCGTGGCTTCGCGGTGGATCGCAGCATCGGGATCGGCCACGGTGTCGTCAGCAGGTAGATGAGGCCGACCAGGGCTGCGAACGCCGCGAAGAGAACCGCCGCGCCGACGGCGCTGATCCACAAAACGGTCGTCAGGTCGGACGCCATCAGCGCGGCCTACAGCGGAATGTTCCCGTGCTTCCGGGGCAGCGCACTTCCCTGTTTGTCTTTCAAGAAGTGGAGCGCCGCTGCCACGCGCGACCGCGTCTCGCGCGGGTAAATCACATCGTCGATGTGGCCGGCTTCAGCCGCGACGAACGGGGAATTGAAGCGGTCCCGGAACTCGCGCTCCAGTCGCGCCTGTTCGGCCTCACGCGACTCCGGGGCCATCAAGGACAGCCGCCGCGCATACAGCACGCTCACCGCGCCCTTCGGTCCCATGACCGCGATTTCGGCGGTCGGCCACGCGAAGCAGACGTCGGTCCGCGTCGTCTTGCTGCTCATCACGATGTACGCCCCTCCGTAGGCCTTCCGCAGCACGATCGATATTTTCGGCACGGTGGCCTCAGCGAACGCATAGACGATCTTGGCGCCGTGCCGGATGATGCCGCCGTACTCCTGACCCGTGCCTGGCAGAAACCCCGGACAGTCGACGAGCGTCACGATTGGGATGTTGAACGCGTCGGCGAACCGGACGAACCTCGCTATCTTGTCCGAGGCATCGATGTCCAGGACGCCCGCGAGATGCGAGGGCTGGTTGGCGACGAACGCCACCACGCAGCCGCGCACGCGTGCGAAGCCGACCACCGCGTTCGCAGCAAACTCGGCGTGCACCTCGAGAAAGGAGTAGCGGTCGGCGATCAGGCCAATAGCCTCCCGGACGTCGTAGGCGATCTCGGGACGGTCGGGAATGAGGCGATCCAGCGCGCTCGTGTCGGGCTCGAGACAGCCATCGGCGGGAAGCGCGGGCGGATCGTCCGCGTTGTTCGAGGGCAAATAGCTCAGCAGGCGGCGAGTCAAATCGAACGCGGCTTGCTCGTCCTCGGCCACGAAGTGGGCCACACCCGATCGCGTCGCATGGACGCCGGCGCCGCCGAGCGCGTCCGGATTGACCTCTTCGCCCGTTACAGTGCGGACGACATCAGGACCGGTGATGAACATGTAGCTGTGACGCCGCACCATCAACACGAAATCGGTCAGGCCCGGAGAGTAAACGGCGCCGCCGGCGCACGGCCCCAGCATGAGGCTGATCTGCGGCACCACGCCGCTCGCCTGGGTGTTGCGCCAGAAAAGGTCGCCGAATCCAGCGAGGCTCCAGACGCCTTCTTGGATGCGGGCGCCAACGGAATCGAACAGCGCCACGATAGGGACGCCGGCGGAGGTCGCCAGCTCCATGAGGCGTCCAATCTTCAGAGCCTGGGTCTCCGAGAAGAATCCGCCCATGACGGTGAAGTCCTGGGCGAACACGGCGACCCGCCGCCCGTCGATCGAGCCGAAGCCGGTCACGACGCCGTCGCCGGGATACCGCTGGTGTTCGACTCCGGCGCCCCCCAAGGAACGGGGCAGCATGTAAGGCGCCAGTTCCTCGAACGACTCGGGTTCCAGCAGCCGCTGGAGGCGCTCGCGTGCGGTCAGCTTGCCTCGCGCGTGCTGCGCTTCGATGCGATCCAGCCCTCCGCCCGAGAGGAGCCCCGCGCGGCGCGCCGCGATGGCGTCCGTGCTCCGATCGGGCTCGATACGGAGCCGGCTGTCAGCAAAGTCCACTGGTCCTCCAGCCTCGTCGCGTCCCAGAACTGGCGGGCGTGCACCAGGCCGACATGCCCGTCATCACTTGGGAGGACGCGCTGACGCGGCCATCTCCGCTTCCGCCGAGTCCTGGGGCCGATTGGCGGTAGCCACGATCACCTTGCCCGCAAACAACTCGGCGATCTGGTCGTCGCCGTACCGAAGCCGCCGAAGGATGTCGCGATTGTGCTCCCCGAGGTGAGGAGGCGCACCTTCGAGCCGCCCCGGCGTGAGAGAGAGCTTGACCGGAATGCCCAGCACCTTCAGCGGCCCGTACGCCGGGTGCGTCAACTCGCCGACCATCTCGCGCGCGCGAATCTGCGCGTCCTCGAGGATCTCTGCAACGCTGTTGACCGGGCCCACGGCAATGCCGTGCTCGCCAAGCAGGCGCCGCACTTCAGCGCGCGTCCGTTCCAACAGTGCTTTTTCGATGATCGGCTGCAGCTCGTGGTAATGGGCCAACCGCTCGGCCATCGTCGCAAAGCGCGGGTCCGACGCAGCCTCAAGCAGCCCGAGTGCGCGACAGAAGTTCTGCCATTGCTTCTCGTTCGTGACGCCAACGTTGACGAAACCGTCTCTGGTCCGAAAACACTCGTACGGAACGATCGAGGGATGCCGCGTGCCAATGCGCCCCGGGCTCTGCCCGGTCGCAAAGTAGATCATCGCCTGGTAGGTCAGCGTCGAGACCGTCGCGTCGAGCAGGCTGATGTCGATCGCTTGTCCCTCGCCCGTCCGCGTTCGCGCCAGCAGCGCCAGGAGGATGCCCTGGAGCGCATAGAGACCGGCCGTGATGTCCGCCACTGACACCCCGACCTTTGCAGGTGGCTGATCTGGGTAGCCGGTCAAATCCATCAGACCCGCTTCCCCTTGCGCCACCACGTCGTAACCCGGGCGCAGACGGTACGGCCCGGTCTGACCGAAGCCGGAAATCGAACAGTAGATGAGCCGTGGATTGCGGCGCCGCGCCTGTTCGTACCCGAAACCCAGCCTGGCCATGACTCCCGGCCGAAAGTTTTCGACTAGTACGTCCGACTGGTCGATGAGCCGCCCGAGAATCTCGCTGCCCTCCGGAGTCCTGATGTCCAAGCCGAGGCTCTGCTTGTTCCGGTTGACCGACAGAAAATACGTACCTGATCCCATCGACAAACGGCGGACCCCACTGCCGGCTATCGTCGCCGTGGGGCGGCGGCTCGACCTTCACCACTGTTGCGCCCATGTCGGCCATCAGCATGGTGCAGAACGGCCCCGAGAGAATTCTCGAGAGGTCGAGAACGAAGACGTCGTCGAGTGGTCTCATTCAGACATGGACCTCGGCTTGGTCGCTCAGTGCCCGGCACCTCCGCGAGCGCGACCGACGACTCAAGCGGATGCGTGCGATCGCTGGCACGCGCCCCTGCTCCAAAAGAACGCCATCGTGGGGTTGGCTGCAGCCCGCGGACGCGCGATCAACACGGGTCGGGGTCACATCCGTTCACGCTCACTTTGTATTTGTTCGCCCAACTTAGTGTGTGCAATATCGATTCTGTGTGTGCAATATTATCGATTTTGTGTGCACAAGTTGTATAGCAGCGCTTGCGTTCCTGTCAACTCAACATCAAGACCGGGTACTGACTCGCCGTTACTTGGGCTATCGTGACTTGGAGTTGGGAATGCGGCGACTGTCGTCCACGCTGGTGCTGCTGGTGGTGCTGACGGGACTCGGTGCGTACATCTATTTCATCGAGTGGAAGCAACCGGCCCCAGCCGAGGTCATTGCGGGCAAGCCGAAAGCGCTCGGCATTGCGGCCTCGGCGATTGACCAGCTCACCGTCAAGTCTGCCGACGGCGATATCACAACGGTCACGAAGGCGGGCGAGAAATGGCAGATCACCTCTCCGATTGCAGCTGACGCCGACGAAGGCGCAGTTGTCGGAATTACGCGCGGTATCGGCAGTCTCGAGGTCGGCCGCGTCGTTGCGGAAGACGCGACCGAGTTGGAGCAGTACGGGCTCGACCCGCCGCGCGTGGAACTGACGGTGAAAGCGTCCGGCGATCGCGCGGCGAGGAGCCTGCTCATGGGGGACAAGACCGCCACGGGTGAGAGCCTCTACGCGATGGCCAACTCGGGCCGCAAGGTGTTCCTCGTGCCCGCCGTGGCGGACGCCACGTTCAACAAGAGCACGTGGGACCTCCGGGACAAGCGCGTGCTCAGGTTCGATCGCATTGCTGTCGAGTCCGTAGAGATTCTCGCCCCTCGCCACACTGTCCGACTTACCAGGAGCGACCTCGAGTGGAACCTTACGCGTCCGCTCCAAACGGAGGCGGATTTCGGCGTCGTCAGCGAGCTGCTGACAAAGCTGGCTACGACCCAAATGGCCTCGCTGGTGACATCCGATTCCGCGAATCTCGCCAGATACGGTCTTGCCAAGCCGCTCTATCGCGTCACGGTCGACGCAGGCGGCTCGCTGACCACGTTGGAGGTTGGGTCGCCCGCGGACAAGGCCACGAGCTACGCGCGCGACTTGTCACGGCCGGGCGTCTTCACGATTGAGCAGTCGCTCGTCGCCCAGATCGGGAAGGACCCACAAGAGTTTCGCCGCAAGCAGCTCTTAACCTTCCAGGCCCATAACGCGACACGGCTCGAGCTCGCGCACCGGGGTCAGACGCTGATTTACGAGCGGGCCGCCCAGGGCGAGCGGCAGCAGTGGCGGGAACTGTCGCCCAGCGCCCGCGACATCGACGCCTCAAAGATGGAGGCGGCGCTTTCCAGGCTGTCCCTGCTAAGTGCCGTGAGCTTCGTCGACCAGAGGAGGACGAGCACCGGCTTGGACTCCCCCGCTGTCTCGGTCGTCATCACCTACACGGATGCTGCGAACGCCGAGCGGAAGGAGCGCGTGCTGATCGCGGCCACCGCCGCGGGGCAGTTCGCGGCCCGTTCCGAGTGGTCGGATGCAGCGACACTTGACCCGAGCGCGTATCGGTTTCTCATCGAGGCCCTCGACGGTCTCCGACACTGATCGGGACGAATCAGAATCCAATGACGAAGGCGATCAGGAACATCCGCCGCGTCCGTGGGGCTGAAGCGGATGTCCATTCCGCCGATGCGATTGAACGCGTCACCCGAGGCGCCAAGCGTACCGAGGCGAGTCGCGGGCTTGATTCGCTAGGCCACGACTCGCCCATGAACGATTTTCGACCTCGCCGACCGCAGCACGTCTACCGGTTCGGGACGCCCGACGCCGTGGTCGTCGTAGGTGCCGACGCGATTTCGTTGCGGAAGACGACGCCACCCTTCATCACGAATTTGACGCGCTCCATCTCCGTGATGTCCTTAAGAGGGTCGCCGGTCACCGCGATGATGTCGGCGAACTTGCCCTTCTCCACTGTCCCGATCTGGTTGCTCCAATCGTAATTCAGGCTCTCGGCGGCGTTGGTCGTTGCCGTCTGAATCGCCTGGGCCGGCGTCATGCCCCATTTCACGTAGATCGCGAACTGCATGGCCTGCGTCCCGTGGGCGTTGCCATAGACGCCGCTGCCGAAGACTTGTTTCACCCCTGCCGCGTGCAGCATCTTGAATGCCTTCTCCGTCTCGTAATACCGGCTCGTCTGCCCTTTCGTGGTCGCCAGATCGCCTCTCTCCATGCCGCCGATCAAGTCCCACAGGGTATGCATGATCATGCGCTGCTTCCCGTTGGGGAGCGGCTTGAGGATCATCTGAATGGTCTCGTTGTCCATGCCGGTGCGCTTGCCTTGGATGCCGTCGTGGATGCCGACCGTCGGATGCATCTCTAGATCGACGCCGGCGGCCAGCACCCGGCGCAGCCCTTCACCGCCATAGGCGTGCGACACGGTCTTGAGGCCGCGCCAGCGGGCTTCGTCGACAATCGCCTCGAGTTCCTCGAGCGTCAACGATGGCACGTTGATCATCCGGCCGTCCGGATAGAACGCGCCGCTCGGGAAGCCGGAACCGGCGTGATCCTCGGTCATGTAGATCTTGATCCAGTCCGCTCCCCAGTTGGAATGCTCGCGCACGCCGGCCCTCGCCAGCCAGGGCGAATTGATGTTCTGCCGGTCCTGCCAGTTGCCCGGCGCCTCGTAATACGGCGTAGGCACCGACGGAGCCGCGCCGTAGCTCATCTTCCGCGGGTTGATCTGCGGTCCGGCCACCTGCATCCTCGGCCCGACGATCCACCCTCGGTTGATTGCGTCGCGCACGCTCACACTGGCGTACGTTTGTGCGCCCATGTCCATCAGCGTCGTGAACCCGCCTTCGACCATGTCCTTCAACGCGAGGTTCAGGCCGGACATCGTCAGCATCGATTCATTCGGCTGGCCGGCGAACATATGCGCATGGTGGTCGATGACCCCCGGCAACACAGTCGCGTTGCTGAGATCGATGGTCCACACACCCGGCGGAATCTTCACTTGTGCCGCCGGTCCGACTTCCGTAATCCGCTCGCCCTGAATGACGATGACCTGATTCACCCGGTGAACACCCTCCCTGGCATCGAAGAGGCGCCCTGCCCGGATCGCGACACCCTGCGCCGGCGGTTGCTGAATCCGCATCTGCCGATGGGCATCGAACGGCCGCCCCTCAGGTCGCGTACCTGACGGCTCGGCCGTCGGGATAGCGGATCTCTTGCGATGGCTGGGCCTCCTGGGCTCCCAGTGCCTTTAGACTGCCGACGAGACAAACGACGGCGGCGAGCACGAACGCGTTCAGAACCGCTCTGGAAATTCTCTCTTGTCGCATGCCGAGATCCTCCCTTCACGATGTGCGCGACCGACAAGCGCCACAGGGTTCGCCGTGCAGTCGTCGCGAGCGTGCGGCCCTAGCGGCTCTTTCGCTAGGAGGTGACCTCTACGGCGAAGTCGATATCCCGTTGCAGCCGGATCGCTATCGCTTTGCCGAAGCTCGGGCTCGATTGCCGGTTGATGGCTCTTACTGCGGTGACGTTGAACGCGCTGACTCAGCGGACCACCGTCGTCGGTGCGGTAGTACCTGAGCGGGAGCGGTGGCACCGCTGGCTTGAAATACTGGGACTGAGTCTCGTCCAAACATGACGCGGGATTCGCGTGCCCCGACGGCTCGCCCTCGCCGCCTCGCGATTGGCCGGGTTTTGTAAAATGCATCTGTGCGTACAAAAAGGTCAATTTTGTGTTATCTTATGGCGCACGTGTATACCAAACGCGCGGGGTTGTCAACACAAAACGACACACACAGCGAGGCCTAATAGGAACTCGCAGGAGCTTATTTGTTGTTCTGTAGTCGCAATGTCGCGCAGCGTGGAAGGTGTTCATTCTTGGCCTTTTAGTATCATTTGCCATGGCCATCACACGACCTCGTCGCGCCCAGACCAGCTTGCGGAATCAAACGCGTTCGCTGGATTTACGAGACCGGATCGAAGATGAGATCGCTACGGGCGTCATCGCGCCCGGTATTCGTCTCGACGAAACGGAGCTGGCCGACCGCTTTCGAGTGTCTCGGACGCCAGTGCGCGAGGCGCTCATTCAGCTCGCCTCGGCTGGCATCCTCGAGTTGCGGCCCCGACGGGGTGCAATCGTCCCTGAGCTCGCGCCTCATCGACTCATCGAGATGTTCGAGGTGATGGCCGAGTTGGAAGCGATGTGCGGCCGCCTTGCCACCCGTCGCATGTCAGTCGCCGATCACCAGCAGCTCGTGCGAGCCCACGAAGTCTGCGAGGCTGCGCTGAAGCGCGAAGATCCTGATGGCTACTATCACCAGAACGAGATCTTCCACCACGTCATCTATGCCGGCAGCAAAAACTCCTTCCTTGCGGAACAAGCGTCGGCGCTGCACCGGCGCCTGCATCCGTACCGACGACTCCAGTTGCGTGTTCGCGATCGGATGCGGACGTCGAATTCTGAGCACCAACAAATCGTCGAAGCCATCTTGGCGGGGAACCCCGAGCTGGCTTCTGAATCACTGCGCGCACACGTTCTCGTGCAAGGCGAGAGGTTCAGCGATTTAATGGCGAGCCTGCATCATCTGGACGCCAATGGCGTGGGATCACCTCAGGCGGCACGGCGTTCAGACCTGCAGTCGGTGTGACGTCCTGAAGATTCTCCTATGCGCGACCAACGCAACGAAGCCGGAATCGAGGAGGCGGCGCCATCGACACCTCATGCACACTCCCGCCCGTCGGCCGCAAAGGATCGCTTAGGTCGTCCCCTGCTCCGCCGGATCTTCGGATCTTTCGCGGATCCCGCCTTCGCCGAACGCGCTGACATTCGCGCGGCCAAGCAGGTCATCTCGATCTGTGATTCGCTGCTCTCGGAGCGGGGCGAGGTCGCCGGCGCACGTTTGGCTTCGGAGATATTCGCTTCCTATCAAAAGCTCGAGCCGCCAGGCCGCGATCAGTTTTTCGAGCTGCTCGGCAGTCGCTTTTCACCGGATCCCGAACGGGTGGCGCGTGAGGCAGAGAGCTACCGCGCCCGGCCGTCGCTGTCGACGCTTGCCGGTCTTCAGACGGCCGTTGAGGCGCCGCGTCAGGAGCTCTTCCGCCGCTTGAATCTCGCCCGCGGCGGGATCCGGCTGCTGATCGAGATGCGCAACCATCTCCTCGCCACCCTGGAGGACTGCCCGGAGCGGACCGCGATTGATGCCGACTTCCTCCACTTGTTCAGGTCCTGGTTTAACGGGGGCTTTCTCGTGCTTCAGCGACTTGATTGGCGGACGTCAGCGGTGGTTCTCGAGCGCCTGATCGAGTTCGAAGCGGTGCACCAGATACAAGGGTGGGGCGACCTGCGCCGCCGGCTGGAAGCTGATCGACGTTGTTACGCATTCTTCCACCCGGCGCTTCCGGAAGAGCCGTTGATTTTCATCGAAGTGGCGCTGACCCGCGGAATGAGTGCTCGAGTCCAGCCGTTACTCAACCCCGACTCTGAGGTGTTGGATCGATCACAGGCGACGTGCGCCATCTTCTACTCAATCACTAACTGTCTACGGGGGCTGCGTGGCGTGTCCTTCGGTAATCTGTTGATTAAGCAGGTGGTCGACGATCTCAGCAGAAGCTTGCCCCGCGTCAGAACGTACGCCACGCTCTCGCCAATGCCCGGCTTCTCCAGGTGGTTGGTGAACTATTTCGAACGACCACCGGCGGATAGAACGCACGAGGAACTCGTGGCGCTCGTCACAAGCACTGGAGCGGATCACGTTCCGCTCGATCGAAGTCTGATGACGCGACATAAGGATGCTCTCATCCGGTTGGGAGCCTACTACTTGATTGAAGCCAAGCTCGGAGGCGCCCCCGTCGACGCCGTGGCGCGGTTCCACTTGGCGAACGGCGCCTGCCTGCAACGACTGAATTGGATGGCCGACACGTCCGAAACTGGCACTCGTCGCTCCTTGGGCTTGATGGTGAATTACGTCTACCGCCTGGCTGACCTCGAGCGGAATCACGATGCCTACGCAAACAACTATGGCATCGCCGCCTCTCGCCAGGTGAAGCGCCTGGCCCGGCAGTCGATGCCCGCCTCTTCAGCCCGTGTTCTTCCTCACGTCAGTGCCAAGTGACGTCGAAGCGCACGAAGCGTCGAACGGCTGTAAACTCCACCTCCTCCCCGCGACGTACGAAGGGACGATTCATCGAAGTCGCGGAGATAATACGTTTGGGCCAGCTCTGAGCAGTTCCAAACGAGGGGCCGCCGGAAGTGCAGGTCTGGCCAACCCTCGCAGACGCCGTCGCCATAATGTCTCCACGACGGGGGTGGACTGCGGCGGATTCACGAGCAATCGAGAGGCGCCCAGAGGAACAGAAGACTCGCAGAAATCGAGGCGGTTGCAAAAAGTCTCACGCCATCAGCTATTTACGAGTTATGCCCTACGGGGTTCGAATCCCTGCCTCCCAGCCAGCTCATCGTTAATCTGTTTTGGTCACTCACACTCCACGGTGAATGCTGCTACGCGTTCGGCTGCCCGGGCGACGATGCGGTCGAAGCGTCTACGCTATCCTGGCCGTCCGTGTCCGACGTGCTGTACCGAAAATCTGCTTACTATTCGACATCGGTCGACGGGTTTCTCGCCCTGGAACTCCACCATGTCCTGGGTGCACTCGCTGCGGCACACGCACATGATCTCGACGTCGATCAGCGTCAGGGATGGGAGCTGGAGATCGACATACTACGGACCGCCCTGAGAGGTCTTGAGGGAACGCTCTACCTGGAGTTCGAGGTCCCGCGACTCGGCAGCCGGATCGATGGTGTACTGGTTTCCGGGCCGACGATATTTCCGATTGAGTTCAAGTGCGGCGAGCGCCAGTTCCGGCTGGCGGACTACAACCAGGCGTGGGACTACGCGCTGGACCTAAAGAACTTCCATGCGGCGAGTCATGACGCTGCGATACTCCCGATTCTCGTCGCCACCGAATCGGAGGCGGCGGAGGAGGCATGGCAAACTCCGTACCCAGACGGCGTGAGGCCACCGTATCGCTGCGGCGCTCCGCACCTGCGACATGCTATCGAAGAAGGCCTGGGAACGAGCAGCGGCCCGCCGATCCACGGCGAGGCGTGGGGCGCCCGCCCTATCAGCCGACGCCCACCATCATCATTGAAGCGGGCCGAGCACTGTACGCGCGACACTCGGTCGAGGCAATTTCGCGCAGCGACGCGGGCGCCAAGAACCTACGCGTCACCTCAGTCGGCGTAGAGGAGATCATCGAGCGCTCAAGGGCGAACCGCGAGAAGTCCATCGTGTTTGTCACTGGCATACCTGGCGCCGGAAAGACCCTCGTGGGCTTGAACGTTGCCACACGGAGGCGGACGTTCGGCGAAGCACGTGCGGTGTACCTCTCGGGAAACGGTCCGCTGGTGGCTGTTCTTCAGGAAGCGCTCACGCGCGACGAACTGGCGCGCATCGGAAACACCGAACGGAAGGCGCTGTACGCCAGCGCGTGAAGCCCTTCATTCAGAACGTCCACCACTTCCGAGATGAAGGTGTGCGCACGACGAGCGCTCCATACGACCACGTCGTCATCTTCGACGAAGCGCAGCGTGCGTGGTCGCACGCGAAGACCGCTGACTTCATGAAGCGCCGCAAGAAGATTGCCATTTTCGATCAATCCGAACCGGAGTTCCTGATCTCGTATCTCGACCGCCACGATGCCTGGGCCGTCGTCATCTGCCTCGTCGGTGGCGGGACAGGAAATTCACACTGGTGAGGCGGGTATAGGCGAATGGCTCGAGGCCGTCCGGATGCGGTTCCCGTACTGGCGGGTATATGTTTCACCCAACCTCACCGACCCTGAATACGCGACGGAGTCAGCTCTCGAGCGGCTCGGTGCCTTGGGCTCGCTCGTCTGGGACGATCGGCTCCATCTTGCAACGTCGATGCGATCCTTCCGCTCGGAGAAGGTGTCCGCGTTCGTCAAGGCTGCCCTCGATTGTGATGTGGTCTCGGCCCAAACACTCCTGCGGGAGGTAACGCGGCGGTATCCGATGGCCGTCACGCGCGACTTGGATCGCGCAAAGGCCTGGATCCGCAGCCATGCCCGCGGTTCAGAGCGATACGGATTGGTCGCGTCGTCGCAAGCGCAGCGGCTTAAACCACACGCGATCGACGTCCGCGTGAACGTCGAGCCGGTTCAGTGGTTCCTGAATGACAGGCATGACACGCGATCGAGCTACTACCTGGAGGACGCGGCAACCGAGTTCCAGGTTCAGGGCCTCGAGCTCGATTGGGTTTGCGTTACTTGGGATGCCGATCTGCGGCGACACGCCGACTTGTGGCGCTACCACTCGTTCCGGGGCGACGCGTGGACGACCATTCACAAGGAAGAGAGGAAGCGATACCTGCTGAACGCCTACCGGGTCTTGCTGACTCGCGGGCGGCAGGGAGTTCCGAGGATGGAGGCTTCACGCCGCCGTCAGCAACCAGTTGCGAATTCCGTCCCTAACACCCAGCCACCTACAGGGAGAATGGCCCTGAGCGACGTCGAAGGGCCCAACAAAATCAATTCAGTAGGGTAGACCGCGTTGTCTCGTTCGTTTCGAGCGCGCGCTCAAGTCCTCAGCGAAGATCAACCTCGCGAGATCGCCAATCTGCAGGCGCCCGATCGACGCCTCGTCGGAACGCTTGGTTAATCCCAATCACCCTTCATCGTTTTGTAAACACCATCGTGTCGTGGACGGACGAGCAACTCCGGTAATCAACGAGTTGCTCGCGCGGCACCTGAGAACAATTGTTGGCGCTCAACGCCGATCTCAATTGGCAATACCAGAAGTCGCCGTGGAACGGGACCGTGATGGACGTACCTGTCGACGTGGCCGGCTCGCTGGTTGGTGCACTCCCCAAGATCTGGAGATAGCGAAAGCCGGGCAATTCTTCGGAAAGATCGGGTCGTCGCTCTCAAACCCGATGAATTGACCCGCCACGCCAAGCCACAGTCGCCCCGACTGCCGGCTCAGCGTGGGTTTGGTGGGCAGCGTCGAAAAGTCATACGCATACGTCGGCGACGTGCTGACCTGAATCGTCCCTTCAAATGTTCGGGTCCTCAGGTCGGCCGGGAAGCCTTCGCACGGCGCTTGCCGGCCGGTTGCCGTCGCCAGATCGGAGGTGACGGTCAGCGTGTAAGGTCCAGGTTCGATCGCGAGTGCAGGCTCGATAGGTTTCAGCTGAAACGACGCCCATAAGATCGAATTCGCCGGCCGCCATGCCGTGTCGATGGTCGCGGTCTCGAAACCGGCGCGGCTGGCGCGCAGTCGAACGTCACCACTGGTGGTTCCGGAGAATTCGAACAACCCCATCGCGTTGGAGCTCGCAGTGACGCCCGCATGGGGACCGTCGAGGACTTCTATCCGCGCACCCGGTAGCGGCCGAAACGCTTTGTCCGAAACTCCTCCGCGCACGTACGTCTTGTCGCCGCCAGTTGGGCCAGACACTGAATCGCACGCGATCGCGAGGCTTCCGATCGCCGCAACTGCCGCGATGCCGATACCAATCGCCGCTCGCACCGCTCACTCCTCTCGTTCGCACTTTCGCCTGACGAACGATACTCGGTTCCCGGCAACCGGCACAAGGTTGCAAGGGTTGAAAAAGGGTTGCAACGGTTGCACTCCGTCAAAAGGCAACCTGTCCTGTCGGCCCATGGAGCTTGGGAAGCCTGAGAAGGAGGCCATTCAGCGGGCGCTGGCAGATGTGCTCTCGAGCGGCGGCTTCTCGCGAAATGAGCGGCAGTCGAAATTTCTTCGACTCCTGGTTGAACCAATCGGGGCTTGCAGACAGTCTACAAGCTCCCGAATTGGCTCCTATGCGATCGGATCCGAGGATCGCGCAACTCCGAAAGCAGATTGATCTGGCCCCTTAGCGGCGCCGCCGCTTCCAGTACCAACCCGACACCAGACCGTCGGCCACCACCATGTTCACCAGCTTATTGCTGGTGGCCACTAGGTCGTGAAGACACTCAGCGCCAGATAGGCCGACACTCCCCAGTTGGGTGCATCCACGATCTGGCTGATTTTCAGGTCGACGGCAAGGCTGCAGAGAATGTACGCATCCTCACGGCTCAGGTTCTTCTCTCTGACCAGCCAGTCGATGACACCGCGCACGGCGTTCTTCGCGTTCGTCATCAAGTCGGGACCAAGCGCGGTGTGAGCGAAATAACCCTTTGCATCGGAACGCGGTTGCAGCGAGCCGGGAGCCGTAATGAATTCGTAGCGCCATGGCAGCAGCGAACGGCCTTTGCGGACGGTGAACCGCAAACTGAATTGCATCGGGCACTCGATGCCCGTGACGCAGACTTCACCGTCGCCCTGTGCGGCGTGACAGTCGCCGGCGGAGAACAGCGCGCCCTTGACGTAGACAGGGAGGCGCAAGCGCGTGCCTATGGTGAGATGCCGCGTGTCGATGTTTCCCGCGCCTTTTGTCGGCGGCAACACGTCGAGCGCGCCATCCTCATCGGTTGCCACCCCCATCGTTCCACAGAACGGCTGAATCGGGATCTGAATGTCTTCGCGCAGAGGGGCCGTGAACCGATTCGTGAGATCGAAGTGACGGATGTAGGGTTCGACGAAATCCTCGGAGAGGAGTCCCAGTCCCGGAATGATTCCCGTCCATCCCCATCTCAAGGGCTCGAGCCGAACGATCTCGATTTCGAGGATATCGCCAGGCTCGGCGTCGTCGATGAAGATCGGCCCGGCGAGCGGATACAACTGCGAGAAATCGAGCGCGCCCAGCGCCGACGCCGGACAGCCGGGCGTGATCTGATTGTTGGTCACTTCGGCCGTCTCGCAGTGCACGGTGTCGCCGGATTCGATGGCGATGGCCGGCGGGTTGCGCTTGTCCCACTTGTGATGAACCTTGCCCTTGTCGAGCGTGTGTTCCCGTCCTGCCATCTTGGTTCCGATGCTGTCGACGAATGGCTCCGGTCGTCGTTAGAACACGAACTTCACAGACAGCTGCACCTGACGCGGATCGCCCACGCCGAGACGCAGGAAGCCTGCGAAGTCGAACAGAAGCGGCGTCACCAACGGATTGATGTTGTTCTTGTTGTTGAACGTGTTGAACATCTCGAACGTCGGAATGATTTCGTAGCGGTCGGCGAAGCGGAACGGCCGCATGATCCGCCAGTCGAAGGTGAAGAACTCGTTGTCCTTGCGGATGCTGTTGCGCTCGTCGGGACCGCCCCCGGTCGGCGTGATTGGCTGCGCCGAGCGGGCCTGGATTCGCGTATTGCCAACCATCCCGGCTGGGAGGTTGCCGTAGGCGAACAGGTTGAACTTGTGGCGGCTGTCGCGATCAGACGGCGCATAGAGCCGATCCAGGTCCGACAGGGGGAGGTCGAAGCTGCGATCGGCAAAAGGATCGCGCTCGCTGGAGTCGGTGTCCATGTCCTTGGAGAGGACGTAGTTTGCCTCGAGCTGGTAGCCGCCCGAAAAGCGCTTCCGGACCGCGAATGTGGCGCCGCGGTAGAGCGCGTGCGCGAGGCTCGTGTGGACGTAGACGTCATTTAGCGCCGGGCCGAAAGGCGACCCCCGGCCGGGGGAATTGATGTTGAGAAACTGGCTCAAATCGACACCCTTCGACCAGGTGAAGTCGACATACATCGACCAATCCGGCGCCAATGCCTGCTCGAGCGCGACGTTCACCGTCCCGATCTTCGCGTTGTGGTAATCGGACGCCGTGACGCGTACGTTCGTGAACAACGGGAACTGGCCGGGTGGAAGCGGTGGAATCTCGAGGATCCCTGGCCACGTCGGCATCGGAGCAACCCCCGGCACGAGATCGGTAATGACTCCGCGACCGGCCCCCTGGTTCTGCAGCCCGTTGGCAGTGACCGAGCCAGCCTGGCTCAACATGTTGTTGCGCGCGTAGTACAAGCCGGCGTTCGCCCGGATGACGGTCTGACTGTTCGACTTGACATCCCACGCGATGCCGAAGCGCGGCTGGAACTGTGCCATCTGATTTGGAATCGTGCCTTCCGAGAGAAAGGCCGGGTTGTTCACCAACGAGGCATAAGCCGTCGTTGCCGGGTCCACCGTGTCGGCCATCACCTGCGCATCCCAGCGCAGTCCGTAGTTGATCGTGACATTGGGACGGACCTGCCATTGGTCCTGAGCGAACAGCGCCAGATCCTCGTTGACGAGCAGCGAATAGCCGGGCGGATCGACACCGGGAAAGCCGCTTCCGGTCTCCTGGAGGTAGAGCAGGAGCGGCGTTCCAACGAGGGTGCTGCCGGCTGGGCACGTCGTTGGATGAGTCACCCACGTGCCGTTCGAGCAGGACACCGCGTTGGGACCAAAACCGCCCGGTCCCGCGGGTGACGCATAGCGCAGGAACCCGCTGACTGTGCCGAACAGGTAACGGCCTTCAAAAAAGCCACGGAAGACCTGATCGTTGACCGTGTGCAGCCACTCGCCTCCCAGCTTCAACGTGTGACGTCCCGCCACGATCGACAAGTTGTTCTTGATCTGCGTACGCCAGAGCAGCTCATCGACGCTCGGGTGCAGGAAATAGGGATTGCCGAAGCGGAATGCGGGGTCGCCCATACCCGTGTCCGGCGGCACATTCGAGTCGACGGCGTTGCGCGGGCGCAATTCCCGGGCGTAGGTGACGTGGAATTCGTTGAACTTGGTCGGGGAGAGGGTCGTGAAGAAATTCACGTTGAGAACGCCGATTTTCGATGGACCCTCGATGCCATTGGCGGAGTTTCCGTAGGTGGCCACGTCGAACGTCTGGTTATCGTTCTTGGAGTAGTCGAAGTTGTAGGACCCGCTCAGATTGTTGGAGGGATTGATCACGGCGTCCACTTTTCCCAGGATCGCCGTGTTATCGATTGTGTGATCGATGGGGTTGCCTTCTTCCTGATTCCGGTTGGTGCGGAAGAAGTTGAGCAATGCCCGGCGCTGGCATTCGACGCTGCTGTCGATCAGCGCTTCGTGCCCTGGATTGGTAATGACGGGCGTATCGACGCCACAGGTTCCGAGAGGCTGACTCAGGTTGGCCCGCTGCAGGTTCTCGTTGATGTGCTCGAGTGCAGCGAAGAAGAACACCCTGTCGCGCTTGATCGGCCCCCCAATCGTCCCGCCGAATTGCTCGCGATGAAAGTCGGTCGGCGGAGTGCCGTCCGAGGCATCCGCGGTCAATCCTTCCAGGCGCTGGAAGTGAAAGACGCTGCCGTTGACCTCGTTCGTCCCCGACTTGGTCACGACATTGACGACGCCGCCCGCGGTGCGGCCGAACTCCGCGTTGGCGCCGATGGCCACGACCTGGAATTCCTTCACCGCCTCCAGTGTGATGTCGATCGCCGCCCGCTGACCACCAAGTTGCTCGCCGAAAAACCCGTTGTTGTAGTCACCACCATCGAGGCTGATGTTGTTGTACATGCCGCGCTGCCCGCTGAACGTGATCTCGTCGCCGTCCGGGCCCTGGACGATACTCACCCCGGGAGTCAGCGTCAGCAGATCCTCGAACTTCCGGCCCAGGATGGGCGTCGTGCTGATGGTGGTCTCATTGAGGGTATTACTCACCTCCGTGCGAGTGACGTCGATGAACGTGGATCCGGTGACCGTCACGGTCTCAGCTGTGCCTGACACCTTCAAGACAGGATTGACCGTGATGGACTGGCCAACGGTGAGGGTCACCTCCTCCTGTACGTGTGTGGCGAAACCCTGCAGCGTCACCGTGAGCGTATAGCGGCCCGGGCGGAGCTGGAGGAACACGAAGCGGCCATCGGCGCCGGTGATCTGCGAGCGCGATGCATTGGTATCGACGTTCCTGACCTCGACGGCGGCGCCTGGTACGAGCGCGCCGCTCGGATCCGACACCGTGCCCTGGATGACGCCGGTCGTAATCTGCGTTTGCGCCCACACTGGCGGGCCGACGGTCAAGACAACTCCGAAGAGGATCGCGATCCGTCTCGACATGGAGACCTCCAACTTGTTGGCCGGCGAAACCGTACACGGATACGAACGTCGATGTGGTTCTTATACGCGCGACCAGGATTGGACGCAAGGGACCAGAGCGAGCGGACGCCACTGGGGACAGTCCGTCGGCGAAATCGTATCTCGCCACGAATGACACAGTAGCGCCATTCTGCACGTCCTGAAACCTGAACTCGATCCTTCGTGGCGTCCCGCCAGTGAATACGCCATCGGAGAGGACGGTTGGATGATGACGACCGCCATCTTTTCGATGGCGCGCAGCTGCGTCGCGTTGTGTGCGGCGGTTCGCTCACAGATCGACACGATCGGCGGGGGATCGGGCTCGTTTTACTTCTCGCTGTCGCCGCGGCCCTGGCCATGGCCGGCGTCTTCGTCGTGGATCCAATAACGACAAAGGGGCCGGAAGAAATGACGACACTTGGAACGCTTCATGCTCTGGCCGGTGCGATATTCATCCCCGGGCTTTCGGCCTCGAGCCACACTCCCGTCTTGGCTGCGTTTGACATCGAAAGGCAGTCCCGTGATACTGCCGGGAGCGCGCCGACAGGGCGCCACCAACCCGCGGCAAGGGAACACTCCCACCTGTTTGGTCTGGGTCGCGTGCGTTTGCACCTTCTTTCAGCCTGGTTTCAGCGGGTTACAGGCGATTCATGAAAGGAGGTCGCAATGACCGCGTCGAAGTCTCTTCCTGCGCGTCCGTCTCTCGAGTCCCTCCGTAAACAGGCAAAGAAACTCGCGCGCGACATCGCCGCCGGTGACGCCGGTGCGATCGCGCGTGCGCGGGCGCAACTGCCGAATTTAGACCTGCCCTTGACGCAGCGCAATGCGCAACTCGTGATCGCGCGCGAGTACGGCTACGCCGGCTGGCAAGACCTCACCGCTGAGGTGAGCAAACGCCTTGGCAACGGTCTGGAGTGGGCGGCAGCGCAGGCTCGACGCGTCATTCACGACAACGACGTCGAACGCCTGAAGCAACTGTTGACTGAATACCCGGCGTTGCTGTCCTGGCAAGGCAACGACTGGGACAGTAAAGGCGGCCTGCTCGGAATCGCCACTGGCGCCTATGGCGACGCCGGCGACCCGGAGAGAGAACGGTGGTTCACCCGCGCGGCGTGCGCCGAGCTGCTGATCGACGCCGGCGCGGTCGTGATGCCATCGGTGTGCGAGGGCCTCATCGACTCCCGTGCCAGAGGCCTGCTGCAGCTGTTTCAGCGCAAAGGCCTGCTTCCGCGCACACTCAAGTTCTTTGCCGCGCTCGGTGAGCTCGACGCTGTTCGCACCGCTCTTGATGAGAACGGCAACGATCTCGCGACCGTCAATGAAGCGTTCGTGTGCGCCTGCCGCTTCGAGCACGAGGCGGTCGCGTCACTCCTGCTGGAGCGATCCATCGCACTCGATCCCGAGCTGGGCACACACGTCGATGGAAGCCTGGGCCGCCTCGCCTTCATCAGGTACTTTATCGACACGCGAGTCGCGCACGCGACGACAGCCGCCGGACCGTGGAAGGCGTTTGTCATGCAGCAGGTCAGCCGCGCGGCCCACGATGGCGATGTGACGGCGTTCGTCAGTACGTTGCAGCGTGAGCGGTGGCTGCTCGCTGAAGCCTACGTGGAGTTTCAGGCTGGGCTCATCGGGGCGGCAACGCTGAACGATCGCAGGGAAATCGTCACCGCCCTTCTCAACCTCGATCCGGCACTCCTCCGGCGCCAAGCGTCGCCCGAATTCCACCCGATCGCGTTGGCGTTCACGTACGCGAAGACACACCTCATTCCATTACTCACCCGCATCTGGCCGCTGCCGGACGATCTGCCGCATGCGGCAGGCATGGGCGACCTCGCGCAGGTGAAGCGCTGGTTCGACGAATCCGGCGCGCCTGCGCTGGGCGATCTCGAGAAGCATTTTCCCTGTAACGACCCACACACGCTGAAGTTCGACGACCTCCAGTGGGGCGCGCCGACTGCGCAGCACGTTCTCGATACCGCGCTCGCCTGGTCCGTCATCAACCGCCACTTCGACGTCGCGGACTTCTTGCTCGAGCACGGGGCAAACGTCAGCACCAATTGGAACTCGCACGAGCCGGCGAGCATCCTGCACCATCTCGTCTTCTTGCCGAACCCTTACGAGTCGATGCAGTTCCTCATCGACCGCGGCATCGACATGACCATCAAGGACTACCGCTGGGACGCTACTGCACAAGGTTGGGCGCGCGTGGCCGCAAAGGACGAGAAGATGGCGCAGTGGCTGGAGGAGGCGGAACGGCAGCGGGAACTGAGACGATGAGCAACAATCTTCAGGTCGCGCCGAGCGCCCCTTTGCGCCATGTCGCCGGCGGTGAGCCCGTCGACCGTGACAGCCGCCGGCCACGGCCACGCGCATCACGTGGGCGCCGCGAGTGTGAACGTCGCCGCGGTGGCGGTCGGTCTCCACACGCTGGCGTATTTCACGGTGATGGCGCTGGCTGCGTGGCTGGTGTACCGAAGACTCGGCTTGGGCCTGCTTCGGAAAGCCTGGTTCAACGTGGACTGGTTATGGGCAGGCGCGCTGGTCGTTACAGGCGTGGTCGTGCTGTTGAAGTAGTCACCATTTATTTCGTTGTACGACACACGATTGTGTCGTCATTTCGTCGCAGGCGGATTGCGAGGACGATCATGCACGCAAACCACACCGCACACAGAATCCGTTGGAGCAAACCGGCCCACGGATGGAGCGGCGTAGCCGCTAATGCGAACAGACTTGCCGCTGCCTCCAGGGCCGCTGTTCGTTCCTGTCCACGTCCAATGAAAAACCGCGTGGCCGCCCTCCTGACTCACGCGGTCCATCTTCACGACCATGTCAGGAAATGCCGTCATGTAACCCCTTGCCGTCGCCGTGATGGCCGCGCGTCCGACAGACGGCTCACCGTCATTGACGGTGAGTGATCCATTCCCGGCGTAGAACGCCGCCAAACTTCCTGGATTCTGACTGCTCCAGGCTGCCGCATAGCGGGTGGCGAAGTCCGTCAGCTGTGTGGGGTCCATAGAAATGGTCCTCGAGGTGCTGGGCTTTGCCGAGATTGTGGACGCACCTAGTTGCATACAAAAATGGCGACAAAAGAATCCAAACCGGCGAGTTACGCGACACGATTGCAGAAAAAATCGCGACCGGTGAGCTTTCGCCAAGGGTTCCGCCTCGACGAAAAGTGCACTAGCAGAACAGTTTGCGGTCTCGGACGCCTATCTATGAAGAGCTGATCCAGTTGGCGTCCGTCGGCAGCGTTGAGATGCGTCCCCGGCGTGGGGCCACGGTTCCAGAGGTGTCGCCCCGCCCAGTGGTAGAAAATGGTTCAGGTTATGGCCGGGTTGGAGGCTCTTGGTTGCCGTCTTGCCGCGGGGCGGATGACAAAACAAGAGTACCACTCAAGCAATGAGCAGTTCCATCAGGTCATCTATAGCGGCAGCCATAACTCGTTTCTCAGCGAGCAGGCCTCGATGCTGCACAAGCGCTTGCGTCCGCAGCGGCGGCTACAGCTGCGCGTCCGCGACCGCATCGTGACGTCCTTCGCCGAGCACGAGAAAATCGTAAAGGCCCTAGGATCGGCGAGGCGGAGCTCGGCGCCGGATCTTCAGCGTCAGCATGTCCTCGTACAGGGCGAACGATTCGCTGATCCGATGGCGATGCTTCACGCCGTTCCCCGCTAAAGCCAGAAGTCGCTTCTCAGCCTAATCGCCGCCATTGCCCTGACATGGGAAGAGTCGGCTGAGCTTCCAAAATATACAGCATTCGGCCAAATCGTCCGGCTATTCTGTTGACTTGTATACAAACACGGTGGTAGAAACGGGCGGCATGCCCGGCTGTGGGACACACGAACCGTGACGGCTGCCGCATGGACCGCTCGAAGTTTCCGCTCATCGCTCTTGCTCTGCTCGGCGGTTTCTCCGCCTTGTCCATCGCGCGCGTACCGGTGCGCGGCGACACCGACGAGCAGTCGCGCCCGACCACCCGCGTAGCGACCCGCGACTTTACCCTTGAACGCGCAACGATTGACGCCATCAACGCGGCGTTCGACACGGGCGCCCTCACATCCGAGAAGCTTGTCGGCATGTATCTGGCGCGCATCGCGGCGTACGAAAACGAGGGGCCGAACATAAATGCGTTCATCAACATCAATAAGAACGCAGTGGCGGTTGCACGGGAGCTGGATGAGGAACGTCTCACAAAAGGGAGGCGGAGCCCCTTACACGGCATTCCGGTAGTGCTGAAAGACGCGTTCAATACATCAGACCTTCCCACCACCGGAGCGTCGATCGCACTGAAAGACGTCTATCCAGTTCACGAGGCTTTTGTCGTGCAGCGTCTTCGAGCGGCCGGGGCCATCATTTTTGGCAAGACCAACCTTACGGAGCTCGTTACGGCGGCGCTGGACTCGTCTCTGGGTGGACGCACCTCCAATCCATGGGATTTGACAAGGACGCCAGGAGAGTCGAGTTCCGGCACGGGGGCTGCGTTGGCGGCCAACTTCGCGCCGATCGGAACGGGTACTGACAATAGCCAATCGGTTCGATCACCTGCATCGGCAGGTGGACTCATCGCGATGAAACCGACGATCGGTGTCGTAAGTTGTGCTGGTGTGCTGCCGAGTTCGCTTTCGCACAATGCCTGCGGCCCACTTGCCCGATCAGTATCCGACCTCGCATACCTGCTCGATGCCATGGCTGGATTTGATCCGCGTGATTTCATGACGCGACTCGCCCTGGGGAACATTCCCAAGACTTACACGAGCTTTCTGGACGCGAATGGGTTAAAGGGCGCCCGTTTTGGCGTCGTGACTGAGTTGTTTGGCGATCGGCCGGAACACGCGGAAGTCAATCGTGTGTTTAACGAGGCAACCGCACGGTTAACTAGTCTCGGCGCAACTGTTGTTCCGATTCGAATTCCGAACATGAACGACTATGGGTTCAATCGAATCGGTGTTGACCAGTACGAGTGCTGGGATTTGATGAATGTGTGGTTCTCGGAGCTTGGACCGACGTCGCCGTACCGCTCGCCGGCCGAGTTCTTGCAAAAGGCAAAGGGCAAATACGATCCGAGAATCGAGCCGCGTCTTCGCGAGCGGCAGGCACACTCAGGACCCCAATTCTTCGAAGAGTACCAGCGTCGGTTGCTCAAGATGCACGAGTTCCGGCGATTGCTTGTTGATGTCATGGACAAGAATTCCCTCGACGCAATGGTATATCCGCTACAGCAACGCCTGGTCGCCGAGCATGGTCAACCGAACGCGGATCGTAACGGTTTTTTGGCGTCCATGGGAATGCTACCGGCGATTGACGTTCCTGCCGGGTATCGAATCCGATGCCGAATGCGCCTGACGGAGTCCCCATCGGCATGGACTTTCTGGGTCGGCCGTTCGACGAGGGCCGATTGATCAAACTTGCGTTTGCCTGGGAACAGAACGGATTGAAGCGGAAATGGCCGTCGAATACGCCGGCGCTCCCCGGTGAGTCGCTCAAGTATTGACGGTCTGCACGCGCAGAGCGGCTTGTTAGGTGCGGCGTTGCTGGAGTGGGCCAGCATCGAGGCTCGGCGGGCTCTGCTGCGCCGAGTCATGCACTGAAAGTATGAGGCGCTGACGCCTCGCTGGAAGGCGGCCTATGTCGTCAAAAGATTCGACCGCGAAGGGCAGTAAGGAACTGACAGGAATCGAGCGGCGGAAGTTTGTTCAACAGGCTGCGGCAGTCGGCGCCACTGTGACGGCCGGCGGCGTGGCGGCGCTCGTGCCACGTCCGGCAGCGGCGCAACCAGCACGGGAGAAGTGGGATGAGGAGGCGGACGTCATCGTCGTGGGAACCGGTGCCGCTGGGTACGCTGCCGCCATCGAAGCGAAGGATGCCGGTGCCTCTGTATTGATGATCGACAAAGCGAAGTGGTTCGGTGGCCGGACAATTCACTCGAACGGCGATCTCCAAATGCCAGCCAGTCATATTCAGAACAATGCTGGCATTGAGGACCATGTCGAATGGGCATGTGAGGATTACTTCGAGAATGGCGAACACAGAGGAGTGCCAGAAATTCTCAAAGTGTTTGTTGAGCGCGCAGCGGACACGGCTCTCTGGCTCGAAAAGCTGGGGATCGTCTGGAGTCCAACACCTCGATTGCAGACGCCGGATTGTCGCGTGCGACGCACTATTACACCCGTGGCGTCCCCGACGTACAGGGGTGCAGGCGGTGTCAGCCTCATCGATGTATTCAACCAACATGCGGTCAGACGTCAGATTCCGATCAAGCTAGAGCACAAGCTGCTCTCGCTCATGAGACCAGAGCCCAGGGGTCCTGTACGCGGGATTCAGGTGCAGCACGCTGATCGCATCCTCCAGTTCAGAGCCAAGCGGGCAGTTGTTCTAGCGACCGGTGGGTACAACGCAAACCACAGGATGCTTCGCGCGCTGCACCCACTCCTCGATGAGGCCTGGAGTTGGGCCGGTGCGCCGTATACCCAAAACACCGGCGACGCTCATCTGGCGAGTATGCGCGTGGGCGCTGGTCTTGCGGATGCCTCATCCCCGCCGAACCTGTGGATGATCTTTGGCAGTTCCCAAGTGTTCGTGTGGGAGCCGCAGACCCCAGAAACGCCGTTTGGCCGGGCTGGGCTGGGGTTTCCGAGTCGGAACAACGCTGGAATCCTGATTGACAATGACGGCAAGAGATTTGTCAATGAGTACACCTTCAATACCAATGCGGAAATTTCACATCCAGGCGTACAGGCATTTTTGCAGTTGCCGAAGCGACCGCGCAATGTATGGGGGATCGCTGATTCGGCCGGCGCGCTCATCATCGGCTGGAGGCCCGAACAGTTTACGGATCCCGGAGCGCAGAAGGTTCCGTACGTTGATCCAAAGTTGATTGCCACCGCCAATAGCTTGGCGGAATTGGCCACCAAAATCGCGGTTCCGGGCGAAGGTCTCCAAGCAACGATTACCCGTTACAACCTGCTGGTCGACACAGACTTTGGCCGTCCACGGCCGTACATGCCGATTGTCAAACCGCCATTTTATGCTGCCAAAATGTCACCGCTGTTCGCCGATCAGTCGAGTGGCATCCGAGTGAACACGAAAATGCAGGTTATCGACCAAGCTTTTCAGCTTGTGGATAGCGGTGCCTCACCGAGTGTGCCGATTGATCAGGAGGCGGTTATTCCGCGCCTTTATGGTGCGGGTGAGTTCGCTGGCGGGATGTTCGGCGCCGCGCGCGGGCATGGCAAGTTGGGGTCATACGTCGTGACCGGGCGCGTGGCTGGCAAAGCGGCAGCGGCTGAGAAATCGGGGGAGTGAAGGCAGCGTGCAGGCAGGGACACGCGACCGATGCGACATTTCATGATGTCCATGGCCGATGCGCGTTCTTGAATGAGGCAGCTCCGATGGCAAAGAAGAAGTCGACGATATCGCGGGAGTCAACCGTGGACTCGGAGTACATAAGCCGGCGGTCTTTTTTGGACCGCACAGGTAAGCTCACTCTAGCTGGGCTCAACGCCCCCGGGATCTTCGGGCTGCATCCCTTGAACCTAGACTTAGGCGGCCAAGACCGGACGACACAAGCGCTGGCTCCGGATCGCTTCGACTATCTGCCAATTACAGATCGGCCCAGAATTAGATGGCCCAACAATGCGCGGGTTGCCTTCTGGGTCGCCCCGAACATTGAATGGTATGAGTACACGCCGCTAAGCAGACCCACCGCACCGGACATTCCAAGCTATTCCTATCGCGACTATGGCAACCGAGTCGGCTTCTGGCGAATGTTGGAGATAACTGACAAGTACAACATACGCTGCTGCGTGTGCCTGAATGCCGCCGTGCTTGAGCACTGTCCGGAGGTTCGTGATGCCATGGTCGAGCGGAACTGGGACTACATGGCGCACGGATTCTACAACACACGTCCTATCACAGCTTATTCGCTCGAAGACGAACGCGCGTACTGGCGGGACATGATTGCCACGGTAAAGAAACATACGGGGAAACAATTAAAGGGCAGATTAGGCGCCGGTGGCGGCAATTCAGTAAATACCCCGGATGTGATGGCGGAGTTTGGGCTGCTGTACCACACGGATTGGGCGTGTGATGATCAGCCGTTTCCGATGAAAGTCAAGAACGGGAATAAGTTCATTCACGTGCCGTACACGTTTCAAACCAATGACAGCCGGGTGCTCAGTCTCCAGAGAGACGCCGCATACTTTTGTCAGATGATTAAAGATCAGTTTGACGTACTCTACGCGGAGGGCGCCGACACAGGCACAGTGATGTGTGTGTCGTTGCACCCTTACTGGATAGGTAAGGCGCATCGCGCCAAATATCTTGACGACGCATTCAAGTACATCAAGTCGCACGACAGGGTGTGGTACACGACGGCCGACGACATTGCGGAATACTACCTGGCAAACTACTACGACAAGGTAGTGGCCCACCTGTCGCAGCAAAAGCAGAAAGGACTAGTCTGATGCCGCCTGGAGAACGCAGGTACGGTCAGGATCACGGCTATTACGACTGGTCTCCTATTGTCAAGCGCGCACCGCTGCGGTGGCCAAATAACGCGCGGGTGGCGCTGGCCGTCATTCTGAATCTCGAGCATTGGGATTGGCAGCTGCCATCAAACGAGCCCGGAGGATCGACTGGGCCTTTTCGCCCGGACCTGGCCGGGTTTTCCATGCACGAGGTACGGCAACCGGGTTGGGGTATTCAGGCTGTGGCGCATTCTTGATAAGTACGGCGTCCGGCCAACGATCGCCATGGACAGGCTGGTTGCGGAAAGTTATCCGTTTCTCGTTAGAGAGTGCAAAAGCCGTGGCGTCGAAGTGATTGGCCACGGGGTGTCTGCAAGGCGGACGATCCACGCCGGAATGTCTATCGAGGTGGAGCGCACGTACATACGCGAATCCATCGCCGCCCTGACGACAGTGATGGGGAAAGCACCCATTGGCTGGCTCAGCCCTAACTGCCAGGAGTCGATGAACACGCCTGCGCTTCTGGCTGCGGAAGGGATTCGTTACGTGTGCGATTGGTCCAACGACGAGCAACCCTATCGCATGAAGGTGCCGGAGGGAGAGTTGTTTTCGCTCGGTGTTGATTTAGATCTAGACGACGACTTTATTCATTACACGGGGCGTAAGCTAATCGGCGAGTATTGTCAAATCATTCAAGACACGTTCGACGGCCTGCAGCGGGACGGCGCCAAGACGGGACGGGTAATGGTCATCAATCTTCATCCCTGGATTATGGGGCAGCCCTGGCGGAGCAAATACTTGGATGCGGCGCTCGCCCATATCAGCAAATCTGGAAGTGTGTGGAAAGCGAGCGGTTCCGAAATCGTGGATTGGTATAAGTCGCATATGTAGGGGATCGGAGGGTGATGCGATGAGCCGGGCCCTTAGGTTGACTGCGTTGAGTATAGCGGCGATGGTGTGCTTGTTCCCCCACCAATCGGCGGCCCAGAATCAGCTAGCTGGCACAATCGCGGGCGTCGTGAGGGACACCAGTGGCTTGCCCCTGCCTGGCGTCATGGTCGAGGCTTCCAGTCCGGCCCTTATCGAACGGGTGCGGGTCGCGGTCACTGACGATCAAGGGCTGTATCAAATTGTTGATTTGCGCCCAGGCCTGTACACCGTGAGTTTTACTGTTTCCGGTTTCAGCTCACTAAGGAGGGACGGACTTGAATTGACGGCTGGTTTCTTGATGACCGTGAACGCCGAACTTGCGGTTGGTGCGGTCGAGGAGACAATTACGGTCTCCGGGCTGACTCCGATTATTGACACTCGCAATACGGCGCAGAACCAAACGTTCACGGAGACGGCCATCGATGAACTGCCCACAGCGAAGACTTACAACAATCTCGGAGTCCTCATACCCGGCGTGTCGGTCGCCGGTTTCACAGGCACGTTGAACACACAGGACGTCGGCGGTTCATCCGGCGAGCGCAACGCCACGCTGACGTTCCATGGCAGTAGACCGGGAGACATGCGGACGTTGCTGGACGGCATACGGGTGCACAACGCTCTTGGGTCGGGTGGTGGCGGTTCGAACGGGTGGGTCGCCAACGCGGGAATGGTCGAAGAGATGGTCTTCGAAACCTCGGGATTTGCCGCTGATACGGAGTCGAGTGGCGTCCTGATTAATATTATCCCGAGGCAGGGAGGCAACAGGTTTTCTGGCTCGTTTGCTGCCGCCTACGCTAACGATGAGTTACAGAGCGATAACTTAGACGACTCACTGACAGCCTGGGGTTTGTCCCGCTATTTGACAACTAAGATCTACGATTTCAACCCGGCGTTCGGCGGTCCGATCAAGCGCGATAGGCTGTGGTTTTACTACAGCTTTAGAAAATGGGGGTCGACAGATCGCCCTCCGGGTGCCTACTACGACTTGAATCCCGAGGATTGGGTGTTTACGCCAGACTTGACGCGCCCGGCTGAGAATCGCGTTTACGTCACTGCCAACAATCTTCGTCTTACGCTGCAGGCGAACCGGTCGAACAAACTGGTGCTGTATTACGACCACTTGGCCGGCGGTACCGACGGTACGCAGGTGAGCCCGAGCTTGTCCGTCGAGGCAGCAAGGAATCGTTTCTGGCCTGTCAACGACCTCTGGTACGGCACGTGGACTTGGACCGTCAGTAATCACCTCTTGGTCGAGGCGGGCCAGGCCTACCGGGCCGAGGATGTCTTCTACGGACAGGATTTAAACGCGGCCTTGGACAACATTCAAGTGACCGACACTGGAAGGGGTGTCACGTTCCGCGCGCACGGGAACGATAATAGATGGATCATGAAGATGTTCCCGGGAAAGGCCACAGTCTCGTACGTCACAGGCTCTCACATGCTCAAGGCCGGCACGCAATGGGTCTTTGGGCGGCGCAGGACAACGAACTACTTTTGGGGCAAAACAGAGGACATGCATTACTACGATGTCTCTGAGAGCTCTGGACGGCTGCACGAGTATACTGACGTTACTTACACGTTTAACAACGACGTGCCGACCGCAGTCAATTACTTCATACCGAACACAGCCATCGACCGAGTGAGGCTTAACCTTGGCATCTTCATGCAAGATCAGGTCACTATCGGACCCCTGACGGCGAACTTAGGCGTACGGTTTGACTACTTGAACGGAGACGTCCCGGCGCAGCATGTACCGGCATCGAGGTTTTCGCCTGCGCGGGACTATCCGGCATACGAGGATCTGCCGAACTGGAAAGACATCGCACCGCGACTGGGCTTGGCGTACGACGTGTCCGGTACAGGCAGGACGATACTGAAGTGGAACCTGGGCCGATATGTGGAAGCGATGGCCACGGGAATCGCTGGAGCGGTCAACCCGCCTCTGGCGACGAGCAATACTCGCACGACCCGTTCTTGGACGGACAACGGCGATTTCATCCCCCAGGAAAACGAGTTGGGCGCGAGTTCGAACACCAACTTCGGCACGGACCGGGTCGGCACTAGTTATGCGGACCATACTGTCACCGGTTGGAATACGCGGGAGAAGAATTGGGAGACGTCCGTAAGCCTTCAGCACGAGTTACGACAGGGTCTGGCGCTCAATGTGGGGTACTATCGTCGCACGCGAGGGAATTTCAGGGTGACCGATAACCTGCTATGGGAGCCCTCGGAGTTCGATGAGTTCTGTGTTACGGGTCCAGTGGACGCGCGACTGCCTGATGGCGGCGGCAACCTGATATGTGGACTGTATAACATCACACCGACGAAGTTCGGGAGAAACGACAATATCGTGACGCTGGATACGAGATTTGGGGAGCAGACAGAAGTCTATGATGGAGTCGATGTGGTCGCGAGTGCGCGACTCCCTGGCGGTATCTCGTTCCAGGGAGGCACGAACACAGGGCGCATCGCGACGAATAGATGCTTTGTCATCGACTCTCCGCAGGAACTCCGATTCTGCGACGTGAGGCCGCCGTTTCAGACGCAAATCAAGCTTTCCGGAATCTACCCTCTGCCGTGGTGGGGCATCAAAGCGAGTGCGGCGTACCAGAGTCTACCGGGACCGCAAATCACCGCTACTTGGTCAGCCCCGGCGGCGGCGGTGATGGGGTTGGGGCGCCCGCTCTCGGGCAACGCGCGGACGGTGAGCGTTCCACTGGTCGCGCCAGGCACAATGTTCGGTGAACGGCTACACCAGGTGGACGTGCGCGGCATCAAGGAGATCTCACTGCATGCTCAGGCTCGCATCCAGTTGCAGTTCGACGTTTACAACCTGTTAAACAACAACGCCGTCATCGCAGTCAACAATACGTACGGCGCGAACTGGCAGCAACCGCTGGCAGTTCTGGCGGGCCGCCTCTTCAAGTTCGGCGTTCTGCTGAAGTTCTGACGGTGCGCTCGGAAAAACGAACGAGGCGATGTCTTAGCTCGAAAGGACCGTAGGCAGTTCCCATCAACGGACACATCGCGGTGCCAGTGCGATCGTGAGCCGCCGCGGCTGGCTAAGCTGCGGCGGTGTTCGGCCGCGATTCTGCCACAACCGTTTGGGCGCCGCCGGCTTGTCTACATTTTTTGGACAGAGCCACAACTCTCGAGCATCACCGCGAGCGCTACGGGCGTGGCTTGGCGGCGCCCTCGCGCGGCCGGCTCATCCGTGACACAATCCGCCGTGATGTCGAACCCAGCGGGCGACCGGCGCGGCGTGGTTGGTCTGCTCTTCCTGCTCTTCGCCATCACCTATCTCGATCGCGTGTGCATCTCGGTGGCGGGGCCGCGGATGCAGGCCGAGCTCGGGATCGACCCGATCGGCTGGGGCTGGGTCACCGGCATCTTCACGTTCGCCTACTGCGTGTTCGAGATTCCGACTGGCACGATGGGCGACCGCCTCGGCCCTCGCCTGGTGCTGACACGCATCGTCGGGTGGTGGTCGGTGTTCACCATCCTGACCGGCACGGTGAGCGGCTTCTTCCCGCTGCTCGTCATCCGATTCCTCTTCGGGGCGGGAGAGGCCGGCGCGTTTCCGAATGCGACCATCGTCGTCGCACGGTGGTTCCCGCCGGCGCAGCGCGCCACGATGTCGGGCGTGAATCTGATGGCCAGCCAGGTGGGCGGCGCCATCGCGCCGCTGCTGGTGCTGCCGATCCAGATGCGCTACGGCTGGCGGATGTCGTTCTACGTGTTCGGCGTCGCGGGGCTGGTGTGGGCGGCGGTCTGGTACACGTGGTTCCGCGACTCACCTGAAGAGAAGCAGCGACAGCGTGCACCCGAGGCACCCGCCGCGGCCGCCGCGCCGCACCCGGCCGGCCACGCCTTCCCGTGGCGTGCGGCTGCCCGGTCGCAGACCGTGTGGGCCATGCTCGGACTGGCGTTCTGCTACGTCTACGTCTACAACTTCTTCCTGACGTGGTTCCACACGTTCCTGGTCCGCGGCCGGGGATTCAGCGAGGCAGGCCTGGTGCTGTCGGCGCTGCCGTTCGTGGTAGCCGCATTCGCGAATCTCGCCGGCGGCGCCGCCAGCGACGCGCTCGTGCGCCGGCTCGGTACGAAGCGCGGCCGCCGATTCATCGGCGCCACGGCACTGGCCACCGCCGCCGTGTTCACCGTCGCCGCCATGCTCACGCAGCATCCGGTGCTCACTGTGGTCTTCCTGGCCCTGACCTACGGGGCGATCACCTTCCAGCAGTCGGGAGTATTCGGCGTGTGCCTGGACATCGGCGGACCGCGCGCCGGCGCGACAGTGGGCCTGATGAACATGGCCGCGCAGGTGGGCGGGCTCGCCGGCTCGGTGCTGTACGGCTACATCGTTGACCGCTCGGGCAGCTACGACGCGCCGTTCGTGCCGATGGCGGCGCTGTTGTTCATCGGCGCGATGCTGTGGCTGAGGGTCGATGCGTCCGAGAAGGTTGGCGAGTTCAGTGCGCCGTTGGTACCGGTCCCGGCGATGCCCGCGGCCGGACCTGCGTCATGACGGCGGAAAACTCGAGGTGACGATCCATACCTTGCTCGGCTCCAGCCGAAAGCCCGGGGATTCCGGTTGCGCGACTAATTGGTCTTCAACTGCGCAACATTGGCTTCGCTACCGTCTCGCGGGGCGGGAACCGGCATACCACGGCCGGATTCGAGGTACACGGCGAATGTGCCCAGCCAGTGGCCACTTTCGTAGTGCTCCCCCGTTACGCCTGTCATTCCAGCGGTGCCGTGAATCCGCGCGGCGGCCATGAGCGCCGCGCCGCGCGGATCGGACGCCGGGAGGCTTCGCGCGATTGCGTGGAGCATCCACGCCCTCGAGAGGTTCGTCCGTAGAGATGCCCAAGCTTGGGATCGGTGGGGTCGGTCACAACGCCGGGCGCGAGCCAGTCGCCTCGACCGTCGGTCGGCAACGACGGCAGAAAGTCGCGCAGCCAGCGCGTGAACTCCGCCTCCGGCAGCACGCGCCGCATCAGGTCGGCCTCCGCCACGCAGGGTGACAGGAAGTCTTCGCCGGACGGCTCGTAGGCCAGCGGGCACGCGCGATCGTTCAGGTAGAAATCGCGCGAGCGGGACAGCAGTAGCGACGTCAGTTTCTTCTCGCTCGTCGCGCGGGCCCAGTCGAGCATCAATCCGAACGAAAAGGCCGTCTGCGAGTGCTCGCCGATCCGAATCGGCGCCGTCAGCTTCGGCAGCCAGTCGGCGATCCGCGAGATCGCGGCGCTGGTCAACGGCTCGAGCGTCTCTGCCCATTTCCGAACGTCCCCGTCAGCCGGCCGCGCTGTCGCCCATTCGTGCAACTCGGTATGGAGTTGGAGAAGCCACGCCAGCCCGTACGGCCTCTCGAAGGAGACGCGGCCCGTGCCATTCAGGTAGCGCACCTCCGCGGCGATATTCGCCGCGGTGATGCTCTGGTCGAGTGCCGCCCGCGCGCGGGCGGCAAACGGCGCGTCTCCGTGGAGGCGCGCGACGCGCGCCAGGAGCCAGTGGCCGTGCACGGACGAATGCCAGTCGTAGCACCCATAGAACGCGGGTGTCAGCTCGTGCGGCGGCCTCACGTCGGTGTCGCCGTTCAGCACGTGGGCGATCTTATTGGGGTATCCTTGTGAACGCAGGCGAGCGCCAGCTCCGCGGATCGACCTAACCAGAGTTCAGTGGCAACCGAGGACGGCTGTGCGGGACTGGCGAGGAGAAGGAGCGCGATCGGCAGGATCATGCCGCGATGATAGGACATCTCTTGTTCATGAGCCATGATGGACACAGTGCGGCCGCGCCGTTGCGCCCGCGCTACAATCGCGGCTCCCGCAGTCGCCATCGAACGGCGCGCCGCCGCGTCGATGTTTGCTTCCGCCTGAACGAAACGTGCTCGAGATGATCGGCCGCACACTGGCTCGCTACCACATCACAGCCGCCATCGGCGCCGGCGGAATGGGCGAAGTGTATCGCGCGACCGACACGAAACTCGGACGCGACGTCGCGCTGGAAGTCCACCCGCCGGAATTCGCTCGCGACTCCGAGCAATCCGCACCACCCCGGGTGGTACTGGTTTCCTTTTTTCTACAACGCGTACCGCAAAGGCGACTACCACGGCGCGCTGAGCATCGCGTTGAAAATCAACCTGCCGCACTTCTTCTATACGCATCTGGTGATCGCCGCGACTTACGGGCAGCTCGCCGAGCATGAAGCGGCGCGCGAAGCCCTGCGAGACTTGCTTGTTCTGAAGCCCGACATCGTGCTCATCGCGCGTGACGCGCTCGCGAGATGGTACCCGCCGGACCTGGTCGAGCAGTTGATCGACGGCCTGCGGAAGGCAGGGCTCGACATCGCCCCCTAGTCCGACAGTGCTTGGTCGACGTCGATCGGGCCCTTTACGGACACGACCACACGCGCGATGCCCCGGCGATCGCCGTAGCATCAGGAGTCCACACGACGCCCGATCACGGCATCACGCCGAGTGGATGAGCCAAGTTGCGGACTCGACGTGCTTAGAAGCGACGGGGCGTTTTTGATGTTGATCAATCACGGCGCTGGCGCACCGCTGTATTATTTGACTTAGGCAACAAAGTATTTGACAATGTGCGGCCATGGATTCAGCCGCGCGCGTCCATGCCGTCCGCAGCTTCAACCGCTTCTACACCAAACGGATTGGTGTCCTGCAGCACGGCTGGTTGGGTATCCAGTTCACGTTGGCTGAGGCGCGTGTCCTCTTCGAACTCGCGCATCACGAGCAGCCAACGGCAACCGACCTTGGCCGCGAACTGGGTCTCGATGCCGGCTATCTGAGCCGCATGCTGCGCAATTTGGAACGGCGCGGCCTGGTACGGTGTACGCGATCCGAAGCCGACGGCCGTCGCGCCCACTTGTCGCTCACGCGCTCTGGTCAATCGGCGTTCGCGAAGTTGAACCAGCAGACCCACGACGACGTCGCCGCGATGCTGAAACGGCTTTCGGCCGGCGATCAGCAGCGAGTGGTCGGCGCGATGCGCGTGATCGAGGATGTGCTGAGTGATGAGCGAACGAACAGATCGGCGCCGTACGTCATTCGACCGCCGCACGCAGGCGACCTCGGCTGGGTGGTGCACAGGCAGGGCCTCCTCTACGCGGAGGAGTGGGGCTACAACGAGCAGTTCGAGGCGCTGGCCGCGGAGATTGTTGCCGACTTCGTCAAGAACTTCCAGCCAGCGAAGGAACGCTGCTGGATGGCGGAGAAAGACGGTGAAATCGTCGGCTCCGTGTTCCTTGTCCGGAAGTCGGACACCGTCGTCCAGCTTCGGCTCCTCCTCGTCGAACCCTCGGCGCGTGGCATGGGTATCGGTTCGCGCCTCATCGCGGAGTGCATTCGCTTCGCCAAGCGCGCTGGCTACCACAGGATCACGCTCTGGACGCAGAGCGAGCTCGACGCTGCTCGTCGTCTCTACAAGAAGGCTGGGTTCACGCTCACCGCGAAGAAGTCGCACGACAGCTTCGGCCGGGAGCGGCTGGTCGCGGAGACGTGGGATCTGGCGCTGTGAGCGATCCGCTCTACGTTCTGGGCCACTCCCACGCCGAACTCGATCGACTTCGGCTGCAGAGTACGTTTTTCGAGGACATCACGCGCCAGGCGTTCGTGGCGGCCGGACTGCAACCAGGGTGGCGCGTGCTCGACATCGGCTGTGGCGCCGGTGATGTGTCGTTGCTCGTCGCCGAAATCATCGGCGCCGGTGGATCGGTGGTCGGCATCGATCGCTCAGCGCGAGCGGTTGCGGAGGCGCGCGCGCGGGCGCAAGCAGAATCACGCCAGAACGTCGAGTTCCAGGTCGCCGATATCGCTGCCTTTGACGACGATCGCACCTTTGACGCACTGGTCGGACGATTCGTGCTCATGCACCAGCCCGATCCCGTCGCGACGCTCGGCGCCGCTGCTCGTCACGTTCGGGCGCGAGGCGTCGTCGTCATGATCGAATCGGCCTTCACCGCCTGTGTCGCGGGATTTCACTCCAGGCCGCATTCGCCCACCTACGATCGAATGCTTCAACTCATGACACGTATCATCTGCGCTGCTGGTGCTGACGCCAGCATGGGCCTTCGCCTGCGCGAGGTGTTTACGGCAGCCGGCCTGTCGGTCCCGACAATTCGGCTGCACGCGCGGGTGGAAGGAGGACCTGACGCGATCATCTACCGGTACATGGCCGACAGCCTTCGAAGCGTTTTGCCGTTTGCGAAGACGCTCGGCATCGCCGACGGGGACAGCAGAGAGATCGACGACCTCGAAGCACGACTGCGCGCTGAAGTGGTTACGTCCGACGGCGCGCTGGTGTCGCCGCCGATCATCGCGGCCTGGAGTGTCAACCCAGCGTGAAGCGCAGCGGCAGGCGCAGAACATTCGAAGCATTGCGGTCCTCGCGCCGATCAGTGCCAGGTAGACGACGACGCTGAGCAGCCGCTCCGGATGCATCGTCGCCAGCCGGCCTGCGATCATCGCCCCCAGCGAGTAATCAATGACATGCGCGCGCGAGACCTTTAGATGATCGAGGCGCGCCCGGCTGTAATGGCGTGGGCCATGTCAGACCGCCATCGGCCATGGCTGTGCTAGCATCTGCACGCAAGGTTGAGCGGCGCACTTATCAGTGGGAGGCAGCATCATGTCGGCGCTCGAGACAATCAAGGCGGCATACACGGCGTTCGGCCGAAACGATCCTTCCCTGCTCTTCGGGGCCATGGATGCAGCCATCAACTGGAACGAAGCGGAGGGCTACCCTCTTGCGGACCGCAACCCCTATGTTGGCCCTCAGGCAGTAGGCGAAGGTGTGTTCGCGCGGCTGCTCGCGGCGATCGACAACTTCACGGCGGTTCCCAGCACGTTCATCGACGGCGGCGACCACGTCGTGGTGCTCGGTCGCTATCGCGGCACGATGAAAGGCGGCGGCGCGACGCTCGACGCGCCGTTCTGCCACGTGTACCGCTTCCGCGGCGGCAAGGCGGTGACGTTCCAGCAGTACACGGACACTGCGCAGTGGACGCGGCTGATGGAATAGCCGCGACCACGTCGTGGCCGGCGCGCGCGAAGAGCGTTCCGAGGCTTGCCGCCCGTCAACCTGAAGCCCAGAATCCCGATCCGCATCATCGATCCTTTCCGACGGCCGAGTCCACGCGTCAGCGTCCGACCAGCTTCTGCAGGTGCTCCGGGTATCGAGCGCCGTGCACTGAGCCCTCCGCCGCTGCGCGATCGATCTCTCTCAGATCATCCGGCGTCAGGAGTATGGCGTCCGCGCCGAGGTTTTCCTCGAGCCGATGGCGCTTGGTCGTCCCGGGAATCGGGACGATCCAGGGCTTCTGCGCGAGCAGCCATGCAAGCGCGATCTGCGCGGGCGTCGCGTTCTTGCGCTCTGCGAATTTGGTCAGCCATTCGACGAACGCGAGATTAGCTTTCCGGTTCTCGGCGGTGAAGCGTGGGACGACGTTGCGAAAGTCGTTGATGTCGAAAGTCGTCGTCTCGTTGATGGTCCCCGTCAGAAAGCCCTTGCCGAGCGGGCTGAATGGAACCAGGCCAATGCCAAGCTCCTCGAGCGTCGGCAGCACCTCGCGCTCCGGCTCTCGCCACCACAGCGAGTACTCGCTCTGCAACGCCGTCACCGGCTGCACGGCGTGCGCGCGGCGTATGGTTTGCACACCGGCTTCCGACAAGCCGAAGTGCTTGACCTTGCCTTCCCGAATCAGGGCCTGGATGGTCCCGGCAACGTCCTCAATCGGGACGTCCGGGTCGACGCGGTGTTGATAGAAGAGATCGATGCGATCCGTCCTGAGCCGTTTAAGCGAGGCTTCGGCGACCTCCCGGATGTGTGCCGGCCGGCTGTCCAGACCGACTTGCTTCCCGCCTTCGATCTTGAAGCCGAACTTCGTCGCGATCACCACGTGATCGCGGACCGGTGCGAGCGCTTCGCCGACGACCTCCTCGTTCGTGTACGGACCATAGACCTCGGCGGTGTCGAAGAGCGTCACCCCACGGTCGACCGCCGTTCGGATGACCGCAATCCCCGCCTCTCGGGTGGCTCCGCGGCCAAGCCCGAAGCTGATGCCCATGCAGCCAAAGCCGAGGGCCGAGACTTCCAAGCCGCTTCTTCCCAACCCGCGTTTCTGCATGACTTCACCTCTACAATTTGCTCGCATCCCACCAGAGCCTCCGCATGACGCCCGCGATGGCAGCGGCATGTCCGACCACGTGTGGAGCATCGAAGAAATCGTCGGGCTGCTCGATGCTGTGGAGAAAGAAAAAGCCGCATCGCTAGTCGGGTCGCGGATGGTGTACCGAAAACCCCGGACTTCCTAGTCCGAAAACCCCCGACTTGGCAGCCCACCGCCTCATGCCGATCATAGGGGCGTGCACGGCCCACTCCGACTCAATTGCCCTACTGCGGCGTGCGCGTGACCCACGAGCGCACGGAAAGTGAGACGCACTACTACCGCTGCGGCTGCAGCACCGGTGCCTCATTCGCAGTGAATCATTCCCGTGTGAATTTTCGCGTCACCGCGCGCAGCCTTGTGCATCACGGCTTCGCGCCAGACACGCTGCCGACGAAATTCTTTACTTCGCTTGAAAGGCGGTGCAGGATCTGCAATTAAAGCTCATCCGTAAGATTTGGCGGGCGGAATCGCCTGCCGACTTCGGAGTGGATATTCCGGCGAAGACGCCACGGAACGCAGATTCACAGTCGGTGGCAGCGGGATCCCTTCTGGAGGGTTCATGAAGATCGCGGTGTTTGTTGGGCTGGCCCTGGTGGCGAGCGCAGCTCCTACTGTGGCTCAAGAGCAGGGGTTGATGGGAGGGTCGGAGGCCGAGCAAAGGTTTGACGAGCTTGCAAAGTGGCTCAGAGAGTACCACGCGTGGGAGAAGTGGTTTGAGCAGTGGGGGAACAGGGTCGCGCGTAACTTCAACGATCAGCCGATCTGGGAACGCAAGAAGCGTCCCGAACCGCCCGCTTGGCTCGAGGCGGAATGTCAGGGTTATGCGGGAGTCGATGAACTGATCGCGAGCGCCTGCTACATTCTCCGCCACTGGGACGACCAGCCTTTACTTATTCTCCAACGCCGGCGTTCATCGCTGGCGACGTCGGGCGGCAATGTCAACGACAAAGTCGTGAAGAGCTCGTTTTTTCAACGAGTTCATCTGACTGGATTGTGGATGCAGGCACGATATCCAGCAACGCCGACCTACGGCATCGTCGGGATGCAGATCGGAGTTTTCGAGGTCGGACGATTCACGATGCCCGCGATAGGCGTCATGCTGGTGATGCTTCCTGACGGGCAGGGGGGTCACGACTGGAAGCCGGCAACCACCGTCGGTTTCGGCTATCGGATCTGCGACTTTGTGTCTCCGTTGATCAAGAAGCAGGTCAGTCTCCACTTCAACATTGCTAGAACAAACCTTCATGGCGTTCAGGATGAGCGGGTCCTTCCAGGAATGGTGAACATCAATCTATTCGGATTGTCTGTGAGCGCAAAACGGCGCCGCTGATCGAACCGGCAACACATTCAGGTCGTCGTTGTGCGACACACGAGGCGCAGCATGGAGATTTTGCCGCGCCTCGTGCTCGGAGGTCATCAGAACCGAATCCTGGCGCCGAGCTGAACTGGAAACGACCAGCGCGAGCTCTCGCTGTTGATGTCGCGCAGGCCCTCCTCGACGAGCCAGTCGACATCCGACAGGCCGCCCATGAAGCGCAGCTGCGTCTCCGCCATCACCTCGAAGGGCCCCACGCCGATGAGCACGCCGCCGGTGGGGCCGAGGCTGAACGCCCAGGACTTCTCGAAGAACTTGCCGTCTTGCGCTGCGAGGCCTGGCGTCACATTCAGGGGGACATCGACGAAGGTGCCTCTGATGTCGTCGTACCGGTTGAGGCCCAACAGGTAACCCACATAGGGCGTGAAACGGACGCGGGTGAAGAAGAACCGCTGGCCGGCTTCGAACCCCCAGTAGTTGTAGTCATCGAAGTCCACGAACAGCGGGGTGTTGGACACGGTGCCGATGTTCGCGGTCTCGGACGAGCTCCGCGAGATGACGAAGTTGACCACTGCTTCGGTGCGGGGCGTCGTGCGGTAGCCGACGCCAATCTTGAACATCGCCATCCGGCCGTACACGTCGTCGTAGGTCGTCTCGTTCAAGTTGATCGGCAGGCCAGTGGCCGTTCGCCCCGTGGCCTCCTGAATCATGTTGCCGCTGAACTGATTGTCCCATCCCCAAACTGCCGAGATCGTGACTCGATGGCGAAATGAGTCGGTCGGATCCACTTGCGCCGCCGCCGTGCGCGATTCGACCGCGAAGCGAACGGCTTCGGTGCGCGTCACGTCCACGCGATCGCCAACCTTCAGCGCCGCGAGGATGGCCGAGTCGGTCGTATCCAGCAGACGACGAGTGTAACTGGTACCCCCGGGGCCCGTGAACGTCACCGTTCGCATTTTAGGGTCCCAGCCGGTGATGGTGACCGTTGACACGCGCTCGACGCCAGCGTGGCGCCGGGCAGAGCGCCGGCCGTCGCCGTCGTGGTCGGAGGATCGATCCGGTCAACGGCGGGCTCGCCAGGAGCTTTCGGGCGGACGGTGACCACGTCGTAGTACGACAGGCTCACGACGTCGGCTGACTTTGAGTTGGTCGATGGACGACCGACTGCGGAATGTCGACCGTGACGACGATCCCTTTATCCCCGCGGATTCTGGCCGTCCGGGCCGCGGGGTCGACGGCCTCCACGGTTCCCCGAAGCGTGATCTGTTCGCGGCCCACCTCAACTTGCTGCGCGCTCGCAAAGGTAGCTGACAGAACCAGGAACAGAAGCGTGAACAGTGTGGGTTGGAAGAGATTCAACACAGCAAACTCCATGTCGCGCCACCGATCACTAACTCCGGCTCGTTGGGCGCTTTTCAGATCGAGCCGATTGCAGACGAGCGGGAATTTCTACCGGCGATGGAACCCCTTGACGCTGAAGCCGTAATGCACACCGATGGCAAGGACATCGAACCCTTCCTCACCCTGCGGGCCCACGCTGTCGTCGAAGAGGCGTGCTTCCGCGTAGGCGTACATGTTCGGCAAGATCCCGACGTTCAGACCACCAATGGCATATCTCGTTCGGAAGTCGGGATTGAGGATTGGATCGACGACGTCGGGCCGGTAGTAGTTGAGCCCACCGTAGACGGTGAATCCCCGGACGTTGACGCGCAACAGCGCTTCAAAGCCGTCGGCGTCGAAGGCAACCGCTTCGACGACATTGCCCGGCAATTCAAGGCGCGCGAGGTCGCCGTTGTTCTGTTCGGCATAGACGACGGCGGCCTGGAACATCTTCCAGTTGATGCTGGCGCCAAGCGCAATGAACTCGGCATCGTCGCCGAGCCCGCGAATGCGGGCCGCGACCTCGTCGTCGAAATAGCTCTTTGTGTAGGCCGCACCGAAGCGGACCCCTGGCAGGACGGTCAACTGTGCGGACACGCCTGCCCCATCGATCGTCTCGCTGTTGTCGGCGGTCCTGAACTGCAACTGGCCGCCGAGCCGGAGCACGTTGAAGAGCGTGTTGCGATACGTCAGCGTCTGGTCGGCGCGGCCGCTGCCCAGGAAGCCGCCGTCGGTGCCCGCTGTGTATGTCGCGCTGGCCTGACTGCCGAACACGGTGAATTGGTCTGTTGTGTACAAGGTCACATCGGTGTGAACCGCATACTGCTTGCCGGCGGCAATGCGCCCGAACGGCCCGAAGTCGACGCCGACGTAGCCGAGCCTGGCACTGAACACCTGGTCCGCCTGCGGATCGTCCAGCGTTGGAAAGCCGCCGCCGCTGGTGGTCCCGCCTGCGTTGAACACCTGTCCGCCGCGTACGAGGCTGTACACCCCACTCGGTCGCTGCGAAGAACTTCGTCGCGCCGCGGGTCGAAAAGTTCAGACCGAGGAACGAGGCGTCGTCCTGCACTTCGATTTCGTCGTTGAACCAGGCAACGTGGCCGCGCAGCCGGCCGTATGGTTCGAGCAGTCCGAAGAAAGCGTCGAGGTCCTGGTTTTCCGGACCGCCAGGCTCTGAATTGCCCAGCACGAACTCGGCACGACAGCCCTTGTCAACCCAGACGCCGGTGGCGTCATAGCCCCAAGAGTCGCCCAGCACACACGCCGCCGTGGCGGTCGAGCGCGCCAGCACGACGCCGGCGGACGTGTCGGCGTCGCAGTGTTGACGCGCACCATTCGACCCGCATTCCAGCGCGCCGCGGGTGGTGAGGACGAACGTCCCCTGGCAGCCGTCCGACACCCAGATGCCATCCCGGTCGTAGCCCCAGGTCCGACCCAACATGCACGCGGGCGAGCCCTTGACGAGCGCAACGCCAGCGGCGGTGTTCGCCTCGCAGACCTCGCGTGCGCCTGCAGCAGCCGCGCAGGTCACGGTCAGACGATCGTCGGTGAACGCGAACGTGCCACGACATCCATCGGCGACCCAGACCGCCTTCGCCTCGAAGCCCCAGGTTTTGCCGAGCACGCAGTTACCCTCGCCGGCCTGCCGGACCAACACGACGCCGGACGAAGTATCGGCATCGCAGGTGTTCCGATCGCCCACGGCCGCGCCGCAGTCGATGTTCGGCCGCGTCGAGGCTCCGGGCGTGGGCGCAGGCTGCGCCCAAGCATCAGCCCGCGAGATAAACGTCGCGGCTACTAACGCAGCCGCGAGAAGCCCCCGCGCTCGGTTGGCCATCCATTGCGCGATGCCGTTTTGCATGGATTCGTTCCTCGTAATCGTCCCGTGATGGTCACGGTCACGCTCAAGAAACCGGACGGCACTTTCACGACGATCGCAAGATCACCGCTGGCTAATACGAGAACGTCGTCTCGTGTGCACTCCTAGTGCCGCGATCGCGAAAAGTTTTGCTCTCAGCGCGCCGGTGACGCGATGCACATTGCGAGCCCATGAAGGGCATTTCGTTTTCCGACGAACCGATCCAATGTCACTCAACAACAGTGAAGTCGACGACTGACGCGCAGGTCGCGCGTCTCCGAATTCCTCGCCGTTCGGTGACAGTTGGGCAGGTGGGCTGCAGACCGCGTGCCGTGAGAGCGGAAAGCAGAAATGGCCGGATTCATTGAGGATCTGGCGACGCACCGCAGGTGTGCCCGGCGAAGGGCGGCGCGGATCACCCCACCCTCCCGGAGGGCGCGCCCGAAATACCGTAGTGTCAGGCAAGACAAGGGTTGCCTGCGCGGACCGCCCAGCCTCGAGGTCGGCTACCGCCTAATGCCGCGAGGCCGGGCGGTACTCGAGTGCCTCGTCAGCGATCCGCGCTCCTCGTTCCATTGAACTCCGGTCTTACATCGAGTTGCCGGTCTCGAGCAGCGACTTCATGTCGCTGAGAATCCAGGCCCAGCCACCCGTGCCCTGCTCGGAGAACTTACTGGCGACCATGCCGGCCATGATCGGCGCGCCCTCGAGCTCGTGAGTCACGGTGAGCCTCGAGAAGCCGGCTGCGACTTTCTCGATCTCCCACGTGACGCGCGTGAAGCCCTCGGCTTTCATGGCGTCGCTGAACAGGAAGCGATAGGTGTGCACCAGCTTTTTCGGCGGGTCGGCTTCCTCGACCACGCCGTCGACGACGACGTCCGGCAAGCCAAACGACTTCATCTGCGAAGTAGAGTGCGCCCGGTACGCGCCGCCCGAACGTAGCTCGTACTCGACGGCGCCCTGGTAGCCGTACTTCGTCGTCCATTCCGGCGACGTGAGGGCGTCCCAGATGGCCTGTGGCGAGGCTTTGATGTAGACCTCGTAGACCTGCGTCGTCGCTATGCCCGCTTTTGACTCTGTCGCCATGACTTCGCCTCCAACTCGGTTTTGAGATCCAACAGCGCCGACACGCGACGCCCAGTGTATTTGTCGATCCAGCGATCGTGAATCATTCGGATCGGCACCGGGTTCAGGAAGTGCAGCTTCTCCCTGCCCGACCTGCGCGTGACGACGACGCCCGCACGCTCGAGCACGCGCAGGTGCTTCATGACACCGAACCGCGTCATCGCCAACTCCGACTCGAGCTCCGTCAGCGTGCGACCGTCACGTTTGAAGAGCAGATCGAGAAGGAATCGACGTGTTGGATCCGCGAGCGCCTTGAACACCGAATCGTCGTCGAACACTGATCGATTATATGTGACCATATGGTCACATGTCAATCAGGCCGTCGTTCTACCCTTTGCGGCTCATGGAGTAGACGCGCCGCAGAGACTGGTTCGAGGGGAGGGAGGGCGTGCTCGGCGCGCGGACACTTCTCAAACATCCATCATCCAGACATCACCCCGATAGTCGCCCAGCACGAAGATGATCTGATCAGGCGCGGCAATGGGCGCGACGTTGGTGATCATCGCGCGACCGCCACCACCGGCGATCCGCCGGGGTGCACGGCGTCGAACGCGAGCCAGTGGCCGTCTGGTGAGACACGGGGATTGGAGACCCGGCGATCAATCGATGAGAGCAGCGGACGCTGCGTTCCGTCACACGTCTCGACCACCACAAAGGAGTTCAGCCCCGCGCCGAACGTTTCGACGAGCAGCGTCTGTTCATCGAGCCATTGCCGCGGGCGGCCACCACAGTCGTCGCGCACCAAGCGCGTTTCTCCATCAGCGAGGTTCGTGAGAAACAGAGGACGCTGCACGGGCGGTCCCGGCACGAGCGTCCGAAGGCGATCTGCTTCCCATTTGGGGAGATCACCGGAAAGCCGCGATTGGCGCCGAGATCTCCACCGAGCGTCGTGTCGGCACCGCCTTCCAGCTCTCTGACATGCAGCTCGCCGCGGATCGTCCGCGCCGCAAAATACGCGGAGGAATTGCGCATGTCCTGCGCCAGGCTCGGCATCGAAGAACCCGTGCTTCTCGGATTCCACGATTCTGCCCGCAAGGATCGGCAACGACATGACGACCCGCGAGCGCTGGCGAATATCGACAAGCTCGAAGTAGAAGCGGCCATTCGAGACATCATTCAGGAGAGGACGCCGCACGTGATTGTCACGTTCGATCCGCATGGCGGCTATTACCATCCCGACCACCTGGCGATTCAGCGCGCCACGGCCGCGGCGTTCTTTTCGAGTGGTGTGATGGGGCCGACGGCGCCCGAGCGGTTGTTCTACTGCACCATCGAGCGCGATGTGTTTCGGGTCTTCGCGGAGAAGAGTCGAGGCAAAGGCATCACTGACGGGCTCGACCCGGACGTTTTTGGCACCGCAGCCGGCATGCTCGCGGTGTCGTTCGATGCGATACATCTACTGGACCGCAAGCTGTCGGCGCTTGCGGCCCACCGATCCGCTTTCGGCGTCACTGAAGAAATGTTGAGCAGCCCTCCGCCGGGCGTTGGCCAGATGCTGGAAGCCTTGCGTTTCGTGCTCCGGCAGGAGGCGTTCATTCTCGGTGGCGCTCGCGTTGCCGCCACCAATTGGCCGCTCAGAGACTTCTTCGATGGAATGGCGTCTGCAGCGCTGACGCCGTCAGACTGACGTCTCAGGCTCGAGTCATCAAGTGCTCATCACGCGCGGCGCCACCTCCGATCATTGGCGGCGGTCCGGGACGATCACGGCGGATCGTCCCGGCTGTAACCCAGTCACCTACTTGCCGGGCTCGAGCGACACCAGCATCGCTTCGGTCCAGACGATGTCGAACTTGTCGCCGACCTTCACTTTGCCGAGCGCCTCCTTGTCCACCACTTTGGAGGTGTACTTCCAGCCGTTCGGCCCGGTGAAAGTCACCGATGGCACGTTCATGTCTATGGCCGCAATCGTGGCCGTGATGGTCACCTGCTTGGCTTTCGTGCCACCCGGGAGAACTTGCTCGGAAGGGGTCGTGCCTTTCGTCTGGCTGACCACGTCCGGCTCGCCGGGCCGCTTCAGCCGAATAATGAGGTTCTCGTAGTAGCGAGCGGTGATCTTGTCGCCGACCTTGATCTCCGAGAAACGCTTCACCTCCGGCCCCGCGACCGTCGTCACGAAGGTTCCGTCCGGTTTCTTGAGCGTCACCGAGCGTGTCGAGGCTTCGATCGCTTCGACGACACCCGTTTCCGTTCGCATCTCAGACGAGATGGTCTTGGACTGAGCCACGGCCGTGCGGGCCGTCAATGCCAGAAACGCCACTGCAATCATTCCCACAACAAGCCGTTTCATTGTGTCCTCCTAGGGCCGCGATCGCGAAGAGCCGTTACTCTCTAAAGCGCGCCACCGACCGGATGCTATCCAAGCACATTGCGACCGCACTCGGCCAGTCAAAACGGTGCGGCAGTCAAAACGATGCGGCTGTCGGCGACGCACGACGGGTGATCGAGGCCATGTTGCTGACCACGCCCGCCGGCTGCGACGGCATCCGCGATTTCATCTACTTGCGCCGTGAACCGCGTTCCGCTTTCCAACCAACCGAGCCATATCACTCCAACTGGTCAGTCGGACACTGACTACTCCGGTCGCGCGTCTGGAACTTCTCGACGAGGAGTGACAGGCGGACAAGCCGGCTGCAGAGCGCGTGCCGTGGAGGAGAAAAAACCAGAAATGGCCGGATTCATTGAGGATCTCACGACGTGGCTGCGGCTCGCCACCCGAACCGCCGCGCAGATCTCCCCAATTCCACGGAGGGCGCCCGAAATACCGTGCGTATCGGCCGGGGCAACCGGAGGGCGGGGCATCCGCGGAACCTACGGAAAAACAGCGATCGAGAACCTGACCGCGGGCTCTCTCAAACACGGCGATGAGCTGGCCACCTCGAGAGTGAACTACGCAGCGGCGCGTCCGGTCACCGGAGGTTCAACGACTGCGCCTTCGAGGATCGCCCTGTATGTCACGCCCGCGCTGGCGGCGCCAATCATCGGAGCAAGCCAGAACAGCCAGAGCTGCTGAAGCGCCCAGTCTCCAGCGAACAGCGCGGTGGCGATGCTGCGCGCCGGATTGACCGAGGTGTTGGTCACAGGAATGCTGATCAGATGGATCAGTGGGAGTGCAAGGCCGATTGCGAGGCCGGCGAATCCCACTGGCGCGCGTTTGTGAGTGGTGCCGAGAATGACGACCAGGAACATGAATGTCATCACGACTTCGCACACGAACCCCGCCGCAAGCGAATACCTGCCGGGTGAGTGCACGCCGTAGCCGTTAGAAGCGAAGCCTCCGGCGAGGCTGAAATCGGCGCGGCCGCTGGCGATGAAGTACAGCACGCCCGCGCCGACGACGCCACCGAAGACTTGCGCCATGGTTGTAAGGCAACAGCAGGCCGGCGGGAAAGCGGCCTCCCGCCCACAAGCCGACGGAGACAGCGGGGTTGAAGTGACCGCCCGAGATCGGGCCGAGCGCGTACGCCCCTGAGAGCACCGTCAGACCGAAAGCCAGTGACACCCCGAGCAATCCGATTCCAACGTCGGGGAAGGCGGCCGCGAGTACCGCGCTGCCGCAACCTCCGAGAACGAGCCAGAACGTGCCGATCGACTCTGCAGCGAGCTTAATGAACACGGCGCACTCCTTTGCTGGATCGGAGTAATCCAATGGTGTCCGATTTTCTGAGTTCAGGCGGCGTGCAACGTGCACCGGCCTGATTCATTGGGGAAACTCCGCGGGGCGTTCACATGCGGCGCTCGCCCGCCGACATGGTTCGTCCGACGTGGCGGAGGGGTTCCGGAATACCGTAGGGACCAGGCAGGGCCGCAGCTTGCGATCCGCGAGAGACAGCGCAGGGATGAGGCGGTGACAGATAGGCGGGCCGCGCTCGGGCGTCGCGCGCGAGCGCGGCCAGCTGATAGCAGATTGACTAGCGGACGAAGCGGCGCCTGGTAGTCAGGGCGAGCGCCATCGCGAGGAACAGGACGCTCGCGAGCCCGAGCACCGGCCACGAGCTGGCGGTCTTCGGCAGTGCTCTGGTCGCGCCCGCCGACGTTGCGGCCGAGCCCGCAGGTGCCGCGGCGGACGCAGGTGCCGAAGAGGCCGAAGGGGCCGCTGCTGCCGCCGGACGGGCGCCGCCGCCTGTTCCACCCGCACCCGCGAGGGTAGCCTGCACTTCCTTTTCGGTCAGGACCTGCGGCGGCTTGGACGTGATGATGGTTGCGGTCAGCCGATCACCTTCACGGAAATCTGACACCTGCGCGGGCTTGCCGGCGCGCATGATTTTCACGCCGCGCTTGTCGATATCCCCTTGAGTGAACGACCGGAATCCCTCGTCGGTCCGTACGATGATGGTGGCACCAGCCGAGTGCGCGACCGTGCCGTTCTTCACCTCGGTGACGGTGACCGGCGTGACCGTCGTTCGCGTCGTAATGGTGGCCGTGCCTTTCATACCGGGCCTCAAGTCGCGCACGGACAACTGCTGTCCGTTGACAGTGAAGCGAAAGTCATCGGCGACCGTCAGCTCCCTCGTGCCTTCCGGCAGCCTGACGACGAGCTGGTTGCCGTCCACCGCGAGTACTTCGAATGTCTTGGTTTCCGTCGAGCTCGTGGTCTGCGCCAGCGACACGACGGCCGTCGAACACACGACTGCCGTGACGAGCACCATCCGAACGATTGCACGTGTCATAAAACTCTCTCCATTCTGCTCTGCGTGTCTTCGCGAACCATTTAGAGACGTGAGAAGGCCAGACCACCGCGGCGAACGGCCAGCTTGCGCACGACGGACACGCGACGCGTGCAGTGGATCACGGCGCGGTCTGCGATTTCGCCGCCGACACGCACGGCACGGACGATGAATCGCTGCGGGGCGGAGCCGACGAAGTAGAAGGGATAGCAAGTGACCAGCGTCAGCGCCCGCGTGGGCGTCGGGTCCAGCACCGAGACATCCTCCGGGTCGACCACCCACGTTCGCTCGACACGATAGACGTCCTTCCCCTGGAGCGTGTCGAGCTCGATCGTGTCGCCCGGGGTGATGTCCTTCAGTCCGCGGAAGAAGCCGTCCCGATGCCCGGCGATGCCCGCGTTCCCGTCCGTTCCCGGTTGTGCCGTGTCCTCGATGTGACCGACGCCGCGGTCGAGCGTGGCGTCGGCGGTGCCAGGCAGGACTGCGACCTCGAGTCGAATCTTCGGGATTCGGAGCACCGCAAGCGGATCGGGGGCCGGTTCGCTCAGCGCGTTACGCCAGGCACTGACGCGATTTGGAGACCAGAGGGACTGGTCCGGCGTACCGGCCGGCGTCGCGATACCCTGAAGCGCCGCGAAGCGCTCCAGGTCGTGCCGCATCGAACTGGCGACCCCGATGTGGAACGCCCCCCACCACACGAGACCGGCAAGGCCGAATGCCCAGCTCGTCCTCTCGGCAAGCAGTAGAAGGCGTCGACGTAGTAGTTCCATGGATTGGTAACCCGCCGAATGACCGCTGATCGTCGTTCGACGGCAATGCGCCAAACTCCTCGGCGGGGCCCGACCTTGCAGACCGCGTGCCGGTGCGCGAAGAAGACCGAAGCGACCCGTTTTCATTGGAGATTTGACGAGGTCGCGCCGCCAGTTGCGAGAATCACAGGCGCCGCTCGCCCAGCCTGCCGGAGGGCGTCCAATATGCCGTGGCATTTGGGGGATCGCCGTAGAGAATACGACCGTGCCTTGGGATGCCATCGTGTGCTGCGCGGAGCCGCGAGCGCGAGTGGCGCCGCGTTCGAGAATCACGCCGCGAGGGTTACGCCCACATCGATTTCATCGCTTGCTCACCCGTGGTTGGCGGCGCAACGCACTGCGAGCCGATTGCAGCGCCTTGCGCCTGACGTCGAGCACCCGCCCGGTGTCGCGAGCGAGCGTCGGGCTCGCCTCGAATAACAGTCGCACGGTGTCTGGTTCAAGCAGCAGGAGCTGGGTGTCGTCGACGGCAACGGCCCGGGAATCTGCCGTCTGCGTTCCGTGCATGCCGGCCTCACCGAAGAACTCGCCCCGCCCGACCGCTGCGATCTCCGCGACTTCGCCTTCACGCACCAGCTGCATCGAGACCGCGCCCGTCACCAGCAGATAGACACCGTCGAGCAGTTGCCCCTCGTCGAAGATCACTTCGCCCTTGCCAAACGCGAGCACCCGGACGCCGCCCTGCTCGACGGGCACGCGTGGCAGGTGAGGGATTTCCGCCAGAGTCTCGGCCGGAGAGGCGGCGGCCTTCGTGAAAGGGGCCTTGGTCACATGTTGGATGTTCACGTTCACCGGATAGGGCATGGTCAGCTCGTGGCGCCGCGCCATGTACCAGATGCGGGTGATCAGGTCATTGCGCACCGACCACCGATCCTCTTCGGCCACGCGCCAGATCAGGCGGTAGTTGACCGCGTGGTTGCCGTACCCGATGGTCGCAGCGATCGGCTTCGGCGACTGGAGCACGCCCTTGGTGGTCCTGGCCACATCGAGCAGCGCCTCGCACACCTTGTTTGGCGGATCGTCAGCGCTGAAGGCGAGCTCCAGCATCTCCATGCGCACCGGTAACGGCCGCGAGTAATTGCTGATCGTTTCCTTGTTGAGTGTCGAGTTCGGAACGACCTGGATCATGCCCCCCAGTGCTTCGATGTGGGCCGATCGCCAGTTGATTTCCTTCACCTTCCCGGAGACGCCGCCGACCTCAATCGTGTCGCCGATCTCGAAGGGTCGCTCCATGAGAAGCATGAGCCCCGAGAAGAGATTCCCGAGGGGCTCCTGCAGCGCCAGCCCGACGACAATGGAAGTGACACCGAGCGCGGCCAGCGCCCCCTGGATCTCGCGGTCCCAGATGAACGAGTAGGCCAGCGCCGCCGCGAACGCGACGAGGAGGGTCCGGACCAGATCGCGCAGCAACCGCGGCACGCGCTGCTGCCAGCTGCCGACGGCGGCCGCCTCGAATACCAAAGAATTGGCAGCGCCCAGTGCGACGATCACGATCGCGACCCAGGTGGCCGTCGCGGCGAGGCGCACCCAACCGTTGTCGTCGGACAACCCCAGGACGACGCGGAGGTAGAGGACGGCGGCGATCGGAGGCAGCACCCAGATGCGCGTCCGCCGTATCCAGACCGTTGCGGGATGCCGCCGGCGGGCGAGCGCGAAGCCCAATTCGGTCGCGAGGATGAGCGCGAGCGGCAGGCCCACCGCGAGCGCGACCGCCCAGACGCCCTCTTGGCGCAGGAAGCCGAGGAGGTCGTTCATGCGATCCCCTCCTCCAGCACCGGGTACAGCTCGACAGGTACCGATCCCCTGCACCTCGATCTGCGTCGGCATTCCGAAAGGCACCAGCTCGTGTACCCGCTCGTACACCGGTTTCGGTGACCACGATGGACCCCTGTCCGTCGGACTCGATGCGGCGCGCCAGGCGGACAGTGTCGCCCCAGAGGTCGTAGATGAATTTGCGCCGCCCGATCAGGCCGCCAATCACCGGGCCGGCGTTGATGCGGATCTGGGCGCCAAGGTTCGTCCGTCGCTCCGCGTTGAATCGACGGACGATGCGAACGACCTCACGCGCGAACTCGACCATGCGCGCAGTATGGTCGGGCCGCTCCAGCGAGAGGCCTGACGCGGCCAGATACGAAGCGCCGATCGTCCGCACTTTCTCGACGCCGTGCTGCTCCGCGGCCTCATCGAGCCCGCCGACGACATCGCTGAGCAGGCTCATCGCGCGGTCCTCGCCGAGCTCGCGCGAGAGTGCGTCGAGGCCGATCAGGTTGATGTGCGCGACCGTGACGTCGGCGAACGACTGCGGCGTTTCGGATGTGCCGCCCCTGACCTGAGCGGCGGCCGATGCCGGCAACAGGCTCTGCAGCAAGCGCTCGTTTTCCTGCACCTGGCGGTCGAGATCCTCACGGCTGTCGCGGAGGTTCCGCACCATCTCGTTGAATGCCTCACCGAGCTCGCGGTACTCGTCGTCCGGCGCGACATCGACCTGCACGTCCAGGGTACCGGGTACCTGACGCGCCGCGCCGCGTCCACGAGCGCAGCGATCGGCCGCGTCAGCGTCGAGGCCATCATCAGGGCGACTAACGAGGCGAGCAGGGCGAGCGCCGCGCCGACGGCGAGCGCCCGGCGGGCATAGGAGGCGAGCGGTGCCATCGCCTCACTCTGATCGATCTTTGCGATCACGGCCCATCGCAGCGAATCGAGATCCACCGGCCCATAGGCCATCAGCGCCTCGATGCCGCGGTAGCCCTCGACGGTCATCAGACCGCTCTGGCCGCGCAGCGCGGCGCGCCCCGCGTCGTCCATCACGGGCACGGTCAGGATCGTCGTCTGCAACCGCTCCACCGCATCGGCCGTGCGCGTGGTCAGCCGCGATTGACGCAGCGTCTCGATGAACGCCTTCGGATCCTCGATCAGAAACCGCGAATTCGACCTCATCGTCTGGTCCGGGCCGAGAAGGAAAACCTCGCCGGTCTTGCCGAGCCCCTCGGCCTCCCACTGTCGTCCGCCGGAGAGCGCGTCCTCGATCGGCTCGATCCGGAATCGCAGGAGCAGCACGGCCACTATCCGCGGACCATCGAACACCGGCGACCCGATGAACGCGCCCGGCTTTCCCAGTCTCGGCCGGTACTCCTCGAAGTCGCCGACACGGTAGTCGTCGAGGTCCTTCGACGCGCTGAGGGTTCGTGCGAGCGCGGCGAGGTTGGTCGAGGCATACGGCCCGGTGCCCAGGTTGGTGCCGAGAATTGCCGACTCCTCGTAGGTGTAGAAGACCTCGAGCGTGTCGGGGTCCACGAGCAGGATGTTCTCGAACCCCAACCGCTTCATGAGCGGGCCGACTTTCGCCTGCACGGGTGCCAACGCCGCGCCATAACGGCTGGTGTCGGTGGAAGAGGCGAGGATGCGCCGCTCACCGTATGGCTTCGGCGCCTGCACCACGTAGTGATAGTGGAGGTACCACTCGGCCTGGTTCATGGGCAGCGACCATTCCGCGGCAGGCGTGATCGCGAGGTTCTTGGCTACGGCGGTTGCGTACTCCTCCAGATGAAACCGCTTTACAGCCTCGGTCATCTGGGGAGTGACGACGGCACCCACCAAATCCCGATGGGCGGAGCGCATGGCCAGAGCGGCGTCGACCATCGCGTCCGACGCGGAGACTGCCAGCACTTCGTTGCGCATCGACGTCAGCATCGCCTTGACGATGCCGGCTTTCGAGCGTTGAAGGCCCATCAACCGCTGTTCGGCGCTCGATCTGAGGCTCTGGCGCGCCGCAAGGTACCCGACCCCCGTCAGCACCGTGATTGCGGCGATGGTCAACAGTACGAAGGAGGCGAGCAGCTTCGACTGGACACTGAACGCTCGACGGTTGGACATGACGGCCTTTCGTCGTCTGACCTGCTCGTGGGTATGGGTGAGGGCCTGCGCCGTCGTCGGAGCTCGTCGCTCACGCGAATCGCATCACGTTTGCGACGATGGTATCGCGGTTCGCGTGCGAGCAGACCGTTGACCTTGTCGCAGGGTCAGCGCATCGGTCACTATGAGATCTTGGGGCCCGTAGTGCCAAATACGCATAAGATTCGCGCGTTGAGCGAACGGATGCGCCTGGCAACCATTAGTCGCCGCACGTTTCTGGCGAGCGCGATCACTATCGCTGCGGCGCGGCGGACGAGCGCCGCGGACGAAGCCACGAGGCTCATTCTTCTTGGAACTGGAGGAGGGCCGCGGCCGCGACAGGCAAGTTCTGCGTCCGCGCAAGCAATCATCGCCAACGATGTCGCGTACGTGATCGATTGCGGCGATGGGGTCGCCCGGCAACTTGCCTTCGCTGGCGTGCCGCTGACCACCCTTCGCCACGTCTTCATCACTCACCACCATTCGGACCACAACGCCGATTACGGCAATCTGATCTGGCTGGCGTGGACGGCGGGGCTGAACACCCGCGTTGACTCGTGGGGACCGCCGCCTCTCGAGAGAATGACGAGGCTGTTCTTCGAGATGAACGCCGACGACATCAACGTGCGGATTGCCAACGAAGGCAGGGCGCCAATCGTGCCGCTCGTACACGTTCACGAGATCCGTGAGGGCGGCGCTGTGATGTCGGACGAGAACGTGAAGGTCACGGCCGCAGTCGTCGATCATCCGCCAGTCGTGCCGGCGTTTGCATATCGCTTCGATGCGCGCGACCGCTCAATCGTGATTTCGGGGATACCGCCCTTTCAGAGGACCTCGTGAAGCTCGCACGCGGCGCGGACGTTCTCGTGCATTCGGTGATGTATCCGCCGGCAATCGATCGACTCGTGAGCCGCGTTCCGAACGCCTCGGCGCTAAAAGCCAGCATCCTCGCGCATCAGACGTCTGCGGAAGATGCAGGCCGGGTGGCGCAGAGCGCTGGCGTGAGAACGCTCGTCCTTTCGCATTTCGTCCCGCCGGATGACCCTGAGATCAGCGATCGGATGTGGATTGAGGCGGCGCAGCGACACTTCCGAGGCACCGTGCTGATGGGCAAAGACCTGATGGTGATCTGAAAGACACTCACGCGGCATTCTCGAGGAACCATGGTTGAACCGCTTCTACGGTAGAGGAAGTCCGTCGGCGGTTCGCGAGTGGTATCGCCTTCGCAGGGTGTAGTTCCGGCGGCGTAGGGAACCTCTGGTGACCGCTGGTTGCCGAAGTCTGCAGAAAGATTTCGTACGCCTCGCTATTAGGAGACTAATAGGCCGCGCGGTTCCAACGCGGAGCGACGTCAATCATTCAGGGCTTGCCCCCCACGCCGGCTCGCGGCACGTGGCGGCTGACGAGCGCCAGTGCGATGAACGTCGCGCACATCGCGGCCGCGATCAGCAGGAAATACGACGTGCTGCCTCGATAGTCGATGGCCCACGCCCCGGCGTAGCCGCTGAGGATTGCACCCACTCGACCAATCGCCGCAGCCGTGCCGACACCGGTTGCGCGCACCGCACTCGGGTAGACGTGCGCGGCGAGCGCGTACATGGTTGTTTGTACGGCATTGATCAGGCCACCCGTCAGGGTGAGCATCGCCAGGATCGGCAACACCGGTTGTGACACATCGATCCTCATCGCGCTGAGCGTGAGGGCCCCCGCCGCGGCACCGGCCGTCATCGCCAACATCGGCACGCGCGACCCAAGGCCGCCAATCGCCACGCTGCCGGCCATCGCGCCCACGACACCACCCAGGTTGAACGCCGTGATGCCGGTGCTCGCGGTTCCCGGGTCGAAACCGGCGCTGGCCAGCAACGCCGTCAACCAGCTGAAGCCAAGATAGACCGCAAACAGACACGAGAAGAACGCGCCGAACAGCGCGAGCGTGTCGGCCCGCCAGTCCGGCCGGAAGAGCGTCCGGATCGAGGCGCGCTCCGCGCCCTGCTCACTCGCGTCGACGAACTTCGCCCCTGCGGGTGCCGGGTGTCCCATCCGCGCGAGCGTACGAGCCAGTTCGGTCCAGCGTTGCGGGTGACGCGCGAGATAGCGAGGCGATTCCGGGAGGAGGCGCAGCAGCGCCACGGCGCCGAGCACGGGAATCACGCCGCCGATCACGAACAGCGTGCGCCAGCCCACCAGGGGCAGCACGCGGATACCGAGCAGCCCGGCGATGGTGGCGCCGAGCGGTACGCACACGATCGTGAGCGTCACGGCGACCGGCCGATGCCGCCTGGGCACATACTCGGCGGCCAGGGCGGTGGCATTGGGGATGGCACCACCGAGACCGGCGCTCGCGAGGAATCGCAGAACGGTCAGCTGCATCGGCGTGTTGGCGGCGGCGCCCGCGGCCGTCATGACGCCGAAGAGCGCCATGCTGAGGAGCAGGGCCGATCGTCTGCCGATCCGATCGCCAGCCAGTCCAGCGAGCGCGCCGCCAACCATCATCCCGACCAGGCCGATCGACACGACCGGGGCAAATGCCGCCCGCGGCACGGACCACTCCTGCATGATCGCGGGAATGGCCACGCCGAGCAGTTGGTTGTCGATGCCATCGAAGACAACGGTCAGGGCAGTCAGGAAGATCAGCCACCTCTGATACCCGCCCCAATTTCCCTCGTCCAGCAGGCGACCGACATCAAGCTGTGACGTGTGTGATTGATCTGGCATGTGTGGCGCCCATGGCGAAGGCTACTTGACAGACTGTGACTGGCTCAATGTGGCGCCAATTTTCAGGACACGCTCGCCACTGCCGCTCCGACGACGACCAGCGCGTAGAGGGCGATGGCCGACCACATGGCCCGTGACCGCGTGCGCTCATCCCAATCCGTTCTCGAAATCAGCCATGCCACCAGCGGCAGCACAAGAATGCCGTGCATCAGCGCAGCGTGGACAGGCTTCAGCCAACCACTTGTCGCGTACGCGCGCTGCGGATCGCCACCGAACACCAGTCGCATGCCGGTACCGATCATCACGCCGCCCGCGATCTGCGCGCCGACCAGCGCGACCAATCCGGCTCGCGTCGCGAGATGACGGCGACGAGCGTGAATCCGCCGGCAGCCACGCCCCGCCACGCCTGCAGTGAGACGAGGAACGTCTCGAGGACGCACGCTGCCGCGAAGATACCGAGCAGCAGCGTCCGCGTTCGATCCTTGATCGACACGAACGACGCCATCAACGTGACGTTGATCAGTGTCAGGCCGAATGAGAGGCCGAACGTAGTGGGCTTGCGCAACGACAGCGGCCCTTCCCAGGAACCGCCACTGATCAGCAGGACGGCAAGGTGAACGACGCCGCTCAGGATCAGCACGGCGCCGACCAGGCAGGCGGCGCGCTCAACGGTTTTCACCTCGCGCGCCCGACCTGAGACCCCACACTTGGCGAAGAGCGCTCAATAGGTCCTGGGCAACGCGAGACCAATCGCGATGAGCCAGACGAAGCCCGGGAAGCGGGCCAGCGGAACCAGGGGCAGCGCGTCTGGGATCATCATGTACAACCAGCTCAACTCACCGCAGATCGCAATTGCGATCCCAAGCACGACGATCCATTTCGGAACGAGCTTCATGAACGCCGCCGGAATGGTGATGCCCGCGACCAGGAGGCCGAATGGAACGGAGAAGCCGGCGCCGCCGAACCCCTGAACGAGCCAGTAGAGCGCCTGGAGCACAGCGCGGTCCTCAACGATGCCCGGCTGCGCCATCACCCAGAGTGTGGACGAAGCCACCATCATCGTGACGGCCGTCACGATGCCACCGAAGAGCGCGATCGAGACGCCCGCCACGCGCGCGCCGAGGAACTGGAGACGGCTCACCACCGACGCGGCGAAGATCGCCAACGGGATCGCCGCGCCGAACTGAAGAAATGCACAGACCCGGACCGCGGTCGGGCGCGCCCGGAAGAATGCCGCAATCGTCTCGGGGGACTCTCACGGCCCAGGGAAGTGCGGCTGACCCCCGAACACCGTCACCGGGTAGAGGCCGGCGAGGAACAAGACCGTGTAGATCGCAGCGACGAGCCAAAGGGGCGGACCCGCGTGCATGGCTCTGGTCCAGCGACTCGAGAATCCGCGCGATCGCCGCATCTACCTGCTGCAGCTCACCGAGCAAGGCAAAGAGGTCCTTCAATCCATTGGCCGCGTCGCCCGTGAGCACCAGGAGGCGCTCCTGGCCGCGCTGAAGACGGAAGAGCGAGACCTCCTGGTGTCTCTTTTGTCGCGGGTTGCCGATCAGCAGAGATTGCGACCGGGCGTGCATCCAGGTTTTGCGCGGCTCCGCCCCGAGACCGGTCGGGCCTCGCGGGCGACAGACGAACCAAAGACCGTGCCCTAATCTCTCTACGTCGGCATCGTGTCAAACTCTGGTCCACGGCAGACGCTAGCCAACTCAGAACTCGAGGACTGCTCCGACGGACGGAACGATCGGCATGAGCGATTCCGTCGCGAGCGGAGTAGCCGGCCAGTTTGCGGTGGAATCCCGCTTCGCGCGAAACTGCGCGATGATGACCAGTGCACCCATTGCCGTCTGCCTCGCAGGCGCCACCGGTTGGGCAGGCTCTGAGCTCGCACGTGCGATCGCTCGGTCACCAGACATCGTCCTCGTGGCAGCTGTGTCGCGCACCCACGCCGGGCACAACCTTGGCGAGGTGCTTGGCGAGGCGCAGATCACCTGCCCGATCTATTCAACTGCGGCCGAAGCGCTTGCGCGTCGCTGCGATGTGTTCGTCGAGTACACGAAGCCGGATCTGGCCAAGGCCAACGTGCTTGCAGCCCTCGAACACGGTGCGCACGTCGTCGTGGGCACATCGGGGCTGACCGAAGAAGACTATGGCGAGATCGATGCCGCGTCGCGGCGCGACAGTCGCGGCGTGCTGGCTGCAGGCAACTTCGCGCTGACCGTCGTGCTGATGCAGAAGTTTGCGGAGATGGCGGCCAGGCTGATTCCGCAGTGGGAGATCATCGACTACGCACACGACAACAAGATCGATGCGCCGAGTGGTACCGCGCGTGAACTTGCCGCGCGACTGTCGCGTGTCCGCCGACCTGAGCGCACCGTTCCGATTGAGCAGACGGCAGGCCAGCGCGAGGCGCGCGGGGCGACGCTCTCAGACACGCAAGTGCACTCCGTCCGCCTGCCCGGCTTCGTCATCAGCGCCGAAGTCATTTTCGGGATGCCCGATCAAAGGCTCAGCATCCGGCACGACGCGGGCAGCAGCGCACGTCCATATGTCGACGGAGCGCTGATCGCGATCCGGCGTGTCGCGACGCTCGTCGGTGTGCATCGCGGGCTCGATTCGGTTCTCGACCTATAGGCTCCAAAGTGCGGCGATTCTCGCTACGATCAAGTCCATCCGCGCAAAGAACCAGTTGGAGACATCGTCGCGGACCGCCAGCTGGATACGATCTCTTGTGTCTTCGACGGCCGGCGGGATAACCGATTAGCTCCGACTGGATGTCTGCGTCGGCATGCCGACCAGGTTCGCGGGGAGAGCGGCACTGCCGCGAGGCGCGGGCGATCGAGCGAGCTCTTGCCGACGATCGATGAACCTCGCGGCCTTCAAATCGTGATAGGCGCGCCTGCCCGACAAACCGGTCGGCGCTGCTGAACAAGCTGTGCGACGACCGCCAGACCGAGGGTGCTCCCTGCATCGCGCTCGCGGCCGCTCTCCGACGAATGACAGCGCCCGAGTGAGCCCGTGAGGCGTGGCGGGTGCGGCTCGCCCCGCGAACCCTTGAGGCATGCCGTGGTCAGCAACGACTGACAATCCCGCCCGGCAGCCGTCACGGCCGGACAGCGCGCGTGTCGGCGCAGACTGAGGACCAGCGCGCTAGCCTCCAGCGTACGAGCACTGACGTCCGGCCACCGCCGCGGGTTGTTCGGCATGCCGACCGGGTGCGCGGGGAGAGCCGCGCCCGCCGCGACTCGCGGGTGATCGAGCGAGCCGCTCACCGACGATCGATGAACCTCGCGGCCTTCGAGCGCGATGAGCGCGACTCGCCCCGACAAACCCGGTCGGCGCGCCGAACAAACTGCGGGACGGCCGGCAGGCCGAGTCGTGGCCCCCCGAAGACCCGCCGCTCGTACTCTCCCTGCGCCGACACGCGGCGTGTCCGGCGCGGGACGGCCGTCACGCAGTTTGTCTGCCGCACTGACCACGGCTTGCCTCCAGGGTTTTGGGTCGGGTCACGCCCATCGCGCTCGCGGGCCGCTCTCTGACAAGTGACAGCGCCCGAGTGAGCCCGCGAGGTGTGGCGGTGCGAGATCCGGCCTACGTGCCAGAGCTGCAGGAACATCAGTCCTCTGGCCTTGTGCACCGCGTCGGTGACGAGCCGCCAGCCATCGACCTGTTCCCGAGTGTGGATGCCGGGCGTCCAGGCGTAGGCCCTGCCCCCTGCGGCGACACTTGCGTGGCCTCAGAAATGATGATGCCGGCCGAGGCTCGCTGCGCGTAGTAACAGGCATTGAGCGACGTCGGAACGTTGCCTGGCTGCCGCGCTGCGATCGAGTCAGCGGGGCCATGGCCACGCGGTTACGCATGCGGTATCGCCCAAGCCCGAGCGGCTCGAAGAGATGTTCGGCGCGAGCCTCGGTCGCGACGACCGACTGACGTACAGATCTGGCAGACGCAGCCATCCTGCTGCCTCCTTCGGGACGCCGATCCCGCGAACGGTGGTCGCTACAGCCTCACAAATGCATGCCGCGGCAGTGCTTGTGGTGACACTCGCAGAAAGTGTCGGTGACCTCGCTCGTCGCGCACGAACATATAATCGCGTCTCGCCGTAGGCCTCGAGCGCACCGCTACGAACCGTACTACCAGCCCGTCGTATCCGGCGCCCGACGCAAACGCATACGTGCGGCACATGGCTGAAGTGCTGTTGTTCCACCATGCTCTCGGGCGTACCGCTGGCGTCCTGGCATTTGCCGATCACTTGCGGTTTGCCGGTCACACCGTCCACGTTCCCGATCTCTATGCTGGCCGGACGTTCGCCGACCTCGACGCCGGCGTACGCCACGCGCGGCAGGTCGGACTCGACACGATCATCGAACGCGGTGTGCGTGCCGCCGAAGCGCTGCCCAGCGAGCTCGTGTATGCCGGCTTCTCGCTCGGCGTGCTGCCCGCTCAGAAGCTCGCCCAGACGCGGCCGGGCGCCCGCGGGGCCTTGCTGATCAGCGCTTGCGTCCCTCCCGACGCGTTCGGTGGTTCCTGGCCTCAGGGCCTTCTGCTCCAGATCCACGGCATGGACGCGGACGAAATCTTCGTCGGGGATGGGGATCTCGACGCGGCACGCGCGCTTGCGGCGAGCGTCGAGGCTGCGGAGCTGTTCCTCTACGAGGGACGCGAGCACTTATTCGCCGACAATAGTCTCTCGTCGTACGACGAAGGCGCGGCCAGCCTGCTCACCGAGCGCGTCATCCGCTTCCTGCAGTACCTGCGGTTGGCCGCCATCAGCGGCGTCGCGAGGATTTCCTCCTGCTACCAAGCAAAAGAGGCTGGCTCCGCTCAGATCGCCCGAAAGAGAGCAACGCTGCGCGCCGGATGCGGCGGCGGCCGAATGTCGTCGCCACTTTGAGGTACGGGCTGCTAGACTCTGCCGAAACACCTGTCACACCATGACGCAGTCGGCCCCGCCGGAATGGACGGTCCAGGACCTCAGCAACAGCCTCGGACGAGGCGAGCGCTTCTTCGTGCTCGACGTTCGCAATCACGACGAATTCGAAAGCGCGCGAATCGAAGGGCGCACGGCCGTTGACACGAAGAACGTTCCGTACTTCGAGATGCTCGAGACGGCGGATGGCGACGATCTGATCGCGTCGGTCGAGCAATATGTCAAAACGCGTCTCGCGGACGATCTGCCGACGCGGACGCCGCTGCTGACGGTCTGCGCCAAGGGTGGCACGTCACGACTCGTAGCCGAGGCGTTGCACCATCTCGGTTACCGTGTCACCAATCTTGCCGGAGGCATGGCTGCCTGGGGAGATTTCTACGAACCTCGCATCGCCGCGCAGTACGACGGCGTCACAGTCACGCAGATTTGCCGGCCGGCGCGCGGGTGTCTCAGTTACCTCATTGTGAGCGACGGTCGCGCGGCAATTGTCGATCCCGGCCGCCACGCCGGCCGCTACCGTGATCTCGCCGCCGAGCGTGGAGCGGCCATCGCGATGGTGATCGACACGCACGCGCACGCGGACCACGTCAGCGGCGGACGCGCGCTCGCGTCGGCGGCGCGCGCGCCTTACTATCTCCATCCCTACGATGCCATTCACCCTATCGACCTCGTCCCGGCGATGTTCGAGTACGAACCGCTCAAAGAGGGCGGAGAACTGAGCATCGGTCAAGCGCGCATCGAGCCGATCTGGATCCCGGGCCACACGCTCGGCAGCGTTGCGCTGCTGATCGACGGCAGATGCCTCCTCGCCGGCGACTCGATCTTCGTGCGATCGATTGCCAGGCCCGACCTCGGCGGTCGCGCCGACACGTGGACGCCGCTGCACTACCGTTCGATCCGCCGTCTGCTGGAATTGCCCGCGGCCACGCTCGTGCTGCCAGGGCATTTCAGCCGGCCAGACGAAGCCGGCGAGAACGGCGTGTTCGCGGCGACATTGGAGGACGTGCGACGGGCGAACGAGGGTGTGATTCGCGCGATGGGCGATGCCGATCAATTCGCCGAGTACATCGTCTCCAGCCTGCCGCAGTTTCCGCAAGCCTACGTGGATATCAAACGGATCAACGCCGGGCTGCTCGACGTATCCGAGGAGCAGCTCGCCGAACTGGAGACCGGCAAGAACCAGTGCGCGATGAGCGCTGCCTGATGAGGGAATGACATGGTCGATCAACCAGCAGATGCGGAGCTCGATGCGCGTGGGCTGAACTGTCCGATGCCGCTCGTGAAGGCACGGCAGGCCATCGGAGGATTGGGCACGGGTCAGATCCTGAAGGTCATCGCAACCGACCGCGGGTCGGTGAAGGACTTTCAGGGTTGGGCCAACGTGGCGAAGAACATCGAGCTCGTTGGCCAGGAAACGGTGACTGACGGCGGAACCAATACTTACGTGCACTACATCCGTAGGACAGCCTGACGGTTGCTCCGGAGGCCCTCATGTCAGTTGCCAATAACGTGTCAGCCGCGACGACGCTCCACCTGGAGTCGCTGCTGGATCGCATCACCGCGCTCGAGCAACGGATTTCCGAGCTGGAAGCCGCCAAGCCCGAGGATCGCATCTCGCTCGTCGTCTTCTCCGGCGATCTCGATCGGATTCTGGCCGCGTTCATCCTCGCGACCGGCGCGGCAGCCATGGGCCAGCAGGTGGACATGTACTTCACGTTCTGGGGTCTGACGGCGTTGAAGACGCGGTCGGAGCTCACGGGAAAGACGCTGCTGCAGCAGATGATGTCCGTGATGACGCCGGCGAGCTCGACGGCGCTTCCGGTCTCGCGGATGAACTACTTCGGCGTCGGCTCCCGCATGCTGCGCGCGATGATGGAGCAGCAGAACGTCGAGTCGCTGGAAGGGCTGATGAATCTCGCGCGCGAGCTCGGCGTTCACGTGATCGCGTGCGACATGTCGCAGAACGTGATGGGCATCCGCGATGCCGAGCTGGTCGAAGGTGTCGATCACGGCGGGGTGGGGACGTTTCTCGCCAGCGCACTCAAGTCGCGCGCCGCGCTTTTCATCTGAAGCGATCACCGGTCGGCACTGGCGATCCAGTTGCATTGAGCGATTAGTTGCGTCTCAGGCCAAGTGCACGGATGCGTTTGTGCAGGCTCGTGCGCTCGGTTCCCAGCAGGCGCGCGGCGCCGGAAACGTTCCAGTCGGTCTGATCGAGCGCCTGTCGAATGCGCTCGCGCTCCGCGGAATCGCGAACTTCCTGAAGCCCATGCGCCGGTCGTGACGGCTGCGAACGGCGAATCTCGAGCGGTATCGACTCGATGGTGACCCGGTCTCCCGGGGTGAGAATGGCCATGCGCTCGACGACGTTGCGCAATTCGCGGACGTTGCCCGGCCAGCTGTAACGCTCGAGCATGCTCACGACCTCCGGATCGATCTGGCGCGGCCTGAAATTGTTGCGCGCGCAGAACTCGGCGAGGAAATACGCCACGAGCTCGCCGATATCCTGCAGCCGCTCGCGGAGCGCGGGCGCGCGGATCGGCACGACGCTCAACCGATAGAAGAGATCCTCTCGGAACCGGCCCTCCGCCATCAGCTCGGCAAGGGAGCGGTTGGTGGCCGAGACAACGCGGACAGTCACGCGGATCGGCTGCTCGCCGCCGACGCGCTGCAGTTCGCCGTCCTGCAGGATTCGGAGCAGCTTGGCCTGCGACGCTTCATGCAGGTCGCCGACTTCGTCGAGAAAGATCGTGCCGCCGTCGGCCAACTCGAACTTGCCGCGCCGCATTGCCGCCGCTCCCGTGAACGCCCCCTTCTCGTGGCCGAACAGCTCGCTCTCGATGAGCTCGGTCGGGATCGCTGCGCAGTTGACTTTCACGAATGGACCAGACGCAAAGGGACTCTCGCGATGGATATGCGCCGCCAGCAGCTCCTTGCCTGTGCCTGACTCGCCGGAGAGCAGCACGGCGACGTCCGAGCGCGCGACTTGCGTGGCCTGCTGCACCGACTGCTGAAACACCGCGCTTCGCCCGATCATTCGTGGTGCATCCCCGACCAGCTCGCGGAAGCGCTGGTTTTCGCGCTGCAGGTCGGAGCGCTCCAGCGCGTTCTTCACCACCAGCAGCACGCGGTCGCGGGCCAGCGGTTTCTCCAGGAAGTCGAACGCGCCGCCGCGCGTCGCCTCGACGGCATCGCGGATCGTCCCGTGTCCTGAGATCATCACAGAGGGCGTCGAGTCGTCTGCCTGCCTGAGCGACCGGAGCACGTCGATCCCGTTGCCGTCGGGCAGGCGCACATCGAGCAGGTAGAGATCGGCGGGCCCCTTGCCTCGCTCCAACTGAAACTTCGCCGCCGAGTCGCAGAGCGTGACACGGTAGCCTTCACGCTCCAGAATCATCCGCAGCGACAGGCCGATATTCGGCTCGTCATCGAGGATCACGATGTGGCGTTTACGGATCACCATGCCTGCGACGGCCGTTCGACCATTTCGACTGCACGCAGCGTCACTCTGAACGCCGCGCCGCCAAGCTCACCGTCCACCAGTGCGATGTCGCCGTTCGAAAGGATGGCGTTCTTCTTGGCGATGGACAGACCCAGCCCCATGCCTTGCTTCTTGAATGTGATTGTCGGTTCAAACAGTGTGGCCAACGCCTGGGCGTCGATGCCAGGTCCTGAATCGTGAACATCAATCAGCACCTCGACGTCGCTCGATGCGGTGACGACGAGCACTTCGCCGTGCGTGCCGGCGGCTTCGGCGGCATTCTGCAGCAGGTTCGTGAGGATGCCCTTCACGAGATCCGACCCGGCGTACGCGCGCGGGACACGGTCGTTCAGCCTCAGACGAAAGGTGGTGTCGGGATGGACGAGTCGCTGCAGCCCGACACGCTCGGCGACGAGCGCATTGATATCCAGCACCTCGAACTCCACCCTCGGATCACTGGAGAATTCCGAGAACGCCCGCACGCGCCGCTCCAGCGAATCGATTTCGCTTACGACGATCTGAGCGGCCTGATCGATGAACGCGCGGTCGGCTGGCTGCCGGGCCTGGATCTCCTCGACCGTCAAGCGAATCGGTGTGAGCGAGTTCTTCAACTCGTGCGCGGTCTTGCGTGCGAGCGATTGCCAGCTGGCCATCTGTGTGAGATAGACGAGGCGCTCGCGATTCTGCCGCAGTTGGTCCGCCATCCGGTTGAACGCGTCCACGGCGAGGCCGACCTCATCGCGCCGGGCGCTCCCGGGCTCCGGATTGGTCGTGAGGCGACGCGACCAGTCTCCCGCGGCAAACGCGGTGAGCCCCGCCGTGAGCTGCTGAATAGGCTGACTGATCCGGTGGGCGATGAAGACGAGAGGCGCGAGCGACACGAGCCACGCCGTGCCAAGGAGCAGCAGAAGGGTGAGCGTGAACCCGCGCCGCAAGTCACGTCCCTCGATCGACTCCACCAGCTCGCGGGTCTGCCGTAGCTCGGCCGATAGTTGCTCCATGCGGATGCCGCGCAGGTCGCGACTGAAGATTTCGACGCCGGCCGCGGGGTTGCTGTCCGCTCGCCGCATGTAGTCCAGATGATCGCCTCTCGACCCGGACACGCCGAACCGCTCCGCCTCGCCGCTGTTCCAGAAGGCGCGCACCGCCTCCGGCCAGCCAGCGGCGTCGGCGACGCCGTACGTGGTGGGCATAGCCCGTCCCGTCAGTGCGTCCTGCTTCAGCGCCTCGCGCTCGCGCTGATAGAACTGCCTTACCGTCGCTTCGAGCGTTCGCGACAGGCGATCGAGCTCGCCGGTGGTGGCGTAGGCGAGACTGCGGTCGAGCAGCGACGTGCTGATCCAGATCGTTGCCGCAAATGGCAGCACCGTGGCGGCGAGAAAGGCGGCGATCAGGCGGTTGCGGAGTCGGTTCACGCGTCGAGGATCGGTTGTCATCGCGCGATCAGCGCGACACGATTTGCCTCACTCCTGAACTCGAAACGGCCCGGCTTCGATCGCATGCAACGCCTCGCCAGCCTTCCGCCGTTGGCTCAACAGATCGATGAGTCCGCGCAGGGTAAAGCCGCCGTCGTCGCGCGCGGCGCTGGAACCATTGAGTACTGTGTACTCGAGGCGAACCCAGAATGGCAGGTTCTGCCCGAGCGCACCAAGCGCGCTCACGGGGACAGCCAGCTGCTGAACGCACCATGCCTCTGCCGCCGTCGATGTCAGGTGCGAAATCGAGCGTGGCGGCACATCTGCCAACGTCACCGCGAATCGTTCCTCCCAGAGATCGTAGCTCAGAACAAACGTCTGCCTTCGCTGTGCGGCCGCCGCCCCTCCAGGCTTGGCGAGCACACTGAGCTCGAGGTCCACGCGCATCGACTGACCATCCTTCAGGCGCGCGAGCGGCTCTCCGTCGATGAAGCGAAATCCTGGCGCCTGCACGCGCACGACGCCACCCGCGGTCGTGACCGTGATCGACTGCGACGACAGCCGCGCCGCAGGCCAGGCGAGCGTTGCCCCGATCAGGAGCGCGACGTGTGCGAGCAACCTGTGTGCTGAGGGTCTCGAGGGCGTATCGATGATTTGCTCCCTCAGTACTTCCGAATCCCCATGCCGCCGAAACGAATTCCCGTGGTGAACACGGCCCTGACGTCGTCGGTGTTGAGAGGAAAGCCGACGGTCATGAAGAAAGAGCCCGCATGGAGGCCGATCCCGGTTGCTACCCGCACGCGTGGGTCGGTGCCGTCGTCCCACACGGAACCGGAGTCGAAGAAGAACGCCAGAGCGCGATAGCGATACTCCAGCGAGCCGTGAAACATGCGATCGCCACCGGCCGGCGCGATGTCGTATTTGTTCCAGCCACGCAGCGTTCGGGAATCGCCGAGCGAAAACCGCTCAAAGAGCGGCGCGGCGCCGCTCACACCGCCGGCCATGCCCGACACCAGGACGGTGTGCCTCGCCCAGCGATACTGATAGTCGGCTGCTCCAAAATACCGCGTGTAGTCGAAATCGCTTTCCAGCGACGCGGACGCGGCCCGGACGATGAACGCCGCGGCCAGATCATGACGGGCGCCGGCGCGCTCCCATCGATCGTCATATCCGACCGACGCAATGGCGGCATTGGCCATCTGCGATTCCGCCACGCCTGAGCGCGAGTCGAGCTCGGTGATGCTGACGCCGCCGCTCACTCTGAGTTTCTGCGTCACGGCAAACGTGATCAGCGGCGTGACCGTTGACCGGTCGTCGTACGGGCCGGGAATGTGTGGATTCAAGTCGAGCGCCGCGAGCGTGGCGCTGCGCCACTCCGGGTCGAAGAACGACCACTCGAGGCTCGCTCCGAGGCGCTCGGTGCCCAACTTTCTGCTCTCGAAGCGCAGTCCGAAACCGGAATACTCCTCGACCAGGTCGTCGCCGTTGTCAATCGCGACGATGGGCGTGAAGCGAAAGTCGCGACCGCTGATCGGAAGGTCCAGAAAGGCACCCCATCCCTGGTCGGAGTGATAGACCAGGTTGGACTTCAATGGCTCGAAGCGCAGCCATCGCGCCGATTCCGCCTTGTTCACGACGAACACCAGGCGGACTTCTCCAGCGCGGCTTGCACGGAGCGCCCGCCGCCGCACCTCGTGATCTGGAAGCTCGGCCCTCACCTTCGCTTCCAACTGCTCGACGTCGTCCGACCCCAGCGGCTTACCGACCAGTGTCTGCAGCTCGGCTCGCAGTTCCGCGCTCAGATCCGTTTCCGGAATCCCCCTGATCTCCACGCGCTCGATGAGATAGCGCGCGTTGATATTCGCCTCGCGGTCCTGATCGCGCATGTGCGCGACGACGAACACCACGCGCACTTCATCGTCGGGAGCGCGGACGACTCGCACCGCCGCGACGAACCGTGGCTGCTCGGCCTCGATCCGCGCCGCCAGTTCGCTGAGACGCTCTCGATTGAGCGGGCCACCCGCGAGTCGCGCAATCTCCTCCTGCAGGCCGGGACTGAGGCGATCGAGGTCGAACCCGGAAACCTGCGCCGAGCTGATCGTGGCGCCCTCCGGTGGATCGGTTTGCTGCGCGAATGCCGGCAGCGGCATCGCCAGCCATGCGAGCACTAGTGCCAATGCTTTCATGCGCGGGCCTATAGCAAGCGCGGGGCCGCCAGCTAACTTGCTGATGGTAAAGCAGATGACAGATCCTTTAGCGTGACTGCCGATCACAGGTGTGAACCCGGGGCACAGCGGTGTCGCGGCCGCCGAGATTTCCGGGCTGCCGCCGTCAGCGGTTGTCGACTGCCGACGGCGCGGCCGGAGCAACGAGAACGATCGTCAGGCCGATGATGAGCGATGACGCCAGCTCCAGCGTGAGCTGCTTGACAACCAGGACGCCTGGCCATGGTTGCTGCGCGTACCACAGGAGCCACACCGGCACTTGACTCAGGGTCCAGCCAATCAACCCCACCGTGAGCCCACGCTGCCATTTCGAGCCCGCCAACCGCAGCCGCGAGTAGATCCACACGAGCGTCACGACCACCACCAGGTGGACAACTGGCAGAAAGAGCATCTGCCAGGGCGGCTGGTCGCCCGCGGCTGCGCGCAGCAGCGATCCTCGAAATGGCTCGTAGTCAGCGGCGAGAACGACCCCATGGATGATCGCGGTGAGGAGTTGCGAGACGACGAACGCGGCGAAGGCCGTCGCGACTGCGCGCGCAGATGTCATGTCTTCTCCGATCTTGACAGGCGACTTGAGATGATCATCATAATCTCTTGGTGCGCTATCCGGTCGATCACAAGGAGCGCGTGCGCGCCCAGATCGTGCGCGCCGCCTCGCGGCGGTTCCGTGGCCGAGGCGGTGAAGGTGTGGCGATCGCCGACCTCATGCGCGAGCTGAAGCTCACACACGGCGGTTTCTACCGGCACTTCAGCGGCAAGGAAGAACTTTTCAACGAAGCGCTGATGGCCAGCATCGAGCACCTGCACGCCACGATGATCGAGGTTGCCGAAGCCGCCGGGCCGGACCGTGCCGCCGAGGCCATCGTGCGCCGCTACCTGAGCGCCGAACACTGCGCGAACGCCGCCGAGGGATGCCCGCTCGCGGCTCTCTCGACCGAAATCGCCCGTCACCCGAAAGGCACGCGAGCCGCCTTCGACGCGGTCCTCCGGTCGCATCTCGCGGCAATCGGCCGCTTCATGCCGGGCCGGACGAAAGCCCAACGCCAACACACGGCCATCGTGCTGTTTGCCGGCATGGCCGGCGTGCTGAACGTCGCACGCGCCGCCGCGGACGACGCATTGCGCGACGCGATTCTGAAACACGGCCGCACGTTCCATCTCAAAGCGCTGAGCCGGATGCGCGGATGAGGGAACAAATCTTTTTAAGCGTCGTTTAGATGATCATCATCATCTCACAGGAGCTTTCAGGAATGGCACAGACAGAGCGGGCATATCTTCCAGCGGCAGGGCGTGACTGGTTTCTGCCGTTCTACGATCCCCTCACAACGTTTCTTGGCGTGGCTGCCGCGCGACGGACGCTGCTGGATCAAGCCGACCTTCGCGGCGCGGCCCGCGTCCTGGACGTCGGCTGCGGCACCGGAACGCTGGCGGTGCTGATTAAGAAGGAGTTTCCAGACGTCGAGGTCGTCGCGCTCGATCCGGATCGCAAGGCGCTTGCGCGGGCGGCAGCGAAAGCCCGGCGGGCGCACGCCGCCATTCGCTTCGATCAGGGATTCGCCGACGCGCTGCCGTATCCCGATGCCTGGTTCGACCGCGTCGTCTCGTCGATGATGTTTCACCACGTGCCGGTTGGCGAACGGCCCGGCACGCTGGACGAAGTCCATCGCGTGTTGAAGCCTGGCGGGCGGCTCGAGATGCTCGACTTCGAAGGCCCGCAAAGCGACGGCGGAGTCGTCGCACGCCTCCTGCATTCGCATCATCGACTCAAGGACAACGCCGGGCCCCAGATTGTCTCGCTCATGGAGCATGCGGGCTTCGAAGGCCCGCGGTGCGTCGATCGCCGCACGTTTCTCTTCGGACGGCTCGGCGTACTACCAGGCAATCCGGCGTCTCTGATCACGCGATCTCGTCCGGGCATGTTTTCGATCAATTGGTCACTGGCGAAGTGTTCGAACCAAGCTCATCCTGCGCTTTTGTAAAGTCCGCAGTGCTCGAGTGGGTCACAATCATCAAACCCTCGTATCACCGATAACGGTGCTGCAGAGGCTGGCAATTCTCGTCTTCGTCGGCAAAAGGCCCGGGCACGAAATCTTCCCCACGCCCGCCGGCCATCATCCTCGAGTGACCGGGAGCCATCTGATGAATCGAGTGAAGTTGATTGGCGTGTCTCTGGTGATTGGCATCCTCGCGGCGAGCGGAACCGCGTCCGCGCAGGGTGTGGGTATCGGGATCAAGGGCGGTATCGTGTTTCCGGATTTCGAGTCGGCGAACTTCGACCTCGACGGCCGGACGGGCTGGCAGGCCGGCATATTCGTCGGCGGCAATCGCGACGGCGTCGTCGGCGTCCAGGGAGAATTCAACTTCCTGCGCAAGCGCGCCCATGCCGACGTGATTCCCATTCTCGAGACGACCATCGATTACTTGCAGATTCCAGTGCTGCTGCGGATCCATTCACCGTCGCAATCGGCCGCCGGTTTCCAGGTGTACGGCATCGTCGGCCCGTCGTTCGACTTCAAGATCAGGGAAGAGATCGAAGGCTTGGAGAGCGACCTCGGCGATCCGTTCGAAGCGTTCGACATGGGCATCATCGCCGGCGCCGGGATCGAGTTCGGCACGTTGATCCTCGAAGGACGCTATTCACGTGGGCTCAGACAGATCAACGACACCTTCCGCCAAGTGGATGAGATCAAGGGGCATTCAGTAGCGTTCCTGGCCGGCTTCCGCTTCAACTGACCTGCACCAGGCACCCGTGAATCGAGATCGGCCGCCTCGTCGCGGCTGGTTCTGATTCAGTCGGGATTGCCTTGGCTGAATCGATCCGCTTGCGGATTTCGCCCGGCGCTCGATTGACTTGCACCGGTAGAGCCGCTACCTTGCGCCATGCCAGCATCGACCCTCGATCGCGCAGCGAACCGTTTGCACTCCTCCCGCAGCACCGACGGCCTCAGCCGACGCGAGCTGCTCGCCGGCGCAGGGGCAGGCGCCGCCGCGCTTCTGCTCGATTCACACGGGAGCCAGGCGCAGCCCTCCTCGACGGGAGCGGTCGTCTTCACGCACACCACGGTGGTGACGACGGTCGATGTCGTGCAGCATGACGTGGCGCTCGCGGTGGAAGGCGGCACGATCGCGGCGATCGGTCCGTCCGAGCAGATCCTCCAGACGTATCCGCAGGCCGTCGTCTACGACGGTAGGGGCAAGGCGCTCGTGGCCGGGCTCATCAACTGCCACGCCCATCTCGGCGCAACGCTCGCGCGCGGCTTCAACGAGGACTTTGGATTTCCCAACAGCGCGCGTCTCGCCATTCAGCCAAACAGCCTCGTTTCGAGCGAGGAAGCGACGCTGATGGTCACCGTAGGTGCGCTGGAATGCATCCGATCGGGGACGACCACTGTTGTCGAGAACGTCTCGGGCATCGGCAACTCCGCCGCGGCGCTCGCGCAGACCGGACTGCGCTGCGTCTTCGCCGAGTCGGTGCGCGACAGCGAGAACGTGGCCGGCCCGATGTCGCCGGAAGGACTGGCGAAAAGCGAATCCCCCAGGTTTTCGGCGAAGCTACGCGAAGCGGGCCTGCAGCGCATCAGCGACCTGTTCACCGCCTGGCACGGCAAGAACCAGGGGCGCGTCAACGTGTTTCCGGCAGCAGCGCTCGCCGAGACATCGTCGCCCGAGCTGCTGCAGGCTGTCCGCGCCTTCGCGGAGAAGCACGATCTCGGATACACGATCCATCTGTCGCAGAGCCGCGCCGAGGTGGACTTCATGGTCAAACACCACGGCGTCCGCCCGCCGGCGTTTCTCGCCAGGCACGGCTTTCTCGGCCCGCGCCTGTTCGCCGCGCACTGCCGGTACGTGGACGATAGCGACATTGCGCTGCTGGCCAAGTCGGGCACCGTGGTGTCGCATCAGGCGATGATGGCCGCCAACCGCGGTGTCATCCCGCCGATCCCGGCGCTGCGAGCCGCGGGCTGCCCGATCGCCAACGGCACCGACAACAACACCAACGACATGTTCGAGGTGATGCGCGTGGCGCTGATCACCGAACGCATCCGCCGCGACGATCCGTTCCCGGGCGTGCGCCCGCAGCCCGAAGACGTCCTCGAGGACGCCACCGCGGGCGGTGCGCGAGCCGTGCAGCAGAGCAAGCTCCTCGGCTCGCTCGAAGTCGGCAAGAAGGCCGATCTGATCGTTCTGGACACGCAGCGGATCCATTTGGTACCGGCCGGACGGATCGTGTCCGCATGGATTCACAACGGCCAGCCCTCCGACATCGAGTCGGTGATGGTCGATGGTCAGTTCGTGATGCGCGACCGGAAGATCCTCACGGTGGACGAGCCCGCGATCATCGCCGAAGCCGACCGGGTCGGTCGCCGGGTCTGGACGCAGGTGCAAGCCAAGAGCCCGATCGCCGTGCCAGGCCGGCCGCCGCGGCGTTGATGCCGGTCTGATGCCAGCGCGGCGTCAGGATCCCGCGCACCGGGTCGGTGGAATGCGCGACAGCTATACCCTCGCGAGCGTCGTCGTGACGAGCGCTAGTGGCAGGCCGAAGGATCGCGTCACGGCTTTCATGACGATTATCCAAAATTTGTCTACATTCTTGGACGATTTTCTTCATTCTGTTCGCAGCGCGCGCAGCGAATCGCGGCGTGACGCTGCGAGCGAAGACACGACGTTGGCGATGACCACGGTGAGCAGCAGCCGCGCGCTCGCACCAGCACGACTCATCACCGATTCGACGCACCCACTTCGCACGTGATTCGAACGAAGCCCTTGACGTCTCCAGACTATAATCGCGCCTCCTCATGCCTCTCGCCCCCGGAACGAGGCTCGGGGTTTACGAGCTCCAGGAGCTGCTCGGTCAAGGCGGCATGGGCGATGTGTATCGCGCCCGCGACACCCGACTCGACCGCCCGGTGGCGATCAAGACGCTTCCGTCGAGTCTGGCTCGCGACCCGGAGCGTCGCTCGCGCTTCGAGCGCGAGGCCCGCCTCGCTTCCAGCCTGAACCATCCAAACATCGTCGTCATCTACGACATTGGCGAGGCTGGCGGCGTGCATTTCATCGCGATGGAGCACGTCCAGGGCGAGACGCTCGCCGCGATGATCGCTCGCGGACCCGAATCGCCAGGGGTAGCCGCCGATCTCGCCGCTCAAATCGCCGATGGTCTGGCCGGGGCCCACGCCTCTGGCGTCGTTCACCGCGACTTGAAGCCGTCGAACATCATGGTCACCCCGGAGCGGCGAGTGAAGTTGCTCGACTTCGGCCTGAGCAAGCTGGTGAATCCGGCATCGGAGAACGCCTCGACGATGTTCGCCGCGGGTGCGACCGCCCCCGGCGTGCTGATGGGCACGGCTGGCTACATGTCGCCGGAACAGGCGCTCGGCAAGCCCGCAAACGCGCGGTCGGATCAGTTTTCGTTTGGCGTCATCCTCTACGAGCTGGTTGCCAGGCGCCACCCCTTTCACCGCAACAGCTCCGTTCAGACGCTCTCCGCCATCATCGAGGACGAGCCCGAGCCGCTCGGCGCACTCAACGCGAGAGTCCCCGAGGCCATGGCGCTGGTGATCGAACGATGTTTGAGCAAGGATCCGCGTGAACGCTTCGAATCCACGAGCGAGCTGGCGCTCACGCTGCACAACATCGCCGACCACTTGAAGAGCGGGCGCACGCTCGCGCCTGTCCCGCGTGTAAGACGTCCCTTCCGAATCCCATGGGCGGTCGCGAGCATCGTCCTCGCGGCACTTGCGATCGGCGGCGGGCTCGGATGGTGGTGGTCCGGCGCTCCGCAGACGGCCTCGGCCCCCAGGCAGATCGCGGTGCTGCCGCTGACGCCCATTGGCGACGAGGCGGAAACCCGGCTGCTCAGCGATGGCCTCGCCGAGGTACTGACCACGCGGCTGATCGAGCTCGAACGGTTCTCGGGATCCCTCCGAGTGGTGCCGGCCACCGAAGTGAGACGCGAGCAGGTCACGTCCGCGCGTGATGCGTATCGCGCCTTCGGCGTCGATCTCGTCGTCACCGGCAGCGTTCAGCGGGTGGGCGATCGGCTGCGGATGACGCTGAACGTGGTAGACCCGTTGACCCAGCGATTGGTGAGCGCAGAGACGGTCGACGCCACGCTGCACGACGTCTCCGTACTGCAGGACGAGGTCGTGCTGCGCGTGGCGAGGCTGCTCGGCGTGGATGTCGGTCCGGACGCCCGCACGTTGGTGTCGGCGGGCGGAACGAGTGCGCCGGGAGCTTACGAGTTCTACTTGCAGAGTCGCGCGTATCTGCAGCGGTACGAACGGCCCGAGAACATCGACGCCGCTCTGGGCCTCCTCGAGCGAGCTCTTGCTCTGGACGGCGAGTTCGCGCTCGCCCATGCGGGACTGGCAGAAGCATCCTGGAGGAAGTACGAAGTGACGCGTGACTCGACCTGGGTGGACCGGGCAAGGGCGGCCGGCGCGAAGGCCATCGAGTTGAGCCCGAGGCTCACAAAGGGACGCATCACGCTCGCGATGATCGCCACGGGAACGGGGCGGTACGAGGAGGCGACGGCTGCGCTCGAGGCCGTACTGGCCGAGGACCCGACCAACGCCGACGCCTATCGCGAACTGGGGCGCGCATACGAGTCGCTGAGCGCCGCGGACAAAGCCGAGAGCACGTTCTTGCGCGCGATTCATGCGCGACCGGGTGACTGGGCCGCGTACAACCAGCTCGGGGCGTTCTTCAGCCGGCGCCGGAACTTCGCGAATGCGGCCGTCCAGTTCGAGCAGGTCGTTGCGTTGACCCCCGACAACGCGCGCGGCTATAGCAACCTGGGGGGCACCTACGCCCAGCTCCGACGCTATCCCGAGGCGATCGCCGCACTGGAGAAAGCCGTCGCCCTCAACCCCACGACCGCCGCCCTTTCAAACCTGGGAACGATCTATTTCCTGCAGAGTCGACACGCGGACGCGGCGCGCGCATTCGAACGCGCTACTGAGACTCGCGCTCAGGACTATCGGATCTGGCGGAACCTCGGCTCGGCGTACCTGTTTACGCCGAATAGCGCCGACAAGGCGCGACGAGCGTTCGCCCGTGCTGCCGAACTGGCGGAGGACGAGCGAAAGGTCAACCCGCGGCAGCCGGTGGTGCTGGCCGACCTCGCCGACTGCTACGCGCACCTTGATCGAGTGGACGAGGCCCGGTCGCTCATTGGCCAGGCCGAGGCCCTGGCGCCGAAAGACGGACGCATCTTCCTGCTCTCGGCGCAAATCCACGAGCACCTGGGCAACCGATCGCTCGCGCTGGAAAAAGTGGCCGCGGCGCTAGGGCGCGGCATCACCCGCGACGACATAGAGCGCACGAAATCGCTCGACGCGCTCAGAACCGATCCAGCGTTCAAGGCCGCGCGCGACTGACAAGCCCACCACTCGAGGAGGAGAGGAATGGGAGATGCGACGTCTCACGGGCAACTCCGATACGGCGTCACCAGCCTGCTGCGAGCTTCTGCGCGGCGGCGAGAAACTCTCGAAGCGCCACCATGAACTCCGGCCGCCGCATCACGCCCTGCTCGCCGCCGTGCTGGGCGCCCTCGACCACGACTGTCCGGATCTGCGGATGCGCCTTGGCCAGTGCTGGAACATTCGACGCGCTTCCATCTTCGCTGCCGATCAGGACGATCATGGGCACCCGGGCGCCGGCCAGCTCCCGGTCCGGCGTGAGCAACGTGCGATACCCGCGCCACAACGCCGCCAGAGCCTTCACATCGTTCGCCGCCGCGAGCGGCGCAACCATCTTGCGGATCTCGTCGTCGCTCGGCGGCTTCGCTCCCGGCGGCTGCAACACGAGCGCCAGCGATCGGAACGGCATGTCGCCTTCCAGCTCTTTCACGGACTCTTCAGCGAACTTCGTGAACTCGGGTGTGAGCTCGCGCATCGGCGTCTGGCCCACGTAGGCGACGCTGAGCAGCCGCTCGGGATGCATCGTGGCCAGCCGACCGGCAATCATCGCGCCCAGCGATACCCGATCACGTGCGCGCGCTGGATCTTCAGGTGATCGAGCAGGCGCACCGCGTCGCCCGCCATCACCTCGCCGTACGCGGCCGGGTCGTGCGGCTTGTCGCTCTTGCCATGACCGCGCAGGTCGAAGGCGATGACGCGGTGATCCTTCGCGAGGTTCGCGAAGACGCCGTTGGCGACGAAATGACGATCGAGGGTGCCGGTATAACTGTGCATCAGCACGATCGCCGGCCCGCTTCCCTGTTCGAGATATCTGATGCGAACGCCGCCCGAGTCGAAGAACTGGTCAGGAGGAGCAACGGGCGGCTGCGCAACGACCTCGGCCGCCGTCAGGAGGACAAGGTAAACGAGCGCCGCGCGGTTGCAGGTTGCCGACGTTGTACTTCGACTAGTAATGGAGCCGTTGGCCAGCCGCTTCATGTCACGCTCCACTGTCCGGGAAGTGGCCCGAACGAGACGGAGATCTTACTTCACGCCTGTTCGGTGCGGGTTCGTCGGGGCGCGACCCGTTCGAGTGTTCGGCGAACGGTTCACGATCCGACTCCGCGCGCGGAATCTGGTCTAGCTCCACGGCCGACGAATGCTCCGCGCGCGCCGCGTCGACGAGGATATGGCGTGTTCTTCATTCCGTTCGCAACGCGCGCAGCGGATCGACGCGCGAGGCCGCGCGCGCGGGCACGACGTTGGCGACGACCGCGACCAGCAGCAGCAGCGTGCTCGCTCCGGCAAACGCGACCGGATCGCTCATACTCACACCGTACAGAAGAGACTCGAGGAGGCGCGCCACTGCGGCCGCGCCGACCGCGCCCACAATCAGACCGATGGTCGCGAGGCGAACGCCCTGCGAGAGTACCAGGCGTAAGACCTGGGCAGGCGTGGCGCCAACCGCCAGCCGGATGCCGACTTCATGGGTACGGCGGCTCACCGAATAGGAAACGACGCCGTACAGTCCCACCGTGGCGAGCACGAGTGCGAGCAAGCCGAACGCGCCGACGACGAGTGCGCCAATCCGTGTGGGAGCCATCGTGGTCGCCGCAACGTCCGCGGCGTTGACGTCTTCGGTGAACACGATGCTGGGCTCGAGCGCCAGCACCGCCTGGCGCAACGCCGGGAGGACGGTGTCGGCCGGCAAGGCGGTGCGCACCAGCAAACCCACCTGTTGGCTCGCGCCGTCAGGGAGATGCAGGTACGACCGTTGCGACTCCCCGACCGACCGCACTTTGTGATCGCGCGCCATGCCGATCACCTCGTGAGGGTCGGCGTCGCGGCCGCTGGTGTGAATGCGTCCGCCGATGGCATCGCCGTTCGGCCAGAACGTTCGCGCCATGGTCTCGTTGACAATGGCCACGCGGCGCTGCTGCAGCACATCCTCGGGTGAAAACGCCCGTCCGGAGACGATCGGCACGCCGACCGCGGCGAAATAGGCGTGACCGACAGCCACGGTGTCGACCGGCGTTTCCTCGTCCGATGCGTTGTGATATCCGGCGATGGCCACACCGCTCATGTTGATGTCCGGCGAGAGCGGCAGTCGCGACGCGTGTGACACCGCGATCACGCCAGGCACCGCGGCGAGCGCGGCGAGTGCGCGATCGCGCAACGCGGTTGCAGCTGCTGCGTCGTAGCCATTCATCTGAAGATTGAACGAAAGTGAGGCAATGGTCCGCGGGTCGTAACCGAGGTCGACGTGTTGTGCGGCGAGCAGCCCACGGGCCAGGAGGGCGCCACTTGCCAGAAGGACCAACGACAGCGCAAGCTGACCCACGACGAGCACGTCGCGCACAGAGAAGCGTCGGCGGCGCTCGGTTTCGGACTGATCCTTCAACGCCGGCACGAGCTCCGGCTTCGATGACGAGAGCGCCGGCAGCAGCCCGAACCCCAGCGCAGTCGCGACCGAGGCAAGCAGCGCAAACGTAAGCACGCGTGTATCGATCACGAACTCGAAACGAACGGGAATCGGAAAGACGTTCGTACCCACACCGGTGAGCACCCGTCCTGCCCACCACGCCATCAGCAATCCGAGCGCGCCGCCGGCGGCGGCAAGGACGAGGCCTTCGGCGAGAAGCTGCTGCACGAGCGTCGCCCGGCTGGCCCCCACGGCCGTGCGGATGGCCAGCTCGCGACGCCGCGCCGTGCCGCGCGCAAGCAGGAGATTGGCGACGTTGGCACACGCGATCAGCAGCACGAGGGCGACCGCGCCCAGCAACCCCGCGCTCGCCGCCTTGACGTAGCCATCCAGCATCGGATGAAACCGGATGCTCGCCACCGGAACGACGCTCGCCTTCACGTTTTCGTTGGTGGCCGGGTACTCCTTTGCGAGCCGCGCGAAGATGGTCTCAATCTGTGCGCGCGCCCCTTCCACCGTCTGTCCCTCGGCCAATCGCCCTTTGAGAAACAGCCAGCGCCGGCCCCTGCGATCGAGCCGCGTGCGTCCGGGATCCTGGTCGGAGGACCACTGCACACCGGAGAACACGAGGCTCTCGACCATGGTGAGCGGCACCCAGAAGTCGGTCACGATCCCTGGAATCGTGCCAGCGTAGCCTGCAGGCGCAACACCAAGGACCGTGTACTGCCGGTTGGACAGTGTGACCCGCTCGCCGACGATCGAGGTGCGACTCGCAAACCGCTGCTGCCACACGCTGTGACTCAGCACCACGACCGGCGCGCCACCCGGCGTTGCGGCTTCGGCGTTCATGAACCCCCGGCCGAGCGGAACGCGAATACCGAGAACGTCGAAGTAATTCGCCGTGACCGCCTCGCCCGTTACGAGCGTCGGACGATCGGCCGACGAGAGAATGCCGCGAACATAGCTGTGCGCCGCCAAGCCTTGAAGCGCTGTGGCATCACGGCTGATGTCGACGAAGTCCGGATACGACGTCGTCAGTTGGGCAAAATCCGCGGTGGCGCTGCTGTAGATCTCGACCAGGCGGTCGGCAGACGCGATGTGGCCGCCGCGGAGCAGCACCGCGTTGACAACTGAGAACAGCGTGGTGTTCAGGCCGATGCCAAGCGCGAGCGAGAGAATAGCGACCGCGGCAAAGCCCGGCTGGCGCGCGAGTTGACGGAGGCCCAACCGCATGTCGCGCAGCACGGTCATGAGAGAGGTTACGGCGACGCGCATCTGAGTGTTCCGGCGTGGACGCGAAACGCGCGTTTACCCGAACGCGGTGCGATCAGGCCGACGCCGGCGCCGTGCGCAGAAAATCGGCGAAGAACTCGTCCACTGTGACGCGGTTTTTGGTCAACCCATCGTCGAAGGCCGCCTGACAGAAGACTTCCACCGCGCGCCGGTTCGCCTCCAGGCCGTGCTGGTGATAGGTCGAGCCCAGGAGCCGCGCCGTGTTCTCGACCTCCTCGATGAGCCAGGGTGAGTTGTACGGATAAAGGCGCTGGAGCGCTTCGAAGCTCACCTCGCTCTCATTGAACGCATCGACGAGGCGTCGTCCAACAGACGACGCGCGATCCCAGGACGCGCGGCGCACGACAATAACGTGCTGCGGCGGATAGCAGCCGGTATCGGCGAAGTACTTCTGTTCCATCGCCTGGAAGGCGGGAAACGCTCGGACGATCGGGCCATCGACGGGATTGAACGCGCTCGGCGGGAGCGGGCCGAAGAGCGCATCGATGCTTCCGTCCAGCAGCATCGCGCTCAACGACTTGTCCGCGGGTGCCGGCTTGACATACGGAAGCGGCGGGTCGGGAAGGCGGACGGCTGCCGGACCGTCCACGCCGCCGACCACCCACTGCACTTTCTTCGTGTCGTTGCCCAGATGTCGCAGCAGGTGGCGATACCACACCGCCCCGCTCGCCGCCCAGTTGTAGATGCCGATGCGGCGTCCGCTCAGCGAATTGGGGGCAATTCGCGTGCCCTTCCGCGTATAGAGATCGCGTGCCGTGAAGTTCCGCAGAGGAAAGATCGGAATCGCGACGAGCGATCGTTCGCCCCGGTCGAGGCGTTGGACGTGTTGCGCCATCGAGGTTTCGCCGCCATCAACCGTTGGATCGTCCGTGGCGCGGCGCAGCATTTCGTTGCGGTCGCCGCGCACCCACGTCAACGCGAGATCACGCGGACGCACGTCGCCGGTGGCGACGGGCATGAAGCGCACGTAGTTGGCACCCACCAGAGTCAACGAAGGGCTGCGCGCGGCCTGCGATGCGGCGTCTGTAGCGGTCAGGACGCCACCGGCCGCTGCCCCCGAAGTGGTGAGAAACACCCGACGAGAAATTCGATCCATGAGCGGCTCCGTCGCGGATCTTACACCCCACGTCGTCGGGTCGCAGCCGCCACGCCTCGCGGGCTGATCGAGGCGGCGGTTGCGGAGGAAGCACACCAGCGAGCGGCCGCGGAGCGCGATGGGCGTGGCTCGATGCGAAAACCCTGGAGGCAAGGCGTGCGCAAAACGGCAGACAAACCTGCCCCACGGCCGTCGCAACGGGGACACTCCGCGTGTGCGGTTTCGGTCCTAGCGGAGTGTCCTCGAGGGAACGGCTGGAGCGGACCGGCTGTCGCGCAGGTTGCTCGGCGCGCCGACCGGGTTTCTCGCGGCGAGCCGCGCCTCGCGGCTCGTCATTCGCCTCCGCTGTGCCTGGGCTCACGATTGAGCGTGTATTGCATCACAGAGGCATGCGGGCCACCCTTGACGCGCTCCAGCGCGTAGACTTCGCCGCTCGGACCGAGAGACTCGGCGTGCACGCGTGCGATCGCGGCGCGGTCCCCGGCGTCGAGCGCGAGGGAGCACGGCTGGATGACCTGATCGAGATGTCGCGCGTGACGGGCACCGACGATCACGCCTGACACCCCAGGTTGGTCGAGCACCCACTTGATTGCCACTGCGGCGATACCGACACCGCGACGTGTCGCAATCCCTTTGAGCGTGGCCATCATCTGTTGAAAGCGATCCCAGCCGCCGAACTCGTCGATGATGAGCCGGTACTTCACGAGCGATCGATTCTCGAGCGGCGGTGGCGGCTCCGCGCATCCTGAGTAACGCTCCGAAAGGAACCCGCCAGCCAGCGTGCCGTAACAGAGGAGCGCAATGCCGTGCTCGGCGCAGAACGCGGCCATTCCCTCCGCCGGCCGCCGGTCGAGCACCGAGGTACTGTACCTGATGCGAGACGACGGGAATGCCGGCCGCAACGATCTCCGCGAGCCGTTGGCGATCGAAATTCGTGAGCCCGATGTGCCGGACCTTGCCCGCACGGCGCAGATCGTCGAGCCACGCAGCGGCTTCCACGTACCCCGGCACCTCGTAGTCCCACCAGTGAAGCTGCACCAGATCGAGAGCGTCGAGGCCGAGACGGGATAACGAGCGGTCGATGCCGCGCGTGACGTCGGCGCGCGAATGCGTGGACAGCCGATCGAGGTCCGGCACGTACTTCGTGTGCACCTGCACCGGCCGGGCGTCGCCGCGCGCACGACGCCGCTTCAAGCACTCACCGATCAGCGTCTCCACGCCGGTGTAGATGTCGGCGCAGTCGAAGGTGTCGATGCCGGCGTCGACGAACCGATCCATGTCCGCGAGCGCCGCGGCCGCATCGACTCGCCCGTGACCGCCGGCGAGCTGCCAGCCGCCTTTCAGCAATCGCGAGATCGTATAGCCGCTCGCCAGCCGAGCGCGCGGAACCTCCAGAATCATTCCGGCAACGGCACCGCCGTCACGTCACGATGGTGAAACGTGCGCGTGCCAATACGGGTAATGCGGAACCGCCCGCCGCAGTTGGGATCGGGACAAGCAATCTCGGCGTCGGTGGTCACCCAGTCGTTCGGGTGCGTACGGCGCTGCTTCGCTGGCAGGATGGGCAGCAGCGCCGCCAGCGCGTAGAGGGAGAACGGCTGACCGGCAGGGAGCGTGAGGTCCTCACCGCGCACCTCCAGCCAATCACCCGCGCGGTGACCGCAGACCATGGGGCGTTCGGTGGGCACCACCTCCACGCGCAAATCGTAAAGCTCGAAACTGTCGTCGCGATCGATCATGACGGCTCCTTGCGACAACGATCGCGCCTACTATAGCGTCACCACGTGACCCTCGTATCGCTGCTGCTCGGCGCGCTCATCGCGTGTGGTCTGCTGCTCGCCATCCGCTGGAGAGCGGCAACGAGGAACGTCCCGAGATCGACCCGAGACACCTCCACTCCCACGATCGTCGAATTGGCGATTGGGTTCGTCACCAATTTCTTCGACACGCTCGGTATCGGCTCGTTCGCGACCACGACCGCTGTCTTCCGGCTTCTTCGACTGGTTCCCGACGAAGTGATTCCGGGCACGCTCATCATCGGTCATGCGCTCCCAGTGGTCACGCAGTCACTGTTCTTCGTCAGCGCCATCGCCGTCGATCCCTGGCAGATGACGGCGTTGATCGTCGCTTGCGTAGCGGGCGGGTGGATTGGCGCTGGGGTCGTCGCCTCCCTTTCGCGCCGGGCCGTACAGCTCGGGATGGGTTGCGCGCTGCTGATCGCAGCCATCTTCATGATGCTCGGGATGCTCGGGCAGGTCCCGGCCGGCGGCGCCGCGCTCGCTCTGACGCCGGGTGCCTTCGCGCTCGCGATCGTCGTCAATTTCATGCTCGGTGCGCTTCTGACGCTCGGCATTGGCAACTACGCGCCGAGCCTGATCGTGTTCAGCCTTCTCGGGATGGACCCACGCGCGGCATTTCCGATCATGATGGGGTCGGGCGCGTTCGTGGCGACGATTGCCGGTGTTCGATTCGTCGGCGCCGGGCGGTTCCACTGGCGGGCGGCGCTGGGATTGACGCTCGGCGGAATCCCCGGAGTGATCGTGGCTGCCTGGCTCGTGCAGTCACTACCGCTCGAGGCGCTCCGCTGGCTCGTTCTGGTCGTCGTCGTCTACGCGTCGGCGACGCTTCTGCGAGCCGGGCTTCGAGACAGTCCTCCAAAATTTCAGCAGCCAATTCGTGCACCCCAGGAGATGCCCTGACGTCGTTCAGCGACTCGTGCACGCGACTATAATTCCGCTACCGCGAATGCGATGTCGCGTGGTGGGAGGGCGCCGTGGCAGTTTCAATTGCGACAGTTGACGGCGGAAAGACCAGGGTCGACGAATCGGAACTCGACCAGCTCGCGGCGTCGATCCGCGGCGATGTCCTGAAGCCGGACGATCCGAGGTACGGCGAGAGGCCGATCTACAACGCGATGCATCAGCGTCGCCCGGCGATCATCGTCCGGTGCACGGGAACGGCCGACGTCGTCGATGCCATCACGTTCGCGCGGCAGCGCAATCTGCTGGTGGCCGTCAGGGGCGGGGGCCACTCCGTGGCCGGCCTCTCGAGCTGTGACAGCGGCGTTGTCATCGATCTCACGCGCATGCGCGGCGTTGATGTCGATCCGGTGTCGCGCATCTCGCGAGTCCAGGGCGGCGCGGTGTGGGGTGATGTCGATTGCGAGACGCAGGCCTTCGGTCTCATCGTGCCCGGTGGCGTCGTGTCGGAGACGGGCGTTGCCGGGCTCACGCTCGGCGGCGGAGAAGGATGGGTCCGCCGGAAATACGGACTGACGATCGACAGTCTCCGCTCGGCCCGCATCGTCTGCGCCGACGGCTCCGTCCGGACTGCCTCGGCGATATCGGAACCCGACTTGTTCTGGGCGCTGCGTGGCGGCGGCGGAAACTTCGGCGTCGTGACGTCGTTCGAGTTCGAGACGCACCCGCTCGGTCCAATCGTGGCATTTGCCGGTGTCTTCTACCGGGTGGCGGACGCGGCGAAGATTCTGCCGCTCTGGCGCGACTACTGCCTGGGCGCACCCGACGAGGTGACGTCGGTGGCCCTTGCCATCACAATGCCTGCCGCGCCGACGCTGCCGCCGCCGATTCACAACCAGGCGTGCCTCGTCGTCGGCGGTGTGTACGTCGGGCCGGTGGAGGAGGGCATGAAAGTCATGCAGCCGTTGCGCGAATTGGGCACGCCGCTGGCCGACATCTCGCAGCCGATGCCCTTCAACGCGGTGCAGACGGCGTTCGATGCGCTCTTCCCGATGGGCAAGCTCCAGAGTTACTGGAAAGCGCAGAACCTCGCGTCGTTGCCGGACGGCGCGATTGATGTGATTGCGGCCAGGGCGAACCAGCGGCCGTCGCCTGTTACCCTTGTCGTCACGTTCCAGATGGGAGGCGCCATCAATCGCATCGGCGCGACCGACACCGCCTATGCGGAGCGTTCCGCGCCGTGGATGTCGTCGGTCGACGGGAACTGGGAGAATCCGAAGGACAACGCAAAGAACATTGCCTGGGTGCGCGAGAGCTTCGCGCAGATCGCGCCGTACTCCACAGGCACGACGTATACGAACTTCACCGGTCAGGCCGACGAGAGTGCGGGCGCCCTCGCGTCTACGGCGTATGGCAAGAACATGGAGCGTCTGCGGCGGATCAAGTCGACATTCGATCCGGACAACTTCTTCCGATTGAACGCGAACATCGCGCCTGCGGCCATCGCCACGGCCTAGCGGGCCAGCGATCAGACGTCTACACTTCGCGGCGTAGGCCTAGCGCGCTTCGTTGTACGCCGCGCGAGCGACCGCAGCGGCACCTGACGGGTTTCCCCACTCGGGATACTTCGGCGCGATCTCCGCCACGACCGCCGCAACCGCGTCGTCGATGGCTTTGCCGCCGCGTTTCAGCTCGGCGACACGATCCTGGACCGCCTGTAGAAACGCACGGTCGCGCGCGATGAGCGTCGCATCGCCGATCTTTCCGTGACTCGGCACCACCTGCGCCGGCTTCAGCGACGCGAGCTCGTCGAGCGTGGCCAGCCACGTGGTGATGCTGGAATCGTTCTGCGCGGCGAGAAAGCGCTGACTCATGACGACGTCGCCGGTGAAAAGAACGCGATCCTCTTCGACGAAGATCGTCGTGTCGCCGCGTGTGTGCATGACCGCCGGCCCCCGCCACATCAGGCGCACGTGCACGCCGCCGAGATCGAGGCGGTGCTCGCGGTCGAAGAGGACGTCCGGCGTCGGGTATGGGACGCCATTGAGCAATTCCGCGTGAAGCGGCGATCGCTTGGCGAACGTGTCCTGAATCTGCTTGCCTTGCTCGACCATCTCCTGTTGCTGCACGCGTGTCATCACCAGCTTCGCACCTTTGAAAGCCGAGGCGCCGAGCGAATGCTCGGGATGGTAGTGCGTGGTCACGACGTAGACGTCGGCCTTGGCGCCCAGCTTCTTCATCTCACGCACGATGGCGTCACCATTACGCGGCCCCAGCCCGGTATCGACCACGAGGATTGCCTTGCTGCCAACGATCAGGCCGACATTGGGAACGAGTCCGACGTTGAAATCGGGGATCGCCCACACATGATCGGTGAGCTTGACAGTGGCGGCTTCGCGCACGAGCGGAGGGCTCGGGGGCGCGGCCGCGCCGGCTGGCGGCTGTTGCTGCGCCGACGCGACTGGCGCGAGCAGTGTCAGCGCCAGCAGAAGGGCGCCGTTGGCGGCGCGGATGCGGTCGGTCGTCTTCATCAGGAGAGGGTAATCCACGTTCGACCGATTCCGTGCAGCCCCCGCTATCTACTGGCCGCGGCGGCTTCCGCTGGTGAACCACTACCTCGCATAGAATGCCGGCAAAGAAGGAGCGGTTCGTGACACGACCTGCCTGGCTCACCACCGTTGCCGTGTCCCTGGGACTCGTGCTCACTGACGCGGCCGGAACGCGCCCCGCCACTGTCTGCGCACAGCCGCTGCGCCCCAATATCGTCTTGATCTTCCCCGACAACCTGGGCTGGGGCGAGGTGGGCGCCTACGGCAGCGTGCGCGGAGCACTGACGCCGCGCATCGACCAGATGGCCGCCGAAGGCATTCGGCTGAACAACTTCAACGTCGAATTCTCGTGCACCGTGTCGCGCGCGGCGCTGATGACCGGCCGTTACGCCATTCGAACCGGCGCCACGCAGGCCGGCGGCATCACGTTGTGGGAAGTGACGCTCGCAGAGGCGTTGAAGTCGGTTGGCTACGCCACGGCGCTTTTTGGCAAGTGGCATCTCGGCGGCGACCAGCCCGAAGGGCGCGAGCCTTCACAGCAGGGCTTCGACGAGTACTACGGCATCCCGCGCACGAGCAACGAAGCGCAGACGACGATCGCGCAGGGACAGAAGACGCCGGGCACGTCATTCATCTGGGAAGGCAGGACCGGGGCAGCCCGCGCGCAACGTGAAGCCGTTCGACCTGGATACGCGCCGCACCGTCGATCGCGAAGTCGCTCGAACGAGGCATCGCGTTCATGGAGCGCAACACGCGCGAACGCCGGCCGTTCTTCTTCTACTACCCGATGACGCAGATCCACTTCCCGACGCTGGCGCATCCAGAGTTTGCGGGCAAAACCGGCGCGGGCGACGTCGGCGACGCGATGGCGGAAATGGATGCCAACGTCGGCCGCGTGCTCGACGCCATCGACCGAGCTGCGGATCACGAACAACACGATCGTGCTGTGGTGCACCGACAACGGCCCCGAGCAGCGCCGCCCGTGGCGCGGATCTCCGGGCCCTGGTCTGGGTTCTACAACAGCGTGATGGAAGGCGGCATCCGCACGCCGTGCATCATTCGCTGGCCCGGGCCGCATTCCCGCCGGGCGCGTGTCGAACGAGATCGTCCACGAAATCGACCTATTCCCGACGCTGGCCGCCGCCGTCGGCGCCGACATCGTCCCGAAGGATCGCGCGATCGACGGCGTCAACCAGTTGCCGTTTCTCGAGGGCAAACAGGCCGACGTCCAGCCGCGAGCACGTCATCTTCTACACGAACACGCAGCTTCGCGCCGTGAAATGGCGCGACTGGAAGCTGCACTACGCGTTCACGCCCGAGGCAGGAGCACCCGCCGTACCGCCGCTGATGCGGCTCTTCAACCTGCTCTCCGATCCGAAGGAGGAAACCGACATCAAGGACGCCAATCCCTGGGTGGCGAGCGTGATCGACAAAATTGTCGCCGACTTCGAGGCCAGCACTGAACGCCATCCGCACGTTCCGATGAACGCGCGCGATCCGTACGTCCCCGACCTCGCGCAACTGAGCTTAGCTGCTTCCGTGTATACCGTTCTCGTCGTGGACGGGTGGTCTCTGCCGACGAGCGCGCCGCTGCGCGTCGCCTCGATCGACCAGCGTGGACGGCGATTCGAGCGAAAGCATTTGCGTGACCTCGGCGGTCAGGGGCTTGCCGGAAGCCGGATCCGACGAAGGTGTGGACCGTCGTGATGCTGAGACTCCGCGCCGTCCCAGCGCGCCCGCGACGCTTGTACTTGAGGGCCACGGCCGAGTCATCAGCGTGTTTCGTGTTTCGGAACCGTCGAGCGCATATACGAAACGCGGCTGCGGCTGCAGATCGTAGCGCGAGTAGACCGACCGACTCGACCACCAGTTGTTTCGTCGTCCTGAGCGATGGTGATCGTCGTCCCCCAGCCGCTGCCCATATCACCGCGCACCGAGGGCGCGGTCGGTGCTGCCGCCTGCTCGGCTGACGGTTCAACCGTCCATCGCCCGGAGAAGTCTACTGGCGCCTGGGACGCGACACCCGCGGCGAACCACCCGGCGGCGATCATCGCACGGGCCACAGATACAGGTCATCACAGTCTCCTCGATCGACCACGTCAACTCGGGCGAGGTTCGATGTTCGCGATGCGAGATCCGGACAACCCCAGACGCATCAGGTCCTCGCCCCAGATCACCTTGCCTTCGAATACTTCCTGAATCTCGTGGACGATCTGCTCCCGGATGCCGGGCACGTCGATCTGGGCGAGCAGGTGCGTGAGCACCAGCGTCTTTGACGCCGGCTCGTTTGGCGATCGCGGCGTTGTCGCGATGGTTCCCGCAAGCCGCTCGGTATGCAGGCGTCGGTTCCGTGCCGCTGAAATAGTGATTCATGTGAATGAGAAGGTCACAGCCCTTGGCCAGTTCCACGATGCTGTCGCTGGAGCCGCTGTCGCCGGTGTAACAGATCGAGCCTTCCTTGGTATCGAGCCGAAGGGCGAGGCATTCGAGATACGGCTGGACGTGCTGCGCGTACCCGACCGTCACTTTCCATCCATTGCCTTCGATGACCGACCCGGCGTGAATCTCCGTGACCCGAGGCGCCGGCCGCCGGCGTGGCAGTTTCCCGCCGCGCGCTTCGAACACGTCGAGGCTGCTTCGGTGCTCGACGCGCGCGCGGATGTCGGGACCATAGACACCGTCGGCGCCGAAGAGCTGCTCGCGTCATCCGCGCGAGCGGCGGCGGTCCGTACACGTTCAAATCGGAAATCCGATCGGCGCCCTGGTCCCATCGCTGAAGCACCAGACGCCCGTAGTCCATACAGTGGTCATAGTGGAGATGGGTGAAGAACGCGTGGGTCGTCTCCGTCGAACGATGTCCGCTTTCGATCAGGCGTTGATGCGCGCCCGGTCCGTGGTCCCACACGATGAGATCGTCGCCGACCTCGATCAGATAGCCAGAGCTTTGCCGTGTCAGCGACGGCGCCGGTGTTCCGGTGCCGAGCAGCGTGATCGTGACAGGCTTGGCGGATGTCGCCGGCGCAGCCGGCGAGCGCTCCTGTGCGGTCTCGGCGAGCGGGGCGGCCGGCGACGCCGCCAGCGCGGCGATGAACTCTCTGCGCTTCATTTTCAACACCTCCTCAGGGCGTCGCGGGCGGCGGCACGCGACGTTTCGTCGCCTGCTCGAATGCATAGGCCAGCGCCAGCAGCCGCGGCTCGCTGCACGCGCCACCACTGAAGCTCACGCCGTAGGGCCCCGGCTTGGCGTCGAAGCCGACCGGGAATGGCGGCGTCGGCTCGTTGGGCAGCAACGCAAACGGCACGATCACGCTGGGATAACCGGGACGCGCGGCGATGCCTGAGCCGCTCGAGCCGGGAAAGAGGAGTGCGTCGAGCTTGTGTTGCTGCAGCACCGCGTCGATGCCGTTGGTCGTGGACACGAGCAGGTCTCTCGCTTTGTCGGCCTCGTAGCGCGGACGATCCTTCTCGAGATCGACCTCGTCGGAGATGTCGAGCCGCGACTGGCCGTACTTGACCGCGCCTTCCTTCTGATGCGCAACATTCCACTCTCGCAGCTCGGTGAGCGTCTTGACCGGCGCGGTCGGACCAAGCGTCGCCAGCCACTTGTTGAAATCGCGCTTCATCCCGTACTTGACGACGATGGTGCACTGTGCGTCTTTGCCGCGGACATCGGTTGCGGCGCCACAGTAGCTCCAGTCGACGATCGTCTTCGACGGATCGGTCTCCAGCACGCTCGCGATGTCGGCGGGATCGACGATCACCGCGCCCTGCTGTTTCAGCACGGCTATGGCCTCGGCCATCGCCTTCGCCTGCGCCGGATTGAGCCCGCCGCGTGGCTCCTTGGCAAACGGCGGCGTCACATGGTCGTAATAGAACGCGCGCGGAATACCGATGCGCGCGCCGCGCAGCGCGTCGGTCTTGAGAAACGGCGTGTAGTCGTTGCCCGGCGGCGGCGTGCAGCGCGACGTCGTCTCGTCGTGGGGATCGAGGGCGGTGCCCTCGAGCGCGCCGAGAAGAATCGCGGCATCGGTCACTGTCCTGGCCATCGGGCCGGCGGTGTCCTGATCGGCCGTGATTGGAATGACGCCCCAGCGGCTCACGCGGCCGACGGTGGGCTTCACCGCCACGAGCATGGTTTGATTCGACGGACCAAGGATCGAGCCGGATGTTTCCGTGCCGATGCTTGCCGCCCACAGGTTGGCGGCCGTGCCGATACCGGAGCTCGATCCACCGGTGTTCAACGCGGGGCGGCCATCCGCGGTGTCGGGCCGGGGATCGCGCCGCGGGTCGTACGGGTTGTAGCCCTGACCGCCGACCGCGTTGTAGTCGCCGGGCGCCGGGGTCGGGGCGCCGGCCACGTACCCGGCCAGTTCGGACAACCCGGCCTTGGCGATGATGATCGCGCCGGCTTTGGTCAGGTTCGTCGTCAGCGTCGCTTCATAGGGCGGGATGAAGCCGTCGAACGCGAGCGCGCCCCCCGACGTCGGCATGGTCGTGGTGTGGATGTTGTCTTTGAGCGCGATCGGAATCCCGTGCAGCGGTCCGCGCACGCGGCCGGCGGCACGCTCGCGATCGCGCTCGTCGGCCTCCTTCAACGCATTCGCATTGACGTAGATCGCGGCCTTCAACGTCTGCTGGTACATCCCAAGCCTGGCAAGATACATCTCGACCAGCTGGTGCGACGTGAGCCGGCCTTGCTCCATCGCTTCGCGCATTTGGGGGATAGTGGCCTCGATGAGCACGAACCGTCGAGGGTCGGCCGGAGGTACCGGCGTCGCGCAGGCGCACATTCCGACCAACCCGACCACAGTCGCGAGGAGCTGACGTGACGGCATGCGGCAGATGTTATGCGGAGTCGAACTACACTGTCGATCGTGGGCGGTTCGCGCCGGCGAGCCCCCGGTCTCCAGCGGCCCGAGCGGACCGACGGAGCCGTCGCGGAGGGAGGCGCGGTCGTCATGCCCGACAAGTATCCGGACTTCGCCACGCTGGCACAGAACGAGCGCTCCGGGATCGATTATCAGGTGCTGGTCCGGCGAGCCCGGCCAGCCTTCGCCCTCATCGCGCCGCACGGCGGCGGCATCGAGCCGGGAACATCGGAAATCGCTGACGCGATTGCCGGCGAGACGTTTTCCTTACGCGTTCGAGGGGCTGAAAGCGCGCGGCAATGCGGACCTGCACATCACCAGCACGCAATTCGACGAGCTCATGTGCCTCACCGTGCTGGGTCACACCTCTGCGGTCATCACGCTGCACGGCGAAGACGAAGGTGCAGGCGTGTTCCTGGGCGGCCTGGATTGCGATTTGGGTGCCCAGATTGGTGCCGCGTTGACCCTCCAGGGCTTTGACGTGCGCGAACATGAGGATCCGAACCTGCAGGGTCGCGACAAGCGGAACATCTGCAATCGCGGCACATCTGGTGCGGGGGTGCAGCTGGAGCTGTCACGGGCCGTGCGCGAGACGATGTTCGAGTCGTTGACGAAGAAGGGGCGGGAGCATCCGACTGAGAGATTCGATCTGTTTGTAAAAACGGTGCGGAGAGCTGTAGGTGCGTGAGGGAGCGTCGACCGAACCTCGACCGGACAATTCATCGGTCGTTCGGCGCGCGGCAGCGGCGGCACGGAACAAGCTGTAGACAATCTACGTCTATGGACGTAGACTGCCTACAGCTATGGCCAAGACTCCCGACGACCAGCACCTGGAGCTGCTCCAGGGGACCCTCGACATGCTCATTCTGCGCACCTTGCAATGGGGGCCGCAGCACGGCCACGGCATTGGCCAGGCAATCCGCCAGCAGTCCGACGACCTGCTCAGGGTCGAGACCGGCTCGCTCTACCCCGCGCTGCACCGGCTCGAGAAGCGGGGCTGGCTCAAATCCGAGTGGGGCGTAAGCGACGCCAACCAGCGGGCGAAGTACTACCGGCTGACCGCCGCCGGCAAGGCGCAACTGCTGCGCGAGCGCGATCGCTGGTCGCAGCTCGTGGCGGCGATCGGACGCATCATGAATCCCGCGCCGGCGAGCGAGGATTGAGCCCATGCGCCCCGACGAACGCGATCTCGACGACGAGATCCGCGGCCATCTGGCGTTGAGCATCAAGGACCGGATCGAGCGCGGCGAGGATCCGGAGGCCGCGCGCCTCGCGGCGCTGCGGGAATTCGGCTACATTCCGCATGCGCGCGAGGCGATGCGACGAGTCTGGTACAGCCGCTGGTTCGACGCCGCTGAAGCGCTCGGCCAGGATCTGCGCGTCGGGCTGCGCGCGCTGCTCCGCGCCAAAGGCCTTGCCGCCACCGTCGTGGTGACGCTCGCGCTGGGCATCGGCGCCAACGCCGCGATCTTCAGCGTGGTGCGCGGCGTCCTGCTGCGCCCGCTGGTCAATCGCGGCGAGGATCGGTTGATCTACATCCGCCAGCACGCGCCTGGCCTCGGCGCCGAGAACATGACGTTCTCAGTGCCGGAGCTCGACGATTTCAAAGCGCGCGCCACGACCATCGCGGCCTTCGGCGACTTCTCGACGATCGAGTTCACGATGGTCGGCCTTGGCGAGCCGCGCGTCGTCCGCGCCGGCGTGGTCGGCGGCTCGTACTTCGACGTGATGGGGCTGCGCCCCGTCCTCGGCCGGCTGCTCGACGCCCGGGACGATGGCCCTGATGCGGCTGGCGCCGCGGTGCTCACACATCGCTTCTGGGCGGCCTCGCTCAACAGCGATCAGGGAGTGATCGGCAAGACGATCCGCCTTGGGCCGCGCACCGCCACCGTGGTCGGCGTGCTCGAACCCTCCATCCCGTATCCGGCCGACACCGAGATCATCGCCAACGTGGTCACGAGCCCGCATCACCTCGGCGCGACGATGGTCACCGGGCGGACGCATCGGATGACTGAGCTGTTCGGCCGGCTGGCTCCGGGCGCCACCGTGGAGGCGGCACGCACGGACCTGATGGCGGCGCATGCCGCGATGATTCGCGAGCATCCCGAGTCCTACTCCGCCAAGGCCGACATGCGGCTGAGCGTCATGCCGCTGCGCGACCAGATCGCGGCGCCGGCACGAACGATCCTGCTCGTGCTGCTCGCGGCCGCCGCCATCGTGTTCGTCATCGCCTGCTCGAACGTCGCCAACCTGATCCTCGCCCGCTCGCTGCGCCGCGAGGGCGAGCTGGCCGTGCGTGCGGCGCTGGGCGCGAGCCATCGGGCGCTGCGGCGGACCCTGCTCGCCGAAAGCCTCGTGCTCTGCGGCGCCGGCGCGCTCCTCGGCGTCGTGCTGGCGCGGCCATTTGTCGCCGTTGTCTCGCGCTTCGCCGCACGATTCTCGGTGCGCGCACTCGAGGTCACGGTCGATGCCAGCCTGCTCTGGGTGGGAGCGGCTCTGGCGATCACCGCCGCAATCGTGCTCGCCTATGTGCCGCGCCTGCCGTCGGCGCACGCGCCAACCGGACTCGGGTTGACGAGCGGAAGCCTGCGAATCACGCCGGCCACGAGCCGCCGCCTGCGTGTTTTCGCAACCGCGCAGATCGCTTTTTCGTTTGTGCTGCTCGCCGGCGCCGCCACGCTGCTGTCGGCGCTCATCGCGCTACAGACAGCGCACACCGGCTACAACATGCGTCAGGTCCTGGCCATCGATTTGCCAACGCCGTCGCTCGGCGTCGGCACCGATCAGGAGGTCAACTTCTATCAGGAAGTGGCACGGCGCATCGGCGAGCTGCCGGGAGTGGACGGCGTTGCGCTCGGAAGCTTCGTGCCGTGGAGAGATGCTGGACGGCTCGGTGCAGGCTTCCAGTTTACCGGCGAAGGCTACACACCCGCCGACGGCGAAGAGAACCCCCACGCTCGGTTGCGCGTGGTGGCTCCCAACTTCTTCAGCGTCCTTGGCGTCCCGATCATCGCCGGACGCGATTTCACCGCCGACGATCGACGCGGCGGCGAGCCGGTCGTGATCGTGAGCGAGAGCGTGGCACAGCGCCTCTTCCCCAACGGCGAAGCCCTCAATCGCGAAGTCTGGTGGACCGATCCGTACTTCAAGCAAGCGCCGCGACGCCGCATCGTCGGCATCGTGGCGGACGTGGACGACGAGAACATCGTGCGCGGACCGGCGCTCACGCTCTATCACCCGGCATGGCAGATCGGTGTTGCCGGCCGTTTGTTCGTGCACGCGGCCGGCGATCCGTACACGCTGGTGCAGCCGATCACGCGAATCGTTCATGGCATGTCCGCGAACCAGCCGATCGAGCGGCCGGCGACGCTCGAGGACGTGCGCGCAGAAGTGCTGGCGCCGGAGCGCCTGAACGCGTTCGTGTTTTCGGGATTTGCCGGCATCGCGCTGTTGATCGCGGTCGTCGGCGTGGCGGGCGTGCTCGCCTTTGGCGTGAGCGCGCGCACTCGCGAGTTCGGCGTGCGGCTGGCAATCGGCTCCACACCGCAGCACCTGCTGGTCCGCGTGCTCTGTGAGGGAGCGTCGATCGTCGCCGCCGGGCTCGCCGCCGGCGTCGTTGGCGGCTATGCGTTTGCGGGGGTGGCCGCGAGCCATCTCGAAAACGTGCGGCTGCCGGGCGCCGCGGCGCTCGCCGGCGCGGCCGCTGTCCTCGTTGCTGCGGCGATCCTGGCGTCGCTCATGCCCGCCGCGCGAGCGTCGCGCGTCGATGTCCTGCATGCGCTCCGTTCCGAGTGATTGATTGCGGGATATCTCGTCCCGCTAGCCTACGCGGCGCAACGCTCTAGCTCATCTTCAATTTGTTGACAGTAGCTTCCAGAGGAACAAACACGCGGCCGATTTCCGTTCTATTGATCAGACGCAGACACCCGCACATCACATCTCATTTTGCCTATGGTGATGGGCGCGACCGGGATGATCAAACGGACGAGGGATCAGGGCCAGCGATGATCCATATCTCCACCGCAACGTCAGATCGCCGGTGCCGCTTTGCATAGGATTCGCCCACGATGCAGGCGCCCCACTCACCGGATCCCGCCGACGCCGCATGGCGATGGCGCGTATTCGACCGGTCGTCGGCCGACCACGCGCGCGCGATGGACGCCCTGGCGCAGTGTGGCGGCGTCCGGCAGTCTTGCGACGAGATCGACTCACAGCTGACCGAGCTTGCGCGCGCACGTTGCGGCTCGGCCGCGAGCGCGGACATTCGAGAGTGCTGCGTTGTTCGCGAATTACGATCGCTATTGGCTCCACAGCCGGCCCGTGTTCTGTAAAGTCGTCCTTCCCTCGATGCGAGGCTGAGGATCGCAACGCTGCGACGGCGCGCGGGTTGCCGCCGATCGCGTTCGTGCAGCGCTGAAGGCCGTTCGCCGCGCGATGGCTCCGGGCCTGCGGTCACTGCTCGAGGCGCGCCAGCATCCGGTGATAGCGGGGATCGGCGCGCAACTCGATCAGCTCGGCCTCGTTGCCGATCTCACGCATCGGATAACCCTTTTGCAGCGCCACTTCGAGATCGCGGAGCGCGCGCGCACGGTCGCCCGTGATCTCGTAGGCGAGCGCCGTCTTGAAGTAGACCGCGGCACTTCTGTCTGCGGCCTCCTCGATGCGGCGCAGCTGATCGCGCGCCTTTTCGGCGTCGCCGCGCTTGGCCAGGTAGCCTGCGAGACTTGCGCGCAACGAGACGTCGGCCTCTCTGGCCTTGAGACGCTCTTCGGCAAGCGCGGCCCCACGGGTAAAGGCTTCGCGCGCCTTGCCCTCCTGGCCCGGAATCCAGCGATAGGCGTCGCCGAGGTTGCCCCAATACAAGTAATACGTGGGATTCAGCTCCACCGCCTTCTCGAACGCGGCTGCTGAATCCGCGTATCGTCCCTGGAAGAATCGCAGCGTTCCAAGATTGCTGTACGTCGTCGCCGCCGGTTCTATCTCCAGCGCGCGCTGAAAGGCCGCGGCCGCGGCATCGGTGCGATCGAGCGCGTGATATGCCCCGCCGAGATTCCGCAGCACCAGAACGTTGTCGGGCGTCAGCTCGCAGGCGCGCTCCCAGACCCGCGCCGCGTCTTCATAGCGTGCGTTCGAATAGTAGAAGCGACCCAGCCATTGGTGCGTGCGCCAGTCGTCGGGCGCGCGCCGTACGGCTTCGAGATACACAGCCTCGGCCTTGGGACGGTCGGTGTCGACGTAATAATCACCGCGCCAGCGGAGAACGTCGGCATTGAGCGGATCGAGATCGCTGGCAAGGTTGAGAGCTCTGTCCGCCTCTTCCCGCTGGCCGTTCGACAGATAGACCATCGCCTGCGCCAGATGCGCGACGGCGAGATCCGGGTTGATCTCCACCGCGCGCCGCGCGTGCTCGGAGGCGAGGCGTTTCAGTTGCGCGTCGGGCGTCGCTGCGTCTTTGCGGTAATACGCTTCCGCCATGCCGGCATGCGCCAGGGCGCTCGAGCCGTCGAGCTCGAGTGCGCGACGAAACGCCTCGCCGGCGAGCTCGACGTTCTCGCGCCGGTCGTGGCGCATCAGCAGGCGCTGCCCGCGCCGCGCCCAACCAGTCGAATCAGTGGGAAGATCTGCGGCCGCCGCGCTCGCGGGCGACACCTTGGGCTCCTGCCCAGCATTGAATCGCCAGATCGCGACCGCGAACAAAGCGATCGCGACGAGTGCGATCGCGCCGCTTCGCCAAAGTGCGCGCGCCGATCCGGTGGGCATCGCGTATCTGACCGAGCTCGCGGCGGACAGATCGCTGGCGGCCGAACGTCCGGCGGCCGCCCTCAGCTGCGCTCGCATCTCTGCGGCGCTCTGGAAGCGATCCTGCCGATCCTTGCGCAGCGCCCTCTCGACGATTGCCTCGACGGCCGGCGGCACTTCGGGCCGCACGATTCGCAATCGCCGCGGCTCCTCGTCGTTGATGCGCCGGATCGTTGACACGACGTTGCCACCGTCGAACGGCCGCACGCCGGCAAACATTTCGTACAGGATCGCGCCAAACGCGAAGATGTCGGTGCGCACATCGATGTGTTCGCCCCTCGTCTGTTCGGGCGCCATGTAGGCGAAGGTCCCGACGACAGCCCCGTCGGTGACGCTGAGGAGTGCCGTCGCCTCGCCGGCCGCCGCGCCGAAGCGCTTCGCGAGGCCGAAGTCGAGAATCTTCACGAACCCGTCCTCGGTCAGCATCAGGTTGGCCGGTTTCAGGTCGCGGTGAATCACGCCAAGCGCGTGCGCCCTGGCGAGGCCGTCCGCGATCTGAATGGCATAGTCGAGACCGCGATCGAGCGAAAGACGCCCGGCGCCGAGCTCGGCGGCGAGGGTGCGGCCGGTGAGAAACTCGATGACTAGGTAGTGCGTGTCGCGGTCGCGTCCGACATCGAACACGGTGCAGACATTCGGATGGGCAAGACGCGACAGGATCCGCGCCTCACGCTCGAATCGGGTCAGCGCCCCGGGATCGGCCGCGAGTTGGCGAGCGAGGACCTTGATGGCGACATCGCGGTCGAGCCGCGGATCGCGCGCTCGATAGACCTCGCCCATTCCGCCTGCTCCGACAAAGGCGAGGATCTCGTAAGGACCGAGCCTGGTACCAGGCGCGAGGCTCATGTGAAGCTCAGCCGGAGTATACTGCACAGCTTTCGTGGCTGGTGGCCAACGCGCGAACGCGCACAGCAAACACGTCAGCGGGTGAGCTCACGCCGTAGCCACGCACGGGCGACGCGAAGTTCGTGTCGCATGACTGCACTGAACGGCCAATGACCTCGCGGCCGCACGATGGCGGGATTGTCGCGGACTCGGGCGAGAGCCGGTTTCCCGCGGCACCGTACTGGCGGACCGACACCGCGTCATCACGCTGCGCCACCCGATCTCGAGCTGAATCAACCGGTCGCGCTCAATTCGCTTCCAAGTGACGCTCGGCTCGCTAGTGTCCCGGGTTAGAGATTCGCTGACAAAATCCGGCCACCTTGGCGAGGATCTCGTCGGCGGTTTTGGTCCATACGAAGGGTGTCGGCGCTTCGTTGGTGATCGCGAGGTACTCGCGAATGGTGGTCTCGAGGGCGCGGACGCTCCGATGGGCGCCGCGCTTGATCTGCTTCTCGCTCAGCAGCGCGAACCAGCGTTCGACCAGATTGAGCCAGGACGCGCTCGTCGGCGTGAAGTGCAGATGGAATCGCGGATGCCGGGCGAACCACCGGCGCACGCGGGCCGTCTTGTGCGTGCCGTAGTTGTCGAGGATCAGATGGACGTCGAGGTCCGCGGGTATGCGCGCCTCGATCGTCTCGAGGAACTGCAGAAACTCTTGACTGCGATGGCGTCGATGGCACTCGCCGATCACCTTCCCAGTCGCCACATCGAGCGCCGCGAACAACGACGTCGTACCATGACGCCGGTAGTCGTGGGTGCGGCGCTCGGGCGAGCCGAACGTCATCGGCAGCACGGGCGCCGTGCGATCCAGCGCTTGGATCTGACTCTTTTCGTCGACGCTCAAGACGAGCGCGCGGTCCGGGGGCGCGAGATACAGCCCCACGATGTCCCGCACTTTGTCGATGAACAGCGGATCGCGCGAGAGCTTGAACGTCTCACTCCGATGGGGCTGCAGCCCGAAGGCCCGCCAGATGCGCCCGACTGTGGCGTGACTCAGCTCGCGCTCTTTCGCCAGCGTGCGCGTGCTCCAGTGCGTGGCATCCCGCGGCGTTTTCTCCAACGTGTCGGTAATCACCTGCTCCACCTGCGCATCGGTGATCCGGCGCGGGGCGCCCGATCGCGGTTCGTCCACCAACCCGCCGAGCCGCTTCTGCACGAAGCGCCGACGCCAGCGCCCCGCCGTCTGCCGGGTGATCCGCAACTCGGCGGCGATTTCCGAATTCGATCGTCCTGCCGCACACGCCAAGACGATCTGCGCGCGCTGGGCCAGGCCCTGCGCCGTCGTCCGACGCCGCGCCCATTGCTCGAGTGCCGTCCGCTCGCTGGGGCTGATCGTCACGCGAACCGTCGGGCGTCCTCGTTTGGCCATTCGTGCCTCCTTGTACCGAAGTACCAGGGGCACGGCGAATTCGTTTCAGAACCTCAGATCCGGGACACTAGTGATGCTGCTGCACACGTTTGAATCGTCGTACGTCATCCGCACGTGACAGTTGCACCAGCAGGAACAACACCCTGCCGGCGTGCGTTCTCTTGATTAGAGGGACATCGCTTCGAACATCACATTGATCTTGCCTTTGGTGACGTGGCGCGACCAGGAAGGGCGACTCTATGGGCATCGCAGAAGATCGGACGTCCGCTCGGAGTCGACGACGCACCCTCGTGAGAGTCCTGCGTGCCACGGTGACGATGGCGCTGCTGGCGGCGACCGCTGCCGGACAGAATTCAGTCGCCGACGGCCCAGGGAACTTCGGACGCATCTTCCACTTGCCGCCGTTTGCGCCGCCGAGTCCCGAGATCACTGCATCGCTCCTCGAGCTCGGCAAGCGAGGCGGGCTGATGGATGCGCGCGACGAGATCGACGCCGGCCCAATCGCGCTGATCGTCGATCCAAATCTCAGCAAGAACAACAAGGACAACGATCAGCACACGGCGGGCACGACATTCCTTGGCCAGTTCTTCGATCACGACATGACGTTCGACGCGACGTCGAGGCTGGGAACACCAACGAATCCCCGCTCTGTGTCCAACGTCAGGTCGCCGCACTTCGATCTCGACTCCGTCTACGGCGACGGTCCGGCCGGATCGCCGCTGCTGTACGACACGGTCGATCGCGCCAAGTTTCGGCTCGAATCCAACGGCGCGTTCGAGGACCTGCCGCGCGACGGGTTCGGAAGAGCGATCATCGCGGACCCGCGCAACGACGAGAACCTGATCATCGCCGGGCTGCAGATTGCCTTTCTGCTGTTCCACAATCACGCCGTCGACCTGGTGCGTGCCAGCTATCCGGCCTGGCCGGTCGACGATATCTTCCGTGAGGCGCGCCAGCTCACGACGTGGCACTACCAGTGGCTCATCCTCTACGAAATGCTGCCACTCTTCGTCGGTGCGCCGATGGTGGACAGCGTAAGGGCCGCGCCGCAGCTCTACACACCCGCTGCAGGGCGGGCGGTCATCCCGGTCGACTTTCAGATCGTGTATCGCTTCGGCCACAGCATGGTGCGTCCGTCCTATCGCGCCAATTTCACTGGCGACGACGGCGGCGCGCCCTTCTTCGCAATGCTGTTCGATTCTGGGCAAGCACCCGGCGAGCCGGGGGACCTGCGAGGCGGTGTGCGCAGTCCGCGCCGATTCGTCGGCTGGCAGACGTTCTTCCTCTTTCCCGGCTTCGACGACGACGTGCGCCACAACAAGCTGATCGACACGAAGCTCTCCACGCCGTTGTTCGATTTGCCCCTCGGCGCCATCGCCTCCGGTACGCCGCCGACGTCGCTTGCGCAGCGCAATCTGCTGCGGCACCTGACCTGGCGGATACCGTCCGGACAGTCGATAGCGGCCGCGCTCGGCGCGCCGATACTGACCGAGACCGACTTTCCCGAACTGTGGTCGATCAATCCTCATCTGGCAAAGTCGACGCCGCTCTGGTACTACGTCCTGAAGGAAGCGGAGCTCCTCGAGGGCGGACACCAGCTCGGCCCAGTCGGTGGCCGCATCGTGGCTGAAGTCTTTGTCGCCCTCTTACGTTCCGACCCGGAAGGGTTTCTCACCAAACAACCGGAGTTCCTCCCGTCGCTGGGCCGCGTCCCGGGGCAGTTCTCCATGATCGACTTCCTCACGTTTGCCGGGGTCGCCGCCAAACGGTGAGTGGACGGCGGTAACGATTGACCAGTGTCAGAGGACGTGGAGCGATGGCGCGCAGGCTGTCGAACTGCACGGTCCTCTGAGCTGGCGGGTCTGCGTCAACGGCCTTCGTATGCGCGTCGCAGCTCCGAGATGGCGAGCTTGACCATCTTGAGCATCGCCTCCATCGCGCGCTTTGCCTTCTGGCAGTCGGCACGATCTGCCACGCGAGACCGCAGCGGTCTCGCAGCCAGCCGCACTGCTCCGGCGTGCCGCCGTCGAGGAAGGCGTTCCAGTAGCGATCGATCTCGTCCTGCGTTTCGTAGGGCACCCACGATCGAGACGGCATGATTGAACGGATCGAGTGGTCCGGCGCTGATCGCCTGGAATGGCTGGCCGCTTAGCGTGAATTCGACGATGACCACCGATCCGGCGGGGCCACCGCACGTTGACCGATGGCACAGAAACCGTGTCGCCGTACGCAGGCGCGTGCATAACGAGACGCCCTCGTGACCGTAACAGCTCATGCGTGACCCGTACAATGGCTCGTGACTCCTCTTCGCATCCTCCGCACGGTCGTCGCGCTCGCCCTCCTCGCTTTCACGCTCTCGCTCTTCACGCCGCGCCTCGACGCCGAGTCGCGCGCATCGGGTGGACGCGGACGCGTCGTGATCGTCGGCGCCGGACTCACCGGCCTGACAACCGCCTACGAGCTGCGCAAGGCCGGCATCGACGCAGTGATCCTGGAAGCGGGACCGCGCGCCGGAGGCCGCATCCAGACGGTGACTTTTGGCGACGGCACGCACGTCGAAGCGCACATGGAGGAGTACTGGGCGCGCAGTCCCGCGTATCAGCTGCTTCGCGAGCTGAAGGTCCCGCTCGTCGAGGACGTCGCGCACTCGACCCTTCGCATCGACGGCACGACGTATCCCTATCGGGGCGACGGCGATCGCGATCAGTACCTGCGCGGGATCTTCTCGGAGGTCGAGCGCGAGGCGTTTCTCGAGTGGAACGCGAAGATGTGGCACCTGCACGAGCGGCTCCAGCAGACCCACTTCGCCGGCAAGCCGCTCGACGCCGAGCTGGCGGCGCTCCGGACCATCAGTTTTGCCGACTTCGTGCAGCGCGATGGCCTCCCGCGCAAGGTGAGCGAATGGATCCGCGTCACGGTCGAGCCCGAAATGGCGATCGAATGGGATCAGATCGCGGCCCTCGACGGCATCGACGAGATGCGCCTCTTTCTCGACTCGCCCGAAGGATTCGGCGAAAAGAACTATCACGTGCGCGGCGGCAACAGCGGCTTCGTGCGTGCGCTGGTCACGAAGGTGGGACCAGGTCGCGTCAAGCTCGAATCGCAGGTGACGGCGATCGAGCGGCTCGCTGACGGCCTTCGCGTCCGCTACCTCGAGCGAGGCGCGGCCTATCGCGAGATGGACGCGGCCGCCGTGGTCGTCACGGTGCCGCTGTATGCGTTGAAGAACATCCAGTTCGTTCCTCCACTCAGTGAGGAGAAGCGGCAGGCGATCGACACGACGCGCTTCGGTGCTTACATCAAAGTGCATCTCCGCGTCGCGGCGGTGGCGGCGTCGCTGTGGGAACCCAAAGGCGAGACGCTGCTGACGATGCTGACCGACTCGCCGGCGGGCAGCGTGTACGAAGCGACGGTCTTTCAATCGCACGGCGCTACGGCAGATCGCTATCTCACGCTGCTGGTGCACGCGCGGTTCGCGCAGCAGATGCTGGGGATGCACGCCGACGACATGCGCGCCCACGCCATCCGCAGCATGGAAGCGATCTTCCCCGGCGTCGGACCGCACGTGAAGCTCGCCGAGATCTTCCCGTATCCCACGGCGGTGGCCTATTGGCCGCTGTCGCAGGGGCGTTCGCGCTTCGACGATCTGGCCGCGGCCCTGCGCGCGCCGGAAGGCGGGATCTGGATCGGAGGCGACACGACGGAGAACAGCCACTCGGAGGGAGCCGTGCAGGCCGCGCAACGGATGGCAGTACAAGTCGCGGCGGCGCTCGAAGTACGGTCACTATCGCGCTGATGCCCTCGACGGGCGGCCGACGCCGCGACCGGCACACCGAGCCTCCACGTCGCGTCGCCGTCGGCGGCAACTGCAATGCGCGCCGCTGACGCGGCCGTGCCCAGCGGGCTCACCGCCGAGCCGCGCATCGTAAAACGTGATCGCGAACGTGGGACCTCCATGGGCATGCTACGGCGGATCGACTGCCTCAGCCGGCGGTCAATCAATCACACTTTCCGGATATGCTCACCGGCCTTGCCGGTCTCGGTGCCATTCACCCCGCCCGGAGAGATACCGGCGAGAAGGAGTGACGCAGACATGTGCAAGCAGCACGAAGCCGCCGAATACTTGAAGCGCCCCGCCGTGCTCGTGAAGCCGCAACCAGCTCGACCGAAGGCGGCGCTGATCGCCGAGTGTTCCCTCACCGCCGACAGCGTAGTAGCGACGGCGACGGTTCGAACCGATGGGACGATGCGCCGCATCGTCGTCAACTGGGGAGATGGAACGATCAACACGCTTCGCAACCGCCCCGGGGCTAGACGTCGTCGTCGGCCAGGAGCAGTTGCCTCCCGGCACCTACAAGATCCGTCACGCGTACCGCGAGCCGCAGGACCGCAAGCCGTTCAGTCACACCGTCATCATCCGGGTCGAAGATGCGGCGGGAGGCATCGACTTCTGTGTCAATCAGATCACGCTGACGCCGCGCTACCGTGTGACGCAGTTCCGCACGCGGCTCAATCTCGAATCGCAGTGCGACTCGCCCTTCGAGAACACCAGCGAGTTCGACATCAGACTCACAGTAGGCCAACAGGTCGTGGCGACGTGGAGATGGGAACCGGGGCAATCGATCATCCCGAGCGAAGTAATCGTCCTGGAAGGGAGCGTGGTCAGCCGCGAGCTCACCGTCGCCGATCCTCCGGTGCCGATCCACTTCGCGATCACCGAGACCGATCCGATCTGGGACGATCACGTCTCCGTGTCGATGACGCTGTCGGCAAACGATGTCAGCGAGAGCGTCTCGAGGGTGACGGAGGGGGACGGCTGCAAGATCAGATACAGCTACGACAGGGACGTGGCGCTGCTCGTTCCGCTTCCGTCGTTTGGACAGGTGGTCGTCGCCAGCGCCAACGTCTGACGCACGACAGCCCTGCGGAATCAGAGCTGCGTTTTCCGGCTCGCTGAGGAGCGGCCGGGCGTTGCCGAGCGAGAGAACTCGCCGGCGATCGTCCCGCCCGCCGGCGTGTGCGTGTAGAGGTCGAGAGCAGACCGACGCCGCGGCCGCTCGCGTCCCGCACACGCTGATCGCCCTTACTTCGCGCCTGGCGCCGGCGGCGACGCCGGCACCTTGCCCTGCGACTCGACCACGCGCCGCGCGAGATGGTTGACGACGGTCGCGTCGCTTCGGAGCGCGGTGAGGTAGGCCGCGCGCAGCAGCTGCTCCTTGCGCGCGCGAAGTCCCTGCGTGATGCGGTCGCGCACTTCCGGCGTCGAAAGGTCGCGCTGGCCGGCTTGCTCGTGCGCGATCACCAGTACGATCGTGTGCGCGCCGCCGGCACTGACGACATTGACGGTGCCAGGCGCCACGTTGAGCACGGCCTCGCGCATCTGCGGCGGCGCCTGCTTCAGCCTCGAGACCGGTACGAACCCAAGGTCGCCGCCGCGCGGCGCCGAATCGGAATCTTCGGAGAAGCCCAATGCGAGCTCGCGAAACGACGCGCCGCCTTTGAGGCGCTCCATCAGCATCCGGGTCTTTCCCGCCGCCGCTTCCGCGGTGGTGGCATCGTCTCCCGATCCGTTGGTGATCTGCGCGTCACGCACTGGCGTCACGACGATCTGCGCGAGGTGATACGCCTCTTCGGCAAAATTGAACTGCGCCTTGTTGGCGTTGAAGAAATCACTGATCTCCTGGTCGCTGACGGCAATCTTGGCGCCGACTTCCTGCTCGACCACCTTCTGCGCGAGCAGCTCGCGGCGGAGCCCGTCGCGCATGTCGGCCGGCGTCAGGTTGCGCTTCGTCAGCTCCTGCTGAAACGCATCGTCGGGGATGTTCTTCTTGGCTTCGGCGTAGGCGTTGTCCACTTCCGTGTCGGTGAGGGCGACCTTGAGCGAGCTCGACTTGGCGAGCAGGAGATCCTGCACGATCAGCTCGTTGAGGAGGTTGAGCTTGGCCGCGAGGGCCTCTTCTTCCGACACGGTCTGCGAGACGTCCCGCGATCGTCGATAGGCTTTCTCGACGTCCTCGCGCTTGATCTCGCGGCCATCGACGACCGCCCAGGTGTCTGGTGAAACGGACAGCGGCGCCGCCGCCGGCGTCTGACGGCATGCGACACCGGCACAAGTTACAACCAGGGCACTCAATACCAACCAAATGCGGGAGAAGCACAGAGATCCTGGCACAGTGCTCATTCTACGTGACGCAGTCGCGGACGCCGGCTTCGACACCTGGGGGCGGCTGTTTGCCGCCAGTTGTCCGAATTTGCTTTGGAAAATCGACTCACTCCGTGTGTTTCTATCGAAATTATGGGATTTGCGGAAAACTCGACAGTAGTCTCGGGAGTACTGGCTGGCGAATATGCTCACCGAGCGAAGGGCCTCACCACCGGGCATCACGCAGCCGGTCGCGTCAATCACTTCGTCGCACTGAGCCACTTGCGACGAATCTGATGCGCGATGCGGCGGCCGATCTCGGCGCCGTCCTCGTCGGCCGATCGAAAGTGGACGCCCAGCAGCATCCGCGCCTCGACCACCTCGTCCACCAGATCGCTCGCACGCCGGTACAATCGCTCTTCACCAGTCACGCTGTTGCGCGCGGGAATGAAGACATCGTGCGCGAAGAAGTCTTCAATGGTGTGCGCCACCGCAGCCGTCGCACAGGCATGTCCCGACGGATACTCGGGGAAGTTCGGCGTGATCGCGAGCGGCTCCCACGCCGGGTCGGCGACCGTCAGCGTATTTCCATCTGTCTCGCCGCTTCGAATCGCCGTGACCGGCCGCCAGAAGTTGAAATGGAACTTGGCATCCCAGCACGCAATGAGGCTGTCGGCAAACGCGACGAAGGCCGCGGCTTGAAAGCGCGCTGACGACTGCAGATCGAGCGACTGCTCGCGCGCGAGCCGCCGGATCGTCGCCGGCCAGACAGTTCCTGCGAGCGGTTCCCAGAACAGCGCCGTGGCCGTCTGCTCCGGCGTGCGCGTGGAACTGTTCTTCGAGCCGATTTCCTTGACTTCGTCGTAGTCGGAAACCCACTTGCGCGAGCCCAGTCGCGGTGGGCCCGATGGACGAAATTGCGAAGGGCTCTGCATGGTGAACGGCGTGACTCGCCCGAGAGACGCGGGCGTGGCGGGGAGAAAGCCCGGGAGCGTTGGCAGCCACGCGCCCGCACCTGCTCTTGGCGTGTAAGTGATCGCCTCGTTGCGCCCATCGCCGGCGCGCTTTGCCAGCAGCCGTCGTGCCGTCGCCGCTCCGATCTGCACGCCATTCCGCTTCGAGGGGGAATCGGCCTCGACGGCGAGGAGCTTTTCGTAGGCGAGTTGCAGCGCCGCACTCTGGTCCGGAAACTCTGCGAGCAGCACGCGATAGCCGGCTTCGACCGCAGCCGCATATTGCACGACGGAGCTCGCTCGCGCGTCGGCCGACTGCAATGCTCGATCGCGGCCGGCGGCGGTAACCGCGTCATCCATTGCCACATGCAGGAGCGCGAAGGTGATGGGCGTGCGCAAGGGCGCCATGCCGCTGAGGGCAGCAGCGGTCGTCGCGGCGACGCTCCATTCGGTGATCGGGTCGAGGGCGGCCGAAGGACGGCTCGAGAGAGCCGGCGTCAGGCACAGACCCACGATGCACGCGCCGAGAAGGCGGTTTCGATTCACGGGTTCACCTCCGAGCGCGAGCTTACGACCGCTCGGCGGACGCCGGAAGTGCGAAAATCGGACCGCTCCCAGTCCTGATTTCGGACTGGCCGGGACGCTGATTCGGCAAGAGAATCAAGCATGGCCGGATACAAGCAGTACTGCCCTGTCGCGCGAGCCGCGGAGATCATCTCCGACCGCTGGACTTTGCTGATCCTCCGCGAGTTGATCGCCGGCAGCCGGCACTTCAACGCGATCGAACGAGGGCTGCCCGGAATTTCCCGATCGCTGCTCGCAGCGCGACTCGTCGGGCTGGTCGATGGCGGCGTGCTGGTGCGGCGTGCCGGACAGCGCGCGAACAACACGGAATACGAGTTGACGGATGCGGGCCGCGATCTGCAAGGCGTAATCGATCGCATCGGCGGCTGGGGCGTTCGATGGGCCTTCGGCGACCCGAAGCCCGAGGAACTGGATCCGGTGTTGCTGGTCTGGAAGATCCACCAGCGGATCCGCCGCAATCGGCTGCCGAACCGCCGGACGATCGTTGAATTCGATTTTCAGGGCCGTTCGGCGCGGCGGTTGTGGCTCGTGCTCGAGCCCCGGGAGATCTCGATGTGTCTCAAGCCGCCCGGCTTCGACTCCGATCTGATCCTGCGCGCGGATCTCTCGTTCTTCTACCGCGTATGGCTCGGCTTTATCGACTACCACGTTGCGATTCGGTCGGGCGGCATCACGCTTCTCGGGCCGGCAACGCTTGCGCGTCAGTTTCCAGACTGGCTGATGTGGAGCGCGATGGCTCATCACGTGCGCGCGCAACGGACCCTGGCACCGGCGCGACGCGCGCCGAAGAGAAAAACCGCCGTTGCGGCCAGCTGTTAACGATTTCGCTTCGCCACCGCCGACGCCTGCATCGGCAGTTCACTCGTGTGCTCAGGGGATGTGAATAACGGAGACTCGGTAGTGAACAGGCGAACACATCACGACGCAGGCGAGTAGCGCCGACAAGATATCGGCTGAGTTGGCGCACGCTTCGGTGTCGTCCCGCCGATGCGCGACTATACGGCTCGCATATACTCCGCGCGGGAGTCTCACCGGATGGCAGTGGCGTGGAACCATCATGAAGGCTACGACATCCATGTGCTGCGCGGCGGGTCGGCATCGAAGTCGCTGGCGGCGGCGGCGCGGATATTCAACGGCGGTATCCCGGGGAAGCTGAAGTTCGTCGCCGATTTCGGTGGCGCGCCCGACAACCTCGATGTGAGGGTGAACGAAGCGACGGGCGAGGTCAGGGCGTTCTTCCTCCGCTCAATACGACGCAGATCGAGCTGCACAACTTCCTGCTGCACGCCACGGTGATCAACACCGCCGGCCTGACGGATTCGGTGATGGCGCGGGTGCACGTGCACACGTCGATCAAGGACATCTGGCTGACGCCGTCCACGCTCACCATCCCCAAGGGCTCGAACAACTGCCGGTTCACAGTGCTTGCAGAGTTCACCGACGCCACTATCGGCGACATCACCGAGTGGACGCAGCTGACATACCGCAGCCACGTCCAGGGCACGAGTACGCCGTCGCCCGACGTGAGCGTGGCGTCGGATGGAGTCCTCATCTCGGTCAACGCGAACAAGGTGGCAGACATAACCGTCACCGTGGCACTGCCCGTGACATTGACCACCCCGAGCAGCCTGACCAGTGCGCCAGCGCAGGCGATTACAAAGCGAGCTGGGGCGACATCTCCGCCGCGGCCAACGTCACCTTCGTCGTCGCCGGACTCAGACTGAAAGCTGACGATCCGCAGAAGAGCGGCATCGTCGTCCCAAACAAGGCCGACCCCGACAGCAGCAAGCGCGACAGCGTGGCCTCAGTAATTGCCAAACGCCACCAACGTCCTGTTCCTGTCCGAGGGGTTCTCCCGCGAGCGAGACTTCGACAGGATGGTGAACCGCATCGTCGAGGATCTGCGCACGCAGGATCACCTGCAGCCGTTCAAGCTGCTACAAGACTCGATCAACTACTGGTCGGTGTTCGTGCCATCGCAGGACGATGGCATAACGGGGTTGGGAGACCACTACATTGACGTACCTAAGGCCGGGGCCCACCCGATGTATTTTCCTAAGGCGCCGTCGAGCGCCGCCACGGAGTGGTCGATCGAGAACATGATTCACCAGGTCGGCCTGCCGGTCGCCTCCACAAAGCTGGACGACCTCAAGATTCTGTGGACGGCCCGCTACGGCAACAAGAACTACGCGACGCCGGCGGCGAAGAACTTCGCGAAATGGCGCGACCTCGACAAGGTGGGGCACGGGCGTCTAGCGATCTTGAACGACCAGGACACGGCCTTCGGCATGCGGATTCGCAGTCGGCCACGCGCACTGGAGACGTTTACCCGCCAGAAGATGGAGCGGATGCGCGCAGGACGGCAGATGCTGACACATTCAAATTCGTTCACGGACTGCGCTATGGAACCCACAACATCGGCGCGCGGTGGAAAGCGGATGAGAAAAACAACCTGATCTGCCTTCTCTGCCAATGCCAGCGGCACGGGGGAACCGCCTGGGGCTACTTTCTCGCCACCACTGGGCGCGACGGGCACACCAACGTGCGGCTCAAGCTCACGGCAAGAGGGGCGGCGAGCTACGACATCGATGTCCCGGCGCTGTCGGCGGGTCAGGAGCTGGCGCTTTCAACCGTCGTCGCACACGAGCTCAGCCACCGGCTGGGGCTTGCCGACGCGCCCATGGGGAACACGAGCGCGACACATGAAACGGCGGTGTGTGTGGCGAATTACGCCGGGATCATGACACCGACGAACCTGCCGGCGCTCACCAAGAAGCCTGCCAATCCGCAGGACATCATCGGGATCTACGAGGGCGGAGGCAGCCACGACTGCGGCGTGTTCCGCCCCGCCGGCCGCTGCAAGATGCGCCAGGGAGACAACGCGAGCGTCATCTTCCGCCATGTCTGCCGCTACGCCATCGTCGATCGCGTGAATCCCGGAAAGCACGGCGAGCTCGACCTCCTGTATCCAGACGTCGCTCTCTGATCGGTCACACACGGCCCGACACGACTCGCTTCGCACATGGACGAACGATCCGGAACGTTGAGCGCACTGGCGCGGCACCTCGTGCTGGCGCTCCAGCCGTTGAAGACCGGCGTGAGCGATCTGCCATCGTTCCGCACGCTGCTGGCGCGGCTCGCCTGGGACGTCAAGTCGCTCCCGCCCGAATACACGTCGCTCGCGACCAACGTCGACGCCGCGCTCGCGGCACTCGACGCACTAGGGGACGATCCGTCGCCGTCTGAGGGTCTTCGATCTCCTCGACAAGGTGAAGGGGCTGTACGACGCGTTGCGCAAGGTGACGAATGCGCCCGACGGCGTCGATGCGGCGGCGTTTCTCGAGGAGATCGGACTAGGACTTCTCGACGTGCTGCTGGTGGACTACCTCGTCGATCAGTTCCCTGCGGTGCACGCCACGCTGCGCGCGCTCGGCGTCGTCGTCGAGGAGTTCGCCGAGGCGACACCGGAGCGGCCGGGCGTGCTTGCGCAGCCGCATTCTCTGGGATGAGATCCCGAAGATCGTGTCCGAGCCGGAGTCGATACCGGCGCGCGTTTATGGCTGGGGCACCCTGCGGCGCCAACAGTGCCCGGACCAAAGCGTGATGCAGTACGCGGCGCGTTGCGCACGCTGATCGAGTGGGTCGAGGAAGTCTGGGGCGGCTTCGGCGCGAGCGATGTGCCGGCGTGGAAGCCCGAACGCCTCGAGTATCGCGTGTCGCTCGTGGCCGCAGCGCCGACCGGCAATGCCGCCGTTATCGACGTCGAGCCCGACGGCGGTGGAGACTTCGCGTGGCAATCGCTGTCGATCGCTGCGGGCGCGTCCGCCGGCGTCAGCGTGCCTGCCGACGCCGTACAGAGCGTGACGCGCAGCGCGATCCCCGGTCACGTCCGCTTCCGCGGCATGCCGAATCATCGATGGTGGGACTTCGAGAACGGCCAGATGGACTTCGGATCGATCGCGCCGGACAAGCGCGATCTGGTCAAGCTCGTGGTGATGGACTTCATGCTCGTCCAGGGCAACGACTGGTTTCTGCTGCCGCTCGAATTGGAGACTGGCTCGTTGTGCCGCATCGACCGGCTGGCTGTTCACGATGTGTTCGGCGGAACGACTGAGGTCGAGCGCGCCGACGAGAGCACGCCGGCTACGGGTCAGCGCTGGACGCGTTTCTCCACCAGCGAGCCGGGCGCGCCTGACGGTCTCGCGAACTTCTTCGTGCTGCCGCCAAACGCTGGTCCCGTCGCGCAGGACGGCATCGTTGTCGAAGACGTGCGCTTTCTGCGCGACGAGATGGCGAACATGGCCTGGGCGGTGGACTTCACAACGGAAAACGGATTGGGCGCACCGTGGCCCGGCCACGAGCGCGACCTCGCGGTCAATCCGCAGAGTCAGCCCGGAACCGCGGGGACGCCCGAAGGCGCGGAGGGGCCTCCGCTCCGCTATCAACTCCAGACCCGCGTGCCGGAGCACTGGATACCGCTGCTCCCCGTCGCCATCGATGCCGCCAACGGAGAGATCGCGCTCGAGCGCGGCGTGATGCTGCGCCCCGTTGTCGAGCCGACACCTGTTTTGCCCACGGGCCGCATCCTGCAGCCGTCTGCGCTGACCGGACGCGCCTACCGCATCCGCGAGGAAGAAGTGCCGCGCGAAGGCGTGCGCGTCTCGCGCGTCGTCTGCCGCACGCGCGGGAGCGACGGCGCGACCTATCTCTGGATCGCGCGCCGCAAGCAGATCGGCCGCGGCGAGGGATCGAGCGGGCTGCGCTTCGACGTCGCGGTCGAACGCTGACTCCGCGATCCGGATCGCCCTATGTCGTTCGAGCGCGAGCCAAACGTCGGCCATGCCTACCAGTCCCGTCGATGAGCAAAGCCGACGACCTGCCCATCGTTATTGTGTCAACGGTCCGACGAACCTGATTTCGGCCAAGAACCTCGGTTGACATCTGTGCCCCGATCGTCACGTCGCGGGAGGGCGTGATCTTCGGGCGCGATCATCGATATCGGCGCCGGGAAGACGATGGGTGGGCGCTATATAATCCACCCGCTTCATCCATGCCAATCGCGCAAGTGAGTCGGGAAGCGGCCAGCGCGATCACGGTGATCGCCAACTGGCAGCCGAGACAGCCGTGAGCAGATGATGGGGATTAAGTCCCTGTTTCGCACGCTGGTCCTGTTTGCAGTCGCGGGTCTTGCCGTATCCGCGCAGCAGGCGTCCACGCCGCGCACACCGGCACCGCCAGCGAGCGTTGGGATTTCGGCGGAGCGGCTCGAGCGGCTCCATCGCGGCATGCAGGGCTTCGTCGATCGCCGCGAAGCCGGCGGCATCGTCACGCTGATCGCGCGCGAAGGCCGGATCGTCGATCTCCATGCGGTCGGCTTCCAGGATGTCGAGAGCGGCAAGCGGATGAAGACCGACTCGATCTTCCGCATCGCTTCGATGACGAAGCCGATCGCCAGCGTTGCAGTGATGATGCTCTACGAGGACGGGAAGCTGCTGCTCTCCGATCCCGTTTCGAGGTTCATCCCGGCCTTCAAAAGCGCGCAAGTGCTCGAACCCGGCTCCGACACGCCGGTGGCGGCGCGGCGCCCAATCAGCATTCGCGATTTGCTCTCGCACCGATCCGGCATCACCTACGGCTTCATCAACGGTGGCGCGGTTGGCAACGGCTATCGCAAGAACGGCGTGACAGACGGATTGACAACGACGACGATGACGCTCGAGGAGGGGATCGACAAGCTCGCCGCGGAGCCCTTGATCGCGCAGCCCGGCTCGGCGTGGAATTACAGCCTGGCAACCGACGTGCTCGGCCGTGTCGTCGAAGTGGCTTCGGGCCAGCCATTCAACGTCGTTCTCAGGGAGCGGATCTTCGCGCCGCTGCGGATGAGCGACACGGACTTTATCGTGCCGGATGCGAAGTGGTCACGACTGACCACTCTGTATACGGCGGACGGCAAAGGCGGCATTCGCCCGATGAAGGATCCCGAGGCGTTCGGCAACGTCAACATGTCGCCGCTCGCGTACTACAAGGAAGGGAAGCGCTATTTCTCCGGCGGCGCCGGGCTCGCGTCCACGGCGCGCGATTACGCGCGGTTTGCGCAGATGCTGCTCAACGGCGGCGTGCTCGAAGACGCCCGCCTGCTGAGTCCGAAATCGATCGAGTTGATGACCGCGAGTCACACTGCGGACTTGCCACCCTCGCCACTCATCGGCCTTGGCGCGCAATTCGGCCTTGGCTTTCGCGTGTTGACCGATCTGGGCGCCTCGCAGGCGCTCGGATCGGTTGGCATGTATGGGTGGGAGGGGATCTACGGAACCAAGTTCTGGGTCGATCCGAAGGAGAAGCTCGTTGCGCTGGTGATGGTGCAGCGGTTTCCCGGCCAGAACGCGGTGTCTGACGCGTTCCAGCCGCTGGTGTATCAGGCGCTCACTCGCTGAGACGGCTCACACGCCGGCGGCCGACCTCGCTCTTCAGCGGCGCGCTTTCACACCGCGAACCGCCGCGGCAATCATTCGATTCACCGCCGCGATCGAGAGCCCGCCTTCGTCGGTCAGCGGAATCGTGGCGAAGCCGATCGCCGACGCCTTGGCATATCGCGCGAAGATCGCTTCGAACAGCTTCGCCAGCTGATCGCTCGACGGACCGTTGGGCACCTTGTTGCCGTGCGCCATCACTTCGCGCGGGTCGAGGACATCCATGTCGATGTGCACGTAGATCTTGTCGGTGAGTCGATCGAGCCGATCGAGCTGCGCCCACACGGCGGGGGTAATGTTGCGCAGGTCGTCCACGCTCAGCTGCTCGATCAACGAGTTGTCGAGCAGGTGCTGCTCCAGCGGGTCGGTCAGCCGCACGCCGCCCATCACGATGTGGCGGTCGGGCAGTGGGGGATCGAGTTTCGCGTCGAGGCGCATCACTTGCAAAGCCCGTCCGGTCGCCACCGCCACCGGCATGCCGCCGAGCGATCCGCTGCGCGTCGTTTCCGGGGTGTTGAAGTCGGGATGCGCATCGAGCCACAGCATGCCGATCTTGATCGGCTCGCGCGTCGGTCCCGACCGCTGAAGACCCGCAACGAGGCCAGGCATCGACGGACACGTGGCGAGCAGACCCACGGTGAAGTAGCCGTCCCGCTCGTTGCCTGCCACGATATCGGCGAAATGGCCGAGCGACATGCCGAGCCGTTTCCAGCCGCCATACTCGGTTTCTTCATCCGCGGTGAGGCGGGCCTCTTCGACCCGGACTGTCGCACCGATTCCCTCGAGGATCTTCTGAATACCCCCTTCGGCCATCGTCGTCGGTCCCTTCGACGGACCGTTCGGCGAGAGCGGTTGTTTCACTAGCGCGACGCGCAGTTTGCCGTCTGCGCCAACGTACCTCTGCTTCTGCTCTGCGCCCGTGGAGGCTGTTAGCAGGGCCAGCGCCAGAGCGACGACGGCAAATCGGTGCAGTCTCATTAGCATCCTCATGGAACGACGTTTGTGGATGGGCGCGATTGTATCCAGAACCTGTCGCCGTAGATCGCGTCCGACGAGGGCAATCGCCTGCCTGATGAGCGAGCCGCTGACGCGAGCCGCTGAGTGAACGCGTGAGGCGTAGCGTGCGATCCAGGAGCACTTTACGCCCATGGATCGTTTGTCGCGGCCTTCGAGCGCGTTAGGCGCAACTCGCCCCGACAAACCCGGTCGGCGCGCCGAACAAACGGCGCGACGGCCGGCAGATCCAGCGAGCACTTCATGCTCATGCCGACCGGGTTCGCGGCGAGAACCGCGCCCGCCGCGACTCGCACGCGATCAAAGGGAGGCCTCGAGGACCGATGGATCCTCACGTCGGCGAGTCAATCCCTCCGATCGCGACAAACTGCGACAACAGAATCGAGCGATAGGCCCTATCAATTCAGGAAACCGTACGGAACGGAAGAGAAGGCTCTTCCGCCCTGTGGCGCGAGGGCTGCGCGAACCTGTCGGCTATAATCCGCGCACCGTAGAATCCGAGGTGCACCGTGGGCGTCGTTCGTTTTCCCGGGCGCTCGATCGCGTTCTTGATCGTCGTTCTTCTCGGAGTCCTGACAGGACCCGGGCAGCGAGGTAGTCTCGCGGACGCGCAAACGCCGGCCGATGCGGCACAGCAGGATCCGTCGTGGAAATGGACGGACGAGAAGATTGCCGAGTTCTGGCGCCGCGTGAGCGCCGGGCCAAGCCTCAAGCCGGAGCGATGGCCGGACGGCGCGCAGGTGGCCGTAGCGCTGTCGTTCGACTATCAAATGGGAACGGTTTACGAGCCTGGCCCGGCGGCCAGCACGAACACCAACAGCCAGTACGACGGCCGCGTCGGTCTGCCACGGCTCCTCAAGCTGCTCGACAAACACAAAGTACCCGCATCGTTTTTCGTGACTGGCGTCACCGCGCAGTTTTACCCTGAAACTCTCAGGCAGATCCTCGCGAGCGGCCGCCACGAGATCGGCGTGCACGGCTGGATTCACGAGAACAACAGCGCACTGCCCGCAGCCGACGAGCGTCGTCTGCTGACCAAGGCCATCGCTGCCCTTCAGTCGGTCACGGGCAAGACACCCGTTGGCTACCGCTCGCCTTCATGGGCGTTCAGCGACGCCACCCTCGGCCTGCTGCGCGAGCTCGGCTTCGTCTACGACAGCGGCATGATGGCCGATGACGAGCCGTACGAAATCTTCGTGGATGGGACGGCGACCGGCCTGATTGAAGTCCCGGTCGAGTGGATGCGAGACGACGCGATGTACTTTCAGCGTCAGAACCCGCACAGCCCTAATGCCGTCCTCGAGACGTGGCGCGCCGAGTTCGACAAGGCCTACGAAGAACGTGGACTCTTTCAGTTGACCATGCACCCGCGCGTTTCGGGCCATCGCTCCCGGGTCGTCATGCTCGATCAACTCATCACTTATATCCGCGGGCACCGCGGCGTGTGGTTCGCGACGCACGAACAGGTTGCCCGTTTCGTTCAGAGCGCGCGCAAACCTCAGAGTCAGTAGCAAACAGGCGGGTTCTTCACGGGAGGCCCAGTCATGACGTCGAAGAGTCGTTCACTGCGATTGGTCGTTCTCACTGCCGTCTTCGGCGCGGCCCTGGTTCTTCCCGAGCGTACGCAGGCTCAGGTCGGAGCGTCGGTGGGCGGCGTCGTCACTGACGATACCGGCGCGTTACTGCCCGGTGTCACCGTGACGGTCACCAATACGTCCAACGGCGCCAGGCAGGTGCTGGTCACCGGAACGGAAGGGAGCTATCGAGCGGTGGCGCTGCCGCCAGCCCCCTACGAGATCAAGATCGAGCTCGCCGGCTTCAGCGCGCAAACGCGGGCGATCACGCTGACGGTTGGCGCCGACGCGCGGATGGACTTCAAGCTCTCGCTCGCCAGCGTGCAGGAAACCGTGACTGTGTCAGGGCAGTCGCCACTGATCGAGACCGCGCGATCCGAGCCTACGTCGGTGGTGCTGGCCGATCAGATCGAGACGCTGCCGGTCCTCGACCGCAATTTCCTCGTGCTGGCGCAGACGCTGCCGGGCTCCGCCCCGCTGACCGCCGGCAACACAACCTTTGCCTCGACCAAGTTCGGCGGCCCCGCGGATCAACGCAACGGCTACACCACGATCGTGGACGGCGGCAGCGTAGACGACACCGACTGGGGCAGCCCGATCGTCAATGTGAGCCAGGACGCGGTGCAGGAGTTCAAGGTCTTCCGCAACCAGTTCGACGCGCAGTACGGCGCCGCGCTCGTCGCCGTCGTCAGTGTGGCGACGAAGTCGGGGACCAACCGGTTCAGCGGCAGCGGCTATTACTTCGGCCGCGACGAGGCGCTCGACGCCAGGAACGCGTTCGCGACCACTGAGGTGCCATTCAGTCAGACGCGAGTTGGCGGGTCGTTTGGTGGACCCATCGTGCCGAACCGTACGCACTTCTTCGCCTCGGCCGAACGGCTGATCGTCAACAACACGACCCTGGTCTCGCTTCCCACCACCAATCCCTTCGCGCCGCTCGAAAACGGGATGTTCGACACGCCGACGCGCGAAACCCTGGGCGCGCTGAAGATCGACCATCAGCTCAGTAGCACACACCGGATGTTCGTCCGCTACGCCTACGACAATCAGAACCTCGGGGGGGCGAAGAAGCCGCTGCACGACGTCGGCGGCGGCCTCATGCTCGGGACGACCTCGACCGATTCCAACATCCGCGCGCACAGCACGGTGGCGCAGGACAGCTGGGTGCTGTCGGAGCGCATGGTCAACACCTTTCGGGTGCACTACTTCAAGAACTACCTGGCCACGCTGCCCAACAGCGACACGCTCGGCGTCGTGCGGCCGTCGTTCTCCTGGGGCCAGTCGAGCATCTCGCCGCAGATCTTCGATCGGTGGGCGCTGTCGGCCTACGAGACGCTTTACTACAACACCGGCTCACACGACTTCAAGATCGGCCTGGATTACGCCTACGACCACTTCCCGTTCGAGGCGCACTTCAACGAAAAGGGCGTCTTCACCTTCACGACCGACGCGGCGTTCAACGCGGCGAACCCGCTGACCTACCCGATCTCCTTTACGATGCAGACGCCGGGCTTCTACAGCTACAACTCCCAGCAATTCGCCGCATACGTGCAGGACGAATGGCAGGTGAAGCCGAGGCTGCACGTCAATCTCGGCCTGCGCTACGACCTCGACACCAATCTGCGGATCAATGAGTTCTACACCGATCTTCTCGCGAACCCCTTCTACGCGCCGCTCGGCGTCTTCCGCGGCGACGCCGATGCCGGCACCTACTCGGCGACCCTGCAGCCGCGACTCGGCGTCGCCTACGACATCAGCGGCAACGGCTCGCTCGTAGCGCGCGCCGGCTGGGGCCGCTACGTCACCCGCAATCGCCCGTGGTTCGCAGCGCGGACGATGAACCAGACGACGAGCAGCTCGGTGTTCATCACCGATCCGGCAGCGCTGCGGTTCTTCCCTGACATCGACGGTGTGCTCGGTGGCCGCAGCCTTAGCGAGTTCGCGACGACAGCGTCGCAGAACATCGGCACGTTGATTCCCGACGATTTCAAGCTGCCGTCGTCCTACAACACGACGGTCGGCGTCGGCTGGCAGCTCAATGCCGTCACGTCGCTCGACATCGATTACGTGAACACCCTCGGACGGAATCAGATCGGCACGATCGATCTGAACCTGCCGCCGACGGGGCGCGTGGGCGCGGCCAACCCGCGACCGGTGCCGCAGTTTGCGCAGGTACTGGCGCTGCAGAACTATGTGACCAGCCGCTACAACGCGCTGCAGATGCAGCTGCGCACCCGCGTCCGCGGCGCCAACAGCCTGCAGGTGTCCTACACGTTCTCGAAGCAGCAGATCAACGGCGTGGACTTCTTCAACACGCTGCGCGGCACGCAGCGAACCCCGCAGGAGAAAGGCGACCACGTGCTCGACACACCGCACAACATTTCGGTGTCGGCGTCCACGGTGCTGCCGTTCGATGTTCAGTTCAGCGGCATCCTGAAGGCACTGAGCGGCACGCCCTTCAGGGTCCAGGCGGGACCCGATCTCGATGGCGACAACGTCGCGCAGGGCGATCGGCCGGTCGGCCTGCCGCCGACCATCGGCCGCGGCGACGTCGACGATCAGCTGTCGCTGGTCAATACCTTCCGCCAAACGATCAATCTGCAACCGATCGACGCGGCTCGCCTTGATCTCTTCGGCTACTTCACGCTCGACTTGCGCGCGACGAAGGCTTTCCGCCTCCCGTCGGATCGGCGGATCGAAGTGTTCCTCGAAACGTTCAACCTGACGAACAAGGTGAACTACTCCGGCTACAACGGCAACATGAACACCAACTCGTTCCTCATTGCGTCATCGGCGCGAGCGGCGCGGCAGGTACAGTGGGGACTTCGATTCTCGTTCTGACGGCGGCCATCTGCGTCAGTTCTCTGTGAGGAAACCCATGCAGCGTCGAACACACCTCCGACTCGGGTTGCTGGTTCTCGTGATTGTGGCGATTGGCGGAACATCCAATCTGCGCGGGCAGGACCCGGACGGAGGCGCGGGACGCGGTCGGCCGCTGGCGGCATACCGTCCGTCGGTGCCAGGCGTGCACGGCCTGGTCACGGCCGGTCATCCCCTTGCCGCGATGGCCGGGATGCAGGTGCTGATGAAGGGCGGAAACGCCGTCGACGCCGCCGCTGCGGTCGGCGCGGCGCTGACGATGATGGAGCCGCAGATGAACGGCATCGGCGGCAACGGGTTCATGACGGTGTACGAGAATAAGACCGGCCGCGTGTACTCGCTCGCGATGACGGGAGCCACGCCCAAGGCCTTCAACGCCGAGCGCGCCACACCAGAGACGCTGAATTCGGGCATCGACGCCGGCATCGTCCCCGGCAACCTGGGCGGGTATCTGATCGCGCTGCAACGGTTTGGCACGATGAGCGTCGGCGATGTGTTCGCCTCGGCGATCGATTACGCCGACAACGGCTACCCGGTGGATCCGTCGCTTGCCACCGCCATCTCGCGCGCGCAGGCAACGCTCGCGAAGTACCAGACCAGCGCGAAGGTGTTCCTGCCCGGAGGGAAGGCGCCCAGGCCCGGCGAGATGTGGAAGAACGCAGACCTGGCGAGCACGATAAAGAAGCTGGTGGAAGCGGAGCAGACCGCGCTGAAGGCGAAGAAGACACGCGCCGCCGCGATCGACGCGGCGTTCGACCGGTTCTACAAGGGCGACATCGCGCAGGAGTTCGATCGGTTCTTCAAGGAAAACCGCGGCGTGCTCACCGCGGCCGATCTGGCCGGCTACCGGCCGCAGTGGCAGGAACCGGTACATGTGACCTATCGCGGGCACGACGTCTACTCCAACCCGGCGACGTCGCGCGGTGGCATCGAGCTGGCGATGCAGTTGAACCTCGTTGAAGGCTTCGACCTCAGGCAGATGGGCGCGCACAGTCCGGAAGCGCTTCACCTGATGATCGAGGCGATCAAGATTGCCAAAGCCGACGTCTATCGCTACGTCGCCGACCCGAAGTTCACGCAGATCCCGATGGCCGGTCTCCTCTCCAAGTCGTATGCCGAAACGCGGCGCAGTCTGATCACACCGGCCAAGGCGATCGTCTATCCAGAGTCGGGCCAACCCGACAAGTTCGCGTCCACCTCCGCGGGCATCGCCGCGTTCCTTCGCCGCCCCGCGACCGGGCCGGCGTTCGACGAGAACTACGAGACCGAGAAGGACACCACGAGCTTCTCGATCATCGACAAGTTCGGCAACGCCGTCGCGTGCACGCCGACGCTGGGCGGCGGCTTCGGCAGCGGTGTCGTCGTCGGCAATACGGGGCTGCTTCTCAATAACGGCATCCGCCTCGGTTCGTCGTCGCCTTACCCGGACAACGTCAACTACGCTCGCGGCGGACAGATTCCGCTGCTCAACAACGCGCCGACGATCGTCCTCAAGGACGACAAGGTAGTGATGGTGTTCGGCACGCCGGGCGGCGAAACCATCGGCCAGACGCAGTTCCAGATGCTCGTCAATGTCGTCGATTTCCAGATGCCGGTGCAGCAGGCGGTGGAGAGCCCGCGGTTCGTGCTCGACGCCAAACCCAATTTCTACAAGCCCGGTTCGGAGATCGCGGTCACCATCGAGCGTCGTGTGCCGCCTGCCGCGATCAAGATGCTGCAGGCCTGGGGGCATCAGGTCACGCTGACGTCCGACTTCACCGCGGGCGCCGGCGGCATGCAGGCGATCGTCGTCGATCCCACGACAGGAACGATGATGGCTGGTGCCGATCCGCGACGGACCGGCTATGCCATCGGGTGGTGAGGAAGAGGGTCCGATCATGCGCAACGCAACACGTGTCGTGAGCCTGGCGTCGATCGTCGTCGTGAGCTGGCTGGCAACCGGAGCGGCGCAGCAACCGCCGCGCTCCGGTACGACCACGGGTGGCAAGCGGCTCGCCCTGGTCGGAGGCATGCTGCTCACCGGCTACGAAGTGCCGCCGATTCATCACGCGACGATCCTGATCGAAGGCAACAGGATCACCGCGGCCGGACCGTCGGCGGCGGTGACGGTGCCGGCCGATACAACGGTCATCGACACCAGCGGTCGCACCATGCTGCCCGGACTCATCGAGGCCCACGGCCACCTCATCGTCTTGGGGCATGGCGCGTACGACACCTGGTTCCCGTGGATCGCGGCACACGGCGGCGACGCGATGTTGACCAAGGTGATGGAGATCTCGGCGAGACAGCTCTTGATGGCCGGCGTGACCACGACCGTGGACCTCGGATCGCCGCTCCAGCCAAGCCTGAGGATTCGCGATCGCATCAACAAAGGCGAGCTGGTGGGCACGCGTGTGCTCGCGAGCGGTCCGTGGATCTCGCGCGGCGGGAGTGGCGCCATGCAGGAGGGGTTCGGCGGCGTCAACGTGAATTCGTCGTTCGACGCGGGCAAAAGAGTCGAGGAGCTCGCGAAGGCCGGCGTCGATCACATCAAGGCGCACGCCGGGCTGACGCTCGAAGACTACCAGGCGATCGTTGCCGCCGCGCGCAAGAGCAACATTCGCGTTCATGCGCACGTCTACGCCGAGCGCGACGTTCGCAACGCGCTCGACGCCGGCGTCGATGTGCTGCAGCACGTCGGGTCCGCCGGCACGGCGCCGCCTTACAGCAAGGAGCTGATCACGGCCATCGTCAACGCCGGACGGCCCGTCGTGGTCACCGCTGCGCATCGCGCCTGGATCTACGAGGACACGACAGCGTTTCCGGAGCGCCTCCAGGATCCGGGGCTCAAGCAGGCGTTCGGGCCGGAGATCTACGGCGAAGTGCAGAGCTCGCTCAAGAACTGGTGGTCGCTTGGCTACTTTCAGCGGACGGACCGCGAGATGCTGTTCCGCGAGCGCGGCGTGAAGCAGTTCATCGAGTCAGGGGCGGTGATGGGCATGGGCACTGACTCCGGCACGCCGATGAACTTCCACAGCGAAGCACTCTGGCGCGAGATCAAGGTGCATGTGGACATGGGCATGTCGCCCACGCGCGCGATCGCCGCTGCGACGCGTGTCAATGCGCAGGCGATCGGCCGCGGACGAGAGCTCGGGTCGATCGAGCCGGGCAAGATCGCCGACATCATCGTCGTCAACGGGAACCCGAACTACGACATCACCGCGCTGTCGCGGGTCGAAGTCGTCGTCAAGGACGGCGTGATGCACAAGGGCGGTCCCGCCACATCGCCGCGACCGCCCACTGCGGAAGTCGGCAGGCGATAAGAGCTGCCTTCTACCCGGGGCGATCGTGCGAAGAGGCGCGTCCGCCACGGCGAAAGGTGCGGCCGACAATCGGCTCTGAGTTCGCTGCCTTCGAGCGCGATGAGCACGACTCGCCCCGACAACCCGGTCGGCGCGCCGGAACAAACTGCGCGACGGCCGACAGGCCGAGTCGTGCCCCCCGAAGACCCGCCGCTAGTACTCTCCCTGCGCCGACACGCGGCGGGTCCGGCGCGGGACGTCCGTCACGCAGTTTGTCTGCCGCACTGACCACGGCTTGCCTCCAGGGTTTTCGGGGTCGAGCCGCGCCCATCCCGCTCGGCGGCCGCTCCCAGACACTGAGAGCGACTGAGTGAGCCCGTGGGGGCGTGGCCGGGCGCGGCTCACGCGCCATCGAGGGAACGCGACCGTGCTTCGTGCGGCGGTTCAGGCCTGTTGTCGAAACGCGCCCAGATCGGCCGCGACCAGCTCGGGGCATTCCCAGTTCGGGCAGTGCCCGACCTCCGGATACATCCTGAACGTGGCACCAGAGACCGCTGCCACGAAGCGATCCTGGTCCACGCGCCGAAACAGCGCATCGCGCTCGCCCCAGAGCACGAGCGTTGGCGCGGTGATTCGTGGCCATCGCTCTCGATCGTCGTAGGCAAGCAGCCGATCGAACACCTCACGCCACAGACGCGCAGGCAGTTTGATGCTCTCTCCGATGATTCGCGAGAAGAAGTCTGGCGGCAGCGGCGCATAGGCTGTGCTCGCCTGGAACTCGCGGGCAAACGCCAATGGCACTGGGTCTTCGAGATGCTGCACGCTCGCCTGCATCTCGCGCGTGACCGCGTTGGCCGCCGTCGCGCCAGTGCCGATCAGCGCGAGCCGGCTGACGCGTGCCGGATGGTCGATCGCGACCGCGCGCGCGACGAAGCTCCCGAACGAGTGCCCGACGATGATGGCTCGCTCGATTGCAAGCGCGTCGAGGAACCTCGCGACGTCCGCGGCGAAGTCGCTGACGTCATAGCCCGACGCCGGACGCTCCGACTCGCCGAAGCCGCGCTGGTCGAGCACGAGCGCACGGACCCGCGACGGCAGGTGCTCGGCGTAATGCAGCTGCAAACCGGACGCGAGCCTGACATGTGCGAATCGCGGCGCTGTCGCCATTCACTCCCGATGCAGCGGCCATTGTAGGACCCTGTCGGCGCGCTGCGTTACGGGTATCATCGCAGCCATGACCAAGCGACTCGTGGCGCCGGCTCTCGGTCTGATGTTGATCGCGCACGCGGTGGTGAACGCGCAGCAGGATCGTCTCGTCCCCGCGCCCGACCGCCGCGCCGGCGAAGGGTCAGGCCCGTTCCCCACGCTGACCATCCGCAACGTGATGGTAATCGACGGCACAGGAGCGCCGCCCGCGGGCCCGATGCACGTCGTCATCGAGCGCAATCGGATCGCGCGCATCGTCAGCGCGGGCACTCCTGGGGTGCCGCCGCGCAGGGCCGACACTCCGGCTGCTGCCACGCCGGACGTGATCGACGGCACCGGGATGTATCTGATGCCAGGTTTCGTCAACCTGCACGCGCATCTCGGCGACAACACCAAAGCGCCAGAGGCCGAATACGTCTACAAGCTTTACATGGCGCATGGCGTGACGACGATCCGCGGCGTCGAGCTCGCGCCGCAGCCGTTTGCGCTCAAGGAAAAGGAGCGCAGCGCCGCCAACGCCATCGTCGCGCCGCGCATTTACAACTATCAGCGGCCCGGCGCCGGATGGAACGACGGCGCCGTCGACACGCCCGAGAAGGCGCGCGCCTGGGTGCGGTGGTGTGCCGCCAACGGCGTCGACGGTCTGAAGCTCGTGGCCTATCCGCCGCGCCTCATGGCCGCGCTCATCGACGAAGCGAAGAAGCTCGGCCTGGGCACGACGGCGCATCTCGAGCAGCGCGGCGTCGCGCAGATGAACGCGCTCGCAGCGGCCAGGCTGGGACTGGGCACCGTGACGCACTTCTACGGGCACTTCGAGGCGCTGCTCCGCGACTACAAGGTGCAGCCGTGGCCCGAGCAGATGAACTACAACGACGAGCAGCTGCGCTTCGGACAGGTGGCGCGTCTCTGGGATCAGATCCATCCCCCAGGCAGCCCCGAGTGGAAGGAGTATCTGCAGGAGCACGTCAAGCTCGGTACCATCTTCGATCCGACGATGACGGCGTACGCCGCCGGTCGCGACGTGATGCGCATGCGCAATGCCGATTGGCACGCGCGCTACACGCTGCCGTCACTCATGGCCTTCTACGAGCCGAACCGCGAGAACCACGGCTCCTATTTCTTCGACTGGACGCTCAGCGACGAAATCGCGTGGCGCAACTTCTATCAGGTCTGGTTCAAGCTGCTCAACGACTACAAGAAGATGGGCGGGCGCGTCACCGTCAGCGACGACGCGGCTTACATCTACAACACGTGGGGGTTCGGCTTGGTCCACGAGATGACGCTGCTGCAGGAAGCCGGCTTCCATCCGCTGGAAGTGATCCGCGCCGCCACCATGCATGGCGCCGAGGCTCTGTTCGAACCGAAGGGCCTCGAGCCGGAGTTCGGCATCGTCCGCGCCGGCATGCTCGCGGATCTCGTCCTCGTCGATCAGAACCCGCTGCAGAACCTGCTGGTGCTGTACGGCACCGGACACCTGCGCCTCAACGACCGCACCGGCCGCAACGAGCGCGTGGGCGGCATTCGCTACACGATTAAAGACGGCATCGTCTACAACGCGAAGAAGCTGCTCGCCGACGTGGCGGCGATGGTAGAAGCGCAGAAGAAGCGCGGCACGACGAGTCAGTGATCTGAACGTCGCGCCCTGCGCTCGCGCTATGTAACGGCACGTCGATCGCGGCCGAACGGGTCGCCTCGGACCGATTCCGTGTGCAGCGCACAGACCCAACGGCCATCGCGGCGCACCCACGTCGACGCGTCGGCTGCGTCGAGCGTCACCCGCTTGCCGTCCACCGTCAGGTCCTCGTGCACGTTGTAGGCGACGACAGCGACATCGTCGCTGAGCAGACGCACGTGAGCATCGTCTCCGATGCTGAAATCGTGCAGCGTGTACATTGCGTCCTTCATCATCCCGGCTAAAGCCTGACTCCCGATTCGCCCTACACCTTGGGCGCCTGTCACGATGCAGGGATCGTCACTGAGACGCACGGCAGTCTCGACGTCTTTGTCCTTGATCGCCTGCCAGTAGTTCTTTTCAAGCGCGAGCAACTCCTGCTCGACGGTTTTCTCGTCATCGTGTCCTCCATCGGGTGCGCGCGGCGGGCGTGCATATCAGCAGCTTGAGTGTTTGAGGAATTCCAGAGGTACAACACGTCGTCGAACCATGCATGGCTCAGGCTGCGCGACCTGGTTGACGTGCATGCGCGCTGCCATCCGCGGCGCCGCGGCAAGTGTCTTGCTTGGTGCACAGAGAGGTTGGTCATGTTCAAAGTCAGCCATGTGACCGCCAGGCTCTACTTTGTCTAACACCGGCTCGCTGAGCGCTGACGGCCTCGGCACGACCTGTGCGCTGTGTCACTCGACGGTTGACGATAGCAGGAGGATCGCCGCGCATTGACGCCGGTCGCAGGACACGCCGCGAAGATGCTCGTCGAAGGCCAGCGGACGTTCAGAGACGAAACCTTTGGAGATGAGGCATTCTGGGGAGACACGCTCGGACTGCATCGCACGATTGCGGGCGCCGCGTTGGGCGGCGTCGGTCCCGGAGTGAGTCCGGCGGCTGCGTTGGCCGTCGGTCTCAAGGTTGACGTCGAGGCGTTGTCGCCACCGGTTCGGGAAGCGGTGCGGCGTGGCGCGGTGGATCTGAACAGCCCGGCGACGACGATCGAGCTGCTGCGCGCGAATGCGGTCGTCGGGGTCACCGGCTTTTCGAAGGCGCGCGGCTCACGTCGCTCGGCGTGCAGTGCTCGCTCTGTCACTCCACGGTCGACGACTCGTTCGCGCGCGGCGTCGGCCAGCGTTTCGATGGCTGGCCGAACCGCGATCTGGATATCGGCGCATCGCCGCGCTCGCTCCGGATCTGTCGGTGCTGACGTCGCTACTCAGCGTGGATGATCCGACGCTCCGCCGGGTGTTGAGGTCGTGGGGTCCCGGCAAGTTCGATGCCTCGATCATTCTGGATGGGAAGGCGGTTCGACTCCACGGCCAGTCGGCGGCAGTGATGATCCCGCCTGCGTTCGGTCTTGCCGGCGTCAACCTGCACACGTCCACGGGATGGGGCGGCGTCTCGCATTGGAACGCGTTCGTCGCCAACCTCGAGATGCATGGCAAGGGCGTGTTCTTCGATCCCCGTCTGAACGATGCGGCGCGTTTTCCGGTTGCCGCGCGCGCCGGATTTGCGAACGTGCGCAACGATCCCGATCTGGTGACGCCAAAGCTGCCCGCGTTGCAGTTCTATCAGCTCGCGCTCGCGGCGCCTGAACCGCCGCCGGATTCGGTCGACGACGCCCTGGCGCGACAGGGACGCGAGGTCTTCACCAACCGCGCACGCTGCGCGACCTGCCACGTGCCGCCGCTCTTCACCGAGCCGGGGTGGAACATGCACACGGCGTCGGAGATCGGCATCGACGATTTCCAGGCGCAGCGTTCGCCCGACGAGCACTACCGCACGACACCGCTCAAGGGCCTGTTCACTCGTCTCAAGGGCGGCTTCTATCACGACGGCCGCTTCAAGAGCTACGAAGCGGTGGTCGATCACTACAATCGTACGTTTGGCTTGAAGCTGTCCGGCGGCGAGCGGGCGGCGTTGGTCGAATACTTGACGTCGCTCTGATCGGCGTTAGCAGCGGGGCGATCGAGCGGCTGCCGCGTTGCGCCAGCGCGATCAGAGCCGGCGCGTCCGACAGGTGAAATTCTTACAAGCCGGGCGCTCGGCTCTTCGGCGAGAATTGACCCCAAGTGACCAAGGCTGATGCTGCACGCACTCGTCTCCGCGCGTGGTGGTTTCGGCGACAGGGTCTGAGCCGGCGCGGCGCACCTGCGAGTCTGGCCGCATGTTTTCGTCAGGCCGGTTGGTTCGTCACGGCTGGCTCGACCGGCGTCTACCTTTCGATCCGCGCGCGCCTGCCGGGCACGACCCGCGAGACGGTCGACCGCGCCGCGCTCGACGGAAAGGAAGTCGTCGAAGTACCCGGCGCACACGCCAGACCGCCGGTGCTCGTGCCGCGCGACGAGATGGCGCTTGCCCTGCGATCGCATCGCGCGTCGTATGCCAAGCACGCCGCTCCAGTCTTCGCCAGTGGCCGCTACAGCGAAGCCGCGCTCAGGGCGATCGCGGCACAGGCTTCGCGCGCGTTGGATGAGGGCCCGCTCTCGACCGCCGAGATCCGCGAGCGCGTGACGCACCCCGACGCCGCAGAGCTTCTCACCGGCGCGCTCATCGACCTGGCGGTCAGCGGCGTCATCCGCCGTTATCCGGCGGATGGCCGTCTCGACTCATCAAAGTACATTTACGAGCTCAGGCACGCCGACGATCGTCCCGATCTCGAGGCCCCGGGCGACACTGCGGCAATCGAGCGCGAGACCACACGTCTTTTCCTGCGGCGCCACGGTCCGGCCACGGTTGACGAGATCGCGGAGTGGAGCACGTTGACCAAGAGCGCCGTCCGTGGCGCACTGGCGGTCCTCGGCGCCGAACAAGTTGCCGTCGCCGGCTGGACCGAGAATGCCTGGCTGCTCGCCGACGATCTTCGCGACTGGAACGCGTTCGACGCCGACGACAGGCAGGTCGTCTTTCTTCCCTTCCGCGACCCGTTCGTGGCGGCGCGACGGCCTGCGGCGGTGCTGGCGCGAGGCGACAACGTTCAGGTTCTCAACGCCAAGCTTCAGATCGTTTGTATCGGCGAGGTGGAAACGTTGAAGCACCACACCGTCGTCGCCGGCGGCGAGCTGGTCGGTGTGTGGGAATACGATCCGGATCACGAGCGCATCGTCACCCGCCTGTGGAACACCGACAAGACGCTCGGCGCTGCCGTCCGCGAAGCGGCAGCCGAGACCGAACACTTCATTCAGCAGCAACTCGGCGACGCGAAGCTCTCGTCGGTCGATCCGCCGGCGCAGCGCGCGCGCCGCATTGCCTTCTGCGCAGAGTGAGGGGCGAGGACTTCGAGGTGCATTTCTATCAGCGTCTTCGCCAGCGCAACGAGTGGCTGTTCTTTGCGACGCTGCCACGAGCCGATCGCCTGCTGGCGGCCGCCTGGTGGGTCGTTGTCGTGCTGCATGGGGTGCTGCCCGCCCTCTTCGCGATTGCGACCGGCGTGCTGGTCGCGGCCGTGCAGCGTTCGCCAGCAGAGGCGCAAGCCGGCCAATCGCTCGCGGCGCCGCTGACGCTCGTCGCCATCACCTTCGTCCTGGTGCAGGTCCTGACACCGCTTCAGACAGCTGTCAGTCGCAATCTCGGCGACTGCATGGCCGCGCACCTTTACGATCGGTTGACTGCTGCCAGCGTTCGGCCGGCCGGCATGACACACCTCGAGGATCCGGCGCTGACCGCCGACCTCACGGTGGCGCGCGATTTCGATCTCGGCATGACCGGGCCGCCACTTTCGTACTCGATGGATTTCATCGCCGGCGGTCTCGTCGGCACGATCGGCGGCCTCGCCGCAGCGATCGTGCTCTTCGGCTTCGCATGGTGGGCGCCGTTCGTGCTCGCCGGCGCGTGGCTGTCGACGCATTGGCTGCTGCGGGAAAGCGGCGTCTGGCAGGACCGCAATACGCCTGCGGTACGCAGCGCGCAGCGCGACGCCGACTACGCCTATCGTCTTGCCGTCGATCCGCCGGCGAGCAAGGAGCTGCGACTGTTCGGCCTGGTCGGCTGGACCATCGAGCGCTTCCTGGCGCAACGCACGAAGCTGCATCGTCTTCAATATGAAGCGACGCGGCTGCGCGAGCGGCCGCTGGTCTGGTGTCTGTTGCTCGTCGCGGCCGGCAACCTCGCCGTGTTGTGGGCGCTGGCGGCAGCGGCGTCGGAAGGGCGAGTCACGCTTGCCGAAACCGTTGTCTACGCGCAGTGCCTCGTCGGCACGTCGCTCATCGCCTTTGGCGGACTCAACTGGGCGCTCGATGGCGCAGCCGCCCCGGTCGCGGCGGTTCATCGTCTCGAACCGGCGATGCGTGCCGCCGGCGAGCTCGCGTCAGGACGACGAACGGCCGCCGACCTGCCTGCACGCGAGGTCCGGTTCCGGCAGGTCACGTTCAGTTATCCCGGCGGCCCGCCGGTCCTCGACGGCTTCGACCTGACGATTCCCGCGGGTTCTTCGCTCGCGATCGTGGGGCAGAACGGCGCCGGCAAGACGACGCTCGCCAAGCTGCTGTGCCGGTTGTACGACCCGCAGCGCGGCGCGATCGAAGTCGATGGCATCGACATGCGCGAGCTGGATCTTGATGCATGGCGATCGCGCGTGACCGCCGTGTTCCAGGACTTCATCCGGCTCGAGCGCCCGCTGCGCGACAACGTGGCGCCGGGCGGAGCGCCCGACGAGATTATCCGTGAAGCGCTCGACGCGGCGGGCGCGGCCAATCTCGCGCAGCTGGACACGATTCTCGCGCGCGGCTACGAGGGCGGCACCGATCTGTCTGGCGGCCAATGGCAGCGCGTCGCGCTGGCGCGCGCGCTCTGCGCCGTTCGGATGGGGGCCGGTGTGGTCCTGCTCGACGAGCCGACCGCACAGCTCGACGTGCGCGGCGAGGCCGAGATCTTCGAGCGCATGCTCGCCGCCACGCGCCACTGCACCACCATCCTGATCTCTCATCGTTTCTCCACCGTGCGGCACGCCGATCGAATCTGCGTGCTCGAGCGCGGCAGGGTCGTCGAGCTCGGCACCCACGACGAGCTGATGGCGCTCGGCGGCCGCTATTACAGAATGTTCACCCTCCAAGCGCAGCGCTTCAGCAGCGAGGACGAAGAAGGTAGGGTGTATGACGTCCTCGCTTGACAAGAGCAGCACCCGAGACAATCTGCCGCCGGCGCTTGCGTCGATGTGGCGGCTCTGCAAGCTTGGCTATCAGCACGAGCCCGGGCTGATCGTCGCGGCCTTCACGCTCGCCCTGCTGGCGGCGCTGCCCGACGCGCTCCTCGCCTACTGGTTCAAGGTGATTGGCGAAGGCGCGCTGCAAGGCGACTGGAGCCGCGTCCGCGTAGCGTTGCTCGCCATCGGCGTCTCTTCGGTCGCGACGTGGTTCCTGCTCACCGTCAGCACGCGCGTGCAGCGGCGCTTTCGCGACAAGGTGACGATTGCGCTCGAGTCGCACGTCGCGACCCTGCTGGCGTCGATTCCAACGATTGCGCATCAGGAGCGGCCCGACTATCTCGATCGCCTCGCCGTGCTGCGGAATCAGGTGTTCATGCTCGACCACATGTACATGTCGCTCTTCACGACATGTGGATGGATTCTGCGGCTGGCGGTCACGATAGCGCTGCTCGTCTCGATCCATCCAGCGCTGGCGCTCCTGGCGCTCTTCGCGCTGCCCACGGTGTGGACGTCCAGCTGGCGACCGGGCGTCGAGCGCACCGCCTATGAGCGCGGCGCACAGGCAAGCCGTCTCGCGCGTCACCTGTTCGATGTCGCGACGACGGCGGCAGCGGGCAAGGAAGTCCGCGTCACCGGCATCGGCACCCGATTGATCCACGATCGGCGATCGGCCTGGGACGCCGGTTATCGAGCGACTGCGCGGGCGCGATGGTCTTCCGCCGTTTGGCACACGCTCGCCTGGGCGGTCTTCGCCGCCGGATATGTAGCCGCCATCGTGTTCGTGACATCCGTTCTGCAGGCCCCGGCCGACCACGTACTGCTGACGCTGGCGGCCGGCTCGCGCCTTTCCTTCTATGTCGGAGCCACCGTTGGAGAGGTCGGATTCCTGCGCGGGGTCTGGCTGGATGCCTCGAGGCGTCTCGCCTGGCTCGAGGATTACGCGCGTTCGATCACGGCAACCGCCGATCAACCGGCCCCCGATCGTCTGACGGACGGCATTCGGTTCGAGCACGTGTCATTCGCGTACCCGGGAACGGACCGTCTGGTTCTCGACGACGTCACCTTGTCGCTGCCGACGTCCGCCGTCGTCGCGATCGTCGGCGAGAACGGGGCCGGCAAGTCCACGCTGGTCAAGCTGCTCGCCAAGATGTACGAGCCGACGAGCGGCCGCATCCTGATCGGGTCGACGGAGCTCTCACGCATCTCGACAATCGACTGGCGCGCTCGTCTTGCCGGCGCCTTCCAGGATTTTTTCCGCTTCGAGCTGATCGCGCGACACAGCGTCGGCATCGGCGATCTGCCGCGACTCGACAGCGAACCAGCCGTAGACACGGCGGTGGCGCGCGCCGGCGCCAGCGATGTTATCGCGCAGTTGCCGGCTGCCTTCGATACGCAGCTGGGCCCGACCTGGCCGGGCGGCGTCGAACTCAGCTTCGGACAGTGGCAGAAGCTGGCGCTCGCACGCGGTTTCATGCGCGACCAGCCGCTGCTGCTCGTGCTCGACGAGCCGACCGCGGCGCTCGATGCCGAGACCGAGCATGCGCTCTTCGAGCGCTACGCGGCGGCGGCGAAGGACGACGGCGGCAGAAAGGGCGTGACGATTCTCGTCTCGCATCGCTTCTCGACCGTCCGTATGGCCGACCTCATCGTCGTGCTGGACGGTGCGCGAGTCGTCGAAATCGGATCGCACGACACGCTGATGGCGGCGCGCGGTCATTACGCGGAGCTGTACGCGATCCAGGCTGCCGCCTACGCTCGGTCGCCGTCGGCCAGAGCGCCGCAAGTGTCCTAAGGGCCTGTCAGGAAATAACTGACCTATTTCCGGCGCTGCCAGGGTGAATGGTGTAGTTCCAGTCGCCGTGGAACTGATGCCGCTCCAGCCGCACCTTGGCCAGCTGTGCGTCAGTCACCGACACGCCGCCAGGATAGCGACCTCGATCGACCTCGGATCGGACACCTAAGCCTAACCGGCTGTGGGTCGAGCCGATGAGGCTCACAATCGTGGCGAGATTCACGAGCGGGGTCCCGCGCAGTTCATGGCGATGTGGGAGAACAGGCGATCTTCTTTAGATGAAGCTCAACCACAAGATCGCACGCGCCCTCAGACAGCCGTCGGTGTGTAGTAGATTCTGCGTACCAGTGGCGAATCGTGAATTAGACCCGACCCCTTTGTGGAAATCTCGGCCCGCGTGAGTGCGGAGGCCTGCGGACATTGCGACGCCGCGTAGTGCCGGCTCTCTCCGTCAGAACGATCGTCCTGATCAGCTGCGCCGTGAGCGCGGTGTATCTGACACTCATTGGCATCGAAGCCGCGCATAGCCGCGCCTGGACGCACCGTTGGGTCTCGGATGATTTCGATCGCGACGTCTTTTACGACATCGCGCAATTCCTGCCTGCTGCGGCGGTTCCCTACCTGGATGTGCGATCCGAGTACCCGCCGGTCGCCACAATGGCGTTCGCCGCACCCTTACTGATCAGCCCGGGCTGGCACGTCAGCAGGGAGGCGTACCGCTTTCGTTGGTCCGCTGGTATGGCCGCAGTGCTGGTCACGACCATCTATCTGCTGGCGTGGTTCCGCGTCAGCCATGACCTGAATCCTATCCCGGTACTTCTGTTGCTCCTGCCGTCGCCTCTGTACTTCAGCCTGATGCGCTTCGACATCCTGTGCGCTCTTGTCCTCTGCGCCAGTCTCGCAGCCTTCGCGCGTGGCCGCTACCGGCTCGCGCATGCGCTGCTCGGCGTGGCGACGTTTGTGAAGTGGTATCCGGCACTGGCGTTTCCCGTCTACGTCGCCTTTCACCTGGCGCACGAGCGCGCGCCCATCCGGCTGTCCAACATCTGGCGGTCAGAGACGATTCGCTACGGCAGTGTCTACGTTGCGACGGTGGTCGTCGTCGTTCTCGCGAGCATCGCGGCCTTCACGTGGGAGGGCGTGCTGGTCCCGTACCGCTTCCACGCCGGAAGGGGCGGTCAGTACTTCAATCTGTATTGGCTGCTGGAGCAGTATCGGGGACCGCTCAGGATCGATGACAGTGGCTGGCAGATTGTCAAGGTCATCTTTTTCGCTCTGCAGTTCTCGATCATTCCCGTGCTGTTGTCCGGACGCGTCCGGTCGCTGGCTGACGTGTTCCGATACGTCATTCTGGCGATTTACTTGTTCGTCACGTTCTCGCGCATCGATTCGCCGCAGTGGATTCTCTGGTACATGGTGCCGGCGCTGATGTTCGTCGGCGACGCGCGCGTCGTTGGCGTGCTCGCGTTCCTGGCGGTATGGAACTACGTTGTCTTTCCAGTCGCCTTCGATGCGTTGGACATGGCATCGCCAACGTTTTCCGCCATCGTGTTCGTCAAGGATCTGGCCGTGCTCGCAGTGATAATCGGCATCTTCCGAGACGGCCATGCGTTGGAGCGGACTAGGCTAGTGGCGCGTATCGGCTGAATCAGTAGTGAATTCCCGAGCGCGGCGCCCCGATGGCAAGGCGCGACGACCGGGGATACTCAGCGTATCTGAGGGAGAAGCAACGCCGCCAGCGGCGATGCCCCGGAAGGGACTAGTGATTCAGCCGATACACGCCACTACTAAGGGATTGTCAGGAAATAACTGATTGATATCGGTCGATCGGGGCGGTGACGGTGAGCCGTGCAGTTGGCCACCTTACGGTCGAAGCATGCCGCGCGGAAGTGACGCCACAACCGCAAAGAGAACCGCAGCCAGCGCGATGGGCCAGGGCATCGTAAGGAAGAGGTACAGGTGCACCGCGCTGAACGGCAGTATCGAGAGGGCACTTGCACGCCAGAACGACCGTCCGTCTCTTAGATGACCATAGAGATAGCCGCGAAACAGCGTCTCTTCCGCGATGCCGGCCTGTGCGAAGAGTCCCGGTAGGGCCGACAACCAGTCCGGAGCGAGCGAGAGCGTGGTACCGCTCACCCGCGCAAAAACCGGAACGCTCAGCATGAGCAGCAAGCACACGGCGGCGGCGAGCAGGCCGATCGCCGGTGCACGACCGAGCCCGAGAGCCGACGTGGCAGCCCCAATTGAACGGCCGAACAGCACCCGCTCGGCGCGCCAATCGTCGCAGCCACGACGATCGCGGCGACGATCAAGCCCGCTTGCCCGCGATCGCTGCCCAGCGCTTCGGCCATCAATTGAAAGACGGCAAACACCACCAGCAGGCCCGACAGCAGTCGAAGTCATGCCGACAGGCCGGTGATCCGGTTGTCGGACGGCCGCACGGCATCCAGACGTGACGTCAAGCGGCGCTCAGAGTCTCACAAGCTGCCAGGTGGCGGTGGTGGTGTCGAAGTCGGATCCCCTGCGCGTGCTGGAGCCCGTGCTGTACACGAACTTCAACGATTGTTGTCCGATGGACAGCGTGACGCCCATCCGCGCGTTGCGCTGCAGATCCGAATTGAGGATGTCGTCCACCCGCGTCTCGCCTCCGGAAAACCACGTTCCGTCTACGGCAACCCGCATCCGCCGCTGCAACGCGTAACTGGCGTGCGCCTGGAGAGCGAGAACCGGATCCTGCTGCTCCCGCGCACGTCCGGAAAGTACGCGTCGTTCGTCGTGAACAGCCAGACGCCGGTGTAGCCCTCGATCGTCCAACGTCCGAACGGGCGCGACACACCGACTTCGGGCCTGAACGCCCACCGGTGGAAGCCGAGGTTAACGAGTTGCCCGGCGCGATACTGACCAAGGGGAGGCACGACCGTTAGCAGCTGGCGATAGACCGATTTCGCCCGCGCGACGCCGGTGACGGGATAGACGACTAAGCTGATGCCTTGATTCATGAATTTTTCCACCGATTAACGCTGCGACAGAAGCGGAGAAACCGTAGATGAGCCGACGAGCGCAAGTAAAGCCGATCGGAGTGATTCGATCGGCACTCAAAACGCGCGCAGAGGCGCCCAAGCAGGGCGCCGAAGGCGCGCCCGACGCATGGATCGATATCGATCCGTCAGTGGCGGCGGGCCTCGATGGCCTCGCTGCCGGCGACACGATCGTTGTGCTCACGTGGCTACACAGGGCGAAGCGCGATGTGCTGAAAGTCTATCCGCGCTCGGACCGCGGCCGGCTGCTCACCGGCGTGTTCGCCACGCGCTCGCCGGATCGTCCCAATCCGATTGGCCTTCATCGTGTCACGGTGCGAAAGGTGGGCCAGAATCGGCTGCGAGTTGGCCCCATCGAAGCGATCGATGGCACGCCGGTCATCGATATCAAGCCAGTACTGGCACCTGAAGGTGCCTGAGGTGCCTTGAGGTGCCTGGAGGGTGCCGGTGCTCGGTGCTGAGTGCGTGCCCGAGGCCCAGCACCAGCACCAACGCATTCAGCACCCAGACTCCATAGGCACTTGCAGGCGCCCAAGGCACCTCAGGTATGCGTTAGATACTCCGTCTGTCAATGACGCGCTTGGCCTTGCCAAGGGATCGCTCGATCGTTCCGGGCTTGCAGACCGTGATCGACGCGGTCACTCCGATGTACGACTTGATGCGCCGCTGCAGATCCCTGGCCGCCTCATCGCCGGTGGCGGCCACGTCGGGCACCTGCGGATCGACTTCCACGAGCACGTCGAGATGATCGAGCGCGCCGTCGCGGCGCACCTCGAGGCGATAGTGCGGCGCCAGATGCGGCTGTCCAACGATGAGCTCTTCGATCTGCGAGGGGAAGAGATTGACGCCGCGGATGATCAGCATGTCGTCGGTGCGGCCCGTGATTCTCGCCATCCTCCGCATCGACCGTGCCGTCGGCGGCAGCAGCCTGGTACGATCCCGCGTGCGATACCGGATGATCGGCAGCGCCTCTTTGGTGAGCGAAGTGAACACCAGCTCGCCGATCTCGCCGTCTGGCAGCACGGCGCCGGTGTCGGGATCGACGATCTCGGGAAGGAAGTGATCCTCCCAAATCACCGGACCGTCCTTCGCCTCGATGCATTCGCAGGCGACGCCCGGTCCGATCACCTCTGACAAGCCGTATAAATCGACGGCGTCGAGGTCGAGCCGCTGCTCGATGTCGGTGCGCATCGCATCGGTCCACGGCTCGGCGCCGAAGATGCCGACCTCGAGTGACGTGCTTCGCGGATCGAAGCCCTGCCGCACCAGCTCTTCGCAGATGTTGAGCGTGTATGAGGGCGTCGCCATGATCACCGCGGGCTCGAAGTCGACGATGAGCTGCACTTGCTTTTCGGTCTGGCCGCCGGACATCGGCACGACGGTGCACCCCAGCTTCTCGGCCCCGTAATGCGCGCCGAGACCGCCAGTGAAAAGGCCGTAGCCGTAGGCGATGTGCACGATGTCACCCGGACGCGCGCCGGCCGCTCGGATCGAGCGCGCCATCAACGTCGCCCACGTTTCGATATCGCGGGCGGTATAGCCGACGACCGTCGGCTTCCCGGTGGTACCGCTCGATGCGTGCACGCGCACGACGTCGGTTCGCGGGACCGCGAACAGGCCGAACGGATATCCCTCGCGCAGGTCCTGCTTGGTGGTGAATGGAAATCGACTGAGATCGGTCAAGGTCCGCAAGTCGTCGGGATGCGCGCCGGCGGCGGCGCACTTCTTCCGATACTGCGGGACATGGTCGTAGGCACGGCGAATCGACCACCCGAGGCGTTCGAGCTGCACGCTTTCGAGCTCGTCACGGCTGGCCCGCTCGATCGGCTCGAGATCCGCCGGGAGCCCGCGACGGGCGCTCACGATCGTTCACCACGCGCGGCGCGCCTGGCGCGGTGCTCGGCCAGGACCTGCTGATGCTCGGGCGAAGCCGTCGCGGCGCGTTGGTACTCGAAGTAGGTTTCGACGAACTCGGCAAAGGGTGTCTCGAAGGCCATGTTCGTCAACTTCTTGGTGAGCCGCGTCGACGTCCACGCCATCGACAAAAGCCGGTCGGTCAGCTCGGCAATCTTCGCCTCGAACGCGTCCGCGCCGGCGACCCATTCGACCAGCCCCCACTCGAGCGCCGCGGCCGCGCCGATGACGTCGGCGGCCAGCGCTAGCTGCTTCGCACGCCCGATGCCCGCATGGCGCGCCACGCGCCACATGCCGATGCCCGGAATGATGCCCTCGCGCACTGCCGTGATCCCGAATTGTGCATCGTCGCGGGCGACGCGGAGATCGCAGGCAAGCGCGACCTGCAGGCCGCCGCCGATGCAGTGCGAGTGAATCGCGGCGATGACGATCGGATCGAGCGCTTCGATCTTGCGCAGCGCCTGCTCCCAATTGCGGAAGAACGTCATCCCGGTTTCGCCGCGAGACAGCGCGGTGAGATCGATGCCGCTGCAAAAGGCGCGGCCGGCGCCGCGCAGGACGACCACGCGGAGGCGCTCGTTGGCGGCTAGATCGTCGACGAGTGTGTTGAGGTCGCGCGCCCATTGCTCGTTGGCGCAGTTCAGAACATCCGGCCGATTGAGGACGACGGTGGCAACACGATCGTCCACCGTGGAATACATCGTCTCGAGCTTCACCTTGTCTCCAGCCGGGGTGGCGGGTTCAGGATACAGCGAACTCAGCGGAGATTGCGGCGGTTGATCAAATCGGACAGACTCACGTCGACCGATCGGCCGATGACCGGGATGCTGAGCGACAGCACGGCACGCGGATCCGGCGGCGTCGCGTCGAGGAATTCGTACACCACGAGATCGGTGCCGGCGAGCCTGACGTCCGACGTGACGATCGGAATTCGCCGCCGTTCGGCAAAATGCGGCGATCGCAGCTCGGCGCGCAGCCATTCGAGCACGCGCGACACGCTCGGCCGGTCTTCGATGACGACGTAGCGCGTGCCGAATCGATGCAGGACCGCGTAGATCTCTTCCGGCCGGGCGATGCGGTCCTGGATAGCCGGCATGCCCATGAACGACGTGGTCAGCACTTTGTCTGATCGCAACACCACCAATCGGCGTTGCGCATCGTGCTTGCGGATGAAGAACGTGAAAAACCCGGTGTCGATGTCGCCGCTGAAGAGGACCGTCGGTCCCGGATTCGAATCGATGACGAATTGCGCCGCCGCCTCGTAGCCGCGAGCGCCGCGTACCGCCGGCCGCGAGAACGCCTGCATGCCCTGCGCGGCAAGCACCACGACCGCCACCACCACACCGACGGGCATCAACAGGCGACCATGCAGGCCGGCGAGCGCGAGGCCGGCAAGCACGCAGAGTGCCGGCACGGCGTAGATGCCGTAGCGCGCCGGCTCGAACGGCGCCAGTTCGACCATGCACACGAGCGCCGAGAGCGCGCCGACCACCCACATGAATGGCGTCCAGTCACGCGAGCGGAGCGAAATCACGAACGCGCGAATCAGCCCAATCGCACTGAGCACAATCGCCGGCAGCGCGAACTGCTCCAGCAGCGCCTCGCGGAGAACGCTGTACGGAGTCGCGGGTGGCGCGGTCAGCGCGGAGATGCTGGCGCTGACGTTCATCCCCGACAGAATCCACGTCATGAACGCCAGCGGCAGCGCCGCTACGATCATGCCAATCGCCGCCGCGAGGATGTCGCGACGGAACAGCTGGCGGAAACCGAGCCGCTGGAGCAGCATGAACGCGAACATCGGAAAGACGAAGACCGCCACCTGCTTCGCGTACAGGCTCAGCACAGCGGCGACGGCGAATGCCGTGAGATCCTTACCACGCTCGGTGACCGAGAACCGGTCGAGAAACCAGGTCGCCGCGAGCAGCAGCGCCAGCGTGAGCATCTCGGAGAGCACGGATTGCGAGAGGATCACGATGTGCGGGCTGAGCGCGAAAAGCGCCGCCGCAAAGAGAGCCGGCCAGGTCGTCAGCATCTTCCGGGCGAGCACGTAGACCAGCGCGGTCGCGAGCACGTACGACGACAGCACGACCACTCTCGCCGCACCGACCGACACGCCGAACAGCGCGTAGGCCGGCGCTTCGGCGAGCGCGACGAGCGGTGGATGCAGTCCGAGGGACAGCGCTGGATAGCGCGCGTAGTAGTGCCGTGTGTACTCGATCAAGGTGTCGAGATTGCGGAAGGGGAAGTCGCGCGTCAGGTCGAGGAAGAACACCCCGTTCATCAGGTGCCTCGGCATGTCGCCGTGCAGCGAGACGTGCCCTTCGTCGGTAATGCCGTTGCCGCCAATGGCGAGCGCGAGCACGCAGACCGCCGCCACGCCCAGCGAGCGGAGCGCGTGCGTGGCTCGAACGGCCACCGCAGGATGGCTGCGCGACTGAGTAGTCGCGGGCGCGTTGGTCTCGCCGGCCGGCACGTCGATCACGGTATCACCACAAAACTACGCCCAGAGGTCTGGCTCCACTGACGCTGCCGGAGGACGCGGGCGTGGTGGCGCGCTGCAGAGGTGGCAGACGGCGGAATGGCTGCGAAAAAGAGGCTACCACGAGATTTTTCGTTAGAAAATTCGACCAGCACGCGCGCCGATGCACAGGCCTCCTCGGGCCGAACGCCGGCGCCCGCCCTTTGCTGTGCTTGATGGCTCAGGCAGGCGCCAGAGTCGCGGCAGTCCAGCCAGCCCGCGACTTTAGTCTACGAATCGGTCGATAATCGGGCAGCGCCAGCGTCAACCAGCGCCAGTTGCACGCCACGACACACACGCACGGCATACACGCCATGACGACGAGTGGCGTTGGGTTTGCTATGCTGCTCGTCCGGTGACCTCACCGGCTCGCATGAGTAGTGCTCGCATTGTTGATCGCTTGCAGCCGGGCAACCGGATTGTCGTGACCGGCGCCGGACCCGCCGGTCTGACCGCCGCCTATCTGCTCTCGAAAGAGGGCTACAAGGTCACCGTCCTCGAAGGCGACGATATGGTGGGCGGCATCTCGCGCACGGCCATGTACAAAGGCTACCGCTTCGACATCGGTGGCCATCGGTTCTTCACCAAGATCGCGCCGGTCGAGGCGCTGTGGCGCGAGCTGCTCGGCAACGAGTTCATCTCGGTGCCGCGCATGTCGCGCATCCACTATCGCGGCAAGTATTTCGACTACCCGCTCAAGGCGATGAACGCGCTCCAGGCGCTCGGGCCGTTTACCGCGCTGGCCATCGTCGCCAGCTACGTCAAGTGGCACTATAAGCCGCACCCCGTCGAAGAGAACTTCGAGCAGTGGGTCACCAATCGATTCGGCAAGCGCCTCTACGAGATCTTTTTCAAGACCTACACCGAAAAGGTCTGGGGGATCCCGTGCACGGAGATCCGCGCCGAGTGGGCGGCGCAGCGCATCCAGGGGCTGTCGCTCGCGCGCGCGATTCTCAACGCGACCTCGCTCAACAAGCGCTCCACCAAGATCAAGACGCTGATCAACGAATTCCAATATCCGCGGCTCGGACCGGGACAGATGTGGGAAACGGCGCGCGATCGGGTCGTCGAGCTCGGCAACCAGGTGCTGATGCAGCACCGCGTCACGGCCATCGAGTGCGCCAACGGGCGCGTGCAGGCCGTGCGCGCGGCGACGCCGGACGGCGAACGGCGCTTCGAAGGCGACCATTTCATCTCAACGATGCCGGTGCGATCGCTGGTGCGGGCGTTCGATCCGGCGCCACCCGAGGCGGTGCGGAGCGCGGCCGAAGGCCTCAAGTACCGCGACTTCCTGGTCGTTGCGCTCATCCTCAACCGCGACAAGCTCTTTCCCGACAACTGGATTTACATCCATACGCCGGGGGTCAACGTGGGGCGCATCCAGAACTTCAACAACTGGAGCGCGGCGATGGTGCCGACGCCCAACACCACGGTTCTGGGCATGGAGTACTTCTGCTTCAAGGGCGACGGCCTGTGGGAGAGCGACGACAAGGCGCTCATCGCGCGGGCGGCGCAGGAGCTGGAGGAACTCGGCCTCGCCGTAGCGTCCGACGTCGTCGACGGTGCGGTGATTCGCATGCCGAAGGCGTATCCCATCTACGACTCGGTGTATCGCGGTCACCTCGACGTGGTGCGGAGCTACATCGACCCGATCAGGAACCTCCACACCGTCGGCCGCAACGGCATGCACAAGTACAACAACCAGGACCACTCGATGCTGACCGCGATGATGGCGATCTGGAACATGAAGGGCGCGGCGCACGATCTGTGGGAAGTCAACACCGATTTCGAATACCACGAAGAACAGAAACTCGAGACCGCGCCGCTCAAGGCGGCGGTGTAGCGGCGCAGATGGTTCGCGGCGTGACGGGCGGCGTTGCACGGCAAGGGAGCGGCGCATAATATGGCGAGGACGCTGAGCGCGGTGAAGGGTTTCGGCCCTGCTCACGGAAGGACGCCGGTGAAGACTCTTCGCGACACCCAGGACGAGAAGCTGCCGCTGGCTGCGCGGTACGCGTTTGCGCCGGTGCACAAGGCGGCGCTTGGCGTCGCGACCGGACTCACGAGTGGCGCGCTGGTCGCGCTCGCCACGATTGTCGTCGTCGTTGCCGCCCCCGTCGACGGCATGTGGATGCTCTACCTCAGCCATTTCTTTTACGGCTACACCGTGAGCTTCGCCGGCGCGGCGATCGGGTTCTTCTGGGCGTTCGTCACAGGATTCGTCGCCGGCTGGTTCCTCGGGTTTCTGAAGAACCTGTTCACGGCGCTCTGGTTGTTCGTCATCCGCACGAAAGCCGATTTGACCCAGCCATTCCTGGATCACATCTGATGAGCGAATTGATGCAGGAAAGCCTCAAGCCCGAAGAGCTTCGTTATGTGAACAAGACGCTGCTCCGGATGAACGAGCAGGGGTGGGGCATCGCGTTTGGCCTGCTGCTCGGTGTCGGGCTCTTCGTCGCCACGAACGTCCTCGTCTTCAAGGGCGGCGCGGTGGTGGGCCCGCATCTCGGGCTGCTCTCGATGTTTTTTCCGGGCTACAGCGTGACGTTTCTCGGCAGTTTCATCGGGTTCGTCTACGCGTTCGTGGTCGGCTACGCGTTCGGCCGCACTGTGAGCATCATTTACAACCGGCTGATCCAGTTCTAGCGCGTGTCGCACCGGCGGCGTGCGACCGATCGCGCGGCAGCGCCCGGCCTTCGATCTTCGTTCACCGCGTCCGCTACTATTACGTGCTGGAGGCGATCGCTCGATGTGTGGCATCGCGGGACTGGTCTGTGGAACGGCGGCGTGCCGCGAACAGGACCATGTCGCGACCATAACCAGGATGTGCGAGCTGCAGGCCCACCGTGGTCCCGACGACCAGGGTGTGGCCGCACTGGGCAGCGTGTGTCTTGGGTCGAATCGCCTGAGTATCATCGACCTCTCGCCCGCCGGGCACATGCCGATGTCCGAAGAGTCCGGGCGCTACTGGATTGCGTACAACGGCGAGACCTACAACTTCCGGCAGCTGCGCGACGAACTCGCGGCAGAAGGCGCCACGTTCCGTTCCAAGACCGACACCGAGGTGGTGCTGCGTGCGTTCCAGCACTGGGGGCACGCGTGCTTCGACCGCCTGGTGGGCATGTTCGCGCTCGCGATTTTCGATCGCCAGAGCGGCACGCTCACGCTGGCGCGCGATCGGTTCGGCAAAAAGCCCCTCTACTACACGCGCCGCGCCGGGCACTTCGTGTTCGCGTCGGAGGTCAAGGCCCTGCTGGAAGTGTGCGACGATCGCCGCCCCAACTACCAGCGGCTGATCGAGTGGTCGCTCTATCGCAACACCGATTTCGGTTCACCCGACACGCTGATCGACAATCTGTCGTCGCTCCCGCCAGGCCACTTCCTCGAGGTGACGCAGGGGAAGGCGGGCGCGCCGCGCTGCTACTACGCGCCGTCGGGCGATATCGACCCGGACGCATACCAGCGCTTTCAGCGCACCGAGCCTGCAGCGGTGACTGGGCAAATCGAATCGCTTCTGCAGGCCAGCGTCCGCGCGCGGCTGGTGAGCGACGTGCCGCTCGGGACGTTGTGCAGTGGCGGCATCGATTCGAGCCTGATCACGGCGTTGTGCGCCCGCGACCTGCCCGACGTCACCGCGTTTCACGTATCGGTTTCGGGTTACGCCGAGTTGGACGAGCATCGCTACGCCAAGCAGGTGAGCGACGCGCTCGGCATCGCGCTGCTGACGTATCCGTTGACCGCCGAGGCGTTTCGCGCAAATCTCGCGCGCGCCATCTATCACAGCGATCTGCCGCTCACGCACCCCAACTCCGTCGCGTTTCTCCTGATCTCGGAGTTCGCGCGTCAGCACGGGGTGATCGTGCTCCTCAGCGGCGAAGGCGCCGACGAGCTCTTCGGCGGCTACATGCATCGCTATCGCCAGTACCGTCAATTCCTCTGGCTGCAAAAGATGCTGCGGCTGCTGCCGGCAAAGATCAGGAAGGCCGTGGCGATGGCCGGCTATGCGGTGGACGGCGTGCCGGCGACGACGTTTGCCGAGTACGACGGGCTGCTTCCGCATACCATCAACTTCCTCGACAAGTTCGCACGCGAGGATCTGCGCGTGCGCTCCGAGGCGGCCTACGCGTTCGTCCAGGATGAGGGCGAGCGCGCGGTGCTGGGCGCCATGCTCGCGGACATGACCAACTTTCTGACACCGCTCCTGCGCCGGCTGGATCGGATGAGCATGGCGGCATCGGTCGAATGCCGTACGCCTTTCCTCGACCGTCAGCTCGTGCAGGCGATCGTCAACCTGCCTCTCTCGTACCGGTTGCGCGGCCGTCACGACAAATGGATGCTCAAGGAGATCGCCGCGCGCTACGTGCCGCACGATGTCGTACACCGTAAGAAGGTCGGCTTCCCGCTGCCGGTCAAGGATTATCTGGCGCCGCTCGCCCGCCGGGATTTCTTTACCGGCGGATTCTGCCTCGAGTACCTTCGAGTTGCACGAGCCGGGGCTGCTCGCGATCGTCGACGGCTGGCAGTCGAATGTGCATGGCTTTTTCAACATGCTGGCGCTCGAAATCTGGGGGCGGCTGTTCTTCATGCGTCAGCCGCTCGACGAGGTGACCGATCGCCTCTTGCAAATCCCCAGTACGACGCGCGCGCGCGCATCGCTCGCGGGTTGATCGGAGTCACGCCAGGCACCGAAGTCATCGATTGCCGTTGATCTGTGTTTCGCGTGGCTCACGCCGGTGGTGGCTGTCGCCCGAAGGATCGCTTGGTGGAGTCGCTGCGCGACCATACGCCGTGAATCCGCGGCCCGAAGCGAAACCGCAGCCACGCGGCGCCGTAAACGCTGGCTTCGAGCAGCACTGCGCGGACGAGCGTCGTCAGCTTGACGCCCTCTTCCCGCCACACCTCGCCGACTGCCCGGAACCGTTGACCCCATGACAGAGTGCCGACGCTGTACCCGTCACGCGCCAGCGCCAGATGACCAAGCGTGACCGACGTGCGCTGCTTCACGTACTCGCGCAACGACAGCGGGCAGTTGGTCAGGATCAGCGCGTCGGCGACGTACACGATTCGATAACCGCGGTCGGTCACCGCCGCTTCGATCGCGGCTTCATCGGTCCGCGAATCGGGATCGATGCCCGGAAAGACGTTGCGAAACGCGGTGATTTCCGTGGACTTCGGGCTCGCCAGCACGATCCGGTGGTGGACCGCCCAGAGAAGGCGCGACACCTCCACCGCCGGGACGCCGGCCGGGCCTTGCGGCACCGGGCGGCCAGCCGCGACGCCGACCGTCTCGTCAGCGAACGCGGCCACGAGCCGGGCGATGCAGTTCTCGTCGGGCATGGCGTCGCCGCTGATCATCACGATCACCTCGATGCCGGCCAGGGCGGCGATGATGCGATTGACGGCGTCGGCTTTTCCCCGCCGCACGGGCGAGGTGAGGAGTTCGACCGGCACTGCCGAGCGCGCGGCAACACCGCGGACCAGCGCGTCGGTGTCGTCGGTCGAGCCGTCACTCACGACCAGAATCCGCGCCGGCCGCGCTGCGGCGGCTCGCTCGAGCAGGGCGACGATATTTTGCGCTTCGTTGCTGACCGGAATGGCGACGGCGAAGCTGAGTCGCTTCTCAGCCATGGCGGAAGTCTAGCACCCGTGCCGCGGCGTCATTCGCGGCCGGCGTGTGCGCCGCGGCGCAGCGCGTCGAGGACTCGCCCTTTCATGTAGCCGGGCACGTCGATCTCGAAGTGACGGAGTATGGTCGGCGCAACGTCGAGCACGCTCGGCGGCTCGAGCCTGACGCCTTGCGGCACGTCGGGCCCGATCGCCATCGCAAACGCGTTGGGCCAATGGTTGCCCGTATAGAACGGCGACACGCCGCACGACGGTGCGTCGACGCGGATCACGCCGTGCTTCTCGGTGAGCAGCTCAGTTGTGATCTTCGCCTCGGGATCCCAGGCGATCACCACGTCGGGCAGATGGCTGCGGAACGGGCCCCTGTAGATGTCGTCGGTCTTGAGAACCGCGCGTATGCACGGCTTGCCGTTGAGCGGATTGACCAGCGATTTCGCCGTGCGATAGAGCTCGTCGCACAGCGCTTCGTATTCCTGGCCGGGTTCGACACAGCCCTGCGGCTCGCGTCCCTTCAGATTGACGCGCAGGTAGCCTTCGTTGGCGTTCTCGATGACGTAGACGCGCGTCGCCGGCCACGCGATGCCCGCGGTCTTCCAGCGCAACGCCAGCTGCTCCTGCGCCTGCCGCGAAAGGAAAGCCTGCGAGATGGCGATGCGGATCGGCTGCGGGATGAGATCGCGCACGGCCTTGAGCAGATCTTTCTTCGGCGCCCTGGGAGGCGGCCCTGAAGTCCCGCCACTACGAGCGTCGGGCGCCGACGTGTGCAGCGCGCCCATCTGCCTGAGCATTTGCGGCAGGATGTGCGAGCCGCTGTAGTTGGCGCAGATGCCGTCGCCCGACGCGAGCCAGACAGTGGTGTCGCCGTCAACCATGCCGAGAAGCTCGCCGATCGCGCCGTCGAGCGCGACGTACACATCGCGCAAGGCGTGTGCGAGCGCGCCGGCGTCGCGGGGATGCGTCAGATACGACGGATCGTGGTAGTGCCAGAAGTAGTGCCCGGCAGGGTGCGACTCGCTGAACACCACGAGGAAGAGATCCCAGTCTTCCCGCGTCATCAGCCACTTGACGACTTCCTTCTTGCGGCCGACGGCCGCGAGCAGCCGGCTGCGGAACGTGGCGATGTCGGTCACTGGCGTGATCCCGACCTTGCTGTGATCGTCCGACGGATACGGCCCGAACTTCTTCTTGATCTCCGCCGCGAGCGACGCCGGGATCATCGTCGGCTCCCAGAACCAGGACCAGGTGCCCCAGTCGACGATCTGCGTGCCGTTGAAATCGCGGATCGGGCAGGTGAGGAAGGCGTCCATGATCACCGACCGCTTGCCGCGATCGCTGAGCAGCTTCCAGAGAAACGGAAACGGGCTCTGATCGGGCGTCGGCCGCAGCAGGCCCTGGTGGCCGGGATGCGTCACGTACGCGTGATACAGGCCATGCTGATCGGGCTCCGTGCCGGTGAACATCGACGGCCACGCCGAAACGTGAAAGATTTCGGCCGTCGTCCGCATGCGAAACGACGCGCCTCGTTCCTTCACGCGCGCGATGTTCGGCAGCACGCCTTGCCGACACCACTGGTCGATCAGGTCGGCATCCGCGGCATCGAGGCCGACGAACAGCAGGCGTCTTCTACTCATCTCTCCCCGCGCCCGTTCGGCGGGTCAGCTCGCCGGCAGGCCGGCGCGGCGGCTCTGCTCGGGCGTGAGGATTTCGTCGATGCGGACCTTCCGTCCTTCGTGGTGCGACTTGATGCTCGCTTCAACCATGGCAATCGTCCACAGGTTGTCCTGCGCCGATGTTTCCGCGGTCTCGCCCTTGAGGACGGCGTCGCGAAACTGATTCAGCAGCGACACGGTGCCGCCCTTCGGGTAAGGGAGCTCATCACCCTTGGGCACGGGAGTCAGCTTCGACGGCCAGAAGAAGCGCTTGCCGCGCGCGCGCCACCAGACGCGCTTGCGATCCGTCCAGATGTCACCCTTATCGCCTTGCACCCACAAGCTGAATTCGAAGCGATTGCCCTGATAGGTGCCGGCGTAGACGATCGGGAATCCGCCTTCCATCTCGATCAGCGCCTCCGCGGCGCCTTCGCGATCGTAGGTGCTGCCGGACGGGTTGTACGAGCGCGCGGTCATCGCCACCGGCCGGCGCGAGAACAGATAGCGGAAACTGTCGAAGTGATGGACCGCGATCTCGCTGAGAAACGGATAGTCGATGCCCTTGACCCACGGGCCCTGCGTGTGGCTCGGCTGGTCGCGCCGATCGACGCAGACGACCTGTGAGATGTGCCCCGCCATCCCATCGTCGAGCATCCGCCGGACGGTGCGCTCGGCCGGAAAGAAGCGGTAGTTCTCCGCCACCACGCATGGACGCGAGGCCGCACGCGCGCGCTCGACGACGGCCACCGCATCGCTGAGAGTGGTGGCCAGCGGCTTCTCCAGCAGCACGGCAAGTCCGGCATCGAGCGCCTGCCGGCCGTGCTGTGCGTGCAGGAACGTGGGGCTCGCAATCAGCGCCGCATCCGCCTCGACACGGCCCGCTGCCTCCTCGAGCGAACGGAGGAAGTGGCCGTGCTGCTGTCCGGGCGACGATCGCGCGGCCTGCAGCGATTTCTCGTCGGTATCGACGCAGGCGACCGACACGAAGTCGGGATGCGCGGCGACGATCTCGAGCCAGTGGCGCCCTCGCACACCGACCCCGAGATGAATGACCTTGATCGGCACCCTTCAACTCCTGATGGCTACAGAATGATCGGCCGCACCAACAGGACCGAGATCGCGACGATGATGAAGATGGCCGAAAGATACCCGAACAGGAGGCCCTTGTGGCCGGCGATCACCTGAAACACCGCCATCAGGATCACCAGTGCCAGCTTCGCCCAGAGCGCCCGGCCCCATGACGTGGCCACGAACGACGACGAAAACAGCTCGCTCACCGTGACGCCGCGATAGTTCAGCATGAACAGTCCCGTGGTCCAGACCACCGCCTGCGCATACCAGCCGACGCCGTGCATCTTCTCGACCATACGCGACGGCAGCCGCTTGCTGTTCGGATCGGCAAAGAACATGGCGCCAATCCAGACCGCGATGGTGCAGATGTGCACGTAGATCGCCAACAGGTAAAGAACTCGCATCAACCGCTCCTCCAACGCGCGCGGCCTACGCTGCGTCCGATCAGTTAACCGATTCGCCGGCGCGCAGCATCGGCAGCGGCTCGCCGTCGAGGCCGGCCACGTGCTCAACGCCAGCCATCTCCAGGACAGTTGCGGCAACATCCACGAGGCGGGCGCGTCCCTCGTAGCGCCGCGGGATCGCCGGTCCCTTCGCGATCAGAAATCCTTCCGTGGAGTGGGTGCCCGACCGGATGTCGGGATTGACGCCCTCGAGCGTGCCGATCCGCGGCGAGGCAAGCGCGGCAATAGGCGCGTCGTCGCTCCACGCCACCATGAGATCCGGCAGCTCCTCCTGCTTGGGTCCGGGGAAGATCTCGCTGCGGATCCAGACGCGCCGCACTGCTGCCGCGCCGGTGCGCGGGTTGACCAGCTCCTCGAGACGCGCGCGGATCTCGTGACACAGATCTTCGTACTGCGCGCCGGGTTCGACAATGCCTTGCGGCTCGCGCCCCTCGAGATTGATGCGGATGCATCCTTCCAGGTCAGTCGGCAACGCGAACGCGCGGGTTCGCGACCAGTCCAGTCCGGCAGCCTGTGAAAGCAGCGACAACCGGTTTCGCACTTTCAGCGGAAGGCTGTCGGAGATGCGCTTCTTGACGGCGGTCGGCACGAGTTGCGCCACGCGTCCGACGATCGACGGTGACGGCGGCGGCCCATCTGCTGGCGCAGCGCCTCTCGACGTGTACCCGAGACGATCGAGCACACCGGGCAGCAGGTGCCAGCCACAGCGATTGTCGCGAACGCCGTCGCCGCTGACGACCAGGACGTTGATTTCCGGCGGCAGGACGCTCATCAGCATTCCAAGCGCTTCGTCCACGGCCGTATACACCGACAACAGCGCGTCGAACGCGCCCTCATCGGTCGACTCGACTCTGTCGGCTCCGGATGGCCAGAGGTAATGCCCCGCCGCATGCGTTTCGCCGAAACCGACGACGGCGAGATCCCAATCGGCGCGCTCGAGCAGCCACTGTGCGGTGGCCGCCTTATAGCGCACGCTCCGCAGGAGGCGATCCGTGATTCCGTGCGGACGATCGAAGCCGAGCCGCATTGCCTCGTAGCCAAGGGGATACGGCCCGAAGCGAGACTTGAGCTCTTTCAGAAGACTCGGCGGCTGTGCGCTCGTCCTGCCGTACTGCGCCCACGTACCCCAGTCGTAGATCGCACGCCCGCCGAAGCCGTGTTCCGGAAATGTTTCCGGGATGTCGTACACGATCGCCCGTGTTGTGGTGCCGGCGCGCTGCCAGAACGTCTCGACGCCGTACTGATCGGCTTCAATCTGCCTTGCGAACTGCTGTCCCGGCGTCGGCTGATAGGGATAGTAGACGCCGTGGCGCCCGGGCAGGACGCCCGTTGCGAAGGTCGGCCAGGTGGATGTGTGCAGAGCCTGCGCCGTGCTCTCCAGCTCCAGCGAAGCACCCGCTGCCGCGACAGCGGCAAAGTGCGGCAATCGGCTACGGCGGCTCCAATAACGGATCAGGTGGCCATCGCCCATGTCGAGGCCGATCACGAGCACCGGAGTCGCAGCGGTCATCGAGTTCCGGCAGGGCGGCTCACGCGTTACCACGCGCTCATTATTGCTTCTTCGACGCGTAATGCGTCTTGAACCAGTCGAGAAACGCGTCCGCTACGAGACGGTTGCCAAGCTCGTTGAGATGGATGTCGCCCGGAAAATGGGAATGGGGTGGGTGCATGCTCCCGCCCTCGCGAAGCGTCCGGTAGAGGTCGAGAACCGCATAGTTCGCCTCCTGTAGCCGCTCTCGTGTTCGGGCGATGACGTTGCTTTCGGCAGCTACAGGAGGGACGCCGAAGAGCTCCTCCTTGCTCGGAATAAGCATCACCAGCAACTCGGCGCCCTGCTTGGCCACGAGGTCGCGGAGCCGCTCCATCGAGGCGACGAGCAAGTCGATGCGCGGATCGCTCTTCGTCGCGATCGCAGCCGCGAATCGCACCGTGAACTCGTCGAGCAACATCTTCGTGCCGTCGGGGAAGGAATAAGTGTCGGGATAGGGACTGCCGAGGCTGCCGACGAGATCGTGAGCGCGAGTGTACAGGCGAGACTTATCGAGCAGGCGGCGAAACTGCCGCGTCCGAAGTGCGGTCCGAACGTCGATGTAGGGCTGTTCGCCACGCTGCTCGGCTGCGAAAGTATTGCGGAATCTCACCCATTCGATCTGGTCGCGCTTGGGCAGCCATTCGCGAAATGCCGCGTCGTTCTCGAAGTCAAAAGAGAGAACCAGCGCGGCCACGACGAGCCGCGGATGAAGCTGGCTGCCAAATCGCCGGTAGATCAGAAATTGCCGTTCCAGACCCGCCGATGCCATCCCAAGGTTGAGCACCGGATCCCCAGGCAAAGCACGGGCGATCAACTGCGGGAACGCACCGCCCAGGAACGAATCACCGAGGAACACAATCGACGGGTCTTCGGGCCACGGCTCACGGTTCGGGAAGCCGTAGCGATCGCCCGCCGGAGTAACCGGATTGACGTAACCCAGCTCTTTGTCCGCAATCACGACGAAGGGTGGGCCGGGCTGAGGTGTTGGGTGCCGCAACTGCCACTGCACGGACATGAGGCCGGGAAAGGTCCGAAGGGTCAGTTCGACGGCGACCGCGCACGCGAGTCCCGCCGCTGCCGCGAACGCAAGGAACGCAGCGAATCGTCGAGGCATATGGTTGTGCTTATCTTATAACGCCTGTGGTAGCTGCGGAACTCAACAGGAAGGTCATAGGTTGGCCCGAGCCCTCGAACCGCGACGCGGCGAATGCCCAATCGACCGCGCGAGCGTGCAATGCGGCCACGAGCCTCGAGCCGGGAGAAAGGCGGAGGATCGGCGTCCCCGCATCGCTCAGCGCTCCCAGAGCGGGGCGACTGCCACGGTTGCGATTTCGTCGAAATCGATCCGACTGAGTCGTGCCGTACAGCGAGGCCAGCGCGCCGTGCGCGATGGCGAGCACGAGACTCCACGTCGCCGGCAGCGACTCGATTCTTTTCGGCGGTATCATCACACCTCAATGCGGGCAATCTCCCTGACGAAGCACGGTAATCGCGCATTCCGATGCCGCGTCTGGCTGGTATACCTTTTTCCCGGAACGAGTACCGGAAATCCCGCCTTGCGGCCTTCAAGTTCTATCTGATGATCACTGCGGGCGCCGAGTTCGTTTGTCCAGGCTGAGGATGGATGTGACACGACGCACCATGTGGTGATGGGCGAAGGATCGAAGCACTCGATGCGACTGACCGAAAGCCAATGGACGCGCCTGACCACGGGTCTCCTTCTCGTCTACGTGTGTAGCGGCGTCATGCTGGTGAATCACTATGGAATCACCTTTGACGAATCCGTGCACTCGAAGAACGGTGAAAATGTGCTGGCCTGGTACACAAGCGCTTTTACCGATCGATCTTTCATGCAGTTCAGCAACCTGCGTTATTACGGCGTGCTGTTCGACTTGCCGCCGGTCGCAATCGAGCGCGCCACGGGCGCCGACCTTTGGCTGGTCAGGCACGTTTACGCGTTCGGCTTCGCAGTGCTGACAGTCGCAGGGATCGCTTCCTTGGCTCGCGGACTCAACGGTCCGGCGGCGGGTTTCTGGGCCGCACTCGCGCTGATTCTGACGCCGAGATTTTTCGGTCATGGCTTCAATAACGGCAAGGACATACCCCTGGCGGCCTGCACGGTGTGGACCGTGGCAGCAGCCGTGAGGTTTGTCCAGTCGCTTCCGCACCCGAGGCGAGTCGACATCTTGAGTCTCGGCGTGTGGTGGGGGCTGGCGCTCGCGGTCCGCATCAACGCACTCCTCATCCTGACGGTCATTGCTACGGCCTTCGCCGCCTGGTGGTGGACTGGCGAACGTCGCGGATCCGTCTGGTCAACGGTCAAGCGACTTGTGCCATCGGCGTGCACGGTCGCCGTCATTGCCGCAATCGTGATGCTGCCATTCTGGCCCTATTTGCAGGTGAGGGCGGTGCTGGGGCTCGCCAGAGTGGTTCGCGAACAATGGCGAGCCGCCGGGTTCGGCTCGCTTCCAGTCTTGTACAACGGTGAAGTGATCAATTACCTCGATGTCCCGGCGACATATGTCTGGGCGTGGCTGTTCCGGATTACGCCGGAGTTCTATTTCGTCGGGATCGCGATGGCCATTGTCGCGTCGCTCCGAAGCCGGCCCTGGTCACCGAACGCGATCATCGGGTGGATTACGGTCATCGCCGCGGTGGCTATCCCTCTAGGTTTGGCAACTCTGACGCGGCCGGCGCTCTACGATGGATTGCGGCATTTCCTTTTCGCCACGGTGTTCCTCGCAATCCCAGTTGGCGCAGGTGTGGCGTGGTGCGTCCGCGGCACCGGCCTGTGGTTGGTCCGGACGGCCGGACTTGTTCTGTTTGCCGCGAGCGCGGCGCTTACGCTCGCCGACATGATCCGGATTCACCCTTACCAGAGCACTTTCTTCAATCGATCGGTCGCTGGTGGACTTGTCGGAGCCGCGGGCCGTTGGGATACCGACTACTGGGGCAACGCGCTCCGCGAAGCAACCCTATGGCTCGTCGACAACGTGCCGCCCGCGACACCGCGTCCCCGAGTCGCCGGTAGCGCCACAGCGCCGCAAACGCAACATTACGTGCCGTCAGATCGATTCGACTACATCGGCAGCGTGGACGATTTGCCGTTTCGGACGAACCCGTACGCGAACCCGCCAGACTTCTACATCGGGCTCACACGCTGGGACCACGATCGTTTCTATCCCGGTGAGGTCATTCATCGCGTCGCCCGCGACGGTGTGACACTCGCCGTCGTCGTTAAAGTCGACCGCCAGGCCGCATCGCGGCTGACACCTGCGGACCGGCCGCCTCCAAAATGAGCGCCCTGAATGACACTCGGCAGAGCGCCAACCGCCCTACTGGCGGTCCCGAACTGCTTGTGCTCATTCCTCTCTACAACGACTGGGACGCAGTGTCCCTTTTGCTCATGCGCCTCGATCAGGTGCTTGCCGAGGCATCGCTCCGTCCCGATGTGCTGCTCGTCGACGATGGGTCGACGACCCAGCCGGACGCCATCATTGGCGCCAGCGGTTACGTGGCAATCCGGCGGATAGAGGTCCTCACGCTGCGGCTCAACATGGGACACCAGCGGGCGATCGCCCTCGCGCTTGCGTACGTCGAGGACTCCGTCGGGCCTGGGGCGGTGGTCATCATGGACGGAGACGGCGAAGATGCTCCCGAGGACGTCCCGCGACTCGTCGCCCGCCTGCAGGCCGCAAACAACTGCCGAATCATTTTTGCCGAGCGGACCCGGCGGTCCGAGAGCCTGTCGTTCCGCGCGTTCTATGGCCTTTACCGGCTCGCGCATCTTCTCTTGACGGGCATCCCGGTACGAGTCGGGAACTTCAGCATCGTGCCGGCCGGGCACTTGCGACGGCTGGTCGTCATTCCCGAGCTCTGGAACCACTATGCAGCGGCGGTATTCAAGACCCGACTTCCGCGCGATACGATCCCGACGGTGCGGGCAGAACGCCTGAGCGGACATGGGCGGATGAACCTGATGGCACTCATTGGCCATGGGCTGAGCGCGTTGTCGGTTCATTCAGAGGTGATCGGCGTTCGCCTTCTCGCGGCGACGACAATCGCGATCATCGCCGTGACGATTCTCCTCGCCACGGTGTTCGTCGTGCGCACGACCACGCCACTGGCCATCCCCGGCTGGGCGACGACTGCCGCTGGCTTGTTACTGGTGCTGCTTGTCCAGGCAATCGCCTTTGCGTTCTTTTTCGTCTTCCTGGTGCTCCACGGCCGCTCGCAACCGCTTTTCATTGCGATTCGGGACTATCGCTACTTCGTCGGTGGCACCTCGCGATTGTTTCCGCAGGGCTCCGCGGAGAACATTGGCAGGTCTGCTGCCTGCGAAGTGCCGAATGTATGAGCGATTTTTCCTATGCTGGAAGCGAGCTGGACCTGTTCCAGCATGCGGTGAATTGGAAACGTTACTACGCGGGGCATCTCCGCCCATATCTTGCCGGCGATGTCCTCGAGGTGGGCGCTGGAATCGGCGGAACCTCGCGATTCCTGTGTGACGAACATCAGGCCGCTTGGACATGCTTGGAACCGGACCCCCGCCTCGCCGACACGCTCCGAGAGCTGCTGTCCGCTGAGCCGTTGCCAGTGCCCGCACGAGTGATCTGCGGGACCATCGCGGACCTCGCGCCAGACGAGACGTTCGACACGATCGTGTTCATCGACGTTCTCGAGCACATCGAGAATGACCGCGCAGAGCTCGCGCGCTGTGTACAGCGGCTTCGGCAGGGTGGACACCTCATCGTGCTCGCGCCGGCTCACAATCGGCTGTTCAGTCCCTTCGACCGTGCAATTGGCCACTTCCGCCGCTATGATCGACACTCCCTGATACAGGCTGCTCCAGACCGCCTCCGCTTGATTCGAACCTTTTATCTCGATAGCGCGGGTATGCTCGCATCGCTTGCGAACCGTACCCTGCTGCGCGCGGACTATCCCACCTTGTCTCAGATTCGATTCTGGGATTCAACGCTGGTCCGCCTGTCCCGCGTGTTGGACCCATTGCTCGGCTACCGTGTTGGGAAGACGGTGATTGCGGTCTGGACCAAGGCGTCTAGCGACGACGTCGGTCAAGTTTTGCGGCAATAGCCGTTCAATGGTGTCACCCTCTGGCAAGCGGGCGCGCCCAGGTGCTGGTTGCTGTCATAAAGGCGCCAAGCTCGGCGCTCGCGAAAGAAGCTCCTCGCACGCCGTCAGGTAATTGCGTGCGGTAGCGTCCCACGTGATCGGCCGCGCGGTTTCGAGCGCCGCCTGACCCATGGCGGCGAGCCTGTCGCGGGATGGCAGCTGCTCGAGGAACGAGCGCCACGACGTCACGTCATTGGCGAAGAGAAAACCGTTGACGCGATCGCTGATCAGCCGGGCGATCGCCGGGCTCGGCACACTGGCGACGGGCCGTGCGCATGCCATGTATTCAGGAATCTTCAGCGTGGCAAACGTCACCAGCCCGCCATGAAAAGCGCTCGTGCGATACGGCGCAAGACAAAGGTCCGCCGCCGCGATGTACTGCGGCACCGCCGCGTGCGGCACGTAGCCATAGAAACGAGCCTTCACGCATGCCGGGTCGATTCTGGCCTGCAGGTGCGCCCGGTATGAACCGTCGCCGACGATATGAAGCTGCACTGCCGGCGCCGGCGAAAGCGCCATCGCATCGATCATCGGCGCGAGGTCGTGATACTCGTCGATGCCGCCCACGTAGACGAGGATCGTCGCGTCCTGATTGACACCCAGTGCGGCGCGCGCCGCTGCCTGCGGGATCGGCCGGAAGCGTTGATGATCGAGGCCGAGGCGAACCACCTGAATCCGATCGGGCGCGATGCCGCGATGCGCGACCATCATCGCCTTGAGCTCTTCCGTCTCGGCGATCACGAGAGGGACGCGCCTGGTGTAGAAATTGGTGACGGCGTGCGCCGATCGATAGAGCAAGTACTTGGCCAGGCTCTGCACGTCGTCAACCGGATCGATCCACAAGCTGACCGCGTTTTCGACCAGCACGGCCGGAACGCCCGCGCGGGTGAAGGCGGCCGAGAGAAAGCCCGACAAGCGCCAGCCTTTCTCCAGAACGACGTCGAAGGAGCGGGCATGCCGCCGCGCAAAGGACTGGAGCCGCCGGCAATAGGCAAGGTGCTGCAGCGGGTGAGAACCGCGCGTCGCGGTGTCGTCGTTGTGCTCAACGGGAGCGGGGTTCGCGGAATCGATCGCAATGACGCGATACGCGCTCGCCGGGGCAGGCTCGAGCAGGTGGCGGAACGCGACAGTGACGTCGGCCCATTGGCTCAATGCTTCCGCGACGCTCAGGACGTTGCGCGTCGGCCCAGCCGTCGTGAGCAGATTGAGGCCCGGCGCGGCGTAGCAGATGGACAGCCGCCTGCCGCCGCTCATGGCGCAACCCCTTGCAAGATCGTCATCGTTCCTATCGGCCGGCGCACCACGAACCCTCATGATCGCCGAATCCGATCCAACGCGCGAGGCCGTCATGATGGGCTGCACAACAATTCACGCGCGTACACGCTGCTCGAAGCACGTTGCATTCCGCATCCTGCTTCGTCATCCTATCGGGATTTGCCGCGTGCTCGAAACCGAGGCCGCGGGGGATGGCATGCCCGACACACAGCAGCAGTTCCTTTCGGTCGTGATTCCGACCTACCGCCGGCCGCACGAACTCGCGGCATGTCTGGCCTCGCTCGTCCGAGTTGACTATCCACGTTCGTCGTTCGAAGTCGTGGTCGTGGATGACGGCAGCCCGACGCCGCTCGACGCGGTGGTCGTGCCGTTCAAAGAGACGCTCGACATCAGGCTCTTTCGTCAGCAGAACGCCGGTCCGGCCGCGGCTCGCAATGCCGGCGCCGCCCAGGCCAGGGGCGACTGCCTCGTGTTTCTCGACGACGACTGTGCACCCGCGCCCGATTACCTGCGCATCCTCGCCGCACGTGCTGCGCAGGCGCCCGGATCGGCGGTGGGCGGGCGTACCGTCAACGCGTTGACGCGCAACCTGTTCTCGACCGCCAGCCAGCGACTCGCCGACTACCTCTACGCCTACCTCAACGCCGACCAGAGCAATGCCCGTTTCCTGACCTCGAACAACATGCTGGTGCCCGCGCCTATCTTTCGCGGGCTCAATGGCTTCGACACGAGCTTCCGGCTGGCCGCGTTCGAGGATCGTGATCTGTGCGAGCGAATCGTCGCGAGTGGACATAACATCCTGTACGCGCCCGAGGCCGTCATCTACCACTCGCATCGCATGACCCTGCGGCAGTATTGGCGGCAGCACTTCACCTATGGCCGTGGTGCGGCCACCTTCCACAAGAAGCGGAACGACGCCACTTCGCGCGCCCGACTGCCGTCTCCGGTGTCGTTCTACGTCAATCTCGTGCGTTATCCCTTCTCACAGCCATCTGAGTCGCCCGCGATCCTGATCGCCACCCTGCTCGTCGTCTCGCAGGTGGCGACGAGCGCCGGATTCTTCCGCGAGCGGCTGGCGAAATGGTGGCAACGAGCCGACTGACGTCTCCCCATGAGCATCCGAATCGTCCTGATTGCGTTTGCGGTTGCCGGCGCACTGAGCGCGGCGATCGCAGCCGGAACCCTGACGCGGTGAATCGTCACCTCGTCGAGCGGCGGATGATCCCGGCTTTGCGATCACCGGACGCGCCCGCTACGCAAGCTCCTTGAACACGTCGATCGTTTCCTGCGCCGTGCGCTCCCACGTAAAGTCCTTCACGCGAACGAGCGCGCGATCGATCAAATCGCGGCGGAGCGCCTGATCCTCGGTGACCTTCATGATCGCGCTGGCGAGCTCGTCGGGGCTGTGCGGATCGAACAGCATCGCGGTTCCGGCGGTGATTTCCGGAATCGCGCCGGAGTTGGCGCCGATCACCGGACAGCCGCACGCCATCGCCTCGAGCTGCGCCAGCCCGAACGACTCGTAGAGGGACGGGTAGACGAAACAGTCGGCCAGGTTGTAAATCAGCGGCAGATCGTCGTTCGGCACGAACTGCAGCATGTCGACGCGGTCGCTGATGCCCAAATCCTGCACCAGCTGCAGATCGGAGTCGGCCTTCCACCGCGGACGGCCGGCGACGATCAGCCGGTGCGGGATGGTGTTCTTGAGTTTCGCGAACGCGCGCGCCAGCACGGCAAAGTTCTTCTGCGGGTAGAAGTGGCCAACGAAGAGGATGAACCTTTCCGGCAGCTCGTACTCCCCCCGCGCTTTTGCAAGCTGCGCCTCGTCGGTGACGATACGGAACTTCTTGTTGACGCCGTGATAGATCGTACGCACCTGGCTGATCGGATAGTTGACGTGCTTGCGGAAGTCCTCTGTCATCACTTTCGAGATCGAGATCACGCGATCGGCCGCTCGCATGATCCCCTTCTCGAGCATGAACCACCAGCTGTACATCACCAGATCGTAGACCTTGGGCACGACGTGGTACTCGACGTTGTGCATGATCATCACCTTCCCGAACTTGCCGCGCACGGGAACCGTGAGGAAAGGATTGAACAGCACGTCGACGTTGTACCTGGTGGCCACGCCGGGGACGATCACCTGATCCCAATAGGTGCCGAACGGCACTCTCGAGAACTCGGTCTCGATCTCGATCGCGTTCTTGTGCCGGCGGAACTGCCCGCGGCGCGTCTTCGCCGACCCAAACCGCGGATAAATCAAGACGTACTCGTTGACGCTGTCCACCCGGAGCAAGGCGCTGACCACCTCGCGAGTGTAGACACCGATTCCGCCCCACGTTTCATCGAGGCTTTGCAACAGGATCGCGATGCGCATGAAATGGGTTCCTCAGTCCTCGAGACCGTAGCGGCCGGGGCTGGCTTTGAGATCCGCGGCGACGAGCTCAGCCGATCAGCGCATAGCCGCGTTCATTGGGATGCGTGTCAACCTCGAAGAACAGCCGTTCGCCCTTCTTGGCGTGCTCGCGAAACGTGGGAACGAGATCGAGATACGAGATACCCGCCTCGTCAAATGCCTGACGCAGGGCGAGCGCGGGATCGGGCAGCGACTCGCCAGTCAGCGGCAGGTACACCTCTTCTTTGCTCGGCAGCAGGACCATCAGCACGCGCGCTCCCTGTTTCGTGGCCAGCCCGTGAAGTCGCTGTAACGCGTCGAGCACCAGCCTGAACTCTGGCGCATCGCGCCTCGCGCCCACCGTCTTGATGAGAAAGTCGTCGACGAAGAATTGCATGCGGCCGCCGTCCGGAAAGTCCATCGCCTTGGCGGGCCCCACGGCTTGAGCGTCGCCGCCGCGCATGGCGCGCACGAGATTGTAGAGATAGCTGGAGCGCAACACCGGGTACACATGCGCCCGGAACACACCCTCCGCTGTCTCGATCGGATGGCGGAGGCTGAACGTGTAACGAAGTGGCCGGCCGAAGTTGCGCCAGACCATGTAGTTGTCGCCGACTCCAGTGCGCTGCCACTGATCGAACATGCCTGCGTCCCAGAAGTCGTTCTGCGCATAGATGCCAACGAGCACCAGCTTCGGCCGCAGCTTGGCGCCGAACGTTTCGTAGAGGCGCAGATACTGCTGTGGACCGGCGCCGACGAGTCCCAGACTGATCAATGGCTTGCCCAGGTCGCGCTGGACGATCGCGGGCCATGCCTGATCGTTTTGCACGCCGAGACCAAACGTCAGCGAATCGCCGACCGCGACAATCTCGGCCTGCTCGGGCCACGGCCATCGATTGCGAAAGCCGTAGGTGTCGACTGAGTGTTGCGCGTCGAAGTCCTTGCCGGCGACTTCGAATGTCCGATCGGACCGGTGGAGATGTCCGATGGTCGGATTGCCAATGCCCGAATTGCTCGGCGTGCCCGTGAGCGCCTGCTGCGTCTCCTGGCTGAAGACGCCGGGCACCAGCCGAAGCAGCCCCTCAGTCCCAGCGACCATTACCACGACACCAACGACGACGCTTATCAGCTTGAACACCTCGAGCCGCTTCACAGGCTCGCGAATGGGTTTGGCAGGCGCGATCACCCCCACGAGCAACAACGCCACGCCGGCACTCATGATCACCATAAACCACATGAGCGGCGCGTTCCAGAAGACCCTGATCATCGCAAGGCCCAAGAAAGCCGCGAACGACAAAATCAGCCACGGCGTGTCCTGCACATAGGCACGCCGCCGGAGTGCCGCAAACACGGCGCAGGCGGCGGCGAGGACGAAAAGCATTACGATGCTGCTCTGCGTGCTTCCCGAGCTGCGGACAAGCAGTAAACCGCTGGCGACGAAAACGGCGAGCGCAACTACCGTGACGTCGAAGTAACGAATTCTACCCGCGATGGCTTTGTTCGACATAGGTCTGCCGTCGAATGACTGTACGTCAGCAATACCCGCCCCTGTGGCTCCTCTAGAAGCGCGCACGGCGTGATTGCGTCCTCGGCCTCTCGGATGCGCAGTCGAGCCGGCAGTGCGGGCACAGCGCACAAACGCTGCACCGCGTCGTGCCGCGCTGCGCTTCCATAGCCTTCAAAGTGTAATAGGCTTTGCAGTCATGTGACCCTCGTCAGAGGTTCGTCATTCGATGCGTCACTCTGCACCCCCGCGGATGAGGGCACGGTCGCGCCGCGGGGCCGCTGACCCCCTCGCGCATCGTCCGCCAGGACAATGTCGATACAGAAGCTCGTGCGCACTCTTCAGAACTATGGCCCTTTGGGGCGTGATGCCACCGAGGCGGTGCAGCAATTCGTCATGCGTGCGACGCGCCGGCCGCACGAGCGCGACTTCCAGGCGATTCGTTTCTGTCCTTCCGAGGCGCTCTTCCTCGACGTTGGCGCCAACCACGGACAGAGCATCCTCTCGATCACGCTGCTCGCGCCACGTGCCACGATCGTCGCATTCGAGCCCAACCTTAGACTGGCGGGAAGGATCAAGCGGCGATGGGAAGCCAACCCGCTGGTGACGGTCCATGCCGTTGGTCTGTCCGACGCGGCGGCGACGTTGCCGCTCTATGTCCCGTCGTACCGCGGCATGGTCTACGACGGCCTCGCGTCGTTCGATCGGCGCGAAGCGGTGGAGTGGCTCAACGCCGAGGCGCTGTACGGATTCCGCCCTAAGCACCTGACCGTTGACGTCACCGAGTGTACGCTGCGAACGCTCGACTCGTTCACCTTCCCAGAGCCGCCGTACTTCATCAAGGTCGATGCGCAGGGGCATGAGTACAAAGTGCTGGCCGGTGCCGCTGCCACGCTGGCGTCGGCGCAGCCCGTCCTCCTCGTCGAGGGACCCTGGCGCGACGCCGCGATTGCGCCGCTTCTGCGGAGCAACGGCTACGCGCGCTACGAGCTTCAGGGCGGCGTCTCGTTCGTGCAGAAACCCGACGCCTCGTCGTCGCAGGCGCTGAACAGCTTTTTCATCACCGGCGACAGACGTACCGAGATGCTTGCGCGGGGAGCGACGTTTCGGTAGGGCAACAAGGTTGTCGCGCACTCATTCTCTATCTCTTCCGGGACGATGAGCTCTTCCGGGATGATGAGCAAATCCAATTGCGCAACAGCGATCGCTACACTTCAGCTTGATCACAGGTGGCACCCGGTACAGGATTCTTCGCGGGCGTCTTTCGCCGGTGGCTGCGTTTGTCGCGTCGCACCGTGCGGTAGCGGTGATCGCGATGCAACGAAGACTGGCCTCCGACTCACGTTTGATCCTCGCGTCACTCGCGGCTGTGGTGGTGACCTCGGCCGCGATCGGCATCGGTGCTCTCGATCGCCTGGCTCCGGACGGAGACATTTACCGGAGATCGGCCGTTGGCGCCCTGTGCGCGTACTGGCTGGTGTTGTTCGCACTGGTCTGGTTGGTGCCACGCGCGCTGCGCTGGCGCAAGCAGACGGCCCTCGTCGTTGTTGCCTCTGCAGTCGCTCTCGCGGCCTTCGAAATCGCCGCGCGGGCGCTCGTTCCGCGCGCGACCGCCGTCAGCATCGAGGCTGGCGGATTCCGGTCGCGGGAGCTTCACCATATCTATCCCGGCGGCGCGCGTATCTTCATGGGCCGCTTCGAGGGCAAAGATGTGTTTCTGGAAACGAATGAAGACGGACTGCGCACACCGTACTCCGCGGAAGAGTTCGCGCAATTCCAGGAGCGGATCATTGCGCTTGGCGACTCCTTCACGTTTGGCTTTGGCGTCGCTGGCGAGGAGGCGTTCCCCGCGCGCCTCGAAGGTCGCCTGCGCGAGATGACCGGTCGCAACAGCATCGCGGTGCTCAACGCGGGAATCATCAGCTACTCGCCGTTCCTTCAGAAGCTGTTGCTGGAGCGGAGGCTGCTCGCCTACAAACCAACGCTCGTCGTCGTGTTTCTTGACGTCACGGATATCGGCGACGACCATCGCTACATGGCCGAGTTCGCACAATCAGTCGACGGCACTAACTTCCCATTCGAGGACGCTCGGCCGCCCAGGTATCGAGGCGCGCTGCCGGAGCTAATACGCCCATATCATCGGCGGCTGGCCTCGGCATTGCAGTATCCGGTCAAGGTGGCCAGGAGCTTGTCGAAAGAAGGCCAATCGAACGACGCTTCGAACGCATACGACTATTACGATTTCGAGATCACCGTTGCCGACAAGGTCGAGCGCAATCGCTTCTTTGTCTACCGGCATCCGCTGAGCGCGACGCGGCATTTCTTCGACCAGACCATGAGCAACGTCGACGAGATCGCCAGAGTGGCGAACGAACACGGTGCGGGATTTCTGCTGGTCGTGACGCCGCGCTTTCATCACTGGAATCCGGAGGAATCCCCTGAGAACTGGGAGCGGCCGGAGTACGCGCTCAACGAGCCGCATCAATTCGAGTACTTTCGCTACTTTCAGGAGGCCGAGCGGCCGTATCCGGTTGTCGACCTGCTGCCCGACTTCCAGATGACGAACAAGTACCCACTGATTTTCCGCGAAGATCCTCACTGGAATGCCGCCGGACACGAGTTTGTAGCCGACACGATGGCGCAACACCTGCTGAACCGGCGGTTGATCGGTGGCGGGCAGTAGGACAGTCCGATCACAGCCTTAAAACAAGGGCGGCTGATGGCAGACACGCACCTCACCGGCCCTGGATCCGTTCTCAAGCAGCGCAACGCGCGTGCACACGACGCAAAAACGATGCCCCGTCTCCGTGCCCTACTGGCCGCTGGCCTTCGAAGTGTAATACGCTTTGCAGTCATGCAACCTTCGCCGGAGGACCTCCCGTGACGCAGCGATGCAACCGCACCCGCGAGCAACGGCTGCACCCGATACGAGCGCGACCACGCGCCTTGGTCATGCTCGTACCTCCGCAAGACGACGAGACTATCCAACTGTTATGTCTCCAGCTCTCCCAACAATGACCAGCAAATCGAGGTGGGCGCTGCTCGCCGGCGCGGTGATCGGCGGCACGGTGCTGCGGTTTTCAGGCATTCGCGCCTACAGTCTATGGGGAGATGAATTCATCAGTCTGGCACTCTCGACCGGACATTCGTGGTATCCGTTCAAAGGCGAGGAGACGGCGCCCTTCCACAGCGCTGACTATTATCGTGACCTCGTATCGCTGCAGCCGGGCTACTTTTCACAGCAGCTCATCGAGTTGTTGCGGATCAACGATCAGGCGCCACTCTATTACGTTCTCCTGAATCTCTGGCTGCACCTGTTCGAGACTTCGGAGGCAGCGGTCCGTTCGCTTTCGCTGCTCGCAAGCGTCGGCTCCATCCCCCTGCTGTATGCGATTGGACGCTACCTGTGCTCTAATCTGGTTGGCGTCTACGCCGCCTGGGTCTTCGCCCTGGCTCCGTTTCAGATTGCCTTTGCGCTCTTCAATCGTCCGTATGCCCTGCTTGGCTTCTTCGCGCTGCTCGCGGCGCTGGCGGTCGTTCATCTTGCTCGCGGCGAGCGAGGATGGAAGTGGCCAACGATCTATGCGGTGGCGGTCGTTCTGGGCGTGTACACGCAGTACATTTTCGTCTGGAATCTCCTCTTTCACGTCGCGCTAATCGCGTTTTACCAGCGACAGAACCGCAGCGCCCTGGTGCGATTCGCCGGCGCGTGCCTGGCGGCTGGTGTCATCTGCCTTCTGTGGGCACCCACGCTGCTTGCCCAGGTGCGGTGGAGTCGCGAGGTGGGCTCGAACAGCTGGTTCTACTGGTACTCCGGGGTGTCGACCCTCGCCGACGGCGCGATCTCGCTCGTGCGAGCCATCTTGCTGCTGCTGGCACCTGGCCGCATCGACGGCCTATGCGCGCGGCTTTCGCTCGCTCCCGGCTGCCGCATCGACAGCCTGGCCACGAGAGCCGCGTACCTGATTCCGCTGTTGATCTTTGCCGTGTGCGCCTGGCGCTTCGTCCACCATATCCGTACGAACAGCGTCGAGCCGCGATGCGCTCCCAATCCGTGGCTGGTGTGCGCGATGTGGACTGCGTGCGCCCTGGCTGGTCCGATCATGATGGATCTCCTGCTCGACACCCACATGGTTCACTCACACCGCTATTTCATTACCGCGAGCGGACCGATTTATCTGGCGGTTGCCATGGGCGTCATCGGTATCGCGTCGACTCCTGTGCGCCGGACAATTGCCGTCGGCCTTCTCGCCTTTCTCGTCGGCGGGAGTGCCGCCTATCTGTGCGGCTGGTCTGGCACGCTCATGTACCAATTGGGGGTTCGAGAGGTGGCGGCCCATATCGACGAGCGGACGAGCGAACGCGACCTGGTGTTGGTGCTCGATCCGGGGTTGAGCCCGATGGATTTCGCCTATTACCTGCGATCGAACCCGGATTTCGCTCGCATCGACGTCCCGGAGCACCGCCGGTCCAGTCCGGATGTTGCGACGCAATTGCGAGCCTTGTCGACGGCGCATCGTCCGAGGAGTGTCTGGTATCTCGACGACCAGGGACCTGAGAGACGCACCCACGAGGCGGTCCTCGAGTGGCTGCGCGCGGAATACGTCGAGGTCGAGATCCGCGTGTTCGAAAACGTCGGTCTCTTCCAGTTCGCGCCGCGCGGTAACCGCGAGTAACGTGATGGAGTCCGAGGCGAAGGAAGCGCCGCGTGCGAACGAAGCGAAATCTTGCCTTGACCGGCCTCGCGGTGGCCCTCGGCGGGCTGCTTGTCGCGATGGTCGAAGCCGCAGGCCGCGCGTTCCCGCGCTTGATGCCGGTGCAGTGGCAGATCGAATACTTCTTCATCCACTATCCGTTTGTCGTGGTCCCCGACGCCGAGCTGGGCTTTTCGATGCCGCCCAATCAGCGCGAGATGATTCGCACGGACGACTACTCGTTTCTTGCCGAAACGGATTCACGGGGCTATCCCAACCGCGATCCGTGGCCCGACAATCCGTCGGTCGTCTTTCTCGGCGACTCGTTTCTGGTCGGTGCTGGCGTGGGGCTCGATGGGATCTTCACCGGCCTCGTCGCCCGATCGCTGTCCAAACACTCCGTCCTCAACCTGGGCCTCGCCGCCGCCGGACCGGCACGGCAACGTCGGATCTATCAGCGCTTCGGCGGTGACTGGCGCCCTGCGCTCGTGGTCGGTTGTTTGTTTCTGGCCAGCGACGTCGAGAACGACGAGCAGTTTCTCGCCTGGCTCGGCGAGGGCGGCGGGGCCGACTACAACCGGTTCCGGCTCAGCCTCGCGCGCGACGCGCGCTACAAAGGCATCCTGCAGCGCTTTCTCGACAAATCATGGCTCCTCTATCGAGCGCAGCAGGTCGCGCTGCGGATCGTCCAGGGACAGGATTACGCCGAGCCTCGCCGTCGTTTCGCCGACGGCACCGAGATTCTCTTCGAGCGCCACGCGCTGGAGTTCGCGACGAAGGGCACGGCTCCCGACGATCCCAGGCTCGCGACCTTCATGGCGTCGGTCAGCGAGCTTCGCGATACCGTCGAAGCGAGCGGCGCGGCCTTCGTGGTCATGCTGATCCCGAGTAAAGAGGAGCTCTTTGGCGCGACGCCGGCGCAGGCGCGCGAAAACCTTGCGGCTCGCATCAAAGAGCGGTTGTCGTCGAAGAACGTCGCGGTACTGGACTTGTACGGCGCGCTCGCGGCCGGCGGCGCGCGCCAGGCGCCGTACTTCCGCAAGGACATTCATCTCAACGCGCACGGCAACCACATCGTCGCCGCCGAGTTCAGCGCCTGGTTTGCGCGGTTCCAGGAGTCGCGCAACTGATGGTCGCGCAGCGCACCGTGCCGGCTGCGGCCGATCACCGGCGGGCGCGACACGCGTGCGCGCTGCTGATCATGGGCGCGGCGACACTACTCGTCAGCAGCCTGCCCTATCTGTACGGCTACATGTTCGGGCCGGCGAACACACGGTTCTTTGCGGTTCCGCCATTCAACGCGCAGGATGCCAATCAGTACCTCGCCTTTACGCGTGAGGTCGCGGAAGGCGCGTTTCTCGTCGGCAACCCGTTTACGTCCGAGCCGCACATGCCCCGCCTGTTCCTGCCGGAAGTCTACTTCCAGGCGGCGCTCTGCAAAGCTTTCGGAATGAGCGCGCTCACGTCGTTTCAGGTAAGCCGCGTCGTCTTCGGCGTGGGTCTGCTGGCGGCGGCGTGGTGGTTCGGAGCGCTGCTCCTCAGACGACGATCGCTCCAGCGCCTTTACTTCGCGTTCGTCTGCTTCTCCGCCGGGGGCGGCTGGGTACTCGATATCCTGCGGCCGGGAACGGCGCATGGCGATGAGCACCTTCCCGAAGGCAACACATTTTATGTGCTCGGCAATCTGCCTCACCTCATCCTCGCGCTGGCGCTTCTGACCGCGCTGTTTGCGACGCGCGCGGCGCTGGGGCGCGGTCAACTGCGGCCGAAGCCGCACGCGTTCGTCGCAGCAACCATGGCGCTGTCGTTCTTTCTGTCGTGGACGCATCCGTGGGATTTCCTGTCGTTGATTCTCGGCACGGGAACGTACGCGCTGTTCCTGTGGGCTGAGGAGCGACAATTTCCGAGGGCCTCGGCGTGGCACGCCGCCGCCGTCGCGCTTGGCGCACTGCCGGCGGCGGTGTACCTCATCTGGATCATCCGAATCGATCCGATCTACGCGGCGATGGCCAACGACATCATGCAGGTGCAGCGCTGGCCGTTTTATCTGGCGTCGTTCGGCATTCTCGGCGTGCCGGCCGCCGTCGTTCTCACAAAGGCCTCCCTGCGATCGCGCTACGCCTTGCCTTTGTGCTGGGTGATCTTCGTCTTCTTGTTTCTGATGACGCCCTTCCGGCTCGGCGGCAAACAGGCGCGACTGCCTGGTGGCATCCACGTTCCGCTTTCGCTGCTCGCCGCCGTCGGCGCGGACCGCCTCGCGCGACTTGCTGTGCGATATCGGCGCGAGCGCCGAATCGGGCACGCCGAGACATCGCCTTCGAGTCCGCGACCCGGCTCGCAGACTTCACGCGGGACACTGGCGCGCGCGCTGTGCTACGGGTACGTGGGCATCGCGACGATCGGTGCCGGCGCGATGCTGCAGCGGCATCTATCGGCCTACACGCCGCGCGCGCCCAACTATTTCCTGAGCGCCGATACTCAGCGGCTCTTCGAGTATCTGCACGAGCACGCCAGCGATCGCGACATCACGCTCGCGGGATTCTGGACGGCCGGCTGGGCGCCCACGCTCGCCGACACGCGCATGTTCCACGGGCATTGGCACATGACTCTGCGGGAGCCGGAGAAGCGCGCCGCGCGCGACTGGTTCTTCACCTCGTCGGCGACGCCCGACGAGCGGTCGGCATGGCTTGCCACCAACGGCGTCACGTGGGTGATCTGGTCGCCGTGGGAGTGGAACGATCGGATGGCCACGCTCGACGACGTGCCCGGGCTCGAGCGTGCGTTCGTCGGCGACGGCGTGATCCTGTATCGCTTCGTCGGCCGGAAGCAGACATGACGGCAGTGATCGGCGCGGGAGACGCGGCAGACGCTTCCACGGTGTTCGACGCGATCGTAGTAGGCGCCGGGGCCGCGGGCTGCTTCGCGGCGCTCGAGCTGACGACGGCTGGCATGAAAGTGCTCCTCCTCGACGCCGGCCCGCAGGTGAACGCCAGCGATCATTTCCCGACGCCACGTCCGCGCGACTTCGGCATGCCCGAGCGCGCGTGGCTCGCGCTCACCGGGCAGCCCGTGCAAGCGCGCTGCTTCGCCTGCACGCGCGCGACGCGACAGCTCTACGTCAACGATCGCGAAAACCCGTATAGCCGCGCGCCAGGAAGGCCGTTCAACTGGTTCCGCGGCCGTCAGGTCGGAGGCCGGCTGCACACATGGGGACGCGTGGCGCCGCGATTTTCCGATTTCGAGCTCAAGCCGAGCGCGCACGGCGGTGAAGGGCTCGACTGGCCGATCGCGTATGAGGATCTGGAGCCGTCGTACGCGCGCGTCGAACGGTTTCTTGGGGTGCACGGCACACCAGAGGGACTACCGCAGCGTCCGGATGGAGCGTTCGTTGCGCCGCGGCGGCTCAGTGCGGCAGAGGAGCGCGTCCGCGACGTCGTCCAGGGCCGCTGGCCGGCGCGGCGACTGGTCGCGGCGCCGGTGGTCGCGCACAATCCACAACGCATCCCGTTGCCGCTGATCGCGGCACTGCAGACCGGCCATCTCACGCTGCGCAGCGACGCCGTCGTCAAGCGCGTGCAGGTGGATGCCACGGGCAGCCGGGCGCGAGGCGTGGAGTTCATCGATCGCGTGACGCGCCGAGCCGAAGTCGTCCAGGGCCGGATCATCGTCCTCTGTGCGTCGGCGTTCGAATCGGTCCGTATCCTCCTGAATTCGGCCGGCGGCCATCATCCGCACGGGCTCGGCAACTCCTCCGGAACGCTCGGCCGCTATGTGATGGATCACTGCATGACAGCGATGTCCGGCGACGTGCCCCAGTCGCTTGCCGGCGCGGGCCACACAGCCGAGGACGTCGAGCGCGATCCGTACGACCTGGCGTCCGCCTATGTCTACGTGCCGGGTTTCAAGAACATCACTGAACCGCCGCGTTCGAGCTACCAGGGGAGCTTCAGCATGCTCGGCTCGATCGGCCGGCACGGTCGCGGCTTCTTCCTCGCCGGATTCGGCGACATGCTGCCCTCCGCGAGCAACACCATCACCATCGACGCCAGCCGGCGTGACGCGTGGGGAATTCCGGTCGCGCACATCGATTGCGTGCACTCGGCGAACGATCGGACGCTCGTCGCCGATATGACCACGACGATGCACGAGATCGCGGCGGCCGCCGGACTGCGCATCCGCGCGTCGCTCAGCGACATGACCAGCCTGAGGCGCCGGGCGATCTACGCGTCACTCTGGCGGCACGTCGTGACCCCATTTGGCGCTTTTCATCCGGGTGGAGCGATTCACGAGATGGGGGGCGCGCGGATGGGCGACGACTCGAGGACGTCGGTGCTCAACCGCTACAACCAGTCGTGGGACGTGCCGAATCTGTTCGTCACCGATGGCGCGTGCTTCCCGTCCTCGGGCCATCAGTCGCACACGTTGAGCATCATGGCGCTGACGGTTCGCACCTGCGACTTCATCGTCTCTGAATCGCGCGCGGGGAGACTCTAAGCTAGCCTAGTGGAGCGTACCGGGCGAACCACGCCCGCCACGACTCACGCCGCTCACTCCGGTCGACATGGGCAGCGGCGGGGAGGGAGCGGCCGCGAGCGTGATGGGCGCGGCGTTGGAATATCAATGAGCGCCAGGCGCTCCCACGATCGCTCGCGAGTCGCAGCGGGCGCGGCTCACGGGCTCACACGGTCGTTGTCCGGGAGCGGCCGCGAGCGCGATGGGCGCGGCTCGACCCGAAAACCCTGGAGGCAAGCCGTGTTCAGTGGACCAGACAAACTGCGTGACGGCCGTCCCCGTGCCGGACCCGTCGCGTGTCGGCGCAGAGAGAGTACTCGCGGCGGGTCTTTGGGGGAACGGCTCGGCCTGCCGGCCGTCGCGCAGTTTGTTCGGCGCGCCGACCGGGTTTGTCGGGGCGAGTCGCGCCTATCGCGATCGAAGGCCGCAAGGTTCATCGATCGTTGGTGAGCGGCTCGCTCGAGGCGTCCGCGAGTCGCGGCGGGCACTGCTCGACCCGAAAACCCTGGAGGCAAGCCTGTTCAGAGCGGGAGACAAACTCCGTGACGGGTTTATCGGGGTGAGTCGCGCCCATCGCGATCGAAGGCCGCGATCTTGATCGGTCGTTCACGACGCGAGCTCGCCGGAACGAGCCACGCCGGCCGCGCCCGCGTATACGGTCTCGGAGTTAAGGGGAGTTGTATGCTACGGAACCGAACATGAAGCAGGCACTCAAGTCGATCCTGATGCGGCTCCCCGGCGGCGTTCGACTCATCGAGAGACTACGCACGCGGACCAATCAGGAGCTCTTCGCGCAGTATTACGAGACCAACGTGTGGGGCGATCCCGAAAGCGTGTCGGGATCGCATTCGACTGTCAAGTACACAGACAACATCAGAAAGGAGCTGCCGGCGCTGTTTGCACAGCTTGGCGTCAGGCGCATCCTCGACGCGCCATGCGGCGACTACAACTGGTTTCGCCTGGTGCCGCGCGACCGCGAGGCGACCTATCTTGGCGCCGACATCGTCGCAGCGCTGGTCGATCGGAATCAGACCGCGTTCGGCAACGACAACACGTCGTTCAGACACCTCGACATCACGCACGATCCACTGCCCCAGGCGGATGTCTGGATGTGTCGCGACTGCCTGTTCCATTTCTCCGACGCCAATATCTGGCTCGCGCTCGACAATTTTCTGCGCAGCGACATCCGATATCTTTTGACCACGACGTTTCCGGAGTCCACGGCGAATCAGAACATCCCGACCGGGAATTTCCGTCTTCTGAACCTGGAGCTGCCACCCTTTTCGTTCCCGAAACCGATCGCGACCATCGACGACTGGATCGAAGGACACCCGGTCAAAAAGCTGGCGCTGTGGGAGCGCGACGCGCTCGGGTCGCATGCGCCAATCCAGTGGATGATCAAGAACGCGTAGCAGTGGATTACGTGCACATCGCCGGCATCGGCGCCCCCGTGTCGCGCATCGTCATGGGCACCGATTGGCTGGGCGCGCGGCGCTTCGTCTACATCAGAGGACGGCGGTTCTCGTCTCCGTTCGTCGATCGCGCGCGCAACACCCAGAACTTCGAGCTGTTCGACGGCGTCGTCGCGGCTGGCTGCACCGCGTTCGACACCGCCCGCGCCTATGGCGACAGCGAACGCACACTCGGCGACTGGCTGCACGCGCGCAAGCTGCGCGACCGCGTGGCGATCATCACCAAGGGCGCGCACCCGGGACCGCGCTGGCAGTCGCGCTTGACGAAGCGGGCGATCGCAGACGATCTCGGGCGCTCGCTCAAGGCGCTGCGGACCGATTACATCGATCTCTATCTTCTCCATTACGACGACGGCGCCACGGATGTGGGACCGCTCGTCGATGCGCTCAACGAGCATGTGGCCGACGGCCGCATCCGCGCGCTGGGTGTTTCGAACTGGCCGACCAGCAGGATTGCCGCGGCGGCGGCATACGCGCGGTCGCGCGGTCAGCAGCCGTTCGCCGTCAGCAGCGTCCAGTTCAGTCTCGCAGCGTGGCGAAATCCACCGTGGCAGAGCGCGTTGACGCTCTCGCGTGACGAGAACGCCGCGGACCGCGAGTGGTACAAGGCGAGCGAAATGTGGCTCCTCGCCTACTCGAGCCTGGCGATGGGATTCTTCTCGCGCGCGCGGGCCTACGCGGATGGTGCCGAGACCGTACCAACGCCAGTGAGCTTCGGCGACAAGGTGTTTCTCGATGCCAGCAATCTCGCACGCCTGCAGCGCGCCCGCGAGCTCGCGCGGCAGCGCGGCGTCACACCCGGGCAGATTGCGCTAGCCTGGGTGCTGCGCCATCATCCGCGCGTCCTCGCCATCGTCGGCGCGCGGAGCGTCACGTCTTACGTGGACGCGGCCAGCGCCTGTGGCCTCGAGCTGTCAGAGGACGAACGGCGGTGGCTGTCGCACGGCAAATGACGACATGAGAAGCGATTTCGATCGCGACTCGGCGCTCGATGCCGCTGACGACGCCTATGCGCGGCAGCGACGAGGAACGCAGCAGCTGCTGCTGGCGCGCGGTGTGTTCTTCGCGTCGGCCTATGTCGCGGCGGCGATTCTCACGCGCCAGCTCGGGCCGGCCGCCTACGGCATCTACGGCGTCATCATTTCGCAATTGATCTGGGTGGAGATGGTGGTCAACGCAGGTGTGCCCGCCGCCACGTCCAAGCTGATAGCCGACGGGCAGCACGAGCCGCGCGCGGTTGCGCGGGCAGCGCAGGCGCTGCTGCTGTCCTCTTCGATGCTGGTATTTCTCGCCTGCTGGCTTCTGGCACCGGCGATCGCCGAGCTGATGCGAATCCCCGACGGGGCGCCCCTCTTCCGGCTGGCGATGATCGACCTGCCGTTCGCAGCATTTTACGCGTCGTACGAAGGGATCCTCGCCGGCGGCCGCCGCTTCGGGGTGATGGCGGTTGCGCAGATCCTTTACGGTCTGCTCCGGGTCGGTGCGATCGTGGCGCTCGCCGCCACCGGTCTTTCGATCGAGCGGGCGCTTCTGGCCACCGTGTTTTCGAGTGTCGCGATCTGCATCATCATGATCCTGCGCTTTCCGCCGAGCGGATTTCGTGTCGATCTCGGAACGATAAAGGAAATCGCCCGGTTCGCCGGGCCGATGGCGGTGTGCCTGGTGGCGGGTCAAGTGCTCATCAATCTCGATCTCTGGTCGTTGCAGAGCTTATGGACGGGGAGCGGCGACGTTGTCGGCCATTACGTTGCGTCGGTGAATCTGGCGCGCATCCTCGCCGTCATTCCAACGGTGCAGGCCGGCGTGCTGTTTTCTTCGGTCGCGTGGGCCTCGGCCTCGAACGACCAGGCTCGTGCAGTCCGCCACATCCACCAGGCGAGCCGGTTTGCACTCGTCGTGGCGGGCGGAGCGTGTATCGTTCTCGGTGCCAATGGCGCCGAAGTGCTCACGCTTCTCTTCTCCAGCGCCTACGCCGAGGGGCAGCGGTTTCTGCCGCTGCAGCTTCTCGGCTTCAGCCTGTTCGCGATCGTAGATGTGTTCGCGAACGCGCTCATGGCGGCCGGACGGCAGCGGCTCGTGGCCGCCGTGCTGACGAGCATCGTGCCGCTGGTCTGGGTGGGCAACTACCTCCTGATCCCACGGGTTGGGCCGGTCGGCGCCGCGATGACGCTCGTGCTCGGCGTGGCTGCGGGCGTGGTGGTGACAGGCGTGCTGGCGCGCAGACACTTCGGCGCGCTGCATGGACTGCCGACCGTGCTTCGTGTTCTCGCCGCTGCGGCCATCGTCGGGTTGACAAGCGCATTCATACACGTCGAGGGTGCGTTGATCCTCGTCAAGCTCGCGGCGCTTGGCGTGATCTACGTCGCCGCACTGATCGTGCTCGGCGAAATTACGCGAGAAGACATGGGCTTGCCAATGCTGCCCTCGAAGGCAGGGCAATGAGCGAGCGCGATCGTACATCGCGCCTCCAGCGGCTGCTGCTCGTCGCCGTGCTCGTCGCTGCGACCGCCGCGCTTGCAGTCGGCGGCGCCCGACCGGAGCCGACGAGCTGGAACGACAGCAGCCGCGTCGCCACCGTGGAGAGCCTGGTCGATCGGCATACCTTCGCGATCGACGAGTCGCCGTTTGGGCAGGGCATTGGCGGCGACAAGGTCTTCATCGACGGGGCGTTCTACTCACACAAACCGGCGGTTCCAGCGGTGCTCATGGCAGGGGTGTACAAGGCGCTGCAGTCGATCACTGGACTGCAGGCGAGCGACCAGCCGAAAGTGTTTTATCGCTGGATCACGATCGGGTCGTCGGGCGTTGCGTACGTGATAGCAGTCTGGTGCGTGTTCCTATTAGGCCGACAACTGTCGCTACCGCTGCCCATGTGCGTTGCGCTGGCCGCAAGCCTCGCCGGTGCAACCGTCGCGTTGCCGTATTCGCGCGCGGTGAACGATCATATTCTGGGGCTCGGCGCTGCGTTGCCGTTGATGACGATCCTGGCGGCGAGAAACACGGACGCGGAGTCAGCGCCATGGTCGGTCTGGCAGATCGTCGCCAGCGGGACGCTCGTCGGTTTGATCTACGCGTTCGATGTCGCTTCTGGAACGCCGCTGTTGGCGTCGATTCTAGCGCTGATCGCGTACCGGTCCCGCTCCTTCTCGACTGTCGCGGTGTTCGCGTTGGCGGCGCTGCCATGGCTGACACTTCATCACTTCATCAACTATTCGATCGGCGGCTCACTGCGACCGGTGGCGATGGTTCCTGAATATTTTCAATGGCCCGGTTCGCCGTTTGCGGATGCAGCGGACCTCACGGGTTCGTGGAACCACGACGGCGTCGCCCAGTTTCTGGGGTATGCCGCGCGCCTTCTCGTTGGCCAGCGCGGCTTCGTGCTCTTCAACCTTCCATTGTGGCTGGCGGTAGTCGGTTTCGTGATCCTGATGCGGCGGCGGGCACCTGAGTGGCCGGAGCTGATCAGCCTAGCCACTTGGGCAGTTGGCACATGGATCATCTATGCAGCCTTGTCGACGAATTATTCCGGTGCTGCCGTCTCAATTCGGTGGTTCGTGCCGCTCCTTGGGGCCGGATTCTTCGTGTTGTGCGTTTTTCTGCGAGATTACCCGGAGTATTCCCTCGATCTGCTTTTGCTGACTGCAGGAGGGTCGCTTTGGATGTTTAGAATGTGGCAGCGTGGACCCTGGAGTTATCCACCAACCATGATGAACTGGCGTTTAGTGGCGATCGCGCTCGTGAGCTGGCTGCTCTGCCGTCTCGCCGCCAAGCGTTTCAACCTCGCTGATAGAAGATGAGGTTGACGCCTGGACTACCATTGTCGGTCCGTGGAACGCGCGTCAACCTCAACAAGGAGGACGCGCGCCAGGCCGTTCTCCTCGCGGCGGCGCTCTTCTTCATCAACAACAGCAACCTGCGCGCAATCGGCGCCGGCGACACTCTGTACACGCAGTACGCCGCACTGAGTATTGCCGCCCATGGCGATACGGATCTCAACGAGTATCTGCCGGTCGGCGTCGCGCCGGCGGCGATCGCCGCGCGCCAAGAGCTCTATCAGGAGCCGTGCGACACACCATACTTCGTCGCGCGAGGATTGGCCAACCGCTCGCTGCAGGAGCGCGGCGGTCGTGTGTTTTCCTGTGATCTCAGGAGGGAAGGCACGCTGGCGTGACGTCGCCGCTGGCGTCGCCTTGGGCGTGGCTGCGGCGTGCCGCCCGCTGGCGTCCCTCTTCGCGGTCGGCGCCGTGGTCGGGCTCGCAGTGGAAGGTCGGTCGCCGCGCACGCGCGCGATCTGGCTGGCCGCCGGCCTCGCTCTTGCGGATAGGCAATGCTCGAGTCTGCCCGTACGCATGCCGAGTTGCACGGCATCGATCAAACGTTCTCGGGCGCGATTCTTGGTGGGCTAGGCGGCGTCCTCTTCAGTCCCGGCCGAGGACTGCTGGTCTACTCCCCGATCGTCACTGTTTCGTTCCTGGGTGCCGCGTTCGTCTGGCGGAGCACGCGCGTCGAGCGCTGGCTGCTCGTGATTCCCGTCATCGGGTCATTCTCGCGTGGAGCAAACTTAGCGGTGTGGTGGGGCGGGCATTCGTTCGGTCCGCGCTATGCCGCGGATGTGGTCATCCCGCTGGCCCTCCTTGCTGGAGCAGCCTGCGCCCGGCAGGCGTGGTCCGCGCGCTCGCTCTGGTTGACAGCGTTCACGACGCTCCTGCTGCTGTGGTCGGTGAGTGTTCAAGTGATTGGCATGTTCTTCCATCCAAACGGCGATTGGAACACCACACCGGCCAACGTCGACACCGCGCACAGCCGTTTGTGGGACTGGCGCGACGCGCAGATTGTCCGGGGAGATCAAGGCTGGTCCTTTCGTGGAGCACCTCGAACCGTTGAAGGACGTCATCACTCGATGAGCTGAACCGCGTTGGTGCGGCACGCGCGCGCGAGCTCTTCGGCGCAAGGCCGAGCTGTGCGCTCCTGCGTGGTGTAATTCGTCTCGGCCAGCCCGAACCGCGCCGTCGTCCCCGCCGCCCACTCGAAGTTGTCGATCAGACTCCAGTAGAAATAGCCGCTGACGTTGATGCCGCGCGCCACGGAGTCGGCGAGCACCTTCAGATGCTTGACGATGAACTCCCGGCGCAGGACTTCGTCGTCGGTTGCGATGCCGTTCTCGGTGATGAGCAACGGCAGACCGTACGCGGAATACCGCTCCAACGTCATCGCCAGGCCTTGCGGGAACACTTCCCAACCGAGTGCGCTGACCGGACCATCGTCGCCATGATGGCGCGCGTCGCACAGGCGGCCGACGAGCAGGCCCAGCCCCCAACCATCGCTCCGCACGAAGTTGCGTGTGTAGTAATTGAGGCCGATGAAATCGAGCGACGGTCCGATCAGCCAGAAGAACGCGCGATTGAGAGCGGCGTCGCGCACCGCGGCGGCGAGCCGATCGCGAAGGCGTGCGGGATTGCACGGCCGAACGACGGGAGCGCTATGGGCAAAGCTCACTTTCGAACGCGGCTGGTGGCGATGAAGGACACAGTATGCCGACACATGCGCGCGCGCCAGGTTTCTGAACACACGAACCGCCGTCAGCCACGCGTTCCCCGCGCACGGCGGCCACACCCCGAGCACATAGCCCTGCAGCACATAGACGGTGGGCTCGTTCACCGTGATCCAGTAAGTCACCGACCCGCCCACCTCGCGTGCGACGCGCTCGACATATCGCGCGAACAGCGCTGCGCTGTCGCGGCGCGACCAGCCTCCACGGCGCAGGAACCAGCCGGGGTTGGTGAAGTGATGGAGCGTCACGATCGGTTCGAGGCCACGCGACCTCAGCGCCAGGATCACGTCGCGATAGTGCGCAAGCGCCTCGCCGTTCCATTCGCCTTCGACGGGCTCTATCCGGCTCCACTCGATCGACAGTCGATGCGCATTGTGGCCGAGCGACCGGCACAGCTCGAAGTCCTGCGCATAGAGCTCGTAGTGCCGACACGCCTCGCCCGACTGATAGGGCACTTTTCCCTGCTGCTCGTATTCCCACCAGTCGTTCCAGCGATTGCCGCCCTCGACTTGATGAGCGGCGGTGGCTGCGCCCCACAGGAAGCCGTCCGGAAATCGGACCACGTCACGCACCGGCGCGCTTCAATCGCTCGGCGAGCCTGATGGCCAGCGCCACGATCGTCAGCGTCGGGTTGGCGTGGCCGGAAGTCGGGAAGACGGCGCTTCCGGCGACGAACAGGTTGGCGACGCCGTGCACCGTACACTGTTCGTCGACAACGCCGTCGCGCGGATCGGCGCTCATTCGGGCGGTGCCAAGGTGGTGCGACGCGTCGGTGTATTGGCGATCGCTGAACGGCTCTACGGGGTGCTCCAGGGTGCCAAGCCCGCTGCGCCGCAGCGACGTCTCGACCACGGCATGGAGCCGCATCATGCTCTGCGTCTCTTCGGGCGTGATCCGCCAGTCGAGGACGAGCATGGGCATGCCGAAGCGATCGCGCCTGTTGCCGAGATACACGCGGCTCTGAGGCTTGGGCATCTGCTCACAGTAGTTGACGACGATCAGATCGCGCACGCCGCGGCTGAGCGCCTGACGCAAGCGCTTCGCAGCGCTGTACAGCGCGTGTGGCATCAGCTCGCGCGGCGCCAGCAGGTAGATCAGCTCGGGCACCGTCGCCAGATTCGCGCCCGACCATGAGAAGCGCTCACCGGCGTAGCCCTTGCGCAGCAGGATTTTCATCGAGTGCACGAACGATTGATAGGCTTGCGCCGCCTGATCCGACCAGTGACGTTCGAACGTCAGATAGGTGTTGAGCAGCCGCTCACGGCTTTGCGTCGCTTCCGAGAACTGCACGCCCACTTGCGCCATCCCGTCGGCCAAGGGAAGGCCGAGCATCGACGGCAGCTTCTGCGGCTGCGTCAATTTCACTGTGCCGTAGACCGCACGCGGATGCTCCATGAAGTAGCGCCCTACATTGTCGAACTGATTCCCGATCCCGTGTGGCTGCACCGCTCGCGAGGCGAGCAGCAGTCGGGCGGTCTCGAGGCCGCCGCATGCGAGCACGAATCGTCCGGCCGTTACCTGCAGCGCTTTGCCGTCGAGCGAGTGCACCGAGCAATCCTCGACGCGGTTGCCCGCGTCGTTGAGCCGCAGCCCGGTGACGTTGCCGTTCAAGTAGGTCGTGACGTTGCGAGACCGCTGCAGCTGCTTGCGGTAGACGCTGGCGAACCGCATCGGCTTCTTCGCCCAGGTGGACAGATTGGGACGAAGCTCCGGCGTATCGAAGAGCTGCCGTTCGGTGGCGCTCATGCGGGGCGGTTCGACGAGGCGCGCCACTCGATCCCACGCGGGCAGCCGCAGCACGCGCTCGGCCCGCGGGTAATAGCGCGCGAGCTCGTCGAAGGCGAGCGGCCAGCCGCTGTGCGTAATCCAGTCGCGCGGTGCAAGATCCACCGCCGTCAATCGCATCGAGCGTCCCGCCCAGATGTTGCAGGTGCCGCCAAAGTAGCGCGCGCGTGACATGAAATTCTCGCGCACTGGATGACCGGCGATCTCCACGTCGTAGAGCGCTTGCGTTTCTTCGTCGGGGCCGTACCCACCGCTCTCGATCAGGCAGACGGTCTGGGCGCTGCCGTCGAGCTCGGCAGCCAGTGTGATGCCCGCCGCGCCTGCCCCGATGATGCAGATGTCGGCGGTGATGGTGGACGCCGAGGAGAGCTCGTTGACGTCGACGATCTTCATGCGTGGAGGACGATGATCGCGAAGCGTGAGCGGAGAAGAGCTGCAACATCGTTGCAGTGAAGCGGCATATGCAGAGACGATTATAGGGGCGAGGCGCCGGGCGGTAAGCTACCCTCATGACGGCGCCGTTGGGTCCACTCAGGACTCGCATCCTCGTCCCGCTCATGGCCGCGCTCGTGCTGGCGGCGATCACCGCACTTCTCGTCATCGCGGCGGGCGCTCCGTGGAGAGAACTCAGCGCCACCCCCGACGAAGCGTCGCACTTCGTCACCTCGTTGATGATTCGTAGTTATCTGATAGACGGGCTGGGTACGCTGCCACACGAGTTCGCAATGACGTACTACCTCCACTATCCCAAGGTCGCGTTCGGGATCTGGCCTCCGACCTTCCACTTCCTCCTCGCCGGCTGGATGTTCCTGGCGGGAACGACGCTCGCCACGGCGCTCGTCTTTGTTTCACTTATCACGGTGACGCTCGGCGTAATCATGTTCTGCGCCAGCCGCGCGGCGCTCGGCAGTCCGTTAGCGCTCCTGGCAGCCGCCTGGTTCATCGCTCTCCCCGCCGTGCAGGAATCAACCACGTCGATCATGATCGACATGCAGTCCGCGTTGCTGATGATCGCCGCAGCGATCCTCTTCGGCCGCTACCTGAACTCGGAGCGCCGCCGAGACGCGCTGTGGTTTGCGCTGTGCGCCAGCGCCGCCATCCTGACGAAGAACAACGCGTTTGCTCTGGCATTGGTGCCGCCGCTCGCGATTGCCATTAGCGGCCGCTGGCACTTGGTCCGACGCCGGGAGTTCTGGACCATCCCGTTGATCGTGGCGGTCGTCTGCGCGCCGTGGTTCATCTTCAGCTGGCAGCAGGTCAGCTACGCCGCCAGCATGGGGCCGGCGTTCGGAGCTGCCGCGGATGCGGCCCGCAACAACAGCCTCATGCTGGCGCGCGAGCCCGGGCCCCTCTTCATTCCACTCGTGCTCCTCGGGCTGGCGTCGCGTCTGCGGGCCGGCCGCGGCAGCAACGGATTATGGGTGAGCCTCGGCGCGCTCGTCGTCGCCGTGTGGACGTTTCATTCGCTGGTGTATCCATTGAGCGCACCGCGGTACCTGCTCCCGGCAATGGCGGGAATCGTGCTGTTCGCGGTCGCCGGCTCGAGCGCCGTGGCCGACCTGGTGCCATATGGCAATGCGACGACACGACGCCTGATGCTGGCGGTAGCCATGCTCGCGTTGTTCGCATTCACGACGTTTCGCATCCCCATCAAACCCTTACGCGGATTTGCCGAGGTGGCCGACGTCATGCTGGCGCTTGGCCTGCCGCCCGACACCACGGCGCTCGTGTCGTCGGACACCATTGGCGAAGGAGCCTTCATCTCGCACATCGCCGCGAGAGAACCGACGCCGCGCAGGATCATTCTGCGCGCAAGCAAGCTCCTGGCGACTTCGACATGGTGGGGGCGCGACTATTCGGAGCGTTTTGCCGACCGTGCGGCTCTCAGCGCCGCGCTCGATCGCGCGCGGGTCGAGTACATCGCGATTGACGACGCCAGTCGGGAACCACATCACGAGCGATTGCAAACGCTGGTCGCGCACTCGACCGATTGGGTGCCGGTCGTGCAGGCAGGCAGCGATGAGAGAAAGTTGACCACCCCGGTGCATCTCTACCGGCGCAGGCTGCCGTTGCCGCCGGGTGAGCCGGATTTCGAGATCGACTTGAGTGAAGCACTCGGGACAACGTTGCGGCGCTGATCGCGCGGGGCCAGGGCGAAAAAGCGGCGGGTCAATGAGTTGAAGGCACCGGCTCGGCCACCGATCAGCCGCCAGGCGCCACGCGTAACTGCCGCTGCGCGTATACTTTGCGGGCGACGGCCGTTCGGGCAGGTCTGCCACGGGTGGGCCGGCTGCGCAGGCCGTCGCGGCGCTTGACTCGCAGGCGCGGGTTCCGGACACTGGCCGTGTCGTTTTTCCCGCTCGATTTTCGATCCTTTAGTAGAGGGAGTTTGGCCCACAAAGGCCCTCGCGAGCCGATCGCGGCCAGCGGTTCGCCGGTGACGCCTTCGCGCCGGACCGGTCCGGGGTGTGTACCTGAGTCCGACGCCGCAAAGAGTGAAGGACCCTCTATGAACGCAACGCTCGAAACGCCCAGTGCCACGGTGGAGGAAGGCGCCGTCGCGAACGCCCTCTTCGACATCCTCTACACCGAGCTCCATCGTCTGGCGCGGCGCGAACTGAACCGGCAGGGGCCCATTGCCGGGCTCGGAGTCACCACTCTGCTGCACGAAGCCTACCTGACGATTTCCGGCAGAGAAGGCACTGTCTTCGTCGATCGGGCGCGATTCATGGCCTACGCCGCGCGCGTGATGCGCGGGTTGATCATCGACGACGTGCGGCGGCGGCGGTCACAGAAGCGAGGCGGTCTGTTCGATCTCACGTCGCTCAAAACGCACCACGGGGACGGTGTTGCCGACCCGCAGACGCTGCTGCAGATTGGCGAGGTCCTGGACGAGCTCGCGGAGATCGAACCCGACCTCGCCGAGATCATCGACCTCAAGTTCTTCTGCGGCTTTTCGTTTGCCGAGATTGCCGCCATGCGCGGCGTCTCGGAACGTACGGTACAGCGCGGTTGGGAAAAAGGCCGCCTTTATCTGCACCAGGCTATCGGCGGCGCCGACTCGCCGCTCTAATGGCATTTATGGTCGAATTTCAAACCTTGGCCGAGCAAGCTGCTGGCGACTGCAGAAAACGTTGAGACGTTCCACTAGAACCGTATGTCGCTGAGCCCCGACCGCTGGCGGATCGTCAGCCCGTATCTCGACGAGGCGTTGGAGATTGCCACCGAGGATCGGGCCGAGTGGCTGGCGTCGATCTGCGCCCGCGATGCCGCGCTCGGGGTCGAGCTCAAGACGCTCCTTTCGCAGCACGATTCCGTCCTGGAGTCGCGGTTCCTCGAGCGTCCGGTTCCGCTCGCCGAGCGGCGGGCACTCACGCAGTCGCTGGTCGGACAAAGTCTGGGTGCCTATCGCCTCCTCTCGCTGATCGGGCAGGGTGGAATGGGCAGCGTGTGGCTCGCCGAACGATGCGACGGCCGTTTCGAGGGGCGCGCCGCGGTCAAGCTGCTCAACATCGGCCTGGTTGGCCGCGCCGGCGAAGAGCGATTTCGCCGCGAGGGCAACATCCTCGCGCGCGTCACGCATCCGCACATCGCGCACCTGATCGACGCGGGAGTGTCGTCCACGGGCCAGCCGTACCTGGTGCTCGAACATGTCGACGGGCAAACCATCGATCGATATTGCGACGACCACGAGCTCGGCATCGAGGCGCGCGTGCGGCTGTTCCTGGACGTGCTCGAAGCGGTGGCGCACGCTCACGCCAATCTGATCGTGCATCGCGACATCAAGCCAGCCAACGTGCTGGTCAGCGTGGACGGACAGGTCAAGCTGCTCGACTTCGGCATCGCCAAGTTGATCGAGGACGACAGTCAATGGGGCAGCGCCCGCACGGTCGAGACCAGCGCGCTCACGCGCGACGGCTCAGCGGCGCTCACGCCCGAGTTCGCGGCGCCGGAGCAGCTGGCGCGCGGACAAGTGACGACGGCGACCGACGTCTACGCGCTCGGCGTGCTCATGTACGTGTTGCTCACTGGACAGCACCCGGCCGGCGAGGCCGTGCGATCCCCGGTCACGCTCGTCCGCGCCATCGTGGACGTGGAGCCGCCGCGCATGTCGGATGCCGTGGTGCCGCGCGGTGACGAGGCTGAGGAGCTGGCGCGTCACGCCGAGCGGTGCAGCACCACGGCGGCAAGGCTTCGCCGGACGCTCCGCGGCGATCTCGACACGATCGTCGCGAAAGCGCTGAAGAAGAACGCGGCCGATCGCTATGTCTCGGTCACGGCGCTCGCCGACGACCTTCGCCGGTTCCTGCGGCACGAGCCGATCAGCGCGCGGCCGGATTCGCTTGGATATCGGGCCGCCCGCTTCGTCCGCAGGCACGCGCAGGGTGTTGCGACAACGGCACTCGTGGTCGTGCTGCTCGGCGGCTCCACGGCCTTCTACACGACGCGGCTCGCCGCCGAGCGCGATCGCGCGCAGCGCGAGGCGGCGAAGGCAGCGAAGGTGAGCGAGGTGTTGACCGGCATTCTCCTGGGCGCTGATCCCATCGCCAACCGCGCCACTCCCGACGGACTGACCATCCGGGGGCTGCTCGATGCCGGCGCCGCGCAGGCGCAGAAGGAGCTCGCCGGCGAACCCGAGGCGCAAGCCGAGATCTTCACGATCCTGGGAAGGCTCTATCGCCGGTACGGCGTCTACGACAAGGCGGGGGACCTGCTCGAACAAGCGCTGGCGAGCGGACAGAAGGCCTTCGGGCCGGAGGACGTGCGCGTGGCGCAGACGATCAACGATCTCGGGGCGCTGATGACCGAACGGGGGGACTACACGACCGCCGAGCGCCTCCTCGAACAGGCGCTCGTCATGCGCCGTAAGCTCTTTGGTTCCGAGCACGCGGACGTCGCCGTGACGCTCGTCGAGCTCGCACGCATCTATCAGGACCGGGGGTTCAACGATCGCGCCGAACCGCTGCTGCGCGAGGCGCTGGCGATCAGGCAGAAGGTGCTCGGCCCCGATGATCGGGAAACGGCCGTCAGCCTGAGCGGCGTTGGTTCCGTGCTGCGGCTCAACGGCGACCTCGCCGGAGCCGAGCCGCTGCTGCAGCAGTCGTTGGCGTTGAATCGGAAGACCCGCGGCGAGACCCACCAGAACACCGGCATGGGTATGCACGATCTCGGTCTGATCGCAGCAACCCGAGGCGATTATTCGTCGGCGCTCGCGCTGTTTCGACAGACGCTGGAGATCCATCAGAAAGCGGTTGGCGACAGGCATCCGAACGTGGCGATGGCGCTCAACAGTATCGCGCACGTCCTGGTCCAACAGGGCCGCTACGACGAAGCGGCTGCCGAACTTCAGAAGGCATTGGACATTGCACGCCAGGCGTTCGGAAAGGATCACCAGCTGGTCGCGATCTACACGATCAATCTCGGATCGGTGCAGTTGAAAAGAAACCAGCCCGCAGCCGCCGAAGCGCTGCTTCGTGAGGGCTTGCGCATCCGGCTCCTCGCGCCGGGCCTGGTACCGGCCCGTCGCCGCATCTTCCTCGAAGACGACTGGAGCATCGCCGCGATTAAAGGTCTCCTCGGCGGGTCACTAGTTGCGCTGGGACGCTACGACGAAGCGGAAGCGGCGTTGTTGAAGCCTGATTAGACGACCTGTCGTTTTTCCCTTTCCAATTCCGATTTCCCTAATAGAACCTCGAATCGGATCCGGACGATTACGGCGCGCGACTGCGATGCGCCCTCCTCCGGACGAGCCGTGCCGCCGCACGAGCGATCCGATTCGACTCGCGGCAGTCGCCGTCGTCCCGTCGGACGACTGAAACGAGCCGATCAACCGACTTCATTCGAGCCGGGCGCATGACCCTAGTGGCTGGAGGTGTGCGTGCGCGGCGAGCTGGGAGCAGCGATGAACGTGAGCGTCAAGACCAGAATTCAACCGCACAACGAACGTGTTGCCGCGACGTGGAGCGCGGGCGGAAAGGACTACGACCGAATCAGCGGCGGCATCTCGGATGCGATCGAGCACTGCGTGCTTCGCTTGAATCCACAGCCGGGCGAGCGGATCCTCGATCTGGCGACCGGCACGGGTTGGGCGTCGCGCGCGGTCGCACGGCGCGGCGCGGTGGTCACCGGCCTGGACATTGCGCCGGCTCTTCTCAACGCGGCGCGCGCGCAGGCCGAAACCGAACGGCTGCCGATTCTCTATCAGCTCGGCGATGCCGAAGACCTGCCGTTCGAGACCGGCGCTTTCGACGCCGTCATCTCGACCTTCGGGGTGATGTTCGCCAGCCGGCCCGAAGCTGCGGCCGCGGAGCTCGCGCGCGTCTGCCGCAAGGGCGGCCGCCTGGCGATCACCACGTGGCTCTCCGACAGCAACCTGTTCAGGATGTTCGAGGTGATGCGGCGATACATGCCGCCGTCCTCGTCCAGGCCGCCATCACCGTTCGAGTGGGGTCGTACCGATCGCATTCAGGAGCTGTTGGGAGATGCATTCGACCTTCGCTTCGAGCAAAGCGTTTCCTACTACCGCGAACCGAGCGCGGAGGCGGCCTGGGAGACCTTCTCGACAGGGTACGGGCCAACCCGCGCGCTGGCGTTGATGCTCGACCCGGCGAAGCGCGAAGCGTTCCGCCGCGATTTCATCGCCTTTCACGCCGGCTTTCCGACACAACTCGGCATCTGTGTGCCGCGCGCCTACTGGCTCACGGTCGGCGTACGCGACTGACGGCAATCGGCGACGTGAATCACTTCCTTGGAGAGTCAGCGATGACCACTCTGCTCTCGCGCGCTTGCACCGCGGCTGCGATCGTGCTCGGTCTCAACGCTTCGGTTGCCATGGCGCAGCCGAGCCCGGCGGAGATCGACGTGCCCGCCGTGCCGCACGCGCTGAAGGTACCGGCCGGCCACGATCCGTATCTCGTGGGTCACGCGATCGGCACGCAGAACTACGTGTGTCTGCCGACGGCAACGGGCGCGGCCTGGCGCTTCATCGCGCCGCAGGCAACGTTGTTTCAGAGCGCGGCTGACACGCCGCCGCAGCAGATCACGACGCACTTTCTGAGCGCCAACCCCGTCGAGAACGGCACCGCGCGGCCCACGTGGCAGCACTCGAGCGCCAGCAGCCGGATCTGGGGACGGGCCGCAGCATCGTCGACAGACGCCAACTACGTCGAGGCGGGCGCGATTGCGTGGTTGCTCGTCGAGATCGCGGGAAGCGCCGCCGGACCATCCGGTGGCGCCGCGCTAGGCGAGACGACGTACATCCATCGCCTCAACACGTCGGGCGGCGTCGCGCCGGCAACCGGCTGCGGCCAGACCTCGGATATCGGCGCGATCGCGCTCGTGCCGTACACGACCGACTACTACTTCTACAGATACACGCGCAAGAAGTAACGGCTTCTCGCACGGTTCTCTTCTCGAGATCTACAGGTGTTCGCACAAAAAGAAGGCTGATCGATATGCGTTTGACAATCCTCGTTCTCGTCGGTTGTTGCACATGGTCCGTCGCTGCGCGAGCGCAGTCGCCGGACGTCTCCGCGTCGACCACGATCGTCGCGCCGGGCGACGCAGTGAACGTCACTATCGCCGGCGCACCCGGCGAGCAGTTCGCGCTCCTGGGGAGCTCCACCGGCGCGGGCATCACCTACGGCGGTGTCGCGCTCGCCGTCGGGCGCGACGTCGCGATCCTCACGATGGGCACGCTCGATGGCGACGGTAAAGCGCTCGTGCAGGTGGTGCCGCCGTTTGCCGGCACCGTGCTCGATCGCTATTACCTGCAGGCCGTCACGTCCGGCTCTCCCAGCTTTGTTCCGCTTCAGGGATCGCCGGGCATCGTCGTGCGGAATGCGGATCTGGTGCGCAACGTGACAGGCGCGCAAGGACCAGCCGGGCCGCAAGGGCCGCCGGGACCAGCCGGCGCCGCTGGCCTGCAAGGTACGAGTGGACCCGCAGGCCCGCAGGGTGCCGCGGGTCCGACGGGACCGCGCGGCGAAGAAGGGCTCCAAGGCATCGTGGGCCCGGCCGGAGCACAGGGCCCGCCGGGTTCGCCCGGGCCGCAAGGGCAGCAAGGGCCGCAGGGCGCACCGGGGCCTACAGGCGAAACCGGCCCGCAGGGCCCTCCCGGCGCTCTGCCGACCAACAGCGTCGGCGCGTTGAACCTGACGAATGCGAACGGGTTCATCGCGCTTGGCAGCGCCGGCGGAGAGAATCCGGAATACGGCGCTGGGACGCGGATCATGTGGCACGCGCCGAAGGCAGCCCTGCGCGCCGGGACGGTAACGGGGACTCAGTGGAGCGACTTCGACACCGGCATCAACAGTCAGGCGTTCGGGCGCGACACCATCGCCAAGGGCGCCTACAGTTTCGCCGGCGGCGAGAACTCCTGGGCATTGGGCATCAGCACCGTGGCGCTTGGTTCGTTCGCGGTCGCCCTCGCCGACTACAGCGTTGCGATCGGGCTGCAGACCACGGCAACCGGGTATGCGAGCACAGCCCTGGGCTTCCGCACCTTCGCCAACGGTCCGCAAAGCCTGGCTCTCGGCTCTCGTGCCTCGGCCAACGGGCTCACCGGAGCGTTCGTTTACGGCGATGCATCATCCACTAACCCCATTGCCGCGACGGCGGAGAATCAGGTGACGTTCCGCGCGGCCGGCGGCATTCGCTTCTTCAGCAACAGTGCGACCACGAGCGGCGTCTTCCTCGCGCCAGGCTCCGGCGCGTGGGCCTCTGTATCCGACGCGAGCATGAAAGAAAACTTCCGCGACCTCGATGGTGAAGACGTCCTTGCGAAGCTCGCTCAGATCCCGGTCCGCGAATGGAATTACAAAACGCAGGACGCGAGCATCCGTCACGTCGGCCCGACCGCGCAGGACTTCCACGCGGCGTTCGGCCTCGGCGACGACCTGCTGCGCATCAACACGCTCGATCCGGACGGCATCGCGTTGCGCGCGATTCAGGCGCTCGAGTTGCGCACGCGCGCGCTGGCAGACGAGAACGCGCAGTTGCGCGCCGAGGTTGCTGCGCTCCGCGCGCAGCGCGTTCCTTAATCGAGTTTGCCTGGCAACACAAAGAAAGAGAACGTGATCATGCGTCAGATCATCATCGGCTTCATCTGCAGTCTCGGATTGGCGATCCCTGCAAGCGCGCAGACACCACAAGTCAGCGCGTCGAGCACGGTGCTCGCTCCCAGCGACGCTGTGAACGTCACGATTGTTGGCACACCGGGCCATCACTTCGCGCTGCTGTGGAGCTCGACCGGCGCCGGATTCAACTACGCCGGTGTCGCGCTCGCAGTCGGAAGCGACGTCGTCATCCTGACGATCGGCGTTCTCGATGGCAGCGGACGCGCCGTGGTGCCGGTCGTGCCACAGGGTCCGCCAGGGCCACAGGGAAAGATCCCGTCCACCGTGAGCGGTGCATACGATCTCACGAACATTGACGGCTTCGTGGCCCGAGGCGGTAGCACAGGCGGGCTCCTGCCATGGAGTGGCGGGGGCTCGCGCGTCCTCTGGTACGGCAGGAAATCGGCGTTTCGTGCGGGGCGCGTGAGCGGTACCCAATGGGATGACGCCTTGATCGGCGCGGACAGTGTCGCGTTCGGCACCGACACGGTCGCGTCCGGACTCTCGAGTTCTGCGTTCGGAGCGGCGGCGACTGCGAGCGGCGCTGGCAGTACCGCATTCGGTATCACGATCACGGCGAGTGGGTTCGCGAGCGTCGCCATGGGCCATAACGCGTCGACAGCGTCTCAGCCCGGAGCGTTCGTCTTTGGCGACACGTCGACACCGACCGCTGTCGTGTCCGCCAGCACAGCGAATCAGGTCACGTTCCGCGCCTCCGGCGGCATCCGCTTCTTCAGCAACTCGACGCTCACTGCCGGCGTCGCACTCCCCCCCGGCGGCAGCGCGTGGACCGTCTGGTCCGATGTGAACTCGAAAGAGAATTTCCGCGACCTGGATGGGGAAGACGTGCTGACCAGGCTGGCACGGATCCCGATTCGCGAGTGGAATTACAAGTCCCAGTACGCGAGCATTCGACATGTGGGTCCAACCGCGCAGGATTTTCATGCGGCGTTCGGCCTCGGCGAGGATCCTTTGCGCATCAACACGATCCCGACGGAATCGCGCTGCGCGCGATTCAGGCGCTCGAAGTTCGGACGCGGACGACGCAGGATGAGAACACGGCCTTGCGGACCGACAACCAGCGGCTGCGCGCTGAGCTCGCCACGATCAGCACGCTGGTCGAGAGGCTGCTCGGAGTGCGCTGACGTGGCCAGGCCTTTCGTTTCTCCGTTCACGCGGGTGAATCAGCCTGGGCGTGCGGACCGGCGCGATCGCATTCGTCTCACTCGGCAAGTCACCGCCCTGAAGCGGCTGATCCTTCTTCGTGCGCAGAGCTTCTGCATCACCTCGCACGCGATCGTGGGCGGCGACAACGCGCCCGGCGGGCATGTGCGGGCCGGCGGTCGAAGCGAGAGGCCTATGGAGCCGGACGAATCAGCCGCAAACCGTAAACGGGAGCAACCTCGTTCGTCCCGGTGACCTGAAAGCGAATGGTGATGCGCTCCTTGCCCTTCACCAGCGGCTCGGGCAGCGCGTACTCGCGATCGAAGAAGCGCGACTCGCTGTCGAACGGGAACTTCTCCACCGCCAGGCGCTGGTCATCGACCAGCACCTCGAAGTCGCGGGCGCGGCGGTTGTCGCGGTTGTACGTCACGACCAGCGCGGCTGGCGTTTCTGCGATCGGCAGCTCGTACGAGAACCACTTGGCGGCGCGGCGTCCGGGCCGACCGCCAATCCGGACGATGGAGGTTTCTTCGCCTTGCTGGTTGTGCGCCTTCTCGACCGCCGCATCGGTCGGCGCGAAGTACGTGATCGTGGCCGCTTCGAGCAACCGGACGCGCGCGCGTTCGGCCTCGACCGCGGCAAGCCGCACGGCGTTCTCCGCCGGCGTCAACACGTCGAAGTAGCCGGTGTAGATGCGCCGATGGGTCCGATAGAACGGCGACAGCGTGACGTCGGCGCCGACGCCGCTCGTCCGGAATGTCCCTGCTTGACCAGGCACCGGCTTCACCCACTCGGCGACCGGGCGATCGGTGACCAGCACGGGAGATTCAGTGGTGGCGGTCGGCGGTCCGTCGCCGTCGCCGTCCTCGGATCGCCGCGGCTGCGGACCGAGATCGCCGGCGAGAACGAGCGGTCCCCATAACACCGCCGCGCGCGTCGGCTCGTCGCGCAGCCGATCGAGTCGAAGCGTTTTCGGCAAGACGAAGGCAATCGTGTCGCCGGCCCTCCAGGTGCGCGTGACCTCCACGTACGATCCGGGCCTGGACGTAACGCTCGCGGACTCGCCGTTGACGCGGATCGAGAAGCCGTCACCGGCCCAGGAGGGACGACGCAGGGCGAGCGTGAGATCTTTTGCCGCACGCAGGTCGAGCGTGAGCTTCGCCGAATCGCCCTCGGGAAACGACGAGTCCATCGTCAGCTTCACACCGGCGCTTTCCCATTGCGCGACTGACGGCGAGTAAACGTTCACCCAGAGCCGCTCGCCCGCTTCGTAATAGAGGCCGAGGCCGTGCAGCGCGTGGCTTTCCATGCCAGTGCCCACGCAGCAGGTGAAACTGCGCTGCATGTCGGCATATTCCCGGCGCACGCCTCGACCGACCGGCACCATGTAGCAGGTGGCGCCGTCGCTTGGATCCATCGACCCGAGAATGTGATTGAACAGCGCCTGCTCGTGGAACTCAGCGTAGCGAACATCGGGCTGCAGCGCGAACAGCTTGCGTGTCAGCTTGAGCATGTTGTAGACGTTGCACGTCTCGGCGGTGCGGCCTTCGGCGATCACCCCCAATCGATCGGGCTCACGGAAATACTCGTCCTTGCCGTGACCGCCGGTCGCGAAGGTGTGGTGATTGACGACGCGGTCCCAGAACGTCGTCGCGGCGGCGAGATCGCTCTTGTCGCCCTGGTGACTGTAGCGCGCGGCCGACCCGATCAGCTTCGGCACCTGGGTGTTGCCGTGCAGGCCGTTGAGCGGATCGTCGCCGCGCTTCAAGGGATCGAGCACGGCCTTGTGCTCGAAGCGATAGGACAACGCCAGCCAGCGCGTGTCTCCGGTGTCCGCGTAGAGGTCGGCCATCATCTCGTTCATGCCGCCGAACTCGGTGGCGAGCATCCGCTGGATCTGCTCGTCGGTCATCGGCTCGAGGTAACGTGCCGCCCACTGCGCAAACCTGACCTCGATCTCGAGCGCGGTCCTGTTGCCGGTGTGCCGATACGCGTCGCGCAGGCCGGCAAAGGTCTTGTGCAGCGTGTACCACGGCGACCAGAGGCCGTTGAGATCGAAGTTGGCCGACTTGATGTTGCCCTTTGCAACTTCGGTGAACGCTTCGCGCACGCCTTGAAGCGCGCCGGCAAAGCCGTCGCCATGCGTGTCCTGCACGACCTTCAATTCCGACACGATGTAGTCGGCGCGCTGCTTGAAGCGGGTATCGCCGGTGGCCGACCACATCAGGCTGACCGCGGACAGGTGATGGCCGGCGATGTGCCCGGTCAGCTGACGGCCGTCCGAATCCCACCCGGTGTAGCCGGGCGCCTTCGGCGCGAGTTGCGCTCGCGTGCGGTAGAACGCGAGCATGCGATCGAGGTCCAGCGAGAGAAGATAACTGGCGTTGACGTCCTGCGCCTGCTTCAGCGGACCGCCGGTCAACCGCACGGCCGAGAGCGGCAGCGGCCGGGCCACGTCGGGCGCCGCCGCGTGGATCTGTCGCGCAAAGCCCGACGCGACGAGCCACGCCGATCCGCCAGCCAGCAATTGAAAGAACTCTGCTCGAGAGATTCTCATCGGTCCTGCTCCACCTTCCACTCCTGCACGCCGGCGGAGAATTTCTCCTGCATCACCACCTCGATGCGGAGCGCCGGTGTCGTGATCGGAGTGAACGTCACCTTGTTCCAGGCGTTGCGCTGTACGCCATACGGAACGGCTGCCGCCACGGGCAGCCAGCTGTCGCCGTCCTTGTAGAACAGGCGCCACGAGGCCGGCACGCGCACGCCGCCGCGCCCCGTGTCGTCGAACCAGTAGATTTCGGTCGCTGACACCGTGGCCGGCGCCGCGAACCTCATCTCGATCCACTCGTTCTTGCTGCCCTGGACGGGCCACCAGTCGAAGTAGGCGGATGGATCGGCGGAGCTCGCCGGCTCGTCGCCATCGATCATGTTGCGCGGGTTCTTCCCGCGTCCATTGGCAAGCGGCGACGCGGCCACCGTGCTCGTCGTCGCCAGCGTGGGATATGGTGTCGGGCGTGCGGCCGCATCGGTTCGAGCGAGCCACACCGCCATCTGACCGCGTCCGCGGTTCGCCCAGGTCGCGTAGGGGATGGCAGCGAACGGCTGCTCGCTGCGCTGCACGATGCCTTTCGCATCGATTGCGAGGCCGACCGCTCGCCCGCGAATCACCTGCACCCCGCCGAGGAGATCAGCGCGGAACTCCGACGACAGCGCATTGCCATCCGGCAAGACGATATTGCGAACCTTGCCGTTGGGATTGTCGGGCCATTCCGCGGCATAGACGATCGGCCCGCGCTGGAGCGCGACCCGATCGCGGTTGGCGATCACTCGATTGTTGGAAACGACGCGCCGCACGGGCATCGGCAGGGTGAGCACGACGCTGTCGCCGGCGGTCCACACGCGATCGATCGTCGCGTAGCCCTGGTCGAGTGTCATCGCAACCGCGCGGCCGTTGACGCTGAGCGCCGCTCCATCGGCCCGTCCAGCACCGCCGGCAGCTCCGAGGAACGCGTAGAGCTCGCTCGGTACCGGCTCGTTGCGCGCCCATCCGGGAATACGCACGTGAATCGCAAAACGTCGTGCGCGCTCGGGACTGATCGTGAATCTCACGCTGCCATCCCATGGATAGCGCGTGTCTTGCTCGATCTTCACCCGTCCGCCGCCGAGCGCCACGTCGGCGCTGCCCGCCGCGAACAGGTTGACGTAAAGCGCGTCGCCGCGCTTCGCATACACGTAGCCGGGCACCGATGGCATGAACCGCGTGATGTTGCCAGGACAACATGCGACGCCGAACCACTCCTGCCGCGCGTGCTGGCCGTTCGACTCGAGAGGGTTGGGATAGAAGAACGTCTTGCCGTCGAGCGACACACCGGAGACGAGCCCGTTGTAGAGCGTGCGCTCCATGACATCGATGTACTTCGCATCGCCTTCCATCAGAAACAGCCGGTGGTTCCAGAAATCCATGCCGACCGACGCGCAGGTCTCGTTGTAGGCGGTCATGTTGGGCAGCTCATACGGCTGTCCGAAAGCCTCGCCGCTGCCCGACGCGCCAATGCCGCCGGTGATGTACAGCTTGCTCGCGACCAGGTGTTCCCAAATGCGTTTGCCGGCGGCGCGGATCTTCTCGTCGCCGGTGACCGCGGCGACATCGGCCATGCCTGAATACATATAGACAGCGCGCACCGCGTGGCCGACAGGTTCGCTTTGCTCGACTACTTCGAGGTGCGCCTGGTTGTAGGTGAGACCTCTCGGGTTCGCCTGCTCGCCGGGCGGATAAGGGCCCGGTCCGCGCTCGTCGAGAAAGAACTTCGCGAGCGCGAGATACGCCTCCTTGCCAGTGACGCGATAGAGCTTCACCAGCGCCATCTCCGTAATCTGGTGTCCCGGCCACATCGTTCGTCCGCCGGGACCGAACGTGGCGACGAGCAGATCGGCCGCCTTGATCGCGACGTCGAGGAGCGTCCGCTTGCCGGTTGCGAGGTGATGCGCAACCGCGGCCTCGATCAGATGGCCGATGTTGTAAAGCTCGTGACTGTCGTCGCGTTCGCGGACCCATCGTTCGGGGCCCGCCCACGGGTGCGGCGCTTTGGGATCGATGGTGCGCGTGGTGTAGATGTAGCCGTCGGCTTCCTGGGCGGTAGCGATCTTCGCTATCAACCCATCCAAATACGCTTCGAGCTTCGGATCGGGCGCGACGGAAAGCGAGTACGCCGCGCCTTCGATCACCTTGTAGAGATCGGTTTCGTCGAACGGGTAACCAGGCGGGCGTCTGTCGTCCAACGGTCCGCCGGCGAGCACCTGCGCGGCGCGCTCGAACAGCCGCACGCGCCCGGTGAGCTCGCACTGCTCGAAGGCCGAGGGGATGCTCGCGGTCCGATTGACCTCGATGCGCGGCCCCCAGAATGCGTCCGTGAGCTTGACCGCAGTGAATGGCACCGGCTCGATCGGGTAATCACGCTTCGGCTCGAGCACGCTCTGCGATTGCAACACGGCCAGGCCGAATCCGAGGAAGACGCAAACTCCCGCGGCGGCGCGTCGGGCCGTCATGCGGCCAACTATAAACCCGGAGTGGACATGAATTGACGCGCCAACGGCGCGACCAGACGGCGCCTCAGGCGTCAGGATGCGGGTGGTGTGGTGGCGCGACGCGGCACGACGACGCTGCCGACGGAGAGCTGAACGGTTTCGTGGTTCTGGTTGACGGTGGCCGTTCGCAGCTTGACCAGTCCCTGCCCCGGATTCGATTTCGACGGCCGCACCTCGAGGATCTCCGCCTCGACGTGCAGCTCATCGCCGGTCCGCACCGGCCGGGGCCAGCGCAGCTCCTCGAACCCCACGCCGATGATGCCGCCGGCCGGCGAGAACGCGCTTCCGAGGAGCAGCTTCATCGTGACCGCCGCGGTGTGCCAGCCGCTCGCCGCCAACCCACGAAAAACCGTGTCGCGGGCGATCGTCTCGTCCAGATGAAAGGGTTGCGGATCGAACTCGGTGGCAAAGCGCTTGATGCTGTCGGCGTCGATTCGGAGGCTGCCGGTTTTGAACGTCTGCCCGGCCGCAAAGTCTTCGAGATACTTGGGGGTCATGGTCGGAGCAGCGCTTCTGGACTGTATCAGAACCTCTTTATCCCGGAGGCGATGCTCGAGCGTGCAACACGGCGCCGAGGAACACACGCTGCGTCAAGTCGACGCGGTGCAGTTCGACTGCTCGGTGCCGCATGGCTATCGGCGCGTCGGCGCGTCGAGCAAAACAGCCGCCGCATCGCTCAGGCCCGTGAGGCGTGGCGGGCGTGTCTCGCCCCGCGAACCCTGTCGGCGTGCCGTGGTCCACGACGTCAGACAAACCGCAAGGCGGGTAAACGGCCGGACAGCGCGCGTTTCGCCGGCAGTCCTCATAGCGCGCTGGCTTCCAGCGACGGAGCAGAGAGAGCGGCCCGCCGCGCGGTTTGTTCGGCATGCCGACCGGGTTCGCGGGAAGAGGCGCGCACGCCGCGCCAAAACGGACTCACGCGACGTACTCCTGACCGCCCATTCGGCCTCGCGGAGATGCGGGGCGCCTCCCGCCGGTTCTTCGAGCCGTAACGGCGGTTTCGGGGACAAACATTTAGTCAATGGAGCCTCGCCGGCGGGCGGCGGGCGGTGCAAGAGTGCTCGATTCCGGCCGATAAATACGGCCGAGGTGGAACACATGCTGCGGACCCTTCGGATCCTCATGGCATCGGCCGCGCTTTCGCTCGCCGTCGCTGCTTCGGCCCATGCACAGGACTCCGTGCTCGGCACGTTCACGGTTGACGGCAAGACGACGCGCTTCAATCACGTTTACGCGACGACGGAAACGGCGCCGGGCGACGCGTCGCAGTCTTTTCTGATGCTCCTCGTGAGCGACACGCCCATCGCCCCGGCCGACCGCTCACCCGACCGGCTGGCGGCGCTTGCCAAGGCCGGCACGCTCAAGGCGATCAGGATGCGCTGGCGCTTCGGCTTCGACGACATCACCGTCGTCCCGTATCACTCCGCGATCGCGGAGAGCGGGCGCGCGTTTGCGTCGCTTTCGACGGTGAACCTCTCTGCGCTCGACGAGGACCGCGTGCACGCCGAATTCAAGTCGAAGATGCTCGGCCAGACGTGGTTCTTCAACGCGCTAGTCAAGGCGGCGATCGTCAAAGGCGGCGTGGCGGCGCTCGAGCCCAACATGGTCGTCGCCGAGGCCGTGGCGGACGCTCCTGCCGAGTCAGACCCGATGGCGCTCAAGCGCGCGCTCGGCACCATGGGTTACGAGTTCAAACAGGAAGCGTTCTTCCAGGCGATTGCCGACGGCAAGGCGCAGGCGGTCTCGCTCTTCCTCAAGGCGGGCATGCCGCCCAACGTCAAGGACGACCGCGGGCACTATGCGCTCAATTACGCCGTGCTCTTCTGCGCACATCAACCGGCCGAGTCCGCGGCGGTGATTCAGGCGCTGGTCGCCGGCCGGGCGGACGTCAAAACGAAGGATCCCGACAACGGCACGACGCCGCTCGTCGGCTCGACGCAGTCGTGCACGGTCGCGGCAGTGGAGGCGCTCGTCAAGGCGGGCTCCGATCTCACCGCGAAGAGCAACGGGGGCATGACGGCGCTTCAGCTGGCGCGCATTTTTCAGCGCCACGATCTGGTGAAAGTGCTGGAGAAGGCCAGCGCGAAGTAGCAAGAATTCCGCAGCCGTCGCGCGGTGCTTACTGTAAGATGCGCACCGCTAATCGGGCGACCGAGTCGGCATCCGGCGTTCCGGATGCGGCGAGTTCCCGGCGATGGAGACAAATATGAAGCTCATATTCAGTGCGTTAATCGCGGGTCTGCTGGCGCTTCCGTCGGTGGCGCTGGCTCAGAAGGGCGTGGACGGCAAGTGGGCAGGAGAGATCCAGGGCGGACGCGGGCCGCAGCCGGTCACCCTCATGCTCAAGGCCGACGGCGGCAAGTTGACCGGGTCGGTCCAGGGCGGACGCGGCGGCGAGGTCATGATCGAGGAGGGTACGGTCGCGGGGGACGCTCTCAAGTTCAAGACGAAGCAGATGGGCCGCGGCGGTGAGATCGTCTTCAACTGGACGGGCACGCTCAAAGGAGACGAGATCGCGTTTAAGCGCGAAGCCGAGGGCGCGCAGTTCCCAGCGCAGGAGTTCACGGTCAAGCGGCAGTAACGCGTTCTGATTGACGCGCTCGGTCACGTCACCGGTTGCGTTTTGGGGCGGCCGCGTGCGGCTGCCCCAATCCAATGTCTCAGAATTCAGACCTGAAACACCGCTGGTCGCTCTCCCATAACTACCTTGCCGGCATCACCGCCGGCGACTGGTTCCGTCTCCTCCGCGACAACGGCTTCGCCGTCGATCCGGTGTATTGGCACCGCGCGGCATTCGTGACGCTCGCCAGCCTGATGAACTCCGCCTCTCGCTGGATCGAGGAGCGGCGTTTCGGCGAGGCGATCGCCGCGGCGAAGCCGGCCGGACCGCCGCTCTTCGTGCTCGGGCACTGGCGCAACGGGACGACGCACCTGCACAACCTGCTGGCGCTCGATCCGCAATTCGCCTTTGCCAACACCTACCAGGTCACCAGCCCGCACACGTTTCTGTCCACCGAGTCGATCAATACGCGTCTGTTCAAGCACCTGGTGCCGCCGAAGCGTCCCATGGACAACATGGCGCTCTCGTTCCAGTCGCCGCAGGAAGACGAGTTCGCGCTCCTTCTCACGACGCTCGTGTCGCCGTATCTTGGCGCCACGTTTCCGCGGCGCGAGGATCATTACTCGCGGTTCCTCACCTTTCGCGACGCGACCGCAGAAGAGATCGACACCTGGAAACGCGGCTTCGTCTGGTTCGTGCAGAAGCTCACGCTGAAGGACCGGCGGCCGCTGGTGCTGAAGTCGCCGCCGCACACCGCGCGCATTCGGCTGCTGCTCGAGATCTTTCCCGAGGCGCACTTCGTGCACATTCACCGTGAGCCGTACACGGTGTTTCAGATCGTTCCAGCACTATTTCGATACGGCGATGTGGTATACCTACCTCCAACGTCCCGACCGTGCCTCGATCGACGATCGGATCCTTCGGCGCTACACGGTGATGTACGACGCGTTCTTCGCGGATCGTCGGCTGATTCCACCGGGCCGGTACCACGAGATGCGCTTCGAGGATCTCGAGCGGGATCCTGAAGGCCAGCTCGCGCGGTTGTACGAGGCGCTGGGGCTCGGCGGCTTCGACGCGCTTCGCCCGCTGCTCCGTGCCTACCTGGGATCGATCGACGGCTACGCGAAGAACACGCTGACGCCGCTGCCCGGCGCGGTTCGGGAGCGAGTTGCGCAGGCGTGGCGGCGCAACTTCGAGGAATGGGGCTACGCGAGCTGACCCGCAATCGGTGAAGCCGGCCGCAACCGGCCGATGAGGAGCTCCCGCAGAGTGAGACGGATCGCTCCAGGTCCCGCCGGTTCTCTTCTCCTCGGCAACCTGCAGGCGTTTCGGCGCGACGCGCTCAAACTGGCGCTCGACGCTTCCCGGGCCTACGGCGACATCGTCCGATTCAGGCTCGGCCCGCGCGTCGTTCATCTCGTCAACCATCCCGAGCACATCCAGTACAGTCCTGCTGCGAAATCAGCGGAATTTCGTCCGCAGCGCGCGCAGCGCGAAGAAGATCGCGGCGGTCTGCGGCGAGAGCCTGCTCACAACCAGCGGCGACGCGTGGGCGGATCAGCGACAGCTCGTTCAGCCGGCGCTGCACCCGCAGTGTGTCGCGGCCTTCGCGCCGATGATGATCGAAGCGACCACGGCGATGCTGGAGCGTTGGTACCACGCGGAGCACGACGAGCGCCCGCTCGATGTCGCCAAAGAAATGAGCCGGGTGACGTTTACCATCGTCGCCAAGGCGCTCTTCGGCGCCGACGTTCTCGACGACGCCGACCGGGTGGCGGGGGCGATGGATGTGCTCATGGAAGCAACCTATCGTCGCCTCAGCCGCATCGTCGATGTGCCGCGGTGGCTGCCGCTTCCGGCGAACCGGCGGTATGCCGAGGCGCGCGCGACACTCGACGCCGTCGTGTACCGGGTGATGGGCGATCGCCGCCGGGCGGCGACGGAGAGTCACCTGCTTGGCATGGTACTGCGTCAGTCGGCCGTCAACGCCGGTCAAGTGAGCGATCGGCAGCTCCGCGATCTCACCATCACGCTGCTGCTCGCCGGTCACGAAACGACCGCCAACGCGCTGGCGTGGACGCTTTTCCTCCTCGCTCAGCATCCAGACGTGGAAGACGAGCTGTGCGCAGAGGTTGACGCAGTGCTGAACGGCCGTGCCCCTTCGATTGCCGACCTGCGGCGCCTGCCGTTCGCCGAAATGGTGCTCCACGAATCGCTGCGGTTGTATCCGCCTATCTGGATCATCGAGCGGCAGGTGGTCGAAGACGACGAGATCGCAGGCTTTCACATTCCAGCAGGTTCGACCGTGGTGGTGTGTCCGTATGCGCTGCACCGCCACCCCAGTTTCTGGTCGCACCCCGACGAGTTTCTGCCGCGTCGCTTTTCGGACATCGACAGCCCGCGCGGGCAACGCACCGCATTCATGCCCTTCGGGGCCGGTCCTCACACCTGCATCGGTTCGCAGTTCGCGCTCATCGAAGCACGTCTCGTGCTGGCGATGGTGATCCAGGCTTGTCGGCTTCGCCTCGTGCCCGGTCGTCGCGTGGCGCCCGATCCAGGCATCACGCTCCGTTTCGCCGACGGTTTCCACGCGCGCGCGAGCCGGCGGCGCGCTGCCGTGCCCGAGCCTACGATTGCGCGGGTGCAGTCATGACGGATCGCACATCGGCTCCGGCGCACTTCAAGCCACGCCTCAACCGGCTGTTGCGCGTCCTCGGGCTCGACGTCGCGTACCAGCACGGCGCCGGCAGTTCTCTCTGCTATCGAGACGACAACGACGACGAGGTCCGCGTCCTCGACATGGCCGGAGGTTTTGGCTCGCTCCTGCTCGGACACAACCATCCAGCGTTGGTAGCGCGGGCGGTCGAACTCCTCAACAGCGGACGCCCCGTACATGTTCAAGGATCGCGGCGCGAATATGCCGAGCGTCTGGCGGCGGAGCTGTCGCGGCGCGCCGGCGGCGATTTCTGCGTGCTGTTCGCAAACAGTGGCACCGAGGCGGTCGAGGCAGCCGTCAAGCATGCGATGCTCGAGACCGGCTCGCGCCGCTTCATCGCACTCGAGCGCTCGTTTCATGGACAGACACTCGGCGCGCTGCAGCTGACCGGCTCGGAACGGTATCGCCGAGCGTTCGATCTCAGGGCGCTCGAGGTGGTTCGGGTTCCGCCGAACGACCTCGCCGCGCTGGAGCAGGCGTTTGCGCGGGCGGACGATCTCGCCGGCTGCATCTTCGAGCCGATCCTCGGCGAGGGCGGCATCCTGCCACTCAGTCGCGAGTTTTCGCAGCGCGCCGCGGCGATGTGCGCCGCGCGAGCCGTCCCGCTGATCGCCGACGAGTGTCAGACCGGGCTCGGGCGGACCGGAACGTTTCTCGCTTGCGAGCAGCTGGGTATCCGTCCCGACTACGTCGTCTTGTCCAAGGCGCTTGGCGGAGGGCTCGCCAAGATCGCGGCGCTGCTGATTTCGCGGCGCAGGTATGTGGACGAATTCGATCTTCTGCAAACGAGCACGTACGCAGACGACGATCACTCATGCGCTGTTGCGTTGGACGTGCTTTCGCTGCTTGACGGCGCCACCATCGACGCATGTGCGGCAAAGGGCGCTCGATTCATCGCCCGGCTGCGGGCGCTCGCCGGCGAATTTCCGGACGTCATCGCCGACGTACGCGGCGCCGGGCTGATGATCGGCGTCGAGCTCAGGCCGCTCGTCGGCTCGCTCAGCGTCGTGCTTCGGCTGCTGTCGGCGCGCGACGATCTCGGCTACGTCGTCGCGTCCTATCTTCTTGCGGCGCATCGCATCCGCGTGGCGCCCACACTGGGCAGTGCCTCGACGTTGCGTCTCGAGCCGGCGGTGGTCACCTCCGACACTGATCTCGACCGCGTCGTCGATGCCCTGCGCGATGTCTGCGGCCGCATCCGTGGCGGCGAAGTCGTGGCACTGACCGGCTCGATCCGCGAAACCGACCGCGTGGCGGCTTCGGTGCGTCCGGCGCGGGCGAAGAGTGTTGCGGTCTTTGCGCTGCGCTCCTCAGATCTCGCGGGCGACGCCAACGATCCAAAGGTCGGCGGACGCGTGGCGTGGCTCTTCCACCTCGTGGACGATGACGACTTGGCCACGTTGGATCCGCGGTTCGCGCAGACCTCTGCTCTCGAACGTGAGGCGTTCCTGCGCCGCTTTGCGGCGTTATCCTCGCCGATCGTGATGTCGGCCGTAAACCTGCGCTCCAAAGCTGGCGCGAACGCTCGCCTGTTTCCCATCCTGCTGCCGTTCACGTCGCGATGGGCCAAGCGAGCGCTCGACGCCCGGCGCCTTGCGTTGCCACGCGCGCTCGTGCAGGAAGGGGTGGACGTCGCGCATGCGCTCGGATGTGGCGTCGTATCGCTCGGCCAGTACACGTCGATCGTCAGCGGGCACGGTACGCGTTTGACGAGTCATGGCATGACCATCACCACTGGCAACAGCTTCGCCGTGGTGCTCGCCGACCGCGCGATCGGCCGCGCGCACGCGCGGTGTGGCGCGGATCCGCGCGACCTGACCCTGGCGATCGTCGGCGCGGCCGGGAATGTGGGCCGCGCCTGCGCGACGATCATCGGCCAACGCTATCGCCGCGTCCTTCTGGTCGGGAGCGGCCGGCGCGGATCGCGCCGGCGCCTGCAGCGCCTTGCCGCGGAGGTGCCTGGAGCAGTCGTCGCCGATCGCACTGCGCTGCCGCATGCCGATGTGGTGATCGCTGCCGTCAACGACGTGGAGACGCCGCTCGGTCCCGGCGATTTTGCGCGTTCGGCGATCGTGTGCGACCTCTCGATGCCGGCTGCCGTTCAGCGCACGACGCCGCTGCTGAGGCCTGACGTCCTGTTCGTCGATGGCGTGGCGGCACAGCTGCCCTCTGCGGAGGATCTGCTGATCGAGGGATTCCCGCTGCCGCCCGGGCAGGCGTACGGCTGTCTCGCCGAGGCTGTGCTTCTCGGCTGGTCGGACGTGCGCGAGTCGTCGTTCACCGGTGCGTTGACACCCGAGCTGGTCGCGCGGGTCGCGGCCATGGCCGATCGGCACGGCCTCGATCTGATCGAACCAGGCGATCCGGTCTGCCGTCCGGCGGCCGTGAGGTCGCACGGCACATGATCGGCGCCGCGGCCGCTCCGCTCGCCGGCGCGATTGTGGGTGGCAAGGCCGCGCGTCTTCGCGAGCTCCAGCACTCCGGCTTTCGTGTGCCGGAGTTCGTCGTGTCACCGGCCAACGCGGCCGATGCCGTGCGGCAGCTCGGGTTCCCGCTCGCGGTGCGTTCGTCGGCGTCACTCGAGGACGGCGGCGCCGCGTCGTTTGCGGGACAGTTCGTGTCTTTCCTCGACCTGCGCACGCTTGACGACGTCGAAGAGGCGATGCGAGCGTGCCGGGCGTCGATCGAGGCGCCGTCTGTCGTCGAGTACTGCCGCAAGCACGGCATCAATCGCAGCGCCCTGGCGATGAACGTCATCGTCCAGCGGATGGTGACTCCAGAGCTTGCGGGCGTCGCGTTCACAATCAACCCGCACACGGGCGCAGACGAAGTGGTCATCGATGCGTGCGAGGGGCTGGCCGCCGATTTGCTCGCCGGCCGCGGCGTACCGCTCGCATCCGATCATCCGCTCGTACGACGTTACGCGCCCGGCATCGAGCGCGTCGCGCGTCGCATCCAGGAGCATTTTGGCGCGCCGCAGGATATCGAGTTCGCGATTCAGGACGGGGCGATCTACATCCTGCAGGCGCGTCCGATCACGCGCATCGGCTTCGCCGCTGAGCTAGGCGAGTGGACCAATGCCGACTTCCGTGACGGCGGCGTGTCGTCCACCGTGTGCACGCCGCTCATGTGGTCGCTCTACGACTACATCTGGGAGGATGCGCTCAAGGGCTTTCTGCTCGAGATCAGGTTGTTTGGGGCGGACTTCCAGGCCGGCCGCCTGTTCTTCGGACGGCCCTACTGGAATCTCGGCGAGGTCAAGCGCTGCCTCCTGAAGCTGCCTGGATTCGTCGAACGCGACTTCGACGAGGATCTGAGCGTCGCGATCACGTACGACGGTAACGGACAGCAAACGCCGGTCACGCCGGTTGGCGTTCTTCGCGCGCTGCCGACCGTGTTCGCCATCGAGTCGATCTGGAAGGCACAGGAGCGATTCGATCGCGACTTCCTGTCGGGCGGCTTCGATCGGCTCGTTCGCAGCTTCGACGCCTCGGCGCGAGATAACGACGCGTCGTTCGAGCGCTTCGTCACCGGGGTATACAAGACGACGGAGACGAACTACTTCCGGACAATCTTCTGCACGTCTCTCGCCAAGCTCGACTTCAAGAGCTCGTTTCCGGATGCGGACTATGCGGCGTTGGCCGGCGGTCTGCCGCCGATGCAGCACCTCGAGCCGGCCCGCGTCATTCGCGAGATGGCGTCGCGAGGCGGCACCGATCTTGCGGCGCTCCTCGAGCGCTTCGCGCATCACAGCCGCCGCGAGCTCGATATCTGCGCGCCACGATGGGACGAGGATCGCGACTGGGTCGCCGGCCTCGTGCACCAGCCCTTTGCCGGCCACTCCGGCGATGCGCGCGCGGCCTATCACTCCGCAAGGGCGAGCGCCCTGGCGTCGATCTCCCCGTGGAAACGCCGCTCGTTCGCCCGCAAGCTCGATCGCCTCCGCAACTTCGTCTGGCTTCGTGAGGAGCTGCGCGATTTGTCGAGCCGCGTCTATCACCTGCTGCGGCGGCGCGTAAAGGCGATTGCCGAACGGCGAGGACTGGGCGACGACATCTTTTTCATGACGGTGCACGAGATCATCGAGGACGACCGGTCGAATATCGCGCGCGGTCGCGCGCTTTACGACGCCTATCGCAACTTCGAGGCGCCGCACGAGATTGGCCGGCGATTCGCTGTGGATCGGACGCCGGCAGCCGCCTCCTCGGCCCCGCTGCACGGCATCGCGGTGAGCCACGGGCGCGCAACCGGGATCGCCCGCGTGGCGCGAACAGTCGAAGAGGCTGCGGCCATTCGCCCCGGAGAGATCCTGGTTTCGGTCTTTACCGATCCGGGTTGGACGACGCTTCTCGATCGCGCCGCGGCGGTGGTCACCGAGACCGGCGGCCTGCTGTCGCACGCGGCCGTCATCTGCCGCGAATACGGCATCCCGGCAGTGCTTGGTGTCAACGATGCGACGCGCCGCATTCGAAACGGCGGCCGCATCGCCGTGGACGGCACGGCCGGAACCGTGAGCGTGCTGGACGAGCGGCAAGGCTGAAGCTCGCCACTACGAGCGCGAACGCTGATCGCGCGGGCCTTTGCGGCGGACCTCCCGTTTGCGCACCAACGTGTTGGACCGTGGCGAACCGCGGACGTCGAGCGGCGGCGGGGTTTACCACCGTCAATCGCTGGTCAATACGCACGCCGGACGCGGCGGCGGCCGAAGACGAATCCCGCCGCCAGGCCGACGACGAGCGCCAGCACGCCCGCCCACATCAGCACGGTCAGGAGCGGGTTGTTGAGCACGTTGTTCGACACGTGGTAGGCGGTGAGCATCCAGCGGCCGTTCTCTTTGACCACCGTCGCCGTCCAGCGGTTGGTGAAGTCGATGTTCATGCCGAGCAGGCGATACGCGGCCACCGAAGTCCCGAAGGACACGCCCATGTCTCCGCCATAGAGAATCGTGAGGTCGTCGGGCGTCGGCGGCACTCTGTAGCCGCGAAACGCCTCGGCTCCCATGCGCCGCATGAAATCACGCAGGCCCTGATGACCGCGCACCACCTCGTGGTTCTGCCACGTGATTACCACATTTGGATGGACGTACTTGAGCGTGTCCTCGACGTTGCCGGACGTGATCGCGCTGAGAACCTCGGTGCGTAGCGCGCGTAGTTCCTGATGCGCCGGATCTTCGGGCGTCTGGGCACGCGTGCTGGTCGCACCAACCGCGACGAACAGCACAACGGCGGTCAGCCCCAGGATGCGGTGAGCCATCGTTACTCCTCGGTGAGTTATGCGAAGCGAACTCGTGCGCGCAGAGCCTACCATTCCTCGGCGATCCGTTACAGCACTTCTTCGACCACGAACGCGTTGTAGAAGAACGCCTTGTCGATCACGTGCAGCCGCTCGGCGACGGCGGTGAGCGGCCGCAGTCGATCGGACAGCGCGTCGGGGCGCGCGCGCGGCACCAGCGTGTTCCAGTACGCCAGGCGGCCGCCGCGCCGTGCGGCGCGCCAGATGGCGTCGAGGAGCTCGCGCGTGCGCTCCTCGGACATGTACTCGAAGATGTCGCTGAGATTGAACCAGTCGAACGAACGTTCGCCGACCTCCGCGATGAACGACTCGGCCGAGGCGAGCCGCCATTCGAGGCGATCCAGATTGGCGCGAATCGCGTCGAAGACCTCGAGGCGCAGCGCCCGCGGCAGCGCCGCGCCGTGCGCGCCGGTGAGAATCCAGTGGATATAGGGATTTTCCGCGGGATTCAAATCGATCAACGCGTGCCGCGTGCGTGCCAGGATTCGATCGGCGACCGACCCGTCCACATAACGAAAGAACGCGGGATCGCGGCCGAACCGCCCCATGACCGTTCGCGAGAAAAACAAGCGGAACATCACGCGCCAGCGCCAGGTGTCCCAGTGGTCGCGATAGAACCGGGCGCGCTCGACGGGAGATCCGCCGGCGAGGAGGCGATCGATCGCGGCGCGCCGATGGACGAGCGGCAGCACGCGCGCGCGAAAGAGGGCGAAATAGCGCTCGAACTTCCCTCCGCTGCCGATGCCTCGATCGATCGCGTCACTTTGCGCGTCCCAGTACGCCCGCGCGTCGCTGGACAACTGGTTGCGGCACCGTTGATAGAGCCCGCGGCGATTGGTCGCGGGCCGCGAGCCGACGAGCTGCAGCACCTCGTTGTGACCGAGCGCGCGGAACGCCGCGACCTTGAGCTCGAGACAGGCAAGCTGCGCCGGGTTGAGGTCGATCGCGAAGACGCGCTCCGGCGCGCTCGCGAGCAGCGCGAGCGTGTTCTCGCCGCCCGACGCGATCGACAAGCCGACTTGCCCGGGCCGCGGCGCCAGGGCCTCGACGAGCGTATCCGCGTCCTCCCAGCACTGCGCGTAACGAAGGGCCGCGAAGTCGGCGTGCTCGGCGGCTTCAGCCCGCGTGACCGGCCTCCCTGGCGCTGACGCGTTGAACCACGCCCGTGCCGCCATCCATCCGCACCCAGTCGCCGTCCTCGAGCCAGCCCGTAAGACCGGCGATGTTGACGATCGTGGGAACACCCATCTCGCGAGCGATGATCGCGGAGTGAGAAAGCACGCTGCCACGCTCGACGAGCAGACCGCGCGCCGACGCAAACAACACCACCCACGCCGGATCCGTCCGCTCGGCGACGAGAATCGACCCGTCGAGCGACACCGCGTGACGGGGATCGCGCACAACGACGACCGGCGCTTCGACGATGCCGGGGCAGCACGCCAGGCCGCCGCGCGAGTCGCCGCTCGGTTGCGGAGCGGCCGGCGCTGAGCCGCGCCGGAACGCATTGCCGGCGTATACCGCTCCGCGTGTCTCGAACCGATCGTCCGGCGCACCGTCGGCGGCGTATCGCGCGTACTCGGCCCGACGAAGCGCGGCCAGTCCTTTCAGATCGGTGGAGACCGCCGTGCCTTCGACAAATCCAAGCACCTCGTCCACATGGAGGTAGAACACATCCGCGGGATCGGTGAGCACACCAAGGGCGGCGAGCTCCTGGCCAACCCTGCGGAAGATCCTCCGCACGCGGCCAAACACCCGCGTGCGTTCGAAGCGCAGGTTCTCGCGATCGCGGACGCGTGCCCGTGCCTGGCTGACGACCAGTTTGAAGATGATGCGGCGGATGGGCTTCCCTGCCAGCGCCGTCTGCACGCGCGCTTCGGCAGCTGCGCGCAGCCCTGCGGCGCGCCCGGCCTGCGCCTCGTTTGCGATCGTGACCGCGCTCCCGCCGTGCTGAATCGATCGAGCCAGCTGACCGATGGCGCGCAGCGCCGGCAGAGGATCGTCGGCGAGCGTCAGGGTTTCGAGCTTGAGCTCCTCGAACGAGCGATCGCCGAAGGTCGCAACGTAGCTCTCGAAGGCGGCGCGAAGCTCACTCGTCGATCTCATCGCCTCGGCGATCTCGTCCGGAGAGCCAGTGCACAACACATCCACCAGTGAGGGGGTGCCGGCCGCGATCTCGGCCATCGCGCGAATGCGAACCGCGGGCTCCGTGCTGACGACGCCGCCCTCGCCGACGATCAGGTCGTTCTGCAGCGTGCGATGCTGGTCTCCGCACCATCGTTCGATCAGGCGGCGAAGGACGCCGTAGAACATCATCGCGAAGAAGTCGTTGACGAGCGGCGCGTCCCACCGTTTGAGCAGCTGGCGTTCGAGCGACCGATAATGCGCGACGATCTCGTCCAGGCGCGCGTCGGCGAAGCTCGGGTCGGACGCCCCGAGCGCCGCGCCGAGCCGCGCGCGGAAGCGGCGGATGCTGGCCGGCAGCCGTGCGCAATGCCATGCGAGACCGATGGTGGTGCGCGTGACGCGGATCGCGTCCAGTGCTTTCTCGGCAAGGCCGGCCGGCTCGCGCCCGCCGATTGCATCGTCCGGCACACCGTCGCTGACGCCCATCATCTGCTCCATGAAGCGGCGGTTGAGCGTGAAGCCGGGCAGCGTCGCGAGCAATCGGTACCAGCTGAGAAGGTTGTAGTAGACGCGGCCGCGGATCAGCCCGAGCATCCGTGCGAACGTGTCGTCGTGCGCGGCGAGCACGCGCGAAGGAACACCCAACAGCCGACACAGCTCGCGGTAGACCTCCTCGTAGACGTAGCGGATGAACGAAAACGTGAGCGGCGACGTAATGCCCGGGTAACTCTCAGCGACGTTCGCGTTGTCCCAGATGTTCTGCGCCGCGTCGGGATCGGCCAGGGCGCTCAACGCAGTGATCGGCCGTGATTGCAACAAGTACAAACGTCCCCGCTCGATTGCCCATTCGATGTCCTGCGGCGCGGCGAAGTGGCGACCGGCACGGCGTGCGAGCTCGGCCACCTCGCAGGCGCGACGATCGTCGATCGCCGCGGCTCGCTGCTCGGAGTTCGCCAGAGGAATGGCGCGAACGCCCGCTGCGTCGCCTGGGGCGCAGCGATGAATCACCTGCTTTGCGCCAATCGTCCGGTCGATGATGCGGCCGTCGCGCGAGACGTGGAACGTGTCACTCGCGGCTTCGCCGGATATGAGGGCGCTCCCCAACCCCGGCACCGCGGCGACGACCGCCACCATTCGCCGCCCGCTCACCGGATCGGCGCCGAAGGCCACGCCGGCCGCGTCGGCCTCGAGCTGCCGCTGCACGATCACAGCCGGGGCCCGTGTGGGAAATGTCAACCCCTGCGCCCGGCGATAGTTGAGAACGCGCTCGGAGAAGCCGCTTCGCCACACGTCGACGATCCGCGGCGCGACATCGCCGGGCGAGACGCACAGGTGCGTCTCGAACTGCCCGGCAAACGATCGCTGCTCCGCGTCCTCGTCGGCGGCTGACGATCGCACGGCCACCTGCTCTCCGTGCGGACAAAGCGCGCGCAGCGCCTCGTCCAGCTGAACGCGTACCGAAGCCGCAACGCTGAGGTTGGAGAGGAGCGAGAAGCGCGCCGTCGCGCGCGCCGCCGCGGCAAGCGACATACGCTCGGCGTCCGACAGGCTGACGTCGAACGCGAGCGGCGAGACTACGAACCACTCCGGAATCACGAACCCGGCGGTCTTCAACGAGGCCAACGCGTAGGCCTTGCGCCCGATGTCGGCCGCCGCGGCCGCCTCGCTCGAGCCAATGATATAGACAGGCCGCACGCCGGGGCCGGACCGCGGGCTGGACAGCGGCATCATACGCGTGTCGCCAGAGGCGCGAGGCCGAGCACCAGATAGACCAGCAGCGCCCAGAGGCCGGACGCATCTTCGACGCGGCGGGTGCGTGCCGCGCTCGGTTCACGCACGAAGTCCCATCCAGTCGCGACGACCAACCCCAGCGCGGGCGCCAGGACCGCGATCGCAAGCGTCGTGGCGTTGATGCGGTTTGCGGCGACCAGCGCAAAGATGGCGGTGGCAGCGAGCGCGATGATCCAGCCGAGCACGGCCATTCGGATTCCCCAGGCGGCCGTATAGGTAGGCACGCCTCGCTCTTCGTCATCCGGCGCTCTCACCTTACGCCCGATCTCGATCACGATGCCGTTGCAGAAACTGGCGAGGAGAAACCAGACGAGACTCGGCGGAGGCGACGACGACGCCTGCAGCCAGTCGCCGGCCGTCACATACAGCGCGATGAGCGGCACCACGATCATGTGGCTCGTCAAATAGGCAAACGGGTGCGCGGTGAGCCATCGATGGGAGAAGAACTCCACGCGCATCAATCCGATATACATCCACACTCCGGCCAGCCACGCCGTCAGCGCCGCGTTGAGCGACACGGCAAGCACCAGCTGCAGGAGCGCGGCGCCGAACGCGACCCACCCAAGCTCGCCAAGCGTCACCAGACCCCGTGGCACCGGTCGATAAGGACGATACCGCACATCCTCGTCGTGATCCTTGAACTCGTCGAGAACTCGCAATTGCAGAAAAAATAGGAACGCCGTCGCAAAGGCGACAGCAGCGGCGTATGGCAGCGGCGCCGGCGCGCCTCTGAGCGCGGCCGAGTAAGCGATGGCCGAGAGACTGAAGACCGCGATGAGGATGCCGTGCGCGACGATCGGGAACCGCTCGCGCTGATACACCCACCATCGGTTCGCCAAGGTTCGCTGCAGTCCCTTCAGCCGATCGTCGCCGCCGGCGACCGCTCGACCAGCTGGTGCAGCGCGGGATAGTCGATCTTCGCGTTGTGACGTCGATCGACTGGCAGCCGCGGATATTCGCCGATCGAGTCGATCGATGCCCACGCGAGCGATTGGCGCAACGCCGCACCGTCCACGGGCTGCCGCCGATCGCGCCGCTCGAGCACGAGAAGACGGCGGCCGTCTCGGGCAACGAGCGCGGCCCTGCGGACGTTGGCGTGCTGCTGTGCGGCGCACTCGACCGCAAACGGGTAAATGACCCCTCGCCGATCGACAACCTTGGCCACACATCGTCCCAGCAGCCACAATCGGCCGGCGGCATCGAGAAATCCCGCGTCGCCGGTGCGATGCCAGACGTCGCCCCCCATGCGCACTTTGGTTTCTGCGTCGCCCTGCGCATCGAGATAGCCGGTCAGAACGTGCCGGCCGGAGACGGCTATCTCACCAATCGAGCCCGGTGAGAGACAGCGCGCGTCGAACTCGGCGGACGTCAGCGGCGAGGCGTGGGAATCCAGAGGGTCGCGCAGGATGCGCACGTGAATCGTCGAAACGGGTACGCCCGCCAGCAGTCCTCGGCCGCCAATCATATCCGCGCGATCTTCGTCGCTGACATGTGCGTTCGCAATGTGCGCAATCGGCTCAGCCTCGGACGATCCATAAACAGCGCACACCTCGGCATCGGGTGCGGCGCGCTGGAGGCGTTCGAGCAAGCCAGGAAACACCGGACCGCCTCCCGTGAAGATCCGCTCGATACACGGCAGCGTGCGATTCGACGCCAGGCAGTGATCGGCGACGCGCTCGAGGAGCGCCGGCGAACCGGCCGCGCGCGTGACGCGGTGCCTTTCGAGCTGCGCGAGAACCGGCACCGGATCGATCGCGCCGGGGCGACGCAAGTCGGCATCCGGAATGACGCTCGTCACGCCGGACGCGAGGTTTGCCAGCGCTACGATTGGCAGTGTCGTGAGGTCGATCTCGCCCGGCGTCAGGTCGAGCACGTCCTGCAGCGCTTCATATTGCGCGCGCAGAAAGCCGTGCGTCCTGACCGCGGCCTTTGGCTGCCCTGTACTTCCGCTCGTGAAGGTGATGAGCGCCGGCGCCGCGTCGGTGAGTTCGGCGCATGCCGGTTCGGCGGGGAGTCTCGATGCGCGTGACCACGGCAGCGCGCCGGGAACGTGACCGCTCAGCGCGATTTGTCGCGGGATGCGCCGCACCGGCCTGGAAACGAGGCGCAGAAGATGCGCCTTGGCGCTGCCGGCAAATGCGTCTGGTTTGGCGATCGCACAGCAGCGGTCCAGATCTTCACGGCCAGTCGAGATGTCGATGAACACGGCGGTCATCCCCGCCCGCCAGGCGGAGATGAGCGCCACGTACAGCTCGGCGGACATGCGATGGAGAAACAGAATGCGATCGCCTGCCTCCAGGCCCACCGAGCGAAGAAAGGCCGCACCCCGCTGCGACTGCCTGTCGAGATCGGCAAAGCTCGTGACGCGCTCGCGCCCGGCGTGTCGATCGACGATCGCCGCCGCGCCCGGTCGCGTGGCCGCCTGCGCCGTGAGCAACCGTACTAGGTTCACTGCAATCGCCGTCCAAACAGCGTATAGCGTCTCATCGTCCGGGCGTAGCCGCGGCTGATGTTGAGCGACGTGCCGGGCTCGGCCATCAGCGCGTGAATCGATCGGCGGAAGCCGGAGGCCGCCGCACGCCGCTCGCAGTCCCACGCGAGGACGCGGCCCAGCCCGGCGTGCTTGCGGCCGGGGACGACGGCGACGGTCTTGATGATCAGCGTGTCGGTTCGCCCCTCGCGTCGATGCTGCGCCCAGTCGGGAATGGCAAACAGAAAGCCCACCGTCTCGCCGTCATATTCGGCGATCAACACGAGCTCCGGTCGCACCAGCGGCACGAGCCGTGAGTACTGCGCCCGAAACTCGGCTTCGTCGAACGGTTGGTACAGAGGGGCCCGACAAAACGCGCTCATGGCCGTGCGGTACAGCCGTCGCAGCTCCTCGTCGATGCGCCTCTCCGCGAGCGTGCGAATCACCACGCCACGTCCGGCAAGGCGGCGAGCGATCGCGACCGCGTCAGGGTCGTCGCGTTCGAGCCGCTCGTTGAGCGTCGACCGATAGCGCGCGAACTCGGTGAAGCCACCTTCACAAAACTGGTCCGGCCAGTCATCCGGATTGTCGGGCTCGAGAAAGAACGGCGGCTCGCCGTTTCGCTCCGTGACGAAACGGTAGCGCCTCCATGTGTTGCCATCCATCGGCCCGACAGCCAGGGTGCAGCCTCGGGCAGAGAGCGTGGCACACGCCGCCTCGAGAAGCGCGCGGCCCGCGGCGGCGTCGCGAGCCGCGTAGTGGCCGACGATCCCCAGGCGCTCGGCCGGATGCGGCGGCGGCGACGTCCACCACAGCGAACAACGGGCCGCCAGGCACTTGCCGTCGAGAAGGGCGATATGAGCGTCGGCGCGGTCGGCGGCGAAGTCCGCCGGCGGCAGCCGCGCGACGTCCGACGAGTCCGGAAGGTGATCGAACTCCGAAACGCGCTCGATCTGGACGTGACGGTACATCGCGGGCCGGCCGGCGCGATGCTACCACAGCCGCGCCTTGACAAACGGGCGTCAACTCGCGCATCCTCAGTCTGCTTACTTAGAAATCTACATATGTCACGCTACGACGCGCTGCAGGGCGCGCTTCCGCTGCTGGTGCTCAAGATTCTGGTTCGCCGCGGGCCGATGCACGGCTACGCGATTACCTCCCAGATCGAAGCAATGTCGGAGGATGTCCTGCGGGTGATGGAGGGATCGCTCTATCCCGCCCTGCATCGGATGGAAGAAGCCGGCTGGATCAAAGCGCGGTGGGCGAAGACCGAGAACAAGCGTCGCGCCCGCGTCTACGAGATCACCGTCACCGGACGCAAGCAGCTCGAGTCCGAAGAAGCGCGCTGGCAAGCGGTCACCGGCGCCGTCGGACACATCCTGAAGCACGCTTGACGCCTCGGTCAGGAGCAATCATGTTCTGGGTCTCCCGGCTCGCCCGCGTCTTTTTCGCGGCCCGCCTCGATCGCGAGCTCGACGAGGAGCAGCGCTTTCACCTCGAGGCACGTGCCGATCAGCTCGTTCGGCAAGGCGTGACGCCTGAGGACGCGGCCGCTGAGGCCGCACGCCGGTTTGGCAACCCACTGCTCCTCCGCGAACAGAGCCGAGACGTCAAGCTGCTGCCGTGGCTCGAGAGCGTCGTGCAGGACGTGCGCTACACGGTGCGCAGTCTCCAACGATCTCGCGGGTTCACCGTCGTCTCGACACTCACGTTGGCGCTTGGCATTGGCGCGACGACAGCGATCTTCGGCGTGATGGACGCGATCCTTCTAAGGCCGCTGCCGGTGGAGGATCCCGCGGCGCTCGTCCTGCTTCGGCCCGGCGGCTTCCAGTATCCGGCGTTTCGCGAGTTCCACACGCGTACCGACCTGTTTGTCGATCTGTTCGCCACGAGCGGCGTCACACCGCTCGACGTCGAGGTCAACGCCGGCGTGCGCGAGCCGTCGACCGTTTCGCTGGTCTCGGGATCGTTCTTTACGACGCTGGGCGTCCGGCCGGCACTCGGCCGTGTGTTCGACGCCGGAGACGATCGCGCCGCGGGTGAGCATCCCGTAGCGGTCGTCAGCCACGGTTACTGGCAACGGCGTCTCGGCGGCGACGCGGCCATCGTCGACCGCGTGATACGCATTGGCGGCGTGCCGCTCACGATCATCGGCGTCGCCCCTGCCGGGTTCTTCGGAGAACAGGTCGGGGCGGCGCCCGACATGTGGGTCCCGCTCACCATGTGGGGCCAGATCGTGACCGGCCGGAACCTGCTCGAGAGCCCGCGAGCCGGGTGGCTGCGAATTATCGCCAGAATGAGGCCTGAGATCTCGGCTGCCGCGGCGCAGCCGGTGCTCACGGAGCACTATCGGCGGATCCTCACCGATCTGTTCGGGCCAACCGTGTCAGACGACGTGCGCCGCGATATCGCGCGGACAGCGGTGATACTGGTGCCGGCGGACAGGGGCGTCTCGAATCTCCGCGCGCAGTTTGCGCGTCCTCTGCAGCTGCTGCTGGGCGCGGTTGGCGTCGTGCTAATGATCGCGTGCGCCAATCTCGCCAATCTCCTCCTCGCGCGAGCGGCCGCGCGGCGCCGTGAGTTCGATCTCCGTACCGCGTTGGGCATGGATCGCGGCCGCCTGTTCCGCCAGCTCCTCACCGAGAGCCTCGTGCTCGCCGCGCTGGGCGGTTCGCTGGGGATCGGCGTGGCATGGCTCGTCACGGAGGCGCTCCTCCGTTTGATCTCGATGGATGGCGCGCGGGTGCCGATCGATGTGGGGCCCGACGAGAAGCTGCTGGCGTTTGTCGCTTCGATCTCGCTCGCCACGGCGCTCGTGTTCGGCCTCGCGCCAGCATGGCATTCGGTAAGGGCCGTCCGTCGGTCGGTCGCCACGAGAGGCGACGCCGGCGCGCGAGCGAGCCAGGAGCTCAGTTCTGCGCTGGTCGCCGCGCAGGTGGCATTGTCACTGGTGCTGTTGATGGGTGCCGGCCTCATTGTCCGTACGATCGCGAATCTGCGCGATGTCGATCTCGGTTTCACGCCCGAGCTGCTGCTCGTTGCAGACGTCAACACGCAGAGCACCGGTTACACCGGCGACGCTTCCGTTGCACTCAATCGGCGTCTCGTCGAGCGAATCGCCGCCATCCCCGGCGTGGCGTCGGTGAGCCTCTCCGAGAACGGGGTGCTGGGCGGACGCGACAGCAGCACCGATCTGATGCGGCCCGATCGTTCCCTGCCTCTGTCCGAAGAGATCCCGAAGACGCACTGGGACGTCGTCGGGCCCGGCTATTTTTCGGTCCTCGGACGAACGCTCGTCGCCGGCCGCGACTTCACCGCGCAGGACGTGGTGGGCTCGTCCAACGTGGTGGCAATCAATCAGGAGCTGGCGATGCGCTTCTTTCAAGACGCGTCACCGATTGGCCGGCACATGGTGTGGACCGTTGGCGGAACTGAAACGTCCCTCGAAGTGGTGGGCGTCGCGCGTGAGGTGAAGCAGAGCGGTCCACGAGGCGACCCGCAACTCCGCTTCTACCTGCCCTACCTGCAGCTGCGGCAGATTCGACCGAGCTGGACGATGGCGAGCACACGGTTTCTGGTACGCGCGACGGCAGACCCCTCGGCGCTCGTGGCGGTGCTGCGGCAGACGATCGCATCCGAGGATCCGCGCCTCGCTACGACTGCAATCGAGCGCGGGACCGACCTCGCAAATCGCACCATCGTGCAGGAGCGCGCGATGGCGACGCTCCTGATTGCGTTCGGCGCGCTCGCTATCGGCCTGTCGTGCCTCGGTGTCTACGGCCTGATCGCCTACCACGTCGTTCAGCGCACGAGCGAGATCGGCATTCGCATGGCCCTCGGCGCCCAGCGGCGTACCGTGTTGTGGTCGGCGCTCGAGCGCGGCCTCGGCTGGATCGCGATCGGTGTCGCTGCCGGAATCCCGCTCGCCCTCGTCGCGGCGCACGCCGCGCGCGGTCTGCTCTTCGGGCTCGGCCCGGCCGATGCCGGCGCGCTCATCGGCGCAGCCGCCTTGATGTCGCTGCTGGGCCTAGCAGCCGCATACGTCCCCGCGCGGCGTGCATCTCGAATCGATCCGCTTCAAGCGCTGAGGTGCGAGTGACGACCCACGTCATGCGTGAGTGGCTGGCGGCCCGGCCGTAGGCGCTTCGGGCACCACGCTTGCAGTCGGGTTACCTCGGGCGAGGCCGGCGTCGGCAGCTGCGCCGCTGCCGAACCAGCCATCGTGAGCTTTCTTACTTATACCGAGGGAGGTACGATGCAAGTTCGCAAGCTGTTCTTCATCAGCCTGCTGACCGTCGCGCTGGCACCAGCGTCGGCATTCGCGCAGGACTGGTTCTTCACGCCCTTTGTCGGAGCTAACTTCGGCGGCAACGCCACGTTCGCCGATTTCGATGACCTGGACGACGAGGTGGAGCGAAGGCTCGATCTCGGCGCGACCATCGGCTGGAATCCAGGCGTAGTCGGCTTCGAGGTGGACTTCGGATGGTCTCCGAACTTCTTCCAGGACACCGCCGGCGACCTCAACTTCGATTTCGGCGACAGTAACGTGACGACGCTGATGGCCAATCTCCTCATCAGCGCTCCCCACGGCTCGGGGATCCGGCCGTATGGCTCGGGCGGCCTTGGGCTGATTCGAAGCAGTATTACTGGCGCGGGCGATCTGTTCGACGATCTGACCAGCAACGATCTGGGCTTGAACGTCGGCGGCGGCGTCAACGGCTTCTTCAACGACAACGTCGGAATCCGCGGCGACATCCGGTATTTCCGATCGCTGCAGGACAACGAGCCGGACGATGAGTTCGACCTTGCGCTGAGCGACTTCGACTTCTGGCGCGGCACAGTCGGCGTTACGTTCCGCTGGTAGCGCTCGCCCGATCACCTTCGGCGAAGCGGGATCTCTCACCTGAGCTTCGCCGAGGGTGCCTTTCTCTTTCCTGCTCTTACCGAGTCCATTCCACGTTGCGCCAAACTCTCTTGACGCGAGCGTTACGGCTGCGTTAGAAGGAGGCTCTTCGGTCTCGTAAGCGGGCCCGCCAGGGGTTTCAGCCGTTCGCTCCACGTCGTGGTGCAGGCAAGGTCGTGCTGGTTATGCGTGTGATCCGACTGCTCGCAGTCTCAGCAGTATTGATGTTCGGGCTCGCACCGACACCGGCGGCGGCGCAGTACTTCGGTCGCAACAAAGTGGAGTACGTGGACTTCGACTTCAAGGTGCTCACGTCGGAGCACTTCGACGTCTACTACTACTCGCGGGAAGAAGCGGCCGCCCGCCTGGCCGTGCAGCTTGCCGAGCGCTGGTATGCGCGCTTCTCGCGCATTCTCAATCACAGGTTCGATCGCCGGCAACCGCTGGTGCTCTACGGCAGCCAGGCCGAGTTCGCGCAGACGAACGTCGTGTCCGGCCTGCTCTCCGATTCGATCGGCGGCGTCACCGAGGCATCGCGGCGGCGCATCGTGATGCCGTTTGCCCCGACCATGGCCGAGACCAATCGCGTACTCGGCCACGAGATCGTGCACGCGTTTCAATTCGACATCGCGCGGCGCCACGGTGGCGGCGTCGGGCAGCCGCTGTGGTTCATCGAAGGGATGGCCGAGTACCTGGCACGCGGCGCCACCGACGTCGAGGCCGCCCTCTGGCTGCGTGATGCGGTGTCGAGTGAGCGGGTGCCGGTGAAGGAACGCGATGCCGCACGACGCCTCTCGCCGTATCAATACGGTCACGCGATGTGGGCGTATCTTGCGCAGCGATTCGGCGACGAGGTCGTCGAGCGGGCGCTCAAGCCAGGCAAGAAGGATCGCAAACTGAAGGACCGGATGCGCCATGCGACAGGCGTCGATTTCGACGTGCTGTTTGCGGACTGGCGCGCCGCCGCGATGCGCTCCGAGGACAGGGGAAACAGCGGTCACACACCCCTTCTCGCGGCGAAAGAGGGCGGCCGCATGCAGCTGGGTCCGGCGCTCAGCCCCGACGGCCGCCAGGCGGTGTTCTTCTCGGAACGCGATCGCCTGTCGCTCGATCTCTTTCTGGCCGACGTCGAGACGGGCCGCGTCGTGCGCAAGCTGGCGACCACCGCCGCCAGTGCGCGTTTCGACAGCCTGCAGCCACTGCGATCGGCGGGCGCGTGGAGCCCGAACGGCGAGTCGTTTGCGTTTGCCGCCGTGCGTCAGGGGCACGCCGCGCTCACACTGCTCGACATGCACGGCTCGACCAGGGATCGAGAAATCGTGCTGAAGGATCTCGGGCAGATCTTCTCGCCGACCTGGTCGCCCGACGGCCAGGCGATCGCGTTTTCGGCGCTTGCCGGCGGCTTTACGGATCTCTACGTCTACGAGCTTCCAACCAGCAGGCTGCGGCGGCTCACCGAGGATGCGTTCGCCGATCTTCATCCGGTGTGGTCGCCCGATGGCCGATCGCTGGCCTTTGCAACCGAGCGATATGTCGAGCGATCTCACGACGCTGCGCTTCGGGCCGACCGAACTGGCCCTGCTCGATCTCGAGACTGGCGTGGTGCGCCGGGTGATCGCCGGCGCCGGCAGCCACACCAATCCGCAGTGGTCGCCCGATGGCCGCTGGCTGTATTTCATCGGCGATACGAACGGAACGCGCAACGTGCTTCGCGTCGAGCTCGACACGCTGGCTACCGACGTCATCACCGACGTGGCCACTGGCGTCAGTGGGATGACGCCGACGAGTCCCGCTTTGTCCGTGGCAATCGACGCGCCCGTCCTCGCCTTCACGGTTTACCGCGACGGCCGGCCGCAGCTCGCGACAATGCGCCGGCCCTCCGCATTCTGCAGACCGATCGAACCGCGGATACAGCCACGGCGGAAGGGCCGCACACGCGGGCCTTGTCGCGGCTCTGACCGACCACTGCACCGGGCTACCAGATCCGGCCACGATTGCGCCGCGGGAATACTCCTCGCGGCTCTCGCTGGAGCGGATCGGCGAACCGTACGTCAGTTCCGGCGGCGGGCCGTTTGGCACTTTCGTGCGCGGCGGTGGATCGCTGCTCTTCGGTGACATGCTCGGCGAACGTCGCTTCGGCGCCGCCGTGCAGCTGGGCAACCACCTTCGCGACGCCGCGTTCGAAGCGCAGTACCTCAATCAGGAGCGCCGCTGGAATTGGGGCGCAGTCGCGGAGCTAGAGCCGGCGCTGCGCCGCTATCGGCGGTCGGAGCAGATCGAGCACAACGGCGAGTCCGCCCTCTTCAAGCAGGCCGACTACATGCAACGCGTCCAGCTGCGCGTCGCCGGACTGGTCGCGTATCCCTTCAGCCGCGGACTGCGCATCGAGTTCGCGGGCGGAGTGCGCCACGCGTCCTACCACCGCGAGGTGCGATCGCAGGTGTCGTCGCTCGCCACCGGGCGCGTCCTGCAGCAGGAGCAGGCGGCGGCCGAGGGTGGCCTGCCGACCACGGTGGCGGAGATCGGCGCCGCGCTCGTGGGCGACACAGCCGTCTTCGGGCCGACCGGCGCGCTGCTTGGATCGCGCTACCGCTTCGAGGTAGCGCCCGCGACCGGCGATCTTACGTATACGCGCGTGCTCGCCGACTATCGGCATTACTTCATGCCGGTGCGACCGTACTCGTTCGCGATGCGGCTGCTCCACTCCGCGCGATACGGGCCCGACGGCGACGACCCGAGGCTCCTCTCCAGTTTCATCGGGTCGCGCTACTTCGTGCGCGGCCACGGCCTGGACGCGCGCCGCTGCCAGCCCGATCCGAATCGCGCCTGCGGCGACGAACTGCTGGGCAACCGGCTGCTGGTCGGAAACCTGGAGCTGCGATTTCCTCTCTGGGGCCTGCTGACGCGGCAGCTGGAGTACGGTCCTCTTCCGGCGGATGGCTTTCTCTTCGCCGACGGTGGAGTCGTCTGGTCGTACGGCAATCGCCGCAACGTGGTGAGCAGCCTCGGTGCCGGCATTCGAATCAACGCCGGAGGCTTGCCGGTCGAGATCGCCGGCGTCCGCGCCCTCGACGGCCCGACGCTGGGTTGGTCGTTCGAGTTCGGCTTCCGCGTTGGTTTCTGAGAGGGGCCTCAGTAATTACGCTTGCAGCAGCTTCTCCACGAGACCGGCGAGGCGGCGCCAGCGTTCCGCCTGCTTCCCGACCGCGCGCTCACCGGCCTTGGTAATCGTGTAGTACTTGGCGTCGCGATTGTTCTCGGTCTTCTGCCAGGTGCCGCGAATCCAGCCCTTTTGCTCGAGCCGCACCAGCGCCGGGTAGAGCGTGCCTTGATTGAGCGACAGCGGGTGGTCCGAGACCTGCGCCAGGCGGGTCGCCAGCGCGTAGGCGTGCAGCGGCCCCATCGTGTGCAGCGCCCGCAGGACGATCAGGTCGAGAGTCCCCTGCAACAGCTCGATGTGATCGTCTTTACTAGACATTCAAGTGAAAATGTCACAGGTGCACTGGGTTGTCAAGTGATGCGGCCGCGGGGCTCAGAGGGCGCGATGCATCACCAGCGCGTCCACCAACCCCGCCGCGGGATGATTGAACGCTCCCGGCAGACGGCCGACGATGGCGAAGCCGCACGCCTGCCAGAGATGGACCGCGCGCTCGTTGGTGCTCACCACGAAGTTGAATTGCATGGCGCGAAAACCGCGCGTCCGGGCGCGGGCGATCGAGTGCTCGCACATCGTCCGGCCGACGCCGCGGCCGCCGGCCGTCGAGGCCGTCATGTAGCCGCAGTTGGCGACGTGGGCACCGCCGCCGTCCTGATTGCGCCGGAGGTAATACGTGCCGACCATCGCTTCCCCGGCCTCGGCGACGAACACCTCGTGGCCGGCCGAAAACCAGTAGGCCAGGGCGTCGTCGCGCGAGAGATCGCGAGGCAGTGGATAGGTCTCGCCGGCGCGGATCACCTGTTCGAGGATCTTCCAGATGGCGACTTCGTCCGTGCGCTCCGCGCGGCGGATCGTGATGTCTGGCATGGGGCCGATGCTAGCAAACGACCAGCGAGGCACCCGTTCTAGTTCTTCGTCCTTAGTTCTTCGTTCAGAAGACTCGCGAAGCGGGGATCGGACCGCAGGCTGTCGAAGTCCGGGTCCCGTTTCACGCGCGCCGCGGTGAGCGCCGGCAGGCGTGCGGCCACGCGTTGGAGCGAGTCGAAGGCGCGATCCGCGTCGCCGCTGAGGGCGTGCAGCACCGCGATGTAATACCGTGTGTAGGGATCGTCGGCGCCCTTGGCGATCAGGCTGTCGAACATCTTCGCGGCGCGGGCGAAGTGGCGCCCCGCCTCGTCCGCGCGGCCGAGGCGATGATGCGTGGCGCCGATCTTCGACCGTGATCTCGATCGCGGTGCGGTCCTTCAGCGCGTGATCGCTCGAGGCGACGAACGAGAGACCGCGCTCGTATTCGCGCAGCGCATCCTGGTAGCGGCCCTGCAGGTAGTAGACATACCCGAGCCGGGCGTTGGCGCCCACCACCTGCAGTCCGGTGCTGCCAGAGATGTACTGATCCTGGAGCTCGACCGCCCGGCGGCAGACGACTTCTGCACGCTCGTATTCGCCTTGCCACGCAAGCAGGAGACCGAGGTGGAGATACGAGTACCCGGCGTCCGGGTTCAATTCGATTGCGCGCTCGAGTTCGGGAATGGCGGCGCCGAAGTCGCCCTTCCCTACCCAGAGAGCCCGCGCCAGCGCCTGGTGCGCCTGACCGTTGTCGGGCTCGAGACGAACGGCGTCTCGGACGGCGGCAATCCCCTCGTCCGTGCGGCCGAGATCGAGCAGCGCCGTGCCCATCCAGGCGTGCGCGTCGGCCAGGTCCGGATCGATCGCGATCGCGCGCCGTTCCATGTCGAGCGCCTTCTCCGTCAGGTCGCGCAGGCTGAGGAACGCGCCCTTGAGGTTCAACGCGCCGCCGAGCGCCGCCCAGGCGACCGCATACTCTGGATCGAGCATGGTGGCATGCTCGAATGCCGCGATCGCGCGCTCGATCGAATCGCGGCTCGCGAGACGCAGGTTTATCATGCCGCGCGCGTAGCTCTCGTAGGCCTCGACCGACTTGGTCTCGCGCTTCTCGATCTCGGCGACCTCGCTGCCGCGCAGATCGACGTTTAGGCCTTGCGTGAGCTCGTACACGATTTTGTCCTGCAGCGCGAAGATGTCGGCGACGCGGCCGTCGACCTTGACGGTCCGGTAGACGGTCCCGGTGCCGACGTCGAGAAAGTTCGCGGTGATTCGCACCAGCTCGCCTATCTTCTGAAAGCCGCCAACGACCACCCATGTCGCGCCCAGCCGGCGGCCAAGGTCGATGGCCAGCGTGTCGTCCACCACGGCGCCGGATCCGAGATTTCTCAGCGCGTCGTAGACGCGCGCGCGTCCGATGATGGTCAACCCGTGGACGTTCTTCAAATCCGAGCTCACCGTCTCGGCGATGCCGGTGCCGATCCAGTCGTCGGCCGGCTCGCGCGTGATGTTGGCGAACGTCATCACCGCGACCGATCGCTCGATTGCCGACGCTGGCTGCGCCGCCAGCGTCGCCGACAGACGGCTGCCGCTGGCACGTGACACCTCGTCCATCTGCGTCGCCAGTTCGCGCAGATCGTCCTGAAGGTCGCGAGCGCTCTGGTAGCGAAACGCCGGCGACTTCTCCAGCGCGCGGATCACGATCGCATCGAGCGCCTCGGGAATCCCGGCGTTGACGGCCGACGGCCTGGCCGGCTCTTCGTGCAGGATGTGGTCGATGATCTCGGTCGGTGAGGCGCCGACAAACGGCGGACGCCCGGTGGCGAGCTCGTAGAGCACGACCCCAAGTGAAAACAGATCCGCGCGATGGTCGATCGGCCGCCCGAGCGCCTGTTCGGGCGCCATGTAGGAGATGGTCCCGACGACCATGCCCGGAATCGACACTTGCTGCGTGACGACGTCTGGACGACTGGTCGTGGGCAGGAACTTGGCGAGTCCGAAGTCGAGCACCTTGACCAGGCCGCGCTCGGTGCGGATCAGATTTGCGCTCTTGATATCGCGATGGGTGATTCCGCGCGCATGCGCTTCGTCGAGCGCGTCGGCGATTTGCAGTCCGGCCTCGACGACCTCGCGCACGGGCAGCGGTCCTCCGGCCACGCGCGAGGACAGCAGCTCGCCCTCGACATACTCCATCACGATGAAGTCGGCGCCGTCGTATTCGCCGATGTCGTAGGTGACGGCGATGTTGGGCGAGCGCAGCAGCGCCGCGGCACGCGCCTCGTTGAGGAGACGCGCCCGGCTCTCCGGGTCGGCTTTGAGCGCCTGCGGCAGAAACTTGAGCGCCACCGGGCGTCCGAGACGCACGTCTTCGGCCAGATACACCTCGCCCATGCCGCCGCCGCCAAGCCGTTCGCCAACCCGGTAGTGCTGAATCGTCGTGCCTGTCACCATGTCGCTGACCATTTATCTTCCTGCCTATCGTCGACGACAGCAAGCGAACGCGCTAGCGCCGAACCGTTCCTCCTGGAGAGGGTTGAGGGTGAACTACAGTAATAATTTCAGAAAAAAAGATCGCCACGAAGGTACGACGGTCACGAAGAGCGAGGCCGCGCGAGGCGGACCGTCGCGGTTGCTGGCGGCCGACGTGCCGCTCGCATTTGAGCCTTCGTGGTCCTTCGTGCCTTCGTGCCAACCTTGTTGCCGTTGACAACCATCCGGGAGCACTAGGGCGTCGACCCCGTAGGCGGCTGCGCTGCAGGAATCCCACCCAGCGCCTTGTAAAGCGAGACCACGCTCGTAAAGACGCCCGCCTCCGCCTGAGCGACCGCGTCGCGTGCCTGCAGCTCGGTGCGCTCCGCGTCGAGCAGCTGCAGAAAGTCGATCGCACCTTCGCGATACCGCGTGCGCGCGATGTCGGCGGCGCGCGTGCTTTCGCGCGCCTGCTCGGCGAGCTTGACCAGGCGCTCCTGCTCCTCGCGATAGCGCACCAGTGCCGTCTCCGTCTCCTCGAGCGCGCCGAGCACCGTCTGCTCGAACAGCGCCACGACTTCCCGTGTCGCGGCTTCCGCTCCGCGCAGCCGCGCCCGCGCGCTGCCGATATCGAAGGCCGCCCAGCTCAGCGCCGGCGTGACCGCATACGCGCGCGAGTCGGCGCTGCCGAAGAGGCTGCCGCGCCCGGCAAGGAATCCCAGGAACCCCGTGACCGTAATCCGCGGGTAGAGATCCGCCGCCGCCGCGCTTTCCAGGCCGGTCGCGCTCGCCAGCCGGCGCTCCGCCGCGCGGACATCCGGCCGGCGCTGGAGGATCGCCTCCGGCGGTCCAATTGCCAGCGCCCGGGCCAGCGGCGCGTACGCCCGCGGCGCGAGGTCGATCTCGATCACGCCGGGCCGGCGCGCCAGCAGCACTGCAAGACGATGCTCGCGCTCGGCAAGCCCGATTCGCAGAACCGGCAACGTCGCCTCGGTGGCGGCAACTCTTGCTGCCGCGCTCGCCACGTCCTGCTCCTCGCCAATTCCCGCGTCGCGCCGCACCGTGGTGAGACGCAGCGTCTCGCGCTGGTTGGTGAGGCTCTGCTCCGCGACGGCGAACTGCTGCTGCAGTCCCCGCAGCTCGAAGTAGTTGCGCGCCACCTCCCCGACCACTCGCACGCGAGCATCGTCGAGCGAGGCCTCGAAGCTCTGCGCGTTCGCCTCGGCAGCGAACACCGACGAACGCACGCGGCCGAAGAGATCGATCTCCCAGAACGCATCGAAGCCCGCGCGATAGGTCGAAACCGCACGCGGTTCGTCCGAGAATCCGGGAATCGCCTGATCGCGGCGGTCGACCGCCGCTCCGGCAATCACCGTGGGAAAGCGATCGCGATTGACCTCGTCGGAGAACGCCCGCGCCTGCTCGACCCGCGCGATGGCAATGCGCACGTCGTAGTTGGCTTCGAGCGCGCGCGTCACGACCGCGTCGAGCACTGGATCGTCGAACTGCGCCCACCAGCGCGGATCGAACGGCTGTGTCGAAACGAGGCCGTTCAGGTTTCGGAGCGCCGCCGGGTCGACCTTCGGCGCGGAGTACGGCCGCCGCAGGCCGCATGCGGCCACCAACGCCATCAACACACACAACAACATCAGGCGCAGGCGCTTCATCTCAGTGGCCCTCCGCCACCACGGCAACCGGCGCCACGCGCCGCTCACGCGAGAACCGATGCGTGAGGCGCCCAAGCAGCTCGTAGAACACCGGCGTCAGGAACAGCCCGAAGACCGTCACCCCGAGCATGCCCGCGAACACCGCCACACCCATCGCGCGGCGAATCTCGAACCCGGCGCCGGTCGAGAACACCAGCGGCATGACGCCCATGATGAAGGCGATCGACGTCATCAACACCGGCCGCAGCCGGACGCGGCAGGCGCTGAGAATCGCCTCCCGGCGCGAAACGCCAGAGTCCTCCTGCAGCTTGGCGAACTCGACGATGAGGATCGAGTTCTTGCAGGCGAGCCCGGCGAGGACCAGAAAGCTGATCTGCGTGAAGACGTTGTTATCGCCATTGGTCAGCCACACCCCCGCAATCGCCGAGAGCAGCGTCATCGGCACGATGAGAATCACGCCGAGCGGCAGCGTCCAGCTCTCGTAGAGCGCGGCGAGCACGACGTACACCAGGAGAACGCAGAGCGGAAAGACGAGGAGCGCCGTGTTGCCCGCCACGATCTCCTGATAGGCAAGTTCCGTCCACTCGAACGTTATGCCCGTGGGCAGCTCCTGCTGAAGAAGCTTGGCGATCGCGCTCTGCGCTTCGCCCGAGCTGAAACCGGGCGACGCGGCGCCGTTGATCTCCGCCGCCGGGTAACCGTTGTAGTGCATGACCTGGTCGGGCCCGTAGCCGCGCGTCACCTTGATCAGTGATCCGAGCGGCACCATGGCGCCGGCGGCGTTGCGTGTCTCCAGCCGGCGAATGCTCTCGGGCTGCATCCGGAACTCCGATTCGGCCTGGACGTTTACCTGGTAGGTCCGGCCGAAGCGGTTGAAGTCGTTGACGTAGAGCGATCCGAGATAGACCTGCAGTGTGTCGAAGACATCAGTGAGCGCGACGCCGTACGTTTTGACGCGATCACGATCGACGTCGGCGTCGATCTGCGGCACGCTCACCTGGAAGCTCGAGAACAGGCCGCCAAGTGACGGCACATTGCGGGCTTTCGCGAGGCTGCCCTGGAGCTGCGCATATAGCTCCTCGAATCCCGCGCCGCCACGATCCTCCACGTAGAGCTTGAACCCGCCGACCTGGCCGAGCCCCTGCACCGACGGCGGCGGGAAGATCGCCACGATCGACTCCTGGATCTCGGCGAAGAACTGCTGGTTCAGCGATTGCACGATCGCCCCGGCCGACAGTTCCGGCGACGTCCGCTCCTCCGACGGCTTCAGGACCACGAACGCGATGCCGGCATTGGGGGCGTTGACGAAGCCGTTGATCGAAAGCCCGGGGAATGCCACCGAGCTGGAGACGCCCGGGTGCTTGAGCGCGATCTCCGTCATCCTCCGGATCACCTGCTCGCTGCGATCGAGCGTTGCCGCGTCGGGCAGCTGCGCGAAGGCAACGAGGTAGTCCTTGTCTTGAGTCGGCACGAATCCCGGCGGCACCCTCGAGAAGCCCGCGAACGTGAGGCCAACCAGTCCGACGTACACGACGACCGCCGCCACGGCGACGCGCAGGACGCGGGCAACGGAACCGCCGTAGGCGTTCGACGCGCCCGTGAAGAAACGGTTGAAGCCGCGGAAGAACCACCCCAACCCGCGATCGAGCCCGCGCTGCAGCACGTCACGCCGCACGTCGTGCGGCTTCAGCAGCCGTGACGCGAGGGCCGGGCTGAGCGTCAGCGAATTAAAGGCGGATATGACGGTCGAGATTGCGATCGTCAGTGCGAACTGGCGGTAGAACTGGCCGGTCAGCCCGGACACGAACGCGGTGGGAACGAACACCGCGCAGAGGACGAGCGCAATCGCAATGATCGGACCCGACACTTCTTCCATCGCGAGCCTGGTGGCCTCAATCGGCGGCTGTCCGAGCGCGATGTGCCGCTCTACGTTCTCCACCACGACGATCGCGTCGTCCACGACGATGCCGATAGCGAGCACGAGGCCGAAGAGCGAGAGCGTGTTGAGCGAGAAGCCTGCCATCAGCATCACGGCAAAGGTGCCGACGAGCGACACCGGCACGGCAACCAGCGGAATGATCGACGCCCGCCATGTCTGCAAAAAGACCATGACGACGAGCGCGACCAGCAGGATGGCTTCGAAGAGCGTTTCCACGACGGCTTCAATCGATTGCCGGACGAAGATCGTCGGGTCGTAGACGATGCGGTACTCGATGCCTTCCGGAAACGACTTCTGCAGCTCCTCCATCGTCGCGCGCACCTGGTTCGACGCTTCGATCGCGTTGGTGCCCGGGCGCTGGAAGATGCCGATGGCCACGGCCGGTTTGTTGTCGAGGAGGCTCCGCAGCGCGTAGAGATTGGCGCCGAGCTCCACGCGGCCGACGTCGCGAATGCGCGTGATCCGCCCCTCAGGCGTGGCGCGCACGATCACGTCCGAGAACTCGTCTTCGGTGGTCAGGCGCCCGCGGGCGTTCACCGCGAGCTGAAAGTTGGTGTTGCTCGGAGCCGGCGGCGCGCCGAGCACTCCCGCCGCCACCTGCACGTTCTGCTCGCGCAGCGCCCGCACGACGTCGCTCGTCGTCAGCCGGCGCGACGCCAGACGATCCGGGTCGAGCCAGATACGCATGCTGTACTCGCCGGCGCCGAAGACTTGCGCGCTGCCGACGCCTGCGATCCGCGCCAGCTCGTCGCGCACGCGCAGATGCGCGAAGTTGGAGAGGTAGAGCATGTCGTAGCGTTCGTCCGGCGAGATCAGGTGCACGACCATGATGAAGTCGGGCGACGCCTTCTCGGTGGTGACGCCGATGCGCTGTACCTCCACCGGAAGTCGCGGCAGGGCCTGCGATACCCGGTTCTGGATCTGCACCTGGGCGTTGTCGAGGTCGGCGCCGAGCGCGAACGTGACGGTGAGCGTCATCCGGCCGTCGGCCGTGGCCTGCGAGAACATGTAGAGCATCTCCTCGACGCCGTTGATTTGCTGCTCGAGCGGCGAGGCCACGGTTTCGGCAATCACCTTGGGGTTGGCGCCGGGAAATGTCGCGCGCACCACCACGGTCGGCGGCACCACCTGCGGGTACTCGCTCACCGGCAGGACGATCATTGCGAGCGCGCCGGCAACGGTGATGACGAGCGATAACACACCGGCAAAGATCGGCCGGTCGATGAAAAAGCGAGAGATGTTCACGGTGCCTATTCCTTACTCGGTTGCCGCGAGCTGCGCCGCGACCTTCACTCCCGGCCTGACGCGCTGCAGCCCGTTGACGACTACGCGATCGCCCGGGTTGAGCCCGTCGCGAATGACACGCAGACCATCCACGAGAGGGCCGAGCGTGACGGTCCGGTACTGGATGGTTTCGTCGGGACCGACAACGTAGACGAACTTCTTGCCAAGGTCCGTTCCGACAGCGCGATCGTCGATGAGCAGGCCGGCGTAACGGCCGCCGCCGGTGAGGCGCAGTCGCACGAACAGACCGGGTGTGAGCTCGCCCTTCGGATTGGCAAACACCGCGCGTCCGCGAATGGTGCCGGTGGCCGGATCGAGCTGGTTGTCGAGAAAGTCGAGCCGGCCCTGGCGCGGAAATCCCTCGTCGGACGCGAGCGCCATGCGAATCGGCTGCGCGGTCGGCTTCGACGACCCGCCGTTGGCGCGCGCGAAGCTTTGATAGCGCAGGAAGATCTGCTCGTCGGCGTCGAAGTAGGCGTAGATCGGATCGAGCGAGACGACCGTGGTCAGGAGCGTCGCTTCTCCGGGGCCGCTCGACACGAGATTGCCTTCAGTGACGATGGCGCGGCTGGCGCGGCCGGTGATCGGCGACGTCACGCGGGTGAACTCGAGGTTCAGCTGCGCGGCGCGCAATGCCGCTTCGACAGCGGCGACCTCGGCCTTCGACTCTTCCTCGAAGGCGGCGCGACGCTCGACCTCTTCGTGCGACATCGCGTTCTGCGAGCGCAGACGATCAGCGCGTTCCGATTCCGACGTGGCGCGATGCACCGTGGCGCGGGCACGCGTCAGCTCGGCACGCAGCCGATCGACTTCGGCTTCGAACGGGCGCGCGTCGATCTGAAAGAGCAGCTGCCCGCGACGGACGATGGTGCCCTCGCTGAACGGCACCTGCGAGATGTACCCGGAGACGCGCGGACGAATGGCCACGGTATCGACCGCTTCCAGCCGTCCGGTGAACTCGTCCCATTCGGTCACGTCGCGACTGATCACGGGTGCGACCGTCACCGGCATTGGTGGCGGCTCGCCCGGCTGTTGCGCGGCAGTGGGTGCGCACGCGGCTATTGCCGCACTGCCGACAGCAAGGAAAGCAAAGGCAAGAAAATGCGAGGTGCGAGGTGTCATGTGTGTGCCTTAAGCCTGCGCCCTGGAACGCCGCTGGACAATCGGGCAGGCGGCGCAGCGTGGGCTCGGCCGTGTGCGGCACGCCGGCGTAGGTCGGGAGTGCGAACAGGACTTGCGACTTTTGGACGATATGTCGGCCGCGTGGCAGTGGTCGATAATGGCAGGGAGGCAATGATCAGGAGGGTCCCGTGAAGCCGTCTGAACCGTGCGACGTTGATGCGGGGAGGCCCACCGCCACCGACATCCAGGCGTTGCACGACGAGCTCGCCCGCGCGACGGCGGCCCGCCGTCGCGCCGAGTGCCTTGCGCACTTGCAGAGCCACGCCGTTCAGCTGTCGCTCGACCTCCTTCTGCGCGAGCCGGACATCGACGGCTTCTTCGGCACGTTCGTGAAAACGCTGGTTGAGGAGTGCGAGAGCCTGGCGTGCGGCGTGTGGCTCGTGGACGAGGGTCAGCGCGGCGCACATCTCTGGATGGCCTACTTCAGGGATCGACTGTTCACTCCCGCCAGCGCGGATTGGGAATCGCTTGCGCTGCCGCGCGCGAGCATGGCCGATCACCTGTTCGCCAACAGGACGGCGTGGAGCGAAACGATCGAGTACGCGGGCAATGACGAGCGTCTGCCGGCATCGGTGCGCGAGTTCAATCGCGACATCGGCGTGGGCTCGCTGGCAGTAACGCCGCTGGTGCTCGGCGATCAGACGCTCGGCTGGATGGCGCTCTCGACGGCGCCGTCATCGTTCTGCGAAGGACAGTGGCGCGTAGCGCTCCTGCAGGCGATGGCGCGGCAGGCCACGCTCGCGCTCTATCATCACCGCCTCGGCGAGCTCAGCCGGCGCGAGGAGCGGCGCAAGGCGATTCTCGAAGAACGCAACCGGCTGGCGCGCGACATTCACGACACGCTGGCGCAGGGCTTTGCCGCGATCCTGATGCAGCTGCAGGGCGCGCAGCGCGAATCGGGCACGCTGCCGCCGCGCGTCGTCTCGAAGCTGAATACCGCCGTCGAGCTCGCGCGCAGCCACATCCACGAGGCGCGCCGATCAGTGAGCGCCCTGCGCCCGCAGGTGGGTGGAAGCGAAGACCTCGGCGCCGCGCTCAAGCGGCTCGCCGGCCTGGCGCGGCATACGAGCGACATTCCGATCGAGGTTGCGGTTGACGATCTTCCGCGCTACGGCGATGTGATCGAGCGCGAGGTCGCGGGCATTGCGCAGGAGGCCCTCACCAACGCGATTCGGCATTCGTCGGCGCAGCGGATCACGTTGCGGGCGTCGTCGCCGCGCTCGATCGGCTTGCGTCTGTCGATCGAGGACGACGGCCGCGGCATCACGCGCGATCGCCGTTCGGCCGGATTCGGTATGACCAGCATGCAGGAGCGCGCCGAGCGCATCGGCGCTTCGCTCACCATCGTCACGGCGCCGCGATCCGGCACCGAGGTCGTGGTTGCCTGGGAGCCGACGGCGGCGTCGGCCGATGCCTATGTCATCAGCTAGCGCGACCGTCGAGACCACCACCCGGCGCGCGAGCGTGCTCGTGGTCGACGATCACGCGCTTTTCCGCACGGGCGTGGCCAACATCATCAATCAGGAAGCGGACCTGCACGTCGTCGCCGAAGCAGGCAACGGCGCCGAAGCGCTCGACGCTTTCGCGCAGCACCGACCGGACGTCACGCTGCTCGATCTGCGGATGCCGGTGATGGAGGGGGTGGAGGCGGTGCGGCGGATTCGCGCCCACGATCCCGAAGCGCTCGTGATCGTCCTCACCACCTACGACACTGACGAGGACATTTCCCGCGCGCTCAAAGCCGGCGCCAAGGCGTACGTGCTCAAGGACATCTCGGCGGAGGCGCTGGTCGCCTGTATCCACGACGTGCTCTCCGGCAAGACCTATCTTGCACCCGCCGCCGCCGCCAAGCTGGCGGAAGGCATCACGCGCATCCAGCTCACGCCGCGCGAGCTCTCGGCGCTGAGGCTGCTCGCCGACGGCAAGGCCAACAAAGAGATCGCGAGCGAGTTGGGGATCAGCGAGCGCACGGTCAAGACTCACCTCGGGCACCTGTTCGGCAAGCTGGGCGTGACCAGCCGCACCGAAGCGGTGAAGGTCGCAACACGCCGCGGACTGGTACGGTTCTGACGCTTCGGACTCGCCGCTGGGCGACGCCGTGGGACTCGGCCGCGACCTCGTGGGACTTGTCGGTCGCGCGGCGTCCGCGGAGCGATGGCCGGGGCTGAAGCCCCGCCTCAGACCGTCACCGTACTATTCCAATCGACGCGGTGGTCGTACATCCACGCCATCGATTTCGGCGTGACGAAATAACGGAAGACGAGCGGCAGCATCAGATCGCGCAGCCGCCGCGCGACTGGACCGGGCGCCTTGCTGCTGCTGCTCCGCGCGCCTTGCGCGACGACGCGCTCCACGCGCCGGCGGCGCAGCTGCTCGAACGCGGCGAACGCGCGCGGCACGGGCGTGATGTCGCGCAAACACTTGGCGAGCACCACAGCGTCCTCGATGGCCATCGACGCGCCTTGACCCGAGCTGGGAGACGGAGCATGTGCCGCGTCGCCAATGACGATGAGCGAGCCGCGATACCACGTCGGCAGCGACGGCAGGTCGTGCGTGTTGTCGGCGGTCAGCTCGAGCGTGCCGGCACGAATCAGCTCGGTCGCCGGCCCTTGATCCGGCGCGAACAAATCGAGCAGCAGCCGCTTCCATTCGCCGGCCGGCGTCGAGGCGCGCTCCTCCGGCGTCACCGCATGCCTCGGCACGTTGGCAAACCACGCCGTGCCGCCGTCGGAGTCGGTGGCGAAGCCAAAGAACGCCCGCGTCCCGAAAATCATGTGCCACGCGCCGGGCGCTGCGACGGTCATGCGCGGCGTGTAGCCGCCGAAGTTGAGAAGCCCGACATAGCGCGGCGACGGCGATGCCGGATCGATGATGCGCCGCGTCGCTGACTGAATGCCGTCGCATCCGATCAGGACGTCACCGCGCGCCTCGGAGCCGTCGTCGAACCGCGCCGTCACGCCACCGGGGCCAGTCGACGCATCCACCAGCCGGCGGCCAAATTCGATCCGGACGCCGCGTTGGCATGCCTCATCATGGAGCGCACGATGCAGATCGGCGCGCCTGATCGTGCGGCTGATGCACGCGTCCGGCAAGGTTGCGCCAATCGGGACCGTGCCGAGGCGCTTGCCGCGCGCGTTGACCAGCACCGTGTCCGGTGTCGGAAACCCTACGTCGGCGACCAGGCGCTCAGCGTCGATGGTGCGCAGCGCCTGCAGGCCGTTGCTGGCGACCGTGAGATAAGAGCCGGCGCCGGTGGCGGCCGCCGATCGCGCTTCGAAGATGCTCGACTCGATGCCGGCGCGCCGCAGCGCCATCGCGGTGACCGGGCCGGAGACCCCGGCGCCGATAATCAATGCTCGTGACATGCATATGATTAGACATTTATATGATTAGAAAGTCAAATCATACCAAGGTCGAGCTGCTTCGCGCGATCGGCTCTCGGGTGCAGAGCTTTCAAGACGCCACCGACGAGGTGGACGAGGCCGCGGCGGCGCGGCTCGGCGTCAACCGCACCGACCTCCGCTGCCTGAGCGTGCTCTCGCAGGCCGGCGAGATGAGCGCCAGCGCGCTAGCCGACGCCTCGGGGCTCACCAGGGGAGCGATGACGACGGCGATCGACCGGCTCGCGGCGGCGGGATACGTCAGGCGCGTGCGCGACGACCATGATCGCCGAGGTGTCCGCGTGGAGCTGACTGCCGCCGCCCGAAATGAAGTCGACGCGCTTTACGGTCCGCTTGCAACCGAAGGCTTGCAGCGGCTGCAGAAGTACTCCGCACAGGAGCTCGCCGCGATCCTGAAGTATCTCGAGGACGGATGGGCGCTCCAGCGCGCGCATGCCCAGCGGATTCGCGGGCACGGCGCCACGAACGCTGGGGACGAAAAGCGTCGCGGCGGCCCGGCGCTCCGCCACCGCATTCGTCCGCCGACGTAGCGGCGCGAGGCCAACGAGTCCCGAGTCCGATAAAATCGACGGCTTGCACGACGCCACCTCGCCGCTGTCGCCCGGCACGCGCCTCGGACCGTACGCGATCGAGTCGCTCATCGGCTCCGGCGGCATGGGCGCGGTCTACAAGGCGCGCGACACGCGGCTCCATCGGCCGGTCGCCATCAAGCGCCTTACCGCCCACAACGAGCGGTTCGTCGAGGAAGCCCGGGCGATCGCGGCGTTGAACCACCCACACATCTGCCAGATCTACGACATCGGTCCGGACTATCTGGTCCTTGAGTATCTGCACGGCGAGCCAGTGCGCGGGCCGTTGAGCAGCCGCGAGGCGACGCGCTTCGCGCTGCAGATCGCCGACGCGCTCGAAGCAGCACACGGCCGTGGCATCCTGCATCGCGATCTCAAACCCGCGAACATCCTGATCGTCCGCCTTCAGGATGACGCGGCGCCCACCGCGAAACTGCTCGACTTCGGCGTTGCCCGGTTGATCGACAGCGACCCTGACGTGACCAGCACCAGCGCGGGTACGCTCGTCGGCACGCCAGCGTACATGTCGCCCGAGCAGGCCGAGGGCAGGACGCTCGACGTACGGTCGGATGTCTTCAGCTTCGGGGTCGTGCTCTACGAGATGATCGCCGGCCGGCGCGCCTTCGACGGCGACTCCGTAATCGGCGTGTTCAGCGCCGTGCTGCGCGACGAGCCGCCGGCGCTCGACGCCCCCGCCCCGCTCACGCGCATCGTCGCACGCTGCATGGAAAAGAATCCGGCGCGCCGCTTTCAGAACATGCGAGAAGTGAAACGGGCGCTGCAGGCGTTGCCGGAGGAGGACGAGCAGCACCGGACCTCGATCGCGGTGCTGCCATTCGCCAACCTCAGCCCCGACAAGGAGAACGAGTACTTCGGCGACGGCCTCGCCGACGAGATCATCAACGCGCTGGCGCAGAGCAATGACTTGAAGGTGATCGCGCGCACGTCGGCGTTTGCGTTCAAGGGCAGGAACGAGGACGTCCGGCAGATCGCGCAGACGCTGGGCGTGACGCACGTGCTCGAGGGCAGCGTGCGCCGCGCCGGTGCGCGCGTGCGAGTGACGGCACAGCTCGTCACCGCCGGAGACGGCAGCCAGCTGTGGTCGGACCGCTTCGATCGGCCGTTGACGGATATGTTCGAGGTTCAGGACGAGATCGCGCAGGCGATCACCGCCGCTCTCAAAAGCAAGCTGGCTCGGGCGGTCGCGGCGCGCGCGCACACGCCGAGCCTTGCCGCCTACGAGCCGTTTCTCCGCGGGCGCGCGCAACTGATTCGCTTCACGCACGACGCGTGGAATCGCGCGGAGAACTACTTCGCCCAGGCGATCGCGCTCGATCCGCAGTACTCCGAGCCTCGGGCCGAGCTCGCGCTCGGTCATTTCATCAGCGGCATGCACGGCATGCGTCCGATGCGTGAGGTCGCGCCTGCGGTGCGCCTCGAGGCGGAGCAGGCGCTCGAGCTCAATCCAAACGACGAGCGGCCACGCTTTCTGCTCGGCGCCGTCGCGCTGGCCCACGACTACGACTGGGAGGCGGCGGCTGCGCACTTCGCCGCATCGATGCACGCCGCCAACGTGCCGGCGCATGCGCGCTGGATCTACGCGAGCCTATACTTGCGCGGCCTGGCGCGCTTCGAGGAGTCGTCGGCGGAGATGGCGCGCGCGGTGGAGCAGGATCCGCTCAACGCGACCTGGCACGCCATTCTCGGCGCCCATCTCATCGACGTTCAGCGATTCGACCAGGCGATTGCGGCCGCCCTGCAGGCAACGGCGATCGAGCCGAATTATTTCGTGGCGCAGCACCTGCTCGGCGAGGCCTACTGGGCAGCCGGCCGCCACGACGAGGCGATGCGCGCCTTCGAGCACGCGTACAATCTGGCGCCGTGGAACGCGGTCGCCGTCGGCTGGCTGGCGATCGCGCACGCGCGTGCCGGCCGGCAGGCGCGTGCCGACGAGCTCATCGCGCAGATGGGCGACGCGCCCGCACCGATGTGGGGACGCGTCGTCTATCACCTTCAGACCAACGATCTCAACGCCGCCGCCACGTGGTACGAGCGCATGATCGACCAGCGCGACCCGTTCGCGCTCGTATACGCCCGAGGCGCGATCACGCAGCCACTGCGCGACCACCACGGCTGGGCGCGGCTCGCCGCGCTCATGAGGCTGCCGCCAGCAACGCTATAACTTTGATGTGCATGCGACGCGGAAGTGATGAGGGCTTCGGCGGGAGCGCGCGGGTGAGGGGTCCGTCAGGCTCCTCGCCGAAGCCCGACGGACCGTTAGCGCTTTACGGCCTGCGCACGAAATCGCTCGCGAGCGGCGGCGTGCTCGCAGGCGGCTGGCGAAGATGCGTGGCCTGCTCCCACGCGTACGCGAGCGCGATAAGCTGCGGCTCGGAGAACGCCCGGCCGGTGAAAGTGATGTTGGTGGGCTGGAGCGCATTCGGAGCCTGCTCAATCGCCGGATTCGCCGGAATCAGGCCGGCCGGGACCGTGATGCTCGGATATCCGGCCTTGGCCGGCGTCGCGGCGAAGCTGTTGTTCGACGACAGAATTGCGTCGAAGTCGTCCGGCGTCCCGGCCATGCCGTCGGGCCCGTTCAGGACGCCGTCAATCCCCCCGCGCGACGTCGCGAGATCGGCGGCGCGATCCGCAAGGTAGCGTGCCGTGTCGGCGCTCGCCGGATCGAGATTGATCTGGTTGGCGGCTTCGAAGATCGCCTGCCCGTACTTCAGCGAAGCCGCGCCGATCTGAATGTTGCGCGCGACGATGTCGCCGAGGGTGTGGACCGGTGCGTTGGGCCGAGTCGCCAGATAGGCGTTCATGTCGCGCTTCTGGCCGTACATCAGCACGGTCGAGCAGTTCGCGGGCGGAGGATACGCTGTGCAGCTCCCCAGGACCGCGGGGAGCGCTGGAATCTCTTCGACGAACGCACCCTGGGCGCGCAGTGCCGCAATCGCAGCGATCTTCGTGGACTCGCGGTTCGCTGGGAACGGCGGCACCGCGATGCGGGCGCCCTTGAGCGCCTTCTTGTCGAGGAAGCGCGTGTAGTCGCTGAAGCAGTTGCCGGCCGTGAGGCACGGAATCGTAGCGGGATCGGTGGGATCGAAGCCGGCGAGCACGCCCAGAAGAACCGCCGCGTCTTCGACCGTGCGTCCGAAGGGGCCGGCAGTGTCCTGATCGGCCGTGATCGGGATGATGCCGTTGCGGCTGACGAGACCGACGGTGGGCTTGATGCCGACGACGCCGTTGGCGCTCGCGGGACTCAGAATCGATCCCGACGTTTCGGTGCCGACGGCGATCGCCACGAGGTTCGCGGCAACCGAAATTCCCGACGCCGAGCTGGAACCTCCCGGCAACAGAGCCGGCCGGCCATCACCACCTTGCAGAACCTCCGGAAGATACGGGTTGAATCCGTACAGACCCAAACCGCTGTAGCCTGCCGGCATCCCGATCGCGATGAAGTTGGCGAATTCGGTGAGCGTCAGCTTGCCGATGATGATCGCGCCCGCATCACGCAGTTTCTGCGTAATGAACGCGTCGTCGGGCGGGGTGGATCCCTGGAGCGTCAGCGAGCCGCCAGTGGTCGGCATGTCGACGGTGTCGATGATGTCCTTGAGCGCCACCGGAATGCCGTAGAGCGGACTGCGGGCGCGGCCCGGATGCCGCAACGCATCGAGCTGACGCGCCTCGGCCAGCGCGCCGTTTGCGTCCACGTGAATGAAGGCGTTGAGCGCGGGCCCCGTTGCTTCGTACGCGGCGATCCGCGCGAGGTACATCTCGACGAGCTGTTCCGAGGTAATGAGGCGCGTCTGCAGCGCCTTCTGTATATCGCTGAGCGTCGCTTCGACGAGCTGAAACTGCGACGTGCCCTGATGCTGCGCGACAGGGCGGGTTACACCAAACGTGGCGAGCACGACGAGCGCGACGCACGTGGCGATGGTTCGCTTCATGGGCGGTCCTCCGAGGATATGAACAGCGTAGGGGCGCGAGGATCTCCCAACGAAGGCGCAGCGTCAATGCGAATCATGCATGCGACGCATCGCTATCTCATCTTTGATCAGCCGCGGAGCGCTACTTGCGCCGGTAGTAGACGGTCATGAACTGTCCCATTCGCCATCCTGCGGCACGCCGCCGGCTCTTCGGTTTCGTACGTCCACTCACCGACCAGCTTCTGCAGCCGGCGGTGTTCGTTTCGTGGTTGCGGGGTTGATGCTGAGGAGTTGTCGTCTCGGTGTTGCTCTCGACTGGCTCATCGCAGTGACGCTCCTCGATTGCCTTTTGCGACTCTATCGAGGATCACTACGGCTGTCGCACCATCGTGTTCATGAGCCGTTCGAGCGCCGCAGGCGCATCGGTCGTCCGTCCGGTGTGCACCGGCGACATCTGCACGACCGTGCTGCGGGGCGACACGAGCCAACGGAACCGGTCGCGCCGCGGCAGCGCGCCGATCCCGCCAGCGTCGGGACCGCCGGCGCAGACCGACGGGATCGTGGCGAGGACGGCGCGAACCGCGTCGATGTCGAGCGACGGATCGAGAGCCAGCACGCGCGCCGTGTCGAGCTCGATGCGCGCGTCGAGAAAATCGACGTCGACGCACGAGAGGATCACGCCCACGTTGATGCGTTCGCCGCGCTCGACGCGCGGGACGACCCGCACGATGGCGTAGTCGTAGGTCATCTCAACGGGCACCGATCGCCTCCGCGACAAAAGGGCTGGGCGCCGCCAGCCGCCCGACGAAATATCGCCGATAGGCGGCACGCACGTGGCCCGGATCACGTTTTGGTTCGCGCTCGGTCAACCACCCGTCAGGAATCCAGTCGAGGATCGTGGCAAGGATTTCCGGCGCGAGCTGGCGCGCTGACGCCTCGTCCACAGCCGCCAGCCTGGTTGCGTAACGTAGCAGCACGTGATGCTTGATCATGGCGAACGGATCGCGCGGCTTTGCCGTGTCGGACTCCCACCCGGGCGCGTGATGAAAGTACAGCGTCGCGCCGTGATCGATCAGCCAGAGCCGCCGGTGCCACAGCAGCATATTCGTATTGCGCACCGTGCGATCTACGTTGGTGGCGAAGGCGTCGAACCAGACGATCCGAGACGCCAGATCCGGATCGGGCCTCTCGACGATCGGATCGTAGGTGACTGAGCCGGGAAGATAGTCGAGGGCAAGATTCAACCCGGCGCTGTCGAGAATGAGCGCGTGTATCTCGGGGTCCGGCTCCGTCCTCGCCAGATCGGCGTCGAGCTCGGCAAAGACGATCTCTGGCACCGGAAGGCCCAGCGCGCGCGCGATCTCACCCGATACGAGCTCCGCGATCAGCGCGCGCGGTCCCTGGCCGGCTCCCCGGAACTTGAGCACGTACATGCCCTCGTCGTCCGCTTCGATGATGGCGGGCAGAGAGCCGCCTTCGCGAAGTGGTGTCACGTAGCGCGTGACGTGCACGGTGCGCGGCCTGTTCACGGCCGTCATTGTGGCATGGCGGTCGTGCATCAGCGAGCACGTGAACGTCAGCGAATGGCGAGCGTCACCGGCACACCGAGGAAGCGTTCGTACTGCTCGCCGCGCGCTGCGATCGCCCGCCGCTCCAGGGCGGTTATGGGTCGCGTTGCGATGATCTCAACGGCCGCCGCGCCGCCGTTGCCAGCCGTTCTCCACGTGCCGGCGACTTGACCGTCGATCACCAGAGCGTGCTGGAACGTTGCCGATCGGCCGGACGCACCGACGGTTTGTGCGAGGTGCGGGACGGCATGCCGATCGCGGTAGGCGACGAGATACTCGTCGTAGATCGGCAACAGATGCACCCCGGTCGCAGCCGCAGGCTGCGGCGAGGCGCGGCCCAGCGTCCAGTAGGTCAGACAGCGGCGACGGCAGGCCGCGCCCTGACGACGTCGAGGCCTCGTTTGCTATCGGCAGTGGTCAGGCCCGACCACCAGACGAAATCACGAATGGTCGCCGGCCCGTGGCTGCGAAAGAATCGTGTCGTCAATTCCGCGAGCGCCTCGTCGCGCGTCAGCCGAATCGCGCGCGGCGCGCGCTCGTCGAGCAGGGCGTAGGTGAACTGCTTGCCGCGCCGCGGCCCGCTGCAGATCACGCGCTCGAGCTCGGCGTGCAGCGCGATGTGCGCGAGCCGGTTGAGCCGCGCCTCTATGCCGGCCTTCTGAAGATGCTCGCCGAGCTCGGGACGGGTGAGATGCTGGCCGTCGCGGAGCACGCGTTCGAAGACCTTCGTCGCACGTGTCAGCGTCCTGGCGTCGAGCCCCAGCTGGCGAGTGTAGGAACCCAATGTGCGCTGCACGCGCGGCGCAGTGAGCTCGAGCATCCAGCGGATGTCTGCCGTCGTGACGAAATGCCACGTCGGGCGCATCACATGGGTTCGCAGAATGCGTCCCGCATCGAAGGCGCGTTCGATCTCCGCGTCGCCAACGCTGCCTGGCAGGCGCAGGCCGATTGCCCATCGCGCGGCGGCGTACTCCTGCGCCTGCATTGCCCCGAACCACGCGACGACCGCTTCCGGCGTGCGGAGACCCGGGCGCGTGACGTGCTGGTTGTGGAGCCGCCGCCTGGCGATCTCACTGTTCACTGGCGGGAAACTGCGACGGAAGACCAAACGCCGGAAACAAAGTGTTGACGTCGAGAAAGGAATGCCACGCCGCGATGCGTCCGCCGGCGAGCTCGAGGACGATCAGCGCCCATGCCGCATGGCCGCCGTCCGGCCGCGGGCGGTACTGCGCGTACGCCGGCGCGCCACACGCCGCGGTGGCAATGAGCCGCGATCCGCGGCACCCCGCGCCGCGACCCGCGAGCCAGGCACGAATCGTGTCGGTGCCCTGCAGCCACAGCGTGTACGGCGGCATCGACAGAATCGCATCGTCTTTGAGAAGACCGACGAGCGCGTCTACGTCGTAGCGCAGAAACGCGTCGACATACTGTTCGAGCAGCTGCGTGTAATCGTGCGGCAGCGAATCTCTCGAAACATGGCCGTTGCGGCTGGCGAGCGTCGCGCGGGCACGCTGCAGGGCGCTGTTGACGGCGGCGACCGTCATTTCCAGGCACTCGGAGGCTTCGGCGGCAGACCATCCGAGCACTTCGGTCAGGACCAGCGCGGCGCGCTGCCGCGGCGGCAGATGCTGGAGTGCCGCCACGAACGCCAGCCGGATGCTCTGCCGCAGCGACGCGCGCTCGAACGGATCGGCATCGCCAGGCAATGCTTTCACGTCGGCAATCGGCTCGAGCCAGTGAGTGCGCGGACGCTCCTCGAGCCGATCGGCGATCGATCCGGCGGGTCCATCCTCCATCGGCCGCGTGCGGCGCGCACGATCGCCGAGCGCGTCGAGGCACACGTTGGTGGCGATGCGATAGAGCCAGGTTCGCAGCGACGAACGTCCTTCGAACCGGTGCAGGTTCTGCCACGCCCGCACCATCGTTTCCTGGACGGCGTCCTCCGCGTCGAACGGAGAACCCAACATGCGGTAGCAGTGGCCGGTCAGCGCCGTGCGGTGCGACTCCAGCTGGGCAACATCGGCGAGCATCTTCAAACCAGATATCACCTGGTGCGAGATGCGTCAAACGCGCCGGCGTCAATCGGCGCGGAGCGCGTCCACCGGACTGAGGCGCGCGGCGCGGCGCGCGGGCACCCAGCACGCAAGAAGCGCCACACCCAGGAGCGCCGCCGACATCGTCGCGAAGATGAGTGGATCGCGCGAGCTCACGCCGTAAAGAAGCGATTCGATCAGCCGGCTGCCGGCGATGGCCGACGCCAGACCGACTGCGACGCCTGCGATGGTCACGACGGCGCCTTGTCGCAGAATCTGGCCGGCGACACGACGCGGCGCGGCGCCGAGCGCCAGCCGCACACCGATCTCGCTCGTGCGCTGGCTCACTACGTAGCACATCACGCCGTAAACACCAATGACGCCGAGCAGCAGCGCGACGCTCGCCGCGATCACCAGCAGCGCCATCGTGAACGCCATCTGCGCCGACGCACGATCGAGGATCTCCTGCAGCGTCCGCACCTGCGCGAGCGCAAGACCCGGATCGACCGCGGTGACGACCCGGCGTACCGATGCGACGAGATCGCCCGGCGGCGTTGCCGTGCGCACCACGAAGCTCGAGACCATCACCGAGGGGCCGATGAGCCGCGCCCGTGGAATCTCCGGGCCGCCCGCCAGCGACAACGGCATGTACATCTGCGGCAGCGGATCCGGTTCGACGAGCGCCCGCACCGGAGTGTCGGCGACCACGCCGACAATCTCCAGCCACGACAAGCTGGGCCGGCCGCCAGGCTGCGCCGGAGCAGTGTTCGATGCGACGCGGCGGCCGATCGGATCCTCACCTGGGAAGAAGCGCCGGGCGAGCGACGCGCTGACGACGGCAACCGGCGCACTGCGATCCACGTCGCGGCGGTCGATCGTCCGGCCGCGGAGCAGGCGAATGCCCATCGTCTCGAAGTAGCCGCCAGCCACCGCGCGAAACATTGCCACAGGTTGCGCACGGCCGGAGTTGATGTCGAACGGCCTGCCTTCGACGCGAAGCGTATTGCCGGAGCAGCCGCCCGCGAGCGGCAAGCACGACACTGCCGAAACAGCTGTGACGCCGGGCAGCGCCGAGAGACCATCCAGAATCTTCTGGTGCGCCGCGAGTGCGGCGTCCTTGCTCGGATAATCGCGATCGCCCAATCCAATGCTGAAGGTGAGCGTGGACGAGCCGTCGAACCCCGGATCGGCCGCGCGCAGGTTCTGGAAGCTGCGAACGATGAGGCCTGAGGCGACGAGCAGAATCAGCGCCAGCGCCACCTGTGCGCCCATCAACACGTGGCGCAGCATCTTGCGGCTGCGTGTCGCGGTGTTGCTGCGGCCGCTCTCATTGAGCGTGCGCGCCAGCTCGAGGCCGCGCCACATCGGCACCGCGCCAAAGAGGAGTGCTGCGAGCATGCTGACGCCCACCGTAAACGCCAGCACGACTTCGTCGAGCCGAATTTCGTGAATGCGCGGCAAGGTCGCCGGCCCGAGCACGACCAGCAGCCGCACTGCTCCCCATGCGAGGCCGAGGCCGATGACGCCGGCCGCCAGCGACAACAGCAGACTTTCGGTGAGGAAGTAGCGCGCCATGCGTGTGCGGCTGGCGCCAAGCGCGCGGCGCACCGCGACCTCTCGCTGGCGCGCTTCCGACCGCACCAGAAACAGGTTGGCCACGTTGCCGCACGCCACGAGAAGGACGACCGCGACCGACCCAAGAAATACCCAGAGCGCGCGGGTGACGCCGCCAATCGTCGCCTGCTTGAGCGTTCTTCCAGAGAAGACGATCCTGGCCTGCGCGTTGCCGCTGGCGAGGAGATCGTTTGGATAGGCGGCAGGCAGATCCGCGATCAGGCTGGTGAGCTCGGTCCGCGCGTCGGCAAACGCGACGCCGTCGCGCAGCCGCGCCACGCTCTGATAGTTCCAAAGCCCGAAACCATCGACGCGCGCGATTTGCATCGGCATCCAGATCTCGACGCGCGGATCGGGAAAGGCAAACGACGACCGCATCACCCCGACGATCCGCGCGCTGACGCCGCCTATCGCAATCGACTGGCCGACAGCATTGGGATTCTGGCCGAAGCGGCGTGTCCAGAAGCCGTGCGACAGGACCACTGTCTGCTCGGCGCCAGGAACCCCTTCGGCGTCACTGAACCAGCGACCGGCGGCCGGCGGCACTTTCAGCACCGAGCCGAGCGACGGTGTCGCGCGCGTGACGCGAAGACGCTCCGGTTCGCCACCGCTGATGACGGTGATGTCCTCCGACCGGTAGAGCGCGATCGACTCGAGCCGACGGGCGCGCTCGGCATAATGGAAGTGCAAGCCAGCTGTCGTGCCCATGCCGGCGCCGACGTTGAGCCGTTCGGCGCCGTGATCGATCTCGATCAGCCGATCCGATTCCGGGTATGGAAGCGGGTTCAGCACGACGCGCTCGAGCACGGCGAAGATCGTCGCGTTGGCGCCAATGGCGAGCGCGAGCGTCACCACCGAAGCGAGCGTGAACGCGGGACTGCGCCAGAGCCGGCGAGCGGCGTGCGTAATCTCCTGCGCGATGCCGTCCATGGTTGCCGCCTTGTCGTTTTTGAGCTGCCGCGTGCGGTGTCGTTTGGCGCGGGTCCGCGAACCCCAGCGTTCCTCCACGACCAGCGCCGCGAGTCCGGCCAGTTCGCGGCACCAGACATAGCAGTGCCGCATCGTCCCGGCGGCGCGTGCCTCCTGGAGGCGGCGCGCCAGGGTCTCTTCGACGGCGGCGGCAAACTCGCGCCGCATCACGTCGTCGCATCGGCCGAGGAGCCAGCGGTGGATGGACATCCCCGTTACGCCCGCTGCGGAAATAGCTTGCGCTTGCGCGCGGTGCGCACCAGCGCATTCAGGCGCTCCGCTTCGGCGGCCGCGGCCCGACGCCCGTGCGCGGTCAGCGAGAAATACTTGCGCCGCGGATCGGCGCCTTGCGGGCCGTCGGCCGAGGCGACCAGCCCGTCCTCGGTGAGCCGGCGCAGCGCCTGATAGAGCGCGCCAGTCGTAGGATCCAGCCGACCGCCGGAGCGCCCCTCGACGTCCTTGCCGATGGCATAGCCATGCGACGGCCCCTCCCCGAGCGCGAGCAGGATGTGGAACGCGAGATCTGACAGCACTGAAGACATTGGACGAGTCCTCATGCTGAATAGTTTACCGAACACTATAGTAGTTACTACTACATCAAACAGGGGCGTCGATCTCGGCACCGCGGCGCATAGGCACCTGAGCGCCCAGCACCTAGCACCTGAGCACCAAGCACGCAGGCACCTGAGGCACCCCCAGGCACCTGACAAAGGTGTCAGCGAGTGATTATCGAATCTTCGTCCGGCACGTCGGCGAGATGGACGCGAAGATTGCCGGGGTTGGTCGCGTAGAGGTAGGCCGTGGACTGAGGAATGACGCGGGCGCGAACGAGTTTCTCGAGCTCGCCATCGAAGTGCTGCATGCCGTCGAGCTCGCCGTCGCGCATCGCGTCGAGCAGCGTGCGCCCTTCGGCGTCGCCGCGCTCGATGTACTCGCGGGTCCGCAGCGTGGACTTCAGCATCTCGAGGATCGCCATCCGGCCGCCGCCCGCCTTGGGAATCAGCCGTTGAGAGATGAAGTATCTGAACGAGGCTGCGAGCCGCGTGCGTACGGCGAGTTGATCCGCCGTGTCGAACGCGCCGACGATGCGCTCGACGGTTTTGGAGGCGTCGATGGTGTGGAGCGTCGAAAGCACCAGGTGCCCGGTTTCGGCTGCCGTGAGGGCGATCTCGATCGTCTCGCGATCGCGCATCTCACCGACGAGAATGACCTTCGGCGCCTGCCGCAGCGCCGCGCGCAACGCCGCCGAGAACGTGGGGGTGTCGCTGTGGAGCTCGCGCTGGTGCACAGTGCCTTTCTTGTGTCGATGGAGGAACTCGATCGGGTCCTCGATCGTCACGATGTGATCGGCGCGCGTCTCGTTGATCAGATCGATGATCGCCGCGAGCGTCGATGACTTGCCCGATCCGGTCGGTCCGGTGACGAGGACGATGCCGTTCTTGAGGAGCGCGATGTTGGTGAGCGACTTGGGCAGGTTCAACTGGCTCAGCGTCGGGATGTCGATGGCGATGACGCGCATCACGATGGCGTAGCTGCCGCGCTGCTTGAAGATGTTGACCCGGAAGCGCGAGCGTTCCGGCAGGGAGTAGGACAAGTCGCACGCACCGGTTTCGTACAGCGTCCGCAGCGTCTGCTCGCCGCCGCTGATCAGGTCGGCCGCGATCCGCGAGGTGTCCTCGACGCGAAGCATGGGCAGCTCCGGCAGCTGCACGCCGACGAGGTGGCCGTGCTGTTCCACCTGCGGCGGTCGTCCCGGAGAAAACACCAGATCGCTGATGCCGACGCCACAGTCGAGCATCGCTGTGATCAAGGAATTGGTGGGAATTCTGGGCGGAGCCGTCGCCGCTGTACCAAAGAGTCCTTCCGGAGTGATCATCGTCTATCAGCAACGTTCAACCAAGCGTCAGCCATTGTCAAGGTCCGGGGTCGTTACAACCTGCAGGATCGTGCAATCGTCTAATCTGGCCTGATGGCTACCTTCATCCAGGGCCTCCGCGTTGCCGTTCGATCGTTTCTGCGGGCGCCGCGCTTCACCGTTCCTGCTGTGATTGCGCTCGCGCTCGGCATCGGCGCCACCTCGGCGATCTTCAGCGTGGTCCGCGGCGTGATGCTGAAGCCGCTGCCCTACGCCGACCCGATCGCATCGTCGCCGTGTGGGAGAGCAACGCGGTGCGCAATCGTGCACGCAACGTCATCGGTCCGGCCAACTTCGTGGAATAGCGTGCTCGCAACCGGTCGTTCGAGCACCTCGGAATGGTGGGCCCGGCGCGTCTCAACCTGACGATCAACGGCGAGCCGCAGGAAGTGGCGGGCCTCTCGGCATCATCCGACATCTTCCAGATCCTGGGTGTCCAGCCGGCGATCGGACGCGGTTACACCGCGGCCGAAGACGAAGCGGGCAACGATCTCGTCATCGTCATCACACAAGAATTCTGGCAGTCGCGGCTCGCCGGCCGGTCAGACGTCATCGGTTCGACGATCAACGCCAACGGGCGGCCGCGGACGGTGGTCGGCATCATGCCGCCAGGGTTCACCATCGAAGGCCAGAAGGCTGATTTCCTCATGCCCTACGGATGGACGATGGAGCGGATGCGATCGGCGCCCGGGCGCGGGGCATCGCGCGTTTGCGCGACGGCGTCTCGCTGGAGCAGGCCGCCGCCGACATGCGGAACATCGCCGACCAGCTCGCCATCGAATTCCCCCAGCGCAACACCAACTGGTCGGTCACGTTGGTGCCGATTCACGAGCAGACGGTGGAGCAGATCCGGCCGGCGCTCGGGGTACTGATGGGCGCTGTGGGGCTCGTGCTGCTCATCGCCTGCGTCAACGTCGCGAATCTCCTGCTCGCGCGGAGCACTGTGCGTCAGCGCGAAATCGGGCTGCGGTCGGCGCTCGGCGCCGGACGCTGGCGGCTGATTCGCCAGCTACTCACCGAAAACCTCCTGCTCGGCGCCGCAGGTGGGGCGGCCGGACTCGCGCTGGCATATGCGTTTCACGCGGGGCTGCTCGCGCTCGTCGCCGATCGAATCCCCGTGCCACGGCTCGATCAAGTGGCGCTCGACCTGCCGGTTCTCGCCTTCACGTTATTGCTCGCAGTCGGCACAGGCGTGCTGTTCGGGTTCGTCCCCGCGCTCATCTCGTCGCACAACGTGAACGACTCGCTGCGCGAAGGCGGGCGGCACGGTGGCGGGCCTCGTTCACGGCGTGCGCTCGCGGCGCTCGTCGTCGCCGAGGTTGCGCTGTCGCTGGTGCTGCTCGCCGGCGCAGGACTGCTCATCCGGAGCTTCATGAGGCTGCACGGGCTTCCGCGCCGACGGCCTGCTCACGGCGCGCGTCCAGCTTCCAGGCGTGCGGTATCAGGAGGACGCGCAGATCGCGCGCTTCTTCGTGGATGCGATCGACAAGATGAAGGCAATTCCGCGCGTCCGCGGCGCCGCGGGCGTGACGTTCCTGCCGATGTCGGGTCCCGGGATTGGCACGAGCTTCTGGGCCGCCGGCCAGCCCGAGCCTCCGCCAGGGCAGATGCCGACCACCGACGTCCGGCCGGTCACGCCCGAGTTCTTCCGCACGATGGGCATCCCGCAGGTCGCCGGCCGCGACTTCTCGCTTGCGGACCGCGGCGACACGCCACGCGTGGCGATCGTCAACCAGACACTCGTCAACCGGCACTTGAAGGGCGAGAACCCACTGGGCAAGCGCATCCATGTGAACGTGGGCAACGTCGAGCGCGGCCCGTACGAAATCGTCGGCGTCGTGGGCGACATCAAGATGTCGACGCTGCAGGACGACATTCGTCCGGCGGTCTACATCCCGCATCCCCAGCTCGCCCTCGGGTCGATGACTTTCGTCGTGCGAACCGATATCGACCCCATGTCGCTCGTCGGCGGCGTTGGCGCGGCCGTGCGTTCGATCGATCCCGAGTTGCCACTGGCGGACCAACGCTCGATGGTCGAAGTCGTGGACGCGACGCTCGCGCGCCCGCGCGTGATCGCGACACTGCTCACGGTCTTCGCGAGCATCGCTCTGGTGCTGGCGGCAGTGGGCGTCTACGGCGTGATCGCCTATTCGGTGGGTCAGCGCACCCAGGAGATCGGCGTGCGGATGGCGCTGGGCGCGACGCCGCAGTCGGTGTTCCGCATGGTGTTCGGCCAGGCGCTGCGGCTGGTTGCCGGCGGCGTGGCGGCGGGCTTGATCGTGGCGGCGGCGCTCACGCGAGTGCTGGAGACGCTCCTCTTCGACACGAACGCGCTCGATCCAGCGACGTTTGCGCTCACCGCACTGATGCTCACGGGGGTGGCGATGTTCGCGTCCTACGTGCCGGCGCGCCGCGGCACGCGTGTGGCGCCGGTGGAAGCGCTGCGGACCGAATAGGCACCGGTTCGCGTGCTCGCGCGCTGCGGCAGAGCCGCGCGGACCTGTAATACTGAACTGCGTGGCTTCCGACGCTCCCTACCCGGCCGCACGGCTCGTCGCTGCGCGCGTCCACGCGCATTTCGCCCGTCATCGCGACCTGGTTGGCGAGGCGGCGCCAGTGCCCGATTCGGCAACGATCGAATCGATGATCGACGCCGCCTTCTGGGCGTCGCTCCGCCGTGAAGAAGGGTACGTTCCGAAGATCTCGCTGGCCTTTCTCCCGCCCGACAACGACACCTATCCGCTCCGCTTCGAGTACCCGCTGCCGCTCTCTCCGAGCGTGCTCGCCAAGGTGGCGCCGGTCGTCGAGCGCCCGGGGATTCATCTCGGCGTCTGGCCGCGCGGCGACGCGCTCGAGATCTGGGGAACGACGCGAACGACGCCGACGTTCTCGTTCGTCCTGGAGGTCGTCGAGCCGGGCCTGCTGGTGATCAAGCATGCGCGCGGCGAGCGTGCGGCGAAGTACGTCAACGTCGCAGTACTCGAGGGCGACATGTACAAGATCGTGGACGAAGCGGCACGGAGCGCCCCCGGCTGTCCCATGCTCCTGAGCTCGCTTCTCGGCGTCGATTCACCGACCGGATCGGGGTCGGTCAACGTGCTGATCCAGCTGGCCGTCTCGATGCGCGCCCACCATCGCGGTGGATCGCTCCTCATCGTCCCGAGCGGGAGCGCGAGCTGGATGGAGTCGATTGTGCAGCCGATTTCCTACGCGGTGGCGCCGCCCTACCGTGGTCTGTCTGCGCTCCTGGGGCACACCGACGAGAACGACTTGCCCTGGCAGGAGGCGCTGCGCGACACCGTCGACGCAGTCGCCGGCCTCACCGCCGCCGACGGCGCGACGATCATCACCGATACGTACGATCTTCTGGCGTTCGGCGCGAAGATCACGCGCCGGCGCGATTCGTCGGGCGTCGAGCAGGTCACGATGACGGAGCCGGTCGAGGGTGCGACGCCGGCAATCGTCACCGCACCGCAGCTGGGCGGCACGCGACATCTGTCGGCCGCGCAGTTCGTTCACGACCAGCAGGACTCGATTGCGCTCGTCGCGTCGCAGGACCGGCGCTTTACCGTGTTCGTCTGGTCGTCGTGCGACGACGCAGTCCGCGCGCACCGCGTCGAGGCGCTCCTTCTTTAAGCCTCAATGCACTTGCGTTGACGTTTGGTTCGCGGAGCGATTGCTAACCGAATCAAATCGATCGCGACCGCACCGCGGCCGCGAACGCCGGGCGCTGGCGCCGAGAGACGCGCACGCGGACGCCGTTGACCAGTACCGCGACCAGCTCTCCGTGAGGCATCCACTGCAGCGCCGTGACTTTGCCAATCGGCACGAGCGCGCGGCGATGGGCGCGGACGAAGCCGTCGCCGCGGACGCGAGGCTCGAGCGCGCGAAGCGGCTCGCGCAGCAGATAGCTGCGGCCGCCGCTCCAGACGCGCGCGTAGTTGTCCGCCGCCTCGATCCAGTCCACGTCGCGCAGCGGAACGACGACGGCGCCGCGCGTGGTCGGCACGACAATCGCCGGCTCCCGGCCGGTGGACGACTCAAGCTGTCGCGTCAGCCGCTTCATCGTCGTCGCAAAGCGCTCCTCGCTCACCGGCTTGACGAGGTAGTGGAGCGCCTGTGCCTCGAAGGCGCGCAGCGCAAACTCGTCGTAGGCGGTGAGAAAGACGACGGCCGGCATGCGCTCCGGCGTCCGCTTGCGGATCACGTCGAACCCGTCGACGCCCGGCATCTGCACGTCGAGAAAAACGACGTCCGGATTGAGACGATCGAGCGAGGCGAGCACTTCCGCGCCGTTGCGGCACTCGCCGACTACCCCGAATCGAGGATACGCGGCGAGCAACTGCCGCACCCCCAGCCGCGCCGCCGGCTCGTCGTCGGCGACGAGAACCCGCCATTCAGCGTTCGTCATCGTCGTTCTCCGTCAGCAACTCCCGGTATGGTACGCGCAGTATCGCCACTGTTCCACGCGTCGGCGAGCGCGCGATCGTCAGCGATGCTCGATCGGCGTAGAGCGATCGGAGGCGCTCCCGCGTGTTGTCGAGTCCGCGGCCTCTCGGCCAGGCCGCTGCCACATCAATGCCGGCGCCGTCGTCAGCCACCGTCACTTCGCGTTGATCGCGGACACGCCGGGCCGTGACGGCGACCTGTCCGGCGTCCGATTGCGGCGCAATCCCGTGGCGAATCGCGTTTTCCACGAGATGCTGGATGGCAAAGCTCGGCACGGCCGCCGCCATGACGCCGGCGTCTATCTCGAAGATCGCCTGCAGACGATCGGAGAAGCGCGCCTGTTCGATCGCGAGATATTGGCGCACCAGCTCGAGCTCTTCAGCGAGACGGACTTCGTTCGCACGATGCCGGCTCAGGGTTCGCCGCAACACATCGCTGAGCTGCTCGACGATGCGGACGGCGCGTGCGCGATCGTTGTCGCGCACCAGCACCGCGATCGTGTTCAGGGTGTTGAACAGGAAGTGCGGATTGAGCTGCGCCTGCAGCGCGGCAAACCGGGCGCCGGACAGCTGCTCCGACAGCCGCGCCACCTGCAGTTCGCGATCGCGCGCCTCGTCGAAGTAACGGATGGCATGCTCGATGCCGACGACCGCAAGGTAAACGGAGATGCCGAACGGGAACGTCGTGAACAACCAGCTCGCGAAGTTGATCCACACGCCGCTCGAGAGCGATTGCGGTTCGAGAATCGCGCGGAGAAGCGTGCCGGCGGCGGCCCACGCCGCGCAGAAGATTAACGAGACGAGCAGGTGGAAAACGGCGTGACGGGTCAGTCGCGGCCGCGCCAGCGGCCAGCGCTGCGACACGGCAAACACGCCGGGCGTGAGCGCCGCATAGATGAACCAGTCGAGACTGACGAACAGCACCGACGCGAGCGACGCCGGACGATCGCCCCACAGCCGCGGCTGCATCACCGCGTTGAGCGCGCCGAAAACGGCGGGACCAATCCACGCCGCCGACACCAGCATCCACGGCCGGACGCGCGCAACGAAGGGCACGCGCGAACGCTATCGCGAGCGCGCGTCGCCGCGCAACGGCCGCGCCGTTCGCGTCAGTAGCGATGCCGCTGGCGTATTCGCGGTTGCCCGTGGACGTCCGGCGCGGCGATTCTTTGACGCCGTGGGGGCGCCGAGCCGGCTGCGATCGATCGACATCGTGCGCGGGATCGTGATGGTCCTGATGGCGATCGACCACGTGCGCGTCTACGCCGGCGTGCCCGCCGGAGGACCGACCGCCGGTGTCTTCTTCACGCGCTGGATCACGCACTTTTGCGCGCCGGCGTTTGTCTTTCTCGCAGGCACCAGCGCCTTTCTCTACGGCCGCCGCTTCGCCTCACTCGCGCCGCTCGCGCGCTATCTGGTCACGCGCGGGTTGATCCTCGTGCTTCTCGAGCTGACGATCATCCGGCTCTGCTGGACGTTCAATCTCGACTACGCGCATTACATCCTGGCCGGCGTGATCTGGATGCTCGGCATCTGCATGATGCTGCTGGGCGCGATGGTCTTTCTGCCCACTCCACAGATCGCGGCCATTGGTCTCGTCATCATCGCCGGGCACAACGTCATCGATCTCGTGCCGGCGCAGACGCGGGAGGCCTGGCAGGAGTCGGGCGGCCTGCCGTTGAAGTTCGTCTATTTCGGCGGTCTCCACGAACTTGGCGCTGACGGTCCGCTCATCGCCGTGCTCTACTCCATCGTGCCGTGGATTGGCGTGATGGCGGCAGGTTACGCGTTTGGAGCGATCTGCGTGCGCGAGCGCCCGGAGCGCGATCGCTGGTGCCTGATGATCGGTGGCGCGGCCATCGTCCTCTTCGTCCTTCTTCGCGCGTTCAACGGGTACGCGACCCGCAGCCGTGGAGCGCCGCGGGCGGCGCGCCGGCACTCTTTCAATTCCTGAATACGGCGAAGTATCCGGCGTCGCTTCTCTTCCTGCTGATGACGCTGGGACCGACGATTGCGGTGCTGCCGCTCGCCGACCGCGCCGGCGGCCGCGTCGCCGACGTGCTCGCCGTCTTTGGCCGCGTCCCGATGTTCTACTACCTGCTTCACATCCCGGTCATTCACCTGACGGCGATGATCGTCTCGCTGGTGCGTGAGGGACGCGTCAACGCCTGGCTCTTCGAGAACCACCCGATGATGCCGTCGCCGGCGCCGCCAGGTTACGTGTGGAGCCTGCCGCTCCTCTATCTCGTATTCGCGATCGTGATTGCGGTGCTCTACTGGCCGTGCCGGTGGTATGCGGCGCGAAAAGCTCGTGGCGAACCACGCTGGGTCCGGTATATCTAGTGGGGCGTACCGAGTGAATCAAGGCCGGGCGGCGCTCCGTTGTCGCGGCCCTGCGATCGGTCCCGACCTTTCAGTGGCTAGTACCGTTGGCGTATACAGTCCACTCGGCTAGAGCAGTACGACAAGCGTCGCTTGCCATGAAGCCACCGCGATCATCGCGTCAGCGCTACCACCAGTTCGTTCACGACTACCGGGCGCGCCGGCTGGACGACGGTACGCCGCAAGACGTGGACAAGGATGGCAAGGCCGAACCGCAGCCGACGGACCGCGGATACCTGCGCGACTACGTCAATTGGCTGTGGCCGCATCGCTTCGCGTTTGCCGTTGTTTTTGTCCTGGCGCTCGTCTCGGCCGGCCTCCAGATGGTCGAACCGTTGTTCATGCGCTTCATCGTCGATCGAGTGCTGCTCAACGATGGCTTCGATGCCACCGCCCGCCTGCGATGGTTGAACCTGGCCGGCGCCGCGTTCATCGCCGTAGTGGTGTTGGCAAGCCTGGTTACCGTGACCAAGGATTACCGCCAGCGCCAGCTGAACGTTCGCGTGATGCTCTCGCTCCGGCGATCGATCTTCGAGCAGCTGCTGCACCTCCCGCTGCGGTCGCTCTGGGACATGAAGACCGGCGGAATCCTCTCGCGCCTGACCGGCGACGTCGACACCACCACCGGGCTGCTGCAGATGGCCGTGCTCTCGCCGTCGATCTCCGTCGTCCGGCTGCTCATCGCCATCGTGATCCTGCTCACGCTCAACTGGCGTCTGGCGCTGATGGCGCTGGCCATCGTTCCTGGCGCCATGATCATGAGCCTCATCTTTGCGCGGCGAATCCGGCCGATCTACCGCGCGATTCGCAAGGACGCGGAGGTCATCGACGGCCGCGTCGGCGAGACCTTTTCGGGCATTCGCGTGGTGCGCGCGTTCGGCCGCGAGCTGCTCGAGCTCTCCGTCTACATGCTGGGCCGCCACTCGGTGCTGCGCAAGGAGCTCTTTGCCGAACGGCGCGAGCTGCTGCTGTGGATGGCGTGGGGGCTGCTCGTCTCCAGCGTCAACGTCGTGATCGTTTGGTACGGCGGGAGGCTCTACGTTACCGGCCGCGCGTCGATCGGCGACATCATGGCGTTCCAGTGGTACACGTTCCTGCTGCTGAACCCGGTGTGGAATATCGTCAACTCGTTCTCAGAGCTGCAACGATCACTGGCCGCCATGGAGCGGGTGTTCGAAGTGCTGGGCATGGAGAGGGACAAGCCGAACAAGCCCGACGCCCGCGCCGCGCCGCCGATTGTCGACGAGATCAGATTCGAGCACGTCGAGTTCGAGTACCGCGAGGACCGACCGGTGGTGCGCGATTTCAGCGTCACGGTGCCGGGCGGTACCGTCGTCGCGCTCGTCGGACGCAGCGGGGCGGGAAAGACCACCGTGACCGATCTCGTCGCGCGATTCCACGATCCGACGCGCGGCCGCATCCTCGTCAACGGAACGGACATCCGCGACTACCGGGTACGCTCGTACCGGGGCCTGCTCGCGATCGTGCAGCAGGACGTGTTTCTCTTCGACGGTTCGGTGCGCGACAACATCGGCTACGCGCGCCACCACGCCGGCGAGGCGGAGATCGAGGACGCCGCGCGCCGCGCCAACGCGCACGAGTTCATCGTCAAGCTGCCGGAAGGCTACGACACGTTCATCGGCGAGCGCGGCGTGAAGCTCTCGGGCGGCCAGCAGCAGCGCCTCGCGATTGCCCGCGCCATCCTCGCGTCACCGCAGATTCTGATCCTGGACGAGGCAACGAGCAACCTCGATACCGAGAGCGAGCAGCTCATTCAGGCGTCGATGAGCGCGCTCCTCGCCGGGCGCACGACGTTCGTCATCGCGCACCGCCTGTCCACTGTCCGCCGCGCCGACGTCATTCTCCTCATGGACGACGGCCGCATCGTCGAGCGCGGTAGGCACGACGAGCTGATGGATCTGCGCGGCGTGTATTACGACATGGTGCTGCGACAGATGATGTCGCATGGGGAGGACGTGGAACAGGTGCTGAGATAGCGCCGTAGAAGGCGACGCCGCCACCGACAGCGCCGAAGGATCGGCCACTGAAACGCAGAAGCACAGAAATGCCGTGGCTGACCGGTGGTTTCTGTGTCTTCTGCGGCCGATACCCTCTAAGCCCTCAGTGGCTACGTCTTTCGCGTGGCCTCCGCGAGGTTCTTCAGGGCCAGCTCCACGAGCTTCCTCGACGTGCCGATGTTCATCCGCATATGACCCTCGCCGCCGCGGCCGTACGACGCGCCCTGATTGAGATGAATGCGCGCGTTCTTGACCAGCCACCGCTCCAACATCGTCTCGGGAGTCACCGGCGGGCCTGACGGGTTCTTGCTGTTCGCTTCGGCGGCCATCTGCTTCGTGCCGATTCGGTTCGACAGCTCCGTCATGTCGAGCCACGAGAGATACGTGCCCTGCGGCTTGGCGACTTTGACCATCGGGATGTTGGCCCGCACGTACGACTCGACGAACTCATGGGTCGCGTCGAGGTACGGCAACAGCTGGTCGAGCCACGCTTCGCCTTCGGGCGTGTACGACGCTTGACTGGCAATGAGACCCAAGGTCGAGATGTCGGGCCGGTGATTGGCCTTCACCCGCGCAAGCAGTTCCGGATTGCTGGAGAAGAACCACGCTGTCTTCATCGCCGCGAGACCAAATGTCTTGCTCGCCGCCTTGAAAGTGAGGCTGTTGTCGACAATGGCCTTGTTCGGCAAGCTGCTGAAGGGCGTGTACTTCTGTCCCTTCGTCACGAAATCGCAGTGGATCTCGTCGGCCAGGACCACGACCCGCCGGCGAAGGCAGATCTCGCCGAGCCGCGTGAGATCCTCCGCCGACCAGCAATTGCCGGTCGGGTTCTGCGGGTTGCACAGGATGAATGAATTGGTATCGTGGCTGATGCGCCGCTCGAAGTCTTCAAAGTCGATCGAGTAGCGGCCGTTCACCAGCTTCAACGGGCTCTCTTCCGCTTTCGTCCGCGTAAACGTCAGATCGGAATAGAAACCGTTGTAGGTCGGCGTCACCAGCAACACCTTGCTGCCCGGCGGCGAGAACGTCTGAATGGCGGCGATCAGCGACGGATGCACGCCTTCCGACATCACCACGGTGTCAGGATCGATGTCGAGGCCGTATCGTTTCTTGTTCCAGGCGACAACCGACTCAATGAACGGACGGGTCGAGTCGAGGTAGCCCCAGTTCTCGTGCTGAATGCGCGCCGTCAGCGCCTTGGTGATGCACGGCGGTACCTGGAAGTCGAGGTCGGCGATGCCCATGCCGACGTCGATGCTGCCCTTGCCGTAGAGATTCAGCTGCCGGTCCCACTTGGTGCAGTTCGTGCCGATGCGGTTGTAGACCGTATCGAAGTCGTACTTGCCGTTGTCCGGCGGCAGCGCATGGTGCCCGGCGGCGCTGACGAGCGGCGTTCGCGATCCGGCGGCTCCAACGAGGGCGGTGAGCCCGGCGTTTCGGAGGAACACGCGGCGATTCAGTCCGGCGCTGTGAGACATGTGGCCTCCCGGGTGTACTGCGGGATGCTAAACCCGTCGGGCTCGGAATGGAACAAATTTCGCGCCCGAATGGCGTGGCCGCCCGACGAGCTATTCTCGACAGGAACCCGACGTCTCGGCTGTGCCTGATTTCGCACGATTTCACCTCGCTTACAAGCGGCCCTACGACTGGGACGGCGTGTGCGCGTTCCTGGCAGCCAGGGCGACGCCAGCGGTCGAGCAAGTCGGCGGCCGCGGCGTCTACCGGCGGACAATTACGCTCGACGGCGAGAACGGGACGATCGAGGTCCGCGACGAGCCTCATCGGTCCGCCCTCCGCCTCGAGGTCAGCGGTATCGACAGGCGTCACACGCCCGCGATTCGCGAACGCGTGCGCCGGATGTTCGACGTCGACGCGAATCCGGCGGCGATTCACGAGCGTCTCGCCCGCGATCCGTTGCTGCGACGAGCGCTGCGCGCTCATCCTGGTATCCGGACGCCTGGCGCGTGGGACGGCTTCGAGCTCGCGGTGCGCGCCATCGTCGGACAGCAGGTGTCGGTCCGCGCCGCGACGACCATCGCGGGCCGAGTGGCGGCAATGTTTGGCGACGCGGTCGCGCCGCCGGCGGTTGACGTCACTCGTCTCTTTCCCTCGCCGGCGCAGCTGATCGACGCGCCGCTCGAACGCGCGGGCGTGATGCCCTCCCGCGCCGAAACGATCCGCCGGCTCGCGCACGCGGCACACACCGGCGCCATTGTCCTTGGTGCCCACGGGACGCAGTCGGCGACGATGGCGCAGCTGCGCGCGCTGCCTGGGATCGGCGACTGGACGGCCCAGTACGTGGCGATGCGGGCGTTCGACGACGGCGACGCCTTCCCGAGCGGCGATCTGATTCTGCGGCGCGCCGCCGGCGGGTGCACTCCGCGTGCGCTCGAGCGTCGGGCCGAGGCCTGGCGTCCGTGGCGCGCCTACGCCGTGATGCTGCTCTGGCGAAGCTACGCGCCGCCTTTGCACGGGTCCACAAAAGCGGGAAAATAGAGCAATCTCCCCAGACTCCGAAGGGCGGGAGTCAGAGTTACGGTTCCCCACACATGAGCAAGATGCTTTTTGTGCGTTTCACGGCGATATTGTTGGCGCTGAGCACCGGTTTCGCGGCGTGTCGAACGGCGGGAGGAACGTCCGCGGCCGACGCGCCGCCGATCATCCAGCCCGGCGCCCCAGGAGAGTCGGGGCGAGTCGTCCAGCCGGCGCAGGCCGCCGATCTTTCCAAGGTGGGCTTCACGCCCGCGGACGTGAAGTTCATGCAGGGCATGATCGGCCACCATGCGCAGGCGATCGAGATGGTCGACTTGCTGAAGACGCGCACCGCCAGCGACGACATGAAAAAGATGGCGCTGCGCATCGAGGTGTCGCAGCTCGATGAGATCAAGATGATGGAAGACTGGCTGCGCGCTCGGCGCCAGGAGATCCCTGGCCCGCACGCGCAGCACACCGGCATGCTGATGCCGGGCATGTTGACACCGGACGAGATGAAGGCGCTCGCCGCCACCAAGGGCGTCGAGTTCGATCGCCTCTTCCTCGAGGGCATGATCAAGCATCACGGCGGCGCGCTGATCATGGTGGACGAGCTGTTTGCAACCGCCGGCGCGGCGCAGGAGTCGGACATCTACGCATTTGCGTCAGATGTCGTCGCCGATCAGCGGATGGAGATGGATCGCATGGCGATGATGCTCAAGGAGCTGCAGAAATGAAACGTCAGCTGGTCAGGATGGTGTGTGTGTCGGCGGCGCTGCTCGTCGCGGTGGTGGTGGGCGGCGCGCAGGAGAAGCCGGCCGCCCCCCGGTCCGACGATCCGCGCGTGGGCCTCAAGCCCGGCATGAGCAACGCGGGCATCGCCGCGCGGAACATGGAGCTGGTGGCAACGCTGCCCAAGCCCGCTGGTTTCTTCGATCCGAAATCTCCGATGGGCGAGGCGTCGCCGCCCGAGCGCGAGGCCGCCGAAGAGGCTCCAGCGGCAAACGCGACTCCGGCGCAGCCACCCGCTCAGGACAGCGCAGCGCCTGGTGCCGCCCCAGCCCAGGCCGGGCAGGCTGGTCGCGGTGGACGCGGCGGCGGTGGCGGCGGGCTCAACTTCGCGAACTCCGACATCGCCTTCAGCGGCACGCACATGTTTCTCGGCAACTTCAACGGGTTCAACGTCTACGACGTCGAGAACCCGCGGCGGCCGCGCCTGCTGTCTTCCGTGGTCTGCCCTGGCGGACAGGGCGACATGTCGGTTTACGGAAATCTGCTGTTCATGTCGGTCGAGCAGACGCGCGGACGCATCGATTGCGGCACGCAGGGAGTGCAGGCCCCGGTGAGCGCGCAGCGGTTTCGCGGCGTGCGCATTTTCGACATCAGCGACCTGAGCAAACCGAAGCAGGTAGCCGCCGTTCAGACATGCCGCGGCTCGCATACGCACACGCTCGTCACCAATCCGAAGGACAAAGAAAACATCTACGTCTATGGGTCCGGCACCGGCGGCGTGCGCTCGGGCGAGGAGCTCTCGGGGTGCGTCGCCGACGAAAAGGATCCCGACACCGCGCTCTTCAGCATCGACGTGATCAAGGTGCCGGTGAACGCGCCGCAGAAAGCGGCGATCGTCAATCGTCCGCGCATCTTCGCGGACGAGGGCAAGCTCGGGGGCCTCTGGCAGGGCGGCAATCATGGCCCAGGGACGCAGAGCTCGCGGCTCACCAATCAGTGCCACGACATCACCGTGTTCCCCGAAGTCGGGCTTGCCGCTGGCGCCTGCTCGGGCAACGGCATCCTGATGGACATCTCCGATCCCGAGAAGCCGGTGCGGCTCGATCATGTCGTGGACAAGAACTTCGCCTACTGGCACTCGGCAACGTTCAACAACGACGGCACCAAGATCGTGTTCACCGACGAGTGGGGCGGCGGCACGCGGCCGCGCTGCCGCGCCACCGATCTCCCCACCTGGGGCGCCGACGCGATTTTCGACATCGTCGATCGCAAGCTGAAGTTCGGCGGCTACTACAAGATTCCGGCGGCGCAGACCGACCAGGAAAATTGCGTCGCGCACAACGGCTCGATCATTCCCGTGCCGGGCCGCGACATCATGGTGCAGGGCTGGTATCAGGGCGGCGTCTCGGTGTTCGACTTTACCGACGCGACCAAGCCGATCGAGATCGCCTACTTCGATCGCGGACCGATCGATGCCAAGAACCTGTATACCGGCGGCTACTGGTCGGCGTACTGGTTCAACGGCAACATCTATGGCTCGGAGATCGCGCGCGGCATCGACGTGTTCCGGTTGACGCCGAGCGAGCACATCTCCCAGAACGAGATCGATGCCGCGGTGCAGGTCCGGTTCGACCTCTTCAACGCGCAGGAGCAGCCGAGGGTGCAGTGGCCGGCGACGGTGGTCGTCGCGCGCGCGTACCTGGATCAGCTCAACCGGGCGAAGGCGCTGGCGCCGCCGCGCGCCAACGCGGTCAAGAGCGCGCTCGATCGGCTCGACCGGGCGCCACGCGACAAGGCGGCGCTCGATCAGATCGATGCCGTGGCCGACGAGCTCGAGAGCGAGGCCGGCGCCGCGAAAGATCGCGACGCCGAACGCAAGCGATCGCTGGCGGCAACGATCAAAGCCCGGACTGCCCGCTTACGCGCGTAAGCGACTTCGTGCGCGCGCGTTGCGTGGGCCTCCGGCAGGCCTTCGGTGGGATCGATGCAGGCCCGAAATCGGGGCAAGAGTCCGATGACGCGAAGCGTCGCCCACCAAACGGCCCACCGAAGGCCTACGGCGCGCAGCGCCGCCCGAAGACGTCTAGATCGAGAGCAACCGATCGAAAAACGCGCGATAGCGTCTCAGCGCGACGCGCAAGTCTTCGGTTGACACGTTGTCCTGCCCCCTGTGCCATTGCTGCTCGAGCGTGGTACGTTCACGTCCGAACACGTCCGTCAACTTGCCGAGCAGCTCCGACACCAGTGCGTCCGCCTGTTCCACGGCGCTTCTGGGTTGATCCACGAAGCCGGTTTGAATTGCCTCCCAGCGTGTCCGATACCCGACCGTCTCTTCGTTGGGGAACAACGAGTCGTAGCGCGGTTCGTCGGCAACGCTCGTCGCAGCTGCGGCTGGCGGTTGAGCCGCCGGAGGCACGTCGCGCCGCTGCTCATGTTGCGCAAAGGCCGCGTCAGGAATGTCTCTGGACGACACTGGTTTCTGCTGGTCTCTCATGATGCCTTCCTGCCATGCACGTTGCGGACCTCGAGCAGCTCGTCGAAGAGCGCCCGGTAGTTGACGACGGCCTGACGGAGCTCCTCGGTGCCTGCTTCGCCGCGGGACCGCCGCACCACCAAGGCTCGTGCGATGCGATAGTTCTCGACCACCTGCGGGTGATCGACCGAGACGTCCTCGGCGCGCCGATCGAAATCCTCGAGCGGGTAGCCGCGTGCCGTCATCACCTGTGTTACCAGCCGATCGGCTTCGTCGACCGCTCCGTTGGGATCGTCCACGAATCGGCCTTGCACGCGGCGCCATTCGCGGCCGAACGCGTCCGCCTGCTCGCGCGACAGCTGCCGGAGCTTGAAGCGCTGGACGCGCGCCAGCCGCTCGTTCAAAAGCGCCTCGGCCTTGTCCGGCGCGCCGACGGCGCTCACCGTTCGGTCGTATTCCGGACCGAACCGTTCGCGGAGCTGCAGGCGCCGCTGCCTGGCCATGTACGACCACCCGGCGACACCGATGAGCACGGCCGCGATCACAATCACTGCGGCGATCATCATCGTCTGTGAATCCATGAGTGCCTCCACGATGACAGTGGCAAGCACCGTTCCAGTGTTGAGAAGCGACGACCCTGCGTTACCGCCAGTGGTAGAGGATGGCTTCGGCCGGCAGCCTGAGGTTCGAAACTGTGCCGCAGGTCATCGGTCGCGATCCGACCCCCTGGCCCGAGATGAGCGCCACGAGCGAACCCCGCTCGTTGAGGCACATTGCTTCGAGCGGCTGCGCGTCGACCGAAAGCCTCAGTGTCAGCTCGCCCGAGTCCGTCGGCGTCCCATGGCACCGCCGGGTTGATCGTCTCGACGATGAGGGCGCGCGGCTCGCCTCGGCCGATTGCGTGACAATCCGCAGCTGACCGTAGATGCCCGATGGATCGCTGCGCGCAGGGTCGATGATCCACACGCCGCTGAAATCGTTGGACGGTTCGGCTTAACCGCTGGCGGCAAGCAACACCATCGCGAAGAGCGTGCGCAGCATGCGTCAGTATGGCTCCGCTTGCGCCCCTCCGAACACTTCAATATCCTCGGCAGATCATGAAGATCAATGAACTGTTCCTGTCCGAGCTCGATCGCGAGTCGGAGCGCTGCCGCAAAGCGCTGGCGCAAGTGCCGGAAGGCAAGTACGACTGGAAGCCGCACGAGAAGTCGATGCCATTCGGCTATCTCACCGAGATGGTCGCGGCGATGCCGTCGTGGCTCGCGCTCGCCATCAACCAGGACGAGCTCGATCTGAACCCACCGAGCGGGCCGCGCTACAAGCCAGAGCCGATGCGCACGAGCGCCGATCTCGTGAAGGGGCTCGAGAAGGCAGTCGCCGGGGCCCGGCAGGCGCTCCAGAGCACGACCGACGAACACCTCATGAAACCATGGCGATTGCTGGTCGGCGGCCAGACGGTCATGGAGACACCGCGCCACGTGATGATGCGCGACACGATGAACCACCTTGCCCACCATCGCGGCCAGATGACGGTCTACCTTCGCCTGATGGGCGCGACGGTGCCGGCTCTTTACGGTCCATCGGCTGACGACAAGAGCTTCGTGTGATCCACTCGGCGATCGCGCCGACCGCCTTGTCGTCGCGCATCAGCGTACCGAGGGGCGGCATCTGCGACGACGGCCGCCGCGAGCGCATGCGGACGAGAATGGCGCTCGTTTCTGGCGCGTGCGAGCTCACCAGCACGCTCGCCCCCTCGGCGACGCCAGGCACCTGCCAGATCGTCTTTTGATGCAGCAGCGCGCGCGCCACTGCATCGCCGTCCAGAATGTCGCTGTGCTCGAGTGCGAAGTGCTTTGGTGCGACGTGCTTTGGTGCAGCCTGCGGCTGGTGCTGGTGCTGTGCACCAAGCACTAGTGTCCCGGGTTAGAGATTCGCTGACAAAATCCGGCCACCTTGGCGAGGATCTCGTCGGCGGTTTTGGTCCATACGAAGGGTGTCGGCGCTTCGTTGGTGATCGCGAGGTACTCGCGAATGGTGGTCTCGAGGGCGCGGACGCTCCGATGGGCGCCGCGCTTGATCTGCTTCTCGCTCAGCAGCGCGAACCAGCGTTCGACCAGATTGAGCCAGGACGCGCTCGTCGGCGTGAAGTGCAGATGGAATCGCGGATGCCGGGCGAACCACCGGCGCACGCGGGCCGTCTTGTGCGTGCCGTAGTTGTCGAGGATCAGATGGACGTCGAGGTCCGCGGGTATGCGCGCCTCGATCGTCTCGAGGAACTGCAGAAACTCTTGACTGCGATGGCGTCGATGGCACTCGCCGATCACCTTCCCAGTCGCCACATCGAGCGCCGCGAACAACGACGTCGTACCATGACGCCGGTAGTCGTGGGTGCGGCGCTCGGGCGAGCCGAACGTCATCGGCAGCACGGGCGCCGTGCGATCCAGCGCTTGGATCTGACTCTTTTCGTCGACGCTCAAGACGAGCGCGCGGTCCGGGGGCGCGAGATACAGCCCCACGATGTCCCGCACTTTGTCGATGAACAGCGGATCGCGCGAGAGCTTGAACGTCTCACTCCGATGGGGCTGCAGCCCGAAGGCCCGCCAGATGCGCCCGACTGTGGCGTGACTCAGCTCGCGCTCTTTCGCCAGCGTGCGCGTGCTCCAGTGCGTGGCATCCCGCGGCGTTTTCTCCAACGTGTCGGTAATCACCTGCTCCACCTGCGCATCGGTGATCCGGCGCGGGGCGCCCGATCGCGGTTCGTCCACCAACCCGCCGAGCCGCTTCTGCACGAAGCGCCGACGCCAGCGCCCCGCCGTCTGCCGGGTGATCCGCAACTCGGCGGCGATTTCCGAATTCGATCGTCCTGCCGCACACGCCAAGACGATCTGCGCGCGCTGGGCCAGGCCCTGCGCCGTCGTCCGACGCCGCGCCCATTGCTCGAGTGCCGTCCGCTCGCTGGGGCTGATCGTCACGCGAACCGTCGGGCGTCCTCGTTTGGCCATTCGTGCCTCCTTGTACCCGAAGTACCGAGGGGCACGGCGAATTCGTTTCAGAACCTCAGATCCGGGACACTAGCACTTTGGGCCTCCAGGCACCTCAGGCCCTTTAACGCGAGCCTGCCCCCTTCGCCCGCGCCAACCCTTCACGCGCGGTGGGGGATTCGGGCGCCAACCACAACGCCTCCGCGAAGTGCCGTGCGGCGGCGTCATGATGACCTGCCGCGAGATCGAGCAAGCCGAGATTCGTGTACGCCGTGCTGTCGTGCGGATCGAAGCGCAGCGACGCCTCGAACGCCGCTCGCGCCTTGTCCGGCTGCCCCAGCTTGGTGTGCGCGGCGCCGGCGAGGTCGTATACCGGCGCGTAATCCGGATGCGCCGCGATCGCACGCTCCGCGATCGCCACTGCGCCCGCGGCATCGCCGCGCAGGAACGCCGAGACTGCGGCGTAGTACTCCGTTGCCGGCGCGCCGGATGCAATGGCGCGCAGCGACGCGATCGCCGCATCCAGCTGCGCCGCGTCGCCGGCGTCGGCGTGGAGCGACGCCAGCTGCGCGAAGCCCGCCGCGGACGCAGGCGCCGCGCGAGTGGCTTGACGCGCGGCCTCGATCGCATCGCCCGGCGCGCCGGAGGCGGCAAGCAGCTTGGAGGTCGCGACCAGCATCTCGGCCGACACCGTTCTTCCGGCAGTGAGCGACTTGATCCACGCGAGCGCATCGCCTGCGTGGCCGGTGAGCGTCGCCGATCGCACCAGTCCGTCGAGGGCCGCCGCATCCGTGGGGTCGAGCGTGAGCGCCTGCATGTAGTCGTCGTAGGCGCTGCTGTGCGCATCGCGCCTCGTCATCATTGCGCCACGATTGCGCCAGTTCGCGGCTGTCGCCGACGCGCGCGCGCGGCGCAGCACCTCCGGCCCCGCCGTGGAGTCGAGGAGCTCGAGCAGCGCCGCGCCGTTCGCACCCGGGCTGCTCTCGCGAATCGCGTGAGGGCCCGAGAACTCGAGGGTCATCGTATCGTCGGTGAGCGTTGCGGCGTTCGAGGAGTAGCGCGCCAGCTCTTGCGGCCCTCCGACAAAGAGCGACAGGACGGAAAACGGATCGCGCGCGTCAACCTCCGCGAGATCGCGGGCGGCATTCGATCTCCCCCAGTGCTTCTCGATGTTCGACAGCCGGCTGTCGAGCTCACCCTCGCCAGCGACCAGCAGCACGTCGTCCGCTCCCACGAGCCAGGCGGTGCCGTGAGGGAACACAGACAGAAAAGTGGCGACGATCGAACGCAGATCGCGCTCGCTGATGTTGTACGCGTTCGCCCATTGACAAATCACGCCGCCGGGTGCGAGCCGCTCGCGCGCGGCGAGAAAGAACTCGCGCGTAAACAGCGCGGCGACGCCGGCGATCCACGGGTTCGACGGCTCGGAGACGATCACGTCGTACTTCTTGCGTGTGAGCAGCAGGTGCGAGCGCCCGTCGCCGACGATCAGCCGCGTTCGCGGATCGGCGAGCGCCGCATGGTTCTCCGCCAGAAAGAACTGCGACGCCTCGACGACCTCGCGCGAGATCTCGATGACCTCCGCGCGCGCAATCGGATGGCTGAGCGCCGCACCGACCGTCACGCCGCTGCCGAGCCCGATGATGCCGACCTCGCGCGGGTTGTCGTGCAGGAGCAGCGGCAGGTGCGCCACCAGCTTCTGGGTGAGCATGTCGCCTCGGTTCGACGCGTCCGTCTTCCCATCAACCGCGAGCGTGGTTGTGCCGGTGAGACGCTTGACCGAGACAGTCGCCGACGCGCCCTCGCGGTAATAGAGCAGGGTGCCGGCCTTGAGCAGCGCTTCGAGATCGAAGTCCTTGGGGACGTAGGGCGCGTAGAGATATGCGCCGCTCGCCAGCAGATCGCGATCCCAGGACGGCGACAACACGAGCAGTGCCACCGCAATGGCCGACGCGCTGAAGCCGGCGATGCGTGCCGGGCGCGACAGTGCCTCGCGAATCGCGACGACCAGCGCCGCCGCAATCAGGCTCGCACTGACAACGCGCAGCGTGTTCTGAAGGCCGAGGAGCGGGATGAGGACAAACCCTGAGAGCAGCGATCCCGACACGGCGCCCAGCGTGTTGACCGCGTAGATGAGTCCGAACCGGCCCGCCGCCGAGTCTTCGGCGTCTCGCGCGAGCGCCAGCGCCAGCGGAAACGCGGCGCCAGAGCAAATCGCGGTCGGCAGGATCAGGATGGCCGTCGCGACGAGCGCCTGTTGCAGCACGCCGAGCGATGCCTCCGTCGGCGCGGCCATCTGCTGCACGATCAGCCGCGGAATCGCCTGTCCGGCAAGCGAGAAGGTCACGCTGGTCGTGACCGCCGCGCCGATCAGTGTCGCCGTCAGCCAAACGGCGGGATGCCGCGTTCGCCGAATCACTGCGGTCGCGAGTCCGGACCCGACCGCCACGCCGGTGATGACGGCCGCGAGCGTCGCCGCGAAGGCATAGATCGTGGGACCGAGCAGGAGCGCCAGAATGCGCGTCCACGCAATCTCGTGAACCAGCGCCGCAAATCCTGAGAGACCCAGCACGGCCGAGGCCAGCCAGGGTCTGGGCATTCGCGGCTCGCTCGTTTTCCTGGCGGCTCGGCGTCCTTTGCCGCCGACGCGAGCCGCATTCGGCGGCGTGCGGTCCGCCGCGTCCGTTCTCGCGAGCGCCAGCGCACAGACACCGGCGAGCGCACTGCCGGCCATGGCTACCCACGTCGCGCCCGACATCCCGATTGAAGGGATCAGCACGAAGCCGGCGAGGACCGCCCCAGCCGCGGCGCCCGCGGTATTCAGAAAATACAAGAGGGCTGTCGGCTGTTCAGGACTGGTCGAGCCGCTCGCATACCACCGGATGGCCAGCGGGAACGTCGCGCCAAGCGCGATGGCAGGCACGCAGACCATCGCAAGGCACGACGCAAGACGCACGGCGGGAAACAGCACCCCGGACGCGCCGCTGTTGTAGGCCCACTCCAGAAGCGGACGAAACGCGCGCAGCTCGAGCGGCAGCAGCACGGCTGCGATGACGACGGCGATTTCGAGCAAAGCGTAGGTCTGAAGCGCGCGGCGTGGCGTCAGACGCGAGGCGATCACGCCCCCTCCGGCGGCGCCCAGGGCAAGGCCTCCAAGAAACGCCGCAACGACGGCGCTGGCGGCGGCCGTGGTGTGGCCGATGTAGAGCGTCAGCAGCCGGGTCCAGGTGACCTCGTAAACGAGGCCAGCCACGCCCGAACTGGTGTACGCGAGGAGAAACAGCCACGGCACTCGCTGCAAAGTCTAGCCGAGCACTGATGGAACCGCCCGGTCCTTCCATGGGCGGAGCGGCTCGTTGCCATCCGCGCCCCGCATCCGGGCCGCACGCCGGCCTTGAATGGGGCACGCCTCTCGGATAGATTGCGCCGGTACTCGGTTTCCTGAACCCACTCGCCCTTCCGTGCGGAGACATCCATGAAGCGATCGGTCACATGGTCTCTTGGCGCGATCGTGCTCGCTGGCACGATCCCGCTCCTCCTTCATCCACTCGCGGCTCAATCACGGGCCACGGCCACCAACGTTCCAGTGATTCCGCACGAGGCGGTAGCGAACTTCTTCAAGAACCCGCCGGGCATCTACACCGGCGAGAACATGGGGATCGCCACGAGCTCGAAAGGCTCGATCTATATCTACCACCGCGCCTACGAGACGCGTCTTTTCGAGTATTCGCCGCAGGGCAGCTTCGTGCGCGAGATCGGCCGCAACAACTACGGCTTCGCCTTCGCCCACTCGGTCCGCGTGGACGCGCAGGACAATGTCTGGGCGGTCGACGAAGGCACGGACATGCTGATCAAATTCAGCCCCGAAGGCCGGGTCCTGATGACCATCGGCCGACGTGAGGACCCGGTGGCGATGCTGTCGAACATGCCTGGAGGCGGCAGCTTCCATGGCCGCAACGCGAAGTATCGTTTCGGCCGGCAGACTGACGTCGCGTTCGATCAGCAGGGCAACATCTTCGTGTCGGACGGCTACTTCGACGCCCGCGTGGTCAAGTACGACAAGAACGGCCGCTTCATCAAGGCCGTGGGCACGCGCGGCAACGGCAACCTGCAGTTCAGCACGCCGCACTCGATCGCGACCGACTTCCAGGGCAACGTCTACGTCGGCGATCGCGGCAACGCGCGGGTCCAGGTGCTCGACAACGATCTCAACTGGAAGGCCAACTACCCGAACGTCGGTAATCCCTGGGCGGTGTGCGTCTCGGGCGGACCGGGCCCGAAAAATCCGGGCAAGCAGTACCTCTTCGTATCCAACTCGTGGCCCGACAGCGCGCCGGCTGCCGCCGCCGAGTTCACCGGCGAGGTCTACAAGATGGAGCTCGACGGCACGATCGTCGGCAAGTTCGGGCGCGGCGGCAAGGCGGTCGGCGAGTTCGCGACGATTCATCAGATGGATTGCCGCGATCCCGACGTGATCTACACCGCCGAGATCAACAACTGGCGGTCGCAGAAGATTCTGCTCAAGCCGCAGGCGATGAAGCCGACGAGTCAGCAGTAGGAGGCGCCGATGTCACGCACAGTCCAGGGCTTTGTCGCGGCCGCCGTCCTTGCAACCGGCGTCTCGATCCTCGCGCAGAACGCGGTGCCGGAGATTGCGTTCGACACGAACGCGGATCTTCTGCGCACACCCAACGACATCTTCGTTGGCGAGGTCGCCGGCGTCGGCGCCACGTCGAAGGGGCAGATCTTCGTCTACACGCGCACGGGTCATCCGTACGCCACCCTCGGTGACAACCGCACGTTCTCGCGCGGCGGGTCGCGGCTCTTCGTGTTCGACCAAAGCGGCAAGTACCTTCGCGAGTGGGGGCAGGATGTCTACGGCTTCAACTCCGCGATCGGGCTGCGTGTCGATCCTCAGGACAACGTGTGGACGATCGATGCGGCGGCGAATCAGGTCGTGAAGTTCGATCCCGAGGGGCGTGTCGCTCTGGTGCTCGGCAGAAAGCCGGAGACGATTGCGGTGCGTCCGGGGGCAGGCCGCGGAGGCGCGCCGGGAGGGCCGGCTGCTCCAGGTGCGCCGGGCGCGGCGCAGGCTCCAGGTGCGACCGGTAGGGGCGCGGAGCCGGGTGCGGGCGCAGCAGCGGCGCCGGGCGCCGGGCGCGGCGAAGCACCGGGCGCTGCGGGCGCGCAGGCCGGGCGTGGCGGCCGCGGCGGGCCGCCGGGCGCGGGTGTTCCGGGCTCGAGCTTCAGCCGTCCAACCGACGTCGCCTGGGATCGCACCGGCAATGTCTACGTCGCGGACGGGATCGGCACCAACAATCGAATCGCCAAGTTCGACAAGGACGGCAAGTTCCTCGCGCACTGGGGTTCGACTGGCAAGGGGCCCGGTCAGTTCGAGGGCATCAAGGCGCTCGCCATCGACGCCCAGGGCAACGTGTATGCTGCCGACGCCGGCAACAGGCGCATCCAGGTGTTCGACGAGAACGGGACGTTCAAGTCCGAGTTCAGCAACATCGGCACGCCAATCGCGATGTGCCTGACGCGCGGAGCGACCCAGTATCTGTACGTCTCGCACGCCGGCGACGACGACGGCATGGACGACGCCGCGATCTACAAGGTCACGCTCGATGGCAAGGTGGTCGGGAAATTCGGATCGGCAGGCAAGCTGCCCAAGCAGTTCGGCCTGGCCAACTCGATCGATTGCCGCAACGAGAACGAGCTGCTCATCGGCGAGATGACCAACTGGCGAGTACAGAAGGTCACCCTGAAGCGATAGCCACGGCTCGTCTACTGTCGAAGGGAGCCTGCACGTGAACACCGCTGTTCGCTGGTTTGCGATCGTTCTGTTCGTCGCGCGTACGGCATCCGCCAGTGCGCCGGCCCGAATCACCGCGCAGAGCGTCGAGACGCTGCCGTACGATCACATTCATCTCAACGTGCCGGACCCGGCAGCGGCCTACCAGTGGTACATGAAAAACATCGGCGGCGCGGATCAGCCGGAAGCGCCGAACCGCATCATGTACGGGACCACGCGGTTCATGTTCCTCAACTCGAAGAACGCGCAGCCGAGCATGGGCGGCGCCGTCGATCACATCGGCTTCTCGTTTCCCGATCTCGACGCCAAGGTGAAGGAGCTCGAAGCGGCGGGCGTAAAGCTCGAAGGACCGGTTCGCGACATCGCCGGGCTCTTCAAGATCGCGTTCGCCGTCGATCCATGGGGCACCCGACTGGAGCTCGTGCAGGATCCCGAGCTGCTGGGGCTGCATCACGTGCACCTGCGGGCGCCGAATCCCGAGGACACCTTCAAGTGGCTGCTGACGCAGTTCGGCGGCGAACGGACGGCGCTCAAAGGCAAACTGGACGCAATCAAATATGCGGCGCCCGAGTTCAGCACGGTGTGGATTCTGGTGCAGAAGGGCGAGGCCACGCCTTCCCGCGGCCGCGCCATCGATCACATCGGTTGGCGGGTGAAGGATCTCAACGCGAAAGTGGCGGAGCTGACGGGCAAGGGCGCAACGATGGAGACGCAGCCGCGCCCACTGCCGTTGCCGAACAAGACGACGATCTATTTCGCGTACGTCGCGGGCCCGTCGGGGGCACGGATCGAATTGGTTCAGCGATAGGGACCCAGATTAAGCACTTAAGGGCTTAGAGGGACGTGGGGACGTGGGGACGTGGGGACCTAGGGTTGGCTTGGGGAATGTCACGTCGTCCACCCACGTCCCCGCCCCACCTCCCCAAGTCCCTAAGTCCCTAAGTCCCCAAGCCCCTAAGTCCCAATCACAAAGTCTTCAGATATTCGATCAGCGCCTTGCGGTTCGCGTCGGTCCGGATACGCGACCAGAAGTCGTGACCGCCGTTGCCGGAACCTGGCCGATAGACGTTGAACCAGTCGCGGTCTCCGCCAAACTGCTGCAGTAGCTGCGGCTCGCTCGGAACGATCGAGAAGCGTGCCGGCGCGCGGGGATCTTTCACCGCAACCAACCGCTGCCCGACGCGCTCGCGATCGAACGTGCGTGCCGCCATGACCTGAAAGATGCGTGGCCGCTCCGCCGCCGGACCCAGAAGGTGATGCAGCGTCGGCACGCTGCCGTTGTGCAAGTAGGGATAGTTTGCCCACACACCGGTCAGCGGCGTTGCGGCATATCCCTCGCTCTTTCGCAGCCGCCCCTCGGCAGCGATCGGGCTGGCGTCGAAGGCGGCAACGAAATCGCTCGACACGACATCGAGCCGTGACCGATCGGTTCCGACGTCGGCGTGCACGCCCGGCCAGTTGACATTCCCCTTGCCGTCGTAGGTGCCGTGACACTGCGCGCAGCCAACGCGGAGCGAGTAGAACAGTTGCCGCCCGCGCTCGGCGAGCTCGCGATCGATTTCGTACGGATATGCCGGCGGTCGCAGGTGCCGGATGACATCGTCGAACTCCTGCTTGATGCGCGGAATCACGTGCGCGACGAGCGCATCGAACGGGCGGTCTTTCTCGAGCTCCATCGAAGAGGCCATCAGCGGGATGCGCCCGTGAAAGCTGCCGTCCGAATACCAGCGGCCGGCCTGCATCTTGGCGGCCGTGTGCCACAACGGCGGCGTCTTCACGTCGCCGCGACCCACCGCCTCGACCGGCGGCATCCGCCCGTTGTGCGGCCGCATGTAAAGCTCCACGTGCGACGCCGCAAAGGCCGTCGACCGGGCCCGCGTCAGCGAGTCGATCTTGTCGTGATGATGACCGGTGAGGATGCGGTGCGCGTTTGCCGCGGCCGCGCGCACGCCGGCGTCGCGCGCGAGAACCGGCCGCCACCGCTCGCTGGTGAGCGTCTTGAGCGATTCACCGAGCCAGAGATCGTCGAATACCTTGGTGCCGGCGCCGAGATACGCCACGCCATCGATCTCGGCAGTGTGGCATACGAGGCAGTTCACGGTCCACTTGAGCGGGCCGTCAGCGCTCATGCTGGGCGCCATGCCGTATGCGGGAATCAGTCGGTTTTCGGGCCAGAGGACGAGGCCGACCTTGTCCCTGATGATCGTGTCGACATCGCCGACCACGGCTTGCGACAGCAGGTTGCCGTCGAAGAGCGCCTGCGGAATCCACGCCGTGGTGTCATAGGTCTGATGCACGAACTCGAAGAGCGCGGCTTGCTGCTGCGCGACCGGCCGCTGGTCGTTCCCGTCCCACCGGTAGACCAGGTTGCGCGTATCGCTCCCGAAGCGCGCCGTCAGCGCATCGCGCGAAATCGGCGGCTCCGACGTCGCGACCGGCGCCCGCCAGCTGACGGCCAGCAGGGCGGTGACGGTGATGGCAAAGATGGCGAGGCGGCGGACAGGTCGATTGAACATGACGCACCTCGATCAGCTGCGCGACGCCGAGAGCAGCTGTCGTGCACGATCGCGCAGCCAGCCGGGCGCGTCGGCAACGACAACCGCCTCGAGCTCGATCGTGCCTTGCTCACGGCGGCCCATGGCGATGAGCGCGGTGCCGCGCTGCAGGTGCCACTGCGCGGCTTCGCCGAACGCCTTGATGCGCGCGTCATCCGCGAAACGCTCGCGGCTCGTCTCGATGGCCCGAAGCGCTTCGCCCGGACGGCCGGCGCGGAGCGCGGTGCTGGCCTCCTCGAGCCACAGGAGACGATTTCGCGGGTAGCGCTGCTGGAGCTCGCGAATCACGCGCAGCGCGTCATCGTGCCGCCCCTCGCGGTTGTAGATCACGATGAGCGTGAAGCGCGCGTTGGTTTGCGCGTAGCTGTTGTAGCGCGCGGCCTCTTCGACGAAGCGGATACCGCTGTCACGGCCGCCTTCGAACCCGGCGAGCCGCGCCACCAGGCGCATTGGCATCGACAGGTTGGCCACGGTGTAGCGATACATACCGACCACGAGCGCGGCGTCCTTGCGCCTGGCGTCGAGCGCCATCGCGCGCTTGTGTGCGGCGTACGCCTTGCGGCCGGTGCCGAGGCTGTCCACGAGCCGGCCCTGGATGGCTGCGATGTAGGAGGTTCTAAGCGCTGCGGCGGCGCCCAGCTGAAACTGCGCGTCGGCTTCCATCGGATTCGATCGGATCTTCGCCTCCGCGATCGCCATCGCGCGATCGACGTGCTTGTCGAACCGCGCCGCGAGCTCCGCTGGCGGCGGCTTGCGATCGACCTTGGCCTTGGCTTGACCGAGATAGTCTTCGACGGTGACCGCGCCCTGGAGAAACAGCATGCGCATCCAAATCGTCGCCGCCGCAAGCCGATGCGCGGTCGCGTCGTCCGGGGCGAGCGCAATCGCCTGCTGGAAGGTGTCGAGCGCCTGCTCGTAATCCAAGTTGTAGCCATAGTCGAGCCCGCGCGCGAGGAGCGTGTCGAGAGCCGGATCGGCGGGCGCCGCCGATTCGAGGCCAACCGACGCAGCTGCCACGACAGCAAACGTCAGGGCCAGGCGAAGCGTGTGAGTGGCTGTCATCCTCGTATCCTCAGGACGACAGTACGGTGGCGGACGGCGCGAAGTCGTGACGGCCCGGTGAGAAACCCTGATTACTCGTGACGCGGAGGCGCCGGCGGCGTGAGCAGCTGGCGCGCGACACGCCGGGCGCTGTTGCGAACGGCGCGGGCGGCGCTCGAAACGGTGATCGTCGCCCTGGAAATGGCGTGAATGTCGCCGCCAACCCGGAAGGGATCGCGGATGTCTTTGCCGCGGAACTGAGCCGAAAACGCCGGTGGCTCAATCGACCAGCTGCCGTACGGCTCGTTGTGCTGCGCGACGATTACGCCGGTGAGGACGCCCTTGGTATCCATTCCCACCAGCAGCCTGATCGGTCCGTCGAACCCTCGCTCGAGCGGCTCGAGCTCCGTCGTCCAGAAGGCGTAGCCGACGAGCGATTGACTAGCGGCGAACGCCTTGAAGTGCGGAGGGTCGCTTTCCTTTGCCGAGAACGACGCGGCCGATGGAAACAGTTGTGCAAGCTGCGCGCGGAGCTTGGGATCGTTGGGCGACTGCGCGCCGGTAGCGATCGCGGCGGCTGCCGCGAGCACGATCGCAAGAGTGGGTATTCTCATCGGCGCAACCGCCGAGCTCGCGCAAGTCGGCGGCGGCGATCGCGCAAGAGAGGCTCGAGATCGCCAGTTTCGGCCCGATCGCCCGATGGTCTCGCTGCCACGGCTGTCAACTCGAGGGAATTGAGAGGTTAAAGTATCCATCGCGGAGGCTGCTATGTCGATGACGACGCGAAGCGTCGCGGTGGTTGCAGCGCTCGTCCTGCCGCTCTGCGCCGACGCGCAGGCGCCGACCGCGCCTTCAGCACGGCTGGCGAAGGCGACGAGCCTGAAGTGCACGTTTGCGTCGATGGCGACGGGCACGTGGAAAGAGGGCGAGCCGGTCGCGGCGACCAAGCCGGCAAAGCTCGTGGTCTCCTTCAATGCCGTGGACACGCAAGATGGCACGGCCGAGGCTGTCGGCGACGGCGGCAAGTCGCATATCACCGTGCGGCTGGTCGGCCCGTACCTTCACCTGATGCAAATCGATCCGTACGGCGCGTTGTATGTGACGACCGTGATCGACAGCGAAACGCGCGCCGGCCGACTCGCCGCGGCGCACTCGCGCCACGAATACACGCGCGTGCAGCTTCCGGGGCTCACTTCGCGGCCGGAGCAGTACTACGGCGAATGCGAGGCGCGTCCCTAAACAAGCCCACGAATTGGTTGATGACCGGGCCGATAGCAATGCGCGAGTCGTGGCGGTTTCGAAGGCGGCGACATCATCTCGCGGCTCGCCCGATCGCCCGCGAGTCGCGGGGCCCGCCACGCCTCACGGCTTGCCCAAGCTCGCAGTGTTGAGAAGAGGCCGCGAGCAGCCGCGCGCTAGCCTCTCCAGTCGGAAAAGCGGCCGCGACGCACCTTGGCGACCGGCGACGAGTGGCCGCGCAAAAACGCGCGCAGCTCGCCCGCCACGACGTCCGGTGCATCCTCCTGCAGGTTGTGACCGGCGGCCACGGATCGGCCACTCACGTTGCCGGCACGCTCCTTCCAGATCGTGAGCACGTCGTACAAACGCCCCATCGGCGCTTTTGCGCCCCAGAGCGCCAGCAGTGGACATCCGATCTTCTTGTCGAGATCGGCCTTGTCGTGGTCGAGATCGATCGACGCGCCGGCGCGATAGTCCTCGCACATCGCGTGAATCGCCTCGGGCGGTCGCCGCACGCGCAGATACTCCAGCTCCACGTCGGACGTCATCCGCGACGCGGCGCGCTCGAGCTCTTCCTTGATCTGGTTTTCCGGCGCCGGCGCCGCGCGCAGATAGTTGAACCAGTGGAAGTACGCCTGCACGAACGGCAGCGATACGTGCGTGTAGAGGTAATGCGTCGGCACGATGTCGAGGACGGCGAGCTTGGTGACGCGATCGGGATGATCGAGCGCCATCCGGTGGCCGACGCGCCCGCCGCGGTCGTGTCCGATCACCGCGAACTTCTCGAAGCCGAGCTCGCGCATCACCTCGACCTGATCGAGCGCCATCGCGCGCTTCGAGTAGTTGGCGTGGTTCTCGCCGTCGGGCGGCTTGGTGCTGTCGCCGTAGCCGCGCAGATCGGTCACGACGACGGCGTGATCCTTCGCAAGGTCGGGCGCGACCAGCCGCCAGGAGATCAGCGACTGCGGCGCACCGTGAAGAAGCAGCACCGGCGCGCCCTGGCCGGCCATGACTCCGTTGATGGTGGCGCCCGTCGTCCTGATGCTAATCGGCTTGAACCCGGGGAAGAACGTGAGCGACGCTGGAGCGGCGGACGGCGCCTGCGTGGCGGGAAGCGCCGAGGCGCCCACGACCGCGCCCATCTGGAGCAGCACGTCACGCCTGGTCAGTTTGGTCGCCATCCTCGGTTTCCTCCGGTAGAATCCCGCCAACCATCATATGGGCAACTTCGCGTCGCGCATAACCCTTGCGGCGGCGTTGTGCGCGGGTGGCGCACCCGCCGTTGCCCAGAATTCCACGAATCCGCAGGCCGGCGCCGCCAGGCCCGTCCCGACCACGGTTTGGGCCGGCAAGCCCATCGAGACGCCGCGCTACACACCACCGCAACGGCCGTGGATCAAGCTGTCGGAGCTCAAGGCGAAGCACAAGAACGACGGCCGCTGGCGCGAACGGCTCGTGGACGACGGGCGGCTGACAGCGGAGTATCTCTTGGACCCGCCCGGAACGCGCGTCGGGCGGCGCCTGCACCCCGACACGCGCGAGTGGTTTGCCGTCGTCGAGGGCGAGCTTCGCGTCGAGATCGAGGGACAGACGGCGTTCACGGCCACACGCGGATCGCTCGTGAATATCCCGCGGCAGACGATTTACTCCCTCGAGACGGTGGGCGACAAACCGAGCCTGCGGTTTGCGGTCAACGTGGCAGGCGCGAAAACGCTGTTCCCACAGGACGTCGAACCGCCGCCGGCGCCCGCCGGCACGGCATGGATGCCGGTAACGATCAATCGCACACCGGCGCGCTACGACGAGTTCAACCAGCCGCACGTGAACATCCACGATGCCGCGGCAAAGGACGAGAAGTATTCGGGCGGCCGGTTCGTGCGCGACGACAAGTCCGAAATGCTCGTGCTCTACGGTCACGAGAAGAACCTGCCGCCGCTCGACCCGAACGACAAGGGCCACTTCCACGCGGAGAGCGCGGAGTTCTGGCTCGTGTTCACCGGGCAGATTCGCTACCAACTCGAAGGACAGCAACCATTCGTCGCCAGCGAAGGTGACGTCGTCTACGTGCCGGCCAATACGTGGCATGCGACTCGCTACACCGGCCCACAGCCGTCGTGCCGGTTGTCGATCACGGAGTATGTGGGCAACGCGCTGCTGCTCGAGCCGCGCCGGCCGCAATAATCGGTTGCCTCGCGGCAGGGCGGGGCTGAAGCCCGGCGCTATAGCGTCCGCCGCCGCCTCAGTGACCCGGACGGGCGATGGCGAACCTTCGTCGACCGTCCCCTGATAGCCGTTGGCCGACAGCTGCACGAAATGGTGGACAGTTCCGGGATTCGCCAGCTTGTACAACCCGAGGAACGATGACTCGAGGTCAAGGTTGACACCGCCATTCCCGGGGCGGCTCGCCACCTTCAGCCCGAGCAGCTGCGAATAGAACGTTGTCGCTCGCTCGATGTCGGTCACCGCCAGCGAGACGTGATTGAGCGACTGCCCTTTCGCCGCCTCGGTAACCGGCGGCTGGGCGTGACCGGAACGACGCCGATTCAGGCCCAACCTCCGAATCACCTCTATTCGGCGTTCGCCGACGTTGGCGTCCCCCGGACACCGGCGTCCCCCGGGTCGGCCCGGCGTTGATTACGTCAATCTCAGTAATGATTACGTATAATCACGTAATGGCGGCGCCGAACCCGTTCGTCTACGGCGAAGTTGTCACCGCCGGTGCCTTCGCCGATCGTGAGGTGGAGCGCGACCGGCTGGCGCGCGATCTGGCCGCCGGCCAGAAGGTGTTTCTGATCTCGCCGCGCCGCTACGGCAAGTCGTCGCTCGTCCGCGACGTGCTGCGCCGCCTCGCGCGCGAGCGCGTCCTCACGGTCGAGGTTACCGTCGCCGCCTCGAGCTCGTACGTCGGCTTCCTCGAGTCCTACGCGCGGGCGCTGATCCTCGCCGATACCCCCACCGGCCGGCTGCGGCGCTGGGCCGGCGAGCTGCTGCAGGCTGTTCGCCCCGAGGTTCGCTTCGACGCGCAGCCGACCGGCGGCACCGGCTTCGCGCTCGCCTTTCCCTCGGTGCGGACCGCGCGCGACACAGCGCGGCTGGCGGCGGAGGTGTTCGCGCTGCCGGGACGGATTGCCGCGGCGCGCAAGCAGACGATCGCGATTGCGCTCGACGAGTTCCAGGCGATCGGATCGTTCAACGGCGGCAGCGTCGAACACGCGCTGCGCGCGGCCGTGCAGACGCAACGCGCCGTCGGCTACGTCTTTGCCGGCTCCGAGCCGACGCTGATGGAGCGCATGCTCGGCCCGCGCCGTCCGTTCTACAAAGCGGGTCCGGTCATGCGCCTCGAGAAGATCGATCCGGAGACGTTTGCGGCGTTCATCGAGGCGCGATTCAGCGCGGGGGGCGTGCGTCCGGAGCCCGGCCTTGGCGCCGCAATCGTCGATCTCGCCGAGAACGTGCCCTACGACGTGCAACGGCTCGCGCACGAAACGTGGGACGACGTCCGGGTATCGGGCCGGCGGAGCGCCGGGCTCGAGGACCTGCACCTGACGCTCTCGCGCCTCTTGAGCGAGCAGCACGCGGTGTTCGAAGAGTCGTGGCAGCGCCTCACCTTGACGCAGCGCGCGGTGCTGCGGGCGCTGGTGCTCGAGGGCGGCCGCGAGCTCCTGTCGGGCGACGTCCGCGCCCGGCACCGCCTGCCGGGCACGTCAACGGTACAGTCTGCCCTCGCCGCGCTGGTACGCGACGAGGTCGTCATGAAGGAGGGGCCGCGATACGTCGTCAGCGACTCACTCCTGCGCGAGTGGGTCGCACGAAAAACGTTCTGACGAAACGCCCGCCGCGGCGTGGGTTTGGCGCGACGGTCGTATAAAATCGGCTTTCCACTTTTTCGCGGAGCTCGTCTTCATGACCGTCCAGACCGCCACCGGGCAGGCGCAGTGCCCGGAGTGCTTTGCCGAAGTGCCGCTCAGCGGCGTTATGCAGAACGAAATCACCCAATGTCCCGGCTGCGGCGCCGAGCTCGAGGTCGTCGCGCTCTCGCCGCTGACCCTGGCGCTGGCGCCGCAGGAAGAAGAGGACTGGGGTGAGTGAGGCGCGTGTCGGGATCCTCTACAGCCGCGTCCGCGTCGAGGAGAAGCTGCTCTTCGAAGCCTTCGATCGCCGCGGCGTCACGCTCGATCTGCTCGACGACCAGAAACTGGTCTTCGACATCACCGATGTCGCCAATCATCCGTACCGCGGCTACGACGTGATCGTCGAGCGCTGCATCAACCATAGCCGTGCGCTCTACAGCCTCAAGATTCTCAACGATCAGGGCGTGCGGACCGTCAACACGGCCCTTGTCGCCGATATCTGCGGCAACAAGCTGATGACCACGAGCGCGCTCGCCGCCGCCGGCGTGCCGCAACCGAAGGTGCTGATCGCGTACACGCCCGAAAGCGCGCTCGCCGCGATCGAGCAGCTCGGATATCCCGTGGTGCTCAAGCCCACCGTGGGCTCGTGGGGACGCCTGCTGAGCAAGGTCAACGATCGCGACGCCGCCGAAGCCATTCTCGAGCACAAGGAAACGCTCGGCAGTTATCACCACAGCATCTTTTACATCCAGGAGTACGTGAAGAAGCCCGGCCGGGACATCCGCGCGTTCCAGGTCGGACCGGAAACCATTTGCGCGATCTATCGCACGTCGCCCAATTGGATCACGAACACAGCGCGCGGTGGCTCGTCGAGCAACTGCCCGGTGACGCCGGAGCTCGCCGACATCTGCACCCGCGCCGCGCGCGCGTGCGGCGGCGGTGTGCTGGCGCTGGATCTGTTCGAGGATCCGGATCGCGGCCTGCTCGTCAACGAAGTCAACTACACGATGGAGTTCCGCAACAGCATTGCGCCGACCAACGTGAACATCCCGGAGCGAATGGTGGACTTCTGCCTCAGGGTTGCTGCCGACGGATGGGACGCGGCCAACGGATGGCCCGCCGGGTCTGCTCCGCATCTCGCCGCGATCTCGCTTGCCGAAGGCGCGTCGGTCTGACGGTCGATGACGCCTGGTCTTTCAGCCGCCATCGTCGGCGGGTCCGGGTATACCGGCGGGGAACTGCTGCGTCTGTTGTTCGGACATCCTCACGTCGACGTTCGACAGGTCACCAGTGAGCGCCTCGACGGCCAGTTCGTACACTTCACCCATCCCAACCTTCGCCGCCGGACGTCGATCAAGTTCGTGCGTGGCGAAGCGCTGGAGCGCGTCGACGTGCTCTTTCTCTGTCTGCCGCACGGAAGCGCCATGTCCCGGATCGATCAGCTGTCCGGACTCTGCAGCCAGATCGTCGATCTGAGCGCCGACTTCCGTCTTCGGCGGCTCGAAGACTACGTGCGGTGGTATGGCAAACCGCACGGCGCGCCCGCTTGGCTCGACAGATTCGTGTACGGATTTCCGGAGTTGCAGCGATCGCAGATTGCTGGAGCGAAATACGTGAGCGGCGTCGGCTGCAACGCGACTGCGACGACGCTTGCAGTATGGCCGCTGGCGCGAGCGGGCGTGATGGACACCGCGCGTGGCGTGGTTTGCGAGGTCAAAGTCGGCAGCAGCGAAGGCGGCGCCGCGTCGAGCGATGCCTCGCACCATCCCGAGCGCGCCGGCGTGATGCGCAGCTTTGCGCCAACCGGGCACCGCCACACCGCCGAAGTGCTCCAGTCGCTGCGGCTGTGCGATGTCGAAACCGACGTCCATCTGAGCGCGACCGCCGTGGACAACGTCCGCGGCGTGCTCGCGACCGCGCACGTCTTCGTCAAGCCGGGCACCGTCGAAAAAGATCTCTGGGAGGCATACCGCGACGCCTACGGGGAGGAGCCGTTCGTGCGCATCGTCAAGGAGCGCGCCGGCCTGTATCGGTATCCAGAGCCCAAGATTCTGTGCGGCAGCAACTACGCGGATGTCGGCTTCGAGTTCGATGCGACAAGCGGCCGCGTGGTGGCGATGTGTGCACTCGACAATCTGATGAAAGGCGCCGCCGGAACCGCGGTGCAGTGCCTCAACGTGATGATGGGATGGGACGAGACGCTCGGCCTCGAGTTTGCCGGTCTGCATCCGATCTGACAGGAACGCGGACCTCGAGATCCGCGCTGCGTGTTTTCAAGGCCCGCAAATGATTGTCATCAAAGTCGGCGGCGGTACAAGCCTCAACATCGATGCGATCGTCGCGGACATCGTGTCGCTGCGGGCGCGCGAGAAGGAGTTGTTGCTCGTGCATGGAGGCGCGAAGACCACCAATGCGGTGGCCGAGGCGCTGGGACACCCGCCGCAGTTCGTGACCAGCGAGAGCGGTCATGTCAGCCGGCGTACCGATCGCCGCACGCTCGAGATTTTCGAAATGGTGTATTGCGGTCAACTCAACAAGATGTGGGTCGAAAAGCTGCAGCAACGCGGCATCAACGCCGTCGGCTTGTCGGGACTCGACGGCCGCATCTTCGAGGGTACGCGCAAGGACACGATCCGCGTCCGCGTGGACGGGCGCCGGATCGTAATCCGCGACGACTGGACGGGGACGGTCGATCGGGTGAATACCGATCTCCTTCGCGTGCTCATCGACGCGAATTATTTCCCGGTGTTGACGCCGCCGGGCGCATCGACCGCCGGCGAGGCGATCAACGTCGACGGCGATCGCGCCGCGGCCATGGTGGCCGGCGCGTTCAACGCGAAGGCACTCGTGATCCTCACCGACATGCCGGGGCTGCTCCGGGCCTTCCCCGACGAGTCGACGTTGATCGCGGAGATTCCCCGCGATCGGGCGGAGCAGTTCATGGACGTGGCCGAAGGGCGCATGAAGAAGAAGGTCATGGGCGCCGTGGAGGCGATTGAGGAGGGCGTCGGAAGAGTGATCTTTGCCGACGGCCGGATCGCGGAGCCGATCACGCGCGCGCTCGCGGGCGGCGGCACACACATCTTATGAGCGCCGACATGGCAGACCCGCGGGCCGCGATCGAAGAGCGCATCCTCGGCGGAACGACGGCACGCCGCGGCGACGTGGTGATCGTCCGCGGCGAAGGCTGCTGGGTAACCGACAGCGCCGCCCGCCGCTATCTCGATCTCTCGTCGGCGCAGGGCGTCGCCATGCTCGGACATTGCCATCCGCGCGTGACCGAAGCGATCGCGCAGCAGGCGCGCACGCTCACTCTGTGCCCCAATTATCTCTACAACGACACGCGTGCGGAGTTCGCGCAGGCGCTGGTCGAGGTGCTGCCCGCGCACCTGCCGTACGTCTTTCTCGCCAACAGCGGCGCCGAAGCGGTTGACGGCGCGCTCAAGTTCGCCCGTCTGGTAACCGGCCGGCCGGCATTCGTCTCGGCGACAAAAGGCTTCCATGGCCGAACGATGGGCGCGTTGTCGGTGACGTGGGAGCCGAAGTATCGCGAAGGGTTTCTGCCGCTGCTCGAAACGACGCACGTGCCCTACAACGACGCCGCGGCGCTCGACCGCGCGATCGGCCACACCACGGCCGCGGTGATCCTCGAAGTCGTGCAGGGCGAGAGCGGCGTCAACATCGGCACGCACGAGTTCCTGCACGCCGCGCAGCGTCTGTGCCGCGAACGGGGCGCGCTGCTGATCGTCGACGAGATTCAGACCGGGTTCGGCCGCACCGGCCGCTGGTTTGCCCTGGAGCATGCCGCGCTCGAGCCCGACATTGTCTGCCTGGCCAAGGGTCTTGGGGGCGGCTTTCCGATGGGCGCGTTGGCCTACACCACTCGTGTTCGCGACCGACTGTCGCCAGGCGCGCACGGCAGCACGTTCGGCGGGTCGCCGCTCGCGTGCGCGGCAGGACGCGCGGCGCTGCTGGCTTATCGCGACGAGGCGCTGATCGCGCGAAGCGCCCGACTCGGAGAGCTGATGCTCGCGCAGCTTCGCGAATCGCTCAGAGATGCTCCGCTGGTGCGCGAGATTCGCGGCATGGGCCTGATGCTCGCAGTGGAATTGCGATCGAAGGTCGCGCCGGTTCTCAAGTCGCTGATGCTGGACCACGGCGTGATCGCCCTGCCCGCCGGACCGACCGTGCTGCGGCTGCTGCCGCCGCTGGTGATCACCGAGGAAGAGATCGCGATTGGCGTCGCCGCGATCGCACGCGTCGTTCGAGGCGCGGCCTGATGGAACGTGAGGCGGCCGCCGACCTCGTTCACGGGCTCGTCGGCATTCCGTCGCTCTCGCGCGAGGAAGCGGAGGCGGCGAAGTGGCTGGTGTCGAGGATGGCGGCGTCGGGCTACGACCGCGCCTTCGTCGACGAGGCCGGCAACGCCGTTGGTGAGATCGGAGACTCCAGCGCCGCGCGGACCGTCCTCCTGCTCGGGCATATCGACACGGTCCCCGGAGCGATACCGGTTCGAATCGAGCGAACGGCAGGCGGCGATTTGCTCTACGGTCGCGGCAGCGTGGACGCCAAAGGGCCACTTGCGACGTTTGTCGCGGCGGCGGCACGCCTGGGATCGGCGTTTGCCCGCGATCACAACATGCGGATCGTCGTGGTCGGCGCGGTCGAGGAGGAGGCGGCCACGAGCAAAGGCGCGCGGTTCGTCGCCGCCCGCTTCGATGGCACACGCGAGCCGGTGCCGCGCGCGTGCGTCATTGGCGAACCGAGCCACTGGCATCGGATCACGCTCGGCTACAAGGGCCGGCTGCTGCTCGATCTCGTCGCGCGTCAGCCGATGGCGCACACCGCCGGCCCCGATGCCAGCGTCGCTTCAGTGGTGGTCGAACTGTGGAACTGGGTGACGGCGCACGCCGCCGGCGTCAATCAGGAGCGCGACAAGGCGTTCGAGCAACTGAGCCCGAGCCTGCGCCGCTTCGTCACCTCGACGACGCCAGCGATGATTGACACGGTAGATGCGCAGTTTGCATGGCGGCTGCCGATCGGATTCGACGCCGAGCCGTTCATGGGCGAGCTCACGGCCAGGGCGGTGGCGATCGGCGGCGACCGGACGACCTTCGAGTGCCGCTTTCGTGGCCTCGAGCGGCCGTGGCGCAGCGATCGGCAGAATGCGCTCGTGCGCAGCTTTCTTTCGGCGATCCGATCCGTCGATCCGTCGGCACACCCCGGCTTTGTTCTCAAAACCGGCACGAGCGACATGAATGTCGTCGGTCCGCTCTGGAGGTGTCCGATCGTGGCCTACGGCCCCGGTGACAGCGCGTTGGATCACACGCCGCACGAACACCTGTCGCTGGCCGAGTACTGGCGCGCGGTTTTGGTGGTGGAGGAGATGCTGAGAACCTACGCCCGCGCCTGAAGGATGATCGCGGAGCTGAAGCTCCGCGCTACGTACAACAGGTGCGTAGCGCGGGCCTTCAGGCCCGCGATCGAAGCCTTTACCTACCTTTTCGTCGCGGTAAACGAGCCGTTGCTGCCGCCGCTCATGTTGCCGGTAATCGTGTTGCCGTTCACTCGTCCGGTGTACTTGGCGCTGCCTACCGTGAAGCTGATCTCGTCGCCGCGCAGACGACCATCGCTGATGGCGTTCGAGCCAAGCGTGCCCGAGACCATCTGGAAAGTCTGTTTGAGCGCCAGCTGATCCTGTCCCACCTGCCAGCTGCCTTCGACCTTGGCTGGCACGATCCACAGATGTGCCGTGCACCAGTTGGAGCATTCGCCGGTAATCGTCTCGGACTGGTCGGGCTCCCACTCTTCCATCGTGAACGAGTTGGAGACGATGCGCGTGCCCGGCTTCATGTCGAGCAGCTTCGGGCGCAGCTTCATGTTGATCGACGGCAGCAGGAACATCGTGATCACCTGCGCCTTGGAGAAATCGCTCTCGAACAGGTCCGCCTTGGTGAAGCTCGCGCGGGCCGTCACGCCTTCCTTCTTGGCGTTCTCGATCGACAGCGCAACCATGTCGGGGTTGTACTCGATCCCCAGCGCGCGCGACCCGCGCTTGGCGGCGGTGATGACGGTGCGGCCATCGCCGGAGCCCAGATCGATCAGGTAGTCCTGAGGAGTCAGCTTGGCCATCTCGAGCATCTTGTCGACCAGCGCCTGCGACGTCGGCACCCAAACGACATCCTTTCCGGCCTGGCCGACCTGCGGCTCGAACTTCTGGGTCGCGGTTTGCTGGCCGTAGGCGGAGGCGGTCGCGACGAGGGCGATCACCGCCATCGCGGCAAAACGATTAGAACGACGTCCAGTCATTGCCATGAACCTTTCTGCTTTCTGGCGAGCGCGCGGCGCCCGCTGTGAGAACGCCGATTATAAGCGGCTGGAATGGAACATGCACCTCCGCGTTGGTGGCTCCTCTGCTTGCCGGCTCACCCATTGCTCCTGAGCTTCAGCCTTGGGTGGCGCGCACGGTGCGGATTGGATACGTCGCCAAAGGCATCATCTATTTACTCATTGGCACCTTCGCCTTCCGGCTGGCGCTGGGCCTGACCGGTGGCAGGCTCCTCGACCCCACGGGCGCCTTACGCCTGGTGCTCCACGAGCGGTTCGGAGCGGTCCTGCTGGCGACGATCAGCATCGGCATTCTCGCCTATTCGGTCTGGCAGTTCGTGGAGGGCATCTGGGACACGCGGCATAAAGGCGGCGGCTGGGGCTGGTGGCCGCGCGCCTTGACGATGATCAAGGGGGCCGTGTATGCGAGTGTCGGCTGGCAGGGGCTGCGGATGGTGCTGGGTCTCCGCGGTTCGCAGAACGACATCGCGCGCGACGTCATCCGGCTGCCGCTCGGCGACATCTTCCTGTTTCTCGTCGGCATCGGTGTCGCGGTGTACGGCGCGTTCGAGCTTCGCGACGCCTGGCGATCGCGGTTTGGCGACGATCTCGACGTGCCGCGCTTTCGCCGTGAGGCGGGGATGTGGGCAGTGGCCTTGGGCCGGTTCGGCAACGGCGCACGCGCGATCATCCTGATAATCATGGGCGCCGCGATGGCCAACGCCGCGCTCGAACGCGATCCCGAGCGGGCCGGCGGCGTAGCCGACGCGCTGGCGACGCTGTTCTCACGGCCGTTTGGCGTGGTGCTCGCCGCCGCGGTCGCCGCCGGCCTCGCCTGCTTCGGAGTCTTTCAGCTGCTGCACGCGCGCTACGCGCGGCTGTGAGGGATTGTTGGCGAACCGCCGGTCGGCTCAGCGCGATCCGGGAGCGGCGCCGATCCGGTAGAGATGCGAATCCGATCGCACGAAGAGCGCCCCCTCGGCGACCGCAATCGACGCGAGCACGCCGCCGTCGAGCGTGTTGGTCGCGACCCGACGGAAGTCGCGGCCCGGCACGAGCACGGTGGTCACACCCTGTTCCGATGAAAAATACAGCCGTCCATCGGCGAAGATTGGCGAAGCAGAAAAGCTGCCGCCCAGGCGCTGCTGCCAGATCACCGCCCCGCTCTTCGCGTCCAGACAAGAGAGAATGCCGCCGTCGTTGATCATGTAGAGCTCGTCGCCGACCAGCACCGGCGAAGGCGTGAACGGGACCCCTCGGCGCAGCTCCCACGCGATGTGCGTTCGCGTGACATCGCCGGCGCCGTCGGGCCGAATCGCAAGCAGGGCCGGCTGCTGAAAACCGGTCGTGATGTAGACGAGTCCGTGACCGTAGACCGGGCGCGGAACGTTTGAGAAGCCATCCGCGTAGCTGGCGCGCCAGATTTCCTTGCCGGTCGCCGGATCGTACGCGCCGACACGGAAGGCGCCGATGCTGACGATCTGATCACGATCGCCGACGCGTATGACGAGAGGCGTCGTGTAGGCCTGATCGGCCGGCGAACGGCGATTCGTCTTCCAGCGCACCTTGCCGGTCTGCTTGTCGAGCGCAATCACGAACGCGGCGTCGTGACCGTCGCCACTGAAGATGAGGAGTTCGCCATAGACGATCGGCGAGCCGCCGGCGCCGTGCTGCGACGCATAGGGAAACTTCGCTTTCCAAACGACTTCGCCGCTGGCCGTGAGCGCCGCGGTGCCGTCGGCGCCGAAGTGCACGAACACGCGATCGCCGTCGATCACGGGCGTTGGCGACGCCCAGCTGTTCTTGGGATTGATCTCGCGCGTGTTGCGCAGCCGGAACACTTCGACGTTGACAACCTCGCGGCCGCTCCTGGCGTCGTAGGCCAGGGCGCGCAGCGAGATGTCGCGATCGCCTGTGGCGGTGGTCAGCCAGACGCGTCCGCCACCGACGACCGGTGACGACCAGCCGAGACCGGGCACTGGAGTTTTCCAGGCGATGTGCTTCGATTCACTCCAGTCCGTGGGAAGGTTCGCTTCGGCGGCATGGCCCTGACCGGTGGGCCCGCGAAATTGCGGCCACTCCTGCGCGCCGGCGGCTGTCGTGAGCCAGGCCGCCGACGCGAGAAGCGCAATGGCGAGCGTGCGCAACTATTCGTTCGTCATCGGACGATTCGAGACGCGGCGCCCGATCTCGATCGCCTTGAATCCAGGATCGCCCCAGTTCATCACGAACACGCTGAAGCCCTGCTTCATGCGCATCTCGATATCGTCGGGCGACGCAGGATAGCCGCAGGCGACCATGAACTCCTTGCACGCCGAGAGCACCTGCTGAATCGCGTTCTCCCATGCCGCCTGGTCGACCTGGCGCTGACCGTTGGCGTCGGTCGTGGAAAAGACGCCGCGCAAGGTGCCGGCGCCGGGCCACAGCACGCCGATTCCAGGCACTGCCGCGATTTCACGCACGCGGGCGAGGCCCTCTTTGCTTTCTACGATCGTCCAGTTGACGAGCTCACCTTCAGGGTTGAGCGGCCAAAGGTCGGCGCGCCGGCGATACTCTGCTTCCGACAGGCCCCACACCGCTGGCGCCATCCCGACGTCTTCGGGACGCGTGCCGCCCTTCGACTTGAAGCGCATCGCGGCGATACCCTGCTTCACTTCGTCGGCGCTTTCCGCCTTGACGAACATGATGCCGCTGACACCCGCGTTCAACTGTTTCGCGATGCTCTGCGCACCCTTGCCCGGGTCCGGCGCGATTTCTTCCATCTTGACCACGAGTGGATGCGTGAGGCGGAGCGCCGGCGATTTACGCAGCATGCCCGCTTCCATCATGCCTTTGACGAACTCGGTATAGGCCTGCAGTCCGCGGTCGACGCCGCCTTCCATCGACCCGTCGAAGATGAAGTCGGCCGACTTGAATGCCACGGCGTCTTTCGCGAGCTCGAGCGGCGTCTTTTGCGGCGCCGGCGCCTGCGGCGCGGCGGCGCCACCCGCACCTCGACCCCCGGGACGCCTGTTGCTTGGCGCGTAAAGCCCGAGCACCGGTTTCTTCTGCTCGAGAAGCTCGATCATCGGATTGAGGCGGGGCTTCGATCCCGATTGCGCCTGTGCGGCCAACCCGGACAGCAGAGCGACTCCCAGAAATGCAAACGCAATGCAGCTGCGCACCTTCATCCTCCTGGGGGGAGTATATCTCTCAGGGTGCCTGAGGTGCCTTGGGTGCCTCTAGGGTGCGTGGTGCTTAGTGCTCAGTGCTTCCGTTTACGCATCCGTACGGCGGGTGGCGGGGCCGTAAACCCCGCCACTTGGCGGCGCGACAGCTACCGGCGTGCGGCGTAGTCGTAGTATCCGCGCTCGTAGCCAGCCTGGAAGCCTTCGCGGTAGATCGTGCGGTAGCGCGTCTTGTCGCCGTACGACGTGATGTAACCGCGATCCGGAGAGCGGTACCGCGAGTGCCGCGACGGGTCGAAACGATCGCTGTCGCCCCGATCCTCGAGGCCCTTGGTGCGGCCGTCGCGGAAGCCGTTTTCGTAGGCAGTGTCGCCAATGCGCGAGCTGCCCGAGTAGTAAGGATCGTTCGGCGCGCGGTTGCGGCCGGGGACGCGCGGCACGCCGCGATCGTTATCGGGGTACGGATACGGATACGAGCCGTACACGCCATTGCGGTTGTAGCCGTAGCGATCGTCGCGATCGTAGGCGTCTTCACCGTAGATCACGCGCGCGTTGCGATCGCGCGCGGCGATGCGTTCCGCTTGCGCGCAGCTCGTGGCTCCGGGTTGTCGTCCCGGAGGAACGCCGTCGTACCACACACGGCAGCGGTCGGCGGGCGGCATCTGACCGGGCGGGATGCCCTGCGCCCGCGCCACGTCGCGGCGATCGCGTCCACGGCCCTGCGCCTCGACGGTCGCGGCCGTGGGCAGTAGTGCGAGAGCTAGTAAGACAGTCAAAGTTCGACGCATGAGTTACTCCCTGACCTTGCGTATTGCACGTCGGGTACCAACTCGATATGGCGCGCCAGATCTGCGGTTTTGTTGTTGGGCGCAGGTCAGGAGCGCCGACTCGTCCTCATCAGCGGACGCGAACGGCGTCATGTACCATGAGTCTCGGAGCGCCGCATGATTCCCTACCACGACGAGAACGAGACGATGCGCCCGGCGGTTGTCACGCTCGCGCTGATTGCCGTAAACGTGTTCGTGTGGATCTTGGTTCAGGGCGCCGGCGCCGAAGAATCGCTCGCGCGATCGGTCTGCAACCTCGGGCTGATCCCGGGCGAGCTCACCGGTATGCTCCGCCCCGGCAGCCAGTTTCCGATCACCGAGCATCTCCTGTGCGTCATCGATCCGCGCCCGGAGCCGTGGAACCTCTTGTTCTCGATGTTCATGCACGGATCGTGGATGCATCTGATCGGCAACATGTGGTTCCTCTGGCTCTTCGGCAACAACATCGAGGACTCGATGACCCGCCCGCGCTATCTCGCGTTCTATCTGCTCTGCGGGCTCGCCGCGGCGCTCCTGCAGGTCGTCGTCGAACCGGCATCTGCCGCCCCCATGGTCGGCGCGAGCGGGGCGATCAGCGGTGTGATGGGCGGCTATCTCGTGCTCTACCCACGCGTGCGCGTCTACACGATGGTGCCGCTCGGGTTTGTCTTCACCTCGATCGCGCTGCCGGCCTGGGCGATGTTGATCTACTGGATGTTTCTGCAGCTCGTCGGCGGCGTGACCGGCATCTTCTCCGAGCAGGCGGGCGGCGTCGCATTCTGGGCGCACGTGGGCGGATTTGTCGCCGGCGTCGTGCTCATCCGCGTGTTTGCCAAGCGCAACCACGTGGTCGAGCATCAGCAGCACCACTGGCGGCCGCAGCGCGTCGGCTGGGACTGACGCGATCGCCGGCGGCGCCGTTGCGGTAGGATCCGCCGCATGCGACGCCTTCTTCTTCTGCTCGTCGTTCTGGCCACAACACCAGGCCTCGCCCAGTCGGGCGGTCCCGACGCCAGCGCCACGGATCCGTGGTTCTCGACGTTCTCGATCGTCGCGTTCGATCCGGAGACGAATCAGCTTGGCGTCGGCGTGCAGTCGCGCGCGTTCGGCGCCGGCGCCGCCGTTCCGTTTGCCGAGCCCGGCGTCGGCGCGGTCGCCACACAGGCGTCGGCGAACCGGCAGTACGGGCCGAAAGCAATGGCGCTTCTCAAGCAGGGGCTGTCGCCGGAAGAAGTAGTCAAGCGCATCACCGACGAGGATGCCGGTCGCGACACGCGGCAGGTTGCAGTGATCGACACGCGGGGCCGCTCCGCCGTGTACACCGGCAAACGCGTCATCGATCGCAACTCCGATCCGAAGGACCCGGTGCACTTCGGCGGGTTTGCCGGTCATGTCGCGGGCAAGAATTTTTCGGCGCAGGGCAACACGCTCGCCAGCGAAGAAGTCGTCAAGGCCATGGCCGCCGCGTACGAGAACGGCAAGGGCTCGATGGCGGAGCGCTTGATGTACGCGCTCGACGCCGGACAGGCCAAAGGCGGCGACACGCGCGGCATGCAGTCGGCCGGCATTCTCGTCGTCCGGCCGCTTCCGCCCAACTCGGAGTCGACGGTCGAGCGCATCGTCGACGTCCGCGTTGACGATCACGAGGACCCGTTCAAGGAACTGCGGCGTCTGCTCTACATGACCACGGGCGTGCCGAATCGACTCACCGAGAACGCCGCGGCGCTGGCCAAGCAGGGCAAGTTCGCCGAGGCGATCGCCGAGCAGAAGAAGGCGCTCGCCATCAACCCGCGCAGCGAGCAGCTGCAGTACGCGTTGGCGCAAATCTACGCGCAAGCCGGCGATACCCGCAACGCGATGAGCATGCTCGCGCAGGCGATCCAGCGTCAGCCGAAGGTGTGGAAGCCGCGCGCCGCCGAGGACGCGATGTTTTCGAAGCTGAAGACGTCAGCCGAGTTCCGGCGCCTGGTGTCGGAGTAGGGCGGCTGCGCGCGCACGAAGCGGCAGGTTCATCGCGAAGGCGGCCGCAATCAGCAGGGTCAGCGCTGCCACGACGCGGGTCCACTCGACGTACACCCACCGCTGCAGTACGAACAGGATGGCGTTGGCGGTGGCAAACGTGAGCAGCATCATCGCAAAGAAGAGCGCGTTGCTCGTCGCTTTTTTTTGCGTCGTCGCGAAAGGGAGTCTGGGCAGGATGAGGACGGCGGCCTGGAGCACGAGGTGGGCGATGAGACCGAGAAACACTGCGTGCGCGAGGGCGTGTCCGGCATGGCCGAATTTCCACGCATATACGGCCGCGAGAAACACCACGAACGGCAGGATGAAGAACGCGACGATCACGTTCTTGGTGGCGACGATCAGGTCGGCGCGATCGGCCGGCGTCGCGAAGTAGATCCACGACGCCTTGTAGGCGTCGCTCCACGACAGCTGCTGACTGATAACCGAGGGGAAGAGCAGCACCACCATTGCCGTGAGATCGACGCCTGGGATCTGCCGCTCGACGAAGGGATCGCCTGTTCCTTCGCCGCCGCCGATATACATGTAAAGCAGCGTCATCGGCACGATTGAGAGAATGCCGAGGCGGACCTTCATGTCGTGCCGGAACTGCGCGCGGACGAGCAGTGATACGGCGCGTGCCTCATCCCGCTTGAACAGGCCCAACGCGCGGCGTCGTGGCTGCCGCGGTGCGGATGCGGCGCGATTGCTGACGGCGGCGAGCTGTCCGATGCGTTCCGCGTAGTCGGCCGAAAGCCGCCCGCGAAGGAGCGATGCCATCGCCGCCAAAAACAGCAGCGACAGGACCGCCCGAATCCAGACCGACGGCTCGGCGGCACCCTCCGCAATCTCCAGGTAGCTGGCGAACCAGGCCGGCGGAAAAAAGTAAAGCCACATGTCTCTCGGCAGCGTGAATGTCGTGAGCGAGTACTCGCGGACAATCTGCATCACGACGACGATTCCAGCATACGAGAGCAGCCCGAACGCAGTCTGCGCGTAGACGAGCGTGCGCTCGAGACGTGCCGCGCCGAAGACCCGCAGCATCGTCCCGTAGCCCGATACGACCAGGAACGTGATTGCGGCGGTAAAGGCGTAGAGCGCGACGGCGGTTGCGATGCCACGCGGAATGCTCAAGCCGTGTACGACCGTTTGCGCCAGTACCCGGCGGATATCCCATCAAAGTCGTCAGGAGGCTCATATGGAACAGGATGTTCGTGAGCCGCACCGCGAAGAACGTTCTCGACGAGACCGGCAGCGGTCCGAGAATCGCGTAGTCGGTGGTCGCGACGAGGCTCGACGCATGTTGTGAGAGGAGCGCCGTGGTCACGACCATCGCCGAGTAGCTGAGCATCACCATGCCGGTGAGCAGGACGTCGCGATTGAAGAGAACGATCAAGGCGGCGCTCAGGCCGAGCAGGCCGTAGACGAAGACCATCATCAGCACGCCGCCGGCGTTTCGCAGCGAAAGCGTGTCGGTGGGATGGTTGACGGGCGGTCGGAAGTCGGAGCGCAGCAGCGTCCGGCTCAGCGCCTTCCATTGATCGTAATCGACGTCGGCGCGTATGAAGAGCGCTCTCAAGGTCGTCCTGCCGGACCGGGCGCATCGCTCGACGGCTCCAGGGCTCGCAGAATGTCTCCGGTGATCTGCCCGGCGTCGCGCACGCCCGTCAGCCTGGCGAAGGCGTCATCGAGCGTGGCCACGCCGGCCGCGGCCGCGATGTCGGCTGGTGTGCCGGCCGCGATCTGCTGCCCCTGGTTGATGATTACGATGCGTGTGCAGATGCGCTCGACGACCTCGAGGATGTGGGAACAGAAAAGCACCGCGCAGCCCTGCGCGGCGAGCGTGCGGAGCAGCTCCTTGACGACGCGCGCGGTGTTGGCATCGAGGCCGTCGAGCGGCTCGTCGAGGATGAGCACGCGCGGACGGTGGATCAGCGCGGCGGCGAGGACGACCTTCTGTTTCATGCCTTTAGAGAAGCTGCTGAGACGCTGGTCTCTGGCGTCGCCCAGGCCGAGGAGCTCGAGCAACTCGTTGCGTCGCCCGGCGGTGGCTGCGAGATCGAGATGGTGGAGGCAGGAGATGAGCTCGAGAAATTCGGCGGCGGTCAGCGTTTCGTAGAGCATTGGCTGTTCGGGAACGTAGCCAAGCCGCGCTTTTGCCTCGAGCGGCTGCTGGACAATGTCAAAGCCCGCTATGCGCGCGCGGCCGGAAGTGGGTTGGGTGAGGCCGGTGAGGATCTTGACGGTTGTGGACTTGCCGGCGCCGTTGGGACCGAGGAAGCCGAGGATCTCGCCCGGCTCCACGCGCAGGCTCAAGTCGTAGACGGCCCATTTGTCGCCGTACGTCTTGGAGAGCTGGTCGGTCTCGATCATGTCGGGGTCAGGTCCGGACGGGGGCGCGGTCAGGCCGTGATTTTCACGGCACTTCCCCGCCCTCTCCACGTACCGTACGCGATTTTTCGGGAACGTGTCACCGGTCCCGGCCTGACTGCGATGCCGTCCGGACCTGACCCGTCCGGACCTACGCCCAGCGGAAGGCTCTTGGAGAGCGGCAGCGTGCGAATCCGCTTGCCCGTTGCCGTGAAGATCGCGTGGCACACCGCCGGCAGAATCGGCGGCAGTTCCGCGGCGCACGGCCGAGATTGACCGGCGTGGCAGTGCTGCTGACAGGGCCACTCACGGCGTTTCTCGTGGCCGACCTCCCGGCCAACGGATGGCGTGAGCTTCTTCGCCGGTGCGTTGCTGCTCGTGCTGACGAGCTTTGTCGCGACGTGGTATCCGGCGCGCCGCGCGATGCGGGTCGCGCCTGCGACCGCGCTTCGGGCCGAATGACCTTCTCAACGGCGCTCGCACTTCCGGAGGGTCGCGGCGCACATGCTCGGGCAGGCTTCTTGAAAGCGCCACGCGAGTGACTACCTCCAGAACGTCGCTGGCCGGTGTTCGGGTCGTCGTCGTGGGCGCTGGACTGGCAGGGCTGGTCACCGCCCGCGACCTGGCCCGTCAAGGGGCCGCAGTCCACGTTCTCGAAGCGCGGGATCGCGTGGGCGGCCGAGTCTGGACACTTCGCGAGCACCCGATTGCGCCGTTTTCCGTCGAAGCCGGCGGAGAGTTCATCGATGGCGAGCACAGGGCCATCCGCGCGTTGGCGTCGGAGCTTGGACTTTCGCTTGTGCGCGTGCTGCGTCAGGGGTTTGGTCTGGCGCTCGACGAAAGCGGCCGGACGCGCGTTCATCGAACCCAGCGCGGCATCTGGAAGCGTTATCGACAAGCCCTGGCGCCGCTCGCCAAGGTCTTCGCGGAGGCGCACTCCGACTGGGACTCGTCGGTCGCCGCGGCAATCGGACGTCGAACGCTCGACGAGGCGCTCGCGGCCAGGGGCGCCGACAGCGACGTCCGGGCCATGGCGCAGGGATTGCGCGGCTTCTTTCTCGCCGACTCGGATCGACTGTCGGCGCTCATCGGCGTCGAGCTGTCGATGGAAGACGTCGATCCGGGGCACGTGCCGATCTATCGCATCCGCGGAGGAAACGATCAGCTCCCGCTGGCGTTGACGCGCGGCGTGGACGTTCGCTTCTCCGGCCGGCACGTCGTCAAGGCGGTGCGGCAAACCGTGAACGATGTCAGCGTCGCCTTCGAGACGGCCGACGGCCTGCGCGATCGGGTGCACTGCGACTACGTGGTCGTGACGGCGCCGCCGCCGGTCTTTCTCGACTGGGAGTTCGATCCGCCGCTGCCGCCCGATCAACGCCGTGCGTTCCTGTCGTTGTGTTTCGGCGAAGCGACGAAGATCGTTCTGCGCTTCAGGGAGGCCTGGTGGCGGAAACCGGGGATGCCGCGCGCCTTCGGAACGAACCTGCCGATTGGCGCGGTGTGGGACAGCGCCGAGGATCAGCGGGGGAGTGCGTGCCTGACGCTGCTTGCCGGCGCCCGCGCGAGCGCAGAAGTACGCGAGGTTCTGGCGAGCGAAAGCGTGGACGGCGTCGTCCGTAGATTGACGTGGATGGGGCACCCGGGCGCCCTCGAAGGCGTCGAGGAAATCGTGTGGGATCGCGATCCCTTTGCGCGCGGCGGTTACGCCTATTTCAGCGCATCATTCGACCCGTCGTGGCGTGACGCGCTCGCACGCGCGTTCGATCGCGTGCTGTTTGCCGGCGATCACACCAGTCGCGAGTGGCAAGGCTACATGAACGGCGCCGTCGAGAGCGGCCAGCGCGTGGCGCGCGAGCTGGTGACGCTCGAGACGATCAGACGCGTGACCGGCTCCCCTGGCTGACGGCGTGCCGCTGGTCTATAGCCATTGACAATATATTCAGTGTGGCTATATCGTCGACGAGTGCTCGAAGAAAACCCGTCGCCCGACTCACTGCTGCCGCTGCCGCCGGCCACTTTCCACATCCTGATGGCTGTGGCCGACGAAGACCGTCATGGCTACGCCATCATCCAGGAGATCGCCGCGCGCACCGGCAACGAAATCCGGATGAGCGCGGGCACGCTGTATCGGTCCATCCAGCGGATGATCGAGCAGGACCTCATCGTCGAGGTGCACGAACGGCCGGCGCCTGAGCTCGACGACGAGAGGCGGCGGTATTACCGAATCACCAGGTTCGGCCGGGCGGTCGCACGGGCGGAGACGCGACGGCTACAGGATCTCGTCCGGCTGGCGCGCGCCAGCGGGTTCCTGCCGCGGAACGCGTGATGAGCCGCGTGCAGTGCGCTAGAACGGAGTGATGCGCACACGATAGATGGCGACCGGCCAGACGGAGTCGCGCGAGACCAGCGAAACGCGATTGAAGCCGTCCCTCCACAAACCGCCTTTTGCTGTCTCGAAAACGTGATCCGATGGTTGGTGCGCCTGCGGGACGAACGTGCCGATTTCGCGGCCGTTGACGACTACGGCGAGCGTTGGCTGCACCAGCGGCTCCGCCAGCCGCGTTCGCGCCTTGACCTCCACGCGCACCTGCCGGCCGTCGGGCAGCGCGAGCGGAAGGGCGAGCGTCGCCGGCGTTGCCGCGATCCACCACGCGTCGCCCGTCTCGTCTCCGGTAGGCGCCCCCCACCCTTCGAGAAGAAATTTGCCGGCGGCCGCACCCAGTTCGAGATCGAGCGCCGGGTGCATCGGCTCGGTGCCCAGAAGATCGTACCGATCCACCGGCAAGCCGGTGCGCCACGCGAAGAGCACGTTGGCTGGGAACGCAAACGGATACAGATATGGCGGCCGCGTGTAGAGCTCGGCCTGGCGGCGCGTGATCTCGCTGAACGCGATCGGCCGGCCGGACGACAGCAGGCCCCCACGGTATTGCGCCATCAGCAGCACGTTCCAGGAGAGTAATGCCGATGCGATGAGCGCAATCGACACTATCGGCCGCGCCTGCAGCGCCTGCAAGATGAGCGCAAGTCCGGGCGCGACCAGCACCAGGCAGCTGATGAAGCGGCGTCCGCCGAACGACCATCCCGCGCCGAGATCCGGTGTCGCCCCGTTGATCCACGCCATGACGAAGACAATGAGCACGGTCGCGATCGCCCACGCGACTTGCCGTCGTGCGTATGCAAGAGTGCCGAGCAACGCGATGTATGCCACCGGCGTCCACGAGAAGAAGCCGTGCCACGACGACCACAGCGTCTCGCTCCATCTCGAGTCCATCAGGTTGAGAAACCCTTCGTCTCCACCGACGATCACCAGCCGCTCGCGGCTGAAGAGCAGCGCGGACTGCGCCAGTTGCAGGGCGAGGAGCGGCGCGAAGCCGGCGAACGCCCACAGCGCGTAGCGTCGGGCGATCGCCAGCCGCCTGCGGATTGGTTCCCGGCGCGTCGCGACGAGCATTGCCGGCAGCAGGGCAAACACCGCCTCCTGAGGACGCGTGATGAACGCCAATCCAAGCAGGAAGCCAATCGCCATCAATCGCTTTGGCGATGAGGTTGCCGGATCCGACCCCGCAGCGGCGGCGACGAAGAACGCGACGAACCCGAACGACGCCGCGTGCGTCATCGACGGCTCGTATACGAGATACCAGAACAACGACGTCGCGCCGATCAGGAGCAGTGTCGCGGCCAACGCCGGCGCCGCGTCAAACTCACGTCGAAGCATCCGATGGACGACGAGCAGGCCCGCGCCGCCGACGACGAACGAGGAGATGAGGACAGCTCGCACGTAGGGCAGCGTCAATCCGATGGCCACGGCGTCGTCCGGCGCCGGCCACGTGCCCATCGCCCTTCCGGCGGCATCGACAGCGGCCACGGCAAGGTAAAGCGGAAGCCAAACAGGTATCGTGCCGATCGGCACGATGTGACCGGGCCGCGCCGGCTGCTGAAGATAGGCAAACTCGCGAGCCACGTCGAGATCGAAATCGAATACGACGCTCCGTAACTGCGTGAAATAGATCACACCGTCGGTGGTCACGCCGTGCGCGTCCTCGAACTGCACGCCCAGGGCAAACAACAACACCAGCCAGACGACGTGGTGATCGAAGGTGCGGGCGGCAAACGCGCGCCAGCTCTCGCCGCGGCTGCTCGCGGCGGCCCTCGAGCCGAGCAGGATCAGCGGCAGCCCTGAGATGAACACGAGCCAGTTGTCCGGGCGGGGCGGCAGCGTCAGCAGCCACGTCAGCCAGACGATTGAAGCAGCAATCAGGGACAGCCAGCGCATGCTGGCGGTGACGTTCATGAGGGCGACACCGTATGTTCGTCGCTGCGGGCCGCTTGGTGCAAGATTTGACCGGTTACCTATGGCCAAGGTTCCTTATCGATTGTGGAGCGACACGCCGCGACCGTCACCACAAGCACGCACGGTGATCGTCAAGCTGAAGCCAACGACCGAAGTGGGCCGTGACGCCGTGTTCGGCGTACGGCGCGCGCGCAGACGCCGCGCCGCGGCCGATGATGCCGAAAACGAGCGCGCTTCCGCGCTTTTGCGACTCCTAGAGAACGCCCGCATCAAGACCTGGGAGCACGTGTTCTCCGAGGAATCACCGCCACCGCCCCGCTCGCAAGGCGGCGCGCCGCGCTCGACGTGGCGAGTCGTCGCCGGAGACCGGCCTCTGGTCGGCCCGTGGCCTGGTCACGGTCGAGGTCGATCGGAACGAGGATCCGTCGCAGCTGGCACGATACCTCGCCGGCCAGGACGCCGAGATCGACTACGCGTACGTGCCGCGTCCGCGCCGGATGTTCGCAAAGACGACGAAAAAGAAGAAGTCGAATGGCGCCGACCCGCTGCTAATGCGCCAATGGGGTCATGGTGCGGTGCGCGCCGCCCAGGCGCGGCAACTCGCAGGCTTCGACGACGCGTCGGATATCGTCGTGGCGGTGGCCGACAGCGGCATCGACGAGAACCATCCCGATCTCAGCGGAGCGATCGCGGACTACAAGTCGTTCGTCAAAGGCGAGAAACGCCGCGATCTGGTGGGCCACGGCACTCACATCGCCGGCGTGATTGCCGCGCAGATGAACAATGGCGTCGGCGTCGCCGGGCTGTGCGCGGCGAAGCTGCTCGTCCTCAAGGTGCTGCCATCGGAAGTGGCGTGGGATGCGGCCGCGTATTACCGCGCGCTGGCCCACTGCATTGGCCGCGCGCGCGTGCTCAACATCAGCTTCGGCGACGAGGAGGTCGATCCGGGCGAAAAGGACGTGATTGCCGACGTGCTCGACGCCGGCATCATCGTGGTGGCCGCGATGGGCAACGAGTTCGAGCATGGAAACCCGGTGGAGTTTCCCGCGGCGCTCGATGGCGTGTGCGCGGTGGGTGCCACCGATCACGCCGATCGGCGGGGCCACTTCTCGTGCACAGGCAAGCACATCGCGTTGTCCGCGCCGGGGGTGGCGATTGTCTCGACGACGCCGACCTACGAAATCCCGCGCGGCGAAAGCGACTACGACGCGTTCGACGGTACGTCGGTCGCGGCGCCGCATGTCTCCGCGGCCGCCGCGCTCATCCTTGCCAAAGACCCGGGGCTGACGCCAGCCGAGGTCATCGACAAGCTGCAGCGCAGCGCCGATAAAGTGCCTGACATGAAGAAAAAACGGCCCGACAGCAGCTTCGGGTGGGGCCGGCTCAACATCGAAGCTGCCGTACGATCGTGAAAGCATGCGCGTTCGGCTGCTCGCGATCGCCTGGTTTCTGTGGTGCGGCTTGGCCGCCGGGTGCGCGCCACCCCCCAATCCGATTATCGAAGGCCGGCGCGTCACGCTGTTCGTCGAATCGGCCACCGGTGACCCGCCCTCGATTACCGGCGACTTCACCGGCTGGGAGCCACGGCCGGCGAAGCAGGTCAGGCGCAGCCGCTGGTTCCAGTTCGACACGACGCTCGAAAACGACGCGCGTGTCGAATATCTCGTCTCGTATGGTGCGGGAGACTTCCGGCTCGACGCGCGCAATCCCCGGCGGGTACCCAGCGTCGGCGGCGAGGCGTCGGAAATCGCCATGCCTGATGCCGAGTCACACCCCGAGACCGACGATTCCGTTAGCGGAGTCGGATTCGAGCGCACTTTCTTCGATTTTCAGGTCGAAGACGGTCGCACCCGCCGTGTTGACGTCTTTGCGCCGCCGCGGCGCGAAGGCGATGACCCACTGCCGGTCGTGTACTTCCACGACGGCGCACTGATGATCGAGAAGGGTGTGCCGGAAATTCTCGGGCGGCTGCTTGCGGCCGGCCGCATCAGGCCCTTCGTGTCGGTGTTCGTCAATCCGGCGTCGCGGGCCGACGACTACAAGGCCGACGCCGTGTTCCGCGAGTGGTTCGTGCGCGAAGTGGTGCCGTTTGCGGAACGCAGCGGGCCGCCGCCGTCACGCGCGGTCATCGGTGTATCGCGCGGCGCGATTGCCGCGATCGATCTCGCGCTGCATCATCCCGATCTGTTCAGCGGCTGCGGTCTGCTGATTCCGTCCACCTACCCGACCAATCTCACCGCGCAGATTGCGCGTGCCGACGCAAAGCCGGTTCGATTCGCGATCGTCACGGCGCGCTACGACGCACGATGGTTGAGTGAGGGCCGCGATTTGCAGGAGGCGCTCAATGGCCGCGGATACGAGGTCAGTTATCGCGAAGTGCCCGAGGGCCACAACGTGCAGACATGGCGCGCGCACCTCGACGATGTGTTGACCGGGTTGGGTTTCGGCAAGTCGTGAGGGCGTTGCCGAACGCGCGGCCTAACTGCGCTTCTGTGACCTCTGTGGCTTCGCTGATCTGCGTTATCGGCGGCTTGAATCCGCAGAAGGTTCAACGCCCATCCTCATCTCGTGACCCGGCAACACGGGCTTCACGCGCTTGACAATCCGCGGCAGGAGTCATACGTTGCCTCTTCACGTGACTAGCGAGGCCGAGGACGGGCGGTTCCAGGCGCCGTGTTGGCGCGACTCTCAGCCGATGGCCGCCACACAGGTATGCGCATGGAGCACTCTCCCGAGGGCAGCGGCCCGCCGCCCCGCCGCGGCCCCAACGTCGACCTCGACCCGACCGGGATCGTCACGGCCAAGAGCCCGGACAGGCAACGCCGCCAGTTCCTGAACTATTCGTTCTACCGGCTCGACCCGGTGTTCCGGCGGCTGCCCGCCGACGAGCAGCGAGTGGCGGCGGCCGGGTTCATCGAACTCGTGCGGACGTGGGAGTCTTCGGACGACCTGATCCTGCGCACGTACTCGCTCGTGGGCTTCCGCGCGGACGTCGATTTCATGCTGTGGCGGATCGCATTCGACCCGTTGTGCTTCCAGTCGATGGAGGCGACGATCAGACGGTCGCAGCTGGGCGCCTACCTGTCGCAGGTGTACAGCTTCCTTTCGCTGCAGCGCCGGTCGCCGTACGTCAACAAGATGAAGGGTGCCGGGGAGGGCGTCGAGCTGCTGCCCGGCGAGGGGAAGTACCTTTTCGTGTACCCCTTCACGAAGACGCGGTCGTGGTATCGCCTTTCGCCCCATGCGCGGCAAGGGATGATGGACGAGCACATCGCCGCCTCCGCGCCGTTCAAGGGCGTTCGCCTGAACACGAGTAACAGCTACGGCATCGACGATCAAGACTTTGTGGTCGCATTCGACTCGGACTACCCGCAAGAGTTCGTCGATCTGGTGGGACGGCTGCGTTACACGGAAGCGAGCCTCTACACGCAGCGGGACACGCCGATGTTCGCGTGCGCGAAGGCGCCCATTGATGCGATCCTCGCGCAGTTGGCGAACGTGGATTAGCGACGCCGCGTCTGACTCTGCTCAATACGCGGAGTTGTCAGAGCGTGTCGGAGTCCGGCACGAGCTCCGAGGATTCGCGAAACTTGACTCATCGCGTCAAGTGACAGGCTCAGGGCTCTTGTGCCGGTGCCAGTGAGGAGGAAGCTCGATGTTTCGTCAGCCCGATCCTGAGGTCCTCGTCGTCGGCGCCGGTCCGGTCGGTCTCGTCGCGGCCCTGTTCCTGCAGCAGCACGGCGTCCGTGTGGAGATCGTCGACACGCACCAGCGGACGACTCAGCACAGCTACGCCCTCGCGATCCATCCGCGCACGCTCCGGATTCTCGACGAGGCAGGACTCTCCGAAGGGCTGATCGGCGCGGGGCGGAAGCTGACGAAGGTCGCGTTCTACGAAGGACGAGAGAGGCGCGCCGAGATCGACTATTCGGCTCTTGCCTCCAAGCATCCCTATCTCCTCGTCCTCCGCCAAAGCCTGCTGGAGAGGGCTGCCGAGGAGGCGCTCCGCCGGAATAAGCTCAAAGTCCTCTGGGGACACCGTCTCGAGTCGCTGAACGCGGACGACGCCACCCTTCGAGCGGAGGTCGCAGAACTCGATCAGGTCGCGACCGGCTACCCCGTCGCGCGAACCGAGTGGCTCGTCGCGCGAAGCGAGACGATCCGGCCGCACTACGTGATCGGCGCCGACGGGTACGACTCGGCCGTCCGGCGGATGGCCGGCATCGAGATGGCCGAGCATGGCGAGGGCCAGGTCTTCTCCGTCTATGAGATCGAAGCGACGGGGGAGCTTCCCACCGAGGTGCGCGTCATTCTCGATCCAGACGTGACGAGCGTTTGCTGGCCCCTCGAAGAAGGGCGATGCCGCTGGGGATTTCAGATCCATGACGCTTCGGCACACGCGCCATCGATGGAGCGGCTCGAGCAGTTGATAGCCGCGAGGGCTCCCTGGTGGACGGCGCGGCCGACGCAGATTTACTGGTCGACGCTCGCCGTCTTCGAGTGGCGCCTCGCGCGGAGTTTCGGCAAGGGAGGCGTCTGGCTCGCCGGGGACGCGGCGCACCAGGCAGCTCCGGTCGGCGTGCACAGCATGAATTCGGGGCTGGTCGAAGCGCGCGAGCTGGCAGCGCGCATCTCGCAGATCCAGCGCGCGGGGGGAGCGCCGTCGCTTCTCCAGGAGTTCGCGACCGAGACGCACGAGGCGTGGCAATGGCTTCTCGGCGCCGGCCGGGCGGTGCACGCGCTTCCGGGGGCAGACCCGTGGGTCCGGCAGACCGGAGAGAGGATCCTCGCCTGCATTCCTGCCTCTGGAGCCGACCGCGAACTGTTGCTCAAGCAGATCGGCCTCACGGCCGCGACGTGAGGGCGCGACGCCGGGGTAATGGGTCAGTTTTAAGAGTCAGCCTCTTTAGTCCTGGAATGCTATTTGGGACGCAACGTGAAGGTGTGCTCAATCACAACATGAGCGGCGACGGGCTTGCCGTCTTTGGTGGCTGGCTTGAACTTCCACTGCTTCGACGCCTTCACCGCTTCGTCGTCCAACCCGAACTTCGCATCGAGAGACTGAATAACTTTCGCAGCGTCTCCAACGGTCCCGTCGGTCAACACGAGCACCTCGACTCGGACGATACCCTCAATGCCAGCGGCCTTCGCTTCGGAGGTATAAACGGCATTGACTGCCGTGACTGTCTGCGGAGGAAGTGTCGTGCCTGGTCTGGGAATCTCTTGCGCATCCGCGACCAGCGCACTGAGGAGCACCACGGCGTTAGCGAGAACCCCGACTGTCATGGCCGAATCTTCCCACGGCCGACCCTTCGGTTTCAAACTGACCCACTACCGACGCCGGTCTCGGCTTGACTCCCGGCGATGCGCGATGGTACAAACGGCCACCCTTTAGAACTTAAGGCAGGGAGCGGATTGGCCCAGACGGAAGCAGAACTGCTAGACAACCCTGTCGCGGGCCGTCCCACGCTCATCCTGCGCTCGCCGGATTTCCACTCGATCACCGATGCCGTCGCGGAGCCGCTCGAGCGGCCGACACCAATCGGCTGGTGGCTCTTCTTCATCCCGTCCCTCGCGCTCCTCGGCCTTCTCGGCCTGGCGGTCTCGTGGCTTTTCTGGGAGGGGATCGGCATCTGGGGTCTCAACCAGCCTGTCGGCTGGGCGTGGGACATCACCAACTTCGTGTTCTGGGTCGGGATCGGTCACGCCGGGACGCTTATCTCGGCGATCCTCTTCCTCTTCCGGCAGAAATGGCGCACCTCGATCAACCGCGCGGCGGAGGCGATGACCATCTTCGCGGTCATGTGCGCCTTGACGTTCCCGGGAATCCACGTGGGACGCGTCTGGGTCGCCTACTGGATGTTCCCGATTCCGAACCAGATGGGCATGTGGCCCAATTTCAGGAGCCCTCTTCTCTGGGACGTCTTCGCGGTCAGCATCTACGGAACCGTCTCCGTCCTGTTTTGGTACGTCGGCCTGATCCCGGATCTGGCGACGATGCGCGATCGGGCGAAAACCCCCACCCGGAAGTTCGTCTACGGTTTCTTCGCCCTCGGATGGCGGGGCTCCGTGCGGCAATGGCAGCACTACGAAACCGCCTACCTCGTTCTCGCAGCCCTCGCGACGCCGCTGGTCCTCTCGGTTCATTCGATCGTCTCGATGGATTTCGCGGTCTCCCTCCTCCCTGGATGGCATACGACGGTCTTCCCGCCGTACTTCGTCGCAGGCGCGATCTTCTCCGGGTTCGCCATGGTGCTGACGCTCATGGTGATATGCCGCAAGGCGTTTCACCTCGAACACATCGTCACCCTCCGCCACTTCGACTACATGGCGAAGATCATGCTCGTGACCGGGACGATGGTCGGCTACGCCTATGCCACGGAGTTCTTCACCGCCTGGTACAGCGGGAACCCCTACGAGATGTACGCTTTCCTGAACCGCGCGCTCGGACCGTACGCCTGGGCCTACTGGATCATGGTCACCTGCAACGTGATCAGCCCCCAGATCTTCTGGTTCAAGAAGGCGCGCACGAGCATACCGATCCTGTTCGTGCTGTCGATCGTCATCAACATCGGCATGTGGTTCGAGCGGTTCGTGATCATCGTGACGTCGCTCCACCGTGACTTTCTGCCCTCAGCCTGGGGCTACTTCACTCCCACGATGTGGGACGTGGCGTGCCTGCTCGGAAGCTTCGGGCTCTTCTTCACGATGTTCTGTCTGTTCGTGCGCTTTCTTCCGATGGTCGCCACTGCCGAGGTCAAGACCGTCCTGCCGCAGGCCAATCCGCATTGGCAGCGCGGCCCCGAACGCGAGATCAAGGACCACCGCGGCGCGCCGCGGCCCGGTGGGGCGCCGGAGCCCGCTCCCGAAGGAGCCTCCTGATGGCTCTCCTCTTCCCGCAGCTCCCGAAGGGGCCCTACTACGGAATCCTCGCCGAATTCGCAACGCCGGCGGACCTCTATCACGCGTGCGAGCGGGTGCGTGACGCGGGCTTCACGCGGTGGGACGCCCACACCCCGTTCCCCGTCCACGGCATCGAGGGAGCGATGGGGCTCCGGCGCTCCCCGCTTCCCTGGATCATCCTCGGCATGGGACTGACGGGCGCCGCGCTCGGGTTCGTCCTGCAGTGGTGGGTCCACACCAGCGCCTACCCTCTGGTGATTAGCGGCAAACCCTTCTTCTCCTGGCCCGCATTCATTCCGATCACCTTCGAGCTCGGAGTCCTCTTTGGCGCGCTCGGCGCTGTCTTCGGCATGCTCGGTCTGAACCGGCTCCCCATGCACCACCATCCGCTCTTCCAATCCAAGGTCTTCGAGCGGGCGACCGACGATGCCTTCTTCATCTCGATCGAATCGTGGGATCCCCGGTTCGATCCGTTAGCCACGGGGAAGCTGCTGGAGTCCCTCGGCGCACGAAGCGTCGAGCTCCTGGAGTCCTGAATGATCCACGAACGCGATCACGTGGCGCTCCGACCCGAGCAGGTCACGATCCCGCCAGGGCACCCGTGGAACCGCATTCCGGTCATAGCCGCCGTCTGCGCCCTGCTGGGCGGGGTCGCCTGCGCGATTCTGGGGGCGGCGAATCCGAAGCAGTTCCTGTTTTCGTGGCTCGTGTCGTTCATGTTCTTTCTGAGCCTGGCCCTCGGCGCTTTGTTCTTCGTGCTGATCCAGTACGCCACCCAGGGAGGATGGTCGATTGTGCTGCGACGGATCGGGGAGACGACTTTCGCAACGATCCCCGTGATGGCGGCCCTCTTCGTACCGTTGTTCATCGGCCGGAACGATCTCTACGAGTGGACCGTCCCGGGCGCAGCCGACCACGATGCGCTGCTTCGCTGGAAGGCGCCATACCTCAACGTGCCGTTCTTCCTGATCCGGGCGGTGCTCTTCTTCGGCATCTGGTCCTTCATCGCCCTCCTCTACTACCGCGGCTCGCGCGGTCAGGACGCGACAGGGGATCCCGGGGTGTCGGCCCGCCTGCGCCGGTTCGCCGGGCCCGCCATCATCGTCCTGGCGCTCACCCAGACCTTCGCCTCGTTCGACTGGATCATGTCGCTCACGCCGCACTGGTACTCGACCATCTTCGGCGTCTATTTCTTCGCGGGCTCCTTCGTCGGGTTCATCGCGCTGCTGTCGATCGTCGCGGCGGCGATGCGCGGGGCCGGGCTGCTGGACAGGGTCATCAGCGCCGAGCACCTGCACGATATCGGAAAGCTCCTCTTCGGGTTCACGGCGTTCTGGGCCTATATCGCCTTCTCTCAGTTCTTCCTCATGTGGTACGCGAACCTGCCGGAGGAGACGATCTGGTACAAGGCGCGAATCGAAGGGTCCTGGCTGACGGTTTCGCTCTTCCTCATGGCGGGACACTTCGGGGTTCCGTTCTTCTACTTGATGGGGCGCGCCGTCAAGCGGAGGGGATCGACCCTGGCGATCGGGGGAGCGTGGCTCCTCGGCATGCACTTCCTCGATCTGTACTGGCAAGTCATGCCGACGCTCCATCCCGAGGGGCTCCGTCCGTCGCTTCTTGATGTCGCCGCGCTCGTCACCGTCGGCGGGTGCTACGTGGCGGCGGCGAGCTGGCTGATGCGACGCCAGGCGCTCGTTCCACTGCGCGACCCGAGGCTTGCCGAATCGCTTGCATTCGAGAACGTCTGATGACTGGTTGAGGCCTGGCGCCTTGGGACGGGGCGGCCGGGGGCTGTGCTAGGGTTTGCACAGATGGTAGGCTCGGTGTAGAGTCCGCCCATTCGAGGATGAGCGAAAAGGCAGCGTCGATAGTGCCGACGCAGGCCAGGTTTGCGATGACCAAGGAGATGAGCATGCGCGGGACAGGGAACAAGTTGTGGTTGGTGGCTGGGCTGGTCGCGGTATTGGTCTTTCCGGGCGTCGCTGTTGCCGCGTCGACCATCACGGGGACCGTCACCTTCGCCGGGAAACCCCCCGCGCTCAGGCCGCTCGACATGACCGCCGAGCCCGTCTGCCACAAGAAGCACGGGGGAAAACCCGCGCCGAACGAGGCGCTGGTCCTCGGCACCGGGAACTCCATGGGAAACATCATGGTCTGGGTCTCGAAAGGGCTGCCGGCGGGGAAGACGTGGCCCGCTCCCAAGACTCCGGTGGTCCTCGATCAGGACGGCTGTGCGTACAAGCCACACGTGGCGGGCATCATGGTCGGCCAGACCTACAGGATCCTCAACAACGACGGCATCCTCCACAATATCCACACGCTTCCCAAGATCAACCCGGCATTCAACCGGGGGCAGCCGGCGACGGTCAAGGAGATGACCACCTCGTTCCCCAAGCCGGAGGCGATCTTCCAGGTCAAGTGCGACGTCCACCCCTGGATGAGCGCCTACATCGGTGTTTATACGCATCCCTTCTTCTCGGTGACGAGCGCGGACGGGAAGTTCACGATCTCAGGTCTTGACGCGGGGACCTACGAGATCACTGCCTGGCATGAGAAGCTGGGGACGCAGACGGCCTCGGTCACGGTTAGCGGCAGCGATACGAAGACCCAGGACTTCAAGTTCGCCGTTCCTGCGAAGTAGCGATGAAGCTGAGGTCCGGAGAAAGCACATGAGTCATCCGGGAACTATCGCCGCACCGACGGCGCACGCCGCGCACGAAGCCCACGAGGAGCTCGGCTTCTGGCGCAAGTACATCTTCTCAACCGATCACAAGGTGATCGGCATCCAGTACGCTGTCACCGGCCTCCTATTCCTCCTCTTTGGCTTTTCGCTGATGATGCTCATGCGCTGGCAGCTCGCCTACCCTGGCGTCGCGCTGCCGCTGCTCGGCCAGCTCTTCGGCGAGGCGCGCATGCCGGGCGGGACGATGCTCCCCGAGTTCTACAACGAGCTCGGGGCGATGCACGGCACCATCATGGTCTTCCTCGGGGTGGTCCCCCTCGCCGTCGGAGGATTCGGGAACTTCGTGCTCCCGCTCCAGATAGGAGCCCCGGACATGGCCTTCCCGAAGATCAACATGGTGAGCTACTGGTGCCTCTTCCTCGGCGGCATCACGATGCTCGGCAGCTTTTTCGTCCCCGGCGGGGCCGCGCAATCCGGGTGGACCTCATACACGCCTCTCGCCGTCATCGCAGGCACGGGTCAGACGTGGTGGCTCATCGGGATGATCTTCTTGATCACCTCGTCGCTGCTCGGAGCGCTCAATTTCATCACGACCACGATTCAGCTCCGCGCCAAGGGGCTGACGTTCATGCGATTCCCCTTCTTCTGTTGGGCCCAGTTCGTCACGGCCTTCCTCCTGCTCCTGGCTTTCCCGCCGCTCGAGGCCGCAGGGGTCATGCAGCTGATGGATCGTGTGGCCGGCACGAACTTCTTCCTCCCGAGCGGCCTCGTCGTCAGCGGCCAGGCCCTCACCAACGTCGGCGGAGGCAACCCGCTCCTCTGGCAGCACCTGTTCTGGTTCCTGGCGCACCCGGAAGTCTACGTCCTGATCCTTCCTGCGCTGGGAATCGTGGCCGAGATCATCGCGAACAACACGCGGAAGCCGCTGTGGGGCTATCGTTCGATGGTCTACTCGCTCGTCTTCCTCGGCTTCATGTCGTTCATCGTCTGGGCACACCACATGTTCATGACCGGCATGGGGACGGCGATGGCGGCGTTCTTCCAGACGACCACGATGATCATTTCCATCCCCTCGGTCGTAATCCTCACGGCCCTGATCATCTCGCTGTGGGGCGGATCGATACGCTACAACACGCCCATGCTCTTCGCGGTCGCCTTTCTACCGATGTTCGGCATCGGCGGGCTCACGGGGCTTCCGCTCGGCTTGAACATCGCGGACATCCCGCTGCACGACACCTACTACGTGATCGCCCACTTCCACTACGTCGTCGCTCCAGGGACGATCCTCGGCCTCATGGCGGGGATCTACTACTGGTATCCGAAGGCAACCGGGCGAAAGATGAACGAGACGCTCGGCAAGATCCATTTTTGGGGCACGTTCATCTGCATGAACGTCGTCTTCATGCCGATGTTCATCATCGGGATGGCCGGCGTCTCGCGGCGCCTGTTCGACGCTGGAGCGGCCTACGCCTTCGCGCAGCCGACCATGCACTGGAACGTCGTCTCGTCGTGGGGCGCGTGGACCCTCGCGGTCTTCCAGATTCCCTTCATCTTCAATTTCTTCTGGAGCATCTGGAAGGGGGAGACGGTCGGGGAGAACCCGTGGCAGGCCACGACGATTGAGTGGTCGGCTCCCTCGCCTCCTCCGCACGGCAATTTCCTCGCCGCGCCGGAAGCGTACCGGGGGCCCTATGAGTACAGCGTTCCCGGCGCGGCCAAGGACTTCGTGCCGCAGTACGAGGCCTGATTCGAGATGGACATCCCCTACACCGTCGAGGTACGGCGCGACACCGGTCTTACCAACGGCAAGATCGGCATCTGGCTATTCCTCGCGTCGGAGGTCATGCTCTTCGGGGCGCTTTTTGCGAGCTACATCCTGATCCGGGTAGGGGCACCGAGCTGGCCGCGCGGAGACACGATCCTGGACGTCCCGCTCGCGACGGTGAACACCATCGTCCTGATATCGTCCTCCGTCACCATGGTGATGGCCTGGGCGTCGCTGATGCGCCGTCGCTTCGGGACCTTTCGGATCTACATGGGGGGCACGATCCTGCTCGGGCTCGTCTTCCTCGTAATCAAGTACTTCGAATACAGCCACCATCTCCACTTGGGGGAGTTCCCCAGCACCAACAACTTCCTCGCCATCTACTACACGTTGACCGGCCTGCACGGGCTCCACGTGTTAGGCGGGATGGCGGTGAACGCCTATTTCTGGGGCCCCGGCGCGAAGCTCTGGAAGACGAATCCGGTGTGGTTCACCAACCGGGTCGAGCACTCGGGTCTCTTCTGGCATTTCGTCGATCTGGTCTGGATCTTCCTTTTCCCGACCCTGTATCTTCTGTAGGACATCCATGACGAGCGACCACACTGTTGACTCTATGACGAGCGACCACGCGGTTGACATCGACAAGCACGTCAGGGTCTACATCACCGTCTTCGTCGCGCTCATGGTCCTGACAGTCGTCACGGTGGCGGTGTCTCGCTTCCACCTTTCCGTGCCGATCGCCGTTACCGTGGCGCTGCTCGTCGCCATCGTCAAGGGATCGCTCGTGGCCTGCTACTTCATGCACCTGATCTCTGAGAAGAAGCTGATCTACGCGGTCCTCGCGCTGACGGTTGCGTTTTTCGCCGCGCTGCTGGCCCTTCCCGTCGTCACCTTCTTCGACGGCTACTGGATTCCCTAATGAATCTCCGGTTGGTCCACGCGCTACTGATCCTCCTCTCCGCGGCGCTCGCGGTGCTGTTCGGTGTCTGGTGTTTGAACCTGTACGCGCGAGAGGACGGGAATGGAACACTCGTCGCGGCCATTGCGTCCTTCGCCGTGTCGTTCGGCCTGGTGATGTACGACTCGTGGTTCCTGCGGAAGACAAGGACGCTGCGATGAAAGAAAAGTCGATCCGTCTCGGAATCACACGGGCCTGCCACGCCGTAGCGAAGCGAAGGCGGGTTCTCACGACCGCGGCAGCCGTCCTGATCGGCGGCAACTCGAGCGTCTTCGCCTGTCCTGTGTGTTTCGGGGCAGAGGAGACCTCGATGATCGACGGGACGAAGCTCGGCATTCTAGCGCTGCTGGCCATCACCCTTGCCGTGCAGGGCGCGTTCGCGGGTTTCTTCCTCTATCTCCGCAAACGCGCGAAGCTCATCGCTGAAATCGACCTCGACAATGAATGGTCGGAGCTCCAAGGAGGAGCGTCGAGAACATGACTGAGTGGCTGGGGCTCCCGCCGCTCGCCACGGCTCACGGCGGGCAGATCGACAACCTGATCGGCTGGATTCACATCTTCATGCTCATCCTGTTCGTGGGCTGGGGAGGGTTCTTCCTCTACGCCATCGCTCGTTTCCGGCAATCGCGGCATCCGGTGGCGGACTACAGGGGGGTCACGTCGCACAGGTCGACCTATCTCGAAGTCGCCGTTGCCGTGGTCGAAGCAGTTCTCCTGATCGGATTCGCAATCCCGCTGTGGGCCGCGAGGGTCGATGTCCGGCCTTCGGAGAGCGAAGCGCTGGTGGTTCAGGTGACCGGCGAGCAGTTCGCCTGGAACGTCCACTATCCTGGCGCCGACCGGGTTTTCGGCCGCACGGACATCAAGTTGCTCGACCTCCAGTCGAACCCCATGGGACTCGATCGCTCCGATCCTGCCGCGATGGATGACGTCACGACTGTCAATCAGCTCTATCTGCCCGTGAACCAGCCGATCATCGTGAGGCTCCGGAGCAAGGACGTCATCCACAGCTTCGGCGTGCCCGAGTTTCGAGTGAAGCAGGACGCGGTCCCTGGCTTGACAATTCCCATCTGGTTTGTCCCCACCATCACGACCGCCGATATGCGGACCCGGACCGGGAATCCTGAGTTCCAGTACCGAGATCGCCTGCGCGCAGCTCTGCGGTTTGGGCCACGCCCGGATGCGTGGCGTTGTCACTGTCCAGAGCGCCGAGGAATTCCAGAAGTGGCTGGAGGAAACGCTCGCGGAGCAGGCCGGAGCAGCCACTGACCCCTTCCGGTAGGTACCTAACCAAAGAATTTCGGCGTTGGCATCCGCGCGCGGATACTTTCGAGCTCTTCGACGGTCACGCGGTCGAGGCCGCTCTTGCGACAGGACTCCTCAACGGCCCTGACGACCATCCCCCGGACGAACGCCGGGATCTTCTTCATGCGCTCGGCAGCCGCATCGTCCCACACGATCGTCGACGGCGATTCGGGGCCGTACTCCATGGCGCGAGCCCCGGGCGTCCCGGCAGGGCCGTGGAGGGCGAGGAGGGGAGATCCCACGAACTTCCCGGGCGTGTGCGTGCAGAGCGGATCTTCGGCCATCAGATCGCCGGTCATCCCGTAGGCCCGGGCGCGGCAGCCGCCGCAATGGCCGTTCATCTCGCACGCCCCACACCGCCCCCCGAGGTCGGAGCGGCGGCGAATGCCGGCGAACAGCTCCGATGACGTCCAAAGGTCCGTGAGAGCCGCGCGGCGAAGGTTCCCCGCGAAGACCGGAATGTAGGGGCAAGGGGTGACATCCCCGTTCGGCCGGATCCCCATGTAATGCGTCCCCGCCGGACACCCTCCGGCCCCTCCGGAGTAGGTCCTGATCTTCGGATCGGTCTCGGCGCCGGCATTCTCCAGAACGGTCTTGATGTAGTGTGGAGCGCACTTCGCGTTCACGAGCATCCGCCGATCGTACTTCTTCTGGATCCGGTAGAGCGAGGCGAGAACCTCGTCGTACTGCGCGGGGGTGATGTCCGAAACGAACTGCCCGCGCCCCGTCGGCACCAGGAAGTAGAGGTTCCAGACTTTGGCGGCGAGGCGATCGTGCGCGAAATCGGCGATCGCTTCGAGCTCGCCGAGATTGTGCGAGCCTGCAGTCGTCTGCACGATGAAGGGAAGTCCGGCCCTCCTGAGGATCTCCGCTCCCTCCACCGTGTTTTGCCAGGCGCCACGCACCCTCCTGAATCGGTCGTGACGATCGGGATCGAGAGCGTCGAGCGAAAGAGAGAGTCCCCGTGCTCCAGCCTCCGCCAGGCGCCGCGCCACGTTCTCTGTGATGCGCACGCCGTTGGTGCCGACGACGACCCAAAGTCCACGCTCCGCCGCGCGCCGGACGATCTCGAGGATGTCGCGCCGTAAGAGCGGCTCGCCGCCCGTCAGGATTGTGAGGCATTCAGGCGCGAACGCGGCGATTTCGTCGATGACCCTGAAGCAGTCCTCGGTGCCGAGCTCGCTCCGATCGGCGAAGTTCTCAGTACCGACCAGAGGCGTGCCGCCGGCGTCGAGATAGCAGTGCTCGCAGGCGAGGTTGCAGCGGTAGGTGAGGTTCCAGGAGACGACGTAGGGTCGGGCGAACTGGCTCGCGCTCGGATGCGACAAGTTCATCTCGATGACGGTGCCTCACATGCCGAAGAAGTCGCGGGCCGCGTCGAGGATCTTCTCGTCCACTTCGAGGGCCCCTCTCTCTCGGGCGAATCTCTCGATGCCTGTCCGCGCCATGGGGCGGACGAACTCGGGAATGTTCGCGAGCCGCGCTTCGGCAGCGGAAGTCCAGCGGACCGGGCTTGGCTCCCCGGTTTCCACGCGTCGCTCCTCCTCACCTCCGTCGGGCATCATCGCGGAGAACGGGCACCCGGCGCCTGACGCGCTCGACGCCTTACTCTTGCTCTCGGGACCGATTCGCACGCCGAGAGACTGGACGACCTGTGTCTCATACGCGTTCGTGAGCATCGCCATCTCGTAGCCGCACTCGGGACAGGAGTAGACGACTGAGAGCGAGCCGCCCTCGGGCGGGGCGATGGTTTGCAGCTTCATCGGGGTATCGCAAGGGACGCAGAGGAACTTCATCGGGATGGCTCCTTGCCGAGCCGTGGCTCACGCGAATGGTCAGCGGAGGCTGGCCTGCCTGGCCGGAGCTCACGGGACGCGTGAGCGGAGGCCGGCGTTGTCGATTCGAGGCTGTCCAGAAGTTGCTGCGCAACAAGCTCCAGGGCTCGGCCAACGGGTGTGTCGGGCAGTTCCGCGAGAGGGATTCCCCGATCGCAGTGCCGTGCAAGCTCTGGATCGAATGGGACGGTTCCGAGGCACGGGATCTCCAAGGCCGATGGTTCGGGTGAGACAAACAGCGGCTTGATGGCGTTGCAGTCGCGGCAGTAGTAGCCGCTCATGTTCTCGACGTAACCGAGGAGGCGATTGGGTCCCTTCGACAGAGCCGCCACCGAGCGCGCGACTACGCCCCGTGCCACCTCGGAAGGGATCGTCACGAGCAGGAACGAGGTTCGCGGCCCGAGAAAATCGGCGTACTGTACGGTCCGCTCGGCTCCCGGCGGTAGATCGAACATCAGCAGATCGAGCGCTCCCCACTCGAAGGACCCGAGGATCTCGCCGAGAAGTGCGAACTCCCTCGTGGCGCGCCACGTGTGTGACTCTCCGTGCGCCGCGCTCTCGAACTCGAGCGCCTCCGACTCCGGGATCACCGAGCCCATCGAGAAGACCGCAATCCCGTTCCTGGTCCGCGGGAGCGACACCTTGTGACTGCCGGGAACGAACAGCGCTCCCTGGACACCTGCCATGCGCGCCTGTGAAGGGCCGTTGAAGTCCGCGTCCAGGATCGCAATCCGAAGCCCCTGGGCGCGTAGAGCGCCCGCGAGATGCAGCGTCAACGTGCTCTTGCCGACCCCGCCTTTGCCGGAGCCCACGGCCACGAGATGGCGCACCCCGGCGAGCCCGTCGGTGATGCGGGTGCGCTGCTCGGCCACCTGCTCGAGAATTCTGGACCCTCCGTCGCCGACGATGTCGTGGTAGCGCTTCATCTTTGCGGAAGGGTTGTAGCTTACAACGTCGAAGCCGCCCAAGACGAGCTCGCGTCCAGGACCGCGGCTTGCATTTCAAATCCTGGAAGCGGAAGGAGCTGAGCAATGGAGACCTCGACAGCCATCGTGCTCGCGCTTGTGCTCTTAATCGGGCTCTGGGTTCCGTACCTACATCTGGTACATCCGTCGCGGAAGGGCGCACGGACACACCTGGTTCACATGGTGGAAGCCGCGGGGTCACCCCGATATTGGCCCGGACATTGGTGGGTCCCGACAGACTCGACCGGGGGCGGACGATGCGCGGGGGGCTCGCTACTGAATTGGGGCGATGCCACGCGGGATGATGAGGCCGGCATCTCTCAGCAGCCTGGTCAGGCGGACCGCGCCCTCGCTGCGAAGAGTAGATGCCCGCCGGCGGGTCTGAAACCGAGCGTCTCCACCCACTCCTTTGAGAGCTCGGCCGGGTGGACCTTCGGGAACCGGAAGGTCTCCATGCCTCGCGCGCGGAGCTGAGAGAGCAGCTGCTTCAAACGGGCTCCACCATCGTCGATGAAAGACCGGAGCGATATAATCTCCGTCTCCATTTCGCGCATTACGTAAAGGAGGTAGGCCTCGATTCGCTCGTCGGAGGCGACGGCGAGTCCTGCGATGTCGTCCTTCCTTGCCGTGAGGGTCTCGACGGAGCGCTGCCAGCAAACCTGCCGATCAGCCTCTCCAAGGAGACCATTGGCGGCGAGATCGTCGACCGTGACAGGGATCACGAACCCCTCCCGCATATCGCTGTCTTCCTCTTCACGCTGCAAGACGTAGTCAGTCAGGAGCGCTTCCTGGACATACCCGCTTGCGTTGAACAGATCGCAGGCAGGCGCGAGAGTCTCGGGGACCTCGGCGACGATTCTCGGTGGGCCGAGAATCGCGAGCTTCGAGCCGAGCGAGGCGAGCAGGTGACGGCCGTGACCCTGTCGCCGATGATCGGGATGGACGGCGATCTTGTGGACGAGGGTACTGGAAGGTCGCTTGGCGCCAATCAGGACGCCGATCGAGTCAGAGCCCGCAAAGGCGACCATGCAGCTGCTGCACCAGACCTGCAGGTCGCGGATCGACCGCTTGAACGCAGCCTCCGTCATGGGAGGCTCGCCGGGAAAGTACGGTGACCAGCAGCGATTCAGCGCGTCGACGAGCAGCGCGATGTCGTCCGTGCGGCAGAAGCGATATGCCGACATGGTAGCAGCGGCTGTTTGCTTTTCTCACTGCGCCTCGCTTCGCTCGGCTGCCTAGCGATGTTCGCCGGACGCACTACCCGCGTTCAGCGGGCTCACTTCGTTGAGATATCCTCTCCCGTTGCCGTCCCCGGGCGCGCCCGCGCCCGCGGCGGGGGGGCCCGCCGGAACCGCGCCCGCCGTCGGGACTGCTGGGCTCTTGGCCGGTGCCTGGTAGTTCGCGATCATCTCGGCCATCATCCGCTTGCCGATCTCGATCCCGTCCTCGACGAGCGCCAGATCGATCGCCGCCGCGGCGCGCTCCCGCGCAAGCTCCTCGATTCTCTCCTGCGTCTGGTTCCGCATGAAGCCTGCCGGGACGCGCAGGATCCGCTGCGCGGCCTCGGTCGTCCAGTCGAAGGTCGAGATCAACGGGTTCTTCCGCTCGTCGCGCGCAACGAGCCTGGCCTCGCTCGCTGCGCCGTTGCCGCCATTGGAGGCTTCAGCCTCGCGCGCGTGCGCCGCGTCGGCGGACGGGGCCTTGATATCGAGCGGCGCTCCAGTCTCCTCCTCGATCACCTGACGGGCGAATTCAAGCGTGATCGCGTCGAGCTTCTTCATGCGCGCGCGCTTCTCGACACGCGCCTTCACGCGACGGCGCTGATAAGCGTTCTTCATGGTCCAGAGGCCCTTCCTGGCGTCCTCCGACCATCGCAGCTTGCGGCCGTCGTAAGTGGTCTCCTCCTGGAGACCTCCCTCGACCTCCGCGATCCGCTCGATCATCTCCTGGGAGATCACTTCGAAATCCGCGGCGCCGCAGACGGTGCACTTCACGGGATCGCTCTGCGTGGCCGTGACGCCGCACGCCCGGCACATCGACACGGGGCCGGATTTCGCCCGCTCGAGAGCCACGGCCTCGGCCAGAGCCTTGGTCGCGGCCGAAGCGCTCTTAGGCATGAACCGATCCATCGCTTCGTCGATCACCGCGTTGGTGATCACCGAATGCCCCTTCTCGAGCGCCAGGCGAAGGACCCCCGTGCGGGCGATCCCCTTGACCTGCTCGGGCACGTGCGTCATGCGCGCCTCGGCCTCGGGCGTCCATCGGACGGTCTCCTCGGCGCGCACGTCGAGACGCGGGACCTCGAGGCGCGTGGAGAGGAGGATATCGCAGGGCGCGGCGCGGAGAATGTTCTCGGCGTTGCTCCCCAGCCCCGTCTCGTCCTTCGGGCTGTGGACGCCGATCCGCCCCAGCACGATGAGCCACGGATTCGTCTTGCGCGCGTGGTCGATGATCTTCTGGAAGGCCTTCCCGTCGAGGAGCGTCTTCTTGATCGCGATGCCGGCCTCGCTCCCCATCCGCTCGCCCACCTCGAGATGAGACTGATAGATCTGCGCGAGCCCGGTGTCGATGATCTCCTCATGGAGCTGATTCTGCTCCTCGAAGCGGAAGACCTTCGCGGCCTGCTCGGTGAGGACGTTGACGATGCCGTTGAAGACGGAGTAGTGCAGATAGGGATCGTACACGGCGATCGCTTCGACCTTCTTGCCGAACGTGCGCGCCAGGTCGATGGCGGTCATGAGCGCGCCGAACGACTGCGGGCTGCCGTCGACGCCGACGAGAATCGTGTCCCGATCCGGTTCGCCCGGCTCAGGGACGTGTTTGACGACCCAGACGTCCCTGTCGGTTTGGCGGGCAACGCGCTCGCAGACCGAGCCGATCACGCTGTCGCGGGCTCGCCCGATCCCGAGGGCGCCGATCACGACGAGGTCATGCTGTGAGCCGGCGAGATCCTTGAGGATCTCGGCGTGATGCTTCCCGTCCATCATCCGCGGCTCGAAGGCAAGGCCCGACTCCCCACAGAGACGCGACATGCCGTCGAGATAGCTGTCGGAGATGAGCTTGAGGCCCATCGTGATCAGGCTGTCGTGGATCTTGCGCTGGCGCTCCAGTTCCACCTCGTCGATGTACTCCTCGGGCAGGGTGTACTCCATCTGCCTGAAGCGATAGTCGTGCAGTTTTGCCGCGTAGACATGGCAGCCGACCAGTTTCGCCGAGTACGCCTTGCCCAACGCGACGGCGCTGGCGACGGCGCGGTTGGAGTGGTCTGAGTTATCGACGGGGACGTAGATGCTCTTGTACATTGGATCCTCCGAATAGCCCGACAGCTCACGCTCTGGTGGCTGCCGGGTGGCTCGGCTCACCGCCGAGTTCGCCGCGCGCGCCAGAGCCATAACACCGCCGCACCCAGCCGATCACGGCCAGCTCGATGACGAGAATGAGCACCGCCGTCCTCACCATCGGGCCGACGGCCGATGGGACGACTTGCGGCTCGACGTAGATGGAGTACCAGGCCGTGAGACCTCGCTTGTTGCCACGCTCGCGCGAGAACCCGTCCCAGACCGAGAAGGCGACCGGCAGGAACTGTCCGGGCGTGAACGAGGCGCCCGAGCTTGCGCGAAGGGGTCGTTTGAAGATGACCGACCATTCTCCCTGGTCGTAGCTCGCGACACCGGTGAGATCCCCCGTGTCGTTGGGCGCGATATCGGCGCTTCCCCGGCCGGTCAACTGAAGGGGATCGGGGCGGGCCAGATCGAAGAACCAGAGATCAACCGAGCTCTGGGCGTCGCCGAAAATGAAGTAGGGCTTGCGGGCGCCCGCCGGCACCTGCGAGGGAATCTGGATCGCGACCGCGTCGGAGAACTCGGATGCCTGGGCGGTTGGCGCGGCCGCCTCCTCGGCGAAGGGGTCCTTTTCAGTCTTCTGAGCTGGCACCAGCTCCGCATCGCCGAAGGGGCTCCCTCCGGCCTGCTGGGCACCTCCTGGCGCCGACTCCTCCTCCTCCGGCGGCACCGGAAGCGATGGTTCGTTCTTCCCCATCTTCTCCGCACTCATGTCGTGCCATCGTACGAGGAGGGCGATCGACTCAGCATCGTAGATTGCCTGGACGGTCACCGAGGTGGTGGGAGGATGGAACGCGCGCCCGGGCTCCATGATCTGCCCGATGATCGGAAAGCGGGCGACAGGAGCGGATTCGAAAATCGCGGCCCCTTTTGCCAGATCGATCGGATCCAGGGAGTGTTTGGCGACGACGAGGTTGGTATAGCCAGGCCCGTTGCTCCCCGAGAGAGAGACGATGAAGTCAGTGATCGCCCATCGTTGCTCGGGCGTGAGGCTGTCGGCGAACGACGGCATCGGCGTGCCGTTGAACCCCGTGCTCATCGTCCGGAAGATATCCTCGCGAGACGACCCTCCCCGGAAGGTCCAGCTCTCCGCGAGGTTTGCCGCGCGTATCGGCTGCCCCAATTCGTCCGTCAGCGTTGGAGCCGAAGGTCCGTCGCCCCGACCGAGGTTACCGTGACACTTCAGGCAGCCGGTCTCCACGTAAAGCTTCTTCCCGAGCTCGATCGACTCGCTCGTCGCTCTCGGGGCGCTCGGGAGCGGCACCGGCTCCGGAACGCTTTCGCGGTTCGAGAAATCGGGGGAGAAGGTCGTAATGAAGTAGGCGAGATCCGACACTTCCTGCTCGGTGAGAGTGGGCCAGGCGGGCATCGAGGTGTAAGGCATGCCGCGCCTGATGACGTTGACGAGGTCCTGATGGGTCGGAAGCGCTCCGTTGGGGGTTGTCCGAACTTTGAACTTCCCCGTCGTGAAGTCCCTGGGCCTCGGGTACAAGTGCGGGGTGGCATATCCTTCAGCGTCCCCCTTCTCGCCGTGGCATTGCGCACAGTACTTAAGGTAGAGCGCCTTGCCCGACTCCCGCTGCGCCTCGGTCCCGACGTCCTGACCCGCCGCGAATCCCATCGGCGCGGCACATAAAACACCCGTCAAGACAGCGACGCACCCGCGCGATATCAGGCGAGAGATCATTGGTGCGCGGTCTCCTCTCTGGCGCGGGGCCTCTGGCCGGTGAAATCGTAGAGAAAGAGGATCACTTCCCAGATCTCCTCTTCCTTAAGGAACTTCTCCCAGGTTGGCATGGCCGTGTCCCAGGGAGCCCCTTCTTCGGGAAGCCCAGGGCCCCCCTTGGAAATCCGCCAGAAGAGAAACGTGTCGCGCAAGATCGAGATCGCCCCCTGGTCGGCGAAATTGGTCGGGATCGGGTCCAGCCCGTGCACGAACATGCCGTTGGCGGTCATGTTGTCGCCGTGGCAGAAGACGCAGTTTTGGTAGTAGACCCGGCGGCCGTTCTCGACATGTTTGCGGAACTCTTCCGGATTCGACGTCTCGAGATGCAGGAAGGGGTTCTCTCCGGCGTCGAGATCGATCTTCTTGTCGTGGACCGTGATCTCAGTAGGCGATGCAGGATGGACCGTTCGCGAGAAGAAGGGAGGCTCGATGGGGACGTTCATCTGGACGTAGACGTTCGCGGCCGCGAGCGCCGGGATGGCGACGACCGCTGCGCCGAGGAGCGGTGTGTATCGCTTCTCTGTGATGAACCGGACGAGCGGGCGGGACACTTCTTCGCGGCGCTCCTGACTGGAGGACACGTACGCCAGAATCGCGATCGAGACGATTCCCATGTAGAGCGAGACGACGGAGGAGGGAATTGGCGCAGTGAATCCGAATCGGAGGAGGACGTAGATCCCCACCCAACAGGCGCCCGCCCAGATCAGCAGATTGGCGCGACGGAAGCGAAGGAGCCCGAACGCGGCGGCCACGGCAAGGACGATCAGGATGTTCATCGCGTCACCATGTGCGGCGGTGGAAGGGCAGGCGTCAGGTCCGCGCCCTTCGCCGGAGGGGCTGGCGGCGTTGCATTGCCTGGCGCGGCGCCTGGGGCCGGAGGAGCCGCGGGAGCCGGCGCGCCGCCAGGTGCCGGCGCTCCGCCCGGTGCGGGCGCGCCGCCGTAGTAGCGGTGAGACGTCTGGAGCGTGACGGTCGCCGTGCCACCAAGAGTCTGGAGGTACGCGATCACGCAGAGGATCTCCTGATCGGTGAGGCCGATCGGAGGCTTGTTGATGACGGGCATTCCCGGATTGAATCCCGGCACGATGAAGCTGTCGGGTTCGTAGATCGATTGGGCGAAGTACTCGATCTCGCTCAGGCCCGGAACGCGGGTCGCCGCACGGCCGGCGACCCCCGCGAGGTCGGGGAACCGGAGCGCCCCGCTCCTGCCGATCGTATGGCAGGTCAGGCAGAGTCCTTTACCCGCCATGATCTCGCCGCCGACCTTGGCCATCTCGTCGGTGCTCATATCGCTTCTCAGAACGGTCTCCTGAGGAGGCTGAACTTCCCTCTGAGGCACCATCTGGCCGACATAGCCATAGAACGCCGTTGTCGCGACGACGAGCGCGCCGATCCGGACGGTGATCGGGATCGTCATGATGTCTTGGTTCACTCCGCCGCGCCGCGCCTCGAAATCGGGCCGGTCGTGCAGGCTGGTGATCCAGAAGACGAACCCGATCAGGACGAAGAACGCGAGCACGGTCACCGAGACGACCTGCGTCGCGAAGCCGAGGGTGGGCGTGAAGGCGTCGGCCGAGGTGTCCCGAACGACACCGTAGACATGCCAATGCTGGCGGAGCCCGGAGCGAACGTAGCCCATGAGCCCCATGAGCCAGGTGAAGGTCACCGCGATGAAGATCAGCACGTATTGGGAGATCGCAGGGATTCTTCCCCAGCGCACCTCGCCCGTCCTTTTCGCCCCGTGAAAGAGGAAGACGTCGATCACGGTGATCGACACCATGGCGAACAGGACCGAGCTGACCTGCGGCACCGAGAGGCCGATCCTGACGCTCGCCTCGACGAAGTACCCGTAGACGCCAAGGAAGATGACGAAGATCGCCGCGCCCGCAAAGATGAGGAGCTGAGCCGCATGGCCCGCCTTCGCCCACGCCACGGAAGCGATCTTCCCCGTTCGGCGGTAGAGGAGAAAGCTGATGAAGGTCGTGAGGATCAGGATGTTCACGGCCGTGTTCTTGGCGGACATGACGCCCAGGAAACCGAGAATCGGGTGCGCCGACCCTCCCATCGCCCGGATCTCTGAGACTGTCGCGATGATCGACCGCGGCGTCGCCCAGACCATGAAGCAGAGCGCGATCGCGATGAGCAGGTACTTGATGAACTTCTGAAGCGGTTGCACCCCCTCGACCCTCCCCATGCCGAGCCACAGGTAGTAGTTGGCGGCGAGGAAGAGGTTCCCAATCAGAACGGCCTGGATGATGAAGAGCCACGAGAAGGCCCCGCCCATCATCGTGAGTCCGAGCGTCTGCGAGTACGCGTAGATCTCCTTCGCGAGCCAGTAGCCGGCGAAGGGGAGCGGCAGGAAGGCGATGATCGCGACGAAGTTGCCAATGTATCCCATCCAGTCGTAGTGCGCCCGCTCCTCGTCGGTTTCCGCCTGGAGGAACTTGAAGGCCGCGTAGGCTGCGGCGACCGATCCGCCGAAGGCGACGTTGGCGATGACTCGATGGACGTTGATCGGCATCCACGTAAAGTTGTAGACCGCGTCCCAGACGGAGATTACCGCCCCCGTGTCCGAGACCCCGCGCGGCGACATCATGAACGTGAGCCAGGCATTGGCGATCAACATGATCGCCGTGCCCACGAGGTTGAGGCCCAGCCCCAGCCCAATATGAACCAGGGGATGGAACTTGCCCCAGCCGTAATAGTAGGTGTAAAGGAAGGCGGCCTCTGCGAAGAAGAGCAGCACGTACGGGAGAAAGGTCGGGGAGAACACGCTCATCAGGTAGTTCGTGAACTTCGGATAGAGCGCGATGAGCATGAACGTCAGGAAAGCTCCGAAGGTCGCGGTGAGCGAGAAGGAGACGGACAGGAGTTTCGTGAACTCGTACGCGAGCCGGTCGTATCGCGGGTCTCCCGTTTTGTAGCCAATCACCTCGATGATGAACGCGAAGATTGGGACGGCAAGGACGAATGCCGCGAACAGGAGGTGGAGCTGCGCGACCGCCCAGATCGCCACGCGGCTCCCGACGACCGGGAAGGTTCGGTACTCCGCCTCGACGTACGCCTTTGCCCGAGCCGCCGCTTCTGCCGCCGCTCTCTCGGCGGCCAATCCTTCCGCGCGCGGCGTCGGGTCGACGATCGCGGCAGGAGCCCGGTACGGCTCCTTGTACTCGCGGTTCGTCAGGAACGTGGCCACCAGCACGACGCCCACGAACATCACCAGACCGGTGACGGGACCGAGCACGAACAGCACTTTGCGGTTCAGTACGCCGTTCATTACGCCGTTCGACACGGTGCCTCCCTTACTTGACGTCCGCGGGCGCGGCCGCCGCGCGTGCGATCCGCTCGCGTTGGAGCTGTCGCACATACGCGACAATCGCCCATCGGTCCGCAGGAGGGATCGGCCAGCGGTACGCGGGCATCAGTCCTACCCCGTTCGTGATGACGTCGAAGATCTGCCCGTCCGCATACTTCAGGATCTTGTCCTCATGGAAAGTCGCGGTGGGGACGTTGCCTCGCTGCAGCAGGATCCCCTTGCCGTCTCCCCGAGCGTCGTGGCAAGGCTGGCAATAGATCCGATAGCGTTGCTGGCCGCGCTCGACAAGCGCGTCGTCCACGGGATGGGGGATCGCCGCGACGAACTTCCCGTCGGCTCCTTTACCTGTGTAGAAGGCCTCGTCCTCACGCAGTCCGCCGATCGGGACCGTTCCGGGGACGGGCTCGCGCATGGACGCGCCGTTGTAGAAGAACGTGCTGGCCGTCTGGGGGCGCACCTTCGGCTGGTCGTCCATGCTCGGGTTGAGATGGATGGGTGGGCGGCTCGACGTGCAGCCACGCGCGCAGCCGCCGAGGGCGACAACAGAGGTGAGCGCGAGCGCGCCCAGCACGCGCCGTGTGCCACCGATCATGCGGGGGGTCTCTCTTCCTTCCCGGCGTGCGAGGCTCCCGCGTCCGTCCGAGCGCCCTCGAGGTCCGGATTCGGGTTGCGCACCTTGGCCAGATAGGTCGTCCGCGGCTTGGTGTTCAGCTCGGCGAGGAGCGCGTAGTTGCGCGGATCGGCCTTCGCCTTCCCGACCCGGCTGGATGGGTCCCGAATATCTCCGAACTCGATCGCCGAGGCCGGGCAGGCCTGCTGGCAGGCCGTCTTGACGTCGCCGTCACGAAGCTCGCGCCCCGCAAGCCGCGCATCGATCTTCACCCGATTGATTCTCTGCGTGCAGTAGGTGCACTTCTCCATGACGCCCCTCGCGCGAACCGTGACGTCCGGGTTCATCGCGAGCTTGAGGATGTCGGGCGTGTCCTTGGTGAAGTTGAAGAAATTGAAGCGGCGCACCTTGTAGGGACAGTTGTTCGAGCAGTAGCGGGTCCCGATGCACCGGTTGTAGACCATCACGTTGAGGCCCTGCCCGTCGTGGACGGTGGCTGCCACGGGGCAGACCTGCTCGCAGGGAGCGTCCTCGCAGTGCATGCAGGGAACGGGCTGGAAGACGATCTCCGGGCTGCCGGTGGGCTCGCCGGAGAAGTATCGATCGACCCGGAGCCACTGCATCTCGCGCCCCTTCGAGACCTGGATCTTGCCGACGACCGGCACGTTGTTCTCGCTCTGGCAGGCGACCATGCACGCGTTGCACCCGATGCACGAGTTCAGATCGATCGTCATCCCCCACTGGTGCCCCTTATCGTAGGCATGCTCCTTCCAGAGGGAAAAGTGATGCGGGTCTTCTTCGAAGACGCCGAGCGCGCCGGGGACTTCTTTGTCTTCGGGCCGCACGGCCTCAGGAGACCCGGCCCCATGCGGGCTCTCGGCTGGCTCCGCCCCACCAGCCGATTTCGATCGAAGCGCGGTCAGGGTCGACTCGCGCACGACGGGGCGTCCCTCCATGCTGCCGTGCTCCTGGGTCGCCGCGAGAGGGTAAGTGCGCGCGAGCTTCGTGAGGCTGACCCCGCTGTCGTAGCCAGGTGCTTTGGAGCTTCGAACCGTGAACGTATCGAACCCGACTCGCGAGCCAATCCGACCCGCGTGCGAACGGCCGTAGCCGAGCGTCAAGGCGACCAGGCCGTCCGTCATGCCCGGGAGGAGCCAAACCGGGAGCTCGAGCGAGCGGCCGGCATAGTCGAGGCGGACCCAATCCTCGTTTGCAAGGCCGAGCGATTCGGCCGTCTTCGGGCTGACGAGCGCGGGGTTGTCCCAGGTCAGCTTGGTGAGAGGATCGGGAAGCTCCTGCAGCCACCCGTCGTTCGCGAAGCGGCCGTCGTGAAGCGAGGAAGAGGGGAGGAAGACGACCTCCAGGCCACTGCGGAGATCCGCCAAGGGCTCCTCCGCCACCGGTTGCGCCCGCGATTGAGCGCGCGAGCTCCGACAGGGGCTGCACGGTGAGATTGGGGACAACTTCTGGAAGCTCGCTGCCGGAAAGCAATCCATCATGCAAGACGCGATTCCACTTCGTGTCGAACTCGGCCTCGCCCAGGATCGGTTTCCAGGTCTCCCGCACGATGTCGTAGCCGGGACGATCCTGGCCCCCGACCATCAGCCCCAGCACTTCCACGGGGCTTCGTCCGCTGAACAGGGGGAGGATCAGCGGCTGGACGACGCTGAGTGTGCCTCCAACCGCGCGCGCGTCTCCCCACGATTCGAGGTAATGCGCGCGGGGAACGTGCCAGGTCGCCTTGACGGATGTTTCGTCAATAGTGTGCCCCAGCGCGATCGACTGCGGGACCTTCGGGATGGCCGAGGCGAAGTCGAGATCGGCGGGGGCATCGAATACTGGATTGCCGCCCAGGACGACGAGCGTCTTGATCGCGCCCGCGTTCATCGCGGAGACGAGTGAGGCGAGCGAGCTGACGCTCGGAAGCGCTGCATCCTTCGTCTCGTAGTAGCTGACGGTCTTGCCTGTGTTGCCGAGATACGTGTTCAGCGCGCAGACGGCGGCATGGACGGCCGCGGGCTGGCGTTCCCCGGCCACGATCAACCCCTTGCCGCGGTTCGCCATAAGATCCTTGGCAAGAGCGTCGATCCAGCGCGAGTCGACATCCGGGACGCCGGCTCCCGCCAGTTTCGCGGTTCCGGCCTCGGGAGGAGCAATGCGTGCAGCGAGCGCTGCAAGGAAGGGAGCGACCTGCCGGCTCTCGAGACGAAGCCGATGATCTGCCATCGCTCCCGTCAACGAATAGACCCCTTCAACGGCATAGAGCCGGTTCATCTCGCCGCCGGACGCTCCCGCACGCCTTCCGTCCGCGAAGCCGCGCGCGTGGCGGATCATCTCCGGATCGGTGAGGAGCGGGTCGGCGTCGAGGGCGAGAATCACCGAGGCTCGATCGAACCGCAGCATGAGATCGAGGTCGCGCCCCGTGGCGAGCCGCAGCCCCGCGACTCGGCTCTCGTCGCTGACGGCGTCGTAGGTCGCCCACTGCAACCGCGGGTAGCGCGCGCGGAGTTCGGACGCCAGGCGCGCAAGAGTGGGAGAGGAGAAGGACTCGGAGAGGACGGCAAGGCCGGCACCGCCATCCGCGGCATGAGCTTCGGCCAGCTGCCCCCAGGCCGTCACGAAGTCGGCCCAGGACTTCCGCGTACCCTGCTGCATGACCGATTGCGAGCGGTCGGGATCGTAGAGGCCGAGCACGGACGCCTGAACGCGCGAGCTCGAGGCCCCGAGGGTCGAGGGGTGCGAGGGGTTTCCCTCGACCTTCGTCGGTCGCCCTTCGTGGCTCTCGACGATCAGGCCGTAGGCGCTCCGGCGGAACGGCATGGTCGTCGCGTAGTAGCGGGGGATTCCAGGGACGATCTCCTCGGGGGCGGTGACATAGGGAACAATCTCTTCGGCGGGGCGCCGGCACCCCGCGAGCCCCGCGAGCGACAACGAGGCGCCCAGGAGCATCATCATTTCGCGCCGCGTGACCCCCTCGGGAAGCTCCGAGGCTCCCTCCGGGAACTCCCGCTCGAGAAAAGCGCGGGATTCGGGGCGCTCATCGAGCTGTCCCAGACTTCGCCAGTATGTCTGTGTCACCGGTGGCACCCCGAACAGTCAGTCGGCGGATTGACCGGTCGGTCGCGCTCGAGTTGCGCCGCGAGCGTCGCGACGTCCCGGGGAGGGGCCCACTTCATGTTGGTGACCTCCGAGACGGGGCGTCTGTTGGGACCCGGATTGCGGTGGCAGTCGAGGCACCAGCTCATGCTGAGAGGCGTCATCTGGGTGACCGTCTCCATCTCGTCGATGCGGCCGTGGCAGGTGACGCAGCCGATTCCTGCGGCCACGTGCGCGTTATGCGCGAAGTAGGCGTAGTCGGGAAGATTGTGAACGCGAATCCATTGCATCGGCCGGCCGCTCTGGGCGCTTTCCCGAATCGGTGCGAGCCTCTCGCTGTCCCTCTTCACAGTCTGATGGCAGTTCATGCAGGTCTGCGTGGGCGGGACGTTCGCGACGGGAGAAATCTCGACCGAGGCGTGACAGTATCGGCAATCGAGACCAAGCTCGCCGACGTGGAGTTTGTGGCTGTACGGCACCGGCTGAACTGGACGGTAGCCCACGTCTGTGTACCACGGGGAAAAGCAGTACCAGACGCCTGCGATTGCGAGCGTCGGACCGAGAATGCCCGCGATGGCCGTCACGATCGGGAGTTTGTTCCACCAGGGGGGAAAAATTTGGGCCAACGGCTAGGGCTCCGGGGTGCTGGAGAACAGTGGCCCCGGCCGCGAGTCCGTCATGGAACGATGATGCCGCATCCGCGCGCCCCCAAAGAATCCGTCGGAGCAACCGAGAACTGTCAATCGAGGGCGCGATCTTATCCACGAACTAGGACAGGGTCAAGCGCGCCGCGCCGGTGAGCTGGAGCGCATCTTCAACAAATCAACGCTGGCGATCGACGCGACGAAGGTCAAGCTTCTGTCACCAGACCTCGCCGTAGTTCACGCGCGCAATAACGCTTCCGGCCAGCCAGTTGTCGGTGCTGCTAACAACCCGGAGCACGCCCAACGCTCGTCACTGTACCTGTGTCAGCAAACAATCGGCGTCATTCTCACTGCAGCCTCGGCGGAACGGGGATCCACTCCCGTGAGGCGTAATCGGCCATCGTCAGGCCGAGCAGGATGAACAGGAAGAAGAACCCGGAGATCACGACCAGCTTGGTCAGGCGGCTGCTGTACTTCACGTGCATGAAATAGAGGATGACCAGCGTCGCCTTGAACGAGGCGATGCTGAGCGCCACCACCTTGTTGAGAGGACCGAGGTTCACGTAAGCCACGGCCACGGTGATGGTCGTGAGCACCATGAGCGTGAGGAAGATGACGACGTATGACTTGACCGAGGCGATGTGCGACATGGAAGCTCAGGACCGATCGATGAGATACAGCAGCGGGAACAGGTAGATCCAGACGATGTCGACGAAGTGCCAGTAGAGGCCGCTCATCTCCACCGGCGTGTAGTACTGCGCGTCGAACTTGCCTTGCCACGCCTTGATCGTGATCACGGTCATCAACCCGATGCCGATGATCATGTGCAGCGCGTGCAGTCCGGTCATCGTGAAGTAGAGGCTGAAGAAGATCTGCGTGTGCTGCTGCAGCGCGGGATCGCGCTGGGCCGCGGTGGCCGCGTGCGTCGACCCCGCCGCGCCGTGCTCCCCGGCAGCCGCTGCCGGGGCCTGCTCGCCTTCGGCGGCGCCGGCGGCGGGCTCCGCCGGGTGCGACTCCCAGACGAAGTCTGGCCCCGGTACGTGATGGTGCTCGAACTTGTCGGCGTACTCGATGACCTTCACCCCGAGGAAGACGGCGCCCAGAATCATCGTCGCGATGAGCCAGTTGATCAGCGCCACGCGCTGGCTGGTCTGTGCCGCGCGAACCGCCAGGGCCATTGTCAACGAGCTGCCGATGAGCACGACGGTGTTGAGCGCGCCCCAGAACAAGGTGATCGAGCTGCTCGCGGCGACGAACGCATCGTGATACCAGATGCGATAGAGCATGTAGGCCAGGAACAGCCCGCCGAAGAACAGGATCTCGGTGAGCAGGAAGGTCCACATGCCGAGCACTGCGGCTTCCTTCTGCTGCTGCATCGACTCGAAGTGATGCTGCAGCGCCGGATTATGCGCCGCGTGCGCGTGCCCGTGAGCGTCGACCTTCGCAACCGCGTCAGACAAGCTCCATCTCCGTCTCTATCTGTGGCGTGTGTTCGTACGGCTCCGTCGTCACTCGCGGAGTGACCGGGAAGTTCTCGGTCGGCGGCGGCGACGACGTCTGCCACTCGAGACCCGAGGCACCCCAGGGATTGGGCCCGGCAACAGGGCCCTTCGTCAATGAATGGAGAAGGTAAACGACCGGCAGGATGTATCCAACGGCCAGCACGCTGGCGCCGGCAGACGACAGCACGTTCAACACCTGGAACTCGGGCGGATATGCGTGGTAGCGGCGGGGCATGCCGACATAGCCGACGATGAACTGCGGGAAGAAGGTGAGATTGAAACCGACAAACACGATAATCGCCGCGATACGGGACCAGAACTCCGAATACATCCGGCCGACCATCTTCGGCCACCAGTAGTGCAAGCCGCCCAGATACCCCATGATCGCGCCGCCAACCATGATGTAGTGGAAGTGCGCGACCACGAAATACGTGTCGTGCAGGTGAACATCCGTGCCGAGCGTTGCCAGGATGAGCCCGGTCAAGCCACCGAATGCGAACAGGCCCATGAACCCATAGGCGTAAAGCATCGGCGTTTCGAACGAGATCGATCCCTTGTAAAGCGTCGCCGTCCAGTTGAACACTTTCACGCCTGACGGAATCGCGACTGAGAAGCTCAGGAACGAGAACACCATCGCCGAGTACACAGAGATACCGGCGACGAACATGTGGTGCGCCCACACGATGAACCCGAACACCGCGATCGCCAAGCTGGAGAAGGCGACGAAACTGTAACCGAAGATTTTCTTGCGCGAGAAGGCGGCAATGAGCTCGCTCATCACACCCATCGCCGGCAAGATCATGATGTAGACGGCCGGATGTGAGTAGAACCAGAAGAGGTGCTGGAAGAGCACCGGATCGCCGCCACGCGCCGGATCGAAGATGGCGAAGTCGAACGCCCGCTCCACGAAGAGCATGAGGATGGTGATGGCGATCACCGGCGTGCCAAGCACCTGGATGAGGCTCGTCGCATAATGCGCCCACACGAAGAGCGGCAGCCGGAACCACGTCATGCCCGGCGCGCGCATCCGGTGGACCGTGACGATGAAGTTCAGCCCCGTGAGGATCGATGAGAAACCGGCGATAAACACGCCGAGCGCCGTTGGAACGACGCTGGTGTTCGAGGCCGCAGCGCTATACGGCGTGTAGAACGTCCAGCCCGTGTCGACGCCACCCGTGGCCATTGCATACAAAGTGAAGATGCCGCCGACGATGTAGATATACCAGCTCAGAAGATTGATGCGCGGAAACGCCAGGTCCTTGGCACCGATCATCGGAGGAATCAGGAAATTGCCGAGCGTCGCGGGGATCGACGGGATCAGGAAGAAGAAGACCATGATCACGCCGTGGAGCGTGAACGCCCTGTTGTAGGTATCCGCCGAAAACAGATCGCCTTCCGGGGTCGTGAGCTCGAGGCGGACCAGAGTCGCCATCAGACCGCCGATAAAGAAGAAGACCGAGATCGAGATGAGGTACAGGATCGCGATCCGTTTGTGATCTTTGGTCAACAGCCACGACTTGAGGCCGTGACCGTTGTTCAGGTAGTGCCGCGCGGGCAGTGCTCGAGTCGCGTCCATTACGGTTTCCTCGTCGTCGATGTTGCCGACGGCGTTGACGTCGGACCCGGGGGCGCTGGCGGCGGCGTCGCGCCAGGAGCAGGTGGCGTCGCTGGCACGCCTGGCGCGCTCGAGGCTCCCGGCGAAAGTGATTTGACGTGCTCGATCAGCGCAGCCAGGCCTTCTTCGCTGATGAGGCCCTGGAAGGTCGGCATCAGCGGTTGAAAGCCTTTGACGATCCTGGCTTGCGAATTCAGGATCGACTCACGCAGATACGCCTCGTTCACGACGGCGGAGGTGCCATCCTGGAGTTCGACCGGTTTGCCGTAGATGTCTTTGAGTGACGGACCGCGGCCCTGGCCTGAATCGAGATGGCAGCTGTTGCACGCAAGCTGCTGGAAGAGCGCCGCTCCGCGCTGCGCCAGCGAGCCTTCGCCGCCGGCGGCGAGCCAGGACTGATACGCCGCCGGCTCCATCACCACGACCTGGCCGATCATTCGCGAGTGATTCGTGCCGCAGTACTCGGCACAGAAAATGTGATACGTGCCGGCTTTGTTCGCTTCGAACCAGAGTGTGGTGTAGCGGCCGGGAATCACGTCCATCTTCTGGCGAAAGTTGGGAAAGTACAAGCTGTGGATGACGTCCTCGGACGTCATCGTCACCCTGACGGCACGGCCGAGCGGCACGTGCAGCTCGTTGATCTCGCGCTGGCCCTCGAGGTGCTGAAACTTCCACATCCACTGTTTGCCCGTGGCATACACCTGCAGCGCCTCGTCCGGATTGCGACGCAGGTGGTAATACACCGACGCCCCCCAGCCGAACATCACCATGACGATGATCGTCGGAATGACGCTCCACATGAGCTCGAGCGCCAGGTTGCCTTCGATCCGCGCGCCGACCTCACCGTCGTGGCGCCGACGATACTTGACGCCAAAAATGATCACGGCAATAGCCACGACCGACGCGAATAACGCGGAGACGGCGAGGATGAAGAAGTAGAGCGCATCCACGTCGGACGCGAATGTCGATGCCTGCGTGGGGAAGAGGGTGAAACCAGTGTCCATGTACCTAGACCGGTCGTTCTTCGCGCTGCTCGCGGCTGAGTGCCACCAGGACGAATCCGACAAGCGCCACGAGCGTTACTGCACCGCCGATCTGCACAGCCCGCATTGCCAGGAAGCTGTACGACCCCGTCGCAGGATCGTAGTGATAGCAGTAAAGCAATAGCTTCTCGACGGCGTTGCCGATTCGTCCGGCCGACGATTCGATGAGCGCAAACTTCACGTCGCGCGGTGCGAACTCGATGCCGAAGAAATAGCGGGACAGACGGCCGTCGGGGGTCGTGACCACGATCCCGCTGGGATGGGCGAATTGCTGCGTCTTCTCGTCCCACGCATAGTGGAACCCGGCGGCATCGGTGACGCGGCGGATCGACGCTTCCTCGCCCGTGAGGAAGTGCCATCCGTGCTCCGAGCCCGGCCGCTTGTAGCGATCGAGATACGACTTCTTCTTGCCGGCGGCGAGCGTCGGCGTTTCGCGCGGGTCGAAGCTCACCACCACGACATCGAAGTCCGTGCCAACCGTTTCGGTGAGGACGGTGAGCGAGCTCGCCAGGCCATTCAGGACCTGCGTGCACAGCATTGGGCACTCGTAGTAGGCGAACGCGAGCACCACCGGCCTGACCCCGAAGTACTCACCCAGCTTCACGTCGCGGCCCTCTTCGTCCTTGAAGAGCGTCTCGAGCGGCAGTAGCTCGTTCAGCCGCTGGTCGAAACTGACCGACGACAGAATGCCAGGCATCTGGCTTGCCGGCGCGCCACCCTCCGGCCTGAGCCCGCGCGCGCCGTCCTGCGCGAAGGCACTCGCCGTCAACGCGAGCATCACGATCGACGTAAAGGTAGTCTTGCCACTGCTTTTCTCTGATCCCTGTTCCCTGATCCCTGATTCCTACCGCGACACCACCGTGCGGCCCGCCGAGCTGTCGGCCACCACGACGTCCGCCGCTGTTCGCTGTCCCGTGCCCTGCTGCAGCACACCGCGCTCCACGAGCAGGCGCATCGCCTCTTCGATCGGAATGTGCGTCGCGCCGCTGCCCTTGTCGATCCAGCCGTAGCTGGTGAGCCTTTCCAGTTCGCCCTGACGCAGCGTGTAGATGTCCTTGAACGGCTGCGTCTGCAGGTTCGGCGCGGGCGGCTCTTTGACCTGCCCCGCCGCGAGTGGAAACACCTGGGCGGCGCTGTCGGCGGTGCGCGCGCGCCCTTCGAAGAACCAAAACGTGCCGTAGACGATCCCCGCCGAGATCAGCATCGACACCGCCAGCCAGATCGCAAACTTCCACGCAATCGTCGGCTCGATGTCGGTGTATTCGCGAGTCGCGTCGTCCGGTGTCGGCCCGTATTCGAGATCGGCTTCGTCGAGTGCCATTTCCCTGGATCCCTAAGTCCCTAGTCCCTAAATCCTAAGTCCCTGCAACCTGCAACCTGAAACCTGCAACCTGAAACCTGAAACCCGACACCAGACGCTAGTGCACATGATGATTTAGCGCCTTTGCGAGCCCTGGATCATTCAACGGCAGCAGCGGCCGTGTACGCCAGCTGCATCGCGTAGAGCGCGAGAAAGATCCCGCCCAACGCGATCGGCAGCGCGATGTCGAGCAGCGAGATCGTGAAGCCATCCTTGTGGAACTCGGGCGAGACGTACCAGAAGTAATCGAGGATGCGCACGAAGACGAGCCAGCCGGCAATCAGCCGGAGCCTCCTCGTGTCGCGCTTCACGTCGCGCGAAAGCAGCAACGCGTACGGCACCGCAAAGTGCAGGACGATCAACCCGAGACCGAGCCACTCGTATCCGCCCTGCATGCCGCACCAGATAGTGCGGGATCTCTTCCGCCGTGTTCGCCGACCAGATGATCAGGAGCTGCGAGAACGACAGATACGCCCACAGCATCAGAAACGCGAACAGCAGCTTGCCCAGATCGTGCAGGTGATGCCGGGTGACGATCTGGTCGAGCGGCGGATACTGCGCCAGCATGATGAGCATGACGATCGCGAACGCCAGCGCCGACAGTCCTTGGCCGACCAGGAACAGCAAGCCCCAGATCGTCGAGAACCAATGCGGGTTGAGTGACATCAGCCAGTCGACCGTGGCGAACGTGAGAATCAGTCCGTGCACCACGAGCCCGCCGCCCGACAGCCTGGAAAGCTTCGAGATCAGCGCCGGATCGCCGGTGCGATCCTGCTCCGCCGACCACTTATTGAGGAGCATCGCCATCACCGACCAGACCGCCCAGTAGAACACCTGGCGGCCGATGAAAAACGGCGTGTTCAGGTAGGCGGCCTTCTCGGCGATCACTGGATCGCTCAACGATTCGGGATGCGTCCAGTGATACAGATGGCCCATCCCCGCGAAGATCGGAAGGAAGAGCATCAGCCATCACCGGAATGTCGTCCGCGTCGCGGCTTCGAGCAGGCCGGCGAATGACGAGCCCCCAGGCGCCGCCCGTTAGGTGAATGACCATCAAAAGCGCGAGGCTGCCGAGCGCCACGCCCGCCCAGAAGACATAGGCCACCAGATATGCTTCGTAAGAAGCGACCGAGGCCCGATATCGCGAAGCCGAGCACGCGTAAGGACGACGCCGACGAGGGCGGCGGCCATTCCCACGCGCTGCAGGCTGGAGACGCTCTCGGGCGCTTGATAGGTTTCTGTCGTTGCCGTCGCCATCACCGCTCCAGCTCACCGCGCTTGCGCGCAGGCACGTCCTCGATCGTCGCGTTCTGACTCAATTGCAGCGCGCGGACATACGCCGCGATCAGCCAGCGATCGCGGACCGGCACCTGCTCGGCATAACCCTGCATCGCGCCGAAGCCGTTGGTGACCACGTCGAAGAAGTAGCCGATGCTTCTCCTGCCGCAGCCGGTCGTTGTGGTATGACGCCGCCTGACGCAATCCGCGCTGCACCACCATGCCATTGCCGTCGCCGAGCCGTCCGTGGCACGGCGTGCAGTAGATGTTGAACCGCTGCTGGCCGCGGACGAGATCGTCGTGCGAAATCGCAAACGGCAACGTTCCACGAGCTGGCCGTCCACCTTGCCGGTGTAGAGCGCCTCGTCCTCGCGCAGCCACCCGCGCGCGACGGTGCCGCTCGGCGGCGTGCGCGACCCGCGCGTCGGGAAAGAACGCGTTCGCTTCGTACGGTCTCGATGCGCGGCGTGTTGTGCATGTCCTGACGGCAGCCGGCGGCGCCAGTGTCGCAAACAGCAGCACGCAGGTCGCGCCGACCGTCCGCCTCCGCGCCTCATTCCGGAACGTCATAAACACCCTTCGCCCCGAGCTCCTGAAAGAGCCGCGACGCCCGCTGCTGATCGAACCTCGGATCGGCCGCTTCGACCACGAGGAAGAACTTGTCGGAGCTCGCGAGCGAAAACCGCGGCACGTTGAACACCGCGTGATACGGCTGCGGCAACCCGTTCGCGATAATCATGAAAAACGTCGCCGTGAGCGCGGAAAACAGAATCGTCAGCTCGTACGACGGCACGACAAACGCCACCCAGCTCGCGAACGGCCGCCCGCCGACGTTCATCGGGTATTCGATGCACCGACGCCCAGTACTGGCAGCGCGAAGCCGGTCGCCATCCCGATCAGGCCGCCGGCCAGCGTGGCCATCGGCAGCTTCGTCCGCTTCATGTGGATGACCGTGTTGAGCTCTTCCACGGGCACTGGCGTGTAGGTCTCGAACTTGGTGAAGCCCTCGGAGGCGACCCGGCGCGCCGCGTCGACGCAGGCCTGCGCCGAGTCGAACTCCGCCATCACGCCGTGCAGACCGCCGTCGGTCGATGGAGTGGCGTCCATCCGAGCACCTCGATCCTGCCCTCACCGCCCGGCGCGGCCGCCGCCGCCCGGGGAGTGATGATCGACCACCGCCTGCGGCAGCAGCGTGCGCACCTCGAACATCGAAATCATCGGCACGAACTTCATGAACAGGAAGAACAGCGTGAGGAACAGGCCGATCGTGCCGAAGTAAGTCATGAAGTCCCAGATCGTCGGGTAATACATGCCCCACGACGAGGGCAGGAAGTCGCGATGGAGAGAGGTCACGATGATGACGAACCGCTCCAGCCACATCCCGAAGTTGACGAACAGCGACAGCACGAAGAGCAGCTTGGTGTTGGTGCGCACCGCCTTGAACCACAGCAGCTGCACGAGGCCGATGTTGACCGTGATCAGCGTCCAGTACGACCAGCGCGTACGGCCCGGTCATCCGGTTCCAGATCATGAAGCGCTCGTACTGATTGGCGCTGTACCAGCTGAAGAACGCTTCCATCGTGTAGCCGTAACCAACGATGAGGCCGGTTGCCAGCATGACCTTGGCCATGTTGTCGATGTGGCGCATCGTGATCAGATCTTCGAGCCGGTAAGCGGCGCGAATCGGAATCGCCAGCGTCAACACCATCGCGAAGCCGGAATAGATCGCGCCGGCGACGAAGTAAGGCGGGAAGATGGTGGCGTGCCACCCGGGCAGCACCGACACCGAGAAGTCGAAGCTGACGACGGTGTGGACCGAGAGCACCAGCGGCGTCGAGATGCCGGCGAGAATCAGCGACGCGACCTCATACCGGTGCCAGTGACGCGCCGCTCCGCGCCAGCCGAGCGAGAGCACGCCGAAGACCACCTTCTTCGTCTTCGACACCGCGCGATCTCTCATCGTCGCGAGGTCGGGAATCAGGCCGACGTACCAGAACACGACCGACACGGTCGCGTAGGTCGAGACCGCGAAGACGTCCCAGATGAGCGGGCTTCGGAACTGTGGCCACAGTCCCATCGTGTTGGGATACGGGAACAGCCAATACGCTGCCAGCCACGGCCGACCGGTGTGGATCAGCGGGAACATCGCGGCGCACAACACGGCGAAGATCGTCATGGCTTCGGCGAAGCGGCTGATCGACATGCGCCACTGCTGCCGGAAGAGCAGCAGAATCGCCGAGATCAGGGTGCCGGCGTGGCCGATGCCGATCCACCAGACGAAGTTGATGATGTCGAAGGCCCAGCCGACCGGGATGTTGTTGCCCCAGATCCCGATGCCCCGGAGGAACAGATAGCCGAGCGCCAGGTTCAGTCCGCTGAACAGCGTCAGCCCGATCAGGAAGCCGAACATCCAGCCGAGCGGGGTGCGCTTCGACAGCGGGATCTGCGCAACCGTTTCGGTGACGGTCTCGAAGTCGTGTCCCGGAGCGATCACCGGGCCGATGACCGCGGCCGCGTCCGTTTGCAAGTGAACGTTGTTCGCCATCAGTGCCGCTCGCCGCCTTGCTGGCCTTCACCAGGGCCGTGCGTTTCCACCGGGTGCCCGCCGACCGGGCCTGCCCACGGCAGCGCCGGGTTCGGGTTGCGCACCGCGGCGAGATATGTCGTCCGCGGCCGGGTGTTGAGGTCTTCGAGAACCGAGTAATTGCGCGGCGCCGCCTTGAGCTGTGAGACGCGGCTCTTCGGATCGGCGACGTTGCCGAACACGATCGAGTCGGTCGGGCAGACCGACTGGCAGGCGGTGAGCACCTCGCCGTCGCGAATGTCCCTATCCTCGCGCTTGGCTTGAATGCGCGCCGAGTTGATGCGCTGCACGCAGTAGGTGCACTTTTCCATCACGCCGCGGCTGCGCACGGTGACGTCCGGATTGCGTTGCAGCTGGAGGGTGGCGGTGTTCCAGTCCTGATAGAGCAGGAAGTTGAAACGGCGCACCTTGTACGGACAGTTGTTCGAGCAGTAACGCGTACCGACGCAGCGGTTGTAGACCATGTCGTTGAGGCCTTCGTCGCTGTGCACCGTCGCGGCGACCGGGCAGACGACCTCGCACGGTGCCTGCTCGCAATGCTGACACGGCATCGGCTGGTGATACGTGTCGGGGTTGTCGATGTTGCCGGTGTAGTAGCGATCGATACGCAGCCAGTGCATCTCGCGATTGCGGCCGACCTGTTCCTTGCCGACGACCGGAATGTTGTTCTCCGCGACACACGCCACCACGCACGCGCTGCAGCCGGTGCAGGTGTTCATGTCGATCGCCATGCCCCACTGCGGGCTGTCGCTGTAGTCGAACGCGGGGTACAAGGAGATGATGTTGCCGTCCTTGAAGTGCTTCAGATCTTCCGGAAAGTCCGGGTTCTCCTTGTACTCGTCGAGCGAGCTGGCGCGGACGATGTTGCGGCCCTCGAGCGACCAGTGATCTTGAGTGCTCACCAGCCGGTAGTGGTCGTCCGCCTTGCGGACTTCCGCCGCCCCGAACGACGGCGCCGTGCTGCCACGCAGAACATAGGCGTTGAAGCCGGTCGCATTGCCGACTCGGCCGGCGCGCGTGCGTCCGTAGCCCAGTGAAATAGTGATCGACTCGGCGGCGTGTCCGGGCGTGATCCAGACCGGCACGTTGAGGCGCCGGCCTTCGTGCGTGACTTCGATGATGTCGCCGTTGGCCAGGTCGAGCCGCTCCGCGGTCGCCGGCGCGATGAGCGCGGCGTTGTCCCACGTGAGCTTGGTCACCGGCTTCGGCAGCTCCTGCAACCAGCCGTTGTTGGCGAAGCGGCCATCGTAGATCGTCGCGTCGCGACGGAAGTTCATCTCGAAGGCGGGCGCGACGACGGGCGCGTTGGGGGCGATCGGCGCAGCAGGAGCGCTCGGTGCGGCAGTTGCGGGTGGCGCGGAGGCACTCGCCGGCGCCGCCGCAAATGTCTGGACGTTCGGCACCTGCGGACCGCTGCTTTCGGCAACGCTCATGACAGTTGCCGAGGTGCCTGGAATGAAGCCATCGTGCAGCCACTTGCGCCACGCGCGCTCGAATTGCGCGGCGGCGCGCTGCTCGGGCGTCATCGGCGGCGGCGCGGTTTGCGCGGCGACCGTCGCGGCGACGTTCTGTTCCGACGGCTGTGTTCCCTGCCGTCCCGTTCCAGCCTGCGCGTCGCCGGTCGGCGATGGCGGCCACGGACCGGCCTTGCCGGCTGCGCAGCACGGCGCACCGCGGCCCGGACTGCACATTGCGTGCGGCCGCGGCAGACGCGTTGGCCGCCCAATACTCGCGCACGAGGTCGTAGCCGTTGCGCTCGGGGCGATCCGACAGCGTTGCGATCACTTCGTGCACCGATTTGCCGCCATACATCGGCTGAATCAGCGGCTGCACGATTGTCACCGTGCCATCGAAGCTGCGCGCGTCGCTCCACGCTTCGAGGATAGTGCGCCGACGGCACGTGCCAGTGGCACAGCGTTGCGGTCTCGTCGACGAACAGACCCGAGTGCATGCGCAGAGCCACCTTTGCCATCGCGTCCGCGAAGCGGAAGTCGGCCGGCGCCGTCTGCACGGGATTGGCCTCGCCGAGAATCAGCAGCATCTGCACGCGACCGGCTTCCATGTCGGTCACGAGCTCGCGCAGCGCTGCGAGCTGCTCGGTCGGCACGATTTCCGCCGGCGCCTGATAGCGGACCGTCGTCCCGACATTGCCGAGCGACTGGTTGATCGCGTGCCCCAGCGCGTGCACCGCCGGCGGCTGCTCGTCACCGACAGCCACCACCGACGTGCCACGATGCGCCTGAAGATCGGCGGCGATCGCCTCGACGTATCGCTCGGAACCGCCCGGCGCCGCCGCCGCGCTCACGCCGCCCGCGCCGAGCCGCGCCGCCAGCGCACGCGCAAAGCCCTCGATCTCGCTCGACTTCAGCGGCACGCGATGATCGGCGTTCGTGCCTGTAACCGTCGGCGTCGACTCGACTACGTAGAGCCGATTCAGGCGATCGGGCGCGGTATCAAGCCGCCGCCGCGACGCGAACTGCCGCGAGTAATAGAGATTCGCGCCGCCATCCGACGCGAGGAAGTCGGCCTGCAGCGAGAGCACGACGTCGGCCCTGGTGAAGTCGTAGACCGGGTCGAGATATTGACCGAGCGCCATGACGAGCGCCGGCGCGCGCGTTGTCGCGGTTGGCCGGCTCCCATTGGATCCACTTCGCGCCCGGCTGCGCGGCGAGGACCTGCTGAATCTGCGCGGCGAGCGTTGGCGAGGTGATGGTTTCGGTCAGGATGCGCAGACCGGCGCCCTTGACCGCCGTTTGCGCCGACAGCGCCGCGCGGATCGCCGCGATGAACGCGCTCCAGGGACGAATTTCGCCGAGCTGCAGAATCGATGGCGAACGATCGGGGTCGTAGAGCGTAAGGAGCGACGCCTGCGCGAACAGATCGGTCGCGCCGAGGCTCGCCGGATGATCGGGATTGCCTTCGATCTTGGTCGGCCGCCCCTCGTGACTCTCGACCAGCAGCCCCTGCACGTCTCCGCCGAGTGACATCGCCGTGGCAAAAAACAGCGGCCGCCCCGGGATTTCCTCTTCCGGCTGGCGCACGTAGGGGACGATCAACTCCCTCGGCTGCACGGTGCACGCGCTGCCGACGCCGGCGAGCGCCAGCGAGGCGCTCATCAACTTGAGGAAGCTGCGGCGGCCAACCGGATCGAGCCACTCGGTGGCGTTCTCCGGAAACTCGCGATGCAGGTACTCCTGGAACTCGGGAGTTTCGGCGACCGCCTCGAGACTTCTCCAGTACTGCTTGCCCGTCGCGCTGCGCAACCGCGCGCGAACCGCGGTCAGGTCTGGTGCGTCGGCCTTCCGCATTGTTGGCTTCAACCCTTTATCCATCTCTCGCGGCGCTCCGCACTCCACGAACCCGAGGCACCCGGCGCACCAGTCATCGGTGGCAGACCGAGCAGCTTGTCAGGTGCTCGATGGTGTCGATCTTGTATTCCTCGATCAGTCGCTCGCCCAGCTCCCGCTGGCTCACCGCCGGGCGATAACCCATCGTCGTGATCTCTTCACGCGGGCGCAGGAAGCGCGATGGATCGCGATGGCAGTCGAGACACCACTCCATCTGCAGTGAGCTCTTCTGTAGCATCAGCGGCATGCGATCGACGCGGCCGTGGCAGGTCTCGCAGCCGACGCCCTTCGTCACGTGGATGCTGTGATTGAAGTAGACGAAGTCGGGCAGGTCGTGCACGCGAACCCACTGCAGCGGCTTGTCGTCGCGAAAGCTCGCGCGCACCGGCTCGAGATACGGGCTGGTCACCCAGATCTGTGAGTGGCAGTTGATGCAGGTCTTGGTCGGCGGAATGCCGGCCGACGGAGACACTTCGACCGACGTGTGGCAGTAGCGGCAATCGATGCCGATGCCGCCGACGTGATGCTGATGCGAGAACTGCACCGGCTGCTCGATGAACGTATCCGCCGTGGTGACGAAATCCGATCGCTGAATGACGAGGAAGAGCCAGCCGAGACCGAGCAGGAGGAAGACTATGGCGATGATGTTGGCGCGCGACCAGGCATTCGCGCTTTTGGGGAAGATCTGCGACATGTAGTCCGTACACTCCGGCCGCTGGTGGGGACAGTCCGGCAGCTGCGCACTTCAATTCGAGCGAAACCGAGAAACACTACTTCGGTTCGCGCCGGGGTCACACCTTGTGAAAAATTTCTCAAACGAAGTTTTATCACAGAGCGGCGGCTCAAGAAAGCGGGGCCATTGCCGTGCGCTCGGTCAAATGGCCGCCGTGCGCTTCGCTCGCCGTGCCATGCAATCCTCGCGCGCCGGCGAGGTGACGATCCGGGTCGGCTCGCCTAAAACACTGTCCCAAGCCTCGACGGTGTTTCTGGCGTTCCCTATTCAGGTGGCCGATGCCGTTCGGCGCTCGACGTCCGTCACAGGCGTTCGCCCAAAAACGAGCGGCCCGATCTATTGCTGGGCCGGTGCCGTCGTCGTCTTGACGGGTTCCTTCTTGTCGTCGCCCGGAACCCGCTCCCAGACGTACTCGCGGTTGTTCACCCACTTCTCGAACCACTCCATCTCGACCTGGAGCTTGAACAACCGGTGGCGCAGTTCGGTCCAGCCATGCCCCTCGCGCGGCGCGACGTAGAGCTTGGTCGGAACGCCGTTGTACTTCAGCGCGCGATGCATCTCGACCGACTGCGGCATCGGCACGCGCGGATCTTGCTCGCCGACCAGGAACAGCGTCGGCGTCTTCACGTTGGCCACGTCCTTGAGCGGCGAGTGGTTCCAAAAGAGATCGATCGGCGCGTTCTTCTGCCAGGGCGTGCCGCCAAACCAGGGCGTGCGGAACTCACGATGATCGCTCTGCGCGTACATCGAAATCCAGTTCGCCGCGCCCGCTCCGCTGCTCGCGGCCTTGAACCGATCGGTGAATGTGATGATCTTGTTCGTCATGTGACCGCCGCCGCTCCATCCCATCTTCACGAGCTTTGATGAGTCGGCCAGCCCCATCGCGATCACCGCGTCCGTGCCGGTCATTACATCGAGGTGCGCCTGCTTGAAATAGCCGTTGACCATGTCCCTGAGGAACGGGTCGCCGTATCCCGTGCTGCCGCGATAGTTCGGCCTCAGCACCGCATAGCCCTTGCCGGTGTAAACCTGCGCATCGCCGCTGAAGCCGAACTTGTCGGACGCGGCCGGCCCACCGTGCGTATAGACGATGAGCGGATAGCGCTGCCCCTGCTTGTAGTCGACCGGGTAGTACAGGATGCCTTCGACCTGCTGGCCGTCCTGTCCCTTCCACGTGAAGCGCTCCTGCCGCGCTACCTTGAACTGCTTGCCGACGAAGTCGAAGACATCGGTCACGCGCCGCGGCTCGCCGCCGCCGGCCTCTGCCAGCAGGTGAACTTCGCTCGGACGCGTCGTCGTGTTGCGCGTGAACACGTGCATCTTCGCGCTCTCGACGTAGCGCCAGTTGCCGAGCGCATGCTCGCCCTTGGTGAGCGGCGTCATCTGCTGCGTCGCGACGTCCACGCGCAGCAGCTCGCTGTGGATGCCCATGTTGGCGGTCGCGAAAAGCGACTTGCCGTCGGCGCTCCAACTGGCGGTCTCGATCTCGAACGTCGCGTTCGGCAGCAGGACGCGCGCGGTTCCTCCAGCCGCCGGAATGAGGAAGATCTTGTCGTTGTAGTAGCTGTCGAACTTCTCGTTGACCGCCGCGGTAAAAACAACGGTGGAGTTGTCCGGCGAGAGCGACGGATTACCCTCGGCCGTCTCGTTCTTGGTCAGCTGCTTCGCGTTGCCGCCGTCGGCGTCGCTCACCCAGATTTCGCCGAACCGCGAATGCTCGAGGAGAGGCGACGGCGCGCGCATCATCGCGATCTTCTTGCCGTCCTTCGAAAGCTCATACGACGAGACGCTGAAGTCGCCAGTCGTGATCTTCGTCGTCTTGCCTGAAAGGTCGGTCACCCACAGGTGCCGATGCTTGAAATTCGTCTCCTCGAACGAATACACATCGTCCTGGACGTTGTCCTTCTCGCGCTCGTCGGCGCTCTTGGCGTCGGACGCCGCAAACCAGATCGCGGTGCCGTCGGGCGCCCAACTGAGGTCGCTCGGCGCCGAGCCGTGATTGGTCACGCGCCGCGCTTCGCCGCCGTCGGTGTGCAGCAGATAGATCTGGTTGTAGGCGTCGGCATCACGGCGTGCCGTAAACGCGACCTGCTTGCCGTCCGGCGACCAGCGCGGGCTCGACTCGCCGCGCTCGCCAAACGTCAGCTGCACCTGGCCGGTGCCGTCGCTGTTGATGCGAAAGATGTGACCGACGCGCCGGTTGGCCTTCCAATCCGGCTTCTCCATCACGAACACGACCTGCTTGCCATCAGGCGAGAGCTGCGGGTCGCTCACGACCGGCATCTCTATGGTGTCGACAAAGGAAATCGAACGCTTCTCCTGCGCGCCGACGTGAATCGGGGCAACTGGCGCAGCGACCGCAACGAGAACCAGTACCGGCAAATAGCGCAGGCGCATGGCGTGGCTCCTTCTGAAAGGCGTGAACCGCCCGATTGTAACGGCAAACCCCATGGTCATCCCGTTTTGTTCGTTCCGGGGACGGCCCGTTTGGCCACTCGTGCGCCCTACAATGGCGCGACACCATCAGAACGCTCAGCTTTGCTCGAATGAACGACTCCGCTCAGCCGATGACGGCCGTGCCCTGGCGCACGGGGGCGTTGATAGTGACGACCGCCTTCGTCGTCAAGCTGGTCGTGCTCCTGCAGCTTTGGAACCACCCCCTGCTGCAGCCGCATGGGGAACTCGACACCGCGTACTACATCGCGCTCAGCCGGCGAGTCGCTGCGGAGGGTGTGTTCGCACCCATCGGAGCGTTCTTCGTGTCGCCGCTGGTACGTGTACTTCCTCGCGGCCGTGTTTGCGGCCGGGGGGACGCTCTTCGCGGCGCAATTGATCCAGATTGGCCTTGGGGCGGCGGCGGTGGGGATGGTGTTCGCCACTGCCCGGCACTGGTTTGGAGAACGGGCGGCCTTCGTCGCCGCCGGACTGGCGATTCTCACCGGCGTCTTCACGTTCAACGAGGTCCTGATCCTCCAGTCTGCATTGGATCCTTTCCTCGTGTCGTGTGCGCTTTACGCCCTCACGCGTTCGATGACGCGCGGAGCGACATGGGCGTTCGCGGCCGCTGGCGCGTCCCTGGGGTTGCTGGCGCTGAACCGACCCAATGCGCTGGTGTTCGCAGTGGCCGCGGCTGCCGGCGTGTTCGCAACCCAGTGGCGGCGCACGGCGGTGGATCAGATCGGACGTGGGCCGCGGCGGTGGTGGGCTCGGGTCGATCGCGCCATGTTGCTGGTGGCCTCCCTGCTCACCGTCCTCGCAGCCAACGCGGCGCGCAACTACGCCGTGTCCGGGGAGGCCGTCTTGATTGCGTCACACGGCGGACTGAATCTCTACATCGGCAACCACGATCGCGCCGACGGGACCTACACGCCCGTGCCGGGCATCACACCATCGATCGCGGACAGGCCGGCGATTCGACCCGCGTTGCGGAGTCGAATGTGGGTCGAAGGCTCTCAGCCGGTGAGGTCTCCGACTACTTCGCGAGGCGGGCCATCGACTGGGTGACAGGACATCCCGCCGACGCGCTCCGCCTGACGATCCGTAAGTTCGGGATTCTGCTCAACCACGTCGACGTTCCGCTCAACTTCAGTTACGCCTTCTACGCGCGCGAGCCATCTTCATTTCTCCGCGTGCTGGCAGTTGGTCCCTGGCTGATTCTGCCGTTTGGCCTGATCGGGCTTTTCTGGCGGGCGCTGCGCGCCAACCATTTCGGCTACTGGGTCTGGGCGATGTTCGTTCCCGTGTACGGGGCGGCCGTGATCGTCTTCTTCGTCACGGACCGCTACCGGATGCCCCTGTTCGTGCCCCTGTGCGCGACGGCCGGCGCCGCGCTGCTCCGTTTCTTCGATTTGGCGCGCGCACGCCAGTTCGTCCCGCTACTGCTGCCCACTGGTGCGGTGATGATCGCCGCGCTGGTGGTGTTCGCGAATCTCGGTCTCGACAACGGGCTTGGCGGCGAGCAGACCCGCAAGGCCGTCTGGCTCATCGAGCAGGGCTCGTTCGAGGAGGCCCGCCGATACGTCGAACAGATCTCGCCCGCGCATAGTCACCCTGGAGTTTTGCGGTTCCGCGTCGGGCAGGCGCTTCTCGATAAGGGGCGCAACGAGGATGCGGTTCCGCTCCTGGCCGAGGCGATCACGATCGACGGCCCCCGACCAGCAATCCGGCTCGCGCTGGGAGAAGCGCTCGTCAGGACCGGCCGGGCCAACGAGGCCGTGGGACATCTTGAAGCCGCGTACGATGGCGCGTACGACGTGGACGTCGCCGGACCGTTGCTCGTGCGGGCGCTCGCCTATGCGGGCCGGACAGACGACGCCGTCAGGCGCCTTTCGAACATGCCGGCCTCAGTGGCCGCGGGCGATTCCGGCGAGGAGATCGCGCTCGACTTCGGTACTTTGGCGCTCGAGCGCAGCGCCTTTGCCGAGGCAATCCGGTGGCTGCGCATTGCGGTCGAGCGGGCGCCCGATCGGGCCGAGGCGCACGAGAAGCTGGGGCTGGCTATGTTTCTCGAGGGTGACCTTCGAACCGCGCTGCCGCACCTCGAGCGCGCACGCCTCTTGGATCCGGCCAGCCCGAGTGTAAACCTCAACCTTGCCGTAATTTACGCTCAGCTCGGGAGGTTTGCCGAGGCCCGAAGCCTTGCGACGGAAGCGCTCCGCCTGGACCCGGCCGAGCCTCGAGCAGCGGAGCTTCTCAAGGCCATTCCCAGATAACCTTCACCGGTCCCAGACTTCGTCCGAGCCGGAAGTCGAAACCACGCGCTCGGGCCCAAATTCCGCTGTATTATTCGCCTACGGTTCACATCTTCTAGCGAGCCGCCAGTCCACTCCGGTCGTTTGTTATGACGTCGGCCAGCGGTGCCCACAAGCCGCAGGTCGTCGTGTCGGGAGGGGGAGAAACTACGCCATGAGACGCATTGTACGATTCGGGACACTCCTGCTCGTCGTATTGATGGCGAGCGTGCTTTACGCAGAGGCGCAGTCCACGGGCAGCAGCCTGCGAGGCTATGTGAAGGATGCCCAGGGCGGTGTTCTGCCAGGTGTCACTGTCACAGCGACCAGCCCGGACATGCTCCAGCCGGCGACTGCAGTCACTGACGACACGGGCTACTATCGCTTAATCAACTTGCCGCCCGGCGAGTACACAGTCTCGGCGGACCTCGCGGGGTTCTCCGCATTCAAGCGCACTGGGATTCTGCTGCGCGCGGCAGTGAACTTCCAGGTCGACATCCAAATGTCGCTGGGCACACTCGCCGAAACGATCACCGTGACGGGCGAGTCGCCGATGCTCGAGGTCAGCAAGCCCGGCAACGTGCTGAACATCGACGGCGAATTCCAGAAACAGATGCCGCTTGCGGCGCGAAAGAACTGGACCGACTTCCTCGAGCAGACGCCCGGCGTCCATTCGAGACCGTTCGACGACGGCAGCGGGCGATCGGTGTACTTCGGACACGCGACCGAGCACTTCGCCCACGTCGTCCAGCTCGAAGGCATGCAGGCGGGGAATTACAACGACTTCCAGCTCACCTACGTGCAGATGGGGTCGGACATGATTCAGGACACGCAGGTCAAAACGGGCGGGTCAGACGCCTCCACACCGATGGGCACCGGTCTGGCGATCAATGTGATCACGAAGAGCGGGGGCAACACCTTCCGCGGGACCGCTGGCTACGCTTACCAGCCGCTTGACTGGAGCAGCGACAACACAAGCCACAAGACCGTGTACGACCTGGCCGGCACACCGCTCGCCCAGTATTCGACCTGCCCGAACCTGGAATGCACGTCCACCGGCGGCACACCCGTGCAGTCCGACATCGGCCAGTTCGATGGCTCGTTCGGCGGGCCGATCAAGAAAGATCGCGTCTGGTTCTTTGGTTCGTTCCGCAAATCGTCCGTCGACACCCAGATCAGCCGCAACTCGAAGCAGGTGACCGACATCACGAGCTATGACCCGGGCGGCGAGCTGTTCCCGCAGCAGATCAAGGGGTATCAGCCGTACGTGAAGGTCACGTCGCGATTGGGGAATGGCCACGAGCTCTCGGGTTTCTTCCAGCGAGACCGCACGCATGGGCAGAGCAACTGGAACTACTACTTCGACCCCATCAACGTGTACTCGAATGGCGGCAACGTCTACAGCGCCAAGCTCACGTCCGCGTGGGGCGACCGGCTGACCACCACGTTCTCGGCCGGCTACAACAACAAGAGCGGCAACGACAACGACACGTACGACGCGTTCGGGTTTGATTACTCGGGCCCGAATATCGTGATCTACGACGGCACTGAGATCAGGAGCGGCCTGATCACGGGCAACTCGCTCGTCCTCGAGGGCGGCAACAACTCCACTCGCACGTTCGTTCCCGCCTCACTGTCTCTGATCCGCGGCGATGCGACGTACTACAAGGCCGGTTGGGTCGGCTCGCACGAGTTCGGCACGGGGTTCTTCCTCGAGCCGCGAAACGTGTACGACCAGGTAACCCAGTACCAGAATAACGGGTTCTTCCGGGAGTACCAGACGCTGATCGATCCTACCAATTCCGCCAGCGGCACCCGTCCGTACCGCCGCGACTACGCCGACCCGATCACGCTGCAGACGCGCGCGGCCCGCGATCGCAATTACGCGTTCTACCTGCAGGACAGCTGGAAGCCAGACTCGCGCCTGACGGCGAACCTCGGCATGCGCTTCGACTACGTGAAACGCGTCGACAACGTGCGCGACATCACGCGGCAGACGTCCTGGTCGGTGCAGCCGCGCGTGGGAGCCACCTACCTGCTGACGAGCGACGCCAAGAACGTGCTGCGTGCCAGTTACGCGCGGCTTGGCGAACAGGTGATGGGCCGCGACGGCGTCACCACGTTCGGCTCCGATGACACGGTGTCATTCCGCCGGGAGTACGACAACGACCTCAACGGCGTGTTCGAGACGGTCCGGCTGTTGCCGGCCTCGACGTCTGCGATCGCGGGACAGCAAATCGCTCCCGACCTGCATCAGCCGTACCTCGACGAGTTCATCGTCGGAATGCGGCACCAGTTCGGCTGGCAGATGGGTCTGGACGTGGCTTACATCAATCGCGCCTACAGCGACATGTGGGCGACGATCGACATCAACGGCATCTATCCGGACGGACCGGGTCAGCCCTTCGGCGGCTTTGGCAGAGTCGATCCGAACCGGGGGATCATCCAACAGCAGACCAACAACAGCTGGAGCCAGCTGAATTACCAGGCGGTCGAGGCGACCCTGACGAAGAACATGTCGCACGGCTTCCAGTTCATTGCCGGCTTCACCCGTCAGTGGCACAAGATCGACGGCACCTGGAACCCGACCGATCCGGCCCGCTTCGTCCAGCCGAACCACTTCGCCAACGATGCGAACCTCTACATGCCGCGGGGGAATAACGACGACAACTCGCTTCCCGACACCGGCAACGCGTTGAGCTACGGCCCGACGTGGATGAAGTATCGCGGCAACCTGGGCGGCACCTGGCTCGCGCCGTGGGATGTCAGGGTAGCCGCGAGCGCCACGTTCCAGGCCGGGCCATGGTCGGGGTCGCCGCTGTATCAGTTGGCGGCGAACGATCCGGACGTCCTTCGCTACGGACAACCGAGCTTCACTCTCCCGAGCGGATCGTCGGAACCGAACCCGTTGGCGACGCGCAATCGCTACGTCTTCAGCAATCGCGGCGAAGGTCAGGTGCAGGCGCCCAGGATCACGACCGTCGGCCTCAAGGTCGGCAAGGCCGTGAAATGGCAGCGCTACGAAGTGGAGATTGCCGGGAACATCTTCAACCTGCTGAACGGCGGGAACTACACCCAGTACAGCTACAACAGCGCGTATCAGAGCTGGAGCTCGAACTTCCTGCTGATGGTCAACCAGCAGCCAGCTCGCGCCTTCCAGCTGACGATTGTCGGCCGGTTCTAGTTTCGCCGGCCATCTGGATACCAAAGCGGCCGGGTCCTCGAGGCTCCGGCCGCTTCTTTGTACTGGCATGCCTTTCCTTGTACTGGGAATGCCGCGTACTGGGAATGCCGCGCCGCAACCCGCCCGGAATCATCACGCTCGCGATCGTCGATCAGGACGCGAGCCACCATTGCTTTCCTCATGAGGCAGGACTAAAGTCCGCGCATGAGGACGCGCCTTCTTCTGCTCTTCGTCTTCGCGCTGGCGCTCGCCGGCGCCGGACGCTCGATCGCACAACAGCCTGTCGACTTCACGTTCGCGCTGACCGGCGACTCGATCATCACGCGCAAGCTGTCGGTCTACAACGAGCCCAACTTTCTGCGCATCATCGATCTGATTCGCGGCGCAGACGCCGCGTTCACCAACCTCGAGATGCTGTTCCACGATTACGAGCCGTACGCGATGAACGAAAGCGGCGGCACCTACATGCGCGCGGAGCCGGCGCTCCTCAAGGACCTCACCTGGGCGGGATTCGACATGGTGGCCCGCGCCAACAATCACTCGGGCGATTACGGCGTGCTCGGGATGAACATCACCACCAAGCACGTCGCCGCCGCAGGGCTGGTGCAGGCCGGCGTCGGACAGAGCCTGCCCGAGGCGCGCGAGGCGAAGTTCCTCGAGACGGCGAAAGCGCGCGTCGCGCTGATCTCGGTGGCGTCGACCTTTCCGGATCACTCGCGCGCGGGACGAACCAGGGGTGATGTGCCGGCGCGGCCCGGGCTGAGCCCGCTGCGATTCACGACGACTACCACTGTGACGCCGCAGCGCCTTGCCGAGCTGCGGCAGATTCAAGCCGAGATTCAGGGACGGCCGGCGGGGCCCGCCGAGGGCGACGCAATCAGTTTCTTCGGCCGGCGCATCGTGGCCGGGCCCAAGCCGGGGCTGCGGACCGAACCGAACAAGGAAGATCTCGCGGAGATTGTCGCCGTGGTCAAGAGCGCGGCGGGCCTTGCCGACTACACCATCGTCACCAGCCACACGCACGAAGGCGGACGCGAGCGCACGGTGCCGGCCGATTTCCTGGTGACGTTCGCGCGGGCCGTGATTGACGCCGGCGCCGACATGTTCGTCGGCCACGGGCCGCACGTGCTTCGCGGCATCGAGATCTACAAGGGCAAGCCGATCCTCTACAGCCTTGGCGATTTCATCTTCCAGAACGAGACGCTGCTGCGGCTGCCGAGCGAGAACTACGAGCCGTACAACCTCGGCCCGACGGCGGGCGTCAACGACTTCAACGACGCGCGCTACGACTTCGACAAGAGCGGCTTCCCGTCGGATCGGATGATCTGGGAGGCGGTGGTCGCCATGCCGAAGTTCCGCGGCGAGCGGCTGACGGAGCTGGCGCTGCACCCGATCACGCTCGGCTTCGGCCAGTCGCGCAGCGTGCGCGGTCGCCCGCAGTTTGCCGATGGCGAGCTCGGACAGAAGATCCTCAGCGACCTGACGAAGTTCTCGGTGGAGATGGGCACGAAGATCGTGGTGCGCAACGGGGTCGGATACGTGGAGCTCGGACCGGCAATGCCAAGCCAGTAGTAGCGGGGCTTCGGCCCCGCCGGAGCTTCAGCTCCGCCACCCGCAGCGTGCGTCGCACGCGGACCCGCCGCAGGCGCGACGAACCTGCAGCGCGGTGAAGCGCTGCGAACTGGAGCAAACGATGAACAAGCTCTCCCGCAAGGAATTCCTCGGCTTCGGCGCGGCACTCGCAGGCGCGGCCACCGCATCAGCGGTGTCGCCAGGCCTCGCCACGTACGCGGCGCAGACCGCGCCTCCGCAGCGCGAAGAGCCCGATCTGATCGTCGTCAATGCGAAGGTTTACACAGTCGATACGGCACTGCCGCGCGCCGAGGCGTTCGCGATCAGGAACGGCCGGTTCATGGCGGTCGGATCCACTGCCGACGTCCGCAACCTGGCCACGTCACGGACGCAGGTGATCGATGCGCAGGGCATGACCGTCACGCCTGGCTTCATCGATTGCCACTGCCACGTGTCGGGCGTCGCCGAGTTGTACAGCGTCAACGCCAACGTGCGGCGTGTGCGCGAGCTGCAGGCGAACCTCCGGGCCGCCGCCGACAAGACGCCGCCGGGGCAGTGGGTCACCGCGGTGATGTTCGACGATACCAAGCTCGACGTGCCGCTCACCCGTCGTCAGCTCGACGAGGTTTCGAAAGACCATCCGATTGCGGTGAACCATCGCGGCGGCCACACCAGCTGGTACAACTCGAAGGCCTTCGATCTCGCGGGTATCAACAAGGGCACGCCGGATCCCGATCACGGCCGCTTCTTTCGGGACGAATCCGGCGAGCTCACCGGACGAGTCGCCGAGCTCGCGCGCAACGTCTTCGGCAAGGTGGGCGCGCGTGAAACGTTTACGCCCGAGCAGCAGCGCGACCGGGCGCGCAACGGGATGCGCCACATCTCGCAGCTCCTCACCGCCGCCGGCCTCACGACGGTGCACGACGCCGGCGCCGATCGCGAGCGCATCGTCGCCTACGAGGACGCGCGCGCCAACGGCGACCTGCGGCATCGCGCGTGCTTCCTCGTTCGCGGCGCGGCCACGTTCAACGGCTTCAAGGCGGCCGGCATCCACTACGGCTTCGGCGACGAGTGGCTGCGCGTCGGGGGCGTCAAGTATGGCGCCGACGGCTCGGCGTCGGAGCGCACGATGCGCATGAGCACGCCCTACGTCGGCACCAACGACTACGGCATTCTGACGATGACGCAGCAGGAGATCGACGAGGCGGTCGAAGACGCGCATCGGCACAACTTCCGCGTCGCAATTCACGCCAACGGCGACGTGACGATCGACATGGTGCTCAAGGCGTACGAGAACGTCCTCAAGAAGCACCTGCGCGCAGACACGCGGCATCGCATCGAGCACTGTTCGCTGATCAATCCCGATCTGCTGCGGCGCATCAAAGCCATTGGTGCGATTCCGACGCCGTTCTGGACCTACGCCTACTACCACGGCGAGAAATGGAAGGAGTACGGTCCCGACAAGATGCAGTGGATGTTCGCGCACAAGTCGTTCCTCGACACCGGCACGCCGGTGCCGGGCGCGTCCGACTACGGTCCGGGACCGTTCGAGCCGCTGATGGCGCTGCAGAGCATGGTCACGCGCAAGGACTACAACGGCAACGTCTGGGGCGACCGGCAGAAGGTCACGATCGACGAAGCGCTCACCATTGCCACTATCAACGGCGCCTGGGCCTCGCACGAAGAGCGCGTCAAGGGATCGATCACGCCCGGCAAATACGCCGACTTCGTGCTGCTCGAAAAAGATCCGCACGACGTGAATTCCGACACGATCAAGGACATCAAGGTGGTCCGGACCGTGGTAAGCGGCAAGACGATGCACGAAGGATGATAGGACCGCTACGCGGGGGAGCTTAGAACAGCAAAAAGCACAACGTCGCGCCGACGACGCACATCGACAGGCCCCACGCCAGCAGCCGGTTGAAGAGCGCCCGGCTCTCGTCCGCCGGCGCGCCGGCGAGGCACAACGCCCCGATGGTGGAGAGCGGCGAGACGTCCACGAGATGGCCGCCGATGTTCATCGACGAGGCGATCGCCAGGGCGCTCGCGCCGGGCAGTGCGGCGGCAAGCCCCGGGACCATGGGAAGAAACGCCGGCAGCACCACGCCCGACGTGCTGCTGTAGACCGACACCACGCCGACGAGGAAGGCGACGACGAACGTAACCGTTGCCGGAGTGGCGACCTTCGCCACCAGCGAGACCAGCAAATCGATGCCCTGGGCTCGCTCGACGAGGGCGATCAGCACCGTCACGCCGCACACCATCACGATCACGCGCCACGGCATGCGTTTGACCGCTTCGCCATCGTTGCCCGCGCCGGAGAGCACGAGCACGACCGCGCCGGCAAACGCCCCCATCCCCACGTTGATGCCGAAGAACAGCACGCTGAGGATCAACGTCGCGATCACCGCAATTGTGAGCCAGTGTTTCGACCTGAAGGCGCCCTCGGATCCGTCCTCGAGCGCCGGCACCGAGACGGTTCCACCGCCGAACAGCTTGAGGCCGCCGAAGATGGCATAGCCGGCGAATGCCACGGCCGCGTGCGCCGCGAGGTTGTAGGCATAAGTCTGCAGCTCGAGACCCACGAGACCGTTCCGCGCCATCAGCCCGTTGACGATGATCCCCGTGGGCGCGAAGGGCGACAGCGCCCCGGCGTTGGCGCCGTTCCCCACCATGATCGCCATGAGAAAGAGCGGGATGCCCGATCGCGCCGCGGTGGCCATTGCCAGCGGCGCCACGAGCGACGCCGTCGCGATGTTGCCCGGACCCATCGAGGAGAGCGCCGCGCCCAGCACGAAGAACATCACCGGAATCAAGCCGCGATTGCCGCGACAGACGCGCATCGCGTGGTGCGTAATCCGCTCGAGCGTGCCGTTCGACTGCGCAAGCGCGAAGAGCAGCGTCACGCCGGTGAGTGTCAGAAAGAGTGCGCTCGGGAACCCGCTCATCACGGTGTTGACCGGAAGGCCGCCGATGTAGACGCCGACGATCCACGCGAGTGCCAGCGCGAGCACGCCGACGTTGAGCGAGCTGAAGCAGCTCACCACCACCGCAAGCACGAGGGCCGAAACCGAGATCACCGCGAGATTCATGCAGGCTCCGCAAGGACAGAGGCGACGAGCTCCGCCGGATGCCACGCGCGCGCATCGGCGAAGTCGGCGACCTGATGACGGCACGATACGCCACTTGCAACCAGCACCGCGCCGTCGGACAGCGCGCGTGCCGCCGGCAGCAGCCGCCGCTCGCCGATCGCGCGTGATACCTCGAAGTGGCCGCGCCCATAGCCGAAGGAGCCGGCCATGCCGCAGCAGCCGGCGTCGAGATCGATCACCGTGGCGCCGGGGATGCGGCTGAGGAGCGCGCGCGTGGGCGCGACGAGGCCCATCGACTTCTGATGACAGTGTCCGTGCAGCAGGATCGTCGACGGACCAGCCGCGAGTTCAAGCGCGGCTTCGGCCACGACGCACGCCTGCTCGACCGCCTCTTCGAAGAGCACCGACCGCGCGGCGACGCGGCGCGCCTTTTCCTGCGCCGCACCACGCAACAGCGCTGGGGCATCCTCGCGAATCGCGGAGAGACAGCTCGGCTCGAAAAAGACGAGCGGCCGGCCGCTGTCGACCAGCGGTAACAGGCGATCGGTGTTCTCCAGCGCCGACCGACGCGCGTCCTCGAGCAACCCCTGCGAGATCTGCGGCCGGCCGCAGCAGACGTTGGGCGCCAATTCGACGTGCAGACCGGCGCGCTGCAGCACGCGCATGCCAGCCAGGCCGACCTCGGGGTTGTAGTAGTTGGTGAACGTGTCGTTGAAGATCGCCACGCTCGAGCCACCGCGCGTTTCCGCCCGCTTGAACTGCCTGGCGAACGTTTGCGAAGCCCACTCGGGCGGCTTGCGGCGGCGGTCGATGCCAATCGTCCGCTCGTTGAGCCACCTTGCGGGCGCGCTTTGCGCGATCGCGTTCGACAGCGGCGCCAGCGCGCTGCCCCACTTCGACAGCGTGTGCACGTTGCCGAGCGCTCGCGCGCCGAGCGGCGTGCCATGACGCTTGTAGTAATCGGCGAGAAACTCGCTCTTGAAGCGCGCGACGTCCACGCCGACCGGGCACTCCGTCTTGCAGGCGCGGCATTCCAGGCACAGATCGAGCACTTGGCGAACGCCATCGTCGCCCAGCCCCGTCCCGGGTAGCTCCCCGGCCATTGTCAGGCGCAGCACATTGGCGCGACCGCGCGTCGAATGCGCCTCCTCGCGCGTCGCCATGTAGGACGGGCACATGGTGCCGTCGAGCGTCTTGCGGCAGACACCGAGGCCGCTGCACATCTCCACGGCGCCGGCCATTCCGCCGTGGTCGCCGTAATCGAAGAACGTTTCCGGTGCGGCGGCCAGGTAGTGCGATCCGTATCGGAGATTGGCCACGAGCGGCGGCGCGTCGACGATCTTCCCCGGGTTGAAGATGTTCTCCGGATCGAAGATGCGCTTGATCTCGCGGAACGCGCCATACACCGCCGGACCGAACATTTTTTCCATGAACGGGCTGCGCACCAGGCCGTCGCCGTGCTCGCCGGACAGCGCGCCGCCGAACTCGAGCACGAGATCGGCGCTGGCACGTGCGATCGACTCGAACTGCCTGACGCCGGCGTCCGTTTTCAAGTTCACCACCGGCCGCACGTGCAGACATCCGACCGACGCGTGCGCGTAGACGCCGGCATGGGTGCCATGGTCGCGAACCATCGCGAGAAAGCGCGCGATGTAGTCGCGCAGCCGTTCGGGAGCGACCGCCGTGTCTTCGACGAACGACAGCGACTTCGCATCGCCCTTCATCGCCATCGACAGCCCGAGTGCCGCCTCGCGCAGCGACCAGATCGCGCTCTGCGACGCGGCATCGACGGCGCGGTAGTAACGCTGGCCGTACCGAGCGCGCGGCAAGGTCGCGCTCGAGCGCCTCGAGACGAGGTGGCAGGTCCTCGGCCCTTTCGGCGTAGAACTCGACGCAGAGCAGCGCGCCTGGATCGCCGCTGATGAACATGCGCCGGAGTCGATCGAGCGCGGCGCTCTGCCTGGTGTGATCGAGGATGAACTTGTCCATCACCTCGATTGCCGACGGTTGGTGCGCGAGGATTGCCGGTGCCGCCGCCAGCGCGTCGAGCAGCTCGCCGAACTCGATGGCCAGCACGGCCTTCGCTTTGGGCAACGGCACCAGTGAGACCTTCGCCTCCAGGACGATGGCGAGCGTGCCCTCGGAGCCGACGATCAGCCTGGCGAGGTTGAACGGTCCCAAGGGATCGACGAAGGCATCGAGATTGTAGCCGCCGACGCGCCTCAGTACCTTGGGGAACCGCCGCTCGATCTCGGCCGCGTGATCGTGCGCGATGCGCCGCACCACGCGGTAGCATTGCGCCTCCAGCGATTCGCCCTCGCACGCGCGCTCCAGCGCCGCGGTATCGAGTGCTCGCAGATGCGCCGTCGAACCGTCCGACAGCACGACCTGCTGCTCGAGCACGTGATCGATTGTTTTGCCGTAGAGCACCGATCGCGCGCCCGCCGAGTTGTTTGCCATCATTCCGCCAACGGTCGCCCGGCTGGCCGTGGAGATGTCCGGCGCGAACCGGAGGTTGTGCGGCTTGAGCTTGGCGTTCAGCTCGTCGAGAACGATTCCCGGCTCCACGCGTGCCCAGCGCTCGCCGGCATTCACCTCGAGGAGGCGGTTGAAGTGCTTCGAGGTATCGAGGATCAGCCCCTCGCCAATCGCTTGTCCGGCCTGCGACGTGCCGCCGCCTCTCAGGGTCAACGGGCACCGGAACCGCCGGCACAGTTTGACTGTGCGAACCACGTCCTCGCGCGAGCGCGCGACGATCACGCCCACGGGGCGGATCTTGTAGACGCTGGCGTCCGTCGAGTAGAGCGCCCGTGAGACGTCGTCGAAGCGCACCTCGCCCTCGAGTTGCGCGATGAGTTCGCGCTGCAGAGAAGCGACGTCAATGACGGGCCGTGGCACCGGGGAGTCGATTATATGGGGTACCGATCCGCGGTCACGGCCCGGTGAAGTGTGGCCGCCGCTTCGCGAGAAACGCGGCCACGCCTTCGCGAAAATCCTCGCTGCCGTAACATGCGTCGATCAGGTCGTCGGTCGAGTGCTTCGGCAGGCGGCGATGGATCGCCTGGCGGCGAAGCGTTTCCTTCGTGGTGAGAAGCGTGAGCGGCGCATGCTCGGCGATCGTGGACGCGAGCTCGCGAACGACGGCGTCGATCGTCTCGACCGGCGCGAGCCGGGTCACCAGTCCAAGCGACGCCGCCTCGTTGACGTCCATGGACCGGGCCGTGAACAGGAGATCCTTGGTCCTTGCCGGCCCGAGGTAATCGACCAGGCGGGCGTAGTTGGCGGCCGACAGACAGTTGCCGAGCGTGCGCGCGATCGGCATCCCGAACCTGGCGTCGGGCGAACAGACGCGCAGATCGCAGGCGAGCGCGAGGATGAACCCCGCGCCTGCGGCAATGCCGTGCACCTGGGCGATCGTCGGCACCTCTACTCGCTCGAGGCGCTCGACGATCGCGTCCAGCCGCTGCTCGTAATGAAGGCCGTCGTCTCCGGTCAGGATTTCCGTGAACTGATGAATGTCGGTGCCCGCCGCAAACGAGTCGCCGACGGACCGGATCACCAGCGCGCGGATCTCGGATTCGGCGTCGACGCGTTCGCAGACCTCGAGGAGGCCGTCGTACATCGCCCAGGTCAGCGCGTTTTTCGCCGCCGGACGGTTGAACGTCAGGTACGCGATCGTGTCGTCGACTGAGAATTGCACTTCGGGAGTAGACATGAGTCAGGTTCGAACGGCGCTGGAAGGCATTCGCGTGCTGGACATGACGCAGGTGATGGCCGGCCCTTTCTGCGCGATGCAACTATGCGACATGGGCGCCGACGTAATCAAGGTAGAGCCGCCCGCCGGCGACTCGACGCGGCGCATGGCGGGCGCCAGCGGCCGCGACAGCGCCGCTTTCAACGCCGTCAACCGCGGCAAGCGCGGCATCGTGCTCGATCTCAAGGGCCAGCCGGGTCGCGATGCGTGCCGTCGGCTCGTCGCCCGCAGCGACATCCTGATCGAGAACTTCAGGCCGGGGGTGATGCGCGAGCTCGGCCTCGACTACGACAGCCTGTCAGGCGACTTCCCCGGGCTGATCTACGCGTCGATTTCCGGTTACGGGCAAACCGGTCCGTCCCGGTCGAAGGGCGGCTTCGATCTCGTCGCACAAGGCGTGTCGGGGCTGATGTCGGTCACCGGCGAGCCCGGACGACCGCCGGTCAAGATCGGCGTGCCGGTCACCGATCTCGGCGCCGGTCTCTTTGCGCTGGCCGGCATCCTCGCCGCACTGCATTACCGCGAGCGGACGGGTCGCGGGCAGCATGTGGACACGTCGCTGGTCGAGGCGGGTATCGCGTTTTCGGCGTGGGAAGCGGCGCAGTATTTCGGCGAGGGTACGACGCCGGAGCCGCTCGGCTCGGCGCACCGCTTGCTCGCGCCTTACCAGGCGATCAGGTGCGCCGATGGCTACGTCACGCTCGGCGCGGCCAACGATCGGTTGTTTGCGCGTCTGGCGGATCTCCTCGAGCACCGGGAGTGGACGAGCAGCCCTCTTTATCGCGACGCGACCGAACGCGTCAAGAACCGCGCGGCGCTGATCGCTGAGATCGAAGCGATCACCGAGCGGCAGCCGCGGGCGCACTGGACGCGGGTCTTCGAGGACAACGGCATTCCGTGCGGCCCGATCAACACTTACGCGGAAGCGTTCGCCGATCCGCAGATCCGCGCCCGAGACATGCTGGTGGAGGTCGACCATCCGTCGCTTGGCCGCCTCCACGCACCAGGGTCACCAATCAAGCTGTCGGCAACGCCGACCGTTGCCACTCGCCGCGCGCCGCTCCTGGGCGAACACACGCGCGAGGTACTGCGCGAGATCGGGTACGCGGAAGACGAGATCTCTCGGCTCGCCTAGCTACGTCACTACCTCTCGTGCGTCGCGCGGGCCTTCAGGTCCATGACGGAGTCGGACGGCGTTCGATCACGTCACGGTCGGCACCAAGCACAGAGCACCGCGCACCCGAGGCACCTCAGGCACCTTCAGGCACCTGAGGCACCCCACTGCCCGTCACCACTCGAACTTCGCGCCGAACCTCGCAATCCGCGGCGGAATGATGTTGAGGGAGCGGGTCCGACGACCCCGACGTCCACGCGAGGTTCTGCTCGGCGTTCGAGAGGTGAACATGTTGTAGAGCTCGAGGAACAACGACGCACGGCGGCGTGCCGGGGCGTCGCCGTCCTGACCTTTCTAAACCCTCCTTCTCCCGTTACACCGGTTTTTTCCCGACGAAGCCCCCGGCCGTTCAGCCTTGCTGCATTCGTCCCAACGTCTTAGAATGCCCACCGACGGGCGCTCTCGCCCGGCGGCGTCGGCGTCTTCGCGTTGCACTCGCGGTTGTCTTTTTGGAGGGGCAATGAAGAGAATCGTCGCGTTCGTGTTGGGCCTGCTGGCCGTCGCGGCTGTGGCACCCGCCTTCGCGCAAGTCAGCGCCACCACCGGATCAATCAATGGGAAGGTCTCGGACGCCACCGGCGCAGTCCTGCCCGGGGTGACGGTCACCATCGCGAGCCCCAGCATGCAGGGCACGCGCTCGGACGTCACCGACCAACAGGGCGATTACCGTTTCCCGGCCGTGCCGCCGGGCGAGTACCGAATCACTTATGAACTGACTGGCTTCGGCGCGGTCGTGCGCGAAGGGGTCCGGGTCGGTCTGGGTTTCACCGCCACGGTCAACACCGAGATGCGGGTGGCCACCCTGCAGGAGACGGTGACCGTGACCGGAGAATCGCCGGTCGTGGACGTGACGGCCACCACCACTTCCACGAACTTCGGCCAGGAGCGGCTGGGATCGCTGCCCAACGCGCGTGACTTCTGGACCGTGCTAGCCGCCGCGCCGGCCATCATCGTCAATCGCATCGACGTGGGTGGCAGCGCCGCCGGCACGCAGACGACCTACTCCGCCTACGACACGAAGGGCGACCAGCACCGGCCGATGGTCGAGGGCATTGTCAACACCGAGGGCACTGGTGCTGCCGGTTGGTACTACGACTACGGCTCAATCGACGAAGTTGCCGTGGAGACGAAGGGCCACACCGCCGAGATGCCGTGGCCGGGCGTCTGGTCGAACTTCATCGCGAAGTCGGGAGGGAACCAGTATCACGGAAAGATTTACGCCGATTACCAGAACAAGAACGTGCAGGCCGAGAACATCGACGATTCGGCGACGTTCCTGTGCCCGGGTGGCCGCTGTGGCGAGCTGACCCCCTCCGACCTGAACCGGCTGGAGAACTATTACGACGTCAACGGCGACGCCGGCGGCTATCTGATCAAGGACAAGTTCTGGTGGTACGGCTCGCTGCGAGACCAGAACGTCAAGGTGGCGCTGCCGAACTTCCCGGTGAAGGCGTTCGAAACGGGCCTGCGCAATATCTCGGTCAAGGGGACCTACGCGCTGTCGCAAAACAACAAGGTGAGCGGCTACAGCGGTTGGGGGCGGAAGTCGCAGCCCAACCGGCTGGATACCTTCCGCATTGGCGCAACCACGGCCCGACATTCTTCGGAAGCGTCGACGTGGCAGCAACTCTATTGGGGCCACACCTACAAGGGCAGCTACGACTCGGTGCTGAGCGACAGCACCTTCTTCGAGATCCGCGGCGGGCAGTTCAAGTACGTGTGGCCGAACTATCGGTACAGCGAGGATCCAGCTTACCAGGACCTCGGGAATCAAATCGTCAGCGGCGGCAATCGCGACGGCTGGTTCCGGACCCCGTCGCGCAACCAGATTGCGGGATCGGTAACGTACTTCAAGGGTGGCTGGGGCGGCGATCACAGCTTCAAGCTTGGCGGCGAGTGGTTCCGCGAGACCTTCACCGACGAGCGCGGCATCGGCGTGAACGGCGTGGTGCCGGGCGACGTGATCCATTACCTGAACAATAGTGCCCCGGCCGAGGTGGACTTGTTTGCCACGCCCTCGATTTCCGAACAGGGATTGCTGACGCTCGGGATGTACGTTCAGGACAGCTGGCGGCTGAACTCGCGGCTGACGTTCAACCTCGGGCTTCGCTTCGATCGCTACCGCGCCTTCTTGCCCGAGCAGGAGGGACCGCCCGTCGGCAGGTTCAACGCCACCCAGGTCTCGTTCCCCGAGGTCAGCGACGCGAAGACCTTAAACAACCCGGTGCCGCGGATCGGCCTGGTCTACGACATCACCGGCCAGGGCCGGACGGTGTTGAAGGCCAACTACGCGCAGTACGCGTGGAACCCTGGGGCACAGGGCCTCGCCTCCGATCTCAATCCGAACACGCAGGACTGGTACCGGCGGTTTTCGTGGGCCGACACCAATAACAACCTGCTGTACGACGCAGGCGAGGAGCGCGTCCTGATCACGCAGCTCGGTGGCGTCGCCAGCGCCGTCCTCGATCCGAATTTGAAGAACACCAAGACCAGCGAAGTCTCGGCCTGGGTCGAACACGAGCTGCGTCCCGGGTTCGCGATTCAGGGCGGATACGTCTACCGCGGCATCGACGACTTCCGGGTCCGCGTCAACCAGAACCGGCCGATCGAGGCCTACAACGTACCCGTCACCATCCGCGATCCCGGCCCCGACGGCGTCCTGGGCAACGGTGACGACGGTCCTGGCATTCCCGGCTTCAACCTGAGCGCCGCGGCGCTGGCAGCTCCGGTGGTCAACGTCACGACGAACCTGCCCGGCAGCGCCGAGTTCCACACCTTCGAGCTCTCGGCCAACAAGCGCCAGTCCGGGCGCTGGTCGTTACAGGGCTCGTTCGCCATCCGGTGGAATCAGGACCAGGACACGGGCTACTTCGGCAACAACCTGCGCGCAGTCGTGACTCCGTCCACGGCGAACGACCTGATCAACACCGTGGACGGTGGGCGCTACAAGTTCTCGCAGTGGACCGCGAAAATCAATGGCAGCTACGACGCCGGATGGGGCATCCGGATCACGCCGGCGCTGCGCGTGCAGCAGGGCCAGCCATTCGGCCGTACGTTCCTGGCCGGCACCGCCAACGGCATCAACTACGGATCACAGCGCATCCTGGCCGAGCCGATCGACTCGCAGCGGCAGGACGACATCATCATCCTCGACGTCCGCACGGAGAAGTTCTTCAACCTGGGGACCGGGCGGCGTTTCGGCGCGTTCTTCGACGTCTACAACCTGACGAACTCCGACGCGGCGCAGAACATCAACTGGGGCAGCGGCTCGACCTACCGCTTCCCGGTGACGATCATCGGGCCGACCATCATGCGGTTCGGCGCCAAGCTGGACTGGTAGCCGCGCACTTCGCGGGGAGGGTCTTCGGATCCTCCCTGCCCTCCGTTCGTCGCCCTCTTCCGCCATTCATGCCACTTTCGCTGACCGGTTGTGCAACCGTGATCGTCCGCCAGATCGCGTCCGGCGAATTGTCGGCCGTTGAGGTGCTGAGCGATGCGGTACACGCAGTGGTTCAACATTCTCGGCAATCCCGCGGTGGTCGTGCCGGTGTGGCAGAGCGCCGGCGGCTTGCCAATCGGCGTGCAAGTGGTCGGGCGGCCGTTCGAAGATCGGTTGGTGCTCGCCGTAGCGAAAGCGATCGAGCAGGGTTGTGGCGGTTACGTGCCACCGCCAGGACTGGCCGCGGCCTGAGCGCCAGGTCGGGTGGCACCCGGCGCCACCAGGATGCCGCGTCCTTCCTCAATCGTCACGAACTGCCGCGCGCTGATGTTTGCAATCCGATCGCGCTTGCCGCTGGGCCACTCGATCTCGACGGATGAGACCACTGTATCGGCGCCGAGACCGAAGGTCAGCGTCAAATCGCTTTGCGAGGCGTAGCTCGATCCGCTGCGCACCATCTGCCATTGGCGCCCGCCGGCGCTCTCGACGCGGACGATCGCGCCGATGCCGTCGCGGTTGGACTTGACGCCGCGCGTGCGCACCGCGAGCCAGGCGTTGCGATTGCCGCCGTCGTTCCGGTACAGATACGCCGGCCCGTGATTCGTGCTCAGGGCGACGTCGAGGTCGCCGTCGTGGTCGTAATCGGCGTAGGCGGCGCCGCGCGCGACGATCGGCCGGGCGAAATCACGGCCCACCGCAGCGCTCGCATCTTCGAAGCGCCGGGAGCGCAGATTGCGGAAGAGCAGCGGCGGCTGGCGGTACTGCACCTTCGGCTGCACGCGGCCGATCTCCTCTTCGATGTGTCCGTTGGCGGAGAGGATGTCGAGCCAGCCATCGAGGTCGTAATCGAAGAAGAACACGCCGAAGGCGAGCGACAGCAGCGAGGCGCGGCCGACCGTGGATCGCGGCGCTTCGTCGACGAACAACCCGTTGCCCTCGTTGTGATACAGGCCGAGCATCTGATTGGAGAAGTTGCCGACGAGGAGGTGCGGCCGCCCGGATCGATCGTAGTCGGCGGCGTCGACACCCATCGCGCCTCGCGCGACGCCTTCCTCGCTGTACGCCACGCCGGACGTCAATCCGACGTCGGTGAAGGTGCCGTTGCGGTTATTGCGATATAGCTTGTTGGGCTGGGTGTCGTTGGCCACGAAGAGATCGAGCCAGCCGTCGCTGTCGAAATCGAGAATCGTAATCCCCAGCGACTTGCTGGTGGAGTCGGCCACGCCGGCCTTGCGGCTCACGTCGTCGAACCGGCCGCCGCCCAGATTGCGATACAGCTTTGATGACGTGCCCGGGTACGACTCGGGCGTGCAATACGATTTGGTGGCGCCGTCGAGCGTGCAGCGGAGGTCGGTCTGCGGCGTCCACTGGACGTAGTTGGCGACGAAGAGATCGAGCCGGCCATCGCGGTCATAGTCGACCCAGGCCGCGCTCGTGCCGAAGCTGTTGTTGGCGATGCCCGCTGCTTTCGAGACCTCGCGAAACTTGCCGGCGCCTTCGTTGTGGTACAAGCGGTCGCCGTCGAGTGACGTGACGTAGACATCGGCGCGGCCGTCGTTGTCGTAGTCGCCCGCGGCGACGCCCATCCCGTAGGTCGCCGCCTCGATCCCGCTCCCGGCCGTGACATCCGTGAAGCCTGCGCCCTGGTTGTTGCGATAGAGCGCCGACGCCGAGCGGCGCGCGCCCGGTTTCCAGTCGCGGCCATTGATGAAGAGCAGATCGCACCAGCCGTCGCCGTCGGCGTCGAAGAACGCCACGCCCGATCCCATCGTTTCGGGGAGCCACTTGCCGCCAGCGCGTCCGCTGTTGTGCACGAAGCGAATCCCGGCAGCGGCGGTGACGTCGGTGAACGAGACGTCGCCGGGTGCGGCGTCCGGCTGAGCGGCGAGCGCCAGCCCGATGAGGGCAAGGCCCAACAGCGATCGGCTCACGGCCGCGATCTTGCGGCGTCACGCCGCGGCGCCAGGTCCACCGACTCGTGCTCGTGAATCGGCTGGCGCTCGTTGTTGTCTTCGGGCTTCAGCAGCCGCGGACGGCCGGTGATCGCCTGCGCGGCCTCGTCTGCCTTGAAGCGAAGAAACAGTTGCTCCGCCTGGGCGGCGCGGCGCTCGTCGCCGAGACCGCGGGCAGCAAGCATCGCCGTGTAGTGCATCTGCACATCCTCTGGATCGACGGCCGCGATGCGATCGAGGGCGGCGAGCGCCTCGGCGTAGCGCCGGTCGAGGAACAGGATGCGGGCCAGCTGATTGAGCGCGACGCGATCGCGGGGATACTGCTGCGTGACCCGCTCGAGCGACGCCACCGCCGCCGCGTAGTCGCCGTCAGCCTTCTCGATCATCGCCTTGAAGAAATGAATGCGCCCGAGCGTGTCGTTGCGCGCCAGCGCTTCGCGGATGAAGGGCTTGGCCGCGTCGGTCTCACCTTCCTGGATCAGCGCGCGCGCCACGTTCAGCCAGCCATCGGCATAGTCTGGTTCCGCTTTCGTCACCTGGGTGAAGGCGTACTCCGCGCCCTTTAAGTCGCCCTGCAGCAGCAGCCCGATGCCCCAGTCGTTCCAGCGCTCGCGGCTCTGTTGATCCACGACGGGCCGCCACACGACCGGCGACGAGCCGTCGCCCACCCGCAGCGTCGTCGTTGCCGTCGCGAGGGTGACGATCGGCAGATCCGGAATCCGGTCCTTGATGAGGCCCGAGACGTTGGCTGGAATGTTGGCGGGGTCGAACGAGAACAGCGCGATCGTCGAAGCCCTTGTCGACCGCGCTCTCCGGTTGTCCAGCGCGTGGCTGTCCCGCATACGCGAACTGCGTGTAGGCGTGCGCGAACTTTCGGTACTGCAGGCGCGCCGTAAAGGTGAGTGGACCTTTGGCGTCTTTGGGAATCTTGACGCGGTAGTGCGCGACGTCCGCGGCGCCGGGCGGAATCAGCCGAACGTACAGCAGGCTGCGCGACTGCCACGCATTGCGCTTGTCGATGTGATTGCCGTGGGCATCCAGTTGGATACGAGCGATAGAAATGCGCGCCGGGCTCCACCGGACCGCGGCCGTCATCGGCCACCTGGCCGCTCCAGAAGATCGTGCGCCCATCGGCGTCTCGTCCGATGACCTCCAGCCACACGTCGAACGCATCGACGGTCCCGCCCGGAAAGAAATGTCCGATCTTCCTCGTGCGAACGACGACGTCGAGCCGCACGGTCGATCCGGGCGCCAGCACAGGCGCGGCGCGATCGAGCGGCGCCGCCAGCTCGCCGACCTCGCGGATCACCACCGGAGCATTCGGCTCGGCCTCTTCGCCAACCGCGAAGCCCGACATCGCCTCGCGGCGCGTCGCCGGAGCGGCGGACCATCGGCGTGCCCGCTGCTTTCTCGTCGATCGGCGAGGCCGCGAAGATGTCGACCGACACGAACCCTGAGGTGAGGAAGTCGGTGGTCGCCTTCATCTGCGCGGCGTCGTGATTGACGAACGGCAGTGCGGTGTTCGCCGCCGGGAAGCGGTGCGAGTGCACCATGCCATCGGCTGTGCCGGCCGGCGTCGCGCGAGGCGACGCGGGGCATGTGACAATCCACGCACGTCGACGGTTTGTCGGGGTAGTAGAACGATCGCGCCCCCTGCCCCGACACGGCGCTGGCCTGCCAGTTGTCGTAATCGTTGAAACCGCGGAACCAGCGGTAGTCGTTGACCGGCACGTCGAGGTGGACCTTGTGGCAGGTAGCGCAGAACTCCGCCGAATCGAGGCGCATGAACGGTTTCATGAACGTGCGCCGATGCGGCTCGGGATCGAGGTAGGTGAGCAGGCGATCGACGGCGCGGATCACCGGCTGCCGGCTCGAAGCCAGGTGATGCAGCGGCGGATACGCGATCGTGAACCCGCCGTTGCCCATCGAGCTGTCGACGCGCGCGATCGCGTGGCACGACGTGCATGCCAGCCCGGCCTGGGCTTCGGGCGTGTCGATTTGCTCGGCGATCGGACGCTCGAATCGGCCGTTGAAGAACACCGCGTGATCGTGACAACCCGCGCACCACTTGCTCGGCGTGGTGCCGACCACCGACTGCATGTACTCGATCGACTTCCGGTAGAACTGGTTGTTGAACGACGCGAAGTGGTGCGCCGATCCCTGCCACTGGTCGTAGATGTCTTTGTGACACTCGCTGCACCGTTCGGAGTCCATGAAGAAGTCCGACGGGATCGTGCCGCCGACGTTGGTCTGCGCAGAGGACGGGAAGAACGGCGAGCGATCGCCGCCACCCTCCTCGTGCATCGAAAGCGGAGCCGCTCGACGGATTGACGATCCGATCGGCGGGATTCGGATTGGCGGCCGACCACATCGCCGCGGCGGCAGGAACGACGACGCAGTGCCGCTGCGGAGAGTTGATATGCAGCGCCGAATCGACGCGCGCCGGCCGCGCTGCTCGCGTGCGAGACGCCAGGCCAGGGGCAGCGAGTGCGGCGGTCGCAATCGCCCCTGACGCGATGTGCGCGATGAGCACCCATCGCAGCTTCGAGGAGGTTGCCGCGCCGGATGAGTTCCGCCGCGAAGGCGGCCGGCGATCGTCAGCGCCATCGAACGCGATTGCGAGCCGGCCAGCATGCCGCGGAACGCGCCGTCCCTGACGATCAGGCCGAGCGCCGCGATCCACACCGCCGCGCCGAGCACGACATGAGCGAGCACGTTGCCCATGTAGAACACGGTGGGCGAGGCCGCCGCGGCGATGTAGGCGGTGTTGGCGAGCAGCAATCGCCGCCGCATACCCGCAGAACGTCTTGAGTGCCACGGGAGTCTCCATGTTTGGCGCCGAGTGTCGCATAAAGTATGCGATGCTGGCCAACCTGATGTACGCGAACCGGATCGATGTCGCGGGACTCGACTCTTGGTCGTGATGCTCGCGTCGTCTGTCCGTCCCGCCTGCCGGCCTGCCCCGGGCGCAGCCGTCACGCCCGAACTCGTCGAGCGCAACAACGCGCGGTCGGTCTGATGGGGCAGTTCGACTTCAACGCCGCGGTTGACGCATTCGCGCGCCATCCAGTCCGCGGCGCCCGATTGGCCTGAAGGCCGCTTGAACCTCGCCATCGCGTTGATGAACCGGCAGGCGAAGGCGACGCCCCGCGTGCGGAGGCGCTGCTGCGCGAATTGCTCACGACGCCAGCAGTGGCGCGCCGCGCGCGCTACAGCGCTCGGACTGCTGCTGGTGCACGACGGGCGTGAGGCCGAGGCGCTGCCGCTGCTGACCGCCGTGGCCAACGCCAATCCGCCGGATGCGTTTCGCTGCTTACTTCGTCGGGACAACTCCGTCTGGCCGAGGCACCCGGCCGAGGCCGCTCGAGTGGCATCGCCGGGCCGCGGCTCGCAGCAGCCCTTGCTTCGCAGCGCGCACTACGGCGCGTTCCTGGCATTGCGGCGCCTGAATCGCGAGACGAAGCGACGCCGCGATGCTCGCGCGGTTTCAGGCGCTCGAACGCCATCCGCAGGCGGTGGTCGCCGAGTTCAAGTACACGCGGATGGGCCCGCTGTCGGAGGCGATCACGGTTGACGCTGCCGCCGATCGTGCGCCGCCGGCGCCGTCTGGCGCGCGCTTCGCTGTCGCCGGTGCCGCTCGTGGACGACAGCGGCTTCGCATGGCGGCGAGGCGGTGGGCCGCGATCGATCACGGTGGCCGATCTCGACGGCGATGACACGCTCGACGTCTTCATCGCCGGCGCGATCGACGGCCCACGCTCCGAACGCCGTGGTCATGAGCGAGGCCAGCGGTTTCGCAGCTCGATCGCGACGCATCCGCTGGCGCGTGTCGCGCGACGTGCGGGCCGCGCTGTGGGGCGACCTCGATGATGACGGGCTGCTCGACGTGGTGCTGTGCCGCCCGGCGGGAGGCACGCAGATCTGGAAGCAGTCGCCCGCGGGACGCTGGGTCGACGCCACCGCCGCGAGCGGCGTTCGGCTCGGCTCGCGCCGACATTGTTGACGGCGCCGTGTTCGATGCCGATCACGACGGCGATCTCGACATCTGGCTCGTCAACGCCGCCGGTCCCAACGAACTGCTGAACAACGATGGCGGCGGCCGCTTCAGGGCGATTGGCCGCGCGGCCGGCGTCGCGGGCGATGGCCGCCCGTCGCGCGGAGTCGCAGTCGCGGATCTCGACAACGATCGCGACGCCGACGTGATCGTGCTCAAGGCGTCGCCGCCGCATGACGTCTTTCTGAATGGGCGCGTGTGGGAGTACCGCCGTGACGACACAGGCCGCAGCACTCGCTGCGGCGCCGTTCGCCGCGCTCGTCGCCGGCGACTTCGATGCTGACGGCGACGTCGGAGATCTACACGGCCGGTCACGCGCGGGATCGAGCGGTGGCGGCGCGACGTCGCCCGCGCCTGGCGTCCCGAATCACTGGCCGATCCGAACCCGCCGCGGCGTCGCGACTGGCGATCGCCGACACCAACGGCGACGGCTCGTTGGAGCTCTTGGCGACGTTCGGCGGCCGCTGGAATATCGTTGACGCGGTTGCGTCCGCGTCGAACCGCGTCGTGGCCGCGGTCGCCGCTGGCGGAACGGACGCGGCCGGCGGTTGGGCCGTCGCCCACCTCGATGTCGCGAAGGGCCCGTCCGTCGATCGGCGTGCGGGAGAGCGGTGTGCCGGTGATGCTGGAACCCCGGACCGGGACGCCACGCGATATCTCGGCCGTTCGTCTGTCGGGCCGCGATCCGGCGAGCGACCAGCGCCGCTCGAATGTATCGGGGCTAGGCGCGCGCGTGGCGGTTCGAACCTCGTCGCGATGGACCGCGTTCGAAACCACGCGTCTCGAGTCCGGTCCCGGGCCAGAGTCTGCAGCCAACGTCGATCGGACTGGGCGGCGCGCCGCGCGCCGACTTCGTGGCCATCACCTGGTCCGACGGTGTGTTTCAAACCGAGCTGGCGCTCGACGCGGGCCGGCTGCACCGCATTGCCGAAACGCAACGCCAGCTGTCGAGTTGTCCGGTGCTGTTTGCGTGGGACGGCAGCCGCTTCCGGTTCGTGACCGACGTGCTTGGCGTCGGCGGCATCGGCTTCTTCGAGCGTCCCGGCGTCTACTCGGCTCCGTACCCGCGCGAGGACGTGCTGCTTCCCGCCGACGGCGTGTTGCGCCGAGTGACGGCGTGCGTATCGGTTCAAGCTCGCCGAGCCGATGGAGGAAGTGACCTATCTCGATCGCGCATCGCTCGTCGCCTACGACCTGCCTCCCGGATGGCGTATGGCGCTCGACGAGCGCAAGGCGATCGCTCGGCGCGGCGCCGACCGGCGCGCCGCTGTTCTACCGGGAGGAACGGCTCGCCATCGCACGCCGCGAATGATGCGGGAGAGAATGTGACCGCGAACGTTGGCTGCGGCCGATCGCGTCGCTGTTGGGCCGGCACACGTCGATCCGAACTTCATCGGCCTCGCACGTCCGTACTCGGTCACGCTGACGTTCGATCGTCCGATCGATCGCGGTCCCGGGCGGCCGGTGCTGCTGGTCGACGGTTGGGTGGAGTACCCGTACGCGCAAACGGTCTTCGCGGCGTGGCAGGCGGGCGCCGTGTACGAAGCGCCCACGCTCGAGGCGCGCGACTCGCGAGGGCCGCTGGCACGAAGTGGCGCCGCAGTTCGGGTATCCTGCCGGAATGCCGCGGCAGATGGCCTTGCCGTTGCCGCCACTCCCGGCGGGCACGATCGGCCTTGCGGCTCCGGACTTCACAGGAAATCTATTGGGATCGAATTGCCGTCGTGTATGCGGAGCCGTTGCCTGAAGTGCGGCGTCACGTGTTGCCGATGCGCGCGGCGCGGCTCGAATCCGACGGCTTCGCGAGACGGACCACCGGCCCGCAGCGCACGCCGCATTACGACGATGACGCGCAGCGCGCCGCTCGCCGACACGCGGCATCAGCGCGGTTGGTACACCGAATTCGGCACGCTCGATCCGCTCGTGGCTGATGAGGATCGATGCGCTGGCGATCCTCGGTCCGGGGGAAGCGGTCGTGCTCGATTTCGATGCGCCGTCGACGTCCGCGCCGGAGGGGTGGACGCGCCGGCTCGTGCTCGAACCGCGCGGCTGGTGCAAGGACATGGATCTCTACACGCTCGACGGCGAGACCATCGAGCCGCTACCCGGAAGCAACACCGCCGCGCGCGCGCGGCTGCACCCACGCTTCAACACGCGATACGCGGCCGGATTCTGACGAGCCCTCCCAGCTAACGAGGCCGAACTTGACTCATTTGGTCACCACTCCGGGCCGTCAAGGCTCCCAGAGGGCCGGGGCGTGGCGACGCGCGTGCCGCCGCCGCTGCGAATCTCAACGATCCGATCGGCGTCGAATGGCCCGAAACGCTCTTCAGTACCGTCGGCCCACCGGATCGTGATGGTCTCGACCCTGGTCAGATCGCCCAGCCCCAGGTGGATCCGCGGGTCGTTGGCTGCGAGATAGCTGTAGCCCGTGCGCACATCCCGCCGGATCGTTCGCGATCCTATCAGTGCCGACAGCGTGGCACCTATCGCGTCACGTCCGGTTTGCTCACGCAGGCGCAGCAGCAGCCAGTGCCCGCGCCTGGGCGCGACGTTGCGAAGCAGGTGTGGAGCCGAGTCGCGGTTCACTACGAGGATGTCGACGCCGCCGTCGTTATCGAAATCGCCGAAGGCGGCCGCGCGGCTGGTCGCGACGAGCGGAGACGCCGTGCCGCCGCGCGGGTTCACGTCCTCGAAACGGCCGTCGGCCATGCCCTTGAAGAGCAGGTTCGGTTCGGCGTACGGATCCGCGCCATAGGTGTCGGCCTGCAACCCAACCCGTCCGTTCGCCTCGTAGAGATCAAGTCGCCCGTCGTTGTCGAAGTCCATGAACGCGACGCCAAACCGCGTGAAACGGCGACTGGCGATCCGCAAACCCGCCCGCGCGGTGTCATCGATGAAGAAGCGGCCGGTATTTCGGAAGAACGAATCCGATTCGGTATCCAGATTCATGACGATCAGATCGTTGTCGCCGTCATCGTCGACGTCGGCGGCGTGGACCCCCATGCCGGCCTTGGGTGCGCCATCCTGATCGATGGCGACGCCGGCCATCAGGGCAGACTCGGTAAATCGTGTCCCGCCCTGATTCATCCACAGGTGGTTCGGCGTGCCGTCGTTGGCGACGAACACGTCGAGACGCCCGTCACCATTCACGTCGTCGGCTATCACCCCGAGGCCGTTGCCAACCGCCGAGCCGAGACCCGCGGCGCGCGAGATGTCCGTGAACGTGCCATTGCCGTTGTTGCGGAACAGGAGATCGGTGGTCGGCGCATCGTAGTTCTTGGGGCTGCAGTAGTCGACGACGCCGGTGAGGCTGTAGCACTCGCGCTCGACGTCGAGGCGCCAATCGAGATAGCGGGTGACGAACAGGTCGAGGTGGCCGTCCGTGTCGATGTCGGCGAACGTGGCGCTGGTGCTCCAGCCCGATCCTGCGACTCCCCCGGTCCTGGTGACATCGGCGAAGCGGCCACGCCCGTCGTTCTGCAGCAGCGCATTCGCGCCAAGGCCCGTGACGTACAGATCGACGTCACCATCGTTGTCGTAGTCGCCCGTTGCCGCACCCATGCCGTACCCGGCAACCGCCGCGACGCCGCTCGCTTCCGACACATCCTCGAACGTGCCGTCGCCGCGGTTTCTGTATAACCGATGGCCCGCCGGCGAGCCGGGTGCCGCAAAGATCCGGCCGCTCTGCACCAGAAAGATGTCGAGGTGGCCATCATTGTCCACATCGAGGAGGGCGCCGCCGCCGCCCATGATCTCGGGCAACAGGTAGCGAGTCTCATGGCCCGATCGATGTGCGAACGTGATGCCGCGCGCTGCCGCGACGTCCTCGAACCAGGCGCGAGTTGTCGACGGAACCGGCGACGGCCGGCTGCAGGCCGTCGCGATCGACAGCAGAATTACCGCCGTAGTCTTCATCGGCGCGCTTGAGCGGCGGCGGTGAGGATGCGGTCGCGCGCGGCAGCCAGTCGCGGATTGGTGGGCTCGGCCTGGCCGGCGCGTTCGAGCGCATTCTCGGCCGCGGCCCACGCGCCGGTGGCGGCAAAGGTGTCGGCGACTCCGATCAACGCATCACCGAGCAAGGGGTCTTTGGACAAGGCCGCCTCGAATCGCCGCCGCGCTTCGACATAACGCGCCTGCTGGCCGAGAATCATGCCCATCCACAGGTGCGGCGTCGGGTCCCTAGGATCAGCGGCCGCGGCGGCCTCCAAGTGTGCGAGGGCCTCAGTGAGCCGCCCCTCCTGCCACAGCACCATGCCGCGCAGTTTGGAGGCATCGGCGTTGGCAGGCCTCAGGTCCAGCGCTCGAGCCGCATAGGCCGAAGCCTTGTCGAGGTTGCCGGCGAACAGGTAGCCGCTCGCGAGGTGCATGGCCGCGTCGAAGTGTTTCGGATCGGCAGCAAGAATGGGCTCGAGTATCGCCGCTGCAGGAGCGATCCTACCGGAGGCGGCGTACATCCCGCCGAGATAGACACGAAGGGCCTTGTCTTCGGGGCGCAGTTGGATCAACCGATCGAGCAGCGCGATCGCCTGATCGAACTTTCGTTCGAGCCCAAGCTGCGTCGCTTCTTTCAGTATCGCGGCAAAGCCGCGGCGGTACTGGCTGACCTCGTCGGACCACGCGTCCGTCCACGCCGGTTGTCCCGCGGATCCGATCGTGAGCGCGAACCGCGCGTCATCCTCGCGGCCAAGCCGCCGGTAGGCGGTGCCCAGCAGTTGCAACGCGTAGCGCTCGCCGGGATTGGTGGCCAGCAGTTTTTCAAGCGCGGCCGCCGCCTCGGTGTTTTCGCCCTTCGACAGATGAACCAGGGCAAGGCCGGTGTGACCAGCCGGATCGGACGGCGCCGCCTGCACGGCGGACTGAAACGCGACCTGTGCGGCGGCGGTATCGCTACGATCGAGGAGCAAGTGTCCCGTGCGCCAATATGCCGGTGCATAGCCGGGCGCAAGGGCCCTAACGGTTTTCAGGTCAGCTAGCGCAGAATCGATCTCGCCGCGCCGGGCGCTGAGTAAGGCGCGACGATACCGCCAGCGCGGCTCGTTCCCGTCCAGACGCACCGCCACGTCATAGTTCGCGGCCGATTGGCCGAGCAAGCCATTGGCCTCGAGGCCCATCGCGAGGCGTCCCCAACGTGCTGCATCGGATCGATCCGCATTCACGGCCGCCGTGAGCTCGTCGAGAAGCTCGATCACGGCCGGATCGAGGTTGCCGAAGGTGCGCGGGTCTGGCGGCGCCGCGCCGGGATCGCAGCCGCCCAGGAACGGGATCCAGACCGCAAACAGCAGAATGCCGAAAGCGAGTTTTTGCCCTTTGCACTGTGCCTTTGGCATTCTTTCAATACGCCATCACGTAACTGTCACGCGTGGGCTGGCCACCTCTGACGAGCAATCTGCTCCCATTCCACGAAGAATGCAAACTGCACGGCATTCGACCGCAGGGGGTGACGCGTCTTCGCGAAACCGACCTCGACACATACCGCACCGTCGAGTTGCAGGTCACGCCGGATCGATCAAGTGCCGTTCGGCTCGATGAGCCTCGTCGTCCGCCTCGGCTCCTACGGCCGTTCGCATTGAGTTGCAGCGCGGTCGTCCGCTGAGCGCATCGCACAAGGCCGCCATCAGCGCGGGCATGCGCCGCAACAGCTAGGCGATGCGGTCGTGAACGAACTCGCGCGCGTAGTCTCCAGGTGGGACGGTCGGAAACCGAGACTGGCCGTCCTCGTTAGTGATGGCCGTCCGGGTGCCCATCAGCGACGGACTCGAAATCGTCACAGTGACGCCGGGAAGCACCGCGTTGGTGTTGTCGGTGACGCGAGCCGGTGGTGCCGCTCACCGTTTGTGCGATCGTGAGGGAAGTTCCTGACAGAACGAACAGGTCGAAAGGGCGAGAGTACGCAACACGCGGATGCTGGCTCCATTCCGCTAACAGCCGCGACAGACGAACCACGACGGACCGGACGCCGATTGGAGAAGGCCTGCGAATCGATTTACGAAATGGTGCGCGCGATTATAATCGCGCATACACCAAGTGCGCCGGCATTCGAGCCACCCGTCGGTTCCCTTTCCGTTACCCAGGTGCAGATGAGCGACCGAAAATACCGTCAGCGCGGCTATCAGGACGACGACCGCGGCGAGCGGCCGGCGCGCCCACCATCGGCCGATGGTCAACCTCAGCGCCGCCCGGAACGCGAGCCCGGCGCGCCGGCCGGCGCCCGGCGCATCTCGTCCGAAGGCGCCAAGAACCCCAACATGCCCGGCTACCGGGAGGTCGCGCGCTGCGCGCGCTGTGGGGGACTGGTGGACGGGCAGGTTCTTTCGCGCAGCAAATGCGGCAAGTGCGGCCAGGATTTGCGGTCGTGCGCGCAATGCGTCCACTTCGATCCGAGCGCGCGCTTCGAGTGCACGCAGGCGATCACGGCCCGCGTCGCGCCGAAAGACGCCGCCAACGACTGCCAGTTCTTCACCGCGCGGACGACCTGGGAGCGCGAGACCTCATCTGCGCAGTCGACGAGTCCGGTCGAGCCGTCGGGCGCTCGCAAGGCGTTCGACGACCTTTTCAAGTTCTGACGCCGTTCGGACGGGCCTCAACCTCTGGTAGGCGGCCGCCGCGCCCCTCGCTTTACAATCGAGATATGGCTCTCCTGTCGGCAGAGGACGAAAAGGTCCTGACCCAGCATCTGTCCGCGATTTCCAAGCCGGTCACACTCGTGCTGTTCACGCAGACGATTGGTGGTTCGGAGAGCGGCCCGGTCGCCAAACAAATCCTCGACGAGCTCGCCCGCCTCAACGAGCGCATCGCCGTCGTCGAAAAGAACGTCGTGCTCGATCAGGAGGACAAGGCGACGTACGGCATCGAGCGGGCGCCGGCGATTGTCCTGCTCAGCGACGGTCAGGATACGCGCATGCGCTTCTTCGGAGCGCCAACCGGTTTCGAGTTCATGGCGCTGGTCGAGGCCGTGATTCTCGCGGGAACGGGCAGCCTCGAGCTGATGGAAGAGACCAAGGCGCTCCTCGCCGGCGTGACCACGCCGCTTCATCTACAGGTGTTCTCGACGCCCACCTGACCGCACTGCCCCAGGGCGGTCGTCCTGGCGCACAAGATGGCCTACGCCAATCCGAACATCACGGCGGCGGCGATCGAAGCCACCGAGTTCATGGATCTCACGCGCAAGTACCGCGTCAGCGGCGTGCCGAAGACGATCGTCAACGAGACAGTGGAGATTCTCGGTGCCCTCCCCGAGGAGATGTTCGTCAGGGCGGTCCTTCAACTCCCCGATGCCGGAACGCCTCAGGCGCCTGAGGTGTATTGAGCGCGGTGTGACTCAGCACCAAAGCACAACGCACCCGAGACACTCCAGGCACCCTTAGGCGCTTTAGGCACTTAGGCACCTTAGAATTGCCCCCATGTCGCGTGCGATTCTCCTCCTGGCCTGCGTGCTCGCCCTGGCGCCGGACTCCTTGGCGCAGACTCCGAAACGCGTTTACATCTCCGTCGATCTCGAAGGGATTAGCGGCGTCAACGGCGACGATCAGACCTCGGCCGGCCAGCCCGAATACGGGCGCGCGCGCAAGCTGATGGCGGAAGACGCCAACGCCGCCATCCGCGGCGCCTTCGAGGGCGGCGCCACCGAAGTGGTCGTCAACGATTCACACGGCGGGCAGCGAAACCTGCTGCCGGAAGATCTCGACCCGCGCGCGAAGTTGATCTCGCACAGCTTCAAGCGTCACGGCATGATGGAAGGGCTCGACGACTCCTTCGACGCGATTATCTTCGTTGGCTATCACGCCAAGGCCGACGCTCCGCGCGGCCTCTTCGCACACACCGGCTCCGGCGTGGTGAGGGACCTTCAGATCAACGGGCGTTCCGTCGGCGAGGGAGGGATGAACGCGGCGCTCGCCGCCTGGTACGGTGTTCCAGTCGTCGTCGTGACCGGCGACGATGCGGCGGTTGCGGAGGTCAAGGAAAGCGTTCCCGCAATTCGTGCGGTGGCCGTCAAGCGGGCGATCAACGTGCGCGCCGTGGAGCTGAAGCCGTTGGCCCAGGCACGTCAGGAGATTCAGCAGGCCGCGCGCGACGGCGTCGGCAACGCGAAGAAGCAGGCGCCGCAGCGGCAAGGACCGTATCGCGTCACGCTGCGCTATCGCAATTTCACTTTCCCCGAAGTGGCAACCGCGTTCAAGGAGATCGAGTCGCTCGCACCGGACACGATCGCGTTCTCGCGAGAGACGATGCCGGAGGCGTACCGGTTGATTCGGGTGCTCTATCGGTTCATCAACCCCGACTAAGCCCGGAAGGCGGTTGCGTGGACGCCCCAACGGCGCGATCACACCTCGGCGATCGCCAATTCAAGTGCATCGAGGGATTAGCGGCCAGCCATCACGACTCGATCACCACGACGTACCGGCCGCTCGACGTGGTGATCGCTTAAGCGCGGAGCCGTGCTTCGCGAATGCGTGCGAGGCTCGCTTCGTCGATCGTCACCGCCGCCCGCTCGACGCGGCCCGTTGGCGCAAGGCGAAAGTCGACGCCGAACACCGAGTCCAGCGGTTCGCCCGTACCGCGCAGGTGGCCCGACAGCCAGCATTGCCACGTGGCGGGCGGCGCACCGGGCGTCGATAGATCGATCGCGCCGCGTTCGATCCGCGCGTCAGGTATTGCATGCAGCAGCGCCTTCAAGGTAAAGCGATAGCCCGCCGGACCGCGCGCCAGCATCAGCACCAGCGGATCCGACGGCGAGCGGCCCAGCATCTGCTCGAACGGCACGCCATTGAGCAGGAATTGTGTGTGGCGATCGAAGAGGTGATCCGGCAGGTCTTCGCTGCGCCGGTTGAAGAGCGCGACGAGCTCGTCGATCCGCTCGGTCATGCGCGCACGGGCTTCCAGCCCCTTCCCTCTTCCAGCACGAAGCGAGTCTCTTCGGGCACTTCCCAGTCGGGAATCGTTGGATACAACGGATCGCCCGGCAGAGTAAGCATCGTCTCGTTCGGACGCTTGTGGAGGCCAGGCTGGACGCGGACGATGACGTTGGCCGACGCCCAAGAGAACGTCTCCTCGATCGAACCGAACCGCGCCAGTTGCCACAGCGTCGTCCAGGTGGGCGGCGGCAGCATGATTTCGCCGCGCCGGCCCTGCGCGATCGCCTCCAACGGCGCGAGCCAGGCGAGCGCAATCATCTCGCCGTCGTCGTGTTGAGCGGTCTGTCCAGACGGCATGCGGGCGAGAAAGAAGCGCGTGTCGTACCTGCGCGTCTCGACTTCCGGCGTCACCCAGTGCGCAAACGGAACCAGATCCTGTGGCGCGAGAGCCACCGACGCCTCTTCCTGCATCTCGCGAACCGCCGCGAGACGATACGGCCACTCGCTCGCTGCCGTGAGATCCGGAAATCTCGAACTGCCCTCAGTCGGCGGCGACTGCGCCGCGCGCGCGTGATCGGCCTCGTCCACGCGCCCGCCGGGAAAGACGTGCGCACCAGCCATGAACGCGACCGTGTCGTTGCGACGCACGAGCAGGACTTCGACGTTGGTCTGCTCGGTCGAACGAAGAACGACGACGGTTGACGCGGGGCGTGGCACGAGCGCGGACATGCGCTCCCTAGAATATACGCCGCCGATTCACTGGCGGCGGTCGCCCTTCGATTAGCGCGTGAGGGTCACTACCGTTTCAATGTGTGTGGTGTGAGGAAACATGTCGACCGGCTGCACACGCTCGACACCGTACCCGCTGTCGACGATATCGGGCAGCTCGGCGGCGAGCGCTTCCGGATTGCACGACACGTACGCGACAGTTGGCGGCTTCATCTGATTGAAGACGCCGCGAATCACTGGCGGCGGGCAGCCGGAGCGCGGCGGATCGATCACCACGAGCTCCCACGTGTGACTCACGAGATGCGGCAGCGCGCGTTCAACCGGCGCGCGCACGAATCGCACGCGGTTCGAGAGATCGTTGCGGCGCGCATTTCGTTCGCCATCGGCCACCGCTTGCGCGTTGTCTTCCACCGCGGTCACCTGGTGCCCGCGCGCGGCGAGCGGCAGTGAAAAGAGGCCGCTCCCTGCGTACAAATCGGCGACGCGGGACAGGCGCGGCGAGCGGGCGGCGTGGTTCGTTACGAGACCGACGAGCGTGCCCGCCGCGGCGGTATTGGTCTGAAAGAACGCCGTGGGCGCCACGAGAAACGAAACGTCCGCCACCGTTTCACGCACGTGGCTGTGGCCATCGAGGCGGATCGTCTCTCGCCCGACCATGTATGGACCGGGGCGATCGTGGACATTCAAATAGAAGCCGGTGGGTCGCTCCGCGCTCTCGAGAAACTTCCGAATCGGCGCGCGCAACGCTCGGTGGTTGTGCGTCACGACGAGCATCGCGACCGCATCCCGATCGTCGCGCGAGGTGCGGACCAGAAGGTGACGAACGACGCCGCGCAGGTCGGCGCCCGCGGCGGGAATTCCCGCCCGGGCCAGCTGCTGGTGCAGCGCAAAGGCAATCCGGTTGGCGCGATCGGAATGAACCGGACATTCCTCGATCGGCACTATCTGATTCGATCGCGCCGCGTAGTGGCCGATCGTCAGCCGTCCTTCGCTCTCGCCGAACACGAACGACGCTTTCTGCCGAAAACGCCACGGCCACCCGCTCGCGTCTGCGGTCATGCCGATGACCGGCTGGACTTCCGGCGCGCGGCCGCCAAGAGTGGCGCGCAGCAGTCGTTCGAGCGTGGAGCGTTTGCGAGCGAGTTGATCTGGATAGGAGAGGTCCTGCCAGTCGCACCCGCCACACGATCCGAAGTGCCGGCAGAGAGGTCGAGGCACAACGCGCGCGCTATTTCACCTCGAGAAGCTCGACGTCGAACACGAGCGTGGCGTTGGGCGGAATCACTCCGCCGGCGCCGCGCGCGCCGTAGCCCATCGCGGGAGGAATGGTCAACGTGCGCGCGCCGCCGACCTTCATGCCGGCGACGCCCTCGTCCCAGCCGGAGATGACTTCGCCCTGACCAAGAGTGAACTCGAACGGCGTCCGGTCGCGCGAGCTGTCGAACTGCTTGCCTTTGTGACTCGGCGCGCTCGCGTCGTACAGCCAGCCCGTGTAATGCACGCGAACGCCTTGGCCCTTCCGCGCCTCCGGGCCCGTGCCCTCACGCGTGTCGACTTTTTGCAGTGTCGTGATGCCTGAATTCGCCATGGGTGCCTGCTCCTGTTCACCATCGGGCTGCTCGGTGCAGGCGCCGGCGAGAACCATCGTGAAAATGACCGAGATCGCGACGCTCCGATTCACACCGCGCAAGGTAACACATCTGCCGGATCTGGTCCGAAACTGGTGTCCGACCACGTCGCCCCGGTAGTCAGGTCATGAGTATTACGAATTCTCGTATCCAACTCGAGCAGCCGCGGGGCCGCGGTATTACTGTTTTTCGTAGCGCTCGATTACTAAAATTCGTAATATGACGCGTTGCACATCACCCTGCATGCCTTGCTGCCTGAAATCGTGCGGGGCAACGCTGCCGGCGGAGTGGGCGCCTCGGTCACGAGCCATCTCGCCCTGGCCAAATCGACTGCCCTGGCCCGGGTATGGCTTACGACCGAAGACGGAGCCGTCGAGCTCCTGGCGAGCGCGGGAACGCCGAGCGGCGGCGGCAGCTATGCCCGTCTGGATGGTCAGTTCCGGGAAATGGCCGTCGCCGACACCACGATAGGAGCCGTCGCCGCCTCTCGGGAACCGCTGGTCGTTCGCGGACTGCGCGGCGACGAGGAGTGGCTCACAAACCCAGCGTGGGCGGCACGGCAGGGCGTGCGTGCGTTTGTCGCGCTCCCGCTGGTCGCCGAGGGCCGCGCGATTGGAGTGCTCGCTGTGTTCGATCGTCAGATCCCAGAAGACCCAGCCATCGCGGATCTCCGCCTCGTCGCCGACATCGCTGCGGCCCGCATCGCGGAGCTGCGCTGGCGCGTGCGCACGGCGGCGGCGGCAGCCACGCCTCCGCCTGACGTCACCGTCGTGACGCGCGCGGAATTGCGTGCCACTGAGCGAGCGAACATCGAAGCGGCGCTGGCGCGGACGAACGGAAAGATCTTCGGCCCCGACGGTGCCGCGGTGCTCCTCGCCATGAGACCGACGACCCTTGCCTCGCGGATCAAAGCGCTGGGGATCCGCTGACCGCCTGTCCAACCTCGACGCCCAGAACGATCCCGCGCCACGGTAGAATCGCCCTCGCACTAACGCGCGCGGAATCTGCCGGCGGCAGCGATTACGAGCCCTTACAACGTAGCTTCGCTTTCTTCGGAAACGTTTCGAACGCCATGAACGGACAACGGATCAGATACGAGTTCGGCCCGTTCTCCCTGGATCGCGACAGGCGGCTCCTGCTGCGCGGCGCCGAAGCCGTGCCACTCGCTCCCAAGGTTCTGGAGACGCTGCTCGCGCTCATCGAGCATCGCGATCGAATCGTGTCAAAAGACGAGCTGCTGACGCGCGTGTGGGGCGAGACTGTCGTCGAAGAGGGAGGGCTGACGCGAAACATCTCGGTCCTGCGGAAAACGCTGGGCGAGAAACCTGACGATCATCACTACATCGTCACGGTGCCCGCGCACGGGTATCGCTTCGTTGCCGACGTGCGCGAATTGCCAGGCACCTTCGCGCCGCTGGCCGCGCAGGTGCTTCCGGTCTCGCCGCCTGTAGCCGAATCGAGCCGACGCTCGGTCCCGCGCGGGTTGATTTTCGGCGGGCTGGCGCTTCTCGCTGCGGGACTGCTCGTCTACCTCCTGCTGCCGATGCGTGCGGCTGAAGCCAACCGCCACGCGATCACGAGGCTGGCGGTCCTGCCGCTCGACAACCTCTCGGGCGACGCCTCGCAGGAGTATTTCGCCGATGGCATGACCGAGGCCCTCATCGGCAATCTGGCGCGCATC
>CAWEAM010000009.1:0-1020333 GCA_963807105.1 uncultured Acidobacteriota bacterium | reverse complement strand
CGCCGACGGGCATCCGTTGCGGCTCGAGGGGCAGCTCGCGAAATCACCATCGTTCTGGGTCAAGAGCGTGACGGTGGTCAAGACGTTCGAGCGGGTGGGAGATGTTTCTCTTCCTGTTTCCGTCGAGACACTCGCCGACGTGCGGATGGTTGGCCGATCAAGCTTCGTGATGCAGTACAGCTACACGACCGTCAACGGGCACCCGGTCGCGCGCGTCGCTTCGGCCGCGCCAGGTTTCGGTCCGTCTCCGGAGATCGTCGCGCTGCACGCGCGCCGGTAACGCCGGTCGTGTCGGGCGATTCGGGTGGCCACTCGTCCAGAAATATGGCGGGCGCTTCCCGAAAAAATGAATCGTCCGTGCCAGGCACTCGACTCGCCGATCACGCGCAGTCTCAGCGAGTGAGTGCAAATGGCAGAAACGCTCACGCGCCGCCACCACGGCTGAGCCATCACATACAGGATTGAAATCGGCAAAGCACTTGCACTAGGTGGTCGCAGGAGCGTGACCGAATATGACAACGATCTCCATACGGATTGCGGAGCCCGGTAGCCTGCGAACGACGCGGCCGAGCGCAGCGGTGCTCAAGTCGATCGTGACCAAGCTGTTGAGCCGCCTCCGCAGGATCTGGTGCGTGATCAACGGCGGGCATTACAAGGTATTGCACACCGAGCCGAAGCGGCTGGCGCTGCGTTGCGTGGCGTGTGGCCATACATCGCCAGGTTGGGAAGTTGGTTCCTTGCGCGTGCGGCGCGCCCCCGCAGATTCCGACCGGGCGCGGGTGCAGCGGCCGGTTGCAGCGTAGTTCGATGCGCGGAGTCGACGCATAGGTGACGCGGCACGTGTCACCTATGCCGAGCCCTTCGCCCGCCGCATCACCTTTTCGTCCTAACAGTTCTGTCGATAACAGCGAGCTCCTCCTCGCGAGGGACGCTCTTTAAGGGCCGTCCGTCGTTCGCCATCAGCACCCCGCGCGGAACTTTAGTCGCCCCAGAGCGCGAGTAGCGGCGTCGGCGTGCAATATTGAAAACAGGGCCCAGCACCCCAAAACGAACGTCGGCAGGCCCACCACATCGGCCACCCACACCCACCCGCCGTCAGGCGTCAGGAAGCCCCCGATGGCCGCGTAGAAGCCGTCGAAGAGCGCAAGCCACGCGAAGTACACAATCACGCCGAGCAACTGCCTTCCTTCGTGTACAGGTGCTCCGTGATCGAGCCTCGTCGCGAACCAGTAAAGCACCAGCAACAACGGGACGATCTGATACTGGACGAACCCTACCTGATAAAGAAGGAGCGTGGTCAGCACGGCAGCGACCGCGCCGGTCTGCGGCGGAACCGCGTGCAGCCAGCACCACGCGAATACCAGCGCGCAGCCGACAAGGAGGAAGCCCATCGAAAGTGCGGTCACGTCGGCAGCGGCCAGCAGATTGCCGATCGGCGACCACTGGCCAATCAGATATCGAAAGATCGAGAGCTGCTCGGGGCCGCGTGTCGCCGCGAACGTCACGGGGCGTAACGCCGCAGGACCGGCCAGCTGCAGACTTGCCGACAGGCCAAGGCCAATCGTGATCACGCACGCAAGATCGAGGCGGATGCGGAGCCGCCAGCGGTCGAGGACGAGAAACGGCAGAAGAACGACGGGGAGAAACTTGAGCAGCACGCCGAGGCCGAGAGAGATCCCCGACTGGATGTCCCGTTGCCGGAGCCGCGCGTGTACCGCAGCGACACAGGCGATTCCGACCAGCACGTCGAAGTGTCCGAACCACGCCACTTCGATCCATGGAAGCGGGTTGAGGATGGCGCCGACGATCAGGAAGCGTGGAATGTCGCCGCTGCCGCGCCGCGCGAACGTTCGGGTGAGCCAGATCACGAACCACACGTGGGCGCACGCGAGCAGCAGCTTTGGCGCGAGCCCGTTGACGAGCGTGAGCGGCGCCAGCGTGCTGAACAGCGGACCATACGCGTTCAGGAGCCCGCCCTCGACGAGCCACCACGGATCGCGCTGTTCGAGCACGGTTCGCCAGATCGTCAGGTACGCGAGATAGTCGTGGCGTGCGCCGCCCACCACGGTCAGTGCGAGAAACGCCGCCGCAAACAGGGCGAGACTTAGTCTTGCGCGCGCGCTTAGTGCGGCGCGTGGTGGCGACGCCGCCGTGGTCGGCCCGACGCCATCACCGCGCGTAATCGTGAGCAGGAGCGCCAGATGCGCCACGAGCGCGAGCAGCATCGCGCCGGAGAAGCTGTTCCAGATATTGAGGTAATGTTCGACCGGCAGCGACGATCGGCCCGGCATCAGGCGCGCCAGCGCCGGCAGGGTTCTGCCGTGATACGCGGACACAATCACTGGCGTCACGATCAAATGAGAGACACCGAGCCAGAGGGCGCCTGCGGCGGCGTACCGCGCCACCGTCACCAGCACGCGGCGCCCGCCGGCACGATCAGGCATGGCGTCCGGCGGATTCGGTTGGCGGCAGGGTCGCGCACATGACCGATGCGCTCAGGCAGGCCGACTCGAAGCGGCACACGATGTGGTGCCTCGCGCTGGGCGGCATCGCCGCTAGTGTCCTCATGTTCTGGATCACGTTGCAAGGGCCCGGCGTCAATCCGGACTCGACGGTGTATCTCGAGACGGCAAGGAACCTGGCGGCCGGCGTCGGCTTCGTTGCAGCCGGCGAGACGGTGACCCACTATCCGCCGGCATATCCGCTGCTGCTCGCACTCGCCAGTCTCAACGACTCGAATTTCCTCGGCCGGGCGCGTTTCGTACACGTGGTGCTCTTTGGGGTCGTCGCGCTGCTCTTCGGGCTGACTGTGTATGTAGCCACCGAGCGCAGCCGGCTCGCGACACTGGCTGGGTTTCTGCTCTTTCTGTCATCGCGATCGCTGCTCACGATCCATTCCTATGCCTGGTCGGAGCCGCTATTTCTCGCGTGCACGCTTGGCGGCCTTCTGTTGCTCGCCTCGCACATCGCGACTCCACGCCGGACGCTTTTGGTTGGTGGCTCGCTGCTCGTCGGTAGTGCGGCGATAACCCGTTATGTCGGTGTCGTGCTCCTCGCGCCGACTGTCGTGGGTCTCTATCTCGCGCCCGGCAGGTCGCGCCGTGAGCGTTTGCACGACATTCTCATTGCCCTGCTCTGTGCCGGGACCCCCCTCGCGCTCTGGCTGATCCGCAATGTGATCGCCGGCGAAACGGCAACCAACCGTCCCCTCGCTGTTCACCCGGTGAGTCTCTTTCAGCTCAAGTTGATGGTGGTGAGCCTGTACAACAGCGTCCTTCAGCTCGATCTGAGTGCGGGGCTCAAAGCCGTCACTGTCGCGATTGCGAGCGCAGCCTTCGCGGCCGGCTGCTGGTGGTTCGTGCGGACGCGCGATGCGCGACCGGACGCATCGGCGGTCGCGACCGCCTGGACGCTGCTCGGATCGGCGGCGGCGCTCGCGTACCTCGCGTTCGTCGTGCTGTCCATCTCGTTCTTCGACGCCGCCACGTCGCTCGATACTCGCCTGCTGGCGCCCGCAGTCCTGCTGCTCCTGCCAGCGATGCTGTCGGTGGCACGACATGCGGCGATCACTCGCGCGCGGCCGGCCATCTGGCGCGGCCTGCTGGCAATCGTCGTCGTCGTCTCCGCGTTGAACCTGCCCGGCACGGTCGAGTGGATCGCCGAGACGCGCGCCAATGGGCAGGAGTACACCTCGACGGCATGGCGCAACTCGCCGGTACTGAAGTTGGTCAGGGCGCTGCCCTCGCGCCTGCTCGTCTACTCCAACGATGCGCCGGCCGTGCGATTCGTAGCCGAGCGGGCGGCGCTGATGATTCCGCTGGAGCACGTGCCGTCCACCAAGCGCAGCAACCCGCGCTACGAAGCGGAATTGCGCGCGGTCTGCCGTGCCTGCGAAGCAGACAACGCCGTGCTGGTGTGGTTCGACAGCGCCGACATCTGGTTCCGCGAAACGCGCCAGCGATTCGAAGCGGAGTGCGCCTCGCTCGAACGGCAGCGTGTGCCGGGCGCAACCGTCTACCGCGCCCGTCAAGATGGCGCCGCCGTCGCTTCGCCGGGCCGTTGACCTCACGGAAGCATGTTGTATTTGCGGAGCGCCGCGCGCACACGGTCCACGGGAATTGCATCCGCGCTTCCCGCACGGCTCTTCACCGGCGTCGCCTTCAGCAGCGAGTTGTAAACGGCTTCCTCCGTGGCTTCGAGCGCCGCCTGAAAGAGCGGCGAAACGCCGTCGGCCGGCAGCAGCGTGCGCGATTGCGGCGCGCCCGCGCCGAATCGGACGCGCAGCTCCGGAGCGGTCGAGAACGCGATGGCATAGTCGCCGCTGCCATTGCTGTAGGACGATCCGGTTCGGGCAAGGCCGAAAACGGCGCGCGCGGCGAGCCGCTTCAGGTCACGTGCATCGAGCGGGGCGTCGGTTGCGACGACAATCAAGCAGGAACCGTCGCCGTGGTCGTCGCCGCCGGTCGCTGGCGCATACGAGTAGCGCCCCAGCTCCTTCCCGACGGGCGCACCGTTCATCGTCAGGACTCCGCCGAAATTGGATTGCAGGAGAACGCCGACGGTGTAGCCGCCGTAGCGCGCCTCGAGGCGCCGCGACGACGACCCGATGCCGCCCTTCCAGCCGAACGCGCGGGTGCCTCGGCCGGCGCCGACGCTTCCCTCTTCGACCGGACCTTCGCGCGCGGCCGACAAGGCGCCAATTACGTGCTCCGGCCGCAGGTCGAGCGCGCGAATGTCGTTGAGGCCCGAATCGTTGGTCTCGCCAACCAGCGCGTTGACCGAGCGCACGTCTCCGTTGCCCGGCTGATTCAGCGTCCACTTGACAAGGCCCTCGACCACGGCCCCCACGCTCAGCGTGTTGGTCAGCGCAATCGGGGTCTCGATCGTGCCGAGTTCGTCCACCTGTGTCGATCCGGCCAGCTTGCCGAACGCGTTGCCGACGAACACCGCGCCGGCGACCTTTTCCTGAAACAGATTGCCGGCGTGCGGCACGACGACGGTCACGCCTGTGCGGACGCGATCGTCGATATCGAGCGTGAAGTGCCCGACGCGCACACCGGCGACGTCGGTGATCGCGTTGAGCGGGCCGGGCGCAAAGACTCCCGGCGCGATCGGCAAATCGCGCGCGCGCGGCCGCGGCGCGTCCGAGCCGGGCCGGTCCTGTGCCACGGTGGCAAGACTCAGTGTCACGCCGAGCGCAAGGGTGAGGCTCTTCAGCATGGTCGGCATGATACTCTCGACGGCTCATGCGTCAGATTCCCGTCGAGGCGATCCGGGACGCCGCCTCCGCCGTGTATCAAGCTGGCTGTTCGCACTCCTCTGGTCCGCCTCGAGTTGCCGGTCGGCGATCGGCCGGCCGACACCGAAATCTTCCTCAAGCTCGAATCGCTGCAGCCCATCGGCTCCTTCAAGGTTCGCGGCGCCTGGAACGCCGTGCGCGCGCTGCCGCGTGAAGCGCTCGCGCAGGGCGTCTGGACGGTGAGCGCCGGGAACGCCGCGCAGGGCGTCGCCCTCGCGGCCCGTAAGGCCGGCGCGCCGTGCTCGGTCATGGTGATCGAGACGGCGCCGCAGACGAAGCTTCGCGCAATCGAGCGCCTCGGCGCCACCATCGTGAAGGCCACCTACGACGAATGCTGGAAGACCGTCGAGCGGCACGCCTCCGATCGCATGCACGGACATTTCGTTCACCCGTTCGACGACGATCGCTTCATTGCCGGCAACGGAACCGCCGGACTCGAAATCCTCGAAGACCTGCCCGATGTGGACGCGATTGTCGCGCCGCTCGGCGGCGGCGGGCTGCTGTCGGGGATCGGCGCGGCGGTGCGCGCGCTCAATCCGGCCGTGAAGGTGTTCGCGGCCGAGCCCGAGACCGCGGCGCCGCTCGCGACATCGCTCGAGCGCGGCGAACCGAGCTACTTTCCCGGCTGGACCGCCTCGTTCGTCGACGGCGCCGGCGGAAAATCCGTGCTCCCGACGATGTGGCCGCTTCTGAAGTCGCTCGTCAACGGATCGATCGTCGTGACGCTCGACGAAGTGCGCGCAGCGATGAAGCGCACCGCCGAGCGCGTGCACGTCGTTGCTGAAGGCGCGGCGGCGTGCGCGGTGGCAGCGGCGCTCAGCGGCCGCGCCGGGTCGGGGAAAATCGTCGCAGTGGTTTCCGGGGGTAACATCGACCTCGCCCGCTTTGCCGAATTGACGGGCGCCTGCGCGTAGATTTGTCATGGAACGTTTCGCAACATCTGCCGCCCTACCCGATCGTATCCACCGGCTTCACGAACTCGCGCTCGACCTTTGGTGGAGCTGGCGGCCTCCAGCCCGGCAGGTCTTTCGCCGCCTCGATTACCGGCTCTGGCGCTCGACGTCGCACAACCCGGTGCGCATGCTGCGCACCATCGACGCGGCACGGCTCGCCGAGGCGGCGCAGGATCCGCGCTTTCTCGCCTATTACGACGAAGCGATCGCCGGCCTCGACGAAGCGCGCGCCGCCAAAGGCACCTGGTGGGCGGCGCACGGGCCCGATCTCAACGGACGGGTGATCGCCTATTTCTCCGCCGAGTTCGCACTGCATCAGTCGCTGCCGATCTACGCCGGCGGCCTTGGCGTGCTCGCGGGCGATCACTGCAAGGAAGCGAGCGACCTTGGAGTGCCGCTCGTCGGCGTCGGGTTCATGTACCCGCAGGGCTACTTCCATCAGCGGCTGACCACCGACGGCTGGCAGCAGGAGCATTACGAGCGTCTCAACTGGACCGACGCGCCAATTGCGGCGGCGATCACGCGGGCCGGTAAGCCGGCGGTGATTGCGGTGCCGCTCGGCGATCGCACCGTGCTCGCGGCGGTTTGGCGGCTGCGCGTCAGCCGGGTCCGCTTGTTTCTGCTCGACACCGATCTCGAGGAGAACGCGCCGTGGGATCGCGAGCTGTCCGCCCGGCTTTACGGCGGCGACCGCGAAACACGCATCCAGCAGGAGGTCATCCTCGGCATCGGCGGCGTACGCGTGCTGCGGGCGCTTGGCGTCGAACCCGCCGTGTGGCACCTGAACGAGGGACATGCGGCGTTTGTCGCCCTGCAGCGCATCCGCGAGTTCGTCGAAAAGGGCTCGTCGTTCGACGACGCACTGGAAGAAGTGCGGCGGACCACGGTGTTCACGACGCATACGCCGGTGCCCGCGGGACACGACGCGTTCCCGTTTCATCTCGTCGAGAAGCACCTGGCCGGGTGCTGGGGCGAGATCGGCCAGTACCGCCAGCGTTTCCTCTCGCTCGGCGAGTACGACAACGGTAACGGACCGCAGTTCAACATGACGGCGCTGGCGCTGCGCACCGCGGCCCATGTCAACGCGGTGAGCGCGCTGCATGGCGAAGTGACGCGGGCGATGTGGCAACCGATCTGGCCGGACCGCGACGCCGCGAGACGTACCGGTCAAGTCGATCACCAACGGCGTCCATGTGCCGACCTGGATCGCCAATCCGGTACTCGAGCTCTTCAACCGGCATCTCGGACCGAACTGGCTCGACTCGCACGACGACCCGGCGTTCTGGGATCGGCTGCTCGACGTTCCCGACGCGGATCTGTGGGCGGCGCGGCAGGCGCTGCGCGCCGACCTCTTCGTGTTCATGCGCGAACGGCTGCGACTCCGCTGGACCACCGAGCGCGTGAGCCCGCCGCTCATCGTCAGCGCCGGTGCGATGCTCGACCCGGACGCACTGACCATCGGCTACGCGCGGCGGTTCACCGCGTACAAACGGCCGGAGCTGATCTTCCACGACGCGGAGCGGCTGGCGAAGATTCTCGGCGGCGACGGCCGGCCGGTTCAGATCGTGTTTGCCGGCAAAGCGCACCCCGCCGACGATCCGGCGAAGCACCATCTGCAGCAGATCTTCCGGCACGCGCTCGATCCGATGTTTCTCGGCCGCATCGCGTTCATCGACGACTATGACATGCACGTCGCGCACTGCCTGGTGGCGGGCTGCGATGTCTGGCTCAACAACCCGCGCAAGCCGCTCGAAGCCAGCGGCACGAGCGGGATGAAAGCGTCGATTAACGGCGTGCCGCACTTGAGCATCGGCGACGGCTGGTGGGCGGAGGGCTTCAACGGCCAGAACGGCTGGCTGATCGAGAGTCACGCCAATCCCGACGATCACCAGGCCACCGATGCCGCGGACGCGCGAGTCGCTCTACACGCTGCTCGAGGAACAGGTGGTGCCGGCGTTTTACGAGCGCGACGAGCGTCAGATTCCGCAGCGCTGGCTGCAAGTGGTGCGCGAAGCGATGCGCACGAACCTGCCGCGGTTCTCAGCCCGGCGGATGGTCAAGCAGTATGTAACCGAGATGTACGCGCCGGCAGCAGAGGCGATGGCGCCGCAAAGGTAGCGACAGAGGACGCAGGAATCGGCCAGAGAAAGCGCAGAAGTCGCAGAGCGCACACCAGCCAAGTTCTGCGGATTCAGCGGCGCAGGTAACGACCGACGCTCTGGCGCGCCTCGGCATACCACGTCTTCCACGCCGCGAGAATCTCGTCTGGGGCCGCGTTGACGCGCTCGGTTTCGAGACGCGCGCGCTCGGCTTCGTCAACCAGCTTTAGAAGCGCGGGCTCGTCGTCTGTGGCGCGCAGATCCGAGGAACATTGCCGTCGTCGCCACCGACGCCGCGACGTTGACCCATCTCCGCGGCGCTCACTCTTGTCGATGGTATCGAGATTCGTGTGGTAGTAGCGATCGGTGAAGTGCCAGTTGAGGAGCGCCGGCACGCCACTGCGCGTGAACACTGTGTGATCGCTTCCGCCTTCGTACGGATTGGTCCGGACAACCCAGCCGGCGTCGCGCGCACGCCGCAGGCAGACGCCGAGATGCAGGTCGTTGAGAAAGTGGCCGCGCACGAGCTCGCGCGGGACCGTTCCCGAGCCCCATTCGGAATGCGGGATCCGACGGGCGCTCCCACAGCGCGGAAGGGTCGGGCCATTTCTCGATCAAGAACGTGCCGCCGGTGCTTGGCGGTGTCCTCACCGGTCATGTCGAGCGACATCATCGCCACGACCTTCGACGCCTCCTCGGGTGGTCCTTGATCCACTGCTCGCTGCCGCGGATCTCGTCGAGCCACAGGAAAGTGACGGTCCGCGCCGGCCGGCGCAGCGCGCCGCGCGCGATCGCGTCGCTGCATTGCCAGCGCCGCAGCGAGCAGCGTTCCCGCTCCACTCGCGTTGTCGTTCGCGCCTGGTTCCTGGACGTGAGCGACCAGCACCACGCGCTCGGCGCGCCGCGATGTAGCGGCGATCTCCGCGATCAGCGTGCGGTTGACGCCCCGCTCAAACCGTGTCGCGATGTCGATGTGCACGCGCACCGGTCCCGCCGCGAGCCGCTCACGCAAACGGCCCGCGGCGCGGTGTGGCCTTGAACGCGAACGAGCGTCGCGCCTCGTCATAGGGGATGCTGCCCCACTGAAGAACGTTGGGCGTGTCGGCCGGCCGCGTGTAACGGGCGACGTCCGACGAGATGACGCCGGCGGCGCCGCGTTCACGGACCGCGCGTGTCCACAGCGGTCCAACCGCGCCGCTGCCGAGCACGACCGCGCCGGTGACGTCGTTGCCCTCGTAGTCGGCTGCGGCTGTTCCGGCGCCGACATCGACGACGGGCAGAACGACGTCCGCCGTCCGGCGTCGAAAACGAGTTGATGCAGAGCGCCAGACGATCCTGATCGCGTGACAACAGAACCTCGCGCGAGGCGCCCTCGATCGACAGCGTGCCGCGCTCCTGCGCCCATCCCATACCGCTATTGGCGAACGGCTCGATGCGCAGCGTCGCAGTGCCGGCAGCTGCGTCGGCGAAGCCGTGAGTGCCCAGCTTGCTCGCCAGGTAGTCGATCGATCGGTCGTAATCGCGGTTGCCCGCGAGCCGCCACAACGGGCTCATGAACGCGACGGCGTCCATGGCCGCAGGTGCATCGATGCGCGGCGCGAGGGCGCGGTAGATCGTCTCGACACGCGGCGGAAGCACGCGATCGAGTGGCGGCAGATGCAGCGTGCGCGGCGGCCGGCGACTGCGCCCGCTGAGCGCGGCCACGATGAGAAGCGCCCCACCAAGCCTGCTCACGCCTTAAAGTACAATGGAGCCGGGATGTCGCGAAAGTCGATCGCCAACAAATCGCGATGCGCGCTGTGCGGCGCAAAAGAGGTCTCCGAGCCGCGCGGAGAGGAACGCTATTGCCGCGACTGCTGGGACAAAAAGATCGCGGTCGAAGAAATCGTCGCGCGTGAGTTCGCGCTCAAGCGCTACATTCGCGCGCACAGCGCCGAGAAGTACCTGATCTACCACTCGACGCAGAAGCGGCCCTGCGGTCAGCTGATCGTCGTGGACGACGGCTACGATCTCTTCCTGACGATGACGCTCTATCCGAACTTCGCGTGGGATGATCCCGCCTACCATCTCGAAGGCGATCCCGAGGGCCGCACGTTCGCCGAGCTCCTCGTCGATGTCGTCGCCACCGAGGTAATCGAGCCGTGGGGCGGCGGCAAGTGGCATCTCGAGGTCTTCCGGGCTACGGCGGCGGAGCCGGAAGATTGGAACGGTGAAATGTGAGCGCCCTCGGAGGCTCGCTCAGCTTCGCTGTATAATCCGCGTCGGAGGTTGGCTCATGAAGCGCCTTGGTTCAATGATTTTTACAATGGCCGTGATCGCGGCTATCGCGGGCGCCTCGTTCGCCGGCCAGGCTCGCCGCGCCGCAGCGCAAGCTCGTCGCTCCGGTCCGCGGTGACGCCGAAGTCGAGATCACCAAGCCCGATACGAAGGTCAGCGGTGCCGACGTCGTCACCATCATCCGGGTCAAGAACGTAATGAAGGCGCCAATCGCCGGTTTCAAGATCGAGGAGAACTGGTTCAAGTCCGGCGAGGCCATCGGCGGCGACGTCTATCGCCATCCGCGGCCGTTTCAGCCGGAAGAAGTGATACAGGTCACGCTGAAGACGCCGCGCGACGCGCGTCGTCGGCCGGACCAATCAGTATCAGTTCTCGCACGCCAATGGCGCGATCAAGCCGAAGGCGGTAGCCGAAGCTGGATCTGCCGAAGCCGACGACGAATTAGGGACCTAGGGACGTAGGGAATTTGCGGCGCGCTGGAAACGGCGCGCTCTTGTCATTTTCGCGACGAACCTGGGACCCGCCTCTTCCCTACTTCCCTACTTCCTACTTCCCTACTTCCCTACTTCCCTACTTCCCTACTTCCCTACTTCCCTACTTCCCTACTTCCCTACTTCCCCAACGTCCCTATTCCGTGCATCCCCTAACTCCCCACCTCCCCAGTTCTCAACGCGCGACGAACTTGGCGGCGAGATCGCCGGCCAGCGGGACCTTCCAGCTCACCCCGTTGAGGATCTTCACCATCACGAACAACCAGAGCAGGATCGACAGCAGGCCGATCAGCCTCGAGATCATGTAGATCACCTCGAAGGCCGCTGGCGAGATGAAGAGCATCCCCGCGGTCATGATCCCGGTGAGCAGGAGGACCACCGACAGGCCGCCGAACAGCACGATTGATTGCGCGGCGTGAAACCGGACCTCGCGGTTCTCCTGCTCGATCACCAGGAACACGATCCCCGATACCCACCACGCGAGTAACAGAGAAGCGCGGAAAGGCGCGCGTCTACGCCGGTGCTCGTTGGTCCACTCAGTTGGCGCGCATCGGCGCTGGCCGGCGGCTCACTCACCGGGCGGGGTCCACCTTCTGGAATCGCACCTGCCCTTCAAAGCGCGGCACCGTGACGATGTGCGACGGCGCCGTCATGACCTGGGCGGCCATCTGACCGGGCGCCGGGGGGCGTTCCACCCAGTTGACGACCATCGCATCGCCCTCGCGGCCGACGCCGGTGATCTCGAGGCGTAGCCGCTCGACGGGCGGGTCCCCAGGAACACCGCGACCACCATCGACTTGGCGAAGTCGACGGCAGGCGCCGGCCGGCCCGGCGCATGTTGTCGCCAGAGCGCGTCGAACTCGGCGGCGGTCCGCGCCACCGCCTGTCGCGCCGCGTTGATGCCGCTCATCTGATCGGTGGCGATGGTGGACATCTCCACAGGTGCGCTCGGCGCGCGCGGTGCGCCGGGTGCGGTCGGTGCGCTGGCTGCGTTGGCTGTAGCAGGTGCATTCGCCGCGCTGGCTGCTTCAGGCGCGGAGGCGGCTGGCGCGCTCTCGGGCGTGCGCAGGATGGGCGCGCCGGCGACCGCGGGCGCCACGCGAAAGACGGTTTCGCGGGCGACGGTTGGACGGTCGCCGATCTGTGCCTGCGCCTCGACACGCAGCACGTACAACCCGGGATCGAACTTCGCCAGCGCAAAGCGCGTCGTCAAGCCGTAGCCGCCAGCACTTCCCTTCAGCTCACTGCTGTCGCGTTCCTCGCGCGTCGAGTACACGGTGGTGCCGCCTTCGGCCTTGACGGTGATGTTGACGCCGACCTTGTGTGGCTGCGCCGTGTTGGCGTCGTAGACCTCCGTGAACAGCGCGACCTCGTCGTTCTGCGGGAACTCGCGGAACGTCGAGAGCGGCCCCGGCAACAGCTTGGCGAGCGGATCCTTGGGCCGCGCCGTCGGCGTGAGCGCGCTGCTCGCCGACGTCAGGGCGAGGCTGCTCATCAACAGCGGCTGCTTGCTGAAGTCTGGCACCTCGATGTCGTACAGCACCGAGCCGGCGCGGCGCGCGTTGGCTTCGCGTGCGGCAATACGCATCTGATACCGCCCCGGCGGAAGGTCGATCGAAGTGACGACGCGAAAGCCTGCGGCGCGCACGCGTTGCACCGTATCGGGCTTGAGCGTGAGCGTCACCGTGTTGCGATCGCCGCCGGTCACCTTGCCGTCGATGCTCGTCGCAGTGATCCCGAACTCCAGCTCGTTGTTGAACGTGCCGCCTTTCTCGACGAGCGGCAGATCGCGTCCGCCGACAATGGTGGACACGACTACCGACGCGTTCGGCGCCGGTCCCTTGAAGAACGCAGCCGTCGCGGCGAGCGGAAGCGACGACACCGCCACCGGGCTGGTGAGCGCCTCGCGCAGCTCCGGGCTCGCGTCCTTCGGTCCGGCGAGCTTGGCATCGGCGGCGCGTCCGCGCGGTGCGACGTAGCCGCGCCGCGCCCGCACCGTCACCCCGGGACGATTCACCTTGACCTCGATCTTGCGGTAGCGGCCATCACGCCGATCGTTGGTCGGATAGTAGCCAAGCACGTAATACGAACTGTTGTCGTCCACGAGCCGCTGAAACGCGCCGGCGATGTCGTTCGTGTTGACCGCGGCGAAGCCGCCGGTTTCGTCGGCGAGGACGCGCAAGCTGTCCTGGCCCAGCCGCACCTCGTTCTGCAGGGCCGACGAATTGAGGCCGAGCGAATCGTCCTCCGGAAAACTCTGCACTTCGATGGCGTCGTCGGCGCCGGTGGTCAGGCCGCGGGCGTCAATCCCGTAGATCGAAACGTTGGCACGGGTCGCGGCGGCGATCGCCTCGCGCGTGGAATCCATGATCGATGTCGCATCACGATTTCCGAACACGTCGTAGATGTCGTAGTCGATGCCCTCGCTGAAAAAGACAACGGCCTTGCGGCGGCCGCGGACATTCTCCAGATACTCGGCCAGGCTCTTCAGCGTGCTCAACGTGTTCCGCGCCTGAAAGCCGCGCTCGAAACCGTCCGGATCGGAGATCGCGCTCCGAGCCGCGCGTGTCGCGCGTGCGCGCCTCCTCTTCGATGCGATTCATCACAGACGAGCGCAGCTTGCGCCCCATGAACTTGTCCACGGCGTCAAGCAGCAACCGCGAGTTGTTGGTGAAGTCTTGTGCGCCGTCGGAACGCCCGCCCGTCGTGACCACCGCCGCCATGTCATTGGCGCCGACAAAGCGCTCGATGAACTGCCGCGCGGCGCGCTTGACGAGGTTCGAGCGGAGCGGCTGCACGTGCAGATCGTCGAGGACGATGACGTAGATGCGCCCTTCGTTGACGCGCTGATTGGTCTGCACGTCGGGCTCGATCGGTCGGCTGGCAAAGAGCGGCCGCTGGGCGCGCTCGACGGGCATGCTCACCTGAGTGAAGATCGTGACCTTTTGTGGCTTGCCGTCTTCGAGCAGTTGAAAATCGCCCTGGGCGAGTCCGGTGATGAATTGCCTTGCGCGTCGAGCACGCGCGCGTCGACTTCGACATAGTTGACTTCCGCCCGGAACGTGAGCGGCTGCTGATTCGGATCCGGCGCCGGCGGTGGATTCTGCGGCGGCGCGCTCTGACTCTGACCGAACACGCCGACGGCGGATACGACCGCCAGGACAAGGGCCGCGAAGCTGTTTCTGGCCATGGCGTAACTCTACCCCTTTATGACGCCGATCGGGCGCAGCTGGGCGACTCGCCGCGCCAGGCCGGCTTCGTGCACGACGTTGACGACGTCGGCTACATCCTTGTAGGCCTCGGGCATCTCTTCGGCGACCGTTGCGGCGCCGGCCGCCATCACCACTACACCGCGCGATTCGAGCTCCTTGAAGACGGAAAGCCCCTTGGCCTGCCGCTTGGCGTGGCTGCGGCTCCAGCGCCGCCCGGCGCCATGACACGACGACCCGAACGTGTCGCGGTACGCGCGCTCCGTTCCAGTGAGCACGTACGAGTAGCGTCCCATGTCGCCGGGGATGAGCACGGGTTGCCCGACGTCGCGGTACGCCAGCGGCGTGTGAGCGTGGCCGGGCGGATAGGCCCGCGTCGCGCCTTTGCGATGCACGCACAACCGCCGGCCGGCGAACTCCTCGAACTTGGCGATGTTGTGGCACACGTCGTAGACCGTGCGCATGGCCGTGCCGTCGGTGGTGATGCCCATCGCCGCGGCCAACGACTCGCGCACCCAGTGCGCCATCACCTGCCGATTCGCAAACGCGTAATTGGCCGCCGCGCTCATGGCCGCGAGGTACGCCCGGCCCTCCGGCGACGCGATCGGCGCGCAACAGAGCTGGCGATCCGGCAGCTCGATTCCGTACCTGGCCGACGCCCTGATCATCATACGCAGGTGGTCCTCGCAGACCTGATGCCCGAGACCGCGCGAGCCGCTGTGAATCATCACGGTGACTTGATCGCGCTGCAATCCGAAGGCGGCCGCCACCGGCTCGTCGTAAACCTCAGCCACGTATTGCAGCTCCGCGAAGTGATTGCCCGATCCAAGCGTGCCGAGCTGCGAATGCCCTCGCTCGAACGCCCGATCGGAAACGAGATCGGGATCGGCTCCGGCGAGACAGCCGCGTTCCTCGATGTAGTCGAGCTCGTCCATATGCCCGAAACCGCGCTCAATCGCCCACCGCGCGCCGCCTTGGAGCACGCCTCGCAGCTCCCGCCGCGACAACGTCAGATCGCGCCGATGCGCGCCGACACCCGTCGGCACGCGCCGGTACATTTCTTTGACGATGTCGCGGAGCCGCGGGATCACTTCTGCTCGGCTCAACCCGGAGCCGACGAGTCGCACGCCTCAATTGATGTCGTAGCCGACGCCGCCCGGCGAGATCACGCCATCGTCGGCGTCCGTTGCCGCCACGCCGCCGATCGGAAAGCCATATCCCCAGTGAATGTCGGGCATCGCGATCGATGCCGACACGATGCCGGGCAGGTGCGCGACGTTGGCCACCTGCTGCAGCGATTGATCCTGCCGAATGTCGCCGATCATCTTCTCGTCGGCATAGACGATGCCGTCCACGCGCATCTTCCCTTCGCGCGGAATGCGCCATCGCCAAGAATCGATCTGCTGAATCTTCATCCTGGTTCCTGATCGATCAGATGTCGAACACCACCGTCGCCACCCAGCCGGCGCCGGTCTGTGAGACCCGCAGCGCGTGATACGTCACGGCCTTGATCAGGACCTTGATCTGATGGCGTGCGGGGTCCAGCGTCTCGCCGCGCAGCGTACCTGCGAGCGTCCAGCCGCCGTCCTTTTCGCTGACTTCCACCTCGGCAAATCGAGTCAGCCATCCCCGCGTGTCGAAGCGGTAGAGGAGCTCGCTCAGAAAATCCACCATGAGGAGGTCGAGCTCCGGCGCATCGACGTCCACTTCTTCCGGCCGCTTGGGCTCGATCAGGTCGATCGCGGTGAGGCTGTCGCTGAACGCGTTGGCCGCGGCGCAGAAGAGCTCCTCCAGCGACTCGCCCTTCAGCGCCGCCGCGATATCGCCGGTGTGATCCAGGAATTCGTAGGGCACGAGAATTGAAGTGGCGACGGTGAGAAGGAAAACTTTGCCGACGAGCTGTGCGTCCTAGAGATCAGGGTAGCGCGTTCGGGTGCTTAACATCCTTGACAATTGCGGGTATTTGGCCGACCTCGACCCCTTAGTCGCGCCCGGCCAGATGGCACTGAGCACTGCTCCCTTTAGGCTCGCCAAGGCACTTTGGCACCCAAGGCAACCTAGGTCGCTACCCAAGGGACCTATAATTAGGGATCGAAATGCCGCTCGACGTTTCCGCCGTACAACGCGCCCTTCGTGACCAGGGTTTGGATGGGTGGCTGCTCTACGACTTCCAGGGGGCCAACCCGATCGCGCAGCGGCTGGCCGGACTCGGCAGTGACGGGGGGCACCTCGCGTCGCGGCGCTGGTTCTATTTCATCTCAGCCGACGGCGAGCCGCGCGGCCTCGTCCACAAGATCGAGCGCCACAATCTGGATCGGCTGCCTGGTGCGAAGACGCCGTACGCCGGCCGCGTCGAGCTCGAGTCGGGTCTCAAGCAGATCCTCGGCAACGCACGGCGTATCGCCATGGAGTACTCGCCCCACGGCGCGATTCCCTATGTATCGCGAGTTGACGCGGGCACGCTCGAACTGGTCAGGGCCCAGGGCATCGACGTGGTGTCGTCAGGCGATTTGGTGCAGCAGTTCGAAGCGCGCTGGTCCGAGGCGGCGATCGCCAGTCACAAGAAAGCGGCCGAGATCTTGTATCGCGCCAAGGATCGGGCGTTTGAAACCGTCGCCGCCCGTCTGCGCGACGGCGTGGCGATATCCGAGTTCGAGCTCCAGCAGATGATGTGGCAGTGGTTCGCGGAGTCGGCGCTCGTCAGCGACTCACCGCCCAACGTGTCGGCGCAGGAAAACGCGGGCAATCCCCACTACGTGCCCACTCAGCACCGCAGCCGGGCGATTCGCCCCAACGAGCTGCTGCTGCTCGATCTTTGGGGGAAACTGGCCACACCGGGCGCCGTGTTTGCCGATATCACCTGGATCGCGTTCACGGGCGCGCAGGTACCGGCCGATATGTCGAAAGCGTTCACGGCGATCAGAAACGCGCGGGACGCCGCCGTGAGCGTCGTCGAGGACGCGGCGCGTGCCGGGCGCGACGTTCGCGGATTCGAGGTCGATCGCGCGGCGCGGACGGTGATCGAGCAGGCTGGTTACGGGGCCTACGTCCTGCACCGGACGGGTCACAGCCTCGGCGAAACGGTGCACGGCAACGGCGCGCACCTCGACGACTACGAAACGCACGATGAGCGGCGCTTGTTGCCTGGAACCGGCTTTACGATCGAGCCGGGCGTCTATTTCGATCGATACGGGATGAGGACGGAAATCAACATGGTGTGGGGTCCCAACGGTCCCGAGGTGACCGGTCCCCGCCAGCAGGAAATCATCGCGTTGGCGTGACCCGCTAGGAGCGCGGGGGCGCGCGCGGGCATCGTCGGAGGCAGGTGGAGGACGTCAATGTCTACGCGGAAAACATCGTTGTTCTATGTGATGCTGATCGTGGTCGCGTCGGTCGCGGTCGGGATGGTGCTGGCCTCGCGGCTCGATCTGTCGCCGCCATCGGCGGCGCAAGCCGTGACCGTGGCACCGGCCAACGCGGCGCCGCTCAGCGGACCGGTCGACGCGACGACCTTCCGCAACATCGCCAAGTCGGTCACGCCGTCGGTCGTCAACATCCGCACCGAGTCGCGCCAGCGCACGCAGGAGCTCACCGACTTTTTCGGCGGCGGCGATGATCTGCTGGAGCGCTTCTTCGGGGGCGGCGGCGGACAGGGCGCGCCGCGGCAGCAGCGTCCGCAGCGCGATCAAGTGGCGGTCGCGGCGGGCACGGGCTTCGTGATCAGCAAGGACGGCCACATCATCACCAACAATCACGTCGTCGAAGGCGCGAGCAAGATTGAGGTGAGCTTCTTCGGCGACGAGGATGGCGTCACCTACAACGCCAAGGTCGTGGGCCGCGATCCGCTCACCGACAGCGCGCTGATCGAACTCACCGAAAAGCCGAGCCGGCCGCTCGTCGAGGTCAAGTTCGGCGACTCGGGGCAGATGGAGCCGGGCGACTGGGTGATGGCTATCGGCAATCCGTTCAACTTGTCGCACACCGTCAGCGTCGGCGTGATCAGCGCCACCGCGCGTCCCTTCCCCATCTCCGACGGCCGCTGGCAGGACGTGCTCCAGACCGATGCGGCAATCAATCCGGGCAATTCCGGCGGTCCGCTGCTCAATGTGCGCGGTGAGGTGGTCGGCATCAACTCCGCGATCTACGCCGACGCCCGTCAGCAGGGCAACATCGGCATCGGCTTCGCCATTCCGAGCAACGTCGTTCGCGACCTGCTGCCGCAGCTGCGCAACGGCAAGGTCACGCGCGGCGTCATCGGCATCACCGTGGGCGACGTGCCGCGCGAGGCGTACGCCGAATTCGGCTTGAAGGAGCGCCGCGGCGCCCTGGTGCAGAGCGTCAACGCAGGGGGTCCGGCGGCCAAGAGCGGACTCGAGCCAGGCGACGTGATCGTCGAGTTCAACGGCAAGCCGATTCGTCGGCGCGACGAGCTCGTCTCGTCGGTCGTCGCGACCAAGCCCGGAACAACTGTGCCGCTCAAGGTGCTGCGCGACAAGCAGGAAAAGGCCCTGAATATCACCGTGGATGAGCTGGAGCTCGAGGGCGAGAGCCGGCGTGTGCGCCGCGACGACCCGACGGAGCCGGGCGACGAGGAGTCCGAGGGCTTCGGCTTCACGCTGAGCCCGCTGACCGCAGAAATCGCGCGGCGGCTGCGGCTTCCATCCGATGTGGAGGGTGTGCTGGTTTCAGACGTCGATCCGTCAGGCAGCGCGGCGCGTGCCGGCATCAGCCGGGGCGATGTGCTCCTGCAGGTCAACCGCCGCTCTGTCGGCACTCCGCAGGAGGCGTCGCGCGCGCTCGACGCGGTCCCGTCAGGCGGCACGGCCTTCATTCTGTTGATGCGCAACGGCCAGCAGACGTTCGTCACGGTACGGAAGCGGTAGGTTTCTTCGCTCAGAGTGCCTCGAGGTGCCTCAGGTGCCTTGGGGCGCTCGGTGCGAGCCGCACTGCGCCGGGGGAACACGCACCGTGCAAGAAGCAGCTGAGCACTAAGCACTTAAAGCACTCTAGGCGCACTAGAGGCACTTCAGGCGCCTGGTGAGGTAAAAAGGCGGGCTTTGTCGCCCGCCTTTTTCGCTATCATCCACTTCCCATGCCGCTCGAACGCGAGATCAAGCTGCGATTCGACAGCGCCGACCTGGCCCGCCAACGCGTGCTCGCGATGGGCGCCACACCACTCCGCGGCCGGCGCCTTCAGGAAGACTGCCTACTCGACACGACGCAGAACTCGCTCCTCGGCCGCCAATGCGTGCTGCGCGTGCGCAACGAAGGGGGCAAGAGCCTACTCACGTTCAAAGGACCGGTGCAGCCCGGCCCGATGAAGACCCGCGAGGAACACGAGACCGTCGTCGCCGACGGCGACACGCTGCTCACCGTGCTGCAGGAGCTGGGCCTGCACGTCTGGTTCAGGTACGAGAAGTATCGCGAGGAGTTCTGCGCACAGGATGTGATCATCGCGATCGACGAAACGCCGGTGGGCGTCTTCGTCGAGATCGAAGGCAGCGAAGAGCACATTCGCCAGACGGCGGAGCAGCTGGGGAAGGCGCCGGGCGACTACATCACCGATTCCTACCGCGCGCTGTTCCTGCAGCTGCGCACGCAGTGCGGCCTCACCGCGAGCGACATGCTCTTTGCCGACAGCGTCGGCACGTGAGAATTGACAAACCGACAAGCGCCAGTCAATTGTTCATGGCCTGACCACGATCGACCTCTCCTCGTGGCCGGCGCTGGTGCTCTCGGCGGGTCTGGCGACACGGCTCCGTCCGCTCTCTGACGTGCGCGCGAAAGCGGCGCTGCCGGTGGCCGGCCAGCCGCTGGTGGGGCGAATCCTGCGCTGGTTGCGCGCCGCCGGCGTCCGCCGTGTGGTGCTCAATCTCCACCATCTGCCGCAAACCATCACGCACGTGGTCGGCGACGGCGCCGACTGGGACCTCGACGTGCGTTATTCGTGGGAAGTGCCGGTGCTGGGATCGGCGGGCGGTCCCAAACGCGCGCTGCCGCTCCTCGACGCCGCACGCTTTCTCATCGTCAACGGGGATACGCTCACCGATTGCGATCTGCAGGCGATCGCGCGCCAGCACGTTGACACCGGCGCACTGGCGACGACAGCCGTCATCCACCGCCGCGTCGAGCGCGCGGTGCTGTCGGATCCCGAAGGCGTGGTGACCGGATTCGGCCCGGGCGGGGAGCATTTCATCGGCGTGCAGGCGGTCAACGCCGGGGCGTTCGACGCGGTGCCGCCCGACGTGCCGCACGAAGTGATCAAGGAGCTCTATCCGGCGCTGCTGACGCGACGGCCCCGCTCGGTGCGCGTCTACCGCTCGGGCGCGGAATTTCTCGACGTCGGCACGGCGGCGGAGTACCTGCGCACTGTAGAGGTGATCGCCGCGCGTGAAGGGCGGGCGCTCGATCGAGGCGAGCGGGTAAGCGTGCACCCGAGCGCACACGTCGAGCATTCGATCCTCTGGGACGACGTGACGATCGGGCCGGACGGGCAGTTGACTGACTGCATCGTCGGTGACGGTGTCACGATTCCCGCCGCTGCGCGCTACGAACGATCCGTCATCGTGCGAGCCGGCAAAGGCGTTCTGGTCGCGCCGTTCGCTGTCTGACCCCTGCCCGGCAGCTTTCGGTTTATCCGCGGATTACAGGATTACGCGGATTAGGGTCACGGCCGCTCGCTCACTCCTGACGCAGGGCGGCCTTCGACCAATTCACGACGACGGCGGGCTGCACGCGAAGGGTGCAGCGGTGGCCACGCCGTTTCACGGCCTACCAAGCCGTCGTCGAATCGATTGGTAATCCGCGTAATCGGCGCAATCCGCGGACCCTCGAAGGCGGCCGGGATGGAAGCAGCGTAGGATCTGGGCGTGACCGACACCGCGCAGGAACGGATCCAGCGTTATCTCGGCGAGCACGAGCTCGGGCCGCAGGTGGCGAAGATTCTGCCGCTCACTGGCGATGCATCCGACCGCCGCTATTTCCGGGTGCTGCTCCGCGACACCGAGCCGATCGTGCTCGCGCTGCACGCGGAGCAGATCGAGTTCGACAGGATGGCTTTTGTTAGCGTCGCGCGCCTGCTCTCGGCCATCCCGCTGCCCGTGCCGCGGATCCTTCACCACTCCGATTCGCTGGGGATCATCGGCCTGCAGGATCTTGGCGACGTGACGCTGCAGGCGCATCTGGGCGCGGCGCCTCCGGATCAGCACGACGCCCTGTATCGCCAGGCGGTGTCGTTCATCGCGCGGCTGCAGCATCGTGGCGGCGAGCTCGAATCGCCCGAGTTTCCGCCCTACGCGATCGCCTTCGATACCGACAAGCTGTCGTGGGAGTTCGAGTTCTTCTACAAATACTTCCTGAAGGCGTATCGCGGCGCCTCGCCGTCCGTGGCGGTGCAGGAGGCGCTCTCGCACGAGTGGTCGTCGATTGTCGAGGACCTGGCCGTCGAGCCGCGCGTCTTATGTCATCGTGACTATCACAGCCGCAATCTGATGCTCAAGAACGACGAGCTGTTCATCATCGACTTCCAGGACGCTCGGATGGGGCCCGATACCTACGACCTGGTGTCGCTGCTGCGCGACTCGTACGTCGATCTCACGTCGCGCCAGGTGGACGAGCTGATCGCCTATTTTCTCGCCTTGAAGAACGGCGCCATCGCCGCCTCGGCGGCCGAGGCCGCGGAGTTCCGCCGCCGATTCGATCTCATGGCGCTGCAGCGCAACTTCAAGGCGCTCGGCACCTTCGGCTACCAGACGGTCACGCGCCAGAACTCGGTGTACATCCAGTACATACCGCGCACGCTGAACTACGTTCGCGGCAACCTGGCCAAGTATCCGCGGTTCGGCCGACTGCAGGAGCTGCTCGCTCCGTTGATCGAAGAACTGCGATAATTCCTGCTTGTGCCTTTTTCAAAGGACCCGGCCGTGAGCAGCCCGCGTTTCGGCGTTTCCACGCATCTCTTTCACGACCAGCGGCTCGATCGCGAGCACCTCGTCGAGATCGCGGCCCACGACTTCGAGTGCATCGAAGTGTTCGCGACGCGCACGCATTTCGACTACCACGACAGCGTAGCCGTGCAGGCGCTGGCCGAATGGCTCGACGACACGCGGCTCGCACTCAATTCGATGCACGCGCCAATCACCACCAGCCTGGTGGGAGACACCTGGGGCGAGGTGTTCTCGACCGCGGCGGCCGACGAGTCGCGGCGTTTGCGGGCGGTGACCGAAGCGGAAGCGGCACTGGCTGTCGCCCAGACGGTGCCCTATCGCTTTCTCGTCGTGCATCTCGGCGTGCCCCAGGAACCCTCAGGCGACAACAGCCGCGAGGCGGCGCGCCGCAGCGTTCTGGCGCTGCACGAGATGGCGCAGAAGGTCAACGTCAAGCTGGCGCTCGAGGTGATTCCGAACACGCTCAGCCGCGCGGAAGCCCTGGTCTCGTTCATCGAAAGCGACCTCGAAGGCGCCGACGTCGGGATCTGCATGGACGTGGGACACGCCTTCATCATGGGCGACGTCGCCGACGCGATTGAGGTGTGTGCGGAGTTTCTGGTGACGACGCATCTGCACGACAACAAGGGCAAGACCGACGATCATCTGGCGCCGGGCGAAGGCACGATCGACTGGCCGGTTGCGCTGATGTCGCTCCAGAAGATCGGATACGAGGGCGCCTGGATGTTCGAGGTGGCCAACACGTCGACGCCGAAGGCCGTCCTGGGCAAGACACAAAAGGCGCGGCGGCAGTTCGACGAGATGCTCGGCTTCAACTTCGCGCACCCGGACCACCCGGAGCACCCCGAGCACCCGGAGCAGATGTGAGGAGCATCACGATTGACAAGATCGGCGAGCACGTCGGCAAAACCGTCACGATCAAGGGATGGCTGCACAACCGGCGATCGAGCGGCAAGATCCACTTTCTCGTCGCCCGCGACGGCACCGGGTTTCTGCAGGTCGTCATGGGTAAGAACGACGTGTCGGAAGAGACGTTCAAGGCAGCGGACCACCTCTCGCAGGAGACCTCGATCGTCGTCACGGGTTCGGTGCGCGCCGACCAGCGCGCCAAGGGCGGCTACGAGCTGACCGCAACCGCGCTCGAAGTCGTCGGCCCCGCGCTGGACTATCCAATCACGCCGAAGGAGCACGGCATCGACTACTTGATGGATCGCCGCCATCTCTGGATCCGCACCGAGCGTCAGACGGCGATTCTCAAGGTCCGTCATGAGGTGATCGACGCCGTGCGCGATTACTTCAACAGCAACGGCTTCATCCTCGCCGACACGCCGATCTTCACGCCGGCTGCGTGCGAAGGCACGACGACGCTCTTTCCGGTGCAGTACTTCGAGGACACGACGGCGTTTCTCACCCAGAGCGGTCAGCTGTACAACGAGGCCAACGCAATGGCGCTCGGTAAGGTGTACCGCTTTGGTCCAACGTTCCGCGCCGAGAAGAGCAAGACGCGGCGGCACCTCACCGAGTTCTGGATGGTCGAGCCCGAGATGGCATATGCCAATCTCGACGACGTGATCGCGCTCGCGGAAGGCCTCATCGTCTCGGTCGTCGAACGGGTGCTCGACAAGCGGCGGGACGAGTTGAAGCAACTCGAACGCGACACGAGCAAGCTCGAAGCGGTGAAAGCGCCGTTTCCGCGAATGACCTACGACGAAGCGGCGAAGCTCCTGGTCGACAAGGGCCTGCCGTTCCAGCACGGCACCGATCTCGGCGGCACCGACGAGACGGTGCTGTCGCAACAGTTCGATCGTCCGGTGTGCGTGACGCACTATCCGGCTGCAGTGAAGGCGTTCTACATGAAGCCTGACCCGGCGCAGCCGGACCGAGCGCTGTGCGTCGACGTTCTTGCGCCCGAAGGCTACGGCGAGATCATCGGCGGCGGTCAGCGCCTCGACGACTACGACCTCCTGGTGCAGCGCATCAAGGAACACGATCTGCCGATTGAGGCGTTCGAGTGGTATCTCGACCTGCGGCGCTATGGCACCGTGCCGCACGGCGGATTCGGGATGGGCATCGAACGCTGCGTGACCTGGATTTGCGGGCTCGAGCACGTGCGCGAGACCATCCCCTACCCGCGCATGCTGTATAGGCTCTACCCGTGAAGATTGGGTTCGTTTCGCTCGGCTGCCCCAAGAACCTCGTCGACGCCGAAGTAATGCTCGGCCTCGCGGAAGCGGCCGGTCACGAGATTACGTCCGACGCGGAACACGCGGACGTGCTCGTCGTCAACACCTGCGCCTTCATCGATCGCGCCAAACAGGAATCGATCGACACGATCCTCGAGATGGCGGAGCTGAAGAAGCAGGCGGCGGGCCGGCGGCTCGTCGTCACCGGATGCCTCGCCGAGCGTTATCGCGACGAGTTGAGGCAGGAGATCCCGGAGATCGACGCCGTCCTGGGTACCGGCGAAGTGCCTGCGATCCTCGACGCGATCGAGCCCGCTGGGTTGAGCACTCGCGCGACGACGCAACCAGTCGCCTTCTACAAAAGGGATCCGAGATCCTCCAACGAGGGCGAGTCCCGAGCCCCACAAGCAGCTCGCGAAGCGAGCGCGTCCCTCGAGCGCGCAGCGCGAGGGTCCCTCGTCAGCGAAGCCGCCGAGTCCCAGCCGCGCAGCGGGTCTTCTCCCGTCTTCGGCCTCGACCTGCCGACCTACATCTACGACGCCGACACTCCGCGCCGGCTCGCGACGCCGGGCCATTACGCCTACGTCAAGATCGCCGAAGGCTGCGACTACAAGTGCGCGTTCTGCATCATTCCGAAGATGCGCGGCCACTACCGCAGCCGCCCGATCGAATCGATCGTCGCCGAGGCGCGCACACTTGCCGCGCGCGGCGTCAAGGAAATCGTGCTCATCTCGCAGGACACGAGCTTCTACGGCAACGATCGGAAGGAGCGCGGCGCGCTTCCACGTCTGCTGCGGGCACTCGACGAGGTGCACGGGCTCGAGTGGATTCGCCTGCTTTATTTGTATCCGACAACGATCTCCGACGAGCTGGTAGCGGCGATCGCCGAGTGCGAGAAGGTCTGCAAGTACATCGACCTGCCGCTGCAGCACGCGTCGGACGCGCTCCTCAAGCGCATGAAGCGTCCCGGCACACGTGCCGGGTACGAGAAGCTGCTCGGATCGCTGCGCCACCGCATCGCCGGCGTGGCGCTCCGGACGACGTTCATCGTCGGTTTTCCTGGCGAGACCGAGGACGACTTTCAGCAACTCCTCGAGTTCGTCGAGGCAGTGGAGTTCGATCACGTGGGCGTCTTCACCTACTCGCACGAAGAAGGCACCACTGCCCACGATCTGCCGGACGACGTGCCGGCGGCGGTCAAGGAGCGACGCCGGGACGCGCTGATGGCCCGGCAAAAGGCGCTGGTGGCGCGGCGCCAGCAGTCCAGAATCGGCGAGCGCGTGCGCCTCGTCGTCGAGGGCCCGTCCGAAGAGCACGACCTCGTGCTGCGCGGACGGCTGGAAGGCCAGGCGCCGGAGATCGATCCGATCGTCTATCTCACGGAGTGCGACCCGTCGAGTTACGACAAGGGCCGCTTCATCGACGTCGAGATCGTCGGGGCGCGGGAGTACGATCTGATCGCGCGTCCAGTCTAGCGGCGTGACGCGCGCCGGCGGATGGCGAGAGCCGCCTGCAGCTAGGACCGTGGGGTTGCGACCCACGCTCTCGCCACACTCCGATGCGGTGATCGGATTCGATGATCCCAACAAAGCGCAGCGATGTCCCACGCGCACGCCCGCGCGAGTCCCAGCGCGCCGCGGTCCCACCAGAAGGGTCCTACACGCGCCCCGCCCGAGTCCCACCGCGTATCGGTCCTACCCGAAGGGTCCCACCGCGTAGCGGTTCTACCTGAAGGGTTCCACCCGGGCGCGGGTCCCAACCAGCGTGATAAACTAAACAGTCCGGTCGAAGTCTGGGAAACCAGAGTGGGCCTCAATTCGCCCACTCTTTTTCGTTTAGGGGAGCCTTTGCCGACGCCTCTCGAACGGATTCGGGAGATTGCGGCCCGGGTCGCTGCGGCCTACGACCTCGAGATTTTCGACGTCACGCTCAGGCGTGAGGGTGGCGGCAACGTTCTGCGGGTCGTGCTCGACCGGCCGGGGCCGGCGGCGACGGCAGAGGAAAGCGTCAGCATTTCGGATTGTGAGAAGGTCAGCCAGGAGCTGAGCACCATCCTCGACGTCGAGGATGTGGCACCCGAGGCGTATACCCTCGAGGTCTCCTCGCCCGGCCTCGATCGGCCGCTTCGCGGCGCCGACGACTACCGGCGGTTTGCCGGCCGCGCCGCCAAGATCGTAACGCGTGAGCCGATCGATCGGCAGACGGCGTTTGCCGGCCGGCTGCGCGGTGTGGATGGCGACGACGTGCTGTTCGAAGCAGAGGGGGGCCGTGAAATCCGGCTGCCGCTGTCGCTGATCAGCCGGGCGCGGCTAGATGTGGAGTTCTAAGACGATATGACGAGCAGCAATCCGCTCCAGCAGACCATCGAGGCCCTCGCCAAGGAGAAGGGCATCGAGCCGGATGTCGTCATCCAGGCGATGGAGGAAGCTGTCCTCACCGCCTCGCGCAAGTACTACAAGGGCGGCGAAGAGCTCAAAGCGAAGTTCAACCCCGAAAACGGCCAGATCGAGCTGTTCTCGGTGAAGACGATCGTCGACGAGGTGGCGAACCCCTCGACCGAAATCTCGCTCGCCGAAGCGAAGGAAATCTACGGCGAGGACGCAGAGGTCGAGGTCGGGTATCAGATCGAGTTCCCGAAGCGCACGGACGTGCTCGGACGCATCGCCGCGCAGACCGCCAAACAGGTGATCTTCCAGAAGGTCCGCGAGGCCGAGCGCGAGATCGTCTACGCCGAATACAACTCCCGCGTCGGCGAGGTGATGAACGGCCTGGTCAAGCGCTTCGAGCAAGGCGACATCATCGTCGAGGTCGGACGTGTCGAGGCGATCCTGCCGCGCAAGGAACAGTCGCGCGCCGAAAGCTACACGCAGGGCGATCGGCTGCGCGCCGTCATCAAAGGGGTGAGCAAGAGCGCCAAGGGGCCGCAGATCGTGCTCTCACGCACCGATCCCGCGCTCCTCATCAAGCTGTTCGAGCAGGAAGTGCCCGAAATCTACGACGGCACGGTGATGATCCGCGGCGCCGTGCGCGAAGCCGGCGATCGTGCCAAGGTCGCGGTCTACTCGCGCGAGCGCGACGTCGATCCGGTAGGCGCTTGCGTCGGCATGAAGGGCACGCGCGTGCAGGCAATCATCCGCGAGCTGCGCGGCGAGAAGATCGACATCGTCGAGTGGTCGGAGGATTCCGTTCAGTTCGTGATGAACGCGCTGTCGCCGGCGAAAGTGCAACGCGTCACGATCGTGGACGACAGGGAAAAGGTGATGGAGGTCGTCGTCGAGGACAAGCAGTTGTCGCTGGCGATCGGCAAGAAGGGGCAGAACGTCCGGCTCGCGGCGAAGCTCACGGGCTGGCGCATCGACATCAAGAGCGAAGAGGACAAGCGGAAGGAAGTCGAGGCGCAGCTCGGCGCGCTCGAACTGGGACAGCCGGAAGCGGCGATCGAAGGCACGGACGAAGCCGTTCAGACAATCGAGGACGTGCAGGGAACTGACGACGCCGTGCAGACCGCGGACGCGGCGCCGGAGACCGCGGCGGAAGCGGCCGAAGCCGAGCCTCCCGCACCGCAAACCGACGAGTCGCGCTAAGAACCGAAACCAACGCAACGAAAACACGACCCACGCATGTCAACAGTTCGGGTTTACAAAGTCGCGGAGCTGCTCGGCGCCACCAGCGCCGAGGTGCTCGCACTGCTCAAAAAGAATCACGGGATCGAGCTCAAGAGCGCGTCCAGCACGCTCGAGGAGATCGTCGCTCGCCAGTTCGTGGAGCGCCTGGCCCGCCAGCGCGGGATCGAGCTGCCCAAAGGCGACATGTTCGCCGAAGGTGCGGTCAAAGCGATCAAGAAGCCCGTCGCTGGCAGGAAAGGCGCGGCGCCGGAGCCGATCAAGCCGGCGGCGCCGGCGCTGCCGCCGCCGCGTCTGATCAAGACCGTGCGGCCGCCTGCCCCTGTGGCGGTCGCCGAGCCGGAGCCCGAGCCCGCCGCGCCCGCGTCGTCGGCAGCGCCTCCCGAGCCGATACGCGTCGAGACACCGGCGCCAGTGGCCGCGCGGTCCGAACCGTCGGTCGAGGTTCCCGCACCCGAACCCGTCGTGCCCCAGGTGGACGCACGGGACGGCGCCGCCGCCGCGCCGGAAACACCCGAGACGACGCCCGCGCGCGAAGCGCCTGCGCCGCCCGTGGCCGCGAGGCCGGCCAGTCCGGGCCGCTTCGTGCCGCCGAGCATCCGCCTGCGGATCGAAGAACCCGGCCAGGCCCCGCCGAAGGCTCCGCCGCTGCAGCCGCGCCGCACCGTGGTGCCGCAGCCGCCGAAGCCGGCGCCACAACCGCCGAAGCCGCCGGCCCCGCCGTCGGGCGCGCGTCCGGCTCCGCAACGGACGTCGTATCAGGCGCCGCGACCGGCGGCAGGCGCAACGCCGGCGATGATTGGCGGTCCGCGTCCGCTGCCGTCGCAGCCCGTACGGCCGACGCAGCAGATGCGTCCGGGCGGCATGCCCATGCATCGTCCGGGCGGCACGTACCAGCAGCGCCCGCCGCCGCGGCCGTCAGGTCCGCGGCCGCAGCAGAGGCGCGAGGCGCCCTCGCGCCCGATGCCGGTCGCCACGCCCGAGCCGCCGCCGATCAGCCGCACCATCACGCTCGCCGAAGGAATGACGGTCAAGGACCTGGCCGACAAGCTCGATACGCGCGTCAAGGACGTCCTCAAGGCGCTTCTCGATCGCCGGGTGATGATGACCATCAACTCGACGATCGACATCAACAGCGCGCGCGAGATCGCCCGGCAGTTCGGCGCCGAAGTGCAGACCCGCAGCTTCGAAGAGGAGCTGCTCGAGGTCGAGGCCGAAGCGGTCGACACGAAAGATCAAGTCGCGCGGGCGCCAGTGGTCACCGTCATGGGCCACGTCGATCACGGCAAGACGACGCTGCTCGACGCCATTCGCGAAACGCGCGTCGCCGAACGCGAGGCGGGCGGTATCACGCAGCACATCGGCGCGTATCTCGTGCCGGTCAACGACAAGCACGTGGTGTTTCTCGATACGCCCGGTCACGAGGCGTTCACGCTCATGCGCGCGCGCGGCTCGAAGGTCACCGACGTGGTAATCCTCGTCGTGGCGGCGGACGACGGCGTCATGCCGCAGACCCGGGAGGCGATCGATCACGCCCGCGCGGCGAACGTGCCGATCATCGTCGCCGTCAACAAGATCGACAAGGCAGGTGCAAATCCGGAAACGGTCAAGCGCCAGTTGGCCGATCTCAACCTCGTTCCCGAAGAATGGGGCGGCTCGACGGTGTTCACCGAGGTGTCGGCGAAGAAGAAGCAGGGGCTCGATCTCCTGCTCGAGATGATTCTCCTCGTCACCGACATCGGGGAGCACAAGGCGAATCCAAAGCGCGCGGCGATCGGCACAGTGCTCGAGACCAAGCTCGATCGCGGGCGAGGACCGGTGGCCACCGTGCTCGTGCAGGACGGCTCGCTGCGGGTCGGCGACAACATCATTGCCGGTCCGGTGGTCGGGCGCGTACGCGCGCTCATCGACGATCGCGGCCGGCCGGTCAAGCTCGCCGGACCGTCCACGCCGGTTGAAGTGCTCGGCTTGGACACCCTGCCCTCGCCCGGCGACTCGTTCCAGGCGGTGGGCGATGCGGCCAAGGCGCGGCAGATTGCGACGTTCCGGCAGGCACAGGCCAAGGAGCGCGCTCTCGGTGCGAAGGGTGCGCGGCTCACGCTCGAATCGCTGCAGCAGCAGCTGGCGGCGGGCGACGCGAAGGAGCTGCCGATCATCATCAAAGCCGACGTGCAGGGCTCGGCCGAAGTGCTCGCCGACACGCTCAGCAAGCTGTCGGACGAGGCCACCAAGATCAAGATCATCCACTCGGCCGTCGGCGCGATCAACGAGTCCGACGTGCTGCTGGCGACCGCGTCGAACGCGATCATCATCGGCTTCAACGTGCGGCCGGATCGGAATGCGTCGGACGTGGCCGAACGCGAGAAGGTCGACATCCGCCAGCACTCGGTGATCTACAACGTCACCGACGAGATTAAGAAGGCGATGGCGGGACTGCTGGCGCCGACGTTCAAGGAACAGCGGCTCGGGAGTGCGCAGGTGCGCGACACGTTCAAGGTCCCGAAGGTCGGCACCGTCGCCGGCTGCATGGTGCTCGACGGCCGCATCTCGCGCGCTGGCGACGCCCAGGCGCGGCTCCTCCGCGACAACGTCGTGGTCTGGGAAGGCAAGCTCGCGTCGCTGCGCCGCTTCAAGGACGACGTGTCGGAGGTCAAGGCCGGCTTCGAGTGCGGCATCGGGCTGCAGAACTACAACGACGTGAAGGTCGGCGACGTGATTGAAGTCTTCACGATGGAACGCGTCGCGGCGGCTGTTTAGTCGCGCCGCTCCCTCATGGTGCCTAGAGTGCCTGGGGTGCCTAGGGTGCGGCGTGCTTTGGTGCGGTGCGGCGGGGCTACGCCCCCTCAGTACTTGGCACGCTGCACGAGCGCACCTGGCACAAGCACCAGGCACCCAGCACCAGCACCTTAGGCACCCGAGGCACTCTAGGCACTTTAGGCACGTGTAGACATGGCGCTGTCACATCGCAATCAGCGCGTAGCTGAGCAAATTAAGGAGGAAGTCGGCCAGATCCTCTCGACAGAGGTGGCCGACCCCGGCATCGGACTCGTGACCGTGACCCGTGTCAAGGTCACGCCGGATCTCTCGCTCGCCCGCGTCTACTGGACGCTCGTCGGCGACACCAGCGAGCGCAAGGCCACAGAAAAGGCGCTCGCACGCGCGGCGGCGTACGTGCGGCATCTCCTCAGCACGCGCATGTCGCTGCGCCGCTCTCCCGAAGTGCTGTTCACCTACGACCAGTCGGTGGCGGCGCAGGACCGCGTCGAGCAGATCCTGCAGGAGCTCAAGCACGAAAAGGCCGCGCGGCGTTCCGACGACGATGAGTGAACGGCAGGCGATCGTCGAACGCCTTCACGCCGGACAGCGCTTCATCATCTCTTCTCACCAGCGACCCGATGGCGACGCCGTCGGCTCGGCGATGGCCGCGGCGCTCGCGCTGCGCGGCATGGGCAAACACGCCGACGTGGTGTTCGACGCCGTCCCGCCGCACTTTCTGCGGCCCTTCCCCGGCGTCGACGCGATTCGGATCGCCACACAGGTAGCCGCCGCGTACGACGCGGCGCTGATCATGGAGTGCAGCGCGCTCGACCGCACCGGAGTCGGCGGCCTCGACCGCTCTCCACTCTTGAACATCGATCATCACCTGGGCAACACGCGCTATGGCGCCGTCAACTGGGTCGACGAGTCGGCGGCCTCCTGCACCGAGATGGTTTGCACGCTCGTGGAATCGCTCGGCGCGCCCCTCACCGCCGAGGTCGCCACGCACATCTACCTCGGGCTGCTCACCGATACCGGCTCGTTCCATTTCTCGCACCTGACGCCGCGGTCGTTCGAAATCGCCGCGCGATGTGTCGCCGCGGGCGCCGATCCGCAGTGGATCGCGCGCACGCATTACGACAGCAGCACGCTCGGACGTGTCCGGATCTTCGGCGCCGTGCTCAACGGCATGCAGCTCGATCCCTCCGGGCGCGTGGCGCTGCTTACGGTGACCGGCGAGATGCTTCGCTCCGCCGGCGCCGGCAGCGACGACCTCGAGGGACTGATCAACTTTCCGCTGACCGTCAAGGACATCGAGGCCGTTGCCTTCTTCAAGGAGATGGCCGACGGCAGCTGGCGCGTGAGCCTGCGCTCGAAGGGTGATGTGGACGTGCGCGCCGTTGCCGGCCGTTTCGGCGGCGGCGGCCACGTCAATGCCGCAGGCTGCTCCGCGCCAGGCGGGCTCGGCGAGGTGCGCGAGACGTTCATGCGGCTGCTCGTCGACGCCGTCGGCCGATGACCGTGGACGGGGCGCTCGTCGTCGACAAGCCCGTCGGGCCCACGTCGCACGACGTCGTCGCCGCAGCGCGGCGGGCACTGCAGCTTCGCCGCATCGGGCACACCGGGACGCTCGACCCGCAGGCGTCGGGTGTGCTGCCGCTCGTCATTGGACAGGCGACGCGGCTGGCGCGGTTCCTCAGCGCCACCGACAAGGAATACGACGCCACTGTACGCTTTGGCGTCGAGACCGACACCTACGACCGTGCCGGCCAGATCGTGCGCGAGACCGGCGACGTGCCATCGCACGATCGGCTGGTCGAGGCGCTCGATCGCTTCCGCGGGTCGTTCGCGCAGCGACCGCCGTCGTTCTCGGCCAAGAAGGTCGAAGGCGAACGCGCATATGCGCTGGCGCGCAGCGACAAGCCGGTCGCGCTGGAGCCGGTGACGGTGACGGTGCACACGCTCGAACTCGTCGCCTTCGATCCGCCGCAGGCGACGCTCAGGGTCAGCTGCTCCGCCGGCTTCTACGTGCGATCGCTGGCGCACGACCTGGGACAGCTGCTCGGGGCCGGCGCGGTGCTCGACGCGCTGGTGCGCCGCCGGGCCGGCGACTTCTCGCTCGAGGATGCGGTCCCGCTCCGCGAGATCTTGACCGGAGAACCGAGCGAGGCGCTGGCGCGGGTCATCCCGATGGAAGGGCTGCTGCTCGACTTCCCGGCCGTGCGGCTCACCGACGAGGGGCGGAGGCGCATCTCGCACGGACAGGAGTTGCGGCCGGCGGACGTGCTCGGCGGCCGCATGCCGGCGGCAGCAAGCGTGCGGCTGCTCTCGCCCGAGGGCCGGGTGATCGGAATCGCCGAACCCTCAAAGATGCCCGGCTTTTTGCACCCTGCGGTGGTTTTTGGGTAAAATGATGGATTCTGTCGGCGACGGGAAGTCGCCGTATACGGCGGTCTGGGTGATTCTGGACCGTTCGTGGAGGACCACGTGGCACTGACGAAAGACAAGAAGACCGATCTCGATCAGCTCGTATCGCACCCACGACGCCGACACCGGCTCACCCGAAGTTCAAGTCGCGCTGCTCAGCGAGCGAATCAACTATCTCACCGAACATTTCAAGTCACACGCGAAGGATCATCATTCGCGCCGCGGACTGCTCAAACTCGTCGGCCAGCGGCGCCGTCTGCTCGATTACTTGAAGAGCAAGGACACGGCGCGCTACGCCGAGCTCATCAAACGTCTCGGAATCCGTAAGTAAACTGAAGGCACCCGGTGCGAGCGCGCTGATTCAGAGCCTGTCTGACGTCGGAGCGCTCGACACCGCGTGCGTCTTTCCGCACCTGGGGAACGTGACCCCATCGAGGCTCCGTTATGCATAAGCGAGAAGTTCAAGTCGGCCAGCAGACGCTGTCGTTCGAAACCGGCAAGCTGGCCAAGCAGGCCGACGGTGCCGTCGTCGTCCGCATCGGCGATTCGGTCGTCCTCGTCACCGCATGCCACGCGGCGAACCCGCGCGAAGGCATCGATTTCCTCCCGTTGACTGTCGACTACCGCGAGTACACCTACGCCTCCGGCCGTATACCCGGCGGCTTCTTCAAGCGCGAAGGCAAGCCCACTGAAAAGGAAGTGCTCACCAGCCGCGTCATCGACCGTCCAATTCGCCCGCTGTTCCCGTCGGGATGGCGCTACGAGACGCAGATTATCGCGATGGTGCTGTCGGCCGACACCGCCAATGACACCGACGTGCTGGCCATCTGCGGCGCGAGCGCCGCGATCGCGCTCTCGGAGATACCGTTCGAGAAGACGATCGCCGGCGTCCGCGTCGGCCTGATCGACGGCCAGTTCATCATCAATCCGACTTTCGAGCAGCGGCGGGCCAGCCGTCTCGACATCGTCATCGCCGGCACTGCCGACGGCATCGTCATGGTCGAGGCCGGCGCCAGGGAAGTGAGCGAAGAGGAAGTCCTCAGCGCGCTCGATGCCGGACATGCGGCGATTCGCGACATCGTCAAGACCATCGACGACCTGGCGCGAGAGGTGGGACGGCAAAAGCTGCCGAAGCCGGAGCGCACCATCGGGCACGAGTTCTACCGCGAGGTCGAGGAGAAGGTCCTGGTACCGCTCTCCGAGGCGATGCGGATCCGCGACAAGGCCGAGAACTACAACCGCGTGGATGAAGTGCTCGACGAGCTGATTGCGTCGATGCCCGACGCCGAGGCGCAGCGCAAGCTCGAGGCCAAGAGCATCTTCAAGGAGCTGCAGGAAAAGGTCCTCCGCGACGAGATCCTCGAGCGCGGCGTTCGCCTCGACGGCCGCAAGTTCGACGAGATTCGTCTGATCTCGGATCGAGACCAGCGTGCTGCCGCGCGTACACGGCTCGGTCGTCTTCACGCGTGGAGAAACCCAGGCGCTGGTGACCGCGACGCTCGGCACCGCCGACGATCAGCAGAAGATCGAATCGGTGGACGGCGAGGTCTACAAGCGCTTCATGCTCCACTACAACTTCCCGCCGTTCTCGGTGGGCGAAGTCGGCTTCCTGCGCGGCCCCGGACGCCGCGAGGTCGGCCACGGCGCGCTCGCGGAGCGCGCGCTGGTGGCGGTAATGCCCGGCGAAACCGAGTTCCCCTACACGATCCGCATCGTGTCCGACATCCTCGAGTCGAACGGCAGCTCGTCGATGGCGTCGGTCTGCGGCGGCTCGCTGGCGATGATGGACGCAGGCGTGCCGCTCAAGGCGGCGGTGGCGGGCGTGGCGATGGGTCTCATCCTCGACGAGAAGACCGGCAAGTACGCGGTGCTCTCCGACATCGCTGGCGCCGAGGACCACTACGGCGACATGGACTTCAAGGTCGCCGGTACCGGCAACGGCATCACCGCGCTGCAGATGGACATCAAGGTCACCGGGATCTCCGCCGAGATCATGCGCACGTCGCTCAGCCAGGCGCACACCGGCCGCATGTTCATCCTCGCCAAGATGCAGGAGGCGCTCGGCGCTTCGCGCGACAGGATCTCGGCCTACGCGCCGCGCATCGTCACCATCAAGATCCCGGTGGACAAGATCCGCGACGTCATCGGTCCGGGCGGCAAGACGATCCGCGGCATCATCGAGAAGACCGGCGTCAAGATCGACGTCGAGGACGACGGCCGCGTGAACGTGGCGTCGGCCGACGAAGCGGCGGCGCAGAAGGCCATCGGGATCATTCAGGAGCTCACCGCGACGCCGGAACTGAACAAGACCTATCTCGGTAAGGTTCAGCGCATCACCGATTTCGGCGCGTTCGTCGAGATCATGCCCGGCACCGATGGTCTGCTGCACGTCTCCGAGATCGCGAACTATCGCGTCAAGGACGTGCGCGACGAGCTCAAGGAGGGCCAGCAGGTCCTGGTGAAGGTGATAAACATCGATCCCACCGGCAAGATCCGTCTCTCGCGCAAGGCGTTGCTCACGCCCGAGGAAGGTACCGCGCCGCCGGCGGGTGCCGGTGAAGGCGGCGAGGAAGCGGCGGCCACGGCCGGCGGCGGCGGCCGCGATCGCGGACCGCGTGAAGGCGGCCATCGCGGCGGCCATCATCGCGGCGGCCGCGACCGCGGGCGCGGTCGCGGACCGCAGGGCGAATAGCATCGCCGACACGAGCGGCGACACTGTCACCAACGCGCGCCGGGCCGTAGAATTCTCCTATGGCCCGGCGTTTTGTCTTTCTGGCACTGGCCGGCGCGGCGCTCGCCGGTGCGCTCGTGCTCGCCCAGGAGCAGGCGCCGAACCGCCGCGACTTCACCATCGTGGCACACGAGTCGACGTTCGCGCCGGATCGCATCGAAGTGGCGCGCAACGACCTGGTGCGCGTCACGCTCAAGAGCGACGGCGCCCCGCGCACCTTCGCCATCGACGCCTATCGCATCTCCAAGCGCGTCGCCGGCGGTCAGACGATCACGTTCGAGTTCCACGCCAACCTGGCAGGCACGTTCACGTTCTACTGCAACCTCACGACCGTGGAAGCCTGCAGGGACATGAAGGGGACGCTGGTGGTCGGCAAATAGGGACGCCGCCGTAGGGGCGTGGGGACTTAGGGACTCAGGGACTAGTCTTAGGGACTTAGGGAGGTCGGGAAACAGGGTGGGCGCCAGGTTCCCAGTTCCCTATGTCCCAAGTTCCCCACGTCCCTAGTTCCCCACGTCCCTAGTTCCGCGGAAATTGATCCGGGTTGTCCGTGAACAACCCATCCACGCCGAGCGTGTAGAGGAAGTGCTCCATCTCCGCTTTCACGTTCGGGAAATTCCCCGTGCCTGACGATCGAAAGGTGTACGGCACGACAGTCATCTTCTCGGCGTGCGCCCACTTCACGAAATCCGGGTTGCCCAGGACGATGTCCTTGGCCGGACCGAAGCCGTCCACGATCCCCTTCCATGCGCGCAGCTTGTCGGCTGAGCTCCAGTTGCGTTCGTTGTTGAGCAGCAGGACGACCGGGACGCCGATCTTGATCGCCGCGAGCTTCTTCGCGCTCGACTCGCTGAAGGTCTGCAGGATGATCGGCGACTTCGGGTCGGCCTTGGCGCCGCGCAGTCCGTGCTTGTCGAGCGCGGCGGCCACCAGCTGCTCGAAGTCGACGGTCCGTCCTTCGTAGACCTCCGGCGTCTTCAGCTCGGGAAACAGCCCGGCTTTGCCTTTGACCAGCGCCACGGCCTCGTCGAATGTCGGTATCCGCTCGCCCTTGAACTTGGGATCGAACCAGGAGCCGGCGTCGAGCGTCTTGATCTCGGCGAGCGTGAAGTCGTTGGCGAGCCACGATTTGACTGTCTTCCCCTCCCACGTGACGGTCGCCGAGCGATCGGGGAAACGCTGCTCGACGTCGGTGGTGCGATCGAGCGTGGGATCGTGGAGGCAGATGAGGACGCCGTCCTTGGTGACCGCGAGATCCTGCTCGACGTAGTCGGCGCCCATTTCCAGCGCCATCCGGTAGGCGCTGAGGGTGTGCTCGGGTGCGTAGGCGGAGGCGCCGCGGTGCGCCACGTTCAGCTTGCGCGGGGTCTGTCCGGTCACGGAAGCACTCCAGACGAGCGCGGCGGCGAGCGCGAGCGCGGAGAATCTGCGGAGCATGGCCAGAGAATAGATCAGCGCCGCAACATTCATGCAACGCCCGACCAGCGCCGGGCAAAGTCGATGCGCTCACGAATCGGCGGATGCGAATAGAACAGCCACTGGACCAGCCGCGAGGGATGCTCCTCGGCCAGATTCTGCTGCGCCAGCCGCTTCATCGCCGAGATGAACGCCTCGGGCTGGCGCGTCATGTCCAGCGCATAGCGATCGGCGCGGCGCTCGTGCGCCCGTGAGAGCGCGTTCGCGAGCGGCATGAAGGCAAACGAACAGGCGCCGCCGGCCAGGAGCAGCAGCGGCAGGCCTGCCGGGTCATCGTAGCCGCGCAGCGCCAGCGGACCGGCCAACTGCCGCAGCGCCAGATGGGCGACGAAAAAGCCGGCGACGAGCAGCACCGTCTGCGCCGCGACCGCGCGCCACAGATCGTGATGCACGTGATGCGAGAGCTCGTGCGCGAGCACGACCTCGATCTCGTCGTCGGAATAGTCGGCGAGCAGTGTGTCGGAGAGAAGGATGCGGCGCGTCGCCCCCATGCCCGCGAGCGCGGCATTGGCTTTTCTCGTGTGCCCGCTCAGCGTCCATTCGAAGACGCCGCGAATCCGCGTGTTCGCTTTCGCGGCGAGCGCCAGGAGCCGGGCGACGAGCGTCGGACGGTCGAGCGGCTTGAAGCGAAAGAACAGCGGCAGGATGACGACGGGCGCGAGCTGCACGAGCACGACGGTGGCGAGCGCGAACACGAACGCCGAGATCAGCCACCACCAGTCCGGCGACCAGCGCAGCGTGGCGTAAACGATCATCGCCCCAAGCATGGCGAACACGATAGCGATGGCTCCGGCCTTGACCTGATCGCCGATCCAGTCGAGCAGCGACTGTCGCGACAGGCCAAAGCGATGTTCGAGCGCGTAGCCCTGGTAGAAGGCGAACGGCAGCTCGATGAGGTGAAGGAGGATGCCGAGCCCCAGCGCGAAGGACGCCGCCATGCCGATATCCTCGAAGCCCATTGGCGCGACGGCACTGCCGAGCATCGAGGTTACTTCGCGCAGGCGCAATGAACCGGTCGTGAGGAGCAGGCCGAGTAGGAAAGCGCCGGCAGCAATCGTGCCGGCGAGCTCCGCTCGCCGGCGGAGGCGGTGATAGCGGCTGGCCTTGTCCTCGTTCACGTGTCGTGGGTCGCGTCCCGGAACGGCCGTCGTTCACACCTGGTGGCGGGCAGGAACGACGGTCGGGCTTCAGGCTACCACGTCAGCGCCGCGGCGTCAGCGCCGCCACTTCGCGGGTGAGCGCGTCGACGGCCGCACGCAGGGCGTCGACGTCAGAGAACGGCTTGATGTTGGCCGGTGGTCGTCGCGGCGTGTGGAGGGTGTGGCGCGGCGGGGGCCGCGCCACTCGATATGCGGCTTACGCTACGTAGTCGCCCGGGTGAGGCGCACGCCGCCGTTCGTCGTTTCCAGCGTGACGCGCGCTCCGCCCCCGTTCAACTTGCCTTCAATCTTGCGGCGGGTCTGCTCGCCGACGATCTCCAGCTCCAACCCGGTGACAGCGATGCCGCCGTTGACGCAGCGCGCCGTGATATCCGCTTTCGACTCGCTCGGAAGCGCGAGCTCGACCCCGCCGTTGACGCTTTCGAGATCGATCGACCCGGACGAGGGGGCGTTCGCCAGCTCGATTTCCACGCCGCCGTTGGTGACCGAGGCATCGACGTTCGACGCGATCAGGGCCCTGCCCTTGATGCCGCCGTTGGTGGCACGCGCGCGGATGTCGCCGTCCAGCCCGCGCAGCGTGACGCCGCCGTTCGTCGTCCGCAGATCGACGGCCACGCCCTTCGGGACCTTGATGGTCCACTTGATCTGCTGACCGCCCGGACCATTCCACCGCGGCGCCCGCACTTCGACGCGTACGCGCGAATCGCCGACCTCCTCGCGCATTTCCGTTCGCGACAGGAGGTCCTTGGCGGCATCCTCGGACGAGGCCTTTGCGGTGCGCTCAGCCAGGATCTCCACCGAATCGCCGCTCGACGGCTCGGCGCTGATCTGGCCGTTGACGTTGATGATCTCGAGGCGGCCGCCTGACGCCAGCTTGTAGCTGCGCGTCCATTCATCCCTCGCCTGGGCGCCGACGCCGAAGGCCAGGCCGCCGTCTCCGTTGACCGCAATATCGCAGGCGGCTAGCCCGAGCGCGAAGACGGCGATCGCGGCGGCACCGGCCAGTTTTCGGGCGCGTGCGTACATAAGAACCCCCACCTCTCCAAATACTACGGATGGGCGGGGGTGAAGGTTCAGTTCAACTGGATGGAAATGAGCTTGGAAACGCCCGGTTCCTCCATCGTGACTCCGTAGAGCCGGTTGGCAATCTCCATCGTCTTGCGGTTGTGGGTGATGATGATGAACTGCGTCCGGTCCATCATCCCGCGCAGCATTTCGACGAACCGGCCGATGTTGGCGTCGTCGAGCGGCGCGTCGATTTCGTCGAGCAGGCAGAACGGGCTCGGCTTGTAGCGAAAGATCGCGAACATCAGCGCAATCGCGGTCAGCGCTTTCTCGCCGCCCGAGAGCAGCTGAACGCTCTGGAGCCGCTTGCCCGGCGGCGAGGCGACGATGTCGATGCCGCTTTCCAGCGGATCGCTGTCATCGAGCAGAGTGATGCCGGCGCGCCCGCCGCCAAACAGCGTCGAGAACGTCTGTTGGAAGTTCGCGTTGATGGCGGTGAACGCCTCCCTGAACCGCGCGTGGGTGGTCTCGTCGATGCGTTTGATCGCTTCGTTGGTCTGCGCAATCGAATCGATCAGGTCCTTCCGCTGCGTCGTCAGGAAGGTGTGCCGCGAGTCGAGCTCGGTGAACTGCTCGATCGCCATCATGTTGACCGGGCCGAGCTTCTCGATCTTCGCGCGCAGCTCGGCAATTGCTTCCTCCGCGGTCATCCGGACGGGCAGGGCCGCCACGGCTGACGGGGCGGCAAGCTGTGGGTCGTTGGGCGGCGCCTCTTCGTCTGCCGCGACCGACGGCTCCTCGAGCTCGTCGGCGTCCGGTGTCTCGGCGGCGCGAATCGCTTGCACGTCGGGTTCGACGTCGCCTGCCGCTTCCATCTGTTCAACCTCGACTTCTCACGTCGTCCAGAGGCGCGGCGACGCTGTCGAGGCATTGCTGTGCGAGATGGCTGAGATCGCCTTCGGCTGTTGCCCTTGTCACGTCGAGCTCGGCGGCCAAGGCGCGAACGGCATCGAGCGAGCGGCGGGCGTCACGGATGACCTCTTCCTGCTGCTCGTTCACCAGCTTCAGCTGTCCGGCGCGCTCATCCGCGCCCCGCATCTCGTCGCGGAGCGTCTCGAGCGCACGAACGTCGTCGTCCATGAGGCGATGGCCTTCCAGCACCGCGGCCAACAGCCGCTCGCGCTGATCACGCATCAGGCTTAGGTCGGTAGTGCAGGCTTCGACGCGCCGCTCGAGATCGCCGGCCGCTTCCTGCATGCGCTCGACATCGGCGGTGACGGCGGCGCTGCGTTCGACGAGCCCGGCGTGCGCCGCGCGTGCTTCGGCGGCACGCCGCGAGAGCGCATCGGCAGACTCACGCGTCTCCGCCAGCCTGCGCTGCGCGTCGGCGAGGATGGCATCGGCCGCCACCTTTTGTTCGTCGAGCCGCGCAATCGACTCGCGCGCTTCGGCCTGCCTCGCCTCGAGCGTCGCAATCTCCTCGCGCGCGTGCGCCATCTCGGTGGCGACGAGGTCGGAGCGCTGCGACAACCGCGTCTCGTCTTCCGTGGCGCGTTGGAGTTGTCCTTCGACCGCGACGATGCCCTTTTCCTGCCGGTGCAACTCGGAAGTGAGCGCGGCGATCGCCGCGGTGGCTTGGGCGATGTCGTGCTCGAACTGCGCGGCCTCGGCGGCCAGACGCTCGAGCTCGGCCCGCTGATCGACGACGCGCTCGCGCAGCTCCTTGATCTCACGCTTGGTCGCGAGGATGCCGCGGGCTTCGACCTTGCCTCCGCCCGCGACGAGATGCGCGCCATGCAGCACGTCGCCGTCGATGGTGGCGACCGGGAGTGGAATACGCGGCGCCAGATCCCGCGCCGCGTCGAAGCCGTCGACAATCACCGCGTCGCCGATGGCGGCCCGCACCGCGCTGTCGAACTCGCTACCGATCGTGACGACATCTGACAGCCTCACGGCACCGGCGGGAAGCGCCACGGGGTCCGGGATCGAGCCAGCCGATCGCATTGCGCCCGACCCATCGGCGTGATCGGCCTCGACGACGACAAAGCCGCAGCGTCCGGCGTCTTCCTGCCGCACGAGCGAGAGACCGGCAGCCGCGTGTTCGTGACGGCGGACGAGAACGTGCTGCAGCAGCTCGCCGAGGCATGCTTCAACGGCGCGCTCGTACTGGGGTTGGACGTCGAGCACGTCGGCCAGCGCCCCCAGCTGGCCGACGCGGCCGTTGGCCTGCACCAGCACCATACGCGCCGCGTCGCTGAATCCCGCGCGGTGCGCGTCGAGCTCCTCGAGCGATCGCAGGCGTGCGGTGAGCGCCGCGAGCTCGTGCTCGCGTGACCGGACGTCGCGCGCGCGCCATTCGTGCTCGAGCCGCGCGCTGGCGAGCTCCGATTCGCGCGCCGCGCGCGCAATCTTCGTCGCATCGAGCGCCTCGTGCGCGTGCGCAAGCGCGTCGGCGGCGCCGCCGCGTGCGTTCCGGGCACGTTCGTATTCGCTTCTCAGATCCGCCGCTTCGACGTCGAGCCGGGCGAGCGTCGTCGCGGTGCGATCGCGATGTGCGCCCGCCGATTCGAGGGCGGCTTTGAGCGCGGTGACCGTGTTCATCACGGCGTAAGTTTCGCCGCGCGCCCGTTCGACTTCGTCCTCGGCGCCCTCGATCAGCTGTTGCGCGCGGGCATGCGCGTCCGCGGCGTCGGCGGCAATCGCCGCCGCTTCGTCGCGCGCCCGTTCGGCTTCGATGGCGGCGCCGCGCCGCTCCTCTAGGGCGAGACGCTCAGGCTCGCGCCGCGCCTCGAGGCCCGGTACGCTCGGCGTCGAGCTCGGCGCTGCGCGCCTGCAGCATGTCAGCCTGCTGCGCATCGAGTGCGATCTGCTGCTGGCGGCGGTTGATCTCGAGCTCGCGCGCGTGCGCCGTCTCGCGCACGCGCGACGCGGCGCCTTCCGCCTCGGCAAGCTCGATGCGAAGGCGTGCGAGCTCGTTCTCCACCTCCGCGAGCCGGGCCTGGGCGGCGGCTTCGTGTTCGCGCGCGTCGGCGAGACGCGCGCGAGCCGATTCAATCAGCTCGCCCAACGCCCGATACCGGCGGGCGAAGAGGACCTTTTCCCAGCGCCGCATCTCGTCGCGGAGCCGCGCGTAGCGCCGCGCTTTTGCCGCCTGGCGCTGAAGCGATCCGCGCTGCTTCTCGACCTCGAAAACGATGTCGTCGATCCGCGTGACGTTCTGCTGCGCGGCCTCGAGCTTGAGCTCGGCGGCGCGCCGGCGGGCCTTGTACTTCGTGATGCCCGCGGCTTCTTCAATCAACTGCCGGCGATCGGTCGGCCGCGAGCTCAGGATCATGCCGATCTTGCCCTGCTCGATGATCGAGTAGGCCTTGGCCCCGAGCCCCGTGTCCATCAGGAGCTCGTGGATGTCCTTCAATCGGCAGATCTGACCGTCGATGAGGTATTCGCTCTCGCCGGAACGATACAGGCGGCGGGTGAGCTCGACCTCGCGCACCGACTCCATCAGATCGGCGACGGCGTCGTGGCCGTTGCCGTTGCCGTTGCCATTGGCGTGGCCTGCGTGCGGCGGCTCGTGACGCTGCCGCAGATCGGTGGGGGCGGCAAACGGCACCGCGCTTCCAGGAGGAAACGCGGCCGGCGTGATCGCGACACCGCTCAAGCGCAAGCGGACTTCGGCGGTCCCTGTTGGCTTCCGCGCGTCGGAGCCGCTGAAGATGACGTCCTCCATCTTGTCGCCGCGCAGGCTCTTGGCGCTCTGCTCGCCCATCACCCAGGTGATGGCGTCGGCGACGTTGCTCTTGCCGCACCCATTGGGCCCGACGATGGCTGTGACGCCCTGGTCGAACGACAGCTCCGCGCGATCGGAGAAGGACTTGAAACCGGCGATTTCGATACGTTCAAGGCGCATGGGAGTCTTCGCTATAGGAACGTGGAGCTACGAACGAAGAACCGAGAACGAAAGTGGCGTCGCATCGATTCGAGCGGGAGCGCCGCGGCCTCCGCCCGGATCCGGCATCGACCTGGGACCCGTTGAAATCGATCGCGCGCTGGGAGGGTGCGACCGCTTTTCTTCGATTTTGCTTCGTTTTCCTGAGCAATCCGCGTTCCGAGTTCCTGGCTCTGCTTCTACGTTCGTCCGTGTACCGGATACGGCGACGACGCGCAGTCTAGCAAGCCCAGCCCATTGTGGCAAGGCGTAATGGTAACGCAACATTTAGGGGCTGGGTGCCCTAAATAACGGCTGGCGGACGATGGTTACGAGTCGACTGGACAGGCTCTCGGATCGCGGTTGGGCCACAGGCTTGGACGCACGACAATCCAAGCTCAGCCACAACCTCGAGCCTACAACCGCAAACCTGAAACCCGACCCTGAACCCTGAAGAACTACTGCCCCACGCGATTGGTGCGAGTCGCGCGTCAGTTCCGTGAGCTTGATCGCTTCGGGAAACTGCGTGAGCGCAAATTTGGCCTGCGGGTCGACTTCGATCAAGTGCTGCTGCGCGACGGCCACCGAAAACAGCGGCACATCGATCTCGTAGCGGATCATCGCGCGGATGAAGTCCTTGTCCTTCGTCCAGGACGCCTCGTCGATCATGACCTTGCGGCCGATGACGAACTCCTTGAAGTCCTCGACCATCGCGTCGTCTACGGCGTAGCCCTTGCGCAGGACGCGGCGGTTCTTGCCCTGCGCGCCGGGACGCGTGTCGCCCTCGGCAGTGAACTGCTCGGCGTAGCTGGCGAACAACTGTCGCGCAAAGAGCGTGCGGCCGAACCGCGTCGGACTGAAGCCCTCGATCGGTCCATCGAACCGCTTATCGGGCTCGATGCCGCCGCCGCTGTACACCTTGCGGCCGGCGAGCGTGTACTTCAATTGATCCGCCGATGTGCTGGCGCTCGCCCTGCTCCTTGAGCGTGTAGCGTGAGGTACTCGTCGAACGTGCCGTCCCACGGCCGCTGAATCATGCGGCCGCTGGGCGTGAAGTAGCGCGCGGTGGTCAGCGCCAAGCCCGGCTCCCTGGCTCACGCGATAAACCGACTGCACCAGCGCTTTACCGAACGTGGTTTCGCCGACGACATACGCGCGATCGTGATCCTGCAGCGCGCCCGAGACGATTTCCGAGGCGCTCGCGCTATTGCGATTGACGAGCACCACCATCGGCAGTTCCAGATGGTCGCCGTTGTCCATCGCGCGGTAGTCCTGATCGGAGTTGCTCACTCGGCCGCGCGTGTAGACGATCATCGAGCCCTTGGGCACGAAGCGGTTGGTGATGCGAATCGCCTGATCGAGCTGTCCGCCGGGATTGCCGCGCAGATCGAACACCAGGCGCTTCATGCCCTTCGCCGTCATCTCGTCGAGCGCCTTGCCGAGATCTTCGTCGGTGTGCTCGGCGAAATCCTCGACCTTCACGTAGCCGGTTTGCGGAGTCGATCATGAACGCGGCTTTGACGCTCGGAATGCTGATCTCGTCGCGCATGACGCGCATCGGGATCAGCTCGTCGAGGTCCCTTGCGGCGAATGCCGACGTTGACGAACGTGCCCTTGCGGGCCGCGCAGTTTGCGCACGGCTTCGTCGGTGGTCCAGCCCTTTGCGCTCTCGCCTTCGATCTCGCGATCACGTCTCCGCGGCGGACGCCCTGCTGATAGGCGGGCGAGCCTTCGAAGACGCGCGAGATCGTGATATCGCCGTCGATGGTGACGATCGAGAGCCCGAGGCCGATAGTAGCGGCCCTCCTGCTGCTCGCGCATGCGCGCGTACGACTTCGGATCCATGAAGCTCGAATGCGGATCGAGCGTCTGCAGCATGCCGTTGATGGCGCCGTAGACGAGCCGATCGGATTCGACCGGCTCCGCGTAGTTGGCGCTGAATCGCGTCGAGCGCGGCAGTAAACGTCTTGTAGTGATCGGGCAGGATCTTCGGTCGCCAGCGCGCTCCGTCCGAATACGCCGCCGGCCAGGGCCGACAGAAGAATGGCGAGGGTAGCGGCAGTCAGCGACTGATACTTGCGCATGATCGGATGCTAACAGACTAAAGCCAGCGTCGCAATGATTTCCGGGCATTTTTCGGGGCCGGACGCCTTGACCGGTCGCCGCCGCCGGTTTCTATACTCGAAATTTCGACCGTTCTCGCTCCGGAAACTCTCAGGGAGAGCACCATGTTTGGTTCCATCGGCATGCCCGAGCTGATCATCATTCTGGTGATCGCGCTCATCATCTTCGGCCCCCGGAAGCTGCCGGAGCTCGGAAAATCGCTCGGCAAGAGCATCAACGAGTTCAAGCGCGCCTCCGCCGACCTGCAGAACACCCTCGAGCAGGAGATCAAGCTCGAGGAACAAAAAGACCGGCCGCGCCCCCGCCGGCGGCGCCGCCGGCGGGAACCACCGTGGACGAGGCGCCGTGCCGCGCTCGCGAAACCCGACTTTCGCCAGTAGCTCGCGTCGCCGATGGCGCTGTGCACTTCGACCGAACCGAGATCGCGCCGAGCCGAAGAGTTTGACGCGTTCGTCGCCGTTTACCGGCGAGAGCGCCGAGATCGACGAACCCACCGAAGGCGCGGATGACGTTTCTGGAGCATCTCGACGAGCTCCGCAAGCGCATCACCCACGCCGTGCTCGCGCTGCTCGTCGGGTTCCTGATCGCGTTCGCCTTCGTCAAGCACATCTACGATCTTCGTCTTCGCGCGGCTCGCCGCCGACGTCCCCAATCACACCCTGATCTACACCGAGCCGGGAGAGGCGTTTTTTCTCTATCTCAAGATCGCCGCACTCGCGGGCTGTATGATCTCCTCGCCTTACGTGATGCTGGCAGGTCTGGCTGTTCATCGCGCCGGGCCTGTACGCCAACGAAAAGAAGTTCGCGATGCCGTTTGTGTTTTTTGCGTCCGGCGCTCTTCATCTGCCGGCGCCGCGTTCTCGCACTACATCCTGTTCCCGTTTGCGTGGCAGTTCTTCGCCAGCTTCTCCGGTGACACCCTGCAGTTCATGCCGCGCGTCGAGCCGATCTTCGGCCTCTACGTCAAGCTGATGCTCGCCATGGGACTCGATGTTCCAGCTGCCGATGCTGGTTTTCGTGCTTGCACGCTTTGGCATCGTCACTGCGGGCTTCCTGGCGAAGAACTTCAGCTACGCGCTGCTGATCTTTTTCGTCGTCTCCGCCATCGTGACGCCGGACGGCAGCATGGTGCCGCAGATCATCATGGCGGCTTCGATGACGGCCCTCTACGTGATCAGCATCGCGCGTGGCGTGGATCTTCGGGAAGAAACGCGAACGAGGACGAGTCATAACACGGCTGAGTTCGTCATTTCTGCACGCGCCGTGCAGCACAACCTTACTGTTAAGTTTGACTTAGTGGCGGTAGCGGTCCTACCATGGGGCTCGTGCGACCGCTCCGCCCGTTTTCCTGTGGAGGTTGGCCCTTTATGAGAGCCCTTCGCCAGCTGGCCACGGGCATGGCGCTCTGCGCCTTGATCTCGTCCCAGGCATGGGCACAGACCCAAGGCAGTCAGGGTGCTTCACAGTCACAGAGCCCTCCACCGCCATCCGACTCTGAGACCCGCCCGGCCACTAACGACCGTCATTGGAGACACCGGTCTTTGGTACGTCCCGACCGGCGAGGTTCTGCCGAAAGGCGTAGGTGGTCGTTCAGCTTCTACCGGACGAACTGGGACCGGACGGAGGCCATTCTCGGACATCTCGAACTTCCGCGGCACCTTCGCCTTCGGGGCGACCGACCAGCTCGAGTTCTTCGGCTCGATCGACGCGCAGCGGCGCATCGATGCCGACCGGCGCCCTGGCGCGCTGGTTCCGTCGCTCGGAACGCCGATGGATAACCCGTTCATCAATGATGGGTGGCAAACGGGGTTCGGCGACATCACGCGTCGGGGGCAAGTTCAATCTCGCCTCGCCATGGCGGCAGCAGCGGGCCGCGGTGGCCGTGCGCGGGGTTCTTCACATTCCCCACAGCCGATACCGACGACGGCATCGGCACCGGCAAGATCGACTTCGGGATCGACGGCATCGTCAGTGGCGAAGCGAGCGGGCAGGGTCGAGCTGTCGGCGTTTGGCGGTTACTTGCACCGCGGTGATCCCGACGAGTTCGATCTGAGCGATGGATTCACTGGGGTTTCGGCGCCGGGTTTCCCGAGCCGCGGAACATTCCGCGTCACCGCCGAACTGCATGGCGAGTCATACTTCGACAATCAAATAACGCTCAACACCCCCTCGACCGGCCGGTTCTTGAATTTTCCACAGAGCTGGGAAGTTGACAGCCCCATCGACTTCGAAATCGGGTTCACATACCAGGCACGAAACGGCTTCTTCGTCGGTTGGGGCTTTTCGTACGGCCTGAACACGACGAATCGCGAGGACATTGCTGGCGCTCAGTTCACGCAGGACGAATGGTACGACCTGTGGGGCAATCAGGTACGAATCGGCTGGCATCCGGGCGTGCGCATCTACGTGCCGCCGCCACCACCGCCACCGCCACCGACGCCTCCCCCGGCGCCGGCGAATCGGCCGCCCACCGTCAAGGCGCGCTGCGAACCGTGCGTCGTCGAATCGGCAGCACGTCCACGGTCACCGCGGACGCCAACGATCCGGATGGCGACACCCTCGCCTATAAGTGGAGCGCGCCGTCGGGCTCGTTCGCCAATCCGGCCGAGCGGCAGACGTCTTTACCTGTCCGAAGCAGCCCGGATCGATTCCGGTCACCGTGACGGTTAACGACGGCAAAGGTGGGACGGCGAGCGACACGATCACGATACAGTGCGTGCCCCCCGCGAGGAAGGAATACACGTTCGAGGACGTGCACTTCGACTTCGACCGTTACACGCTGCGGCCCGAAGCCACGCGCATCCTGGACGACGCGATCAAGGCGATGCAGGAAGACAACACCCTGCGGCTGACTGTCGAAGGGCACACCTGCAACATCGGCACGGCCGAGTACAACCTGGCGCTGGGCGAACGGCGCGCGAATGCCGTGAGGGACTACCTCACCAGCCGCGGTGTGGCCGCGGCCCGCTTGAACACCGTCAGCTACGGAGAAGAGCGGCCCAAGCACGACAACTCGCGCGAAGAGACGCGCCGTCTCAATCGTCGCGCGGCGATGACGGTCAGGCTGCAGTAGGGCGCCGGCGGGCAAACACAAAGGGCGGGCCCCCTTCGGGGTGCCCGCCCTTTTCTTTTGCCGGCGGTTGGCGTTCAGTGGGCGGCTCCGACTTCGCTAGCGCCGTGGGCTTGCGTGGGCGGCTTCGGCGTGGGCCGGTGGTGGGTCTTCGGTGGGCGGCTTTTCGCCGTGCCGTTGGTGCGCGGCGCGCCGTGGGCCGGTGGGCGGGCTACCGATGACCCACGCCCGAGCACAGCGACGGCGCCCACCGTAGGCATATGCCCGAGCGCGGCATAGGCGCCCACCGAACCGCGCGCGCAACGCGAGCGCGCTAGTACGCCTTCGCGAACCAGGCGTATACCGTGGCGGGTTTCCCGCACTTGATGCACGGTTCGTTCGGCGTACCCTGGCCGAACGGGATGTTGCGAACCGTCGCCTGCGTCTCCGCCTTGATCTCCGCCTCGCACTGCGCCGTCTCGCACCACGGCGCGATCACGAAGCCCGGGCGGCCCTCCATGATCTGCTTGAACTCGTCATACGACGACGTACGGCTCGTATGCTCCTCGCGGAACTTCCGCGCCCGCGCGAGCAGCGACGCCTGAATCTCGTCGAGCAGCGAGCGCACGCGCGCGGCAAGTCCCTCCATCGGCAGCGACTGCTTCTCGCGCGTGTCGCGCCGGGCGGCGAAAACCGAGCTCTTCTCGATGTCCTTGGGCCCAATCTCGAGGCGCAGCGGCACGCCCCGCATCTCGTATTCGGCGAACTTCCAGCCCGGCGTCTGTGCTCTCGTCGCTGTCGAGCCGGACGCGAATCCCGGCGGCTTTGAGCTCGTCGCGAATCGCCTCGCACTTCGGCAACACCGTTTCCTTCCAGTTGCCGCGCGGGATCGGCACGATCACCACCTGCCAGGGCGCCACTTTGGGCGGCAGCACGAGGCCGCTGTCGTCGCCGTGCGCCATGATCACGGCGCCGATGAGCCGCGTGGTCACGCCCCACGACGTCGTCCAGACGTATTGCAGGGACTTGTCGCGGCCCTGGAACTTAATCTCGAACGCCTTCGCGAAGTTCTGCCCGAGGTTGTGTGAGGTGCCGGCCTGCAGGGCGCGGCCGTCGCCCATCAGCGCCTCGATCGAATAGGTGCGCGACGCGCCGGCAAACTTCTCGCTCTCGCTCTTCTGGCCATCCATGACCGGAATGCCGAGCACGTTCTCACAGACATCCTTGTAGAGCGCCAGAATCTTGAGTGTCTCCTCCTGCGCCTCCTCCGCGGTCTCGTGAGCGGTATGCCCTTCCTGCCAGAGGAATTCCGTCGTCCGGAGGAATGGCCGCGTGACCTTCTCCCAGCGGACGACGTTGGCCCACTGGTTGATCAGCACCGGCAGGTCGCGCCACGACTGAATCCACTTCTGGTACATCACGCCGATGATCGTCTCGGACGTGGGGCGGACGATCAGCTTCTCCTCGAGCTCCTCGGTGCCGCCCTTGGTGACCCATGCCACCTGCGGCGCAAAGCCCTGCGACGTGCTCGGCCTCCTTGCATAAGCAGGCTTTCGGGAATGAAGAGCGGGAAATACGCGTTGACGTGGCCCGTCGCCTTGATGCGGTCATCGAGCTCCCGCTGGATGTGCTCCCAGATGGCGTATCCGTACGGCCTGATGACCATGCAGCCCTTGACCGGCGAATAGTCGGCGAGCTCGGCCTTCTGCACGACGTCGAGATACCAGCGCGAGAAGTCGGTGGACTGAGGGGTAATTTCGGTGACGAACGGCTCGGTCGATTTGGATTTGTCAGCCATGCGCAGACGGGTTTCCTTCGGCGATGTGAAACCTCCAGTGTATATCGTCCCTGCGCGGGAAATCCTCGCGGTAATGGCCGCCGCGCGACTCTTCGCGGCGCAGCGCGGCGCGGGCGATGAGCCACCCCACAGTCGCGAGGGTCGAGGGCGCGCGCGAGCCGCCAAGGACGTCAATTGCGCCGCGCAGCGAAGCGGCGCTGCGCGAGAGGCCGACGTCTCTCCACATCAGCCGCTGAATGTCGGCATCGGAAACAGGATCGTACGGCCCGGCGTCGTCCGGCTGGTCGCCTTCGTGCCCAGGCCAGACCCGCGTGTTCTCCATGGCTCCCTGCGCCGGAGGGTCGAACATGGCCCTAGCCGCCCGTGCGCCGAACACGAGCCCTTCGAGCAACGAGTTGCTGGCCAGCCGGTTGGCGCCGTGGACACCGGTGCAGGCGGCCTCGCCGGCCGCATAGAGCCCGGGAAGCGACGTACGCGCCCAGACATCGGTCTCGATGCCGCCCATCATGTAGTGCGCCGCTGGTCCAACCGGAATGCGATCGCGCGCGAGATCGAGTTCAGCCGCCCGGCACACCGCCGCGATCGTCGGAAATCGCACGTGCACCCAGTCGGGATCGAGATGCTGCAGCGTCAGATAGACCGGCTCGCCCGTCCGCGCGCGCTCGCGGACGATGGCGCGGGCGACGAGATCGCGGGACGCAAGCTCTCCGGCAGGCTCGTAGCTGGCCATGAAGCGCTCGCCAGCCTCGTTGACGAGCCATGCGCCTTCGCCGCGAAGCGCCTCCGACAGGAGAAAGCGCGGCGCGCCGGGCACATCGAGCGCCGTCGGATGGAACTGGACGAACTCGAGATCGGCCACGCGCGCACCGGCGCGCCAGGCGAGCGCGATGCCGTCGCCGGTGGCGATCGTCGGATTGGTGGTGTCGCTGAAGACATGGCCGGCGCCGCCGGTGGCCACGAGTGTCGCGCGCGCCGCGATGGCGCGCGACTCGCGGACACTCTCGAAGCGCGCACCCGTGCAGACGCCGCCGCGCACGTCAATGGCCGTTGCACGGGTGTGGTTGAGCACGGTGACGCGCGCGTCGGATGAGACGCGGTTCCACAAGACACGACTGATTTCGCGGCCGGTGGCATCGCGCGCATGCAGCACGCGGCGCACGCGGTGCGCGGCCTCGCGGCCAAACGCGAGCGCGCCACTGCCGTCGCGGTCGAACCGGACGCCCCAAGTGATGAGCTCCTCGACGTATCCGACGCCTTCCTCCACCAGCACGCGCACTGCGCTCTCTTCGCACAAGCCGTCTCCGGCGGCCATGGTGTCGGCGAAGTGTTCCTCCGGCGAATCTTCCGGCCCGACGGCGGCGGCGATGCCGCCCTGCGCGTGGCCGGTGTTGCTGTCGGTGGGATCGGCCTTGGTGAGCATTACGACGCGGCCGTGCGCCGCGAGATCGAGGGCGGCGCGCAGACCTGCGATGCCGCTCCCGATCACCAGGAAATCGGTCTCGAAAGGCAGAGTGCTATCCTACCACTCGCTTGCTGCCGCCTACCCGCTTCGAGGTCGCGGCGGCCGCGGGGGCGTATCCCGTCATCATCGGATCCGGCACGCTCGCCTCGCTGCCGCGACTGCTCGATCAATCCGGTCTCGGCTCGAGCCGCATCATCGTGTCGAGTCCCGTCGTGTGGCAGCTGCACGGCGACGCGTTTCGACGCGTGAACGCGGCGGCGCCGATCCTCGTGCCGGACGGCGAGCGTTTCAAGAACGCCGTCACCGTTGGCCGCGTTTACGAAGGGCTGCTCGCGGCCGGCGCCGATCGTTCAACGGTGGTGATTGCCGTCGGCGGCGGCGTGATCGGCGATCTCGTCGGCTTCGCGGCCGCGACCTACCTGCGCGGCGTGCGTCTCGTGCAGATCCCGACGACGGTGATGGCGCAGGTCGACAGCGCCATCGGCGGCAAGGTCGGCATCAATCACCCGCTTGGCAAGAACCTGATCGGCGCATTTCACGCGCCGCGACTGGTCGTCGCGGATCCGGCGGTGCTCGCCACGCTGCCGCGCCGCGAGTTTCGCGCCGGCGTCTACGAGATCGCCAAGTACGGCATCATCGCCAGTGCGCCGCTCTTCGAACGGCTGCAGACCTCGCTGCCGTCGCTCTTCGCGCGTGACGAAGCGGTGCTGGCGCATGTGGTTGCCGAATCGTGCCGCATCAAGGGCGAGATCGTTTCCGCTGACGAGCGCGAAGCGGGCCTGCGCCGCATCCTGAACTTCGGCCACACCATCGGCCACGCGCTCGAGGCCGTCACCAAGTACCGACGTTTCCGGCACGGCGAGGCGGTGGCCTATGGCATGCTCGCAGCGATGCAGCTTGGCGTCTCGCGAGGTGTCACCCCGCCGGCCGCGCAGCAGAGCCTCGCCGCGCTCGTCGCGAGCCTCGGTCCCCTTCCGCCGGTTGCCGACCTGTCGTGCAAGGAGATCGTCGGCGCGGTCGCACACGACAAGAAAATCGTCGAAGGCACGCTTCACTTCGTCGTCGCAACCGGGATCGGAGCAACGACGACGCTGAAGGACGTGACGGAAAAGGAACTCAGGGCGGCGGTAAGGGCGATCGGCGTAAAGAAGCCCTGACCGCCTTGGGGATGGTGCCTGGAGTGCCTAAAGGTGCCTACGGTGCCTGGGTGCGTGGTGCTGGGTGCTAGTGCTCTGGTGCGTCAGTGTTGGGTGCTCTGCGAACGCCACCGCACGGAGCGCGGACAGAAAAAACAGGCCGGTCTCACTTGGCACGAAGCACAGAGCACCCAGGCAGCGTCATCGAAAATTCCGGGCACCAGGCACCCTCTCAAATGCCGTACTGCTTCATCTTCTCGGTCAGCGCCCTGAACCCGACCTGCAGCCGATCCGCGGCGCGGGCGGCGTCGCCGTTGGCTTCACGCAGCGCGCGCGAAATGGCGAGGCGCTCGATCGCCTCGGTGGCGCGGCCCATGACGTCGGCAAGGGTTCCGGAGGTGTCGAGATTGGCGAGCGTCGAGTCGGGCTGCGCCGGCAGGAGCGGCGTGAGGCTCAAATGGCGCGGATGGATCGTGTCGCCGTCGGCGAGAATCACGGCACGCTCCAGGCAATTCTGCAGCTCGCGCACGTTGCCCGGCCACGGATAGGAGAGCAGCGCCTCGCGGGCGCTCGGCGCCAGGGCGAGCGGGCCCTTTCCCAGCTCGCGACAGCCGCGCTCGATGAAGTGCCGCGCCAGAATCGGGACGTCTTCGGCGCGCCCGCGCAGCGGCGGCACCGTGATGGGAAACACCGAGAGCCGAAAAAACAGGTCCTCGCGAAACTGCCGCAGCGCCACCGCTTGCTTGAGAACGCGATTCGTGGCCGCGACGACGCGCACGTCGATCTTGATGGGCGAGATCCCGCCGAGCCGATCGAACGTCCGCTCCTCGAGCGCGCGCAGGATCTTGCCCTGCACCTGCAACGGCAGCTCGCCGATCTCGTCGAGAAACAGCGTGCCGCGGTTGGCGACCTCGAACTTCCCCAGCTTGCGCTGGGTCGCGCCGGTGAACGCGCCCTTCTCGTAGCCAAAGAGCTCCGCCTCGAGCAGCGTGTCGGGGATTGCCGCGCAATTGATCGCGACAAACGGGCCGTTCGCCCGCCCGCTGAGGGCGTGGAGCGCGCGCGCGAAGAGCTCCTTCCCGGTGCCGCTCTCCCCTTCGAGCAGCACCGTGGTATCGGTCCCGGCCGCACGCTGCACCGCCTGCGAGATCTGCTTCATCGCCGGCGATTCGCCGATGATCACGGGCGCGCCGCGCCGCTGCGCGAGCTCCTCCTTGAGCAGCGCATACTCGGTGATCAGCCGGCGCTGCTCGAGCGCGCGCTGCACGAGCAGCAGCAGATGATCGGGATCGACCGGCTTGGCGAGGAAGTCCATTGCGCCTTCCTTCATCGCCGTCACCGCGTCCTGGATGCCGCCGTACGCGGTCATCACGATCACCGGCATCTCGGGGTCGACGTCCTTGGCCGCGGTGAGCACGCCGAAGCCGTCGCCGACCGGCAGGCGAAGGTCGGAAAGCACGAGCGCCGGCGGATCCTGTCGAAGCTTCTCCACCGCCTCGGTCTGATCGCGCGCTTCCGCCACGCGATGCCCTTGCGACTCGAGAGCATGCCGCAGCATCGCGCGCAGAGAATCCTTGTCTTCGACGAGGAGGATGAGGGGAGTCATTGGCGAACGACTAGGAACGAAGAACTAGGAACACGAGCCGTTGCTTCCACTCATTGTTTCAGTCGGTTGTCGGGTTGGCTTGCGGAGACCGAGCAGACAGCTCGGCCTCCCAGTTCTTGTTCGTCGTTCCTGGCCTTCAGCGCAGCCAGCCGGGCGGGACGCCAGCCTTGCGTGCTTCTTCTTCGATGTCGGCGATGGCTTTCGTCTGCTCGGCGATCTCGCGCTTCACGCGATCGAGCTCGCTGAGCGATCGCTGGCGATCGAGCTCGATCTGGGCACGCTGCGCCGGATCGTCGCGGTTGACGAAGTCGGTCGTGAGCGCGTTGATGCGGCTCTGAAGCGCGTCGGCAAAGATCCGGCTGCGCTCGAGCGCCTGGCGCGCGGCGTTGATGCGGCCGCTCCAGTAGGCCTGATCCTTTTCCGGCGCTTCCGCCGGCGCCCCGCTCTTGCCGCCAGGCAGGTTGAGCGAGGGCACCTGAGACGACGGCTCGGGCACGCCCGAGCTGGCGTTGCCGCTCGGCGTCGCGGTGATGTCCGCGCGCAGGTCGGCGTTGGTATAGACCTTCGCCGGCTTGGTGATCGCCTTGCGCCGAGCCTCTTCGGCGCGCGCCACCGATGCCAGCGTTTGAGAAGTGGCAGCGACCGGAGTCGCGACGAGCAGTCCAGCGATGGTTGCGACGTGCAGTAGTTTCATTGTCGTTCCGCGGGGGTACGCGCCACTCTCGATCGTACGGCGCATCTCGATCAGCGTCAAGGAACAGCTCGTGTGTGAACGCGCCACGATTGCACATGAATGCCGGGAATGCAGACGCGAACACCACCGGCATCCGTACAGAGGCGGGCAAGGTCGGCTTCCACCGCCCGCCGCGAGCCGCCCGCGGCGAACGCCTCGGCGCGCAGACGGAGGACGTCGCGTCCCTCACCCGCAGGGGCCCCGCCATCGACCCGCGGGTCGCCGTCGATCTCCCGGGCATCGTCGCCGACCCAGACGATGACGTAGATGTCGCGCGCTGTCGCGGGAGCGCCAATGAAGGCCCTGAGCGATCCGTAGACGAACGGCTGCCAGCGCGGGTTGTTCGTTCCCCACGGACGCTCGGCGCTGGTTGCGCCGATCTGCGCATCGGAACAGGCGGTGGGCCGCCCGCACGTGAGCTGATTGGTCAGGGTGGTCAAATCGATTGTCGTGGCGCCAGCGGTGCGCGTCCCCGACGGCAAGCCGTCGATGAGCGGCGACAGCTGGACGCCGGTGAGGACCGCGTTCCAGTCCTCGATGCGACCCAGCTCGTTGACCGCCAGCTCCAGCGCCGCGTCGGCCGCGTTGAGCGCGTGCACCGAGTCGTCGAAGTTGCCCATGGTAAGACGCTCGGCCGATGTGGTGAGCACGACGCCGAGCCCCAGCGCCGAGAACATCGCGATTGCGATGAGCGTGATGACGAGTGCAATGCCTCGGTCGCGCATCGCTAGCGACTCCGTACGGTCGCGCTCGCGCCAAGATCGAGGTTCGGCACAAACGCACGCAAGGCGGGAACGGCCGGGTCGAGGTGCAGGAGCAGATCCACTCGACGGACGCGCAGGAGGTCGGCGTCGTAGGGATCCGGCCCTGCCGCGCCAGACAGCCAGGGACCATCGCTCAGGAGGTCGCCCGTGAGCTCCACCATCGCGTCTGGCGAAAATGGCGGGGCCCCGACACCCCACAACGACACTTCGAATCGCGCGACCGCATCGAGCACGGGCTGTTCGGCGCCTCCCGCGGAAATCCGGACGAGACGCCAGCTCCCATCGGCCGCCGTGCGCAGACCGAACGACGTGCGCGCGACGGCCGCGACGACCGCCCCTCTTCCGAACGCGGTCGCGAGCGGCGCCGACAACGCGAGCACCCAGCTTCCTGCTGCGGAGGCGGCAATCCCGACCTCCTCGGCTCGCGCGGCATCGAAGATCACCGCACGATCGCCGGCGCCGAACCCGCCCGTGCCGTCCTGATTGACGGAAGGCGCCGCCGCATCGATGCGAACGACAGCCGATCCGGCGTCGGCAGCTTCACTCAGGACCGCCTGCGCGCCGCTGGCACGGATAACGGTGACGGCTGTGAACGGCGCCAACCGACGCGGATCGGTCAACGAGCGGGCGGGAAGCACGACCGGCCATACCGTCGTGAGATTCTGCATCGGCGGCGCGAGCGCGACACCGCTGCCCGCGTCTCGTAGCTCGGCAAGGAGCGCCGTGAGACCGCTGCGCGCCCGCGCCGACAACTCGCCCGACGCGAGGCTGCGATCGAACCCGCGCTGCAGCGCCACCGCGAGACCACCGACGGCGCTGGCGACCGCAACGAGCACGGCCGTCGCAACCATTAGCTCCACCAGACTGAAGCCTGCGCATTGGCGCGCGGCACGCGCTGGTGATTGGCGCCTCATGGCCGTCTCGTGCGAACGGTGGTGACGCACGCCTCGGCAATCGGGCTCGCGAGGAGACGATACGCGCAGACGCTGATCGTGCGTGTATTCGGATCAGCGCCAAGCGGCGCAATCGCCCAGCGTCTGGTCAGTGCACCAGTACGGTCGAAAAACCCCGACACGTCGCTGTCGAGCGCGCCGGGCGGCGAGGGCGAGAGGTTCTCCAGGCTGAAGGTCCAGGACAGCGCCCTCAGCTCCTCCAGCTTGCTCTCCGCCGCGACGATCGCTTCGAGTGCCCGGCGATTGGCCACAGCCTGGCGCGCGCCGATGGCAATCAGCTGCGCGAGCGCGGCCACAGCCGTCGCCACGAGCGTCGTCGCGACCACGATCTCGATGAGCGTGAATCCTGTTTGGGTATGGTGAATCGGCGGCTGCATGCTGCCGAGTGGTGCAAGCCGCCGGCCCGCGGAGAATTAGTCAGTTTCGGCGCAAAAGGCCGCGCCAGCGCGCAGGTCGCCGCTGGCACGATCCTGGTCACTCGCAATAACTGCGATGGCGACTGCCGCGGAGCACAGCAGAAACTGCCTCCCTCAACTCACGTGAGTGTCGAGTCGAGGCAGCGGATCGCTGCTGCCTGGATCAGGACGCCGCGGCGGCGGTGAGCGCCTCGAGCAACTGGCGGACCTTGGGCGCCTCGGCACCGTTTGGCGCCAGCGTGAGGAACTGCTCGAACGCGGTCTTCGCGCGATCGAGCTGCTCGGCAGCGACGTATGCGGTACCCAGGCTGATCAAAAAGCTCGGCTCGCCTGGTGCGAGCGCCACGGCGCGCTCGAAGGCCGTCGCCGCCTCGGGATACGCCTTGGTCTTCAGCAGAATGAGCCCGAGATTGTAGTAGGTGGCGTAGTCTTCCGGAAACAACGCAGCGGCCGCGCGGTAGTCGGTGACGGCATCCGAGAGCCGCTCGATCTGCGCGTAGGCGCGAGCGCGATTGAAGCGGTAGGCCCACTTCTGCGAATCCTGGCGAATGGCCTCGTCGAAGTGCGGCAGCGCCTCGGACACGCGGTTGAGGCGGACCAGCACCTGGGCAAGGTTGTTACGCGCTTCCGGATCCTCCGGGTTCGAGTAGACGGCCTGCTGATAGTGCAGGAGCGCGGCGTTCAAGTCACCGCCGGCGTAGGCGTGATACCCGGCGCGCTGTGAATCCAGGCTCTCGTTTTGGGCGAGCACCGCAGTATCGACGGGCCGCGCGTCCACCGCCGCTGCTCGCCGCGGCTGGGAATTCGCGAGCGAGGCGCTCACCGCCGTGGCACTCTCTGCCCGCGAGCTGCGCAGGACGGCGCCCAGAAAAATCAGCGCCAGTCCGATACCGATCGTTCCGACGACACGCCACGGCGACCCGTCGGTCGCCGCCGGCTCCGCCGGCGTCGCGGTCATCTCCGACACGAGCTCGCGACAGCCCGGGCATCGCATCCATTCGCTACGAAGACGTTGCCCGCAGTGCGGGCACGACAGCTCGCTCATCGCACCAGTCGCCACGAGAGAATGCGGACACCGGCCTGGCCGACGCCGTTGTTGAAATCTTCGGGGTTGCCGAACATCTGCAGCGACTCGCCGGCGGAGAACACCAGATGCTGATCGACGATGAATGGCGCCGTTGCGCGCGCGCCGGCCTGCGAGAACACCTTCGGAGAGTCCACAGGCTTGTTTCCTCCTCCGCCGCCACCTCCGCCCCCGGTTCCGGCGCTGAGGAAGCCATCGCCGTTGGTGTCGTAGGCGGGCCCGCCCGTAAACGTGAACGCATACAGGTTGGCCGTGAACGGCGAGCAGATGTTGGCCGGATCGATGGACGTGGTCGAGAAGAACACGATGTCGCCCGCAACCGCCGGGAACGCCGTGACCTTTTCGTCCGGCGCGATACCGTCGGTCTTTGCCAGCAGAATCTCGGCGGTCTTCATCGCCGTCCCGCCGTTCTCGAGGAGCACGAGCAGACTGTACGAGTGGCTCACGCCGTTCGACGGCAGCAGATCGCTTCCGGTGCCGACGAAGATGTATTCCTTGCCGATGACGTTCACGTACGCCATCGATGCGAACAGGGGATGCGGCGCCCCGGCGTCGTAAAGCTTGGCCGGTGCCGCCATCGTGACCGTCGTCCCGTCAAACGTCAGGTCGAAGCGCCACACGCGGCCGTCGAGGTCGCCGATGTACGCCTTGGTGACGAACCGGGAGTCGCGTGGACCGGTCGCCACCGGATCCATCTGCAGCGCGTTCTTGACGCGCGAGCAGTTGTTGGCCGCGCGGCAGTCGTCGTCGTCTTCGCCGAAGTTGTCGGCGGCCACTTCGCGCCATGCGAGAACATCGCCGGTAACGGCGTTGAGTGCGTAGAAGGCGCGCCCACCGCGCGTACCGCCGCGATTGGGTTGCAGTTCGACCGAGCGCTTGAGGAAGCCCGATCCGACGAGCATCGCGTATGGGCCGGACTCATTCGCGACCTGACCGATCGCCGGATCCGACCAGGTTTCGCCGACGCTCTTTTCCACCGGGAACGCTGCCGCATTCAGGTCGCCGTAAGGCGCGATCGACGTATCGAAGATGCTGTTGCGCGGGAAGCTCCACTTCCAGGAGACCTGGGGCGAGGCGAAGTACGTCAGCACGTCCCCGATCGGAGCAGTCGGCGACACGGAGTCCGCCATGTTGTCGAGCGTCACGTCCAGCGTGTTGTAATACGTGCCGCCGGGACCCTGCCCGAAGAACAAGTACGTCCGCCAGCTGCCGGCCACCTTGACGTCGGCGATCTTTGGCGAGCTGTCGACGAAATAGTTGAACGCATCGAGCGACTGGCCGTAGCGCAACGCTCGCAGTTTCGGCAGCAGATTGAACGGGATGAATGCCCACACCTCGATGCCCGTCCGCGCATCCAGGGCGTGCAGCATGCCGTCGTTGCCGCCCACGAACACCAGCGTTCGACGTTCCTGGTTGTCGTCGACGAATGCCGGATATTCCGCATCGGGCGGCGGATCGAGCGACGGCGGATCCAGAAACGCCGGCGTCGACCCAACGACCGCGCCCAGCGGCTGGCTCCGGACCCAGTCGATCAAGGCGGCCGGGTCGTTGACGCCGAGATGCGGCGAGAGGAACGTCACGTTGGTCGCGTCGAACTTGAACATCGTGGACGACCCGGGCAACACGGTGTAGATGTTGCGCGAGACCGCGGCAGGCGTCGATGCCACCCACAGCTTTGAGCCATCCTGCACGAACTTGTATCCCGAAGGCCGCGTCGTATCAGGCTCCGGCTTGTAGACGCGGATCGCCCGCACCCGGCCCTCGAAGCCAGGCAGGGCGAAGGCGGAGGTCACCAGCACGTTCGATCGCTGCGGCACGACCGTCGAAGTGCCGGGCTTCACGATCTCCGTTTCGCTGTCCGGAAGCGTCTCGACCGCTCCGCTGAGCGGGTTGAAATGCTGCGCTCCCTTGAGGTCGACGGTCCCGACAATCGGGCTGGTCACGGGAAATTCCGATTCCGGACCGTACGGAAGCTCGGGAGTCGGCAACGTATTGAACGTCGTCGAGGGCACGAACGTGTGCTGCACCGCGAGGCCGGCAGTGCGGACGATCTCGGGCACGGGAGCGCCGACCGTCGTGGTGAACGCGTCTTCGATCATCGCCTTGGTGATTTCCACGAAGCGGCCGCCCGATTCCTCGGCGATCTGCCTCAGCTGGTCACGCTCCGCTCCGGTCGCCGGCGCGATCGCGATCACGTAGACCGGCACGCGGCGGCCGGAAACATTGCGGAACGTCTGCGCTTTCGTCAGCAGGTCGGCGTTGTTCGAGCCTTCACCGCCGCCGGCGATCAGCACGACGACCGTGTTGCGGCAGCCACTCGCATCGGCGGCAATGAGGCGTGCGGCTTCCGCTCGTGCATCGTCCAGCATCAAACCGACCGGCGTATCCGCGGTGTTGAAGTCGTCGCGTCCGGCGGGAAGCAGCGAACCGAGCGTACCGTTCCAGAAGTCCGATTGCAGGATCGACTTGACGCTCGTGTTGGCGTTGATCGCATCGGCCGCGACCAGCCGGCCCGACGTGACCTGGCTGTTGTTGCTCCCGCCAACGAGTGTGCGCGTGATCTTCCAGCGGCCGTCGGACACATCGCCAACGGTGGACCACGGAAACGTCGTGGCCAGCACCGGCTGCTCGTTGCCGGCCGAGGCGGGCAGCGTGGGCAGCTGCTGCCGCGTGCGAATCAGCGAGAAACGCGCCGATTGCGCGTTGTCGGTGACGACCTTGTTGAGGGCGCGCCGCGCGACCGCGAGCCTGGTGCGCTCGTAGAACTTGGTGTACTTGTCGCCTTCCCGATCGCCGACGCCTTCGATCGAGGCCGTCGAGAACTTGTCGCCGCTGCCGTTGAGGTAATTCAGCCCGTAATACAACCGCCGGTAGTTCGGGTTCACCTCTGCGGGAGAAAGACGCAGAGCCGGCAAGAACGTCCAGTCGCCGAGAGTCGCGGTGTACGCACGCGGATCGTAGTAGATCTCGTCCGCGTCGTGCTGCATGCGGACTGCGGTATCCACCACCAGGATCACGTTGGGCTGATACGTCTTGAGAAACAGCAGCGGATCGAGCTGGGCGAACGCCGGCGACGCGCTCAGCGTCACCGCAAACACAACCGCAGCCCGTACGAACCACGCTCGCAGGCTTCGCATAATCGAATCCTTCAGTGGACCTGGAAATTGCCGGTCGTCGACGTCGAATTGAGGTCGGAGCGCGTCAACGCCTTGCCGGGGGTTTGGACCGCGGCCTTCCGCGCGCGGCGGTTCTGTTCGTCCTGCCCGCGCTGACCGGTGTAGCCGCGCTCGAGCTCGGTGGTATCCGTCCGCTTGATCGTGATCTCGAGGGCGGTACGCGAGCCGCCGGGGCCGATGGCTTCGGCGCGCATCATGAGAACGCCGCGGCCGCGATTGGTGTCGGGCGGCCCGCCGTCAATCGCCGGATCGCCATCCGACTCTCCGATGTCGTCGGCGATCCAGACGACGACGTACATCGGCGAGTCGATGGTGCCCGTTTCGATGATGTCGTTGAGCGGCGCGTAGGCAAACAGGTTCCAGCGCGGATTGTTCACGCCGTACGGACGACCGGGCGACCACGCGTTCATCTGCGCGGACGAGCATGTCGACACTTTGTTGCAATTCAGCATGTTCGTCATCGCGGTCAGGTTGATGGTGCTGCCATCTCTCAACGTCCGCGTGCCGGACGGCGGTCCATCCACGTACGAGGACTGCTGCGCACCGGCGAGAATGCTGTTCCAGTCGGAAACGGTCAGCAGATCCTGCATGACGCGCTCGACGCCGGCGTCGGCGGCGTAGACCGCCTCGCCGCCGTCGCGGTAGTTGGCCGTGATCAACGTCTCGGTGATCGTCGTCATGACCAGCGCGAGGCCGAGCGCCGAGAGCAGCAGGGTGCTCATCAACGCGATCAAGAGCGAGAGGCCGCGTTCGTTGCGAATCGGATCGAGCGCAGGGTCAATGTGGCGCTGCATCGCTACCGTCCCAGGTTGAAGTTGCGGGGCGTGATCTCGAAGCGGATTTCCTGATCCGGCACCAGGTTGCGGCCGACGCGCGACGTGCCCGCCTTCGCGAACAGCAGGCCCGCCGGTCCGCGCAGCTCCGCCGAGGCGACCTGCAGGCGCAGACGCACCCCGACCTTGCGAAGCCGGAAGAGATCCGCGTCGAACCGGTTCGCGTAGGTATTGTCCGGACACCATGGGCCGTCAATGAGAGCCGCCTTGTCGAGCAGGACGAGCTCCTGCGATCCCGGAGCCAGATCCGGCAGTCTCCCGACCGGCTGTCCGGTTCCACCATCGAGTTGAAAGATGCAGTTCTCACCCGGCGGCCATGACGTGCCCAGGTCGGACCCCAATGCCGGAGGCACCGGCCCGTAGGTCGTCCAGCGCCGGCCGTCCGCATCAAGAATGTAGACGGGCGCCCGCGGATCGCCGAAGTACTCGAACTGCAGGCCGACGACGTTGTCGGCCACGGCCTCGTCGCGCTCGTCGCCGTCGTAGTTCATCAACTGCAGCGTGTCCTGCTTCCAATAGAACGTGCGCTGCAGCACCTGCGCGATCTGCGCCCCCTGGTCGTAGGCCTTCGTGAACGTCTGGCCCATGATGCTCTTGTTGTGCTGCAGGTGTTCCGGCGAATCCTGCACGTGCGTGATGGTGAAATCGTCGAAGGCGCCCGACTCGTCGAAGATGACGGCGCGCATGCCTTCGTGGAACTTGCAGGACAGCGACTGTCCTGTGCCGGCACAGCTCGGCTCCCCCTCCGTTTTGACTTCCGAAGACGGCTGCGGCATTCTTTCGCGGACCGTTGTCTGCGGCGCCTCCACCGGGATGTAGTAGATGGTGATGGCGTCGTCACGGTAGAACACGCCGGCCAGAGGATCGGAATTGATCGCGCCGAGCCGATACGGCTGGACGGGCGCGAAGTAGTTCATCAACGAACCGGTGAGCTGTCCGCCCGCCGGCGAACCGGCGCCCGCCATCAGCAGGTCGTTGCTCATGAAGGACGTGCCGATGCGCAGCCGCTGCTGCATGTCCGACACTTCAGGCTGCGTGCGGTACGTGCCGTGCGCAGGGTTGGTCAGCGCGAAGATGGCGGCGGTGACGCCGAGCATGATCGCCATCGAGATCAGAAGCTCCACGATCGTGAAGCCCCGCGCGTCGCGTCCGATCGCCTTTGGCGTCATCGCGATTTCCTTGTCTTGACGCTCACGAGCCGTGCCTCGTCGCGAACGCCGCTGAGAACCGGGCCGGTAGCGCCGTTGTTGGCGCGATCGCCGACGTTGAATACGAGTACCTGCAGAATCAACGTGTTGTTCGGGTTGGTGGGCAACGGTTCCACCGACCAGCGCCGAACGTACAGCGTGTTGGCGGGCGGCGCACCGGCGCCGCCACCGAGCGACTTGCCGTGACGATCGAGGTAGTCGACATAGCCGGCGACGTTGCTCGAGAGCGAGGTCTCGGGCGACGGCCGCAGGCCGACGCCATCCTGCGTCGCCGGATCCATCGCCGTGTTCGTGTTGAGGTCGGTGATCGGCAGGCCCAGGTCGTCGAACCCCCAGGCCAGCCCGCGAAGCTGCTCCATTTTTTCCTGAGCCAGCGTGGCGGCGAAGGTCAGGCGCTGCGCGTTCATGTTGGCGCGCGTCGCGATGACGAGGAGCTGCGCGGTGCTCGTGAGCGCAGTGGCCAGCAGCATGATGGCCACCATCGTCTCGATGAGCGAGAAGCCAGCTTCGCCGCGCCGGATCGCAGGCGTGCCGCCCGCGTTACTGCAGCGTGATTCTGCCAAGGCCATTCACCGTAATCGTGGAAATCGTGCTGTTACGCGTCAGCGTGATCGAGAGGCCGGCGGTCGGAACCATCGGCCACGACGCCGCGCCCTCGCCGCCCGCCGGATAGTGCACCGTGCCGTCGGGCCAGAACTCGAGTGTCTGAGTCGCCGTGAACGTGACCGAGGGATCCAGGCGCCGCACCGGTCCATCGAGATTGGGCCGTGTTTCGAGCATCGTGTCGGCCGCCGGATACGGGTAGAACACGGGATTGCAACGGTTAGGCGACGAGTCCTGTGGATCCGGAGCGGAACTTATGCCGATCACCTCGACGAGCCGGTATTGCTGCGCCGACGGGCAGTTGAAGCGGACGCGCATCGGCCGTCCGCGGGAGACCGCACGCTGCTTCGCCGTCTGTATCTCGCGCTCGACTTCGCGCGTGCTCTGTCCAAGCCGCATCCGCTCGGTGGCCTGCAGCATGGTCGGGACCGCGATCCCGGACATGACGGCGATGATGGCCATCACCACGATGAGATCGGGCAAGGAGAAGCCGGACTGGCATCGAAGGTCCCGCATCACGCTGCAGCAGGGCTGCAAAACGACGGCCAGCCTCATCCGCGGATCGCGGCCTGAACGGCCACGAGAGCGGCTTAGTCGTGCGCAAAAATAGCACAGCGAATTACAAATTTTGCGAATGCGCCCCAGCGACTAGCGGGAACGACAGCGCGAAGATCGCACCGCCTTCGGGCCTGTTTCCGGCCGAAATCCGGCCATTGTGGCTCACGACCACTTTCTGCACGATGGCGAGGCCGAGTCCGGTGCCACTCGCCCGCGTCGTGAAGAACGGCTGAAAGACCTTGGCGAGGGCATCGGCGCGAACGCCGGGCCCGTTGTCTTGAACCTCCACGGTCGTCGTCTGCGCCGCCAGATCGATTTTCGCCTCGACGATGATGTGGAGCGCGATCTTCACCGGCGCCGCGGCGTCGACGCTATTGCGAAACAGGTTGCTGAACGCCTGCCGCAGCAGCACCTCGTCGCCCTGGATGGTCGCGAACTCGCCGCGCAGATCGACCTTCGCCGCCGGAACGTCGTCAGCCGCACGCATGATGAGCGCTCGCAGATCCACCGCCGACAGCGACAGCGGTTGCGGCTTGGCAAAATTGAGAAAATTCGTCACGACTTCGCCGAGCGATTTCGCCTCGTCGCGAATGCCGTGCACGTACACGCGATAGGGCTCGGGAACGTGCGTCGGATCGAGCAGACGTGCATAACCGTGAATCGTCGCCAGCCCGTTGCGAAACTCGTGAGCGAGGCCGGCCGTGAGCTCGCCGAGCTGTGCCAGCGAATCCTGGAGGCGCAGCTGCTCCTCGAGCGCGACCACCTTCGTCAAGTCGGTGAACAGGCAGATCGCGCCGGCGGGCGCGCCGTCATCGGCGAGCGGTGAAACACCGACGCCGAGATGGATGTCACGTACTTGCGCAGTTCTGCGCAGGACGGGGGCCTTGGTCGCAAGTGTTTCCCCAATGAGATCGGCCAGCGCCGGTGCGTCACGGAGCATCTCGCGATAATTCGTGCCCACGGCCACCTTGGGCAGCGACAGCATGCGATGCGCCGCCGGATTGACGATGCGGACCAGGTGATCGCGATCGACAACCAGCAGGCCGGACGTGAGGCTGGCGACGATTTGCTCGCTCAGCCGCTCCGATGCTTCGGCGCGCGCCGCGGTCGCGCGCTCCTGCGCTCGCAATTTCGTGATTGCTTCTTCGATTGCCGACGACATGAGCATGTTGTCCATGCGGCTGTCGCTGAAGGTCCGGCTCGCATCGCGAGCCGCGGCGCCGAACCGCAGGATCGCGAATGCGAGGATCGCCACGAGAACGCCCATGGTGGCGCTCAGCGCAAGGAAGGCGTACCAGGTATTCATTGCGCAGGCACCCGATAGAACTGGAGGTACCAATCGAGAATCGCGTCGCCGGCCAGCATGGCGACAAACGCCGCCAGAGCCAGAAACGTGCCGAATGGTAACGCGTAGCGGAGCCCCTCCTTACGCAGCGCCATTATCATGACGCCGACGAGCGCACCCGCGAACGACGACAGCACCAGGGTCAAGAGCACAGCCCGCCAGCCGAGGAAGGCGCCGATCATCGCCAGCATTTTGACGTCTCCCATGCCCAGCCCCTCTTCTTTGCGGATCAGGTAGTACCCGGCCGCGATGGCGTAGAGGACCCCGGCCCCGAGCAGAATTCCAAGAAGCGCCGGCACGGGCCCGGGCGGCACGAGAAAACTCAAGGCGAATCCCACCACGATTGCCGGCAGCGTGATCGCGTTCGGCAGGATCTTCAGCTCGAGGTCAATGGCGAAGAGGACGATGAGGATAGCGGTGAAGAGGAGGCGGCTGACGAGGAGCCATCCCGGAGGCGTCAAAATCACGACGACGACGAATAGGATGGCCGTCAGAATTTCGACGATCGGGTACTGCTTGGAGATGGTCTCGCCGCACTGCCGGCACCGGCCTCGAAGGACCAGCCAGCTGACGACCGGGATGTTGTCCACCCAGCGCAGGCGCGTTCCGCAGCGCGTGCAGCGCGATGGCGGGTAGGCCAGCGACTGGTTGCGCGGGATGCGATAGATGCAAACGTTGAGAAAGCTCCCCACGGCGAGCCCGAAGAGCGCGGCCAGCGTGAGAAGCGGAACCGACGGCGTCACTGCCCGTAGTACTCCAGGCCTTCGGGCAAGGGCCACAGCTTCGAGTTGCGCGCGATGCGGACGTCCTCGTTGGTGCCATCCAGGATCAAGGGCGCGCCGGTCGGGTCCTGGGGGACGCCGCGCAACACACCGGCGTTGATCAATTCGCTCCAACTCCGAGGGAACTGGCCGGTGCGACCTTTGTAGCGCCAGACGATTGGATTGAGCTGGTCGAGGACGTCGAGCGCATCGAGCTGCGCCAGCCGGATGAGCGCGTTCTCCTTGATGGCCTCGGCTTCGGCGCTCTCGTACAGGCCGCGCCACAACGTCGCGTGACGCGTCGCGATCTCCCCCCTGCGCGCGCATCGCCGCCGCGGTCGATCGCAGCCAGATCGGCGAGGCGGAATACGCGCTTGCGCGCTCGAACCAGTCCGACGCGGCAGCGTAGTCGTGGCGCGCAAAGTAGTGGACGAATCCAATGATCGTGCGGCAGCTCCCAGCGGCCGGGATTGCGCTCGATTCCGTGCTCGAGCAATCGGATTGCCAGATCGGGCCGATGCGGTCCATCGGGATAACGCTCGGAGAGAAAAATCGCGCCAAAGCGGTAGGCGACGAGGAAGCGCGGGTCGAGCGACGTCACCAGATCGAGATAGGGATACAAGAGGTCGTAGGTCTTCCCCTCGACTTTCGACAGACGCTGCCTCCCGAAATAGATCAACGGCGCGAATCCAGTAGAGGTCGGCGACCAACGCCCGGTAGCCGAGTGTCGCGCGCTCCATGGCCGGTCCCGCCTGGAGCCACATCACCGGCGTCGCCGGCGCGAAGCCGTGGCCGCCGCGATCGCGTCGCACCTGAATGGCGACCGAGACCGCCATGAGCATCACGATCGCGATCAGGTAGTGAACGGTGCGCATCACTTGAAATCGCGACGCCGGAAGATCGCCATCGACGCGAGGAGCAGCACGGCGATGTAGACGGCGGCGTACGCCAGCGTCAGCAGCACGTGCGACGCCGGGACGGGCACGTCGTAGACGACTTCGGCCTTGACGTCGAACGGCGCCAGATTGGGGAGCACGTAGTAGAAGGCGCGCGCGAGAGCCGCGGCGATCGGCGAGTCGACGACCTCTTCGAACTGCCGCAGATCGGCGTTGAAGTGACCGGCGATCCATAGCGCGAGCGTCAGCGTCGCCGAGAGAAACGGGCTCGAGAACGTCGAGAAGAAAAGCGCCACCGCGGTCACGAGCATCAGCTCGGCGAAGATCAGCACGACCGCGATGAGAAGGCGCGGATCGACGACCGGTCCGATAGCAATCGCGCGGATCGCGGGCGGGGCCAGCCGGTCCATGGCGAACAGCACGCCGTAGTACGCGGCGCACATCGCCCCGAGGTTCACCGCCAGCGTCATCACCAGGCCGAAGTACTTCCCGAGCAGGAACTGCTCGCGCGTCACCGGTTTGCTGAGCACGCTATAGATGCTCTTGCGCTCGACTTCCTTGGCGACGAGACCGATGCCGATGAACACCGCGATCAGCAGGCCCATGATCGACAACGCGGCGAGACCGAGATCCTTGATGATCTTGATGTCCTGACCGGCGGTCATCTGGCTGATCAGATAGGACGCCGAGACCAGCAGCACGCCAAAGCCGACGATCATCAGCGGCACGCGGTCGCGAACCGTTTCGCGATAGGCGGCCAGCGCGACGAGGCCGATCGCTCTCACGATCGCGTCTCCAGGAACGCGGTATCGCGCGGCGCGGCAGCGGCGACCGTGGAGACGAAGTAATCCTCGAGCGTCGTCCGCACCGGATTGAGCGACACGACCTGCACGCGCTCGCCAGTGAGCTCGCGGATCAACTTCTCCGGCGGCTCCGCCGGCGAGAGCTCGAGCGTGTAGCGATCGTGCGACAACGATGTCACCGACAACACTCGTGAGCGGAGCGATTCGAGCAGCGCCGGCGGCACGTCGGCGACGACCAACTCCCATCCCCGCAGCTCGAATGCGACGATGTCGGACAACTGTCCGCTGGCCACTAGTTTTCCCTGAGCGACGATCCCGACGCGGCTGCACAGCGCTTCGGCATCGGACAGGATGTGCGAGCTGAAGAACACCGTGCAGCCGCGATCGCGCAGCCGGAGCATCAGTTGCCTGAGATCGCGGCGTCCGAGCGGATCGAGACCCGACATCGGCTCGTCGAAGAACACGACGTCGGGCATATTCAGCACCGCCTGCGCCACGCCGACGCGCTGAATCATCCCTTTCGAATACGACCGCAGCTTCAGCCGGCGCTCGGCGCCGATGCCGACCTCGTCGAGCGTGGCCGACACGCGGCGCGTGCGCTCCTGGCCGGTCAGGCCATGCAGGCTTGCGAAGTACGTGAGCAGTTCTTCGGCGGTGAGATATTCGTAGAAGGTCGGGTTCTCGGGGAGAAATCCAATGCGCCTGCGCGTCCGAAGGTCGTCGATCGACGCGCCGAGCACGCGCGCGCTGCCGCTGGTGGGAAAGATTAGCCCCATGAGCAGCTTGAGAGTGGTGCTCTTGCCGGCGCCGTTGGGGCCGAGGAAGCCGAAGACCTCGCCCTGTTCGACGGTGAGCGACAGGCGATCGAGCGCGCGATACGGCTTCGGACGCCAGAAGCCGACGAAATAATCCTTGGTGAGGTTCTCTGCTTCGATCGCTGCCATGCGGTCAGCGCTGCTTCGCAGCCGCGACCTTCTTCAGCTCCAGCAGCACCGCGGTCTCGAAGATCTCGCCCCGCAGATTCGGTATGCGCAGCCCGTTCATGAAGAACGTCGGCGTGCCGTTGACTTTGAGCTGCAGCCCCTGGTTGATCTCGCCCTTCACGAGCTGGAGCGTGCCCGCGTAGCGTTCGTCGAAGTTGGCGACGCCGGCGACGGTCTGGAGCCCCGTCTTCACCAGCTGTGGCGTCAGCTGCGGCTGATTCGCGAACAGCCAGTCCTCCATCGCTTCGGCCTTGCCTTTTTCGCGCGCGAGACGCACCGCCACCGCCGCTTCACACGAAGCCAGATGGCTGCCGCCCATTGCGTTGCATTCCGGATCGAGCGGGAAGTCGCGCGTGACGAAGGCGATCTTGCCGGGATACTGCTGCTGCAGCTTCGCGAGGATCGGCTTGTACTCCATGTAGGTCTGCCGGCATGGCGGGCACATGTAGTCGTTGAACTTGACAATGACCACATCGGCGCCGGTGCCCGGCACGAGCAGTGGCACGCGCGGCTCGCTGTCGATCAACTGCTGCAGCTGCTGCCTGGACCGACGGATTCACCGCCTGCGGCGGCGCGGCCGGCGGAGGTGCGGGCGCTGCCGTTTCTGCCGCTGGCGACGCGGCAGCCGCTGCCGCCGACGCCGAGATCGGCTCGCCCGGGAAGAACACCACGGCAAACGCCGCCGCGGCGATGAACGCGAGCGCTCCGGTGAGCGCGGCTGGCGTCCGGATCAACGTGCGAAGGTCGCGGGTCGCGCGGCCGGGAAGACTCGTCATGGGATACCTGGTTGCCGCACCCGAGAGCAGGAACAGCGCAATGACCGACGCGTATGCTGCCGAGGCACAGGAGGCACACCGTCTTGAGCACGAAGAACGAGGCGTATGCGAAGTAGAGCACGCCCGCCAGTCCGGCGGTGGCGGCGGCAAAAACGTAGCCGGGCAGGTTCTGCCGCGCCGTCTCCGATCGACGGCACAGCGCGATAAGCGCGACCACGAACCCGAAATAGAGCACACCGATCAGCGCCACCGGCACGCCGCCAATCGATCCGAATCGGCTCGTGTACGCATCGGCGCAGCTGAAGGTCGCGTTGACGTCGCACACGCTCGAGTAGAACGGGTCGTGCAGAATCCGGTAGTGGACCCACGTGGACCACGAGGCGAAGCCAAGTCCCGCCAGCGCCGCGACGAGCAGCCACGTCGTCGAGGACGCAGGAGGCGGGGCGACCGCCGCCGCGACATGTTTGTGAGACCGGGCCATAGGGCAAATTCTACGGGATCTTGAAGCCGGCCAGCGCGTCCAGGGATACGGCCAGCCCACCGAATCGCATGTCGTCCTCGGCAGGTGGAACGCCGTCGAAAAACACGAAAACCCGGCCGCGGGACGTGACCGCCGGCGCGAGCCGCCCGGCGAACGGGCCGGCCGGACGCGCCGCCGCGTAGAAGTCGCCGGCAGTCGGCCGCCCGTGGCAATCGGTGCCGGCAGGGCGCGCCGAAGCGGCCGCCCGCACCGTCAGGACATATCCGCCCACCGCCCACCGATCGAGGACCGCCCGCTCGCCCTCCGGACATGCCGTGGTCAGGCTCTCCACGCTGGTGGCATATCCACCGCGGCCGCCGCGCGCGCGAAACGCGCGCTGCGCCTCGTACACCTGCTGAATCCGCTCCACGGCCAGATCCTCGGCGCGCTTCATGGTGGTGAACGTCACGACCGGGACACCGATCGCCGCGGCAATCCCCACCACCGCTCCGGCGCAGACCGCGCGCAGCTGCCAGTCCACCGCGGTGATTGTACAAAGCAACGGCCGCACAGGTCTGCTGTGCGGCCGCTGCCTTAGGAGCGCGAGGAGGTCGATTAGCGGCCGAGGGCCATAACCGTGGCGCCAGGCGTGAACGGCTGCGGAGGTGCCGCGCCCGTGCCGTCGATGTTCTGCCAGATCGCCATGTTGGCGTCGGTCGCGAAACCGCGGTTGCCGGTCACCTTCACGGTCTGCGGAGTTGCCGTCGCGTAGAAGCCGCCGGCCATACCGTTGCCGCACAGGTCGTTGCCGGCCGCGAGCGCCGTGCCAGGCGTCATGTCGAACGTGTAGCCGCTCTTGATCAGACCGTCGACGTTGAGGTCGGCCGAGATGAACGGCGTCGCGACCACCGGGCAAGCCGTCGGGAACAGATCCGCGAGGTCGTCCGCGTAACCACGCATCAGGCCGTTGTAGTCCGCCTGAGCAGAGACGATGGCGCGCAGCGAACCGATCGCCGAGGCCTCGTTACCGGAAATACGCGCCCGCAGCAGGCCAGGCACCGCGATCGCGGCGATGATGCCGATGATCGCCACGACAATCAGGAGCTCGATGAGCGTGAAGCCCTTGTTCTCACGAATTCGCATGGTCAGGTTTCCCCCAGGTTCGATTTGATTAGCGTGAAATTTATTCTGATTGGCAACGCCGCCCGTTGTGCGGCGGCGTCGCTGCCAGACCTAACAGCAACCGATGTACCAACGTTGGGCTTGGACCGAGCACTTTCCGTAACCCATTGCGGCAGTTGAGGTTGCTCGATAGCTGTCGCCTCGGCCGTCGCAGTCTCGCCGTGGCGCTTTTGACAAAATTCGTCAAGATGAGCTGCCACGTAATGTCAATTGAGGTTGGATGCCCCGACATCGACTTCCTGATAGCTTTCGACGCTGGCCGATTCCTTAGGGACTTTCAACAATCTCGGGAAAATCGGCTCCCGACGCCCGGCCGGTCAAGAATTTGGCGGCTGGTCGTCAATCGACCGACGCGCCGCTGCACGCTAATGCGTGCGGATCGCGTATTTCTTCGCGAGGTAACGAAACTGTCGAAAGGAGAGGCCGAGGAGCTCGGCGGCTTTGACCTGCACCCCGCCCGTCTGGCGCAGCGCCCGTTCGAGGTGCGCGCGCTCGATGTCCTCGAGATGCCGTTCGAGGTTGAAACCCTGCTCCGGCAGCGAATCGAGCGGCTGGTTGGCGACCGGCGTCACCGGACGCCCCGAACGCACTTCGTCGGTCAGCGTTGAAAGCTGGATGCGATCGGCCGTCTCGAGCGCGACCGCCCGCTCCATGACGTTTTCGAGTTCCCGCACGTTGCCGGGCCACGCGTAGGCCTGGAGCGCCGCGAGGGCATCGGGCGCGAGCCCCTGGATTCGCTTCCCCATCTCATTGGTGAACTTGGTCAGGTAATGCTCCGCAATCAGCGGCACGTCGTCCGAGCGATCGCGAAGCGCGGGCAAGCGAATCGGAATGACGTTGAGCCGGTAGAACAGATCCTCGCGGAACTTGTTCTCGGCGACCAGCTTCGCAAGCTCCTTGTTGGTCGCGGCAATCACGCGGATATTGGCCGGCACTTCTTCGGTGCCGCCGACTTTGCGGAACGTGCGTTCCTGCAGCACGCGGAGCAGCTTGACCTGCATCGCGGGCGCCATCTCGCCAATCTCGTCGAGGAAAATGGTGCCGCGCTCCGCGACTTCGACCAGACCCTTCTTGTGCGAGTCGGCGCCGGTGAACGCGCCGCGCACGTGGCCGAAGAGCTCGGACTCGAGCAGCGCCTCGGGCAGCGCCCCGCAGTTGACCGCGACGAAGGGCGCCTCGCGCCGAAGTGACTGCGCGTGGATCGCGCGCGCCACCAGTTCCTTGCCGGTGCCGGACTCGCCGCTGATCAGAATCGTGCTGTTGGTCCGGCACACGGTCTCGACCATCCGGAACACGTCCAGCATCCGCGTGCTGCGCCCGGTGATGCCGGCGAAGCCTTGCCCGCTGATCGCCTGACGCAGCACATCGCGCTCGTGACGGACCCGGCGCGCGTCGATCAACTGCCGCACCTGCAGCGTGACGAGGTTGATGTCGCGGAACGGCTTTTCGAGGAGCGCGGCCGCGCCGATCTCGCGCGCCCGCCGCCACTCGTCGGAATCGCGCGTGAAGTGGGCCGTCATCATGATGACGATGGCGTCGGGCGCGAGCTCGCGCGTCGCTTTCAGCAGCTCGAGGCCGTCGACGTGCGGCATGCGAATGTCGCTGACGATCACATCCACGTACTCGCGGGCGATCAGATCTCGCGCATGCCGCCCGTCTTCGGCGACGAGCACGTCGAAGCCGTCGCGCTGGAAGAGGATGCGCATCCACTCGCGCATCGACTGCTCGTCGTCGACGATCAGCACGCGCGGCGCGTCGCTGCGCTCGCGCGCGGCGGCGTCCGAGCGATGCGGCGAGCTCGTCGAGCTCACGAGGCCACTCCCAGCGCGGCGCTACGGGGCTGCGAGGCGCCAACCGGGGCAAAGGTCACACTGAACGTCGTGCCGCGTCCGCGCTCCGAGTGCACGTCGATCCGTGCGTTGTAGTCGCTGACGATGCGGTGCACGATCGCGAGGCCGAGGCCGGTGCCCTTGCCGAACGAGCCGTTGAAGGGGTGGAAGATGCGCTCGATTTCGTCGGGCGCAATGCCGACGCCTTCGTCCTCCACCTCCAGGACGCCGGCCTGACGGCCCTCGACGGTGGTACACCGCGCCGACAGGCGGAGCGCGCCGCCGTCGGGCATCGCGCGCAAGCCGTTCGTCGCAAGGTTCCAGACCACCTGGCGCACCTGGTTTTCGTCCGCTTCGATCAGCACGTCGGCATCGGGCAGGCGCAGCTCCACACGGTGGCGCTCGCCGGCCTCGGTGCTGTTGCGCAGCAGCGTGGCAGTGTCCTGGACCACGCGCCGCAGATCGAGCTGCTGCATCTCGAAGCGCTGCGGACGCGCGTACGAGAGAAACGAGCGGATCGACTCGTTGAGCCGCTCGGATTCGCGCAGCACGATGTCCATCAGCTGCGCCTGGTCGCGGGACAGCGGCAGTTCCTGCCGCAGGATCTGCATCGAGCCGGAGATCGACGCCAGCGGGTTGCGAATCTCGTGGGCGATGCCGGCGGCCATTTCGCCCACGGCGGCCATCCGGTTCTGAATCTGTGTCGTCCGCTCGAGCCGCCGCAGCTCCGTGACGTCCTGGAACGTATAGAGATAACCGCGCGCACCGTTGGGCAGCGGCATCTGTGCCACCGTTGCGCCAAGCTCGATGACCCGGCCGTCGGTCCGGCGATATTGATAGTCGGCGCGCGTGCTCCCCGTACGGCGCACCTCGGCTTCGACCGTCGAAAACGGCGATGGGAGCTGCAGGATCTCCTCCGCCAGCTTGCCGATCGCGTCGGCCGGCGCGTGTCCGGTGATCAGTGCGCCCGATCGGTTGAACGTGAGCAGCCGGTTCTGCTCGTCCGCCGTCGCCAGGCCGCTCATCAGGTTGTCGATGACGTACTGGCTGAACTGCTGCAGGTCGGCGAGCTCCTCGGACGTCTGTTCGAGCTGCACGCCGGTGCGGCGCGCGCGCTCGGCGAGCGATCCGGAAATGAACGCGACGGCGAAGAGGCCGAAGACGTTCAGCGCCACCGTGTATTGCGCCACCTGCGTCGGCGGCAGTGCCTTGTCGAGCGAGAACCCCAGAATCCGCTCGACCGCCTCGCTCCATTGCGTGTACTGCGCGATCGTCACCGCCGAGTAGAGCACCGACCCGAGCGATGCGACTTGCACGGCGCCGCGCAGAGAGCGCAGGCTGCTCGCGGCGACAATCGGCAGCACGTAGAGCGAGGTGAAAAGGCTGGTGACGCCGCCGGTGATTGCCACCGCCGCCGTGACCATCACGGCGTCGATGGCGAAGTGCACATCGGCGAGCCACGGCGCCCGTTCGACGAAGCGCAACGTGGCGATGAAGATAAGGCTCACGCCGTAGACGATGGCGATGAGCGCGAAGAACGGATTGACCTCGAAGACGCCCGGCGCACGCACCTGCATGACGACGGCAAACCCCAGCAGCACGGTTGCGGCCGCGAGCCGCAGCGCGGTGTGCGTGAGGAGCCGTCGTCCGAGGGTTCCGGTCATCAGTTCGCCAATTGGCTGATCAGGCCGAAGATCGGCAGATACATGGCGATGACGATCCCGCCGACCACTAGGCCGAGGAACGAGATCATCACCGGCTCGAGCAGGGTCAGCATACCCGCCACCGCCAGGTCGACCTCTTCTTCGTAGAAGTCCGCGATCTTCGCGAGCATGGTGTCGAGCGCGCCAGTGGCCTCGCCCACGCCAATCATCTGGACGACCATCGGCGGAAACACGCCGGTCTGCTTGAGCGGCGCCGCGATCGTCTCGCCGCGCTCGATGCTCTTGCGGGTGGTCTGGATGGCGTCCTCGACAATCGAATTGCCGGCGGTGCGCGCCGTGATGTCGAGGCCGTCGAGAATCGGTACGCCAGACGCGATCAGCGTCGACAGCGTGCGGCAGAAGCGAGCGACGGCGATCTTGCGCATGATCGGCCCGAGGACGGCCACCTTCAGCACGAGGCTGTCGACGACGCGGCGGCCGCCCTGAGTGGCGTAATAGCGCCGGAAGGCAAAAATCGCCACGCCGATGCCCGCAGTGTAGAACGGCAGGAAGCGAACCATGTACTCGCTGATCGCCATGACCACGCGCGTCGGCAGCGGCAGCTCGGCGCCGAGACCTTCGAACAGGGTCTTGAAAGTGGGGATGACCCAGATCATGATCGCGGCCACGACCGCGGCCGCAATCACCAGGACGGCGATCGGATAGATCATCGCCGACTTGACCTGGCCCCTCAGCTTGACGGCCTTCTCGATGTAGGTCGCGAGGCGCTTGAGGATGCCGTCGAGGATGCCGCCGGCCTCGCCGGCCGCAATCATGTTGGTGTAGAGCGCGTCGAACGTCTTGGGGTGCTTCTTCATCGCTTCGGCAAGCGACGCGCCGCCCTCGACGTCCGACCGCACCTGGAGGATGACGGCGCCGAAATTCTTGTCCTCTTCCTGCGTCCCGAGAATCTCGAGACACTGCACCAGCGGAAGGCCGGCGTCGATCATGACCGAGAACTGGCGGGTGAAGACCGCCAGGTTCTTGGCCGCCGGACCCCTGGCGCGCGCCTTCTTCGGGGTCACCGCCGCCTTGATTTGCGACGGCGTGATGCGCGTGACGAGAATCTGCTCGCGGCGCAGTGTCGCGACGACCGCGTCCATCGTGTCACCCGCGCGCTCGCCGTTGATCGTCTCGCCGCCTCGGGTGCGTCCTGAAAATGCAAACGTCGGCATAACGTCTAGTCCTGACCTGGGGGGCGCTCTCTAAGTTATTCGTTACGTTGGTTCGTTTCGATCCGTACGTTCTTCGTTCTTCGTGACCCGCCTACCGTCGTGCGCCGACCGGTCGCGCCATCCCCGCGCCCGGCACGACACCCACGCCGCGATTGATCATTTCCTGCAGCTCGTCGCGATGCGACGAGGCCATCATCGCCGTCTCCAGGCTGATCTGGCGCTTGAAATAGAGCGTCGCCAGCGACTGGTTCATCGTCTGCATGCCGACCTTCTCCTGGCCGGTCTGCATGGCCGAGTAGATCTGATGCACCTTGTCTTCGCGAATCAGGTTGCGGATGCCCGAGGTCGGCACCATGATCTCGAGCGCCACCACCCGCCCCGGCATGTTCGCCTTGGGGAGCAGCGCCTGACAAACGATCCCTTCGAGCACCAGCGACAGCTGCGTGCGAATCTGTGACTGCTGGTGCGCCGGGAAGACGTCGATGATGCGGTTGATCGTCTGCGCCGCGGAGTTGGTGTGCAGCGTGCCGAACGTCAGGTGGCCGGTTTCGGCAATCTTCAACGCCGCTTCGACCGTCTCCAGATCGCGCATTTCGCCGATGAGCACGATGTCCGGATCCTCGCGGAGCGCGGCGCGCAGCGCGTTGGAAAAGCTTTGCGTATCGGCGTGCACCTCGCGCTGGTTGACCAGGCAGCCCTTGTGCTGGTGCAGGTACTCGACCGGGTCCTCGATGGTGAGGATGTGATCGTGGCGCTCGGTGTTGATCTTGTCGAGCATCGCGGCGAGCGTCGTCGATTTGCCGCTGCCCGTGGGCCCGGTGACCAGCACCAGACCGCGCGGCCGCTCCGCCAGCTTGGCGATCACGGCCGGCAGGCCGAGCTCGTCAAAGGCGCGGATGCGCTCGGGAATCTGCCGGTAGACCGCGGCGACGGCGCCCTTCTGGTTGAACAGATTGCAGCGGAACCGCGCGATGCCGCGGATGCCGAACGAAAAGTCGAGCTCGAGCGATTCCTCGAAGCGCTTCTTCTGTGCGTCGGTGAGCACGCTGTAGGCCAGCGCCTTGGTGTCGGCCGGCGACAGGTCGGGCATCTCCAGCCGCTTGAGATGTCCGTGCACGCGCACCTGTGGCGGCGTACCGATGCTGAGATGAAGGTCGGAACCGTCCAGTTCAACCGTTGTCTTGAGCAATTCAGGAAGTGTTGGCATTGTTAGCGCACCGTTTCTCGTAACACTTCTTCGATTGATGTCATTCCCGCGCTGATCTTGCGCAGCCCGCTGCCGCGAAGCGTGATCATCCCTTCTTCGATCGCCTTGCGCCGCAGCTCGAGAGCCGACGCGCCGACGAGAATCAGCTCGCGGAGCTCGTCGGTGATCTCCATCACCTCGTACAGGCCGACGCGGCCCTTGTAGCCCGTCTTGTTGCACTTGTCACAACCGGTCCCCTTGAACGCCTTGACGATACGCGCATCCTCGGCGCTGAAGCCGATGTGCTCGAGCGCCTGCGGCGGCACATCGTCGGCCACCTTGCAGCTGGTGCAGACGCGCCGCACCAGGCGCTGCGCGCAGACCATGTTGAGCGAGCTTGCCACCAAGAATGGCTCGATGCCCATGTTCATCAGCCGGTTGATGGTGCTCGGCGCGTCGTTGGTGTGGAGCGTGGACAACACCAGATGGCCGGTGAGCGCCGCCTTGACCGCGATTTCCGCGGTCTCGAAGTCGCGGATCTCGCCGACGAGGATGATGTTCGGGTCCTGCCGGAGGAAGCTGCGGAGCGCGGCGGCGAAATTGAGCCCGATGGCTTCGCGCACCTGGACCTGGTTGACGCCCGAGCAGGTTGAACTCGACGGGATCCTCCGCCGTCATGATGTTGGTTTCCTGCGTGTTGATTTTCGAGATCGACGAGTAGAGCGTGTTGGTCTTGCCGCTGCCGGTCGGCCCGGTGACGAGCACCATGCCCCAGGGCTTGTTGATCGCCACCTCGAGCTTCCTGAGCGAATCGTCCTCGAACCCGAGCTTCGTCATGTCGAGCATCAGCTTCGACTTGTCGAGGAGACGCATGACGATCTTCTCGCCGAAGAGCGTCGGCAGGCACGACACGCGGAAGTCGATGTCCTTAGAGACCCCGTCGTCAGAGAAACGGATCTTGATGCGGCCGTCCTGGGGCAGGCGCTTCTCGGAGATATCCAGCTTCGCCATGATCTTGACGCGCGAGGTGATCGCGTCGCGCATCTTGAGCGGCGGGGACATCACGGGGTAGAGAATGCCGTCGACGCGGTAGCGGATGCGGTATTCCTTTTCGTATGGCTCGATGTGAATGTCGCTCGCGCCCTTCGAGATCGCCGACATCAGCACGACGTTCACCAGCTTGATGACGGGCGCTTCTTCGCCCTGCTTGGCCAGCGTCTCGGCGCTGATCTCCTCGAGGTCCTCGATGACTTCGACCGAGTCATCGCCCTGGCCCTCCATTTCGTCCATGGTGCGCGCGGCCACCTCGAGCGCGCTCTCCGCCGACGGGGCCCCGGGCACGGAGCGAGGCGCCGGCGCCCGCCGACGCCGTAATAGCGATCGATCGCGTCGGCGACGGCGTTCTCCGACGCCACCACCGGCTCCACGTTGTAGCCGGTCATGAACTTGACGTCGTCCATGGCGAACACGTTGGTCGGGTCCGTCATGGCGATGGTGAGCGTGGCGCCCGGCGCGGCTGAGCGGCATGATTTGGTACTTGCGCGCGGTTTCCGCCGGTACGAGCTTGATCACGGCCTGATCGATGTCGAACTGGCCGAGTGCGATCGACGGTACGCCGTACTGCTTCGACAGGAGAGCGGTGATCTCCTCGTCCTTGACGTATCCGAGCTTCACGAGGTTGGCGCCGAGCTTCCCCCCATTGGTGCGCTGATAGTTCAACGCCTCCTGTAGCTGCTCGGACGTGATGCGCTTCTCTTTGAGAAGCAGCTCACCGATGCGAACTGGCATAGTCGTCGTTCAAGTAAACGTTAAGCGCCCGGCGATTCCCCACCGCCCGTCGGCGTCGCGGCCCCGTGCCGCATACCCGTCCACGTAAATCCCATTGCGCACCGCGTACGATGCGCCTGCGCTGACTACCGGCCGCACGTCACCGACCGTGCTGGCCCTCACACCACCTCGCACCGCCAGCGTCTGGCGGCGAAACCATCGCTCGGCGCCCGCCGCGATGTCGCGCCGCTCGCCCACCGCGTGCGGCACCCGCGTCAAGTCGGCGTCGAGCGAAACGACCAGCCGCGTGATTCCCGGCCAGCCATCGCCCCACGCCGCCCCGATGCGCACATGCCGAGCGACCTCGTGCGCGTCGGCGCCGGATCGAAACGTCGGCGTCGCCAGATTCCTCGCGACGATGCCCAGCCGCGCCCGGCTCAGCGACGCAATCGCGCCGACGTCCACGTCACCCGTCGTCTGCGCATCGCCCTCCAGGAGTTCGGCGCGTTCGAAGCCTTCGTCCCACGAAGCGATGCGGGCAGAGCCCGTCGCCAGACTTCCCCGAATCAATTTCGCGGTCGCGCCGACTGTGATGTCGTCGGCAATCGACTGCAGAAACGTGACGCCCACCTGGCTCGTGAGCAGTGAGCGCACACCGACTTGACGATCTTGTCGGACGGCTGAGCCGTTTTCTGCAGGGCTCAGCAGGGTCTGCCGGCCGTGATAATACGAGAACCCAAGGGGCGGTAACGCGGTTGCCAGGAACGTCAGGCCTTCCTCCGACGCGTCGTGTATCGCCTCCAGCACATCCTCGTCCGGCTTCGAGGTCGTTCGCCCGAAGTCGAGCAACACGTTGAAGATTGGTCCATTGACCAACCCCGCCGGATTCCAGAGTACGGCCGAGGCGTCATCTGCGACGGCCACGAAGGCTCCGAGCCCGACTGGCACGATCTCCAAGGTGGTCAAGCGTTTGCGCATGGGCTACGCCTGGGACCGCAAGGCAGGCTCGCGACAATCCCCGCAGAAAGTTTTGTCCACATAATTTTAATATTTTGAGTAAACTAAAAATTGGCGAGTAGTCGCAAAGCCATCGTATCCAGCGATTTGAAGGAGTGTAAAGGAACTCAACGATGGCTCCTCGTCGTATTGTGTTAGTTGGGGGAAGGCGTGATTCGGCGCATCGCGGGCGTGCTTCTGCGTCCGCGGTCCACCATGGCTGAGCTTGCCCGACGGCCAGTATGGGTGGACACCTGGATTTTCATTCTGATCGTGAGCGGCGCGTGCGCGCTGTCGTTCCTGGCCACCGATGTCGGTCAGCAGGCGCTGGTCGACGAGCGCGTGCGCGTGACCGAAGCGCTCGGCGGCTCGGTGGACGACGCGGAGTACGCCGCCTTGCAGGAGCGATTACCCTGGTGGGTGTACTTCCTGAGCGCCGGGCGCACGCTGCTCACGCCGCCGGTCACCATTCTGGCGGCTCTCGGGATCTGGATGGCCGCGCGGGTCCACGCACCCGGAACCGTTTTCACGCAGGCGCTGGCGATCGCCGTGCACGCAACCGTGGTGCTCGCTGTCGGTCAGTTGCTGGTGACGCCGCTTAGCTTCGTCCGCGAGTCGCTGACGAGCCCGTTGCATCTGGCAGCCATTCTGCCCGGTGTCCAGGACGGCACAGTGGCGTCACGGCTGTTCGGGACGCTCGACCTGTTCACGCTCTGGTGGATGACGCTCATCGCGTATGGACTGGCGGCACTCACCCAGACACGCGCCAAGCGCTACGTCGTCTGGCTGGCGGGAGGGTATTTCGGTGTCGCGGCGATCATCGCAGCGATGAGCGTGGTCCTAGGAGGGACATAACGGTGTTTCGCAAGAAGTGGGTGTGGGCGCTCATTGTGCTGATCGTCATTGTCGGTGGCGCGGCGTCGTATTTCGTGCGACGACGCGACGAGGGCGTGGCGGTTGCGACCGAGAGCATCTACAAGCGCGACCTGGAGTCGATCGTCTCGGCATCCGGCAAGATCGATCCCGAAAAAGATCGTGAACATCAGCGCGCAGACGATGGGACGGGTGACGCGTCTCGCGGTCAAGGAAGGCGATCGCGTCAAGGCCGGTCAGTTCCTCCTGCAGATCGATCCGATCGCCGCCGAGAGCGCCGTGCGGCGCGACGAAGCGGCCGTCGCCGGGGCGCAAACCGGCCTCGAGCAGGCGCGGGTCTCGCTCAAGAGCTCGCAGGCGAATCTCGACCTGGCGCAGCCAGAATCTCAAACGCCAGCAGGATCTCTGGGCCGGCGGCCTCACGACCCGCGAGACGCTGGAGCGGGCCGCAGGCGGAATTGGATGTTCGGGAGAGCGATCTGAACGCCCGCCGACAGGAAATCCGGACGCGTCGAAGAGCAGGTGCGGCAGCAGCAGGCGGGCCTCACGAGCAGCCAGCACTCGCTGGCGCAGTCGCGCTTCGAGTCGCCGTTCGATGGCATCGTCACGCGGCGCAACGTGGAAGAAGGCGAGAACGTGGTCGTCGGGACGATGAACAACGCCGGCACGGTGCTTCTCACGGTTGCCGACATGTCGGTGATCGAAGTCGGAAGTCGAGGTCGATGAAACCGACATCCCGCTCGTGCGGATCGGACAGACCGGCGAAGGTCACGATCGACGCGATCGAGGGCAAGACGTTCACGGGCCATGTGACCGAGATTGGAAACAGCCCGATTCAAGCTGCCGGACCGCCGACCGGCGGCGCCCGCACGGCAACCAACTTCAAGGTTGTCGTCACGCTCGAAGGCGAAGTACCCGAGGTGCGTCCCGGCTTCACCTGCACCGCCGAGATCACCACCGACACGCCGGCGCAGGCAGTGGCGGTGCCGATTCAAGCGGTGACCGTGCGCGAATTGCTCTACGACGACAAGGGCAACGTGATCCACGAGCCGCGGCCGCCGAAGCCAGCGGCTTCCGCTTCGGCCCGAACGTCACGCCGCCGGTCTCGGCCTCGACGTCGACCGAGCTGAAGCCGGGCCAGAAACGCGAGGAGACCGAGGGCGTGTTCGTGGTCCGCGATGGCCGCGTCACGTTCGTCGCCGGTCAAGGTCGGCATCGCCGGCGAGCGGTACTTCGAAGTGACATCGGGGCTCAAGGAAGGCGATCGAGTGGTCAACGGGTCCGTTCGAATCGGTGCGGAATCTCTACGATGGTGACTTGGTGAAAACGAACGGAACTGCCGGCTGCGACGCAGATGAACGCCTAAGTGTGCCTGAGGGTGCCTTAGGCATCTTCGGTCCCCCTGAGCGATGAGTCCAGATCCTCGAGTCGGTCAAACTCGCCCTGGCGTCCGTCTGGGCGAACAAGCTTCGTTCGCTGCTGACGCTGCTCGGCAACATCGTCGCGGTGTCGTCGATCATCACTGTTGTCTCGCTCGATCCAGGGCGTCAACGCGGCGGTGACCAATGCGATCGTCTCCGACCTCGGCGCCGACTCGTTCACGATTCAGCGCATGGGCATCGTCCGCAACCAGGACGAGGCCGATCGCCAGCGCAACAACCCGCGCGTGACGCTCGACGAGGCGCGCGCGATTCGCAAATTCGCCACGGCGATCGACGCGGTCATGGCGCAGGCGCAGAAGTTCGACGATGGTCTCGTACGGCAGCGAAGAACTGCAATCGATTCAGGTGCAGGGCGTCAGCGAGGAGTACATCGAGTTTTCGATCTTCGACGCCGAGCGCGGCCGCATGATCAGCCCGATCGAGATCGAGCGCAACCGGCCGGTCGCCCTCCTCGGCTGGCAGGTCGGCCGATCGGCTGTTCGGCGGGTCCGATCCGACTCGAGAAGTTCGTCAAGATTGCGGGCTTCCCGTTCATCGTCGTCGGCGTGAGCGCGAAGAAAGGGGCCGTGTTCGGCAACTCGCTCGACGAGTTCGTGGTGATTCCGCTCGGCCAGTACCAGAAGCTCTTCGGCTCACGCCAGTCGCTGGCGCTCATGGTCAAGCCGCGCGCGCCGCAGCTCGTGTCGCAGGCCAAGGACGAAGCCCGCGCGGCGCTGCGTATCGAGCGGCGGCTGAAGGCGCGCGACGAGGACAACTTCGGCATCGTGGCATCCGATTCTGTGCTCGATATCTACAAGCAGGCCACGGCCGGCATCTTCGCCGTGCTCGTCGGTATCGTCGCGCTGTCGCTCGTGGTCGGCGGCATCGTCATCATGAACATCATGTTGATGGTGGTGAGCGAGCGGACGCGCGAGATTGGGCTGCGCAAAGCGCTCGGCGCAAAACGGCGCGACATCATGTCGCAGGTGCTCACCGAGTCGATCACCCTGTCGCTCACCGGCGGCGTGGTCGGTATCGCCATCGGCGCGCTGTTTGCGCGGGGGTTGTCGGCGGTGACGCCGCTGCCGGCTTCGCTCGAGCTGTGGTCGGTGGCGCTCGGCGTCGTGATCACCGGCCTGGTGGGGCTGTTCTTCGGGTGGTACCCGGCGCGCCGCGCGGCGATGCTGGATCCGATCGAAGCGTTGAGGCGCGAATAATGGCGCGGTTCACTTCGCAGCTCGCGCTCTTCGGCGAGACCGCGGCGATGGCGCTCGACACGCTCCGGTCCAACAAGATGCGCTCGGCGCTCACGATTCTGGGCGTGGTCATCGGCATCACGTCGATCGTCGGCATGACCGCGCTCATCCGCGGCTTCGACGAGTCGCTGCGCGACTCGATTCGCGCACTCGGCCCGAGGACCATCTTCGTGCAGAAGATGGGCGCGGTGAGCATGTCGTCGGGCGCATCGTTCCTCGACCTCGTCCGGCGGCCGAACCTCAGCGTGGACGACGGCGAGGCGATCAGGCGGATGGCGGCGACGGTGGCGCTCGTCGACACGTGGCTCGGCGGCGGCCCCGGCCAACCGACGATGGAGCGCGTGTTCTACCGCAACGAGCGCACCCAGCCGATCGTGGTGATGGGCACCAGCGAAGCGTTCGTCGAGGTCAACTTCGCCAAGATCATCGCCGGCCGCTCGTTCACCGAGCAGGAGGTCGATCGCAAGCGAACGGTAGCGGTCATCGGCTACGGACCGTACGAGGCGCTCTTCGAAAAGAAAGGAATCGACCCGATCGGCAAACGCGTGCGGCTCGGCGCCGTCGAGTACACGATCGTCGGCGTCATCGGGAAGCGGCCCGCCGCCGGTGGCTTCAGTCTCGGCCAGGACGATTTCGCCATCGTCCCGTTCACCACGCACCGCCGCCAGTTCGGATCCGAGCGGATCCGCACCGGTCCGTTTGGTGGACGCAGCGCAATGATCGCGGTGGTGCCGCACGACTGGGCGTCGCAAGAGGAGGCGATGCGCGAGATCGAGGAGATCATGCGCATCCGGCACGGATTGACGCTCGACAAGCCGAACGACTTCGACCTCGTCACCCAGGACGCGATCCTCAAAGTGTGGGATCAGATCTCGCAGGCGGTGCTGCTGTCGCTCGTCGTGATCTCGTCGATCGCCTTGATGGTCGGGGGGATCGGCGTGATGGCGATCATGACCATCTCGGTGACCGAACGGACGCGCGAGATCGGCGTGCGCATGGCCATCGGCGCGCGGCGCCGCGAAATCCTGGTGCAGTTCCTGATCGAAGCGGCCGTGCTCACGAGCGTCGGCGGCATCATCGGCATCGCGTGCGGTAGCGGCATCGGGCTGCTCGTCAACATGGCGTCGGGATTCCCGATCTCGCTGCCGTGGTGGTCGTTTGCGCTGGGCCTTGGCTTCTCCGCGTCGGTCGGCATCTTCTTCGGCATCTTCCCCGCCTGGCGTGCCGCGCGCCTCGATCCGATTGAAGCCTTGCGCTACGAGTAAGGCTTGCGCGGGGGAATTCTTGTCCGCAGATTACGCCGAATTCGCCGATCAAAACGGTGATCCGGGATAAACCATCCGGCCGCGAAGACCGCCATCCAGCTGACGGTACAACAATCTGCGTCATTCGCTCACGGTTACAGGCAGAAGGGCCGGCGTGGATCCCCGCGTCTGGTACCAGACGACACCTTCGAGCACTACATCGAGCTTGATTTTGTAGCTGCCGGGCGTCGCAATCGCTGGCCCGATCAGCGTCACCGTCGCGGTCCCGCCGATCGGCACATCGTGATCGAACGACGCCTCTCCCCAGTCGCGCACCAGCAGCTGGCCTGAGGCGTCGAGGAGCTGCGCACCGAGGCGCGTCTTGTGCCGGCGGCTCGCGCTGGCGCGATGCTGCCAGTGCCGCGAGCTGGTGTTGGCCGCGCGGACCGTAAAGCGCAACGTATCGCGCGTCGTCACCGATTTCGGCGCATCGAGCACGTCGATCGTGGCGCGGTAGCGCGGGATCGTCGCCCGGATGTCCTTGCCTTTGTAAGCGACGACGATCGGATGGATCTCGACCGGCTCTTTGAGCAGCCGGATGACGCTCACCGCGAACGTTTCCTCGAGCATCAGCGAGCGCTTGCCCACGCCAACCGCCTCGAGCAGGTTGCGCCACATCTTCTGCATCGCGCGCCACGGACGTTTGCGGCGCCAGAACTGCTGCCACGATTGCCAATCGGCCAGCGTCAGGTCGAATTCGGGAATGACATAGGAGATCGGCTTCAGGCGCGCATCGTGGAAACCAGCGGTGAGACAAGCCTCGAGCAGCGTCTCCGCCGGCACGTCCTGCTCGAGCACGCCGTAGTCCTGCGTTGCGCTCTTCGACCACGGCTTGTCGGCGTGGCCGACGCCGGGCTCCGAAAAGAGCACCATGCCCGTGTCGTTGAGGACGCGATGGATCTCCTTGATCGCAAGATCGAGCCGCGGCACGTGATGCAGCGCGTTGAGGCACACCGCCTTGTCGAACGAGCCCGCCGCGAACGGCAGCTGCTCGAGGTCGCCGGTGATCAGCCGCGCATCGACGCCGCTCCTCATCCGCTGCTGTCCAAGCCGCAGCATGTCGATCGAGATGTCAACCGAGACGGTCGACAGGTTGAGACGCTCGAGCCAGTCGGAGCACCAGCAGCTGCCGGCGCCGAGATCGAGGATGAGATCGTCGGGCTCGGGGCGCAGCATCCGCAGGAGCATCGCGAAATCCTGGATGTCCTGCGTAGTCTCCTCGAGGTCGTACGAGCCGGCGGGCAGAAACGGCTTGTGCAGCTCCCATGCGCCGCCGCCCACCCGCCGCAGGTAATCTTTCTCGCTCTGCTTCGAATCGCGATTCGGGCCCGTCATGCCGGCGGCGTCATGTTACGCCGCCCCGCCTGGAAACGGGCGCCGTTGAGCCGGAAAACGGCCCACGTATGCACGTTTCTGTCGCATGTGTCACAGGTATATGATGCGCGGTAGAGCGTCGCACACGCTCGCGGGAGGATACCGCTATGAAGGTATACGAGAGCGCTGCTATCCGTAACGTGGCCGTCGCCGGTCACGGCGGATGCGGCAAGACCCAGTTGGTGTCCGCTCTTCTCTTCACCTCGGGAATGGTGAACCGGCTCGGAAGAGTGGACGACGGCACGACGACCACCGATTACGACGAAGAGGAAATCGCCCGCAAACATACGCTCTCCGCGAGCCTCGCCTACGCGGAGTGGAACAAGACCAAAATCAACTTCATCGACGCGCCGGGATTCGGCAACTTCTTCAGCGAGGCGCGCGCCGCAATGCGCGTTGCCGACGCCGCGCTGATCGTCGTCGATGCGGTGTCCGGTGTCGAAGTGCAGACCGAAAAGGCCTGGGCCGCGGCGCAGGAGCTGGAGCTCCCGCGCATCGTCGTGCTCAACCGGCTGGACCGCGAACGCGCCTCGCTCGAGCGCACGCTCGAGTCGCTGCGCCAGGTGTGCGGCCGCACGATCGTGCCGATTCAGCTGCCGATCGGCGAGGAGAAGGACTTCACCGGCGTCGTCGATCTCGTGGCGATGAAGGGCTATACGTCGGCTGCCGATTGGTCGGGCAAGATCACCGAATCGGACGTCCCCGCGAACATGACGGACGCGGTCAACACCGCGCGCGAGGCGCTCATCGAGATGGTCGCCGAAGCCGACGAGTCGCTGATGGAGAAGTTCTTCGAGGCCGGCACGCTCACGCAGGAGGAGCTGGTCAGCGGTCTCAAGAACGCCACGATCAGCGGACGCGTCGTGCCGCTCGTGTGCACGTCGGGCCTGTCGAACATCGGCACGCAGCCGCTGCTCGACGTGATTCTCAAGTACGTGCCGTCGCCTGCCGAGCGGCCGTTCACGGCGCTCGATGCCGCCGGCGCCGACGTGTCGCGCACCGGCGACGAAAAGGCGCCGTACGCGGCGTTCGTGTGGAAGACCGTCGCCGATCAGTTCGCCGGGCGCATCACCCTGTTCCGCGTCTATCAGGGCGTCCTCAAGTCCGATTCGACGGTGCAGAACAGCACGCAGGGCGCGCAGGAGCGATTCGGCCATCTCGTAGTGATGCAGGGCAAAGCGCAGAACAACGTGCCCGAAATCCACGCCGGCGATCTCGGCGCGGTGGCGAAGCTGAAGGATACGCGGACCAACGACACCATCGCCGACAAGGCAGCGGGCGTGACCTTCGCGCCGATGACCTTCCCCGAACCGGTGCTGGCCTACGCCATCGAGCCCAAGAGCCGCGGCGACGAGGACAAAATCAGCACGTCGATGCACCGCCTCGAGGAAGAGGATCTGACGATCCGCTATTCGCGCGACCCGCAGACGCACGAGCTGCTGCTTGGCGGACAGGGACAACTGCACATTGAGGTCACGGTCGCCAAGCTGAAACGGCGCTTCGGCGTGGACGTCAACCTGAAGCCGCCGCGGATTCCGTATCGCGAGACGATCACGGCGCGGACGGAAGCGCACGGCCGGCACAAGAAGCAGAGCGGCGGCCACGGCCAGTTCGGCGACTGCAAGATTCGCATGGAGCCGCTGCCGCGCGGCAGCGACTTCGAGTTCGTGGACGAGATCTTCGGCGGCTCGATCCCGCGGCAGTTCATCCCGGCGGTCGAGAAGGGCATCCAGGAATCGCGGCTGCGCGGCTATCTCGCCGGCTATCCCGTCGTCGATTTCCGCGTCGTCCTCTACGACGGGCAGTATCACGACGTCGACTCGAACGAGCTCTCGTTCAAGACCGCCGGCTGGCTGGCGTTCAAGGACGGGATGTCGAAGGCGCGGCCGACGCTGCTCGAGCCGATCATGAACGTCGAGGTCTACGCGCCGAGCGACTATGCCGGCGATCTGATGGGCGATCTCAACGGGCGGCGCGGACGGATCAGCGGCATGGATCCGCGCGGGCAGATGACGGTGATCAAGGCACAGGTGCCGATGTCGGAGATGCTGACCTACGAGCAGCACCTCACGTCGGTGACCGGTGGCCGAGGATCGTATTCGATGGAGTTCTCGCACTACGACGAAGTCCCGTCGCATCTGCAGACGAAGATCATCGCGACAGCCAGGGCGGAACGGGGTCAGGAGGCGGCGGAATCAGCCTGACAGCGGTGGGACCCTTCGGGTGGGACCCTCCGCGTGGGACCTCCGGTTGGGATCGCAGCGCGGGGGGACTGCTGCGCGGGAAGCGTTTGTGGAGCGCGGGCCTTCAGGCCCGCGCTCGGTCCCAACTCCCCACCATCCACCCCGAAGAGCCGCACCGCGCAGTCGGTCCGACCCCGAATGGTCCGACCCGAAGTGGTCCCACCGCACAGCGGTCCCAGCCCGGCAGCGGTCCCACCCGCAAGGGTCCCACCCTGCAAGGGGTCCTACTGCACCTTCGCGCTGTAGTTCCTCGGCGGCCGACTCCAGTCGAACACGGCGTTGCTCTTCTCGAAGTGCGCGACGATCGCGTCGCGCCTCGCCAGCAGCGTCTTGATCTCTCCCGGCGACAGATAGTCCTTCATCTCCTTGTCGAGCGCGGCGCGATCGAGGGCCTTCAGCCGCTCGATGACGCCGCGATCGCAGAGTGACAGGTTGCCCGGCGCCTTCAGCGTGTCGTTGACGCGGAAGCTGCGCGAGTGATCGATCATCCAGATCGTCCAGTCCTTGTCGATCAGCAGGTTCCCAAGGTTGCGATCGACGTTGTAGATCAGCTGATCGAACATGCGCACGTGCCACATCTGCTCGTTCCAGCGGCGCGTGTCAGGTGCTTCCACCTTCTTCTTGAAGCGCTCGGTCTCGTCCATCATCACGTCGTCCACCCACCAGGTGAACGAGCCGAGCTTGCTGTTGTAATGACGCTGCACGCTCGGCGGAATCATGCCGAGATCAAGCAGCCGATCCAGCCGGTAGGCGGCGACGTTGTAGCGCCAGGTGTCCCGGAAGTTGAACTCCGTGCCCTGCGTGCCTTCGAACCGCTGTTTGTATTCATCGATCGTCTGGATGCTGGCGTCGTGCTCGAGCCGGCCGTCCGAGAGAGTGGCGCGGAGCGTTCCGGTCACCCCGACCTTGGCGCCGCGAACGCGGACGATTTTCGCCTCGCGCAGGAACTCCTCCTGCTCCGCGAGCGAGAGCCGTTCGACGGCTGCCGGCGCTGCTTCTTGAGCGGCTGCAGCTGCCGTTGCGGGCGTCTGCGCCAGCAACCCGGCGCGGACCAGACCGACCAACGCCAGCGAGACAACGAAAAAACGCGGATTGCGCATGACTCCCTCCCGGGCGCCGACACGCGTTAACCGTGCGGAAACATCGACGATCCGCCGCACGGTGAACTGTCGCAGTAAATGACGGCGGGTCCGACGAAAAGTTCGAGCCGACCCGACAGTCGGGCGCATCCTACCAGAGCCGGTGGGAAAGAAAAGAAAAAAGCCCGGCGCCAGAAGGCGCCGGGCTCCATGTCATGGCGGTGGTGGCGAGAGCGCGCGTTACGAGCCTCCGGCCTTGCGCGGCGTGGTGGTCTTCTTGGCCGCCCCGCGGGCCGGCTTGGATGCTTTGGTCCGTTCTTCCGACTTGCCGGCGTCCTTCTTGCCCCTGCGAATGCTCTGCGCCGCTGCTTTGAGGCGCTCGCCGACGCTCTTCTGCTGCTTCGGCGCTTCGCCTTCCGCGTCCTTCGCGGCTCTATCGGCTTCGGCCTTCTTCGGATCGAACTCGCTGCCGACCAGCTCGATCTGCGCGACCTCCGCCGCGTCGCCGCGCCGGTGACCGAGCTTCAGAATCCGCGTGTAGCCGCCGGGCCGCTCCATGAAGCGCACCGCCAGCTGATCGAACAGCTTGGCGACGACGTCCTCGTTGACGACGTCGCGCATCACGAGACGCCTCGCCGACAGCGTACTCCCCTTGGGATCGTTGGCCTTGACCCCGCGCTTGGCGATGGTGATCAGGCGCTCGACGAACGGCCGCAGCTCCTTCGCCTTGGGCACGGTGGTCTCGATGCGCTCGTGGCGAAGCAGCGCCTCGGCCTGGTTGCGCAGCAGCGCAACCCGGTGCTCGGTGACGCGCCCGAGCTTGCGATGTGCAACTCTGTGTCTCATTGGCTTGTTCCCTGAAGGCGGAGTGGGCAGGTAGGGCCTGAGGGGAATTGGACGGATTCCATCCGCCCTTCCCTACTCGCCCTACGTCCCCAGTTCCCCATCAGTCCTAATCCTGCGACGCCCCCGCCGGCTGATCGAGCTTCATCCCGAGGCTGAGGCCCATCGACGACAGGATCTCCTTGATCTCGTTGAGCGACTTGCGCCCGAAGTTCTTGGTCTTGAGCATCTCGGCTTCGGTCTTCTGCACGAGCTCGCGAATCGTACGAATGTTCGCGTTCTTCAGGCAGTTGTAGGAGCGGACCGAGAGCTCGAGCTCCTCGACGCTCTTGTCGAGATGCTCGTTGGCGGCGCCGACGTGCGCCGTTTCCATCCCGCCCTCGCTCGGCTGCTCATCGGCTTCGTCGAGGTTGATGAAGATGTTGAGGTGATCGCGCACCAGCTTTGCGGAGAGCGACACGCTGTCGCGCGGCGTCACCGAGCCGTTGGTCCAGACGTCGAGCGTGAGCTTGTCGTAGTCGGTGGTCTGGCCGAGGCGCGCCGCTTCGACCAGATAGTTGACCTTCTTGACCGGCGAGTGCACCGAGTCGATCGGGATCCAGCCGATGCCGAGATCCTCGTCGAAGTTCTTGTCGGCCGAGACGTAGCCGCGATCGCGCTTGATGCGCAGCTCCATGTGCAGCTTGCCGCCCTCGCTCACCGTCGCGATGTGCGCATCGGGCTCGAGGATCTCGACATCCTGATCGACCTCGATGTCGCGCGCCCGCACCTCGCCCGCCTTCTCGACGCGGAGGTAGAGCGTCTTGGTGTAGTCGACGTGGCAGGTGATCGGGATCTGCTTCAGGTTGAGGATGATGTCGGTCGCGTCCTCGACCACTCCCTGAATCGGGGAGAACTCGTGCAGCACGCCGTCGATCTTGACTGCGGTGATCGCCGCGCCCTCGATCGAGGACAGCAGCACCCGCCGCAACGCATTGCCGATCGTCGTCCCGAACCCGCGCTCGAACGGCTGCGCGTAGAAGCGTCCGTATCGATCGGTGAGCGTCTCGCGCTCGACTTCAAGCCGCTTGGGCCGCTGAAAACCTTTCCAGAGCATGCTGAGTGTCCTTTCGCTTACGGGCCGGCAGCCCGGCCTCCAAGCCTGCGGGTGATGACCTCCACTCGCTCGCTGCAGGCTTGACAAGCTGCTGGAGCGGAGGATGCGAATCGGCGGGGGATCACGCCCCCGCCGCCGACGGCGGACCCGAGGTCCGCCGCTACTTCGAATACAACTCGACGATCAGCTGTTCCTGCACCGGCAGGTTTATCTGCTCGCGCGTCGGCACCGACATCACCTTGCCCGACATCTCCGCGTCGAGCGACAGCCACTCCGGCACGCCGCGGCCCTTGACCTCTTCCACCGCGTGCAGAATCGCCGGGGTCTTCCGGCTGCTCTCGCGCACGGTGACGATGTCGCCCACCTTCACCGAGTAGGACGGGATGTCCACCTTGCGGCCGTTCACCTGGAAGTGGCCGTGCCGAACCAGCTGCCGCGCCTGCGCGCGCGACGTGGCGAAGCCGAGACGGTAGACCGCGTTGTCCAGGCGCCGCTCGAGCAGCTGCAGGAGCGTCTCGCCGGTGATGCCGCGCGTCCGCTCCGCCTGTTCGAAGTAGCGGCGGAACTGATCCTCGAGCACACCGTAGATGCGCTTGACCTTCTGCTTCTCGCGCAGCTGCACGCCGTAGCCAACCATCTTCGCTTTACGCGAGCGGCCATGCTGACCCGGGGGCACGTTGCGCTTCTCGATCGCGCACTTCTCCGTGTAGCAGCGTTCCCCTTTGAGGAACAGCTTCATCCCCTCGCGGCGGCAAAGGCGGCAGACTGGACCGTTGTATCTAGCCATTCTCTTTTTTTCCTCGCATGCGGCAGGACCCTCGCCTTGCCGGCGGGGCTGACGCCCCGCTCTATCGGCGGGCCTGAAGGCCCGCCACTACATATCTACACCCGGCGGCGCTTCGGCGGCCGGCAGCCGTTATGCGGAATCGGCGTGACGTCGCGGATCGACTTCACTTCGAGACCCGCCGTGGACAGCGCGCGAATCGCCGACTCGCGACCCGAGCCCGGGCCCTTGACCAGCACTTCGCACGAGCGCATCCCGAACGCCTTGGCGGCGTTGGTCGCGTTGAGCGCGGCCTGGGTGGCGGCGAACGGCGTCCCCTTGCGCGATCCCTTGAAGCCGATCGCGCCGGCGCTCGACCACGCCACCACCGCACCCTCGGCGTCGGTGATGGTCACCAGCGTGTTGTTGAACGACGCCTGGACGTGGACGAACCCGTGGTGCACGACACGCTTCTCGCCGCGCTTCTTGAACGCCTTCTTCTTCTTGGTGGGCTTCTCTGCGCCGCCCTGAGCTTCTGCTTTTGCCATGGGTTATACCGTCTTCTTCTTCGCCACCGCGCCCTTGCGCGGACCTTTGCGGGTGCGCGCGTTGGTACGCGTGCGCTGGCCGCGCACCGGGAGGTTGCGGCGATGCCGCGCGCCGCGATAACTGCCGATCTCGATGAGCCGTTTGATGTTCATCGAGATTTCCTTGCGCAGGTCGCCCTCGACCCCGCCCTGCTCTTCGAGCACCCGGCTGATCTTGCGAACGTCGTCTTCGCTCAGATCCTTGACCCGGATGTCGGGCTTGACGCCCGCCGCCTCGAGAATGAGGTTCGAGCGGTGACGGCCGATGCCGTAGATGTAGGTGAGCCCGATCTCGATGCGCTTGGTGCGCGGCAGATCAACACCTGAAATGCGTGCCATTCGATTTATCCCTGTCGCTGTTTGTGCTTCTGGTTCGTGCAGATCACCCGCACCACTCCGCGGCGGCGGACGATCTTGCACTTGTCGCAAATCCGCTTGACTGACGCCCTGACCTTCATGGCTCTTCTCCGGCGGGGCTAAACGCCCCCGCCACTACAATTTCTCGACGACCCGTCCTCGTGTGCGATCGCCCGGCAGCAGCGCCACCCGGACGCGATCGCCGACGAGCACACGAATGAAATTCCGATGCACCGGCTCGCTCAGGTGCGCGACCACCTGGTGACGCCCTTCGAGCTCCACCCTGACCAGCTGACTTGGCAACAGCTCGATCACGACCCCTTCGGCCAGCCCCGCGCCGGGACGGGCAACCTCGCTCATCGCGCCGCGCGCACCGGCTGCGCCGCCGCGTCCGGCTGCTCCGCGAGCGTCAGGATGCGGCAGCCGTTGGCGGTCACCACAACCGTGTGCTCGAAGTGCGCCGACAGGCTGCCATCCTTCGTCACGGCCGTCCAGCCGTCGCCAAGCACTTTCACCGCCGGCTTGCCGATGTTGACCATCGGCTCGATCGCGAGCACCATGCCCTCCGCGAGCCGGGGCCCGCGGCCGGGCAGCCCGTAATTGGGAATCTGCGGCTCCTCGTGGAGCTTCGCGCCAATCCCGTGGCCGACGAACTCGCGCACCACCGAAAAGCCATGGACCTCGACGTGTTGCTGCACTGCCGCGCCGATATCCGAGACGCGGGCACCGGCGCGAACGACCGCCAGCGCCCGATGCAGCGACTCTTCGGTCACCGTCAGCAGCTGCGTCGCGTCCGCGCTGATGGTGCCCACCGGCACCGTGACCGCCGAATCTCCGAAATACCCGTCCAGCTTCGCGCCCATGTCGACGGAGATGATGTCGCCGTCGGCGAGCGCCCGATTCGACGGAATGCCGTGCACGACCTGCTCGTTGATCGACGCGCAGATCGTGGCGGGATAGCCGTGATAGCCCTTGAACGCCGGCTCCGCGCCCGCTTCGCTCAACCGTCTCTCGGCGAGCGCATCGAGCTCCGCCGTCGTCACGCCCGGCGCGACCATCGCCTTGAGCTCGGCGAGCACGCGCGCGACGAGCGCGTTGACTCTCGCGAGCCGCTCGATCTCCTCCGCAGAACGGCAGATAATCACGCGTTCGATCCTGGCCGGGTGACGTTGGCCGGCAAGAGATCGGCCGCCGGCTTCCCCAGCGCCGACGCCACCGCCGTGACCAGTGCCTCGCGCACGCGCTCCGGCGGCTGGGCGCCGTTCACCATCCGATACGTCGGACGCGCCTGGTAGAAGTCGATCACCGGCTTCGTCTCGTTCCAGTACACCTGCAGGCGATCGCGCACCACGCTTTCGCCGTCGTCGGCGCGCGAGACCAGCTCGCCGCCACAGTTTTCGCAGCGCGCCTGCGACGCGTCGCCGCTGAACGCCGACACCGTACGCCCGCAGCTCTTGCAAATCCGCCGATTGCGCACCCGGCGCACCAGCTCGTCGTCGGGCACGTGGATCTCGACGACGAGGAGCGGGCCGCGCGACGTCAGTATCTCGTCGAGCGCGTGTGCCTGCGGTACCGTGCGCGGAAAGCCGTCGAGCACGAACCCTCGCGCCGTGTCGGGGCGCGAGAGCCGCTCCTTGACGATGCCGATCATCAGATCATCGCTGACCAGCTGCCCGCGATTGAGCACGGCGCTCACCTGACGGCCGAGCGGCGTGTCGACGTGAACGGCCTCGCGGAGGATGTCGCCCGTCGAGATCTTCGGAATCCGATGATCTCGGGCGAAACGATCCGCCTGCGTCCCCTTGCCGGCGCCCGGAGGGCCGATGACGACCAGGTTCAGCGCCACGTCACCCGCGCCGCCCACGGATTCTCGTTTTCTTCATGAACCCGTCGTAGTGCCGCATGATCAGCTGCGACTCGACCTGATTCACGGTATCCATCGCCACGCCGACCACGATCAGCAGCGAGGTGCCGCCGAAGTAGAACGGCACACCCAGGCCCTGCGTAAACCACTGCGGCAGGTTCGCATCGAGCGTCTCGCCGATGAACGGGATCGGCGCCACGCGGAAGCCGCTGATCAGGAACGTCGGCAGGATGGCGACGAGCGCGAGATAGATCGAGCCGACCAGCGTCACGCGCGCGAGGATCGTGTCGATGTACTCGGCGGTCCGCTTCCCCGGACGAATGCCCGGGATGAACCCGCCGTACTTGCGCATGTTCTCGGCGACGTCATCGGGATTGAAGATGATCGCCGTGTAGAAATACGCGAAGAAGACGATCCCGACGACATAGAGCAGGTTGTACAGCGGCATGCCGATGCCCAGCGCCTGCACGATCGCGTCGCCCCAGCTCCCGGGCGTGAACGCCGGCGCGAACGTGGCCGGGAACGCCAGAATGGACGAGGCGAAAATCACCGGAATGACCCCGCCGGTGTTGACCTTCAGCGGGATGTGCGTGCTGGTGCCGCCGTACTGCCGGCGCCCGACGACGCGCTTGGCGTACTGCACCGTGATTCGCCGGTGCCCGCGTTCCACGTAGATGATCGCCGCGACAACAGCAATCATCACCACCACCAGAATGAGAATCTGGAAGAGCGAGATCTGTCCCGTGCTCATCATGTCCAGCGTCTGCAGGAACGCCCGCGGCAGCCCCACGACAATGCCAGCGTAGATGATGAGCGACATGCCGTTGCCGATGCCGCGCTCGGTGATCTGCTCGCCCAGCCACATGATGAACATGGTGCCGGTCGTGAGCGTGAGCATGCAGAGCAGGCGGAACCCCCAGCCCGGGTCGTAAACCAACGGCAGGCCCCCGGCGATCTCAGTGTTGCGCTCGAGCCAGACGGCGATACCGAGCGACTGCACGGCGGCCAGGAGCAGCGTCAGATAACGCGTGTACTGCGTAATCTTGCGGCGGCCCAGCTCACCTTCTTTCGACAGTCGTTCCAGATACGGCCACACCACGGTGAGCAGCTGCAGGATGATCGACGCGCTGATGTACGGCATCACGCCGAGCGCGAAGATCTGAATCCGCGAGAGACTGCCTCCCGTGAACATGTCGTACAAGCCGAACATCGTGCCCTGGAGCTGACGCGCGAGCTCGGCCAGCGCCGCCGGGTTGACGCCAGGGGTCGGGATGTGGCTTCCGATGCGATACACGGCGAGCAGACCGAGCGTGAACAGCACCCGGTTGCGCAAATCCGAGATCGAGAACAGATTTCTAAGCGAGTCGATCACGTGGTTGCCTCGTCAGCAGCCCTTGCCGGAGCCGCTAAGCAATCGCTTCTGCTTTCCCGCCGGCGGCCGCCAGCTTCTCCGCCGCCTTGCCACTGAACTTGTGTGCCTGCACCGTAAGCGCCTTGGTGACTTCGCCGCGGGCGAGCACCTTCATCGGCAGGCTCTTGCCGTGAATCAGCCCCGCCTGGCGCAGCGCGTCGGGCGACACCGTCGCGCCGTTCGTCGAACTGCGCTTCGAGCTGATCGAGATTCACTACCGCATACTCGGTGCGGAACATGTGATTGTTGAAGCCGCGCTTCGGCAGGCGGCGATGGAGCGGCATCTGGCCGCCCTCGAACCCGCGCTTGTACGAGTAGCCCGAACGCGACTGCGCACCCTTGTGGCCGCGGCCCGCAGTCTTGCCGTTGCCCGAGCCGGGACCGCGGCCGACGCGCTTTTTCGTCTGCTTCGAGCCCTCTGCGGGCTTGAGATTGCTCAAATCCATGATTCGCTCCGGCGCGGCTAAAGCCCCGCCACTACTCTGTCACTTCGACGAGGTGACGCACCTTGTGGATCATGCCGCGCGTTTCGGGCGTGTCGGCGACCTCGATGGTATGGCGGATCCGCCGCAGCCCGAGGCTCTGCACGACTTTGCCCTGCTTCTCGTTGAACCCGATCGGGCTCTTGACGAGCGTGACCTTCAGCTTCTTCTTGTCGGCCATCTCACTTCACCGTTCTAACTGGTCGCCCGGCTGGTCGGCGCCGCGCGGCGCGCGCTCGCGACCGGTGGCGAAGATCTCATCCGCGTCCTTCCCGCGAAGCCGCGCGACGCGATTCGGGTCGCGCAGCATCTGCAGCCCGGTGAACGCGGCGCGCACCACGTTGTGCGCGTTGGCGCTGCCCAGCGACTTGGTCAGCACGTTGGTCACACCCGCCGATTCGACCACCGCGCGCACCGCTGCGCCAGCGATGATGCCGGTGCCGTCCGGCGCCGGCTTGAGCAGCACGCGGCCGGAGCCGAAGTTGCCGGTCACCGGATGAGGAATCGTCGAGCCCTTGAGCGGCACCCGGATCAGGTTCTTTTTGGCGGCTTCGATGCCCTTCTTGATCGCGGAGGGCACTTCTTTCGCCTTGCCGACCCCATAGCCGACCACGCCGTGACCGTCGCCGACGACGACCAGGGCGCTGAAGCTGAGGTTCTTGCCGCCCTTGACGACCTTGGTGACACGGTTGATGGAAACCACCGTGTCCTTGATCTCGAGCTGCGACGCGTCGATCTTCTCGCGTGTGCGAATCATGTGCTTCTGTTCCTTAGAATTCGAGACCGGCCTGGCGCGCCGCTTCAGCCACGGCGCGCACGCGCCCGTGATAGAGGAACCCGTTGCGATCGAAAATCACTCGGGTGATGCCCTTCTCCTTGAGCCGCTCGGCGATCGTCTTGCCAATCAGCTCGGCGCCCTTGCGGTTGCCGGCGCGGCTCTCGCCCGTCAGCTTCGCCTTGACCGCCGGCTCCACGCTCGACGCCGACGCCACCGTCGCCCCCGCCATGTCGTCGATCACCTGCACGTAGATGTGCGACACGCTGCGGAACACCGACAGGCGCGGCCGCTCCGACGTTCCACGCATCCGTCTTGCGGATGCGGAACTTGATCCGGTCGCGGCGATCTTCCTTGGTCTTGATCTGCATACCTCAACCCCGCGGACCCAATAGGTCCGCGCTACATCCCTACATCACATCGCAACATCGCAACGTCGCCAAATGTCACGCCCCCGTCTTGCCTGCCTTCTTCTTCAACACTTCGCCGGTGTAGCGCACGCCCTTCTGCTGATACGGATCGGGCTCGCGCAACCGTCGCAGGTTTGCCGCCACCTGACCGACCAACTGACGATCCACGCCGGTCACGGTGATGTGCGTCTGCTTCTCAACCGCGACGTCGATGCCGCTCGGCACGTCGAACACGATCGGATGCGAATAGCCGAGCGCGAGCACGAGCTTGCTTGCCCTTCAGCTCGGCGCGATAGCCGACGCCGACGATGTCGAGCTCTTTCTTCCAGCCTTCGATGACCCCTTGCACGGCGTTGTTCATCAGGCTGCGCGCCAGGCCATGGAACTTGCCGAGCTCGCGCGCCTCGCCTTCTTTCTTCGCGACGAGCTGTCCCGTCTTCGATCGCCGCGCTGACACCGGGCGGCAGCGACTGGCGCATCTGACCCTTCGGGCCCTTCACGTCGATGGCGTTGCCGTCGACCTTGACGGTCACGCTCTTTGGAATCGCGATTGGTTTCTTACCAATTCGAGACATGGTGTTCACCACACGTTGCAAAGGATCTCGCCGCCGACGCCCGCCCTCTGGGCGGCGCGGCCGGTCATCACGCCGCGCGAAGTCGTGAGGATGTTGACGCCCAGACCGCCGAGCACCGGCGGCACGCCGTCGCGGCCGGCGTAGACGCGGCGCCCGGGGCGGCTCACCCGCTCGAGACCGCTGATCACACGCTCGCCGCCCGGCCCGTACTTGAGCAGCAGCCGCACGATCTGTCGCGGCGCCTTGCCGGCACGCTCGGCGACGGCTCTTCGACCATCTTGAACCCCGCGATGTATCCCTCGTCCTGGAGGATGCGGGCGATTTCGACCTTCAGCTTCGACGCAGGCAGATCGACGCGCGTGTGGCGCGATCCCACCGCGTTGCGAATCCTCGTCAGCATGTCGGCAATCGGATCAGTCATAGTTCTCTCTTCGGTCTCAAGTCGTTCGCGCGTTCCGCAACCATCGCGGACCTGAAGGTCCGCGCTACAGGCGCAGGCGCCGCAGCGCACCGCCCCTGGCGCACCCGTGCCCTACCAGCTGCTCTTGGTGACGCCAGCGACGTCGCCCTTGAGCGCGAGCTCGCGGAAGCAGAGTCGGCAGAGCGCGAACTTGCGCAGAAACGCGCGCGGCCGGCCGCAGCGGCGGCAGCGGTTGCGATGCCGCACCTTGAACTTCAGCGTCTTTTTCTCACGAGCTTCTTTGGCTGTTGTCGCCACGGGATCTCCTCGTCCTACGTTCGTCGTTCCTGGTTGTTGGTGCGTCAGTTCTGTCTGAACGGCATGCCGAGGAGCTGCAGCAGCTTCCGGGCCTCTTCGTCGGTTTTTGCGCGTGGTGACGACGTTGACGTTCATGCCGCGCGCCTTGTCCACCTTGAGATAGTCGATCTCGAGGAAGATCAGCTGGTCGCGCAGGCCGAGCGTGAAGTTGCCGCGGCCGTCGAAGCCCTTCGGCGACACGCCGCGGAAGTCGCGCACGCGCGGCAGGCTGATGTTCATCAGCCGGTCGAGAAACTCGTACATCCGGTCGCCGCGCAGCGTGACCATCGCACCGATCGGCATCCCCTCGCGCAACTTGAACTGCGCGATCGACTTCTTGGCGCGGCGCACCGCCGCCTTCTGGCCGGTGATGCGCGAGAGCTCGTCGGCGCCGGTGTCCATCGACCTTGGCGTTCTGCGTCGCCTCGCCGAGCCCCATGTTGACCACCACCTTCGTGATCTTGGGGACGGCGTTGACGTTCTTGTAGCCGAATGCCTTCTGCAGCGCCGGCACCACTTCGTGAGATAGCGCTGCGCAAGCGACGGCCCGACGGCTTCTGTTGCTTGCCCGGCGCAACCGCTTGCTGTTCGCTTTGGCGACTTTGCTTTGCCATTATTGTCCACCACTGCGCCGCTCTTGCGGCTGATCCGCACGCGCCGGCCGTCGGCCTGCCGTCTGGCTGCCGATGCGGGTCGCCTCGTTCGTGTCGGGATCGACCAGCATCACGTTGGAGGCATGAATCGGCGCCTCGCGCTCGACGATACCGCCCTTGATGTTCTTCTGCGGGTTGGGTCGCGTGTGGCGCTTGATGATGTTCACGCCTTCGACGACCAGCCGGTTCTTGTCGGCGATCACCCGCAGCACGCGGCCGCGCTTGCCGCGATCGCTTGCCCGGTGCGCACGATCACGTTGTCGTTCTTCCGAATCGGGTCTGCAGTCTTGCCATTTCCCTACAGCACCTCCGGAGCCAAAGAAATGATCTTCATGAACTTGCGCTCACGCAGCTCACGCGCGACCGGGCCGAACACGCGTGTGCCGATCGGCTCGCCCTGATCGTTGATGAGCACGACGGCGTTGCGGTCGAAGCGGATATAGCTGCCGTCCTTGCGCCGCTGCTCCTTGCGCACCCGCACGACGACGGCCTTGACCACCTGGCCCTTCTTGATGTTCGACTCGGGCGCGGCCTCCTTGACGTTGGCCGTGATGATGTCGCCGAGCCGCGCATAGCGGCCGGTGGACCCGCCGAGCGGATTGATCATCGACACGCGGCGCGCGCCGGAGTTGTCGGCGACGTCGAGGATCGATCGCATCTGAATCATTGGTCTTCTCCCAAAGCTCTCGGTTGCGGACGTTCGGCGCGCAGCCTTGCGGGCCAGCGCCGATCGCCGGCGGCCGCTATACCCGCGGCGCCCGCTCGATCACGCGCGTTACCGCCCACCGCTTGCGCCGGCTCATCGGCCGCGTCTCCATGATCACCACGCGATCGCCGACTTTGGCCTCGTCCTTCTCGTCGTGCGCGAGGAACTTCGAGGTCCGCTTCTGGAATTTGCCGTAGAGCTCGTGCTGCACGCGCCGCTCGACGGCGACCACCACGCTCTTCTGCATGCGGTCGCTGACCACCACGCCCTGGAGTTCCGCCTTCACGCCCATGGTTACTTCGCCTTCTCTTGGAGAATCGTCTTGACGCGCGCCAGGTCGCGCCGCACGTTCCGCATCTTGCCGGGCGCTTCGAGCTGCCCCATCGACTTCTGAATCCGCATCCGGAACAGCTGATCGTCGAGCTCGCGCACGCGCGCCTCGAGCGAATCGGTGTCCATGTCCCTCAGTTCTGGAGCCTTCATGACACCTTCTCCTGCGCGAAGCGCGTCGCGAACCTGGTCTTGATCGGCAGCTTGGCCGAGGCCAGTTCCATCGCGCGCCTGGCCTCGGTGAGGCTGACGCCTTCCATCTCGAAGAGGATGCGTCCGGGCTTGATCACCGCCACCCAGCCTTCAGGCGCGCCCTTGCCCTTGCCCATACGCGTTTCCTGCGGCTTCTTGGTGATCGGCTTGTCGGGGAACACGCGCACCCAGATCTTGCCGCCGCGCTTGATGAACCGCGTCATCGCCACCCGAGCCGCCTCGATCTGGCGATCGGTGAGCCAGCACGGCTCCAGCGCCTTGAGGCCGTAATCGCCAAACGACACGTCACCGCCGCGCCACGCCTTGCCGGTCATCCGGCCGCGCTGCTGCTTGCGGTACTTAACCTTCTTCGGCATCAACATAAGCTTCAGCTCCGCGATTTGGAGGTCGACTCGAGCGCATTTCCGGTCGCGGCGGCCGACGCGGACCGCGGTCGCGGTCGCCGCGATCAGAGCGGCCGCCGTAACCTTCTTCCTCGCGTCCCGTGCGCGGCGTCAGGCGCTCGCCCTTGTAGAGCCAGACTTTGACGCCAATCTGACCGTAGGTCGTGTTCGCCTCGGCAAAGCCGTAGTCGATGTCGGCGCGCAGCGTCTGCAGCGGCAGCTGGCCGTGCAGGTACCACTCGGAGCGGGCGATTTCTGCGCCGTTCAAGCGGCCGGAGACGCGCACCTTGATGCCGCGGGCGCCGAAGCGCAGCGCCGACTCCACCGCCTTGCGCATCGCGCGGCGGAAGGCGACGCGCTTTTCCAGCTGCATCGCCACCGACTCGCCGATCAGCTGCGCGTCGAGCTCCGGCTTCTGGATCTCCTGGATGTTGATGAAGACCTCGCGGTTGGTCCGCTTCTGGATCTCCTGCTTCAACTTGTCGACTTCCTGCCCCTTGCGGCCGATGATGATGCCCGGGCGCGAGGTGTAGATGTCGATCTTGAGCTTGTTCGCCGCGCGCTCGATCTCGACCTTCGAGACGCCCGCGTGCTGGAACCGCTTCTTCAGATCGCGCTTGAGCGACAGATCCTCGTGCAGCAGCGACGCGTAGTCCTTGTCGGCAAACCAGCGCGACTTCCAGGTTTTGTTGAACCCGATTCGGAAACCGTACGGGTGAACTTTCTGACCCATAAACTCCTTAAGGGCGGGGCTGAAGGGCCCGCCTCTACAGCTACGCGTTCGCCGTCTTCGTCTTGGCCGCCTTCGCCTTCGGTTTCGCGCTCTTCGCCGCGCCACGCCGCTTCGGCGCGTCCTCGGTCCCCACCACCTTGATCACCTGCGGCCGCTCGGTCACCTCCACCGTGAGGTGCGTCGTCCGCTTGACGATGCGGAAGGCGCGACCCATCGGCGCCGGGCGCACGCGCTTCATCGACGGGCCGTTGTCGGCGTGGCACTTCGAGACGAAGAGCCGCTCGACGTCGCCGCCGAAGCCTTCTTTCTGCTGCACGTTGGCCACCGCCGAGCGCAGCACCTTGGCGATGTCGCGCGCCACCGACTTGTTGCTGAACTGCAGCGCCGAGAGCGCCTTGTTGACGTCCTTGCCGCGAATCAGGTCGAACACGAGACCCGGCCTTCTGCGCGGAGGTGCGGATGTATTTCGCCGTTGCCTGTGCGCGAATCATGGCGCTACGCCTTTCCACCCGCCGCCGGCGCCGCGCCCGCCGCCGGTGCGGCCGCCGCGGCCTTGTCCGACTTGGCGGAGTGGCCCCTGAACTGGCGCGTCGGCGAGAACTCGCCGAGCTTGTGCCCGACCATGTTCTCGGTGATGTACACCGGCACGAACTTCTTGCCGTTGTGCACGGCGAGCGTGTGGCTCGACCATCTCCGGAATCACCGTCGAGCGGCGCGACCACGTCTTGATGACTTTCTTGTCGCCCGCGCGATTCATCCCCTCCACTTTCTCGAGGAGGTGCGTATCGACGAACGGGCCCTTTTTGAGTGAACGGCTCATATCTTGCGTTCCTGTTATCTGGCGATCCCGCGATGTCGCCACATCGCCACTGTCTATTTCGGCCGGCGCTGAACGATGAACTTGTCGCTCGGCTTTCGCGTTGCGCGTCTTGTAGCCCTTGGTCGGCACGCCCCACGGCGTCACCGGATGACGGCCGCCAGAGGTTTTGCCTTCACCGCCGCCGAGCGGGTGATCCACCGGGTTCATCGCGACGCCGCGCACGTGCGGCCTCTTGCCCATCCATCGGCTGCGTCCGGCCTTGCCGACCGACACGTTCTCGTGATCGAGGTTGCCGACCTGACCCACGGTCGCCATGCACTCCATGTGGATCTTGCGAATCTCGCCCGACGGCGTCTTGACCGAGACGTAGTCGCCTTCCTTGGCCACGACCTGCACCGCGGCGCCGGCGCTGCGCGCCATCTGTCCGCCGCGGCCCTGCTTCAACTCGACGTTGTGCACCATCGTGCCGAGCGGGATGTTCTTGAGCGGCAGCGCGTTGCCCGGAAGAATGTCCACCGCGTCGCCGGCGACGACCGCTGTCGCCGACCTTGAGGCCGAGCGGTTGCAGGATGTAACGCTTCTCGCCGTCGGCGTAGGTGACCAGCGCGATGCGCGCGGAGCGGTTCGGGTCGTACTCGATCGTCGAGATCTTGCCGGGGATGTTCTTTTTGTCCCGCTTGAAGTCGATGATGCGATAGAGACGCCGATGTCCGCCGCCGCGCCACCACATCGTCACTTCGCCGGTGTTGTTGCGGCCGCCCGAGCGTTGCAGATTCTCGGTCAGCGGCTTGTACGGCTCGCTGGCCGTGATCTCGTCGAAGGTTTGCACGGTCATCTGCCGGCGACCGGGCGAAGTCGGCTTGTATCTTGCGAATGGGCACTGACTCTTAGGCCCCTTCCAGAAAGTCGGGCAGCTTCGCGCCCTCTTGCAGCTTCACGTACGCCTTCTTCCAATCGGAGCGGCGCCCCTGGAACTTGCCCTGGCGCTTCATCTTGCCGTGCGCGTTGGCGGTGCGCACCTCGGACACTTTCGCGCCGAGGAGCTTCTCCACCGCGTGCTTGATGTCGATCTTGTTGGCTCCGCGCGCCACTTCGAACACCACGGTGCGGCCGTCTTCGCGCATCACGGTGGTCTTCTCGGTGATCAGTGGACGCCGGATGACGTCGGTGAGTTTCATGACAGCACCTCTTGCAGCTTTTCGAGGGCGGCCTGCGTGAGCACCACCTTGCGCGTGTCCATGACGTCGCGCGCGGTGATGCGATTGCTCGGCAGCAGGCGCACGCCGGCGATATTGCGCACCGACAACGCGAACTTCTCTTCCGGCTTGACCGCCACCAGGAGCGCCTTGCCGCTGATGCCGAGCGCCTTGAGGACGCCGACCACGGCCTTGGTCTTGATCTCGTCGGCGGCGAACGCCTCGACGACGATCACGTCGCCGCCCTGGAACTTGGCGGCGAGCGCCGCACGCAGCGCGCCCTTCTCGACCTTCTTGGGCAGCTGATACTCGTAGCTGCGCGGCTGCGGCCCGAACACGGTGCCGCCCTTGCGCCACAGCGGATTGCGCGTTTCGCCGACGCGCGCGCGGCCGGTGCCCTTCTGCCGCCACGGCTTCTTGCCCGAGCCGCTGACCAGCGCGCGATTCTTGGTCGCGTGCGTGCCGCGGCGTTCGGCGGCGTTGGCGCGAATCACCGATTCGTGAATCAGATCGACCTTGACGCGCCCGCCAAACAACTCGTCGCTGACGTCGACGGTGCCGACCTTCTGGTTCTCGTTGTTTACGACGTCCACAGTCATCTTTCGCTCCGGCGGGGGCTGAAGCCCCGCCACTACATCGCGGGCCCGCCCGCGCCACGTTCCATTGTTGCCGACCTGAAGGTCCGCGACCACGCAAGCGCTTAGCAAAGCACCCGCACCCCAGGCACCTAAGGCACCCCAGGCACCCTTACTTCTTTCCCTTCTTCGGCTTCTCTTGCAGCTGCGGCTGCGGCTCCGGCTTCGGCGCAATCGCCTTGCGGATCAGCACGTAGCCGCCGTTGGCGCCAGGCACGTTGCCGCGCACCACAATCACGTTGTTCTCGGCGTCGACGCTCAGCACCTTGAGATTGCGCACCGTCATGCGGTCCGATCCCATGTGGCCATGCATGCGCATGCCGGGGAACACGCGCGACGGATACGACGAGCCGCCAATCGAGCCAGGCGCGCGATGGAACATCGATCCGTGCGACTTGTCGCCGCCGCGGAAGTGATGCCGCTTCACGGCGCCCTGAAAACCCTTGCCCTTGCTCGTGCCGACGACGTCGACACGTTCGCCCTGATTGAAGATCGAGCAGAGCACCTGATCGCCGGCCTTCGGCGCGTCGCCGCCCTTCGGCCACTTTCACCTCGCGCTTGACGCGCGTCGGCGGCACGTTGGCCTTCTTGAAGTGGCCCTGCGACGGCTTGTTCGCCTTCGGCGGACGGCTCTCGACGAGGCCGATCTGCACCGACTCGTAGCCGTCGGTCTGCGCCGTCTTCTGCTGCACGACGATGCAGGGTCCCGCCTGGAGGACCGTGGCCGGAGCCACCGTGCCGTCCTCGAGGAACAGCTGCGTCATGCCGACTTTCCTGCCGATGATTCCGTTCACCATCGTTGGTTCCCTGTCGCTGTCAGGTATCAGCTGTTAGGGATCAGGTATCAGGAGGTATCAGGTTGCTGAATCTCTGTTGCCCTGATACCTGATACCTGATACCTGATACCTGATACCTGATACCTGATACCTGATACCTGATACCTGATACCTAACGCTGCTCCCTACTTGTGGTCCTTGCCAAACGCTTTGATCTCGACGTCCACGCCGGCGGGGAGATCGAGCTTCATCAGCGCGTCCACCGTCTGCGGCGTCGGCTCGAAGATGTCGATCAGCCGCTTGTGCGTGCGGACCTCGAACTGCTCGCGCGACTTCTTGTCGACGTGCGGCGAGCGCAGCACCGTCCACTTGTTGATCTCGGTGGGCAGCGGAATCGGTCCCGCCAACCGTGCGCCGGTGCGCTTGGCCGTCTCCACGATCTCGCCCGTGCTCTGGTCGAGCACGCGCGCATCGTAGGCCTTCAAACGGATTCGAATCTTGTCACTCGCCATCGTTGATCCTTGCAGGTATCGGGTATCAGGGTTCAGGGATCAGGCACGTCGCTCTCATCCCGCCATCCCTGATACCTGATACCTGATACCTGATCCCTACTTCGTACCCTGTACCCGAGCGATCACTTCCTCACTCACGTGCGACGGCGCCTGCTCGTAGCGATCGAAATGCATCGAGTAGGTGGCGCGTCCCTGCGTGCGCGAACGCATGTCCGTGGCGTAGCCGAACATCTCGCTCAGCGGCACCCGCGCCGAGATGATCTGCGTGCCGCCGCGATCCTCCTGCGACTGGATGCGGCCGCGCCGCGACGCCAGGTCGCCCATCACGTCGCCGAGGTATTCCTTCGGCACGACGACTTCGACGCGCATCACCGGCTCCATCAGCACCGGCTTGGCCTTCTTCGCGGCGTCCTGGAACGCCATCGAGCCGGCAATCTTGAACGCCATTTCCGACGAGTCCACTTCGTGATACGACCCGTCGTAGAGCTCGATCCGCACGTCGTCGATCGGGTAGCCGGCGAGGATGCCGCGGGTGAGCGCTTCCTGGATGCCCTGATCGACCGGCTTGATGTATTCCTTCGGAATCGAGCCGCCGACGATCTTGTTCTCGAACTCGTAGCCGGTGCCGGGAGGCAGCGGCATCAGCCGGATCTTGGCGTGGCCGTACTGGCCGCGGCCGCCGGTCTGACGCACGAAACGGCCGTCGCCCTCGGCCGGCGCGGTGAGCGTTTCCTTATAAGCCACCTGCGGCTTGCCGACGCTCGCCTCGACGCCGAACTCGCGCTTGAGGCGATCGACGATGATCTCGAGGTGCAGCTCGCCCATGCCGCGGATGACAACCTGACCGGTCTGCTCGTCGGTGTTGACCCGGAACGTCGGGTCCTCGGCCATCAGCTTGGCCATGCCCTGACCGAGCTTCTCCTGGTCGGCCTTGGTCTTCGGCTCGATCGCGAGCGAGATCACCGGCTCCGGGAACTCCATCGACTCGAGCAGAATCGGCTTCTTCTCGTCGCAGAGCGTGTCACCGGTGGTGACCGACTTGAGACCCACCGCCGCAGCGATGTCGCCGGCGTTGACTTCCTTGATCTCCTCGCGCTTGTTGGCGTGCATCTTCAACAGGCGGCCGATGCGCTCGGTCTTGCCCTTGGTGGCGTTGAGAACCGAGGAGCCGGTCGTGAGCGTGCCCGAGTAGACGCGGAAGAACGTGAGCTGACCGACGAACGGGTCGGTCATGATCTTGAACGCGAGCGCGGAGAACGGCTGTTGTCTTCGGCCTTGCGCTCGATCGAGCGCTTCCTCGTCGCCCTTCTTGCTCAGATCGCGGCCGGTGACCGGCGGAACGTCGAGCGGCGACGGGCAGGTAATCGACGACGGCGTCGAGCAGCGGCTGCACTCCCTTATTCTTGAACGCCGACCCGCAGATGACCGGCACGAACGGCGCGTCTTCCTTGCGCACTGATTCGATGGTGCGCTTGCGAAGGGCGGCCTTGATTTCGGCTTCGCTGATCGTCTTCGCCGTGGAGGTACTTCTCGAGTAGCTTGTCGTCGACTTCGCTGACCTTCTCGATCAGCTTCTCGCGATATTGCTTGGCCTCTTCGAGCATGTCGGCTGGAATCTCGCCGACGATGTAGTCGGCGCCCATGGTTTCGTCTTTGTAGGTGATCGACTTCATCCGGACGAGATCGACGACACCGATGAACTTGTCCTCGGCGCCGATCGGCAGCTGAATGGCGACGGGGTTGCCCTGCAGCTTGGTTTCGATCTGCGAGAGCGTCTCTTTGAAGTCGGCGCCGATGCGGTCCATCTTGTTGACGAAGCAGATGCGCGGCACGCGGTAGCGGTCGGCCTGGCGCCACACGGTTTCCGACTGCGGCTCGACGCCCGACACGGCGTCGAACACGGCGCAGGCGCCGTCGAGCACGCGCAGCGAGCGCTCGACTTCGACGGTGAAGTCGACGTGGCCCGGCGTGTCGATGATGTTGATGCGGTGATCGCGCCAGAAGCAGGTGGTCGCGGCCGAAGTGATAGTGATGCCGCGCTCCTGTTCCTGCTCCATCCAGTCCATGACGGCGGTGCCTTCGTGGACTTCACCGATTTTGTACGTAATCTCCGGTGTAGTAGAGGATCCGCTCGGTGGTGGTCGTCTTCCCGGCATCGATGTGGGCCATGATGCCGATGTTCCGGGTTTTCTCTAACGGAGCTTGTCTCGCCATTGCCTTGAACGTTTAGCTCGGACCTCGACGGTCCGCCGCTATCTGCGCCAGCTGCGCCGTCTCTTACCAGCGATAGTGGGCGAACGCCTTGTTGGCTTCCGCCATCCGATGCGTGTCTTCGCGCTTCTTCACGGCGCCGCCGCGAAGATTGGCCGCGTCGAGAAGCTCGTTCGCGAGCTTCTCTTCCATCGTCTTGCCGTCGCCGCGCGAGCGGGCGTAGCTGACGACCCAGCGAATGCTCAGCGACAGGCGGCGATTCGGATTGACCTCGATCGGCACCTGATAGTTGGAGCCGCCGACGCGGCGCGACTTCACCTCGAGGCTCGGCTTGACGTTGTCGAGCGCCTTCTTGAAGATCTTGAGCGGATCGTCGCCGCTCTTCTCTTTGATGATGTCGAAGCTGTGATAGAGGATGCGTTCCGCGGTGGAGCGTTTACCCTCCTTCATCAGCGTGTTGATGAACTTGGTGACCAGCGCGCTGCCGTAGAGCGCGTCGGCCGGCAGTTCACGTTTCGGAATCTCGCGGCGTCGTGGCATACGGATTTCTCGCTCGGTTCGCTCGCGGACTGAAATCCGCACTGCAGTCCTTCGCTCAGGCGGGCCTGAAGCGCCCGCCGACTACCCTTGCTGCGGCGCGGCTGAAGCTGCGCCACTTACTGCTTGGGTCTCTTCGCGCCGTACTTCGAGCGCCCCTGCTTGCGGCCCTGGACGCCGACGGCGTCGAGCGTGCCGCGCACGACGTGGTAGCGCACGCCTGGCAGGTCCTTGACGCGGCCGCCGCGAATCAGCACGAGCGAGTGCTCCTGCAGGTTGTGGCCGACGCCCGGGATGTAGGTCGTGACCTCGATCCCGTTGGTCAGCCGGACGCGCGCCACCTTGCGCAGCGCCGAGTTCGGCTTCTTCGGCGTCTGGGTGAACACGCGGACGCAGACGCCGCGCTTTTGCGGGCTGTCCTGGAGCGCGGGGCTCTTGGTCTTCCAGCGAACCTGATCGCGTCCCTGGCGGACGAGCTGACTGATCGTCGGCACGAACGCTCCTCAATCCGGTTCCGCACGCGCCGCGGACGACGCGAATACAAAAACAAATAGACACGCGCACGCGAGAACGACGGACGATAGCGTCCGCGCGCGATCCCGCGCACCCGGTGCCACGGGCCTGAAAGCCACTCACGGCGGCCTGGCACCCGAAGCTGTTGACCCTAGGCGATGTTTGTTAAGAGCGCCGGCGGACGGTGTTTCTTCGAAAGATCCCCTCGAAGAGGCGCGTCACGGCACATGAGGGGCTAGATAGGGTGTCCCAGCCCCACGAGAACCAACGAAATATATCAGCTTTCGCCTGGAGCCGCAACCGTGGTCGGCCGCGCGTCGTGTAGACTCCCCGGGCATGCACCTCGCGGTAACCCTCGTCTTTTTTATGGGTGTTGCGGCGTTCGGGGCGGCGCTGACCGCCCAGGAGCCCGCCAAACCGGCCATGGCCGAGAGCCCGGGCATCAAAGTGCTCACCGGGCTCACGGTGCCTGAGTTCGAGCAGGAAATGCAGATGATGGTTCAGGCGCTCGGCGTGACCTGTGGGTTCTGCCACGTCCGGAACAATTTCGCGGCTGATACCAACGAAAAGAAGGTCACCACGCGCCGCATGCTCGAGATGACAAAGCTCATCAATTCGCAGTTCTTTCCCGCTTTCACCCCGCCAGAAGGCGAGTCCAAGCTCGGCCGCGTGACGTGCATGACGTGTCATCAAGGGGAGCAACGGCCGAAGAGCGGCGCCTACTGACGCGGTCGCCGGATCAGGGATCAGGGATCAGGGATCAGGGATTAGGGATTAGGGATTAGGGATTAGGGATTAGGGATTACCGATGAGAGCGTCGCGCGCCTCGCGTCTCGAGCGCGCCAATGAGCCCGTTGAGCATCTTGCCGATTTCAACTAGTTCTCCGAGCGGCTTCGTCAGCCGTTCCTGCGGCACGTACCCCAGGCGGCGTGCAACTTCGAGTTGCGTGAACAGCTCTCCTTCGGACCCTCGCGCCACGTCGAGGTGATAGAGATACGCTCCGAGCGAGCGCCGCTGGCGGCGAAATCCTTCGGCGATATTGCTCGGGATCGAAATCGCCGCGCGCTCGGTTTGCACGGTAAGCACAAACCGTTCGCTGCGGGGATACATCGCTGTGACACGATAGACGTCAATCACCAGGTCCATCGCACGCTGCCAGACAATCAGCTCTGTAAAGTTCTTGATCTCCACAGGCCTCGTCTGGTGCACATCGCATGCCTCACTTATTCATTCGCGTTTCAGCAGAGTGTGCTGGTAAAGGAGGCAAGTTCTGCCACACCGAACGCTGAATCACATGGAAGAAATCGCGCCTTCATCACGCACCTAAGCACCCGGCACCGGGCCCTGATCCCTGATCCCTGATCCCTGATCCCTGATCCCTGATCCCTGATCCCTGATCCCTGATCCCTGATCCCTGGCACGTGACACCCGACAGCGCCTTCAACGCCGCTTGGCCAGGTACTGCGCGAGCGAGTTGATTTGCGCTGCCGTCAACCGATCGCGGAACCGCGGCATTTGCGTGTCCGGAAACTCACCTGTCGGGTCCGCGATCAGTTGCGCGATCGAGGACGCGTCGCGGCGACTGCCGACGGCTGACAGATCCGGCCCGCTCTCGCCGCCCTCGCCCGCGATCTTGTGGCAGGTGATGCAGATCGCCGCAAATGTCGCCGCGGCGCGGCGATCTTCTGCCGGCATGTTCACCGGCGGCTGCGCGCCGCCGCGAATGCGGCGCAAGTACGCCACGACTGACTGCGCCTGCATTCTCGAGATCATCGGCGCCGGCGCTGGATCTTCTTCGGTCCTCACGCCCGGGGCGATCGCCACCGGATCGACCATGTGCGACATCAGCCACTCATCGTCTCTGGTGACCCGCACCAGTGCGAGTTCCGGCGCCGGGCCTCCTGTGACGTGGCACTTCGCGCACACGCTTCGCTCGCTCATCGCGATGTCGTGCCCGGCAATGGCGCGCGGACCCCAGTCGTTCATGTCGGGGCGTTCAGCCGTGTCCGTCAAGCCCAGCACCGTCAGGATCACCGTCGCAGCGCCCAGCAGACCCATGGTCGCCGTGATCGGCAGCCGCACGCGCGCAAGCGGCCGCCGCTCGGGGCCACGATCGAGAAACGGCAACGCAATCAGAAAGCCGATGGCAATGCCCGGTATCACCATCGTCGCCACCGGCTCGAGCGGGCCGGGGAAATACTTCAACAACTGAAAGAGGCCGAGGAAGTACCACTCGGGACGCGGCACGTACAGACGCATCCGCGGGATTGGCGATCTCGTCGAGATGCGCCGGCAGCTTGATCGCAATCGTCAACAGCAGCGCGAACACGGCGGCGACCACCAGCGTGTCCTTGATCGCATGCCACGGATAAAACGCCGACGTGACGGGCCTTCCTGCTTGCGCAGTGGACCTGAGATGCCATGGCGCCGCAGTAGCGCGAGGTGCGCGAGAACGAAGAGCAGCAGCGACGCGGGAAGCAGGAATACGTGCGCCGAATACCAGCGGCCAAGCGTCAGCGCGCCCAGCACGCCCCGCCGCGCATCACGTCGGCCACGTACTCGCCGACGATCGGCGTGCTGCGCGCGATGTTGATCGTGACCGTCGTCGCCCAGTACGCCTTTTGATCCCACGGCAGCAGGTAGCCGCTGAGCGAGAAGCCGAGAATGATCAGCAGCATCACCACGCCGGTGAGCCACGTCACCTCGCGCGGCGCCTTGTACGAGCCGTACAGGAATACACGCAGCATGTGTACGACCGTCGCAATCACAATTAAGCTGGCGCCCCAGAAGTGAAGACCGCGAAGGACGAAGCCGTACGCGAGGTCGTGCGTGATGAAGCGCACGCTGTCGTAGGCGAGCGCCGGCGCCGGCACGTAATACATCGAAAGGACGATGCCGGTCGCAACCTGCACGCCGAGGAGAAACAGCAGCACGCTGCCGGTCGTGAACGCCCATCCCGTGCCTTTCGGCAGCGGCTCGTCGAGGGCGTGGTGCAGGAGCGCGCGATAGCCGGTGCGATCGTCGAGCCAGTCGAGGGCGCGCATCGACTAGATCTGCACCAGCACCTGGCCGTTTTCGACGCGCGTCGGGAGCTGCGGCAACGACGCAGGCGGCGGACCGGCGATCACCTGCCCTTCGACGTCGTAGACGCCGCCGTGGCACGGACACAGGATCCGGTTCGACTCGCGGTCGTAATTGGTGCGGCAGCCAAGATGCGTGCACGTCGAATGCATCGCGCGCACCTGGTTGTCGCCCGTCTTGACGAGATAGACGACCGTGCGATCGACGACCTGGGTAAAGCCGTCCTGGCGCGTGACGCGCACCGCCACCGGCAACGGCTCGGCGTCAGGCAGCGCAGCGAACGCCCCGGCGCGCAGCCAGGTGTCCGATCGCCGGGTAAACGCAGGCGCGAGAACGGCACTGCCGAGAATGAAGGCAATCGAGGCGCCGATCGCGGCGTGAATGGCCGCGATGGAACGCACGAGAAATCCGCGCCGCCCGAGGGCGTCGCCGGTCGAGTCGTATTCCGACATGGAAACCACCAGCGATGAAGAGCGGGCCTCGCCGGCGCAGGGCAGGTAACGCTCGGAAACCTGTGTCGATTATATACCCGTTGTGCGGCACCGAAGTCTCATGATGTATTCGCCTTTCATCAGTTGTCTCCCCGTCGCCGGCGTGCCGCGTCTGGCAAATCACAACCGTAGTTAAAATCGACGGCGTGATCGCACCCCCCGCGAGCGAGTGGCCGTTCCGGCATCCGCTCGTGCTGCGATCTGCCCGCGGAGACGACGGCGATCCGCATCGCCGATTTGCACGAGGCCTTCGTCAACCGCCAGACCGCCAATACGCGACTCGTCACGACGAGCGCGACATACCTGATGCAAGTCTGGTCCGATGCCGTGGCTGGACGCCACGACGTGCGATTCATTGCGACCGCCGATCGCGAGTCGCTCGCGGAGCACGCGCCCGAGGTCCTCGCGCGCCGCGGCCTGTTCGCACGCCTGCCCATCGACATCGAGTTTCGATCGGCAGCGGCTGTCAACCTGCCCGCGCTCCCGCGTGCCCTGCGCGTAATCGAGCCGGCCGAGCGTCTCGCGCTCTGCATCGAGGCGTTCAATCGAGTCGCGCGCCGCGCCAGCCCTGCTCGTTTGCCGCCAGCACATGCATGGAGGTCAACGATCTCGACGCGCGCCGCTCGCGATCTCGAGGAGGCGATCGAGCGGGCACCGGGATGGGCCGCGGCGCACTTCGAGCACGGCAAGCTGTGGCTGCGCCGCGACGACATGGCTCGGGCAGCAGAGGCATTTGCGCGCGCCGACCGCGCTCATGCCGTCGTTCACGTCGGCCTGGGCCAATCTGGGTGCGACGCTCGGCGAGCTGGATCGCACCGCCGAAGCGCTCGCAGCGTTCGAGACCGGCGCTCGCGCAGGATCCGACCAATCGCGCAGGCGCTCAACAATGTCGGCGTGGTCCGGCGCGAGCTCGGCCGGCTCGACGACTCGGTCGCCGCGTTTCGGCAGCGTCATCGAGCTGGTGCCAGAGCGCGCCTCCGGCCACTACAATCTTGGGCATACGCTGTTTCTGCAGGGCCGCTATCAGGCAGCGCTCTCGGCGTATGTGGAGGGTCAACGGCGCGACGTGGATCGCAACCCCGTGCAGGCGACGCGCCTCGCGATGTGCCGGCTGGCAACCGGCGACGCCCCGGGCGCGTTGGCGGATCTGCGCAACGCAACGACGGCGCTGCCGCGCGAGTACAAGTCGCCAGCTTCTCGCCGACACGCAGACGATCGCTTGGGCGCTGCTGACGCATCGGCCCGATCTGCCGGGCTGGAGCGACGTGTCGAACTGGCTGGGAGCGGAATTGTCGAGCGTGTGTAATCAAACAGCCGAGCTGACTCGTAATGAGAGGGGATGATGCCTGATACCGCGCCCCAGAAATCCGCCGACGCGACCCAGTGCCTTCAGCCATCTGCTGCACGACCGCGGCATTCGCTTTGCCGCCGGTCTCGCCGTGGTCGTCGCCATCCCGGTGGCCGTGCTCTTCTACTTCCAGTTCCGCTCGCTCAACGACATCGAGACCACGTCGGCTGTCGTGCTGCGACAGTTGAGCAGCGACACCGTCGATGTGCTCGCCAAGTCGATCGACGAGGCGTTCAAGCGGCCGCAAATCGAGGTGATTCTGCGCACACCGCAGATCCGCAACGAGACGCTCGACCTGCCGTGGATCGAACCGGTCTTCGAGGAAGGTCTTCGGGAGAGTCCCTTCATTGACGAGTTCTGGGTGTGGTCCGAAACATCAGCGGACCGTCCCGAACAAATGGTACGTGTTCGACCGGGCCAGCCTCAACGAGCCGGCCGACGCCGTCAATCTCCGGTTTCGCGAATCGCCGGCACGGGCCGAGCTGCTGATGCCAAAGCTGCGGCAGCTCGCGCGCGAGCGCCGTGCCATCGTGGCGTTTCCCGATCGAGATCGACGGGCGCCATGAAGTACGTGCAGGTGCAGTTGCGCTTCATTGGACCGGTCGCGCGAGCGCTTCACCAGCTTCCTGGGCTTCGTCGGTCGACGTGGAGCGGCTCAAGACGATCCACCTGCCAGCGCTCATCGATCAGCGGATGGCCGCGGTGCAGCAGCCCACGGGATTCCCGCCGCTGCAGTGCAACGCTGCTCGACGACAACGGCAAGGCACTGGTCGGAGACGCCAACCTGAGCTTCGTCGACGAGCGCACGTTCCCGGTGGTGTTCTTCGATCGCGAGCTGCTCGAATACGCCGCGCCCTACGAGCAGAAGCGCGAGACGTTCAAGCTCCGCACCAGCTACGGACCGCAATCGATCCAGGACATCGTGAGCGCCGCGACCCGGCCGCAGATGGCGCTGATGGTCGTTCTCGCGTGGTGATGGGCGGCGGCGTCTTCTTCGTCGCCGGCGCGGCGGCGCGCGAGGTACGCGTCGCCGAGCTCAAATCCAACTTCGTGGCCTCGGTGTCGCACGACCTCAAAACGCCGCTCGCGCTCATCCAACTGTTTGCCGAAACGCTGGAACTCGGCCGCGTGCGCACTCCGGAACGCGCGCAGGAGTACTACCGGGTCATCAACGGCGAGGCGCGCAAGCTCACGCGCCTGATCGAAAACATCCTCGACTTTTCGAAAATGGAAGCGGGACTGCGGCCCTATCGCGTCGCGCCGTGCGACCTCGGCGACCTGACGCGGCAGGTGCTCGAGAAGATGGCGAGCCAGTTCAACCAGGGGCATTTCCAGGTTCACTCCGTCGATCGCATCCGGGCTGCCGCGGGTGCAGGTCGATTGCGACGCGGTCGAACAGGCGCTGGAAAACGTGCTGCACGAACGCGATGAAGTACTCCGGCGAGGCGCGCGACATCGACGTGCGCGTGTCGGCCGGCGAACCGGCACGTGCTGGTTGAGCGTGACCGATCACGGCATCGGCATCTCACGGCGCGAGCAGAAGCGGATCTTCCGCAAGTTCTATCGCGTTGACAGCGGTCTGGGCGGCGGTCCGCAGGGATGCGGCCTCGGCCTCGCCATCGTCGACCACACGATGCGCGGCCACGGCGGATTCGTCAACGTCGACAGCGAGCCCGATCGCGGCAGCACGTTCACGCTGCACTTCCCCATCCCCGCGGGCGCCACCGCGGAGGGAGAGGTTCATGAAGCGGATTCTGGTGATCGAGGACGAGCCGCAGATGTTGCTCGGCCTGCGTGACAACCTCGAGCTCGAGGGCTACGAAGTTCAAACCGCAGGCGACGGCGACGAGGGGCTGACACAAGGCGGCTCGTTCAATCCCGATCTCGTCATCCTCGACGTGATGCTGCCGAAGAAGAACGGGTTCGACGTCTGCCGCGAGCTGCGGGCGCCGCTCGGCGTCGCTGCCGATCGTCATGCTCACCGCGCGATCGGCGGAGACCGACAAGGTGCTGGGCCTCGAGCTCGGCGCCGACGACTACGTCACCAAACCGTTCTCGATCACCGAGCTGCTTGCACGGGTCCGCGCGGTGCTGCGGCGCGCCGGCACGCAGAAGCAACCAGGTGCCGTCGACCTCGTGCGCATCGGCGACATCGAAGTCGACTTCAAGCTGCATCAGGCGCGCCGCGGCAAGGCTGCGCATCGAGTTCACGGCGCGCGAATTCGACCTGCTCCGCTACTTCGTCCAGCACACCGGCCAGGTCGTCACCCGCGAGCAGATTCTCAACGAGGTGTGGGGCTACGAGGAGTTCCCGACGACGCGCACGATCGACAACTTCGTCGCCAAGCTGCGGCAGAAGATCGAGCGGGCGCCGCACGCGCCGGAGCACATTCTCACCATCCACGGCTCGGGCTATAAATTTGTCGGGTAACACGGTAGACTTAGCGTCGATGTCGAATCCTGACGCCTCTGGACCGCCGCAGTTTCTTGCGCGGCTCGGCGCTCTTTGCCGCCGCCATCGGCCTGAGCGTTCTTCCCGCCGCTGCGCAGGAGCCGCAGCAGCCGCCCAAGCCGGAAGAAGAAGGAAGAGCCGAAGAAGAAGCCCAAGGATCCGTTCGACACGGGCGAGAAGCCAGGCAACGGCAAGAAGCTGGTCGACAAAGACGGTCGCGAGTACCGCATCTGCCCGCAGTGCGGTTACAACATGTACAAGGAAGGCCGCATGTGGGTGTGCGAAAACTGCGGTTATAGCTACGTCGAGTAGCTCCACTCAGGTTGCAGGTTTCAGGTTTTAGGTTTCAGGTTGCAGACCGGATCGGGCCTTGCGGACGCCCGTCTGAATTCCTGATGATTCCACCTACCAGGGGCTCGTCTTGGACGCAAAACAAATTCTGATTGCGGCGCTGATTCTCATCACGCATCGGCTATGCGATCGGTTCGGTACACGCATGGCGCGCCGCAAGCGCTCCGACGGCACTCATGGCGCGCACGAAGCAGTCGTGGCCCAATCCGATCCGCGTTTTCATCGGGTTCGTCACCAACTTCTTCGACACGCTCGGCATCGGATCGTACGCCACGACGACCACGGCGATGTTCCGCGCTGGAAGCTGGTCCCGGACGAACAGATTCCGGGCACGCTCAACGTCGGGCACGTTCTGCCGACGGTGATCCAGGCGATCATCTACATCGCAAATCGTCGAGGTCGAGTTCGCCACCATGGCGCTGATGATCGCCGCCGCTTGCGCGGGCGCCTGGCTGGGCGCCGGGTTCGTCGCGGGCTTCCTCGTCGCGGACGTCCAGCTCGGGATGGGCACAGCGCTCTTCGGCGCTGCGACGATCATGCTGCTGCAGCTGCTCAACCTGGTTCCGGGCGGCGGCACCGCGCTCGCGCTCGACCGGCGCGCAAGCTCGCGATCGGCATCGGCGGCAACTTCGTCCTCGGCGCGCTGATGACGCTCGGCATCGGCCTTTACGCGCCGTGCATGATCCTGATCAGCGCTGCTCGGCATGAACCCGACCGCCGCGTTTCCGATCATGATGGGCTCGTGCGCGTTCCTGATGCCGGTCGGCAGCCTGCAGTTCGTGCGCAAGGACGCGTACAACCTGCGCGCCGCGCTCGGCCTCACGATCGGTGGGCCGCTGGCGGTCCTGATTGCCGCCTTCATCGTCCGCTCGCTGCCGCTCTTCTACGTGCGCTGGCTCGTGGTCGTGGTCGTGATTCTCTACACGGCATCACGATGCTCCGATCGGCCGCAATCGAGCGCCGTGCGGCATCGCGGGTTCGTCGCCGGCCGTGCAACTGTTCACTTACTCGTTCGCAGCAGCTCCGCGGGCGACACCGCCGTCGCCCGCCGGATGTTGATCCCGATCGCAAGCCGGCCGCCAGCGCGACCGCCACGGCAGCTCCGGCCAACGCAGCGGCCGTCCCTCGCGCGATCCGCCACGCCCATCGCCGCCAGCACGCTCACCGCACCCGGCGCGGCGATCGCGCCGGCCAGCGCGCCTGCACCCAATGCGGTCAGCAGCGACCGCAGCGGGGCACGCGCCGCGCCCAACGGCGTTGCGCCGATTGCCTGGCGGATGCCCACCTCGCGCCGGGCGACGCGGAGCGTGGTCGCCGCAGCGCCGAAAATACCCAACGCCAGCAGCATCAGGCCGGTGGCGCCGAGCATCGTCATCGCCGTGCTCAGCAGACGCGCCGGCGCGAGCACGCCATCGACGAGCGCGCGGGTCGTCTGCGATCGCTCGAGCACGACGTCGGGATCGATGTCGCGCAGCGCGCGCCGCAGCAGCGCGTCGGTCGGCGCGGCGCCGGCGGCGTGACGCAGCACGAAGCTGCCGAGCGGCAGTCCGCCCTGACCGCGCGGCACGTAGAGCTTCGAGCGCGGGCCGTTCGAGCACGCGCGAGCGGACGTCCTCGGCTACGCCGACGACGTGGACGCGATTCCAGCCGCGCAGCGTCGCGAACTCGATCTCGCGGCCGAGTCCCGCTCTGCGTCGCCCCACAACATGCGCGCGAGGCTGCGGCTGACGACGGCGACGCGCTGGCCCGACTTGCGATCAGTCTCGCGTGAAGGCTCGGCCCTGCTCGATGGCGATGCCCATCGCATCGAAGTACGTCCGGCGACACGATTACGCGGCTGGCGCCAATCGGCTCGCGTCGCGGTGCCCGCATCTTCGGGACGGCGAACCTGGATGCCGTCGGCGATCTCGCCAAAGCGAAACGGCCGGACGGACACGCCAGCCGCAGCCGTGACTCCAGGAAGGACTTCAAAGCGCGCCAGCAGACGTTGTTCGAGCGCCGTCGCGCGCGGGCGCGTCCGGATACTTCCAGTCCGGCACTGACAGATCGAGCGCGGTCACGCCGTCGGTGGCAAATCCCATGTCGGCTCGCGACAGCGCGGCGAACATTTGAAATGCACCCGCCGCCATCGCGACCAGACAAACGGCGAGCGCCGTCTGCGACGAGCAGCAGCGACGCTGGTTGCGCGCGAGCCGCGCGCGACCGTCCGCGATCCGGCTGTCATGACCGCCGGCGAGACGCGGCGCGCAGCTGCAGCGCCGGTCCGACCGAGACCAGCAGCCACGACACGACGGCAAAGCCGGCGCAATGAGAGCGACCGCGACCGTCGCGAAACTCGGCGAGATCGATGCCGCTCGCCGCCACGACTGGCACCTGCCGCAGCCAGATCTCGATCGCGCAGCATCACCGACGGCGCCAGGCGGCGGCGGAGCACACGATAGCGGTACGGTTTCGCGCAGCAGCGACGCGAAGCAGCCGCGGGCGACTGGCGCCGAAGCAGAGCCGCGCCGCCAGCTCGCCGATCGCGTTCGTGAGTTGCGCCAGCGCGGAGCGCGGCGACGTTGGCGCAGGCGAACAGCAACACCGCGACCGTCATCGCAACCGCGATCCAGAGCCGCGCGCCGAGCCGGCCGAACACGACATCGGCGAACGGCGTCACGGACGGCGACGTATGGCTCGCGCGACGGAACGTATCGCTGGCCGATCGCGCGCTCGATCGCATTGAGCTCGCTCTGTGCCTGCTGACGCGTCGCTTCCGGGCCGCAGCCGCCCGACGGCTTCGAGCACGCCCAGCGCGCGCTGTTCGGTCACGCTCGTCTGGCTTCGCGCAAACACATCGCCGAGCGCCGCTCCACCGAAATCCACGCGTCGGGCGCGTCTGGAAATGCAAAGCCTCTGGGCATCACGCCGACGATCCGATACGCCTCGTTGTCGATGAACAGCTCGCCGCCGACCGCATCGGCCGCGCCGCCAAATCGCGTCGCCCAGAACGCGTGGCTGAGGACGACGGGCGGCGCGTTGTCGGCGCGCGCAGATCGTCGCTCGCGTGAAGTCGCGACCCACGAGCGGCGTGCGCCCCAAGCGTCGAAAGAATCGGCGCGACACGGCTCGCGGCGCGATCGGAAACGATTCGCTGCGCGCCCGGCCGATGCCCGGCCAATGCGACGAGCCAAACGCCGCCATCGAGTCAAACGACGGCGCCCGCGCTCCCAGTCCTTGAAAGTCGGCAGCGATATCTCGATCAGGTCCTGCGGCCGTGCCGGGTCCGATTCCCAAAGCACGACGAGCGTCGGCCGCCCGCGGTGACGCCAAACGGCCGCACGCCCGCGGCGTCGAGGAACGCAATCGCCATCGCGCTGACACCGATGCGCGAGCGCCAGACAGAGGGCGGCCACGCAGAGAGGCGCCAGGCCGTGCTTGAATCGCATGTGCCGTCATTCTCGCCTTGTCTCCGCCGGCGACATACGTGTCAGGTTAGCCTTGTCGCCAGGCGCGGACGCCGAGCCGAAATGTGCGTCAATTTCCGCCAGATTTCGAGCTATTCGCTCTGGTCGGCGCTTTGCTTGCTGCGCGCGGAGGCCCATGACTCGTCGCCTGACGCTCGTCCTCGCGCTGTCGCTGCTCGCCGCGACCGCGGCGTATGCGCAGCACCCCAGCGACGCAGCAGGCGTCCTCGCCGCCGGTGCCCGGCCGCCCGGATTTCCTCTTCGGCGCGCCGCGCGGCTCGTTCGGCGTCCGCGGCAGCTGGGTCTTCGCGCGCGCCGGCAGCGATCTCTTCGACTTCGTGCAGCAGCATCTGACGCTCGACAAGAGCGACTTCAACGCGCCGGCCTTCGGCTTCGACGGCGGCGTCCCGCTGACGCCCGGCTCGACGTGCTCTTCGACTTCGAGATGAGCCAGGCCGAGACCGACGTCCGAATATCGCGACTTCGTCGACAACGACCTGCTGCCGATCAACCAGGAGACGACGCTGACGTCCGCAACTATCGGCGGCAATGTGCGGTTCAACCTCGCGCCGCGGGGACGCAGCGTGAGCCGCTACGCGTGGGTCCCGCGCGGCCGTCACGCCGTTTGTCGGCGCCGGCGGCGGCGCGATGTGGTACCGCTTCGAGCAGAACGGCGACTTCGTCGACTTCGTCGATCTTTCGGTCTTCACCGACTACTTCTCGTCATCGGGATGGACGCCGAACGCCCACGTGTTTGGCGGCACCGACTTGCACCTGTACCGCATCCTGTTTGTGACGGTCGAAGGCCGCTACGTCTGGGCGAACGCCGAAGCTGGGTAACGACTTCGTCGATTTCGATCCGATCGATCTCGCCGGGTTTCCGCGTGTCGACCGGCATCAACTTCGCTCTTCTAGGAGCACTATCGATGAAGAAGATTCTCATCGGCACGACGTTTGCCGTTGCTCGTCGCCACCGTGCGTCGGCGCAAACGGCGGCCGGGCCGCAGGGCAGCGACGCGCGGTGGCAGCCGTGGCTCGGATGCTGGCAGCTGCTGGACGAGAGCGTGCGCGAGCCAGAGGACTTCACCGCCGAGGCGGCCGCCGGCGTTGCGCCGGCGCGGCCGCAGCGGCGCGTTGCGGCACGCGCGTCTGTGTCGCGCGCGCGGGCAATGGCGTCACGCTGACGACGTTCGTCGGCGAGCAATCGGTCGCTCGAAGACACGATCGCTCGCCGATGGCGCCGCGCACCCGATGACCGACGCGGAATGCCGGGCAGCAAGCGCAGTGAGTGGTCGACGATCGGCGCGCGTCTCTACACCACCGCCGAGATTACCTGCGACCGACCAGGCGCCGCGCAAGGTGTCGAGCCTCACGATGATGCGCCTGGCCCGACGTGGATCGACATTCAGCTGATCGACATCGGCGGGCGCAAGAACATTCGCATCCGCAAGTATCAGCGCGGCCGAGGCTCGACACCGCGCGCACGCGTGCGTCGGCGCTTGTCGGCCGGATGCGTCGTGGACGCGTCGCCGATGTCAAGGAAGCCAGCGCGAAGCTGATGCCGGAAACGGTGCAGGCTGCGCTGGTGGAGCTCGACGCGCAATTCGATCTCAAGGGCAAGCAGCTCCTCGAACTCGACGAGGCGGGCGTCCCCGACAACGTCATCGATCTGATGGTGGCGCTGTCCTATCCGAATAACTTCGTCGTCGAGCATCCGGTGGTCGCCGGAGCCGGCGCCGGGTACGGCTACGGCGACGGCTTCGGTATCCGCTCGATCGGCTTCGACGCGTTCGGCGGTTGGTCGCTCTACTCCGATGCTCTCTTCTGGCCCACCTACTACTCGCCGTTCGCGTATCGCTACTGGGGTCGCTACGATCCGTATGATCGTGCCTGATCGGGCTACGCGATCATCGGATCGCCGTGCGGCGGACGCGGACAGACGCACCGGCCGCGTCCGGTCGAAGGTCGGGTCGTCGACGGACGCGGCTACACGCGCGTCACCACCCGCGCACCGGAGCCGACGACCCGCAATCCGCGCGGCGGCGACGGCAACGCCTCGACGTCGAGTGCCGGCTCGGGCGGCAACTCGAACAGCGGCGGCAGCAGCGGCGTCTCGACGGGTGGCTATTCGAGCGGTGGCGGCGGCGATACGGGACGGACTGCGGTGCCGACGGCCGCCGGGGAGGTATGTAGTTGTAGGTTGCAGGTTCGTAGGTTGTAGGTTGTAGGTCGTAGAGAGAAGGGCTGAATCGCGGAATCATCGCTTCAGGAGCCTTAACCCACTGCAACCTGAAACCTGAAACCTGAAACCTGCAACCTGAAACCTAACAGTTACAACCTACAACCGCGATCAGAAACGCAACAACCGCGTCGCCTTCACGACGAACGCGCGATTGCGCATGCGGGTGTCCGGCCTCGCCTGAAACGTGTCGTGCTCGTCGGTCCACACCAGGAAGAACTCGCTTCCTGGACGATACTCCCACCGGAATCGCAGGTTGCTGCTGAAGGTTCGATCGCTCGAGCTGTACTGCAGCAGCGCGCTGGCGAACATCCGCGGCGAGAAGCCGTAGTCGGCGCGCGAACCGTACAATCTTGTTGGTGAACGTGCCAGCCGGCAAATCGACGTGGTTGATCGACACGCGCGGCTCGAGCGAAAACTGCTTGAGAATCGCGACGCGCGCGCCGGAGATGCCGACGCTGGTGATGTCGCCGTCGTAGAACCGTCCGCGCTGCAGCGAGACGTTGCCCGAGACGCGCCGCTGCTGCCCGAAGTTGTAGCCGGTCGACGAAATCCGTGAAGTTGTAGCTTCCCGCGCGGGATGACCACGCCGCGCTGACACCAGTGAACGGATCGATCAGCAGCTCGAAGTTGTTGTTCACCTCGAACGAGAACTGATCGCTGTTGTTGAACTCGGTGTTGAAGCGCAGCTGTCTGCAGCCGGCTCTCCATCTGGCCGGCGCCGTTTTCGAAATACTCGAGGTGCCCTCCTAGGTGAATTTGCGCACGGTCTTGAAGCGGTTGCGCGGGCGCGGGCTGAAGCGCAGCGACGGCCAACGACTTGGTGAAATCGGTGCGGCGAACGAAGCCGACTTCGGGGTTGAAGTTGCGTGCCGACCTTCAGGAATTCGGCGCGCACGCCGTAGCGATCGGGCACGTACTCGAACTTCCCCTGGTAGCTGTCGTCGTTCCCATCGCGCCGCTCGGTCTCGGTGCTTGCGCGTAGTAGGCGCCGGCGGTGACGTTCTGGTAAAACGCAAACGACGCCGTCCACGCCGTAGGCCTGGTTCGATGCCCCGGCGCCACCGTCGACTCCGAACGGTTGGTGAACATCGCGCCGATCGTGCTGCGGCGCAGGATGTCGCGCTTGACGCGCAGCACGGTGAAATTGGTCGACGGCAGTGCCGGCTGCGTCGTGCGTCGCCTCGACGTCGCCGGCCTGGATGTTGATGAGGCCGACACCGAAGGCGCCGACCTTGCCGGTCAGCCGCGCGCCCGCGTCGATCGGGGTGACGCGCGTCGCCGTTGAGGCCGATGCGGCGGCTGTAAAAGAGATACGGCGTGTCGCTGGACGCCGCCGAGTTGGCCGATTGCCGCTGCCCGACCCGCCGCGGCCGAAGTCGAACACGCCGCGCCCCTCGAGGAAGAAGTCGCGCTTCTCCGGAAAGAACAGATTGAAGCGCGTCAGGTTGACCTGCTGCTCGTCGATCTCGACCTGCGCGAAATCGGTGTTGACGGTGAAGTCGGCGGTGAGGTTCGCCGTCACGCCCGACCTTGACGTCGCCGCCGATATCCGGATCGAAACTGTTCGAGACCGGCGGGTTGCGCAGCCTATCGCTCTCGACCCGCGCGATCGCATACGGCTTGATCTCGATGTTCTTGCTCGCCGGCGGCAGGTCGAGACCGATCAGCGTTCCCGCCGCCGAGACGCGATTGAGCGCCTGCGGACCGGCCAGGTTCTGCGGCACCGGCGTGAGATACGTCCACTCGTTCTTGTGACGGATCGAGCGGCGCAGCTGAATGCCCCAGACCTGGTTGTCGCCCGACTTGTAGCGCAGCGTCTTGAACGGGATCGCCATCTCCACCGTCCAGCCGCCGTCGAAGCGGCCGGTGCGCGATTCCCACACCGGGTTCCAGTCGGTATTCGGCGCGCCTTCGTCGATCACCGAGTAGTCGGCAAGCGCGCCAAGCGGGTTGGTGTAGAACATGAACCCGCTGCGCCGGTCGTAGAAGGTGTCGAACATCACGCCGAAGTGATCGTTCTGGCGCAGCTGATTGGTGTCGCGCCGCAGTTCGTTGGCGATCCACTTCTCCGGCGGCGCCGAGTCCCACAGCCGCGCGGCCGACGTACATGTTGTCGGTGTCGTACATCACCCAGACGTCGGTCTTCTCGGTGGAGGGCGCGTTGTACTTCGGCGCCACCTGGAGCAAACCCGCCGAACGGCTGGTACTCGGTGTACACCGCCTCGTCCAGCCTGCCGTCCATGCGCAGCGGCTCGCGCAGCTTGATCGAGCGCACCGTCGCGCGGCCCTCGGCGTCGCGGCTGATCATTGCCGGCGATTCGGGCGGCGGCGGGCCGTCGATCACGATGGCGCCGGTGCCGTTGTCAGTGACCGGCGGCGACGGCTGTGCCGATACCGTCGCGCCGCACACGCATAGCGCGAAACAGATAATCGAAACCGCAACTCGCATCAGTTGAGCTGGCCCCACCTTCATTCTATCCATGCCGCCGGCGTTTGCCGGCATCACCGTCACGCATCCCGAGCGCGTCGTTGTTCCCGAGGCCGATTCGCGAGAAGACCAAGTTCGGCGACTAGACGATCGTCGACGATCGCGCCGCGCTCATCGCTCTGGCCCAGCGCGACAAGCGCACGACCACGTCGGTCGCTGCCTACTCCGCCCGAGCCGGCACAGGCGCCAGCGTGTCGCTGCCGATCGGATGGGACGAGCAAGACGCACGGCTGAAGGTGCCTAAGTGTGCCTGGGGTACCTGGTGCTGCGTGGCGTTTCGTGCGAAGTGCTAGGTGCTCGGTGCGTCGTGCTCAGTGCGCTGGTGCCTATTGTGTTGAGTGCCTGCGGCGGTACTGAGCACCCATCAAGCACTTAGCACTCCGCACCTTAGGCACCCCTAGGCACCATCGCTCACCCCTAGGCACCATCGGCGCAGCCGCCAGGCACCTTAGGCACCGTTAACAAGTCACGCACTTATGATTGTTCTTCGCACCCAGCTTCTCGAGCACTGCCATCGTCTCCGGATACGGCTGCGTGCGCTGCACCGGGCCGTTCGCGAGGTCGACCGTCGTCTTGCCTTCACGGTTCACGCGCGTGACGTCGGCGCCCTTTGAAACCAGGTAGAGGATGCTCTCCGTGTCGCCGCGCGACGCGGCGTGGTGCACGGCGGTGTTGCCTTCGTGATCGATCGCGTTGACGTCGGCGTGCATCTCCTCGACGAGATACTTGATCGCGGGCAGGAAACCGGTCGGCGCGTAACGGTGCGAGTTGGCGGCGAAACCCTCGCCGTAGCCGACCCCTGACGCGGCGAGAAGCGGCGGCACGGCCGGACCACCCGACCGGGACTGGCGGGAGCTTCGACACGTCCTCGACCGTGCGGGTGACGTCGCCGGCGCGCGGCCGGCCGGCGGGCTTGACGGTCGGGATATTGGGATCGGCGCCGTACGAGACGAGCAGCTTCATCGCATCGACGTCGCTCGCGTAGGCAGCGCGCCAGAACGGCGTCGCGCCGGTTTCGTCGACGCCGGCGAAGTCGGAGTTGTAGGCCTGATACCAGACCTTCTTGGTGAGCCGCACGTTGGGATCGGCGCCCTTGTCGAGCAGGACCTTCATCAACTCGAGGTAGCCGGTCGTCTGCTGCTGATACGCCTTTGGGACCGGGATAGAGCGACTTCGGCGCCCACACGGTGTTGAGCACGGCAAAGAGCGGCGTGACGCCGTTGGCCGCCGCCAGTTGCGGACTGGCGCCGTGCTCGATCATGTACTTCGCGAGATCGAAGTGGCCGTTGATGATCGCCGTCACCAGCGGCGTGGTCTTGTCGCCCGGGTTGACGGCATTGACGTCGGCGCCGCCTTCGATCAGCACTTTGGCGGCGTCGAAGAAACCCTCGCGCGCCGCAAACTGCAGCGCGGTCAGCCCACCCTGACTGCCGATCAGCTCGTTGTAGCGGAATGGACGCGTCACGCCGGGCACCTGCGCGCCCTTCGGCGCTGCCTCCGCCCGGCCGCCCTGCCCGCGTGACGGCCCCTCTTCTTCCGGCGCAGTGAGCGCGTTGAGGTCGACCACTTTCGTCGTGAGCGCGGTATCCGCCCCATGCTGCAGCAGCGCCTTGATGGCGTCTACGCGATTGAAGCCTGCTGCGTACATGAGTGGCGTCTCGCCCTTCGCGCGTGTCCTGCGCGTTGACCTCGGCCCCGTTCTCGATCGAGCATCGTCACGGCGCGCGCATGCCGCCGGCGGCGGCCACCATCAGCGGCGTCGCGCCATTGGTCGTTCGCGCCTTCACGTCGGCGCCAGCGGCCAGGAGCGCCGCAACCGCCTGCGTGTGCCCGCCCTTCGCCGCCAGATAGAGCGGCGTATAGCCGCCGATCCGGGTCAGCGCCCTCACGTTGGCTCCGGCATAGAGCAGCATCTGCGCGAGCTCGGCGTCGCCTTTCATCGCCGCCCAGTGCAGCGCCGTCATCCCGTCGCCCTGCGCCGCGTTGACGTCCTCTCCGCTCTTGAGCAGCCCGCGCACCGTTTCGCGGTCGCCCTTCATCGCCGCGTCGGCCACCGCCGATCGGCGCGGCGGCGCTGACGATCACCGACAGCAGGAGCGCGCCGATCACGCTCACTCCGAAAGCCGTTAGCGTTCGCTGCATCGTGTACCTCTGCGTCATCACAGGAGCGGCGCGCCTCACCGCGCGACCGTCGTGTCGGCGACGTCGTTGAGATTGAACTCGCCGGTGCTGTCGCCAAACTTGTCCGATGTCCTCGAGACCGAGCTTGTGCAGCACGGACAGGAAGACGTTGGCCATCGGCGTGCCGTCGGTGGCCTTGAGGTGCACGCCGCCCTTCAGCTGACCCGCCATCTTGCCCATGAAGAAGAGCGGGCATTTCTTGTGGTTGTGAATGTTGGAGTTGCCCATCGGCGACCCGTAGACCACCAGCGTGTTGTCGAGCAGGTTGCTTTCGCCGTCCGGCGTGTCCTTGAGCTTCTTGAGGAAGTACGGCAGCAGGCCGATGTGATAGCGGTTGATCTTCTCGAACTCGAGGATTCGATCTTCACGCTCCTGGTGGTGCGACGCCGGGTGGAAACCGGTCGTGACGCCGCTCTCGGGATACACGCGGCTCGATGCGTCGCGCCCCATCTTGAAAGAGAAGACACGCGTCGTGTCGGAGGCAAACGCGAGCGCCTGCAGGTCGAACATCAGGCGACGTGCTCGCCGAACGAGTCGGGCACGCCGATTGGCGCTTCGGGCATCTCGCGCGGCTCGCCGCTGCGGTTATAGGCCTCGACGCGCTCGATGCGCCGCTCGATCTCCCGAACGTCGTCGAGATACTCCGCCAGGCGGGCACGGTCGGCGGCGCCGAGTTCCTTGCGCAGCCGCGCGATCTGGTTGCTGATCATGTCGAGGATGCTCTTGTCCTCGGCCCGCCGCTCGGCGCGCTCCTGCGGTGTGGCGCCGACGCCGAAGAGCATGTCGAAGGCAGCGCGCGGGTCGCGCACCATCGGCAGCGGCTCGCCGGGCGCCGCCCAGCTGATCGTGTCGGTGTAGACGCAGGAGTAGCCGTATGAGCAGCCGCCCGCCTGATCGACGCTCTCGATGCACAGCTGCATCGACGGGATCGGCGTGTCCTGTCCGTACTTCTGTGCGTAGAACTGATCGAGCGACGTGCCGGCGCGCACGTCCGATCCCTGCGTCTGCCGCGGATGGCTCTGGGTGAGGAACACCGCGCTCGATCGGAAGTGATCGGCGCCGATCTCTGGCAGCTCGAACGCTTCGGCGTTGCGCACGTCGGTGTTGCTGACGATGGTCAGGTAATCGCGGAACGGCTCGAGCGGCGCCAGGCTCGAGGGGCTCAGGTCGAAGGTGCGGCCCACCGCCGCCGGCGACCAGAGGTTCTTCTGCGCGCCGACCAGCGTCGCGCCGGCCGAGCCGTGCACCATCTCGATGCACGCGAGACGCACCCGCTTCGACGCGGCTTTCACCCCGCCGGCGGGCACCATCGCCTCGAGGAACGGAAGCGTCATTGTCACGCCCATGCCGCGGAGGACCGTGCGGCGCGAGATGTGTTTGCGCGTCATGAACATCGTGTCGGCTCCTCTATCGTTTGTCCGCTTCCGTTGTCTCGGCGGCTGCCGTTTTGCTCATCCGGAAGGCGGGGCTGCTGACCACGCCGAGGATGAAGGACGAGAGCCGGTTGTCGTTCTTCTGCGCCTCGCGCACGATCTCGCGGACGCGCGGCATGTCGTAGGTGCTCGACCCGCCGTCCGAGCGCGTAGGTCATGAGGCTTTCGGTGAAGCTCAGGATCACGAGATCCGAGTGCTTCATCAAAGCGTTACGCAAGCCTACCGGGCCTTCCATGCGGGTGCCGTCGTAGAGCTCGCCCACCGAATCGATCGGCTGGCCGTTGTCCTTGATCCGCCACCTGCCGGTGGCGTCGAAGTTCTCGAGCGCGAGGCCGAGCGGATCGATCACGCGATGGCAGGGCGTGCACGACGGATTCTTGCGGTGCTCTTCCATGCGCTCGCGCACCGACAGGAGCCTGGCGCCGTCGGCGGCCTTGGTCTCTTCGAGCGCCGGCACGTTAGGCGGCGGCGGCGGCGGCGGCGATCCGAGCAGCACTTCGAGCACCCACTTGCCGCGTTGCACCGGCGATGTGCGGTCGGCAATCGAGGTGAGAAGCAGCACGCTCCCCTGACCGAGGATGCCGCGGCGGTTGGGATCGGCGATCTGCACGCGGCGAAAGTCGTTGCCGAGCACGTTGGGGATGCCGTAATGCTTGGCCAGACGCTCGTCGACGAACGTGTAGTCGGCGGTGAGCAGATCGAGCAGCGGCCGGTCGTCGCGAATGAGACTGTCGAAGAAGAGCTCGGTCTCGCGGACGAACGCTCGCGAGAGCGACGTATCCCAGTACGAATAGAAATGATGATCGGGGCGGACCTTCTCGACGTCCTGTAGCCGCAGCCAGAGCGACGCGAATCGACTCGAGAGCGCTTCGGAGCGCCGGTCGGCCAGCATGCGGTGAACGTGCTTGTCGAACACGGCCGGCGTCCGCAGCGTGCCCTGACCGGCTGCCTTGAGGAGCTCGGCGTCGGGCGGCGCGCCCCACAGGAAGAATGACAGCCGCGAGGCCGAGATCGACGTCGCTCGAGCCGGTACGCTCTGACCGTCGCGGGCGGCCGCCGGCGCCTGCTCCATCCGGAACAGGAAGCGCGGGCTCGCCAGGATCGCCTGCAGCGCCAGCCGCACGCCGCCCTCGAAGTCGCCGCGCTTGCGTCCCTGATCGTAGAACGCCATCAGCTCCTTGAAGTCCTCGGCGCCAACCGGTCCGCGATACGCCTTCGTAGCGAGCCGCTTGACGATGTCCGACGCGCACGCCTGCTCTTCGGCGGCGGCGGTAGGACGGCAGCTGAACACGCGGCGGCGGCTCGGCGTGTCGGAGATGCCGGTTACTGCATACGGGCCGCTGACGGTGAAGTCGCGGATGTGCGGGAGCGCCGTGGTGCCGAACACCTCGCCGATGTTGGTGTCGGCGAGCGTGTGCTCGATCTGCACCATCAGGTCGTCGATCGGGCCGTCGAAGCGCGCGATGAACGCGGCGGAGACGTTGTGCGGACCGGCGGTGATGTGCACCTTCGGCGACAGCATGTTGAGCCCGTTCGGATCCTGCTCGTTCATCCGCGCGTTGATGTCCATCAGCGCCACGCGTTCACCGTCGATCGAGATGTCGATCTGCTCGCCGGGATACGGGCCGCCGAAGAGATCGCCGGTGGGACCGCTGTGCAGCAGGATCCTGAACTGATATTCGCCGTCCGCCGGGAACACGTGCGTCACCGAGAGGCCGCCGCGCGTACCCATCGGCGCGCCGTCGACGTGGCGCATCTGCGACTGCGTGCGCGGCACCTTCCACGTCGTCGAGCTTGCGGTCGCGCTCTTGTCGCCGATGGCGAGACGGCTGATCTGGCTCGCCGCGCGCAGGTAGCCTTCCATCAGCGTCGGCGAGATCGTCTGCGTGTCGGCGATGTTGTCGAAGCCGTCGCTGATCGTGTCGGCAGGGAGGAAGGTCGACGCGTCGATGCTGAGCGATAGCAGATCTTCGATCGCGCGTGCGTACTCGGCGCGGTTGAGCCGCTGCGATGGGCGCCAGCCGGGGTTGGGATTGAGCGCGGCGGCACGATCGATCCTCGTCTCGAGCGCCTCGGCGAGGCCGCTAAGCAGCGCGGGCTCGGGACGACGGGCGCCGGCGGGCGGCATCATGCCAGCACGCAGCTTGCGAATCATCTTTTCGGCGACGATGGCGTTGTCGGCCGCCTTTGCCGTGTCGAACGAGACGAGCGAGAGGCCTCCGGCTTTGCCACGGTCGCTGTGGCAGCCGATGCAGTACTGCTTGACGAGTGCCGTTTGCGACTCGGCTCCCACGTCGTGCGCGGCCATCGCCTTTGGCGCACTGGCGACTGCGGGTGCAACGGGCGTGACCGGTTTCGGTGCAGTGCGGTTCACCGGTGCGCCGGGGGCAGCGGGAGCGCTGCCTTGCGCCGGCGCGATTTTCGGCGCGGGCTGCTGCGCGTAAAGTGTGAGGCCGAGGATGGCGGTCGCGGCGACCGCCCCGAGGGCGCGAATCATTCCGTGTGATCCCCGTAAGTGTTGCGGTTCGAACGGATACGAGCCCTCGTATTATCGCGCGAGATGGGACCGATATTGTCAGCGGGTGTGTACCGATGGGACCCGGGAGACGGCCGTTCCGGGTGGGACCCGTTCGGGTAGGACCGCCGGGCGGTGGGACCCTTCAGTAGGACCGCCGTTCCTGGTAGGACCCTTCGGGTAGGACCGCCGGGCGCTGGGACCCCTTCAGGTAGGACCGACGTGCGTGGGACCCTTTCGGGTAGGACCGCCGGCGGTAGGACATTGCGGGTGGGACCGCTCCGTGCCGTAGACCCGACGAGGAGGACAGTCGAACTCGGTGGTTTGGATTGCTCAGTCGTCGTCGATCCGCAGGCCAGACCCCAACGAAACCTAGACCCACCCAGCGTCCCACCGCGCGGCCCCACCCGAAGGGTGCCACCCGAAGGGTCCCACCCGAAGGGTCCCACCCGAAGGGTCCTACCCGGAGGGCCCTACCCGGAGGGTCCTAAACGCTCGTGCTCCGGACCCCGTTCAGGTCGATCGGAGCGCCGGCTGTCGCCGAACTTCGGGATGTCGAGGTCAAGCGTCTGCGCGACCGCGAGCAGCGCGTTCGCCATCGGCGTCGCGTCCGGCATCTTCATGTGCACGCCGCCCTTCAGTTTGCCGCCGGCGTGACCGGCGAGACAACAGCGGGCAACGCTTGTGGTTGTGCACGTTCGAATCGCCCATCGGCGAGCCGTACAGGATCAGCGAGTTGTTGAGCAGATTGCTCTCGCCGTCCGCCGTGTCCTGCAGCTTCTTGAAGAAATACGGCAGCATGCTGATGTGATACCGGTTGATCTTCGCAAACTGCATGATCCGGTCGTCGCGCCCCTGATGGTGTGACGCCGAGTGGAACGCCGTCGTGACGCCGCTGTCCGGATAGACGCGGTTCGACGCGTCGCGTCCGAGCTTGAAGGCGAAGACGCGTGTCGTGTCCGACTGGAACGCGAGCACCTGCAGGTCGAACATCAGCTTGACGTGCTCTTCGAACGCGTCAGGAACGCCGACCGGCGCTTCGGGCAAGCTCGCGCGGCGCGCCGCTGCTGTTGTAGGCCTCCACGCGCTCGATCCGCCGCTCGATCTCGCGAAGATCATCCAGGTAGTCGCTCAGGCGCGCTCGATCGGAGGCGCCCAGCGTGCTCTTCAACTTCGACATGTCCGAGGCGATCCAGTCGAGGATGCTGCGATCCTCGGCGCGACGCTCGGCGCGATCGCTTGGCGCTCGTGCCGACGCCGAACAGCTGATCGAACACGGCGCGCGGGTCGCGCACCATCGGCAGCGGCTCCGTCGGGCGACGCCCAGCTGATCGAGTCGGTGTAGACACAGGAGTAGCCGTAGGAGCAGCCGCCGGCCTGATCGACGTTCTCGATGCACAGCTGCATCGACGGGATCGGCGTGTCCTGCCCGAACTTCTGCGCGTAGTACTGGTCGAGCGAGGTGCCGACGTAGCACGTCCGATCCCTGGGTCTGACGCGGATGCATCTGCGTGAGGAACACGGCGCTCGAGCGGAAGTGATCGCCGCCGATCTCCGGCAGCTCGAACGCTTCGGCGTTGCGCACGTCAGTGTTGCTGATGATGGTGAGGTGATCCTTGAACGGCTCGAGCGGACTGAGCGCGCTGGTGCTCAGGTCGAAGCTGCGGCCCACCTGCGCCGGCGCCCACATGTTCTTCTCGATGCCGAACTTGGTGCTGCCCGCCGAGCCGTGGACCATCTCGATGGGCGACGAAACGCACCTTGCTGGCCGCGCGCGTCTTCGCGAACGCGGTGCCGGCCGGGACCATCGCGTCGAGCAGCGGCAGCGCCACGGTGGCGCCGATGCCCCGCAACACGGTCCGGCGCGAGATGTGCTTTTTCGTGATGATCATCGAGTCCTCGGTTCTGCCGCAGTGGTCGTGGTCGTCTCGCCGTTCGTCAGCCGCCGCTCATCTGGAACGCCGGGGACTTGACGACGCTCAGGATGAACGCCGACATACGGTACTCGCTTTTCGCCGCGTCGCGCACCGTCTGACGAACCGCCGGCATGTCGTAGAACTCGACCCGTCGGCCCAGCGCGTAGGTCATCAGGTTTTCGGTGAAGCTCTCAAGGAACGCGTCCTTGTGCTTGAGCGAGCGCGTTGCGCAGGCCTGCCGGCCCCTCCATCTTCGTCCCGTCATAGAGCTCGCCGGCAGAGTCGATCGGCGACCTCGTTGTCCTTGATCCGCCACGCGCCGGTGACGTCGAAGTTCTCGAGCGCCAGGCCGAGCGGGTCGATCACCCGGTGACACGAGTTGCACGATGGGTTCTTGCGGTGCTCCTCCATGCGCTCGCGCACCGACAGGAACTTGCCGTCGCCGGTCGGCTTGGTCTCGTCGAGCGACGGCACGTTCGGCGGCGGCGCCGGCGGCGGCGACCCGAGCAGCACCTCCATCACCCACTTGCCGCGCTGCACCGGCGAGGTGCGATCCGAGTTCGACGTCAGCGCCAGAATGCTGCCCTGGCCGAGCATGCCGCGCCGCGATCTCGGGCAGCGTGACGCGCCGGAAGTCCGGCCCGGCCACGTTGGGGATGCCGTAGTGACGCGCGACGCGCTCGTTGACGAACGAGTAGTCGGCCGTGAGCAGCTCGAGGACCGGCCGATCCTCGCGCACGAGGTTCTCGAAGAAGAGCTCGGTTTCGCGCTTGATCGCGTGCGCGAGCGTGTCGTCGTAGTTTGGATACTGCAAATAGTCGGGAATGAGCTTGCTCGAGATCCTGCAGACGCAGCCACTGACTGCCAAATCGCGTCGCCAGCGCTTCGGCCTTCGGGTCGGCTAGCATCCGCCGCACCTGCTTTTCCAGGCCGATCGGAGTCCGCAGCGTGCCCTGCCGACGCGACCTTCAGCAGCTCCGCGTCCGGCACCGACGCCCACAGGAAGAACGCGAGACGCGACGCGAGATCGACGTCGTTGACGCGATAGGCGCGCGCCGTGCGCGCGCCGCGCGTGGCTTCTTCGAAGCGGAAGACGAACCGCGGGCTCGCCAGGATCGCCTGCAGCGCGAGACGCACGCCGTTCTCGAAGTCGCCGCGCTTGCGGCCCTGCTCGTAGAACGCCATCAGCCCTTGAGTTCGTCGGCGGTCAGCGGCGCCGCGGAACGCCTGCGTGCCGAGCCGCTTGACGATCTGCTCGGCGCACGGCGCCTCTTCGCGCAAGTGCCGTCGGCCGGCAGGTGAAGATGCGGCGGCGGCTCGGCGTGTCGGAGACGCCGGTGACCGTGTTGCGGCCCGATCACGGTGAAGTCGCGCATGTGCGGGAGCACGGTGATGCCCTGGCCGATGCTGACGTCGACCAGCGTGTTCTCGACCGGGATCAACAAATCGTCGGGGATGGCGAGCTCGCTGATCTTCTCGATGAACGCAGCGGCCACCCTGTGCGGTCCGGCCGACGACGTGAATCGGCGGCGTGCGCGGCTCGAGGTTGTTCTTGGGATCCGACTCGCTCATCCGCGTGTTGAGATCGAGCACCGCCACGCGCTCGCCGTCGATCGAGACTTCCACCTGCTCGGTGATCCCGAACGTCGTCATCGTCGAGCGGCCGTAGAGCCCGCCGAGCGGCTCGTAGTGCATCGCGACCTTGAACACATAGTCGCCGTCGGCCGGGAAGACGTGGGTCACCGCCGTGCCGCCGCGCGTACCGATCGGCGTGCCTTCGATGTGCCGCATCTGCGACATCGTGCGGCCGATCTTGTAGGTCGTGGACGTCGCCGAGGCGTTGCGATCGCCGACGGCAAGGCGGCTGATCTGGCTGGCCGCGCGCAGATAGCCTTCCATCAGCGTCGGCGAAAGCGTCTGCACGTCGGCGACGTTGTCGAAGCCGTGGCTGATCGTGTCGGGCGGCAGGAACGGCGCGACGTCGATATCGAGATCGAGCAGGCTGTTGATGGCGCGCGCGTATTCGGCGCGATTCATCCGCTGGAACGGCCGGCGTCCGGGATTGGGATTGAGCGCGGCCGCGCGATCGAGGCGCGTCTCCAGCGACTCGGCAAACGCCGCGAGCGCCGCCGGCTCCGGCCGGCGCGCGCCGGGCGGCGGCATCATGCCGAGCCGCAGCTTGCGAATCATCTTCTCGGCCACGGCGGCGTTGTCGACGAGCTTGGCGGCGTCGAAGGAAGCGAGCGAGAGCCCGCCCGCCTTGCCGCGATCGCTGTGACAAGTCGACGCAGTACCTGCTTGACGAACGCGGTCTGCGCTTCGGCAGAGCAGTCCGGCGTCAGGTGCCGGCACCTGCGGATGAGACACCGCGGTGCTTCGGCGCCGGAGGCTGCGCCGTGCGGAGGCTTGCCGCGGGCAGCCGCGGGCGCGGCGCCGGCTGCTGTGCACCCTGAGCGGCGAGCGTGAGCGTCGCCAGCGCGACGCCCAGGGTGCCGAACGAGTATTCGTTTCATCGTTGTTGAATCGCGGACCGAACCGGCCGCGAGCCCGAAGGTCCGCGCTGACCTGACCGGACTCAGCCCGACCAACCGCCTACCAGCCCAACCTGCCTCACGATCCCTAGCAGGACACGCACTTGTGGTTGTTAATCGCGCCGAGGCTCTCGAGCAACGCCAGCGCATCCGGATACGGCTGCGTGCGCTGCACGGGGCCGTTGGCCATGTCGGCGGTGCTCTGCCCTTCGCGATTGATCGCCTTCGGATTGGCGCCCTTCGGCGACGAGGTACTTGATCATCTCGACGTCGCCGCGCGCTGCCGCCTGATGCAGCGCCGTGTTGCCTTCGTGATCGGCCGCGTTGACGTCCGCGCCCAGTTCCTCGACGAGATACTTGACGGCGGCGAGCATGCCGCCCGGCGCGAAGCGATGCGAGTTGGCGGCGAAGCCTTCGCCGTAACCGACACCGGCCGCCGCCTGCAGCGGGGTCACGCCGGGCCGCCCACGGGAAGTGGCGGCAGCCCGGATTTGTCTTCGACCGTTTCGCGGCCGCCATCACCCGTACGCGGACGTCCCGCCGGCTTCGATCGTCGTGAGTGTTCGGATCGGCGCCGTGCGCCACGAGCAGCTTCATGGCGTCGACGTCCGACGCGTACGCGGCGCGCCAGAACGGCGTCGCGCCGATTTCGTCCACGCCCGACAGGTCGAAGTTGTAGCCCGAGTACCACACCTTCTTCTTCAAGCGCGCGTTGACATCCGCGCCCTTTGTCGATCAACGCCTTCATCAGATCGAGGTGCGTCAGCTTCTGCTGCTGATAGGCGCGCGGCTGCGGATACAGCGCCTTCGGCGCCCACTGCACGTTGAGCGCGGCGTAGAGCGGCGCGGCGCCGTTGTCGCTCGCGAGGTTCGGATCGGCGCCCTTGTCGAGGAGGTACTTGGCGAGATCGAAGTGGCCGTTGATGATCGCGATCAGCAGCGGGCTGGTCTTGTCGCCGCCGCTCACCTGATTGATCGGCGCGCCCGCGTCGAGGAGCAGTTGCACGGCTTCGCGATGTCCCTGGCGCGCGGCCATCAGGAGCGGCGTGATGCCGCCCTGATATGCGACGAGCTCGTTGAAGCGGAACTGACGATCGACGCCGGCGCGGCCCTGCTGCCGGACCGCCGCGCCCGCCGCCGCCGCCCTGACCGCCCTGGCCGCCGGGACCGCCGCGGTTGCGCCGCCTGGCCACCCGGCCTGCGCGCCTGGGCCGCGACCCTTGCTGCCGGTGCGCCTTGCTGTTGCTGCTGCTGCTGGCGGAAGAACTCTTCGTCGGGTGACGTGAGCGCCGCGAGATCGACGACCTTGGTGTTGGCCTTGAGGTCGGCGCCGCCCTTGATGAGCGCCTTCATCGCCTCGGTGCGGTTGTAGGCCGCCGCAAACATCAGCGGCGTCTGCTGCATCACCGTTTCCTTGGCGTTCACGTCGGCGCCGTTCTCGACGAGCATCGTCGACCGCGCGCGCGTTGCCCGAGGCCGCCGCCAGCATCAGCGCCGTCGTGCCCGTCGTCGTCGCGGCCTTCGGATCGGCGCCCGCCGCGAGCAGAACCGCAATCACCTCGGCATGTCCTTCGCGCGCGGCGAGGATGAGCGGACTGTAGCCGCCGAGACGGGTCGTCGCTTTGACGTTGGCGCCGGCGTAGACCAGCATCTGCGCCATCTCGCCGTCGCCCTTGAGCGCGGCCCAGTGCAGCGCCGTCATGCCGTCGCCCTGCGCGGCGTTGACATCGCTGCCGCTCTTGAGCAGCGTGCGCACCGCGTCCTTGTCGCCCTTCATCGCCGCGTCGGCGACCGGCGACTGCGCCGCGCTACAGCGCCGCCGACAGGAGCAGCGCGCCGACGATGCTCACGCACGAGCCCTTGAACAACCGTTTCCGCACCATTGAATCTGCTCCTCGAATCGCGGACCCGAAGGTCCGCGCTCCACCCGCGATTCGCGGACCTGAAGGCCGCGCGCGTACGTACGTCTCGACAGGTCCACGCGACGCTACGCGACCGTCGTGTCCTGCACGCCGTTCAGATCGAGTCGCTCCCGTGCTGTCGCCGAACGCTCTTGAGCTCGAGCCCGAGCGCGCCCTGCGCGACGCGAGAGGAACGCGTTGGCCATCGGCGTGCCGTCCGGCGTCTTGATGTGCACGCCGCCCTTGAGCGCGCCGCCGGCGTGGCCGGCGAGGAACAGCGGACAGCGCTTGTGGTTGTGCACGTTCGAATTGCCCATCGGCGATCCGTAGACGATGAGCGTGTTCTCGAGCAGGTTGGTGTCGCCGTCCGGCGTGTTCTTCAGCTTCTCGAGGAAGTAGGGAACGAGGCCGACGTGGTACTCGTTGATCTTGGCGAACTGGGTCACGCGCTCCTCGCGCTCGCCGTGATGCGACGCGGGGTGGAACGGCAGGTTGACGCCGCTCTCGGGATACACGCGGCTCGAGCCGTCGCGGCCCATCTTGAACGAGAAGACGCGGGTCGTGTCCGACTGGAACGCGAGCACCTGCAGATCGAACATCAGCTTGACGTGCTCGCTGAACGAGTCGGGCACACCCATCGGCGCTTCCGGCATGTCGCGCTGCTCGCCGCTGCTGTTGTAGGCCTCGACCTTCTGGATGCGGCGCTCGATCTCGCGGACGTTTTCCAGATAGTCGGACAGGCGCGCGCGATCGGCGGCGCCCAGGTCCTTGCGCAGCCGCGTCACCTCGGCGGAGATCCAGTCGAGAATGCTCGCGTCGGCGCGGCGACTCGCGGAGCGCTCGGCGGCGGTAGCGCCCACGCCAAACAACTGATCGAACGCGGCGCGCGGGTCGCGCACCATCGGCAGCGGCTGGGTCGGCGTCGCCCAGCTGATGGTGTCGGTGTAAACGCAGGAGTAACCATAAGCGCAGCCGCCCGCCTGATCGACGTTCTCGATGCACAGCTGCATCGACGGAATCGGCGTCTCCTGGCCGAACTTCTGCGCGTACATCTGATCGATCGACGTGCCGGCGCGGACGTTGGAGCCCTGCGTCTGATGCGGGTGCGTCTGCGTGAGGAACACGGCGCTCGAGCGGAAGTGGTCGGCGCCGATTTCCGGCAGCTCGAACGCTTCGGCGTTGCGCACGTCGGTGTTGCTGACGATGGTGATGTAGTCCTTCCGAAGGCCTCGAGCGGCTTCAGGCTGCTCGGGCTGAGGTCGAAGCTGCGTCCGACCTGCGCCGGCGACCACATGTTCTTCTCGAGACCGAGCTTGGTCGCTGCCGGCCGCGCCATGCACCATCTCGATTGCCGAGAAGCGGACCTTGCGCGCGGCTGCCGCTGTCTTCGCGTACGCCCTTCCTGTCGGCATCATCACCTCCAGGAACGGCAGCGCCATCGTCACACCCATGCCGCGAAGAACCGTGCGGCGCGACAAGTGCCTCTTCGTAATCAACATGTGAGTCTCCTGCGAACGTCCGTCACGTGCGCGTCAGCGCGCCGAACCCGCCTCAGTCGTTTCAACCTTGTCCGCTTTGCTCATCTGGAACGCGTTGCTCTTGGCGACGCCCATAACGAACGCCGACATCTTGTTGTTGCTCTTCGCCGCGTCGCGAATGATCGCCCGCACCGCCGGCATGTCGTAGAACTCCACCCGGCGGCCGAGCGCGTAGGTCATCAGGCTCTCGGTGAAGCTGAGCACGATGGCATCGGCATGCTTCAGCAGCGCGCTGCGCAGCCCGACTGAGCCTTCCATCCTGGTGCCATCGTAGAGATCGCCGGTCGCATCGATCGGGTTGCCGTTGTCGCGGATGCGCCACTGTCCCGTAACGTCGAAATTCTCGAGCGCCAGGCCGAGCGGGTCGATCACGCGGTGGCACGAGTTGCACGACGGATTCTTGCGGTGCTGCTCCATGCGCTCGCGCACGGTCAGCAGCCGGCCGCCCTCGGTGGCATTCGACTCGTCGAACGCCGGCACGTTGGGCGGCGGCGCCGGAGGCGGCGATCCGAGCAGCACTTCCATCACCCACTTGCCGCGCAGCACCGGCGAGGTGCGATCGGCCACCGATGTGAGCATCAGCACGCTGCCGTGGCCGAGAATGCCGCGGCGATTCGGATCGGTGAGCGGCACCCGGCGGAAGTCCGCACCCGACACGTTCGGGATCTTGTAGTGCGCGGCGAGCCGCTCGTTCACGAACGTGAAGTCGGCGGTGAGCAGCTCGGTGAGTGGCCGATCCTCATGAATGAGCGCGTCGAAGACCATCTCCGTCTCGCGGCGCATCGCCTCGGCGAGCAGGTGATCGTAAGCCGGATACGCGAGGGCGTCGGGCTTGATCTGATCGATGTCCTGCAGCCGCAACCACTGCGACGCGAAGCGCGTGGCCAGCGCTTCCGAGCGCTTGTCGGCGAGCATCCGCCGGACCTGCTTCTCGAAGACGGCAGGCGTGCGCAGTGTGCCCTGAGACGCCGCTTTCAGCAGCTCCTGATCGGGCACGCTCGCCCACAGAAAGTATGACAGCCGCGACGCGAGATCGAAGTCGGCGATGCGATACGGCTGGCCGGGCTTGCTCGTCGCCGGCGCTTCTTCGAGACGGAAGATGAACTGGGGGCTGGCGAGAATCGCCTGCAGCGCCATCCGCACGCCTGACTCGAAGTTGCCGCCTTCCTTACGGCCCTGGTCGTAGAACTTCATCAGGCCGGTGATGTCGGCGGAATCGACCGGACGCCGATACGCCTGCTCGGCCAGGCTGGTGACGATCTTCGTCGCACAAGCCGCTTCTTCACTGGAGGAGAGCGGCCGGCACGTGAAGATGCGGCGCCGGCTCGGCGTGTCGGAAAGACCGGTGACCTTCATCGGTCCGGTGATCGCGAAGTCGCGCACGTGCGGCAGGGTGGTCACGCCGAGCGCGCTGCCGATCTGACTGTCGGCGAGCGTGTACTCGATCGGGCGCCACCAGATCGTCCACCGGTGCATTGAAGCGCTCGAGAAACGCCGCCGCCACGCGATGCTGACCCGCCTTCACGAAGATCGGCGGCGTCTTGAGATTCATCCCGTTGGCGTCCGCTTCGGACATGCGCGGATTGATGTCGACGAGCGCCTTGCGCTCGCCGTTGATCGAAAACTCGATCTGCTCGCCGCGGACCGTGCTGCCGTACAGCTGACCGGTCGGGATCGAGTGCAGCATGACCCGGAACACATACTCGCCGTCCGCCGGGAACACGTGATTGACGACGATGCCGCCGCGCGTGCCGAGCGGCGCGCCCTCGAGCTGATGCAGCTGCGACATCGTCCGCGGAACCTTGTAAGTGGACTCGCTCACCGCCGCGCTGCGATCGCCGACGGCGAGCGTGCTGATCTTGCTCGCCGCACGCAGATACCCTTCGAGCACCGTCGGCGAGAAGCCCTGCGAGTCGGCGACGTTGTCGAAGCCGTGGCTCACGGTGTCGGCGGGGAGGAACATCGTCACGTCGACGTCGATACCCAGCAGATCGCGCACCGAGCGCGCGTACTCGGCGCGGTTGAGCCGCTGGAACGGACGCCAGCCGGGATTGGGATTGACCGCCGCAGCGCGATCGATCCGATTCTCCATGGCGATCGCGAAATCGAGCAGCGGCGCCCTTCGGGCCGCTTCGCGCCCGCCGGCGGCATCATGCCGGCGCGCAGCTTGCGGATCATCTTCTCGGCGACCGCGGCATTGTCCGTGACCCGCGCGGCGTCGAACGACGCCAGGGTCAATCCCCCGGCCTTGCCGCGCTCGCTATGGCACGTGACGCAATACTGCTTGACGAGAGCCGACTGTGACTCGGCGCCCAGTGTTTCGGCGGCAGCAGGCGTCTGCTGCGATTTGACCATCGGGGGGACGGCCTGAGTTGGCGGACTCGCCGGACCCGTCTTCGCGGGCGTCGCGGCGCCTGGCGTGGCCGGTCGTGCCTTTGCCGGCGCGCCGGTTTGCGCGGCTACGCTCAGGCACAATGCCACCGACGCCGCAATGCTCAAGACAACTCTAGTCATTCCGTCCCCTGACGACGCGCAGTACACGCCATCGGATTCTAGTAGAACCCTCTTATTTTCAGCGATTTAGTCGCGGGATGTTGTCACATCTTGTCATGGGTCGCACGGCTGGAACTGAGGTCGAAATCCGTCCGCGCATGACGCGCAAAGCCTATCCTTGCTTGAGCTTGCAGGCAGGGCGATTTTCGCCGGCTTCTGCGCCGTTGCCCTTCCCGGACCACTGCGGCTTACCGGCTGAAAATGATCCGCTCGCGATTGAACAGCGTCGTCGTGATCCGCACCAGTACCGCCGCGACGACCAGCGTGGTCAGCGCCGCGCCGACAAACGACATCATGTGCACCGGCCGCCCGCCCAACACAGCGGTGAGCAGCGTCTGTTGCCCGATGATCGGAATGGGATGCATCCACGGCTTGTCGCCGAGGGGATAGAGCGTGCTGAGCATGCCGGGGATCGTCGGGAGCATCACGAGCATGCCCATGTAGCTCTGCGCTTCCTTGAACGAGCGCGCGAAGGTGGACGCGTAGGTCTGGATCGCGGGGGCGAGAAAACAGATCGGCAGCGCCGCCGCGAGGAGCCCGCCAATCTGCGCCTCACCCAACCGGAATCGTATGCCCAGCTCCTGCAACGGGATGAATTTGAGCATCGCCAGCGACAGCGCCGGTCGTGAGCGCGACACTCAGCGATCGATCCGCAGCTGGCGGCCAGCCATTTTCCCGTGACGAACACCGATCGCGGCGCCGGATTGACCAGGAGCGGCTCGAGCGATCCGCGTTCCCGCTCTCCCGCGGTCGAATCCATCGCGATCTGCATGCCGCCCATGAACGCCGCGAGCACGATGAAGAGCGGAATGAAGCTCAGCACCTGGGCCGCCCGCTGCTGGGCGCTCGATACCTCGACGTCCTGCAGCTCGAGCGGTGACGAAATCGACGGGTCACGCCGCGTGCCACCAGCCGCAGGCTGCCGATCTCGGAGCTGTATCGCTGCAGCAGGCCGCGAACGCGCTGCACCGTCGGACGCGACGTCTGCCGCGAGCTGTCGGACACGATCTTGACCGGCGCCGGCGACGACGCCGTGAACTTTTTGGCGAACTCCGGCGAGATCACGACGACGACATCCTGACCGTTGCGCACCGCCGCCTCGGGATCCGAAGGACCGGGCACGATCGCGACACCGGCCTGCTGCGTGAGCCAGTCCACGAGCGCCGGCGCATGCTCGACGCCGATGACCGGAATCGTGATCTCGTCGAGCTCGCGCTGCCGCTCGGCGATGCGGTTCATCATGAAGCCGAGCAGGGCCGGCGTGACCACCGCCGAGAACGCCAGCGTGAAAAGCGCGCGGCGATCGCGCGACCCGTCCTTCAGCTCCTTGCCCAGGACCACCAGTGTTTGACCGATCCACTCGCGCGGCTCATCGCACCGCCGCCGATCCGGGCGACGCAGCGCCGGCGAAGCCGTCGTCCTGCTGACGAACGCCGGACAGCACGACGAACGCATCCTCGAGGCTCGTCCTGTCCGGTCTTGCTCGCGAAGCTCGTTGGGCGTGCCGATCGCCGCAACGCGCCCGTGCGCGATTACGATGATCGAATCGCACAGCGCCGACACTTCCTGCATCACGTGGCTGGAAAACAGCACGCAGCGGCCGTCGTCTCGCAGCCGGCGAATGATGTCGCGCACGGCGCGCGTGCTCATCACGTCGAGGCCGTTCGTCGGCTCGTCGAGCAGCACGTTGTTGCGGGTTGTGCACGAGCGCGCGCGCGAGCGCAACCTTCGTCCGCTCGCCGTGCGAGAAGCCGCCGGTGCGCCGATCGGCAATCTCGCCCATGTCCAGCGTTCGCAGCAGGGCGTCGGCGCGCTCGTCGAGGTCGCGCCGCGACATGCCCTGCAGCTCGTCCGTAATAGAAGATGTGCTCGCGCGCGGTGAGGCGCGGATAAAGGCCGGACACGTCGGGCAGCACACCGAGCCGGGCCTGCGCGAGCTTGCGGATGCTGCACCGCGTCCACGTCGTCCACGAGTATCCGCCCTTCGCCGGGCCGCATCAAGCGCGTAGATCATCCGCAGCGTCGTCGTCTTGCCTGCGCCGTTGGGTCCGAGCAGTCCCGTGACCTTTCCGTCGGGGGCGGTGAACGACACGCCGCTGACAGCCGTCACCTCGCCGAATCTTTTATAGAGGTTCTCGACGGCAATCATGACGTCGGCGCGCCGGGGTCGGGCCGGGTCGGGCCCGCGGGTGTGAGAAAAAAGGGCGGCCGCTTGAGAAGCTTCAGAGCAGGAGTCGTCCATACCTTCGGCGCTGCCGCGATTGAAGAAGTCGGCGATCATGCGCATGCCGCACGCCGGTCCCGATGACCCCATGGCCGGTGCCCGGCGCGACCAGATGCTTCGAGTTCGGCAGCGCCTTGTGCACCAGCTCGCCCCATGTCGGCGGCGTGACTGGATCGAGCTCGCCCGAGAGAATCAGCGTCGGGACATTGCGACCTGGTGCTTCGTAGTATCCCGGCTCGATTGTCGCTTTCGGCCAGAACTCGCAGGCCTTCATGCGAGGCTCGATCAGATGCTGTCGCGAAAATGCGTGTCACCGGCTCTCCTGCTTCGCGCTGCTCGGGTGTGATGCGGGTGCCATCTTCGGCGCACATCACCGACATCTGCATGCCGATCGCCATGTTGTCGCTCAAGCCATCGTTCGCCATTGCGCAGCGCGAGCATGCCCTGAAAGTCGTTGCGCTCCGCACGTTCGATGAGCGCCGGCACCAGCGACGACGAGCAAGCGGCGAATAAAGCGCCCCGAACAGCGTCGCCGGCAAGAGACCGCCCTTGACCGTCACGTCGTCGGCGACGCCAGTGCGGGGATGCGACGAGGCGCGTCTTGACCGGGTCCTTGTCGAGCGCTTGCGACCAGCGCGCGCAGCCGGCCCGCAGGTTGGGATAGACCGCGGCGACACGGCTCGTCTTTTTCGCAGGCGGCGAGCAGCAGATCGAGCGACCGCTGCGCGTCGCGCGCGAAGAACAAGCGGCAGGCGCAGGTCGGTCGGCGCCACTCCGTCGATGACCACCGACCGCACGTGCGATTCGTGCCGGCGCAGGTATTCGAGTGCCGCGCGCGTTCCGTACGACCCGCCGTACAGATTGATTGTGTCGTAGCCGAGGTGCGGCGGACGTCGTCGAGATCGTCCATGGCGATTGAGCGTCGAATACATGCGTCAGGTCGGCGTCGTAGCCGCGCAGACACTTGCTGCAGACGGTCCAGCGCGGTCTGTCGTCGCCTTCGTCGAGCTCGGCGAGATCGTTCAGATTCGTTCTTGCAGTTGAGCGGGTTGCGACTTTCCGGTGCCGCGCTGATCGACGAGCACGATGTCGCGCTCGGCCTGAACCCGCCGGAACATCTCGCGGAGCCGCCGCGCCAGTTGCGCGGCGCCCTGCCCGGGGCCGCCGGCGAGGAAGAACACTGGATCGGGCTTGGCGTCGCCGCTCAGTGCCGGCAGCACGACGATGCGCAGATCGATCGTGCGTCCCTGCTTGGTCGTGCGGTTCTCGAAGACTTTGAGCGTGCCGCAGTAGGCGTCGGTCGGGCCTTCGTCGCTGGCGCAGGGTCTGAGGCGATCGAGAGCCGACGGCTCAGTCTGCCGCATGCACGCGCCGGCCAGCGCGAGCAACACGACAAGCGGGCGCGAATGCGAACCTCATGCGCTCGCAGGCGATGATAGCAGGTCCATTGGTCCTGCGCTTGCTACGATCGAGCCGTGCCATCACGAGTTGACACCAACGCGCGCGTCGGCGCGCTGCTGCGCGATCTTGCCGCCGTGCAGAAGTCCCTGCAGAGCCGATGGGGCTACAAGCGCGCGGCGGCGGCAATTCTCGCGCTCGAGGAACCGCTCGAACATTTCCTGCTGCCAGGACGGCACGCTGCGCAAGATTCCTGGCATCGGTCCCTCGTCCTCGCGCGTCATTCTGGAATACCTGCGCACCGGCGAATCACCGACAGTCGAACGCGCGGTTGAGGAGAGCTCGCGCGCGCCGGAGGTGAGCCGCAGCCGCGAGCTGCGCGGTCACTTTCTCAGTCGCGCCGCAGGTTGCGCGCCGCGCTGAACGAATCGCCACGCTGCGCGGCCCGCGCCTCGAGCACTATCTTCGGCGACCTGCAGATGCACTCGGAGTACAGCGACGGCAGCGACACGCTCGAGGAGATTGTCGAGGGCTGCCTCGCGCTCGGCTATGGACATATTGCGCCGTGACCGATCACAGCTATGGCCTGCCGATCGCCGGCGGCGTGCCGATGGACAAGTTGGCGCGGCAGCACCGGAGATCGCCGCGCTCAACAAGCGATACAAGGGCCGCTTCCGCATGCTGAAGGGCATCGAGGCAAACATCCTCGCCGACGGCCGCGTGGACATGACGCCGGAGGAGCTGGGACGCTGGAAATCGTCGTCGCCTCGCCACACTCGAAGCTGCGGAACAGCGACGATCAGACGGCGCGCATGATCACGCGCGTCTCGACGCCAGGCGTGCACATCCTCGGTCATCCGCGCGGGCGCATGTTCGGCGCCCGCCCGGGCGTCAGCGCCGACTGGAGCCGCGTCTTCGCGCCGCGGCGGAGGCCGGCGTCGCGATCGAGATCGACGGCGATCCTGCGCGACAGGACGTCGACTACTCGCTCGCCCGTCAGGCGATGGAGGCCGGCTGCCTTTTCGCGTCGACAGCGATGCGCACGCGGTCAGCCAGTTGCGCTTCGCGGAGATCGCGCTGGCGCACGCGCGGCTCGCGGGCGTCCCGCCCGCCCGGGTGATCAACTGCTGGAAGGTGGACGAGCTGCTCGAGTGGGCCGCTGCCACGTGGCGGCGGTAGTCGGGTTGGTAGGTTGTAGGTTGGTAGGTTGTAGGTTGGCAGGTTGTCAGGTTGTAGGTTCGGTCCACGATGATCAGCACCGAGCACGAAAGCACCCGCCGCACCTCAGGCACCGCAATGGCACCCTTAGGCACTCCAGGCACTTAGAGAGGGTAGCTGAGCGTCAGGCCGAGCAGCGTCACCATCAGCAGCACGAGCGGGGTAAGCGCGAGAAACACGACGAGCGTGTAGCCCATCACGTCGCGAGCGCGCAGACCGAACATGCCGAGGATGGGCAGCATCCAGAACGGCTGCAGCAGATTCGCTAGCGCCTCGCCGAGATCGTACGAGGTCAACCACCCAGCCGAGATGCACCTTCAGTTCGTGCGCCGCGGCCATCACGTACGGCGCCTCGATCACCCACTTCGATCCGCCTGAGGGCACGAACACGCCGAGTACCGCCGAGTACAATCGCCACGACAGCCGGAAAGCTGGCGGCGTTCGACATGCTGACAAACGCCGACGCGAGACGCTCGTTGAGATGCGTGGTCGTGATGATCGCGGCGATTCCAGCGTAGAACGGAAACTGCAGGATCACGCCCCACACCGCCGGCGTCGCCGCCTGCACCGCCCACATCAGTCGCGCCGGCGTGCCATGCAGGAGAAATCCGACGAGCAGGAACGCGAGATTGACGACGTTCAGCGTGATGGCGTTGAGCGGATCGGGCGCGCGCGCGAAAAGCGCGAAATAGATACGTCGCGCCGATCGCCACGACCGCCAGGTGAGCAGCGGCGAGTGCTCGAGCCATGCACCCGGCGGAATGCGGTCGGGCCGCCGCGGCGGCTCGCCCCCCTCGCTCGTTCCGAGATCGATCGCCGAGATCGCGCGCCGTCCGCGCGCGGCCCGGCGGCGGCGTCGCGAGCCACATCACGAGCGTCACGACCGCGATCTCGACGGCGACCGACAGCAGGCTTTGCCAGAGAAAGATCGTCTCGCTGAACGGGATGATGCCGTCGGGGACGATGCCGCCGGCCGGCGACGATTTCGCGAATCCGCGGCTGCAGGGCGCCCGGCGTCGCCATCTGAAGCGCGGCCGATCCGCTGAGGCCTTGTGCCCAGATGCTGCCGAGGCCGAGAAAGCTTGCGGCGGCCAGCGCGCGGTAGTCCACGCCAGCGACGCGGCGCGCGACCTCCCGCGCCAGCACGGCGCTGAAGATGAGGCTGAAGCCCCAGTTGAACCAGGAGCTCACCAGCGCGAAGAACGTCACGAGCGCCACCGCACCGCGCGGCGATGCCGGCCAGCCGGCGATCGCGCGAATCAGGCGCCCCATCGGGGCCGACGTCGCCAGCACATGCCCGGTGATGATGATGAGCGACATCTGCAGCGTGAACGGAATCAGATCCCAGAAGCCGTTGCCCCACGCGTCAACGACCTCGAGTGGTGTCGCAGGCGTCGCGGCGAGCGCAGCGACGACGACAACGAGCGTGGCGAGGAGGGCGAAGATGAAGGCGTCGGGGACCCAGCGTTCGGTCCAGGCTGTGAACGCGAGCGCTGTGCGCGCCAGCGCGCCCGGGCGGTCGGTCATGTGGCAAAACGTTAGCACTTCGCCCCGCGGCCGACGGCTGGACTCGCCGGCGAAGGACTCACCGCTGCGCGGCTCGTGCGACTCGGCGGCTTCGCCGCTGTTGTGGGACTCCGCGGCAATGGCCCCGTCGTCGGAGGAACTCGGACGCTTCGCGTCATCGTGGGACTCGCCTACGACCGCCTCGCGCGACTCCTTTCGGCTCTCTTTCCGACGAACGGCGCCAGCCCCGAGTCCCACAAATGGCGGCAAAGCCGCCGCGTCCAACGAGCCGCGCAGCGGCGGTCCAACAAGGGCGCGCCGCCGCCGAGTCTTACGGGCGGCGCCAGCCGTCGTCCCACGAGCCGCGCAGCGGCGAGTCCCTACGTCTCCCGCTTCGCGATTTCCCTCAACCTGAAGCGCTGAATCTTTCCGGTTGCTGTCTTCGGCAGCTCACCCACCAGCTGCACCCACCGTGGCCGCTTGTAAGCCGCGAGCCGACCGCGCACGAATTCCTGCAACTCCGTGGCGTGTGATTCACGCGCTACGACGTCCGCGCGCAGTACGACGAATGCCAACGGCTTGGTGAGGCCATCTCGATCTTCGTGGCCGACGACACCGCACTCGAGGACGTCAGCATGCGCCACCAGCGCGCTCTCCACTTCGATCGGGCTCACCCACTGCCCGCCGACCTTCAACATGTCGTCGCTGCGGCCGTTGTACCAGTAGAAGCCGGCGCCGTCCTGCGTGTACTTGTCGCCGGTCCGCAGCCATTCGCCGTTGATCGTCTGCTTCGTCTTTTCGTGCTGGTTCCAGTAGCACGCGCAGGTCGAATCGCCGCTGACCCACAGGTTGCCGATCTCGCCAACCGGTACCGGCCGACCGTCGTCGTCGAGAATCCTGGCTTCGTAACCGGGCACGATGAGGCCGCTCGAGCCGGGACGGATCGCGTCGGGCCGGTTCGAGATGAACATGTGCAGCGCCTCGGTCGACCCGATGCCGTCGAGGATCTTGAGGCCGAATCGATGCTCGAAGCGCTCGAAGAGCGGCGTCGGCAATGCTTCACCGGCGGAAACAGCCGTGCGCACGCTCGAGAGATCGAAGTCCGTCCCTTCACGCGTGTGTGCGAGAAGCATCGCGTAGCCGGTGGGCACCGAAAAGAACAACGTCGGCCGATGACGCTCGATCATGTCGAATACGGTGGCGGCAGCCGGCGGGCCGGGCGACAGAATGGTAGTGGCGCCGACCGAGAAGGGAAAGTACAGCGCGTTGCCGAGCCCGTAGGCGAAGAACAGCTTGGCAGCGCTGAAGCATCGATCGCCCGGCTGAATCCCGAGCACACCCTTGCCGAAGAGCTCGGCACAGACGACCATATCGTGGTGCAGGTGCACGCAGCCCTTCGGCGATCCCGTGCTGCCCGACGAGTAGAGCCAGAACGCCGGGTCGTCGGAGCTCGTGTCCGCCGCCTCGAGATCCGGTGAGGCCTCGGCGAGCAGCGCGTCGAGCGTCGCCTCGGCGCTCCCCTGCTTGCCCACGACCACGATGTGCTGGAGCGACGGCAATTGTTTTCGATCGATCGACGCGATCTGCGGCAGCAGTTCCTCGCTGACCACCAGCACCCGGGCGCGCGTGTCGTTGAGCACGTACAGATAGTCGCGTTCCTTCCACAGGGTGTTCACCGGGACCGCGACCGCGCCGATCTTGATGGCGCCGAAGAACGCGTACACGAAAGCCGGACCGTCGAGGAGCAGAAGGACAACGCGCTCTTCGCGCCTCACGCCGAGCCGCTCGCCGAGCGCCCGGCCAAAACGATTGACGCGCTCGTGAACCTGCGCAAACGTCACGCATTGGTCGCCGCACACGATCGCCACGTGCGCCGCGCGATCGCCACTCGCGTGGCGGTCGACGAAGTGCTGAGCGGCGTTGAATCGCGGAGGAACGCCGAGCGCAGCCGCGGATGCCGGCATCGTTGTCAGCTCGGGCCCGGAGCCATCGTCACGTGTCAGCCGAGCGTGACCGCGGTCCCGCTCGCGCTCACCATCAGCATCGAGCCGCCCTGCCCCACCGTCTCGTAGTCGAGATCGATGCCGATGACCGCGTTGGCGCCCATCCCCGCCGCCTGTTCGACCATTTCCTGAATGGCCATCTCCTTCGCGCGGCGAAGCTCCTTCTCATAGGCGGCGGACCGTCCGCCGACGATGTCGCGGATGCCGGCGAACAGGTCGCGGAAGATGTTGGCGCCAAGGATCGCTTCGCCGCTGACCAGCCCGTGGTACTTGCCGATGCGCTGGCCGTCGATGACAGACGTCGTCGATAGCAACATGCCGCCGAGGGTACTACGGGTGGGCGGGCGCGCGCAGCACCCTCAGCGTCGCCGTCCAGCGCGCCAGTTCGTTGAGCAGCGTCCTGGCCGCGGCGTTGTTGACCTCGTTCGCGACAAACCGCCGCGACTCGTCGATCTGTTTTGCGACGAACGCGACGTTGACCGCCTCCGTCAGCGCCACCATCTTGAGCGACGAGAGGATGTGCTTGGTGGCTTCGACCGAACGCGTGCCGCCGGAGATCCCGCCATAGCTGACGAAGGCCGCCGGCTTGTAGTTCCTCTCGTTGTAGAGATGATCGAGCGCGTTGACCAGCGCGGGCGGCGAGCTGAAGTTGTATTCGGGAGTGACGATGACGAAGGCGTCGATCGGTTTCACCCGCACGCTCCAGGCGATCGTTCGAGGATCCTGATAACGCCCCAGTCGCGGGTGATGCGGCTCGTGCAGGAGCGGCAGCTCGATCTCGGCGAGATCGAGCACCGTAATCTCGAACGCGCCATGCTCGCGCGCGCGCTCGATGAACCACGTTGCCACCGGCAGGCCGACGCGACCCTGCCTGGTGCTCGCGATGATCACGCCGAGGGAAGGGCGCGTTCGATTGCCGCTGGCCTCGTCCGAAGAGTTACTGGAGGCGTCCATCAGGATCCTTCGCTCGGTCGGACCCGGGTGCCACCGAAATCACCGCCTCACGTCGCCCGGCCGTTGTGCGCTCGGATTCGGAATCGGATTGGGATGTGGCGTCGGCGCCGGATTTGGCGTTGGCACCGGAGTCGGGTGCGGTGGCGGCGTGGGATCCGTAGGTCCAGGGTTGGGGTTTGGATTGGGATTAATGGGATCCGGATTGGGCTGCGGGTCGTGCATGAGCCACACTATTGCAGAACCAATGCCGGACCGGGACCATCGCCAGCAAAAAATCGAAGGGCCCGCTTGCGGCGGGCCCTGGTCGATTCCTAGCACGGCCAGCGATGTGCGTCCGATCCTGATCAGAAGTCGAAACGGAAGCCGAGCTCGACCTGACGCATCGATCCCTGAATCGACGTCGAAGTGCCAAAGGCCGACGACCGCAGGTTGCCATTCGGGCTGCCGAAGTTCACCTGGTTGGTCAGGTTGAACGCCTCGATGAATCCCTCGAAGCGGACGCCCGACACCTGAACGAACTTCGACACGCGCATGTCGATGGTGAAGAACGACGGCCCGGTGCCGTAGTTGCGCTCCAGGTTGCCGACGCGGTTGGTGAAGTCCGCGAAGTAAGTGGTTCTGTCGCGTGGATCGCCGTCGGGGTTCGCCAAGTCCGGACGATCGTTTTGTTCGGTGTCGAGGTTGTTGTCGCGTCCGGTCGTCACGTTCCACGGCGTGCCCGAACGGGCGGAGAACAGCCCGGCAATCTGGATGTCCCACGGCACGCGCCAGGTGACGTGCGCCACGAGCTGGTGCCGACGATTGTTGCTGGCCCGCCCCTTCTCGGCGTCCGGATTCAGCTGGTCCTGCGCGAGGAAGAGGAACCCTTCGACGTTTCGGATCGCGCTGGCGAGCGTGTAGGACGCGCCGTAGGTCGGACCGCGGCCGGCGGCGCGTTTCTCGACGCTCACGAGGAGCGCCTTGTACCACGCCTCCCCTTCCGTTTCGTAGGCAGTGATCCTGAGATAGTTCGGATTCGGCCGCGTACCCGTCGCGGGATCGCGCGGATTGAGATCGCGGTTGTTGAACTGGTTGTAGCCGCGGCTGTAGATGCCGTCTGCCGAAACAGCAAACCCCGAGAACAGCTCGCGCTTGACGCCGAGGCTGACCGAGCGTCCTTCCGGCGTGCGCATGTTTTCGGACGCGACGGAGATGCTCGGCGTGGCCGCCTGCACCGTGCCGCGCGAGAACGGATCCGGATAGCCCGGATTGACGATGGTGATGTCTTGCGCGCGCTGCGCCAGCACGACGTTGAGCGGCGGGTTGAGGAACATCTGATCGATGTAGAAGCCCGCGCCTCCGCGCACCGCCGTCCGGCCGTCGCCAAACGGATCCCAGACGAACCCCAAGCGCGGCGCGAAGTTGTTGGTGTCGTCCGGCACACCGTTGATCGTGCTGAACGCCGTTTCGCGGTCGTAGCGTACGCCGAGGTTGAGGGTCAAGTTCGGCCGCATGCGCCACGAATCCTGGACGAAGAACGCGTAGATCTCTTCGTCGAGATCCACGTACGGATCCGCGACCGACTGCGTGTACTGGGTCGGATACGTCGTCAGGTCATTCGGGTTGAACTCACGATCGGTGGTGAAAGTGAACGTGCCGTCCCGATTGCGCGGGAAGAACGTCGGTGCGCGAATGACGCTGACGTCGAGGCCGGCCTTGAACTGGTGCGTGCCGACTGTGTAGGAGTAGTTGTTGATCAACTGCATCCGGTTCTCGTCGCGTCCCTGCGGCTGGTTGTAGGCCTTGCCGAGGCGCACCGTCGGACGGTTGATCTCGGGCATGCCGTCGGTGCTCCAGCCTTCGGTGTCGGTCCACGTCGAGTGACGGCCGAACTGAAAGCGGAACTCGTTGAGCGCGCGGCCGGACAACACGAAGGTGTGGTTGGCGACGATATCCTGCACCAGCGAATCGCTGTTCGTGCCGCGCTCGCGCGTGGCGAGGCCGCCGCTACCGCCGATGCCGTTGCCTTCCGAGCGGTCCTTGTCGGCGCGATAGCGGAGCGACAACGACTGCCGCTCGGTGAGCGTCTGATCGGTCTTCATGAAAAACTGATGCCCGTCGCTCGGGTTGGGCGTCTCACGCTCGCTCACGGGAACGAGCGGCGAGGTGATGACAGTCGTCTCTCGCTGACGTTCGCCCTCGTAGCTGCCGAAGTAGTGGAGCTTGTCGCGGAGGATCGGGCCGCCGAGAAAGCCGCCGTAGCGCTGCTGGCTGAACGGCGCCTTGCCCGAACCCTGGGCCTTCGAGAACGGATCCTGCGCGTCGAGCGCATCGCCGCGGTGGAAGACGAACGCGCGCCCCTGCACGTCGTTGGTGCCGGATCGAGTGATGACGCTGACGATGGCGCCTGACGCCTGACCGAATTCCGCCGAAAACTGGTTGGCCATCACCGCGAACTCGCGCACCGCTTCGAGCGAGAAGCCGCCGCGCTGTCCCGCAGTGACCACCTGGTCATTGCTGACGCCGTCCACCATGTAGCTGTTGCTGCGGTCGGTCTGCCCTGAGGCGGTGACACCGCCGCCGCCGACGCCGGTGAGACCGGGTGACAGCGTGGTGAGGCCGGCGAAGTTCCGCGTCAGAAGCGGCAGCGAATCGAGCTCCTGGCGCGCGACCGTCGTGCCGAGTGCGTTTCTCGTCGTTTCAACGATCGGTGATTCGCCGGTCACCGTGATCGTCTCCGATATGTTGGCGACCGTGAGCGAGACGTTGACCGTCGCCTCCTGGCCGGTCGTCAGCGTCATACCACGCCGCACGTAGTTGGCAAAGCCCTGGAGGCTGACGCGCAGCTCGTACTCACCCGGTGGCAGCGCGGGGACGCGGTACCACCCGCGTTCGTCCGAAACTACCTCGCGTGTCAGTCCGGTTTGCGTATTGGCGACGACGACGCTGGCGCCCGGCATCACCGCCGACTGCGCGTCGGAGATCGTTCCCTGGAGCGTTGCGCCAACCGACTGCGCCATGGCGGGGGAGCCGGTGAGCAAGAGCACCGGCAGCACGAAACGGCTGACAAGAGACACCAAGATCGAGGAGCGGGACACGATCACCTCCGTTCGTCACTGCTTAAGGGGGGTTCGAGGTCGTCTGTTGTGACTTCGGCCCGGTATACGCTGCTGGGATGAGCGCGTCAAGCTGAAGTGTAGAGGGATGCACGAAAAGGATGCGTGGGATAAGGAAAGGATGTGGACCCTTACACGCCGTCCCGGAAGCGGGTCCGTCTGCGTTGTCGGGGCGGAGTGTTCAGAAATGGGATTTTGACCGTCCGGACCCCTCCGCCCCGATTTCCTGCGGATCGGGTGTGACCCCGTTTTCGGACGCCTCAGTGGACGATCACGTCGTCGGGCGTGTCGTCGTCGAACTCCAGATGTGGAACGTCGAGGCTGCGCACAGCCTTGATCGCTTGCGCCAGCGCCGCGTCAACCTTGGCGCCGCCGCGCGCGGCGCGGCACTCCCGGCGCAACTCTCGGAGCCGGCGCAGCACCCGTGACCGATCGAAGCGTTGACCCTGGCAGTGCTCACAGAAAGCCATAGGTCTATTGTATTTCCCTCAGGGCGCCCACCCGCGGCAACCCGCCTAGAATGAGGACCCCATGGCAGTGCAGCGGATGATGACCGCGGTCGGTCTGCTCCTCTTCGCCTCTATCCCGTTCCTGACGGCCCAGACCTCCCCGCTCGTCCTCGACAACCCGCGCGTCATCGTCGGAGACGGCCAGCCCCCGCTCGAGCGCGGCACCGTCCTCGTGCTGAACGGGCGAATCGAAGCGGTAGGGCCGGCCGGCACAATCGCGATTCCTGGCAGAGCGACGCGGATCGATCTGAGCGGAAAGACGATCATGCCGGCGCTGGTCAATCTCCACAGCCACCTGGGATTCCAGCGTGGCGACACTTATGCCGCCGAGAATTACACGCGCGACAATCTGATCGATAACCTGCAGCGGTACGCCTACTACGGCGTTGGCACGGTTGTCAGCATGGGTACCGACGCCGGCGCCATCCCCAACGACATCCGTCGCGATCAAGCTGCCGGTGGTCTCATCGACACCGCGTGGCTCCGTCACGCCGGGCGCGGATTCGCGCTCCCCAACGCCGGACCTGGCGCGGCAGCCATGCGTGCGGCGCCGTACGGCGTGACGACGGCCGACGAGGCGAGACGCGCGGTCGGCGAGCTCGCGGCAGCGCGCGCCGACGTCGTCAAGATCTGGGTGGACGATCGCAACGGAACCGTCCCCAAGCTGCCGCCCGAGATCTATCGCGCGATCATCGAAGAAGCGCACCGTCATAAGCTGCAAGCGATCGCGCACGTCTACTATCTCGCCGATGCCAAGGAGCTCGCGCGCGCCGGAATCGACGGTTTTGCGCATCCCGTCCGCGACGCGGTGATGGACGATGAACTGATCGCGCTGATGCGCCCGCGCAACGTGTTCGTGCTGGCCAACCTCGGGCTCGCCGAACGGGCGACGAAGCCCGGCCGACCGGCGTGGTTCGACGATCCGTTTCTGCGCGACGCGTTCACGCCGGCGTGGATCGATCGCGTCGGTGAGGCACTGGCGAAGCGCCCGGAGGCGGCGGTTGCACGCTCGGCGGCGACCTATCGATTGATGGAGCAGTCGATTGCCCGCCTCTCGCGCGCCGGCCTGCGCGTGCTGCTCGGCAGCGATTCCGGTGTGCAGGATCACTTCATGGGGCACGCCGAGCATCGCGAGCTGGAACTGATGGTCGCGTCCGGCATGCCGCCGGCGGACGTCCTCGCAAACGCGACCGGCCGCGCCGCGGAGGCGCTCAATCTCGATGGAGTGGGCACCATTACGCGCGGAAAATCGGCGGATCTGCTGGTCGTCGAGGCGAATCCTCTGGACGACATCCGCAACACGCGGCGGATTGCGCAGGTGTATCTACGAGGCATCGCCCTCGATCGCGAAGCCGCGCGCAGGAGCCTCGCGCGCTGAACGTCGGCATCACCGACCGAATCGGCGTCCATGTCGGCGGCGACTTCGTCCGCATCTTCGTCGATGAAGAAGACGCCAACGGCTTCCGCTTCTCTGCCGGCCTCGTGTTCGCCTTTTAAGCGGCTCCGCGGCGATCGTGACGCTACTTGCGCGTGCGCATGGCGAGCCACCACTGCATGGTGCTGGTGACGAGTTCGGCGGCGTCCTGCTGAACGAAATGACCCGCGCCCGGAATGGTCACGAGCGTGAGGTCCTTCTCGAGCCAGTTCCACGTGCCGGAGAGACCGTCCGAGTGGAGTGCCTGATCGTTCAAGCCGTGGAACATGAGGACGGGCATCGTCACCTTCGGCAGTGGAGGCAGTGAAGGCCCGTCGTCACCGGCGCCGCGCGGGTAGTTGCGCTTGTAGTAGTTCAGCATCGCGTCGAAGTCCGAACGCTGGAACGCTTCGACGTAACGTTTGCGCGCCGCGGCATCCGTCACCCATCCGGACAGCGTCTCTGGCGTCATCGCCCTGCCGAAGAAGACTGCCGGATCCTTTGGTGACTGCTGCTGAAACACACGCGCATACTCGCTGTTCTTGATCTGCGTGGGATTCGATCGCAGCTCTCGCGTGAGACCCTGCGGATGCGGCAGGTTCAGGATGATCAGGTTCTCGGTCATCTGCGGGAGGTTGATCGCGAACTGCCACGCTACCGCCCCTCCCCAATCGTGCCCGATGATTGTGGCCTTCTCCTGTTTGAGATGGCGGATGACCGCGGCGACATCGGCGACGAGCAGCCGCATGTCGTAGTTTTCGACGCCCGCCGGCTTGTCGCTCAGGTTGTAGCCGCGTTGATCGATGGCCACGACCTGATAGCGCTCCGACAAGGCGGCCATCTGATGCCGCCAGCTATACCAGAAGTCCGGAAACCCGTGGATCATCACCACGAGCGGCCCCTGGCCGAGTGACGCGTAATGGATCTTCACACCGCCCTCGGACACCGCGTAGCCGTGCGTGACACGGTCGAAGACATCCGCCTGTGCGGCCAGTCCCGTGGCGGCCATGGCGAGCAACACAGTGAACACGCAGGGTGCGGTCGTCGTCTTGGTTGATGGCAGCAAGGGCGTGACTCCTCAGGGCCGGCATGATAGCTTACGGCCAACGGTAGAGCTTACGGGTAAACTCTGGGCACCTTGGAGATCGAAATGCGCGCTGTAAAAGGGTTTCTCGTCGCGTTCGTCGTCGTAACCGCCGTGGCCGCCCAGTCACCCGAGCCGCCGCTGTCGGACACGCGTCTCGCGGTCCACACGCTGGTGCGCGAGGATATTTTTGCCGGCTTCATGGCCAACGACATGACCCGTTTCGCACGAGGCGAGCGGAATGTCGACCTTCTCCTCGAGCAGCGTCCCGATCAGAAAGCCAACCTTCTTGCATGGAAGGGTCTGGCGTCTCTTCATCGCGCCGTACTGGCCCACGAGGCAGGAAAGGCCGACGAGTTCCAGCGCTACTTTCAGACAGCGCGCGACGCTTTCGCCGAAGCGGCGACGCTTCCGTCCGGGAACGACGGCGTTGCCGCCATCACAGGGGGGAGTCTGTCGGTCTTCGCCGATCGCCTCCCGCAAGAGCATCGCGCGGCGGCGTGGGCCCAGGCGTACGACGCCTACACGCAGCTGATGAAGGAACAAGGCACGGTGCTCGAGAAGCTCCCGGTCCACCATCGCGGCGAGGTCCTGGGCGGGCTCGCGCTGTCGGCGCAACGAACCGGCCGGAGCGAAGAAGCGGCGCAGTACGTCGAGCGCATGCTGGTCGCTATGCAGGGCACGCCGTACGAAGCGACCGCGAAGCAGTGGAAAGCCGACCCGGCGGCGGCGGCGAATTCTACGCTGACCTGCAAGAACTGCCACAATGCGGGGCGGCTTTCCGCAAGGGTCGCCGAGTTGAACAAGTAGAAGCGATGCCGCGAACGGGTGCATTGAGCGTTTAGTCCGGCCGAAGCACCCGCGAGGGATCGAGGCGCGCGGCGCGATAGGCCGGAATCATCGTCGCCACCAGCGCAATGCCCGACGACCAGCGTCGTCGCAGCGCCCAGAATCATCGGGTCTGATGCGCTGCACTTCGTAGAGCCAGCTCGAGACGATGCGGCCAGACACAGTACGCCACGACGAAGCCGATCGTCGCGCCGACGACCGCGAGCGTGCGCCCCTGCCTGAGCGTGAGCCAGAACACGTTGCTCGGCGTCGCGCCGAGCGCGAGCCGGATTGCGACCTCGCTGCGTCGCTGGGCCGCGCCATAGGCGATGACGCCATAGATCCCGACGGCCGCCAGCGCGACCGCCGCGATACCGAAACCAAGCATCAGCGTCATGCCCAGGCGCTGCCGGCTCAGCGTCGCGTCGACGATGTCCGAGGCACGTTCGATGTCGATGGCCATCTGCGGATCGAGCTTGCGCGCTTCGTCGCGAATCGCCGACCGCAACGCCGCGGAGTCTCCACCCGACGCGTGGACGACGAAGGCCTGCCGCCGCGGCGAGCCCTGCCCGGACGATGTGTAGTACGCGGGCTCAGGCGCGACGCTCAGCGATCGCTGCCGGATGTCGTCGACGACTCCGACGATGGTCCACACCGTTCTTCGGATCGATATTGGGATAGCCGGCCGTGAAGCGCACCGTCAGCGGATCTCTGCCCGGCAGGTAGAGGCGGGCGAAGCTGCGATTGACGATCACAACGGGCGGCGACCCCGGCCGATCGTCGCACGCTGAAGTCGCGGCCCGCGATCAGCTTGACGCCCATCGCGCCGAAGAATCCCGGGCTCACGATTCGCTGTCTCGAGTTGAGATTGCGCGTCGCATCGGGATCGCCCTCGAGGTGCACCAGCAGCGCATTCTCGGGACCGGTGCGCAACGGGAAGTTGAACGTCGATCCGGCGGCGACGACGCCGCGGCAAGCTGCGCAACCGATCGAGCAGTTCGTTGAACGCGGTGACGACCGCGGCGTTGTCGCGGAACTTCGGGCCCATCGCCGCGACATCGAACAACAGGCGGCCATCGGTCGCAAATCCGGGATCGATCGTGCGCAGGTTGGCGAAGCTGCGGACGAGCCAACCCGCGCCGGCCACCAGCGTGACGGCGAGCGCGACCTCGGCGATCGTCATCGCGCCGAGCCAGCGCGCCGTGCCTCGTCCGCCCGTTCCCGAGCGGCCGCCTTCGTTCATCAGCGTGTTGACATCGGTTGCCGCGAGCCGCAGCGCCGGCGCGAAGCCGACCAGCACGCCGCTCACGACCAGCGCCACCAGCGCGAACAGCAAGCACGCGGCCGTCGAACGACACCGCGTCGAGCCGCGGCAACTGCGACGCGCCGAGCGTCAGCAGCAAGCGGACGAACGCGTACGCGCCAAAGACACCGACGACAGCGCCGACCGTTGCCAGCAGAATCGATTCGGTCAGCAGCTGCCGCACGATTCGCCCGCGACCCGCGCCGAGCGCGACGCGCACCGCCATCTCCCGCGCGCGCGCCGCGCCGCGCGCCAGCAGCAGGTTGGTCACGTTCACGCACGCGAGCACCAGCAGCACGCCGGTTGCCGACAGCACGACGACGAGAATCGGCCCGAGCTCGCCGACGATCGACTCGACGAGCGGCCGGACGACGTAGACGCGAGCTGTCGGCGCTGGGTGGGAAGTCACGCGCAACGCTCGCCATCACGCCCTCCATCTCGCTGCGGGCGCGCTCGATGGTGGTGCCCGGCTTCAGCCGCATGAAGCCTTCGAAGCTGTGATTGACGCCTTGCGGATCCAGCGGCATCTGAAACCAGAAGTTGGCGCCGTGGCGGCGTATCGAAATCGCGCGGCGCGACGCCGCCAACCGTCGTCGTGATCTCGGCGAAGCGGATGCGCCTTGCCGACGACTGCGGGATCGCCGCCGAACATGTCCTGCCAGATGCGATACGACACGATGACCGTCGGCGGAGCGTCTGTTCGCGGGCGGCGTCGCTCGGAAACCGCCGAGGGTCATCGGCAGACCGAACAGCTCGAAGAACCCTTCGCTGACGGCGTATGCCCGCGTCTTCACCGGCGTGCCGTCGTTCTGCAGGAGCGTGACATCGTTGCCCCGCGAGGCCGGCGGCGCGGACGATCGACAGGCTGGGATCGTTCAGCCGGATGATCTCGACCGGCGACAGGTTTCCGGTGGTGACCCGGCCATCGGTGAGCGCCGTGCGAAGCGAATAGAGATCGCCCGGGTTGGGATAAGGCAGCGGCTTCAGCAGCGCGGCGTTGACCGTGCTGAAGATAGCGGTGGTGGCGGCGATGCCGATCGCGAGCGTGCCGATCGCGGCGAGCGGAAATGCCGGCGTCCGGCGCAAGCTGCGCAACGCAAATCGAAGGTCCTGCAGCAGCGTTTCCATCGCGTTGCCTCGTGGCGCATGCGCCCGCAACGGGCGGCCCAAGCCGGGGGCGCGCCGCTGGGGCGGGCGAACCTCAGGTGAGGGACGCTCCCGACGGAGCGCCCCATCCACGGTTTACCGGCCGACGCCGAACGTGATCCCGCTGAACGCGCGCCAGCTTTCGGGCCACTCCGCCTTCGGGTCTGTACCACCGAAAGTCGAAGCGGTACCCCCAGCGCTCCGAAGCGGGCACCGTCACGCCGGCCCCGACGTTGAGCGCAAACTCGGTCTCTTTCGGCGCTGCGACGCCGGGCAGGTACGGTGTGCGCGCGACTTCGTCGCGCTGAACGCCGCCGCCGCCGGCCACGTAGATCGCGACACCGCCCCAGCGCGGTAGCGCGTACAACATGCTCACGCTCGATCGCGCGGCGTCGGTGCCGAGGCTGGCTTCCGCCTCGATGCTGAGCTGCCGTGTCCACGGGAAATTGAAGACACCGCCGGCGCCAGGCGCCAGGTCATCTCCGATGGCGAAAAACGGCGTGATCAACGCTCTCGGCGCGTCAGCGGGCGTGGGTGCTTGACCAGTGCTCTGAGCGGACGCGACGACGGCCGCTGCCAGCTGCATGACGAGCGTTGAGACGAGAATCGTCGCGCGGCGTGATTCAATGCGCATACGTGTTTCCTCATCCGGATCGCCGGATCTCTTTGGCGGGCTGGCAGCTCAAGGTGCATTGTCGCGCGCTGAGACTGGCATCGGTCCCTTTTTTTTGCTGTCACAAAGTTTCGACTGGCCCGTCTGCCGATGATTGAGGCTTCCGCAGGCCCGGCCGGCCCAATATGACGCATAGCAAGTCCACCGGCCGCGCAGCTCTCGTGACCACGCGATGTTCCACGCTCGAGACGCCAGCCAGAGCAGCTCGGATATGTGCCGCCCGAGTCCATGCGGCGGCAGTCCGTATTCACGGAAGTCGCGGTGCAGCAGCGGCTCGGCGAATCCGTACCAGTAGACCTGGCGCGCCATCGCGATCAGCTCGGCGCGATATCGATAACGGATCACCGCCTCACGCGCGAATCCCAGGCGATAACCTGACAGCTGCGCCCGCCAGCACAGCTCGACATCGTCGCAGCCGCCGCTGTAATCCTCGTTCCAGCCGCCGATCTCGCGAAGAACGGCCGCCCAGATGCCAAAGTTGGCCCCGAGCGAGTACTCGAGAAAGTTGAGGCCGACCGGCAGACCATCGTCCTGCAGCGGAATCCGCCACGCCGCGCTGACCGGATCGTTCAACGTCTGGCGGTCGAGGCGTCCACCCACCAGATCGTACCAGCGAGCCGCATCGACCATACGGTCGATCCACTCCGGAGTCACCTCGTCGTCCGCGTCACAGAAGAGGAGCAGCTCACCTCGCGCGGCGCGAGCGCCCGCATTGCGCGCGCGGTTGACGCCAATCCTTTCCGAAGCATCCACTACGCGAAGACTCGGAAAACGGCTGGCCCAATCGCGAGCGAGTGCGACCGTCTGATCGGTCGAGCCATTGTCGGCGACCACCACCTCCCATGCCCCTTCGTACGTCTGGGAGCCAAGGGCGCAGAGTTGGTGGCGCAGCAATGTCGCTTGATTCCGCGCCGGGACGATCACTGAAACGAGCCGTAGCGGCATCGGACTGCTGCCCGACAGTATGGAGTCTCGCTTGCGTCCGCGTCTGCACTAAAATTCTTGTGAATGCTTTGCCCTCGGTGCGGAAGCGAGATGTCGGCCGGCACCGGGCTGTGCCCGAGCTGCGGTGCGAGCCGTCAGTCTGGCGCTCCGCCTCCGGCAGCCGCGGGCACTCTTACACCCCTCCAAAATCTCTCCGGCACGAGGGACGCTGGCGATGAACCCACGCTGGCGTCGAGCGAAGGCTCCAGCCAGGCCCACGACCACACCGGCGGGACGCTCACTCCCGGACAAATCTTCGGTTCGCGTTATCGCATCATCAGCCTGCTCGGGAAGGGTGGCATGGGCGCGGTATACCAGGCCTGGGACGACGAGCTCGGCGTAGTGGTCGCACTCAAGGTGATTCGGCCGGAAATCATGGGCGATCCGGCGCGCGCGCACGATCTCGAACGGCGATTCAAGCGCGAGCTCCTGCTCGCGCGGCAAGTCACGCACAAGCACGTCGTCCGGATTCACGATCTGGGAAAGGTGGGGTCGATCTCATACCTCACGATGCCTTACGTGAAGGGGCTAAACCTGGCAGCGCTCCTCAAACGCGAAGGACGCCTGCCGCTGGCGCGGGTCCTGCGCATCGCCCGTCAGGTGGCGTCGGGGCTGGCCGCGGCGCACGAGCAAGGCGTGGTGCATCGCGACCTGAAGCCGGCAAACATCATGCTCGACGACGACGAGCGCGCGCTGATCATGGATTTTGGCATCGCCCGCTCGGTGCTCGGCGCCGAGTCGCTGTCCGGCGGAGTGATCGGCACGCTGTCCTACATGGCGCCGGAGCAGGCTCGCGGCGAGACGGTCGATCAGCGAGCCGACATCTATGCCTTCGGTCTGATCCTCTACGACCTGCTGCTCGGGCGACGCGCCGCACTCAGCGAGGAGAGCGACATGGCCGATCTCCTCCGGAGGATCGAGCACGCTCCACCTCCTGTGCGATCGCGCGATCCGAACATTCCCGAGGCGGTCGATCAACTGATCGCCCGCTGCCTGCGGCCGGTGCCGGCGGAACGCTATCAGACGGCGGCGGAGATTCTGGCCGACCTCGATCAACTGGACGCGGATGGACACGCGTCGCTGCACGCACGCCGGCCGACCGCGACGCTGCCACAGCCCGTGATCGAGCCGCGCGAGACGCAGGGCGCCCAAAGCGGACTCCGCGGGCGCCGGGCGCTCATCATCGCCGCCAGCCTGGTCGCAGCCGCGATCCTGGTTGCCATCGTCGCGCGCTGGCAGCCCTGGCGTCAGCCGCCCCCGCTCTCCGAGCGCGACACCATCCTGCTGGCCGATTTCGTCAACACGACTGGAGAAGCGGTGTTCGACGGCGCCCTGAAGCAGGCGCTGGCCGTACAGCTCGAGCAGTCGCCGTTCCTCAACATCTTCCCGGAGTCACGCGTCCGCGAAACGTTGCGGTTCATGGGCCGCTCACCCGACGAGCGCGTGACGCCGACCATCGCGCGAGAGATTTGCGAACGTCAGGGGATCAAAGCGATGTTGTCCGGCTCGATCGCTCCCGTCGGCAATCGCTACGTGCTCGATCTCAACGCCGTGACCTGCGGGACGGGCGACTCGCTCGCGCGGGAGCAGGTCGAAGCCGAGCACACCGACCAGGTACTGCGGGCGCTCGGAACGGCGGCGTCGCGCCTGCGCGAGAAGCTCGGTGAATCGCTCAGTTCGGTGCAGAAGTACGACGCGCCTATCGAGCAGGCGACGACCTCGTCGCTGCCGGCGCTCAAAGCGTTCAGCGTGGGAGAGGAGCATCGGATCAAGGGACTGGAGAGCGCCTCCATCCCGTTCTTCAAGCACGCGATCGAGCTCGACCCGAATTTCGCCATGGCCTATAGCCGGCTGGGCGTCATCTATCGGAACCTGCAGGAACCCGATCGCGCGCTCGAGTACATGCAGCCCGCGATGGAGCGCCGGAGCCGCGTCACCGAGCTCGAGCGCCTCTACATCACGGCGCACTACTACGGGCTGACGGGAGACGTCGATCGCATTATCGAAGCCTACGAGCTCTGGAAGGAGCTCCATCCGCGCGACTGGGCGCCGCGCAATAACCTGGCGTTCCGCTACACGACCGTGGGTCAATTCGAGCGCGCCGTGACCGAGGCCAGCGAAGCGGCACGGCTGAATCCCAATCATCCGTTCCCTGCCGCCAACCTGGGGTTCGCGTATCTCGGACTCAACCGCTTCGACGAGGCCAAGGCGGTCTTCGAGGACGCCATCGGCCGAAAGCTCAACGACATGGCGTTTCAGTTTGGCCTGTACGAAGTTGCGTTCGTGCAGCGCGACGCCACGGCGATGGCGCGTCAGGCGGAAGCGGCAGCCGGTAAGTCGCTCCAGCACACGATGTTCTTCACGCAGGCGCAAGCCGCGGCCTCTCGAGGCAGACTCAAAGACGCCGCGGCGCTCTTCCGCCAGGCGGGACAAGCGGCCGAGCAGGACAAGCTGCCCGAGGCCGCCGCCGTGATTGCCGCGGCCGAGGCGCTGACCGACGCGCAGCTTGGTTACGATCAGCGGGCCCGCGATCGGGCGACCGCGATGTTGAAGGGGCAGCACGGGCGCGATGCGCTGTTGATTCTCAACGCCACGCTCGGGATCGCGCGCGAGATTGAAACCGCGGAGGCGCTCGCAGCCGAGTTGGAAAAGAAGTTTCCCTCGGACACGCTGGTCGGCCGCGTGTGGGTGGCCGCGGCGCGCGCGGCCGTCGAGCTCGGGCGCAACAAGCCGGCCGCGGCGATCGATCTGCTCGAGCCCGCCAGGCCGTACGAATTCGGCCGGATGACGCGGATGTTCGGATCGCTCACACCAACATATCTGCGCGGCCGCGCGTATCTCGACACGAAGCGCTTCGCCGAAGCGGCGGCCGAGTTCCAGAAGATCCTCGATCATCGCGGCGTGTCGGCGGTCAGTCCGGTTGACGCGCTCGCGCACGTCGAACTGGCACGCGCGGCCGCCGGCACGGGCAATGCGGGAAAAGCGGCGCAGCACTATCAGGACTTCTTCGCGCTCTGGAGCGATGCCGACCCGGACATCCCCGTGTTGCAGAAAGCCAGACAGGAGTACGCCGCGCTGCAGGCGAGCAATCCGAATTTGACCACGGCAAGTCCCGGCAGACCCGGCCCGAGCCGTTAGAGGTGATCTTCGGACCAGAGAACAAGGCCCAGCAGCAGCTTCACTCCTGACGTGTCCACGATCGCGTCCTTGGCAACGATCCTGGTGTCAGCGGACGGAAGGAGCGATTCGAGCGCGTTCGGCTCGAAGAGATGAAGCACCCGCGAACGCAGCGGCTCGGCTTTCATTCGCACCGCCCGCCAGCCGGCGTTGTTGATGTCGTAGACCCTGTAGTAGTAGCGCGCTTCACGACGCCAGCCCGCCGGCACGCGGCGCATGATGCGCGCGGTGCCGCGTCTCATCGAGTTGGACAGCCACCATCTGAGACTGGGCGTGAGCGGCCGCATGTCGTACGAGTTCCGGTCGAGCGGCAGCGCGGCGAGCCCGGGAAACCAGCGGACCATGAGCGCTTTTTGCGCGCGCCGCCGGGCGACGGTGGCGTCAGGCATGCCCGCCGCCGCCTGCACGACCTCACGGTCGGTCGCGGGCAGCACCGGCCAGCCGCCGAAGGACAGACGCCACGCGCTGGCGCCGACCTGAAAGCGTTGACGATGGTGCAGCTCGAAACACCACGCACGCTGCGCGTCGATGTCCGAGTAGCTTTGGTAGCGCTCGCGAAGTCGGCCGATGGTGTGCTCGACCAGTCCCGCGAAAATTTCGCGGCGAAGAAGCTTGGCGAGGACGTCTGGATGAAACGCCGTTCGATTGTAATAGCCGAACACGGTTTCGAACGACAGCCCTCGATGGTCGCGCTGCGGCAGATAATGAACGAGCGGGCCCCCCACGATCGCGTCTGTCACATATCCCGCGACGACTCGCGACGACAGTGGCCGAAGAAGCGGCGGGAGGCCCCACAGCCGAATCGTGCTGAAGCCGCTCGAGAGGTGCTCCCATCGCGATTGCCGATCGGCGTAGGCCAGGTACTGGTCGAACGGCGTATCGCCCACACGATGCGGAAATCGCAAGGCGCGCACCACGCGTCTGGCGGCAACCATGTCGAGGTCGCGCGGCAGCCCAAGCGTCAGCGCTTCGGCGTCGACCCCCTGTTGCGCGAGATAGCCGCCAAGCATCCGCGAATCGAGACCGCCTGAGAGCAGAAGCGTATGCCGTTGCCGGCGCGGCGCGTGCACGGCGACCGCGCGTTCGAGCACGTCGTTGAGCACATCGACTTGACTCGAGAACGGCAGATTGAAATACCGTCGGGAGACCGGCAGCTGGCAGCGCTCGATTTCCGCCGGTTGCGCGCCTCTCGCGCACACCAGCAACGCGCCCGCCGCCACTCGCTTGACGCCTGCGAGCAGCGTCTGCCCGTCTACGCTGTGGCCGGTGAGCAGGATCCCGACGAGACCTGCCGGGCTCAGCTCTCGCCGGAACGACGGATGGTGATGAAAGAGCTCGGCGCTCGATCCCACGAGCACCACGTCGCCGGAGCTCCAGTAGTAGAGAGGAAACAGGCCGAGTCGATCGGCGCCCGCCCGCAGGCCGCCCTCGTCATAGACTGCCGCGGCATGGAAGCCATCGAAGAGGTCGGCGGCGTGGACATCGCGCCAGCGCTCGATCAGGGACGCGGCTTCAACCCTTCCGATCCGGCCCGCGCCGATCGCATCGCCCCACACCACGGCCGCGGATCGCGGGTCGGCGAACAGACTGATCGGCGACCGCGGCTCCCGCGCCCACGATGCGCAGAAATCGCCCGAGGCGCAGCGTTCGGTACGGAGGCCGTCGATAGGCGCCAGCAGCGATTCTGTTCGCCCGACGAACTGGGTGCGCCGAGCGGGATCCGGGTCGATGACCAGGAGAAGATTCGCCACGTGTAAATGAGTGACAGTCGGCTTACGGTCTCACCACCACGATTTCGCGCGCGCACCGCCGCTTCGGGACAGGGCACTCTCGATCGCGTCCACGACGTCCTGAGCCAGCTCCGCGCGGCAGCCGAGGATGCGACGCCAGTACTTCCGGCAGTTTTCGGGAATCGTCAGCCGCGCCAGATCGCTGGCGTCGATGCTTCGCGGAAATTGTTCGGCGCGGTCGAGCGCGCGGCAAAGCTGCAGCTCGATCATGGTGCGCAGGCACTTCTCGCATTGGCCGCAATTGTAGGCGCCCTCGCGATTTTCCCAGCACACCCGCAGCGACGCGAGGGCCGCCGCGGATGACGCAATCAGGCCGATCTTCCGGTCCCGGGTGGCTTCGCCGCCGTCGTACACGAGCTCGACCTGCTCGGTCGACCAGAGCGGATCGAGCGCCGGGTGCGATCCCCATGGCTTCAGCTCGACGAACGCCGCGGTCGAGGGAATGAAGACGGTGTGGGCCATCCGCCCGAGCGCGAGGGCGACGGCGGCGAGTGCGGCGCCGTGTCCGTACCGTCCCCAATCGAGAGAACCTGTCGCCGCCCTCACGTTCGTCGCCACGGTGACGAGACGCCTGCCGAAGTGATCGGCGGCGCGGCGCCCGTGATGCACCACCTGCTCGAACAGCACACGGTCGTCGATGGCGATGTCGAAGCCATGCACGAGCACGAGGTGCTCGATGAAGCGCGAGTCGTCGCGCGGATACCGGGCGGCGTTGCGCAGGAGCGTGTAGAAGGAGTCGACGCCGCAGGAAAAGAACGCGGCGCTCGACGCTGCCTGGCGCGGACGGACCGTGGCCGCGGCCGTGACGTCGAGGGGTCTCAGTCGATCGCCGGCATTCGCCGACCAAGCGCCGTAAAGATCCTGGATGGGCCGCACCGCCGCGAGCAGCATCGCCGAGACCTCGGCTTCGATCGCCAGCGGGACGCCCTCTTTCATGCAGTAGAGCAATAGTGGCGGCAGGAAGGGGTCGCCCACCGCTTCGATGAACGACGCGGTCGCCGACGGGAAGCGAAACCAGAGCTCGGGCGGGAGCTCGCCTCCGCGCGAGCGCAGGCTGCACGACAGGAGCGCGTCGCCGCCCATGTGCTCGACGCGCACGCGGTGAGCGACGACCGGCTCGATACGGGCGCGCATCCGGTCAGTGGCCTCCGGCCGGCGGTGCGTATGCGGCAGGCGCCGGGTGCTCGGTACTCATGTCCCGGGCCACCGCCACGGCCTCGTCAGGCGTCTCGCACCAACGGACGAGCGGACAAGCGCGCGTCCACGTTTCGTAGAAGCTACGAACCTTTCCGGTGCTGTTGTCGAGGAGCACGTGCGGGATGCCGAGCAGCACGCTCAGCACGTGTCCATGCAGGCGATCGGTGATCACGGTGCGGCCTCTTGACAACAGCCGGCAGCCTCGCAGGAGCCGCTGATCGGCCAGGCGCTCCCACACACGCGATCGCGTGCGCTCGAATCCGCTCGTCGTCCACGCGTACCGCGTGAATGGAAGATCGAACAACCGCTTCAACCGCCGCAGCGCGGTCTGAGGCTCGTCCAGCCAGTCCACACGTTCGAGGCTGGTGGCAGCGTCCGCAGGCGCTTGGCTCACGCATTCCTTGTCCGTTCGTGACAGCCAGAGGATGTCCTTGGTCGGTGCATCGGACCGCTCGAGCGGGCCGACACAGAACGCCATGTCGGGACACAGATGAGAGGCATTGCGAAACTCGTTTTTCGCAAAGGCCAGGCTCCGCTCATCCCGGACGAGTAGCGTCAGGTTCGTATGCGAATCGAAGACCTCCTTGGCGCGCAGCAGGGCACGGCGATCCTGAAAGTGCACGGATTGCGGCAGTTGAACGATGGGCGTTTTGGGAAAGTCTCCAATGACGCGCTCGCGCAGCTGCTGCGAGTTTTCCCAGAGATCGCCGAGGTTGCCGCCGCCGCCGAGCAGAATGACCCCGTCGCCCAGACGCGTTGCCAGCTCGTCACGCGAATAAGAGTGGACGTCGCACATGTAAGTGAGCGACACCGACCCGAGGGACCGGAGGAATGCGAGCTGGCCAAGCCAGATGGCGCTGTCGCCGACGTTTGAATAGTCGGGAAAATCGATGAGCGCCGCCGAGCGCGTCGCGTGAAGGAGCGGTCGCAGCGTTTCGTCGATCCGAGCGCGCAGGGCGGCAATGAGCCGCTCGTGCGGTGCCTCTGTCGCCGTTGCGCCTGGTGCCTCAATCGGCATCGTCCGCGAACCCATAGCTCGTCGGCCTCACCCGGCCTCGCACAGCTTACGGGAGATGGCTCGGGCAAACACGTGTTCCTGACGATTTACCGAAACATTTGGCTACAGGAGGGCGCTTGCCTGTAGATTCTGTGAGGCGTGGAACTCTCATCGTTCATGATCGGCGCCAGGGTCGGCGGTTACGAGATTCTCTCGCTGCTCGGTGCCGGCGGGATGGGAGAGGTTTACCGCGCCCGCGATACCAGACTGGGGCGGGACGTCGCGATCAAGGTCTTACCGTCATTCTTCGCGAGCGATTCGGATCGCCTTGCGCGATTTGCGCGCGAGGCGCAGCTGCTGGCGGCGTTGAACCATCCGAACATCGCGACGATCCATGGATTCGAGGAAGCCACCGGCGTACCAGCGCTGGTGATGGAGCTCGTTGAAGGGCCGACGCTGGCGGAGAAGCTCGCCCACGGCTCGGGTCGCACCGCGCTAGCGGGCTTGCCGCTCGCCGAAGCGCTCAGCATCGGCAGACAGGTCGCTGAGGCGCTCGAGAGCGCCCACGAGAAGGGCATCGTCCACCGCGACCTGAAACCGGCCAATCTCAAGCTCAGTCACGATGGCCAGATCAAGGTACTCGACTTCGGTCTGGCGAAGGCAATTTCGTGCGATGGCGCGGGCAGAGAGTCCGAGCTGCCAACGATCATGACGAGCACCCTTGGCGCGGGTTCGATCGTCGGCACGCCGGCCTACATGAGTCCGGAGCAGGCGCGCGGTCAGGTCGTCGACACGCGCACCGATATCTGGGCGTTCGGATGCGTGCTCTTCGAGATGGTGACGGGTCGCATCGCGTTTTCAGGGCGGACGATCCCCGACACAATCGCCGCGGTCCTGGAACGGCAACCCGACTGGAGCGCACTGCCCGTGGCGACGCCGGCGAACGTCCGGCGTGTGCTGATGCGTTGCCTGGAAAAAGATCCGAAACGGCGCTGGAGACACATCGGCGACGTGCGCATCGAACTCGACGATGCGGACACGATCTCATCGGCCTCATCGGCGCACGGACCGTCGGAGCCGAAGCCCTCGCGCTGGCGTGAGCGAGTTGCCTGGGGCGCCCTCGTCGTTGTCGCCGCCGCCGTTGCGGCGGTCTTGACGCCAGGGTTGCGCAAGCCGCCCGCGCCCGTGGAGGTCCGGTTCGACGTGTCATTCCCGCGAGATATCGCGGCGAACTTCGCGCAACTCGCGATCTCACCGGACGGCCAACAGCTGGTGGCGGCGCCCAACTTTGGTGGGACTCCAGCTCCGCTCTGGCTGAGACCGCTCGGCTCAACATCGGGCACAACGCTGCCGGGAACCGAAGGTGCGACATTTCCCTTCTGGTCGCCGGACGGCAAATCGATCGGGTTCTTTGCCGATGCGAAGTTGAAGCGCATCGATATCGAGAGCCAGGCGATCGAGATTGTTGCCGATGGACCTGTCGCACGCGGCGGCGCGTGGCAGGCCGACGGCACGATCCTGTTCGCGCCGAAGGCGTCTGGTCCACTCTTTCGCGTGCCAGCAACCGGCGGGGAGCCGGTCGCCGCGACGCATCTCGACCAGGGGCAGAACGATCATCGGGCGCCGTTCATCCTTCCCGACGGCCGACACTTCCATTACTACGCGCGAGGCACACCGCAGGCCCGCGGCGTGTACGTCGCGCGCCTCGACGGCACCGAGGCCAGACGCCTGCTCGATGCGGATGCTGCGGCCGTCTATGCCGCATCCGGTCACCTTCTGTTCGTCCGCCAGGGCGACCTGTTTGCCCACCCGTTCGACGCGTCGCGGCTGGCGCTCGACGGTGCGGCATTTCGTATCGCCAGCGGCGTATCCGTCAACCCGGGCGTGAGCCTCGCCTCGCTTGCAGCCTCGGCCTCAGGAGTGATCGCATATGGCACCGGCAGCATGCGTCGAACACAGTTCGCCTGGTTCGACCGATCGGGCAAGCGGCTCGAAACCGTTGGGCCGCCGGACCAGACGACCATCGCCAATCCCACGTTGTCGCCCGACGGTCAGCAGATTGCGCTCAGTCGCGTCGTCGGCGGCAACTGGGATATCTGGCTGATGAACATGGAGGGTGCGATGAATCGGTTGACGTCGAAGCTCGCGCTCGATTCCAATCCGATCTGGTCACCCAACGGGCGACAGGTCTTGTTCCAATCGGGCAGTTCCACCATCTACTCACGCACAGTCAACGACGCCGCGCCCGAGCAGCTGGTGTTGAATCGGCCGGAGATGATCTATCCGTTAGACGTCTCCGCCGATGGCCGCACACTTCTCTACGCCAGGTCTACGGGTCCTCCGCTCGATTTGATGTTCGTGTCACTGGTGGGCGACCGCACGCCTCACCCGTTCGTGCAGACGATGTTCGACGAACGGGACGGACAGTTTTCGCCGGACGGCAAGTGGGTCGCCTACCAGTCGAATGAATCCGGTCGTTATGAAGTCTACCTGCAACCGTTTCCCGGCCCCGGCGACCGGATACAGGTGTCGGCAGGCGGCGGCCAGCAAGTGCGATGGGGCCATCAGGGTTCAGAGCTGTTCTATGTTGCTGTCGATCAACGATTGACGTCAGTGCCCCTGGCATTCGCAGCAAACGGGGCCGTGAATCTCGGCCGACCCGTCCCGCTGTTTCGAACCGAGTTCGACACCAACCTGCTCGCACGCCAGCAGTACGTCGTCTCAGTAGACGGGCAACGGCTCCTGGTCAACGCGCCGACCGATGCGATCAATCCGCTATCGATTACTTTGATCCTCAACTGGAATGGCCAGCCCTAGGCCGCGCCCAGCCAGACAATAACCAGCTCGCTCGTCTTGCGGCCGCACGGGGGCTTCGCGTATAAACTCCCCGAGTCGCTGAACAGGTTCAGGACGCGTTCGCTACACACGGTTCCCGCCGACGACGTGCCGGGCGGCGGCGCGCGGAATGGAGGCCTTCGATGCCGTCGGTGATTCATCAGGTCATCATCCCCTCTCAGACGCCGCTCGGGCCTGGCGGGCGCTTCCAATCGAAGGCCGTGGACGTCAGTGGGACACAGTCGATCTCGGTCAACGTCGGGATCACGAACGTCAACCCGGCGATCAAGCGGACGATCTTCTTCGGGCCATCGCCGAACGGCAGCTTCCGGCCCGCGCGCGTTGACACGTTTCAGGTGAGCAATAACTTGTTGACGTCGCTGCCCACCCACGGTCCCCAGATGCTTGTCGTCGTGGAAAACACTGGCGCCACGCCGATGAATTGCGACGGCTGGATCTACGGAGTCCGGCTGGTACCGTGAAGCGCGGCACTCGCATCTGCAGTTAGTATCTGCAGAGATGCGCCTCGCGGTGGTCTCGGACATTCACGCCAATCTGACTGCGCTCGACGCGGTGATTGCGGACCTGCGCAAGACAGGCGCGGACGTGGTTGTTCACGGCGGCGACCTGATGGCCGGAGGTCCACGTCCGGCCGAAGTCATCGATCGCGTCCGCGAGTTGAACTGGCCCGGCGTGTTCGGCAACGCCGAAGAGATGTTGTGGATGCCGCAACGCGTATCGGAGACGCTGCAGGCTCCACATCTGCAGCGAATCAGGGACCTGGTGCTGGCGCATACGATTCCGGCAACGCTGAGCGCCATCGGCAGCGAGCGCCTTGCCTGGCTGCGTGCGCTGCCTCGCCGGTGGTCCGACGGCAATCTGAGCGTCGTCCACGCGACGCCGGACGATGTGTGGTCGATTACACCCGCGAACGCCTCCGACGAGCAGCTCGAGCGCGTCTACGCGGTGCTCCGATCGAAGCACGTCGTCTACGGACACATTCACGAGCCGTTCGTCCGCCGCCTGCCGACGTTCACCGTCGCCAATTCCGGAGCCGTCAGCTTGTCGTACGACGGCGATCGGCGGGCCGCCTACGCGCTCATTGAGGGCGAACGAGTCGAAATCAGGCGCGTCGAATACGACGTCGACGAAGAGATCCGGCTGCTCCTGGAGAGCGACGACCCGTTTGCCGCCTCGACCATCGCGACGCTGCGGGCTGGCAGATACGTGCCCTAACCCGCCGCTAAGTCGTGATTGCTCGAGGGACGCGAGCAGTCGAGAGACAGGTCGGCGATCGTCGCCTTGAGCCCGCGCAGCGGGGCTCGTTTACTCCTCCTCGAGTCTCGCGCCCACACGAATCGTGTGACCATCAGGGTGCCGGATGTGGCACTCGCGCACGTTCCAGGGCATGTTGGTTGGAGGCCAAGGAGCCACGACACCGAGCTTCACGGCGAGCGCGTGCACCTCGTCGACCTCGGTTGGGGAAGACAGCCACCATGACATCCAGGTGCTCCCGGCCTGATTGTCCCACGGCTCGCGAGGCATCGGTCCGCCGCGAGCGCCCTGACCACCCTGACAAAGAAAGATCTCCGAGGTGCCGGAGATGACTGCGCCGAAGTTTGGTGGGTCTCCGTGCTCCCAATGTTTCTTCCATCCGAGTTGCTCGAACCACTCGAAGCTCTTCTCGAGGCTCGACACGTTGAGAATGGGTGTCACGTCTTGGACGTTCATGATGCGCTCGTGTCCCGGATGCTCTCATACCATTCCACGGTCCGTCTTAGGCCCACACCCAAACTGGTCGTTGCGTGAAACCCGCACTCTGTCGCCGCCCGTGACACATCCAACACTCGCCGTGGCTGTCCGTTCGGCTTTGATGGATCCCATACGAGGTCGCCATGGAATCCGACCACCTCCATCACGAGGCGAACCAGCTCCGCAATCGAGGTCTCGCGTCCTGCCCCGAGATTTAATGGCCTGATATCGTCGTAATGTTCAGTAGCGAGCACGATGCCCTCCGCTGCATCGGCAACGTACAAGAAGTCGCGTGTCGGAGTTCCATCTCCCCACACGAGAAGCTCCCGGGCACCTGAGTCGCGTGCTTCACAACATCGCCGGATGAGCGCGGGAATGACGTGTGAGGTGCCCTCCTCGAAGTTATCGTGCGGGCCATAGAGGTTTGCCGGCAAGAGAAAGATCGAGTCGAACCCGTACTGCTGTCGATACGCCTCGCCTTGAACGAGAAGCATCTTCTTTGCTATGCCGTAGGCGGCGTTCGATTCCTCTGGATACCCGTTCCACAAATCGTCCTCACGAAATGGAACCGGTGTGTGTTTGGGATAAGCGCACACGGTCCCAACAGACACAAAGCGTTTCACGCCAGCGCGCCACGCGTGATGAAACAGCTGGCACCCCATCATCAGGTTGTCGTAAAAGAACGTCGCAGGAGAGGCGCGATTCGCCTCGATGCCGCCCACGACAGCAGCCAGATGAATCACGATCGTTGGCCTCACGTCTCCGAGCAGGCGTTCAATATCCGGTTGGTGCCTCAAGTCGCAGTCCGTGCGTCGCGGCGCAACAACGCGCGCGCACGGCAATCGTGCTAGTTGCGCGACGACGTAGCGACCAAGAAACCCAGCGCCGCCTGTTACGAGAACTCGCTGATCGGACCAGAAACTCATGTGTGACGTTCTTTACATCGTCCAGCGACAGCGTTACACCGTTTCCGATGACAGAAAGAGTATGGTCCGTGCGCTCGTGCTGCCCGGCTGAGGCGGATGGACTTGACCCGCGCTCCTGCGCAGGAAATGATGGCGAACCAACGCATGTTCATTCCGAAAAAATCTGAAGAGGAACAAAAAGCGTTCGTCGACGCCGTCCACGAGAAGGCTCTCGAGGCACAAGCCGCCACGTCGGTCGTTGCGCATGTGCTGGAGGTCGCGGGAACACGCCTGCGGCTGGTTTTTGCGGGCGACGCGCTCGAAAAGGCGTTGATGCCGGCGCTTCTCCATCTGCGTTCTGACGCGCCCGGCGACGCCGACGTCACGTTCAACATCTGGGACAGCGAGTCCACCGGCGTCGACATGATCCCGCCGCCATGCGGACACAACCATCTCACCAATCGCGGAGACATCTGGGGTTTCAGTGGTGAACACTACCGCATCGCCTTCCACTGGGGCGAATACTCGGTGAACATGTTCGACCGGCAGACGAAAACGGGCGTGTGGTGGGTCGAGACCGCGGGCGCGCTGCCCTTCTGGACCAGGGCGTCGCCGCTGCGCAGCCTGTTCCATTGGTGGCTGGAGATGCGCGGCAAGCAGTTGCTGCACGCCGCGGCCGTCGGCACGGCGCAAGGCGCTGTGCTGATCACCGGCAAGGGTGGCGTCGGAAAGTCGACCACCGCACTGAGTGCGCTGATGCAGGGACTCAGCTACGTCGCGGACGACTACCTGATCGTGGACGTCGATCCGGAGCCAGCGGTTTACAGTCTGTACAGCACGGCCAAGCTCGACCCCGATCAGATGGCGGCGTTCCCCGAGCTCACGCCTTTTCTGACCAACGAGCGCGAGCTTGGCGAGCAGAAGGCCGTCCTGCAGCTCTTTCCGCACTTCGCGAAACAACTTCCGTCTTCCATGCCGCTGCGGGCGGTCTTCACGCCGCGGTTAGGCAACGACGAGAAGACGCATCTGGTGCCCACGTCGCCGCTTCATCTCGCCCGCGCGGCGTCTTTTACGACGCTGTGCCAGCTGCCTTACGCCGGTCAGAGAACGAGTGCGATCATCGACCGCCTGATTGCCAGCGTCCCGGGGTTCGAGATCGTGCTGGGAACGGATCGTCGAGGCGTTGTCCGCTGCATCGAGGAATTCCTCGCCGATCCTGCGCGAGAGAACACAGCAGTCCGGACGACGCCGGCTACCTCCGGGAGACGCGATCAGCCGCTGGTCAGTGCGATCGTGCCGGTCTACAACGGTGCGGGCTTTCTCCGGGATGCCGTCAACGCCATCCTCGAGCAGCGATATCCCCGCATCGAAATCATCGTGGTCGATGATGGCTCCACGGACGACATCGACGGAGTCGTGGCGTCTCTTCCACTGGACGTTCGTTATTTCAAGCAGGCCCATTCCGGGGCTGCGGCAGCGCGCAATCGGGGCATCAAAGAAGCCGCCGGCGATTTGATCGCGTTCCTGGACGTGGACGATCTCTGGCCGGAGAACAATTTAGTCAGTCTCGTGGACACGTTGCACGACAACCCGGATATTGCCGTAGTGCAGGGCTACGGCCAGCTGATGGAGCAGAGCGCCACGACCGGGCGTTACGATTACGTCGGCAACCCGGACGAGGCGTTTTCCGATTACATCGGCGCCGCACTCTATCGCCGCCGCGTCTTCGAGCAGGTCGGGCTCTTCGATACCGACTTGACCTTCGCCGAGGACACGGATTGGTTCAATCGCGCGCGAGATGCGGACATCGGGCTGATGCGCGTGCCGGCCGTGACGCTTCTGGTGCGTCGCCACGGCCAGAACATGACGAACGACAACCCGCTGGCGAGGCAACACTCGCTTCGCGCGATCAAGAAGCAGCTCGATCGCAAGCGACGGGTGGTGCAGGCGGGTCATCGTCTGGCGACGATTGCCTGGTCCAGGAAGGAACCGGTGACAGGATGAAGGAGATGAACGACACTCGATTTGCCGACACCTCTCGATTCGTGCACGAAACCATCGATGACGAGACGGTCCTGCTCGACTCGGCGCGTGGACACCTTTTCCTCTTCACCGGTGCGGGGCCGTGGTTGTGGCATCGCATGCAGCGCGGCGGCACGATCGACGAAGTTGTGAACGAGATGTCGGAACGCTTTGGCGTCGAAGCCGCCGCGGCGACTCGTCGATTTCTCGACTCGCTCGGCGAGGCGGGGATGCTGCTCCCCGAGAGACCGGCCGGCGAGCCGCCGACGCTATTACCCTACCCGGATACATTCGCTCCGCCAGTGCTGGAGAAGTACGACGACATCGCCGACATCATCAACATGGATCCGATCCACGACGTCGATCCCGCCCAAGGTTGGCCACGCCGAATTGATGCGGACAAGAGTGAGCCGCCACGGTGACGCCGCCGAACGACGCCACGCGCTTCGGTGGGAATCGCCAGACGTACGCACGCCACGGGCGAGGCGGCTAGACCGGCGATGCGCGCGGCGATCGCGACCGTGGTCATCGGCGACTCGTATCGGCGGCATTACGAGCGGATCTTCCTGCCGTCCGTTAAGAGATACGCGGACGCTTATGGTTATGACTTGCTGTTGGTCGATCGCTATTTATGTTCGCCTGAGTGGCAGCACCCCTCCACCCTCAGCTTCACTAAGATGCTCATTCCGTTGCAACAGGAAATGCAGTCGGTGAATCGCCTCCTTGTTCTCGACGCCGACATCCTGGTCAACAGGAACACGCCACCGTTCACCGAGGTGGAATTGAACGGCGGTGTCGGCATCGTGGACGAATGGTCGCAGCCGTCGGTCGCCGAGCGCGTGGCGTACCAACGAGCGAACGGATGGGAAACGACACCGGCGGAATATTACACGCGCTCGGGTATTGCGTGGGAGACGGAAGTCCTCCTGAACAGCGGCATGTTCATCTGCAGTCCAGCCGAGCATGGCGCATTCTTCGCAGACGTCGTTGAGCGTTACCTCGCCGGCGGCCTGCATCACCCGCGCGGCGTTCACTACGAGCAGGCCGCAACCGGGTTCGAACTGCACCGGGCGGGCCTGGCCCGCCTGCTTCCTGCGGCGTGGAACCGGATCTGGTCGCCGCATCGCCCCCGTGACGGCAAAGCCGCTGCCGACAAACTGCAGCTGTTCAAACACTTCGCTGAGCTTTACAGCCGCAGCTATTGTCTTCACGTGACCATGGGCCGGGACCACGACTTCGCGTACTTCGTTCGCAATCGATGACCAGCTGTCGCACGCCAGTCGTCCTGTTCGTATTCAACCGGCCCGACCAGGTACGGCGGTTGCTGGCGGTGCTCCGCGTCGTCCGGCCGGCGACGCTGCTGCTCGTTGCCGATGGGCCGCGGCCCGATCAGCCGTCGGATGCGGAGCGCTGCCTCGAGGTGCGGCAGCTGCTGGAGCGGATCGACTGGCCCTGCGAGGTGCTGCGCGACTACTCGGAGACCAACCAGGGCTGTGACCCGCGCGTGACCGCCGGCATCGACTGGGCCTTCCAGCAGGTCGAAGACGCGATCCTGCTGGAGGATGACGTCCTTCCGCATCCAAGCTTCTTCTCCTGGTGCACGGAGATGCTCGAGCGATATCGGGATAGTGACACTGTTCACTGCGTGTCCGGCCGGAATGTTCTCGGCCGCTGGCGTGAGGCGGACGGCGATCATCATCTGATGTTCAGAGGAAGCAACTGGGGCTGCGCCACGTGGCGGCGCGCGTGGCAGCAGGCCTGTGCGGTGTCGCTGCCAGGTCCCGACGAGACCATTCCGCGATTGCTGGCCGATGCGCGAATCGATCCGCTGGTCGCGAGCCAACTGGAGATGTTTCGCGGTATCGCGTCGATTGGCGCGCTGCGCGGATGGGACTCCCGCTGGGAGCTTCAACGTGGTCTTCTCGGCACGCTCTCAGCGGTCCCGCCGGTCAATCTCGTGGCTCACGCCGGCTTCGGTGGCGACGCCACGCACAAGTCGGACACCGACAGCCTGCTTGCTCTTCAGCCGGTGGACCGCCCACCAGAGCCCACGGGACGCATGAAAGAGACCGCCGATCACCAGCTCGATCGCTGGTCGCTCCTGATCGAACTGCTCGACACCTACCGTGATCCGCGGGTGATTCGTCTGCTGGCGAAGAGTCAGGCGCTGCCGATGGATCAGCGTGTTCGCCAGCACCTCGCTCCGTTCATCGCTGCCGGAGAATCGCTGGGTGCTTTGCGCCACCTTCGTGCAACCGGCGCCTCGTCCGCGCGTCTCGACACATTCATCGCGGCCCTGGAGAGCCTGGCAGCGCAATCCGATGATACGAGCCTCGCGTCATGACTGCGTCGTTCAAGACACCAGTCATCCTGATCATCTTCAACCGCCCGGATCGCGTGCGCCAACTGGTGGGCGTGCTGCGGGTCGTTCGTCCGGCGCACATTCTGGCGATCGCAGATGGTCCGCGACCGGCGCGTTCATCCGACATCGAGGCCTGCCGTGCCGCGCGTGAGGTGCTCGCCGAGATCGACTGGCCCTGCATGCTCGAACGCGAATTCTCAAACGAGAATCTCGGTAGCAGCACCCGAACCGCCACGGGACTCGACTGGGCCTTCCGCAAGGTCTCACAGGCGATCGTACTCGAGGACGATCTTCTTCCCGACCCGAGCTTCCTGCCCTGGGTCGAAGCGATGCTGGATCGGTTTTGCGCCGATCCCGACGTGGTCATCGTCAGCGGCTACAATCGGCTTGGGCGCTGGCCGATCGGACGGCCTGAGACACCGGCCGCGGATCACATCCGCTCACGCCACGGCAGCCTGTGGGGATGGGCGACCACGTCGGCGGCCTGGCACGGTATTCAATCGACGGACGTGGGCGGCGACCCTGAGCATGCGTTCGACGATCTCGTCACCTTCGGCCTGGATCCCCTACTTGCCACTCACCTCACGCCCACGCTGGAAGCGTTCCGACGCGGACGGAACGTCGCCTTCGACCGACTTTTCGGGATCAGGGTCGCGGCGCGGCGCGGGCTAGCGGTCGTTTCGCCGATCAACCTGGTGCAGAACACCGGCATCGAAGCTGGAGCAACCTTCACGACATTTGCGGACGACTTCAGCGACCTCGTGCCGGTTGGACATGCGGCCGTTCGACCAGGGACACGAGCCAAGGACATCGACGAGGCATTCGATCGGGCAGCCCTGCTCGTCGAGCTCATGACGCGGTGTGCCGATCCGCCAATGGCCGCGCGCCTCGCCCGACTGACCGACGCCAGGAAGATCGTGGTCGATCCCGCCGTGCGCCACCACCTCGCGCCGTTCCATTCCCCGGGCGAATCGTTGCAACTGATCGAACATCTCGCGGCGCTCGGCGTGACATCGTCTCACTTCGAGCGGCTGCGCCAAACGCTGGCAGCCGCAAGCCGCTTCGCTGCGCCGCCGCGAATACTCGAATCTGCGGACGGAACCTCCGCGATCGCAAGCACACCGCGATGAGCAACGCGGCACCCGTGTCGGTGATCATCCCCGTCCGCAACGGCTCGGCGCATCTCAAGACTGCAATCGACAGCGTGCGGCAGCAGATGCCCGCGGCGGCGGAAGTGATCGTCATCGACGGCGATTCCACGGATGGCAGTGCGGAAATCGCATCGGCCTGCGCCGGCGTCCGCGTGCTGCGGCAGCAGAGCAAAGGACTGGCGGCCGCGCGCAACGAAGCGATCCGGCAGTGCCGTTCGCCGTTCATCGCCTTCTGCGATGCCGACGATCGTTGGACCGAAGGCTCTCTCAACGCTCGTCTCGCCGCGATCGACGCTGATCCGGGACTGTCTGCCGTGATCGGGCGGCTCGCCCTCGAGAGGCTCGACGACACGCCGGTGACAGCCGGTCAGGAGTCGCGTCTTGGCGTGCTGATGCCGGGCTTCACACCGGGCGCCATGCTGGCGAGGCGCGAGGCGTTCGAGACGGTCGGATGGTTCGACGAGTCGCTCACCATCGGGGCTGACAGCGACTGGTTCGTGCGGCTCCACCAATCCTCCTGCACATTGCGTGTCATCGACGCGGTGGTGCTGCGCAAGGGCGCGCGGGCGTCGAGCCTGTCGGGCGATGTCGTGCGCTACCGGCAGGAGCTGATGGGGATCGCCCGGCGGTTCATCGCCGCAAGGCGAAAGAGCCGCGAGTGAAGCTGCTTCATCTCATCCCGCGGTTCATCGGGGGCGGACCTGAGCGCCATCTCCTGGCGCTGGCAGCGGCGTGGAAACAAGAAAGGCTGAGGGCGGAGCATCGGGTGGCGGTGCTCGATGGCCCGATATCGAAACCGTTGTTTCTCAAGGCGCGTCAGCTCGGGATTCAGCTATTGACCAAGCCCTCCACGACCGTCCTGCACGACGCGATCGCCAGCGCCGATGTGGTCGAAGCGAACATCTGGAATCATCCGCTGCTCCTCGACTCGCTGCGGCAGATCTGGCCGCCGGCGCGCGTGCTGCTCAACTGCGCGATCGTCGGCACGCGAGCGCCGCAGATCTTGTTCGAGGATCTCGGCCGCTTTGGAGATGCATTCCACATCACGAGCCCCTTCAGCCGCGAGACTCCTGCCCTGGCGCTGGCGCAGCGAAACAGTCTCCGCGTTGATTTCTTCCCCGCGCTCGCCGACATGTCACGGCTGGACGGCTTCTCGCCTCGCGCCCATGAAGGGATTCGAGTCGGTTACCTCGGGCTGGTCGAACCGACGAAGATGCACCCGCGATTTGCCGATCTGTGTGCGGCGGTTCGCAGTCCCGAGGTGCGATTCGAGGTCTTCGGCGGCGGCACCTCGATCCCCGACCTGATACGCCGCTTCGCGGAGCGCGGCATCGATGATCGCGTGCGGTTTCACGGTCACGTCGAAGACCTGCGCGAAGCACTCGCGGAGGTCGACGTCTTCGGCTACCCGCTCGCGCCCGATTCCTACGCGACCTGCGAGAAGACGGTGCAGGAGGCGATGTGGGCGGGCATTCCACCGGTCGTGCTCGCCGGCAGCGGGCCGTCGGGCCTCGTCGAACACGAGCGAACCGGGCTCGTGTGCGAGGGCGAGGACGACTACCCGCACGCGATCGATCGGCTGGCCGAAGACGCGAGCCTTCGCCGGCGTCTGGGGGCGGCCGCACAGGTCTACGCCCGCGAACACTTTGACCCGGCCACGAACGCCCTGCGGATCCGCGAACTGTTTGAAGCAACTGCGGCACTGCCGCGGAGATCCCGCGAACCTCTCCCAGGACTCGATGCGCCGGCGGCGTCGCGGTTCGTGTACAGCCTGGGCGCGGTGGCCGGGCCGTTCGCGATCAGCCTGGAGGGAGCACCGCGGCATTCGACAGACCAGATCGCGGATGCGGAAGAAACGATCGCAGCGTCGTCCGCGGTTCTGGCGCGTGGCGAGGGAGGCGTGATCCACTACCGCAACACCTTCCCGGACGATCCGCACCTCAGACTGTGGGCGGGTTTGATCGCGCGACACAACGAAGACCAGAGGACCGCGGCGACGGAGTTCGAAGCTGCGGCCCAATCGGGATTGGCGCCGCGCAGGCCGCTGCGACTGGAGCAATAGCGCTGTCGTCGAGCGGTCAGCTTGCCGCTGCGCGAGCTTTGCCGTGCGAGAGGTCGTGCGGGCCGGCGACTTTTCAGGCGGGCTGTTGGACGGCCTTCGTGCGCGAGGCCAGGCGCTAAGAGTGACGAGCGGTTTTCCGGCGATGATGGCACCTGGATCGCGATTCGGATTGACCCGGACAGCCGCGAACGTCGCGGAGGCGTTCCTGCCAGACCACGCGCTCACGTCGAGGGTCATTGAAGTCGGTCACGCGAACGCAAGCCGAGATCGACCTTCGACCATCCTCGCGGTTGCGCGCGGTGGCCACGCTATTTTCATCTCGAACAACGCTGCGCAGGCGATGGCAATGCCGCAGCCGTGGCCGTTCCGCGCGATCGTGGGCCCGTCGATAATCGTGAACTTTAGCGTTAGGGAGCGTGGATCTCCGAAAGTCGGCCGGGTGTCGTGCGTGATCTCCGCGTCGAGAAAACCCTTCTCGCTCATCACGTCTCGAAGGACTTCTTTGAAACGACAGAGCGTCGGGGTTTCGAGCGGCAGGCCCGACCGCATGTCAGCGCCGTTTGACCGAAGCCGTTCGCGGATTTTGTGGAAGTCGAGCTGTTTCGTGCCAGTGATCTTTGAATCCGAAGGTTAGCCGTCTCTCCGACAATGCCTGGCGCGGCGGCGGATGCGAACCGGATCGATTCGCCGTAGAAGCGCCACGATTTTGGTTCCACACTCGTGAACGTCATGGTTACCAAATCGATCCTCTAACACTGTAGTGTCGACCGAACCCGGCTGGCCTCCGAAGGTCGCCGGCGAGGATCATGTTTCGGGGTTATGTGACGCACTCTAAACGTTTGTTCGGGCAATTTGTTGAGAGCGGCGCCGGAACGGCACCCAACATGCGAGGGCGGCCACAAGCGTTATCGTCGCGATCACCATCGGACGTGCCGACTTAGTCGGGCTTAAGCGCGACGACTGGATCTACGTCCGCCGCGCGACGCGCCGGGACCCAGCCTCCGAGCCCCGCCGCGACGACTAGGACCACTGACGCGGCCACCAGGGCGAGAGGGTCCGCCGGCGAAACGCCTGCGAGCTGCGATTTCAGCAGCTGATTGACTGCTACTGACATCGCTAGGCCCACAAGTAGACCGCCGCCGACGGCCGATAGACCACTACCAAGGAAGAGGGCAAGAATATCCCGTCGGGTGGCGCCGACGGCGAGTCGAATCCCGATCTCGCGGGTACGGCGACTGACACCGTGCGCGACGACGCCATAAAGGCCGACGGCCGCCAGCACGAGTGCGACGATGGCAAAGCCGCCGAATAGCACCGTAGTATTTCGTTCGATGGCGTATGCGCGATCGAGTCGCGTGTCGAGAGGCCACACCGCGGGCACGGAAAGTTGCGGATCCATCGCGTAGACTTCGCGACGCACTGCCGTCGCAAGGCTGCCCGGAGGCACGCGACTCCGGGCGAACGCAAACATGTTCGGCTGCGGCTGCTGGGCGTACAGCACGTACAGCGTCGGTTCGAATGCCTGCCGCGTTCGATCGTTCTGCACGATGTTGGATGCGATCCCCACAACCGTGAGCCACGGGGTCGGCGGCGCGCCAGGCGATGCGGAGAACAGTCGTAACCGCTTGCCGAGCGGCGACTGGCCCGGCCACTGCCGATCAGCAAATCGCTGGTTCACGAGGACAATAGGTGCATCCGGAGCGCGATCAGACGATTGGATGTCGCGCCCGGCGACGATCGATGCGCCCAGCACGCTGAAATACCCAGGGCTAATCACACACATGGCGGTGGTCGGACGTGTTCTCTCGTCGAGCGCAGGCGTGTCCGCCAACTCGAACGCAACCCTTGGTGTGCGTTCCGTCGGGGCCATCGCGCCAAACGCCACGGACTCCACACCCGGTAGTGCCGCTAGTCGATCGCCGAGATCTCGATAGAAGGCCAGTCGCGCCTCGCTACTTGTGTAGCGCTCCGGAGGCAGGTAGAGGGAGGCCGTCAGGACCTTGGCCGCTTTGACGCCGACGTTCGCCGTTAACACCCGCACCAAGCTACGGATGGTTACGCCGGCGCCGGCGAGCAGCATTATGGCTAGCGCCATTTCCACACCGACGAACACATACGAGAGGCGCGTCCCACCTCTGCCGCCGGCGACAGTCTGGTTCGCCGCGATTGACACTCCTCCGGCAGACAGCTTCGTCAGGTGTGTCGCGGTCGCGAGGCCGGCGGCGAGGCCGGTCGCTGCGGAGATGGCTGACAGGTATACGATCACGGACCGGTCAATCTCGAGAGCCAGCACGGCACTGGCGGCTTGTGCCAACGTGAACACGCGCACACCAACGTGTGCGAGCCACCAGCCGATGACGCCGCCCAGGGACGAGAGCAGCAGGCTCTCGATGACGAACTGCCTGACGACTCGCCACCTCCCTGCGCCCAGCGCCAGCCGCACCGCCATCTCATGCGACTGGCCGATCGCTTGCAGCACGAGAAGGTTCGCGACGTTCACACAGACGATCAACAGCACGCAGCCAACGGCGCCCCAGAGTCCCTTGTAGAGCGTTCGCGCCGCTGCGCCGACGAACCACTCATCAAAGCCGCTGAGCACGGGCACCATGTTCTGGTTCGTGCCGGGATACGCCTGTTCGAGCCGTCGACCGACCGTCTCCAACTCCGCGCGCGCCGTGTCAAGCCTGACGCCCTCGGCGAGACGCGCGTAGGCATAGCGAGCGTAGCCTGTCTCGCGCCTAAGCGCGGCGGCAGTCGGAACGAGCGGAGTCCAGAGCTCCTGTTCGGCGGGAAATGAGAAGCCCTCCGGCATAACGCCGACGATCGTCGTTGGGACGCCATCGACGCGCACGGAACGTCCGATCACGTTCGGATCCGCCCCGAACCGGCGCACCCACAGGTCGTGACGCAGAATGGCGACGGGTTCGGCCCCGGGCTCCGCATCCCCGGGCAAGAAGTCGCGTCCCAGCCAGGGTGTTACGCCGAGCAGGCCGAACATATTGGTGGTGATCTCAGTGGTGAACGCCGTCTCTGGATCGTCGCGACCAGTGTTGAGCGTGTGGAAGTAGCCGCGAACGAGGGCCAGGTCGTCGAAGGACGTCACTTGCTCTCGCCACTCGACAAAGTCGGGATAGTAAATTAAGTCCCTGGTCGTGCCGACTTGCACGATCTGATCGTTTCGCTGGACGTGGCGGAAGCCTTTGAAGAGCGCGGCGTTAACAATGGTGAAGACCGCCCCGTTGATGCCGATGCCGATGGCCAGCATCGAGACGGCCACGAACGTGAAGCCCGGTCGAGTGCGGAGGCCGCGCAAGCCCCAACGAACGTCCTGGACCAGGCTCACCAAGCTTGGCCGAACCCAACTGCCGCCCAGCGGTGCCACGTCGCTGATCTCCTGTGCATCCGTCGCCCTCACTTCACTGGGCTTCGCGCGCATTCTACGTTGCGCGCCGGCTGAACAGCCCCAGAACACGTCGAGTGCGACCTGCGGCTCTTACCTCGCGATTAACGCCGATGTAGCGATCGATGCCGTCGCATTCATCGCACAAGAGGGACAGAACGGTCTCCTTGCAATACTTGTTGGACGGGGGTGTTGTCGAGGTGGATGACCCGCCAATCGAGGCGCGCGTGGCCGCGGACTATACTTCTCACCCGTACGGGAGGTCATCCATGATCCTGCGGACAATCGTGGCGTTGCTGCTGGTGTCGGCTTCGGCGAGTGCCGAAGTCGTCAGGATCGAAGTGAAGTCGCGGGCCGAGGTCTCGCCGCAACCCGGCTCAATCGCCTACGAGCGTCTGACCGGCACGATCTATTTCGCGATCGATCCCACGAACACCGCAAACCAGATCATTGCCGACCTCGAGAAGGCGCCGCGAAATGCCACCGGCAAGGTGGAGTTTCACTCCGACTTCGAGCTGATCAAGCCGAAGGATCCTGCGCGTGGCAACGGCACCGTGCTGTACGAGGTTTCGAACCGCGGCGGTCGCGGCATGGTCGCGTTCTTCAACCGCGGAAACGGCCAGATGGATCCGCAAACCGGAATGCGCGCCGGCGACTATTTCCTCTTCGAGCAAGGGTTCACGCTGATGTGGATCGGCTGGCAGTTCGATGTGCCGTTGCGCGATGGTCTTCTGCGCGTGCATGCACCGGTCGCGAAAGAAGCAGACGGGCGGTCGATCACGGGGCTCGTGAGGAGCGACTTCGTGGTGATCGCACCGGCAACGGAGGCCTCGCTCGCCGATCGCAGTCATCAGGCGTATCCCGTTTCGGATCGAAACGATCCGGCCACCACGCTGACGGTACGGGATTCGGTCGAGGGCCCACGCCGCACGATCCCGCGCGACCAGTGGCAGTTCACCGACGACGGCAAGGCGGTACGCAGGGCGGCCGGGTTCGAGCCCAAGAAAATCTACGAGGTGGTGTATCGCGCACAGGATCCTCCACTGGTCGGTGTCGGGCCGGCAGCCGTACGCGACACGATTTCGAAGATCAAGTATGCAGGCGCTGCCGAGCTCGGACTGGCGCCCGGCGTCATCAAGCGCGCGATCGCGTTCGGCATCTCGCAGAGCGGCCGCTTTCTTCGCACCTATCTGTATTACGGCTTCAACGAAGACGAGTCGCACCGCAAGGTGTTTGACGGCGTGATGCCGCACGTCGCGGGCAGCGGTCGCGGCAGCTTCAACCATCGGTTCGCGCAACCGTCGCGCGACGGACACCCGTTCCTGAATTTCTTCTACCCGACCGATATCTTTCCGTTCACAGACGCCGAGCAGACCGATCCGGAAACGGGCATCACCGACGGTCTGCTCACGCACGCGACCAAACCGGCGTTTCAACCCAACATCTTCTACACGAACTCCTCGTACGAGGTACTGGGGCCGGGCGGCGTCGCTCTTCCACACCACCATTGATGGCACGAAAGACGCGCGGCTGCCACCCAACGTACGCGGCTATCTGCTTTCGGCCGGACAGCATGGCGTGGCCGCCTTTCCGCCCACCCGTTCGATCGGGCAGCAGATGAACAACCCGCTCGACTATCGATGGGTGATGCGATCGCTCCTGGTCTCGATGAACCGCTGGATCGCCGACGGCACCGCGCCGCCGCCGAGCGCATTACCGCGCGTGGATCAGGGCACGCTCGTCACGCCCGACAAGCTGAAGTTCCCGAAACTGCCCGACGTGACCGTGCCCGCCGTTCCGCACAAAGCCTACCGTGTCGACTACGGTCCGGACTTCAGGCGCAAAGGCATCGTGACGCAGGAGCCGCCCTCCATCACGTCGTCATTCCCGATGCTCGTGCCGCAAGTGGATCCCGACGGCAACGAGCTTGCCGGCATCCGCGTGCCCGAACTGTCGGTGCCGGTGGCCACTTACACGGGTTGGAATCTCTTCAACGAGCGGTCAGGCCCGACCGACGTCGTGTCCAGCATGCAGGGGTCGTTCATGCCGTTGGCGCGGGCGCGCGCCGATCGCGAACGCAGCAACGATCCACGCCGCTCGATCGCTGAGCGCTATCGCGGACGCGACCAGTACCTGGCGGAAATCACGAGAGCCGCCAACGACCTGGTGTCGAAGGGCTATCTGATCAAAGCCGACGTGCCGCGGATCGTCGAACAAGCTGGTTCGCGGTGGGACTATGTCATGAAATCGCCGTCGGAGACGCAGGAGCCGAAGTAGACCGAGCCGGTTCTCCGCTCTGCTCGATGGCAGCTACAACGCGCGATCTCCAGTGCGCGCCGCCTCCAGCAGCGCCGCCGGTCCATCACTGGAAGGGGCCTGCAGGGCGAGCGCTACGGTGGCGGTCAGCAGAACGATGGCAACGAACACCGCATGCGCGAACCTCCGCGGGTCGAGTGTTTACTGCAACGGAATGCGGTACAAGTTACGCTGCGTCGTACCGCGATAGAAAGCGTTAAAACGGCCCGGCGATCGTTTGGGATTCTACACGCCGCCAAGGCCGCCAGAGACGAACCCACACCAAAAGGTCAGCCGAGTGGATTCGCGCCAGTCCTTCCGGTCAAACGGGCGAAGAGCCACGCGCGCGCCGCCTGCCACTCCCGCTCCACCGTGGCCACAGAGACGCCAAGGACGTCTCCGGCCTCTTCGAGTGACAAGCCACCAAAGAACCGCAGCTCGGAGATCTGACTTTTCCGGGGATCGAACGTCGCGAGTTCGACGAGCGCGCGATCGAGGTCCAGCACGTCGACCTCGGCGGGCCTCTGCGGGGCTGATTCCTCGTAGAGCGTGACTCGCTCCCACCGGCCTGACCGTTTGCCCATGTTGCGGGCCCGGGCTCGGTCCACCAGGATGCGCCGCATCATCTGTGAGGCGACGCCAAAGAACTGCGCGCGGTTCTGCCAGGCGGCGCGGTCTTGCCTGACGAGGCGCAAATAGGCTTCATTGACGAGCGCGGTCGGCTGCAGCGTGTGTCCCGCCCGCTCGCGCCGCAGGTGGGCTGCCGCTCGTCGTCGCAGCTCCTGATACACGACCGCGAACAACCGGTCGCGGGCCTCGACGTCGCCCTGCTTCCATGCCTCCAGCAGAGTGCTCACGTCGGCGTCAGGATGTGGCCTCGGCTCCATCACTCACATGTTTGACGCCGCATTCTGCCTCGATGCGGATCCTGTGAGCAAGTTTGTCCGCCGTTCTCGCGTCTACAGGTAGGAGGGCATGCGGCACGCCGTCCACGAGTCACGAGGAAGCGACTGCGGCCGTCCCTCTCAGGGGCACATCACACCTTGACGTTCGCCCCGGAAAGAGAAACCTCATGAGATCCGTGCGCTGGCACCGTGTTTTTGTCGCGTTGGCAGGCGCGATCGCGATCGCACCCCTGCTGCAGATGTCTCCCGTCCTGGCGGCCGCTTCAGCCCGACCGGCTCGCCCGTTCGAAGTGGACTTCAACAAGTGCTTCAACCGGTTCGGCGACGACCCGTACGTGGTGACGTTCGCTGGCACCGTGTCGGGCGATGTCTCCGGAACCCTCGAAGCAAGGATCGCGACCTTAGTGCCTGGCATCGAACCAGGTCAGACGTACATCCAGGCCGATTATGTGGTCGCGGGCACGCTGGCGTTCACCGCACGCGTTGGCGGCCGGGCGCACGAAGTGACGAACCTGGCCGTGCTCCGCGGTTTCGTCAGCGACGGGCCAGCATGGCTCCTCGGCGCCGGCGTGCATGACGAATTCGAGAATTACGTCCTGGCGGACGGCACGCCCTGCTCGAAGGGAACGCTCTACATCACGCCGCGCTGGAAGCAGACCCACAACGACGACAACCAGTGAGTCGCAGTTTACGGAGGACCCCTCGATCACTGGCTCGCACGCGTGTGTAGCCGTGCGTTTCGCTGACAACACAAGCGGGTTACGGCGAATCGCCGTAACCCGCTCGACGCGCACATCGGCGGTCTCATCTTCTGCAGGAATGTCCGGACCGACACGCTCGATTCAGGAGGTCGAAACCGGGAGTTTCGCGCCGCCTTTGCGTCCAGGAAACGCCTTGATGATCTCCGCCAGGAGGTCCCACTGCGACAGCCCGCGGCCGCCGGTGCGAAAATCGAGGCCTCGTCGCACCACGACCAGGTCGTAGGAGGGCACGACGATGGTGTATTGGCCGCGTGCACCGTTGGTGGAGTAGGCGTCTTGCGGGAGATCGGTTCGGCTGTCAGGTACCAGCCAGAAGTGACCACCGTATTCGCGGCCGCGGTCACGAGTGGCAGGCGCCGGCGTTCGGACGAAATCGACCCACGACTCCGACAGGATCTGTTCGCCCTTCCACTTGCCGCGATTCAGGTAGAGCAGGCCCAGACGACCGAGATCGCGCGCGTTCGTGTAGACCTGGCTGCTCAGCACGTAGTGGCCGAAGCGATCCATTCCCGCAATCGTGTTTCGCATCCCGATGCGATCGAAGAGCGCGCGGCGCGGAAACTCCTTGTACGTCTGCTCGTCGCCGAGCGCTGTCCGCAAGGCGAGCACCGCAAGCAGCGTGTCGTAGTTCTCGTAATCCCAGTTCGTGCCTGGCTCACGAATCAGACCGCGGTCGCGTGCGCCATCGGCGGAGTTCGCACCACCCCAGTACGACAGCGGCGACCCGATCACGTGGCCAAGGTCGTTATCCACGGGATAGAGACCGCTCGACATGTGAAGCACGTGCCGCAGCGTAATCTTCCGGCGCGGATCCGGCGCGGTATCCTTGCCGGCAGGTACCACATGAACGGCAATGGCTCGTCGAGCTTCAGCAGTCCCTTGTCGACTGCCATGCCGACCAACGTCGAGGTGATGCTCTTTGCCGTCGACCAGGTGCGCGTCCGCGTGTGCATGTTCACGCCCGGTGCGTAACGCTCGTAAACGATGTCGCCGCCGTGAATCACGAGCAGACTCAGCGTGACCTGTCCCTGGTGGCCGCCGTGCTTCACACGATCGAATGCCCAGTCGCCAGCGCGCTTCAACGCGGAATCGTCAACATCTGCTGGAATCCGCCCGTTGTCGATCCGATCGCCCTCCGGCCACGGGAGCGTCGCGGAATCGCCGGCGAGCGGGGGCATCTCGAGGAGCGGCAGCTTGTCGACATCCGCGAATGTCTGATCGGGTGCCATGACGACACAACCAATCCCCTGGCGAAGCGCCGCGCGCATCACAGGAATTGAATCGCCCGCACCAACGCCGATGGCGACAGTCTTGCGTTGGGCGTCGATGTCCACTTGCGTCCGCGGCGTCGGCGTTCCCAGGCCGGCGAGCTCCTGTGCGTAAATCTGATCGGCCGTTCGGTTGGAAATAAACAGACCGTTGCACAGCTTGAGGGCCTGCGTGCCGCGCCAGACGATTTCCGCGGCAGTCCGGTGGTAGTCATACTGCGCGGTGAGGGCAACCACAGACCCGGTCGCCACACACGCGGTTACGGCGGCACCAAGAAGCAGTTTCGACATGGGACCTCCGAAAAACTGATCGCCGGCCGGCTCACTGTCGCGACAGTTCGTGCCGCGAATTATGCGTCAAGTGACGGCCTTACGCCATCGCTATATCACTTCGCGTGATTGAGGACGTGATCGATCAGAAACAGCACGAGTGCCGGATCGTCGCGATGAATTTGATGGCCGACGTGCCCAGCGATAAGAAATCGTCCTTTCGAGGACGCGAGAAGCAGGTCTTTCGGCTTGGGATTTTCCCAATTCTATGCGCCCCCTGTCACGGTGCGATTGCGGTCGCCTCGATCTCAATCTTGTACTCGGGGCTCGCCAGCTGAGAGATCTGCACCAGCGTGCTCGCTGGCCGGTTGTCGCCGAAGTATTTCGCGCGGACCTGGGCCACGTCGGGCGCCCTGAACTCGCTGATGCTCGTCGTGTAGATGGTGATCTTGGCGACGTGGCTGAAGTCGAGACGCTGTGATGCGAGCGCGGTCTGAAGGTTCTTGAGCGCCTGTTCGCACTGCTCCTTCATTCCGTCGCCGACCACCTTGCCGTCGGAGCCCGATCCAACCTGGCCCGCAACGAACACCAGAGTGCCGGCTCGAACGACATGACTGTAGGTCTGCGGCGTGCTCAGCCCTGATGGGTTGATGCGCGCCAGCACTTGACCCGCGTAGCCGGCCGTCCCCGCAAGCGCGACGATACTCACCGCAACCAGAAAGCGTGTCATCACTACCTCCAGGGCACAATGCTAACCGGCTGAGTTCTCCATGCGACGGGAGAACCACCCATGCTGCAAGCCGATGTTAACCAGCCGCGGGACGGCCGCCGAAGCAAATGACGTAGCCGTCCGGATCCTCGATATAGAAGTCCTTCGTCCCCCATGCGGTCGCGGTGAGCGGTTTGAGGATCGTGATGCCGTTGGCGGCGCATTGCCCGTAGAACGCTTCGATGCCGTCGACGCCTGCCGCCGCATCCAGATGCTCGTTATCGCGCCGGTGCCGCCGCTCCGCTTCATTTTTTGGCGCCTCCTTCAGATGCAGTTCCAATCCGTCCAGACGGCCGATGGCGTAGAAACCGTCCCACGGTTCACCGAACGTGAAACCGAGCCTCCGGTAGTACGGCATCGAGCGCTCGAGGTCGTCGACGAGGAACTGTGGAGCGAGCGATGTCACACGCGGCTTCATCGCAACTGTCATCGAAACCTCCCTCCGGCTGTGCAACGAGGCGAAAGCTAATCGCGTTGAGCGAAAACGAGAGCGTAACCATTCGGATCTCGGATCACGAATTCTGTTTGTCCATACGGTTGGTGGCAGAGCGGTTCGAGCATCGTCACATCAGGGATCTGTGAAAGCTGGCGATAGAGCTCACGGACGCCTTGGACCTGAATGTAGACGCTCCAGACGCCACCCTCTCGCTTGTCGTATATATCAGGCTTGCTATAGCCGTCGAGCTGCTGCAGGAAGATCTCGAGGTTGTCCTTCCTCAGGAACCCGAATGTATGCGGCGGCGATTCCGGGACACCTTGCACTTTGAATCCCAGGTGACTCGCATACCAGCGCATCGTTGACGCGATGTCGCTGACTAAGAATACGGGAGTGGCTCTGTCGAGCTTCGTCTTTCCACCGTCGCCGGTCATCTCGCCTCCCTCACCCTTGTGGACAGCGCGTCCGATCGCGTGTTGACTCGCCTACCATGCGGCTTCAGCCGCGGCGGTTTAGAATGCCACCGCCGCCGTCGGCTGCAAAGCCGACGTTAATCCCACTCCGCACTTGATGTGACGTAGGAAGTGTACTTGAATGTCCGCATGGCCTATGGACACGACGTCAAGTTTCGCGAGCGCGTCGTAGCGGCCCATGCGGCGGGCAAAGGGGGCGTCCACGCGCTCGCGGAGGTGTTTGGGATCGGGTACCGCACGGTCCAACGCTGGCTCGTGCGACAGCGGGCGACGGGGTCCGTGGCCCCCGCACCGGGAGCTGGTGGCTGGAAGTCGCCAATCGACACGACGGTATTGACCACGCTCATTCGAGAGGCGCCGGATTCGACCGCCGCGGAGTTGTGCTGGGAGTACAACCGGCGCGTCGACGCGAGCCACTGGACCAGCGTGGCGGCCATTGGCCGGGCGCGCCGGCGGTTGGGGTTCGTGTGTAAAAAAAACGCCCGCGGCCAAGTGAAGTGGATCGGCCCGACGTCGCCGCCAAGCGGACGGCGTTCCTCCGCTGGATGAAGCGAATCGATCCCCGACGCTTGGTCTTCATCGACGAATCGGGCGCGAATCTCGCCATGGGCCGATCGCACGCGTGGGTGCTGCGGGGCGAGGAGTACGTGGAGCCGCGGCCGATGAACTGGGGCGACAACTTGAGTCTGATCGGCGCCGTGCGACTGGGCGGTTGGGTGACGTTGGGCACGCAGTGGAAAGCCGTCAAGGCGAAGGACTTCACCGCGTGGGTCCGCGACCGATTGGCACCACGCCTGCAACCGGGCGATATTGTGTTGCTCGACAATCTTCGCGCCCACAAAGCGCCGACGGTCGCGGCCCTGATTGCCCGGCGCGGGGCCACGGTGAAGTTCCTGCCGCCGTATTCGCACGACTTCAATCCGATCGAGGCGGTGTGGGCGCTGGTGAAGAAATACATTCGGACCTTCGCGCCGCGCACGGCCGCCGCGCTGCGTCGCGCCGCGCGCGCTGCGCGCCACGTCGTGGACGCCGATCACTGCGCGCAGTTCTTCGCCCATGCCGGGTACGTCACATCAAGTGCGTGAAGGGATTAGGCCCGCCGCAATGCACGCCATAGCCGGCGTTGCCCACGGGACCTCCGGCAGGTACGTGGTGTTCGCCGCGATCAGACGCGCCCATGAGAGCGTTCCGAGCAGTCCCACAGCGAGACCCGCCGCAACGGCTCGAACGAGCGCCGGTATCCGCCACCACATGCTCATGTGAGGTCATCCGCCTAACATTGCAAATGAGCCGCGTGCGGCCCAACGTCGGGATTCAGCCGATCCAGGAGCCGATTCCACGGCTCTGGCGCGCCTCGTTGCCCCCATACCGCCTCGAAGGTGGCGCGAGAAGCCTTGGGATGGTCCACGGCCTCGAGAAAGATCTGCGCAACATCGGCGCGGGCGATTCGATAGCGCAAGGAAAGAGGAAGCGGGTGTTGTGTGACCTCGATTCGGTGTTCCCCTCCGGGTCGGTTCAGCAGGACGCCGGTTCGGATCACGGTGTACTCCAGACCGCTCGCGCGAATCTCAGCCTCCGCGCGTCGACGCCAGAGCAGCGTATTGCCCTTCCACAGATTCAGACAACGTGTCGAGAGCGACGGGGTCATCAGACCGCTGGACGTCATGTAGAGGAATCGGCCGCCGAATCCGAGGCGCCGGCCGGCGGCGAGAGTGTTCAGCACCCCCTGGTACTCGGTTTCCTTGATTCGCCTCTCGCTAACCGGGTAGCCACTTCGACATCCCGCCGTAAACACGATCTGACGCGATCCGTCGATTGCCGGCCGCAGCGTCTCCGGCTGGGTGATGTCACCATGCCACAATGTCGGTCAGCTGGTCGAAGAGCGTCAGTGCATGCTTGGGATCGCGCGCAAGCACTCGCACGCGAGCGCCCTGCCGACGCAGCAACTGAGCGATCAACAGCCCCGTGCCTCTCGTACCGCCGATCACCAGGACTGGTTGAGTGAATTCACCCCATATCGGCCGACATCACCGGAGGGCCACACGATACCGGACTTCGTGAAGCGCAAACCCGGTGAGCTTGTCATCGTGCTTCTCGACGCCGTCGAGCCGCCAACCCAGCGCTTCGTAAAACTGGCGGGCGCTCGCGTTCCCCTGGAGAACCCAAAGAGTCGCTTCCGAGAACCCCCGCTCACAAAGCCGCTGTTGGGTCTCCCGAAGCAGTCCCCGCCCCAGTCCCCGACGCCACCACGAAGGATGGAGATTGATAGCGATCACCTCCCCCGTCTCCGGCCCAGCGTCGGGGTCTCGTGACGCACCATACCGGCTGAAGCCGAGGATGTCGCCGTCCAGCTCCAGCACGAGAACTGATGGGTTCGCAAGAAGGCCCCGTTCGAAATCTGGTAGAGCCGCTTCCGCGTCCAGACCAGCAAGATACGCCGCAGGCATGAGCCCTGGGTACGCGGCTCGCCACGCTGCCACCCAAACCCGCGCGATCGCGAGACCATCCTCCACCACCGCGTCGCGACAGACCATTCTCTGATCGCCTAATGTGGCGAATGAGCCGTCGGCTCCATTCGCGAGTTAGCCGTTCAATCACAAGCACACTCACTTGGTGTCCTCCCAATGCAGCTTGTGGAGCAAGCGATGAAACACGGGCGCTCCCAGAAGCGCAGCCACCACGAGAAAGATGAGGCCCGCGTACAACGCATAGACCCCCGCGAACAGCTTCCCACCAGCTGTTTGCGGCGCGTCAACGGGGCCCATTCCGCCCAGCAGCATCGCACTATTGAGAAAGGCGTCCCGCCAAGGGAGCCTCTCGTAATGCTCATAGCCTGCCATGCCGATGAGCAAGGAACCGGCAACAATGACGCAGGCGATTGCGACGTGGCCGGCCAGGCGCCGTACGAAATGGCGGCGCGGAATTGGGGGGTGATGCCGCGGCTCATACATGAGCGTCTATTGAGTAGTTCGAGCAGCCTAACTTCTTTTGGAGTAGACCGCTCGATCTCCTCGCGTCCATCCGCGATGGTTTGAGGGCCAAACCTTCAACCGCACGTCTCTGTGCGCGCGGATCTTAGCATCGAAGACCCAACAGCGACGGTGAACGTATGTGGCCGCGACCGCCGGACAGGACGATTGATCATCAAGCGCACACGCATGCTGCCGCCGACGCCAGGCATGGAACCGACTCGGCGACAAGCGCAGAAACCGCAGGAGTGTCCGCAACGGCACAAACGCACGGGCACGGTCCACGGCGCGCAGGATCCTCAACTTGGCGCGTCCGTCGGGCAGACGCTCGTGCGACAGCGTGAATCCCGAGCTTCGAAGCAAAGCGAGAGCGAGCCGCAGGAGTGCGGTGAGCTTCGTCACGTGTCGCCGGAGCTCCAGGACTTCTTGCTGGAGGGCCGACGCACGGAGGTCCGTCACGTCCAGGCTCACCACGGCCTTCGGTGCCCTGCCGAGCCACTCATGGGCCGTCGACCGAGGGACGCAGAGATCCGTGGCGATGGTCACCTCCCCGCTACGTTGGACGAGACTCCGAAGCCGGTGGTTGTAGCGACGCTGCGGGCGGGCCGTGGTCGGCATGGAAATGATCATCGGCCGTTGCCTCACTCCGCTCAATTCCGCGATGACGATTGGGAGCGTCCGCCGGCGTGACGACAACTCGCGTGGCAGAGTGCCGAATGTCCGTGCGTTTAGCTCGGCAGTCCCTTTGGCAGCACCAAGTTCAGAAACTCACGCAGGGCGAACGAATCGGCGGTTCGCCAGGTAATGGCACGATCCGCATCCAGGCCTTCGAAGTAGCCGATCAGCAGCAACCGGAAGTATTGAAACATTCACAGCTGTCGATCTTGGGGTTAGGACGCAATGGTCGCCTGGTAGCGCAACATTGCGTCCCGAGATTGCTCTTACTTCGCTCTGAATGCGTGGTTGAGAGCGTAATGGGCGACCTTCCGCCCGAGATCGACACCTGCCTCGCTGGACGCGCGGTAGTGCAAACCGGCCCAGAGTCGCGCCTCCACGATTTCGCTTCGAAGCTGTTCCGCCGAATCGAAATGTCGCACCGCATCCAGATTGCCTGCGGTGCCGGCGGCATCGAAGCCGTGAATGTTCACATCGATCTGCTCCGTTCCCAGGAACTCGGTCAGGACTTCCGCCATCGCTGATGTCATGGACCCGTGGGCTGCAGGATACTCAGGGTGGTTTGGCGTTGCGATCAAGGGACGCCACCCGATCTCCTCGACGGTCCATTCATTCCCATCGTCGAGTCCGGGCACTGGCCCGAGTCCATCAGCCGTGACAGCCGTCGGATCGATTGCCGTGACGGGACGCCAGAACAGGAACTGGTATTTCGAATTCATGACGGACATCTGCGCATCCGCGCCTATCACGTTCATCATTGCGGCCAGACGGGCGGAGTCGAGCAGCCCAAGACCGCGCGTGCTCACGATGTCGCGAGCGAGGCGGTTGTACTGTCGGATCACGTTGGCGGTCCAGAATCGTGCAATGGCCGTCTGTTCCGGCGTGCGTGCACTTCCCATGTTCCGTCCATAAGACTTGATTTCGTCAAATTGGTCGACCCACTGCTGGCTGGTGAGGGGCGCCGGTGGTCGCAGCTGAAACTGTCCGGGTTTCTTCAGTATGAACGGCTGCACCCAGCCGACCCACGGGGTCTGCGGAGCGGCGAATGGAGGCGTCAGCCGCCAGATCCCTGGCGCAGGCGGCGCGGTTTCGAACGTCGAGCTCACGCCAACCGGTGTAAGCCGGCCGTCCCCAGTTCTCAGATCGATGATGCCTTCGGCGGCCGCGTTTCCGATGACTCTCCCGTCGTTCTTGGCGAGACCGTCGGGGATGAGCGCAAGGGCCTCGGAATGAAGCGCGTCGAGGTTGGCTGCTTGTGACGGAAAGTAGTTCCGAAGGGTCAGGTAGGCGGCCTCAGTGACCGCCGCGTCGAGCGATGTGCCGGGTGGCGCACTGATCGCGCTGCCGTAAGGTTCGTAACCTCCCTCAATCGCGACCACCGAGTCGTATACGGCAGCAGACACATAAGCCATGTAAATAAGCCCTTCGTTCTGAAAGGCACCGGAAGCAACGACGATGTCTTCTGCAATCCTGTTCCACTGCTGCACCCTGTTTCCGGACGGAAGCACCGCCTGCACCGTGGTGGTGCTGAACACGAGGCCCACCATGATCGCGACGGCCCCGGACACACGGGCGGCCAAGTATCGATTGTGAGATTTCATTGGATGTCTCCCCTTTTTCGCTTCGATGGAATTCGCACCCGTCGTCGGCACGCTCCAGGGGGGACCATATCGTCAGGCCCGCGCACCTGCCATTTTCGGAGTCTGAGTTGTTCGTGATTTGCTAACTTGCGGCAGGTGTTCGAATTAACCGGGAATGTGAGTGATCGGTAGGGCCATCAAACACGGCTTGATCCGCCACGCACCCGGAGGGTTGGTCCTCTATAATAATCCACCGGTACTCCTCACAACGATGCAGGACGTAGTGTTCGGTCCATTTCAACTGGACCTCAAAAACGGTGAACTGCGCAAAGCCGGTGCCACGCTCAAGCTGCAGCCGCAGCCGGCACGGCTCCTGATGTTGCTGGTCTCCCGGGCGGGACAACTGGTCACCCGCGAAGAGATCCGCAGCCAGCTGTGGGGTCCGGAGACCTTCGTCGACTTCGACCAGAGCGTCAACTTCTGCATCCGCCAGATACGGGCAACGCTGCACGATGATGCCGACAGACCATGCTACGTGGAAACCGTCCCGCGGCGTGGTTATCGGTTCATCGCGCCGGTCCAGCCGGTCGTCGAGTCGAAAGCGGCACCGGCGCCGATGCCCGAGGCCGGCCGCACACGCGTGTACGGCCAGTGGCGTCCCCGCCTAACCGGTGCCTTTCTTGCAATCGCGGCCGTTGCTGCCATCGTGGCTCTTACGGCTGCGATCCTGTACCGGACGGAGCCGGGCACGCCGGCTGGAGAAACAGTGTGGCTTGCCGTCCTGCCGTTCGAGAGCCTCGACGGGCAGGAGTACTTCGCCGACGGGATGACCGAGGAAGTGATTACCGAACTGGCGCGGCTTCACATGCGCCTTCGAGTGATCGAACGCGCGTCGGTGATGGCATACAAACGGACGGCGAAAACCCCTCAACAGGTCGGACGCGAGATCGGTGTTGCATACGTGTTGGTGGGCACCGTTCGCCGATCGTCGGGCCAGATCCGAATTGCGGTGCAGCTCGTCAACACGGCAGAGAACCGTCGCGTGTGGGCGCAAATCTACGATCGGCCGCTGGCCGATGCCCTCATCATTCGGCGCGAGCTCGCGCGCTCGGTCGCCGATCAGACGCAGCCTAAGCTGACGTCGGAGCAACACCACAAAATCGCCACGGTGCGGTCGATCGATCCCAGCGCCCACGAACAACTGTTGATGGGGCGCTACTTCCTGAGCAAGGCCAATCGCGCGGATACGATTAAGGCGATCGAATTCTTCGAAGCGGCCGTTGCCAAGGACGCGGACTACGCCGAGGCGTATGCCGGCCTCGCAGCGGCCTACAACCGTCTCGGGTCGGTGTTCATCGCGGAACGCTCGCCTGCCAATGCGCGGATGCTGGCCGTCCGTGCCGCGACCCGTGCTATGGAGTTGGATCCCGATTTGGCCGAAGCCTACGCCGCGTTCGGTGACACGATGCTGCATGAACTCGACTGGGTGCAGGCCGAGAAGGCACTCGCGCATGCCGTGCAGGTGAACCCAAGCCATGCAGGAGCGCGCAGTAGTTATGCCAGCTATCTGATCGCGCGCGGCCGTGGCGCGGAGGCCGTCGAGGAAGCGCGCCGTTCCCTTGCGCTCGACCCGGTATCGCTGGGCGCGCGGCACACGCTGGCCTGGATGCTCTACTTCAATCATGAATACGACGCCGCGATACGTGAGCTGGAAACGACTCTTCGCATGGATCCCAGTTACGCGTTTGGCCGGTGGCGCCTGGGCCAGGTGAAAATCGTCGCGCGCCAATTCGAAGATGCTGCGCGCGAGCTCGAGCGCGCAACGCACGACTCCGGGCGCGCTCCCGCAGTCCTGGGCCTGCTCGCCATGGCGTATGCAGGCCTCGGACGCCATGCTGCGGCACAGCGGCTGGTCGACGAACTAGAAGCGCGTTCCTCAACGGAGACAGTGCCCCCCGGCGCGATGGCGCTCGCCTACATCGGTGCGGGCGACACATCGCACGCCATTGCCTCGCTGCACGAGGTGTACGACAGCCACGATAATTACGCGATCTACATGCGCGCTGACCCGTTGCTGGATTCTCTTCGCACCGACACTCGCTTTCAGCTCTTGTGCCGGCGTCTCGAATGAGGCGCTAAGAAACGCGCGCACGATAGTTTGCTCTTCTCGACGCGCCACCGTGCCGAGACGGCTGGGCTGGCCCAAACGTCGGGGACACCGGCTCGACATCCGCACGATCCAGTTGATGCTCGGCCACGCCGACATCAAGCAGACGCAACGGTACTTGAACATCACTGACGAGGAACTCAGGAAGGCGATGACCGGAGTCTGGGAGCGTCGACGCCAGTTGAAGGCGGTCGGTCAGTAGGGGAGCCGCGACGGATTGTCCGTCATTTGTCAGTCGCACGCGAAAACGCGCACCAATAGCGCGAGATTCTAAGGGTCGGCACCACCGCCGACTGAAGCCGCGAGGTTCTCTCCGCAGCCACTTGGAGCAATTCGATAAGCTGGCGCGCCCGGCAGGGTTCGGAACCGCTCGCGGTGAGCGAAGCAAGCCGCGGCGCTTCCACGAGCGCTGGCGGGCGCAGCCATCCCGGAAAACGGGATGGCGCGCCCGGCAGGACTCGAACCTGCGACCCTCGGCTTAGAAGGCCGATGCTCTATCCACTGAGCTACGGGCGCGCACGGGGATAGCAACAGTTTACGGCGAAGTCCCACCGCCGCCGCCGAGACGCTCCACCACGATCATCGACTCCGCCCGCGCACCGTGATCTCCGCGATGACTGTCACTCGCGCGACTGGCTCACGAGTCCCTCCATCAGCACGATCTCCCGCATCGCCTTCCGCAACGGCCGCGAGCACGGATCGTCCATCAGACGACCACGACACGCGTCGAGCGATGAACGTCGCGCGGCCGCCGAAGTCGGTGATCTGCCGCCACGCGCCGGTGGCGTTCGATAACGCCCAGATGTTCGTCGCATTGTTGGAAACAGCGCGTGCCAGCTCTTCGGTAAGGGCCAAGTGCGGCAAAGACGACGCGATCGCTCTTGACGATTGCGGTTAAGGGGGTGAGACTGACCGCCCTCAATCGACTCACGAAATGCAGCGCTGTGTGGTCGCGCGAAAGAGCCGCGCGCGTCCGTCAACTGTACGTTGTATCGGATAAGTCGCTTGGGACCCAGGGTGCTGTGAGACGCCACGGGTAGCGCTCTCGAAATTTTCCACCTTTCGCGAGAACTGACGACAGTGGAGGTCAACTGATGAACGTCGAAATACAGATCAACAACAGCCCAAGCACCCGAGCTCGATTCGTCTCCTGGGCGCCGTCACCGTGCCGGATCCGAATAACGAATCCCTCCGGCGCCCTCACACCCAGCGTCAATGTCCGCATCACGTCGACGTCAGCCTCGAGTGGAGGCGCGGTCGTGTTTCGTCGAGGCTCCACTGGTGCGTTCTCGAATACGTTGACACTACCCGTGCCAGTCAGCGGGGCGTCGGTGCAATTCTTCGTTGCCGGTAGATTCCCGCAAGCGAGCAGCAACAACGGAGACGTGAAAATCAAGGCCTCCGTCGGAACGACGCAAGTCGGAGCCGTGAAAATCATGGTCCGCGTCCGTAAGAACGCCAATGCCCTGACCCCTGCGGAGCGTGACCGGCTGGTGTCGGCGTTCGCGCAGCTCAATGGCCAGGGCACCGGTCGCTTCGTCGACTTTCGAGACATGCACACGTTCGCCAGCGACCCTGAAGCCCACAGAAGGCCGGGATTCCTGCCCTGGCACCGCGCCTACCTGCTCGATCTCGAACGCGAGCTTCAGGCCATCGATCCGAGCGTTGCGCTGCCCTACTGGCGGTTTGATCAGGCGGCGCCCAATCTCTTCACGCGTGACTTCTTCGGCGTCTCCGACACGCTCGGGACCGTCCAGTTCAGCGCCACCAACCCGCTGCAGTTCTGGGTGACGGACGGCGTCCAGGGCATCAACCGGCTTCCGTTCTTCAACACGACGACTGAGTCGGCGTCTGTGCTGAGCGAGGCACAGACGCTGGCCCTTGGCTCTCAGTATCCGGCGTTCCGAACGATGGAAGGCAACCCCCACGGGTTTGCGCACACCAGCTTCGACGGTTCGATTTCGAGCATCGACACCGCTGCGCGCGATCCGTTGTTCTTCCTTCTCCACTGCAACGTGGATCGGCTCTGGGCGAAGTGGCAGCGACAGAACGGTCGCTTCGACCCGGCGCAGGCAGCCGCCTACGACAGCGCGGCGGCCGATCGCATCGGCCATCACCTGCCCGACACGATGTGGCCCTGGAACAACGTGACCACCGCGCCGCGACCCGCCACGGCTCCGGGCGGTGCACTCGCCGCCTCGCCAGCCAGCGGCGCGCCCGGCCCGCAGCCGCGCGTGCGAGATGCGCTCGACTATCAGGGCCGCATCAGTGCCGCGTCCCGGCTGGGATTCGATTACGACGACGTGCCATTTTCCTGAGCAGCATCACGAGGGATCGAATCATGACCAAGAAACGCAAGGCGACGAAGAAGGCGGCGACCGCCAGGTCGGCCCGGAGGTCGAAGACTCCGGCGAGAATGTCGGAGCGGACGGCGGTGGCGGTGGCGACGAACCCGCGCAGGAGCGTCGTGGAGAGGATCTCGGCAATGGCGGAAGCGCCGCTCGCCGCGACTGAAAATGAGGACAGCCTGCGGGAAGTCCTGGATGTCCTGCTCAATGCCGAGGAGAACACACAGGTCCGGCTCGCCGCCCTCCAGACGCTTCAAGCGGCCAGTTTCGGCGCCCCTGCCTTTGTGTCGATAAGGGGCGATTTCCTCGCAGCCCTCCGACAGGTCGCCGAGGATCCGGATCCCGAGTTGCGCCAGCGCGCGCTCGGCGTCCTCGCGCGCGCCAAAGACGGCTTCGCGCAGAAGAAGCTCATCGAAGGGCTGCGCAGCCCCGAAAAAGCATTGGTGTCGCCGGAGAAAGCGCTTCAACTCCTCAGTTACGACGTGCACGCGGAAGCCTATCCGGTCGCGCGTAGCATCGTCAGCAAGCCGCCAAACACGGCGGCCAAACGCGAAGCGCTGCGACTGCTGGCAGCGGACGCCGGCACTGCACCGGTCTTCGAGAAGATATTGCGCGACAAGACGGAGTCGCTCGAGATTCGGCAGACCGCGGCCGCCGCACTGCGCGCACTCAAGCCAGACAAGCTGCAGGCCTATGCGCGCGAAGCGCTGCTCGATCCTGGGGAGAGCGAACAGATTCAAGCCACCAGCCTGACCGCGCTAACCCAATTCGGCGACGAGGCGACGCTTGCAGACAGCCCGAACCTTCTCAAGCGTGCCGAGCGATTGAGCGCCGGGGCGGCCTCGCATGAGGTGAAACAGAGCGCTCGCCGCTTCCTCAGCAAGTACCGGTCGACCAAAGAAGGAGTAAGTCATGGACCTCGCAGCAGCAGCGAGCGCGCCATCAGAACTTCAGTTCGCAGCGCTGGTTGACGCGCTCGCGGCCGACCCCCGGCGACACTCTGAATTGACGGATTTGCTGCACGAAAGTCATCCCGTTTACGACCAGCGCGGGACCACGACCACCGTTCGGATGCGCGCCTGGGTTCTCGTCGCTCTGTCCAGAGTCGGGTTGTCGACTGGCGGCCTGCTGTTCGTGCTCGGAGAGCTGGACACAGGAACCAGTGCATACCTGGTCGCGGCGGCCGCGCGAGCGCTGCGGTCGCACCCGACGCCGACTACGGGGTTCGCTCCGTTCGTCATGCGTGCGCTCGCCAACATCCGTTATCACGATGAGCCGGTGTCGTTTGAGAAGTATGGCGACTACGCGGTGTCGTCCGGGGGCACGAGTGCGGTCCGTGAATTGCTCGAGACGCTGGCGTGGCTGGGCCCGCACGCACGAGAAGTGCTGCCCGAGCTCGAGTCGTTGCGCCGGAAAGGGGCCGGACTATCCAGGCGGATGCTGACCGAAGTTGACCGGACCGTCGCGGCGGTTCGTGACGCCGACCGAGCCAACGGCGCCACATGCTGCGCGCTGCCGGGTGATCTGGGCGATTCGCAGTGGTGGCCGCTCAGTTCCCGTCGGGGATGCGCGCCGATCGAGGATACCGTCTTCGAGGATCAAGAAGGAGCCGCTACCACCTTCCGCGAATTCTTCGTGGGACACCCGTCGATAGTGGTCTTCTTCTACACCCGCTGCGACAACCCTTTGAAGTGCTCGCTCACCGTCACGAAGCTGGGACGAGTGCAGCAGTTGCTGGAGGCGGCTGGATTGACCGCGCAGATACGCACCGCGGCCATCACCTACGATCCCGGATTCGACCTTCCCGAACGCCTTTGCAGATATGGACGGAATCGTGGAGTGCGGATGGACGATGGTCATCGTCTTCTCAGGGCAACCGAGGGCATCGACGCACTTCGCCGCCACTTCGGGCTGCGGGTCAACTTCATCGAGTCGCTGGTGAACTGGCACCGCATCGAGGCGTACATCCTCGACGCCGACGGGCGGATCGCGGCGTCGTTCGAACGGCTCCACTGGGATGAACAGCAGCTCGTGGACCGTGCCATCGAGGTGCTGAAGGAGAAAGGCGAACGTCCAACGTCGGAGGCCGCTCCGGGTCAGGTGCCTGCGCTGCCATACCGCAAACCAGCGATACCTCTGCTCGCCACGCTGGCATCGCTGGGCGTTGCGTTCTTCCCAAAGTGTCCTCTCTGCTGGGCCGCGTATCTGAGCATGTTCGGTATCGCAGGTCTCGGACACATTTCGTATTCCTCGTGGCTCCAACCGGTGCTCGGCGCCGTGATGGCGATTAACGTGGCGACCGCATGGCTGCAGGCGCGTTCAACCGGCCGGATGCTCGGCTTCTTCCTGGTGTGCGCAGGCGCGGCGGCGATTGTCGTCTCGAAGCTGGAGATCGGGGGCGAGAGCGTGGCGACGTGGGGTGTCGCGCTCACCTTTGCCGGCTCGCTCTTGACCGCGCTGCGCGCCAAGCATCCGGTCCTGTCCGCGCGCGCTTGAATCATCGGCCGCCGCAGGCCTACGCGACAACGCCCACCGCAGGCGCACGCAAAGCGCTCTGTCGACGTATCCTGTCGCGCATGACGAGCGTCTCCGAACGGCCGCCGGCGCCCGCCGAGGCCGTCGAAACCCAATCGGGACTCGCCCCGTGGACGCTCGTGGAGCTGCCGGTACCGCCCGCACCGAAGGGCCTCGGATGGCTCGCCGTGTGCGGCCCCGGCGTCATCGTTCTGGGTCTCTCGATCGGCAGCGGCGAGTTTCTCCTCGGGCCCGCGGTGTTCGTGCGCTACGGCCTCACCCTTCTCTGGGTCTCGGCGGTCGCGATCGTCCTGCAGACCATCTTCAACATGGAAGTGATGCGCTACACGGTCGCCACCGGCGAGCCGATCTTCACCGGCTTCATGCGGACGCGGCCTTCCGCGTCACTGTGGGCGGGCGCTTACGCGTTGATGTTCCTTCTGCAGCTTGGCTGGCCCGCCTTCGCCGGAACCGCGGCGGGCGCGATTTTCTTTCTCGCCGCCCGCCAGCTGCCCGCGGCCGCCGACGCTTCTACGATCTACGCGATCGGCGTCGGGCTGTTTCTCGCGTGCGCCGCGATTCTCACCTTCGGCAAGCGCATCGTCCGCACGCTGGAGGTCCTCAACTGGCTGCTCGTCGCTACCACGCTGGCAGGCTTCATGATCTTGGTATTGCTTTTCGTGCCGCTCGAGCACTGGGTCGACGGTGTTTCCGGGCTCGTGGGCTTCAGCGTCGCCGAGGGTCGATTCACGCTGCTCCCGCCCGGCGCCGATCTCGTCCTGCTCGCAGCGCTGGTCGCGTATTCGGGCGCCGGCGGGGTGACCAACCTCGTGCTGTCCAACTGGGCACGCGACAAGGGCTACGGCATGGGCCAGCGCGCCGGCTACATCGCGGCGGCTGTCGGCGGGGAGCGCGCGACACTCGCGCACAGCGGCTTCACCTTCGCCAATGACTCCGTCGCTGAGCAGCGCTGGCGCGGATGGTGGCGGATCGTGCGAGTCGATCAGTGTGGGATCTTCGCGCTCGGCGCGCTGCTCGGGATGCTGCTGCCCGCCCTGATCTACGTCACGTTCCTGCCGCGCGGGCAGGACATCCAGGGACTCGGCATCAGCGCGGCGCTGGCCTCTGGAATCGGGGAGCGCCACGGTCCGCTCCTTGCCGGCGCGGTGGCGCTACTCGGCGCGTGGATTCTATTCAAAACGCAGCTCGACAACTTCGAGGGGATGACCCGAGCGATCACCGACATCCTGTGGACCAGCAGTCCGCTACTGCGCCGGACGGCGGCTGGCGACGTGCGCCGCATCTACTACACAGTGATGACGGCACTGGTGCTGTGGGGCATCGTCGCCCTTCGACTGGCGCAGCCCGTTGTGCTCCTGAAGATCGGCGCGAACATCGCGGGCGTCGTCTTCGTCATCGCCTCGCTGCACCTGCTCTACGTCAACACGCGGCTCCTGCCTGCACACGTCCGGCCGCCGATGTGGAGACGAATAGCTCTCGTCGCGATGGCGCTCTTCTACGCCTTCTTCGTCGGCCTGTCGGCGTTGAGCCTCTCGCGCTGAGCTCCCCGATCCGTCACGCGGCGCGACGCGGACGGCGCCGCCCTGTCCTCGTCGGTGAGCTGCGTGTTGATGGCAAACGCCGCCTGCGCGCCTTCGGACGCGGCCACGATCGCGAGCTGCACCAGACGTGATGCGTCGCCCGCGACGAACACGCCCGGCACGTCGGTCAGTTCGTACTCGCCGGTGGCAACGGCACCCTTGCGGGTGAACGCACATCCGAGCTGCGCGGCCAGATCGGACGCCTGACGCTGGCGGGTGCTGAAGAACATCACGTCCCGTGCCAGTGCCTCGCCATCGGCGAAGATCACGCGCTCGAGTTGACCGCGCCGGCCTTCGAGGCGCGCGATGCGCTGCGGCCTCGCGCCGATGCCGTGCGCGTCGAGCAGCGCAAGATGGCGCGACGACAGCCTCTCGCCGTCGGTGCAGACGACGAGATCGCGGCTCCACGCTGTGAGCTTGATGGCGAGGCCGACGACGTTCTTGCCGCGGCCGTAGACGGCGATCGCGCGGTCGCGGCTCTCCCATCCGTCGCAGTACGGGCAGTGAAAGAGGCTCTTGCCGTAAAACTCGTCGAACCCTTCGAGATCGGGCGTCTCGTCGATCACGCCGGTGGCCAGCAGCAGCTTGCGGCTGCGCCGCCGCGTGCCGTCGCCCAGCACGATCTGAAAACCGCTCGCGATCGGCAGCGCGCGCGTGACTTCGAGCTGCGCCAAGCGGACCGTGTCGTACGGCGCCAGCTGCTCGCGCGCGAGACGCCGCAACTCGCGCGGGGGAATGCCGTCACGGGTGAGAAAGCCGTGCACGGCGCGCGAAGCGTGATTGCGCGGACGATTCGAGTCGAGGACGAGCACACGACGCCGGCACCGGCCGAGGATGAGCGCCGCGCTCAGCCCCGCCGGCCCGGCCCCGACGACAATCACATCCCAGAGCTGATCGCGGGAAGGCATTTGGCGATCGGCGCCAGCAAGACACGGACCAGCCTGTGTCTCGTTGGCGCATGAGCTTGCCGATGATCGGCGCTGGGGCGGGTAATAGTAGTCACGACGCCTCATGCTCCTCCTCGTCCTAGCCGCCGCCGGCGTCTTTGCGCTCGCGCACACGGCGCCGTTCCCCTTCCTGCTTGAAGCCCTTCGCCCCGCGCGGTCGCTGTGGCACGTGAAGACACCACCCGGCGGATCTCCGTCGGTCTACCTGACGTTCGACGATGGCCCGAACGCTCAGTGGACGCCGCCGCTGCTCGACGCGCTGCGCGAGGCAGACGCACACGCGACGTTTTTTCTCATCGACCACCACATCACCGCCGAGACAACGCCGGTTTTACGGCGCATTGCCGACGAGGGGCACGCGATCGGTCTGCATAGCGGCACGCGCGCACTGATGGTGAAGGATCCGGACAACCTCGCGGCACTGCTCCGCAATGCGGCGGCGCGCATCACCGAGCTCACGGGCCGCGAGCCGTGCCGGCTGTTTCGACCACACGCCGGCTGGCGAAGCGGTGCCATGTACGAAGGCGTCGAGCGTGCCGGCTACCGTCTCGCGGGATGGAGTTGGGGCATGTGGGACTGGCACTGGTGGCAGCGTCCGCGCGCCGAGCGGATTGCGGAGCGGCTGGCGAAGAAAGCGTCGGCCGGCGACATCATCGTCATTCACGACGGCCATCACAAGGATCCCGCGAAGGATCGCAGCCACGCCGCCGGCGCGGTGCGGCTGCTCGTGCCGAGCCTGCGCGCGCGCGGCCTGACGCTCGGCACGCTCTGTTCGACGAATCCGCCCTCAAGCGGAGTATCATGACGCCGCTATGGCTACACAGCAGACTCGCCGCGAATTGCTCAAGGGAAGCCTGGCCCTCGCGGGCTTGAGCGTGTTCGGGATCCCCGAGTGGGCGCTGCCGGCGCTCGCGCAGGGCGAAACGCTCGTGCCGTTCACCGACTTTCCCGAGAACTTCAACGCCAACCCGGCGCCCGATCGCCGCCTGCTCGACACGCGGACGATCGACGGTCCGTTCACGCCGAGCGATCAGTTCTTCACGACGCAGCATTACGGCCATCCGGAGGTCGATCCGGCGACCTACCGACTCAAGGTGTCGGGGCTGGTGAACAAGCCGCTGTCGCTCTCGATCGAAGACCTACGCAAGATGAAGAGCGCGGAACTGGTTGCCGGCTTCGAGTGTTCCGGCAATCGTCGCCCGACGCAGGGGCTGTGCAGCAACGGCCGCTGGACCGGCGTGCCGCTGCAAGCGGTGCTCGACCAGGCGGGCGTCAAACCCGACGCGCGTGAGTTCGTCTTCTTCGGCGCCGACCGTGGCAAAGAAGTAGTCGAGTTCCGCACCTCGAAGTACGAAGTCGAGCAGCAGTACGGCCGCAGCCTGCCGCGCGACCGCGCGCTCGTCACCCGAGCCGTTCCTCGCCTACGCGCTCAATGGCGAGCCGCTGAGCAGACACCAGGGATTCCCGCTGCGACTGATCAACCCGGGCTGGTACGGCGCGCCCAACGTCAAGTGGCTGGCCGAGATCCACGCGCAGGAAGATCAGTATCTCGGCAAGTTCCAGGCGCGTTGGTATCGCACGCTCAAGGGCGAGATGATCAACGGCGAGATGAAGTGGACGGAGACCGCGATCACGCACATGCAGCTCAAGTCGTTCATCGCGCGGGTCGACGACCGACGGCACGCGCCACACCGTCGCCGGCGATCATCCTAACGACGGTACGCCCATCAAATCGGTCGAAGTCAAGATCGACAACGGCCCGTGGCAGCCGGCGACGATCGACTCCCACGACCAACGCGAAGTACGGCTGGAAGCTCTTCAACTACGTGTGGAACGGCGCCGCCAAGGGCGAGCACACGCTCGTCTCACGTGTGATCGATGCCACCGGCCAGGTGCAGCCCACCGCGGAGGAGCTCGAGAGAAGAAGACGTTCCTCGAGGACAACTCGCAGCACCCGCGGACTGTAGTGATCGCGTAGGTTCGAAACGGCGAGCAGCCCGCCGCTCGGCGGCTGCTCGCTGACTCACCGCTTCTGCAGCGGGCCGGGCGATCCTCTCCGCCACCGCCACCACGCTCGTCACCGTCAATCGACGCGACCCAACTAACCCCTCAACTCACTTGAATCGAGGATCGTTGTATCGTGGTGATTCACCACTCTGGGCGCAAAGCGACACCGTTTGAGCGGCGCGCCGCCGTTGGCGCTTCCAGACTCAACTGATCTCTGGGCTTAGCTGGCGCGCTCCGCGTGCTATTATTCAGGACTCCTATGTATAGAAGTCAACATAGGGTTCAGCGGTGAAGCTTCTCACGAGCCTGGCAATCTGCGCCGCCTGCAGCGCGCCGCCGCAGGCTCCGTTATCCGCCGCGAGCGGCCCTCGGGGCGCAATCCTGCCGGTGTATCGCAATCTCGGCGCGGCCACGCCGCTGACCGATGCGCGCTACGCCGCACAATGCGGCGCCGGCACCGGGCCGTTCGAAGTGCTCCGACCGACGACGAGCCGCGATCAGGCCGCCGCGATCCGGCGTGCGATCGACGCGGCCGGCGTGCCGAGACTCGTCGAAGAGGCGCTTGCAGAGGCCGAGCGCCGGCTGCCCGGACCGGCGGTGACGATCTGTCTGTATCCCGGCGAGCTCACCGGCGGCCTGCCCTATCTGCACGGCGTTGGCGGCGTCTCTCTCGGGCTCGGACACATCAAGCTCTTTCTGCATCCGGCTCCGGGCGGCCTCCGCCGGGTGCCGTACGCCGTGGCCCATGAGTACTTCCACGAAGTCGAACGGGTAGAAGGCGCGGCCGCTGGTCCGATGGACATCGTGATTCGCGAGGGCAAGGCCGACTACTTCCTCGAATATCAAAAGGCCCCGTCGCCCACCTTCAGGGCCGACTTCATGATCGGGCGAAATCCAGCGGTAACGCCGTGGCCAGGGTATCGGCTCGGCTACGAGATGGTGTCGTCGTATCTAAAGGACAAGCGGCTGGCGCCTTCCGACTGGATCCCGATCAGCGCAGAGACCTTCTTCGACCATTTCCGAGCCAATTCCCGCCCTGCGCGCTTGCCGTCCGGCGATTGAACGGAGCCGAGCGGCTTGGCGCTCGTCGCCGGCGAGCGAGGTGCGACTGGCGCGACAGAACGCGTAACCGCCTCCCCAATTCGTGGCTAGCCTGCAGATTTTGCACGGTCGCGGGGACGCGCCGGCGGATGCTCAATGAAGACAGCGCTGTTACAGATGTGCTGCCATTGGTACAAGAAGTGCACCTAGTGTTGCCAAGGAGCCGCGGGACGCGGCCACATGGAAGGAAACGGAAGATGTCGGCGCAAGATGTGAAGTTTGTTCAGCTCGTAACGATCACCGCAGCGGCGTCGGTTGGCGTGAGTGTGACGGTTGGCGCGCTTGTTGTCGTGGCAGTTACGATTCTTCCGCGGCTCTTCTGACGTCCTTCTCGAGTTTCGGCGGCAGCAAGTCGCGCTGCTGACCTCGTCGTCCGGGACCCACCTCCCCGGATTGCCACCCACGCAGTGGCACCTCAGCTCCACAGACCCGGTGGCAGCTCGCTGGGTCGAGCTATCAACGGCAGAGCCCGCGTAGGACCTCCTCCTCATCCCGCCGCCCCCGGTTTCCCGCCAATCCGACAGCCGGGGCGTTGAGCACGCCTCCCGGGCGGGTCCCCAAAAAAACTGTGCAGGGTCCACTTAATTTGCGATAATTCGGGGACTTACGCGGTATCTGTCCGTCCTATTAGTTAGCGCTCGTTTCTGCGTCAGATTTGTAATATGTTCGCTGTCGGAACCGGCTCGTGTGGGCCGTCGAGCCCGACCGGTTCCTTGCACGCCGTCGCCAGTAGTCCAGCTGCTTCGAAAGGCGTAGATGTGTGCCGCGCGTAACTAGTCACGGCAAACCAGGCGGGTCATCAGACGATCAGTTCAGCGGCGCTGGCGATGCGACGCAACTGCCGTTGTCGAAGCCTGCCTCGGCTGCGGCGACTGCGACGCCCGTGCCCGACACCAACGTGCATCGCACCAGCGATCCTGAAGAGACGATGCTTCCGGATGCGGACGCCACAATGCTTTCGGATCCGGACGCCACAATACTTCCGGGTGCGGACGCCACGATGCTTCCCGATGCGGACGCGACTATGCTCCCGGGTGCTGACGTCACAAGGCTCCCCGGCGCAAACGCCGCTGACGCTCCGACCATGGGGTTCCAGCCCAACGCTGAAGAAGACGTCACCACATACGAGCCTCTCGACGTCACACGTCCGCCCGTCACACGGCGTCAGTCAACGACGCAGATCGGCCCTGGCGGAGCGCAGCGGCCGCGGCCGCGGCCGTCCGCACCAACCGCGCCCGGTGAGGGTCCGCTCAATGTGGGACAGCAGTTCGGCAGCCGCTATCACATCATCAAAGTGCTTGGCGTCGGCGGCATGGGTGCGGTGTATCAGGCGTTCGACACCGAGCTCAGCGTACCCGTCGCGCTGAAAGTGATTCGGCCCGAGATCGCCGCCGATCCCACGGCGGCCGAGGAGATCGAACGTCGCTTCAAGCGCGAGCTGCTGCTCGCGCGCCAGGTGACGCATCCGAACATCATTCGGATTCACGACCTCGGCGACATCGAAGGCATCAAGTACATCACGATGCCGTACATCGACGGCGCCGACCTCGCCACGATCCTCAAGCAGGAAAAGAAGCTGCCGGTCCCGCGCGCCCTGCATATCGCGCGCGGCTCGGTCTCGGGCCTCCTCTCCGCGCATCAGGCCGGCGTGATCCATCGCGACTTGAAACCGGCCAACATCATGATCGGGCCGAACGACGATCCGACGGTGATGGACTTCGGCATCGCGCGCTCCGCCGGCGGCGAGGGCCAGGCGCGGATCAAGGCGACCACCGGCCTCCGCCCGGCCGACTTGAGCCGTACCGCGGCGCTCGCGGCGAGCAGCACGATGGCCGGGGCGATCGTCGGTACGGTCGCCTACATGGCGCCCGAGCAGGCGCGCGGCGAGGTCGTGGATCAGCGCGCCGACATCTACGCCTTCGGCCTGATCCTCTACGACATGCTGGTTGGCGGCCGCCGCTCGGAGCGCGCCGCGAGCGCGATTGCGGAACTGCAGGAGCGGATGGTGCACGCACCGCCGACACCGCGCAGTATCGATCCGCAGATACCCGACGCCGTCGATGCGATCATCCGCAAGTGTCTCGAGCCCGACGCGGCCAAGCGGTTTCAAACCACCCTTGACCTGCAGCAGGCGCTGGAGCGGCTGGACGACAACGGCAAGCCGCTGCCCATCTACCGGCGCGTGCGGCCAGCCTACATGGCGGCGGCGTCGGTCCTGGTGCTGCTGTTGCTGGTCGGAACGTTCTATGCGGCGAAATGGCTGATGACCCCGGTGAAGCCACACGATCCTGTCAGTGTGGTCGTCGCCGATTTCCAGAACAGCACTCAGGACACAGCCCTCCAAGGTGCGCTGGGGCAGACAATGCGGCGCGCATTGGAGGGCGCGAGTTTCATCAGTGCCTACGATCGGAGTCGAGTGCGCACGGCGTTCGGCGCACAGCCGTCGGCGCAGTGGGACGAGGCGGCCGCGCGCGAACTGGCTGTCAAACAAGGGCTCGGCGTCGTGCTGGCTGGCGCGATCGAGCCGCGAGGCACGGGCTACGAGATTTCCGTAAGAGTGGTGCAAGCGGTCACCGGCGAGGTGATCTCGACTGCAAGGGGACGCGCATCTGGCAAAGACGACCTATTGGAAGCGGCGACCAGACTCATGGCCAACGTCCGCAAGGTGCTCGGCGATCGAACCTCGACGTCCGATCAGTTGTTCGCGATGCGGAGTGTATCAACGTCGTCGTTGGAAGTCGTGCAGCATTACGCAGCGGGGATGCAGGCCCAAGCGAACGGCAATTACGACGAAGCCTTCAAAAGCTTCAGCAAGGCTGTCGAACTCGACTCTGAGTTCGGGCTCGCCTATCAGGGACTGGCCTCGACGTCGCGGAACCTCGGCCGGCTCCAGGATGCGGACAAATACACGAATGAAACGCTCAAGCACCTCGGCGGCGTGACGGAGCGCGAGCGCCTGACCATTCGCGGTTTCTACTACTTTAATTCCGGTGACTATCAGCAGTGCGTGAAGGAGTATAGCGACGTTGCGGTGCAGTTTGCCGGTGATCCGACGGCGCACAACAATCGAGCTCTCTGTCTGTCCAAACTGCGAAACATGACAGAGGCCGTCGCCGGGATGCGCGATGCGATTCGTGCGCTGCCGATGAGTGCGCGGTATCGCGGCAATCTGGCTCTGTACGCCAATTACGCCGGCGATTTCCAGACGGCCGAAAACGAAGCGAACGGAGCGCCCGAGGCCACGGATCTCACCACCATAGCCGTGGCCTTCGCTCAACTCGGGCAGGGACGACTCCCCGAAGCCATTGCAACCTACGAGAAACTCCGAACCCTCACTGCGCGTGGCGCTTCGTGGTCGGCGTCAGGCCTTGCAGATGTGGCGCTTTACCAGGGACGGTGGTCGGGCGCGGCGCGACTGTTCGAGCAGGGAGCAGAGGCCGATCTGGCCGCCAAGAATCCGGACAGAGCGGCGCGCAAGCTCACTTCGCTGGCTCAGGTGCAACTGTTGCGAGGCGAGCGACGTGCGGCGATCGCCACCGCGGAAAAAGCGCTCGCCACCAGCAAAGCGCTGCCGATCCGGTTTTTGGCGGCTCGCATTTTTACGGAGGCCAACGAACTCGTCAAGGCTCGCGAGCTGGCCAAGCCGCTGGCCGCCGAACTCGCAGCGGAGCCGCAGGCCTACGGCAAAATCCTCGAAGGCGAAATCGCGTTGAAGAGCGGAGACGCGCGCGCCGCCATCAAGATCCTGACCGACGCCAACACGATTCTCGATACCTGGCTGGGACACTTCGCTCTCGGACGCGCGTATGTGGAAGACGGCTCCTATCTGCAGGCTGATTCCGAGTTCGATCGCTGTGTGAAGCGTCGCGGCGAAGCGTTGTCCCTGCTCTTGGACGAGGAGCCCACCTACGGATACTTTCCGGTCGCCTACTACTATCAGGGACTCGTGCGCGAGGCTCTGAAGAATCCCGAGTCGGCTGGGTCGTACGGCGAGTATCTCAAGATTCGCGGCGAGTCGACTGAAGATCCTCTCGTGGCAGAGATCAAGAAACGGCTCGCCGGCTCGTAAGACAGGGCCTCCTCTCAGCGCTGCGCGGAAAAAAGGCTCCGCGCAGCTTGTTCGATCCCGATCGGGACCTCCCGACGCTCAGAAGCGCACGCCGAAGCTCATGCGGAACATCCGCGGCGTGGTGAACGCAAAGCGGTTGAGCGGCGTAGCGAAATTCGCATTGTAATTCCAGTTCACGCCTTGCACCGGCGTCTCGGTGAACGGGTCGAACCGCGCGAGGGACGCGGTGTTCACCGGCGTCAGCACGCCCGATCCAATCCGATTGATGGCCGCGCTGCCGGCGTTGGAGAACACATCACTGCCGCACACGCACAGGTCCTGCTGGTTGAAGATGTTGATGACCTGTGCCTGCACGAAAGCGCTCACCTGACGCGCGCCGCTGCCAAAAGGAATCGTGTAGTTCGCGGCGACGTCGGTGCGCCGCATCCAGTCGGTGCGGAACGCGTCCCGTGCGGTGTAGTAGTAGTTCTCGCTTGCCGCCCCTTGCGGAGTCGCGTATCCGGGATTGCTCACGTACTGCCGCGCGTCGACCGCCGCGCTCGCGGAAAAGCCGATCTGTCCGTTCGGGTTTGCACCTCCCGCACCACCCGCGCCATACGGCAGACCGCTGGCGAACGACTGGAGAACGCTCAGCGTCAGGCCGTCCAGCCTCGGCACCGCGTAGTTGAACCAGAGTGTTGCGCGATGGCGCTGATCCTGCGCCAGGTCGCCGTCCGGAGCATACCAGGCCAGTTCGCGGTATTCGGGATATTGGAACACATCGGCAGTCAACGGTCCGCTACCTGCGTTCTCGCCCTCGAAGTTCCCCCACGAACGCGATAGCGTGTAATTGCCGCCGAAATCGCTGCCGCCGCCCAAACGGTAGGTTGTCGAAATCGTGAGGCCGGAGTAGCGTCGCGTCAACGCGTCAGTGTTCTCCACGATTGACAAGTCCGAGCGGTTGCCGAACTCGTCGACGACGGTGCCCGTGGCGCGATCGGTACGCAGCGAGTAAAAATCGTCGTAGTCACGATACGAGTAGTCGGCCCTCAGGACCGCTCGCGGGCCGAACTGCCGGCTCACACCAACTGCATACGCGCTGACGCTCGGCGACCCGAGATCGCCAATCTGCACCGAGACGCCTGGCACGGTCGAACTCGACGCAGACGCGCTTGTGCAGAACCCGCGGGCGTCACGCGCACACCAGGCAAGAACCTGTTGAATGGCCGCTGCCGGCCCGGTCAGACTGGCGGTCGGCGCGGTCAGGTCAGGATTGATCGACGGTCCACCGTAAGTCCACTGGAGCGTCGCTTCAGTGCCGGCCGCCGAGGCCATGTTCGCGATGCTGTTGGCGAGGGCCGAAGTGTAAACACCGTAACTGCCACTCACCGCCCAGACCCCGTCTCCCTTTGGATCCCAGATCGCGCCGATGCGCGGCGCAACTTTGCCGGCCCTCGACACCAGCGTGCCGGCGCTATCGACCGCGTGGTTCTTGTCCCAGCGCAGCCCGAGATTGAATGTCAGGTTGGAGTTCCAGCGCAGGTTGTCGTTCACGAACAGGGCGTTGGTTCGAAAATTCGTTCCCTGGCTGCTCACGAAGATCGGGTTGTACTGGATGATCGTCGAGCCGGGAAGAAACTGCGGGAAGATGCAGCCGGGTGACACCGCGCAGTCGACGTCGGCCGAGCGGATGATGCTCGTGGTCCCGAGAATGCGGTAGTCGCTGCCCGACTGATGGTTGTTCGCGAAGCGCTTGTCGTTGAACGAGTCGAACCCGAACACGACCGTATGGGAGCCTGTGCCTTTCGTCGACTTGAAATATGTGGCCTTCACGTACTCGTTGTCGTTGTCGCGTTTTTCGGTATCGCAGACGCCGCAGAAGGTGGGCGACCAGTATCGCAGATTGCTGCGCGCGCGATCGAGCAGAAGCGTGCCCATGATCAGATCGGTCGTCGGGGCGCCGGTGTCGACCGAGGTGAGATGGCGCGCCGAGAATCGCGCCTCGACGAAGAACTGATTCGACAGGATGCCGTTGTAGTTCGCCTGGTAAGCGTTGAGTGGCAAGCTCCGTGAATAGAGGCTGGCCAGGTCCATCGATGTCGTTGTGCTGAAAGTCTGGTTGATCTGCCGGACCGACTCTTTCTGGTACGACCCCTCGAAACGGTGATTCGCGTTGAGCGATCCGGTCAGCTTGATCTCGTAGCGCTGTCGGCGATCCTCGAACACATATGGCGTGTTGACGGGCGTAACGGTGCTTCGCGCTGACTGTTGGTTCTGGAACCGGCCGGCGGTGAAAAACGTGAAGTGGTTCTTCACGATGGGGCCGCCGACGACGTATTCGGTCGTGGGAACCACCTTATCCACCTTCGAATCGCCCGAAAAGCAGTGCGGATCGGGAATCTGCGTCCCACCGATACCGCTGACGCGGTTGCACTGCGGCGTCGTCTGGCCGGCCGCGAGCGCGGCGAAGTTTCCGTTGCCCTCGACCAGCGATCGCCAGTTGTCGTTGTTCAGCGTGCCGCGGAACGAGCCCGAGAACACGTTGGTGCCGGATTTTGTGACGATGTTGACCACGCCGCCGCTGAACCGCCCGTACTCGGCCGAGATGCCATCGCTCGCGACGACCGTTTCCTGGACGGCATCCTCGATATAAAGGTTCATCGCCTGGCCGCGAATGTTCTCGTTGGCGGTGACGCCGTTGACCATGAACAGCGACTCGTACGACAGCGCGCCGGCGATCGAATAGCCGCCCAATGGCCCGGTCGGGTGCACCGAGGGCGCCATCAACAGCGTGGCGTTGATGTCACGGTTGGTGGGAAGCGCCGAAATCACGTCCTGCTGGAAACTCGTCGCCACCTGTGCGGTGCGCGTCAGGACGTCAGCCGCGCGGCCGACCACGACGACGTTCTCTTCCACTGTCGCGGGGCCGAGCGTGATATTGAGCGGTACGGTCTGCGTGGCGGCCACGCCAACTGTGCGCTCCTGCTTCTGGAACCCGCTGAGCGCGAAGGTCACCGTGTAGGTGCCCGGTGGGAGGAGCGGGACGATGTAGTCGCCGTTCTCAGAGCTGATCGCTGTTTGAACTCCCTGCAGCACAGGACTTGTGACCGTGATCGTCGCACCGGGTACCGAAAGACCTTGGTCATCGACGACCCGCCCGGTAATCGTGCCGGTGGTTGTTTGCGCGGCCAGCGTCGTTGCCGTCGCGAGCATCGCCGACAGGACGACGAGCGAGGTTTTCCCTCACTGCATTTCAGCCTCCTTGTTGCGTGTCTGAAGAGAAGCCGGCCGCCACGGGGCGCGCGTAGAGCGTCGGCGCCCTTTGCCTTGCGAGATCAAACATTAGCGTCACGGAGTCGATTAACGGCGGCGTGCTGGATGCCGCGCGGCGGTAACGAGGTGCTTTCCAGCATGTGCGGAAGCGCAACCTGCCGGCCACCGACGACCAGCGTCTCGTGGCGTGTGTACAAGGAGGCAGGGCGAGAAATCTCGCCCTGCTTCATAAAGCTTCCCACTCTACCCGACGTTATTTCATTACAGTTTGACTGTTCGACGGGCCACCAGTCTCGAAGGGCGGGGTCTGGGTGACCTTCTTGTCCCAAAAGTCCGCTCGCGAATAGTAGGTGAACGGCTTCCCATTTTGGAGCTTTGTCATGTCCACCCACCATGTCCGTGGCACCCCCGGGCTGAGGAATGCCGGCACCGTGGCGACTACGTCGGACTCGTTCACCGTCGTGAAGGTGCCGGCCACGCGCGAGAGCTTGTACTGGGCGACGCTGCCAAAGTTCGGGAATCCCCACGTCGTGTAAGTGAGCAGATAGAAGTCCTTGTCGGCACCATTCTGGGTGGGCTGTGCGTTGTGCACGGTACCGTTGTTGTCCTTCCACGGCCCAGTGCAACCGTTCTGCGCTGGAGTGCCGCCGAGGATGCAGGCCGTAAACGTCGTCGGCACTGCTAATCCATGCCCGCGCGCGGCGTGGAAGTCCAGCTCATGGCTGCCGCTGGAATCAACGTCACCGCTCGAATCGACGTCACCGCTGGAGTCGACGTCGCCACTCGAGTCGACGTCCCCACTGGAGTCGACATCCCCGCTCGAGTCGACGTCTCCGCTCGAGTCCACGTCACCGCTGGAATCGACGTCGCCGCCGGAGTCGACGTCCCCACCCGAGTCGACGTCACCACTGGAGTCCACGTCGCCACTGGAGTCGACGTCGCCCTCGGCGCGAGCGACTCCGCGCCCGGCTCCAATCTGGTCGAGACGAAGGCGAGCCCAGTCATCGGCACCGTACAGCTTGGCGCTGAGGGTCTCAGTCCCGGCAAAAACTCCGTCGAAATTGACGTTGGATACGGCGGTGGAGACGTCGCCGTTCCAGTTGATACCCGTCACGTTCCAATTGTTCGACGTCAACCAGACGCGAGCCATCATCGGGTTTGTTGCAGGGTCGAGTTCGGTAAATTTCACGCCGTTGCAATATCTCGTCGCTTGCGGCACTCCCAAAGAAGTCGACAGAAGATTCGGGTTCGCCGGGTTGTAGGGCGCGAACCACGTCGGGCGATATTTCACGCCGCCCGCCGGCGTCGAGCCCAGTGGGTTCTCGGGGAGAGGGCTGTTCTCAACGATGTGATCCAGCGGCGACGACGTCGGATAGCCGAGCACCCTGTCGGAGAGGTCGATATGTGCGACGCCGTTGACGTCGAAGAGACCATGCGCCTGGAACAAGTAGCTCATGGTGCTCTGGTAGTTGGGCTTGCAGTTCGGCTCCGAGTAGCTGAACGTGCCGAGTTTCTTGTTTCCGGGAATCGTCGCAAGCGCGCCGTGAAACAAATTCAGGGTATGACCGAGCTCGTGCACGATCGTGGACGCTTGCATGAACGGCGTGCCGGTCCCGAACACCTTGTCCCAGAGTCCCAGCGTGATTAACACATTTCCGCCGGGCAAGTCGGCGACGCCTGACGCGCTCGATGGTACGTGGTAGTCCTCCGGCACGAACGAGGTATTGTCGTTGGTGCAATCTGCGAGCTGGCCGTTCACTTCGAGGTCGTATCGTGCCGGTATCGGCCGGAGCAGCGGTTGTAACTGGGTTGGCACATTCAGCAGACACGGCAACGACTTTGGCTTCGCGCGAGCGTGAGCGAGCAGAATGTAACGGAAGAGGCTCCGGCGAGCGAGATCGAATCGCGTCCGGTGGACAGTGCCATTCTTCCACGCGTCGAAATCCTCCGGCGCGAGCTGTGTCCCGTCATTATTCACCGGCGAGTCTCGATAGCGTTCCAGACCGAACTTCCAACCAACCGAGCCCGCGTAATACGGAAATTGGCAGCTCTCGTCTCCAGTGGGATTAGCCGCACACTCCGCCTCCTCGACAATCGTTTCACCACCACGCGCCAACGGAGCCCCATTGCCGGTTGCACCGCTATTTGTCGGAACGAGATACTGGCAGACTGGATGCGGCCCACCCCACGGCTGCGTGTTCGGTAGCGCATCTGGGTCGAAGGTGCAGTGCGCCTGAGTTCCCACGAGAAAGCTCTCGAGATAGGCCTTGGTGTCCCCGACGTCGAAGTGCACGGCAATGTTTTTCTGCCAGAACACATCCCCGGCCATCTTCAACGCGTCCGGACCGGGCGTGTGATTGTGCATTGGCACAGTCACGTTTTCGATGACCGGGTCTGCTGCGCTGTCGTACGGCGCGTAATCGGGGTGCGTGGGGTCGTACTCGGTGGGAGACCCGTACGTCGTAGATCCCGTTGTACGCATCGCATTGATCTCGGCGAAGATGTCTTGCCGTCCGGTCTTCGCACCCATCGCGTGAAGATCCGGCACGAGCTCACCGTCAGGGTTCTTCCACGCTAGGCCGTTGACGCTGGGGGTCGTGCTGCTGGCCTCGACGGCGTCGGGCTGGCCATCGTGATCCGCATCCAGCACGGGCGTGCTGAAAATGATGGCCGACCACGACTTGCAATCGAACCCACCCGATTGGGTGAGCACGGTTTGGGCATATTCGCCGAACCCTGGCTCCGTCAGCACGGCCGACATAGAAAGGTTATCGAACGTCGGGAAGGCGAAGGATCGATCCGCCGCATTACCGGTTTTCGGAAATGGATCGAACGGGACGCCGTTCACCTGGTTAATCTGCGCGCTATTGAATGTCAGCACTTCGGAGCTGTTCGGGTTGCCGCTGCCGACAAGCATGGTCATCCGACCGGGACCGTCGTTGTCGTAGAACCCGGCGAGCGATTGTGTGATGCCGCTGGCCGACTGCGGTTGCAGGTGGAGGCCGTCGTACAGGGCGATTCTCCGCAGTTTCTCGGTCGGGTCGAGAGTGCGATACACCACGACCAGCCCGGTGCCTCCACTTTGGACAGCCTGATCCGCCTGTCCTTCGCGGAGCGTGACGGAGTGGCCGGCAGTCGCGAGCGACGCCGCATATGGCACTCCGTTCTTATCGTGGTTATTTACCAGATCGCTGTCGTTGACGAGCCGTTTGCCGGTCCAGCGGTTGCTCGCGTCGTACAGTTTGGGTAGCAGGTGGAGCACGTTAACCCTGAAAACCGTGATCATGGGGTTTGTAGCGTTGGCTGCGCCCCAGCAGCTGGCCAGATTCCCTGTGACCGGCTGAGTGGTGAACTTCAATCCGACGATGTCACCCGGGTCACCCGTCACCCATAGATTGTCGGGGTCAATCAGCGTATTGCGGAACTTGACACCCTGCAAGGGATTGATGCCTTCAGAATAAATGACCTCGAAGTACAGGTACGCTGCGACGATGTCGGCGCCAGGGGGCACCTCGTTGGTGCCAGCGGGCGCCTCGTTGGGGCCGTTGAACTTTATCAAGCCGGTTGCCAGACCGTTCTGGTCGACGGGGTTCTGTGCCGAGGTGAAGTCGACTCCGCCCACGACGTAGTTGCCCGTGACGAGAAATCCTCGCGCGTACGGGAGCACGTCGGCGCTGCCAGGCTGTGCGATGCCGCCCGTCTGAGCAAACAGCACTACGAGGCCGGCTACAAGCAGCGCGGTGCTGCTCCTTCTCACACGGCGGACGCGCCGGTTCATTCGAACCGGGCTGGTCAATCCCTGCATCTGAATTTTCGCGGGCGCAGACGAAGCGATGCGTTTCATGACGCTCTCTCTCTGAAAGGAGTGTTGGCCTCACCAGCCTCACCGGTCGTGAGCTGTGGCGGCGGTGCTACTACCATCGTTGGAACGCAAAGGGAAAAGAATGCCTCATGTGACACATTGTTCGCTCGAGCACCAAACGAACGCGCAACAGATGCACTAGAAGACCGGAAGTTAGTGCCCGGACAAGAGGGTATCAGAGGTGAGCAGTTTGCGTGCAGATTATTGTCGAGTTGCCGAAAGGTGGTGGCAGTCTGGGCACTTTGGTGCCACTCGAGAAAACACGGCCCGGCACGGCCCAACTTCGAGGTCGCCCCGCGGCAACGGCGGGACACGCCTGTAAACATGCCCTTCATGACGAGGAAGGATGCTCGGTTGTTCAGAGCGCTGCAAAGCCGCGCAATGGCGCGGGATACACGTTTTTCTCAATGTTTCCGCGCTGTTACAGCGGACGTCGGGCGCGCAAGTCGAAGACTTGCTGTTCTGATCGCGGCGAGCGAGGAGCGGCAGGCACGCCTGCCGCATTGAGCCGCGTCTGAGCGAATGGCGCGGGGGAACTAGCGGTGCACCGATCCGCCGCCGACCCAGGTGGAAAACACCGCGGTCCAGCGACCGCTGTCGTTCGGCGGTTCGACGTTGGGACCCGCGCCGGTCCGGCTCGCTCCCGGCTGCTCCGGCGTAGGCGGTCGATTGCTTGGCGCGAACAGACACACACCGGGCGTGTTGCCGAGCACGAGAATGCCGCCGCAGTAGTACACGAACGCCGCGAAGCACAGCGGCGCCCAGAACATGCCGAGCGCGACAAACAGGACCACACTTACTGCACCGAGAACGGCGACGTCGAAGCCCACGGCGTTGAGCCGCGGCGGGAGCAGGTCGAGCAGCCGGCCGCCGACGAACCACGAGATTCGCTGCGACGCGGTCAGCCGCAGCCGCGCGCGGCGGTCGCTCGTCGCCGCCACCACCGCCGTCGGCTCTTCCGGCTCCGGGAAGCGCTGGGTGAACTCGCGCAGCACGTCGTCCTGATCGAGGCCGACCGACGCGGCATAGGCGCGGATGAAGGCGCGTCGATAGAACCCGATCGGCCAGCGCGACACGTCGTCTCTTTCGAGGCCTTCGAGGAGAGCGCCGAGGATCTTGGTCGATTCGGCGATTGACGCGATTGAAATCTTGCGGCGCTCTCGCTCTCGTCGGAGACGCGCGCCAAAGCTCTGTGGTGTGCCGGGGGTTGTGTCGGTGGGGGGGTGCATGCGGGCCATACGTTCCGGCATTAGCACCCCTTCCCGAGCAAAGCACAAGCCAGCCACGAAACGCGTGAATCTCTAAGTAACGTCATCGATGGCCACCGAAGCAACTATGTAACATGTAAAAAGCACACGCGCACAACTTTTTTCGCCGCAGAGGGCGAAGAAGATCATGGCCACAGAAAACACAGAAGACACAGAAGACACAGAGAAGCGCCGAACGCGGCGATGATAAGCACCAAGCGTGTGGCCATCGCCGCGCTCGCGGCTCTTCGGTGTTCTCTGCGCCTTCTAGGGCAATACCCTTCTGTGCCGTCGGCGACTCAGTCGTGGCGCAGCGCCACCATCGGATTTACGGCCGTGGCTCGACGCGCCGGAATCCAGGCGGCGAGCGCGGCGACGGCGATGAGCAGCGCCGGCACTCCCGCGAACGCCGGCAGATCGATCGGGCCGCGCACCAGGTGAATGTAGACCATGTAGACGAGGAGCCAGCCGAAAGCCGCCCCCGCTGCGACGACGCGCAGCGACTCGGAGACGATCTGGCGGACCACGCCGCGAATGGTGGCGCCGAGCGCGATCCGGACGCCAATCTCCACCGTCCGATGCGCCACCGTGTAGGCCACCACAGCGTAAATGCCGATGGCTGCCAGCAGCAGCAGGAGCGGACCGAGAACCGCGAACATCCGCGCCGGAATCCGGCGCAGGGTGAGGTTGGTCTCGACGTGCTGGGCCAGCGAGCGCACGTTGTAGATCGGCAGCGACGCGTCGAGCTCCTGCACCGCCCGGCGCACCGCGCTCGCCAGCTGCGACTCGTCGCCGCGGCGCGAGCGGAGATGAATCTCGCCCGCCCCCGACGGGCGATCGCGATAGGAGAAATGGATGATCGCCTTGGCCGGCTCGCCGAACGACTCGTAGAGCGAATCGCGAACCACGCCGGCGATCTCGTAGGTGCGATCGCCGTTCTGCAGCCGGCGGCCGATCACCTGCCCCTCGCCGATGAACCGCTGCACGAACGCCTCGTTGACGACAACCTGCGGCGCCGTGGCCGTATCGCTGAGCTCAGCGAACCCCGGTCCGGTGAGCAGCGGAATCCGCAGCACCTTGAAGTAGTCCGGCGTCACCGTGTTCGCGAGGGCGCGGTCGGCCACCCCATCGGTGCGCGCCCTTCCTTCGAGCGTGAACGATCGCACCGGCATCCCGTGAATATCGAGCGGCACCGAGGTCGTGATAGCGGCCACCTCGACATCCGGGCTCTCGCGCAGGCGATCGATCAGGCGGCGCGCGAAGTCCTTGGACTGAGCGGCGTCCAGGCCGCGACCGCTGAGGTCGTATGCCGCGAGGAGCACGCCCTCGCGCTGAAAGCCGGTCTCGCCCGTCGTCTCTGTGAAGCTGCGGAGGAAGAGACCGGCGCTGATCAGGACCGCGATCGCCATCGCCACCTGCGCCGCCATCACCGCCCGCCGCAGGCCGAGGTTGACGCTGGCCGACGAACCCGAGCGGAGCACGCTCTGCGGATCGACGCGCGCGAGGTGAATCGCCGGCGCCGCACCGAACACGAGCGCGCAGCCGATGCCGAGCAAGCTGGCGAACAGCAGCCCGACGGCGTCGATGCTGGTCTGGAACTTCACCGGGAAGGCGGTCGTGAGCGGCAGCGCGCGCAGCGCCTGCGTGCCCCAGATGGCGAGCAGCACGCCGAGCCCCACCGCGACGAGTCCAAGCACGAGGTTCTCGACCAGCAGCAGCCGGATGATGCGTCCCGAGCCCGCGCCCACTGCGAGGCGGACACCTATCTCACGCTGCCGGGCGCTCGCCCGCGCCAGCACGAGGTTGGCGGTGTTGCCGCAGACAGCAAGAAGCAGCAGGAGCATCACCCCCTGCAGGATGCCGAGTCCCTGCAGCAGGAGCGCCGCCGGGCCACGCAGCGCGCGCCAGAACGTCAGCACGTCGGCCTGCACCGCCCGGTTCGATTCGGGATACAGGCCGGCGAGCTCGCGCATGACCGCCGACACCTCGGCCTGCGACTGCTCGATCGTGCGGTCGGGCCGCAGCCGGCCGAGCACGTTGTAGCCGCGCAGTCCCCGGTCCTCGAGCTCACGCGAACCCGCGAGCAGCGCCGGGGCCATGGTCGCCGGCATCCAGATGTCGAACTGCAAGGCGAGCACGCTGCCCTGGAACCCCTTGGGAGTGACGCCGACGACGGTGATCTCGCGGCCGTTGACGCGCAGCGGCCGGCCAACGGCGGATTGCGCCGCGCCGAATCGCGTCTCCCAGTAGTCGTACGAGATCACGGCGACCGGCTCGCCGCCGGGACGTGCCGCCTCGTCCGGGCGGAAGAAACGGCCCACTGCCGGCTCGAGCCCGAGCGAGGAGAAGTAGTTGCCGGACACCAGCAGGCCGTAGGTGCGCTCGGTGCGGTTCGCCTCGCCGACGCTGAGCGGCACCATGCGGAAAGCAATCAGCCCGGTGAGCGACGGCACCTTCTCCTGCACGTCGCGATATTCGAGCCACGACGAGCCAGGCCGTCCGCCGGTCTCGGTGACCGGCTCGACGAGATGGATCGCCGCCGTGTCGGGCACGCCCGGCAGTGGCCGGAAGACGATCGCCTGAATCCAGGAGAACACCACGGTGTTGATGCCGATGCCGATCGCCAGCGAGACGATCACGACGCTCGTGACCACCGGTGTCCGGCGCAGCGCCCGCAGCGCGTATTTCAGTTCGCGAATCAGGTTGTCCATGGTCGTCGATCAGCGAGAACCGTCAGCAAGCCGGCAGCGTGAGGCGCGCGCGCACGCCACCGAGCGGCGACTCTTCCAGCAGAATCGAGCCGCCGTACAGCTCGGCGACGTCGCGAACGATCGCCAACCCGAAACCGGATCCGGGCGCGGCCTCGTCGGCGCGCACGCCGCGCTTGAGCACGGCTTCGCGCAGCGACGCCGCCAGGCCGGGTCCATCATCATCCACCAGGATGACCATCGACGCGTCCCTTTTCTCGGAGATGAGCGTGACGCGCCGGTTGGTCCACTTGCACGCGTTGTCGAGCACGTTCCCGATCATCTCGTCGAGATCTTCGCGCTGCACTCGGACCGCGTCGCCGGGCGTGACCTGCACCTCGATCGCGATACCGCGTCCGGCATGCAGCCGCTCCAGCGTACGCGCCAGACCCTCCACTGAGGCCGCCATTTCACACTGCGTCCCCGGCGTCGCGCCCGAGGCGGCGGCGCGCGCGTGCGCGAGGTGGTAGTCGATCTGGCCGCGCATGCGCTCGACCTGTTCGGCGATCGCGCTCGCGAGCTCGTGCGTGCCCGAGGCGCGCGCACGCTCCGCCTCGCCTGCCAGCAGCGCCAGCGGCGTCTTGAGCCCGTGCGCGAGGTCGCCGGCCTTGGCCAGCGCGCGGCGCACGGTCTCTTCGCGGTGATCGAGCAGCTGGTTGAGGTCGTTGACGAGTGGCTGCACTTCGGTCGGATAGCTGCCTTCGATCCGGCGCTCGCGCCCCTCGTGCACGGCCGCGAGTCGCGATCGCAGACGGTTCATCGGCACGAGCGCGCTCCGGATCAGCAGAAAGCCGCCGACGAGAAACACCGCGGCGAGCGCCAGCGCCGCGCCGTAGTGGACGAGCGCTTGCGCGACGATGTCCGTCTTGTGCGAAGGATGACTGACGAAGATGACGCGCGGAAGGCCGACCACCCCCGGGAAGCGAACAATCAGCGAGACCGAGAGCACGTGCGCCACCGGCAGCAGCCCGATCGTCCAGAGCACCGCTCCGAGCAGCAGCCGGGCGCGCATCGATCGCAGCAATCTCATCGCGGCGCCTCGACGCGGTAGCCGAGGCCGCGCACGGTCTCGATGAACGAGGCGCCGAGCTTGCGCCGCAGCCGCGCGATGAAGACCTCGACCGTGTTCGAGTCGCGATCGAAGTTCTGCGCGTAGATGTGCTCGGTGAGCTCGCTCTGCGACACGACGCGGCCGCGATGGTGCATCAGGTACGACAGCACGCGAAACTCATGGCTGGTGAGCTTGACCAGGGCGCCGTTGAGCGTGACCCGCGCCAGACGCGTGTCGAGCGCGACCGCGCCGGCGCGAAGCTCCGGCGTCACCTGCCCGGTCGCGCGCCGGATCAGCGCGCGCAGCCGGGCGAGCAGCTCCTCCATCCGGAACGGCTTGGACAGGTAGTCGTCGGCGCCGCTGTCGATCCCCTGGACCTTCTCGTGCCAGCTGCCGCGGGCGGTGAGCACCGCCACGGGAAACGCCAATCCGGCCTCGCGCCAGCGCCGCAGCGCGGTGAGGCCGTCCATCCTGGGCAGGCCGAGGTCGAGCACGACGGCATCGTAGCGCTCGGTCTGCGCCAGGAAATCGGCGCGGACCCCGTCGTGGGCGACGTCGACCGCATAGCCGGCATCGCTCAGCGCCGACGCGAGCTGCTCGGCGAGCGGCCCTTCATCCTCGACCACGAGAACCCGCACCCAGCCGTTATAGCGCAGCAGAAGCTGAACGGAACCTGAACGCGCCATTCACGCCGCGTTCAGGCAGGCGCTGGCAGAGTGCGGGCAAAGGAGTTTCTGATGCTCAAGCTGTCTACGCTCGTTGTCGCCCTTTGCGCGTACCTTCATGGACCCGGCGCCTCGGCGCACGTCGCCGCGCTGCACGCCGCTGTCGTGCCGACGTTTCTCCAGCACCAACAGGCGCCGCAGGAAACCAATCTGACGGGCGACTGGTCGCTCTCGCTCGTCGGCGATCACGTGATGCGCAGCGGGCTCACGCTGGAACAGCAAGGCACCAGGCTCACGGGCACGATGCTGCTGATGGGCAAGGAAGCGCCGGTCGAAGGAGAGTTCGTCGAGGGCGCCTTCAGCATCACCGCCAAGGCCGAGATGCACGATGCGCACTGCAACAAGAGCGGGCTGATGACCTTCGTCGGCAAGCTGCAGGACGACGGCACGCTGGCGGGCGAAATCGCGATGGGCCGAAGCAAGATGCAATGGACGGCCGAGCGGATGCGCAAGCGGAAGTAGGCGGCGATGTTCGTCACACGCAAGCGTCTCTCGCGCCGGACGATGCTGCGCGGGCTGGGCGCGACGATCGCGCTGCCCTTGCTCGACGCGATGACCCCCGCGGGGCGCGCGCTCGCCGCAACGCGCGCGCGGCCGCCGCGCCTGATCTGCATGGAGATGGTGCACGGCGCCGCCGGCAGCACGCCGCTCGGAATCGCGAAGAATCTCTGGGCGCCGGCGGCCGCCGGGCGCGCCTTCGATCTCTCGCCGACCAGCCTGGCGTCGCTCGAGCCGTTCCGCGAGCATCTGACGATCGTCAGCAATACCGACGTGCCCATGGCCGACGCCTACGCGGTGCGCGAGGTCGGCGGCGATCACTTTCGATCGAGCGCGGCGTTCCTGACCCAGGCGCACCCGAAGCAGACGATGGGCGCGGACGTCGAGGCCGGGATCTCGCTCGATCAGCTGCACGCACAGCGCTTCGGGCAGGACACGCCGCTGCCGTCGGTGCAGATGTGCATCGAACCGATCGACGCCGCGGGCGGCTGCGGCTACGGCTACTCGTGCGTCTACACCGATGCGATCAGCTGGTCGGCGCCGCATCGGCCGCTGCCGATGGATCGCGATCCGCGCGTCGTCTTCGACAAACTGTTCGGCGCGTTCAGGGACGGCCTTTCAGCCGAGGAGCGCTTACGGCGTCTCGGCGACGAGCGCAGCATTCTCGACTGGGTAATCGCGTCGGTGCCGCGCCTGGCGCGGGCGCTCGGCCCGGCGGATCGCGCCCGGCTCGACGACTATCTGCAGAACATCCGCGAGGTGGAGCGGCGAATCCAGAACGTCGAGGCCTATAGCCGGCGCGGTGAGGCGCGTGAGTTTCCGGAGGCGCCGCCCGGCGTTCCCGACTCGTTCTCGGAGCATGTCAAGCTGATGTTCGACCTGCAGGTGCTGGCGCTCGCCGCCGACATCACCCGCGTCTTCGCGTTCAAGCTCGGTCGCGACAACTCCAATCGCGTGTATCCGGAGAGCGGCTTCGACGGCCCGTTTCATCCGGCGTCGCACCACAGCGGGCGCGAGGCGAAGATCCTGAATTTCGCCAGGATCAACGCGTATCACGTGGGTCTGGTGCCGTATCTCCTCGCGAAGCTGAAGGAAACGCGCGACGGCGAGAGGACGCTTCTCGACTCGACGCTGGTTCTCTACGGCTCGCCGATGGGCGATTCGAACGATCACAACCACAAAAAGGTGCCGTTCTTCCTGGCCGGTCATGCCGGGGGGACCATCAAGGGCGGGCGGCACCTCCGCGCCAGCAACGGCGCGCTGCTCGCCGACGTGATGCTCAGCGTGCTGCACGCGCTCGGGCACGATGACTTGGCGAGCTTCGGCGAGAGCGAGGGGACGTTTGATCTGAACGGGTGACGGGGTCCCAGGTCCGGCCTGGGGTCTCGTCCGGACAGGTCAACGCAGACTGTCCGGACCTGACCCCGTCCGGACCTGACCCGGTTCGAACTCGGGTCTGGTTTCCGCCAGAATCTCGCGGAGGGCGCGACGGTCATCGACCGACAGGTGCCGGTACCTCACGTCCTGATTCGTCCCACTCAGAATCGCGCGCAGCCGCGCGTAGATCGCCGTGCGCACGACGTCCGGCAGCGCATCGAATTGCGCGCTGTAGAGCAGATAACTGAGCGGATACCGAAACAGCCGCGTCTTAAGGTCGAACTCCCGCAGCGAGCGCCCGCGCCCGTCCCTCGGCCCGCGCGCGGCGAACGTCTGCGCGAACGACGACACGCCTTCGATCTGCTCGGTGAGCGGCGCCTCTCCGACAAACAGCATGTAGTCGACGAGCTCGTCCAACTCCTTGGCAAGCGCCGCATCCAGCAACGGACCACGTGCTCCGCCGTTCGGCGCCATGCGCGCCAGCCAGCCGACGCGCGTGAGCAGGTTGATCATCTGCGTCTGATGCTCGAAGGTCATCAGCGCAACGATGTCGCTCGTCGGCGCGAGGTAGGCGGAGCGATCGAAGCGGCCGGCAAGGCTCGTCACGTTCTGCTGCGATTCGCGCGCGAGCGCCTCCGGATCGGAGGAATCCATGACCACCGCGTTGGCGCGATCGGGCTGCTGCCCGCGCTTCGCCGTGACGTACCACCCGCCCCAGCGATCGCGGAACGCCGTCCGGTGATCGGTGATGATCGCGGTGTCATCGCGCAGCGGCGCGCCCGACGGCCCCGGAATCACCGATCCGACATAGAGCCCGGGAACACCCGCCGTGTTGCCGCCGTGGTGGCAATGAAGACAGCCGCTGCCTCTCGAGATCGCCGGTCCACGCGAGCCGTCGAGCGAGACGCCGTAGAAGATCGGCCCGCGCTCCGGATCCACGGCCGCGATCTCCATCGCCGCCGTTCCCGGTACGTACGCCACCGCCACATCGTCCGTGAAATAGATCGCGCGCGGGCGCTGCGGCGAAATCTTCGGCGCTTGCACGCTGGTCTTGGAGAACACCAGCATCTGCGAGTCGCTGCTGATGTCGAGCCGGCGGAGCACGTCGGCGAGGATGGCGCGCGATTCCTGCAGCGGAGCGTTGAAGTCCGCGAGCTTGAGCCGAACCGCGTCCCGGGTCGGCCCGTCCGCGTAGCGAATGGCCGGGTGATCGACCGGCAGGCTGCCTTTGTAGTCCTGCGCCAGGACCACGGGCGCCGAGATCGCGGCCGCCATGAGGCAGCCCAGAAGGCGCCGGAGGATCACGGACCGCTTCCGCACTTACTGTTGCTTCGCGGGAGGCTTCTCGGCCTTCGTGTTGTTCACGCACGCCGTCGAGCGGCAGTCGTGCGAGTTCTCGGAGCCGAGCTTCTCGAGAAGCGCCACCGTCACCGGATGCAGCAGCGACTTCTCGCGCGGACCGTTGGCCATGTCGGCCACGGTGTCGCCGGTGCCTTCCGGAACTTCTTCCGCGGCCTGCGTGCCGGCGAGCCTGCCCTTCGCTCGCGCCTTCGCACGTCGCCGCCGCTGCGACACGAGGTAGGTGATCAGATCGTTGTCGCCCACGTACGCGGCGCCGTGCAGGGTGGTGTAGTGCTGCCGATCCTTGGCGTTGACGTCGCCGCGCAGCTCGTCCACCAGGTACCTGACCGCCGCCAGGCGCGAATCGGGGACGACGTTCGTGCCCTGGTATTCGAAGCCGATGCCGGCCGCCACCATCAGCGGCGTGACGCCGCCGGTCGTCGCCCGCGACGTGTCAGCGCCGCGCGACGCCAGCAGGCGCATGCCCTCGACGTCGTTGGCCTGCGCGGCGCGCCAGAACGGCGTGGCGCCGTTCGGCTCGACCCAGTCGTCGCCGTAGCGGAACTTGCGGAACCACAGCTTGCGCGCTGATCGGCGCGTTGACGTCGGCTCCGCGATCGAGCAGCGCGCGCATGAACTCGAGGTAGTTGGTCTTCTCTTCGTCCAGCGTCGGCTGCGGATACCAGGTGTTGTGCCGCCAGCGCATGTCGATGGTCGCGTAGAGCGGCGTCAGCCCGTCGATATTGGCCAGCTTCGGGTCCGCGCCCTCGCTCGAGCAGCATCTTCGCGAGATCGAGATGGCCGTTGATGATCGCTTCGATGATCGACCGACGTCTGCTCGCCACCGGTGACGACATTGACGTCGGCGCCGCCGGCGAGGAGCGCACGCACCGCATCGTCGTGGCCCTCGCGAGCGGCAAAGTGCAGCGCCGTCATGCCGCCGATCACCGTCGCTCCCTGCACTCGCTCACCGCCGCCGCCGCGGCGTCCCGGCGCGGCGCCGGCGGCCGGCTCACCCGGCGGCTTCGGCGGCAGCGGATTGCCGTCCTCGTCGACGCGCGGACGCTCGAGCTTGAACACCTTGGTCGTGACGTTCGGCGTCGGCCTTTCGCTGCCAGCAGCACCTGGATCGCCGCGGGCGCGTTGCGTGCGGCGGCAAACATCAGCGCCGTCTGCCCGTTGGTGACGTCCATGGCGTTGACGTCGGCGCCGCGATCGATGAGCAGCCTGACGGTGGCGGCGTTTCCCGAGGCGGCGGCCATCATCAGCACGGTGGTGCCGTTGCCGTTGGCCTCGCCGGCGCCGGCGCCGGCCGCGAGCAGCGCGTCCACGACGCCGTCACTCCCGTTGCGCGCCGCCATGAACAGCGGGCTCATCCCGCCGATGCGCGTCACCGGCTTCACACTTGCGCCGGCCTTGAGCAGCGCCTGCGTCAGCTCGAGGTCGCCGTTCGCGGCGGCCCAATGAAGCGCGGTGCTGCCGTCGCCGTCGGCGGCGTTGACGTCGACGTTCTGCTGCAGCAGCGCGCGCACTGTCGCGCGATCCTGCTGTTTGACCGCTTCGATGAGCGACGAATTGGCCGACCCGGCCGCGGTTGCGGCGGCGAGCAGCATGGCGGACAGGAAGCAAATCGCGCAGTCTCATAGCGCCACCTCACCGGTGCTGTCGCCGATCGACGGCTGATCGACACCGAGCTTGCGGAGCACCGTGAGCAGCACGTTCGCGTACGGCGTCTCGTCGGCGCACTTGACGTGCTGATTGCCCTGCACTTTCCCGTCGGCGCGGCCCAGGATCAGCACCGGCAGCCGCTTGTGCGCGTGGACGTTGGAGTCGCCCATCGGGCTGCCCCAGAGGATCAGCGAGTGATCGAGCAGATTGCCGTCGCCGTCCGGCGTGTTCTTCATCTTCTCCAGGAAGTACGGGAGCATCGTCATGTGATAGGCGTTGAGCTTCGCGTATTCGGCGATCTTCGATGGCCTGCGAGCCGTGATGCGACATCGAGTGGAACGGCGTCTTGATGCCGCTCTCGGGAAACACTCGCTTGCTGGTGTCGCGGCTCATCTTGAACGACGAGACGCGCGTGACTTCGGCGGCAGAAGGCCAGCACCTGGAGGTCGAACATCAGCTTGACGTGGTCCTCCCACGAATCGGGCACGCCGATGGGCGCCTCCGGCAGCTCGCGCTCGGCCCCGCTCGCGTTGTACTGCTCGATGCGGCTGGATGCGTCGCTCGATTTCGCGCACGCTTTCGAGATAAGCGTCGAGGCGTCCGCGATCGCGCGCGCCGAGATCCTGTTTGAGGTCGCCGACCTGCCGCAGTGATGCCGTCGAGGATGCTCTTGTTGGCCTGCTGCCGGGCGGCGCGCTCCTCGGGCGTGCCGCCGTCGCCGAACAGGTTCTCGAACGCCATGCGCGGATCGATCGTCATCGGCATCGGCGTCGTCGGCGACGACCAGCTGATCGGACCTGAATAGACGCAGGCGTAGTTGAAGCCGCAGGCGCCGGACGAATCGACGTTCTCGATCCCGAGCTGAATCGAGGGGAGCGGCGTGTCCTGGCCGAACTGCTTGGCGTAGATCTGGTCGATCGACGTGCCGGCGAGCACGTCCGAGCCCTCGGTCTGTTTCGGATGCGCGGCGGTGAGAAACACCGCGCTCGAGCGGAAGTGATCCGCGCCCTCCTCGTTGGCCGACCACGCTTCCGCCGCCCGCAAATCGGTCTGTGTGACCACCGTCACGTAGTCGCGGAACGGCTCGAGCGGCTTCAGGATCATCGTGAAGTCGAAGTCGCGCCCGGTCGGTGGTCGGCATCCAGTAGTTCTGCTCGATGCCGTACTGCGTGCTGCCGGCGCAGCCATGCACCATCTCGATGCACAGCAGCCGCGTCTTCGGATCGGCCGCCGAGCGCCGCATCAGCGTCGTGCGCCGGCACCATCGCGTCGAGAAACGGCAGCGCCAGGGTCGCGCCCATCCCGCGCAGAACCGTCCGCCGCGAAACGTGCTTCTGGGTGAGGAACATCAGCGCTCTCCCGTTACCTGCGCGGCGGCCGCGGTTGTCACCTGCGGTCTCCGCCTGTCGCATCTGAAATGGCATGCTGCGTGACGACGCCGAGCACGAAGGATGAAAACGCGTGGCCGTTGGCGGCGGCCTCGCGCTCGAATCGCGCGCACGGTCGGCATGTCGCGGTGGTCGGTCAGCCGGCCGAGACCGTAGGCCAGAAGATTCTCGGTGAACGATGGCGATGAACGAGTCGCGGCGATTGAGCAGCGCCTTGCGCAGGCTCACCGGCCCGTCGAGCGGCGTGCCGTCGTAGAGCTGCCCCGATCGGATCGACCGGCACACCGCTGTCCGTCGATCGCCACAAGCCAACGGCGTTGAAGTTCTCGAGCGCAAGGCCGATCGGATCCATCATCGCGTGGCACGCCGCGCACGCCGGGCTCCGGCGGTGCTGCTCGAGACGCTCGCGCACCGGGCAGCGCCTTTTCGTTCTCGACGTTCTCCATGAGCGGCGGCACGTCGGCCGGCGGCGGCGGAGGCGCCACGCCGAGCAGCACTTCGAGCACGTACTTGCCGCGGATCACCGGCGACGTGCGATTCGCGAGCGAGGTCAGCGTGAGCACGGCGCTGTGGCCGAGCAGCCCCTGACGGTTCGGATCGGCGACCGCCACGCTTGCGGAAAACGCTGCCCTGCACGTTCGGGATGCCGTAGTGCCTGGCGAGGATCTCGTCCACGAACGTGTAGTCGGCGGTCAGCAGTTCGTCGATCGGACGATCGTTCGCGGACGATGCTGCTCGAAGAGCAGCTTCGTTTCCTTGGCCATCGACTCACCCAGGTTGCGGGTGAAGTTCGGGTAGAGCCCGCCGTCGGGATCGACCTCCTTCAGGTCCTGCAGCCGCAGCCACTGATAGGCGAAGTTGTCGGCCAGGGAGGCAGCGCGCCGATCGGCCAGCATCCGGCGCACCTCGCGCTCGAGCGTGGCCGGCTCCTTGAGCTTGCCTTGTGCGGCAAGCGCGACGAGCGTCTCATCCGGACTACTGCTCCACAGGAAAAAAGACAGTCGCGACGCCAGCTCGAGATCGGTGATCCGGTAGTTGGCGCCGGCTGCAAGGCCGGCTGGCGTTCGTTCGAATCGAAAAACGAAGTTCGGGCTGGCGAGGATCGATTGAACGACGCGCTGAATGCCGCCCTCGAATCCGGCTTCCTTGCGTCCTTCCTTGTAGTAGTTGAAGAGGAACTCTGACTCGGCCTCGGTGACAGGACGCCGGTAGGCTTCGCGCGCCAGCCGGCCGATGATCCGTTGCGCGCACGCGACCTCGTCCAGCGTCGGCTGCTCGCCGACGGTCGATTTCGGCATGCACGTGAAGATCTTCTGACGGCTCGGCGTCTCCGAGAGGCCGGCCACCTCGAACGGACCGGCGACAGTCATCGACAGCAGGTGCGGCAGCGCGACGAGGCCTGGCACGCCTGCGCTGATGTCCACCATCGACTTGTCGACCTGACGGAACAGATCCTCGGTCGGTCCGTCGAACTTGGCGATGAACGCCGCCGCAACGCGATGCGGTCCCGCCTTGATTTCGATGCGCGGCGTCGCGAGCACGTTCTTGGTCTCCGGCACGTTCGGATCGATCGTGAAGATCGCGACGCGCGCGCCGTCCACGGCGATCTCGATCTGCTGGCCCTGCAGGTTGGGCGGGAGGTTCTGCCCGAAGAGCGTCTCGAGATAGTCGTAGTACAGCTGCAGCTTGAAGGTGTATTCGCCGTCAACCGGGAAGTTGTGGACCACGGCGGTGCCGCCGCGCGTGCCAAGCGGCGCGCCATCCACGTGCCGCATCTGGTTGACGACCTTCGGCACCTTGTACATGGTCTCGGCGGCGGTGGCCTTGCGGTCGCCGACCGCCTCGCGGCTGATGCGGCTGGCAGCACGCACGTACGACTGGACGAGCGACGGCGTGATGGCGAGCGCGTTCGACATGTTGTCGAAGCCGCGGGCCTTCTCGTCGGGCGGCAGCAGCGCCGCGACATCGACGTCGAAGGCGAGCAACTCGCGCACCGCGTTGCGATATTCGGTCCGGTTCAGCCGGTGAAGCTCCGGCGCTCCCGCGTACGGGCTGCGCCGCGGCGCTGCGATCGATGGCAGTCTCAAGCGTGGTGATCAACGCCTTCGCGCTCGGGGCGTCTGGGCGCGGCGCGCCGGCCGGCGGCATCAGCCCGGCGCGAAGCTTGCGGATCACCTTCTCCGCGGCAGCGGCGTTGCCCGCCGGATCGTCGAGATCGAGCGTCGTCCATGAGAAGCCGCCGGACGCGCGGCGATCGTTGTGGCACCCGGCGCAGTAGCGGTTGACCGTCGCCTGGTGGCCGTCCGGCGCCGCCGCCGGTTGTGCGTCGGCGGTCGCCGCCCATAGCAGCGCAGCGCCCACGAACGAAAAGCCGAACACTCTCATCGATGGTCTCCGCTAGAACTGGAACCGGAACCCGACCTGCGCGGTGCGCGGATCGAGCGTCGCGATGATGCGGTTGTACTGCGTCCCATTGGTGATGTTGAAATTGCTCACCGGGTTCGAGTTGAACAGATTGTACGCGTCGAACATCACCGCCGTGCGGAAGCGGCCGAAGTTGAACGTCTTGTCCACGCGGAAATCGAGGATCGGCACGATATCCGAATACTGGTTGTCGAGATCGTCGAAGAAGAACTGCGCCGTGCCGGCGTTGGCCAGGCTCACCGGGATCACGCGGGTGAAGCCATAGCCGCTCTGGACCCGGTAATTGACGCCGACGCCGATGTCGTAGCCGAACACATAGCGGCCAGCGATGCGCGACTGCCAGTTGGTGGTCTGCTGCCGGTTCGGCACGTCCGGACGCACGTTCTGGAAATAGCCGACGTTGAGCGGATCGGTGTTGAGCGGACTGGTCGTCACGTTGATCGTGCTCGCGCCGTTGCCGCCGCGCAGCTCGTCGCGCCACTGATAGTCGAAGCTCGCCTGCAGGAAGAGGCCGCCCGGCCACCGTTTGTTGAACCCGAGCTGGATCGTGTCGTAGTCGTAGTTCGCGTCGGGCCAGTTGGAATAGACGTTCTCGACCACGCCGCGGAGTGAGTCAGGTATATCGAACACGGTAAACGTCTGCGTTCCGTGCGACGCGCCGCCGAAGTCCTGCAGCGCCACGCTCACCGTGCGCGGCACCGTGTATTGGTCGTGGCGCGCAACGTTGGTGACGCCGGCCTCATCCTGAACCATCTTTCGGACGTAGGCGACCCGGAACGACGATTCGCCCCAGAACTGATGCTCCAACGCGCTGCTGATCTCGTCCGCGTACGGTGGATCGAACTCCTCGTTGATCGTCGTGACGCCGCCGCGCGCCGAGACCAGCGCGCCCAGCTCCTGCGTGCCGTCGTAGAGACGGTTGCCGTTGAGGTCGTTGAACTTGTAGATGCGATAGTTCTCGCCGCCCGGATTGCTGTTGTTGGCGAGCACCGTCGTGAGCTCGTTGTAGAAGCGTCCCCAGAAACCCTTGACGACGGTCTTGCCCTGGTTGAACGCGTAGTTGACGCCGAGGCGCGGCGCGGGATTGTGCTTGGCCTTGAACGAGCGGCCCGGTGTCTCGCGGGTCGGAAAGATGTCGCTCAGAATCGGCGCGCGCTTGCCCGGCTCGTATAGCCCGCGCTGACGGTCGTAGCGCACACCGGCGAGGAAAGTGAGATCGGGACGCGGGCTCCAGCGATCCTGAACGAACACCGTGATGATCTCGTTGCGGTTATCGGGGCCGTTCCAAGTGGTGTAGAGATCCTCGCGGCGGCCGACGTCCACCACTTCGATCTCGTCGGTTCGGGTGTTGTTATCGCGGTATCGAATCGGACCCGAGTTGCCGTTGATCACGGTCCGCTCGATATCCATGACGTAGCCGCCGCCGAACTTGAAGTCGTGGCTGCCCGTGCCCGTGGGCAGATAGTACGTCGCCGTGAGCAGCCCCTGCGGCCGAAACGGCTTGTTGTCGAACGCATCCCAGCCCGCGCCGCTGTTCTGATTGGTGCCGATGTCGATCCGCGGCGGGTTCTCGAACGCGTTGACGTTGGGCATCATTGGCCAGTCGAATCCGTGGAAGCCATACCGCACGTCGGTGAACAGGCGGTTCGACCAGACACGCTGCCACTGCACCTTGCCCGTCCAGTACGGGCTATCCTGCTCGAGCACTGATTCGAGCGGCGTCGTCGCTGACAATCCGCGCAGCGGCTTGTACTTGTAGCCCCACTGGTAATGCGCGGAGATGGTGTCGGCCTGCGACAGCTTGTAGGTGATCTTGAGCGGTGCCTCGTGGAAGATGCCGAGGTCGGTGGCAACCGACTGCGGAATACCGGAAACTATTTTGTCGATCTTGAAATAGTTGTAGGCAAGGAAGAACCACAGGCGATCGCGCTTGATCGGTCCGCCGATGTCGTGGTGCGTCTCGACGAACAACACGTTCGGGTTGCCGGTGAACCCGCGCACAGCCGTTTCTTCGTCGAGATTGTCGGCAACCCACGATTCCGGCTGCCAGGCCACGTTGTTCAGGCTGTGGAAGGTGTTGCCGCCGCTCTTGATCGTGAGCGCGATCGCCGCGCCCGGGCTGTTGATCTCGACATCGCCGCCGGCTGCGCTGACGGCGATCTCCTCCATCGACAGCGAATTGGGATAGTTGCCTTCGGACTGAATGCCGTCAATCGTGAACTGACTCTGCCCGCGCACGCCGAAACCCTCGTATCCGATCGCCTGGCTCTTGTGGCTGCCGCCGACGTCGTATCCCTGCATCCGCACGCCCGGCGACTGCGAGAGCACCGCCCACATGTCGGTGGCGGTCGGAATGCCCGTGAGTTTCTCCTTGTCGAACGTCGTGCCCACCGCCGTCGTCGTCACGTCGACGACGGGCGACTCGGCGCTGACCGTGACGGTCTCCTGCAGGGTCGCCACCTGAAGCTGGCCATCGACGGTGAGCGTCTGTCCGAGACGGAGCACGATACCTTCGCGCCGAAGCCCCTGGAATCCGGTCAGCTCGAACACGACATCGTAGGTACCCCCTGGAAGCGCAGGAAAGCGATAACGGCCGTCGCCTTCCGTGACGGTTGACTGCGCGCCGATCAGCGCCGGCGATCGCACGGTGACCGTGACGCCAGGCAGCACCGCGCCTTGAGCGTCGACAACCGTCCCATTCAGGCGCGCCTGTTCGATTTGCGCTGCTGCGGTTACCGCGGTGACGAGGATCCAGACGACGGCGAGTGCCCCCCGACGAAAGCTGTTGCCCACTGCGACCTCCCTGGTCAGCACGAGACGCATTTGTGGTTGTTCTTCGCTCCGAGCTTTTCGAGCAGCGCGATCGTCTGGGGGAAAGGCTGCACGCGCTGCACGGGACCGTTGGCCAGGTCCACGGTGGTCTGGCCGGCTCTGTTGACGCCGGTGACGACGGCGCCTTTCGCGACGAGGTACTGAATCATCTCGTTGTCGCCGCGCGACGCCGCGTGATGCATTGCCGTGTTGCCGTCGGCGTCCACCGCGTTGACGTCCTGTCCTGCTTCCTCGACCAGATACTTGACAGCGGCGAGCATGCCGCCAGGAGCGACATGGTGCGAGTTGCCGGCAAAGCCGAATCCATAGCCGACGCCGGCGGCTGCCTGCAGCGGGGTGACGTTCGGGCCGCCGACAGGCATCGGCGCGAGGCCCGATCGATCCTCGCCTGACGACGGATCCTCGGGTCCGCGCCTCGCCAGACCCTTCATCGTCGGAATCGACGGGTCGGCGCCGTACGAGACGAGCAGCTTCATCGCGGCCACATCGCTGGCATAGGCGGCGCGCCAGAACGGCGTCGCGCCCACCTCGTCCACGCTCGACTGGTCGAAGTTGTAGCCCGAAAACCAGACTTTGCGGTTGATGCGAACGTTCGGGTCGGCCCCCTTGTCCAGAAGGAGCTTCAGGACGCCGAGATACGAGTGTGACTGCTGCAGGTGCGCGCGTGGCTGCGGATAGGCGGCAATCGGCGCCCACTGGACATTGAGCGTGGCGTAGAGCGGCGACACGCCGGCATCGGTCACGCCGTTTGGATTGGCGCCGCGCTCGATCAGCGCCGATGCGACGTCGAGGTGGCCGTTGACGATCGCGATGACGAGCGGCGTGGCGCGGTCGCCGGGACTTGGCGCGTTGACGTTGGCGCCGCCGTCGAGGAGTGCCTTCACCGCGCGCGCGCTTCCCTGTCGTGCGGCAAAGTGCAGGGCGGTGAGGCCGCCCTGCGCGCCGATCAGCTCGTTGTAGCGGTACGGCCGCGTGACGCCGGGCACCTCGACGCGGGCCGCCTGCGCTCCTGCTGCGTTTTGCGGACGCCGGTCGCCTTCGCTCGGCGCGGTAAGCGCCTTGAGGTCCATCACCGACGAGGCCATCGACGCGTCGGCGCCACGTGCGATGAGCAGCGTGACCACTTCCGCGCGATCGAGCCCGGCAGCGACCATCAGCGGCGTCTGACCGTACGTCGCCTCCTTGGCGTTGACCTCGGCGCCCGACGCGACCAGGCGGCTGACGCCTTCCGGATCGCCGGAGCGCGCCGCGAGGAATAGCGCAGTCGCGCCGGTGGAAGTTTTGGCCGCGACGTCAGCGCCCGCGCCGATGAGCGCGGCAATGACTGCCGCCTGCCCGTATTGACTGGCGAGGTGCAGCGGCGTGAACGCGCCGAGCCTCGTCGTGGCGCGCACGTTGGCGCCGGCGGCAAGCAGCATCGACGTGAGCGCGGAGTCGCCGCGCACCGCCGCCCAATGCAATGCCGTCATCCCGTCGCCCTGCGGCGCGTTGACGTCGGCGCCCTGCTTGAGCAGCGCGCGCACCGCAGCCACGTCACCGGCTTCCGCGGCTTTGGCGACGGGCGCCTCGGCGGCGGCGGCGAGCGTGGCCGCGAGGGCCAGGGCGGAGACGAACGCGCCGGTCAGACGTCGAGCGCGAGTCTTCATGAACTGAGATCCATGGCGGCGGTGCTGTCGCCGAAGGTTTCGATCTCGACGGCAAAAGTACGAAGTGCCGAGAGCATCGCGTTGGCCATCGGCGTGCCATCGACGGCGCGGAGATGGCGGTTGCCCTTCAACGCGCCGGCGGCATGCCCGGCGAAGAAGAGCGGGCAGCGTTTGTGGTTGTGAAGGTTGGAATCGCCCATCGCCGAGCCGTACATCACCAGCGTATTGTCGAGCAGGCTGCCGTCGCCGTCGGGGGTGTTCTTCAGCTTCTCGAGCAGATACGGCACCATCCCGACGTGATACGTGTTGATCTTCTGGAAGTCGGTGATTCGCTCCTCGCGCTCGAGATGGTGCGACGCGGAGTGGAACGCGGTGGTGCAGCCACTGGGCGCGTAGACCCGCTGCGACACGTCGCGTCCGAGCTTGAACGAGAAGATACGCGTCGTGTCGGCCGCCAGCGCGAGCGCCTGCAGGTCGAACATGATCTTGACGTGCTCCTCGAACGAGTCGGGCACGCCGATTGGCGCCTCGGGGAGCTCGCGCGGCGCGCCGCTGCTGTTGTAGGCCTCGACCTTTTGGATGCGGCGCTCGATCTCGCGGACGTTGGTGAGATAGTCGGAGAGCCGCGCGCGATCTTCGGGCCCGAGCTTGCGCGACAGGTCGGCAACCGCTTCGGTCACCCAGTCGAGAATGCTGCGGTCGTCCTGGCGCCGCGCCTTGCGCTGTTCCGGTGTCGCGCCGACGCCGAACAGCTGATCGAACACGGCGCGCGGATCGCGAATCATCGGCAGTGGATCTTCGGGCGACGACCAGCTGATCGTGTCGGTGTAGACGCACGAATAGTTGTAGGAGCAGCCTCCCGCCTGATCGACGTTTTCGATGCACAGCTGCATCGACGGGATCGGCGTGTCCTGGCCCACCTTCTGCGCGACGATCTGGTCGAACGACGTGCCGGCGAAGACGTCGGAGCCCTGTGTCTGCTTCGGCTTGCTTTGGGTGAGAAACACCGCCGCCGTGCGGAAGTGATCGGCGCCGATCTCGGACGCGGCGAACGCTTCGGCGTTGCGGACGTCGGTGTTGCTCACGATGGTCAGATATTCGCGATAGGGCTCGAGCGCTCGCAGGCTCGTGGGCGTCAGGTCGAAGGCGCTCCCGGTCGCCTCGGGCGCCCACATGTTTTTCTTGATGCCGAACGCGGTGCTTCCGGCCGAGCCGTGCACCATTTCGATGGCGATCAGGCGCACCGGCCGCCGCGCCTGCGCGGAGATCGCGCCTGCCGGCGTCATCGCATCGAGAAACGGCAGCGCCACCGCGGTGCCGAGCCCTTTGAGAACTGTCCGTCTGGAGAGGTGCCGTCGGGTGAGAAACATGGCGATTTACCTGCTGCCGCCTGCGGCGGTGGTCAACGGATCGATCCGGCGGCGTGCCGACCAGAACGCCGGGCTTTCGACGATGGCCGCCACGAACGCGCTGATCTTGTAGTTGCGCGCCGCCGCGTCGCGGATGATGCGGCGCACGGCTGGCATGTCGAACGCCTCCACGCGCCGGCCGAGCGCGTAGGTCATGAGGCGTTCGGTAAACGTGAGCAGAAACGCGTCCTGATGCCTCAGCAGGGCGGCGCGCAAGCCCGCGGGGCCGGTGGCCGTCGTGCCGTCGAAGAGCGCGCCCTCCGCATCGACCGGCGAGCCGCCATCGTTGATGCGCCACTTGCCGGTGGCGTCGAAGCTCTCGAGTGTGAGTCCGAGCGGATCGATCACGCGATGACACGAGGTGCAGGCTGGATTGCTGCGGTGCTCTTCCATGCGCTCGCGCACGGTCAGCGTCCGGCCATCCGCGGTGCCGCGTGTTTCCTCGAGCGCGGGCACGTTCGGCGGTGGCGGCGGGGGCGGCGTCCCGAGCAGCACTTCCATGATCCACTTGCCGCGCATCACCGGCGAGGTGCGATCGGCGAGCGAGGTGAGCGTCAGGACGCTGCCGTGTCCGAGAATGCCGCGCCGATAATCCGGCACGGCCGCGCGGCGGAATTCGGTGCCGGTCACGTTGGGCACGCCGTAGTGGCGCGCCAGCCGCTCGTTGACGAACGTGTAATCGGCGGTGAGCAGGTCGAGGATGCTGCGGTCGTCGCGCACCAGGCTGTCGAAGAACAGCTCCGTTTCGCGGCGCAACGCGAGCGACAGCGTCTGATCGGCGTACGGATACTTGATCGGATCCGACATCACACGCTCGACGTCCTGCAGGCGCAGCCACTGCGACGCGAACCGCGTGGCCAGCGCATCGGCGCGCGAGTCCTTCAGCAGCCGCCGCGCCTCGGCCGCCAACGCGCCGGGCGCCGAGAGCCGCCCCTGCCTGGCCGCGTCGAGCAGACGATCGTCCGGTCCGCTCGCCCACACGAAAAAGGAGAGCCGCGTCGCCAATTCGTAGTCGTTGAGCCGGTAGCTTGCACCCGTCGCCTGCGCGGGGACCTCTTCGGTACGGAACAGGAACTGCGGGCTCGCGAGAATCGCTTCCACCGCTTTGGTCACGCCGTATTCGAAATCGCGCTGCGCGCGGCCGCGCGCGTAGAACGCCATCAGCTGCGTGAGCTCCTTCTCACGCACCGGGCGGCGGAAAGCGCGCGTCGCAAGGCCGCGCACGATGTCCGTGGCGCAGGTGGTTTCTTCCGCCGCGGTCGTCGGGCGGCAGCTGAACACCTTGCGGCGGCTTGGCGTGTCGGACACGCCGGTCGAGGTGTGCGGCCCGACGATGCTCAGACTGCGCAGGTGCGGCAGCGTCGTGATGCCGTAGGCGATGCCGATTTCGGTGTCGGCCAGGGTGTGATCGATCGGCGCGATGAGATCGTTGATCAAGCCCTCGAAGCGCTGCAGGAACGCCGCGCTCACGCGATGGCTGCCGGCGGTCACACGCGTCGGCGGCGTCTTCAGCGTGAGGCCGGTCTTCTCTTCGCTCATCCGCGGATCGATGTCGAACACCGCCACCCGTTCGCCGTCCACCGACACTTCGATGCGCTCGTTGGGCGCGGTGCTCCCGAAGAGCAGCCCGAGCGGCTCGGCGAAGAAGTCCATGCTGAAGACGTAGTCGCCGTCGGCCGGGAACGTATGCGCGACGGAAATCCCGCCGCGCGTGCCGATCGGCGCGCCCTCCGCGCGCTCGAGCTGTGACGCCGTCTTGGGCAGCTTGAACGTGGCTTGACTTGCCGAGCTCGACGGATCGCCAATCGCGAGCGCAGCGACGCGGCTCGCCGCCCGCAGATATCCCTCGAGCAGCGCCGGCGAAAACGTCTGCACGTCGGCGACGTTGTCGAAGCCGTCGCTGACCGTATCGAGAGGCAGGAAGGCACTGACGTCCACGTTCTGATCGAGGAGATCGCGCACGGCGCGTGCGTACTCGGCGCGATTCAATCGCTGAAACGGCCGCCAGCCCGGATCGGGCTGTGCCGCCTGCCGCCAGTCCATTCGCGCCTCGAGCGCTTCCACGAACTGCGCCAGCGCCGCAGCGTCGGGACGTCTGGCTCCAGGCGGCGGCATCATTCCGACCCGCAGTTTGCGGATCATTTTTTCGGCGATCTGCGGCGCGTCGGCGGCGCGGGCCGGCGTCCAGCCCGCTAACGTAAGGCCGCCCGCTTTTCCGCGATCGCTATGGCACGCCGTGCAGTACTGCGTCACCAGCTGCGCCTGCGCGTCGTGCGACATGGCAATCGGGTGTGTCTTCACGGGCGCGACCGGCGAGGCGGACCGGGTTGGAGCCGGCGATTTGCGAGCCGTCGCTGCTGGAGGCGCACTCTCCACTGGGCGAGGCTTGACCGTCTCCTGATCGCGTGCGGCCAGCGACAGGGTGAGGCTGACGAAGACGATCGCACCCAACGGCCGGATGGAGGGCCTCATTTGTGTCCCAGCTGCGTGGGGTAAGTGCAAAGTGTAGCTGAATTTGGGGCGAAAAAGGGACGAGCGGGCCTGCCGCCGCAGGCCGGCTGAGGCGGCCTCAGCCCCCCAATCTCCCAACACCCCAACCAGCAACTATCGCGTGGTCCCAACATCCCAGCGGCCCTGGTCCCAACGCATGACGGGAGTGCTAGCATCTCGCGTCATGGCCAAAGTGGTTAAGGCGGGCCGCAACGACCTCTGCCCTTGCGGCAGCCGTAAGAAGTTCAAGAAATGCTGCGGGCGGCAGCAGCACCACCGCACGCCGCTCAACACGCTGCTCATCGTCCTGGCCGGCTGCGCCATTCTCGGCGCAATCGTGGTGGGCCTCACGTCGATCGGCCGAGATGACGGCACGATGACGCCCGCCGCGGGACGCGTCTGGTCGCCCGAGCACGGGCATTGGCACTGAGATGAAGAGACTCCTCGCGCTGATTTCCTGTGTCATCGCCGCCGCGTGGCTCAGCGCCGCGCAGCAAGGCACGTCACCTCCGGCCCGCGGCAGCGAGCCCTTCCGCATCGTCGAGGCGACGATCCCGCAGATGCAGGCGGCGATGGCCAGCGGCCAGCTGACCTCGCGCGAGCTGGTGACGCAGTATCTCGTGCGGATCGGTCTCTACGAAGATCGGCTCAACGCCGCGCTGGCGATCAATCCGCGCGCGCTCGACGAGGCGGATGCGCTCGATCGCGAGCGGCGACAAGGCAAGATTCGCGGGCCGCTGCACGGCATCCCCGTGGCGCTGAAGGACAACATCCACACGACGCACCTGCCGACCACGGGTGGGGCCCTCGCTTTTGCCGGCTACGTGCCGCCATATGAAGCGACGCTCACGAAAAATCTGCGCGACGCCGGCGCGGTCATCATCGCCAAGGCCGGACTCACCGAGCTCGCCAACTGGATGGCGGGACCGCCCACCGCGATGCCGGGCAACTACAACGGCGTCGGCGGCTTCGCCTACAACCCGTACGATCCGCGCCCCGATCCGCGCGACGCGACGTTCGACGGACGCCCGGCGCTGCAAACCGGCGGATCGAGCTCCGGCGTCGGCACGGCCGCCAATCTCTGGGCGGCGAACGTCGGCACCGACACCGGCGGCTCGGTGATCAGCCCCTCGAACGCGAACATGCTCGTCGGCATCCGTCCGACGATCGGGCGCATCAGCCGCTACGGGGTGATTCCCATCACCGCCGATCACGACACGGCGGGACCGATGACGCGCACGGTCGCGGATGCCGCGATCATGCTCGGCGCCATGGAAGGCGCATCGCCCGATCCGAACGACGCTGCCACGAAGACATGTACGCCGCCGCCCAACCGCGACTACACGAAGTTCCTCAACGCCGGCGGCCTCAAGGGCGCGCGCATCGGCATCCCGCGCGCGTTCTATTACGACAGCGTCCCGCTCACCGGCGAAGAGCGCGCGCGTGGCGGCATCAACGCGGAGCAGGCCAAGGCGATGGCCGACGCGATCGAGATCCTGAAGAAGCAGGGCGCCACGGTGGTGGATCCCACCGACATCCCCAGCTTCGTCGACAAGGATCGCAACGGCAACTTCCTGCAGTGGGATTACTGCGCCGGCGCCGATCAGGGCCGGGGCAGCGACGACACCTGCACGGTCAACTTCAAGTACGGGATGAAGCGCGACTTCGACGCCTGGCTGAAGACGCTCGGGCCGAGCGCTCCGGTCAAGACGCTCACCGAGCTGCGGCAGTGGAACCTCGCGCATGCCAAGGCGGGCGCGGCAAAATTCAACCAGTCGCGTCTCGACATTTCCGATGAGATGGACCTCGATCGCGACGGTGCGCGCTTCGAGGCCGACCACAAGAAGGATTGGCTCCTGAGCCGCGATCGCGGCATCGATGCGGTGGTGAAAACGCACAAGCTCGACGCCATCCTCACGCCCGGCGGTTCAGGCGCCGGTCTCGCCGCGCGCGCGGGCTATCCGATCATCGTCGTGCCGTTCGCGCTGGTGCCGAACGCGCCGACGCCGCCGTTTCCGTCCGGCTTCGACGCCAAACCGGCGCCGTTTGGTGTCGGCTTTACAGGCGCGCAGTGCAGCGAACCGCGTCTGATCGAGATTGCCTACGCCTTCGAGCAGGCGACGAAGCGGCGCATGCCGCCGGCGACGACGCCGTAGCGGCTCGCGCCGATGGTACACGCCGATGGTACCTGAAGTACCCTAGCGGCGGCGCGACTTCCGAGTCGTGCTTCGCGCCGCTTTGCGCGGTGGCTTCATCGCCTGCGCCTTCTGCCACGCCAGCGTCATCGCTTCGCCGACCGACTCCTCGTCGGCCGCCTCGAGCGCGACACGCGTACAGCCCTGACGCCCCCACGCGCCGGCTTCCGGGGTGAAGACCGACGGGTGTTCCTGCATGAACCGCTGCTGCTGCTCCGGCGTGAGGTTGACCATGCCGCGTATCTCGCCGGAGTCGAGCGTGGCGAAGATTCTGCCGTTCGCGCGGAAATCGGGATGACTCATGTGCGCCTTCTCGATGGCGCCTCCCAGCGCGAGCGCGATTCGGCGAAAGTCGTCTGACGTCATGGCGGACCTCATCTCGGCCTGGCGGCGACGAACAGCTCGTAGACGCCCGGCTCGAGCTCCGAGTGATCGAACGGCAAGACGCGCGGCACGAATCCGGCCGCCGTCAGCAGCCGCAGCCAGTCGGAGCGGCTGAACAATCCTTCCGTGTGGCGATCGTGCTCGACCCGCACGGTGCCGTCTGCATCGCGCAGCAGAAAGGCGTAATCCACCAGATAGCTGCTGTCGCGCGGGTCGGGATCCCACGTCCACTCGAGATATCGCAAGCCGCGCGGACCGTCGTCGTGCCCGCCGTGGTCGGAGGACGGCTTGAAGGTTTCGCGGACGTGATCGGGGGCGAAGAGCGCCGCGCCGCCCGGGCGGCAGTGGACGAAGGCCGTTTCGATCGCGCGCCGCAGATCGTCCTCCGTCGTCATGTAGACGACGGCATCATGCACGAACACGGCGTCGAACTCGCGTCCAAGGCGTACGGTTCGCATGTCGCCCTGGACATGCTCGCACTCGGGATTGAGGGCGCGGCTCACCCGCAGCATGCCCGGCGCACGATCGACGAGCGTCATCGAGAAGCGGCGCTTGAGGAACGACGCATTGTTGCCGCCGCCGCTGCCGAGCTCGAGCAGCGTCTGCGGCGGGAGCTGACACGCGTCAATCAGCGCGCGCTCGTAGAACGCCGCCTCCTCGGCGTAATCCTCTGCCGCCGACAGCAGCGGCCACCAGTCGGCGAGCTCGGCATAGAAGCGCAACTGATCGGCCATTCCGAGTCGGGCCTCCGTCGTTGACGCGCGTCTGAGCGCGCGCAATCTCTGAGATCTTAACCTGCTGTCATTCGCTCGTTCGCGAGCGGGCACGCCAGGGACGATCCCCGATCACCGCCACGACTACGAACTCGGAGCGCGCGGTCAAGTCGGCATCGGGTGCCGCCGACACGTCGCGCCGCAAACGTTCGAGCCCTGCCGCGTAATCGCCGTCCGGGATCGCCATCACCTGCGACGCTCGATGCCGCGACGACGTGAAGACGAGAAAGTCGCGCAGGCGTTCAGGCTTGGTGTGATCGGTGCGCGTGACGCGCCGCATCCACCTGCAGCCAGCGGGCGTCGCGGCATCGCCTGCGCGCGATGTGAAGCATGCCGTGAAACCGATCGGCGCCGATGAAAACCGCTTCTGGAAACCGCGTGCGATTGGCAGCGATCTGTTTGCCGGTGCCGCACCCGGCATCGAGAACGCGCACGGCGGTGGCGCCGACGGGCCGGCCCGCGATGTATTCAATCAGTTTGCGATCGACGACGTGATCGCGCAGCGGCTCGTCGTACAGATGCGCGACGCGATCGTAATCCACGCGATGCATGGATCACGGCCGGTTCTCGTCGCGCGAGCGCGGCGCGTCGGGCAGCTGCTCGTCGAGCGACTGGCGATAGCGGATGCAGCCGCGGAGAAACTGCGGCCAGTCGGGCACGACCGGCAGCGGATCCTGACGCTCGGGCAGCAGCCCCCAGCGCGCGGGATGATGCCAGCAGAGGTCGTGGCCGGTGCTGTCGCGATGCCGGCGGATTCCTGCGCGCAGCCGCCTGGCCTCGGCAATCAGCTGCTCGCGCGACATGCGATCGAGGTCTTCGTCCACGGCAATCCTCCGCGCCCGATCAGCGGCCGCCTGCGACGTCGAGACACACGCCAGTGGTGAACGAGGAGGCGTCGGAAAGCAGCCAGAGAATGGCGCGCGCCACTTCTTCGGGCTGTCCCCCGCGCTTCATCGGCACGAACGCCTTGACCCGTTCCACGCGATTCGGCTCTCCCCCGCTGGCGTGCATCTCGGTGTAGATGAAACCGGGTCGAACGGCATTGACGCGAATCCCTTCTTCTGCGACTTCGCGCGCAAGACCTATCGTGATCGTGTCCACGGCGCCCTTCGATGCCGCGTAATCCACGTACTCGCCGGGAGAGCCAAGCCTGGCAGCGGCCGACGACACGTTCACGATCGCGCCGCCGCTGCCGCCGAACCTGGTGGACATCCGCCGCACCGCTTCGCGCGCGCACAACAGCACGCCGACGACATTGGTGGCGAAGATGCGGTGGATGCGCGCCGCGTCAATCGCGTCGACGCGCGTTTGCGTCTCCAGCACGCCGGCATTGTTGACCAGCCCGAATGGCCGCCCCAGCCCGGCCTCGCACGTTTCGAACAGCCGCACGACGTCCGCCTCGATCGAGACGTCGGCGGCCACGGCAAGCGCCCGCGCACCCGCTGCCTCGACGTCCGACACGACGCTTTCGGCGGCAGCGCGGTTGTGCCGATAGTTGACGCAGACGTCGTAGCCGTCGGCGGCGGCAAGGCGCGCCGTGGCCGCGCCGATGCCGCGGCTCGCGCCGGTCACGACGATCACGCGGTTGATGCGCGCGGCGCCTGCGCCGCTCATTTCGACAGCGCCTTGCGAAAGCAGCGGAGCTGCACCGTCTCGTCGAAGCCGAGCGCGCGATGCGCGGCGGCGCTGATCGTGTTGTCCAGGAGCGCGTCCGAGGCGAACTCGCTGCATCCCTGCGCACGCGCCCAGGACTCCGCGGCGGTCACCAACGCCCTGCCCACCCCTCGACGCCGAGCGTCCGGCGTCACATACCAGCCTTCGAGAAAGGCCACGCGATCGGTCTGGCAGTCTTCCGCATACTTCCGGATCGACAGCTCGGCAAAGCCGATCGGCCGGCCGTCGCCGGCAAAGGCCAGCAGCACCTCGAGCGGCATGCGCAGCTCACCGGCGAAGTACCGCTCGACTTCGCGCGCGTGCGATTCGGACTCGTCGGGCCAGAGCGCCTGGCGCATCTGCAGCCACGCGGGAGCGTCCGCTGGACGGGCGGGGCGGACGTCGGTCATCGCGGAGAGCCAGGGGGCGCCCAGTTCGAGGGCGCTTCGGGCCACACCGCGTCCGGACTCACCGGCTCCGGCTGCGCCGATCCCAGGCGGCTCGCGTCGATATCGGCGACGACGAAGTTCTCGGGCGGCACGGGCGAGCCCGAAAGGCGGCGAAGCATCGCGATCTGTCCTGCATGCGTCATCGCGTCGGCGAGCGGCCCCTGCAGCAGCCGTTCGGGCGTCACGCCGTCGCCGAGCGCGGCGCCGCTCTCGATCTCATGCGCGAGGTCGTGGACCATCTGATGAAAACGCGCCACCTCGGCGTCGAACGACGGCAGCGGGTCGGGCCAGTATCGCCCGCCGACGAAAAAGGCTCGCGCGTAGCCGAGCACGCTGGTCATGTGCCGTACCAGCTCCGCAGGGGTGCGCACGCCATCGGCGGCGCGGAACGAGGCGAAGTCGTTCGGAGCACCTCGCAGCGCCTTCTGCGTGCGATACGCAAGGGCCGCAAGAAAGTGACAGAGAAGCTCGCGCTTGGGATCCATATTCGCGACTCTACGACTCTCGAAGCGAGAGGCACAGCGTCCATGATGTGCCTGATTCGCCGACTTTGCGAAACCCTACTGCCTCGTACAAGCGGCGTGCGGGATTCTGGGGGCTGACGCTCAGGCTGACTGCACCAAAACCGTCGTCGCGCGCTCTCGCAACGAGAGCTCCGAGCAACGCGCGTCTCCGACGCCTTGCCGGCGATGACGCTGGTGAACGGCGAGGCCAAGCTCCGGCGTGGACGCGTCCACAAAGCCATACGAGCAGTGCTCGCGTGTCCAGAGCCTGAACCACGCCGCGCCGATCGGCGTTTCACCGGCTTCGGCGATCAACGACCGGTCGCCGGCCCGGCCCCAGTTGGCCAACAGCATCGCAAATTCAGCGCGCCCGCGGAACGACGCCAAGGCGGGACGCTCGACTGCGGCATCCCAGAAGAAGGCTTCAAGGAGCATCCGCTCGAGAAACGGCAAGTCCGCCGCAACGCCCTCGCGGAGACGCAGCGATGATGTCACGGGTCGTGATACGGCTCGCGCACGCTCGTGCCGCACAGGTTCAATCACACCGAAGGGCGATCGACCTCAATCGCTTCACGCGCATCGGACGATATCGTATCGCGTGCCGTCATGTCCGCCGGCGCTGCGACTGGGCTTGTCGGCGTCGCCAGAGATGCGTGATGCCGATCGCGCGCATGCCTTCCAGCTCGACGCGATACACATCGGGAAACGACATCTGCCGCCAGAACGCGTAGCCGAGGACGGGTCGAGCGCGTTGAGCGTGATGGCGAGGAGGTTGCCGTACCGTCCGATCGCAGTGTGGGCACTACGCATCGCGGAGAGCGTCGGATTATGGCTCCTGTCGCGAGACGAATTCACTCACGTAGAAGGAGAGTTCGTCGTCAGCGGTCGTGACCCGGAGATCGAGATTGGCTCTTATCGGATAGCCGAGCGTGGCATGATACTCGACGTCGAAATGGTGGGGACCGCGCTGCAGCGTGTCCCGCAGCACGAGAAACAGGGCGTCGATGGTTTCGTAGCGGCTCACTCGCGCGCGCGACGCCTCGTCCAGTCCGGGAGAGGAGCTTGTGCTCCCGCGCACCTGAAAGGTCACCGGATTCACCGCGAACGGCGGCAGAAGCACGATACCCTGATCGAAGAGTTGTACGCGGACGGCTTGTTCGCGGCCCATCGCTTCTCCGCCCGCTCGAGGGTCGTCCGGGCGTCGACGAGATATGACGTTGCGCTCGGCGAGAGCGCCGAGCTCGCTGGATCCGTGCACGCTGGTGCGATCGCCAGCGCCCACAGCGCGATCGAGGCTGCCGCTCGTCTCATCAACTCGCCTTACGGACGCCCGGCCGCGCTATGGCCGGGATCGAGCAGCCAGATGCTGCCGGTCGTCTCGATTTGATTGAACACGAACGCGTCGCGGACGATGGCGGTGCCATACGGCGTGGATCCCCAACCCGACGCGGATCGTGCAGATGCTGCACGATGAACGGCTCGCCGATGGGAGCAACCTCCATTCGCTTTCTTGTGCAGGATCACCAGGGCCGGCGAGCTCCGCCTCACGCTCGAATCTGGCGAGCCGGCCGGCGTCGTCCGCCCAGGGCCCGAACAGAACCTTGACAGCCATGTCGCGCTTCAGGCGCGTGCCGCGCGCGCGGTAGACCTCGCCCATCCCGCCGCTGCCGAGCGCAGGAGGATCTCGTACGCGCCGAGACGTGCGCCGGCGGAGAGACGCATCGGCGGAGAGAAAATTCCTGCGCCAGTTCTAATGTTGCGTGTGGCGTTTGGCGCAGTTGTCTTCAGGTCGGTTTCTAGCTGACTGCAACACGCCCTCCAATCGTCCGGCCCCGCGAGCATGCAGCACACTCGATGCGCCGCTCGCGAGGGCGGGACCAATCAGCGGGGTCATTGCGTCGTGAGCAGTCCGAGTTCGCTCTCGATGCCTGCAATCGGGCTATAGACAAACAGCGTCCCGGACGAGTTGCCGCCCCAGAGATTTCCGAGGAGCGTCACCGAGCTGCCGTTCCGGTCCCCCGCCACCAATCTGAAGACCGGCGATCCACTATCACCCCCGGCCACGATCTGGACGTTGCTCTCCACGAAGTCCTGACACAGAAGGACAATGTTGCTGCTGGCCACGCCGGTGTGCGTGCAAGTACCGAGTCACGACGCCCTGGCTCCAACCGGTCGTGCGTCCAACCTTGTTGGCAATGTCTTCGACGGTGGCTGGTCCGCTGCCGCTGATGTTGAACATGCCGTCAACCACGAGTGAGCGGTTGTTGGGTCCGGTCGTCCGCGCAATCCTGCCGAGAAACCCAACACCACTGGCGCCCGCGTTGAAGTTCGAGTCGGAATACCGGCAGAGTCGTCCACGCGGACAGCCCGAGATATTCCGCTTGTAGGGCGGATCGGCCGTCTCGGTTCCAATGAACTCTTCGGGCACCTGATTCAGAGGCTGGTAATACTGAGTGCCGTCCTCGGTACCTTGCCTGTCGCTGCAGTGAGACGCCGTGACAAACCCAAGAACGCCCTCGCGGACAGCGTTGAAGCCAAGGCTGCAGACAAACTGCGAGAAGCGAATCTGCACGCCGGCGATCACCGGACGGGTAAAGTCGCGAAGGGTTGCAATCTGAAAGATCGGCTCCGTCTGAACGACGTCGACGCTCTGGGAAACGACGCCGAGTCCTCGAAGACGTCCACGAACCAAGCCTTCGACGCCACGGTCGAGGACGCCGATGACCAATCGGCCGCTTCGCTCGTCCGCATCGGTGAACACCACGCCGGCCACCTCGAAGACGGGCAGCAGACGCTGATGCAGCGCTTCCAGGTCCGGCGGACCTTGGGCATCCACAGCGCGCGCACCGAACGGCCCACCGGTCGCCAACGCAAGTCCGACGACCGCCAGCCAGCCAATGCGCAGCTTTCGCAAGAGATTCAACAGCGATGCTGGATTTCTGATCATGTGACGCTCCGAGTCAGAAACGTGTGGAGAACGGGGGGCGCGCAGTATGACGATCCGCGACCGGGTTGTCAATCGCGTTCGACGACGAATCTTGCGGGCGAGAGCGGGGATCGATTTGAAGATGCCGCGGGCAAGCAGGTCGCGCTCGAGCTTGGCAAACTACACTTCGAACTGATTGCAACGACGCATGAGTCGGCCAGGCTCGCCAACATGGCCACCACCGTCTTCCGCTCGAGTCAGCTTGGATCCTCCTCGATGTGCTCGACCAGAAGTGGCTGCCGTGTCGCAGGCCGCCGGGTCAGTACCTGAGCGAAACCAAAGACGACGAACAGGAGCAGCAACCAGCACGCAACCAGGAACAACCCGACGCTGCCAACGAGCGGGAGGACAGCAAACTCACGACCTGACTCCCCCGCGCGAAAACCCCGGATCCAAACCGCGATGCCGACGTTGACTGTCGCCAGGATCAGCGTCAACCAGACGGCACGCGTCGCGATCATCGAGGATACGCTGGACCCGTGCCGCACGCTCTCAGGCATTCGTACGAAATAGTCTGCGGTTGAAGCCCACACACAGAATGCGGCTACGAGAGCCGCTTCCATTGCCACGATCACCTGCCACACCCATCTCGCCAAGATGGTGGATGCCATCATCTCGGCGCTAAAGGCGCAGAGACCGCGCCGGCGTCAACCTCCGCGATCAGACGCGTGACCAACCCGCGCAGCGGACGCTTGTGCATCGAGATGAGCAGCCACGGCCAGATGAATCCCCAGAACAGGGCCATCCCCCACGCGATGACGACATGCTGTTCGATCGAAACACCTGGAATCAGCGAGCGCGGATGCCGGGTGAAGTAATCCCGAACGTCGACACTCAGAAGCAGCGCGACGCCGACGAGCCCGAGCGCGCCACACAGGCCAATCGCATACAGCGCCCACTGCCAGTAGCGCACACGGTAGCGAATCGCGCCTGGCCCGAGATCAATTTCCACGCGGTTGAGACCCACGTTGATGGCCGTCCACCAGTCGGCGGCGCGGACCTCGAGATGATCTGCACGTGGCTGCGTCGCGACATAGTTGGAGCGACGATCAGGCCGTCCAGTGAGGAGGCCGGCGGCAACCCGCTGACGAAACGCCTGCAGGAAACGCTCGCCGGACGATCGAATGGAAACCGCTCCTTCGATTTCTGGTATCACGGTCAGTGATTATCGTGGACTGACTTCGTTTTTCAGCGCTCTGCTGCGGCGCGAGATGCGGTCAAGCAGTCCTCACCTTCCGCCGATGCCAGTACGAAAGATGAGGCCGAAGAGCGCAGCTCCCAGGTAGAACCAGGGTTCCCATACGCTGATCCGCGGCCACGAAAACCCGCGCGTGACGAATAGATAGAGGACCTGGATTGCGCTCGCGGCCGCACGGAGCATCAGCAGTCCCGTCCCGGCCGTGTCGGCTCCATTCGCGTGTTTTGCCGGCCAGGTGGCGCCCCCCGACCATTCATCACCATCGTTCTCTTCGGCATTCTGCCGATGCACTGGCCTGGGCGTCGGCGATCACCATATCCGCATCGCGGTCAAACGGCCCATCCAGTCGTGCCGTATAGCCGGAGATCCGCACAGAGAATCTTCTCGCCCGGAGCGACCGCGTCAGCCGCGTGAATGCGGTTCAGCCCTGCTCTGTACTCGGCCTCCGTGATCACCATGAATTGCGATGTGTTCGTCCGGTCCAGAAAGCCGCAACGCGCCGCTTCGGAGACCGTCATCCGCCGCGGAAGGTGCTGAACCTCGACGGTTTCACAACGCGAGAACCCTGCGTTCTCCATCAGCTCGCGGATGGCGCTCGCTGGTGAATATCGTTTTCTGTCTTCGACCAACGCCTCGGGAAAATAGTCGTAGATCCACCACCGGTCTGCGCCGGCGTGCGGATCGAGCCCTATCGTCAGCAGCCCACCGCCCGGCCCGAGCAGTCGCCTGGCCTCGCCAAAGAACGCAGCGCGATCGGTAAAGTGGTGCAGGGCATTGATACAAACGATTCGACTGAAGAGGGCGCTCCGCAGCGGCAGCGCTTCGGCCCGGGCGCGGACCAGCCGACCGTTCAGGACGTTTGCCCGGGCCATAGCCAGCATTCCTGCGGATGGATCAACGCCAAAGATGGGGACGCCCGCGTCACCGAGAAACTTCAGCCAGTGACCAGTGCCGCAACCGACCTCGACGACATGCTGCTGGTCCGGACCCAGCCCACTCAGCACGAATCCGGCAAGCGCCCGCCTCACCCCGGCGTAGTCGTTCTGGGCGTAGCGATTGTCGTATCCCGCGGCGACGTTGTCGTAATCGACTCGCTTACGCATCGACATGAGCGGCACGCGACCGCCAGCAGGCCAACCCCGCGCTGTTGCCGTTCAGGGCGTCGCGCGCCTGAAAGTCACGAGGACGAACCCGGACCCACTCTTCGCATCGAACGCGGCGGGCCGCCCCTTGTCCAGATTCGGTGCGTTGTCGCACATCGTCAGCGTATCGCCGTCCAGGGCATAGATCGCCTTCCACGCCCTTCCCTTGTAGACCCCTTCCGTATGCTCGAAGTCGATGGCCGCTGGCTTCGCGCTCGGGTCGAACCGGACGGTTCCCGCGTAAAGGGGCTAGCCGTCGCGCGACTGGATCTGGAAGCCGTTGCCGGTGAAAGACAGCTGATGTCCGACAATGGGAAATCGCTGTAGTTCCGCTTCTGTCGGGGCTCACGCTTTGGTCGCGACGTAGCCGCAGTTCACAGGGTCTTCGTCTATTCTGTGGACCTGTGTCCCGACGAGACCCGCAGTTGCCAGCATCTGCTTCGCTTTTTCCTGCCCCCACATCGCGCCAAGACCTTCTCCGTTCTGCGCCAACGACACGGTCATGCAGTGCATGCAGGAAACCGCATACAAGAATGGGCCCAAAAGGTGGTCCTTGTTCTTGTGAAGGTCACTTGAAGCGGCGACATCCCACATCAGGAAAATGCCGCCCTTCTTCAGTGCCGCCGCGACATGACCCAAGAGGGCTGCGGGCTGGGCCTGATCGTGGACCGTGTCGAATGCTGTCACAAGGTCTGTACTGTTCCGTCTGCCCGAGGGTCGATACGTCTCGCACGTCGAACCGAGCATTCACCAGTCCCCAATCAGCCGCTTCAGCGGAAGCCGTATCGATCTGTTCACGGAGAAGGTCATAGCCAACAAAGCGACTGCTCGGAAAAGCCCTCGCCAGGACGTTGATCGCACGCCCGCTCCCGCATCCCACCTCCAGTACCTCGATGCCGTGTCGAAGTGATTCGACGAGGCCAGGTACCAGCGGCAAGATCTTTTCGACGAGGAGCGTGTCGAACGTCGGCCCACTCAGCTCGCGCATAACCTCCGGGAAACGCCGGAACGACGAGTACGGAACACCACCGCCCTGGTGAAAGCAGACGACGATCTCGTCCTCCACGTTGCTGATGAGAGGAATCAACTGCGCGAAGCTCGCGATGTTGTTCGTTTGCGCAGCTTTGGTGAGGAACGCAGCGTGTTCTGGGGGGAGGTAGTACGTCCCATTCTCAGGATCGTGCTCCACGACGTTCCCGGTGACCATGGCGCCGAGCCATTCTCTGACGTAGCGCTCCTGGAGGCCGCCGGAATCAGCAATTTGGCGGGCAGTTGACGGGGGCAGGCCCGCCATCGTTTCGAAGAGCCCCGTTCGATGGCCGACACTCATCATCACAGCCACGGAGGCTTTGTTCAGAATATCGAGTGCGCGCCCGCCGAACTGTTCCAGCTTGGATTGATTCAGCGCCGGTTGACCCATTCCTCACACTCCCTTCTTGGCCAGAACCGGCTAGTGACGGGAACGAGCGTCGCCATATCAACGGCCTCGCGCTCACCTGCGCGCGCTGCCGAGGGGCACCCCGCGAGCACACGGCAAAATGATACGCCGCCAACGCACCTGCAACTCCTTGTCAGGCGCCACCCGCTTATAGGTTGGCTTCCCCCCCGCCTGCCTATCAACTCCACCAGTTTCGCTTCTCCTAGGCAGTACGCCATCTTCTGCTACTCCGCCCGCAATGCCTGCATCGCATCGACCCGCGACGCGCGCGCGGCGGGCATGAGCGATGCGATCACGGCCGCGAGCAGCAGCACGGCGGCAGCCCCGACAATCGGCACCATACCCGGCAGCTTCATCTCGGTGATCACGCTGCTCGCGACCCGCCACAGCGCGAGGCCGCCGGCGACGCCCGCGACGACGCCCAGCGCGCCCATCACGAATCCTTCGCGGAGCACGCCGGCGAGGATGTCGCGCGGCTGCGATCCGATCGCGAGCCGAATTCCGAACTCGCGGGTGCGGCCACTCACCGAGAAAGCCAGCACGCCGGCGACGCCGACAACAGCAATCGCGAGCGCGAGCGCAGCGAAGCCGCCGAACACAATCGCGTTGAGGCGGTCCGGCGCCATCACCTCGGCGCGCACGTCGTCGAGCGTCGCGGCGCGTTCGACCACCTGATCCGCCGACACTTCACGCACCATGCGGGTGATGGGCGAGACGAGCGCGTACGGATCCCCCGTCGCATGGACGAAGATGCGGCCGCCGCCTATCTCCTGCTCGAACGGGTGGTAGACCGTCATTGTCGGTTGCGGCGTGATGTTCTCGTCGTCCACATCGGCGACGACGCCGACGATCCGCCGGCCATCAGCCTTGATCCCGATGAACTGCATCACCCCGTCGGTCCACATCAAATGGCGATTGAGCGCTTCCTGGTTGGGAAACATCCGCTGCGCCAGGCTCTCGCTGACGATGACGACGCGCTCGGCATCGAGCCGGTCGGCGTCGTTGAAATCGCGGCCGGCGAGCAGGCGGATGCGCAGCGCGTCGAAGAAGCCGGGGCCGACCGACCGGAACTTCGCGCGCGGATCGTCTTCGCCGTTCTCGCGTGCGCGGCCTTCCACCGAGAACTTGAAGCCACTGCCGGTGTTGCCCGCGTCGCGCCACGGCACGGTGCTGCCGACGGCGACTTTGGCCACGCCCGGCACCTCGCTGACGCGGCGCTGCAGCTCGCGATAGAAACCGCGGATCTGCTCCGGCGTGCGCCCCAGCGTCTGCACCGGGACGTTGACCGCCAGCACGTTGGTGGTTTCGAAGCCGGGACGCGTGGCTTGCAGCGCCAGCAGCGTTAGCACCAGCATGCCGGCGCCGGCGAGCAGAATGAACGACGCCGCCACTTGCGTCACCGCGAACGCGCGCAAACGTCGCGAGGTAGACGAGGTCATGCGCGGGCTGCCGCTCGCGACGACGAATCCCTTTGAACCGTCGGTGGCGGGCAGGCGCGGCACGAAGGCGAGAAGCACGGCTGCGGTCATTGCCAGCGTTACGCCCACCCACAGCACGCTGGCGTCGAGCGTCAGATCGAGCGCACGGACCGAGAACCGCGCGGCGTATCGACCGAGCACTGAAACCATCGGCTGCGCGATGGCGACGCCGAGGATCGCGCCCGTCGTGCACACCACGAGGCTCTCCGCGAGCAGCGTTCGGCGGAGCGCACCTGAGCTGGCGCCCAGCGCGGCGCGCACCGCCAACTCGCCTTCGCGTCGGATCGAACGCGCGAGAATCAGGTTCGCGGCATTCGAGCACGCGATGATGAAGACCAGTGCCGATGCGGCAAGCAGCACGAGAAGCACGGTGCGGGCGCGATCCGTGATCTGATCGCGCAGCAGACGAGCGTCGATGCGGAAGCCGGCCTTGTCCGAATACGCCTCCGGATAGGTCGCGACGATCGAACCGTGCACGGTCTTGAGCTCGGCGCGCGCCGTCTCGAGATCGGCGCCCGGCGCCAGCCGCCCGAAGAGCTCCGTCATCCGGTGCTCGCGTCCCGTGGTCATCGTCGCCGACAAGTGATGCGGGCTGGTCACGATGTTGGCGATGAGCTCGGTCTCCGCCGGATACGGCACCGACGGTTCGAGCACGCCGACGATCGTCGCGCTGCGGCTGCCCAGGCGAATCGTCTTTCCGATCACCGACGGATCGCTGTTGGCGTGCGTCGTCCAGAAGCGATAGGTGAGCAGCGCTGCGCCGGCGGCTTTGGGGCCGTCGTCATCGGGGCCGAGCACACGACCGAGCGCCGCGCGCAGCCCCATCACCTCGAAGTAGCGGCCGTCGACGACGCCTGCGCGGATCTGCCGCGGCTCTCCCAGGCCGAGCATCGTGAACGTGATGACCGAGAACTCGCCGAGCGCGCTCAGGCTCTTGACGCGCCCGCGCAGATCCTGAATCTCGGGCACCGAGAACGCCGTGTTCTCCGATGGGATGCCCGGAGCGCTCTGCCGGATGTAAATCAGCCGCTGCTCGTCGCGATTGACGAGCGGCTTCAACAGCACGCCACGGACGACGCTGAAGATCGCGGCGTTGGCGCCGATGCCTAGAGCCAGCGTGAGCACGACGGTGACGAACAGGCCTTTGACGCGCGACAACGACCGGACGGCGAGCCGCAGTTCGTGGAGGAAGGTCATACGGTCCTATTCAACGTTCCGGGCGCCGCCAATGTTTATCGAAAATTGCGGCTGCCCGCTTCCCGCTGGCGAAATAATATGCGAACAGCAAGGGGGGATCATGATCACGCGTGCAACCGCTACCTGCGCCGCCGTCGTCCTTTTGACCGCCGTCCCGGCGCTGGCGCAATCGCCGAAAGCCGCGACCTACATCACCGACGAAGAAGTCAAGGCAGTCAACAAGACGCCGGGCGTGGATCGTCAGATTGTCAGCCTCGATATTGGCAAGCTCAACGAAGCGATCGGGATCGTCCATCGCGGTCCGACGACGCCTTCCGCGGCGGGCGCAGCGGGCGCCGCGCGCGGCGGCGCGGCAGCCGGCGGCGGCGCGGCAGCGGGCGGAGCCGGTCGCGGCGGTCAAGCGCCCGCGGCGGAGCCGTGCGGCGACACAGCGGCGACACCGCCGGCGTCGGGCACGGCGACCGGGATCTCGCACGATCACCAGACCGAAAACTACATCATCGTCTCGGGCAGTGGCACGCTGGTCACCGGCGGACGCATCGTCAACGGGCGCAAGTCCGCGCCCGACAGCCCGGTGACTCGCGTGCTGAATGGTCCGTCGTGCAGCGGATTCATCGTCGGCGACGATGTGGTGAAGAAGGTTGTGAAAGTCGGCGACCTCATTGTCATCCCGGCGGGAGTACCGCATGGATGGATCGACATCACCGATCACGTGGACTACCTCACCGTGCGCCCCGATCCCGATCGCGTGTTGCCTGCCGGTTATGTGCATCCCGCGATCAAGAAGTGATCGATCGGCCTGCGGTAGGCCGTTGGTGGGCCTGCGGTGGGGCTATGGCTAGGCTGCGGTGGGATTGGATAAGGGGTCTGCCCTCTTTTACGAAGGGTCTTTCAAGAAACAGACTCCAACACGCGCAGGATGGCCGATGCCGAGCGATCGACGTCGGCCTCCCTCGTTGACCAGTTCGAGATCGAGATCCGCATCGCGGCCTTGCCTTGCCAGGTCGTCCCGCCCAGCCAGCAGGTGCCCTCGTCCTGAACGCCTGCGATCACTCGAGCGGCGAGCGCGGCCGTCTCCTCGCTGCGGCCCGAGTCGGGAACGAACTGCACCAGCACCTGATTGAGCACGACATCGTTCAGGATCCGCACGCGCGTGTGGGTCGAAAGCGCGGCGGCCATTCTTTGCGCGAGCGCGCAGCACCGCTCGACCATGTCGCGAAGGCCGGCGCGCCCCAGAGACCGCAGCGCGGCATAGATCGGCACGGCCCTCGCGCGGCGCGACTCTTCGGGCACGAACTCATGAGGATCGCGTTCGCTCCTGGTCTCCAGAATGTAGTGCGCGGCCCGCGTCATCGCGCGGCGATGCGACTCGGGATGCGCCGTGAACGCGATGCCCGAGTCGTACGGAACGTTCAGCCACTTGTGCGCGTCGGTGGCAATGGAGTCGGCCCGGTCAACGCCGTTCACGAGATGCCGCAGTGACGGACTCACCGCCGCCCACAGACCGAACGCACCGTCGACGTGCAGCCACGCACCGCGCCGCTTCGCGATCTCCGCAATCTCGTCGAGCGGGTCGAACGCGCCGGTATTCACGTTACCCGCCTGTGCGCAGACTATGCACGGACCGGTGCCGTTGGCGAGCAGGTCGGCAAGACGATCGGCTCGCAGGCGGCCCTGTGCGTCGGTTTCGACACGTCGCAGACGCTCCGCCCCAAGCCCAAGCATGCGCAGCGCGGTGAAGATCGTGTAGTGAGACTCGTCGCTGACCACGACGTCGATGGGCGGCGCGCCGAAAAGACCGTCGCGCTCCACGTCCCAACCGGCGGCGCGGAGCACGTGATGGCGCGCGGCGAGGAGGCAGGTGAAGTTCGCCATCTGGCAGCCGGTCACGAAACCGACGCTCCAGGACGGCGGCAGTCCGACGAGCGACTTCACCCAATCGGCAGCGATCTGCTCGACCACCGCCGCCATCGGCGACAGCACGTAGACGCCGGCGTTCTGATCCCAGGCCGACACCAGCCAGTCGGCCGCTGTGGCAGCCGGCACGCTGCCGCCGACGACGAACCCGAAATAGCGCGGGCCCTGTGTCGCGGTGGTTCCGTTGAGGCCCGCGGCGGCGAGCGCGTCGATCACCTCGGCCGCATCACGGCCGTTCTCGTCGAGCGCGCCTCCGAGTACCTCGCGCAGCCGCTGACCGTCGAACGGTGCCCTGACGGCGCGCTCGCGAATCGCGCCAAGGTATGACTGCGCGTGCGCGGCGGCGCGCGCCAACGGATCCACCGCCATGGAGGAATTCTGTACCCGGCGGCCTCCGGAACGGAAGAAACCCTCGCATCGGCGCGATGAGGAATGATCATCCCGGTTCCCTGTTGGTGCCTTAAGGTGCCTTAGGCATCCCCCAAAAATTAGACCTGTTCCTGTAGAAACGCCGCGAGCAACTCCTGCAGCTTCCAGAACAGCCCGCGCCGGCGCCAGCCCTCGAGATCGATGCGCTTGCAGCGCTTCACGTCCTGCTCGAAAATCTCGTCCAGCCGCCGCGCCAGCGTGCGGTCGTAGAAACAGACGTTGTTCTCCTCGTTGTGGGCAAACGATCGGCTGTCGAAATTGGTCGTGCCAATCGTTGCCCACAGGCCATCCGCCACCATCGTCTTGTGGTGCAATAGCGTGCCTTGATACTCGAGGATCTCGATGCCCCCCTCGAGCAGGCGTCCGGACAGCCGTACCGCATTGCGCCGCGACAGCCAGTTGTCGTTGGCGTCGCCGGCCACCATGATGCGTACGTCCACGCCGCGCTGCTTCGCGTCGATGAGCGTGTCGATGGCCGCCGGATCGGGCACGAAGTACGGGTTGGAGATGTGCAGGCTGCGGCGCGCCGAGGTGATCGACAGGTAATAGAGCGTCCGCGCGTTCGAGGCGCCGGTGACTGGCGAGCTCATGATGGTGAGCACGCTGAGATTGCCGACCCGCTCGATGACTGGATAATACTCCGGGCCCGAGATCAGCTCGCGCGTCGATTCCAGCCAGTTCTGTGCGAAGCCAGTCTGCAGCGGCGCCACCGCCGGCCCTTCGAGCCGGATCTGGATGTCGCGCCAGTGGAGCGCGTCCTGCGCGTGTCCCAGCCACTCGTCCGCGATACCAGCCCCGCCGGTGAACGCGACCCGCCCGTCGACGACCAGCGACTTGCGGTGCGTGCGGTGATTGATCCGCCCGAGCGTGTACCACCGGATCGGGTTGTACCACGCGATCTGACAGCCGCTGGCTTCGAGCGTCCGGATGATGTCGTCGCCAATGTCGGACGAGCCGATGGCGTCGAGCAGGATCTTGACGCGCACGCCGGCGCGCGATCGCTCCGCCAGCGCCGCGGCAAACTTCTCGCCGATCTCGCCGGCCCAGTAGATGTACGCCTCCATCGTCACCGAGCTCTGGGCACGCCGCACTTCGCGCAGCATCACCGGGAAAACTCGTCGCCGTTGTTGAGGATGTCGATGCGATTACTGTGAATGAATGGGGCGCCGGTGGCGCCGGCGACGCTGGTGAGGAACTCTTCGGAATCGATCGAGAGATCGTGCTCGAGACCGAAGCGCGGCGGCGTCTCGACCGGGGCGCTCAAATAGCTGAAGATGGCCATGCAGAGGCCGAAGATGCCCCAGCCGTCCCGGTCGGACGTGAACGCCCAGACCGCCATCAGGCTCCACGGCCACCACGACCAGAAGAGCCGACGCACCCGCGTCCAGAAGGGATGCAACCCCTTAGGCGGTCGATGGCGTGGATCGGTGGCGCGGCGGCGGCCGAGCGGCCGGCGGCGGCCGAGCGGCGGGCGCCGGCGAAGACGGCGGGGTCTGGACGAGCGTGGACGCAAACGATCAGCCTACGGGCAGCCAGAACGACGTCTTGATGACCATGACATTCTGCCCCGGCGCAGTGATGGATTTGAGCATATCGGACGCGCTCACCACCGCGTCTACGGCCATGCGTTTCGCGAGTATATGCGAGGACTCGCCGCTTGCGCGGCATCGTATGACTCGGCTTCGCGACGTTGTCGGCCTCGCGGTGTCGTGGATTCATGATCTCCAGCGGCTCGTTGAAGCCGGTCACCGAGCTCACGTCGTAGTTGCGACCCAGCACAGTCGATCGGTTCATCAGGTTGAAGATGTCGAAATCGAGCGCGAGCGTCCGTCCGCTGAAGCGGAACGTCTTTTCGACGCGCGCGTCGAACGAGACGACGGCCGGCAGCCGCGGGTCCTTCGGATCGACGAGGAGCACGCGCTTGCGTGACAGCGACGGATCGCTCGAAGTCACGTCTCTGTAGTACGGCACGCCGTAGCCTTCACGCGCGGCGAGATTCGCTCCGACATTGATCTGCCACGGCAGCTGAGACACGCCCGCCGCCGTGAACTGGTACCGCGGAAGAATCAGATAGATGTCGCTCTTGCCGCGGACGAGGTCGGCGTCACGTAGGGCGCCGTCGTCGATACGCGATTCTTTTTCGATCTCGCTGCGCGCCTGACTCGACGGACAACCACCGCCGAGCTGCCGCCGAGCTCATCAGCTGCCGGCAGGGGTGCAGCGACCAAGCGCCAGCCGCTCGCCAGCAGTAAGATCGAAGGAGGCGAGGTGACGCGCATGGACGTAGGAGATTCGCTGCGGCGCGCACGCATGCAGAGGCGCCTGACCCTCCAGGATCTCGCGCGCTCCACCAAGATTTCCCCAAGCACGCTCGAAGCGCTCGAGAACAACGACTTCGATCGGCTGCCGGGCGGCGTGTACACCCGAAGCTTCCTGCGGCAGTACGCGCGCGAGGTCAACCTCGACCCGTCGGAGACGGTCCAGAGCTACATGCAGCAGATGGAAGCCCTCGCGCCGGCGCCGCCCTCCGAACCTGCGCCTGCGAGACCGGTCTACATCGCCACCGACGCCGATTGGATGCGCACCATAGTGATCGATCCGCGGAAGCTGCCGGTGCCGGCGCTGACCGCCGCCGTCATGGTGTTGGCGGCGTTGTTCTATCTATCGTGGTCGTCGCGGAGCGGTGACGCAGCCGACGATGTCGGGGTCGCGGAAGCAGCGGCGGCCGACGCGACACCCGTACCGGAACCGCCGCCTGTGGAACCGGACGCGGCGCGAGCCTCGAACTTGATTCCCGAGCTGCTGCGAGTGGAGCTGACGATTACCGGACCGTGCTGGGTCTCGGCGAAGGCCGACCGCACGCCCGCGCTCGCCAAGTTGTTGCAGGCCGGCCAGAATCAAGCGCTCGAAGCGCGTGACGAGTTGGTGCTGCGCGTCGGCAATCCCGCAACCATCAGCGTAACGATCAACGGTCAGCCGGCTCGGCCACTCGGCGCGCCGGGCCAGCCGGTCACGGTCGAGATCACGAAACAGAACTTCCGCGACCTACTCGCTTCGTAGCGCCAGCATCGGATCCACGCGCGACGCACGCCGCGCTGGCACCACGGCTGCCAGGAGCGCGACGAGTGAAAGCAGCACCGGTACGACCGCGAACGTCCACGGATCGTAGGCATTCGTCTCGAACAGCAGCGTCGTCAGGAGCCGTGCCGCCGCGACCGCCGCCACACCGCCAATCCCGAGGCCGAGGCCCGCGAGCATCATCCCTTCGCCCACGATCAGGCGCAGGACGTCGCCGCGCGGCGAGCCGAGCGCGAGACGTACGCCGATCTCCCTGGTCCGCTGCGAGACGCCGAACGCGAGTACGCCGTAGAGGCCGATGGCGGCGAGCAGCAGCGCACCGGCGGCAAACGCGCCGAGCACCGACGCACTGAAGCGCTGCGGCGCCGACGCCTCGTCGACGATTGCGTCGAGGGTCGTCACGTCCGACACCGCGAGCATCGGATCGAGCGTGGCAAGGGCGGCGCGCGCCGGAGCGACGAGCGCCGACGGGGCCGCATCGGTCCGCAACGCCATGATCACGCGGCGCGCCAGACCCATGATGGGCGCCGCGAGCACCGCGTCCGAGAGTTCGCTGTACGGGACGTAGACGTGCAGTACGGGATCGACGCCAAGCTGACCATCGACGACATCGCCCACCACGCCGACAATCGTCATCCACGGATTGACCGGGCCGGCGCTTCCCCATCGGAGCCGCTTGCCTACCGCGTCCTCGCCGGGCCAGAAGCGGCTGGCGAGCGCGCGACTCACGATCGCGACGGAGCGATTTTCGGTCTGTTCCTCCGGGAGAAACGCGCGACCGCGGATGATGGGAATCCCAAATGTGCCGAAGTAGTCGCCTTGCGTCCAGGTCACCGCAACGCTCGGCGGCAGTCCACCCGCCTCGCCCTGCCGCTCGGGCGTGAAGGCTCGCCGCTCGCCGTCGCTGCGAATCGGCACGTCGGTCGAGACCGACGCGGTGCGCACACCCCGGATCGCAAGCAGGCTTTCCTGCAGGTTGCGATAGAAGGCACGCGAACGGGCGGGTTCGCGATAGCCGGCCGCCGGCAGCGACACGCGCATGGTGAGGACGTTCTCGGGCCGGACGCCGTGGTCGACCGAGGTGAGCGCGTTGAAGCTGCGAATCAGTAACCCGGCGCCCACCAGCAACACGAACGCGAAAGCGACGCTCGCGACGACCAGGCTGCGCCGCACCCGATGCTGGCGGCGGCCGCCCGTCGTGCGCGTGCCGCCGTCGCGGGACAGATCGTGGAGCTCGCGGCGCGACCCGGCAACGAGCGGCGTCGCGCCGAACACGACGGCGGTCAGCAGCGAGAGCGCGAACGTGAAGGCGACCACGCGCGCATCGAGCGTCACGTCGCTCACCCCTGGCAGGCTGGTCGCGATGACGGCGGGCATCGCGCGCACCACCCACGATCCGAGCAGCAAGCCGAGAACACCGCCGGCGCAGGCGAGCGTGAGGCTCTCGACCAGCAGCATCTGGAAGAGACGATGCCTGGCCGCTCCCAGCGCAACCCGTACCGCAATCTCGCGCTGACGCGCGACGGTACGGCTCAATACCAGATTGGCCACGTTCGCACAGGCAACCAGCAAGACGAGGACGACCGCCCCCAGCAGAATCAGCAGCGGCCGGCGAACCTGACCCGAGACTTCGTCGACGAACGGCGTGGCCTGAACGATCAACGAGAACTGCGTGTTCTTGAGCGCGGTTGGGTAGTTTTCGCGAATACGTGGCGTCAAGGCCGCCATCTCCTCGGCGGCCTGCTCCGCCGTAACGTTGTCTCGAAGGCGCGCGATCACGCTGTGGTTGTAGAACATCCCGCGCGCCTGGCGCTCGAAGGGATTGAACACGAGCGGAACCCACACATCGGCCCGCTCGCCGTTCGGGTAAGGACCGCGCTTCGGCCATTCGAAGCTGGCCGGCATCACGCCGACGATGGTGTACGGCTGACGATCCAGGGTGATGCGCTCGCCGATAACCTCGGGGCGTCCGCCGAACTGCCGCTGCCAGAGTCCGTGGCTGAGCACCGCGACTGCCGCGTTCTGTTGCTCGTCGGCCGCCGCGAGCGTGCGGCCGATCGTCGCCTTGACGCCCAGGGCCGCGAACACCGCCGCCGACATTTGCAGCCCGGGCACCTGCTCGGGCTCGCCAGTCCCGGCAAGTTCGAAGGCCCGCAGCCGGAAGATACCGAGATCGGCAAACGAGCGCTGGTACTGCGCCAGGTCGAGGAAGTCGGGCGGCGAGACGCCGAAGCGCGGCACGTTGGATTGCGGGAGGACCTCGTGAATCAGCATGAGGCGGTCCGGCGCGTGGTAGGCCAGCGGCCGCAGGAGCACGGCGTTGATCAGGCTGAAGATGGCGCTGTTGGCGCCGATGCCGAGGGCGAGCGTGATCACCGTTACGATCGTGAAAATCGGCGACTTGCGCAAGCCGCGCAGCGCGTGACGGAAGTCGAAGAAGAGCGAGGCCATGTAGGTATCTCCGCGGCTGGGCTCGAACCCTCGCAGGCGTGCAAGGCGGCGACGCTCGGCGCGAGCGTCCGCATAGGTGAGAGGCAGGGCGCGCAGCAGATCGCGCAGCGCCTTGGACCATGCGCCGAGCCGTCCCCGCGACGAGAGCAGGTCCGCAAAGTCCGACTCCATGTCGCGGGCAAATCGCTCGCGGAATTCGCGAGGGTAGACGCCGAGCAGCGCGCGATAGAGGCGGCGCGAGCGGTTGGCGTGGCGCATGTCAGGTTTCCCGCGGCACGAGCCGCCTCGCCCGGACGAGCGCCGCGAGTCGCGACACGCGCTGCGCCTCGGCCTGCAGCGCGGCGCGACCCGCCGGCTTGAGCGCGAAGAGGCGCCGCCGATCGTCGCCCGCGGCGGCGACTTCCCTGACCAGCCCGGCCTCTTCCATGCGCTGGAGCGATCCGTAAATCGTGCCCGGACCCATGCTGGCGCCCGACGACTCTTCCACCGCCTGCATGATGGCGTAGCCGTGCCGCGGGCCGTCGGCCAGCGCGAGCAGGATATGAAACACAGCCGGCGTCAGCGGCGCGGCGCCGCCCGGCGGATGGCGTGGCTTGTCCATGTTATTACCGTGACGGAATTATATATCCGTCACGGTAATAAGACGATGAAGCGGGAGAAAACGTTGGCGGGACCGTTCAGCGGCCGGCGGCGGCGCGGCCGATCTCGATCGCGTCGTCGGCCTGAGCACCCTGCATCAGCAAGGCGAGGAAGCCTTCCTTGATCCGCTTCTCCACGTCCTGGGCGTTGGCCGTGAGCATGTTCGGCACCTTGACGCGCCTGGTTTCGGCGAGCACCTGCTGCGTCGCCTCCTCGCCCTTCTGGCGATCGCCGCCGAGCGCCTGCGTCATGCTGCCGATACCGCACGCGAGCATGCTGATACCGCGCAGCGCCGCGATCTCCTTGACCTGCGCGAGGCCGCCCGGATCCTCGATCATCAGCATCGCAATCTTCTCGCCGGCCGGATTCGACGGCGACCAGACGTTTGCCTTGGCCGCCTGAAACGCCGCCAGGATCTGTTTCGCCTCGGCAACGTTTTCGACGTGCGGCACCGTCACACCATCGGCGCCGAGATCGAACGCCTCCTTGATGCGCGCTGCGCCGGCCGCGGCGTCTTCGTGAAACGGCGGGATGCGCACGATGAGCGTTTTGCGGCTCGTCGCCTGCGGGCTGCGCAGGCCCTCCGCGATGGCCTTGACCGCCGTCGCATCGTAACTGCCTTCGAGATTGAGGAAGACGTAGTCGTAAAGCGAATTAACTGCGAGTTTTGCACCGCCCGCTTTGCTGTAGACCGGTTTCGACCGCGGGGCGCCGGGCTCTCCGCGTCCCTGACCTCTTGCCGGCGGGTTCTCATTGGGCACGAAGACGCCGAATGCCGGCTTGCCGGCGGCCCAGAGATCGAGAACCGCGTTCTCGTGTTTGGCAACTGGTTTCTGCGCGTCGATCGGCGAGACGGCGAACGCGGCGAACGCGGCGAACGCGGCGAACGCGGCGAGAATGAGTGCAGCGCTTGTGGAGAACAAAGTCAAACGCATGTGCCGGATTGTATCAGCGCATGCGTTTGACTCGTGGAACGACTACTTCTACTTCGCGGGCGGACAGGTGGCGCTGACCATCTTAACGGCCGACGCCTGGAACTCCGTCGGACGCGCCGTCGCGGCCGCCTCGGCCGGAGGCGCCGCCGGCGCGGCGGCGCTTGCGCTCGCCTTGCCCTTGAACTCCACCTGATGGTTCAAGTGCGGCTTCAACTGATCGGCAGCGAGTCCGGTGATCTTGTACTTCGCCGCCTGTGTCGCAGCGCCTGCCGCGCGCGCAGCCGGCTCGCCCGGTGCGCCAGTGGCGCGTGTCGCGTCGGGCGCTCCGGGAGCGCCGGAGGTGCGTGCCGCGTCTGAGGGCGGACTCACCGTGAGGATGAACGTTCCCGGCGCGGTTGTGTCTTCAGCCAGACAACCGACGATCGTCATCTCTGTCGCGCTGGCCGCCTGCGACGGCGGTTGCGCTGGCCGCGTAGCCGGTGACGGTGGCTGCGGTGATGGCGGTGGCTGCGACGGCGCTTGCGCGCCCAGCACGGCCGCGAATGCAAGGCTCAAGATTGCAGAGCCAACGAACGTATGTCTCATGTTTCCTCCTGATGAACGACGAGCTCGACGCGAGGCCCACCTCGTCGTGGAGTCTTGGTGCTGCAAGCACGGGACCATCGCGTGCGCGCCCGCAGGACTCACGCGTCGTCTTCGAGACGTCCGTGCCGCGTAAAAACTGCGCAGCCGATCAATTCGCCTGCACGGCCGCAATACGGCCGTTGTGGTACAGTCCCGCCTTGCTGGAGGAGTACATGAGTTTTCGCCGCATCATGCCTCGACTGTTGATCGCCGCTGCCGTCATCGCGACACTCGGCGGTCCTGTGCTTGGTCAAGGACAGACGCGTGGGGCCGCGCCGGCCGACACCTTCGGCGGTCTCACGTTCCGCAACATCGGTCCCGCGACGATGGGCGGACGAATCGACGACCTCGCCGTTCTCGAAACCAACCCGGCCGTGTTCTATGTCGGCGCGGCGACAGGCGGTTTGTGGAAGACCACCAACAACGGCACGACCTGGGATGTGCTGTTCGACGATCTTGACGACGTCGTCTCAATCGGCGACGTCGCGATTACGCCGGACGACGCCAACACGGTCTGGGTGGGATCCGGCGAGAACAACAACCGGCAGAGCGGATCGTGGGGCAACGGCGTCTACAAGTCGATCGACGGCGGACAGACGTGGAAGCATATGGGCTTGCGCGACTCGAAGCACATCGCGCGGATCATCATCGACCCGATCGATCACGATGTCGTGTACGTCGCCGCACTCGGCAGCCTCTATGGCGCGTCGAAGGAGCGCGGCGTGTTCAAGACCACCGACGGCGGCCTGACGTGGACCAACGTGCTCTTCGTCAACGAGGACACCGGCGCCACCGAGCTGGTGCAGGATCCATCGAACAACAAGGTGCTCTACGCGGCCACCTATCAGCGTCGCCGCGCGACGTGGGGCATGAACGGCGGCGGACCCGGAAGCGCGATCCACAAGACCAGCGATGGCGGACGGACCTGGACCAAGCTCACCAACGGTGTGCCGGAGGGACCACTTGGGCGCATCGGCATGGACATCTATCGGAAGAATTCGAACATCGTCTACGCCCGCATCGAGCACCCCACCGAGAGCGGCACCTACCGCTCCGACGATGCCGGACTGAGCTGGCGCAAGATGTCGAACGTCAACCCGCGGCCGATGTACTTCAGCCAGATTCGCATCGATCCGACCAACGACCTCCGCGTCTACGTCCTCGGCGTGCAGCTGCACATCTCCGACGACGGCGGCAAGACGTTCGTCGACAACGGCACGATGCACTCCGATCATCACGCGATGTGGATCAATCCGAACAACCCCAACCACATCATCGACGGCAACGACGGCGGGCTCGGCATCAGCTTCGACCGGGGCAAGACGTGGGAAGGGATTTACAACCTGGATCTCGCGCAGTACTACCACGTCGGCTACGACATGGCGACGCCGTACAACCTGTGCGGCGGGATGCAGGACAACTACACGTGGTGCGGGCCGAGCGCCGTGCGCAGCCGCAACGGCATCGTCAACGACGACTGGAACCAGATCCAGGGCGGCGACGGCTTCGAAGCGGTCATCGATCCCACTGATCCGCGCATCATCTACGCCGAGTCGCAGGACGGCAACATCGTTCGCGTCGATCGCGTGACCAACGAGCGCAAGGCGATCCGGCCGCTGCCCGGACGCGGCGAGCCGCCTCTCCGCTGGAACTGGAACACGCCGATCCACATCTCGCCGCACGATCCAAAGACGATCTACGTCGGCGCCAACAAGGTGTTCAAATCGACCGACGGCGGGCAGTCGTTCACGGCGGTCAGCCCCGACATCACCCAGGCAGTCGATCGCGAGGGCCTCTCGCTCATGGGCGTGGTGAGCAAGGACGTCAGAATCGCCCGGAACGACGGCGTGCAGTCGTACGGCAACCTTGTGCAGCTGGTCGAATCGCCTAAGCAAGCCGGCGTCGTCTATGCCGGCGCCGACGACGGCTCGGTACAGATGACCAAGGACGGCGGCAAGACGTGGACCAATATCTCGTCGAAGTTCACCAACGGCCCGAAGAACGGCTATGTGTCCGGGCTGGTGGCCTCCGCGCACGATCCCAACACGGTCTACGTCGCCTTCGACGGTCACTGGAACGACGACTTCAACAACTACCTCTACGCCAGCGCCGACGGCGGCAACACATTCCGTTCGATCAGTGAGGGGATTCCGAAGGGTCAGGTGGTGACGACCATCGCCGAGGATCCGAAGAACCCGAACGTGCTCTATGCGGGAACCGAGTTCGGCTTGTTCGTCACGCCTGATCGCGGTGGCACATGGGATCGGCTGCGCACGAACCTGCCGACGGTGCCGATTCACGAGGTGGTGATTCATCCGCGCGACAACGACATGATCGTCGCGACGCATGGACGCAGCCTCTGGATTCTCGACGACGCGACGCCGATCCAGCAGGCGGCCGAGGCGCGGCGCGCGCAGTCGTTCCTGTTCGACATCCGGCCGGCGATGCAATACAACCTGGCGAACGATCGCGGGTTCGTCACCGACAAGCCGTTCCGCGGGAAGAATCCCGACTACGGCGCGCTCATCACCTATCACCTGCGCAGCGAAGCCAAGGACGTCGCGCTGCAGATTCGTGACCCCTCCGGCAACACCGTCCGCGAGATCAGCGGCGATGCCGTGCGCGACAAGCGGAAGGCTGGTTTCAACCGGATCGCGTGGGATCTGCGGCATCAGCCGCTCCCGCCACCCGCGACTCCGCAGCAGGGCGGTGGAGGCGGTGGTGGCGGTGGCGGCGGCGCCGGCGGGCCCGGCGGTCTCAACGGGCCGAGCGTGCTGCCGGGTGAATACCGCGTCGCGCTGCTCGTGGAGGGCAAGGAAGTCGCCACCAAGCCGGTGCGCGTCATCGCCGACACGGCGGTGCAGATGACGGACGCAGAACGCAAGACGTGGCACGACACGGCGCTGGCGCTGCACGAATTGCAGCGCACGTCGAACGAGGCTGCCGATGCCGTCACCGAGCTGAGCCGGCAGCTGCAGGCGCTCGAGGATGTGGTCAAGCGGGCATCGAATGTGCCGGCCGCGGGCACGAGCGCAATCGGCGAGACCTCGAAAAGACTCGCCGACCTGCGTCGGCGTCTCGGTGTGCCGGCGCCGGGCCAGCAGGCGGGTCAGGGTGGTCCGGGTGGCGGCGGGGGCGGTGGCGGCGGCGGCTTCGGCGGCGGCCAGAACCCAAACGTCCGCGGGACGATCGGCCAGACCAAGGGTCAGGTCATGAACTCGACGTCGCTGCCGACAGCGCAGCAGTCGCGCACGACCAACGAGTCGCGCGAGGACTTGATGAAAGTGGTGCAGGAGACCAACGCGCTGATCACTGAGTTCCCGGCACTCTACGACAAGATCGGAGTGAGCGCGCTCAAGCCGGCGCCGTTGACGCCGGTGCGCGCGGTCGCGACGACGTCGACACAGTAGCGGCGGACCGGGTGAGGTCCGGACGGGTCAGGTCGTAACGGATGCAGCTTTGGCGAACAGTTCGCACCAAACCGCAGCCGTTATGACCTGTCCCCTCCTCTTACTGCGTGATTCGCACGCTCGCAGACGGCAGACGGAGATTCCACGATCCGTTGAGTTCTTCGATCCGCAGCGTCACACTCGCATCACCATCGGCCCACGGATCGGCGCCTTCGACGATCAAACTAATCGTCACTTCCTCCGCGGTTCGAAGGCCACTCGTCAGCGTGGCTCGTGCAGTGATCGTCGCCCAGTTGCCTGATACCTGTAGCGAACCGAGCGCGACAGATTGAATCGACATCCGCGATTCCGCCGTCCCGTCCGATTGGTTCCGCCCGAAGACCAGACTGAGCGCGTTCAACCGGCCGTTCGCGCGTGCTTCGCCGCGCTGAGCGACATCGATGTCGACCCGCCAGTCGCGCTCCTTGTCGGGCGTGGTCATGTTCACGACCAGCCCCCGCGCACCCGACATGTCGACGAGGCGGCTCGGCATGTTCCTGGTGCGCAACAGCACCCGGCCGCCCTGCTGACCGGTCACCGTTCCATCCTGCAACGCCAGCCGGCCGTTGACGATCACGTGGCGGATGCCGTCGGATTTGAGCGTGGGTTGCTCGAAGGTTGCGTGATCGATCACCGTCGTCGGATCGAAGACCGTGATGTCCGCCGCCATGCCCACGGCGATCGCGCCGCGATCGACGAGCCCGATCGTCGCCGCCGGCAGCAGCGTCATCTTGCGGATCGCATCGGGCCACGTGAGCGCTCGGGTCTCACGAACGTAGCGTCCGAGAACGCGCGGGTAGGTGCCATAGTAGCGCGGGTGGCTGGCGCGACCTGGTAGTGCGGCGCCGCAGTCGCACGCCACCGAGGTCGTCGGATGCTGCAGGATCTTCACGAGATCCTCCTCGATCCCGAAGCGAAGGATCGCGCCGGTGTTGTCCTTCTCCAGCACGCGCAGCAGCGCCTCGCCTCCTGAGACGCCGAGCTCTTTCATCACGTCGGTGAGCTCGCGCTCGAGCGCCGGCATATATACGCCCTGCGGCCCGCCGAAGCGCGCGGCCATCGCTTCCTCGGCTTCGGCAACGATCTTCGCGCGAAGCGCCGGATCGCGAAATCGCTCGAGCATCTTTTCCCGGCCGCCGTCCTGGGCCCAACCCGGAATGATGAGCGCGCCTAGACCCGACTGTCCGGCCAGATACGGATAGGCATCCGCCGCGGTGAACCGTCCCTGCGCGGTCGCGTCGCTCATCGTCTTGAGGAAGGCCGAGGCTGTTCCCTGCTCGCGACCCTGCACCTTCATGTGCGTGATCACCGGGACGAGCCCGGCGCGCGCGCCAATCGCCATCGTCTCTGACATGCCCGCGCGCGAGCTGTAGCCGGCCTCCGGAGTGAGGCGATCGTGATTGGTGAAGATGGTCCGCCACGGCGCCGCCGCGCGGACGACGTTGACGACTTCTTCGGTCGTGGCGAAGTAAGCGGGCTTGTAGTCCAGTCCTGCGGATACCCCCCACGCTCCGCCCTCGAGATTGGTCAAGAGCAGCGCGCGCATCTTCGCGACTTCGCCGGCGGCCGGACGGCGATCGGATTCGCCGACGACGGCGGTCCAGGCGCTGTTGAAGCCGACGTTGGCGCCGATGTTGAGCGCAAGGCCGCTGGCTGCGATGTCTTCGAGCTGGTTCCGGATGTCGAGGCTGCCACCACCGTCGGCATTGAGGATCTCGAGCGTCACACCCTGAGTGAGCATGTTCTCGGCCGACGAGAGCGCGGCCGGCGTTGCGTGGCTATGGATATTGATGAAGCCCGGCGTGACATAGAGACCGGTGGCGTCGATCGTGGTCGCCGCCTCGGCATCAGCGAGATTACCGATCCGGGCGATGTGCTTGCCGGCAATGCCGACGTCGGCGCGATACGGCGCGCCTCCAGTGCCGTCGATCACCGTGCCACTGCGAATGACGACGTCGAACCGGGGCGATCTGGGCTGATGGGCGGCGAGAGCGGTCCCAGCCACTACCAACGCACACGCGGCGAGTCGAGCTGGCGAGTTCACATCGTGAAGAATAGCTCTCTCGGCCAGGCAGCGTGACGGCCGACGGTGGAAGATGCGCTCCGGGGCGGGCGCGACGGTCTGATTCCGATGTCCGGACCCGACCCCTCACTCGGCCCGGAGCGAGGTCACCGGGTCGACCCGCGACGCGCGGCGCGCCGGCACATAGGCGGCGACGAGCGCCGCCAGCGTCAGCAGGACCGGGACGATGACAAAGGTCAACGGATCGAGGGCCGCGACACCAAACAGAAGTCCTTCGAGAAGTCGCGAGGCCAGCACCGCGATCGCGAGGCCCACGACGGTCCCGATCGCGGTGACGACCAGACCCTGCTTGAGGATGAACAGCCGCACCGCGCGCGGCGTCGCGCCGAGCGCCAGCCGGATTCCGAGCGCGCGCCGCTCGTGATTCACCACATACGCCAGCACGCTATAGACGCCAATCACCGCAAGTCCCATCGCGACGCCGGCAAACAGAGTCAGCAGCAGCACCGCAAACCGACGCGGCGCCAGCGACGCGCTTACTCGATCCTCCATCGTCCGCACGCCGTACATCGGCAGATCGGGATCGATCGCGCGCACAGCCTCTCGCACCGCCGAGGTCAGCTGCGCCGGCTCCCGCGCGCTGCGTACGACCACGTTCATCGCGCGCGTCGTGACCTGCGCGTGCGGAAAATACATCGCCATCCGCGACTCGGCGTCGAGCGCATCCTGCTTGACGCGTCCCACCACGCCGACGATTGTCAGCCACGGCGCCGTCGAATCGGCGCCGCCGATCCGCACGCGCTTGCCAACCGCGCCTTCGCCTGGCCACAGCCGCCGTGCCATGTGCTCATCAACGAGCGAGACGCGCAGACTCTCACGCGTGTCGTGCTCGCCGAACAGGCGGCCGGCTACCAGAGGAATCTGCAGCGCGGCGAAGTAGTCTCCACCGACCATCCGCTGGTCGACGTTGATGAACGCCTCGCCGGGAACGAGCGCGCGCCCTTCCACGGTGATCGGCCCCCACGACATCATCTGACTGAGTGGCAGCGCCGACACGCCGCCCGCTGCTTCCACGCCCGGCAGCTGCTCCAACCGCTCCCACAGCCTTCGATACGTTTCAAACACCGCCGGGGCGGCGGCGTATTTCTGCCCGCTCATCGTCAATTCCATCGTGAGCGTGCTCGCCGAATTGAATCCCGGCGGGATGGATTGCAGCTGGACGAAGCTTCGAATCAGCAGGCTCGCAGCGATGAGCAGCACGATCGACAGCGCAATCTCCGCGGCAACCAGCGCCCTGCCTCCCGAGGAAGTTCGGCGCGTGCCGTCCTTCACCGTCGCAAAAAGCGGCATACGCGACAGGCGAAGCGCCGGGAGGCTGCCGAACAGTACGCCGGAGGCGAGCGACACCACGAGCGTAAAGGTCAGCACGGCGAGATTGAGCTCGATCTCACCGAGACGCGGAACGCTCGCAGCGCCGAGCGCGCGGATCGCCTCGAGACCCAGCAGACCGATCGCCAGACCGGCGACGCCGCCGGCAAGCGCCAGCAGCGCGCTTTCGGCCATCACCTGCGCCGCAATCCGGCGGCCGGTCGCGCCCAACGACACGCGCACGGCCATCTCCTGCTGCCGGCCGACCGCGCGCGCGACGAGAAGCCCGGCGACGTTGGCGCAAGCCGTCAGCAGCACCAGCGCCACAGCGCCGACGAGTACGAGCAGCGATCGGCGAACCTGCCCGACCACTTGCTCCTGAAGCGGCACGGCGCTGAAGGTCAGGCCGCTGTTGCCCGGATACACCTCCGGATGATCGCGGCGCAGACGGACGGTGAGCGTGTCGAGCTCCGCCTGCGCTTCGGCCGCCATCACGCCGGCGCGCGTCTTGGCGAGGATGTTGTAATCCTCGCGCGTACGAATGCTGACCGCGTCGGCAGCCAGTGGGAGATTGATGAGAATCTCAGCGTGCTCCACCACGCCGAGCGTCGGCATCACCTCGCGTGGAAGATCGAAGCGCTCCTGAAGCACGCCGATGACCAGGTATGGAAGCCCGTTCAGCACGATCGTCCGCCCGACGATCCGCGAGTCGCCTCCATATCGGCGCTGCCACGTGCCATGGCCCAGCACCGCCACACCGGCGGCCCCGCCGTCATCGTCTGCGGTCACGAACAGTCGGCCGGTGGCTGCCCGTGCGCCGAGCATCGCTAGCAGGTTCGAGGTCACTCGGATCGTGCCCACGCGCTCAGGCTCAGCGCCGTCGCCGGTCAGGTTGTAGTTGGCGCCAATCGCCAGCGCAACCTGCTCGAACGAGGTCGTCCCGTTCTTGATGTCGAAGTATTGTGCCGTCGAGAACCAGTCTTCGCTGATGCCGAGACCCGGCGAACGGTTCCACAGAATGAAGAGCCGATCCGCATCCGCGTAAGGCAGCGGCCGCAGCAACAGCGCACTCGTGACGCTGAAGATCGCGGTAGTCGCACCGATGCCGATGCCAAGCGAAAGAATCGCCGCGGCGGCAAAGCCCGGTGAGCGGCGAAAGCCGCGCGCCGCGTAACGCAGATCCCGAAGAACGGTGGACACGGAGAGAGATCGCCCGCCCATTGTAGTGCGGCGTGCTCGGGACGGACGCGGCGTCGGGACGCCGGCGCGTGACGCTGGCTGGAACGGCGTTCGCGATGAGAGGTTCCGGAGACCGCTACTCCACGGCGCCGAAGTCCAGGGTCACCCGGCCGACCTCGCGGCCGTCGAGTCTGACCGTCGCGGTCCGCGCGGTCTGCCCGATCACCGCCGCTTCGAAGACCGCTTCGGCGACCGCGCCCATCAACGGCACGCGTTCGCCCTGCTTTCCTGACGCCAAGGCCAGGATCGGATCCTTCAGGACACCAATCCGCGCCTCGGCCGCGCGCGGCCCATCGAGCGCGACGTCGATGTCCGGCAGGCTGACATACGTGTTGAGCGGATGGAACCGCAGCCGCGCAACCACCGAGACGCGCCCTTTCCACGGCTGCAGCGCCTCCTCCGCGAGACGCGTGCTGTAGGCAAACCCGCGATCGCCTTTCAGAATGCGGTCTTCCGCCAGGAGGACGACCCGCCTGAACTCGGTGATGACTTCGACGCTCTGGACGGTCGCGTCGTTGAGGGCGTGGATGTACCGCGCATGAAGCCGCGCCCGCTCGGTTTCCCTGTCACGCGCGATCGCAAGCGCGCGCTCGATGTCCGCTGGCGTGAAAGTGAGCCGGATCGCAGGGATGGACTCCGCGGCCGCGGCAACGAGCACCGCGGCCGCCAGCCAGGCGATCGCTCTCCGTGATCTGTCGCAGAGCACCAACTCGCCCAACTATTTCTTCTTCATCACGTATTTCTGGACCTGCCGCGGCCCGACTTCCGCGCCGTAGATATTGCCGGCCGCATCCACCGCCACACCCTCCGCCGCCAGCGTCCCCTGCATCACATCCTTCTGCGGATCGGGAATGAAGTACATGACCTTGCCGTCCTTGGCGCTGCCGACGCGAATCCCGCGCACCCACGCCTTGTGATCCGGGTTCACCGAGCCCGACTCGGAATCCGCCGAATACAGCATGTCGTTCCTGTCGATGAACACGCCGCTCGGACGGCTGAACTGCGGGTAGTCGGCAATCCACTTGCCGTCGGTGCTGACCACCTGCACGCGGTTGTTGCCGCGATCGGCGACGAAGAGACGTCCCTGCGAGTCGAGCGCAAGCCCATGCGGCTGCATGAACTCGCCGGAGCCGGTGCCGCGCTTGCCAAACGACGAGAGGTACTTGCCCGAGCGATCGAAGCGCGCGATGCGGTGGCTGATCGTCGGGTTGTTGTGCCCTTCAGCAACGAGGATGTCGCCGTTGGGGAGCGTGATCACGTCGTTCGGCTGATAGAACGACGCCGGATCCGCCACGTTGTCGGCCGGATTGCCACCCGCCTTGCCCAGCGTCAACAGGACTTTGCCTTCAGGGCTGAACTTGATCACCTGATGGCCGACGACCTTGTCGGGCGGCGGCGGCAACGGCGCATCCGGCGCATCCCCGCGGCCACGGCGTGGAAGGTTGTCGTTGCCATCGGTCACCCACACATTGCCGTCGCGATCGACGTGAATGCCGTGCGGAAAGACGAGCATGCCGGCGCCGAAGCTCCTGATGAGTTTTCCGGTCCCCGCCTCGAACGAGAACACGGTATCGAGCGGCGACATCACGCGTTTCGCGGCGTCCCAGCACGAGTTGGTTGCGCAGCGCTCGGCCACCCAGACGATCTTTCCATCGGGCGACACGTCCACCGCGCTCGTGGACCCCCACGTGCGTCCCGCGGGCAGCTGGAAGTAGCCGGAGATCGTTTCGAAAGGATTGGGCAATTCATTCGTCGGCTGAACATTGGGCCACGCCGGGGCTTGCGCGAACATCGGCACGCCTAGGGCCAGCGCAAACGCCAGCAGCATCAAACCGTTGCGGTTGTGTGACATTCCGGTCTCCTGAGGGCGCCTATTCTATCCGGCACGACCGCAGCGCGCTACGGCCGCCGAAACCACCGAAGAAAAGGCCACTGAGGCCACAGAAGAAAAAGCAGAAAAGCAGCCGCGCACGAGGGAGCCAGGGCCACAGAAGCCACAGACGCCAAGAAGCCACAGATGACACAGATGACACAGAAGCAAATGTCTGTGATCCTCTGTGTCCCGCTGATCTTCAGTGGCCCCGCTTCCGCGTCATCTGTGGCGTTCGCTCGAGTCGGTCTGCGGCTCCGGGAGTAAAATCCGTGGCATGGACGCGACCCACGCCTTCTCGCGCCGCAACTTCATCAAAGGGGTGATCGGGGCGGGCACTGTCGCCACTTCCGCCAGCTTCCTGTTTCGCGGCGGAAACGCCGTCAGCGGCCAGGCATCGCCGCCCGGGACCGCCGATCGACTCATCACACTCGTGGTCAACGGGGAGCAGCGCCGCGTCGACGTGATGAAGCAGGAAACGCTGGCGATGACGCTGCGCTACAAGCTCGGGCTGACCGGCACCAAGCTCGGCTGCGACCGTGCCGAATGTGGCGCGTGCACCGTGCTCATCGACGATGTGCCGCACTACGCCTGCTCGGTGCTCACGCACACGGTGCGTGCGCGCAAGGTCACCACCATCGAGGGGCTCGCCGCCCCTGACGGCACGCTCCACCCGGTGCAGCAGGCCGTGGTCGACGAGCAGGGCTTTCAGTGCGCGTTCTGCATGCCCGGATTCGTGATGGCGGCAGTCGGCTTCTTCAAAACCAATCCGACGCCGACGCGCCAGGAGATCGCGCATGGCGTCTCCGGCAATCTTTGCCGCTGCCAGGATTACGACAAGATTCTCACGGCGCTCGCGCGCGGCGCCGAGTACCTGCGCGATCCCGGGCGGAGGGCCACATGGCTGACAAGCTAGTCGGTCGAAACTACACGCCGCCCGATCTCGTCGCCAAGGTCACGGGCAAAGCGCGGTACGCCGAAGACTTTCGCGCCGACGGGATGCTCTTCGCGAAGCTGCTCCTCAGCCCGATGCCGCACGCGCGCGTGGTGGGCATCGACACGCGCGAGGCGCTGGTAATGCCTGGAGTGAAGGGCATTCTCACCGCGAACGATTTGCCGGACCTCGGCGGCGCCGAACGCGCGCTGACCAACGAACCGCTCTACGCCGGCGAGCCGATTCTCGCCGTCGCCGCCGCTGACGAGCTCACCGCGGCCGAGGCGATCGAGCGCATTCATCTCGATCTCGAGCCGCTTCCCTTCGTCGTCGATCCGATCGAGAGCTTGCGGCCCGGCAGTCCCAATGCCCGGACGGAAGGCAACGTCTGGATTCCGGCGCCGCCACCCGCTCCGGGCGCGCCGCCCGCACCGCCGGGACAGCAGCCGCGACCGCAGCTGCAGACGCTCAAGTGGACGGCCGAGGACTTCGCCGAGGAACAGCAGGGACGCATGCCACTCGGCAAAGCGACGGAAGAGTGGTCGTTCGGCGATCTCGAAGCCGGGTTCAAGAACGCGGCGCACGTTGTCGATGAGACCTTCGTCGTGCAGTCCACCGGGCATCATCCGATGGAAACCCGCAGCGCGATGGCCTACTGGCGCGGCAGCAAGCTGTATCTGCATGCCTCGACCCAGAGCGTGCAGCGCACCGTCGACGGCATCGCGCGCTGGTGCGGCATCCAGCCGGCCGATGTCGTGCTGATCTGCGAGTACACCGGCGGCGGTTTCGGGAGCAAAGGCGGCGGCGCCGTGTCGATGTCGATTCCGGCGCTCCTGTCGAAGAAGGTCAACGCGCCGGTGATGATGCGCGTGAGCCGCGAAGAAGAGAGCTACTTCGGACGCGCGCGGACCAACATGACCGGCCGCGTCAAGATCGGCCTCCGCGCCGACGGCCGCATCGCCGCGCTCGATCTCTTCATCGTCCAGGACAACGGGCCGTACGGGCCGATGGGCGATCACCGCTCGGCCGGCAACGCCGCCTCGCTCATCTATCAGCCCGAAGCGATGCGCTGGCGCGCGGTGAACGTCCTGACCAACACGCCGCCGCGGACGCAGCAGCGATCGCCCGGGCCGATGCAGGCCAACGGCATCATCGAGCCGGCAATCACGAAAGCCGCGACGGCGCTCGGCATCGATCAAGTCGAGATCCGCAAGATCAACGCGCCGGCCGGCAAGGCGCTCTACGGCCCGCAGCGCCGCCACGTGACCAGCGCGTTCGTGCGCGAAGCGCTCGATCGTGGGATGCAGCAATTCAACTGGCACGAGCGCAAGGCGCGCGCCGGCAAGCGGCAGGGATCGAGGGTCAGTGGCGTCGGCGTCACCGTCGGTCCGCACGGCGCGGGCTCGGTGGGTCACGACGGGCTGATGACGATTCGTCCCGACGGACGACTCTACGTGCAGTCGGGCGTTGGCAACCTCGGGACGCACTCGGTGATCGATCTCGCACGTGTCGCCGCCGACATTCTGGTGATGCCCTGGGACAAGGTGGACGTCATCTGGGGCGACACGAGCAAGGGTCTTCCCTACACATGCCTCTCGGTCGGCAGCCAGACGACGCACGCGATGACGCGCGCCAATCACGCGGCGGCAATGGACGCGAAGCGCAAGCTGCAGGAGATCGCCGCCGCCGATCTGGGCGGCTCGGCGGACGATTATGATCTCGGCAACGAGCGCGTGCATCGGCGTGGCAATCCGGGCCGCGGACTGACCTACGCGCAGGCCGCGGAGCGCGCCATCGCTCTCGGCGGCAGGTACGACGGACATGACGTGCCGCAAGACGTCCACGCGACGACCAAGACCGCGGCGAAGGGTCTGGTCGGTCTTGGTCTGATGGGCGTCGCCAAGGACGCGTACCCCCGCGACGGTGACACTTACTCGTTCGTCATCGGGTTCGCCGAGGTCGAAGTGGATGTCGAGACGGGCAAGGTGCAGCTCGTGGATTTCCTGAGCGTCGCCGACGTCGGGATGGTGGTGAACCCTCGCAGCCTGCACGGGCAGATCAACGGCGGCGTCTGCCTCGGCGTCGCACACGCGCTGTGCCAGAAGCTCGTGTACGACCCGCAATACGGCCTCTCGCTGGCGCGACGATTTCACTACAACAAACCGCTCACGATCCTCGACATCCCGGCAGATATGCCGACGATTGCGCTCGATCTGCCTGATCCGGAAACGCCCGTCGGCGCCCGTGGCGTGGGCGAGCCGCCGGTCGGCGCCGGCTACGGTGCCGTGCTGAACGCGATCGCGAGCGCCGTCGGCGTAGATGTCTTCCGTCGTGCGCCGGTGAGTCCGGACATCGTGCTGATGTCGCTCGAGAACGGCCGCCGGATGCATGAAGCGCTTCGCGCGCATGTGTAGTTATGGCAGTCATCAGAGATGTAATGCCGGCGTTCGAGCTGCTGCAGCCTGGGTCGGTGGCCGACGCGGTGGCGCTGCTCGATCGTTACCGGCGCGACGCGTGGGTGCTGGCCGGCGGGCTCGACTCGTTCGACTGGCTGAAGGATCGCATCAAGCGGCCGCGCTACGTCCTCGATCTCAGTGGAGTGGCAGAGCTCAAAGGCATTCGCGCCGAGGGCGACGCGCTCGAGATCGGCGCGATGACGACGCTGACCGAGGTCGTGCGGCATCCGGTGGTGCGCGAGCGCTTCAGCATCCTGCTGCACGCGGCCGAATCCGCCGCGTCGCCGCAGATTCGCAACCAGGGAACGCTTGGCGGCAACCTCACCCAGGACGCCCGCTGCTGGTATTACCGCGCCGGGTGGCCCTGCTATCGCGCCGGCGGCAACATCTGTTACGCCGACACGCCCCAGGCGCTCAATCGCGAGCACGCGATCTTCGCCGCCGACCGCTGCGTCGCCGTCAATCCGTCGGATACCGCCCCCGCGCTCATCGCGCTCGACGCGCAAATGGTGATTCGCGGCACGGATGGCGAGCGGGTGGTCGCGGCCGAAGACTACTTCGTCGGGCCGGGGTTCGACATCACCCGCCTGACGACGCTCGAGCCCGGTGAGCTGCTTACCGCGGTGCGGATCCCTTCCACGTGGGCCGGCCGGGAGTTCTTCTTCGAGAAGGTGCGCGATCGCAACGTGTGGGACTTCGCGCTGGTGAGCGTCGCCGCCACGGCGGCCTTGAGCGGAGGCACGATCGAGCGCATGCGAATCGTCGCCAACGGCGTGGCGGCACGACCGTGGCGGCTGGCGCGGGTCGAAGAGGGGGTGCGCGGCAAGGCGCGGACCCGGGAGACCGGCCAGCTCGCCGGGGAAATCGCCATCGAAGGAGCGGTGCCGCTCGCACACAACGGCTACAAGATCCCGCTGTTGCGCAACCTGGTCCGCCGCGCGGTCATGGGCGGCGCGGAGCCGACCTGACGCGTGCCGCGATCCGCGCGAAACGGCGCTTGACTCTGGAGTCGGCTCCAACGTTTAGCATCGCCCCATGTTGATCACCACAGCCACCCTGCTGCTCGCCCTGGGGCAGCATCCCTCCATGCCCGCGGGCATGACCCACGAACAGCACGTCGAGCAGATGCGGCGCGACGCCGAAACCATGGCCCGCGGCAAGGTTGCGATGGGCTTCGATCAGGACGCGACGACTCATCACTTCCAGCTGGAACCTGATGGCGGGACCATCAGCGTCGAGGTCAAGGACCCGCGCGACACCGTGGGTCGCGACCAGATTCGCGCCCACCTCCGAGAGATCGCCGCCGATTTCGCCCGGGGCGCCTTCGACAAGCCGTTCGCGACCCACGCGGAGGTGCCTCCGGGAGTGCCGGCGCTGCAGCGGCTCAAGGATCGCGTCGCGTACACCTACGAAAACACCGAACGCGGCGGCCGGGTGCGAATCAGGACGAGCCACGACGAGGCGCGCGCCGCGATTCACGAGTTCCTGCGCTATCAGATCCGGGAGCACCACACCGGCGATACGATGACGATCAGGAAATAGATGCGTATCGGCGAGCTTGCGCGGTCGACCGGGCTGACGCCCGACACCATCCGATATTACGAACGCCTCGGCCTGCTGCCGCGCGTGCCGCGCCGCCCGAGCGGCTATCGCGAGTACCCGGAGGGCGCGGTCATGCGGATCCGCATCATTCAGAACGCCGCGCGCCTCGGCTTTCCGTTGAAGGAGATCGCACGCTTTCTATGCGTGCGCGACGACGGCGGGGCGCCGTGCGATCAGGTGCGGGCATACGGTGGGCGCCTGCTGCAACAGATGGACGAGCGCATTCGCGAACTGACGGAGGCGCGCGCGGCGATGGCCGCTACGTTACGCCAGTGGGATCAACGCCTCAGCGCGACTCCGCCTGGGAGCCGCGCCCACCTGCTGGAAGGCACGTCGCCGGCCGACAATCGTCGCCCGCAGAAGACTCAGATTGGTTTGGCCACAGAAGGACACAGAAAACACAGATGAGCCGCACGGCGAGGATGGTCGCCGCACACATCCCGACCATCCTCCCCGTGCGGCATCTCTGCGTCTTCCGTGCCTTCTGCGGCCAACCTATTCTGTGTTTTCCGTGGCTCGCGTCCGCGGCTATCCCTCTGGGGTGTAAGCCATGCGCGTCGGCTGCCACTGCAACCCGATCGCCATGATCCGCTCGAGCATGCGCCCGTACGGCATGCCCGCCTTCTTCGCCGACTGCGCGAAGTCCTCGTCCTGGGCGAGCTGTGGATTCGGGTTTGCCTCGATGACGTAGATCTTTCCCTCCGGCGTCATCCGGAAATCGATACGGCCATAGCCGTTCATGTCGAGCGCGCGAAACACGCGCCTGGCCAGGTGCTGAATCTTCTCGGCAACGCCGTCGGCGAGCTCCGCCTGTCCCGTGTCGATGCCGTGCTTCTTCTGGTAGGTGACGCTCCACTTGACCCGATCGGTGGCGATCTTCCAGTGCTGATCGGTCATCTTCGCGAACGACATCTCCCACACCGGCAGTACCTGCAGCCGCTGGTTGCCCATGACGCCGACATACATCTCACGTCCCTCGACGAACTCCTCCACGATCGCCGGGGTCAGGATGGTGTCGTGGATGTACTGCACGCGTTTGCTCAGCTGCTCGTCGTTCGAGACCACCGACGCCTGCGAAATGCCCGTGGACGACTCGTAGGTGAGCGATTTGACGATCAGCGGGTACTTGAGACGTTTCGGCAGCTTGGGCTTGTGGTTGAGCGGGACGACACAGAAGTCGGGCACGGGGATGCGGTGGTAGGCCATCAACTTCTTGGCGAGGGCCTTGTCACGGGTGAGCGTCATGCCGCGGGGATTGCACCCGGTGTAAGGCACCCGCAGCAGCTCCAGATAGCTCACCACGTTCTGATCGAACGTGCCGACGTCGGCAAAGGCGTCCATCAAGTTGAAGACGATCGTCGGCTTGAAGTCCTCGATCGCCGGCTTGATCGGCGTCAGGTCGCTCGACACGCCGATCACGAGCACTTCGTGACGGCGCTTCTTGAGCGTCGAGATCACGTCGGTACTCCATCTTCCAGTCGGCGGCGAGCACTTCCTCGGCGGTCGCCGCGTCGGGCGGCGCCAGCCGCTTTTCGCAGAGCGTCAGAATACGAAGCTTCTCGCGCGTCATAACGCAACCCGGTGCCGGCCGCTGTGCAGGTAGTTCATCGTCTGGACGGTGACCAGAACGGCGAACTCGTAGCGCGCGCGCTCCTCGGGCACGGCGAGACGGAGCCGCAGCTCGCGGCAGCGCGTCATCATGTCTTCGACCACGCGATCGACGGTGTACTGATAGATGCCGGTCCAGTCGGCCACCAGCCGCCGCAGCTCGCGGCGCTGACGCCCGATAAACGCCGCTGCGGTCATGCTTTTGGCGTGCTCGGGCGCGTCGGAGAAGAGGCGCCGCAGCTCGCGGTCGTAGAACTTGGGATGATCGACGCCGTAGTGGCGGCGCTTGCGCTTGTAGTGCTGCCGCAGCGTGCGGCGGATGCGGCGCAGCGGATCGACTTCGGCGGTGTCGGTGACGAGTGGGCGCCTGCCGCGCAGCGACTTCATCAGCGCTGCCATGTATTCGAGCTTCTTGAGCGCGGGCCAGCCGGCGTAGCGGCGCTTCCAGTCGGAGGCCGGCGTCAGCCACACGGCAAACGTCTCGGCGAAGTCTTCGTCGGGATGACTCTGCGCGTACCACGGCGCGATGTGCTGCACGAACGCCTTGCTGTACGGCTTGGGATCGTAGAACTCGGGATACAGCTCGGAGGATGGACCAAAGAGCTGCCGGCGCTGGCGGCGCCGCCGCAGCTTGTAGGCGTTGTCGGTGACGTGACCCGCTTCGTGCCGCAGGATGCGCATGCACCAGTCGTGATCGCCGCCCTCGACTTCGAGCATCTGGCTTTTCTCCAGCCGTTCGAGGCGCGGGTGGGCCAGATAGAACGGCACCGCCATCGACGCGTGGCCGTCCGGCGTGAACCACTCGTCGGACAAATAGAAATGGATGGGGAACCGCAGATCGCACTGCTCGAGCTCGCCCTGGAGCTCCTTGATGCGGCCTTCGACGCTGCTGCCGGCCAGTTGAATAGGGAGATCGGCGATTCGCAGGTTGAGGAGCTGCTCGTCTGGCAGGTCCGCCCAGTCGGGCGGCACGGCAGAGGACGGCATGCGGCTTCTAGCCTACCGTACGGGTGAAGGCGTTCAGGCCGGCGTGTTTCCGCAGATTCCCGGATTACGCGGATTTTCCGCGGACACCCCGCGGCGGCGGGACGCGCCGCGACGCGGCGCGAGCGGTGGACGAACGGCGGCCGGGCACACGCACTGGGGAGATTCCGACGCGAGTGTGTGTGCCCGGCGGCCGTTCGGTCCATCACTGCACCCTTCGGGTGCACCCGCCGTCGCGGTCTCGCGTCCCGGCCTGTTGGTCGCCCGCTGCAAGACACTAAAGCTGCCGCATCGCCGTATCTGCGCCATCCTGAAATCTGCGGATCCTTCGGCCTGAGCGCGCGCTGTTTCGCTGAGCCGTCGATCAGCTCTTGATCAGCTCGACGTCGATGGCGATCTTCACTTCGTCGCCGACGGTGAGGCCGCCGGTCTCGAGCACCTGGTTCCAGGTCAGTCCAAACTCGCTGCGGTTGATGCGTGTCGTCGCCGAGAAGCCTGCTCGCTCGCCGCCCCACGGATCCTTGCCGCGCCCCTCGACAGTCACGTCGAGCACGACTTCGCGCGTGACCCCTCGGATCGTCAGGTCTCCCACGAGCTTGAAACGGTTGCCCTTCACATCCTCGATACGGCTGCTGCGGAAGGTCAACGCCGGGTGGTTCTCGACGTCGAAGAAGTCGGCCGAGCGCAGGTGTGCGTCGCGCTGCGGCTGCCGGGTGTCGATGCTCGCGGCGTCAATCCTCAAGTCGACGTGACCCTTCGCGGGATCCGTAGCGTCGGTGATCACCGTACCACTGAGCTCGGCAAATCGTCCCCTGACGGTCGCGATCATCAGATGGCGGACTGCAAACTCGACGTTCGTGTGCACGGAATCGATCGTCCATGTCGTGAGGGCGGTGGCGGTGGCGGTGGCAGTGGCAGTGGTCGTGGTCGTGGTCATGATGAATGGTTTCTCCTGAAACTTACCTAATAGATGCTACTATACTTTAGTAAGTTACTTTCGTCAAGTCTGCAGCTGAGGCGTAAAATGGAGGAAATGGCGAAAACGTCCTCTCCCGACGGGCAGGTGCTCTGCGCGCGCTTCCACAAGGCGGTCGAGCTCATCGGCGCGCGATGGACCGGCGCCGTGATCCAGCTCCTGCTGCCGGGCCCGGCGCGCTACTGCGCGCTCCGCGAGGCAGTGCCCGACATCAGTGATCGGATGCTTTCGGAGCGTTTACGAGAGCTCGAAGCCGAGGACGTGGTCGAGCGCGTGGTCTATCCCGAAACCCCCGTCCGCGTGGAGTACCGGCTCACCAGCAAGGGGCGCGCGCTCGAGCCCGCGTTTGCCGCTATCGGGAAGTGGGCCGAGCGCTATGTAGACGCCGATGCAGAAGAACGGCCGGCGCCGAAGCGCGCGAGGCGCTGACGGCCGCGCCGGCGCTCACATCGCCCGGCCGACGAATCCACTCACCACCGGCGGCGACGGCCTTCCCGTCAGCGCGCTGGCGAGCTGCGGCGCGATCGCGGCGTCGATCGGCGCGAGCTGGCGGATGTAGTCGCCCTCCAGCGCCGCGAGCGCGATGCCGTCGCGGTAGGCGATGCGCGTGCCGGCGACGGCGCGGACGCGATCGCCGCTCGTCAGGATGCCGGCCAGGTTGAGGGGGTCGGCAGCGCTGATCACCATCAGCGTGCCGTCGGCCGGCATGCGCCGGACCTCGCGCAGTCGTACGACCGCGTCAGGGAGCGCAAACTGCTCGCCCGACACGCCCGAGACGAAGCGGCCGCCGCGGACCTCACCCCGAAGCTCGAGCCGTCGATACACGCGGATGAGGACGCGCCACGGCGCCGTGTTGACCTCGCGCGTCAGCAGGCGGCGAAAAACAACGCCATAGCGACCGAGCAGCGCCCACGCCTGCGCCTCGAGCGCATCGTCGGTGGAGATGCGAGGCTCGTGAAGGGCGGACCAGCGTCCGCTCGATTTCGACGCTCGGGTGTCGTGGAGCAACATGCGCAAGCCGTCGAACCCGTCGGACGTGACCAGGCCGGCAGCGACTAGCTCCCCGATTGCCGCTTCAGCCTCTGATTCCGACAGCGTGCACCCGCCGCGCAGCTCGTTGAGGAATGACGCGCCGCGCACCCGTAGCCAATCGAGCACGCGACGGCTGCTCTCGCCAAGCCCGGGAGCTTCACGATCGCCGTCCGCCTCCAGATCGCGCACCGCCATCCACGCGTCGAGATGCTCGCGGAGGAACAGCGCCACCGGTGTCGCGCCGACGATCGCCGCCGGACCGCACGAGAGCCGGGCCCAGCCCACCTGCCCGGTGAGACAGAGCAGATCCAGCATCGAGCTCTCGTAGCGATCGAGGCGCGCCGGCAGCACGCTACGTTCCCACGCGCTCGCCGCGAGCTCGTAGCCGTCGAGCGACTGGACAATCGCGCGAACACCGTCGGGGCCGCTGAGACGCGCGGCCGGAACGACGTGCAGCCAGTCGAAAAGGAAACGCGTGAAGTCGGCGGGGCTGACGGGCTCGATCTCCGCGCGCAGCCGCGTGAGCGTGTAGCGATGAATGCGCGCCAGCAGCCGGCGGTCGCACCACTCGAGTGCGTGAGGTTCGGCGACAGCGGCAGGCGTGAATCGGCCGCGCAAGACGACCCCCTCCGCTTCGAGTGCGAGGAGTCCGGCGTCCACCGCCGGCGTCGCGACCCCGAGCGTCGCCGCGAGAGCGTCGGCAGTCGTCGGACCGGCGATGGTCATGCGGCCGCGCAGCATTTCGACGACTACTTCCTCCGGCGTCCACGATCGCGCCGCGCGCGACGGCGGCGGGGCGATCACCGGACGCAGCGTCAGCGCCGCGTGGAGCGCGTTCATCTCCGGCAATCGTTCGGCAGCCACCCACACGTCGCCGGCAGGCAGGCTCGCGCGAGTCGCGCGCCGCGCTGCGGCGAGCGCGTCGAAGAGCTCGACGGGTACGCTCACCTCGTGCTCGGCGAGAAATCCGGCGGTGAGCAGCGCGTCATGCAGCTCGTCGGCATCGCGCGGATCCGGGCGGGCCTCGTCCACGACGCGTGCGATCGCGCCGGGATCGAGGGCACCGGCGTCGCCCGAGCCAGGCTCGGTGGCGCGCCGTGTAAACACCGCCTGGGTCCGCCGCTCCTCGAGCGGCGCGTCGTCGAGAAACGCGTACGGCGCGGCGTTGAGCAGCGCGTGCGCCAGCGGCGACGGCTCGGGCGTATCGCGAGTGATCAACCGCAACTCGCCGCGGTGAATGCGATCGAGCACCGCCGCCAGACCGTTGAAGTCCATCGCTTCTTCCAGACAGTCGCGTACGGTCTGGTTGACGAGCGGATGATCGGGAATCTGCCGATCGCCGGGGATGTTCTCGAGACACGCCGCTGCGTCGGGAAACACAGCCGCCATCAGATCGTCCGCGAGCATGCGCTGGAGTTGCGGCGCAACCTTCTTGCCGTTGCGGTTGCGGGGCACGGCAAGCGACAGGGTGGTGTTCCACCGCCACCGTGTCTTGAACACCGGCGCGTCGAGAAACGCCTGCACGAGAATATCGCGCGCACTCGATGAGTGCAGGTAGCGGAACACGTCGGCGAGCGGGAACGAGTGCTGCGGTCCGAGCGAGAGCAGCAGGCCATCCTCGGTGGCCGCCGCCTGCAGCTCGAAGTTGAACTGCCGGCAGAACCGCTTGCGCAGCGCGAGGCCCCAGGCCTTGTTGATCCGGCTACCGAACGGCGCGTGCAGAACGAGCTGCATGCCGCCCGCTTCGTCGAAGAAGCGCTCGAGGACGAGGGTCCGCTGTGTCGGCAGCGCACCGAGCACGCGGCGCGCGTCGGCCAGGTAGCTGACGACCTGCTCGGCCGCGGCCGAATCGATTCCGCTGAGTGCAGGGACGTTCCGGTCCACCGCCGTTCGGGCCAAGACTGAGGTCGCGCCTTCGCCATCCGAGCGTTCGGGCGCGCGTTCGCTCGTCGAGTGCGGTGGTCGGGCCTCGCCTTCTTCCAGCGCGCGATCGACCTCCGCGCGCAAGTCGCTCACCGCGCGTGACAGCTCGTCGCTCCTTGCCGGGGCTTCGCCAAACCAGAACGGCAGGCTCGGCGGCGCGCCCTTCGCATCCGCGACGCGAACGTAGCCGGCGCCGACCTGCAGCACCTGCCAGGAAGCGTTCCCGAGCTGGAAGATGTCGCCCACTGTGCTCTCGATGGCGAAATCCTCGTTGAGGGTCCCGATGAACGTGTCCTCCGGCTCGAGAACAACCCGGTAGTCGGCAACTTCGGGGATCGCCCCGCCGGACGTGATCGCGAGCGATCGCGCGCCGCGGCGGGCGCGAACGGCGCCGTTCACCTCGTCGCGATGCACGAGCGCGCCGCGCCGTCCGCGCCGTGTGGCAAAGCCTTCGGCCGTCATCCGGACAACAGCGTCGAAGTCGCTGCGCGCGAGATCCCGATAGGGCCACGCGCGCTTGACCAGGGCAAACAGCGTGTCCTCCTGATAATGGTCGCAGGCGCTCTCGGCGACGATCTGCTGCGCGAGGACGTCGAGCGGTGCGTCGTGCGATACGATGCGATCGAGCTCGCCGCGCGCCACCGAGCCGACGAGCGCCGCGCACTCGACGAGATCGTCGCGCGACATCGGAAACAGACGGCCCTTCGGCAGCCCTGAAACGGTGTGCCCGGATCGGCCGACACGCTGCAGAAACGTGGCGATGCGATGCGGCGATCCGATCTGACACACGAGATCGACCGACCCGATATCGATCCCGAGCTCGAGCGATGCCGTGGCTACGAGCGCCTTGAGACTGCCGGCCTTGAGGCGCGTTTCGGCATCGAGCCGGCGTTCCTTCGAGAGACTGCCGTGATGGGCGGTCACGGCATCCTCGCCCAGGCGATCGCTGAGCTGTCGCGCGAACCGTTCGGCCAGCTTGCGTGTATTGACGAAGACGAGCGTCGTCTTGTGCTCGACGATGAGCGCGGTGAGCCGCTCGTAGTACTCCGCCCAGACCTCATGCGACATCACCGCTTCGAGCGGCGAACGCGGCACCTCCAGCGCAAGGTCCATCCGGCGGCGATGGCCCTCGTCGATCACCGCGCAGGCCGCGTCGCCCTCACGGGCGCACGTATCAACGCCGACGAGAAACCGCGCGACCTCTTCGATCGGCTTCTGCGTTGCGGACAGGCCGAGACGAAGAAGCGGTTTCTGGGCCACTTGCTGCAGTCGCTCCAGGGTGAGCGCCAGGTGAGCGCCGCGCCGCGTGCCGATTACGGCGTGGATCTCGTCGACGATCACCGTCCGCGCCGTGCGCAGCATCTGGCGGCTCCGCTCTGCGGTGAGCAGGAGATAGAGCGACTCAGGCGTCGTGACAAGGATGTGCGGCGGCGTCCGCAGCATGGCCGTGCGTTCCGATTGCGGCGTATCGCCGGTACGGACGGCGGCGGTGATCCGCGGCAGCTCGACGCCATGACTCTCGGCGATCTGACGAATGCCGCGTCGTGGTTCGGCCAGGTTCTTGTGAATGTCGGCGCTCAGTGCTTTCAGCGGCGACACGTAGACGACACGCACTTCGTCTGGAAGCGGACCGCGAAGGCCTTCCTGGACGAGCTCGTCGAGCGCGGTTAGAAAGGCGGCCAGCGTCTTGCCTGACCCGGTCGGCGCGGCGATCAGAGTGTGCCGTCGCTTGCGGATCGCGTCCCAGCCCTTGGCCTGCGCCGGCGTTGGAGCGCCAAGAGTGTCGAGGAACCACTGACGAACGAATGGATGGAATTGGTGGAGCAGATACATAGTTTACAACGCCGGTTCGGCGCAGGCGCGAACGGCGGTTCAGTCCGGAGGTTCTGTATCCGCGACGACACGGCGCTTGCATGACGTGACCTCCTCTGCGGACGTTGGATTTCCCGCACGTTAAATCGTCACGCTCCTCAATCGGCGCGCTCAGCCGTGCCGAACTGCCGCGAATCGCCGGCCGTATCCCCGTGCAGGTCCCACGCCGGACGTTGCCGGCGAGCCGGCGGGCGCATATTTCATCGCGCGCGCAACTCGCTCACGTCAGTGGGCCGTCAGCGGTGATGCTGGTGAGCGGCAGCGGGCCCACCGGCCGTACCGTGAAGGAGACGTGGCGATGGCTCGATTCTTCGCCGTCTATTTTGTGCTCGCCTTCATCCCTGCCGCTCCGGCCGCTGCGCAGACCGGCGTCATCACCGGGATCGTCACGCGCGCGGCGACGGGCCTCTCCGTTCCAGGCGTCGAAGTCTGGCGCTGCACGCAGTCGCTCGCTTGTTTATCCACGACCACGAACGGGATCGGCGTCTACACGATGGTCGTGAGCCCAGGCACTTACTACCTGCACACCGTGAATGCCCTCGGCTTGATCGATGAGATTCACGACAACATCCAGTGCCCCGGCCAATGCAACAGCTCGCAGGTCGTCGCGCTCGGCGTGCCCGCGGTCGTCACCGCCGGCTCGACGATCACACGCAGCTTCTCGCTCGAGCTCGGCGGAATCATCAGCGGCACAGTTGTCAATGCGGACACGGCGGTGCCGGTCGCCGGTGTCGACGTCAATGTCGTCACATTTCTGGGACCAAACATCGCACTCAGCCGCCGCGCTGTGACCAACTCCTTCGGCAACTACCAGGCGAGGGGGTTGCCAAGCGGAAACTACTACGCCTACACCAGCAACGATCTCGGGCTGCTCGACGAGCTCTACGCCAACGTCCCATGCCGTGCGCAGTGCGCACTAGACACCATCAAAGCGCTGGGCATTCCCATCGCCGTTACTGCTGGCGCGACGACACCCAATAAGATCTTCGCACTGACTGTGGGCGGGAGGGTATCGGGTGTCGTGCGCGATAGCTCCACGCTCGGCGCGATTTCGGACGTGGTGGTCGAGATCGCCATCGTCTCGGCTGGGCAGCTGTCGGCGATTGGCTCTGACACGACCGACGCATCCGGCGCGTATCAGATAGACGGCGTACCATCTGGAACGTATTACGCGTTCACCAGGAACAACAAGGGCTACATCAACGAAGTGCACAGCAACGTGCCTTGCCACGGCCAGTGCGTTGACCCGGCGGGTGGCCTGCCATTCGCCGTGACGGCCGGGGTCCTGACCTCGCACAAGAATTTCGAGCTCGAGCTGGGAGGATCGATCACCGGCGTGGTGATGCGCGCGGCCGGCGACATGCCCGTCAGCACCGGTTTCGTCAACGCGTTCGCGCGCGGGCCCGACGGCCGTGCCAAACTCGTCGATTCAGTGCCGACTGACACGGGTGGCCTGTATCACGTCCGCGGCCTGGTCAACGGCACATACTATCTCAACACATCCAACCGCGAAGGACTGGCCAACGAGATCTTCGACAACCTGCCATGCCAGGGTGCGTGCGATTCGTCGCTCACCGTGGCGCGCGGCGTCGGCGTCGTCGTCACTCAGGGAAGCATCACAGCCGACAAGAACTTCGCGCTCGATCTCGGCGGGCGCATCTCGGGCACCGTTCGCAGCAGCAACGGATTGCCGATCGTCGATATCGGTGTCGAAGCCGTGACCGTGATTGCCGCAGGCACCCTTGCGTTCGCCGGCTCGGCGTCGACCGACGGCTCCGGCAATTACGAGCTCGAGGGGCTGCAGGCAGGGCAGTACGCCCTCTACACCTCAGTCGAGGGGTACGTGAACGAGATCTTCAATGAGGTGCTTTGTCTCGGCGAGTGCGACGCGGCGACAGCGGTTACCGCGGGTCAGCCTGTTGCTGTCGTCCTTGGCGCGAATACCACTGGCATCGACTTCCAGCTGAGTGCCGGCGGCGCAATCGCCGGTATCGTGAGAAGCAGCGGTGGAGCGGGTCTCAGCAATCTCATTGTCAGGGTGTATCGCAACACTGGAGACGGTCCCGCCAGGCTCGCCGGTCGAGGAGTCACGAACGCCTCGGGCGCTTATGTGATCCCCGGTTTGCCGGCGGGCGCTTACTTCGTCGCGACGTTCGCGCAAAGGAATTTCCAGAATCATGTCTACCCTGCCGCGAACTGCTTCCGCCAGTGTTCGCCCGAGTTTGTACTGGCGCATGGAACGCCCGTCACGGTCACAACCGGCGTCACCAGCGGCGGCATCGACTTTGCGCTCGACGCGCCGACCGGGTTTGTTCAGGGAGTGATTTCGAACAGCACCACGTCGACACCGATCGCCGGCGCGAGTGTCGACCTCTACACGCGAGTCGGTAGCGGTTACGTTCTGGCGGGCTCCGATTCGACCGACGAATTTGGCCGATACGCAATCGGCCCGCTGTCCGCCGGGACGTATTTCGCGTTGACCCGATCGCGCGGTCCATATGTGGATGCGATCTACAGCGGCATTCCCTGCCTGACAGCCTGCGACTACGGGATCGGCGCGCTGAGCAACGGCTCGCCGATCGTTCTAGCCACTGGGACCGCCACCGTTCATTTCGAGCTGCAACCACTTCCCGCGACGCAGGCACCAGGCGCGCCGACATCCCTGGCGGCGCACATCGCGAACGGCGCAGTCGCGTTCAGCTGGTCGAACCCGAACAGCGTTGGCATCGCGACCGACTATCTGCTGGGAGTAGGCTTAGCAGCCGGGACGAGCATCGTGTCGCTGGCGGCGGCTGGCCGCACGCACTCGATCAACGGCGTGCCGCCCGGACGCTACTTCGCGCGTGTGCACGGAAAAAACAGCGCCGGAATCGGTCCGCCGTCAAGCGAGTACGAGTTCGTCGTGAACCATGATGGTTCGGGGGCGCCGGACCCGCCCACCAATTTGCTGGCCTTCCACGACAGCAGCGCGCTGCACGTCAGCTGGGCGGGCGCGCTCACTGGCGGCGTCACCACCGGATACCTGCTCGAGGTCGGCACCGCCGCCGGCCTAAGCAACATCGCGGCGATCCCGGTCGGACCGCGTTCGGTCTTTACCTACGGCTTACCGATCCCGTCCGGCGTCTACTTCCTGCGCGTCCGCGCGCGCAACGCGGGGAGCGTGAGCCGGCCGACGCCCGATGTGATGTTCGTGAGCGGCGATGTGCCGGCACCGCCCGATCCGCCGGGACACGTCGGGTTCGCGGTGGACGCTGCGCGGCGCGTGATCATCGGCTGGTCGCCACCGAAGGGCTCGGTGATCCAGTACCTGCTCGAAGCCGGTTCGGTGCCCGGCGGTAGTGATATCGGCGTCTTTCCGATGCCCGGCAACGCCACGTCAGTGCCGATTGCGAACGTGCCGCCGGGGATCTATTACGCGCGAATGCGCTCGGTCAACGCGCAGGGCGTCGGCGTCGCGTCGTACGATGTCCCGGTGATCGTTCCGTAGGAGTCTCGAGCGCGCGCGCTCGCCCTTGTGACGCTAAGCGCGGCGCCGAGACGGTGACGCGGATTGGCGCGATGTCGATGTCCGAACTCGCCCGCGCCGCCGTCGAGCTGCCTGGCGGAGCTGGAAGGGCGGGAGGCGATGTTGCGAGCACGTTAAATACCGAGATCGAGTCGCTTGGCAGGCCGCGGCCACGAACCACGATGTGTGCGCAGACGTATCCCCAAACAGGCACCCAACATCAGGACGCTTGACGGCAAGCGCCCACCTCCAGGAGACGGTCATGTCTCGAGTGTTGGCCACTGCCCTCTTACTCACGCTCGCGTCTGCCGCTCCGGCATCCGCGCAAACCGGAACCGTTTCAGGGACCGTCACTCGTGCGGCGAACGGAACACCCGTGGCCAACGTGTACCTGAACCTGTGTACTGCGTCCTACGATTGCGAGGACGCGACGACAGATGCGCTGGGCGCCTACACGATTACGGCGGCGCCTGGCACGTATTACCTCTACACCTCGAACTTCGCCGGATTGATCGACGAGATCTACAACAACCTCCAGTGCCCGGGCAACTGCACGGTGTGGCTGGCTCAGGCCAATGGCACACCACTGGTGGTAACGTCGGGCGGATCGCTCTCAGGGCGAAACTTCGCGCTCGACACAGGCGGTGTCATCTCCGGCATCGTCGTCAACGCCGCGACATCCGCACCCGTGCAGGGTGTTTCCGTCATCGCCTTAAGCTTCCAGGGAACGTCCGAGACTTACGCCGGTTCCGCGTCGACCAACGCGGCAGGCGTATACAACCTGTCCGGGCTTGCATCCGGCAGTTATCACCTGTACACGGAAAACTCCTTGGGATTCGTGAACGAGATCTTCAACGACGTGCACTGTCTGGGACAGTGCTCCGTATCCGACGTCCAAAAAATGGGAACACCGATCCCCGTGACCGCCGGCGTCACCACGGGGAACAGGAACTTCGCCCTCGAGACCGGCGGCAGTATCTCAGGAACGGTGCGCAACAGCGCCACGCTCTCGCCAATCGCGGGCATCACCGTGTACATCGTCTCGCCGACACCTGGCGGCGGTTTGCATACCGCGGCAGCTGTGGAGACCAATGCCTCGGGGCAATACGTGGCCTCCGGATTACCTTCCGGGCCGTATTACGCGATCACGTACAACACCAAGGGCTACATCAACGAGATCTACCCCAACACGCCTTGCGTCGGTTACTGTTCGGACGTCAACGGTGGAACGCCGATCGTGGTCACGTCCGGTGTCACGACTTCGGGCAGAGATTTTGCCCTCGACGTCGGCGGTGGCATTACGGGTCTCGTGACGCGGTCGGGTAGCTCCGCGCCTTTGAGCAATGTCTACGTGTTTGCCTACTGGCAGCCCGCCACCGGCCCTCCCCGATTCGCGGCCAGCGGCTATAGCGACACCAGTGGCAAGTATTACATCTGGGGCCTTTCAACCGGCACCTACTACCTCTGGACGACCAACGAAGCCGGATACGTGAACGAGTTTTTCGACAACATCCAGTGTTTGGGCCAGTGCCAGTTCTCAACAACGCTGGTAGGAGTCGGCACACCCATTTCCGTCACGGCCGGAGCAACGTCGTCGGGCAAGAACTTCGTGTTGGATCTCGGCGGCCGGATCTCGGGAACGATCACTAGCAGCGTGGATGGAACGCCGCTAGGCGACACACCGGTCTATGCGTCTGCGAAGGATTCTTCAGGCTTCGCGACATACGCCGGCACGGGATGGACCGATGCAACGGGTACCTATGAAATCGACGGACTGCCGACCGGCACCTACTACGCAGTCATCGACAGCTGGACGCATCAGAACGAGATCTACAACAACATTCCGTGCCTGGGCAGCTGTAATGTTGCCACTGCGATGACTGCCGGTCACGGCATTAACGTGTCTGCCGGCGGAAGCACGACAGGCATCAACTTCGTGCTCGATCGTGGCGGCGCCATCTCGGGCACAGTCCGAAACGCCGCCAATGCCGCGGGCCTCGCTGGTGTTTACGTCGGCGCCTATCGAAACATTGGCGATGATGACCTGCGTTATGTCGGGGTTGGGCAGACGAACGCCTCCGGCGCTTATACGATTACCGGGCTTCCGTATGGCCTGTACTACCTGATCACCTCGAACAACGGGGGCTTCCAGAACCAAATCTACCCGTCGATCAACTGCACGGCGAGATGCTCGACGGAGGTCGCGGCCGCTCACGGCACGCACGTGTTCGTCAGCACCGGCGCGACAAACGCCGGACGAGACTTCGCTCTGAGCCCGACAACGGGGCGGATCGCGGGAACGATCATCAACAGCGCAACCTCCGCGCCCCTACACGACGTCCGCGTGTCGCTCTATGCGCGCAGCGGTACGGGCTATGTCTCCGCCGGCTCGGACTACACCAGTACGGACGGCACCTACGAGATCACCGACCTGCCGAGCGGCACGTACTACGCGGTGACATATTCCTTCGGTGTCTACGTCGACCAGATCTTCGCCGGCGTGCCGTGTCTCACGGCGTGCGATTACGGCGTCGGCGCGGTGAGCAGCGGCTCGCCGATCGCGGTCGGAACGGGCACGGTCACGCTCAACTTCGCGCTGCAGCCGCAGCCGGCCGTGCAGCTGCCCGGGCAGCCGCAAGACCTCTCGACGGTGATTTCGGGCGGGACCGTCAAGTTACGCTGGCATGAGCCGTACCAGTTCGGCGAGCCGACCGACTACGTTCTCCAGATCGGTCTGACTCCGGGGACGACGCTGATTTCGATTCCGCTGACAGCGACGACGTACACGGCGAGCGGCGTGCCGGCGGGACGTTATTTCGCGCGCGTGCGCGGCAGGAACGCGGTGGGCCTCGGGCCGCCGTCGAGCGAGCACGAGTTCATCGTCAATGCCGACGGGTCGGGCGCGCCGGGCGCACCGTGGGATCTCGTCATCTTCCACGATGGCAACGCCGTCCAGATGAGTTGGGCCGGATCTGAGATTGGCGGCGTCACCAGCGGATATCTCCTGGAGATCGGCACGGCAACGGGCCTGAGCAACATCGCGACGATTCCTGTCGGGCCGCGATCGGTGTTCACCTACTCCGCGCCGATCCCGCCAGGCGCGTACTTCGTCCGCGTACGCGCGCGCAATGCGCTGAGCGTCGGTCCGCCGTCGAACGAAGTGATGTTCGTGAGCGGCAGTGGGTCATCGCCGCCGGACCCTCCGGGATTCCTCGGCTTCGCGATCGATGCGAGCAGACGCGTGTTGCTCGGATGGCTACCACCGCGCGGCCCGGTGACGGGTTATCTCGTCGAAGTTGGCACGGCGTTCTACAAATCGGATATCGGCGTGTTCCCGATCTCGGGGTCAGCCACGTCGCTGCCAATCGCGGGCGTGCCGCCGGGTATCTACTACGTGCGCATGCGTTCGGTGAACGCGCAGGGCGCGGGCGTGGCGTCGTACGACATCACGGTGATCGTGCCGTGAGGTGATGCGTGGCGAGCGCTTGCGAGCGCCTCGCCACGTCAACCAACGAAGCCGTCGTCGACGAGGTCTCGACGCGCCAGTGTCCGCGTAAACGCTGTGCGTGCGCTCGACGATCCCGCGTCGCTTCACTGGATTGCATGCACGTTAACTTTCACTGTCGTCGCCATTGAGGCCTTGACCAGCTCGAACTCGCCTCTCCTGCGGCGCGTATCTCGATTCAGAGTCATGCGCCAATGACGCTCAGCGCAACCGCGAGCGTCGCAACAAGGAGGCCTGCCGATGGCTCGAGTCTTCGTGTGCTGTCTCGTCCTCATCTGTACGGCCGCCATGCCGGCCTTCGCGCAAAACGGCACGGTGTCGGGCACCGTGACCCGATCCGCGAACTCGATTCCAGTCATCGGCGTTTCGGTGACGATGTGCACGGAGTCCGCCTGCTATGCCGCGACCACGAATGCGATTGGCGCGTATAGCATCAGCGCGCCAGCAGGCGCGTATTACCTCTACACGCAAAACTCCGTCGGCCTGATCGACGAGATCTACAACAACATCCAGTGCCGCGGCTATTGCAATTACCGGGAAGTGTCGGGCATTACCGCCCTGGTCGTGACCTCGGGTGGGACGCTCACCAACAGAAACTTCGCGCTCGATGTGGGCGGCTCCGTCGCGGGCACGATCATCAACGCCGCCACGTCCGCGCCGGTTGCGGGTGTGACGGTTTACGCCTATTACGTGCAGTTCGACTACCCAACTTCCGTCGCTTACGCAACCACCAATGCTGCTGGCGTGTACAGCATCGGCGGACTGGCGACCGGCAGTTATTACCTGGCGACGAACATCGCGAACGGACTTATCAACGAGATCTATAACAACGTCCAGTGCGTCGGAGAGTGTGACTCGGACATGGTCGCGACCTCGGGACAAGCAGTTCCCGTGACGCAGGGCGTGCCAACGAGCGGCATCAACTTCGCCCTCGACCGTGGTGGATCCGTTTCGGGGACGGTGCGCAACAGCGCGACCTCGGCGCCGCTCGTCAGCGTGGCCGTCCACGTCGTCGCCGTGCTTCAAGGCCGCCCGATCGAAGCCGGCAATGCGAACACGAACGGGGCGGGGCAATACACGGTCACCGGATTGCCGACTGGCACCTACACCGCCTACACGCGGAACCAGGGCAGCTTCATCAACGAGGTCTACAACGGGATCCAGTGTCTCGAGGATTGCGAGGATACGTTGTGGGAATCGCCCGGCACGCCGATTCCAGTCACCGCCGGCGCGCTGACGCCGAATCGGAACTTCGATCTCGAGCCAGGCGGGGTTATCAGCGGCGTGGTCACTCGTACCGCAACCTCGGCGCCCCTGGCCTACGTTCAGGTACGCGCCCTCATCAGGGACACGGCGGGCGAGGAGCGATTTGTCGGCTCCGCCAGCACCAACGCGAGCGGGGCGTACTCCATCCCGCGGCTCATGACGGGCACCTATTACCTCTACACCGATGACAGTTACAACGACTCCGTCAACGAGATCTTCGCTGACGTGCCCTGTCTCGGGCAGTGCCGTTCGGAGCAGGCGATCGAACGCGGCACCGGAGTTGCGGTAACAGCCGGGGCAACGATCTCCGGACGGAACTTCGCGCTCGATCTCGGCGGCAAGCTGTCTGGGACCGTCCGAAGCGGTGGAGGCGCGCCGATCGACAGCGCGTACGTGTCCGTCTACGCCAAAGAGCCTTCAGGTGAGATTCGCATACGCCGGTAACGCGTCAACCAACGCGTCGGGTGCGTATGCGGTCACCGGCCTGCCGACCGGCGCCTATTACCTCGTCGTGTGGGCCGAGGATTACATCGGCGAGATCTACAACGAAATCCCGTGTCCCGGCTATTGTTCCGAGAGAGCCGTCGTCGGAGCGGGCGGTGCGATCGCGGTTTCGGTGGGTGGCACGGTCGCAGGGATCGACGTTCAGCTCGACACCGGGGGGCGGATCTCCGGTACGGTCAGGAACGCGGCGACATCCGCGCCAATCGCCGGGCTCTACGTCTACGCGGCCCGCAACAATGGCAGCGGACAACCCGGCGGCGGAAACGGCGCCTACACGAGCGTTACGGGGGCGTACACCATCAGCGGCCTGGCGGGCGGCGAGTACGTACTTGCTGACGTCGAGTCGCGCCGGCTGGCAGAATCAGATGTATCCGGGTTTGAACTGCGTCTCCGGGTGTCATGACGAACTCATGGCGGCGGCAGCCACCGTCACCGTCACTGCGGGCCTGGTCACGGCCGGACGCGATTTCGCGCTCAACCCGCCGCTCTCGGGCCGCGTGCGGGGGCTCATCACCAGCGCCACGACTTCGGCGCCCGCTCCGAATGTCGGCGTGATTCTCTACGCGCGCGTCGGCACGCGCTACGCGTATGCCGGAAGCGGATACGCCGATCTGAACGGCCGGTACGATATCGGGGCGCTGCCACCGGGCAACTACTACGCACAAACGCTCTCGTGGGACCACCAGTACATCGACGAAATCCACCCCGATATTCCGTGTGTCGGCACGTGCGAGTGGGAACAGGGCGGCGTAGGCGCGGTGACCCTGGGAACTCCGGTCTCTGTCGGCACGGCGGCAGTCGCGCTGAACTTTGCGCTTCAGCCGCGATCGGCTTCTCGACTTCCAGGTCAGGTCACTGAACTGGCAGCGTACATCGCAAACCGGACGGTCGACTTCTTCTGGTATCCCGTCTACGATCTCGATACCCGCATCAACAGTTACGTGCTCGAGATCGGTCTCTCGCCGCGCACCACGATTGTCAGCATTCCGGTGCAGGACACGAGATACCAGGCCACGGGCGTGCCGTCCGGCCGCTACTACGCGCGCGTGCGCGCCCAAAACGGCGCCGGCCTGGGACCAGCGTCGAGCGAGTACCGAGGTCACCGTCAATGCCGACGGCTCCGGTGCTCCTGACGAACCCCACGAGCTCCAAATCTTCCACCACGCGGGCAAGCTGGAAATGCTTTGGGAGGTTCCGTACGCCGGCGGCGTCGCCACCAGCTACGTGCTGGAAGTCGGCTCGGCGAGCGGCTTGAGCAACATTGCCAGCCTGAACGTCGGCCCACGATCGCACTTCACCTATGCGTCGCCGATCCCGCCGGGTGTGTACTTCGTGCGTGTCCGGGCACGCAACGCCGCGAGCGTCGGCAAACCGTCACGCGAAGTGATACTGGTCATTGGCGGCGCCCCGGCGCCGCCCGAGCCGCCGTCGAACGTCGGAGTGTTTGTCGATGCGGCGCGGCGGGCGCTGATCGGGTGGGTGGCGCCGCGCGGACCAGTGGTCAATTACGTGCTCGAAGCCGGCTCCGGGCTTGGCCTCACCGACGTCGGCGTGTTCCCGATCGCCGGTTCCGTCACCGTTTTGCAGGTACCGAACGTCCCGCCCGGCACGTACTACCTCCGCGTGCGCGCGGTGAACGCACAGGGCGCCAGTCTGCCGTCCTATAACGACGTCACGCTGATCGTGCCGTGACGTCGACGGTGGAAATGAAGGAGACGCGCTGGCCGCGGCCGAACCCTCGCCTCGTCCAGCGCGTATCGGAGAGCAGAGTCGCGTGCCCATGACGCTCGGCCGCAACGCGGGCGTCGCCACCAGGAGGCGTGCCGATGGCTCGGGTCTTGGCTGGTTGTCTCGTCCTCGCGCTCGCGCATGCCGCTCCGGCATCCGCGCAAACCGGAACAGTGTCGGGCATCATCACTCGCGCGGCGAATGGGACGCCGGTGGCGAACGTGGAGCTCTATCTCTGTACCGTCATCTACGACTGCCAGTTCGCATCGACCAATGCGTCGGGCGCGTACCCGATCACGGCGTCTCCTGACACCTACTACCTCTACACCTCGAACTCCGTGGAGCTGATTGACGAGATCTACAACAACCTGCCCTGCCGCGGCTATTGCGAGACCCGGACGGCGTTGTCGAGCGGCACGCCCATCGTCCTGACATCGGGGGCGGCGCTCACGGGCAGGAACTTCGCGCTCGATACCGGCGGCGCGGTGGCGGGCACGATCGTCAGCGCGGCAACCAGCGCGCCGGCTGCTGGCGTGTCGGTCTACGTCTATTCGTTTCAGGGCAACAACCAGTACCTACGGCTACTCCGACGTCACCGATGGGTCCGGCACGTATAGCATCGGCGGGCTCATGACGGGCACTTACTACCTGCTCACGTATGGCACTACTGGACTCCTGAAGGAGGTCTACAGCAACGTCCAGTGCACGCCGCCGCGCGGGCCAGTGCTCGGTTACGTTCTCGAAGCTGGCTCCGCGGAAGGCCGCACCGACGTCGGGGTGTTTCCGATCGGCGGATCGGTCACCACGCTGCCGGTGCCAAACGTTCCGCCAGGCACGTATTACATCCGCCGCGCGATGAACGCCCAGGGTACAGGCCTGCCGTCTTATGACACGACGCTGATCGTGCCGTGACGGATGAACCGGTGACCAGGAGGAAGAGGGTGCGGACCCCTATTCTCGGAACTCCATCCCTCCGAGCGACGGAGGTTGCCGCCGCGCGCCGGGGTTGCTATCCTCGCAACACCCGGAGGGGAATCCATGGTCAGCCGTCGCGCCTTTCTTCGCATCACCGGCACTGCCGGTGCCGCCGCGTACACCGTCAGGAACTTCGGCATCGAGGACGTCCTCGCCGCCAGCGCGCAAGTCGCCGGCCGTTCCGCCGACGACGTCGCGCAGGACGAGTTCTATTGGCGCGAGATCCAGCAGGCGTTCACGCTGGATCGCACGATGATCAACCTGAACAACGGCAACAGCTGCCCCAGCCCGCGTGTCGTCCACGAGGCGCTCAAACGCTATCTCGATTTCTCCAACCAGTCGCCTGTCTACCATCGCGGGCTCCTCGAACAGAACCGCGAGACGGCTCGCCGCCGCCTTGCCGCGGAGTTCGGCTGCGACGCCGAGGAATTGGCGGTGACGCGCAACTCGAGCGAAGCGCTCCAGATCGCGCAGAACGGCATCGATCTCAAGGCGGGCGACGAGGTCCTGACTACCGAGCAGGACTACGGGCGCATGCTCACGACCTGGGATCAGCGGATGCGGCGCGAGAAGATCAAGGTCACGCGGATCAACTTCCCGGTGCCGACGACGCAGGACGATCTCTATCAGCGCTTCGAGAAGGCGATCACGCCGCAGACCAAAGTGCTGCACTTCTGCCACATCACGAATCTCACTGGACAGCTGTTTCCGGTGCAGCGGCTCGCGCGCCTGGCACGGCAGCGCGGCATCCTGACGGTGGTCGACGGCGCGCATGCCGTGGCCCACTTCCCGTTCAAGCTGCGCGATCTCGAAATGGACTACTACGGCACGAGCCTGCACAAGTGGCTGCTGGCGCCGCACAACACGGGGTTCCTGTACGTTCGCAGCGACCGCGATCGCGCCGACCTGGCCGCTGCAGGCGGCGCCGGCGCGCCGCGACAACGACATCCGGAAATTCGAGGAGGTCGGCACGATCTCCGCCGCGCCCTACGCGGCCATCAACGAGGCGCTCGCATTTCACCAGGCGATCGGCGTCGAGCGAAAGGCGGCGCGGCTGCGGTTTCTCACCATGCGCTGGGTCAACCAGCTGAAGAAGAACCCGCGCATCAAGATCCACTCGGATCTCGAGCACACCTACGGGCTCGCCAACGTCGGCATCGAAGGGATCAAGGCGGCGGACGCGTCGCGCTTCTTGTGGGACAAGTACCGGATCATCTGCAACGCGATCGTGCGCGACGATTATCAGGGCTTGCGCGTGACGCCGAACGTCTACACGACGCTCGAGGAGATCGACACGTTCGTGATGGCGATCGAGGACCTGCTGAAGAACGGGTTGCCATCGGCCACGGCGTAGCCGGGTGTCTGGACACGCGGTCGGAACCCGTGTCCAGACCTGACCCCTGTCCCGACCTGACCCCGCCCGCTAGACAGGCTGCACAGCGACGACGATCAGCTCGATCAGCTCGGGCGCCGTCAACGCTTCGAGATCGAGCGTCGGATCCGCGAGATCGTAGGCGCGCACGATGTTGCGCAGATGCCAGGCGCGCAGTGCCCCGAGCTCGCTGCGCAGCAGGTCCTCGCCTTTGGCGCCGACGGAGAATGGATCGAGCACTGCGCGGGTGACTTCCGTCGTCGTGCGGGCTCCCGCACTCTCAATATCGAACGGCGGCGCGGGCGCATCGAAGTAGGGCGATGGCTCGTCGCGAACCGTCACTTTGACGCGAGTCAGCGCGCGCGCCAGCGCGCCCTCGAGATAAGTGTCGGAGAGACCTTGCGACCAGTAAACGAGCGCGTCGAGATCCGGCTGCGTCGTTTCGCGCGACGTGCGGAGAACGTCGGAGCCGTCATCCGCCGCAAACTCGATCCACCCTTCCCATATGTGGCCGTTCGGGCGCCCGCATACCTGCGCGTGATAGCCGACGCCATTCACCAGGATCGCCGTATCGAACGTCCGCACGACCTGAGCCATTTTCAGATCTCCTCCTGCTCCTTGCGGTGTGCAAGCAGGACGCCACGCGCCACCGCGGGTCGCGTCCAAGCCCCGGTCGTAGTCGAGCGCGCGGCGCGGCATGTCAGAATGGCAGCATGTCTGCCAAGCGCTATCAATTCAAGCTGATTGAAGCGGCCGACGCGGCCGAACTCGAGACGCGGCTGCGCGATGCCGGCGCACAGCAGTGGTCGGCCGTGGGCTACGGCGTGTTACCCGATGGCCGCCGCAGCGTGCTGATGGAGCGCAAGGTCAAGCTGCATCGCCACAAGTCTCGTCATCAGCACGACGACGCGACCGCGGCGGAGACGCCGACGGAGTAGAATCAGCGCAGGCGCCCGTAGCTCAGTTGGATAGAGCATCTGGCTTCGAACCAGAGGGCCGGGGGTTCGAGTCCCTCCGGGCGCACCAGCACTCACTTTTCAGGATCCATTCGAATCGAAGTCAGTTACTGGCAGCGCTGTTGTGCAGGTCGCCGCGACCGCGACCTCTACAGGGGACGCGTGCCGACATCCGGCCCGCAGCGTTACGCTTCCAGCTCAGGCGGAGTCGGCGTCCCTCCTAGTCGTCGTCCCAGTGATCCGCGACGTCGATGACGGGTCGGCCGCCACCGGCGTAGACGCCCACCATCACCTCGTCGTTACGAACCACGAGCGCCGGCGCGCCATCTGTCGCGGGGCGCGCGACGCCGCTGACGATCAGGAACGTGGCGATCGACTGGTCCACTTCGTACACGTACCCGGCGTGGAACAACGAGAGGTCGACCCCATCGACCTGGTCCGCCCGCGATTCCAACACTCGAATGCGCATGAGTTCCCCCACGGCGTCTGTATGCATTTGTTCGAACCGACACGCTCCCGCGTATCGTTCGTTTCCAGAGCGGCCGTCAGCACGGCGGTTCAGAAGAGTTCTAGCAAACGAAAGACCACGTTTTCTCGCCATCGATGAGGAACCCACTTTGCATCTCATCCTTCGGAGGTGTTGATGACGCTGCGTGACAAATACAACCAGGCCATTCAAGTGGCAAAAGGATTCCGCATGCAGGGATCCGCGGATGAGCGCGACGGCAAGCTCTACTTTCACGGGACGGTGAATAGCCAGGACGAGGCCAATCGAATCTGGGACGCAATCAAGACCGTCCCCGACTGGCGCACCGACATCGTCGGTGACATCACGGTCAGCCCGCAGGCTGGCGCAGCGGCCTCCACCGCCGCGGCGCAGACCTACACCGTCAAAGCCGGCGACACGCTCAGCAAGATCGCCAAGGAACATCTCGGCGACGCCAACGCCTACATGGTCATCTTCGAGGCCAACAAGGATCAGCTCACCGATCCCGATCAGATCAAGCCGGGCCAGGTGTTGAAGATTCCGGCGGCACGATAGATCGCAAGTCTTTAGAAAGGACGCATCATGCCAACTGATCCTGTTTACAACCCGCAGCTGCCTGATTTCGACGCGAGCATGAACGAACAGTCGCACTCGCCCTGGCAGGAGAGCTCGCCATGGCCCGAGAGCTTGTACTCGTCGAGCGGCGGTTCGTCGTGGTCGGCGCTGGCGGCCGGGCTGGTCGCCGGCGCGTGTCTAGGCGCGGCGGTCGCGCTGCTCTATGCCCCGATGCGCGGCGCCGCCATGCGCAGCTCACTGCGCGACTATGCCGGCCAGGGCGCACAGCGTCTGACCGATCTTCTCGAAGACGGCCGCTCCCTTGCAGAGGACGCCGTGCATCGGGCTGCCTCGTTGATCGACGAAGGGCGCCGTGCATTCCGGACGAGCGCTGGCGCGTCGGGCGCGACAGGTTCGCCTTCGCAGCCACTCACCGCATCAGTTGCCGAGATTTCCGGCTACGACCGCCGCTTCGAGGAGCCGCTGGGAGGATGACATGAGTGATACATGGGCTGCCGTGCTGGCGATTTCCATCGCCGTCCAGACTGTCGTTCAGATCTGCGTGCTCGTCGGCCTGCTGATCGCCGCGCGGCGCCTGTCTGCGACCGCGAGCGCCACCCAGCGGCGGGTGGAAGCGCTGGTGACGGACACGCAAGAGAAGGTTGCGCTGGTCGTCGGCGACGTACGTGACGTCACCAGCAAGGTGAACGCGATGGTCGGCGACGTGCGCGGCCGCGTGCAGCGGGTCGAGGAAGCGATCAAGACCACCGGCCAGCGTGTGGCCGAAGCCGGTCATCGCGTCGAGGACACGATTCGCACCGCCAGCCAGCGCGTCGCCGTCGCCGTCGATCAGGTGCCACGTCCCGTCAAACAAGGCTTGCCCGCGGCGCTAGCGATCCTGACCGCGTATCGTACCTTCCGCCAGGTGCAGGAGCGCCTGCGTCGGAAGCACGCGCGCGACGCGGCCAACGACATGTACGCAGCGAGCTAGGGCGCCTTCGTCGAGGCGTTGCGAGAGCAGGGGGGTCGCGGGAGTGCAACCGGCGACCCCTTTTGCTTTCCGCGGATCGGCGGGCGTCCGACGAACGCTCTTGCAGTGGGTAATTTCTTCCAACTGTGTACCCGCCAGGCACCCACTTCGACCCATCAGCCGCCGACTCTTGCGCCGCGGATCGTCTAGAAGCGGCGCGGCCGTGGCGCTCATCTTGCTTTTCCGAGCCCAGACAACGCCAATGGTCGACCTTGAGCCGTGGGACCCCCCCGGCACTGATGCCGTCCGCCTCGCATCGGCTCCGGAGCTGCCGTCCGAGTCACTCGTGCCCCGCGTGCTGGTCATCGACGACGATCGGGAGATCCATCGGCTGCTCCGGGCCCGTCTCGAAGCGCGCGGCCTCAAGGTCTGGCTGGCCGCGAGCGGCGAAGAAAGCGTCGGGCTCCTGAGCGACGTCAAGCCGGATTTGATCTTCCTCGATATCGCCATGTCGGGCATGACCGGCCTCGACGTGCTCGACTACGTTCGATCGCAGCGCATGGACGTGGCCGTCATTCTCACCACCGCTTACAGTTCCGAGCAGGTGGCAATCGCGGCGCTGCGGCTCGGCGCCGACGACTACCTGCGCAAACCGTTCGATCGCGGGGAGTTTCAAGCCACTCTCGATCGCACGCTGGCGCGGCTGACCATGAGCCGCAAGATCACGCTGCTCCAGCAACAGCTCGAACACCGGCAGGCGCAGCTGTCGCGGGAGATTGCCCGCGCCGCCGCGGTACAGGCCGACTTGCTGCCGATCGCGCAACCGTCGGTGGCGGGATTCGACATCGCCGCGCGCTGTCTTCCCGCGAGCGCGGTGGGCGGCGATTTCTATGACTGGCAAATGTTGCCACCCGGCACGTTCAGCATCACCGTCGGCGACGTAATGGGAAAAGGCATGTCCGCGGCGCTCGACGAAGATCTCGGACGCTCGGGGGCGTTCGTCACGCTGTTTCACGCGCAGCTGGACGTCAACTCTGCCGAGCTCCGATACGTTGATGCAGGGCACGGACAGGTCGTGTTGCGCCGCGCGAACGGCTCGCTGACGCCGCTTGCCCCATGGGGCCTGCCGATCGGCGTGATCTCGTCGGAGCAATACCGCGAAGGCTCGGTCGTGATCGGCCCCGGCGATCTTCTCGTCATTTACAGCGATGGTCTCATCGCGGCGCGGCCGGATCTCTTCGACGGTCACGGGTCGTTCGCGTCGCACCTGACTGACGACGTTCCGGCAGCCGTGATCACGGAACGCCTGGTCGAACTGGCGACTGCCAACGGTCCGCTGCCGGACGACCTCACGGTTGTCGCCGTCCGCCGGACGCAGGCGGCTTAGGCGCATGGACACCGCTCACCACGGCAACGCTCATTACGCCCCCAACATCCGGCAGCTGCGGCACGATCTGCTCAACCCGCTGAACGTGCTGTTCGGGATGACGAAAGTGCTCCTCGACATGGAGCTGACCGAGACACAGCGGACGTGCGTGCAGGCGTGCCGCAATTCGGCCGAACGCCTCCTCGACATGGCACATCACCTCGAGCGTTATCTGGAGGAGAGCAGCGCGCACGATCCGGCGGGACCGGCGCAGCTTGCCGACCTTTGTTCGATCGCGGCGGCGCGCGTCGACAAGCCGTTCGATCGCGACACGCTGCTGCAGGTCGTTCGCGAGCTCGCACCGGTGCCGGCGCCGCGGATCCTGCTCGTGGACGACGCGCCGGAAATCGCGGTGCTCGTGCGAACGTTTCTGCAGGAAACCAGCTGCACGCTGGACGTTGTCGCCGACGGCGAAAGTGCGGTTGCGCAGGCGGCGAGCCAGTCGTACGACCTGGTACATCATGGACATCGATCTGCCGGGCCTCGATGGCGCGACCGCTGCGCACGTCATCCGCGCCGCGGATCTGGCGCGGGGCGCGAGACCAACGCCGGTCGTCGCGATGTCGGCCGTCGCGAGCGCGTCAGCGCAGACCACGTCTGAGGACAATCTGTCCATGACGCTCGACGACCCGGAGATGGCGCCGCTGATGCCGGAGTTTCTCGAAAACCGGCGCCGCGACGCGCAGTCGATGCGCGCACTGCTCGAGCGTGGGGCGTTCGACGACATCCAGTCCATCGGGCACAACATGAAGGGCACTGGCCGGAGCTACGGCGTGGACGAGATCAGCATGATCGGCGCCGAGATCGAGCAGACCGCCCACCGGCAGGACACGTCGTCGCTGGCGATCGCTCTCGACAAGCTCGACGAGCTCCTCGACCGGATCAAGGTGACCTCGTGATGCAGGTGGGAACACACCACACCGAAACCACGCGGCCCGTCGGGCCCGCCAACAGGATCAGCTCATGATGTGCGCCTCTGACCATCAGCCGGCCCGCACCATCCGGATCGACGTCACGCCCGAGAAGCGCGCCACGATTGTCCGCCCGTCGGGCGATCGGCTCGACATCGAGGTGTCGGCCGAGTTTCGCGCGATGCTGCTGTCGCTCGTCGAACAGGGACATCGCTGCCTCGTCATCGATTTGGGCAACGTCTCGTTCATGGACAGCTCTGGTCTTGGCGCGCTCGTTTCGGCACTCAAGACGTTGAAGCGCTCCGACAATGGCGGCGACGTGCGGCTGGCGCGCGTGCAGGCACCTGTCGTGTCGCTGCTGGAGATCATCCGGCTGAATCGCGTCTTCGCCACTTACGACACAATCGATCAGGCGGTGGACAGCTACAAGTAGCCGGTGTGGCCGATTGTCGTGGGAGACCGCGCTTTCGGGCGTTCGCTCGCCGGACAGTCCGTGATTACCTCGCCGCCTCATGGTTGGTCGTCTCCGACTCTGCCGCACATCGCCCCGACCGTATCGACCCGCCTCCCGAGAACGGGTATGGACTGCCGATCATCAGCCACTTTTTCCCGTGGTCAACAGCACCCCTGTTCGCGGGCGCTTCACTCTAGCTCTGCATGCCGCTGATTCCGGCGCGCCCCGACTCAGCGTCATCTGGCCTCGTCATTGCAGTTTGAGACCGAGCGCTGCCCGGCAAGTCGCGCGGCGCTGAAGGTCTTCAATGTCACGTTCGCGTCCTTTCGTTGTTGTTGGTGCGTTTGTCGTTGTTGGTGCGTTTGGCGCGGCCGCGGGGCTCATGGCGAACGGGTGTGAGCGATCGCTACCGCTCGCGGGATATGCCGATTGGCTGTCGCATCCCGAGGATTGTCTGATTCGGGCGGCATCGAGTGGCGATGCCGGGTTGGTAGACGATCTGCTGAAGGCGGGTGTCTCACCCGACACGCGGAAGGCGGAGCTCACGCCGCTTCTTGCTGCGGCCAGCAACGGTCACTCGGAGATCGTTGCACTGCTGGTCGCGCGCGGTGCGTCTCCAGCACTCTCGAAATCAGACGGCTGGACGCCGCTCCTGGCAGCGGCGCATAGCGGAAATGTCGCCACCGTCAAGGCTCTGGTCGATGGCGGCGTAGATGCCAATCAGCGGTCGGCCGGAGGTCTCACCCCGTTGATGGCGGCGGCACGCGAGGGCCGGCTCGAGATCGTCAAGTCGCTGTTGCTCGGTGGCGCCGACCCGAACACGACAGCCGGCAACGGATGGACCGCGCTGATGGCGGCCGTCGCGGCGAAGCATCTCGACGTCGTCGCCGCGCTTTTGAACAGCGGCGCGGATCCGAACCACGCCAACGAGGAGGGCTGGACGCCGCTCATGGCGGCCGCCGACACGAAACAGCCGGACATGGTCCGCGAGTTGCTGGCGAGCGGCGCCGATCCAAATCGGCGCGACGTCGAGGGCTGGACCGCGCTCCTCGCGGCCGCCTACGCAGGCAGCGAAGAGATCGCCCAGGACCTGATCGATGATCGTGCCGACATCGATCAGATGAGCGATGAGGGATGGACGCCGCTTCTGGTCGCCGCCGACCGCGGTCATCGCGGCTTGATGGCGATGTTGCTGAAGCATGGCGCGAAGGTGGAGACGGCCGCTTCCAGGTCCATCTCCGTAAGGGCGCCGCGCAGAGACTAGATCAGGGATCAGGGATCAGGGATCAGGGATCAGGGATCAGGGATCAGGGATCAGGGATCGGGATCAGGGATCAGGGATCAGGGACCAGGGATCAGTGGAGTGCCATCCGGGCTAGCCAGTGATCGGCTGCGGGTGCGAGAGCCGCTCGCGTTCAGTGGCCAGCCGCGGGCCGATCAAGACGCCGATTTCGTCGAGCGCACGGACGATCGCGGCGCCGACCGCGTCGCGCTCGTCGGGTGTGAGTGCGCTCAGAACGCTGTGCATCTCGTTGGTCCGGCTGCGCAGGCCGAGCGTCAGGTGATAGAGCTTCGAGTCGTCCACAAACCGTTCGCGAACGATCTCCATTACGCCTCTCCCGCGGGCACTCGCGGCTCGAGCGCCACGCCATCCGCGGTGCGCACGACCGCGACCATCGCACCGGCGGTCAGGTTGCCGAAGAGCAGCAGCTCCGAGAGCGGCTTCTTCACCGTGCGCTCGATCAGCCGCGCCATCGGCCTGGCGCCAAAGGCGCGATCGAAGCCCTTCTCGGCCAGCCAGAGCCGCGCGTCGGGCCGCAGTTCGATCGTGATTCCGCGATCGACGACCAGCGCGCGCAGCTCGTCCACGTGCTTGTCGACCACGCGCGCGATCTCGTCCAGCTTGAGCGGCTTGAAGTGCACAATCGCGTCGAGGCGGTTCCTGAACTCGGGCGCGAAGACCCGCTCGAGAATGCCGGTGGACTTGCTGCCCTCGCCCGGATCGCTGAACCCGAGCTTGCGGCCGGACAGATCGCGCGCCCCCGCGTTGGTGGTCATGATCAGGATGACGTGGCGGAAGTCGGCCTTGCGCCCGTGCGTGTCGGTGAGCGTCGCGTGATCCATCACCTGCAGCAGGATGGCAAAGAGGTCCGGATGCGCCTTCTCGATCTCGTCGAGCAGCAGCACCGCGTGCGGCGACTTGCGGATCGCGTCGATGAGCAGTCCGCCCTCCTCGTAGCCGACGTATCCCGGCGGCGCGCCAATCAGTCGCGACACGGTGTGCTTTTCCATGTACTCCGACATGTCGAAGCGCAGGAACTCCACCTTCATGACGCGAGCGAGCTGCCGCGCCAGCTCGGTCTTGCCCACGCCGGTTGGTCCGGTAAAGAGAAAGCTGCCAATGGTCTTGTCCGGTGAGCGGAGGCCCGATCGCGTGAGCTTGATCGCCGACGCCACTTCCTCGATCGCGGAATCCTGCCCGTAGATCACCGCCCGAAGCTCGGTCTCGAGGCTTTGCAGCGCGATTCGGTCGTCGCTCGACACCGCCTGCACCGGCACGCGCGCCATCTTGGCGACGATCTGCTCGATCTCGGGGACGCCGATCACTTTGACGCGCTGCTCGGCGGGGCGCAGCTTCTGCGCGGCGCCCGCTTCGTCGATCACGTCGATGGCCTTGTCCGGCAGATGCAGATCCTTGAGGTGTCGCACCGACAGCCGCACTGCGGCGAGAATCGCGTCCTCCGAATAGCTCGACACCGTGGTGCTTCGCGTAGTGGTCCTTCAACCCATGCAGGATCGCGACAGTCTCAACCTCGTTCGGCTCGAGCACTTCGATCTTCTGGAAGCGGCGCGACAGCGCACGATCCTTGTCGAACGACTGCTTGACATCCGAGAACGTCGTCGAGCCGACGCACCGCAGCGTCCCGGACGCCAGCGCCGGCTTGAGCAAGTTGCCCGCGTCCATCGTCCCACCCGAGGCAGAGCCGGCCCCGATGAGCGTGTGGATCTCGTCGATGAACAGAATCGCGTTCGGTTCCTTCGCCAGGCGTTGCAGCACCTGCTTGACACGCTCTTCGAAGTCGCCGCGGTAGCGCGTTCCGGCGATGAGGGCGCCGAGGTCGAGCGCGAAAACTCGCGCATCGCGCAGCGGCTCGGGCACTTCGGCGCGTGAGATGCGGAGCGCAAGCCCCTCGGCCAGCGCCGTCTTGCCGACGCCCGGCTCGCCGACGAGCAACGGGTTGTTCTTGCGGCGGCGGCAGAGCACCTGAATCATGCGCTCGAGCTCGCTCTCGCGGCCGATGAGCGGATCGATCTCGCCCTTCGCGGCGCGCGCGACGAGATCCGTGGCGAACGACTCGAGCGGATCGGCCGAGCCTGGCTCCTCGCCCGGCGCGATCTTGCCCGGCGCCGGTTCGGATTGACCGCCATGCGCGATCACCCGCAACAGCGTGAGGCGATCCACGCCTTGCTTGCGCAGGAAATAGGACGCGTGACTGTCGTCCTCCTGCAGCAGGAAGACGAGCAGCGAGCCGCTGTCGACCTGCTGCGCGCTGGAGGAAGCGGCATGGACGACGGCACGTTCGACGACGCGATCGAAGCCGATCGTGGATTCGGGCTTGACCGCTTTCTTTCCAGGCACCGGGGAGAAGGCACGGTTGAGCACCTCGTCGAGGTCCTTGCCCAGCTGGGCGAAGTCGACACCGCAGGTCGACAGCAGCTGGCGCGCCTGCGGATCTTCGATCAGCGCATAAAGGAGATGCTCGAGACCGACGAGGTCGTGCCGCCGGTCGGCGGCGAGCCGGAACGCGCGACGGATACTCTCGAGCGTTTCGGGCGCGAACGGAACAGGTGTGCGGCTCATGCGCGCTGCTCCTCGGGCTCCGGCTCCATCGTCACGAGCAGCGGGTATTCGTGCTGCTCGGCCAGGCGTTTGGTGGCGTTCACTTTCGTTTCGGCCACGTCCCTGGTGTAGATCCCGGCGAGACCCAACCCTGACAAATGGACGTGCATCATGATGGCAAAGGCTTCCGCCCTGGGTTTGTGAAAGATCGACTCGAGCACCCAGACTACGAACTCTTGTGTTGTGTAGTCGTCGTTGTGCAGCAGCACCCGCCACATGCGCGGCTTGGCAGCCTGCTGCTCGGTGCGGTGCTCGGTCAGGACGGATTCACGTTCCGCGGGCACAAACCAATTGTACTAAGTTGCGGGTGCCTGGAGTGCCTTAAGGTGCCTTGAGAGCCTGGGTGCGGGGTGCTTGGTGTTTTGGTGCTAGTGTCCCGGATCTGAGGTTCTGAAACGAATTCGCCGTGCCCCTGCGTACTTCGGGTACAAGGAGGCACGAATGGCCAAACGAGGACGCCCGACGGTTCGCGTGACGATCAGCCCCAGCGAGCGGACGGCACTCGAGCAATGGGCGCGGCGTCGGACGACGGCGCAGGGCCTGGCCCAGCGCGCGCAGATCGTCTTGGCGTGTGCGGCAGGACGATCGAATTCGGAAATCGCCGCCGAGTTGCGGATCACCCGGCAGACGGCGGGGCGCTGGCGTCGGCGCTTCGTGCAGAAGCGGCTCGGCGGGTTGGTGGACGAACCGCGATCGGGCGCCCCGCGCCGGATCACCGATGCGCAGGTGGAGCAGGTGATTACCGACACGTTGGAGAAAACGCCGCGGGATGCCACGCACTGGAGCACGCGCACGCTGGCGAAAGAGCGCGAGCTGAGTCACGCCACAGTCGGGCGCATCTGGCGGGCCTTCGGGCTGCAGCCCCATCGGAGTGAGACGTTCAAGCTCTCGCGCGATCCGCTGTTCATCGACAAAGTGCGGGACATCGTGGGGCTGTATCTCGCGCCCCCGGACCGCGCGCTCGTCTTGAGCGTCGACGAAAAGAGTCAGATCCAAGCGCTGGATCGCACGGCGCCCGTGCTGCCGATGACGTTCGGCTCGCCCGAGCGCCGCACCCACGACTACCGGCGTCATGGTACGACGTCGTTGTTCGCGGCGCTCGATGTGGCGACTGGGAAGGTGATCGGCGAGTGCCATCGACGCCATCGCAGTCAAGAGTTTCTGCAGTTCCTCGAGACGATCGAGGCGCGCATACCCGCGGACCTCGACGTCCATCTGATCCTCGACAACTACGGCACGCACAAGACGGCCCGCGTGCGCCGGTGGTTCGCCCGGCATCCGCGATTCCATCTGCACTTCACGCCGACGAGCGCGTCCTGGCTCAATCTGGTCGAACGCTGGTTCGCGCTGCTGAGCGAGAAGCAGATCAAGCGCGGCGCCCATCGGAGCGTCCGCGCCCTCGAGACCACCATTCGCGAGTACCTCGCGATCACCAACGAAGCGCCGACACCCTTCGTATGGACCAAAACCGCCGACGAGATCCTCGCCAAGGTGGCCGGATTTTGTCAGCGAATCTCTAACCCGGGACACTAGGTGCGCGGCGCTGAGTGCGGTGTGTCGAGTGCAGCGCGCGGGCGGGGCTGAAGCCCCGCCACGACACGCTGCCCTTTGCGCAAGCGCGATCGTGGTGCGAGTGGCATCACCGAGCACACTGCACCCACGCAACACCGCACCAGCACTTCAGGCACCCAAGGCGCTCCAGGCACCTCCAGGCACCTTGCTACTAGCGCTTTTCACACATCAGCGCGAGCGTGTTAGCTTCCGAATCTTTGAAGAACGCCATCCACAACTCGTGATCCGGCATACGCGCGATGAGGTGCGGCTCGCCTTCGAAGCGGACGCCGCGTGCGCCGAGCTCCGCATACGCCGCGTCGATGTCGGGCACCTTGAAGTACAGCACCGAACCTGGATGATCGAACTCCGGCCGCTCAGGCTTCGACACCATCAGGCGGATGCCATCGCAGTTGAAGAACGACAGATCGCCGAAGCGAAACAGAAACGGCAGCCGCAGCGCGTCCTTGTAGAACGCGGTGGCGCGATCCACGTCGCTGGCGTTCATCGAAATCTGCCCGATGGTCCCGAGTGTCATCACTTCGCTCCCAGCGACAACAGGTACTCTTCAATGGGTTTCGCCGCTTCACCCCCGGCGCGCGCGTGCCGCAGCAGCGGGATGCCATGCGGCCCCTTCGACTCGAGCAGTGCCGGCCACGACGCGAGCAGCGCGCGGACGATGTCGAGGCGCCCGAGCATGGCGGCGACGAAGATGTCCAGTCGCGCACCCTGGCCAATCAGGAACTCGGCAATGTCGCGGTTGCCCATGTGCCCGGCGCCACCGAGCCCGGTCTCGAAGTCGCCTCCTCCCCAATCCCATGTCGCATTGAGAAGGGCAGGCTGCTCGGATAGCAACGCCTTGGTGGCGGACAGATCAGCGTGCGCCTTGCGCACGAACTCCTGCACGAGCGTCGGCGCCAGCGGGTCGGGACGCGTCGGCACGGGCTGCTGCGGCGCGGCAGCGGCCTGAGCGAAGGCGCCGTGCGGGCGACCGACGAGAAGAACGCCGCTCGCAGTCTGCACGAAGCGGCGGCGCGTCAAACGGGATCGATGTGTCATCTGAAGGCCTCCTGGTGCATCGATATGGCCGCAGGCATCCGCACTTTGCCATGGATCGTCCGTGAGCAAACCACCAGAGTGGTGTGAGCTTCTAACCGTTGGCCGCAGAACGACTTGCGACGATAAGTTAGCGCCGCTTCGCGGCGCCGCGTCTGGCGTTGGCGGCCGACCGACGTCTATAGTGTGAGCGCGCACATGCGACTTCGCTTCGGCCTGTTCGAATTCGACGACCGGACAGGCGAGCTCCGCCGCGACGGCGACGTCGTGAAGCTCCCGCCGCAGCCGGCCCGCGTGCTGGCGCTGCTCGTTGCCAAGCCCGGCGAGATTGTGCTCCGCGACGAGCTTCGCAGCCATATCTGGGGCGATGAAACGTTCGTGGATTTCGAGCGCGGCCTCAACTTCTGCATCCTGCAGGTGCGCACCGCGCTCGGTGATTCGTCCGAGAACCCGCGGTTCGTTCAGACTGTCCCTCGCAAGGGCTACCGCTTCATCGCGCCGGTCTCGAGCGATCGCGACCTTCGCCCTCCGCAGACATCGCCGCCAACGGCCTCCGTGCCGCACGAAGACCTGCCCGACGCGTGGAACCCAGCGCCCGCACCGGCACATGCCCCGCGTCATACCTGGTCGAGATCGTACGCCGCGATCGCCATCGGCGCGCTCGTCATCCTCGCGCCGCTGGCCTGGCTTATCTCGGGCGCGTGGCCCTCCCCGAGCGCAGCGCTCGACGAAGCGCGCGTGCGTCTTGCCGTGCTGCCGTTCGTCAATCTCACCGGCGATCGCGACGCCGACTACTTCGTGGACGGCGTCACCGACGAGTTGATCGCCCAGCTCGGGCGCGTCAGCCCGCAGCGTCTCGGCGTGATCGCGCGGACCTCGGTGATGCGCTATCGCAACAGCGAGAAGAACGTGGCCGAGATCGGACGCGAGCTCGGTGTCGGCTACGTGCTCGAGGGCAGCGTCCGCCGCGAAGGCACGCGCTTGCGGGTCACGGCCGATCTGGTGAACGTGAGCGACCAGGCGCAGGTCTGGAGCGATGCGTTCGAGCGGCCCGCGGCCGACAGCATGGATTTGCAGACCGATCTCGCCGCCCGCGTCGCGCGCGCGCTGGCGCTCGAGCTCGTACCCGGCGGCGGCGCGCCGGCGCTTCCGCGAACGACCGGCAACGCCGACGCGTGGGAGGCCTACCTGCGCGGGCGCTATTGGCTGACACAGGGCGGCGGCAACGCGGTCCGTCAGGCGGTCGAACAGTTCGAGGCCGCCGTTCGACTCGATCCGCAGTTTGCCGCGGCCTGGGCGCAGATCGCCGAAGCACGGCACACGCTGGTGATGATCGGCACTCTGCCGCCGAACGAGGCCTATCCGCCAGCCGAGCAGGCGGCGCAGCGGGCGCTCTCGCTCGACGCCGCGCTCGCCGACGCGCACGTCGCCGCCGGCATCGTGCAGCTCTGGTTCGATTGGCGGCCGGCCGACGCCGCCCGATCGTTCGAGCGCGCGATCAGTCTCAACTCGAGCCATCCGGCGGCGCACCACGACTACGCCTGGGCGCTCATGGCGCTCGGCCGGTTCGACGAGGCGATCGCGCACATCACGGCCGCGCGCGATCTCGATCCGCTGTCGGTCCGCGCCAACGCCGACATCGGGTGGCTCCATCTGCACCTGCGGCAGCCCACCGAAGCGACGCGCGCGTGCCAGCACACGCTCGCTATCCAACCCGAGTCGCTCGAGGCGCAGGGCTGCCTCGAGCGCGCGTTCCTGCAACGCGGCCTCCATGCCGACGCACTGCGGGCGGCGCTCGCCAGCCTGCCGAAAGGCGAGGACATCGTGCTGCCGGCATCGGCCGGCGCCGACGATCGGGTCAAGGCGATCTGGCAGTGGCGCTTGCAGCGGATGGAGACGGCGTCGGCATCGCGATGGGTGAGCCCCTATCAGCTCGCGGTGCACTACGCCTTCGTCGGCAATCTCGATCGCGCGATGGATCAGCTCGAGCGCGCGTACAACGAGCACGTCGGCACGCTCGTCGTCCTCAAGACGGATCCGGCTCTCGATGCGCTGCGAGCGAATCCTCGCTTCGCGGTGCTGCTGCAGAAGGTTGCCCTAGCCGCTCGCTGATCGCCGGATCGAGGGTCCAGGCGCCCTCCCTCCCTGGCTGCCTGGTCAGCTCTTCCACCAGCCTGACGAAACGACGCCGCGGCATCTCGGTGGCGCCGAGCGACGCCAGATGCGAAGTCTGCATCTGGCAATCAATCAGCGGAAAGCTCCAGGCGCGCAACTGCGCGGCGAGGTACGCGAGGGCGACTTTCGACGCATCGGTACGACGCGAGAACATCGATTCTCCGTAGAACATCCGGCCCAATGCGACTCCGTACAACCCACCGGCCAGCTCGCCGCCTATCCAGACTTCGACCGAATGCGCGATGCCTGACTGGTGCAGCCGTTCGTAGGCGCGCATCATCGCCGGCACGAGCCACGTGCCGTCCTGATGCGGGCGCGGCGCGGCGCACCCTCTGAGCACGTCGCGGAACGCGCGGTCCAGCGTGACGACGTAATCCGGCTTGCACAGGCGGCGCTTGAGAGAGCGCGACGTGTGAAAGCGATCGGTCGCGAGCACCATGCGCGGATCGGGGCACCACCACAGCACCGGATCGCCTTCGCTGAACCAGGGAAAGATGCCGCGCGAATACGCATCGACCAGGCGCGCGACGCCGAGGCTACCACCGGCGGCTAGCAGCCCATTGGGCGATTCGAGCGCAGTGTCGATCGGCGGAAAGGGATCAGCGGGCCCGAGGAGCGGGATCATCGACCGTTTAAGCCCTGCTACAATGGGGGTTTGCCATCCCTGTGGTGAGTGTAGCTCAGGGGTAGAGCTCCGGACTGTGGCTCCGGCCGTCGCGGGTTCGAATCCCGTCACTCACCCCATCTTCCAAATCTAAATCCTGCAAGGAGTTGGCAGTCGCGTCAGCGACGTTGGATGTGCGCTCGCGCGAACCGTCGGGTGGCAACTCTTGAAAGTTTCTTGAAGCTTCTGACACGCTCTCGAGACGCGCTGCCGCTTCGAAGAGCGCCTCTGGACGCTGGTTGTCGTAGCGCTCAGGTGTCACAATTGAGGCGTGGCCGAGCAGGTCGCGCACCTGTGACAGCGGCACGCCACGCTCGACCAGCCGCGACGCGTATTCGTGTCGCAGGTCGTGCCATCGCAGGTCCACTATGCCAGCGCGCCGGCATGCTGCGGCCCATGCACGATCGAAGTCCGCAATGGGCTCGCCCACCGCGTTGCTGAACAGGTGGGCTTCTTCGGGCTTTCTCTCACCGAGAGCGTCGAGGCGAAGGAACTCGAGCACGGCTCGCAGGCGTTGATGTCGAGATCGGCACGAACCTGGTCTTGCCGCTGTTCGTCGTCGCGCCGCGCAGCCGAATCTAGCCGGGCCGAACCTCTATGTCCGCCCATATTCCGCGCACGACACGATGCCATCAATCGTGCGGACATCAGGACGTCCACAGTGCACAATGAGTTCTCCGCGTAGATGGCCAAACCGGTCTCGTTCGACGTCGGAGACCTCGAAGGCAGTGGCGAGCTCATCGGCGTGAAGGACGAAACGGTTAGCGTCGAGCACGTCGAAGGATGTTCGCGGCCTCACTCCGGCTTTCAACCGATGTGGTGTCATCGAAGCGGATCGACTGCGTGCAGGCCTGGCGTTCACGGTCAGGTACCATGCTTCGAACTTGAGCTCTCAGGTCACGATTCGCACCTTGCAGCCTCGCCACGCGCCGGTCACGGTCGTGGGGTCTGTGTGCCTCCGAGCTGGTTATCCGCTGCGTTGCGGCGCGACGACATTTTCGATGGGGCGATGGGTGACCGACGACGCCGGGCGTTGCAGCCATACACCGGTAACGACACGGCCGTTCGGCGTTTCGATCGAAGGCGTCCTCGACGGCCTCGACTGCGTTCCGGCCACTCTCAGCGTTCGGCTCTCACACTTTCAGCCAGTCTCTCAGCCGAAGGCCGATGGGTGGCGGCCGAAGACCCCGGGAGTCGGGCGCTCAAACTCCCGCGCCTTGCGACCGGTTCTCGAGCTCGATCTCTGCTAGCAGGCTTTCTCGATCGCGGCCAATCGTGGCCACCGCCACCGTGCGGCCGCCCCGACGGAAGGTCGCCGTGCAGTCACCGCCGGCAAGATCGCCTGCGACGTCGATCTCGTCCGAGCCGGCCGCGTGACCGACGTAGTTGAGCGTGGTGTCGTAGTGCGCACTCCAGAAAAACGGAACGGCGTCGAACCGCTCGCGGCGGCCGAGCATGTTGCGCGCGGCCACCTGGCCCTGCCGTTCGGCCACGACCCAGTGCTCGACGCGAAGGCGCTCGCCGGTGTGCACATCGGGCCAGCGCGCGATGTCCCCGGACGCATAGACGCCCGGCACGCTCGTTTCCAGATACTCGTTGACGGCCACGCCACGATCGAGGGCAATGCCGCTGCGCCCGATGAAATCCGTCACCGGCGTCACCCCGATGCCGACGATGATGATGTCGGCGTCGACGGTGCCACCGCCTTCTAGCTTCACGCGGCTATCGTCGATGGCGCTGACCTTCTCGCCGAGATGAAACACCACGCCCTTGGACTCGTGAAGGCGCCGGAGGCGATCGCCGATCTCCGGCCCCATCACATGCGCGAGCGGCAGTTCCTCGGGCGCAATCACATGGGTTCCGATGTCGCGCGCCCGCAGCGACGCCGCCACCTCGAGTCCGATGAAGCTGGCGCCGACGACCGCGGCACGCGTGCCCGGCGACAGCGTGCCGATGATCTTGCGGCTGTCGACGAACGAGCGGAGATAGTGCACGCGCGGGCTCTCAGCGCCTGGAACATCCAGCTTCACTGGCGTGGCGCCGGTCGCGAGCAAGAGCGCGCCGTACGGAAGCGACGTCCCGTTATCGAGCGACACCGTTCGGTGCGAGGTATCGATTGAGGTGACCTTGGTCTTGAGTATCAACCGGACGGACTGCTCCGCGTAGTACGCGGCATCGCGCAGGGGCATCCAATCCTCGGGCGCGCTTCCCGCGAGGTAGTCCTTCGACAGGTTCGGGCGATCGTACGGCGCATCCTCATCGGCGCTAATCAGGGTGAGCGGACCGCCGAACCCTTCGCGGCGCAATGTGTCGACGGCGGCGATTCCGGCCGCTCCGCCGCCAACAATCACTATCGACGCCGGCGCTGCGGCTGGCGCGCTGCGAGTCGACGGCGGCAGCTTCTCCTTGACGACAATGCGATCGCCCGTCTGTTCGACGCGCCAGCAGGCAATGCGATCGAGGGCTGGCGCGCGCAGGTGCTCGCCGGTGCGAAGGCTGAAGCAGGCGTGATGCCACGGGCAGCGTACGGTGTCGCCAACGACGAGGCCCTCCGCCAGCGGTCCGCGATAATGCGTGCACCTCGCCCCGACGGCGAGGATCTCGTGACCCACCTGCACGACAAGAACATCGTCCTTGCCGACGTGACCCAGGATCTGGCCCTCCTTGCGAAGCGCGGCGGCCGACACGCCGGCCGTGAGGTCTGGGCCTGATGGCTCTTTCTTCTGCTCGGACATGTCGCCCTCCCGTCCAGACGTCGGCGTTGCGCTGGAGTCGACGTGGGGTCTCGTCAACCGCGTCGTCCCCATCGCAGCGCTGGACGCGGGGATTCGCCAGCTGACCGATCAGATTGTCTCACGCAGCGCGGCAACGATCCGGTTGAGCAAGGCGGCGTTCTATCAGCAGATCGAACGCCCGCTGGCCGCGCTTATGACGTGGCCGGCGAGACAATTTTGGCCGGATCGGTAGTGTTCCACAGTGCGATCGGCCAGGACGAGCAAACGCCAGCCAGACGCGGGCGCGCGCCGCTCGATGTTCTTCGTGAGATGTGTCGGTTACGGACCAGGGCGGCGAAGAACCATGAGATAAACGAGGCCATTCACGAGGAGCACCAATCCGCCCAGCACCCACTGCACTTCGCGCGACAGCGAGTCGGGATACAGCGTGGGGATGATGTAACGCTCCACGAAGCTGGACGTATAGGCCGGTCTGCCACCGCGCTCGCGCAACCAGTTCTCCAGCGGCGTGAGCGGGCAGAGCCAGCCGGCGAACTCAATCCAGGCGCCCCAGACTGCGGCCGGAAGGTGCAGCCAGGCGACTCGCCGCCATCGCAGCACGAGCAGCCCGCCGAATACAACGAACAGCACGAACGCAAGGTGGACGATGACGGTGAGATCGGCCAGGAATCGGAACCACATCGGAGATCAGGATCGCAAGATCGACGCGCTCAAGGCGTCAATCCCAAAGGGCAGGCTGGACGGGCTGGTAGCGAACGCCGTGTGCTGTCGCCGGCGGCGGTACTGGCGATGGTCAGCCAGGCCATTGGGGCCGAGGCCGGTACCGGGAGTGAGGGCCGAATGGTCACGTGAGTGTACCTGCAGAACCGGAATGCCAACGGGATTCCCCGACGGCGGAATTCAACGCATTGTCCTGGGAGCACCGCATCGGCTACTTCAACCCGGCAAGAAAAGCACGCGTCTCGCGTAGCAGCTCCCACTCGTTTGACAGAAAGATGTGGTGGGCACCCCGCATCCTGACCACACGCGCGGTGGGCACGCCCTCTTCGAGCGCCTTCGCCTGCCGTTCCGTCGCCGCGTCAATCGCGGCGTAATAAACCCTCGCGGCTTCCCGTGTCGTGGGATCGGTGCTCTTATCGATCCAGCTCTCTGGAAGGTGGGGAAGCGCGAAGATGAAGAGCGCGGGCACTGGGATACGGGTGTACGCTCTGTCGCTCGTCATGATTGCCGCAAATGCTTGCGCGCCCGGAGAATTACGCGCCTTCCGCGGTCGTCCAGAGGAATCTGCGTCCCACGTCTGCCGGAACTCCGCCTCCGGTTTCGAGAAGCCAAACACCTCGGCATCCCACTTTTGCAGAGAGCTGAAGCTCGCTAAATCGGGCTCATTTGGATCTGGAAGTCGAGGGCCGGCCGTCTGAAACTCTTTCATCTTCGGCCCTTTGCCATTATCGAATGCGTATGGATAGCCAGCCTCAAGGTAGATGAGCCCCGCAACTCGGTCGGAGTATGAGGTTGCCACCGCGCTCAACTCCGCGCCGGCAATGGAGTGCCCCACCAATACGGGCCGCTCAAGTTTTAGCGCTCCGAGAACGGCGACCACATCGTCACACAGGCGATCAGCCGGGTTGTCGGAGGCAGAGAACCCGGAGGCACCAAACCCACGCCGGGTGATGCCGTAAACGTGGTAATCGGTCGCAAGTTTCGGTGCCAGTTCATCGAACACGTGCGCCGTGTTTCCGCCTCCGGCCAAGAAAACGACGGACCTTCCCGCGCCACCCCAATCCAGCACCTCCAGCCGAACATTCTCTTCGACAGTGACGAACCGTACGGTGTGGGGCGAAGCGTCCCGCCATGAGGCGGACTGCTGCGAATAAGCGGAGAGTGCCAGCGCGACGAAAACTATGAAAACGCCCCGCGTGGCGGCGGCTTGCATTGCTTGGTTCGTCCTTTTTACAGTGCCGAGGCCGTATTGTACGGCCCCAATCGGCTGATACCTCCTGACTAACGCCGAAGGGAATCCGACCCACCCGGACCCGCTTAGAAAGCCCCTTGGCGACTACTCGCGACTAATCGGCGGACGTGAGGACCTGGTCACTCGGTCCATTCCGGCACCTCTCCGCGCCCTTCTTGAGTTCGATTCTCGCGGCACTTTCAGGTCCAGGACGAGCAGCGTAATCGCGATGGCGAACACGCCATCGCTGAACGCTTCGATGCGGGCGGTTTCATTCGCGGACATCACGCGTCAGCACTCGATCGACTCTCAGGAGATCATGAAGCGGCCACGTCGGCGACCACCCGGCGGGGGCGTGACGGACCGATGATAGATCGAGGTCGAGCAGCCCAATCAGCACTTCGCCAACGATGCGGCCACCGACGGTGCCAAGACGCTCCCCGCCGGATCGAACGTCGGCTTCGCGGAGAACGTAGTACCACAGTGGCGTTTCGCCCGACCACCCGATCTTCGATGTCCCGATCTCATCGGCAGTGAGAAGCTTCTCACCAAGAAGCCTCGCGACGGCTTCGCCCGACGGCAGCCCGACACCCTGACCGCGCTCAAGATCACGCGTCGCGAGCGACCGCAGCTCGCTCACGTCGGTGGGACCGGTTATGGCGGGCGGGAGCGCGATCAGTGGGCGGACCAGGCGGCCGTCGAGCTTCTTGGCGCGTTGCGCGCTGGGCTCGCCGTCCACGTCGAACAAGCGGGCCCAGTCCACCCGATGCTCTGGTCTGACTAGTTGAAACCCGATGAGGTCCGGGAAGATCGGCACCACCCCCGATTCGCTGTTGACCTGGTAGCGGTGACGAATTTGTGAATGGCCGTAGCGATACGCGCCGTCCGCAAACTCGAGCGGGATGAAGGCACCTCCGTCGGGCCGGTAGTAGCGACGGTCGCCCCGAAGAATCAGCTCCGTCAACGAACTCCCGATGAGTCGCGGCAGAAATTCGCGCAGGACGACGCTCTGGTAGTGCCAGCGCAGCTCTCTGGCCGCGTGTTCGAACACGCGCGCCTCCTCAACGCGCGCCGCGCGCGCCCGATCGACGAACGCGTTGTGGGCTCTCGCGAATGCCAGGTGCATCTGCGACATGAAGACGTGCGAGTCGTTTCGCGGGTCACCGATGATGGCCGTGCCTTCCTCGTTCCGCAGCACGTCCGCCCCATCCTGCCCGAGAAGCAGCTTCGTGGCATCGTCACGTCGAAACAGGTATGGATGTCCCACCGGCCCGTCGCCATAGAGGCACTCGAGGTTCAGCTTCGGAGATCGCGCATTCCTCAACTCGACCGGGTCGACGTGGTGCCGGATGCTCGATCGATCCGCCGTGATGTCGTGCGCCACGAACTGCCCAAAGAACGGCCACCCGGCCGCTTCAGACCCGAGCGATGACAAATCGTCGTCGGCGTCACCGCAATCGCAGAGGCCTCCCGCGGCGCCGAGCGCATACAGGAACGCATCGTCAGCGGAGAAGACCGGGAGATCCGGAAAGAGCCGGCCGTACGACATGGAGGCGACCGGCGCGTCGACGCGCCTGCGTAATCGGGACGGCGCGAGGCAGTGGGTATGACCCATCGGCTGATCTTAGTGTCTCGGGCGACGCTTCGAGAACCCACCCATTCGGCTGGCAGGCCACTGCCGTCGGGAGGGACGCAATCTGGGAGTGGAATACGGTTTTACCTTCACCTTCACCTCCGGCCAAGGCGGGCCCAGACGCCACCCACAGATTCTCTCAACCTAAACTAGGGGAGAGAGGCTATCTGGGCAGCGGTTCGACGTGGTGGCGACGACTCGCTCCCCGGCAAAGCAAGAAGCAGATCGCTCGACTCGGTGCCACTCCTGCTGCACTGGACGCCCTTGATGCCGAGGCCGCAGATCCAGCGAGTGTTGCGCCTCACTACCTTGTGCTGAACTCGCAGGACGCGGATGTCTTGTTGCCTCCTGCCGCGACGGACTTCATCTCGATCTCGTTCGTCGCTCTCCACTTCGATCTCCCGTAGTCCGAGATTATCGCCGGACCGCACGTACATCACCCGATGACCGTCGGAAGCGAGGACGGTCAGGCTATCGATCGCAATACTTGACTCGACATCGATCGTCACTTCTGCGTCGTCGTCGGTGGCGCTGTATTGATAGAACATGTCGACCTCGAGTGGTTCGGGAGGCGATTGCTGATTTGCGCTGCGGGCCTGAATGGGACCGACGACGGCGACTCCGGCGACGGCAGCGAGAAGAAACAGGTTGGAGTTCATGACAGAGGCCTCTATGGTTTGTGGTCCGCACGCCCAGTGGCCAGCACAAACCCTTGCGCCGCATCGATTCTGAAATCACTTTACGGTGGTCGCTCGGCAGGCGCTGTGAAAGTTCCGTGAGCTTTTCGTTCAATTGCGCTCCGGTCGTCTGAAAGTCATACGGAGCCGGGATTCCCGCTGGGTGCTCGCACGCATCGCAGGCTGCAACCAGAGGACTGCGATAGGGCGCCGCGTTGTTTCGATTCGACGGTAACGCCGTCTCCGAACTGTGGGTATTGGGTGATGTCGCGGGCCTGGAGGCAATGTTGAAGGCGAACGCCACGGGCTGAAATGCCTCCGAGGTTCAACATCAACCTGGTCCCCAATACGGCAGGTTCCGGTGGCGAGTCCCAAGACAGCTACACTCTCAAGGGAATGCCACCTCTGTTCAACCTCCACGGCCACGTCGCGCTAGTCACTGGCGCGAACCACGGCATCGGTGCTGCGACGGCGCAGGCACTTGCCGCGTGCGGTGCATCGGTGGTTGTGTCGTATCTGCGGATTCCCGACCCGGGGGATGCGGCGGTTCCGGAGATGTACCGCAAGAACCGGGCGATGGACGCGGCAAACGTGCTCGCGGCGATCGAAATACAGGATGGTCGAGGTGTAGCCGTTGAGGCCGACCTGGCGGAGCCGAAGACATCGGAGCGCCTGTTCGACGCGGCCGAATCCGCGTTCGGCCCGGTAGACATCTTGATCAACAACGCAACAGGGTGGGTCGCCGACACGTTTTCGCCAACGCCCAGCGGCCGGTTCGGGCATAGCCAGGTGCGGGTCTCGGCCGAGACGATCGACCGGCAATTCGCGGTCGATGCTCGCGGCTCTGCGCTGCTGATCGCGGAGTTTGCGCGGCGTCACGCGGCGCGTGGCGCCACGTGGGGGCGAATCGTTGCTCTCACCTCTGGGGGCCCCACCGGCTTCCCGAATGAAGTCTCGTACGGAGCCGCCAAAGCTGCGCTAGAGAACTACACGATGTCCGCTGCTTTCGAGCTCGCCGCGCTCGGGATTACTGCGAACATCGTACAGCCGCCGGTCACCGACACTGGCTGGGTGACCGAGGAGGTTCGTCGGCACGTGGCCAAACGGCCGGACCTGGTCCACGTCGCCAGCCCCGCCGAAGTGGCGGTTGTTATTGCCTTTCTGGTCTCACAGGACGCGGGCCTGATTACGGGAAATAGAATCCATCTGCGGTAGGACGACGGCCGGATCAGAACAGATTCTATGGGATTGGTCCTGATCAACGCCGCAGTGGCCACCGATCAGCAGCGACCCCGGATGATCGTCACCAGGCGACGTTTCATTCGTCTCGCTGTGCGCCCGGCCCTGGAATCGCGCCTCAAGCGAAGCGATATGCCCAAGCGGGCGATTCTCTCGGCCGTCATTGTCTCAGTGGGAAGTCTTGCGGCACCGGCACGGTTGGCGAACGCTTAAGTGTCCGCCGCGAACCCTCCGATCACCACAATAGCCATCGTCGGCGTGACGGTCGTGCCGATGGACCGTGAGCGTGTGATTCCGAACCAAGTCGTCATCGTTCGCGGCGATCGTGTCGTGGCTGTGGGGTCCGGCGCCGAGGTGGCGGTTCCTCACGACGCTCTTCGCATCGATGGCACTGGGCAGTACGTCGTTCCTGGTCTCGTGGACGCACACGTGCACCTGTCCACCAACTTGCGGTGGGCGCCCGCGAGGACTGATTTCGGCGATGGGCCGCTGTACCTTGCAAACGGCGTCACGACGGTCATCAACCTGGGAGGGTCGCCGGAACAACTCGACTGGCGACGACGCGTCGCAGCGGGAGAACTCATCGGACCCACGATCTACACGTCGGGTGAATTCATAAATGAGCCGCGGATGTCGACGCCGCAGCAGACCGAACAGGCGGTCAGAGCGCAAAAAGCCGAAGGCTATGACCTCGTCAAGTTCCGCGAACGTCCAAACACAACGGTCGGGCTGCTCCTTGCTGCTTATACGCGGATGATCGAAGTTGCTAAAGAGGTCGACCTGCCACTCATCGGCCACGCGCCGATCAATCTCGGTCTCGGCGCGCTGCTCGCGGCGGGGCAGCCGCTCGCACACATGAACATGCTATCGAACATCTACTTCATGCCGCTCGCGAGCCACTCGCGGACGCTCATGGCAACCGCCGCTGGCCTCGTCAGCCTGCTCGTGGCATCGATTGGCCTTGCGCTGGCGACGTGGAGACAGAAGCGTCGCGTACGGTCGCCTGGTGACACGCAGGTTGCCAAAGCCGCTCGCCTCAGCGGGGCACTTGCCGCCGGCGGATTCTTCGCGGCCGTTGCACTCGTGTCGCTCCTCCCTGGCGGACCCGGCTCTGAGAGCCAGTTGCTGCGTTGGGCTTTGACGGTTAGTGGTGCCGCTCTTATCGTCTGTCTTGTCCTCCTAGGCACGGCTATCGCGAACGCGTGGGCGAATGCCACCCTCTCGGTGCGAGTCCGCTTTGCGCTCGCGGCGAGCGCAAGTACCCTGCTTGCATTGCTGCTGACCACGTTCTGGATTCCCATTAGCTGGCGGAGCTCGGATGACGGAATAGCCCACGTTACCGCTCGATTGCGCGAGGCGGGAATTTCGGTTCAGTCGACCCTGGTTGTGTACGACTCCCTGGGAGGACCCACGCGTCGCGACATGCTGGATGATCCGGCGATCGCGTACCTGTTGCCGCGCACCCACGAGTTGTGGGCGGCGTTACCTAAGGGGGGCCCACCCGGATACAACCTGCCGGCATTCACGCGCCGACTGACCGGCGCGTTGCACCGTGCAGAGGTGCCGATCGTGGCGGGGACCGACGCCATGGAAATGGAACTCATCGTGCCGGGCTTCTCGTTCCACCGCGAGCTGCGGCTTCTGCGCGAAGCTGGACTCACGCCGTATGAGGTGATCTTTGCGGCGACGCGCGCACCAGCCACCTTCCTTGGGCGTTCGAACGAGTTCGGCACAATAGCCGTCGGCCAACGAGCGGACTTGCTGCTGGTCTCCGGCAACCCGCTCGAAAACCTGGCACATCTGTCCACTCCGAGCGGCGTCATGGCCCGCGGACGGTGGTTTTCACGCGAGCGGCTGAGGGACATTCTTGACGCGCTTCGTGGGCAGAGCTGACGTTACGGCCGGCCACTGCATTGGTTGATCGCTGAACAATCCAGCGAGTGCCGGACACGGGTAACGCGGTAGCGACCGGAGGCGCGGGCAGCATCGCTCGCCAAATGGCGACTAGAACGAAGCCGCTGGCGCGGCGGCCGTAAGGTGACTAAGGTGCCTTCGGTGCGTTGTGCATTGGTGCAACTCAGCACCAGCACTAAGCCGCAGCACCTCTGATCCCTGATCCCTGATCCCTGATCCCTGATCCCTGATTACTGCCGCAGCAACGCCTTTCTCATCTCAACGCCAAATTTCGGCTGCGAGCGCGTGCCAGTAATCGCGATCGGGATCACGGTGCCGGCGCCGTCGCGGGTGAAGAGCGGATCGAACGGCTTGAGCACGAGCGACTTCCATCCCGTCTGCGTCTGCGACACGCGCGCTTGAAGACGCAGCTGGCCCCGGAAGTTGAGCTCCTCGCTTCGCAGGTTGTACGATCCAGCCAGGCGCACTTCGGCCCCCTGCACTTCAAACGCCAGCGAGTCGAGCCGCATCACGCCTTTGCGCAGCGCGAACACGCCGCGCATGTTCGACGCGACGTCGTCCACCCCGGCGTCCGGCTTGCCCCTACCACGCCGGCTCAGCTCGTCCACCTTGCCTTGCACACTGTCCGAGGCAAAGCGCGCCGAGGCGAGCGCGAACCTTCCCTCGAGAATCATCCGATCGATGATCTCGCCCTGACCCGGCGGGATCTCGAGCTTCGCCGTGGCGTCCACCTGCCCGGCGATCGGCGACGACTTCACACGCGTGGTCAATCGGATGAAGTCCTCGATCCGTCCTCCCTTCACGCTCGTGTCGAGCGCGATACGCCGTCCCTTGGCGCCCTCGAGCTTGTGGATCGCGCCGCTCGCGGTAATGTGCGATTTTCCAAGCTCGGCTTCGACCGCGTCGAGAAACGTGTCGCCCGACGTGCCGTCGACGGTGGCTTTGTAGTTGGCGAGCAGCGGAAACTCCGAGCCGCCGCTGCTCAGATGAAAATTCGGCGTGCGCGTCCGGCCTTCGGTCTGGACGCGGTCGAGCGCCCCGCCGAACGAACCTTCGGCATGCAGGTCTCCACCGATGCCGTCGATGGTGCCGAGGTCGGCGTCGAAGCGGAAGCTGCCGCTCAGCGGTGTGGCCGACGGCTCGTCGCCGTTCCAGGGGCCGAACGCGCCGACCGTGTGAATCAACCCCTGCGGCACCGGATTCGACAGCTCCGCCTGGAACGCCGTCGGCTGATCGAAGCGCAGATCCTCGAATCGCAGATGACTGAGGTGAAACTCTCTTGGCGCCTTGTCGGGGCGCTTCGAGGCGATCGTGAGCAGGCCGTCGTCGGACACCAGCTCACGGATCACGACATCGGCGGGCACCGATCGGCCTTCTGCGCCATCGCGCTTTGCCGGCTTCGGCATGTCTGCAGTGCGGCGCGGCGGAATGATCACGTGCAGGCCGTGCACGTGAACGCGATTGACGCGGCGGGTCCAGAGCTCACGAATGCCCGCCTCGATCGTGAATGCCTTGATGGCAATGAGCGGCGGTACTTCGGGCCGGTCGCGAAGGCGCATCACCAGCCCTTCACCGCGGACCGTCACGCCGGGGAACACCTTGACGACCAGGCGCTCGATCTGCACGTGGCTGTTGAAACGCTCTTCGAGCAGACGGATCGTCGCCGGCCGCAGCCGCTGCTCCAGCAAGGCGTCGGCCGAGCGCCAAATGAACAGCCCGGCCGCAACGCCCGCACCGATCACGACGACCATTACCCAACGCGTCACGCTCATGGTCTGAATCATCCTACGCCGTCGGCCTGTGGTATCACGGAGGAAGTTGGCAGACCCACCCGCCTCAGGGCTCGATCGCTGGATGGCGACACTCGAAGATCGTCATCTGGCCGACCTGCGCTTCGCGGAGGTTACCCCCGCGCTTCGCGCGTTGTCTTCCACGTATGTCGAGCGCCGGACAACCCTTGCCACGCGCGCGGCGTTCGACAGCGCCGGCAAGCGCGCAGCATATGCGCTCTTTTATGGGCCGCTCCACTTCTTGACGGTGCGATCGGTTGTGACCCGGCTGCCCGGCGCCACCGCTGCCGCTTCTCGCCTCGCCGACTGGGGATGCGGCACCGGTGCCGCGGGCGCGGCGTGGGCCGCGAGCATGACACCACAGCCTCGCGTGCTGGCGGTGGATGTTCATCCGTGGGCGCTTGGCGAAGCTGCCGCCACCTATAAGGCCTTCGACGTCGTTGCCGACGTGCGCCGAGGAGATCTGTTGCGATCGCGGTTCCCTTCTCCGCTCGACGCCGTGGTGCTGGGGTGGGTGATCAACGAGGTGGACGATCGTACTCGCGACGCCCTGCTCCCCCGCCTCCTCGAGCTCGCTGCGCGAGGCACGCGGACCTTGATCGTCGAGCCGATCGCCACCCGCGTGTCGCCGTGGTGGCTGGAGTGGCGCGACGCCTTCGAACGCGCCGGCGGGCGCGCCGACGAGTGGCGATTCCGCGAGGAGCTGCCCGGTCTCGTGCGACGCCTGGACAAAGCGTCGGGAATGAGGCACGAAGAGCTCACCGCGCGAACACTGTGGATCGCGCGTGAGTCGGCGGGCATGCACTATTGAAAGGAGCCGCGGATTACGAACGCTGCCTCGATCACGTTGAGGAACGTGCTCGCCATCCGTTCGTAGCCGGCCTCGGTCGGGTGCAGGCCGTCGCCGCCCATGTACGCGGGGTTGGTGCCAAAAGCCGCATAGAGATCGACGATGTAGACGTTCTGCCGGCCCTGGAACGTCTGACGGATCTGGTTGTTGAAGGGAACCACCAGCTCCTTCGCGTTGGTGCGCAATTCGAGGGTTTCTGGGTTGATCGATTCGTAGGTCTGCGGCATCGTCGCGATGAGGACCGTGACGTTGTTGGCGCGCGCCGTGTTGACGATCTGGGTGAGCGCACCGATGGTAGCGTCGATACCCGCGGCGTTCACCAGATCGTTGATGCCTTCGAGCAGCAGCAGTCCCTGCGGACGGTCCTGGGTGATGACGCTCTGGATGCGCTTCGCGCCCTCGAGCGCCCATTCTCCAGGCACGCCTTCATTGTGCACCGTGTAGGAGCGCGGGATCTGTCCGGCCGGCCCGCCGTGGTAGGTGTTGAGCGCGATCCGCAGACGCTCGCTGTACGAGTGCGTCGGCACGTCGTAGAGAAAGGCGCCGTCGAACGACGACAGCGTCCCGGCTGTGATGCTGTCGCCGAAGGCCACGAATTGCGTGGCACCGAGCTGCGAAACCGGCGACGAGCTGATTCTCGGTGGCAGCGGCGGTGGCTCCTGCGGAATCAAGTTGCCCAGCGGCCCTTGCGACAGCACCGGTCCACGGCCGGGGTCAAGTGCCCGGGTGGGGCTGGTAGGGGTGGCCGAGCAAGCGGCGGCGGCGAAACACACGAGGGACAGGAACGACAACCGGCTCAACACGAGGTGCATCACGACTATCTTACAGAAGCGTTGGGCCCCGGTTCAGCTGGCAGTGATAACTCGCCTTTTTCGTGCAGGATCACCAGTGCGTCGACGATGGCCGGATCGAACGCATGTCCGGACAATCCCTTCGCCAGCTCCACAGCTTCCGCCAGCGGACTCGCCGGCCGATAGGTTCGGTCCGATGTCGTCGCATCGAGGAAATCGGCCACCGCCACGATCCGCGCCGCCAGCGGGATCGCCTCGCCCTCGAGCCCTTCGGGATATCCGGAGCCGTCCCACCGCTCGTGATGATGCTTCACGCCCGGAAGCAGGTCGTGCACCTTGCGGTTCTGGATGTTCGACAGGATCGCCGCCCCGTGCACCGGGTGGCGCTTGACCTCGGCGTACTCCTCCGCGGAAAGCTTGTCGGGCTTGTTCAGAATGGCATCCGGGACGCCGATCTTGCCGACATCGTGCAGCAGCGCCGCCAGTTCCACGCTGCTCCAGCGATCGCTCGGCAACCCGAGTTGCCGGGCGAGCCGGACGGCAAAGAGCGCAACACGCTCCGAGTGCCGATGTGTGTAGCCGTCCTTGGCATCGATGATGGCGGCGATCGCCCTGCGTGAAGTCGACGAACAGCCCTTCGACTTCGGAAAGCAAGCGGGCGCGATGGAGCGCGACACCGGCCTGATCGCCGATTGCGGCCAGCAGCTCGAGCTCGGTTTCGGTGAAGGCGCGGGCGTTTTGACTGTCGACGTAGAGCACGCCCAGTATTTCGTCGGTCGTGCGCATCGGCGCGCACATCACGGCTCGAATGCCGTGGCGAACGACGCTCTCGCCGCTGCTGTAGCGACTATCGGAAAGCGCGTCGTGACTGAAGGTCGAGAGGCCGTGCTCGAGGACGTCGTTGACCACGGTGCGCGAGACGGCCATGTCCTCCGCACCGCCGCACGTGGTGCGCGCGGCCACCGGCTTGACGTCGGACCACGCGCCGGCACGGACGAGAATGGCCGCGCGTTGGCCGCCGGTGGCGTCGAGAATAGCCGACAGAATCGCGTCGAACAGCGTCTCGGCGGTGGACGCACGCGAGAGCCGCGCGGAGACGTGATGCAGCATCGCGACATAGCGCTGGGCCTCCGCGAGCGCCGCCTGATCGTCGCCGCTGCTCCCACCCTCGAGAAACGCCGGCCTCGCGGGATCGACCGATCGCCGGATCAGCGTCTTGCGCGGCTCGTCGGGGCTGATCCGGAATGAGCTGAGCGCGGGCGGCAGGCTTTCCTCATCCTCCACGGAGACGAGCTCGAAGATCGTCGACCCGATCCGCAGCTGATCGCCTGGCTCCAGGTCGGTCGAGTCGACGCGCGTCTCGTTCACGAACGTGCCGTTCGCCGACTGCAGATCGATCACCGTGCACCCGTCGCCGCGCCGCTCCACCGTGCAGTGCCGCCGCGACACCGACTCCTCGTCCAGCTGCACATCGCACGTCGTCAAGCGGCCAAACGTGACGATCTGGCCGCTCGCGAGCGAGAGCGCGCGGCCGGCGGCAATTCCGCTCCGCACGACGAGCTCGAAGCGCATGCGGTGATATTAGCAGGCAGCCCGACGATAGACTGTGATTGTGGACAACCTCGTCGAGAAGCGGCTTCGCTACATCGGGCGCCAGCGCGAGCTGCATCGCGAAGCTGTGAACGTGCGATTCGAGGGGCTCGCCCCGGCGGGATCGGGACCGCCGAATCGTCACGGCATGCCGAAGCTGCCGGTTGGCCAGCGGCAAGTCGCGAATTGGCCCGTGCTCGATCTCGGCGACATGCCAACCATCGCCACGACCGATTGGCGGCTCGAGGTCGGCGGCGCGTGCGAGAACCCATTTGTGCTCACCTGGGAGAAGTTTCTCGCACTGCCACAGGTGGATGACGTGAGCGATTTCCACTGCGTCACCACCTGGAGCCGCATGGACAATCACTGGCGCGGCGTCCGCTTCAAGACGCTCGCCGAGCTGGCCGTACCGGCCGAGCGACGCGCGCTTCGTGCTGTGCACCGGCTACGATCAAGCGCCGGGCTTGGGGATTCCGTACACCACCAATCTGCCGCTCGCGCGAGCGGTCGAAGAGGACGTGCTGCTCGTCCACACATGGGAGGGCAAGCCGCTGCCGCGCGAGCATGGCGGGCCGTGCCGGTTGATCACGCCCAAGCTGTACGCGTGGAAAGGCACGAAGTGGATCCGCAAGATCGAGTTCCTGTCAAGAACAAGCGTGGCTTCTGGGAAGAGCGCGGATACTCCGACACTGCCGAGCCATGGTTCAACGATCGCTATTCGTATTGATTAAGCTCATAACCCAGGACGCATGTTCTCCGCCGCCGCTCTGCGGCCGATGCTCGCCTCGCTTCCGCCCTGCGCCGCCTCCGCTCAAGGGCGCGGATCTTCTGTACGAGCCGAAGTACGACGGCATTCGCGCGATTGCGCTCGTCGAGCCGGCGAAGCCGCGCGCGAAAGTGCGGTTCTGGTCACGGCTCGGCAACGAGAAGACGGCGCAGTTTCCCGAGCTTGTCGACGCGCTTGGCGAGTGGGGCTCTGCCCTCAAGGCGCCGGTCGTTCTCGACGGCGAGATCGTCGCGCTCGATCGCAGCGGGAAAACCGGCGGGGTTTCAGCGTCTGCAGAATCGTATCCATGTGCACGTTCCCGGCTATCGTTCGTCCAAGCCGATCGTCGACGCCAAAGAGCAGCCCACCGCGTTCATCGCGTTCGATCTCCTCCGCGACGGCGACGACGACCTGCGCACCTTGCCGCTGATCGAGCGACGCGCCCGTCTCGAGGAGCTGTTCAAGCAGGCGCCAGCCGAAGGACACTTCAATTCGCCTGTCGGAACAGGTCGCCGGCAATGGCGACCCCTTTACGAACGCGCCAGGAAAGAAGGCTGGGAAGGCCTGCTGGTCAAGGCGGCACGCTCGCCGTACCGGGATGGCAGGCGCAGTCCCGAATGGCGCAAGCTGAAGATCACCAACGAAGAGGAATTCGTCATCGGCGGCTGGACCGAGCCGAAGGGCGCGCGCAACTACTTCGGATCGCTGATTCTCGGCACCTACGACGACGCCGGGCGTCTCGTGCACGCCGGCGACGTGGGCACCGGCATTCAGCGGCGCGGAGCTGCTGCGGCTCTGGAAGCTCCTCAAGCCGCTCGAGACCGACACGTCGCCCTTTCACGTGCAAGCCGAAGACGCTTGGACGTCCGCACTGGGCGAAGCCGAAGCTGGTGGCGCAGGTGCGCTTCACCGAGTGGACCGACGACGGGCGATTGCGGCATCCAACGTATCTGGGGTTACGCGACGACAAGAAGCCGGAGGACGTCAAGACGACGCGAGGCGCGCAGGCAACTCCGAGCCACCGACGCGCGATGGCGCGCTCGGCATCCACGGAGGCTCGCCGCCGTGTCGCTTCAGCCACGCCATCGAAACCGAGCGGCGCCGCGGCAGTGTCGCGGCGAAAACGCGCGGCGCGCGGCAAAGCCAAACCCGCGCCGAATCCGCTTGAAAGCATGGGCGGCATCGGCCGACGCGATGACCGCGCAGCTCGACGACTTCGAGCGAGCGCAAGCACGACGGCAAGCTGCAGTTGCCGGACGGCGACACGCTCGACGTGTCGAACCTGCAGAAGATCTTCTGGCCGGACCCGAAGTACACCAAGGGCGATCTCCTTCGCTACTACGCGCGCATCGCGCCGCTGATCCTGCCCGTGATCGAGGATCGCCCGCTGGTCATGAAGCGCTTTCCCAATGGCGTCGAGGGCGAGGCGTTCTATCAGCACCGCGCGCCCGACATCTACCCGCGCGGCGTGCGCGTCGAAGTGGTCGAAGGCGCGGACGTGCCGACGATGTTCGTCGGCGGCAGCCTCAAGACGCTGCTCTACATGGCGCAGCTGGCGGCGATCTCGATGGACCCGTGGTTCTCGAAGGTCGCACGACCTCGAGCACGCCGACCTCGTGGCGATCGATCTCGATCCGCAGCCCGGCGCAACCTTCGCGCAGATTCTCGACGTGGCGCGCTGGGTGAAGGACGAGCTCGATCGTCTGCACGTGCCGGCATTTCCCAAGACGTCAGGCTCGGAGGGGCTGCACATCTTCATCCCGCTCGCGCCCGGGAACGTCGTACGAAGCCGGCGTGCTGCTGTGTCAGATCGTCGCGACGCATCGTCGCCAGCAAGCATCCCGAAGGTGGCGACGATCGAGCGGATGGTGAAGCGCCGCAAGGACCGCACGATCTACGTGGACTATCTGCAGAACATCCCCGGCAAGACGCTCGCCTGCGCCTACAGCGCGCGCGCGAGCGCGTTTGCCGGCGTATCGGCGCCGCTCGGCTGGGACGAGCTCGACGAGGACATCGCGCCGCAGGATTTCACGATCAAGACGATCGAGAGCCCGGGTGAACGACGTGGGCGATCTCTGGGCGGCGCTGCGCAAGAGTAAGCCCGCCAATCTGGAGAAGGTGCTGGAGAAGCTGGCCAAGTAAGGCCGATGACACAGAGGAGTACCAGGCTGGCCACAGAAGGCACCGAGCGGCTAGCCACCCTCCGTGGCCGAGGGACCCAGGGCTGTCTGGAGGAGCCGCAGATAATCCGGCCTGCCCGCGCCGCGTCGCGCGGGCGATTTGCGGCCATCACAGCGCCGTTCCGGACGACGAACACGCCGGGCAGCTGACGCCAGTCGCCGCCTTGATGGCCGGCGCCGCGCTGCAGGGCGGCGCGGAACCAGCGGCCCCACACGCGCGGATGGCCGAGCTCGACGAACGAACCCTCGTCCAACCCGAACGCGCGATAGAGCGTTCGATCGGGGTCGCTGAAGCGCGCTACGTCGCCCAGATTGTAGCGATCGAACCACGCGTCGGCGATCGCCGGCGGCTGCATGTGCACGAATGCGACGTGCGCGCCCAGAGCGTCGAGTGGCGCGCGAATCTGCGCCACGTCGGCGAGCGCTTCGCGGCAGAACGTGCATCCGAAGTGACGGAGAAAAATCAGGAGGAGCAGCCGCCGATCCGAGAGCTCGCTGAGGGGAGGAGGAAGCTGCATCGTTGGCAGTTGCAGGTGCCAGTTCAAAGCTTAGCTGCGCCAGTGGGCTCACTGAGAACTGAACTCTACACTGGCAACTGGAACTACTGACTCGCGGCCCTCACGCCGTCACCGCCGACGCCGCCCATCGTTCGAGCTTCCGCGCGTCTGCGTAGAAATTTCGCATCCCTTCGCTCAATTTCTCCACTGCCATCGCGTCGCCGTTGTGCTCCCAGCGGAACGTCTTCTCGTCGAGGTGAATCTTCGCTTCGCCGCTCGCCTTTGCCGCGCTCACGGTCGAGACGCGGCGTCATTTCGCCCGGCGTCTGTTGCAGCTGCTCGATCAACTCGGGGCTGAGCGTCAGCAGGTCGCAGCCCGCCAGCCGGATGATCTGATCGAGCTTGCGGAAGCTCGCGCCCATCACCTGCGTCTTGTAATCGAACTTCTTGTAATAGTTATAGATGCGCGTCACCGACTGGACACCGGGATCTTCGTCGGGAGGAATCTCAGCGCCGCGCTGCTTCTTGTGCCAGTCGTAGATGCGGCCGACGAACGGCGAGATCAGCGTGACGCCGGCTTCGGCGCACGCGACCGCCTGCGCAAAGCTGAAGAGCAGCGTCAGATTGCAGTGGATGCCTTCGCGTTCGAGCTGCTCGGCGGCACGGATGCCCTCCCACGTGCTGCCCACTTTGATCGAGCACACGCTCGCGCGGTGTGCCGGCCTGCTCGTAGAGCGCGATCAGATGTCGCGCCTTGGCGATACTGCCTTCGGTGTCGAAGCTCAAACGCGCGTCGACTTCGGTGGACACCCGACCAGGGACGAGCTCGAGGATGCGTCGGCCGAAGTTGACCGCAAGATGATCCATGAACACTTCTGTGCGCCGCGCGTCAGGGCCGCCGGCGCGCTCCGCGTTTTTCAGCGCCTCGTCCACCAGCGACCGGTACATCGGCTGCTGCGCCGCCTTGAGCAGCAGCGACGGGTTCGTCGTCGCGTCCTGCGGCCGCAACTTCGCGATGGCGTCGATGTCGCCGGTGTCGGCGACGACGATGGTGTAACGCTTGAGCGAGTCGAGCAAACTCATGGAGCAAGAATACTGCAGCCAGGTAAACTTCTCGACGTGAACGCGGTTGCCGATTCGCCGACCTGGCGGCAGCTCGAAGCTCATCGCGATGACCTGCGGCGCACGGGTCACCTGCGCGACTGGTTTCGCGCCGATCCCGGCCGTTTCCCCCGTTTGTCGGGCCGCCTCGACGACCTGCTCGTCGACTACTCCAAGCAGGTGATCACCGACGAGACGCTGCGGTTGCTGCGGCTGCTGGCGCGCGAGCGCGGCGTTGAGCAGCTGCGCGACCGGATGTTTGCCGGCGAGCGCATCAACTCGACCGAGAACCGTCCGGTGCTGCACGTCGCCCTGCGCAATCGATCGCAGCGGCCGATCCTGGTGGACGGGCGTGACGTGATGCCGGAAGTGCGCGCCGAGCTCGAGCACGTCCGCACCTTCAGCGACGCGGTGCGCAGCGGCGCCTGGACCGGCTACAGCGGCATGCGCATCACCGACGTCGTCAATATCGGTATCGGCGGATCGGACCTCGGGCCGGCGATGGTGAGCGAAGCGCTCACGCCTTATGCGACACGAGGGTCCGCGACTCCACTTCGTGTCGAACGTGGACGGCACGCACCTCATGGAGACGCGCCGCGAGCTGCATCCGGCGACGACGCTTTTCATCGTCGCGTCGAAGACGTTCACCACGCAGGAGACGATGACCAACGCGCGGACGGCGCGCGCCTGGTTTCTCGCGCGCGCACACGACACCGCGCACGTCGCCCAGCATTTCGTCGCCATCTCGACCAACACGCGCGAGGTGCAGGCGTTCGGCATCGCGCCCGAGAACATGTTCGTGTTCTGGGACTGGGTGGGCGGCCGCTATTCGCTGTGGTCGGCCATCGGTCTGCCGATTGCGCTCGCCGACCGGCTACGGACGGTTCGAGCAGCTCCTCGAAGGCGCCTTCGACGTCGACGAACACTTTCGCGACGCCCCGCTCGATCGCAACCTGCCGATCACCCTCGGTCTGATCGGCGTGTGGAACACCGATTTCCTCGGCGCCGAGTCCTACGCCGCCCTGCCGTACGACCAGTATCTGCGGCGGCTGCCCGCGTATCTGCAGCAGCTCGATATGGAGAGCAACGGCAAGCGCGTCGATCGCGAGGGGCACGTCGTCAGTGTGTCAACCGGACCGATCGTCTGGGGCGAGCCGGGCACCAACGGCCAGCATGCGTTCTATCAGCTCATTCACCAGGGCACGCGGCGTGTGCCCTGCGACTTTTTCATCGCCGCCCAGTCGCACAACGAGATCGGCGAGCATCATCAGCTGCTGATCGCCAACTGCCTGGCCCAGTCCGAAGCGCTGGCGATGGGCAAGACGGAAAGCGAGGCGCGCGCCGAGCTCATCGCGCAGGGGCTCGACCGCGAAGCCGTCGAGCGGCTCGCGCCGCACAAGGTGTTTCCCGGCAACCGCCCGTCCACGACATTCGCCTACCGCCGGCTCGGCCCGAAGACGCTTGGGCGGCTGCTAGCGCTCTACGAGCACAGAGTGTTCGTGATGGGCGCCATTTGGAACATCAATTCGTTCGATCAGTGGGGCGTGGAACTGGGCAAACAACTCGCCAGCAGGATCCGGCCGGAGCTGGATTCGCACGACGCCGCGCACGGCCATGACGCGTCGACGAACGGGCTGCTCGATTACCTCAAACAGTTTCGCCCGACGCCGTAGAGGCACGCTTGCTGCGGCCGCGAGTCACTCCGTGCCGGCGCAGGTCAAGCAGGGTCCACCAGGTCCGGTCGCCGGCCCCGCTGGCCGTCGATGCGCTACACTGAAAGGCTCACGCGCCCGTAGCTCAGCTGGATAGAGCGTCGGCCTCCGGAGCCGAAGGCCACAGGTTCGAATCCTGTCGGGCGCGCCAATGTTTTCAGATTCATTCGGGAAACCGTCGCTTAGGTCTCCCGTCCCAAAGCGTCAGCATCCGTCGGAGAACGTCATTCTTCGCGTGGCAGACCGCGTGGCAGCCTGTTCGCGTGGCGGCCCGCGTGGCACATTTCTCGATTAAATCGGGTCACTGGGCTGGAGTGTCATTCCATGCACAGTTTGTGCGAGGTACGCGCGAAGTCGGCTGCGTCGCGCCCTGGCTGCGACTCTACCGAACGCCATTGGCACTCCCACCGGTCAATGCTGGTCGGTCGATCGCCTCGACTAGGATCATGCGAACCAAAGCAAGATCCCAGAACCGCGAACTTCCGGCGCAGGGTCTTTCGTTCTCTCCTGTGTTTTCCCGCGCGAAAGATGCAGAGCAATGTGTTGACATCTGGCGCTGGTTCGGCGATGAACCCATTCAGACTGTGGTAGCAGTCGAGTTGAGCTACATCGAGTCCAATCGCTCGGCAAGAGCCTGCGCTTTCTCGAGATCGATTTTCAGATTGTTGGCTAAGTACAGCGGGAACAACTGTAGTTCCGTGGAAGCCCACATCCAACCATCCTCTGGTGCGCGATTCGTTTGACGAAACGGGTCAGAGCACTGTTTGTGCGTAAAGTACACGTCTTCAGCGGGAGCGTCGTTGGTCAGGTGCCCGCGCCACTCGATATTGCCATGCTCCGCTAGTCTGATTTCGTTTCGGCAATGGTCGCACACCACAATTGGAGTGGATAGGTTGTCTCGGACCACAATTCGGATAGGCATGGCGTCCCCCTTATTCCAGTAACGAATCATGTCTTCGGTGCCGACAGACAAGCCGACATGCCGGCCGCAATTGTTGTGTCATCCACAACTTCTGATGAACCTTCAGAAGTTGTACCACATGAACTGAATCGCCACGGCGTGCGCGTGTATCTCAGCTTGCTGAAGGCATTGGTCAAGCGGGTGAACCGGCGCATGTGCATCCGCATCGTCAGGTTGTTGCGCTCCACGTAGCCGGTCGAGACGTGCTTCGGATTCGGTTCGCCCTGAATCGTCTCGGCCCGCACGCCGATACAGGTTGCGGGGCGCTGTATCGCTTCTCGTCCTGATCCGCTCCGTAGAGCTTTGCAGCACGGCATGATCGATGTCGAACCGAACGCGTCTTCGACCGCAATCGGACGTTGAAAGCCCTTCTAGAGGCGTAGAATTCTGACCGGATTCAGGCAGGAGGTTCAGATGGCTCAGAATCAGCATCCGGATACAAAACCATGCACGCATGCCGGTTGTCGCGGCACGATGCACCTGCGCACAGGCTCGGATCCGACCCTTCGCGGGACCAGCGTGGGCACGCGCGCAGAGTCCGTCCGTTACTACGAGTGCGACGCCGATAGCGAGCATTTCGAGGTTATCGGACAGCTCACGTGAACCTTGTCAGCGAGCGATTTCCCGAACGAGGTCCTCAGGTTCTTGTCATCGCGTAGCCGGTGACGGCTCCTGGAGGCGTAGAATTCCGGCTGATGGCAGAGAACCGTTTGCCGTTTGCTGCAATCCGCCCCGCGATCGGACCGCCGCTGATTCAGGTCGAAGTCAACGGACGCATCTGGAAGCTGCATCTGGTTGACGGTCAACACGATCATCATGCCGTTGAACCGCTGGATGTTGTCGCGCAGCATCTTGATCTCGGTCTCGCGCCGCATCAGGCGCGCGAGCTGCTGCTGATGCTCTGATTCCGCTCGCCGCGTTGGTTCGCCCCGGCGAACGGCTCGAACGCCTCCGCTTTTCGGGCACGATCGTCGAGGCAGCTCCGCGCGGAGCGATCGTCAACTCAAGTGAATTGAGAAACCTAAGATTAGGACCCTGGAATGAAGATGGCGTTGAGAACCGGCGATACGACGCGGACCTCCGTTGCGTTCGTGTAGCAAACTAGCCTGAACGTCGTGGTGCTGTTGGCGGTGACGCCGAAGGTGCGCGTGATGCCGAAGGGCACCTGGTTGAAATCCGCTGCGGCGCGCTCCCATGCCCGAATGAACGGCGAAGAAATCGTCGCTTCCGGCGTGATCGAGCACTCGGCCTGGTCGATGGTGGCCGTGTTGTTCATAAAGAAAAAGCCGCTGGTGTTGAGCACCACGCGTCCTGCTGCTGGCGCGGCGACCGTGACCTGAGCCACCACTGTGCTGGCCAGCGGAACCAACGTGATCGACGTGAAGGTGTCCACCGCCCATACTCGTGGCGCATCTCCGATATCGAGCACCGTGAGCGTGCCGTCGAGCACGTGACCGCCGGTCACGGCGTTGGCGGCAATCGCGGGATCCGCCGACGGCGGCGGTGGCCAGTTGAATCGACGTAATCGAGCCGGGTGGCACCCCGCTCGTTCCGCCGACGAGGCGCGGAGGCCCACCGATACCGGCCCCCGGCGTCAAGACGAAGGTGCCCGATGCGCCCGAACTGTCCCGCCACGTCCCATTGAACGAACCGATGCTGAGCGTCACTTCCAGATGGACGGGCACGCCGCCCGGCTGCACCATCGTCACCCCGAACCCTATCGTGCCGTTGGGATTGAGGAACGCGATGCCACGCGCGCTGGCGGCCTGGGGGGCGCCACATCGATCGTCAGTCCCGTCGAGCGTGTAGACGCCGCCCTGGTAGGAGATGTTGAGCGTCAGCACATTGCAATATGGGATCAACTGCCAGCGGAACGTGCCGAGCGGCTGGGCGGTCGCCAGCTGCGACGACCAGGTGAGCGCAACCACGAGAGACAGCAGCACGGTGCGTGGGTGTGACATGGAAGCCTCCCTGGGGGCCTTGCATGTTAACTCCGCGCCCCACCGGCAAACCTACGCCTTCATTGTCGGCTCGGGCGCTTACCCTCGGCCGTGGTCTGCGCAACACGCTCGTTTAGCGGTTGGGAATCGCCTCCGCAAGGTCCTGCCCATAGCAGCAGCGCTGCGCCGAACATTCGGGCAGTTCGCCTGTAAATGATGGCGAGATCTGCAAACCAATGCAGCTGACGTCGGCGAGCACTTTTCGAGCAGTGTCTGCAGCGGCGTTTCGCGGCTCTGACGGTTGCGTCGAATCTCGGCCAGACTCACGGAACCGGACGCCCGAGTGCGGGCGCGTGACGCACTCGGACGTGCTCCTGGATCGCTATGGCTCGGCCCAAATCACGTGCGTGAAGATCCTCACGCCGTTGCCCGCGTCGAGGACGAACAACTCCGTGCGGCCTCCGTTGGTACTTCGAATCAACTGCCCGAACTGCCCGCGCGCGATTTGACGCTCCGCGGCGGCGTTGCTCGTGATCTGGCCGATGGACGTGGTTTTGTCCAGATGGTCGTAGATCGATGCGAGCTGTTCGTAGTCGTGGTCATTCGGCGCTACGTTCGACGGATCGCTTGGGCTGAAGCCGCCGTCGCCGCCATCCGGATCGTTGGTGTAGTCCATGCACGACCCGAGGTTCGCATTATTGAAGGTCTCGTCCTGGTGGTCGAGGCCGAAGTCATGCGCGATTTCCTGGCACATCACCAGTCGCCGCCAGGCCTGCGTGTTGTACTGGCTCATGTTGAAGTAGGTATCGTTGACTTGCGTGGTGGCCTGCACGATGTGGTTTGCCCTCGCCCACACCGACGCGATGCCTAGCCAGCCGTTTTGCCCGTAGGCGCCGTTGCACACTTCGATGCGTCCGAGCGTCGGGCTACAACTCGCATTCGATCCGCCCCCCACCGCAACGAGATTCAGAACGCTGGATAAATTCCATGCCGAGATCGCGTAACTCAATTCTCCGGACCATCCACCAGTCAGATTGTCGCCAACCTCGAGCGTAAATGGATTGCTCGTTCGCGCCCAGTGAAAGCGGCGCCAGGCATGGTCGGCGGTGAGTGTCGACATTCCGACGATCAGGGCGAGCCCCGTGAAGACGATTGACGTTTTGGTTCTGAGGTGTTTCCGCATTGCGTCCCCCTTCATGCTTGCGACCAGCCGCGAGACTAACACGCGCGGCAGACCGATCAAAGGGAGGCGGAAACGTTCTGTGCATCACGGTGCGCGTCGACAGCAGACTCCGGTGATAGCTTTAAGTGAAGTAGATCACCACGCCCAAAGCCATCCACACGAAAAGCCGCGTCCAGGTTTGCGGCGGCAGGTTCAGCATGAGCGCAAGCGATACAACCGCCGAGAGTATCGGCACGATTGGCGATCCGGGCGCCTTGAAGGGCCGCTGAAGATCGGGATGGGCGCGCCGACGGATGAGAACGCCGCCGATACGACGGCGAACGCGAACAGCGTGCCGATGCTCACCATGTGGTCGAGCACATCGATCGGCGTGAGTCCTGCCGCGAGCGCGACGACGGTGCCGGTGGCGATAGTGCTGAGATGCGGCGTGCCAAAACGCGGATGCACGCGTCCCATCCAGGTGTTTGCGGGGCAGGAGGTGGGGGTCAAACAGGTGAGCGATCGGATCTGGCTCGTTCCCTTCATGGACTCCGACCTCGGCGGAGAGTCACCTAACGCGACATCTGTTCGGATCCATGCTCCGGCGGATCTGGGCGTTGCCGGTCCCGGCGGGCTAGCCAAGGTGGGCACCAGACAAAGGGAGCGGGGTCGTGTTCAAGCAATCGCTGGAGCGCAGTGGTCCGTCCTCCAGTAGCGCCCGGTGCGATGTCATGGAGGCATCGACCCTAAAGACCGGCTGCACAGCGATGATTTTGAGGTGTGCAAGATGGAACAGCCACTCCAAACACAGACCTGCTACTGTTCGCCCGACTTTGACAACTCAGCGTTCCCAGTCGTGGATTCCAAAATGGAAATCCCGGCTGACACTACGCGATTCGTTTTTCCAGACCACTCACACCTAACCAGACAGGAGCACTGACATGAAATCCTCGGCCGCCATGATTGCCGCACTCGTGCTGGCACCGGTCGTCCTGCTCGCGCAGAAGACGAGCTTCGACTACGACAAGACGGCGAACTTCGCCGCGTTCAAGACCTACGCGTTAAAGGACGGAACGAAAGTGGGTGATCCGCTGATCGACAACCGGATCGCCGCGGCGATCGAATCCGAGCTGGCCGCGAAGGGACTGACCAAGAGCGCCGAGAAGCCGGACGTCACGGTCGTCTACCACGTCGCCTTCGACAAGAAGCAGGACATCACCGTGTACAACACTGGCGGCATGGGGTACCGGTGGGGTGGGGGATGGGGCACGACCGATGTGCGGGTGAACGAGATCCTCGTCGGCACGCTGGTCATCGACATCGTGGACGCGAACAAAGGCGAGCTCGCATGGCGCGGCATGGGCGTGAAGGAAGTCGACGTGCAGGCCAAGGCCGATAAGCGCGACAAGAACATCAACAGCGCGGTGAAGAAGATCCTCAAGGACTTCCCGCCGAAGGCGACGACGTAGACGCGGAGAACGACTTCTCACTGGACCCGGCCGGCAGCTCAAGTCGCCGGCTCAGTCCAGCATGAGTCGGCGGTCAAGCGCGTACGTGACGAGTTATTTCATCAACTCGACGTCCGGCAGCTTCCATGTCCAAGCCTGTCTTGGGGCTGTAGAACCGCATTCAAGGGCACGACCTACACTTTTAAGGTCGACGCTGCGAAACGGCGGGTCCGAAAGCACCGATCACTATCACGATTTACGGTTCAGTGTCTGCAGACTGATGGCGCACCGGCACGCCACCCGGCTGCACCATCGTCACCCCGAACCCGATCGTGCCGTTCTGATTGAGAAACGCCATACCACGAGCGCTCGCGGCTTGGGGGGCCCCACAGCGATCGTCGGTCCCGTCGAGCGTAAACACATTTCCCTGCTGCGCAATGTTCAGCGTCAACACATTGCAATACGGCTGGATCTGCCAGCGGAAGGCGCCGAGCGGTTGCGCCGTCGCGGGCGCCGACGACCAGATCAAACCAGAGACGAGCGCCAGCAGCACGGTTCGCGGATGTGACATAGAAGCCTCCCTGGGGGCCTTGCATGATCTCCGCACGAATCGTCTTAGGGCTGTCACAAACTGAACACCTAACCATGGCGCTTATAGCTTCAGTGACGGTCAGGGTTTCATTACACGCTCTTAGCGTTCCAACCTGGCACCGACGAGGATCCTTGGCTCCGTGGCCGACCGACGGTGGTAGAGTCTGCCGTCCCCAAGTGAACTGACGTTTGGGTCCGTCTAATCGCAATAGCACCAGAAATACTCAGATTCATTTCGGGCCGGCGTACATACACATGCCGAGCGGTCAGCAATTACCCCACCACCTCCCAAGGGGTGGCTGACGCGGCTGACACTGCTGACGCACGCCTCTCGCCTTTCTCTCTTACAGATCTCCTCTTTCTTTTAGAGATATGAACAGAAGAATGTGTGAGACGTGGTGTGTGCGCGTGTAGGAAGAGTGCGCGAACCGCGTCGGGGTTGCGTCAGCTGTGTCGGCGGGCTTGCTCCAGTGTTGCCGAAGCTTAACCTCTAAGGTTCATGCGGGCGAAGACTCACTGCTTCGCGAGCGCGGCCAAAAAGCGCCGGTCTGGAACGCTGTCGGCGGCACCAAGCGCCGGAATGCCCGCCTCCGGCGGAAACGAGAACGATCTCTCATCGACCCATTCGGCATTCGGACCCGCAGCTTTCCGCCAGGTGTAAATGGCTCCGCCCCCTTGTGAGAGCGCCAGTTGCCACGGGAAACCACCGCCAGGTCCGCCATACGTCAGCGTTGGCGCGCCAACCGACACAAATCCCAGACGTCGCGCAGGCAGGCACTCGAGCTCGGCGCCGTCTTCTCGAAGGGTGACGCGGCACTGTGTCCAGTCGATGCCCCCTTCCCATCGGCCGGCGTGCCACGCCAACACGCAGTTAAACGAATCCGTCTCGTCGCGCGGGGCGCACGCCAAAGCTGGGACATTGGCAGTGATGAACGACGAACCAAGGTCGCGTGGCTCGTGGCCCGGGCCAATCGATGCGTACTTGATTCTCCAGCCGCGATCCCCTGCCCGTCTGCCCGCTGTCACGGTCAGCCATTGGTTGGTGTCTGGATCGTGCGTCGCGGAGATGCCCGGCACGAATGACCGCGAATCGGCGAGCGTGAACGCGCTCGTCCAGGATTCGCCGCCGTCCTGCGAAACCCGCACGACCGTTCGCAACGTATTGCTGGCAGCCCCGGCATCGTGGGACTGGTAGGCGAGGACCAGCTGGCCATTGCTCGTCGATGCGAGGGCAGGGCTGTACAGTGCGTTCAACGATTCAACAGTTGACCTGACGCGCCAGGTGCCGCTCAACGTGACCCGACTCACACGGATGCTGTTCTCGGACGCATCTCGCCAGCCGACAAAGACGGTGCTGCCCTCACGACTGTTTGTCGCCGCGGGACGGCCCAGCGACTCCTCGGCTTCGGAAGGCGCTTCCGCCGCCGATGACCAGCGGCGTCCGTTCGAGCTGACGCGCAGGTGCCCATCGGTTCTGCGCACGCCGAAATGATCGCGAAGGAATCGGACATCCTCGCGCCCCAGGTGCATGAACGTGAATCCATTGGGGCGCATCAGCGTCGAATTGATCGCGTCCGGATCGAGAGGGGAACTGCAAGTCGTCGAGTGGTTGAGGCCAAGGACATGGAGGATCTCGTGCTTCACGACAGGGATGAACGCTCCAAGGCGATCGTCGCCATCGTCGCCTTCGCCCCAGGGGATCCACCTGACTGCCTGTCCACCGGCGATCCGCGTGCAGAACAAGACGCGGCCGCGATCATCGCCACCCAGATACCACGGCTGGCGAACATGTTGCGCCATCGCGATGCCGTTGTCCGCCGGACAGTCGTCGCTGGAGAACGTATTGAAGTGGGCGAGCAGAATCGTGTCGTCACGCAGCCGATCGCTTGACGTCCATCCACGAAAGTCAAAGCGTAGATTCGCACCGCTCGCGTTGTGAAAGTCGGCGAGCGCGGTTCTCACGGCCCGCTCGATCTTGAATCGCTGCACCGCGAGATCGTCAGCCTGACATGAGTCGGGATGACCGCCGCATAGGTCCAACAAGCTTTCATGGAGCCGAACGTTGATCCGGTGGCTACTCGTCTTCCAGCGGCCCGAGCTCTTCTCGACTAGACAGTAACGAGTGGGTCGATAGACAGGGGCCGCCTGCGCGACGGTGATTGCTGCGACAACCACGAGCAGCACCGAGAGTGCGCGCTTCTTCGTCATGGCAACCTCAACGACCATCACGGCTCTTGCCGCCGCCTATCGCGGAGATGGGCGCGACGGCTACGATATGATGAACATCCTGATCAATTCGACGAAGACGTCATGCTGCGAGTTCAAGAGGCGGTGCGTCCGTAGCTGACATCGCCGGCCTTACGCGCTCTCAAACGGTTCATCGTAAGTTTGTCGATGAATCGCTTCGTCAAGCACCAAGCCGGACGTGGCCCGCTGGTCGCCTCGCTGGCGTCAGCACCTGTGATCGGTGTCCTCGAGCGTGTAGACCGCGCGACCGCGGTGACCCGCCACGCATTCCGACACGCGATCGATGTGCCCCGGCAAACGGATTAGCGACATGGGCTGGTCGGCCGTAGAACATGGCAGTGCTTCGGCCGACCAACCTACGACGCTACTCGTCCTCTTTCTGCCACTTCCGAATCTTGTCATGTCGCTCTTCGGTAATTCGTGCGCCCCGATTTTCGTCCGAATCATACTGCCCGCCGTGGACGGCGATAATGGCGCGCTCCCCCTTATAGAAGCGGTAGACGCCCGCGCCACTCTGTCCGGCGGCCGTATCGATCGCGTAGTACAGAAGCGTGGAGTCGTAGTCCGTGATGCCACCGCCAGGGGGGACCCCGAACTGCTGGGTGCCCCGTGGACTGCCTAAGTCTCCGGGATACCCCAGAATGTACGCTGTGGTGTCGTCCAACGAGCTGTTGGAGACGTACAGTAGGCCGAACGAGAACTTGATGGAGGGGAACCCTGTGTTGAGAGTGATGAGCCCGTAGTCGTAATCGATATCCTGATCCTCGGTCCACCCTTTTACGGAGCGCTGCTTGAAGTTCGGCCAGACCAACGACTCGGAGCCGAACCACCACGTGTTTCCGTCCATCCCTGGAACGACTTGAATGGACGTGGCCCAACCGCCCTCGGCGGCCTTGAAGAGCACGTGGCCAGCAGTAAGCACGTGCCTCGATCCGATCAGGCAGCCAGTAGCACCCCAGACTCTCATGCCCGGTGTCGTGGGATACCTGACGAGCAGCGAGCATACGGCCCGATTCGGGATGCCGTTGGTAGGCGTGTAGAGCTTGCGATCGTCTAGCGGGAAGACCGCCCGGCGGGGCGTGGCGCCGGTCCGATCGCGCTTGCGGCGGAATGTCTCCGCAGGCTGGGCGTCTTTGTGACGATCGACTGCGACCAAGCGGGAGGTGTCGTCGGGCGTCGCCGTGCGCTCGGCCATCTTACGCTCGCGGTCTGTGCGCTCCTTTCGCCGAGAGAAGGGCGGCGGCTCGATTGGTCTGATCTCGAGATCGCCTAGCACAGCTGATCCGTCGACAGGCGTCAATGGGACCCCGTCGTCGCTAACCGGCTGCGAGCGAGATTCATCGCCGCTCTCCGGCGCGTGGTCCACGTTAGGACGGTTTGAAGGGTTTTTCATCGTCTTCTCCTGTTCTTCTCTCAACACCCGGCGGAGGTGCTTCGGATGCTGGTGTTAACGATCCTCCTGTAGTGCATCTTGGGTTCCCCAAGGCGTGGCTCGTACGCTGACACTGCGTCAATGAGGAACAGTCGCCCCACACTCTGCCGTGCGTGTGCAGTGCACCCGAAAAGGCGATTGACCGTTCGACGTGATGACAATCGCTCCGCTCATCGCGGTCATGTACTGCGCTCTGCGCGTGCGAGTCGGGGGCTCAAATTGGGTGTTGGACGCGCCGCAGCGAACGTCGTGCGCAAACGTCTCGCGAACGTTGTTGAACCGATTCACGGTCAGGCAGCGCGGGTGGCCGAAGAGTGTCCCTGCGCTGAACACGACGACATCCGGTGCCACGGCGGTGATCCAATCCGCGTTGTTGCTCTGATTGGAATTCGATCCGTGGTGCGACGCTCCCAACACATTCGCCTTGAGGTCATTGGTGAAGTTCGTCACGGCCTGCGCTTGCGTGACGCCCTCCGCGTCGCCCGCTAAGATCGCCGTGAACTCCCGATACTCGATCAGCAGCATCAAGGACCGAGCATTCGCCGATTGCCCCGTGTTGACCGTCAGGACGAAGGTGTCCGCCAGGCCGCAGCTCAGTTGATCGCCGAGTGGGTTGCCGTCGTTGTGAAAGTGGGCCGCTTGGTTGGCGTGGAGCGTGGCTCCCCCCATCTCCTGTTGTTCAATCCACTCAGGGAAGCCATTGAGTGTATAGCCGGCCGGATCTCCCCCCTGCCAGATGTTCTCGGCCTGCGTGCTTGCGAGCGCGGTCGGAATGAAGCGGTAGTGGTCCTGGTGGGCGTGGCTGATGACGACGTGTGGGCGGTCGGTGGTCGTCGAGAGAATATTCTGAACGTAGGTGACGACATCGGCCTCCGACATGTCATCAGCGGTTGCGCCATCATTCAGTGTGCCGCAATCGACGATGATCGAGCGGGCGCCTGGACCGGGACACTCGACGACCGCGCAATTGCCCGCGCCTACATTGAGAAAGTGAATGCGGAGTTCATCTTCTTGCCGCGCCGCCAGCCCCTGCGAGACGCGCGTCCACGCCTTGTTCACGAATCCGGTCGTGCCATCTGACAGTTCGACTTCGTACCATTTCGGAACGCTCGCTTTTAAAGGCACTGACTCGCCCACGTGGAGACGACCGAGTTCAGCGCTCGTGCGATCCGGTTGTGCGCGGACGAAGACGAACGAAACGACGCGATCCGAGGGAACGACTCGGTCTTCCAACTGAGCGAACGCCACAGTCGCGGCCGAGACGGTGAGCGTGAGTGCGAACGCGAGACGAGTAACTGGGGCCATGTTTGACCTCCTCGCCAGGCGGTCACGCTGACCCGCGAAGGCTTTCCTCGGAACGCAGTCAGCCGTCTGCCGCTTGAATGGCCTCTTCTGGTTTGGACGAATCAGGAATGTGCGTGTTCGATCCCTGTGCGTTAAATCGGTGCAAATCTTTGCCATTCGCTTGATCGGGACCCATCACGTCCGAGTTGGTGGGCTGCCATTCGCGCGCCACCCTGATTATCGGCATGCGACGACGGGTGGGCGCGGCGACACTGGCATTGGTGAGCGTAGGACTTGTGGCCGTCGTCGTGCTGATGACGCCACGCTGTTCAGGGTGACTCGGCGACCTTACTAACGCGCCTCCATTTCGCGTCGAATCAGGGCGACGCCGGCCACGAGCTTGGTCGATTGGATCCGATTCAGCCGACGATCCCGCATGAACGTTTCGACTTCATCTTGATAGAGGTCCAAGCCTCGGCGCGCGTCGTCGAGATCGCCCCGCTCGACGGCTGCCTCGACCGACTCCAGCTTGGTGGCCAGGCTCTCACGCTCCACTGACAGGACGCCCGACAAAGCCGGTAAATCTTTCAGATTGGCAAGGATCGTAAGCAGCGGCGGGGTGAGCAAGTAGGCGCGCGGCTTGTGGTATCAAAGAGGCCAGTGCCCACAATCTGGCCGAGATCGTTGATGGCCGTCGCGTCAACAAGTTTCCAGACGGCCCGGTCGGCCGGCGAGATCAGCGTATTGATATCGGCCATCTCCGAGGCTTTGTAGAGAAACGCGTGCGGGCTACTGTTGCTGGACGCAAAGATGTCCGAAGTGCCCACCACGTGTCCGTGATTATTGATGTTCAGGGCCTCGCTGCTGCACAAGAGACTCTGTGTGCCAAGGCACAGCGTCCCGAGATCCGTCATTTGGCCGCCGGGTAACAAAAGGCTGCGCCGGCGCCAGATGAAGGCACGGCTGACACCCGGAAGCGCGGCGAACTTTTGGGATGCACCCACAATACGGCCAGCATCGTTGATGGCGTGAGCAATGCTGGTGCACGTCGTGCAAGTGGAGTCGAGGGCACCGAGGTCTTCAACACCGGTCGAACCGGTCAGCCATCGGAACGCTCGGTTGGACGTGGTTCGGCCGACGACAACCCCATGATCGTTAATGTCCTCGGGAGAGGCGATGCTGGACGGTAGCAAGGCCCCGGTGTTGCCGATCCAGCCGCCCTCAGGGCTCGCGCCGACGATCGTGCCGAGATTGTTGATCGCATGCGCTGAAGACCTGGGGTGCCACGTAGAGTTGTCTTCTTCTAGTAGCACGTGGAGATGCAGCGCTTGCGCACCAGGGGCCACAAACGCGAGAGTAGGCTCGGCGCAGATCACTCCCGCATGGTCATAGACGCATTCTGTACCGACGATCCAGCCACTGTCGTTGATGGCATGGCCAAAACTGGAACGCCAGGACAAAAAATAGCTACCACAAAAAAACGGGCTAGGGCACTTCAGCAACGAGGGGAAACTGTTAATATCGATGGTGGCATTCGGCGCGGTGCGAAATGCTCGGATAAACGGATCGGCGATGTCATGGGGGCCGAGACGGGACCAGCCCGTCACCTGACCCAAGATGTTCACGTCCGACGCATGGCTCTCGCAATCGGCTTCCGGGCAGAAATACCACGGGTTAGGGGTCCTGAGGTTCAGAATTTTGTAGGCCAGCGTGCCAGTGATCTGGTTGGAAGCGGCCAGCGTCGGCGTCTTCTCACTTGCGAGTGTTACAAGGCCGAGCGCCACGATCAGGGCGCCTCCGCGCGTCAGGATCCCGCTCGCGGCGACTGTTCGTGCCGTCATGGCCTCCTCCTCGCGCCTTCCGCACGGGTCCGCGGCCTGGCTCGGAGAGGCTTCCGCTACGCCACCAAGCTCCGGTAGAACCCTTGGGTTCGGCGCTCGCCGCTGCTACTGCAGCGATGTACTGGAATACGGCCGCCGCGAGGCGCGGTTCCATTTGGGACCGCGTGATGCCAATGCCGATTGATGGCCGCCTCGACCTCGTGGTCAGCCGCGCCGTCAGACTCCCACGCACGGCGGCGTCCCGCGATATTGGACGAGGCGAAAAAGGTCCTTTGTTACGCCTTGGGTGATCGTGAGCGCACGATGAACCCAGCCCATCACAACTACCAGATGCGGCTCAAGGGTTCAAGGTTCGACAACAGGCAGGCGACAAAGTCGCTCGATCAGGCCATTCAAGATGCGAGGGCAGCGAGAGATGGCGGCGTTCACGTCTGACAAGTGACAAAAACGGCAAACAGGTCACAGGCAACACTCGAAGTGCAACATCCGAGGAAGTTCCCAGAGGTCTGATCGTAAGGCACAACGAGCCGTCGATAGTTCTGACCAACACAAAGGGCTTGTGTCAATACCCCGAGTGGCGCACGCGTTGACCAGCAGCAAGCACTCGGTCGCCACTTCGACGTTTATCGCGAGGAACGTGAACCCAAGGTTGCACGAGCGGAGGACACTCGGCGCCTCGCGATTTGCTCGGTCCGATAGTGGTGACGCACCGAGCGCGCATCATAGAGGGCGGCCGCAATGTGCGCGGCCACATCCCACCAGTTACGACGGCGGCAGTTGTACACCGCGCCCAGCGTGTGCAGCGCGGCCAGAGCCCCGTGCACGAAGCAGCCAAGGGCGTGCAACTCTGGCGGTTCGCGGACCAGGAACTCAGACGTGTCGTTGCTTCGAAGCCCTTTCATGCGGCGTGCTTTTACAGAGCAATGCAAATGCCACCCGCAAAAAGGCGGATTCACTCAGGACCGGCTGCGCCGGGAGGTGAATGTCGCCTTAGAGGCAGACGAAGGGCTCCGCAGCGCCGTAAGTGGTGCGCGCGAATCTGTCGACATCGTGCGCAGTTCCACGCAAGTTTTCGCAGCGGCGAGACTCGTCGTCGGTGCTCCGTCGTGCAGCGTCCCAGACGGGGCGAGGCCGGTCATACCTCGACGCCTTCCTCGCGGCGAGCTCGGTTTGACCCCACGGTTCCCGGTGCTGCGTTTCGATCCAGCTGGACACCCTACTTGATGATCTATGACGCGATTGTCACGCACCCACTCCTGAACACGACTGATGCCAAGGGTGACGGACGTTGCTGGACGTGGTTCGTAGGCCTTCAGTTCGACGAGCTAATCCCACTCCGCACTTGATGTGACGTAGGAAGTGTACTTGAATACCGGCATGGCCTATGGACACGACGTCAAGTTTCGCGAGCGCGTAGTGGCGGCCCATGCGGCGGGAAAAGGCGGCGTCCACACGCTCGCGGAGATGTTTGGGATCGGGTATCGCACGGTCCAACGCTGGCTCGCGCGACAGCGTGCGACGGGGTCTGTGGCCCCGGCGCCCGGAGCCGGGGGCTGGACGTCGCCCGTCGACCCGACGTTGTTGACCACGCTCATTCGGGAGGCACCGGATTCGACCGCCGCCGAGTTGTACTGGGAGGTACCAACCGGCGCGTCGGCGCGAGCCACCGGACCAGCGTGGCGGCCATCGGCCGGGCGCGCCAGCGCTTGGGGTTCGTGTGTAAAAAAAACGTCCGCGGCCAAGTGAAGTGGATCGGCCCGACGTCGCCGCGAAGCGGACGGCGTTCCTCCGCTGGATGAAACGCATCGACCCCCGACGCTTGGTCTTCATCGATGAATCGGGCGCAAATCTGGCGATGGGCCGATCGCACGCGTGGGTGCTGCGGGGCGAGGAATACGTGGAGCCGCGGCCGATGAACTGGGGCGACAACCTGAGTCTGATCGGCGCCGTGCGACTGGGCGGCTGGGTGACGTTGGGCACGCAGTGGAAGGCCGTCAAGGCGAAGGACTTCACCGCGTGGGTCCGCGACCGACTCGCGCCCCGCCTGCAGCCGGGCGATATGGTGTTGCTCGACAATCTGCGCGCCCACAAAGCGCCGGCGGTCGCGGCCTTGATTGCACGGCGTGGGGCCACGGTGAAGTTCCTGCCGCCGTATTCGCACGACTTCAATCCGATCGAGGCCGTGTGGGCGCTGGTGAAGAAATACATCCGGACCTTCGCGCCGCGCACGGCCGCCGCGCTGCGTCGCGCCGCGCGTGCCGCGCGCCACGTTGTGGACGCCGATCACTGCGCGCAGTTCTTCGCACATGCCGGGTACGTCACATCAAGTGCGTGAAGGGATTAGGCTAGATTGCGGCGGCCGACGTGTGGTTTCAGCGAGCGCGCGTCTTGTTTTGGCAGCAACTTGGCAGCAAGCGAAAGTCGTATCCTGAAAGTTGCTGATGAATTCGAACGAGCTGCCCGAAGATGGACGGACGTTTGCCGAGTTCCTGGAAACGGCAACACCTGGAGTTCTACTTCCCGCGCCGCAGGTTTTCTATATGGAACAGGCGGTGAGTAATGTTTCCTGGATGATCTCAAAGCCCGATATTGAACTGCACTGCGACAGCGATCAGTGCGGTGGCACGCGTGTGTTTGTTTCGTCGAATCGCAGTTTTATTCCAGACGGACAAGACCTTTGTCGACACGTTTTTCCACTATGTTTGCCGAAACTGTCGTAGCAAGCGCAAAACGTTCGCGCTTCGGGACGTCGCGCCGAAATCCACGGCCTCGGTGTAGGAGCGTTTGCGTATTTCCGCCGCGTCGTGGAGAACCAAACCGGCCGATTGATCAACGAGGCGGCAAAGGTCGCGGAGACACTTGGCGCGAACCAGGAGGTCATGGCTCTGTTCGCGCGCGCCGCGGCTGACACGCAGTTCACGCGCGCAATTGGTCTCGTTAAGGACGCCTTTCCGGACGTGCTACGGATCAACGGGAAAAATCCGCTGACGTTACTGCACGATGCTCCGAGCGATGGCGTTCACGCGAAGTCCGATGCAGAGTGCCTAGAGACTGGCAGCGATTGCGCCGTGTCAACGTTAGCGCGCCAAGCCAGCTCATGCGATGATGAGAGGCTATGCATGAGCCGCTGAATCCGCTCAATTGACCTTACTGCGGCGCTCGCGTGACCTACGAGCGCACGGAAGGGGAAGCCTTGTACCTACCGCTGCAAAAAGTGCGGGCCGCTGGTGATGTTGCCAGACGCCCCGCTCCGCCGGGTGATGCCAGACGCGTCGTCGCACCGACATTAGTCATGCCCACTCGGCAATCTTCATCACCGTAACGGCGTTGCCGATCACGGTCTGCGGGCCTCTTGTCGTGGCATCCTTAACGGTTAGGATCGCATGGATGCGGACGAAACACGTCTTCGCGGCCTCTCTTCTCGTCGCGTTTGTGGTGCTGTCGGCGCTGGGGTATAGGGGCGCGCCTCAGCACATCGTGACGGGAACGATCGGCGAGTTCGCAACAGGCCAGTGGATTGCGCTTGCAAATGAGCAGACGCACCCTGGAGGCTTCCGAATCACCTTGCGTGAGACGACTGCCTACGAGGGGAATCCGGCCGCTTTCAGGACTGGCACTCGCGTAACCGTATGGTGGAGGAGCGTGGGCGAGCGGCGGTTTGTCGCGGATAAGGTGCGGGTGCTCCAGATCGCGGCTACACGTTGAGGTCGGGGGATGACCTGTCAAACGGCCAAAAGATAGAGGCACTCGATCATCTAGCGGAGGAATTGGGGCCGATGACAGGGAACTGCAGACGCAGCATGAATCCTGTCAGCTGATGCTCGCAACCGTCGAGCACATGCGCGGGCGGCTCCGCCAGCCCCGAGCTGCATCAAGCGGCGGCGGGACAGATCGCATGCCCACCGACCGCCGGCCAGCCGGCATGCGGAACCGACGCCGTCGCTCGGCAGGGGCCTAGCTAGCAGCCTGTGGGGTGTCGGCGCGGGGCGCCGTTTCTCATCCCCGCCGGTCATTTCCCTTGCGATTCTCCGACTACCTGACGAAAATCGGCTGCAGACAGCGGGCTGATCCGCACTGTCGTAGCGTGCCTATCGTCTGGCCCGCCGTAGATGTACCCCGAGGGAGGTTTGCATCATGAAACAGCTCCTACATGGCCGCTTCCGATTCCCACCAACCAGGCGCCGGGCTGGCATCCTGCGCTGCCGCCAGAGCCGGCAGGGTCGGAACGGTTATGGGCCCGTGCGTTCGCGCGAGTTGAAGCGAACGAGGATGTCGTCGTAACGGCGATCAGCGCGAACACGCTCAAAGTCCGGCCACCATCGGTTGAAGAGCGCGAACAGCATGTCGCGCCCCTCGATCGCCGCCTCACAAAAGCGAATAGCCGCCTCGTGCTCACCAACTGCCGTTGCGGTGAGGGCCAGCACGAACGGCTGGACGTACTCACGCGCATGGCGGTCCACCAACGATTCGTAGAGGCTTCGCGCCCGATCCTCACGACCCACGTGCATGTACGCGGGGACCAGTCCCAACGTCACCCAGTTGTGGCCAGGGTTGCCCCACAACGGCTCGAAAATGGCGATCGCCTCTTCATGCTGGCCGTTCCAGTGGTACGCGCATGCGAGTTCCCACTTCGCGAGAAACGACTCCGGATCTTGCTGCACCGCGTTCTGCGCCTGCAGCACAGCTTCGTCGCGCCGTTTTACCGTCGCGAGCGCCAATGACAGAACCGTCGTGGCGTAGGCGGAGAGGGGATCGTTCTCGAAGGCAAGCCACGCTTCCGCGAGACCATCCTGATCGCGCCCGACACCCCATTGCAAAAAGAAGAGCCCATACCAGCAACGTGCTTGCGTATATCGGGGATTGAGCGTGAGGGCTTCGCGAAACTCCCGTTCTGCCTTGCCGAAATCTCGCTCCCACAGCAGGGCGGCGACGGCGAGCGCGTTGTGGGCTTCCGCGGACTCGGGATCGATCACCGTTGCGCGTGTGGCAGCGTCGACTGCCGTCGGCATCGTGTCGGTGGGACGACGGTAGCCGTAATAGGCCAGGGTGGTATGTGCGTCAGCCACCCCTGCCCACGCTTGCGCATATCCAGGATCAAGAGTGACAGCTTTCTGAAAAGCCTCCAGCGCTCGCGCAATCCATGGACCTCGCCTGTACAACATGGCCCGACCCTTGAGATACTCCTGATAGGCCTCCATGTTGTTCGTCGTGACCTTCACGAGTCTCGGCGATTTACCGGCGTCAAACGCGACCCTCAACCGCTCGACAATCGCCCGTGCGATCTCATCCTGCACATCGAAGATGTCTGCGATTTGGCGGTCGTAGCGCTCCGACCAGAGCTGAAAGCCGTTGGTGGCATTCACCAATTGCGCCATGACGCGCACCCGAGTGCCGGCCTTGCGCACACTGCCTTCGAGCACATGGCGCACGTCCAGCCGCCGCGCAATGTCACTGACCTCGATTGATTTGCCCTTGAACGAGAACGACGAGCTGCGAGCGGCGACGCGAAGGCCTTCTATCTGTCCGAGCGCGTTGATGATCTCCTCGGAGATGCCGTCGCTGAAGAACTCATTCTCGGCATCCGCACTCAAGCTGGTAAACGGCAACACGGCAATCGAAGGCGCCTCCTTGACCGGCATGATGAGCGCCTGTGCCAGCGCGGCCTGAACATCGTCCATCGTCTGGTATCGCTGGCCCGGCTGCTTCGCCAGGCACTTCTGCACGATTGACGAGAGTGTCGAGGAGGGTCGGAGGGGCGGCGGATCGTCACGCAGCACGGCACTCAACACTTCCCCTGTCGTCGTCCCGCCGAAGGCGCGAGTCCCTGAAAGCATCTCGTAGAGAACGGCGCCGAAACTGAAAATGTCCGACCGGGCGTCCAGGGGCTTGCCTGCGGCCTGCTCGGGCGACATGTACGCCACCGTGCCGACGACCGTACCGGCATTTGTGGAGGTGACGCCGGGCTCGGCATTCATCGACTTTGCTAGCCCGAAATCGAGCACCTTGGCGCCGGCTGTGGTCAGCATCACATTCCCAGGCTTGAGATCGCGATGCAAAATGCCGTGGCGGTGGGCGTCGGCGACCGCTCCGGCGATTTGCGTCGCCAGCCTCAGAGCTTCCTCGGCAGGTATCGGTCCGCTGAGCGTGTCGCCGTCCAGATACTCCATGACCAGGAAGTCAACGCCATCCTGATTGCCGATGTCGTACAGGGTGCAGATGTGCGGATGATTCAGCCCGGCGACCGCACGAGCTTCCTGCTCGAACCGCTCGCGTGCCTGCGAATCATTGGCCAGGTGCGCGGGCAGGACCTTGATTGCGACGGTACGATCGAGCCGGGTGTCTCGCGCTTTGTAGACCTCACCCATCCCACCAGCCCCGACGCGCGCCCCAACCAGGTACGGACCGACACGGTTTCCCTCGAGACTGCTCGTGATGCCGGTCGCGTTCAACGACCGGGCCGACGAGGGGGCCGAGGAGCTCTGCGCGCGCTCATGAGAGTCGAGCAGGAGTTCCACCTGCTGTCGCACCGACGCATCTTCGCCGCACGATTTCGCGACGTACGAGCGTCGCGCATCAGCCGGCAGCGACACTGCGGCCTCAAATATTTCGCGCACGCGCGGCCAGTTGTCGGGAATGGGCGCCATGGCTGGAGATCATGTGATTGTAGTCTACGGCGGCCTCACCGATTTGGAGTCGGATGGAGGCCAAGGCGCTCGGCGGCGTTGCCAGTACCATTGATGCGCCAGTGACACTGCCGCAGAACGCCCTCGATGTGACACCGCTCGACGGATTCGAGGGTCTGGTCCGACATCGTACGGTGAACCCTCGTACCCGCACCATTAGGGCCTGTAACAAAACCCTGACCGGCGTTCGTCGTCCGATTCGACTGGTGCGATTCGGGCGTGCCCTCGGCGAATTACTAAACACTGGGCGACTACACGGGACCTGCCGACTGCAGGTCGCGAGCCTCCGCCCGGGACCTACTACTTCCGCATCCGCGCGCTGAATGCGATGAGGACCGGTCTCGACTCCGAGGAATTCATGTTGCAGGTGCGCTAGCAGCGATCAGAAGCGGAACAGCACGCCAGCACTGGCGCGCCAATAGGCCAGGTACGGCTCACCAAATCCGCTGGGTGATGAATCGCCGTAGCGCGTCCGCAGATAGCGAATGTCCGCGGCGAATTCGGTCCACGGTGTCGCCGGAATCAGCACGCCACCACCGGCGTTTGCCGCCGCCAGCGTCGTCGTTGACGTGAACGCATCAAGCGAATCCTCGTACGCCACACGCACGCTGCCGATTCCACCCGTCAGATAGGTTCGAATCGGCCCCAGCCGGCGTGGCATCGTCCACGTGGCGTTCACCATGACGCTCGTCGCGCGACCCGTAACAACCAGACCGGTGGACCCTTTCAAGCGCTTCGGATCGCTCGCGACTTCCAACTCAATGCCGATGCTCGACGCGCGCCAGCCGAACACACCACCAAAAACGGGTTTGATGCGCCCACTCGTGCCGTCGAGATCGACAAACCCATGGCTGCCGCCAAACGTGAGGCCTGCAAATGGCTTGACGGTCCACTCAGCGCGGGCGATAGCGGGCAGCACGAGGAGCGCCACGGTGATGACGGCGACTGTGATCGTCATCGCATCGCCGCGATAAACGCCGCCGCGAACGGCGACACGGCGACGTCGCCGTCGGCGAGAGGGAAACGGGCGCTGAGGCCGTCGCTGTTGGCGAGCAGAATCAACGTGACGCCGTGCTCCGGCAATTTGAGCAGGAGAGACGAGAACGTGGGCCACAGGCCATAGTGCCAGATTGCGGTACCGGCAGCGGTCGTTTGCGTGAACCAGCCGAGACCATACGGCGAACGCTGCCCGCCGGTGAGTACAAACGGCGTCCACGCGCGTGCCTGCATCGCGGACGAAAGCAGCACCTGCGCGTCGAGTGCCGCGTCGTACTTGGCAAGGTCGCGCACCGTAGAAATGAGTCCAGCGGCCGCGCCGATGCCACGCGGCGGATACTCACCGAGCACGGGCTGTCCGCTAGTAGTCACGTAGGGCTGCGCAAGCCGGCTGATGACCGCGCGATAACGGGCGAGCGCTCCCGCGTCAAAGAGCGCCGCGGCGGCCGCGGTTGGAGCCTCGAGATCCTGGCCTGGCACTGAATCCGTCATCGCCAGCCGATCGAGAATTTGCGTCGCCAGTGCCTGACGAAAAGGTGCACGCGTGCAGTCATCCACCACTGTCGTCAGCGCGTTGAAGCGATCGCCGTCGTAGTGATAACGCGATCCGGCCGGCGCGTCGGACGCCATCGCCAAAACATGGGCCACGGTGGCGTTCGCGTCTGGAACCGTGGCGCCGTAATTTCGCATGGGTTGATCGAGATCGAGTGTGCCGCGTTCGACGCATTGCATCAGCAACGTGGATGCAAACGTCTTGGTGATGGAGGCAATGCGGTAAGGCGTGTCGGGAGCGGCCGCGATGCGCCGATCCACGTCGGCAAAGCCGAAGCCGCCTTCCCAGATGACGCGTCCATTGCGCACCACTGCGGCTGAGAGACCAGGAACGAGTGCTTGCGTTCGCAGCGGGTCGAGATAACGGACGAAGAGCGCGAGCCGGCGATCGAGGTCATTGACTTGCGCGTCCACCGTCGGCAGCCTGGTCGTCAGCCAGGTGGCGAGGAAGGCAAGGATCACGACCGCGACGGGTGCGCGCATATGTCGCACAGATATATAACACAGCTAGCTGGAGCGACCCGCGTCGATCGAGCGCGCCGGACAAGAGCGGCAACGACGCCGAACTCGATCCGCGGCTGCGAGGATTGCTGCGAACGGACCGGCAAGGGCAGTATCGATACGAGACGATTCGGCCCGGCAGCTACAACGGCAACGCGGCGCACGTTCACTACGTGGTGAAGGCGGCTGGGTACAAGACCCGCCTGCTTGACCTGTGGTTCGAGGACGATCCAATTCTGGTGGCCCGAAGTGGGGCGGGAGAGCCAGAGATTCCGCTTGGGATTCCGAACTCGCCCTACTACAAAGCATCCTCCGACGGTCGTAGCAATACGACTCGTCGCGCGTGACGCGAGCGGGGTCTGGCATGCCACGAGGGCCATCCGGATGTTCAAGCGATAGCTCGGCGTTCGAAGGAGGGGCGATGCGCCGAGTCGGTAACCGGAGTCGCCGATCCGCCGAGGAGCCGCGACGTCAAGATACCTCGGCACTTGGCGACCACTCATTACCTATCAGCGCGACATCCATCGCTGATTCCCGTTGGTCGACAGCTCGTTGTCATCGTTCTGAATGCGAATCTGCGGTCCTGTGTTTGGTTGCACGCCGGAGTCCAGCGTGTCCCGCGGATACCAAGCAGTATCGAATCCCTGAACGGTGATCAATCGAGAGTGGGGCGTGTCGTGGATTCCAGTGCGTTCGGAAATCACCGGGATGAGCGGCTGACTGGCATCCCTCTTGCCTCTAGTGCCGGCTGGAGGAGACGATGCATCGCACATTTCTGGCGAGCGTTGCCGTCGTGGCAGGTCTGACCGTCGTGGGCTGCAACACAGGTCCTGCTGTCGAGTCCGGCCGAGCAGACGTCGAGTCGGCCGAGAAGAAGGCTGCCGAGAAGCAGGCTGCCGATCAGCGCGATCGTAGCGAAAAAGCCGCCGAGCTGGAGCGGCGCGCCGCGAACCTCGAGAGCCAGTGGACCGAGATGCAGACGAAAGTAAAGACGAGGGCGCGGACCGCGACCGCCGGGCTGCGTGAAGAGGTGGAGGAGGACGTGAAGAACGCCCGGGCCGCCGTCGCGGATTTGAAGACGACGACCCAGGAGAACTGGTGGGAACGGCACGAACGTGCCCTCGAACGGTCCGTCAGCGACGTACATACTGACGTTCAGCGGTTGACGAAACAGAAGACGATGCCCGAGCCGACGGAGAAAGCGCACCCGGTCGGTACCGCCGCAGGATTCGCGGAGCGGCGCGACGCGTTCGTGAGCCGTCTGCGCGCGCGTTTGGACGCGATGGAACAGCAGCTCGACAAAACGAAGGCGAAAGGCGCGCTGGAAACCGAGCTGCGGGATACGAAGGCGCGCATCGACAAGCTGCAGGAGGATCTCGACGAGCTGCGCAGCGTTTCCCCTGACGCCTGGTGGGACGTGAGTTCCGACCGCGTCGGCGAGTACATCCAGCGCGTCGAGGCGTCGATTAAGCGGCTGGACGACAACAAGACACAGACGGAGAAACCACGCAGCTGACGCGCGATCGTCAATACGCTGCGCCAAAATTGCGCGTCGAGGTCCGAGGGCCCGCTTGGTGGATGTCGGCGCGCTTGTCGTAGCGGACGCGCAGGCGGCGAAACTCACTGAGCCAGGCAAAGGTGCGCTCCACGACCCACCTCCAACGAGGCGGCCCACCCGCATGCGCGGCGCATTGCCGACAGTGGCTGATGTGACGAGACTGCACCGAATGGCGGCCCGGCCACCCTGTTGTCGTCGGTGGAACCCAAGAACGGTTCGACAAATTCCCACAGAGGATCTGGAAGCGTAGCGGCCACGCTGTTCACGCTACCTCCCCGACGAGGGTCAAGTTTCGAAGGTGTTGTCACACGGTCTTAGGGCCAGCCCCCGGCGCTAGCAGTGTGGTAGCGCCCAGGTCGGCTCCATGCGCGCGCTGAATGTTTCCAAATCTCCCCCTTTTGCGCGACCAATCTTTTGCGCGACCAATCTGATCACATATCTCATTGAGGACAGGCGACGTGCCTCTGAGAGAGGACGAGATCGCCCGCAAACGGTGACGGAAATAGTCGCTTGCAGATTACGACGACTGCGACCAAACGAACCAGTTTTCGCAATTGCTTGCGTCCAATAGGTTACAGGTAGCTGCGGCTTTGGCACAGCATATGCATTAATGATATGTGTCGTCCCCTGCTCGTGGCCTCCGCTTGACGCGCTGCCGACAACGCGCCATCGACAGATAGTTTCACCGAGGGCGAGCGGTTCGTCCTCGCTCGTTCCACCAACTTCATCAACAATTCGGGAAATAGCTTGCAACTGCTAAAGCAGTTGTGAGTAGAGGATTTTTGTCCGTGACAGATATGGTTAACGGTACGACGGAAGTGTCTCGCCCTGCAGAAGATGTCGCCGTGGAGTTATCCAGGCTGGCCTCCGAGTTCGAACTAACCGACGCCTATCAAGCAGAAAGATTCGCCGAGACCTTCGGCGAGAACTTGCGCTTCGACCATCAGCGCCGCTTGTGGCTCGTTTACCGCGAGCCTGTATGGACAGCCGACGAGCGAGGCGAGGTGGACCGATTAGCAATACAGGCAGCTCGCTCGCTTCACGCCAACGCCAAAACAATTCCCGATTCAACGAATAGGGGCAAAGCCTTACAGTCAGCGAAGTTCTGGCAATCCGCGCCGGGCGTCGCGAGAGTTTTGACACTGGCCAAGAGTCAGCCGCCAATCGCGACTAGTGCCAACGACTGGAACCGCGATCCCTGGCTCCTCGGAACGCCCAGCGGCGTCATCGACTTAAAAACCGGGGAGAGGCGTGATAGTTGTCGCCACGAAATGGTTTCGCTTTCTCTCCAAGTGCCGTATGACCCTACTGCCTACTGCCACAGATGGGAGCAGTTTATCGGCGAGGTGTTCGGCGGCGATACTGAGCTTATCGAGTATCTACAACGTGTGCTCGGCTACACGCTTACCGGCCGCACGAACGAACAAGTCTGGTGGTTGTTTCACGGAGAGGGCGCCAACGGCAAGAGCACGCTTCTAGAGGTCGTCTCACATGTTCTCGGCGACTACGCCAAGAGAGTGCCCTTCAGCATGTTCGAGCTGTCGCACCGGTCAGGCGTCCCAGATGATATAGCAACGCTTGTCAACAAGCGTTTTGTCACCGCAAGCGAGTCAATCGAGTCGGCGAAGTTGAACGAGGCGCGCATCAAGGCAATGACGGGAGGAGACCGACTAACTGCTCGTCCGCTCTATGGACGCTGGTTTGAGTTCGACCCTGAGTTCAAGCTGTTCCTCTGTGCCAATCACAGGCCGAAGGTCTCGGACGACAGCTACGGGTTCTGGCGCAGAGTGCATGTGGTTCCGTTCACGCAACGATTCGAGGTGGACCGCCGTGACCAGGCTCTCTCCGAGAAGTTGAAGGCGGAAGGTCCAGGGATTCTGAATTGGCTCATCGACGGTTGTTTGCTGTGGCAGATGGACGGCCTGCAACCACCAGACCGGGTGCGCGGCGCGGTTGCGGAATACGAGCGTGAAAACAACCCGCTGCACGAGTTCCTCGCTGAACGATGTGAACAGGGCGAACGCCTCGAGTGCGCTGCACGAACGTTGTTCGAGGGTTACCTCGAATGGTTCAGGTCTGTGCGACCGGGCGAGAAGCCGTTATCGGAAACCGCATTCGGCAAGCGGTTCGGCCAATTGTTCAGCAAACGGCGAACGAGCCAGGCTCATACCTATCAAGGTGTCAGGCTGAAGGACGAGGCGCCGTGATGGGTCTGATGGGTATTTGTAATCCTTCGTCTGTCTCACCCTACGGAGCACACGAGACAATGATGGAACCTATCATACCCGTCACTCGGCGCAATTAAAGAAGTAACTCCGAGCTAGGCAGTGAGTAACACGCCGCTCTGGTGGGTGGTCGAAACAGGGCCATCTGAACTCGGCTATACCTCCGGGTAGCCGTTCAGCACGCCCCTCTGCCGGTCTGCCAGAAACGCGCGTCCGACCAACTAGCCGGCGCAGCAATACACAGCCACTACCTCACTCGCGGGGCAACTGTCGCCGGCGGTGATTTGCTGTCGGGAACACCCTCGAAGCTTCCGTTCCGATGGCTCGTTAATTCCATTCAAACCATTTCGTTCGCGAACTTGATCTGCCGGAGGTTCGGCAGTTCGCGATATAGGAGTTTCTGATGATACACACTGTGCAGTTGACGAACGAGGAAGTCGCGTTTCTTGAGTCTTTCATGTGGGAAGCGATGGATGACCACCATAGCTGGATGTTCGAATTGCTTGATTCACATGACGCAAAAGCGAACGACGACGTGACATGTGTCGAGGAATTTTATGACGCGCTTGAACGCATCAAGGGCCAACTCCGACGTGATGACCAAAAAGCGTTGACAACCTGTATGCGAGAACTGAAACTGTGCGACGGGATTTTCGGAAAATTCGACCTGTTGAAGCGGGCCGTTCAGGCATCGAAAGAAGACGAACAGCGCGCATCGCCGCAGGGCACTGCGGAGTAGTTGTGGTCACCCAAAATAGATTGATGAAGTCGGCGCGACGTCGCTGGCTCGAGAACTCGAGAGGGAAGGAGCCGAATTGGTCCGTGCTCGCAGCCGAATATTTCAACACAGACTTCGTTACCGGTTGGGGCTGGTGGGCGCGACAAGCCTGCGATGGGACGTTCTTTGCCGAGTTGTTTAGGACGCGCGAAGCTGCGGAACGGACGCGGTGTCACCACCATTGGTGCCGAGTGGAGAGATTTGGCAGCAGTCACTCGATAGTTGACCTCAGGTTGTGGCTGGAGTCGAAAAGTCGAAGTTCGGAAACGTCGGTGACTGACCGGCTGTGCGTCTGCGCAGAATGCGGCGCAACGCGGCATCTCGTTCTATGGTTGACTCTCCACGGCCTCTCGGAAGACACGATTTGGCACCCGCCCTCGTGCCGCACGAATGCTCTCGGCTCGCGCTATGCTCGTTTTCGGGAAGCGTTGCTCGATGACGATGCGAGTCGTGCGACTGAGGAGCGAAATCGCAAAGTAAATGGGAACTGCAGTGCTCAATAACGGAGTGGACACAGCTTCACGCGAAGTGCTGTTTATTGACGACTTGGCAGGTGTCCTGCGGTGTTCACGCTCTACAATCGAGCGACGACGACGCGGGGGCACTTTCCCGATATCCGAACTACCGAGCATTGACGAGCGTCCACGGTGGAGCCGTCAAGCTGTCGAGTCGTTCCTGGCGTCCACGGCTGCCGGACTGCGGCTACGACGCGGACGGCGACCCAATCGAGAGAACTGAACATGAAAGTTGAGTCCGCAATCACTCCGGGCATCTACAGGATGGAGAACGGGTCCTTCCGGGTAGTTGCCCGTGTGGGCGACCGCAAAACAGGACCACGACCGAAGGAGAAGCGGTTCCGTGCTGGAACCGCGCTCCGGGAAATGAAGCGTTGGCAGGAGGACACGCGCGCTGAGCTTCGACGCCACAGCCTTCGGCCAGTTCTCGGCACTCTGGCCGCCGACGTTGAACGGTATCTGGAGCGCCCAGAAGTCGTGAGGCTCGCATCGATGAAAACGCGGCTTTCCGATACGCGGGCGTGGGTCAACCAATTCGGACATTTGCGCCGGGATGAAATCACCACGCCGCTGCTGCAAACGCAGATTGACGGCTGGATTCGAGCAGGCGTCAAAGCGTGGACCGTCCGCCATCGAATCAACGCTCTGAGACAGCTTTACAAGGTGTTGGACGGAGAAAATTGTTACAACCCCGTGCTGGATGTCAGATCGCCAGCCAAACCACGTGCGATCCCGCGCGCACTCGACTACGACGTGATTCGGACGACGTTCAATCAGATGGAACCCACCGCTACGAAGGGCTTCCTGATGATTGTGGCGTTCTGTGGGTTCCGCCCCGAGGAAATCCGGCGCACCGAACAATGGATGATTCATCTGGACGCTGAAAGGCCACACGTCATTCGGAACACCGCGAAAGGCGGGGACGTGACAGTCGTCCCGCTCTCAGAAGAGGGCGTTCTAGGGTGGCGAATGTTCATCTACCACGGGGGGTTCGACAAGCGCATTGACATCAAAGACCGGATCGGCCGTCCGCGCCGGACCAGGACGTTTCCGAACGCGAATCGCGATTGGAAAGCCGCAATGGTGCGCGCTGGCTTTCCACCGACTCGTTGCTACGACCTTGTGCATTCTTACTGCACTCAGCTGTTACTGAGCGGCGGGCCCGACGTGTCATTGGTTCAGAAGGCGCGAGGTCACCGTGACATTCGGACGACGCTCATCTATATGCAAGTTGTAGTTGACCCGCGTCTGAATGACGCCGTTCAGAAAGCATTTGAGTTTAGGCCAAAGCCGAGCCTCCGCGTGGCTGGTTCGCGTGGCAGCGACGGTAAATAGTTGATACTGCATCGGTTCCGGCTAGGCTTACCGGCCTCCGGAGCCGAAGGCCACAGGTTCGAATCCTGTCGGGCGCGCCAATTTTTCCCTGACACCTCCTGGGGCTACACACTCAACCGCATCTGCCGGAGCCGTTCCTTGTGATAAGGGTCCAGGGCGTACAGATCTCTGATGCAAGGGGCGAGATAGTTGAACGGCGACCCGCGATCCTCATACGCCTGTTTCTGGAAATTGAGCGCGCGGTCGCGCTCGCCTAATCCGGCGTAGATATAGACGTAGCACTGGGGCGGCACATACGTATCCGGACTCAGGGCGTGGAGCTCGGTAATCAGGCTGAGCGCTTGATCTCGCAGCCCATATTGGCCGTAGCACCGTCCCAGCAGACCAAGATGGAAAGGCGCGCGATTGGTGAGCGCCGCCGTACGCTCGAGGTCGGCCACCGCTTCCTCACGCATCGAGCGCGCCAAGTGGCACAGACCCCGCACATGAATGGCGAAGACATAATCGCGATCGAAACGCAGACAGTCGTTGCACATCTGGATCGCGTCGCTGTAATGACCCGCAAGATAGAGCGTCTCGGCGCGCGCACCGGCGACGAATCGCGACGAGGGGGCCAACGTGTGCGCCTGCTGGGCCTCGGCGAGCGCCGCGTCTTCACGACCAAGCATGATCAGCAGCCACGAATAGTGCACGTGGGTAAGCGGATTGGCGGCATCGAGCGCCAGCGCCCGCCGAAAGGCGTCCTCGGCTCCTTCCCAATCCCATTCGCCGCCAAAGCGGGCGAGCGCCAATTGCAGGTGCGCGGTTGCCAGCGTCTCCTCGATGTCGAGGGCGCGTTCGGCCGCCCGCTTGGCGACGCCGAATGCCAGCGTAGGTTTGATCAGGCAGTAGAAACCAAGAAAGTTGTATGCGCTGGCGAGCGCCACATGTGCCATCGCGAACTGCGGGTCGCGAGCGATCGCATACTCGAAGTGTTCGATCGCAGGACGCCAGCCGCCGGTAAAGCATGCGGTCCAATGATGCTGACCGCGCTTGAAGGCGTGGTACGCATCTGGTGCGGTGGTGTAACGCCCGTGCGGCGCCTGGACCAGTGACTCGAGCAGACCAGCGCAGACGTCGCGAGCAATCTCATCCTGCGTCTCGAGGAGATCTCCGAGGTCGCGCTCGATTCTCAAGGCAGCACCGACGGAGCGTTCGTGCCGGGCGTCGACCAGCGCCGCCGTGACTCGCACACGCTGCTCCGTGTGCTGCACGCTGCCTTCGACGAGCATCTGCACGTCGAGGCGCTTGCCAATGTCACGCGACGCCTGACCGGTCAATGCGCGCACAGAGGTTCGTGGCGCCACGCGCACGTTTTTCACGGCGCTGAGTCGGCTGGTGAGGTCTTCGACAAGGCCCTCTCGAAATTGGACGGCTTGCGGAGTCGTGCCTCCAATCAGCTCGAAGGGGAGCACCGCCACTGACGTGGTTTGCTGCGGAGTGGCGCGCGAGAGCTTTTGGTAGCCATCGAGGCCCGGCCGGAGCGCCTCGAGCTCGGCACGTAACGCGCCTGCGGTTTGATATCTGTCCTCTGGAGCTTTGGCCAGCAGCTTATCGACGATATTCGCGAGAAGCGCCGGGTGATGCGGCGCCAGCTGCCGCAAGGGCACGTGGGCCTGTGCCTGGATCGCGTCGATCAGTGCGCTGCGAGGACTGAGCTCGAAGGGCCGGCCGCCGCTCGCCATCTGATACAGCACGGCCCCGAGCGAGAACAGGTCACAGCGGTAATCGACTCGCGGTTCCTTCGCGAGCTGCTCCGGCGCCATGTAATAGATCGTCCCGCCCACCGCGCCCGACACGCTCAAGTCGTTGGTCGTTTCGGCGTCGCCATCCGAAGTTGAGAGGTGCTTGGCCAGGCCGAAGTCGAGCAGCTTCACGAGTCCGCTGTCGGTGAGGAAAACGTTCCCGGGTGTGATGTCACGGTGAATGATGCCGTGCGCGTGCGCCGCCGTGAGCGCATCCGCAATCTGAATGGCGATGTCGACCACCTCATCGAGTCCCAGGGGCCCGGCGGCCAGTCGAACTTTCAGACTCTGCCCATGCAACAGCTCCATGGCGATGAACAACTGCGCATCGCCTTCGTCAACGTCCAGGACCGTGCAGATGTTCGGGTGATTGAGGGATGACGCCAGCTGCGCCTCACGCTTGAAGCGCTTGATCGCATCAGGGTCGTTCGAGAGTGCCGGGCTGAGAAACTTGATCGCGACAGATCGAGGCAAACGCGTGTCTTGGGCTTCGTAGACCACGCCCATTCCGCCGCTGCCAAGCGCGCGGATGATGTAGAAGTGTGAAATCTGACGGCCGATCACATGGCTCCCCCGCGATGACCATGTCGGCCCGGACTAGTCCGCGACAGAGCCGTCTCCGCTGACCGCTATCATGGCGCGTTCATGAGCCGCCGGGTCGAAAAAAACACGGAGTACGTCTCCGGTCCATCTGACCGTGTCGGAGGCGATGATACGGGTGATTTCGACCGGCGTTGAGCAGAAGGCGCCTCTGGAGGCGGCGATCCTGCGCTAGGATCGACGCCCCTCAGGACTTCACGGAATCACGAGCACCACTCCCGACTGCACCTGCCCCGCGGCGTAGGTGACCTTGTGGCGGATCATTCCATTCTGGTCAACGAGGAATACCTCGTCTCCAGAGTTGTTCAGCGGCATCGTGTTGGGCGACAGCGTGACGGTGCGCGCGCTCCCTGCGGCGAGGTCGCCGCCCAGCGCGAAGACGTTCTGACCACGGTCCCGCAGCGTCCAGCCGGTCAGGTCGAGCGCCGTGGTGGTGCCGTTGGCAATGGTGATTTCCTCGTGTCCTGCGTCTTCCCCCGCCGGGTTGGGAAGCAGAGACGCGATGCGGACACCTTGTGCCGGCTCGGGTGGTTCATCACCAAGCACGAAATCCGCAAACACCGCCAGGTGGTCTGATGCGTGCGTGGTGTCGGTGCCCTCGAGCGCAACTGGCTGGTCGAAGATTTTCGCCGACCCGGCCACGTAGCGGTCCTTCATCCGCACCGGAATGAGCAGCTGATCAAACAGGATGTCACCGGTGTGGGTGTTGTTTCCTCGATTCACGTTGTTTCGCTCGCGGCTGCCGGGATCGATGGTGTTGATCGCATCCTCCCCGATATCCATCGCCTCTCGCCCGTGGCTGACATGGTCTGCCGCAACGAGTGCCTCCATCAGGTTCACCAGCAACGGACCATCCTGCTCCTCGGCGCCACCGGCGGCCGTGGGGTTGCCCGTTTCGAGAATATTCAACGAGCGGTCATCGGGGTTGTCGTTGAAGTCTCCGAGCAGCACGAAGTCCCGTTCGTCGAATCGTTGTTCCAGCACCTGGACGAGCGCCGCGGCTGCGCCCTCGCGCCGCGGATCGGTGACGGCCCTGCCGCCCAGCCGTGACTTGGCGTGATGCACCATGACGAAGAACGTCGAGGAGGTGCCAGGTATCTCGATCTCTGCGAAGAGCAGATCACGACGGTTGGGGAACAGGTTGTCATTCACCGCACCGGCGAACAGAAAGTCCTCATCGTCGACGTTCAGATCAGGTGCTTTGATCTTCAAAGGATGCTTGACGACGATGGCGAGATCCTGCGTGTCGGGGCTCTCGTCATCGATGAAGAGGTCCCAATCGGCAGGCGGGAACACCAGCGCGAGCGCCGCCCGATCGGCGATCTCCTGCAACCCGATGACGTCGGCATCGAGCAGCGCGATCACCTCTTTCAGCTTGGCCAGACGGTCGCCCTGAGATGGCACCTTCGTGCTCAGGAACTCGATGTTGTAAGACGCGACCCGAATATTCTGCTGGGCCGCAGCCGGTGCGCTGAGTAGGAACAGCGCGGCGAGCATCGAGGCGGTCGAACGCAAGGTCCGCATCACACACCTCTCGTTTCCAGGGGACTGGAGGACAACCGCTGCCCCCTTTGTAGGAGTAGACGAAATCGGTGGTGAATTTCCTCGTACGTTTAGCAATCGTTGCCGGGGCGCGCGCGGCGCGTAGTGGTGTTTCTGCCGAGGAGTGTCAGAAGTACCAGGACCCAGTAACCCTCCCGTGCGCGCACAAGCGGCCACGGTCGACCCGCAAGTCTCAGCGTGCCGTCTGGGAATAATGAACGTTCGGTCGGGGCCGCATTCGCGCGGCGTCGAGACCGCCCAGATCCGACATCTGCAGATTGAGAGGCGCCAGGTCGGGGCTTCTTGTCCTCGATCAAGGCGAGCGCCTGCTTCCTAGTGCTCGTCTCGCCGACGGAATCTTCGATTCACGCGGACGCCTCACCGCCGATTGGGTATGTAATCGAGGCGCGTATCCCGTTCGAGTCGCTGCGCTCAATCAAGAACGGGCGTGGTCGCGTCGTTCCATCAATCGTCACGCTCTGTTTACCGGTTTGTTACAATGCCCGACGCGAGAGATGAGTGGCATGACAAGCCCGCAAGGTCAGTTTCAAGAGCGCCTCGACGCGTTCACGCATGAGGCGGACCGTATTCATGACGGTGATGCCGAAGCGCTGCATCGCACACGCGTCGCCTCCCGACGACTCCGCGAACTGCTTCCGGTCCTCGGACTGAAGGCTGAGACGGCGCGGAAACTCAATCGTCGTCTCAAGAAGGTCACGAGGGATCTCGGCGCCGTGCGTGAATTGGATGTGTTGGCGGTTCTCATTCAGGAGCTCGGCCAGAACAGTCGATACTTGCCGGCAGCGTCGAAGCGCGTCGCCAGAACGGTCGATCAAGCGAGAGACGCCGCCCGCCAACGCCTGGCCGCGAAACTTCCGCTCGCGAAGTTGCAGCGGCTCGCCGGTCGCCTCGAGAGCGCTGTCAAGGATCGGCGCTCGAAAAACGGAGGCCGGCCGCCCCGCGAGCCCGCGTCGAAACAGGCGTGGCTGTGGGCGGTCGACGCGCGGGCGGCTCGCCGTGCCGCCCGCCTCGCAGCCGCCATCGACGCCGCCGGTGCCCTCTATCAACCCGCCCGTCTCCACGCGGTCCGCATTGCCGTAAAAAAGCTGCGCTATGCCAGCGAGCTCGGCCTGGAGGGGCGGCGTCGGCGAGCGACCGCCGACATCGAAGTGCTGAAGAGCGCGCAGGATGTCCTTGGTCGCCTTCAGGACCTGCAGGTGTTGATTGAGTACCATACGCCGCGTGCAGGCGTCGTTGTCTCCGCCTAGCGTGCCGGCGTTGCATGAGCTCGAATCGCTCGAGGGCGCGTTGGAAGAGGACTGTCGAACGCTGCATGCGCGCTACATGCACGATCGCCCGAAGCTCGTCGCGATTGCGGATCGAATGCGTGGTGCGAAGGCGCTCGCCGGGATCGTCAGTCGCCGCGCCGTCGGCTGAAGCACCTCGCCCGACCCGCGTTCCATTGCGTTCCCGCTATCCAGCTGAGCTACGGGCGTGAGCCTTTCACCTAGCGCATCCGGAAAGTAGCCACCGCCGGTATTGACTGACCGTACGGCCCGCACTACTCTCGTTCACACTTCATCCAAGATCTCTCGATTTTCGTGCGGTGGCTGTCTCCCTGCCTCGCCTTCGCACGCGCTCCGGTTCGCGCGAGCGGCGGCGGGATCCGTTGTCGTTGTCGGGTTTCCGAAGGAGCTGAGTCATGACGAGAATGCGGTTTGCCGCGACGTCAGTGCTGCTGACGCTCGCGTTTTTCGGCGTGCTTCCCACAGCGGCTCTCGCGCAGAGCGTGATCACAGGAACAGTGAAGGATCCATCCGGCGGTGTGCTGCCGGGAGTGACGGTCGAAGCGATGAGCCCGGTGCTCATCGAGCAGGTTCGTACCGTCATCTCGAATCAACAAGGCCAGTTCACGATCGTGGATCTGCGGCCCGGCGTGTACACGGTCAGGTTCACCCTTCCCGGCTTCAACATGACGGTTCGCGAGGGACTGGAGCTGCCTGCCGACTTCACCGCCACGATCAACGTCGAGATGCGCGTGGGCGTGCTCGAGGAAACGGTCACCGTCACGGGCGAGTCGCCCATCGTCGACGTCTCGAGCACGGCGCGGGTGCAGGTGCTGACCCGCGATGTGATCGATGCCGTGCCGACCGGCCGCACCATTCAGGGGTATGCGCAGCTGGTGACCGGCGTCAACCTGAACGTGCCGGACGTCGGCGGCTCGCGCGCGATGCAACAGACTTACATGTCGACGCGCGGACTCACCTCGGCCAACAACATCGTGCAGGTGGACGGGTTGATGATCAACGGACTCGACGGCGACGGCGCGGTGCAGCAGTACCTCAACAACGCGATCGTCCAGGAGATGACCTATCAGACCGCGGGCGCGGGCGCTGACGTTTCGCCTGGGGGCGTGCGCATCAACATCGTGCCGCGGGATGGCGGCAATCAGTTCAGCGGATCGTTCTTCGCGGCATGGAGCGACGGTGCCTGGCAGTCGGATAACTTCTCCGACGAGCTCAGAGCCAGCGGGCTGCGCGCAGTGGACAAGATCGACCGGATCTACGACTTCAACGCGGCGCTGGGCGGGCCGATCCAGCGCAACAAGCTGTGGTTCTTCGGTTCGGCGCGCGCCTGGTCGGTCAACGCGCCAATCGCCGACACGTTCTACGTCCCCAGCGGGGCGACGCAGGCCGACTGTCAGGCCGGCCGGGTGGCCTGCGAACAGGGCATCGACGACCAGAAAATCAAAAGCGCGCTGTTGCGTCTGACCTGGCAGATGAGCGAGCGCAACAAGATTGCCGTCTACTACGACGAAATCGACAAGTATCGCGGCCACGGGATGAACGCCGGCGACGATCCGCTCACCGCTTCGCAGATCTGGACCTCCCCGATCTACAACGACGCGGCGCTCAAGTGGACGAGCACCATCAGCAGCCAGCTGCTGGCCGAGGCCGGCTTTTCGTTCAACTACGAGCAGTACGTGATCACCAACCAGGACGGCGTGAATCAGGAGCGCGGCACGCCGGAGTGGTTCGCGGGCGCCAGTCGGCGCGACGCCGATCTCACGACGCTGCGCAACGGTCTCGCCAACTGGGGCGGTCGCTATCCCGATCGCTACAATCTGCAGGGCGGATTGTCGTACGTCACCGGCGCGCACAATTTCAAGACGGGCTTCCAATACAACTGGGGGCCGTACGAAAACACGCGTGAGACCAACGCCGACCTGCAGCAGGTGTACCGCACCGGCCGGCCCACCGAAGTGGTGCTTTATAACACGCCGGTTCGCTCGCTGGAGAAGCTCAATGGCGACCTCGGCATTTACGCGCAGGACACGTGGATCGTCAATCGCCTCACTCTGAACGGCGGACTGCGGTGGGAATACCTCAGTCACGAAGTCTCCGACCAGGTATCGGGCGCGGGCCGGTGGGTTCCGGAGCGTCACTTCGACAGGATCGCGATGCCGACCTGGAACGACTGGGCACCGCGCTTCGGGGCGGTGTACGACCTCTTCGGCAACGCCAAGACCGCACTGAAGTTTGGCTTGAACCGCTACAACGAATCACGGACGACGCAGTTTGCCAGCCGCTATAACCCGAACGCGCTGAACGCTGCTGCAACGGGCACCATTGGCTGGACGGACCTGAACAACGACGACATCGCGCAGGGCGTCATGGGCTGCACCTACCTGCAGCCTGGCTGTGAGATGAACTTCGCGCAGTTGCCGGCAAACTTCGGTGTGGCGCAGCTCAATCGCGTCGATCCCGACTTCAAACGCGTGTACAACATCGAGACCACCGTCGGCGTGCAGCACGAACTGTTGCCGCGCGTGTCGATTGCGAGCAATTGGTACCGCCGGACATTCCACCGCCTGCGCGTCACCGACAACGTGCTGCGGACGATGGACAATTACATCCCGATCAACATCTTCAACCCGCTGGACGGCCAGCCGTTCACGATCTACACGGTTGATCCGGCGTTCCAGCGGGCAATCGACAATTACGACACCAACGCGAGCAGCGATCGCAAACAGATCTACACCGGCATCGACGTCAACGTGAACGCACGCATGCCGGGCGGGGCGATGATTTTCGGGGGTACGTGACAGAGCAAACGTTACGGGTGATCTGCGATGAGCCCGACGATCCCAACATGCTGCGGTTCTGCGACGATCGCGACAACGACATCCCGTATCGTGGCACGTTGAAGCTGTCGGGCACGTATCCGGGACCATGGGGCATCCAGCTGAGCGCGGCGCTTCAGAGCCTCGCCGGCCGGCCGCTCGGTGGGACCACGACCACGGGCAACAAGATCAGCGGCCCCGGCTACGGCGACACCGGCAGCCCGGTGGGCACACAGTGGGCCATCACACGCACCACGCGGTACCCAGCGAACTGTCCGGCGCCATGCCCGGCGAACGGGGTGGTCGCGCCGACGCTGACCGAGACGTCGCTAACCGTTCCACTCACCGTCCCGGGAACCGAGTTCGTGCCGCGGCTGAACCAGCTCGATCTCAGCTTCGCCAAGTGGTTCCAGATGGGTTCGTATCGCCTCCAGGGACAGGTGGACATCTTCAACGTGTTGAACAAGAACACTGTTCTCAGCTATCGAGGGACGAACTTCGCAACAGCGTCGTATCTGCAGCCGTCGAGCGTGCTGCAGGGACGCATCCTCCGGTTCGGTTTCCAGACGCGGTGGTGATCGGCGGTCGCGTTCGGCCGGCGGGACCCGTCCCGTCGGCCGACACCTGTTGCGCGTGACGCCACGACTCGATGCGTTCGGCGCTCCTTGATGAGCGACCGCATTGTCGATGGCAGGCCCGCAGTGCCAAGTTTTCAAGTCAAAAACCGTTGCAGCTGATCGGCTCCTGCCCGATCTCCTCATCGCCGCGCATCACGCGCGACCCTCGGACGTGCCTGCACCGCTGCACCGCGTGAATGACTCGCGTCACTCACCGCTTGTCGACGACAGCCGGCGCCATCGTCAGCCAGTTGCGCACGGCGGTCAACGGCACCGGACCCTCGGTGCCAACCCGCACCAAGAAGCGCTGCCCGTCGCGCGTTGGCAGATAGGAGCGATCGAACGGCGTTGCGCCTTCATTGCCGAATTGCTCCTTGAAGAGCACTGTCTGGTCTCGGTCTTCGAATCGTGGGCCCGTCCGGACGCCGACTGCCACCAGCGTGCCGTCTCGTGCGAGGTAATAGAGCTCGCTACCGTCGCCTCGCCAACGCGGCTGAACCCCGCCTCGCGCCGACACCCTTTTTCGATCGCCGCCTCCGGGAAAACTCTCGACGTAGACTTCTGGCCCGCCGCCGATCGTCGAGGTGTAGGCAATCCACCGTCCGTCGGGCGACAATTGCGCCTGGCTCCCGCTGGCTACGAGAGTCACCGGCTTGTCCGGCGAGTCCAGTCGCAACGCAACGATCTGACCGGTCGCAGCGGTGCCAATGAGCGTGTCCTCGCCGGCCCACTCGGGCTCCATGAGTCCCAACCTAGGATTGGTGACGACCTGAGTGGGCTTGCCATTCGGGAAATCCATGACGAAGAGTTGCCTGACGCCTGGCTCGACGGCGGCAAACGCGATCCGCCGGCCGCTTCTGGAGAACGCGGGGAGAAACACGACCGGCGGCGGGGCAAGGAGCGGTTGTTCGATCCGCCGGGCGTAGTCGACCATCCACAGACCGCCGTTCGACCCGTCGGGATTGATTTCTCCGTAAACGAAAAAGGCCCCGTCGGGGGAAAGCGCCGCCGCGCTGATGCCGCTGCGTCCACGATGGCGCGTGCCGGTCGGCCGGCCCTGCCGGTCTACCCAGTCCCACGCCGATCGGCCGGTGCTGCCGCCGCCGCGATGAACCAGTAGCGTGGCCGAAGCCGAGAAGCTGGGCATCGCGACATTCCCGATAGCCATCCGTTCCGCAAGCACTTTGGCGTCCCCGATCGGCGCGAGTGTCGCCGCGTCGATCCGCTGCGCGACCAATCGTCTTTCGCGCACGAACACCAGATACGCCGCACCGTCCGGCCCCGCCACATAATCGCTCTTCGAAATGTCGGGCAGGATGCGCGTCGGTGACGACCCGTCCTGACCGCTCGCCCAGATCCCGGCCACGTCCCGGTCCGGCCCGATGACGGTGTAGATGAAGCGACCGTCCGGCAGCCAGCGTGGAAAGTTGTGCGCCAGCTCACGGGACGAGTCGAGAGTTGTAAGCCGCGAGACCGTCCCACCGCGCTCCGAGATTTTGAAGATGCCGTCGGGCCGGCGGAACAGAATCTCGCCGGCCTGGTTCCAGCTGGCAACCCCACCAACGCAGCCAGTGTCCAGCAGCTCGGGTGGACGGCCATCAAAGCTGTGGAGCTTGAGGCGATCGTTGACGCAGTAGCCCACGCGTCCCGAGTCGCTCGACCAGAAGAGACCCGAGGCCGATCAGCAATCGTCGCGATCGTGGAGGGTGGTCCACATCCGCAGGTGCCGGTACGGGAATCTGCGTCGCATGGTCCTTCAACCAGCGCAGGTCGTAGAAGAGATCCGCGGTCGACGCATACCGCTCCTCCGGCGCTTTTGCGAGACAGCGCCCAACGATACGATGGAGTTCGGTAGGAAGGTTGTGGGCGAGCTCCGCGAGCGGCCTGGGTTCGTCATGCAGGATCGCCGACAGCGTGTCGATTGACGATGCCCGATCGAAGGCCAGGCGTCCGGTCACCATCTCATACAGTACGGCTCCGAACGAAAACAGGTCCGAGCGGAAATCGATGGCGTCGCCTCGCGCCTGCTCGGGGCTCATGTACGCAGGCGTACCCACGATCAGGTGCGGTGCAGTAATCGTGCGTGTCGCACAGGCCTCGCTCGGCGTGTCGATCGCCTTGGCCAGCCCGAAATCGACAATCTTGACGCGACCGTTCTTGGTCAACATCACGTTCTCGGGCTTCAGATCGCGGTGAATCAGCAGCGCGTGATGCGCGGCAGTGAGCGCATCGGCGATCTGGGTGGCGAGGTCGAGCAGCCGTGGCAGGCGAATCGGGCCTCGCCTCAGCTCCTGCCTGAGCGACGCGCCGTCGATCAGCTCGGAAACGATATACGGCGCATCGACGTCGATCGCGACGTCGTGAACCGCGAGAATGTTCGGATGGTTGAGTGCCGCCGCCGCACGTGCTTCATTTGCGAAGCGCCGTCGCCAACGCGGGTCGGCCTCGCTCGTTCGGTGAATCACCTTGAGCGCGACGTCGCGTGAGAGGCGCGAATCACGGGCACGATAGACGACACCCATTCCACCACTGCCGAGCACGCCGAGGATGTCGTACGGACCGATGCGCTCCGGTGCGTCGGATCTTGCCGGCTCAGCCATCTTGAACGCGGATTATGATCTGCGCGACGCGGTCTTGCCAACTGTCCGGCTTGACGGGATCGCTCCTGCCGCTCCCGTGTTCGCGGCGATCTCTTGTGGAGTGGATATCAGGGCGACAACATGCAGCGCCGCCAGGCGCCCACGCGTTCGATCAACGGCTCAAGGAAGAGATTGCGCGCTTGAATGGGCACCTCCCCAGCACGCGTGGGACGATCTAAAAGCCCGCCATCTCCAGCGCCCACACGATGCGACGCTGCCGCTCGACGCCATTCAGGCTGGCATCCGCGCCAACGGCCGTGAGTTCCTGCAGCAGTAACTCAACCATCGGACGATAGCGATACTCGCTGCGGCCGTTGGCGGGATCGAGCGGCTCGAGGAGATCTTCCGGCGGGAGATCGAACAGCCGGCGGTTGACTTCGTCCACCATTGCAGCATTCTGCACGGCCGCCAGGGCTGAGATGGCGAGCGCCTCCATCTGCTCTCGCTCACCGGGTGCCGAATCAAACCGCGATCGGTCGCTGTCCATTCCGGTCCTCTGCCAGCTACCGATAGCAAGAATCGCACCGCGTGCGACCTTCGCGAATCGAGTCGAGATCAGCGGGCTGAGCTGGGGCCTGGGAAAACGACCGCCACGATTTGTCAGGGTGACTGACACGCGTAACACCGATTTAATGCAATCCGCGGGACTGAGAGGGGAGAAAGGATGGAACCGAATCGTCTAATCGACTTAGGATGCTTCCTGCTTCCCTCCAATTGAACACGGCGCACGGATCGCGATGATCCAGGGGTGTGTTCATGACCACGTCGCCGAATCCCCTCCGCCCACGCACACCGGAGTGCGCCATCGATCGTGTGCAGCCGACTAACGAACACGTCATGCGGCACGGCACACATCGCAGCTTTCGGTCGGTTCGATCAAGGAGAACACTATGACCGGTACCTACTATTACGTGAATGGGGAGAAGGTCCCGATCTCCCCGCGCGAGGATTTGATCGCTGTCAAGTTCCGCTCGCGCACACCGCCGACGCAAATCGAGCGCGTCACCACCGTCCGTCAGGAGGCGCTGGAGCCGGCGGCGGATTTCCCAGAGTTGCAGCAAGGGAGCATGCGCCTGTTTCGCGTGATCACCAGCGGCGAGAGCGATAAGCGGCAGGCCCGCGAGGCGGTGAGCCACGACGCCGACGTGGAAACCGTGGGCGAGGTCTTTACCACCGAGCGCGGCGAAGTGCTGGTGATGACCGAGGAGCTGATCGTCAAGTTCCAGCCGACGCTGAAGATGGACGAGATCAATCAGCTGGTTGCGGGCGAGGGCGCCGAGATCGCGCGTCCGATCGAGTTCGACGAGAACACCTTCGTCCTGCGGACGAAGGACGGCGGCAAGCGCGCCAGCGACATCGCCAACAGCCTGATCGAGAGCGGCAAGGCGATCTACGCGCATCCCAACTTCATTCAGAGCATCGGCGCGCGCGTGGTGGAGGCCTACAAGGTCGAAACGGACTCTGCTGTTCGCCACGGCGTGCACGCCACCGATCCGCAGTTTGGCAACGAGTGGCACCTCGAGAACACCGGACAGATTGCCGGTGGCGTCGCTGGCACGCCTGGCGCCGATGCGCGCGTCACGCTCGCCTGGACCACGACGATGGGCAATCCCGCCATCCGGCTCGGCGTCGTCGATCTCGGCACCGACGTCGCGCATGCCGATCTGAATGCGCCCGGCAAGGTGGTGGGACCGCTCGATCTCACGGTCAGCCCGCCCGACGCCAACCCGCTCGGTTCGTCGCACGGCACGCAGGTCTCCGGAATGGCCGTGGCCACTGCCAACAACGGCGCCGCAGTTGCCGGCGTCGCGCCCAACTGCCGCGTCATCCCGGTGCGCGTGGGCGATCCGACCGGTACGCAGGAACAGATGGCGCGCGGGTTCGTCTACGCTGCCGAACAGGGCGCCGACGTGATCACCTGCAGCCTGGGACCGAGCGCCACGCCGTGGACGATGCACGAGGTGCTGCGCGCGGGCATCGATCACGCGACCTCATTCGGGCGCAACGGCCACGGCTGCGTCTACACGCAGGCGGTCGACAACAATCCGATTGCGGTCAACATCGATCAGGTGTCGTCGTACCGAGCGGGCGATCGCGGTCGGCCGCACGAACAATCGCGACCTGCACGACGGATCGGCCATGGGACCCGAGCTCGACATCAGCGCGCCGGGCGCCTCGGTCAGCATGATCACCAACACGACGACCGGCAACAACGCGACCACGACCGTCAGCACCGGCACGTCGTTCGCGACGCCGCTCACCGCAGGCGTCGCCTGTCTCGTCCTCTCGGTCAACAACAGTCTGAGCTGGGAAGAGGCGCGCCAGGTGCTCTTCGACTCGGCCGACAAGATCGACGCGGCCGCCAATCCGTATCAGCCGGCGGGCGGCGGATTGCCGCCGGGAACGCGCAACAACCGTTACGGCTACGGCCGCGTGAACGCCGAGAGCGCCGTTCGTCTCGCCTCGGCGGCGACCAACCGGGATCTATATCTGCGCGACAGCCCGAGCGACACCGGCAGCGTGCCGCAGCCGTCGTACGGCTTCTGGGACAGCCCCGACATCTGGGTGCGAAACGCCGACGACAACGGCACCGCGCATCAGGACACGATTCGCGACCGAGACAACTTCATCTACACCCGCGTCTCGAATCGCGGCACGCAGCCGTCGCACCCGTGCTGGGTCAACTTCTACATCACGTCGTTTGCGGGCACGCAGTTCCGCTACCCCTACGACTACAAACTCGATACGACGACGGCTCCTGGCGGCGGCACATCCGGACGCCGGCGTCCGACCAATCAATTCCCGGCGGTCGGCACCTATCTGGTCGGGTCGATGCGCATCGCCACGGTGCCCGCGTCGGGCAACGTGATCACCAAGGTGCGCTGGCCCAGCGCGTTGATTCCGCCCGACGCCGGCTGGCATCCCTGCCTCCTCGTCGAGGTGTCGCCGCACGACGGCCCGACTGCGTCGGGTCCGTACGTCTGGGACAACAACAATCTCGGTCAGAAGAACATCACCATCCGCAACGCACGGCCGGGCGAACGGCTGCTGTTCCCGTTCCGGATCGGTCACCCGCAGATGACCGGGCTGAAGCAGACGATCGTCGTCAACAAGGTGAAGGCGCCGGCCAACATCAACGTGGCCTTCGCGACGGCAAAGCCCGAGGTGATCAACTCGGTGGCCGCGATCAGCAATCTGCTGCGTCCCGACGCGCCGGAGCCGGCGATTCCGTCGGCGCCGAAACCCATCGCCGGAGGCGGTGTGCCGGGCGTGAACCGGCTGCCGTTCAGGATGACGTTCCTGGAGGAAGCGCGTGTGTCGTTGAGCGCCGGAGCCGAGCGCGACAACGCCGAATCGCTGCTGGTGACGTTCCCGGCCCACTCGACGATCGAGCTCGGCGCGCCGGCGCCGGCGCCGCCGAACCCGGGGCAAAGCGACGACCGTGCGCTCTACGAGGAGCCGCAGCCCGACGCCGACGAGCGGGCCGCGCGCCCGTTCTCGTTGTCGGCGATCAACGACCGTCCGGCACTGCTCCTCAACCCTGCGCTCAAGCAGGTCTCGATCAACCTGCCCGCCGGCCAGGCTGAAGAGCAGGAATCCACACTCGCGATCGATGTGCCGCAGAACGCCAAACCGGGCGACAGCTACGTGTTCGACGTCGAGCAGCGCGACGGGCAGGGCGTGAGGACGGGCGGCGTGCGCCTGCGGATCAACGTGATCGCCGAGGGATGACCCATGGCCCTCCAACAAGTCCGGATCATCGGAGACTCGCTCGAGCGCATGCGTGCGCTCGAGCGATACGACCTCGATCTGAAGCATCGAGCCGGCCGGCGCCTCGAATCTGGCGAGTTCATGGTGCCGGGCCTGGTCTCGGATGAACAGATTGACGCGCTCGTCGCCGACGGCTACCGCGTCGAGCGCGTGCAAAACGTGGACGGCATACCCGACGAGCGACGCGCGGAGGTCCCGCGCGTCGATCGTTTTGCCGATGCCCGTTCGGTGGAGGACCTCGCCGCGCGGACGGTCCTCGGCTATCTCACCACCGCCGAGATCGACTCGGGCCTGACGTCCCTGGCCGCGTCGGCGCCGGCGCTCGTCTCGCTCATCACCCTGCCGCATACGACCGCGCAGGGCCGCGCTTGCCGGGCGGCGCGGCTGCGTGCCGGACCGAAGTCGAACCGGATCGGCGTGCTGTTCACCGGCGGGGTGCACGCGCGCGAATGGGGCGGCTCCGACATCCTGATGTACTTTCTGACGACGTCCGTCAACGCCTACGTCGGCAACACACCGGCGGTGTACGGCGGCAAGACCTTTACCGCCGCACAGGTGAAGACGCTCCTCGAGTCGCTCGACATCTTCGTCTTCCCCAACGTCAATCCCGACGGCAAGGTCTACAGCCAGACCACGGATCCAGGTGCGGCGCCGTCGAACCAGAGCTTCTGGTGGCGCAAGAACCGCAATCCAAACACGGGCGCGGCGATTGGCGTCGACGTGAACCGGAACTTCGACTTTCTCTGGAGCAGCGGCATCGGCACCTCCCCGAGCCAGTCTTCTGCCACGTACAAGGGCACAGCGCCGTTCTCGGAGCCCGAGTGCCGCAACATCCGGCATCTGCTCGACACGTTCCCGCACATCCGTTACTACGTGGACATCCACAGCTTCGGCGAGCTACTGCTCTACAGCTGGGGCGACGACGAGAACCAGAGCGCGACGCTGGCGCAGCGCTTTACGAACCCGGCGTTCAATGGGCTGCGCGGCGTGGTCGGCGACACCGCGTACCGCGAGTTCATCGCGCCGCTCGACGGCCACACGGCGGTCAATCTCGCCAACCGGATGCACGCCGCCATTCAGGCAGTGCGCGGCCGGTCGTACACCGTGCAGCAGGCGGTCGGGCTGTATCCGACGTCAGGCACGTCAGACGACTACGCGTTCAGCCGGCACATCGCCAATCCGGCACACAACAAGGTGTACGTGTACACGATTGAGTTCGGCAACGAGTTCGTTCCGCCGTACGCCGAGATGCGGAACATCATGAACGACATCGGCGCAGGCATCACTGAGTTTGCCTGGGCGGCGCTCAGCGATCTGCGAATGCGCGACAACGCCGCCGACACGGGCGATATCCCGAGCGCCGGCGCGTTCTGGAACAGCCCCGACGTGTGGGTGCGCAACACCCAGGACGGCGGGACAACGCACCAGAATACGCTGCGTGGACAGGACAACTTCGTCTACGTGCGCGTCAACAACCGCGGCGCCGCCGAGGCGCGCGACGTGCGGGTGCGCGTGAACCTCTCGAGCTTCGCCGGTACGGAGTTCGTGTATCCACAGAACTGGATACCGAACAATCCGGCGGGCGGCGGATCGATCACCTCGCCAGGCACCTACTGGATCGGTGATGCGGTAGTCCCGTCGCTTGCGGCGGGCGCCACCACGACGGTCAACGTGCAATGGCCGGCGGCGCTCGTGCCGCCCGACGCCGGATGGCATCCGTGCCTGCTCGTGGACACATCGCCCAACGACGGGCTGGCCCCGGGCGGAAACGAGGTCCGCCAGCACAACAACCTCGCGCAGAAGAACATCACTATCGTCAACGCGCGTCGTGGCGAGGTGGTCGATCTGCGATTCATCGCAGGAAGCGCGTTCAGCCAGCGCCCGAAGAGCGCGCTGGTGGTGCGGACGCTGAAGGCGCCGGTCGCCACCGACGTGCTGCTCGCCGCGCCGTCGCTCGCCGATGCGATTGGCGCGACCGCGCCGGCGCGGACAACCGCGGAACCTCTGGCGCGTCCCAGTGTGCTCACGCTGCTTCATCCAGTCACCGTGGCGTTCGGCGGCGAACGCGCGGTGCAGCTCCGCATGCCAGCGCAGACGCGCATGCAGGTTGGCGGTGGCTCCGCCGCCGCGGTGCTCGACGCGCCGCCGCCGCCCGCTGCGCCGGGAGCGGGACCGCCACTCGGCGCCATCGGATCGCTGACGCTGGACAAGCAACGCCCCGACACGCGACTGCCCTTCGCCGTCGCCGGCAACCTCGCACCGGAAGCGCGCCTGACCGTGCCCGTGCCGCGCACGGCAAAGGCGGGAGACGTGTTCGAGTTCGAGGTCGTACAGGAATACGACGATGGCCGCGTTGCCGGAGGCGTCATGTTCCAGATCAACGTGATGTAGCGATACTTTCAGGTGCCTCAAGGTGCCTGGAAGTGCCTTGGGTGCGGGGTGCTCGAGTGCGAAGTGCTTGGCGTGGTGTTCGGGTGCTTCCGTGCCCGGCACCAGCACCCCGGCACGAGCAACCGACGCGCTCGAGTACGCCAGCTCCATTGCACTACGCACCCCAGGCACCCGAGGCACCTTGGACACTCAAGGCACCTTTGACCCTTGGCACCCTTAGGCACCGCGAGCAGCGGTGTCTCCTTGACACCCGCCGGTCGTGCCGCGTAACGTGCGAAGCTCGAGCGGCCCATGAAACCGGCTTTCCTCGCGTGGCGTCCGCATCCTCTCGTCATCGCCATTCTGGCCACGGTCTGCGCCGCGGGGCTGGTGCTCTTTCTTCAGCACCGCGCAATCTCCGCGCTCGAATCGCAGAACGGCGTCATCCTCCGCCAGCTCAGCGAGCAGACGGCGAGTGACATCGCCGCCGAATTGCACCAGGTCCTCGACGGTCCCGTGTTCGACACGCTGACCGCGGTGAATCATCCCGAGCTGCGCTCCGGCCGCCTCGATCTCGTCGCGCAGCAGTACGCTGCCGGCCTCGAGGCCTACCCGCACGTCGATCGGTTCTTCGTCTGGCACGCCGAAACCGAGCGGACTGCTCCCGGCGAAGCCGTCTTCTACGGCCGCAACGGGCGATTCGCGCGCGATCCGGCGCTTGGCCGCGCGGTTATCGACCTCGCGCGTCGGCATGCGCCGGCGCAGCAGATTTACGCCGCCGCCGAGGACGTGGGGCCCGACGGCCGGCACCAGGCCTTTCTCCGCCTGTTCTGGACCGATGCGCGGCGAGTGGAATACTTCGCCGTTCTGGGCTTCGTGATCGATCGCGAGACCATGCGCGGGCAACTGTTCGACGCGCTTCGTAGCCGCAATCTCGATGCGCTCCTCACTCGTCGCGGCGGCAGCGTGCCGCTCCAGCTACGGGTGACCGACGAGCGCGGTGCGCTGGTCTACGGCGACGTCAAGCCGGCGACCCTGGGCGGCCGTGTCCGCGTTCCCGATCCTGTTCTATCCGGCCGACGAAATTCAGTCGCGGCTCTCCGCCGGTGTCGAGCCGCAGCAGTGGACGATCGAGGTGACCACGCCGGAGTCGGCCTCGCGGTGGGCCAGCATCACCCAAGGCTACGGACCGACGGCGCTCTCCATCGTCCTGATGCTGGTCGCGCTCGGGCTGACGATGCAGGCGCATCGCCGCTCGGCCGAGCTGGCGAGAATGCAGGCCGACTTCGTCGCGCACGTCTCGCATCAGCTGAAGACGCCGCTGTCGCTCCTGAGCGCCGCGACCGAAACGCTCCAGATGGACCGCGTGCGCTCGCCGGAGCGCTTCGCGGAGTATCTCGCCACGATTCACGCCGAAGCGGCCACGGCTCTCGTTCGCTCGTCCAGCGCGTGCTCGAGTTCTCGCGCGTGCAGCAGCGCCGCAGCTATGAGTTCGAACGCCTCGATCTCGGCGCGCTGGTGCAGGAAACCGTGGACGCGTTCGCGCACAGCCTGTCGAATCAGCACTATTGCCGTTCGACGTGCAGCAGGACGGATCGAGCCCGCGTGTCCTGGCCGACCCGGCCGCGCTCGAGCAGGTGCTCGCCAACCTGCTCGACAATGCGGTCAAGTATTCCGCCGCCGTACAAGGAGATCACGCGTCCGTGTGAGCAGCACGCGCACCGAGGCCATCGTCGACGTCATCGATCGCGGTGTCGGCATCGCGGCCGCCGATCAAGCGCGCATTTTCGAGCGGTTCTATCGCACGTCCGGCACGCACGCGCGGCCGGGATTCGGGCTCGGGCTTGTCGCTGGTGCGCGAATTGTCCAGGCACACCAGGGACGTGTCGAGGTGACGAGCGTTGTCGGAGAGGGCAGCACGTTCCGCATCGTGCTGCCGCGCAGTCGGCCGACGCGGTCATCACGGACCATGCCCGCACCGAGAGGAGGGCCGCCTCATGACAGGCGAGCCCGCACGCACCGCTGACGGACGTCATGTGCTGGTGATCGAGGACGAGCCGCAGATGCGCGCGATGCTCACCGATAACCTCGAGTTCGAGGGCTATCGCGTGACCGCCGTCGCGTCGGGCGAGGACGCGCTCGAGGCTTCGATCGCGCATGCGTTTTCATTCTGCTGGTGGACGTCATGCTGCCCGGCATCAGCGGCTTCGAGGTGTGCGATCGTCTGCGGCAGCGCGGCACGCACGTGCCGATCATCGTCCTGACGGCGCGCACGCACGAGCGCGATCGCGTGCGCGGACTCGATCTCGGCGCCGACGATTACGTCAGCAAGCCGTTCAGCGTGCGCGAGCTGCTGGCGCGCGTCCGCGCACAGGTCCGGCGCGACGACTGGCACGCGCTCGGCGCCGAGGAGTTCACTTCGGCGATGTCACGTGCGCGCCCGCCAGCGGCTGGTCCTCCGCAAAGGCAAGCGCGTGCCGCTCTCGGCCCGCGAGTTCGAGCTGCTGCGCTATCTGATCACGCACCGCAACGAAGTGGTGAGCCGCGAGCAGTTGTTGCGTGACGTCTGGGGCTACCATCAGCTGTCGGTCACGCGCACCGTGGACAACTACATCGCGAAGCTGCGCACCCAGCTCGAGCCCAAGCCGCATGAACCGCGGTACATCATCACCGTCCACGGCAGTGGCTACCAGCTCCTGATGTAGACAAACCGGAGACGATTTCGAGACATCGTTTTACTGCGGTCGAGCGCAGCCGGGCTGCTATACCGTCGCGCGTCCGACGGTCTGATGAGACGCAGCCGCCCATGTTGGTGCGGCCTGGCCGTGAGCGCTGTCGGTCACGTGTGGAGCAGCGCGCCGCCCGAACAAGTGCCGACGTTTGCCGTCGATCCGTTCTGGCCCAAGCCGCTGCCCAAACGCTGGCTGCTCGGCGCCGTCGCCGGTGTCGCCGTGGATCGACCGCGATCACGTCTGGCTCGTGCATCGGCCCTCGACGCTGCAGCCGAACGAGACGCGATCGATCTGGCGTGCCGCGCCGCCGGTGCTCGAGTTCGATTCTGACGGGCAACCTGGTTTCGTCGTGGGGCGGCGCGGGGAAGGGTACGAATGGCCGGACCTCGAGCACGGCATCCACGTCGGCGGCCGACGAGGTCTGGCTCGGCGGCGGCGGCGAGAAAGACGCGCAAATCCTCAAGTTCACCCGCGCCGGCAGGTTCCTGCTGCAGATCGGACGCAAAGGACAGGGCCGCGGCAGCAACGACACGGCAGAATCTCGGCGGCGCCGCCAACCTGACCGTCGATCGCGACGCCAACGAGCTGTATGTGGCAGACGGCTACGTCAATCATCGCGTCATCGTCTTTGACGCGAACGACCGGCGCCTACAAGCGTCATTGGGGCGCATACGGGAAGACGCCCGACGATGGCTATTTCACGCAGGCGGGCGAGAAGCTGCCGAGCCCGTTCAGCGGCGCGGTGCAGAACGAGAACCGGCCCAGCAACTACGATCCCGCCGGCCCGCCGCCGCCGCAGTTCCGCATCGTCCACTCGGTGCGCATTGCCCGAGACGGGCTCGTCTACGTCTGCGATCGCACCAACGATCGCGTCCAGGTGTTTCGCAAGGACGGCAGCTTCGTCAAGGAAGCGTTCGTCGCGCGCCAGACGCTGGGCAGCGGATCGGTGTGGGACATCGCGTTCTCGACCGATCCGGCGCAGAAGTTTCTCGTCGTCAACGACGGCACCAACCAGCAGATCTGGATCCTGCTGCGCGACACGCTGCAGGTGGTGAGCGCGTTCGGGCAGGCCGGCCACTAGGCCGGCCAGTTCTACGGCGCGCACGTCATGGCGGCCGACTCGAAGGGGAATCTGTTTATTGGTGAGACCTACGAAGGAAAGCGGCTGCAGAAGTTCCTGTACCGAGGACTCGGAGCTCCCACGACGCCTATCGTGGAGTGAAGCATGGCGGCTGATGTGGTGATGTCCCGAAGTGACATCACCACATCCCCACCTCGTCAGGGCTGCGTTATTGCGTTCCAGCCGCTTTGTAACGCGACTCCTGCCCAACCAGCTTCGCCGGATCCGCACCTTTCTTCGGCCGGAACTTCTGCACGCGGCCGTTGAAGACTTCCGCCAGGTAGAGGTTGCCGTCCTGATCGACGGTGATCGAGTGCGGTCCGTTGAGGCCACCCGGATGCCCGCCAGGTCCGCCCCACCCGTACAGATATTTCCCGTTCAAGTCGTACTTCAGCACGCGCATCGTCCCGCCGTCGGTGACCCACAGCATCTGGTCGGTCGTGATCAGATGCGCGTAGGGTGACGAGCGAACGCCGGTGGTGAACATTTCGAGGAACTTGCCTTCCTCGTCGAATACCTGGAACCGGCGATGGCCGCGATCGACGACGAAGAGCCGGCGATCTTTGCTGATTTGGATGCTGTGTACCGTGTTGAACTCGTTCGGCCCCGGATTCTTCGGATCCTTTGGCGGGCCGCCCCAGTCCTTGATGAACTTGCCGTCCTTGTCGAACTTGGCGACGCGCGTGCCGCCGTAGCCGTCGCTGATGAAGAACGTGCCGTCGGGCAGCCAGTCGATATCGGTTGGACGATCGAACAGTTTGCCGGCATCGCGTCCGCGTTTGCCCGTGGTGCCGAGCGTCATCACCAGCTTGCCGTCATAGGTGAACTTCCAGATGACGTGCAGCTGGTCGTCGATGATCCAGACGTGCTTCTGGGGATCGTACGGGCTCATCTTGATCTTGTGCGGCCCGCGCCCGCACGGATCGGCAGCGAGCATCTTGTCAACATGCGGCCACTCGCCAACCATCTTGCCGTTGCGGTCGACGATGAACACCGAGTGGTGCCATCGGCGCTCCCATCCGCGCTTGTTAGTGGGTTCACACGTGGCGCTGAGGCCATCGGTGTTGCCGGTCGACTGTCGCGGCGGCGTCAATGCGCCGTACGGTGTCCACGGCGCGGCGCCCTGCGGCAGCGGCAGTTCGCCGCGTTGCGCGATCCAGATCCGATCCGGCGTCTCGGCGTAAACCGCGCCGGTCGATCCCCACGTCCAGCCATCGTGTTTCACGCCGTCCGCTCCGTCCGGCAGCGGCTGCGGCCAGTTCGGTACCGGCTCGTAAGGGCCGAACTCCTCCTGGCCGCCCTTCTCCTGCGTGACTGCGGGCAGCGTCAGAAGGAGTAACGCCGCCAGCACCGTGAACGACCATCGAAGTGCGCGCATCTTGGGACTCCTTTGCGAAGGGCGGGACTTCCGCCCTTCGCTGAACTACGCCGACCAAAGCGCCGTCACCAGCCCGGCGACCAACTTTCTCGGCAGCCCGACCTGCGAACTGCCTGACCGTCCTACCGTTTGAAAAGGGGTCAGACCCCTTTTTCAGTTCACACAAACTGCCTAGTTCGTTGCCGCCCGCTGCGGGAAGTACCTGCCAATCAGGTTCGCGGGATTCGCTCCCTTCTTCGGGCTGAACTTCTGCGGGCGGCCGACGTGCACGTCGGCAGTATAGAGGTTCCCGTCGCTGTCGGTGTGGAACTGGTGGACACCCCAGAAGCCGCCGGGGAACGCGCCGAAGGTGCCCCACGAGTAGAGCAGCTTCCCGTTCAGATCGAATTTGGTGAATTTCTGGGTGATGCCGTCGGCAACCCACAGGTGCTGATCCTCGGTGAGGAGGAATGAGTAGGGCCGGCGGACGTTTGGCCACGCGTCGAGGAACTTGCCGTTCTCGTCGAACACCTGCACCCGCGAGTTGGCGCGATCGCTGATGTAGATGCGGCGGTTCTTGTCGATGGAGATGGCGTGTACCGTATTCATGTAGCTGGGCCGCTTCTCATTCGGCGGCGTGCCCGCCTCGCCCCAGGTCATGATGAACTTGCCGGTCTTGTCGAACTTGACGACGCGCGTGTTCACGTAGCCGTCGCTGACGAAGAAGGTCCCGTCGGGCAGCCACGCGATGTCGGTCGGCCGGGCAAAGTGCGTCGCGTCGTTGCCCGACTGCATCGGCGTGCCGATCGTCTGCACCAGCTTCTTTCCATCGCGGGTGAACTTGTAGATGGCGTGCGCGCCGTCATCGACGAGCCACACGTGCCGCTCGGGATCGTACGGGTTGACGAGAATCCGGTGCGGCCGCACGAACAGCTTGTTGTGCTGCTCCCACGATTCGATCAGCTTCCCGTTCCGATCGACAACGTTGAAGACGTGATCCCACCGTGGATGCCGCGTGGGATCTTTCTGCGACAGGTCGTAGCCCGACGCGTTTCGCTCCGGGATGAAATTGTCGCCACCGCCGCGACCGGTTGGCTTGAGCACCGGCAAGCAACCGCGGTTGAAGATGTACACGCGGTCCGGGCTCTCCGCCCAGATGCCGGCGGTCGAACCGATAATGTGGCCCTCGCCGCAGTAGTTCTGCGGCCAGCCGGCGACGAGATCGTAGGGACCGGTTTCGTCGCCGCCGCCTTTCTCCTGCGCCACCTGGGCGAGGACGCTAACCATCAAGCCGAACGCGAGAGCCGCTGCTGCGGCGGTGATTTTCTTCGTCACGGATCAACCCCCTGTCTGGTCGTTAATTGCTGGTCGTCTGCCGTGGTTTGCTGCCGGTGTATTCCAGGATGAACAACCCGGTGCCAACACGGTCTACCGCGTACGCCAGGCCCCGATGGTCGATGTCCACGTCGTTCATCTGGATCGCCACCGGCTGCCCTTCCGAGATCGGATACGAGTTCTTGTTCGTCTTCGGGATGTAGTACCCGAGCTCCTTGATTTGATGGGGATTGCTGAGATCGACCACTCTGACGCCCGCATTGAAGTAGGCGATCCAGGCGATCTTGTCCTCGAATCGATTGATCTTGCCGTTGACGGTTTCTGCCGACTGGTGAGGTCCGAAGCGCCCGCCCTTCTCGCAGAAGTTGCCGACCGGCACCTGCCAGACCGACACAACCATCGGCTTGGTCTCGGTGGTGATGTCGACCATGTACGACGCGGTGCGTACGCCGTTGGTGCACGGCTTCATATCCGCGCCACCACCGGCTTCGTCGACGATGAACGCGTAGGTTCGTGGAAGCGCGCTTTTGCCGAAGTTCGGCACCTGATTGTAGACGATCGGCGACACGGTGTGAGGTCCGCGGAACGGCGGGTTCATGTCGATGGACCACACCAGCTTCGGATGTGCCGGATCGGAGATGTCGAACGACGCCGCCTGGCCGCCGGCATTGCGATAGCCGACGTAGAGCCGCTTGTTCTCCTCGTCCACGATCGGGTGGTGCGAATACTGCCCTTCGTAGCCAGGCTCACCTTCCTTCAAACCCGGAATCCAGGCGCGGCCGACGAGCTTTGGCTCCTTCGGGTTCTTCAGGTCGAAGATCTGCACGACGATGTTGCGGAAGCCGGGCTCGCCCGAGGCGGCGTAGAAGTAACCCGTCTCCTGCGACCACCAGCCCTTGTGCGCGCGCATGATGAACTTGCCGCCGCAGCCCTGACCGCACGAATTCGGCGGCGTGCCCGTGATCTCGCTGACCATCGCGATCTTCGACGGGTCGCTATTGCGCGGAGTGATGTCCCAGATCTCGTACTTCAGGTCGACGCCAGTCTCGCCTTCTGTCAGCGCCTCGGAGTTGCGAATGAGGTAATCGCGTCCCGATCCGTCGAACTTGTAGTCGTACACCACCGACGTGCTGCGGGAATTCTTGTTCGTCGCGTTCGGAATGTGCCAGAGATACTTCGGCTTCGCTGGATCGGTGATGTCGAGAATCGACGTGCCGTTGAACTCCATCTTGCCGGTGATCGGGTTCATGAGCGGCTTCCCGTCGCGGAAGCTGTCGTGATGCCCGATGTAGACCCAGTTGCCGTTAGCCGGATCGGACTTGGTCGTCGTCACCAGCGCCGTCCGGCCCTGCAGATCGTTGTAACCGACGAGCCGCACGTTTTCGGCGCCGTCGGACATCGCGTCCTGGGTTCGCGGTTGTGCCGTGGCTGGCGCGGCCGGCGAGCAACCTGCGGCCCCAATCGAGAGCGCCAATCCCGACGCGAGCAGCGACGCCAGAGCGTACGGTGCCAGCGCGTTCCTCGCCGGTCGTCGGTCGGTCATGTCATACATCTCCGTGTTTCAATCCGCCTCGTAGCATTCACCGTTTCAGAACCGGAACAAGAGATCCAGCTGGAACGACCGGGCGGCCTGCAGGTTGCCCGGCTGCAGATAGGCCACGGTGTTGTACTGCCGATTCGCGCCGCCGCGCGCGTACTCGGTGCCGCGGCCGGCGTTGAGCAGATTGAGAATGTTGGCGGCGACCTCGAAGTCGCGCGCTCCACCCAGCCTCATCCGCTTGCTGCAGGAGACCGTCACCGTCTCGGGCGACTCGCCGATGATCGAGGTCGCCCGGCCGAGCAACGTGCTCAACATCGACGCCAGCTTCCAGAAGTCGCTGCCCCTCGGAGCAGGATGCCTTCGCGGCGGAACACCGAGAAGCCTGTGAGCTCTGCGGTCAACGCATCGGTGCCGGGCGGCAGGTTGATGAGGCGATAGCTCCCGGCGGTATCGGAGACCGCGATGCTCGGGCTGAGCAAGGCGGGGCTCGTGGCCGTCACCGTCACGCCAGGCATCGCTGCGCCCTGTTCATCCCTGACCGTCCCGCGAAGGCTGCCGTCGCCTCCCTGAGCCGCCGCGTCCGACGCGAGACAACACCGCAGAGGAGCACGAGGATTACAAGCGTCCGTCGCATGATGCAAACCTTTCCTTGCCGAGTGCCGCGTGAGCGAGCGTGGATGGGCCGGTGGTCGCGAACACGTCCTTTGGTGGCTCGAGGCTCCGCAGGCAGAATCGTGGCGCCTGGCGCGCGAGCGCCATCGTCACGACGTTGGCCGGAGCCGGACCCACGCGCTCCTCAGAACCGCACCCGCTCTCCGAATTGCATTCTGGCGCGGGAACTCCGAAAGAGAAGTGCAATTGGCGGAGGGTAGCGCCAACGGGATCTACGGCCGAGTCAAAAGATGTCTAAGGTTTGTCTATGGATTGTCTATTCACCAGTGGCCAGGCATCAGGGACCGTGGGGCAGGGATTAGGCGGACTTGGGAGAATTTGGGGAATTTGGCGAGCGGCTGGGCTAGGCCGTGAGAAACAAGCGCCGCCTGTAGAGAGCCCAGCACATCGCGTACATCAGCGCCAGAAACGCGAGCGAATAGATGAGCGAGGCGTTCTTCGGTTCCGCAAGCCATGCGAAGCCCTGCTCGTAGATTGAGGGCTGCAACTGCCAGACTACGAACGCCTTTCCGATCAGGCCGGACACGACGAACAGTGCGAGGGCGTTCCGGCCTAGCACCACGAACGGATGGCTCCATCGGCGCCAGCCGCGCACGTCCACCACATATATACATGCCGCCAGCACCAGCATCGCCGCGCCGCCCGTGAGCAGCACATAGGAACTGGTCCAGAGGTTCTTGTTAATCGGAAGCCACTCGTGCCAGATCTGGCCGGTAATCATCAGCGCCATTCCCGCGGCCGCCAGGATCATCAGCTTTCGCCCAAGCGTCACGGCCGTGGCCAGCCAGATGCCTGCGAGCACGCCGATGAGCGTGGTCGCCGTCGCGGGAGCGGAGCTCAAGAGGCCCTCGGGATCCCAGCGTCCGCGCAGATACAAATGCGATCCGAAGATGCGCCGATCGATGGCCGCGCCGATATTGCCTTCGGGCGTCAGATCGCCGAACTGCGTCAGCACGAACCAGTAAGCCAGCAGTACCGCCATCACCAGCGACGCGATAGCGGCGGGCCTGCACCAGCGATACACCACCGCGGCGGCGAGATAACACAGGCCGATGCGCGGCAACACACCGGTAAACCGCCACTGCTGCGGATCGAATCGCGGAAAGCCGGCCAGAAACAGTCCGAGGCCAATGATGACGGCGCTCCGTTGCACGGTGCGCCACACCGAGGCCTCGCGCGTTTTCTGCGACATCGTCAGTGACACGCCGACGATGAACAGGAAAAACGGGAAGATCAGGTCGGTGGGCGTCCAGCCGTGCCAATCGGCATGCCGCAGCGGCCAGTACATGGCGCTCCACGTGCCGGGGTTGTTGACGACGACCATGCCGGCCATTGTCAGGCCGCGAAACGTATCGAGCGCCGCTGACCGCGTCACGGTGGAAGGCATCTTACGGCAAAGAAATACGCGCAGGCCGCGCGTCCTCTTCCGCGTCGCTTGATTTACAGTGTGAGCATGCCTCAGTTTCGCTTCGTCACACGTCTCGTCACGCCGCTCGCGCTCACCGTTCTGACCGTTCCGCTCGCCGCCCAGCAACGGACGGCGACGAGTACCGGCAGCGGCCGTCGCGGCGGCCGACCCCGTGCTGAGCAGCGAATCATTCGCCGGCTTGCGCGTTCGATCGATCGGCCCGGCGCTGACGTCCGGGCGCATCGTGGGCATTGCCGTGCACCCCAAGGATCCGGCGATTATTTACCTGACGGCGGCCTCGGGCGGGGTGTGGAAAACGGAGAACGGCGGCGCGACGTGGCAGCCGATCTTCGACGATCAAGGCTCGTATTCGATCGGCGTCATCGCGCTCGATCCGCGCGATCCCAAGGTGGTGTGGATCGGCACCGGCGAAAACAACAGCCAGCGTAGCGTCGGCTACGGCGACGGCGTCTACAAGTCGATCGACGCGGGCAAGTCGTGGCAGAAGGTCGGCCTCGAGCGCTCGGAGCACATCGGCCGCATCGCCATCGACCCTCGCGACAGTGATGTCGTGTATGTCGCGGCGCAGGGGCCGCTCTGGGCCGGCGGCGGCGATCGCGGCCTGTACAAAACCACCGATGGCGGCACCACTTGGGAAAAGGTGCTGTCGATCAGCGACAACACCGGCGTCACCGACGTCGTGCTCGATCCGCGCAATCCCGACCTGTTGATCGCGGCGAGCTATCAGCGGCGCCGCCACTTCTTCTCGCTGATCAACGGCGGTCCCGAGAGCGCCATTCATCGCAGCATCAACGGCGGGAAAACGTGGAGCAAGATCACCGCCGGATTGCCTGCCGTGGAGCTCGGACGAATCGGGCTCGCGATCTCGCCTGTCAATCCCGACGTCCTCTACGCCACGGTGGAGGCTGCCGACGCCAAAGGCGGCGTCTTCCGCTCGCGCGACAGCGGGTTGACGTGGGAGAAGCGCAACGACTTCGATTCCGGGCGCGATGTACTACGCGCAGATTGCCGCCGATCCCGCCGACGCCGATCGCATCTACATCGGCAGCGTCTTTCTCCAGGTGTCGGACGACGGCGGGCAGACGCTGAAGAATCTCGGTGAGCGCTGGAAGCACGTGGACAATCACGTCATCTGGGTCGATCCGGTGCATCCGCATCACTACTACGTCGGCTGCGACGGCGGTCTCTACGAGAGCTGGGAACGCGGGCGCACCTGGAAGTTCATCGCCAACCTGCCGATCACGCAGTTCTACGACGTGGACGTGGACGCGGCGAAACCGTTCTACAACGTTTACGGCGGCACTCAGGACAACTTTTCCCTCGGCGGACCGTCGCGCACGCGCAGCGGACACGGCATCCTCAATCAGGACTGGTTCGTCACGCAAGGCGGCGACGGCTTCGTCTCGCGCGTCGATCCCACCGATCCCAACATCGTGTATGCCGAGCTCCAGCATGGCGTGCTCGTCCGCTACGATCGTCGAACGGGCGAGCGCATCGGCATCCAGCCGCAGGAAGGCAAGGGCGAGCCGCGCCTGCGCTGGAACTGGGACACCCCGCTCATCATCAGCCCGCATGCGCCGCGGCGGCTCTACATCGCCGCCAACAAGCTGTTTCGCAGCGACGATCGCGGCAACACGTGGAAAGCCGTCAGCGGCGATCTCACACGGCAGGTCGATCGCAACAAGCTGCCGATGATGGGGCGCATGTGGGGACCCGACGCGGTCGCCAAGAATCAGTCCACGGCTTTCTACAGCAACATCAGCGCGCTGGCCGAATCTCCGAGGCGGGAGGGGCTCCTTTACGTGGGCACTGACGACGGCCTGATTCAGGTCAGCGAGGATGGCGGCACCACGTGGCGGAAGAACGAGAGGGTCGCGAAGGCGCCGGCCGATGCCTACGTGACCCGGATTATCGCCTCGCTGCACGAACCGAACACGGCCTACGCGACGTTCACGAACCACCAGAACGGCGACTTCGCGCCTTACGTGGTCAAGAGCACCGACGCGGGTCGCACCTGGAGCTCGATCAGCGGCGACCTGCCGCAGCGTGGTTCGACCCACGCCTTCGCCGAAGACCATGTCGATCCGAAGCTGCTCTTCGTCGGCACCGAGTTCGGGCTCTTCTTCACGCGCGATGGTGGCGCAGCACATGGATGCGCTTCAAGGGCGGCCTGCCGACGATCGCGGTGCGCGACATCGCGATCCATCGCGGAGAGAACGACCTGGTGCTGGGCACGTTCGGACGCGGCATCTATATTCTCGACGACTATCGCGCGCTACGCACGGCGTCGCCTGGGACCTTGCAGCAGGAGGCCGCGCTGTTCGCGCCGCGCGACGCGATGGCGTACATCGAGCGGCTTCCCTACGGCTTGCGCGGCAAGTCGTTCCAGGGCGAATCATTTTTCACCGCCGAGAATCCTCCGTTTGGCGTGGTCTTTACCTATCACCTGCGTGACGCACTCAAGTCGCTGAAAGAGCAGCGGCAGGAAGCGGAGAAGGCGGCGGAGCAGAAAAAGGAGACGCCGCCCTACCCGACCCGCGACGTGCTGCGTGCCGAGGACGAGGAAGAACCGGCAGCCATCCTGTTGACGATTGCGGACGCGGCTGGGACTCCAATCCGCACGATCACCGGACCAGCCGCGAAGGGCTTCCAGCGCGTGGCGTGGGATCTGCGCGTGCCGGCGGCGGTGCTACCGCGGACGCCGCGTCCGGAAGACGAGGACAACCTGTTCGCGTCGCCGCCCATCGGACCGATGGTGCTGCCGGGCAAGTACTCGGCCACGCTCTCCAAGCGCGTCGCCGGCGCTGTGACGCGCCTCGCCGGCCCGGTGGAGTTCAACGTGCTTCCCGATCCTGCGGCCGTTGCGCCGCAGGAAGATCGGCAGAAGCGGGCGGCGTTCGATCAGAAGCTGACGGCGCTGCGGCGATCGGTGTCGGGCACGCTCGAAGCGGCGAACGCGCTCACGCCGCGCCTGGCGGCGATTCGCCGCGCGCTCGACGCCACACCGGCCGCACCGCGCGCCCTGCACGATCGCGCCCGCGAGCTGCAGCGGGGTCTCAACGCGCTGCTCATCGCGCTGCGCGGGGACCTCGCGATTGCCCGCCGCAACGAACCGGTGCCGCCGTCGATCTCCGATCGCATCGAAGGCATCGCCAACGACCTCGCCGAATCCACCTGGTCGCAGACGACGACGCACGACGAGGTGTTGGCGATCGTCACGGCGGAGTTCCAGACCGTATCCGCGGAGCTTCGGACGATGCTCGACACCGACCTGCCTGCGCTCGAAAAGGAAATGGAAAAAGCCGGCGCGCCGTACACGCCGGGGAGGGTGCCGTAGTCAGGGATCAGGGATCAGGGATCAGGTTTCAGGTTTCAGGTTTCAGAATTCAGGGTGCAGGGTGCAGGGTGCAGGGTGCAGGGGTGCAGGGTGCTCAGTACCGGGCGCGTGGCCGTTCCGTTTTGCATTGTCGTTGTTGCTTCGGTGTGGATCGCGGGCCCGCAGCCCGCGAGGCTCGCCGCGCAGACCAGGTCGTCTCGCTTGCCCGAAACGGTTGAGGAACGGCGCCTCGTGGACTAGGCCGGTTCGCGCCTGAGACGTCACGAGATCGGCGGCGGGGCGACCGCGACGACATCGAGCTCGACACGCTCGCGGGCATCCGAGAGCATGTTCAAAAAGTGATCAAAGGCACACCACAGCCCTAGAGTCCGCACGGTCGCACGCAGCACTCGAGGCACCCAAGGCACCGCCAGGCACCTCAGGCACCTCAGGCACCCGAGTGCGACGCGGTCATTCCGCGAGGCGCTTGAGTAGTTGAATCTGACCCGCGTGATAGATCGCGTGCGAGGTGATTCCGAGCACAAGCTCGAATTGCTCGTCGGGCGCGAGCGGCGACCTGGCCTTTCCCGAGCCGATCGCCCGCACTGCGTCGGTGACGCGCCCGTGGTTCGATTCGACCAGCGCCTGGATCTGCGCCCAGCTCAAGTCCGCCGCGGTCGGGAGCGCGAACCAGTCGTCGCCGGCGACCAGGAACGGCGACGCCGTCTCGCCCGTCAGCTTGCTCCGCACGTTGTGCAGGTGATACGCGTGGTGCAGCGCGATCTCCGCGATGCTGTGACGCTCCTGAGCGGGCCGCCAGAACGCCAGCTCGTTGGTCACGTCCTCCAGCGCCGCCCGCAGATCCGGCCCATGCCAGGCGCCGGGTCCGTATCCCTCCTCGAGCGTCCGCACCAGGACGCTGGCCGTGAGCCCCTCGGGAACCGTTTTCGTCATCGTCGCCATAAGCCCTCCGCAACCTTCTAAACTGATTTCGATGGTTTCACCATATGTCAGGCGTGTGTAACCTGTCAAATAGATTTTGAAGGTTACGGCAGGTGCCTTAAGATCAGCTCATGCCCAGGCGCGCGCGGCCATCCAGGCAGGCGATTCCACCCGAAGCGCTCGACGTCGAGCGCGCGCTGTCGTTCGTCAATACGCGCAGCGGCCGCGCGACGGCCAGCCCGACCGAGAAGCTCGTCTCGTTCGAGGCGCTGATTCAGTGGTCGCAGGAGGCGGGTGTGCTCAAACCCGCCGAAGCGGAGCATCTCGGCAGCCGGGCCAAACGGCGACAGGACGAAGCCGCGCGCGTCCTCGCCAGCGCGTGCGCGCTGCGCGAGCTGCTGCACGACACTTTTACGGCGACATCAGCAGGGCGCGCGCCAGGCTTGGCTACGCTCGACGCGCTGAGCCAGCGGCTTGGTGGCTGGTACCGTCATGGCCGGCTCGTCCCCTCAGACGACTCACTGCAGTGGATCTACGCAGGCAGCGACGATCTCGACCGCGTGCTGTGGGAGGTCGCACGCATCACCTCGCGCCTGCTCACGTCCTCTCGGCTGGCGCGGGTCCGCGCCTGCGCCGCCGAGGATTGCGGCTGGTGGTTCATGGACGACACCAAGAACGCCAGCCGCCGATGGTGCGACATGAAGATCTGCGGCAACCGAGAGAAGTCACGGCGGTTTCGCCGGCGATCGGCCGCCGGGGACCACAGAGAATAGAGGCGCCGAAAACGCAGAAGCGCAGAACGGCTTGGGTATGGCGCGGCCAACCGAGCGATGCAGAAGATTACGTGGCCACCGAAACAAAGAACGAGACAACCTGATTGGTCTTGGCTCGTCTGGGTTTCTGTGTCGTGTGTGGCTTCGTTGGCCTCCGCGGCTTCTGCGGCTCCCACCGCCTCTGTGCCTTCGCTGGCCCTACTCCACCGCGGTGACAATCCGCGCCGCGAGATCGTAAATCGCCTCGTTGTGATCGCGCCGCTCGCGGCTCACGTCTGATCGCGACGTGGTCACGATCACCAGCTCGAGACTGGGGACGACGAAGATGAACTGGCCGCCGTAGCCCCAGGCGTAGAACGTATCGCGGCCGCCGAGCTCTCGGATCCACCAGGCGTAGCCGTACTCGCGATCGCTGCCCCAGCGCGACCGCCCGCGTGACACGAACGTCCGATCGATCCAGCTTTTCGGCAGCAGCTGGTGATCGCCGAAGCGGCCGGCGTCCGCGTACAGCTCGCCGAAGCTCACCATCTGGCGCGGCGTCATCAGCATCTCGTTGCCGCCGAAAAAAATACCCTGCGGGTCCTGCGGCCAGCGCGCGAGTGAGAACCCGAGCGGCCTGGCCAGCTCCTGCTGCGCGAACTGCCAGGTGCTCAGGCCCGTGGCCTTGGTGAGAATCGCGGACAGCAGGTGCGAGCTGCCGGTGCTGTATTCGATTCTCGTGCCGGGCTCGTCGGTGAGCGGCCGATTCAGGACGTAGCGCACCCAGTTGCGGCTGGTGACCCACGCGCCGTAGTTGCGGCCGCTCGTCGAGTCGAGGCCGGAGCGCATCGACAGCAGATCCTCGATCGTGATCGTGCGCTTGCGCGGTTCCGAATCCTTCAGCAGCTCGGGGAAGTACTCGACAATCGGCCGATCGATGCCCTTGATGAGGCCCTTCGCAACCGCGATGCCGACCAGCGCAGAGATCACGCTCTTCGATGCGGACTTGATGTTCGCGAGCTGTCCGGCGCGGGCGCCCTGGAAATAGCGTTCGAGAACGACCTCTCCGCGGCGGCTCACGAGAAGGCTGCGCAGCCGCGGAAGTTCGGCGGCTGAACGCTCGACGGCTTCGAGCGTCGATGCAAGCGGCGTCTGCGTGCGCGCCGGCGCCTGCACCAGACCGACGAGCAGCGCGCACGCGATCAGCCGCGGCGGTAATCCGTTACCATGACAGGGCCTGCCAGACTGCATCGTGCGCTGAACGAATTGTACCTGGACCAAGGAATCCAGATGTCGAGACTGACGTTCCCTGTATTCGTCCTGACGGCTCTTGCCGGCGCGTGCGCGCAACAGCCGGCGGCGGCGCCCGCTGCCGCCGCAGCGCCGGCCATCGACGTCGTCGAGCTTCCTGCCACCACGATCCGCGAGCGCCTGGCGGCGGGCACGTTGACCTCGCGCGCGCTGACGCAGGCTTATCTCGATCGCATCGCCGCCATCGACGACAACGGGCCAACGCTCGACGCGGTGATCGAGATCAGCGCGAGTGCGCTCCAGGACGCCGACGCCCTCGACGCGGAGCGCCGCAGCGGCAAGCTGCGCGGACCGCTGCACGGCGTACCGATACTCGTCAAGGACAACATCGACGTCGCCGGCATGGTCAATTCGGCGGGCTCCCTCGCGCTCGCCGGCCATCGCCCGAAGCAGGACGCGTTCATCGCCTCCCGGCTACGCGAGGCGGGTGCACTCATCCTCGGCAAGACCAATCTGAGTGAGTGGGCGAATTTCCGGTCGACGCGTTCGACGTCGGGATGGAGCTCGCGCGGCGGCCAAACCAGGAACCCCTATGTGCTCGATCGCAACCCGTGCGGGTCGAGCAGCGGCACGGGAGCCGCTATCGCCGCCAGCCTCGCCGCCATAGGTGTCGGCACCGAAACCGACGGCAGCATCATCTGCCCGGCGGCAGTGAGCGGGCTCGTCGGGCTCAAGCCCACCGTCGGACTCGTCAGCCGGCGCGGCATCATCCCGATCTCGATTACCCAGGACACCGCCGGGCCGATGGGGCGCAGCGTTGCCGACGTCGCGCTGCTCCTCAACGGGCTCGCCGCGCTCGACACCGCCGATCCAGCGGGCGGCGCCGCTGCGGGCAAGATCCCGCCCGACTACACCGCCTTCCTGAGAGCCGATGCGCTGAAGGGCAAGCGGTTCGGCCTGCTCCGGCAGGCGATGGGCTTTCATCCGGATGTCGACGCTGCCTTGCAAGCGGCGGTGGCGAAGATGAAGGCGGCCGGCGCGGACGTGATCGACGTCAAGCTCGCCACCTATAACCAGTGGAACGATCCCGAGCTCGAAGTGCTGCTCTACGAGTTCAAGCACGGCATCAACGCCTACCTCGAGACGACCGGCTCGCCGCACACATCGCTCGAATCGCTCATCGCCTGGAACAAGGCCAACGCGCCGCGGGCGATGCCGTTCTTCGGCCAGGAGCTGTTCGAACAGGCACAGGCGAGAGGCCCGTTGAGCGACGCGCGATACCTCAAGGCGCGCGACGCGGCGCGGCGCCTCTCGGGCCGCGACGGGCTCCTCGCCGCGCTCGATCGCGACAAGCTCGACGCCCTGATTACCCCCAGCGTCTCGCCGGCGTGGCCCACCGATCACGTGCTTGGCGATCACTTCGTCGGCGCGGGTTACGGCATGGCGGCGGTCGCCGGCACGCCGAGTATCACGATCCCCACTGGTGAGAGCCGCGGGCTGCCGGTTGGACTCACGCTGATGGGACGCGCCTACGGCGAACCAGAGCTGCTGGCGTTTGCTTACGCGCTCGAGCAGCTCACCAAGGCACGCAAGGCGCCCGAATACAGACCGACGCTGGACGCCCGCGCGGCCGTCGCCAGGTAATGCAGATGCGACGATCGTCAACCTGGCCGGGTGTTTCCTGAACGCCGCGATCATGCACGTCGCCGTGCCCTAGGCTGGTCGCCGACGCTTCAACCAACAGTCCAATCATGAACAGCGATCACGCGCTCCCGGCACTCCGACACCTGACTGCCACGCTCGCCTACCGCGCCGCGAAAGTCCTGCGAGACGTCCCTCTAGAATTCGCGTCGGGCTCGTTCGGCCCGACTACACGACGACCGGTCGAGATCGTCGCGCATATGGCCGATCTGATGTCGTGGGCGGTGTCGCTTGCCGAAGGCGATTACGTGTGGGCTCCCGCGGGCGGCGAGGAGTGGGACGTCGAGATCGATCGATTCTTCGCGGGCCTCGCGGCGCTCGATGGCGTCCTTGCCGCGGACAAGCCGTTTGCTGGCTCGGTCGAGAAGTTGCTTCAGGGACCGCTCACCGACGCGCTGACGCACGTCGGCCAGCTCGCCATGCTGCGCAGCATGGCAGGCGCGCCGGTGCGTCCTGAGGCCTACGCGCGCGCGGAGATCGTCGCCGGCCGCGTCGGACGCGAGCAGGCGCCGCCGCGGCGCGAATTCGACGGTGACGCGAGCCGCCCCGGGTAGCGCTCAGAACATGCCGTGCTCGTTCGGCGAGGCCTCGGGCAGCGGCTGGCCGACGTCCCAGAGCTCGACCACTTGATCGTTCTCGAAACGGAAGATGTGCACGACCGCAGCGCCGCGATCGTCGGGTTTCTGTCGGACGTGGGAGTGCACGGCGACGAAATCGCCGTCCTCGAGCGCGTGGTGGACCTCGAGCAGCTTCTGCGGGTTCTGGCGCGCGTTTTCTTCCATCGCCCGCATCAGCGCCTCGGCGGTCCCCTCGAAGAACGGATTGTGGTGCCGAAAACCCTTGCCGATGTACGAGGCAAATGCCTCGGCGACCCGCCCGGCGGCAACCATGGTCAAAAACGATGTGGCCGCCGCCTTGCGCGAGATCACGGAGGCAAGATTGCTGAGTATCGTCGTCCAGCCCGACCCGGTTCGTTCGGCGTAGTCGGGCAGCACGCCTTCGTGCGTGAGCGTGAGCTCGCAGCCGCGACCGGCAGGGACGATGTCGATCGTCACGCGAGTGGCAATCGACGAGAACTTCGGCACCACGAGCGTAAACACCAATCTCCGCGGTCGATCGATCTCGAGATACTCCCCCGTGTGCTCAACGTCGTCGCCATCGCGACGATCGACGAAAACGTAGCGGCCCCCGACGCGCGCGTCGATCTCCGCACGCACCATCTTTCCGCCGGCCGTCGCGAAGAGGAACCTGCCGGCTTTCGCAGGGTCGAGCCAGGCGTCGAACACGCGCTCGGGTGAAGCGGCGAAGCGGCGAGTGACGCGGACAGTGGCCGCGGTCGGAGCTGTCATCTCGGGCGTCCTTTCTTCCTTGTGCGTGCGCTGGAAGCCGCGCGGTCTTCGTCCTCGAGCAGGGCGTTCAGCGCGTCGAGACGCGCCACCCACACGGCACGCTGCGCCTCGATCCACTGAGCGACGGCATCGAGCGGAGCCGGGTTGAACGACAGGACGTGCTCGCGTCCGATGCGGCGGCGCTCGACCAGCCGTCCGCGCTCGAGGATGCGGATGTGCTTGGAGACGGCGTTCAGCGACATCGCAAACGGCTCGGCCAGTTCCGTGACTCGCGCCTCACCTCTGGTGAGCCGCCGGAGAATGGCACGCCGCGTCGGATCGGCCAGCGCGGTGAGAGTGGCGTCAAGGCGCTCGGCCGCAATCGGCATCATTCAACCTTACAGTTGAATATCGATCGAACCGAGCGATGCTGTCAAGCGCGGCTGCACGCTATCGCGGCTGAACGCCTGCGCGCAGAAACGAGGTGCGCGCCGCGGTCACGGCGAGGAGATGTAGCCCTCGCAGAACGATTCGTTGGCAAAGGCCGCACGGTCGGCCTCGCTCGGCGTGGCATCCGGACCTGGAACGTAGCCGCCGACGGCGGCGCACATCGCCGCGGCGTCGGCTTCGCTTCGGATGGATTGTGCAAGCGCTCGGTCCGCCGCAAAGACGACGACCACGACGCTCAGAGTGAAGGCCGTAGGCGTGCAGTGCGTCATGCGTGAATAGTAAGCCCGTCCGCTGCGTCTCATGCGCGGATCTTCCATCCTCTTGCGACGTAACGAGCCTGTACTTTCACTTCCGTCACCACTGACAGGTTTGGGATCGCGTGATCGCATCACGGTATTTGCCGATCACACTTGTGACAAAGTTGTGGGCAAACGACGAACCTGAATGTGTCTCACGCGCATCACAGTTGTGTCATTGACCGATCGCTGAAGCGCGCGCTATTTTGGTTGTGCTCTCCCCCCACAGCGGGCCGTGAGTCCAGGACGACGCGGACCGTCAAGGAGAGCAATGTGAAACGGTTAGTCGTCGGCCTCGTCATCGGTCTTACTGTCGCAACAAGCGCAGCGATCGCCATTCCCACCACCGGTGAGATCGTGGCTTGTTATCACACCTCGAGCGGCCAGCTGCGGCTCGTCGAGTCGCTTGGCGCGTGTCATGAAACGGAAGCGGCGATCTCGTGGAACAGCGCGGGCGAGCGTGGACCGCAAGGGCCGCAGGGCCTGCCCGGCGCGCCTGGCACCGCGGGACCGGCGGGTGCCACAGGACCGGCAGGACCCGAAGGCCCTGCAGGACCGGCAGGACCGCAGGGTCAGCAAGGTTCACAAGGTCCGCAGGGTCCGCAGGGTCCGGCAGGCAAGGACGGCTCTGACGGTCTCGCGGGAGTTGCCGGACCGGCGGGACCGGCGGGACCGGCGGGCCCGACAGGACCGACAGGATCCGAAGGACCCGCGGGGCCGGGGGTGCCCAGCGTCGCGGGATTCGTCTTCGACAACGGCGGCACCTACGGCACCGGCTTCACCGTCATCAAAATCGACACCGGACAATACGAGCTGTACTTCCCGACGTCGGTGTTTTCGAACTTCCCCGCGGTGGCGGTGAGCGCGTGGGGCGTCCCGGGCGACCTCCCGCATGCGATCGTCGTCTCCAACGACTTCGTCGATGGTCATTGGCGCGCAATCGTGTGGGTGCGCGGCCTCTACAGCAACACGTTCGTCAACGGCGGCTTCCAGTTCGTCGCCGGTCAGTCGTAAGAGCGGTCATTCATGCGTGCGCGGCACAGCGGCCCGACGTCAAGGGGAGATTTTTCCTGCCTTGACGTCGAGGCCGCACATGGGCCGATCCGTCGCGACCTCCATTGACATCCCACGCCACAGCGATGCAGCTTGTGCGGCGGCTGACGCAGACTGTGAACGCACCGAAAGGAGAAAATCGCAGTTAAGATCTCCTGCTCGTGTTTTCGTGGCAAATAACGTCTGTGCCCGAGTCTTCTGCGGCCGGATCGCGCTGGCCGCTGTCGCTGGCCGCGGCGGTGCTGGTGGCGTCCGGAGTCATTCTGCCGCGTGCCGCGACGCTGGCGCAGCGCACGCAGCAGTTCGTGCTGCAGTTCGAGCTCGCCGCCGCACAGCCCACGATCGCGGAGCTGTTTGTCGATCGCGGCGCGGGTTTCGATCCCCGCACCTCGCAGATCGTGCACGTCGCAGAGTCTGCGGCGCCTCTGCCCTATTCCCTGCCTCTCGTGGCCGGCCGCTACAGCAGTATCCGGTTCGATCCATCTCCCGGCGACGGAGAATGGACGCTCCGCCGCGCGGCGATCGTGGATCGCTACGGCCGGGTCGTCGTGCCGCTCGATCTATCGAAGGTCCGTCCGAGCCGTTCTGTGGCAATCAAGGAGGCGAAGGCGGATCTGATCGCAGGGGCTACGCGTGCCGGTCAAGGCGACCCGCAGCTGGTCTACCCATTCGTACGGCCGCTGATCCTCTGGCTGTCGCAGCGCGATGCGATTGTCTTCGCGATCGAAGGACTGCTCGTCGGCATTCTGGTGGCTTCAGTCGCGTACCTGCTGCAGCAGCTCGACAAGCCATTGCCGCTGACCGCGGTGGCGTGGGGCGCGCGGCGGCCGGGCCGCGCGATTCTGGTCGCCGCCTGCCTGTCCACGCTGCTGTCCACCTACCCACTGCTCTTCGGGCGCAGCCTCGTGACGCCCAACAACGGTCCGACGTCGTTTTTCTATCCCAGCCCGCCGTATACTGCGGCGTCCGCAGACGTCGAAATCGAGGACGCCCGCGCGGCGGACGTGAAGGCGACGATGCTGGTCACGCTGCCCTACGCGATGGCGCAGCGCCGCGCGATCGCCCATGGGGAAGTGCCGTGGTGGAACCGCTATTCCGAAAACGGTGTTCCGCTCTGGGGCCAGCTGCAAAGCTCGCTGCTCGACCCGCTGCAATGGCTATTGCTGTCTGGCGATCTCGCGCTCGGCGCCGACCTCAAGTTCATCGCCGCCCGGCTCATTTTCACCACCGGCGCCGGGCTTGCCGCGCTCGGCGCCACGGGATCGTTCGGTGCCGCGCTCGTCACCGCGATCGCCGCGCCGTTCCTCGGCCACTTCATCTTCCGCCTCAACGACGCCATCCACTTCTCGATCGTCTACGCGCCGTGGATTCTCGCGGCTTATGCCGCGCTGCTGCGACACGACGCGCGTCGGGGACTCGCGCTCGCCACTTGCGGCCTCATGCTTGCCACGGCGCTCCTGCTGGTTTCGTCGTCGCCGAAAGAGGCGTTTGCCATGCTGCCGGCGATTCATGTTGCGGGCGCGATTGCGATCGCGCTGCAGGCGTGGCGATCGGCCGAATGGCGGCTCGCGCTGCGAAAACTCGCGCTGGCCATTGCCGCGGTCACGGGCGCCGTGCTGCTGGCGGCCCCGCACTGGCTGATCTTCGTCGAGACGCTCTCCAATGCCTTCACCGCCTACGACACCAGCGCGTTCGAGTTTGCGGGTATGCGACAGGCGCTCGCGCTGGTCGCCGGTCTCTTTCAGCCGGGGATGGTGTATCCGGCCTCGAATCCAGCGGTCGGAGCGCTTGCGGCACTCGCGATCCTGGCGCCGCGGACTTCGTTGGTGCAGCCGCTCACGGCCGGCTGCGCGATTGTTGCGGCCGCAATGCTGGTGCTCGCGTTCGGCGTCGTGCCGGAGTCGTGGCTCGCACCATTGCCCCTCTTTGCGCGCATTCATCACATCGGCAGCACGTTGCTGACGGCGGTCCTGCCGCTGCTGCTCGTCGTCGCGGCTGCCGGCGCCGCCACTCTGCGCGCCGCTGGCGTGACGCACAACGCCATGCGCGTGGCCGTTGCGATCGTTATCGCGTTCGCGCTCGGCGCGATGCTGGCGGTCACGGCCGATCTCTCCGATCCGTCGATCGGATTTGGCGCGGCGGCCTGCGCCTGGACCGGTGTGCTCTGCTACCTGCTGCCGCTGGCGGCACGGCAGCCTACGCGATTCACGACCGGCGTCACCGCGCTTACAGGCCTGGCGCTGCTGCTGCCGCAGGGGCTGCATCTCCCCACCGGCATCGAGAGCGTCGATCGCCTGCTGATGCAGCCGCGTCCACGCGTGTCGCTGAGCACACCGCCTGAGGCGCTCAGGCCAGCGCTCGCACCCTCAACCGAGCCGGCGCGAATCGCGGGAATCGATGGTGTGATGCAAGGCGGCGTGCCGACCTACGTGGGACTGGAGGGAATCACGGGCGCGGACGCCTTGTTTGCACCGCACGTCTACTGGCTCGGCAAGCAGTTCGAGCCGGAGTACTACCCGCTGTGGCTGCACTCGGTGAGCTCGCGAACCGACCGCATGGCGCCGCTGCTCGATCTATGGGGCGTGCGATGGCTCGTGAAACCGCGCGACCAACCCGCGAATCTCACCGGTAGTGATCGGCCGGCCTTCGACAAACGGCTCGAGCTGATCGAACGGCCCTCGGCGTGGCCACGCGCGTTCTTCGTCGAACGCATCGAAGCGCACGGCACGCGCGAGCAGTTCGTCGCGAGACTCCGATTCGACACTCGACCGTTCGCATCGATCAGGGCAGACGATGCGGCTGCGGCTGGAGTGCCGCTTGTGACCGATGGTGGGGCCGCGACAATTGTCGGCGCGCGCGACTATCGGCTCACGGCAAACACCACGACGTTTGCCATCGACGCGTCGTCTCCCGGGATCGTCGTCCTCAACGAGACGTACTGGCCGGGTGTGTCGGCTCGAATTGGCGATCGGTTGCTGCCCGTCTTCCGCGTCAACGAGACTATGCGCGGCGTGGCAGTGCCAACGGGCACATGGCAGGTGACGTTTTCGTATCGGCCGCAGATGTGGAACGTGGCGCTCGCGTTGACAGCGCTGGGAACCGCGATGCTCGTCGCACTCATCGCCGCGGCGGCGCTTGGTTGGCGGTCGAAGCCGGAACGAGCGGGCTGACGGTGCTCCACACGAGGAGCACCGTCCGGCCCGCGCTTTGACTAGGGCGTGATCGTCCAGTACACCGAGTTGCGGACGCGCGTCCCGTTGGAGAGCTGCAGCTCCACTTGCATCGTGTGACTGCCGATTTGCAAGAAGCTGCGCGGCGCCGCGCACCGGAACGAGCTGGCGCCGAACCCGCCAGTCGACGCGATGCACGCCAGGAACGGCGTGGTGATATCCCCGCCGTCGAGCAGCACCTTTCCGCCGGCGATGCTCGCCGAAAGGTTGCTGGCCGTGATGACGATATCGAAGCCGCCGCTGCGCGACAGAGCGCCGCTGCCGGGCGAAATGGCCAGGCCTGCTGTGAGAACGGGCTCCGCGTAGATGAAGTCGTCCATCGCGACGATGTCGACGCCGGTGGTCTCGTTCGGCCCCAGAGCCGCGTTGCCCATGGTGATGCGGACCCGCCCGATGATTTCGCCGGCGTTGAACGACACGCCGAGGAAAGAGAGCGACTGGTCGCCGTCCCAGGGCAGCACGAAGCGCTCGAAGAGCAACTCGCCATCGGGCGTGTAGAACTCCATCTTCGTGCTACCGAGGACGTCCACGTCGGTGAAGACGGCGCCGAAGCCGCTGACGCCGGCGGCAACGTTCGTCGTGCCGGGCACGGTGAAGATGACGTCCATGACGTTGGTATTGACTGGCGCGAAGAGTCTCAGTGGGCTGAACGTCGCGAACTTGTTCGGATAGTCCATGTTGATTTCGGGAAACCTTGGGCTTTGCGTAAACGACGTGCTTGGTGCAACAAACACCGCCCCGCGCGCCGAGAAAGTGGTCATCGGAACGCCAGCGGGGGTCGCGTTGGTCGCTCCGCCGCCGTCCCAGTTGATCTCGCGGCGTCCGGTGGGCTGCGTGCCGGTCATGTTCGCGTTGTTCGGATTGCCGACGTCGTTACGGAACTGATCGACTGCGGCCTGGATGCCCGCGGCGTTGGCGGCGGCCGCCTCGCGCACGACGGGTCCCGCGGTTGCGGCGCTCGTGCCAAAGGTCGCACATGCGGCGACCACACACGCGCCGGCAACGGCGCGTTTCCGTCCTACCCAACTCGAGACGTTCATTGTTGCTCCTTGTCGTGTTTCACCAACTCGCTCGCGGTTTCATCGCGTTCTGGTGCGACGTGTTGAAACTCGAGCGATTGCAGGCGATGCCTTGATTCCACCGGGGGGTGCGAACACGAGAGTCTAGCAGAGGGAAACCCGAAACGAAGCTCGACTGCAGCGGTCAAAATTTCGTAACGATTCGGTTAGAGCCGGACGGGATCAGCGAACGGCCGCGGTGATCGATGCGGCTCGGCTATTGGGGGCGCGATCGCTCTTCGCGTTTCGCGATCGAGTTGCGGCCGCACGTGACGCGGACCTCACATCGAGTCGACGAACCGCACATCGGGATTGCTCTCGACACAGTAGCGCAGCGCGAAGTCGGTGGCAAAGAGAACCACGGGACGCAGCTCGCGATCGTGCACGGCGAGCGCGCCGGAGAACGGCACCTTCACCGCCACGCCGGGCGCGGCCACCGGCCAGCGGGCGGCGATGTACGGCAGCGGCTCGACCTCGCAGGGGATGTTGTACTCGGACGCCATGCGTGCCTGGATGACATCGAACTGCAGCTGGCCGACGACGCCGACGATGGGATGGCGCGGACCGGTCTGCGGATAGAAGACCTGCAGCAGACCCTCTTCGGCCAGCTGGTTGACGGCTTCCTGGAACTTCTTGTGGCGGACATCCACCGGGCGAAGCGACGCGAAGCGCTCCGGTGCGAAAAGTGGAATACGCGGAAAGCGGACGCGCGTGCCGGAGTAGAGCGTATCACCGATGGCGAGCTGTCCGGGGTTGACGAGCCCCACGACATCGCCGGGGTAGGCTTCGGGAACCGTCTCCCGCTCGCGTCCGAAGAACCGGTAGACGCGCGAGAGCCGCAGCGGTGTGCCCAGGCGTTCGTGCTGCACCAGCATCTCCTTGGTGAGCTTGCCGGAGCAGATTCTGAAGAACGCGACGCGATCGCGGTGGCGCGGATTCATGTTCGCCTGGATCTTGAACACGAACCCCGAAAGGTCCGGATCCGTCGGCGCCACAGGGCCCTCTTCTGTCATTCTGATGCCTGGAGATGGGGCCAGCGACATCAGTGCCTCGAGGAATGGCTCGACACCGAAGTCGTGCAGCGCGCTCCCGAAAAACACCGGTGTCTGCGAGCCCGCGCGATACGACGCCTCGTCGAACGGCGTGCCGGCGCCCGAGATGATGTCGATCGCTTCGACGAGCGCCTGCTGACGCGTGGCGCCGATCGTCTGCTCGATCAGCGAATCGGTGGCGCTCGTCACGGCCACGGGCGCGGTCCGGCCGCCGCCGCTCTGCCGCTGATAGAGCAGCAGCGCGCGCCGCTGCAGGTCGTAGACGCCGCGAAAGTCGATGCCGTCGCCCATCGGCCAGTTCATCGGCGCCGCGGCGATGCCGAGCACACGCTCAATCTCGTCCGCCAGCTCGAACGGATCGCGTGAGGGCTGATCGAGCTTGTTGATGAACGTGAGCACCGGGATGCGGCGCGAACGGCACACCTCGAACAGTTTGAGCGTTTGCGCCTCGATGCCTTTGGCAGCGTCGATCACCATGACGACGCTGTCCACCGCGAGCAAAGTGCGGTACGTGTCCTCGCTGAAATCCTGGTGGCCGGGCGTGTCGAGCAGCGTGACGTGATTGCCGTTCAACTCGAACTCGAGCGCCGCGGCGGTGATCGAGATGCCGCGCTGCTGCTCGATTTCCATCCAGTCGGAGGTGGCGTGGCGCCGCGACTTGCGGCCGCGAACGGCGCCGGCCAGCTCGATCGCGCCGGCGTAGAGCAGCAGCTTCTCCGTCAAGGTGGTCTTGCCGGCGTCGGGGTGCGAGATGATGGCGAAGGTGCGGCGCCGGGCGACTTCGCGCGCAAGCGCGTCGCGCTCGAGCGCCTGATCGTCAAGCGTTGAAGGACGAGACATCGAGGCGTTCTAGAAAGTGTACGGCCTCGGCGATCGTCAGGCAAGCCGGCTACATTGGTGGATTGGCGCCGGATTGCACGGATAGGTTGGTCCGCGGCTTACTCAGATTGCGCAGATTCTCGATCCAATCGCTCTCGGCGGCCGTGTATCCGTCAGGGCGACGCCGTGCACACATCCGCGGAATCCCGAAATCCGCGGAATGCCTGGCCGCGAGCCGCGCGAGAAGAGACGCCGCCACCCTCTCACTTCGGCAGCGGCTGCGGCCCGACATTTTGATGGCCTGAGTGGCGAGCCCTGAGCCCCGCCCTAGAAGATCGCCAGCGCGTTCACCGGAAACCCTGTCCCTCCGGTGACCGGCACTGGCGCCACCGTCAAGAGGAACTCCCACCGATTGAGCTTGGCCGCGGTTGCCGCCACCGCTTCCAGATCCTGATTGTCGAAGATGTCGATGCCGAGCGCGGTGATCGCGAGCGTGTGCACCGGCAGCGATACGCCCTCGACGAGCGACGGCGTCACCTCCTGCCCGGCGTCGCTGCCCAGAAACGCGACGCCGCGCGCCTTGAGCCAGGGCGCCACCGACGCGTGATAGCCCGCCGCGTTGCTGCCGACGGGCCACGGCCCGATCTTCTCGCGGCGCGCCCACCGCCCAGTGCGCAGGAAGATTGCGTCGCCCGCCGACACCTTGACGCGTGCCTTCTTTTCCCAGGCTTCGAGATCTTCGACGAACACCGGCGTCCCCGGTTCCAGATACTCCACTCCGCGCAGCCGCGGGATGTCGATCAGGATGCCGCGCGTCACAATCCCGTTCTTGAGATTTTCGATCCCGAGCTTGGCGCAGCCCTTTTCGGTGAGCACTTCCTCGCGCGCGTAACCGTTATAGGTCTGGTTCTTGTAGAGGATGTGACAGAGCGAGTCGAGGTGACTGTGCGCGTAGCCGTGGTAGCTCACGCTGTATGAATCCATGTTCAGCCCGCGGAGCATGGTGTGATTGAACGGGCTGGCGTTGTCGGGCGCCGGGTCCTTGAGCGGCGGATGTGCGAGCGATACCGCGAGGCCGAGCTTCGCCAGATCGAGCGCCTCTTTCCTCTTGGCGTCGGTGATCAGGTTGGCGGCGCCGAGTTGATCGTCCTTGCCCCAGCGTCCCCAGTTCTTCACCTGCTGGAACATCGTGTCGAACTCGTCGGCGTTGCGGGGAAAGCGTGCGGCCGCCGCGCCCGGAGAGAGCACCTGCGGATTTGACGGCGGCGCGGGCTGTGGCGATTGTGGCTGCTGCGCGAAAGTGGTGGTCACCAGCGCCAGCGCCAAGAACACCAGTCGAATGCCCTGCATCACACATCATCTCCCCAGCGCGAACACGACGATGGTCGGCGCGCCGGCGTTGCCCGCAACCCAATAGCTCGATGGACTGCCGGACGTCGCTGCGACGTATTGTTTCCCGCCGGCGCGATACGTCACGACGCCGCCACCCATCGGTCCACCCGTGTTGAACCGGTACAGCACGTCACCGGTCCGCGCGTCGAGGGCCAGAAAGTCGCCCGTCAGTTCGCCGGCAAACAGCACATTACCCGCGGTCGTCGTCACCGCCGCCACCATCGGGCGCGGCGAGCGGTACTTCCACTTCACGGCGCCGGTGGACGCGTCAACCGCTGTGATCCAGCCCTGCGCCTTCGCCGCTGGATCCATCGTCGTGGTGCCGCCCATGTACAGCTTGCCTGGGATATGCCGCACCTGCTCGAACGCGGTGAACGTCGTGCACCAGTCCACCGCCGGCACGTACAGCATGTTGGTGCCGGCATTGAACGCAGGACCGTTCCACTCGACGCCTCCCAGCACACCGGGACACGCGCGGATCGGTGTCAGGCCAACGGGTGTCTCGGCGTTCTCACGCGTCGTGATCGCCGTCTCGTAAACCAGCCGCTTGGAATCGCGATCGATCGCGCGCAGCATCCCGTCCTTCCCGGCGGTCGCCACCAGCCGGCGCGAGGCGCCCCTCAACTGTTGCGGTGAAGAGAGGGGTGGCGTGCGTGACGTCCCAGTCGTGCGAGTCGTTCGCGATCAGCTGGCGGTACCACTGCAGCTTCCCTGTCCGCACGTCCACCGCGACGATCGAGTTGGTGTAGAGGTTTTCGCCCTGACGGAGATGAATGGGCAGATCGGGTGCGGGATTGGTCACCGCGATGTGCAGCTCACCGCTGGCGACGTCGAGTGAGAACGACGTCCATACGGCGCCGCCGCCGACTGGAATCTTGCGTGGGTTCTTCCAGGTCTCGTAGCCCGGCTCACCAGGTTTGGGGACGGTATTGAAGCGCCACACCGGCGATCCGTCCGACGCGCGAAACGCGCCGACCCATCCCTGCATGTTGTTCTCGCTGCCGGCCGGACCGATCAACACGAGGTCCTCGAACACGAGCGGCGCCATCGTGAACGTCTCGCCGTCGTCCGGCTTGGCGACCTGGCGCGCCCACAGCAGCGCACCACGATCGGCGTTGAGCGCGAGCAGGTAGCCGTCGGGCGTGGCGCGAATCACCCGGCCATCCTTGACCACGACGCCGCGATTGCGCTCCCACGCCATGCTGTCTTTCGGCTCCCACCGGTGCCGCCATTTCATGCGGCATGTCGCGGCGTCGAGCGCCACAGTGCTCGTCATCGTGGTCACGTACATGACGCCGTCGTGCACGATGGGCCCGGTCTGGAAATTGTCACGCTCGCCCATCTGATACATGCAGGCCGGCGTCAGACGCGCGGCGTTGTCGGGCGTGATTTCGTTCAGGGGCGAGAAGCGGGTGCCGGCGTAGTCATGATTGTGCAGCAGCCAGTCGCCCGAGTCGTTCGACGCGTTGAGCGCGGTCTGATCAGGTCCGGTCGAACCCGGGGCGGCGCCCGCCGCGCCCGGGATGAAAGCCGGCGGCTCCGGGCGAGCCGCGGGGCGCGGCGCGGCCGTGACTTCGAGCCGCTGCTGCCGCAGCTGCGGCATGTCGGTCGCGAGCGCGGTCGGGCCGGCGGCGTAGCCGTTGCTCTTCAGGATGTGCGCGAAGACGGCCGCGCGATCCGCGTCGGTCAGGTTGCCCGCGTCCCGCGGCGGCATCGTCGTGCGGATGATGAAGAACAGATCGTCGAGCGTGACCCGCGGATCGCCCCAACTCCGCTCGAACGCCGCGCCGCTCAGCGCCGGAGCGGCGCCTCCGGTGAGCGTCGCCCCATGACACGACGCGCATTCGCTGGCATAGACCGTTTGGCCATGCCTGGATTGCGCCTCCGTGAAGAGCGGCGCGCGCACCGGCGCGCGTGTGCCCTGCTCGGACTCCGCGCCCAGAACGATCGCTGCTCCAGTTGCAGCGACAATCACGAGTACTACGGGCCACACCGCCGGCGACGATCGCAGAGCTTCCATATCGCTCCTCTTTGTGGGGCGCTACGTGGACGTCCGCCGGAGCATAACTCAGCTGGTGAGTAGACGGAGAAATCTTCGATCGCGGTAATTCGACTGCGAAGAACTGTCGTCAACGCGGCGACGTTGATCAATAATCCGCCCCGATGCGAGGTGCGATTGCCGCGATCGGTCTGGTGTCGGCCGTGTCGGTGGCCGCCGCCCAGCCGCGGCTGTCGATCGATCTCCCGGCGGTGCTGGAGCGTGCGGGTGAGCGCGTCGAGCGCTACTTCGCGCGGGCCGTTAGCATCGTCTGCCTCGAGGTGGTCCATCTCCAGCCGCTCGGGCCCGACTGGTCGCAGCGCGGTTTCGGCAGGACCGTGGAATCGGAGCTGCGGCTGTCGTGGGAGCCCGGCGCGGACGGTTCGGCGTCAACCGAGGCGCAGACGCTGCGGCAGCTGCTTCGCGTCAACGGCCATCCGCCTCGCACCGACGACTGGGACAACTGCACGGCTCCAGAACAGCAGACGACCGAGCCCCATCTGTTGTCGCTGCTCCTCCCTCGTGAGCGGTCGGAGTATCGATTCACGGTCGCCGGCCAGGGCCGGGTCGATCGGCGCGCGGCGATCATGCTCGACTACCGTTTCGTCAAGGATGCAGCGGTGAAATCGAGCATGGTCGAAGGCCGCGATGACTGCGTGAGCTTCGACGTGGATGGCGGTCTCCGCGGGCGCATCTGGATCGATGCCGAGACGTTCGACGTCCTCCGGCTCGATCAGGCGTTGAGCAGCATGGTAGAGATCCCGCTGCCGAATACGGCGCGCCGCCTAACCGGCAGCCCGGTGGCGTGGACGATGGAGCGATGGGATACGTCGGTCCACTTCAAGCCGGTGGCGTTTACCAATCCCGACGAAACGCTCGTCCTGCCCTCGACGCTGTACTCGACGCGCATCACGCGCGGCTCGGCGACGCCGCGGCTGCGCACGACGACGGATTACAAGAACTACCAACGTTTCCTCACGGCTGGCCGGGTCGTCGGCAATTGAACTCCAAGGGTGCCTGGAGTGCCTCAGGTGCCTGGAGTGCCTTAAGTGCCGAGTGCTTTGGTGCGATTGGGCTGGGTGCTTTGGTGCGAGTCGACCAGGCACTGAAGGACCGCGCGCCGAAAAGCCAAGCACTGAAGCACCCAAGCACCATGCACCCGGCACTCTAGGCACCTCAAGGCACCTTAGGCACCCAAGAAATTCAATCCCCCGTTCCCTTGAACTGATCATCCTCGTCCGCAAACAGCACATTGAAGCTGGTGAGCGACCCGTAGCAGCCGCTTACGTAGCCTTGCAGCTTCACCTTCGCATCCTCCTGAAGCTCGGACGCGTTGACCTGTTGTTCCAGCGTGCGCAGGCGATTGCGGAGCATCACGACCTTGTGGAAAAAGGTCTCGATCGGCCAGGTCTTCTCCTGCAGACCGGGTGTGCCCGGGCGCAGAATCATTGTGCCGCCGCGCCACTTCTCAGCCGGTACCACGGGCGTCACGCCCGCCTCTTCGCGGATGATCCGCCGCAGCAGCAGCTCGAGATCGTCGGAGGTCGCGTTCATGGCGGGTGCAGTCCTTTCTCGTTCGCTCACGATGGGAAACGGCTCGCCGGCAGTGCGGCGAGTGCGCGCGGCCGTCGGCTGCGCGCTCGAGGCAGGGGCCGGCGGCGTGGCTGGCGGCGCACCCGACGTCGCGATTCTGGGGCCGCCGCGGTAGTTGTGCTCGCTGCGGCAGAAACCACAGGCGACGCGCAGCGGCAGCCCTTCGCCGTCCACCACGATCACCGTGTGCATGCGGTCGGTCTTGCACGCGCGGCAGTAGTCCTCGATCGACACGCCGGCGCGGAACTTCTGGTCCGATGCCATACCGCGTCGATGATCGCACGGAGATCCGGCGCGCGTCGCGCCTCATTCGGCGCGCAGAGCGGTCGTCGGGTCCACCCGCAGCGCGCGAAGGCCCGGGACGAGGCAGGCTACCAGCGCCGCCAGCGACACGAAGGCGGTCACGCTGCCGAGGACCACCGGATCGCTTGGCGTCACGCCGAACAGCAGGCCACGGATGACCTGTGAAGCAGCCGCGACCAGGGCGAGGCCAACAGCGAGACCGCTGCCGGTGAGGATGGCGCCCTCGCGCAGCACGATCGCGAGAACCCGCTGAGGTGTCGCGCCGAGTGCGATCCGCACACCGATCTCCGGCACCCGGCGGCTGACGGTGAAGGCCAGGACGCTGTAGACGCCGGCAACCGCGAGGACGAGCGCGACCGCCGCAAAGGCGATCAGCAGCAGCGTGCGGAATCGAGGTGTGGCGTTCGACGTGGACACCGTCTCTTCCATCGTGCTGATGCGGACGGGGACATCGGGATGGCGCTCGCGAATCTGACGCGCGATGGCGTTGCCCAGCGCGAGCGGATCAGTCACGTCGGTGCGCGCCACGATGTTGAGCGCCGTCGCCGGACCCGGATGCTGCTCATAGGGCATGTAGATCTCGGCCTGGGCCGGGCGCGTCGGCCCCCACGTGCGTACATCGCGCACGACGCCGACAATCGTCATCGGCTCGAGCGTGTCGAGCCCTGACCGGATCGTCTGCCCGATCGGATCGCGGCCGGCGAACGACTCGCGGACGAGCGCCTCATTGACGATCGCGACCATCGGCGCGTCGCGCTGATCGGCGTCGGTGAAGTCGCGGCCGCGCACCACTGGAATTCGCATCGCGCGGAAGTAATCGGGAGTGGCCACCGTGAAGATCGCCTGCGGTGAGCGGATGCCGAGCTGCTCCGGGCCGGGGCCGCCCTGAATCCAGTAGCCGCCGTTCGAGCGGACCGCCGTCGGCAGACCGGTGACGGCGCCTGCTGCACTCACGCCGGGCAGCCCACGCACGTCAGACAGGATCGACTTGTAGACCGAGGTCGCGCGCGGCGCGTCGGCGACATTCGCCACGGGCACGGCCGTGCGCAGGACGACGAGCCGATCGACGTCGATTCCGAGATCGACCTGCGCGACCGCGACCAGGGTCTTGCCCAGCAATCCCGCGCCCGCGACGAGCACCACCGCCAGCGCCACCTGCGTGACCACGAACGCACGCCGTGCCCAACCCGCGCGCACGCCCGTGGCCGAGCCCTTTCCGCCCTGCCGCAGGCCTTCGGCGATCTTGATCGCAGAGAGTTGCAGCGCCGGCGCCAGCCCGAAGACGACACTGGCCAGGAGTGCGATCGCCAATGTGAAGGTGAGCGCTGTGCGATCAACGGCCACTTCGTCGAGGCGCGGGAGATCGGCCGGCGCCAGCGCCAGAAACGCCGTCACGCCCCACCGCGCGATCAGCACGCCCGCCACGCCGGCGGCGACGGCCAGCATCGCGCTCTCGGTGAGCAGCTGGCGAACCAACCGCCAGCGGCCTGCGCCCACGGCGGCGCGCACGACCATCTCGCGCTGCCGCGCCGACGACCGCGCCAGGAGCAGATTGGCGACGTTGGCGCACGCGATCAGGAGGACCAGGCCCACCGCGCCCATGAGGACAAGGAGCGTCGCACGGTTGTTGCCCACCACCGTTTCCTGCAGCGGCACGACGATCACCGCCTTGCCATCGTTGCTTTGCGGGTACTGCTGCTCGAGCCGCTGGCCGATCGCGGCGAGCTCCGCGGCGGCCTGCTCGATCACGAAGCGGTCCGCGAGGCGTGCCACCACTCGGTAGTTGTGCGCCGATCGCGACGTGCCGGCGACGCTGGTCTGCTCGGCGGTATAAAGGTCGGTCCGCGCGGGAAAGCGAAAGCCCGCTGGCAGCACGCCGACAATCGTGTACGCGCGTTGACTGAAGCGAAGCGTGGCGCCGATCGCCACCGGGCTCGCGGCAAACTGCCGCCGCCAGAACGCGTCGGTGATCACGACCGACGCCGGACCGCCGGGGCGCTGCTCATCGGGCGTGAGCAGGCGCCCGAGCTGCGGCTGCACCTTGAAGACCTCGAAGAAGCCCGGCGTCACGCGGATTACCGTGGCATAGTCCGCGGCGCCTTCGCTGGCGACGCTCACCTCGCCGCCCACGTAGTACGACATGACGCCGATCGACTGGGTCTGCTGCCGCCAATCGAGGAAGTCGGGAGCCGAGACGGTTGCGCCGCGCAGCCCGGTGCGCGTCCAGTAGTTCATGATCGCGACGAGGCGGTCGGGCTCGGCGTACGGCAGCGGCCGGACGACCACGGCGTTGACGACACTGAAGATCGCAGTCGTCGCCCCGATCCCGAGCGCGAGCGTGAGGATCGCGGTGAGAGAAAAGCCCAGCTGGCGCCGCAGCGCCCTCGCCGCGTAGCGGAGATCCTGGAGCAGCAGGTCCATGCGCGCTTAGACGGCGCGGCGCACGGGAGCGTTCATCGCCGGCGCGCGATCAGGCTTCAGCGAACCAGCGCGACGACGAGCGCGACAATCGCCACCAGCAGCGCGATCACGGGCACGGATATCGAGAGCAGACTCTGCGCCGGCGGAAGGCCCGCCTCCATTCGCTGCATCCACTGCGCAACGATGTCCTCACCGCCGGCGGCCGCCAGTGTCACGATCGACTGCCGCATCACTTGCTTCGCCGCCAGCACGTCGCGGATACCCTCCTCGAGATGGCGCTGGTGGATCGATCGCCCGCCGTCGGCCACAGGCTCGACCGCCGCTGCCATCGCCGCCTTGAGCACGGCATTGCGGATATCGCCTCCGCTCGCCTCGTAACGCCCGGCGAGCGCGCGAAAATCCACGTCGCGCGCCAGCGGCGTCAAGGTGGGATGCATCTGTACTCGCCAGATCTGCTCGCGCTCGGCGACACCGGGCATCTCGAACAGGACATGCGTCCTGATCCGGCGCTCGAAGGCCGGATTGAAGTTGGCCGCCATATTGCTCGCGAAGATCACGACGCCGTTGAACGACTCGAGCTCCTGAAGCAGCACGCTGATGACGGCGTTGGTCTCGCGCAGCGAGGATTGGTCCACCGCCGAGGACCGCCGCGACGCAATCGCGTCCGCCTCGTCGAAGAGCAGCACCGCGTTGCGCTCCCGCGCCAGGCGGAACACCGCGACGACGTTCTTCGGCGTCTCGCCCATCCACATCGACGCCACCTCGGCGTAGCGCACAACGAGCAACGGCCGCCCGAGCGCGTGCGCGATCGCCTCGGCGCAGATCGTCTTGCCGGTGCCCGAAGGCCCGGCGAAGTTGAAGGCCAGCGCGAGGCCGGTGGGATGACGCTCGCCGAGTCCCCACCGGTGGAAGACGAGCTCGTGACTGCTGACCTGGATCAGCGCCTGCTCGATCGCGCGCCGCGTCGCCGACGGCAGGATGACGTCGTCGAAGGTGCGGCGCGGGACCACGGCGTCGACCGCGCGTTTGACGTCGGTGAACCCCAGGGCGCGAAGCAGCGGATTGGCCATCAACTACTCCCTCAATGCACTTGTGTTGACGTTCGCGGCATCGCTGCAATCGGACGATTCGGACCGAAACTGACGCCGTTCGAGCAATGAGCGACCTCTGGAATTAGAGTAACTGTTCGCCGGTCCCAGGTCTTTTCGCTCCCGCCCGCTGCTCATATTGCTTTCCCATATGAAACGTGTCATCGTCGCAGGCGAGGACAGCTCGCCTCACCCAGAGAAAGCGTCATGCGGCAACTGCGTGCGGTCTGGAGACGTTTGCGGAACGTATTGGCCGGGCGGCGGCTCGAGCGCGATTTCGGCGAGGAGCTCGAGACGCTGCTCACGATGCACCTCGAGGAGAACCTGCGCGCCGGGATGCCGGCCGCCGAGGCGCGGCGGCGCGCGCACCTTGCCCTCGGGAACGCCGCATCGCTGAGCGAGATCCATCGCGAGGCGCGCGGCATTCCAACGCTCGAGGTCGTCGGCAAGGATTTGCGCTACGCGGTCCGCATGCTCCGGCGCAATCCCGGCTTCGCTCTCGTCGTGGTGTTGTCGCTCGCCGTCGGGATCGGGGCCAACAGCGCGATCTTTTCGGTGGCCAACGCCGTGATGCTGCGCGCGCTGCCGGTGCCGGACGCGGCCCACGTCTACGTGCTGCGCTTCGAATCGAAGCTGCCTGTCACCCAGCGGTTCTCGTATCCACTGTTCGAGCAGTTGCGGGCGGCGTCGCCACATCCCGACAGGTTAGCGGCGATGAGCCGCGTCGGGCGCATGCCGTTTGTCGTGGCCGACACCGAGCAACCGCAGCCGGGTTCGCTGCAGCTGGTCACGCCCGCATATTTCGCCGCCCTCGGCCTCCAACCTGTGGTCGGCCGGTTCTTCAACGACGAGGAGAATCGCCTCGAGGCGGGACACGACGTCACCGTCGTGAGCTACGGCTTCTGGCAGCGTCGGCTCGGCGGTAGTCGGGATGCCATCGGACGATCGATCAGCATCAACAACACGCGGGTGACGGTGGTCGGCGTCGCGCCCGCCGGCTTTTCGGGGGTGTGGCTCGAATCGCCGGTGGACGCCTGGCTGCCGACGGCGATTCAGGCTCGCGTGCGCTACTCGCAAAACTACAGCGCGAACGGCGCCGATGCGTTGCAGCCGTGGTCGCCGCAGCCCGGCCTCTCGTGGCTCGAAATCGTCACGCGCGCCGAGCGTCCCGATGGTCCGGACATCGCGGCGCTCAACGCGGCTTATCGTCCGCTGTTGCTGCGCGAAGCAGAATCGGTGGCCGCAGGCCGCGAGCGCGAGCTGTTTCTCGATCGACGCCTCGTTTTCGAACCCTTCGCGCATGGATTCTCGTCGCTGCGACAGCGGTTCCGCCTGCCACTGATTGCGCTCATGGCAATGGTCGGACTGCTGCTACTCATCGCGTGTGCCAATACAGCCAACCTGCTGCTCGCGCGTGCGGCCGCCCGCCAGCGCGAAATGGCGGTGCGGCTCTCGATCGGTGCCAGCCGGCGCAGGATCGCCGCGCAGCTCTTGACCGAGAGCATGTTGCTCGCATCGGTCGCGGCGGCGCTCGGTCTAGCCTCGGCGCCCTGGATCGCGGAGCTGCTGGTGCGATGGACCATTGGCGTCGACGGCACGTTGCCATTCTCGGTGGGCGTGGACGGGCGCGTCCTGCTCTTCACGGCGGCGCTGTCGATCATGACGAGCGTACTGTTTGGCGCTGCGCCGGCGGCGCGAGCCGCCAACCTCACGCTGGCTGCCGCTCTCAAAGATGGCGGGCGCAGCTTGCGCGGCTCGATCAACCGCCGCCTGGCGAACGCGCTGGTCGTCGCGCAGGTGATGCTGTCGCTGGTCCTGGTGATTGCAGCAGGATTGTTCGCGCGCAGCTTCAGCAATCTGCAGACCGTTGACGTCGGCTACGAGGCGGAGCACCTGCTGTCGGCCCGCTTCAACACTCATCAGGCCGGCTACGAAACGGCGCGGCTGCCGGCGCTTCACGCGCGGCTCCTGGCGCGCGTGCAGGCACTGCCAGGCGTCCGATCCGCCGCGCTCGCTTCGTGCGGCCTGATGTCGGGATGCCGCAGCAGCGCCGATGGGATCGTGCTCGACGGCTACACGCCGCAGGCGGGTGAGCAGGTGCTCGTGCAGCTGAACCTGGTCGGGGCCGGTTACTTCTCGACGGTTGGGATGACGTTGGTCGCGGGGCGCGAATTCGAGCCGGTGGAGTTCACGACCTCGAAGAAAGTTGCTGTCGTCAACGAAGCGCTCGCACGCAGGTACTTCAAGGATCGCGATCCGGTAGGCCTGCGTTTCGGCTTTGACACGGCCGACACAGAGATTGTCGGTGTGGCGCGGGACGCGCGGGTCAACGCCGTGCGCGAGGCGGCGGCACCGATGGCGTTCTATCCGCTCAAGCCCGAGGTGCACGCGGGGACGCTCGAGGTGCGCACCGCCGGCGATCCACGCGGCCTCGAGAGTGCACTCCGCACGGCGTTCAACGAGGTGGATCGGGCCGTGCCCGTCGACCGTGTCACCGTGGTCGCGCGCAACGTGCAGGACAACATCCGGCAGGAGCAAGCAATCGCGATCCTGACGACGGTGCTTGGGCTGGCGGCGCTGGGGCTGGCATGCCTCGGCGTGTTCGGCCTGATGTCGTACCAGGTGCGCCAGCGCACCGCCGAGCTCGGCGTGCGTGTCGCCCTGGGGGCGCTGCGATGGCAGGTGCTCTGGCTGATTCTCCGTCAGTCGATGTCGCTCATCGCGACCGGCGTGGCGGCGGGAGTCGTCGTCGTGCTCGCCGCGTCGCGCCTGCTGGAATCGCTGCTGTTCAACGTCGATCCCTTGGATGTGCAAACGATGATCGCGAGCGTTGTGCTGCTGCTCCTCGTCGGCTCGCTCGCCGGCTACCTGCCCGCGCGGCGTGCCGCGCGTGTCGATCCGCTCGTCGCCTTGCGTCAGGACTGACGCGCGCATCGTCAGCGGCGCAGGCTCGCGGCGCGTTGCTGGCCGACTCGCCGCTCGAGGAGCGGCCACGCCAGGTCCCATTCCATCGGGCCGTAATACTGCGCCGGCCTGGCGGCCGACGCGTACTCGTAGCTCCGCATGTTGCGGCTGTCGTGAATCTGCGTCGTCGGCAGCAATTGATGGGTGAACTCGTGCACGGCGGTGCGTCCGATGCCACGCCCGATCGCCTCGACGACGGCCGATCGGCTCGCCTCCGGCGGGGCATACGACACGGCGCCAGCGGCGAGAAACGAGAAGCTGACCGCGCCGGTTCCGCCGACCCACGAGATCGCCCGCGACTGACCAGCGCCGCCGACTCGCCGGCGAAACCTGGGGTCGAGCACTTCCTGAATCACCGAGACGCGATATCGTGCGTCGCGCCGATCGGAAAACGTGATCGGTAGGCCGCGGAATGCCGACACCAGCTCGGCGCGTGCGGCGGCGGCGATCACGGCCATGTCGTCTGCCGAAAGCGGCCCGTCCAGCCGTGCCGACTCGAACGTGACGTCCTCGAACCAGAACCCTGCCTCGATCGCGGCCGTCTCACGGCAACCAAGAGTTGCCGCGAGGAGGCAGCCAAGCGCAACCGGCAATCGCGCCATTGGCATCACATTCGGACTATACCCGACCGATGCGGCAGCCTCACAGGACTACCGTAGACTGCGGAGCGCGTCATGTTCGAGCCGTTGTTTGTCGGCATTCCTGCTGGCGACTTCCTGATGGGCAGCCGCGACGGCCAAGCGGATGAGCAGCCGGTGCATCGCGTGTGGGTCAGCGGCTTCGAGCTGGCGGCGTTTCCCGTGACGCGCGGCGAATACGCGGCGTTTCTCGCCGCGACAGGACACGTGGCGCCGCGAGACTGGCCGCGTGGGCCAGACGATCCATTGCTGCCGGTCACCGGCGTGAGCTGGCTCGACGCGCAATCGTATTGTGCGTGGCGCAACCGCGATGGAGACACGCTGCGTTTGCCGACGGAGGCGGAATGGGAGCGCGCGGCTCGCGGCGGCGTCGATGGGGCGCGCTATCCGTGGGGCGACGAGATGCCATCGTGGATTCCCTCGGGCGGCCGCGGACCGCTGCCGCATCCCTGGCCGGTGACCCTCGGAGTACCGAATGCGTTTGGGTTGTTCGGCATCGGCGCCAACATCCACGAGTGGTGCGCCGATTGGTATGACGCGAGCTTCTACGCCGCTTCGCCCGATCGCGATCCCGCGGGGCCACCAACCGGCGCTCGCCGCGCATCGCGTGGCGGCTCCTGGCGGCACGCCGTCACGCTCAGCCGCTCGGCAGCGCGCAGCCGACTCGATCCGTCATTTCGCTATACCGACTACGGCTTCCGCCTCGCACGCTCGTCGTAGCGCCGACCGGCCGGGCGGAAAGGTCGGCCACAGAAACACGAATTGCGGAGCGTGGTGATCAGCCACAGAACCGTCGAAACGGAGCCACAGAAATCGCGAAAAAACGAAGCCACAGAAACACAGAAACCGAGATGAGAAGCCACCTGATGAACACCGCAGCGGGATGAGGCAACGAGCGAAGTGCAGCATCCCGAGCAAGTTCTCCGAGTGACGCTCGTGACCTGACGACGATGCGGAAGGTCGCTGGCGGCGCCGAGAGCAGCGGCGCATCGGATCTCTAGTTGGAGGAAGCGGCGACGCGGGCCACCGGCGCCCAGAGCGCTGACGATCTCGTAGGGCCGATCCGCTGACCGGCGTCCAAGATCACCGGCTGGATGTATGCCGTCGCACCCCGGCGGCAGTTACCCAGCCTGCCGCTGCGTATAATCCGGTGCATCGTCGCGCTGGGTCCGGGCGATCGTCTCGGCGTCTATGAAGTAGCGGACCCGATCGGGCAGGGCGGAATGGGCGAAGTGCATCGCGCCCGCGATACGGCGCTCCATCGCGACGCCGCCATCAAGATCCTCCCGCCGGCGTGGCCGGCGATCCTGACTGGCTCGCGCGCTTCCGCGCTCGCCGCGGTGGCGGACGCGTCAGTGGACATTTGGCAATCAATCCATGGGTATTCCTACTACCAATGAATTGCGGGCGATCGTACAACGGCATACGGTCGAAGCCTGGTTTCCCCGTTGTCTGGATTTACAACGGGGGGGTTCTTGTGTGATTTCGACCGGCAATGGCGCCATTGTGGGCCACACCACAAGTTATTGGAGTTCCAATCTCGCCAAACCTGGATAGCTGCCGACCTCCTACTGCATCGTCCCAGCGATGACCGCTTGCGGCAAGCGGTCACCCATGGGTTTCGCTATTTGCGAGACACCATGTGGGATCGCCGGTTGGGCGGGTGGTTTCATCTCCTCGATCGCCAGGGCGAGCCTCTCGAGGGGCGTACCAAACATGCTCACGGCATGGCGTACGCCATTAATGCCTGTGTCGCCGTCCATGCGGCGATCGGTGAAGTCTGCGCTTTGGAGCTGGCGAAAGAGGGTTTCAACTGGCTGGAAGAACACGCGCACGATCGCGATCACGGCGGGTATTTTGGCTTCTTGAAGGAAAACGGCGAAATCATCAAAAGCCCTTCAGCATGTCCCTGGCCGGCAGTTAGAGATACGGTCGACACCCCGATCGGCTTGAAAGACGCCAACGTCCAGTCCGATATGCTGGAAACCCTGACAGACCTTTATCGAGCATGGCCCGATCCCAAAGTCGAAGAACGCTTGCACGAATTGGCGCGCATCATCTGTCAGCGCATGACGAACCCTACCGGCGCCTTGTGGTATTTCTGCTTGCCGGATTGGACGCCAGTGCCTTACATCACCTATTGGGGGACATCATTCCAGACCGTGCATCGGTTGTTGGCGATCCGCGATCTGATGGAGCCGGAAATGGCATCTACCATGACGACCTGCGTCGTTCGGCTTCTGGAGACGGCGCTCCAATTCGGATTCGACGCAATTGGCGGCGGTTTCGTTCATGCTGGCCCGGCCATTCCAGTACGCCATCTGCAGGGACACGACTTGAGCGTCCGTTGTAAGTCCTGGTGGGTGCAAACCGAAGCCGTCAAAGCGTTGTGGGCCGCCTGTGTAACCTTCGGCAATAATGAAATGTATAAACGTCATTTGAAAGCGGTCTGGCATTATCTCAAAAGCCATATGTTCGACGATCGGTATGGCGGAATTTATGTGGAGGGATTGGAGACATTGCCACGTTGGCAAAAGATGTTCGACGCCAGGATGGCGCCCCTATCCTATGTTCGCAAAGGCAGCACCTGGAAAGATGCTGCACATGATGGTTGGGCCTGCCTTTATTGCGCCACCACACCATTCCCAGAATAAGATTGTTCGTTGCTGATGGTGACGTCGTTATCGAGCCTAATCGTTTATCGCGCCGACGGCAGCTTTGCCTGCAGCTCCTCGAAGAAGTTGAGCACGACGACGAAGCTCGCTGCAGTCGCTGATGAGAAACCGCTGGCCCGTCCGCGGATACATCGTAGGTACGCTTCATCATGAACATGTGAGCGGCATGCGCCTGCGAGTTCGACAGAGATCCCGGTGACGACGCGCAGTCTGTCGGGCAGCGTCGGTCCGGGCTCTTACACAATCGCCGTGAACTCACGTAACAGCTGCGGGACATCGGTCGTCACCGCCTGTCACCGTCGTCGTGCCCTAGAGCGTGACGAAGAGCGAGGGGCCGTGAGTCCTGTTTGATTGGCCGCTCACTGGCAACTCCTCCACGGAGTGGCCTCCACGCCGCAGCTCATTCTGCGGCGGCGCGGCGCGCGAGCGTCCGGCCTTCGCCGATTTTCTCTTTCATCTTGCGGATGAAGCGGTCGGCGGCCTCGCGCTCGAAGCCGCCGGCGCGAAACGCGTCCTGCCACTGGCGATCGGTCAACTGCGACAGCAGATCCGCCACCCACGCGACATCTTCCGGAGCGATACGGTCTCGGACAAGATGGGAATAGAGCCCCTTGTACGCGAAGTTCACACGGCCGTCGTTGACGCCGAGGATGAATGGCTGTCGCTCGAAAGCCTCCGCATCGCCCTTGAGCGGCGCCCACGGGTGCGTGTCGCCCAGCGACGCGCCGACGTCGCGAGCGACGAACCACTTCTGCGTTCTGTTGCCGTCACGATGCTCGTAGAGCGTGTTGTTGCTGTCCTTCAGATCCGTGCTGTTGACCATCATCAGCAGCGCGAGCAGTCCCTGAAACGGCTTGCTCCCGACGAAAGGGTTTTCGTACCACGACCAGGGACCGAGGTCTTCGAGGCTTTTTTCCTTCAACCGGAAGCGGCCGCCGCGTTCGGTATGAGTGCCCCAGTCGTCCTTGATCGTGAACGTCGGCAGGTAATAGACGGGCGGCTGGTGATACCCGAGCGCGGACAGGAGCCGGGAGACGACCACCTCCGACCGGCCTTCCTGGTCGGCGCCGCCGGGATACGACTGCTTGACGCTCCATTCGCGTCCCTGCGGATCGACGACGGTCATGCCCGGATTGACGCCGCTGCGCTTGCCCTCGACGAACGTGTAGGTCGCGGCCGGTAGCGGCGCGTTGTCCACGCCCCATGGCCCGTAGAACACGTCGCGCGACTTCAGGTCGGTGGGCGGCACCCAGAGCGATGCGTCCGGGCTCGGCGGCGTAGCCTTCATTACCGGAGGCACCTTCTGGCGCATGCACGACGCAAGTGCGACGGCCATCACGACGACGGCAAGTGCAACGCTTACGCGATTCATCGGTCGTCTCCCTAATGAACGAACGGCACCGGCGCCCAACGCCTCGTGAGCCGTGTGAGATTGAACGGATCGTGCAAGCGGAAGAGGAACCGCCAGCCTTCGCTGCCCTGCGCCAGGTCGACGCGGGCGAATGTCGCGCGCCGCGAATGCAGGCGGAGTCCGACGCCATACGAACGGCGATCGAGATCGAGATCGCTGACCCGCGCGGCCACGTTGCCGGCATCGACGAACACCGCGGATTCGAGGTGGGTCGTCAGGGCAAACCGCGCTTCGACGTTGACGAGGAGCATGTTGCGATCGCGAAAGCGATAGTCGGCAAAGCTGCGCAGCGAGTTGTGGCTGCCGAGGTTGGGTTGGAGATAAAAGGGCACGAAGTGTCCGTCCTCGGCGTCTGACGTGACCAGCCAGCCGTGAAGGGCGAACACAATCCGGCCGTCCTCGACCGGCACGAACTGCGCCGCTTCGGCCTCATACCGATTGAAGGTGAAGAGGCCGTGGTCGCGATCGGAAAACCTCGACATCACGCCGCGAATCACGCCGCCGCGCAGTGGGTGCTCGGGGAAATCCCGCGTGTCGGCCGTGACCGAGAGCTCGCTGTGCACGAATGCCGGCTGGTCGGGCACGGAAAACACGATGTCGCCGGGGAACAGATCGATTGTGTCGGGCAGGCTCCGTTTGAAGAACCCGCCGTGCCGATCAAGCGACGGCTGCACCCAGCTGATTCGCGTACCCACGCCGAGCCACTCGACCGGGCGCACTGTTGCGTAGCCGGCGAGGTTCGTCGCGCGGATGCGATATTCGCTTTCGTTGGACTCGAGCGTGTCGGGACCGACTCCGAAGAAGTTGACCTGCGCGAAGTCGGACCAGCGAAGCTGAGTGCCGATGGTGAGGCGCTTCCTGGCGAGCGCAGGAGCCTCGAGCGTGCCCTGCACTGATTTGTATCCGCGCCACGACAGCACGGCTGACGTATCGGCCATCACCTTTTCGTCCGCGAACCAGCGGCGATAGCCCGGGCCGACCGCTATCCAGCCGGCGCCCGAGATCAGGTCGCCGAAGTCCACGTAGAATCCGTTCGCTTTGTCGCCGCCGCTGCCGAGAAGATTGCGGTCGGCGAAGATCACCGCGCGCCGAACGATGTCGGGTTCTGGAAGATAGCCCTGCGGCTCGGTTGCGGAGTCTGGTGGAGGAGGGCTTTGCGCGGCGGGCCCGCGCTCCTGCGCGGCGGCGCCGATGGAGGTCAGCGCGAAGACGACGGCGGCCGCGAACATCCGAACGAGTTCGACTCTTTTCATCGATCGCCTCATCCGTGGGCCTTGCATGAGCCGGGCCAATCTCCGATCGTATCTTGATTTTTCAGCAGGTCCCGCGCCAGACTGCACCGGATGAGCAACATCACTCTCAAGGTGAACGGCAAGACGCACACCGTCGACGTCGAGCCCTCCACACCGCTGCTCTACGTGCTGCGCAACGATCTCGATCTGCACGGCCCGCGATTCGGGTGCGGCCTCGGCCAGTGCGGGGCGTGCACGGTGATCATTGCTGGGCAGGCGGTCCGATCGTGCACGCGTGCAGTGTCGTCGGTGCAGAACACCGAGATCACCACGCTCGAAGGTCTGGCGAAGGACGGCGTGCTTCATCCCCTTCAGCAGGCGTGGATTGATGAGCAGGTTCCGGCATGCGGCTTCTGCCAGAACGGGCAAATCCTCACCGCCAAGGCTCTGCTCGATCGCAATCCTCGCCCGACCGATGCCGAGATTCGGCAAGGGATGGCCGGCGTGCTCTGCCGCTGCATGACCTATTACCGCGTCCAGGCCGCCATCAAGCGGGCCGCCAAGGTGACGGTATGACCACCAGACGAGAGTTCATCACGCGCTCTGGCTATCTGCTCATCGGCATCGGCGCGATCGCGAATGCCGATGCGCTCGTCGCGGCGATCGATCAGGCAGCGGCGCGCAGCGATGGTCCGTACCTCGATCCCGATTTCCGTCAGCTCGATTCGTGGATCGTGATCCGCGAGGACAACACGGCGACGTTCTTCGTCGGCAAAACCGATCTCGGTCAGGGCACGGGCACGGCGTTTCGCCAGATCATGGCCGACGAGCTCGACATGGCGTACGACCGCACCAGCTGTGTGATGGGCAATACCCACGTCACGGTCGATCAGGGCGGATCGGGCGGATCGGATGCACTGCAAACCGATGGCTGGCCGATGCGCCGCGTCGCTGCCGAAGCGCGCCGCGTCCTGCTGGAGATGGGCGCCGCGCGGCTCGCCGTGCCGGTGGATCAGTTGTCGGTGAGTGAAGGCGTCATCTCCGTCAAGAGCGATCCGTCGAAGACGGTGACCTACGGACAACTGGTCGGCGGCAAGAAGTTCAACGTGACGCTTACCGGCAAGAACACCGAGACGACGACCGGCGCGGCAAAGGTGAAGACGGTGCCCGAGCTCAAGATCGTCGGGCAGTCGCCGCCGCGCTACGACATTCCCGCCAAAGTGGACGGCTCGCTCAAATGGGCAGTGGACGTCAAGGTGCCCGGGATGGTGCACGCCCGCAACGTACGACCGCCAGTGGCGGGGGCGACGCTTGCCGGCATCGACGAATCGTCTGTGCGAGGCTTGCCGGGGTTCGTCAAGGTGGTGAGCAAAGGCAACTACGTCGCCGTCGTGTGCGAGCGCGAGGAACAGGCGATCCGTGCCGCGCAGCAGCTCACAGTCAACTGGACGAAGCCCGCGACCGCGGCGTTCCCTGCGTCGGACGATCTCTTCGACTACATGCGCCGCACGCCGCCCGCGTCGAGCGGCGAACCGGTGGTGAAGGGCAATTTCGACGCGGCACTGGCGGGCGCGGCGAAGGTTGTCGAGGCGGAATACGAAGTACCGTTCCATGGCCACGTGTCGCTCGGCCCGGCGCACGCGATGGCCGATCCGTCGAACGGTCAGATGACGATCTATTCCAACGACATGAAGTTGTACGGACTGCGCAACGGCGTGGCGCAGTTTCTCCAGGTCCCGCGCGAGCGCGTACGCGTCGTCTGGATGGAGGGATCGCAGGCCTACGGGCGCACCGCGGCAGACGATGCCGGGTTCGAGGCGGCGTTTCTGGCGACGGAGATCGGACGGCCGGTACGCGTGCAGTGGATGCGGGAGGAAGAAACGGCGTGGGACACGAAAGGGCCGGCGTACCTCGTGAAGATGCGCGGCGGCCTCGACGCACAGGGCGCGCTCGCTGCGCTCGACTACGACGCGCGCGCTGCCGATCACAATCATCTCGGCTACAACGAGCACGACACCGTGCTCATCGCGCAGCTCGCCGGCATGCGCCGGGCGACGCCGGCGCGCGGCCGCGCGTCGCTGCCGTCGGACATGTACGAGATTCCGAGCCGGCGGCAGTCCACGCATGTGATCCCGCTCCCGCTGGTGTGGGAAACGCCGCTGCGCACGGGCAACCTGCGCGACCCCGATGGTCCGCAGGTCACTTTCGCCTCCGAGTCGTTCATCGACGAGCTCGCGGCAGCGGCGCAGGCCGATTCCGTCGACTTCCGCTTGAAGCTTTTGACCGCGAGCACGGCCGATGACAGCGGCTTCAAGCGCGCACGCTCGATCGCGACGATCAAGGCCGCGGCCGAAACGTTCAAGTGGGACACCCGTCCGTCGCCGAAGCGCCGCGATGCGGGCAACGTCCTCACCGGCCGCGGCATGGCCTACGCCTACCGCAGCCAGACCGTGGTGGCCGAGATTGCCGAGGTCGAAGTGAACCGGCGGACCGGTCATGTGTGGGTCAAGCGCTTCGTGTGCGCCCACGACTGCGGGCTCGTGATCAATCCCGAAGCGTTGCGCCGCACGCTCGAAGGCGGATTGCTCCACTCGCTCAGCCGGACGCTGCACGAGGAAGTGACGTTCGATACGGAGAAGATTACCAGCGTGGACTGGCGCAGCTATCCGTCGCTCACGCACGCCGACGCGCCGGCGCAGATCGACATCGTACTGGTGAACGGCGATCCAAATCCGAAGCGTCCGGATCTGCCGCACTATGGCGCGGGCGAGACGGTGTGCAAGCCGACGCTGGCCGCGGTGGCCAACGCAATCTTCGACGCCACCGGCGTGCGGCTCCGCCGCGTGCCATTCCGGGACGCACGCGTGCTGGCAGCGCTCAAGGCGGCCAACGTCTGAGGACGGATTCGGCGCGTGGCGCCTCGTAGGACTCGTCGCCGCGCGACGTTGAGGGACTTGTCGCTGCGCGACGTAGTGGGACTCGCCGCTGGCGTGGCTCGACGGAGGCGGCCGCTGGCGCGGCGGCCGTCAGCGAGTGAGCTCGGTCACGATCCGCTGGAACGTCTCCGCTAGATTCGGACCGGGTTCGACGTAGGCGCTGTACCTCCCCTCCGACTTTCACTTCTTGGTGTCTTTCAATTCCTGAATCTCCTGCTCCAGTCCGCTGATGCGCTTGACGAGCTGATCGAGTTCGCTCGAGTGTTCTACCACGTCCTGACCGATCTCAGGGTACTGTTTCGGGTGTGAAGTGTTTGGACTCTATTACATCCTTAATGACATCCTTGATGAATTCCTTTATGCGGATCTTTCCTTCAAACACCCCATCCTTGCTGTCCTTGTTCTCCTTGTGGTCTTTCGTATCTTTTTGTTCTTTCTGGTCTTTGGAGTCTTTCTGGTCTTTTTGATCCTTTTGGTCCTTCGAGTCCTTTTGGTCCTTTGCATCCTTCTGCTGCTTCTGATCCTGGCGCTCCTTGTGGTCTTTGCCGTCTTTCGCGTCTTTGTGCTCTTTCGTTTCCGATTTGCCCTCCTTAATTATATCTTGCGGAGGATCGAACCCAAGGATGGTGGCGAGTTCCCGAACGGTGAGGTCGCCGACCTTCCCTTCCATGTCCACAGTCAAATCCGGTCGGTTGTCATCGGCGATAAACGGTTCGTCGGCCATTGGTTGCTCCTGTCTGTTGGACTGTCACGAGGGACGCTGTTTCGCAGCGCCGCGCAATAATGTCGCTACAGCTTCGCTGATCGGCTGTCCGGTGGTGCGTTCATAAAAAATGAACCCTGGAGATGGGTTCACTTCAAAGCAGTAGTACCTGTCGTCGCTGGTCTTGCGCAGATCTATGCCCGACAGCATCAGACCCGAACTCCTGGTGAGCCGAACACAGGCCGAAGCCACTGCGGGCGGAATATCGATGGCCCGTGCCGTCAGAGACTCGCCGGTACCGGCCGCATACCGATAGTCACTTGCCGCGGATTTCAACTCCGTGGCAAAGACCTCTTCGCCCACAACATGCACACGGATGTCTACTCCTTCCACTATCTCCTGAAATTGCGTCGGACAGTTGCAAACAAGCGTCAGTCTAGGCAAGTCCTTCTCTTCAAGCCGTCGCACAATGGATCGGATACCGCTCAACGACTTATAGATGATCCGTTGCCTGCAGGTTCGATAAAATGCGACTGCTTGTTCCGGTTGAGTGGTTACCAGTGTCCGTGGCGTCAGAAAGCCGAAGGAGGAGAGCTGGAGCTGCTGATACAATTTGGAGTCGTTCGAGGTCGACGCTCTCACGCGATTGACCACAACACAAGGCATGGCGTCGAACAAATGCATGAGAGACGCCTGGAACTCGGCCTTGATGAGTTCCTCTTCGCGATCGCTGATTCCATCGCGCTTCCTTTGACCGCGATACTGCACATACCGCACATATATCCCGGTGATGTCATCGAGGTTGACCTTGCCCGCCGGTGAGGAAACAAAACCAGTGACGCGCTTCCCGCAAATATTCCAGTTGACGTTGAACTCCCCAGGAAATCTCAGCTCGTCCAGGAACACATACTCGCACCCCATGTCGTTCAAACGGGCGCACATCAGCTCGATCATGGCGTCGCCGAGAACGCCGCACACAAGGATCATGCGGCCCCGCTTTGCCTTTCCGGGCAAAGGATCTCCGCCAGTTGTCCAACGATGATGTTTCGCGTCCGTTCGGCGCATTCAAAGAGGGTGGGCATACAATCGACACTCATGCAGTACCACTCTCTTTCAGCGGTCCGAACCAAGCGAAAGTGGCAGAAAGTCAGCCCTAACGACCCTGCCACCTCACGGCAATGTGCCGCGGCTGCAATATGCGACGTACCGTCGAAAACAACGTCTGTGCCGACCACGTACGCGTCGACGGGCTCGCCGGAAACAACTTCACTGAGATACAACGGCAGGACTTCTGCAAGCGGTTCAAGCTGCTGAACTGCCTGGACAGTGTTGATGACGTAATTCGAGGACGAAGTCAGCGGCGAATAACAAATCTGCCCCGTGGAACGATCGAAGAACGTGCGGGCGTCCTCGAAACACGTTGCCACCATTGTCCGGGGTAGCCGGAACCTCAAGTCTGGGACGAGGGAAATGAGTTCGGGCGCTCTGAGCGAGGAGCGGTACCACAGCTCTGGACGTGGTCGATTGACCACGGGGCACGCCAGGCCTTGAATGAACCCTCGCATCAGAGCGTGCCACTCGGCACTCAAATATTGCCCGTCTTTCGTCCGGTAATCTTCGGGCGAAGTCGCAATGCCGGAGAACCGGGCAAGAACGCCGTCAACCTGATCGAAGCCGACGGTTTGTTGCGCCAGCCCCAAAGCTCCAGAGGACGCTCCATCCTTCAACTCCCAGGTGAACTGAAGACCGGGGAACAAGCGGTCTTCCGGGAGGTACACAACTTCTCGGCTAAGACTCGCCAGGCGCTCGCTCACCAACCGGCAGCAGAGATCTTCATCTCGTCCGATAATCAACGTGCATCCCATGCATGTCCTCAGCACCAAGCGAGCCGATCGAGGTCAGTTGCGAGCGATGGCGGAAGGGCCCATCCCTCCTTCGCCGATGGGCGCGGTAATTTGGTACGCGCCGAGGTGACCACCGAGGTAAGGGCCGAACGCTTGCGGGGATTATACGGGCGAGCCCGCCAAAGGACGAGGAATCCTCCTCCTGGATTCGTCCACTCATCGGCGTCACTCAGGCTTCGGTCTCGCCGCGTACGTCGTCTCGCCGCCAAGGCCAAGGTTCAGCGCACGCTGCCGTGGTTACAGCAATCCGACGAACCGGCGGTGCGCGGCGTCGTCAGCGATTGAGCTCGGCCACGATCCGCTGGAACGTCTCCGCCAGATTCGGACCGGGTTCGAGCGCGAGCCCGCCGGTCTGCTGCGCGAGCTCTCGCAGACTGTCGCGTGTCTCGGACAGGAATGTCCGCTCCATCACGGGATCCACCCGGCGATCGGGCGCGAATGGACCGCCGAGACCGCGCGGATCGATCGTGAAGATCTTGATCCGCAGCTGACTTGCCTTCCGGATCACGTCCCACATCTGGTCGCGCGGCGACGCGCTCACCACGTCCGGGCGCGGTCCGCGCGCGCCCCACGCGCGGCGGGGTGGAGAAGCGCTCGACGCTCCCTGCAGAAGGTAGCCGTTGCTGACGTAGACGAACGCTGCTTGCCGGTCTTGCAGGCGGTCGACATCGTCCATCATCGCCAGCGCGGCATTGAACGCGATGGCCGCGCGATAGCGCGTCTCGTCAGCGGCGCCGTCGGCCGACACGATGTCGCCGGGCTTCAGCCCATTGCCGGTCACCTTCCGCACGGCCGCCTCGTGGGCCGCGCGATCGGAAGTGAGGGGCAGAAACAGCCCCGACGGGCCGCTGGAGCGAACTGCGACGACATCGCCGTCGCCGACCAGGCCGCCCATGACTGCCTTGAGCAGCCCGCGAAGCGACACAGTGTTGCGGAAGTCGAGATGCAGGTCGTCCACGAAAACGAACCAGGCGGTACTTTGGACCTGGTTCGCGTGCGTCGCCTTGTTTGCGGTGGTCGCGGCGAAGAGCACTACGATCGCAGCCGCGCACGAACGCAACATCCGCCTTGCTCTGCGAGCCATCATTGCCGATCTGACGCCGCCGGCGCGCCGCCGGCCGGGTATGCGCGTCATTCGTCGGCCGGTCGCAGGTTCGTCACTCGCCATGCTCCGAAGGGGACGGAATACGCCGAATCAGGACCAGTCACTTCAACCCTCGGGACCGAGATGGTTCAGCAACAGCGCGTTCACTTCGTCTGCGCATTGAATGGGCAGCGCGTGGCCGGCATCTACAAACTCGACGAACCGGGCGCCGGCAATGCCATCCGCGATCGCGCGCCCCAGAGGAGGCGGCGCGATCGGATCGTGAGCGCCGCTCACGACGAGCGTGGGCAAGCCAGATAGCTCGTGCAGGCGAGGCGCCGCCGAATAACGCGACATCGCCCGCAGCTGTTGGCCGATGATCGGCGGCTGATCGCCAAGGTCGCGTCCGAAGAGCTTCGCGAGCTCGTCCGCGAGGCGTCTGCGATCGACCGTCCGAAGATAGCTGTCGGGCATGATCATGCGCATCATGCCGCTACGCCGCATCGCCCGAGTGCCAACACGCGAACGCAAGCCCGCGATCAGCATGCGCCACGAAAGCGCGGTTGCGTCCTTGCCATTCGCGAAAGTGCAGAGCAGCGACAGACTCTCGACGCGCGACCGGGCCGTCAACGCCACGTGCTGTGCGATCAGTCCGCCCATCGAGTGACCGAGCAGATGGAATCGATCGATGCGTTCCGCGTCCACGATCGCCAGCGCGTCGGCCGCCATGCGCTCGATCGTCAGCGCGCCGCTGCCGAGCGCGGTGTGGCCGATGCCGCGATTGTCGAAGGCGATCGTGCGAAAGCGCGGCGCCAGCGCGGCGATCTGTGGTGCCCAGGCCCGGCCGATCACGCCTACGCCCTGGATACAAAGGACCGCGAGGCCCTCACCGGCGATCTCGTACGAAAGATCGACGTCTTGCACGCGCACGGTCTTCGGCACGGACGAGGCACGCGGGATTGCCACAGTCTCTCACGGCATGCCGTCGCCGGCTGACCCGGGTCTTTCCCCAACCAACGTCCATCACTCGTCCGCTGATTCTGGTCGGTGTCGCGCTTGCGCGGCGCTGGCCGCGGTAGCAGGCCGCGCGCTCGAAGGACTGCTGTTCGACGTGGCATCCGCCGATCCGATTTCGCTCGGCGGCGCAGCGCTGTTGTTTGCCATCGTCGCGCTCGGCGCATGATGATCCCCGCAGCGCGTGCGGCGCGGACCGACCTCGTTGCGGCGCTGCGCCAGGATTGACGGAGTCGCGTCCTCGGTGCTGGCCGGCCAAGGGTCCACGCGGCGTACGCTTCGGTTCGTTGCCTTGCGTACGAAGTGCGGACCCTCAGGGCTGCGAGCAGCTCAATCGATCTTCGACTGATTGCTGATCTGCAGATCCCAGCCGTCGGGATCGAGCACGTGGAAGCTCTTGAAGTTCTCGCCAACCATGTCCGGGCGAGGGTTGAGTCCTCTCCGTTCGAGCTCCGCCTTGACCTTCTCGGTGTCCCACGGCTCGACACCGTACGACACGTGGTTGATCACGCCGGTGAGTGGCGGGCGGTCCGCCGGTCCTCGGCCGGCCGTCGCGCCCGCGGCGGCGCCGCTTGCCGGAGCCGCGCCTTCGGGCTGGCGCCGATTGCGAATGATGATCTGGCCGATGTTGCCGATGTTCAGCGTCGCCTGGTTGGTCCCGTTGTCGTTGCGAATCTCCCATCCCATCAGGTTGGAGTAGAACGCGGCGCTCCGCTTGTAGTCGGCAACCGCATAGGAGATGTGATCCAGCCACACGGTCTTCCACGGCGCTTTCTCCGACAGTGCGGCCACCGGCGCCTGCGCCTGGGCAGTTGCCGGGGCGACCACTACGGCCATCGCCAGGCTCTGGATCAGCTGCCGGCGTGTGAGCTTCCCGTGTTCGAACTCGTCGAGCAGACGTGCAATCTCGTGTTCCATGAAAAGACCTCCCAGGAGCGAGAGTGAATTTGCGGGACTATATCCCGAATGCCCGGGTAAGCGACCGGCGCCTCTGTTGTACACTTCGCTCGCGCGTCACTTCCGCGCCGCCACGGGCTGCAGCAGGCGGTGGAGAGCGCGCATGGAGCGTCGGGATGCCCTCTGACATCTTCGCGAAAATCGGCGACATCAAGGGCGAATCTTTCGATAGCAAACACAAGGGCGAGATCGAGGTGCTCTCGTTCTCGTGGGGAGTCACGGGCGGCGGCTCGGCGGGTCCTGGTACCGGCATCGGCTCCGGAAAAGCGACGTTTCAGGATCTCCTGATCGTGCACCGCATCGACAAGGCGACGCCGCAGCTGCTCGAGGCGTGCGCGACCGGCACTCACCTCAAGGAAGCGACGATCACGCATCGCAAGCCGGGCCAGGCACAGCAGGAATACCTCATCGTCAAGCTGAACGACGTCGTCGTCACCAGTGTCAGTCATGGCGGCAGCGTTAGTGACGCGTCAGAGAGCGTCAGCCTGTCGTTTGCGAAGATCGCGCTGGAGTACCGCCCGCAGAAGATCGATGGATCGCTCGACGCCGGCTTGCATTTCAAGTACGACCTCAAGGCGTTCAAGTAAGCGCCGACTCGCCCCTGGGTGAGCGGGGCGGCGCTGCCCGATCGAATCATGGAGCCGTCTGAAGCGCCGCGCGAGTTGACACTCGACGAGGCGATCGCCTTCGCCATCCAGCTGCAGAAGAACGCGCAGCTCGTGGAAGCGCAGGAGCTCTACCGCCGCGTGCTCGACACCGCGCCCGACCATCCCGACGCCTTGCACTACGCCGGCGTGCTCGCCCATCAGCAAGGACGCAGTGACCAAGCCGTCGCGCTCATCGAGAGGAGCCTCGCGCTCGCGCCGGATCGGGCGGACTGTTACAGCAATCTCGGCATCGTCTTTCAGGCGACCGGCGCGTTGGAACGCGCGATCGCTGCCTACCGGCGCGCGATCGATATCGATCCCGCGCACGCCAATGCCTACAGCAACCTCGGCGTCGTGCTGCGGGCGGCCGGCCAGCCCGCAGACGCTGAAGCCGCCTATCGCACCGCGATTCGGATCGATCCGAATCATGTCGACGCCTACACCAATCTCGGCATCCTCATGCACAGCCTGCAGCGCACCAGAGAGGCGGCGGCTTGCTACTGCAAGGTGATCACCCTCAGGCCGAAACACCGCGACGCCCGAAGGCTGCTGGCGCTTGCGCACTGCGTCCTCGGCGAAGTCAGCGAAGCCATCAAGATCTACGAACAGTGGCTCAGCGAGGAGCCTGGCGACCCGGTGGCACTGCACATGCGCGCCGCCTGCACCGGCGAGGAGGTGCCGGCGCGCGCGTCGAACGCGTTCGTCGAGCGGACGTTCGACAGTTTTGCCGCCAGCTTCGAGTCGAAGCTCGCACAGCTCTCGTATCGCGCGCCGGCGCTCGTCCTGGCGATGGTTCAGGATTCGAGCCTCGTGCCGTTCAAACGGCTCGAGGTCCTGGACGCCGGCTGCGGCACTGGTCTTTGCGGGCCGCTGGTTGCGCCATACGCGCGCAGGCTGGTCGGCGTCGACCTCTCCCAGGGCATGCTCGAGCACGCAAAGAACAAGGGGGTCTACGACGTCTTGATCAAATCCGAGCTCACGGACTTCCTGCGCGACCACACCGACGCCTTCGACCTGATTGTCGCGGCCGACACGCTCGTGTATTTCGGCGACCTGACGCGTGTCGTGGCGGCCGCCGCATCTGCTCTGCGTCCTGGAGGGCTGTTTGTATTCACGCTCGAGCACACGGCGGATTCGGGCAGTGGCGTGGAGTACCGCCTCGAATTGCACGGGCGTTACAGTCACGCGTCTGCTCATGTCGAGCGGCTGCTCGCCGCGGTGAGACTGCAGTCGATCATCGGGCACGCCGAGTTGCGTACCGAATCTGGCGCGCCGGTAGCCGGGCTGGTGGTACGAGCGTCGAAGCCTTCGGTCGCACGCGCCTGATGGACGCGTGGATGCGGCTTCGCCGGGCGCTCATCGCTCTGTCCGCGGCGTCCCTTCTGTGGGCGGCCGCGGTGGCGCTGACCGGCGGCATCGTCTTCGAGCTGGCCGGTGTCGCCGTGACGTCGCGCAACCCGCGCAATCCGGCGCTGCTGGCCCTCGCGAGCGCGATCGGCGCGTGGCTCGTGCCGATTCCCGACCGGCGCGGCAGCATGTTTGCGTGGTGGTTTCGCTGGATTGGCCGTTGGAGCCGTCTACGCGCGCGATGGCCGGCATGGGCCGACGCGGCCGGGGCCGTTGCGGTTTTCGGAATCCTCATCCAGATCTCGGCGCTGACGGGGGCGCGGCCGCTGTGGGCCGACGAAGAGATGATCGCGCTCAACGTGCGCGATCGCTCGGTGACGACGCTCGCCGGTCCGCTCTGGATGGGTCAAAGCGCGCCGCTCGGGTGGCTGGTGCTCGAGCGCACGGCGCTGGTGACGTTCGGAACGGGCGAGATCGCGCTTCGCCTCGTGCCGATGCTCTTCGGCGGCGCAACACTGCTCCTCGCCGTTTGGGTAGGCCGCCGCTGGCTTCATCCGATTGCCGCGGCTCTCTTCGTCCTGCTCTGTGCGATCTCGCCGTGGCTCGCGCACTACGCGCTGGAGCTCAAACATTATTCCGCCGACGCCTTCTGGGCTCTGCTGCTGCCCGCCGTGGCGGTGTCGGCAGCCGAAGCGCAGGACTCGGCAGTGCGGGCGCGGCGCACGCGCTGGTTCTGGGCATGCACCGCGCTAGCGCACTGGTTTTCAAACGGTGGACTGCTCGCGACGCCGGCCTGCGTCATTCTGCTGCTCGTCATCTCGTGGCGCCGCCACGGAGCGCGAGCCACGATCGTCGAGCATGCCAGAGGCGCCGCACTTGCCACCGTGTCCTTCGCGGCGCACTTCGCTTTGTCGATTCAGCACACGCTCGGCAGCGAGTATCTGCGGAGCTATTGGGCAGGCGGGCTGCCGCCTGGCCAGGGCTTCGCGCAGACGATGGCCTGGCTGGGTGGACGGTTCCAGCCGCTGGCGGAGACTCCCGTCGGCACTGATCGCTGGATGGCGTTCTGGATCGTGGCGCTGGGCGGCAGCGCGATGGCCGCGCGCCATCTACGGGTTGTCCTGCTGGCACTGCCAGTGACCGCGTTCGCCCTTGGCGGCCTGGCCATCGTGCCGCTGCTCGATCGGCTCGCGCTGTGGATGGTGCCGGCTTTGTACCTCGGCGTCGCGAGCTTCGCCGACGCCGCGCTGCGTCTTGCGGCCACCGCCTATCGGCGAAAGCAGATCACCGCAGTCATGGTCTCGCTGGCGATGGCTGTCGTCGTATTCGATCTCTCTTCAGATATCCTGCGGCGGGGTTGGGGCGGCGTCGAGTTCCGGCGAATTCGCGACAGAAGCCACGGCCTCGACGATCGCTCCGCCGTCGCGTGGCTGATGGCGCTGCGTCAGCCCGGCGATGCGATCGTGACCACCCACCTCTCGCTGCCAGCCATCTGGTGGTACGGCGGCGTAGATCTCTCGCTCGGTGGCGCTCCCGGCCGTCGGTTGCCGGACGCTACTCCGGTGTTCGAAGCGTCGTTTGGTTCGCCGAGCGATTGCGCATCCGCCGCGGCACGACTCGCCGGCGACGACAGCCGGCGCCGAGTTCTCACCTACGTCGGCTTCGACAAGCCGACGCCGGACTTCGCTGACCTGCTGGCCAACGCTCTCGGTGGCGCGTTGGCGGTGCGAGCTGAGCGGACGTTTGCAGACGCAAGCCGCGTCGCGGTCATCGAGCTGACGCGCGCACCCGCCCAGAGGGGGGAGCGTCCTGGTGATGGACCGCCAGCGGCACGGAGTGACCGGTGTATCGCTTTTCAGCCAGCGACGCGCTGGTGACGCGATCGCTCGACGCACGGGGCTGGGCCAAAATGTGATTGGCCGTGAAGCGCACGGCGGGATGGGTTGAGGTTGCGCGGCGGAAGTGGTGCGCCTTGATGGTCCCGACGTTACGCCACGCGCTTGGAGAACAACGCGGCGGCCAAGTCCTCGTCCGAGAAGCGGCGCAGCGCCGCGGCGTCGAGATTGCTGACCGAGGCGAGCTCTGTATCGGCGCGTAGACGAAGCGCGCGCCGCTCCGGTTCGAGATGCGCCAACTGATCGGCATCGAGCAGATAGCGCCGTCGCCTGAACCAGCCCGACGCCTGGACGTCGAGGTAGCGCACGCGGCGGGCCCCGGCGTCGATCACCACGCCCTCGATGCTGCCGAACGAGTCGCCGTCGGCGGTCAACATTTCGAGCTCGGACAGGGCGCCTGCCGGGCTCTGCACCTTCGAGGCATCGAGATAACAAAGCTTCGAAGTCTGTGGCTGCTCGGTCGTCTTGGTCATGTGCGGTTTAACTCTGGCGAATCGCATGTGCAAGTGGCTTGCCAGTCGCCGTTGGCACGTTTGCGACTCTCCTGCCCTATTCCGGAAAGTGTCGCGAAGGGCTCCAGAACACGCGGAGTAATAACTCCACACATCCGCCAGGTGTTTGCTTTGAAACGACACTCGGTTTCACAGGGCCGCGCGATCGATGCCGATGCCGAGCCATCACCACGCCCGCCCAAGCTCGTCACGAGGCAGGGCGCGTTGCGCGCCCGGGCGTGACGGCGTTAGGGTTGTGGTAGCCAGCCCATGCCCTTCCGCTTCCGGCGGTCGGTCGCCATTGTCTGCATCGCGCTTGCGATCGTCGCGGCTTTCAATCCCGCCGTGGCGTTGGCGCTGCCGCTGCCGTTGGTCACGGCGCAGTGGCTACTCGTTCGCCCGCCAGTCGCCGTCCAGCCGTGCCCCATCGACGCCAGCGCTCGTGAGCAGCGCGTCTCGCTGCTCGAGCCGTCGCTCGGCCGTGCACCGCCCGTGTCCCGATTTTCCCAATAGCTCAGTCGCGCGAATCGTCTGACCTCGGGAATCGCGCACGCCGGGCGTGCGCAAAAAGGGGCGCTGTGTCTCTCAACGGTCGTCTGCGATCCATTCTCGTGTGCATGGTGCTGGAGGTTGGTGTGTTGAGTGGTGTGCAGATGCCGCCCGAAAAAATTCGCACGCTGCTCGACTCGATGAATCAACCCAAGCTGGCGCATGTCCTGCCGGCCGAAAACGACAGCGGTGACGATCCTGAGGATCCCGCAAGCGAATGAGGATGGGGCGAGGCGGCGGCGCCGCGGCGTGGCGGCGATTACGCCTGCGCTGGTCGCTTGGCGTGTGTGACGTCGTACTCGAGCACGAGCAGTCCGCTCGGCAGCGCGCGATGATGCGTCAGCTGCAGCCGCACCGTGTCCAGCATGCCATGCTGAAGTCCGAGCATCGGGATGCCCTGAGTGGTTAGCAGCGTCGGGCTCACGCCGAGCTCGATCGTGTCCACGAGACCCGCCGCGAGCAGGCTCGCTAACAGCACGCCTCCGCCGCACAACCAGATGTCCTTGCCTGGCTGGCCGCGCAGGTCGGCCACCGCCAACGCGTCCCGCAGCACTGTGACTTTGGGATACTCCGCCGCCGGCAGCGTGCGTGAGACCACGTAGTTGGCAAGGCCGGCGTAGGCGCGCATGCCTTGCCGGACTGCGCTTTCGTAAGTGAGGCGGCCCATAATCACCGTGTCGATCGAGGCGAAGAACGGCGCCGAATCGTAGGCGGGATCGGACACGAGAAAGCCGGTGCCGCCGTCGTGATCGGCAATCAGGCCGTTGAGGCTCATTCCGACGCCGTAGCGGACTCGCCTCATCTCGCGCATCCCGGAGAAGCATGAACACCTCCCTGCGAAGGAGGATGAATCTAAAGTACAATTTAGAAACTGTCAATGGCGAGCCCATCGCAATGAGCCCGCGGCCAAAGAAAGCGACTGACGAGCAGGTCTTTGCCGCGGCCCTGCGACTGATGGGACGGGTTGGACCATCGGAGCTGACGCTGGCGGCGATCGCTGAAGAAGCAGGCGTCACCTCCGCCGCGCTGGTGCAGCGATTCGGATCGCGGCGCGGTCTGCAGCTTGCGCTGGCGAAACGGGTCACCGCCACGACGCCGGATCTTTTCGCCGATCTGCACGCGCGCCATCGCTCGCCGCTGGCGGCAATCCGCGCCTATGCCAACTGCTATGCAGGGATGGCGCAATCACCAGCGGCGGTCGCCCGCAACCTCGCCTATCTGCTCCAGGATCTGACCGATCCCGCCCTGACCGCGCGCGTGCGCGGCCAGGCGCGCCGCACCCGCGACGGCCTCCTCCGGCTGGTGCGCGACGCCGTCGATGCCGGCGCTCTGACGCCAAGAATCGACCCGCGCACGCTGGCGCGGCTGATCGAGGCGGTGCTCGGAGGCTCGCTGCTCGCCTGGGCGTTCTACCGCGACGGTCCGGCCGCCCGCTGGCTCTCCCGCGACCTCGACGCCCTGCTCCGGCCGCATCTGGCGCGATCGGCCAGGTCCGCCGCGACGGTTCGGTCGGCGCGCGCGGGCACGCTTCGGCAACGATCGACGGGTCGCCGATGAGCGTGTGGAAGGAGGATGAACCGCCCCGGAGGCGACGGCGGTGACGCAGGTCCCTGACGGAAGCGAGTGTGTACTACGAAGGGTGGCGTGTCGCTGGCGCTGCCGGCGTCGGTGTCTTCTTCGCGTCGCTCGTGTTCTTCTCGTTTCCGGTCTTGTTCAGGCCGCTCACCGACGAGTTCGGGTGGTCGCGGGCATCGATCGACTGCCGCGGCGTAAACCGGAGCGCCAGAGTGCGCCGAGTCGCGGGCGGGTGCTGCGTCCGTCGCGAGCGTCTCGCACGGGCTCAGTTGGTATGGACCTTGGCGCCTTTCAGGTGCACATCGGCGCTGCCTTCGATCGCGATCTTCTTGCCGCGCAACTGGATGTCGCCGTTGGCCTTGAGCACCAGCGACGCATCGCCAACCTCGATCCGCAGCTCCTGTCCAGCGCGCACCAGTACCTTGCCGCCGACAATCACCGTCAGATCGTTGGCAACTTCGAGCCTGTCGTCCTTGCCGATCGCGACCACGCGCGATTTGGCGATCCTGACCGCCTCTCCCCCGCCAATCGTCGTCGTCCGGTCGGCCCCGACCGCTGTTGAACGGCTCGCGCCGACGGTAAGAGTCTGCGCGGCGCCAACCGTTACGGTCTGCGCACCGCCCACGGTTGTCGATTGCCCGCCGGAGACGACCACGCTCAACGACTCGCCCTGCCGCTCGATCGCCGACGACGCCTTCATCGCGCGCGCGCGCCGGCCCCCTGCGCCGCCTGCAGATTTCATCGATCTCGCCATCCTGCCTCCTCGCTGCCGCGCAAAGCTTACGGCGAGCGCGGCCGATTGCCAACCGCGGAACAGGATACGATTACGTCTCGTCTGCCGCTATTCGACAAGGGAGCTGCGCATGGCTGTCTTTCGTGAGGACCCGTGCTCCGCTTTCAACTTTCTGGTGGTCATCAACGGCGAGCTGGATGCCGGCAACTCGGTCAAAGCGTCGTTTTGCGAAGTGTCCGGGCTGGAGATGGAAGTCGTTCCGATCGAGTGCGGTGGCCACGTCGGTGCGCGTCGAGTTTTCGCGGCCGCTGACCGGCCTGGGCGGTACGCTCGACGTCTCGAGCCTGCCGGTCTATCGACAACTCGGCGTGCTGCGACCGGGGCGAGTCCTGCGGCTCTTCTGGGACGGCGCAACAACACTGCTCGCACGCGAGGATCGCGCCGCGCCGTTTGTGGCGACGGTGTCGTGGGACGAACGGACGCGCGGCCGGCAGCGCGCCGAGTACCACCACGACCTGTCGATCTATCGCCTGTGGCCGGAAGCGATTGATCCTTCGCGCTGAGCCGTGCGCGCATGCGCGGTCGGCGCGCCGCCAGTAGCGGCCCTCGCAGTTACGCTTCGACGAGCGCGAAGCCTTCCGGCGAGCCGCATTCTGGCGCAATGATGGTCTGCAATCAGAAGCTTGCGAGGAGGGCCCTCGTCAGGTCTGGCTCTCGCGCGCGCGTGTTTGCCGGGCGGCGGCCATCGCGCGACGCAAAGCGTCGAGCGTGACCGGCTTGACGAGATGGTGATCGATCCCCGCGTCGCGGCTCTGCTGACGGTCGGCCTCCTGACCGTACCCGGTGGCGGCGAGGATCACGACGTCCTGCAATCCCGGCAGCTGACGGATCGCCCGCGCGGCATCATAACCATTGAGGCGCGGCAGCCCGATGTCGAGCACGATCGACGTCGGGCCGGAACGACGACGCTGCGGTAATCGCGTCCTGACCGTCGAAGGCGAGACGCACGGTGTGCTTCTCGAGCTCCAACGCGACGCGGAGCATTTCGGCGGCATCGACGTTGTCCTCGACGATGAGGCATCGCAGTGGAACGGGCGCGGACGGCTCGGAGCGTGCGCTGTGGGCAAGCGGCGCGGCGCCATGCGCCACGAGCAATGGCACCGAGACGGTGAACGCGCTGCCGCAGCCAAGCCCCTCGCTTTCGGCCTTGACGCTGCCGCCGTGCAGCTCCGTGATCCGCCGGACCAGCGTCAGCCCAAGGCCGAGGCCGCCTTTCGCGCGATCGAGCGTCCGGTCGTCCTGCGTGAACAGGTCGAAAATCCTGGGCAGCAGGCGCGGTGACACGCCCGCGCCGGTGTCGGTCACGCGCAGCACCGCCGACGGGCCCTCGCGCATGGCGGTGACGTCAATCGTGCCGCCCTCGTCGGTGTACTTGGCAGCGTTGTTCAACAGGTTCACGCCCACCTGCACGAGGCGCGTCATGTCTCCGCGCACAGGCAGCGGCTCGTCCGGCAGCGTCGTCTGGAGCCGGTGCTTGCGCGCCTCGATCAGCGGGCGGGTGGAGTCGATCGCCTCCACGACGGCCGCCCGCAGATCCACCTGCTGCATGTCGAGCTTGATGCGGCCGCTCGTGATCCGCGCGACGTCGAGTACATCGTCGAGCAGCCTGACCATGTGCGTGATCTGCCGATCGACGACCTGGTGCGACTTGGTGGCGAGCGGGTGTTCGGTCGTGAACCGCCGCAGCAACTCGAGCGCAGTGCGAATGGGCGCGAGCGGATTTCGCAGCTCGTGCCCCAGCATGGCGAGGAATTCCTCCTTCTGACGCGCGGCGTCGGCGAGCGCCGCCGCATGTTCGCGCAGGTCGGCTTCCGCTCTCTTGCGCTCGGCGAGCTCGGCTTCGAGGCGCCGATTGACGCGCTCGAGCTCGAACCGCGCAATCGCGTGATCGATCGCATAGGGCAGCTGCGTCAGATAGTTGTCGCGCTTGACGATGTAGTCATAGGCGCCCAGTTTCATCGCCGCGAGCGCGGCGCGCTCGTCTCCCTGCCCCGTGATCACGATGAAGGGTACATTGACGCTGCGCGATCGTGCGGCCTTGAGCAGATCGAGCGCCGAGAGGTCGGCCATTCGCAGATCCGTGAGCACCAGGTCGAACGACTCTTGCTGAAGCCACGCCAGCGCGTCGGCCGCGGATCGCGCGACTTCGACCGTCAAATGCGGCGCGGCATCGGCAAAATGCGCCAGCGTGAGATCGACGTCGAAGACATGCCGCTCCACGTAGAGCACCCGGCGCGGCCGCCGCCGGCCGACTGTGTGGCGCTCGGGAAGACTGTGATGTTCGACGACGGCCTTCCTGATCACCGCCGGCACGCGTTCGAAATACGAGCCCTGCTTCGGCAGGTAGTCGATGGCGCCGAGGCCGAGCACTTTGACCACCAGCTCCTCGTCGCCGACGCCGGTGACGACGACAATCGGTAACGACTGATTGCGGGCGGACAGCTCCATCAACACGTCGGATCCGTCAAGGTCGGGCAAGTGGTTGTCGAGGAGCAGGGCGTCGTATCCGCCATCGGCCAGCCGTGCAAGGCACTGCGCCCCGGAATCGACGACCTCGATCGCGAGGTCCGGCGCATGGTCCGCCGCATACGTCACGACCTGGTCGGCGTCGAACACGTTGTCTTCCGCGTAAAGGACCCGCAGGCGTTCGCTCATCACGTCAGATCGGGCGGCCGTCCGAGAACGGCGGCACGTTGGTAAGCAGCCAATAGATGCTGGATCGTCTTCACGACGTCGGTGAAGGTTGCGAAATCAACTGGCTTGATGATGTACGAGTTGACGCCGAGGCGGTAGGCGGACTCGATGTCGGAATTCTCGCGCGAGGTCGTCAGCACGATGACCGGTATCTGCCGCCACACCGGGTGCTGGCGCGCCCATCGCAGCACCTCGATGCCATCGACTTTCGGCAGCCGCAGATCGAGGAGCACGAGTATCGGGAGCTGCGAGTCGGTGACCGACGCGTGGGCTTCCATGTAGCCGAGCGCTTCCTCGCCGTCGCGGCACACGACGATTGGATTGGCGACGCCGTGATCGGTAAACGCCTGCAGCGTCAGATCGACGTCCATGAGGTTGTCCTCGACGAGGAGGATCGGTCGCACCAGGGTGGTCATCGAGGCTCGCCGTTCAGGTCGGAGGGGCGGATGGCAGTTCGACGAAGAATTGAGCGCCGCCGCCGGGAACGGATTCGGCCCAGACCTTGCCGCCGGCTTTGTCCACCAGCTTCTTCACGATCGCGAGGCCCGCTCCAGTGCCCTCGTACTCTTCCTGCCTCACGAGACGATTGAACAGGCCGAAGATCCGCTCGCGGTATTTCATGTCGAAGCCAATCCCGTTATCGGAAACGACAATGCGGGTGCCGGCATCACGCGGCTGGCTCTCGATCCGCACCCGCGGCGGCGTGGCGTTCCTGCTGTATTTGAGCGCATTGTCGAGGAGATTCGATACGACCTGCACGAGCCCGCGTTCCCAGGTGTGGAGCCTGGGCACGCTGAGCGCGATTTCGACTTCGGCTTTCTGCTCCTGGATCTGCGCCTTTCGATCGGCCAGGATGGCATCGATGATCGGCTGCAACTCGACGAGAGTGGCCGATGGCGTTTCGGCGTCGAGGCGCGAGTAGAGCAGCAGGTCTTCGATCAGCCGGTCGAGGTTGTGCGCGGCGGTGACGATGCAGTCAATGCACCAGACCGCGCGCTCGCCGAGACCGGCAAGATGCCGCCGCTTCAGCTCTTGCGCGTACCCGGAGATTCCGCGCAGCGGCGCTTTGAGGTCGTGCGACACCGTGTAGGCAAATGCCTTGAGCTCTTCGTTGCGGGCGCGCAACAGCTCGGCGACCCGCTGCCGTTGCACCACCTCGGTCTCGAGCTGGCGATTCTTGTCCTGCAGTTGCGCCGTGCGGCGGGCCACGCGCTGCTCGAGCACCTCCAGCGCCTGCTTCCGCTCGGTGATGTCCGCGATCGCTCCGATCACCCGGACCGGCCGGCCGTCGGAGTCGTAGATGAGAAACGCACGGTCGAACACCACCGCGTACGATCCGTCCGCCCGCCGGAAGCGGTATTCGCCGGACCAGAACTGCCCTCCAGCCTGCATCACCGCATGCACACCCTCGCGGATGCTGGTCAGGTCGTCGCCATGGATCCGATCGATCTTCCACTCGATGCTGGCGCCGACGTCACCGCTGGCGTACTGAAACAGTGTCGTGATCCCCTGGTTCCACCACACGGTGCCGGCGACCAGATCCCAATCCCAGATCGCGTCGTTGGTGGCGCGCGCCACGATCTGGAAGCGCTCCTCACTGCCGCGCAGCTCGTCTTCGGCCTGCCGCCGGTCGGTGATGTCCTGACAGATCCCGAGCAGCTTCACCGGCTGACGCTCTTCGTCCAGGATCCAGTGACCACGACTGTGCAACACGCGCACGACCCCGTCGGGCCGGACGATGCGCTCGACGAACTCGAAAGGCGCGCGCTCGGCAAACGCCTGTTCGATCAGGCGTCGCGTCGTCGGGCGATCGTCGGCGTGAACGCGATCGAGATAGCCTTCGAGCGCCGGCGCAAACGAGTCGCGTTCCGCGCCGAAGATTCTGCACAGCTCGTCGGAGCGATCGATCGTGTTGCGCCGGACATCCCACTCGTAGCTCCCGAGCTGCGCCAGCCGCTGCGCTTCCGCCAGTTGCGCCTCGCGCCTGATCGTGTCCTCCTCGGCGCGCTTCCGTTTAGTGAGGTCGCGACCGACGCCGAGCATGCGGATCGGGTGACCGCCAGCATCGTATTCAGCCCGTCCTGTCACCGCGATCCAGCGCGTGGCGTCGCCGCGGGCGATGCGGAACTCGGCGTCGAACGCACTGCGTTTGGCGACGGCGCGCTCGAGCCCCGACACGACGGCGGCGCGGTCGTCGGCGTGAATCGCCTCGAGAAAGGTCGTGCGTGTCAATGCGGCGGCCGCGTCGAATCCAAGAAGCGCTTTCAGCCGGTCGCTCAGCTCGAGACGATTGGTGGCGATGGACCACTCCCAGATTCCAATGTTGCCGCGGGTGACCGCCAGACGCAGCCGCTCCTCGCTCGCGTGCAGCGCCTGTGTTTCACGATGTTTGTCGATCGCGATCGCGGCCGTATGCGTTGACAGCTCGATGAGCTGACGGTGCCGCTCGGTTGGACGCGCCGGCTCCCGGAAGTAGAGCGCAAACGTCCCGAGCACCTGGCGCTCGTCGTCGAGAATCGGCGTGGACCAGCACGCTCGGAGGCCGTGCGCCAGCGCGAGGCCGCGGTAGTCGTCCCACAACGGATCGGCGGCGATGTCCTCGACGATGACCGCCTCGCGCCGGTAGGCGGCGGTGCCGCACGAGCCGGCGCGCGGGCCGATTCGCTGACCGTCCAGCGCGCGCACGAACGACTCCGGCAAGCTGGGCGCGGCGCCGTGGCGGACGTGGACGCCGTCGGGATCGAGCAGCAGGATCGAAGTCAGCATGCCGGGACACTGCGCCTCGATGAGCTGCAGCAGCACGTCGAGCGTGCGCGGCAGTGGCTCGCGGCGCGCGATCATCTCGAGCACTTGGTTATGACCGCGGAGTAGAGCGCCGTTCTCGAGCGCGATGCGCTCGGCTCGTTTCCGCTCGGTGATCTCGTGAAAGAAGATCGAAACGCCGTCCGGTGACGGATGGATACGGTTCTCGAACCAGCGGTCCCAGGGCTCGTAGTAGTTCTCCATCTCGATGAAGACCTGCTCGTACATGGCTCGCTCGTACGCGAGATGGAACGGCTGTCCGACGCCCTCGGGAAATTCAGTCCAGATGTGGCGCCCAATCAGATCTTGGGGCTTGCGTCCGAAGAGCAGGGCGGCTTGCGAGTTCACGTAGGTGTAGCGCCACTGCCGGTCGAGGGCAACAACACCATCGCTGACACGCTCGAGAACGTCGCTCGGGTGCGCGGGTGTGATTTGGGCTTCCAGACGTTCGTGTCTTTCGCTCACCCCGCCTCTATAGTCGTTCGGCACGGCTGGAGGAATTCCGGCCGATCACTCGTGCGGAGTCTACTACTGCCGTGCCGAGGGGTCATGGGTTTAGTAGAGAATCGAGCATCCGGTCGATAACGTTTCTGTTTCCGGGAAGGAACGCCGCGGCGATCGGCAGTGTCATGGCGGGCAGCGAGCTCCGGGCCGCGCGCTCACAATTGCCAGCTTCTGAACAGGGTTTCTCGCGTCCGGCGGTCCCAGGCGCCGTGCGCGAGATGGGCCTGGTCCTTGCAGATGGTCAATCATGGCGCGGCGTTAGCGCAACGGAGACGGATATCGAGGACGGGAACCATGACTCACAGCCGGGCAGTTCAATTGGCGGGGTTGCTGAATCTCGCCAGCAAACATTACGAGCGTAACGAGACACCCTTCACGCGTGCGCTGAACGCGGAACGGTCGCGGGCGGGCGCGATGGCGCGCCTGCCATGGAGGGTTCGGGCATTGTTCGTCTGTGCCCGCATGGTGTGGACCGACGTCCGGACGCAGCGCGACGCGGACGGCCGACCGGTGCGTCTCCGGCCGCTCTGGTAGGCCATTCGGCGGTCAGCCGCTCTTCTGGGACACAAGCTCGATCCAGGAGTAAGATCCGCCGCACTGGAGGATCTGATGACGAAACGGCTGCTCGAAACGTTGAGCGGGACCGGTGCCATCCATGCCGGCGAACGGCTGCTCCGCATGGCCCGTTACGAGCTGTCGCTCTGGGCCGACGACGAACGGCCGGCGGCGGCCGGCGAAGACCGGAAGGCGGACCCCAGAATCGATGGCCACATCGACCTCACCGGCATCCACGAGGCCGTCGTCCTCGCCGGTCCCGATTCATTGATCTTGACCATCGAGGACGGCCGGCGTCTCGCGTTTCAGCTCACGAGCAGCGGCGGTGGAATCGCCGGACGAGGCTGGCTGCCGCGCGCGTAGCGCAGCCTGTTGCCGTGAACACGACTCAGTCCAAGGAACCATCCACGATGCTGCGGCGAGTACTAGCGATTCGTCCTCACGCGCCTCTTGCGGCAATGCTCGAAGAGATGCTGACCCGGGCCGGGCATGAGTTTGACATCTGCAGTGGCAACGTCGAGGCCGTACACCGAGCGCGCAACAAGGCCATCGACGTTGTCATCACCGACCCGACGAGCACCGTTGCCGAGGATCTGGCGCTCGCCGCCGAGCTCGAGCGCGTCCGCCCCGCCGTGCGGGTCATCGTCCTCGCGGCCGAAGCCACGCCCGCCGATGTCGTAGCGACAATCCGCGCCCGCGCGTTCGCGTGCTTCACGTCGCCCTTCGACGCGATGTCGATCACCGACATGGCGAAGAGCGCCCTCGAGTCGGAGACGTGGCGGGATGCGATCCAGGTCGTCTCCGGCCTGGATCACTGGTTGACGTTGCGTGTCTCCTGTCACCTGCTCACGGCGGATCGGCTGGTGCGGTTCATCACCGAATTGCAGTCGCGATTGCTGCCCGACGATCACGACCTGCTCTTCACCGCCTTCCGCGAGATCCTGCTCAATGCCATGGAACACGGAGGAAGTTTCGACCCCGAGCAGGTGATCGAGGTCACCGCCGCGAGAACCGCGCGCGCGCTGGTGTATCACGTCAAGGATCCGGGAGCGGGGTTCCGCACGTCGACCGTCGATCATGCGGCGCAATCCTCCGACCCTGATGCGGTGCTGACTTCGACGATGCTGCGCGCCGAGAAGGGGATGCGACCCGGCGGATTCGGGATGCTGATCGCCCGGTCGGTCGCCGACGAGCTCGTCTACAACGAACCCGGCAACGAAGTGATTCTGATCAAGCACCTCCAGTAGCGCCCCTGGCCGGACTGTTGAAGCTCCCATCACTTTGATGCCAGAACCTGCCTGCACGTTGCGCGTTACCTCGCCGTAACACGCACATCTTCGTCTCGCAACTCTCGCTCGCGAAGCGTCGTCTACCAAGATGAGGACCTGTTTTTCAGCGCCACTCAGCGTCCTCTTCAAGGAACGACAATGTTGAGAACACTCATTGCAGCGACACTACTTCTGGCGCTTCCGTCCCTGGCAACCGCCGACGTGCGCGTCGATTTCAATCGCGCCAACGACTTCACGAGATACCGGACGTTTGCCGTCGAGATAGGGCAGCTCGTTCGCAGCGACGGCTCACTCGACGAGCGGAATGCGCTCGCGGAAGACCGTCTGCACTTTGCCGTGGGACGGGAGCTTCGGGCCCGCGGCCTCGCGCAGACCGAGCTCGGCGCAGATGTCATCGTTCGCGTCTCCGGCCGCGACAGCGAGCGCACCGAGATCGTCAACTCGGGCTTCGGCCCATACAGAAGGTACTGGGGCCGATACCGCTACTACTGGGGAGCCCCGTACTACAACGACATCTGGACGCGCCGCTATCTCGAGGAGTCGTTGACCGTCGACGTGATCGAGCGCGAATCGGGCAGGCTGGTCTACCGTGCGCAGGTCACCGACGAAGTCGGAAACGATCTCGACAAGCACGCCATCAAGGCGATCGAAAAGGCCTTCAAGAAATATCCAGTCAAGGAGTTGGTCAAGTAGGCCTTGGGTGCGGCAGCACGTGAGCGTCAGGAGTGGGCGGCGGTCGCGGCGAGTGGCCGATGGCAAACAATGAAGGTCTATATCAGCCTTTGGCCGCGCCGCCCCACTTCCGGGCGTCCGGCTGGTTTGTGTGGAGCGATGCCTTTGCGGCGCCGCACGACCGCACCGCGCAGCACCAGTGCCGTCGCAGTCACCCTTACCACAATGGGCATGCGCGGCACCGGCTGTCGAAGCTCGGGCACGATGCTGCCGATGCCGAGCGCAGAACCGGACGCTGCGAGCGCCGGCGAGACGGTCGGCGACGCGTGAACCTTCCGCCACGACTGCCTGCTTACCTTTTGAACGTCTCCACTGTGGATTCGTGCACGAACCCCGCACGTTCGTCCTCGTACCAACGCATCGGCGTGCCTACTCTGCGGAGCTCCGGCGAGAGCGCAACTTCAATCCACTCGCCACGGCGCCCGACGACCGGAAAGATCGTGCCGCTTGGCACAAGCAGCAGCACGATTGATGTTGAATTCGGCCCGGCCTTCACGTCCGTATTGGTCTGGCGCGCGGGAACACGCACATATTCGCGAGGCGGTTGACTGATTGGCGGTTCCGGCATCATCCGTTTCGGAGGCGGCACCGGCCCCTTGACGACGTCGACGGTCGACTCGTGCACGAACCCGAGCTGTTCGTTGGCATACCAACGCATCGGAATCCCGGTCGTGCGCAGTTCCGGCGAGAGCCTCACCTGCAGCCATTCGCCCTGTCGTTTCACCAAAGGCAGCACAGTGCCGCTCGGGATCAGCACGAGCACGATCGATCCGGACGAGGACTCCGCCTTCACGTCGGTATGGCTTTGCCGCTCGGGAACGCGAATGTGCTCCTGACCGTAGGCCGGAGCCGCACATACAACGACGAGTGCCGCGGTGGTCAGCTGGAGTCTGCCGGTCATTGCCATTGTGTCCGTGCGCCTACCATCGGCGCCACCAGCTGCGCGGGATCGGCGTCGGGCCGCGGCCGGAACTTCTGCGAGCGGTCGTTGGACACTTCGGTGACGTAGAGAGTGCCGTCGCGATCGACGTGAATCTGATGCACGCCGTCGAACTGTCCGGGCAGGGCGCCTGGTCCGCCGATATCGAGGATGTATCGGCCGTTCAAGTGTACTTGACCAGCCTGTCGGTGGTCCAATCCGCCACCCAGACGTGATCGTCTTCGGTGACGACGTGCGCCAACACGGCCGAGTTGTGCCCGGTCGGCCACATGGCGAGGAACTTGCCGTGTTCGTCGAACACCTGCATCCGGTGGTGCTCGCGATCAGCGACGAAAATCCGGCGGTCGCGGCTGATCCCGATGCTATGCACCGAGAAGAACTCGTTCGGCCCCGGGTTGTCCGGGTTGTACGGCGTCTGCCCCCAGTCGAAGAGGAACTTGCCGTCCTTGTCGTACTTAGCGACGCGCACGCCGGCATACCCGTCGGCGACGAAGAACGTGCCGTCGGGGAGCCACGCGATGTCGGTCACGCGATTGAAGTTGTTCGGTCCACGTCCCGGCACTCCCCGCACGCCCATCGTCTTCACCAGCTTGCCGTCGTTGGTGAACACGTTGATTTCGTGCATGTCGTCGTCCACGATCCAAAGATGCTTCGCTGGATCGTACGGATTCATCAGAATCTTGTGAGGGCCGCGTGACACCGATCCAGGGCCCGAGCGCTGCGGTGGCGCGAGATACTTGTCGTGCTGGAGCCACTCGACGATCGTCTTGCCCTCGCGATCCACAGCGAAGACGACATGGTGCCGGCGCAGCTTGTAGCCCGGATCGGTGCCGGAATAGGGCCAACGGCCGGTGTTGGTGCGCGGCGGCTTGAGCAGGCCGGCAAACGTCCACGGCTTGGCGCCTATCGGAAGCTCGAGTTCGCCGCGCTGGCAGACCCAGACTTTGTCGGGGCTCTCGGCCCACGCGCCGCAGCCCGATCCCCACGTCCACCCATCATGCGAGAGGTCAGTATCGGGCAGCGGCTTTGGCCAGTTCTCCACGACCTCGTAGCCGCCCATTCTTCCCGCGCGCTCGCCGGTCAGAAGACGCCGTCTCTGCGCGTCGGCAATCTCGGTGGTAATCGACACGAGCAAAGTGGAGAGCGCCAGCGCAGAGATCGCGCCTGAAGTGCGTGTCCGCTTCATACAACTCCTTCTTGCTGCGTACGATGACCGCAACCTCGGCTGTGAGATTGCAGCCAACACCGCTTGTTCAGGGCGTGATTTTGGCGAACCGCCTGGCCTGCGGTCAGAACGGCCATACCGATTGCGGTCGGCGCATGCCGACGCCACGTTATACCGTGAATCCTGTGCGGGTTCGTAGCGTTCCGCCGACGTCGCGTGATGGTCACCTGCGGGTCGTGCGATACCCCTGCCTCGCGCGTACCTTGTAATCGCCGTCCACCTTGACGGTAATCTGGCGCCAGCGATCGTCGGGCGCGTCGGCCGGTGCCTGATAGCCAAGAACGTACTGGTGCGACATCTCTTCGAACAGATCGGCGAATGCGCCCTGCAGCGCATCGATACTCGTGGTCGAAATCGTCCGCCCGCCGGTTGGCCGCGATAGCCGATCCATCAACTGTTTCGACGGCTGGCTGGCTGCACCGCGACCTTGTCCGATGATGTACAGGACGAGATCGCTCGACTGCAGTGTTTGCTCGAGGTCCTCCAACGTCAGGTGACTACCCTGATCCTCTCCATCGGTGAACACGAGCACGGCTTTGCGGCCAGGCTTCGAACCGAGTATCTCGACCCCTTGGATGATAGCTTCATACAGCGCGGTCAAGCCCCACGCAGACAGCGTCTTTACGACCCGCTCGCGCTGCGTGACATCGGCCGTCCTGGGCAGCAGCGTGAACACATCGTCGTTGAAGCCAAGAAGCGTCAGACGGTGTTGCGGCGGCACCGCACCCAGAAATGCGGACACCGCGCGTTTCATCTCCGGCAGCGCCTCTGCAATGCTCGTGCTCAGGTCGAGCGCGACGACGAGCTCCAGCGGCGCCTCGTCCGAGTAGAAGTGCGAAACTTTCTGCTGCTTGCCGTCCTCGAATACGTGGAAGGCCGAACGCGGGAGTCTCTTCACATACCGGCCGCGATCATCGGTGACCGTCACCGTCACCTGCACACCATCGACGGCTACGGCCTCCGCAAACGACACGCTTCCGGTGCGGACCGTGTGCACGAGTCGTCCGCCGGAACGCAGGTTGACGACCAGCCGCACCAGGTGCGAGGTGATGGCAGTGCCCGCATCCCAGTCGCATTCGAACGGCGCATCCGTGCGCCGGCAGACTTCATGGCCATCGACGAAGAAGACAATGCTCGAAGTCGCATCCGCAGCCGGATCCACATGCGCGCGCAGCGCGGTTGGTCCGCTGACAAGCGCGCCGTCGGCGGGTGACACGACTCGAGCTCGCTGAGAAACGGCGTGACCAGGCTGATCGAGCGCTTGCCCCGCCTCGCCGGCGTAACCCTTCGCCTGCAGCGAGTACGCGCACGGAGACCACGCGGCGGCAAGCGCCGCCAAAAGCGGCAGCGTGCTGCGCGCGTGGGTGATCATGGCAGCCGCCTCGCCGACGGGAGCGGGGAAAGGAGATCGCCAGAGGCGGTGACCGCCGCCAGATAATCCTCGATCCGCTCGCGGGATAGATCACGCGCGCGGCGAACGTACGCGAGCCAGTCGTCCGGATACAGCGGAGTGACATCGATCAAAAGATCGTAGAGCGCCGCTTGGAGCACGTTCTTGGCGAGCGCCGCCGGCAAGCGCAGCTCGCTCAGGACGACCGCCACACGTAAGTGGAGATCGGGGACGGTGACCGGCAGCAGGCCGCCAATCTGAGGACGTCCGGAGAACGCCGTTTGCAGACCAGGCGGCGGCAGGTAGCTGCACAGGCAGCCCAATACATCGAGCGCCGACATCCCCCAGGCCTGCGCCTCGCCGTCGCCAGCGCCACCGAGGCGAAGAAGCTCAGTCATCGAGAACAACGCCGGCACACGGTCGGGCGCGTGCTCGACGCTCCAACGCAGTGCGCGTGCGCGCCAGCCGTCCATCGTGATCTCGTCGATCACAGCGGTCGCGTCACTCCCAGGGCGGGTCAGGGCATCGACGCGGCTCTCGCCGCGGGCGATGGCCTCGGCGAGGGCGTTCCCATCGGCATTTCGCAACGCAAACACGTTCAGGAGACCGAGGCTGGTCACGAACGAATCACGATTCGTGCTTGGCATTCGAGGCTCGCGCGATCGCGGCGCGTCATCTATCGGCCGCAGCGCAAGTGAGGCGAGTGCCAGGTCCAGTCCCAGTGCGGCCCCTTCCACGTGCCACGGCTCACCCGGTCTGAACACGAGGCGTGGCACGGCCCACGCGTGACGGGCTCGCGCTGCGCTCGGCAGGGCCGTCAGTCGAAAATTGTGCCGGCGAGGCAGCTCGCGATCCAGACGCGCCGCCCCCCGCGCGTCGCTCCAATCGACGGCGTAGGAGAACGCCAAGAGGCTGTCGCCGGTCAGAGCGTCCACGGCATCGAGGAGAACGCGGGCTACCTCGGCCGCTTGCGGCGGCGGATTGGTCAGCTGCTGAATCGTCTTGGCGGTATTAGGCAGTTTTGCGAGCGCCGAGCGGACCTCGACAAGCGTGTCCTCGATCGCGTGCGTCCCGATCGCGCCGGCGGCAAGCTTCGTCGCGCGATCGCGGATCCGAATCGTCGCGTCGAGCGAGGAGACGCTTCGACGCTCGCGAAAGCGCCGGAGCCGCGCCGCTTCGCTGGCCTGGATATCGAACACATACGTCTGTCCTTCCCACGACACTGGCGCTACCTTCTCGCCGCCTGTGGGACCCGCGAGGGCCTGCACCAGCGCCTCTTCGAACGAAACATCGGCGCCGGAGGCGATCGCCTGCCATAGGTGATGTTCCAGCCATGACGCGATCGCTCCCTTGTATCCGTGTTGCGCATCGAGCGGAACCTGGGACAGGGTTCCGAGCAGTCGCTCGGCGTTCGGCTGATCCATCGTCTGCACCCGAACCATGCGAGCGATCATCGCGATCGCGCCTTGAAATTGCGCCAACGCTCGATGTCCCTGCACTGCATCGAGTCTCGTCAGCTGCTGAGCGTGCCGTCCGAGAGCCAGGTAGAGGGCAGGACGCGCGACTCCGATGCGCTCCAAAGTGAGCATCAGCGTACGAACGTGAGGAAATCCGCTGATCGCGTCGATGAGCTCGGACGGCTCGGCATCCTGCGCGGGTTGAAACGCGCGGTGGCCGAATGCAAACTGATCGAGCCGTTCTCGCCGCGCTTCGCCGTGTCCAACGAGCAGGACCTGCGCGAGCCACGCCGCGTCTATCGGCCGGTCTTCTCGCGAAGGCACCCATTGCCGGTTCCGGTCATCCCATCCGCCGGACAGCGCCTCGGTCCACATACGCTGCGAGGAGGGGAAGTGTGGCGCTCCGGAGCGCTCGACCTGCACGCGGCCGAAGAGCGCCGTCAGATCGAACACCGGCCGTGCGAACGGGACATCCGTCGCATTCCATTCGCCGATTGCGGACCTCGAGACCTGTGCGAGCGTCCGGAAGCGCTGGACGCGGATGGCGTGATCGGGCAGCCATAACCCCAGTGCAAACGCCGCGCGCGCACGATCGAGATGACCGATGACGTCGTAAAGATAGGCCGTCCGTCCTTCGGCGTTCGCATACAGCGCGGTCACGAAGGCGACGGCATCGCTCACCCGCTCGTTGACGACCGCCTCCCACAACGGCACTGCCGCAGCACCGCCCGGCGGGATCACGCGGTTGTTTCGAATACGGAGATGCGCGGCAAACGAAGCGAAGACAATCGCGTGCCTCCTGTACAGCGTTGTCAGCAGCACAGGATGATCGGCGAAGAACTGCAGCGTCTCGTCGTCCAGCGCCGAGAGGCCATACGCCACCAGCGCGGCGTTGGGGTCGGAGAGAATGGCGCCAAAGAGCGACCGGGACGGAACGGCGCGACCGAACACTGCGCCGCTCCAGACCGACGCCGCGAGAGGAACGGGCACCAAATCCGACAGGCCGACATCGCCTGCAGTCGATGCGGATGCGAGATGCGCGACCAGCAGGTGATACGGCGATCCACGACGTGCTCGTTCCGGGTCGCCATACACCAGGCGCGCAATTTCCGGAAGACAGCGGGCGCGATCAGGAGTCGGAATATCGAGTGCGCGTGACAGAGCGACAATGCCGCCTGGCACCGGAACGTCCTCGCTTATAGCGGGCGATGCAAACGCGCCTGTCTCGAGCGTCAGAACGCCAATCGCCGTCAGTAACGCCCAGGCCAGGCGTTCAGTCGCGCACGTGGCACGCACGTCGTCCATGGCGCGCCATCCCTGTCAGTAGATCGAAAACTGAACCACTACGGTGACGATGACCGCAACCGCGACGCCATTCAGTCTCGACGGAGCGAACTCCCATTGACGAACGGCGTCGAGCGCGGCTTGATCGAGATCCGCAATCGAGTGGACTATCTTCGCGTCGCGGATCTTTCCATCTGCGTCAACGATCGCTTCGATGGCAACGGTGCCGAGCGCGCGCGAGGCCAGCGCGCCTGCTGGATAGACGGGCGCGACGTGCTTGATTTTTCTTGGCGGCTCGATGCCGTTTCCCAGCCGGTAAGGTCCGGCAGACATCTGCTTCCCCGCACCCGATGTTCCGCCACCCACGCCAGCGCTGCCGTCGCCACCACTGCCTGCGCCGTTCCCTTTCCCGTTCGCTCCGCCCGCCGTCGTTTCGCCGGACTCCGGCACTCCTCCGGTCACGCCGTCAGGAGCGCCGACGTTCGTCTCTTCCGTGCTGTTGTCGTGCGTGTCCTCGATCTCTTTTTGCGGGTCTTCAGTCGGACGACTCTGCTCGGATTCGGGCTGCGGCTCAGGCGCGACCGGATTGGGCTCGGGCGCGTAGCTCGAAGCCTTCTTCGGCGGCTCCGCCTTGACGACGCGTCCCTTCGCCGGCGGCGGCACTCGCTCTGGAGGCGTGAAGGTCAACTGGTCGCCGGCACCAGAACCACTGCTACTCATTAGGGCGACGAACGCAGGCATGCGCAGCGGCGAACTCACGTCCACAGCGGTCGTGGAAGTAGGTTGTCCGGCGAGAAGAACGAGTAATCCGACGAGACAACTGGCGTGCGCCGTCATGGACGTGCCACAGGCGGTTCGGAGATCTCGCGAATCGACTTCCACGAACAGCCGGTCGCTGAACCACTCCCGGTTGCCGGCGCGGCAAATGAGCTCGCCGTCCGGCCGCGGCCGGCAGGGGGTCCGTTTTTTCTTGGGGATCGGGGAGACGCGGCGAACCGGAATGATGTCGGGCGGTACGATGATGTTTCGATTGCCCGCCCATCCGACCGGTTCTGGGACCTTTCCCAGCACGGCGCTCATGGTTCCCCCTCCGGGGTTGTGCTTCACCACGAAGATACGAGCGCCGGTTGGGTTTTGCTCCGTGTGGCGCGTTTCGTCGCCGTTAACTCCACTCCTCAGTGACAACCAAGCTCATCGAGATGTCGATCTTGGAACCGTGTGCCGAACGCGCTTCCCTGGCGATTGGCGAATGGCGACCAGTTCGCGGCGGTTCTCCTCCACATCTATGACGTGCTCGTGAGTCTCGACCTCCCGGAGAGTCTCAAGGAGCGACTCATTCTCGCGGTGCTGTCACGCGTCGTCTCGTGATCGGAACCTGCCGGATGCAGTGACAGCCGCTGCTCGCGTCCAACGAACCGCCCTCATCGCGCGTGTGGCAGTGAGGGCGGACGAACGGTGCAGACCGCCAATAATGGCATGCTGAGCAGACATGCGCCTCGAGAGCGTTCGCGAGGAACGGGCCGATGGATGGTATCGCGTGGCTGCCGATGTGATCTGGGAGGATTGCCGTCGGCCGCGCCAGACGCTGGCGATCGAGACCACCGAGCCGTTCGCGCGCGATCTCGCACCGTCGCCCGACGCGTTTCTCACCGCGCTCTTCCCACTGGCCCAATGGTCGGGCGAGCGGCGCGTGCTCGTCGAAGGGCGTGTCTGCTCCCGTCTCCGCGACGGTGTCGGCGCCGCGACTCAGCTTTTTGCCCACTGGTACGAGCGCTGTGGCCCGATCGCGATCGAGAGCACACGCGGATTTGCGCCGACCACTCCGCGGCGAGAGCCGCGCGCCGCCTGCTTACTGTCCGGCGGGATCGATGCGTTGGCCCTGCTGCGCGCGAACCGCCTCGACTACGCGCCGCCGCATCCCTGGTTCGTTCGTGACGGACTCCTGATCTTCGGGCTCAACACGTTCGATGCCGACGCGGCCGGGGTAAGGCCGGAGCGGCTGGCGGCGTTCGATACCCACGCGGCTCGAATGACGGAATTCGGGGAGAAGGCCGGCGTGACCCTCGTGCCGATCCGAAGCAACATCCGGGCACTCTACCCGGACTTCGAGAGCTGGACCGCGGTCGGGTTTGGTGCCGGCATGGTGAGCACCGCTCTGTGCTTCGCGGCGCGCTTCGATCGTATCGAGCTCGGCTCCTCGGGCGTGGGCGCGAATCACCCGCCGCATGGCTCGCATCCGTGTCTCGATCACCACCTTGGCACCGAGGCGGTGACCGTTCGTCAGGCGCAGACCGCCGTCAGCCGATTCGAGAAGACGCGCATGGTCGCCGAGTGGGACGAGGCGCTCGCGGTGCTGCGCACGTGTTTCTATCACCAGATTCCGGCGGACGGCCGCATCAACTGTGGCGAATGCGAAAAGTGCGTGCGCACGATGCTCGCGCTGGTCGCACTGAAACGGCTCGATCGCGCGCCCACGTTTCCGCACGACGATGTGGCGCCGCCCATGCTCGAAGCCGTCGGGATCGAGACTCCCTTCGGCGTAAGCTTCTACACGCAGTGCATCGAGGCGCTCACGGCCCAGGGCCGCCGTGACCTCGTGACGCCGCTCCGGGAGAAGATCGACGCCTATCATCGCCGCGAGCGCCGGCGACGCGTTCGCGCGCTCGCCAGACGCATCATCGGAGTCTAGCTGCGACGTCCGCAGCATTCGGCTCATCCGTGCCGGCATTCTGCGGACTTCTTCTCCTTCGATACGTCGCGCCCACGCGTGCGCACGAAAGCGCCCGCATACGCTTGTCAAATCGCCGAATCGGTGTCGGTCGGCTCCACCAGCCGCGGTTCGGTGAGCTCACTGCGAAACGCGACGCCGAACATCTCCCAGACGGTCACGAACAGCGCCGCCAGCAGCGGCCCGACGATGAACCCCATCGCGCCGAACAGCAACAACCCGCCAATCGTGGAGAAGAAAATCAGCAGCTCATGTAGCTGGGTGTCCCGTCCCACCAGAATCGGCCGCAGCAGGTTGTCCACGCTGCCGACGATGAGCGCACAGAACAGCGTCAGCGCCACCGCTTGCCAGAGCTTTCCCGTCGCCAGCAGGATGATTGCGGCCGGCACCCACACGAGCGCGCCGCCGACGCCGGGAACGATTGACAGTACCGTCATCACCGTGCCCCAGAAGACCGCGCCATCGATGCCCACCACCCAGAACGCCAGGCCGCCGAGCATGCCCTGCGCCGTGCCGATCAGCACCGTTCCCTTCAGCGTGGCGCGGGTCACCGACACGAACCGTTCGAGCATGCGCTCCTTGTCGGCATCGGCGAGCGGCAGATAGGTGAGCACCGTCCGCAGCATCCGCGGTCCGTCAATCAGAAAGAAGAACATCGTGTAGAGCAGCACCACGAAGTGAAAGATGAACACCGCCGTGGCGCGCGTCGTCGCCGAGAGCGCGTCGAAGACCCACACGCCGGCGCCGCCCACCAGCTCACCGGCCTTGGTGATGATCTGATTGCGGTACGGCGCGATGATCTCGTAGCCGGGAAGCGGCCGCAGCCGTCGCTCGAACTCGCCTGGCTCGTCGACGAGCTGCTGCACCCGCGGCAGGATGGTTTCGTTCACACGGCTCGCCTCGTTCGCAACGGCGCTCGCCACGATGAAGAGCGGCCCGATCACGAGCACGAGCAGCATCAAGAGCGTAGCGATCGCCGCCAGCCGCGTGCGGCCGCGAAACAGGGCGACGGCGCGCCGGTACACCGGATGCACAACGCCCGCAAACAACGCCGCCAGGACGACAGTCAGGAGGAACACGCGCACCATGGCCAGGAACGCCGCCGAGATGACGACGAGCAGCAGAATCAGGAACGCCTGGCGGAAGCGCGTGTCGTTCACGAGTGCAATTCGCTAACGCGACTGGCGCGATCGATTCGCCAGCCGACGGATGACCCCGTCGCCCTTGTTGAGCAGGAAGACTTGCCCGTCGGGTCCGAGCCCGAAGCGCAAGTCGGCACGCGTCGCTGGCGTCTTCCCCTGCTTCGCGTTGGTTTCCTTGATGATCTGGAGCAGCGTCTTGGCCTCGCCGCTGCCGTCGTCGAGCAGAATGCGGCGAATCGCGTCCTGACCGCCGTTGGCCGGCAGCTTGTCGGCGTGGACGTAGAAAATCTCGCCGCTCGGATTGTCGCCGAAGAGCAGCAGCCCGGAGAGCTGCGGGATCTCCGTGTGACGGTACACCAGCCCGCCAATGGCGGCCGAACTGCCCAGCAGCAGCGGATCGCGCTGATCGTACTCGGCCACCGGGTAGGTCACGTTCGGATCGCTGCGCGGGTTCTCGGGATTCACGAAGCGGCTCACGTAACGAAAGCTTCCCTCCCAGTCGTTCCATCCCAGATTGGCGCCGGGGGTGACCGGGCTGATCTCCTCGACGATGTTCTGCCCGATGTCGGACATGAACATGCGGTTGGTCTTCGCGTCCCAGAAGAGCCGCTGCGGGTTGCGCACGCCGTAGGCGTAGATCTCGCCGAGCGTGTCGGTCTTGTTGTCGTTCGCAAACGGATTGGCTCCAGGGATGCCGTATTTCCCATTGCCGCTGTTCTTTCCGACCGGATCGATCCGGAGGATCTTCCCGAATGGCGAGTTCAGATTCTGCGCCAGCTCGAGCGGATCGCCGCCGCTGCCGCCGTCGGCGACGCCCACGTAAAGTAGGCCGAAGTCCGGGTCCTTGGCCGACGCGAGCGGGTTGAACGTGATGTGCCCGCCGTTGTGATTGGGAAAGGGCTGCTCGAGCCGGAGCATTTCTCGCGGCGCACCGCCGTCATAGGCAGCCGCGCTCGGGCTCTTCGCCGTCCACTCGAGCAGGACTGTGTCATGGGTGTGATTGCCGCCGCCGGGCGTGAAGTCGGCTTTGACCGTCGTGTTCGTCGTGTCCGTCCAGGTATAGAACTTCCCGAAACCCGGCGCGCCGCGACTGTTGAACTGCGGGTCAAGCGCAAAGCTCTGGAGGCCGCGCTCGCGGCCCTGCGACTGGACGCCAACCTCCCATTTCGCCTCGCGCAGATCGAGATACGGCGTCACCGTCTGTCCGTTGTAGCTGACGGTGTAGAGGATGCCGCGCATGTCGCTCACGAACAGCCGGCGCGTTCCCGGCTCGTCGACCATGTGCATCGTCCGCGCCGCCTGGCCGTCGATGTCCGGAAGCGAAGCAAAATCCGTGAAGCTCACTCTGATGACGCCATCCGTGGCAGCAATCGGCGCTGGGAAAGGATCGTTCGTCGTGCCCGGCGGCTGTGGGGGCGGCGCCTGCCGGGCGCCCTGCGGTGTCTGCGCGGCCACGACGCCGATGCCGCCGGCACCGGAGATGAGAACAAGCGCCGCCGCGAGCCAATGACTTCTTTGCATGAGTCCTCCTCGGTCAGGGAGTGTCAGGCGATGCTACTACGCGACGGCGATGCCGGGCCGCCGGCGGTCGGTGCCGGACGCCCGCGTCACACAGTTGACGTGGCTCTTCTCCGCCTGGCTGAAATCGAGATGTCGTAGACGGCGGACTCTTGAATCGTGAGCGCCAGTCGCTGCCCATCCGGCGACAGGCTCAGGTGAAACGGCCGCCGCTCTCGCGACCGGTGACGGTCCGACACGATTAGGCCATGGCCGGAAATCTATAAATTGCGCTATGTGTTTCTGGTTGTGAATCGTGCTGCTAGGTTGGCAGTCGTGTCGAACGTGGTGAATCGGGTCAGGAACCGGCACGCCGCACCGTGGATCCGCTGGACGTCTGCGTTTGGACCGCCGGATTGCCGAGATATTCCAGCTGCGAGCCGGCGCTGGCGATGACCGATAACGAGTCCGACACCCGCACGAGGGCCGTGCTTCCCGCCGACAGAGTGGCCGTTGTCACGCGGCTTCTCAATGCGGGCGCCTCCACACGACTGCCCGCTGACAGCTCGAGGCCGAGCCGATCTGCCGTTCCCGAGCCGATGAACGTGGAGCCCGCCGACAGGTGCACCTCGAGATCGACGGTATCGATCCCGTGCGCCTCGATGGAGCTGCCAGCGGCGCCGTTGAACCCTCGTATCGAGCGCATGCCGATGTGATACGTCACCCCGCGCGACGAAATGCTGCCAGCCCCTGGCCTGAACGTGACCGTCAACGTGCCGCTGACGACCGTCGACTCGATGAGCGGCAGGATGTTGTCCTCGGCGGTGATGTTCAGCGACTCGACGTCGCTCTGGGTCACGATCGCCCGCCCGCCGGCCACGACCCTGATGACGTCGAAGTCGCGGACCGACCGCGACTCGGTCACGAACTGCCCGGAGCCCACTGTGACGAGGGGGCTCGGCGCCGTGATGCTGCCGACGTGCGTTTCGTCACATCCACTGATCCCGGCAGCGACGAGCGTGACGGCGATGCTGATGGCGACAGCGCGCATATGTGCCTCCCTTCCCCATTCGCGTTCCACGCGCGTCAATGCGTCACTCAAGCGAGCTCAGAGGTCAGGGCCGTGCAGCCGTGCCGCGGCCGAAGAGCCATCCCAGACCCAGCCCATGCCGAATCCGCTGTAGTTCTTGCGCACGCCGACGGGCTGGGCAAAGTCCGCCATCCAGTTGTAGCCGGCGTCCACTCCGATGGCGAACGAGCGGGCAAAGTGGAAATCGGCGCCTCCGCGGAGGTAGCCACCGACGGTCGCGCTCGTGCGTGCGCCCGTCAACACGCTGCGGTTGCCCGCATAGCTGCCGACGCTTTCGCCAAGCACCGGTCCGACACCTGCTGCCACGAACGGCTTGATGGCATCGCTCTGGCGCCCGAATGAAAGCGGGTTCCACCGCACGCCGACCGGGAACGCGACGAGCGAGCTGACGCCGGAAAACGCCCCGTCCGGCCCGACGACCGAGCCGGTCTGCAGGTCCAACGCCTCGATCGCAAACGTGACGGAGAGGTTCTCCTCCAGATATCGCGCGTACTGCAGCCCGGCCACCAGATCGTCGGTGCCTACGCCGGTCGACACAGTGCCATTCACGCCGGTGCGCCACATGCCGAGCCGCAAATCGAGGCGATTGCGCCCTTCCACGGCATACGGCAGCGCGGCCGCGGGCCCGCGCGATCGCGTCGGCTCGACCGCCGTCGGGTTGAACTGCTTGCGATCGACGATCAGCCGCCCGCCATCAGCGACGCTCACTTTTGCCAGGAGCGCCGTCTTTTCATGCTCCACTCGCACTTCGTACGCGCCGGGCTCCACGCCCAAGGCGACGGTCCGTCCATACGGCTTGTAGACCTCGACGATCAGCTCCTGCGCGGCGTTGCGGACGAAGAACCGGCCCTCCACCTCCTGGTCGAGCACCAGCGTCGCCGACAACTGCCGGACGTCGGTCATGACGACGTCGCCGGTGCCGGACATGTTGATGTCGTAGGACGGATGCTGGGCGCCGCCCCTGGTGTCGACCGTTCGCCCGAGCGTTTCGCTGAACGCGAACTGGTAGGCCTCGTTCAGCGTGATGCGCCCGTCGCCGGACAGATCGGCGGCGCCGCGCAAGCCCGAGACCAGGTAGTGGGTGAAGTACGACGCGCGAATTCGGTCCGATTCCTGCGCCACTTCGGTTGCGGCGCTGGAGGTGAGAAAGGCGTGACCACGCATGCTGGCGGATTGGTCCACGAGAAACGGCGGGCGCGCCCGTCCACCCTTGATTCGGGTGAACGCGCCGGACGCGCAGGCATCGAGGACGGCAATCCGCACATCGGCCGGGATCTGATCGAGCCGATCGCGCAGGCTGCGGTACGAGTAGCGATCCTCGCCAAGCAGCAGGCCTTTTTCGTCGGCATGGCCCGAGTAATAAACGATGACTTCGGTGCGCGCGGCGCCCGGACCGGCGAGGCGGGCCGCGTCGGCGACGCGACGCGTCAGCAGGTCGAGCCCGTCGAGCAGATCGCGCAGCTTCGGCTGCTTGAGGATCGTGTTGTGCTCAGGGCTGACGCCGCCGAGATCGACCATCACCCGCGCGAACCGCTCGGCGTCGGAGACTCCATACTTGAGTACCGGACGGTCGGCACCTCCGAAGTTCGCGCCGACGATCAGCGTGTAGCGCTGGAGCGGTGTGTCGGCGTCAACGACGTTCGCGGCGAGCACCAGCAGCGAGCAGGCGAGAAACAGGCATCCAGGGCGGATCATGGCGTGCTCTCTTTCTGAAGCGAAAAGACTGACTGCTGGAGGCCTGCGGCGAGGGGCAGTACGGGAATGGCGTCGCCATTGGCGTTTGCGATGGCGCGCTGTGCGGAGGCGACGATCGGCGCAATCGGGAACGGCCCTTCGCCGGTGATGAAATAGAACCGCTCCCAACGTGGCGCATCGTCCAGCTCGTACGCCTGGTCGAGCAGGACCGTTGGCTCGCGGCCGAGCGCGACGGCGCGATCGCCGTCGGTTGGGAGATGCACGGTGACGTGCCTGCGGCCGTCGATCGACAGAATGGCGCCGTACGCGCGCCCGGCGGCGTGGTAGCCGACGCGAATGACGTCGCCTTGACGCGCGACGGCGCCGTCGGCCAGCGTCTCGCTGCCCGCCGCCACCTGCCGGAACAGCGTCAGCGACGCGTCGAGGCCCTTGATGCGCTCGTCGCCTTCGGCAGGCACGAAGATCGTCCGCGGCAGCAGGAGCATGAGGGCGACGCCGGCCGTCACCGCTGCCGGCAGCGCCCAGCGTGCCACCGACGTCCATGCCCGGCGTTCGGCGTCCGTGCGCTCCGCCGCGAGACGATGTCGAACGCGCGCGGCGACGAGCTCCAGGCGATCGCTCGTCTGAATCTGTTCGTCGGACAGGGCGAGCGCGTCGACGCGGCGACGCAGCTGGTCGTCCGCTCGCATCCGCCGTTCGAGGCCGGCCACCACGTCGGCCGGCAGCTCCTTCAGGCGATATCGTTCGAGCGTGATATCGGCGACAGGGCCGTCGTTGTCAACCTCCATGGGCCATCTCCACGAGCGTGTCGCGCAGTCGGCGCAGCCGCTTGCGCACGCCGGAGACCGACAGCCCGGTCTCCTCGGCCACCTGGTCGAGCGTGAGGCCGTCGATGTGATGCAGGACCGCGATCGTTCGGCTGGACGCGGGGTGCCGTCCGAAGAGCTGATCCAGGAGCATGCGTGCATCGCTGCCGGCGCCGGCGCGCCCGGCGGCCGCGATCTGATACAGGCGCTCCTCATCCGGCGTTTCCGGCGTTCGCCGGCGATCGCGGATACGGTTCAAACAGACGTTGGTCGCAATCCGGTATAACAGGCTCGATGGATAGCGGGCATCGAGGCGAGTGCGTCGTTCGAGCAGCCGGACGAATACGTCCTGACAGGCGTCCAACGCTTCGTCCTCGTCGCGTAACAATTGCCGGCAGCGTCTGAGCACCATAGGCCCGTACCGCAGGGTGAGCGCCGTGACATCGAACGCGTCCATCGCGCTATCTGCTTGAACACCACCGACGACTGGAAGTGTTACTTCGGAGGACACACTCCAGCGGCATCCAAAGGGCGTACCTCCAGGGGTTCAGTGGTAGCAGGCAAGAGTTTGAGGTTCAACGCGAGTCGCGTGCGGAGATGTCCTCGGGCGTGAAAAACTGCCCATCAATGGCGACAGCGGTGTTCGACGCAATTCGCCTGCTGGAAGGCAGGCACCAGACGATCGGAGGTGCGTCGACGGCATCAGGCTGGCCGCATGAGCTGATTGGTCACCACGAAGGCGTTGATTACCTCAAACCGAGCTTCTTGCCGGCCGAGAGCAGCTCAATCGACTCGCGAATACGCCTTTCCCGCGTCTCAGGTCGCTTGGCCGTGTGAATCCACACCACGAAATCACGCCGGTGTGTCGGGGCAAGCGCCTGAAAGTGTTGCCAGGCTCTGGGGTTCGTTTTGAATGCTTTGGCAACGTAGCCCGGCAGCTCTGGGATTGGCGGATGTGGCGCATAGCTGTTTCCCGTGGGAGCCGCAGCGAGGCCGGGCGCTGTAAGCAGGCCAGCCTCCTTGAGTACGTTCCAGCGTCTCCGGTTGATATCCGACCATTTGCTCGCCGGCTTGCGCGGGGTGACCTTGATCGCATAGCGATCGTCGTCCAGGCGTTTGATCAGACTGTCGACCCAACCGAAGCAGAGCGCCTCGCGCGCGAGGTCTTCATAGGACATCGATTTGACACCGGTGTGTTGCTTGTGGCGAACGAGCCAGATGCCGGGGCTCGAAGCGTGGTGCTTCGCGAGCCACTGCCGCCACTGTTCCCGTGTTCGCAAGTCGAGCTTGATCAGATTCCCCGCCATGGTGACCATCTCACCTCACGGAGTAGGCGGCTTCTGCGCCGGTTGTATGTACGACTAATGACTGTGGATGATCTTCCAACTGTTGCCCGGTCGCAACGTGGTTGGACCACCTACCCGGGGCATATCCGGACGGCGCCGAGCACATCGTCGCAAGGCCGGCGCACCGAGTACAGCGGCCACACGAGAAGATCAATCACGCACGCGTGCGCAACACGCTCCTCACGATGGCACCGCCCAGCGGGCACCAGCCGCTCTCCGTCGGTACGGCGGCGGTAGCCAATAATCGCGGTATGCGCCCGGATCGTCGCCAGCGCCTTCCTCCGCTGCCCGGACGATGTTGGCCATTTCTCGAGCCGTGACGTAATGAAGATGCATGCCTGATCGCGCCAACTGCTCGAGCACAGCGGTGTGGAACCGTCGCATGACAGGTCCGAGTAGTACGTCTGCATTGCGCTCGTGCGCGCCGTGCGTGTGCACCTTTACGAACAACCAGTCCGGGCGCCCTTGAACGCAGACCGACGCTGCGAGCCAGCGCGCAAAGCGGCTACTGTCGGGCAGGTGCCCAGTGGAGTTGTTGAGTGTTCCCGATTCGATGCCGGGGAGAACGCGATGTTTGCGGCGAGACCAATCGAGACCGAGCGGCCCCTGGATCATCAACAGCCCGCTCGCGGGCGGTCGGCAGCCGACCAGGGCCCGCACTCCGCGATCGTGTGATCTTGGGCGGTGCGGATCGTCCACAGCGTAATAGATGGAGTTCACGGTCCGCGTCTGCGACGCGTCTGGAACGCCAGGCAACGTGAAATCGGCATAGCAGCCCGTTGCCTTGAGCACGGTCAGTTCGTCATTGACTCCACAGTGGCGGCCGTCGGGACGCGCATTGTCGAGTGCCCAGTTGCCGTGGACGAATGCATACGCCGTGGTGCCATCGGCATGCGTCGTCAGCAGGCCGTGGCGCTCGCGGAGGCAACTGGTGAACTCGACGAGCGTGCGCCGGAGGTTCGCCGAAGTATCGCGATCGTGGTGCAGATGCACCTCGACCTCACCACCGCCTTGTTCGACAAGACGGGCAAGTTTCTCGACGTGTGTGGGATCGTATTGCTCTGCGGGATAGAAGAAAGAGTGCTGCGGGGTTCGGCCGTCGGCATCTCGCAACCCCTCGACGCTGCGGACATAGTCGGCGTGCCACCGAGCGACGCGCCGGTCCGCCTGCAGCTGAGACACGCCGCCATGGAACGGCTCGTAATGATCGGCGATCGCGAACATGACGTGCGCGCCGCGCAACAGCCGGCGGCGCCCAGAAACACGCTGGCCGACGAGTCCCGGCAACCACAGATGCGCGTTCTTTGGCACGGCCATCATGCGGTCATCCGTGCCCAGATCTCCCGCGCGTCCCGCTCTGCCGATTCGCGAGAGTGTGGCGTCGCGTTTGTGACCGAATCCTGACGCATCGTTGCGGGCGGCGCGATGCCGAGCTCTGACAGGAGCGTCGGCGCAACGCGATCCAATTCGACTGGCTCGTCGACGCGGCGGTGCTCCGCACCTGGACGACGCATCCAGAACAGGCCATCGGGATGATGCATGCCGCTCTTGATCCCGTCGACTTTGAAGAAGAGCGAGAAGAAACTTGCCGCACGCTCGCCGCGCTCGTCACCTGTTTCGACTCGTGCAGTCGATTCCACGGCATGCGTGATCGCGCACCAGGCAAACACCTGGTTGCCATTGCACTCGACGGCGAGCGCCTGTCGGTCGGCTACGCGCAGGGCTCGCAGCCGATCGGCTGCCGCACGCGCCGCGTCAGGTGTCGCGAGCTCGACGTGGAACTGGTGCGCCATGACGGGCGCCACCGCCGTGCAGCCGCGCACGCCGGCGAACGAGAAGAGCCGCTCGAAAGTCCGCGGCCGGTAGAACGCTTTGCCACCCTGGTGCTCATAGGCAAGGCAGGGCTGCTGACTGAGCGCCGATGCCAGCACCACGATGGTGTTGCTGTCGATCATCTTCAGGACCCGGCCGAGCAGCGCGTCCATCTTCTGGTAGCCGAAGAGAATCGCGGACCGATATTCGGCGAGTTCCGCCGCCGTTGGCTGTACCCTGAAAGAGATGCGGCTCCATCTCACGCCAGTGCAGGTGCTGAAAATGCGCCGTACTGTTCAGGAAGAGCGTGCTGAACGTCGGTCGCTCGGAGATCCAATACTGGCGAAAAACGTCGAATTGCAGCTGATCGAGAATCACCGCCCGCTTCCATCGATGGCCGACGCGTCGCTCCGCAACAATCTGCTGGACGACTGCAGCAATCGTACGGCCCGACAAGCCGTGGCCAGCCATGAACCGGACGAATGCGGCTGCCTCTCCTGCCGGCATTGCGGCCTGGCCGTTCGTCGAATCGAGAACGGTGTTCTGGACGAACTTGAAATAGGGACGCAGCCGTGCCGGCGTGGGTTCCACTTTCGTGGTCCATGGATCGGGAATGAGGGCCCCTTTGAATCCATCCCGGTACGCCGTACTCATGCTGCCGCAGATCCACGCCGTTCCGCCCCTTTCCACGACGACATCCCAGATACGCTTCGCATCGCAGGTATGCCCTTCATTCAACCTGTCGACGCCGTGCTGGTCGTAATTCAATCCGGTGTGCACCGTCAGCCACTGGATCCACGGATCGAGATACGGTGCGCGCTCCTTCGCGCGCGTCGTATAGACGAGGCTCTCGTCGTACAGGCGTTGAAAGGAGGGAAGCAGGCCCGCACTCATGAAGCGATGAATGAGCGACGGGCACAGCTCGTTGAATTCAAGGAGTATCATTCGCGTCTTGAACATGGGACTACCTCGTCTGTTCGCTACCGCTCTCGGGTTACTGCTCTGCGCCGCGCCTTCGTGGGCGATCGAGTACCACGTTGGCCCGAACGAGCGGTACGCGACGATCGGAGCGGTCCCGTGGTACCGGCTCGCGCCCGGTGACACAGTCTTCATCCATTACCGGCCGGCGCCGTATTACGAGAAATTCCTCATCTCCACGCGCGGCGCCCCGGAGAAGTGGATCCGTGTGGTCGGCGTGCCGGGCCCCGCAGGCGAGCTTCCGGTCATCTCCGGAAACAACGCGACGACAAGCACGAACATGCACTACCGCTGGCCCGCGGCCTCGGGCAACAGCGCGATTCAGAACCTCGGCGTCGTCCAGATCGCGGCCGGCGCCGGTGAGAACGTGCCCCTTCCCGGCTACGTCGAGATCGCAAACCTGCGGATCCAGGATGGGTTCAGCACCAATCAGTTCACGGCCGAGGACGGCAGCCGTGCGACGTTCCATCCGTTCGCGGCGTGCATCTACGCGCGATCGGTACAGCACCTGGTGGTGCGCAACAACGTGCTCACCGGTTGTGGACAGGGTTTCTACAACTGGACCGGCAGCGGCAGCGCGTGGTGGGACGGGCTGCAAGTCGACACGGTCATTCGCGGCAACTACTTTTACGAGAACGGTGCGCCGGGCAGCTATCTGGAACATCAGAGCTACACCGAGTCGAGTGGCGTGATCTACGAATACAACCGGTTCGGCAGGATGCGCGGCGGCGCGCGCGGAAGCCAGTTGAAGGACCGCTCGGCGGGCACGATCATCCGTTACAACTTCATCGAGGAGTCGCCGTCCGGCTGGATGATGGATCTCGTGGAGCCCGAGAACAGCTCCGATGCGCTGGGGTCGATCCCGGCGCTCAATCAGACTTTCGTCTACGGAAACGTGCTGATCAGTGCTGGCGCGACTACCAACGCGCCGAACATGGTGCACTGGAACGAGGATCACCAGCGCGGTGTGGGCCGGGCCGTTCAACCGGCGGGCCGCTTGTTCTTCTACCACAACACGGTCCTGGTACTTGCGGACAGCTCGACGTTCCGTGAGTTCCACATCTTCAATACGACTTGGGGCGGATACGACTGCCCGGTGACACCAGCGCAGGGCGTGATCGACATCCGGAACAACATCTTCGCGTCGATGCCGCGCACCGCCGGCGCGCGCGCACCGGCGCTGAAGTTCGTGTACTGCCGCCACACCAACCTGGCATTCGGCGCCAACTGGGTGTCACCAGGCTGGCAGAGTGGTTCTTCCGCGTCGGTGAGTGGCACGTCGCAGCTCGTGTTTCCACGCGATAACTCACCCGGGTTCGTCAGCGCGACCGACCTGCGCCTGACGCACGGCTCTTCCGCTGCCCGTATCGGCACCGTCCTCGCTCCCGAGGTCGTCAACAACATCCTGCGCCAGTCCCTCGTCCCGACGCAGCAGTACCTGCCCCACCAGCAAGTCACGACGCGCGCCAGAAGCGGCGGCGGGTCAGATGCAGGCGCGTTCGAAGTGGCGCCGCCACCAATCGGTTCGCCGCCGCGTCATTGATGCGACGTGATCGGCGCGCCGATGAGACAAGATCAGATATCGCGTCGGCCATCTGGTCCCATCCGGCAGCGCGGCACACGAGGTGTCCACGATTCTTGGCGCTGCGCCGGAGGCACAACGTGATGGCGTCGGCGAGCTGGCGGCTGTCACCAGGCGCGACCAGTTCGTCCTGATCGCACACAGCCAACTGCGGAATTGCGCCAACCGCAGACGCGACGAACGGCGTGCCGCAGGCATGTGACTCGAGCAACGTGTTCGGCATGCCTTCCCACACACTGGAGAGGACAGTCACGTCGGCCGCGCGGTAGTAGTCCGGCAGATCGCGGTGCGCGACTCGGCCGGTGAAGATCACCTGAGACGTCAGGCCCGCGGCGTCGACCTTCGACTGCAGTGATCGCCGTAGCGGTCCGTCGCCAACGAGATACAGGCGAAGTTCTGGAAATAGTGAGCTCAGGGACGCAACCGCGTCCAACAAGGTGTCGAGTGCCTTGACCGCGACCATTCGTCCGACCCACACGAGGACCCTCGCCTCTGGAGGCATCCCCAGCTGACGCCGCGCCTCCTCTCGCGAGCCCGGGAAGAAGACGCTCCGGTCGACTGCGGCCGGCAGCACTTGAACTTTCTCCGCCGCCACGCCCAGCGCGGTGATTCGATCCTTGATGCTGTCGCTGACCGCAGCGATCGTGTCAACGGCTCGAAGGGCCCGGCGCACGCGACGTCCGGCCGCCCCCGGTGCGCCCGGATTGATCGAGAGCACGTCGGAGCCGCCCACGATCGCGACACACGGAATGCGAGCGCGCTCTGCAAGTTTGCTGGCCACTGCCGTGTCCGGATACGTCCAATAACTGAGCACGACATCAGGACGGAATCGCGCCACGATTTGCGACGCGGTGCGGCGGACGCCTTGCCACATGCACCAGGCGTGGACACCGCGAAGCAGGCCGGGCGGATAGAAGAACAGTGGACGGGCGACGGTGAGTCCGCGCACGGCCAGCAGACGGTCCGACCCGCCCAGAGCACGATCGATCCGGCGCCACGTCAAAGGCGAGATGACTTCAACCTCGTGATGCCGCGCCAGCGCGACGCAGCGCTCCAGGTTGTCGGGATTACGCGACGGTTCGTATGGCTGTGGGAAAGCGGTCGAAAAGAACAGCATGCGCATCTCACGGCTCCATGCGGCTGCCGGTCGCCGCGCCTGGTTGCACGGTGCGCCGTACCGCCTCGCCGAAGTCGACGTGCGGTTCCCATCCGAGGCGAGCCTTCGCCAGGGCGTTGCTGAATCGCACTCGCTTCCAAAGTGCGGAAGCTTTGTACGGGGTCACAACCGGCGGGAACATGCCAGCAGATCGTGCCGAACACCATTGGCAGGCACGCGCGAGGGGATCGAGCGCCCACCCAGGGACTGTGAGTCGCCGAACTCGCGCCACGTAGGTCCGGTGCACCCGGACCACGTCGTCCGTCGTCGGGAGTTCGTCATCGACGATGTTGAAGCTCATGCCATCGATGCCATCCGCATCAACTGCCATCACGGTGGCGCGGGCGCAGTTGTCCACGAAGCAATACGGTACCGGCCTGCGCCCGCCCATCTGGATCAGCACGTTGCCGATGATTAAGCCGATGCGACCCGTCAGCAGCGGCCGCCCCGGCCCGAACAGCACACCCGGCCTGATCACAACGAGCGGAAGGCCACGGTCATGGTGTATCTCCCAGCACACCTCCTCCTGTGCGACCTTGCTGTAGGTGTACGCATCCCGAAGATGCGGATGACGATCGACAGGGCAACGCTCGTCCAGCACGGCACCCGGCCGCAGATGCTGGTTGCCATAAACACCGAGCGAGCTGACAAGCACGAACCGGCGGACCCCCCGGTCGGCCGCCGCGTTGGCCAGGACGCGGGTTGGGACCACACCGTGTGCGAAGAGCGTCGAGACCGAGCCGTTGAGCGGAGCGGCAAGATGGAGCACCGTGTCGCAGTCGGTGAGAAGCTCGCGACAGAACTCGGGGGAATCGAGGCGTCCAGCGATCAGCTGTAAACGGTTGCGCGACTCCGGCACATCGCGATGGGCAAGGGCCGCCGCTTTCGTGACGGCGCGGATCGCGCAGCGCACGTCGTGGCCCCGTGCCAGCAACTCCGCGACAACGCGCATTCCGAGAAAGCCGGTGGCTCCCGTGACGCAGACGGTCATGCCGCGCTCCCGGTGAACGCGACCCGCCGTGCATCGCCGACGGATTCTGCCTGGCGGCAGGACTCGAAAACCGCGTCCATCACTCGGGTCGTTCGCAGCGCATCCGCATGCGGGACGGGCATCGCTCCGCCAGTCGTGACCGCCTCGTAGAAGCGCTCGAACAGCACGTGCATCCCCTCGAAGTAGTGGAGATCACACCTGCTGAGTCGCCCCAGAATGGTGGCCAGATGCCGCCGCGACTGTACGAGACGCCGCCAGGCGAGCTCTGTTTTGCCGAGGGCGCCGGGCAGGACCGCGGCGACGTCACTAGTTACGGCCCTTGCATCGAGATCAACGTCAAGGACGCAGCGGGTCCCGAAGACGCGCGTAATTCGTCTCGTCGGCCTCACTCGGCTCGAGAAGGTCAGCGCACCAGTGCACGCCGCCCCAAACAGTGAAACGCGCAATTCGGTCGGAAAGGACGCCCTAACATCGCTCGCGAACCAGCGGGCGGAGACCGCCGGACGCTCATCGGGCATGAGGTCGAGAATTCTGACCAGCGCGTGGGACATGACGTTCTGAAACAGCCGGCCGGGCAGCCGGTGGATCCAATGTGTGGTGTCGTCCTGTAGAAGGCGTCCGAACGGCCCGGTAAGGTCATACCCCTGCAGCGCTTCGACGTGGACGACTTCTCCGGCATCGCCTGACGACACTCGCCTGTGGCATTCCTGCCACGCCGGGTCGAACAGCTGGTCGTGCCCCAAACACACACGCAGGCCGCGCTTGTCGGCAGTCGCAATGATCTCTTCGGCTTCGCCGCTGTCGACAGTAAACGGTTTCTCGACATACACATGGGTACCCGCCGCCAGACACTGCAGCGCGAGCGCATGGTGCGTATGAGGTGGCGTGGTGATGTGGACCACGTCCGGTCTCACCTCGTCGAGCATGCGCTGCACGTCGTCGGTAGCCCGCGGAACAGCGAAGCGCATCGCCGCCTGGCGCGCGACGTCGAGGTGAACATCACAGACCGCGGCCACGGACGCCGTTCGGATCCTGCGCAGCTCCTGCAGGTGAGCGTCCGCGATCTGTCCGCACCCTATCAGCGCGACAGTCACAGGTTTTGAACTCATATCAGCGTGTCCTTTCAAGTCGACCAGGTCCCCCAGAGACGCACGACGGGTGTACGTGCAGATCACACCGACGGCGGTGATGGCCGCAATCCGCGCCATGTGCACCGCGGGCCGCGGCGGCGGGACCATCGGGCCGGCCATCACCCGGACGTAAGCCCCGCTGAGCGCGAGCCAGATGAAGAGCTGCACGTTGTACTGGCGTGACAGGAACATCGCGCAGACCGCCAGAGCGAGTCCGCTCTGCCACAGGTCCTCGCCCCATCTCTCTGCATCGCGCTCGGTCGGGCCGCGGCTGTTCTGGTAAAACCAGTAACCCATGCCGACGAAACAGAACGAACCGAACAGCCCGAGCTCGCTCAGCGTGTGTACGAAGGAGTTGTGCGCGACGAGCTCGTTGTATTCCGTGTAGCGGCCGAATCCGACGCCGAACAACGGACGGGACTTGAACATCTGCAGCCCTTCGGCCCAGGACTGCACGCGGTTCTGCGCCGACGATTCGGAAGCGTCCAAATTGGCCATCCGTGACGGACCGAGGACGAGGAGAGCCGCCATCGCCGCCGCGGCAACGAGCGGCCCAGCCCACTTGCCGAAACGACGGTAGCCGTACGGCACCAGGGCCGCAGCGAGGCCGAGCATGCCGCCGCGAGAATTCGTGTAATACAGGGCGACGACGACGGGAATCAGCAGGATGAACGCCACCATCCGGACCGGCAGTGGCGTCGTGCGTCGCAAGAGCGGCCCCGCCAGGAACGGAACAGCGATGACGAGCGTCAGCGCGAGGTCGTTCGGGTCATTGAAGATACCGGTCGCGCGGATGCGCCGAACGCGGGCGCCCGGCTCCTCGTCGTCGACCGAGAACGAGTGGGTCTCGACCGGAACCACTCCGCCGACGCCGAATCCAGTATGGAATTCGACGACGCCGTTCACCGCATGCCACACCGTCAATGCAACCAGCGTGTATGCGGCCCAGCGCAATTGTCGGTACGACTCGATCGCGCTGCGAAGGAGGAAGTAGCAGAAAATCGCCGGAGCGATCGCGAAGGTGCCGTCCAATGCACCCGACATCCATCCCCATGCCGCGTTCGAAGCCGCGACCGCGACGAGAAACCCGATCACGAACCAGTCCTGCGGCAGGTCCCAAAAACGTCGCGGGCGCAGCACCAGCGAGCCGACCATGCACAATACCGCCAACGCCGCGACGACTTCGACGAACGGAAACGCTTCCCATCCGGGAATGATTTCCGCCGGTCGCAGATAGATGCAGGCGAGATACAACAGCGCGAGCAAGTACGCCATCGGTCAGGACCTCAGGTGGACTGGCAGGTCTTGAATGGACGGTGCTAGCAACCGCACCACCGCCCTCATTGAGAACACGCCGGAGATCAGTAATGCGACGCCGTACCCGCACACGCCGATGGAGGCCAACAGCAGTGCGCTCCACAGGTGTGCACGGTCGCCAGCCAGAAAGGCGCCCGCGAGAGCGGCCGTGCAGAACAGGATTCGGCCGAACGGCACGTTGCCAACAACGCCCGGAAAGGCACGTCTGAACATCGGCAGCAATGCCACGACCAGCGCTGCATGCCGCACCACGACAGCCCAGCTCGCTCCGGGAATGCCGAACATCGCAATCAAGGCACCCGCGGTGGCGGCGCCGGCCGCCGTCGCACCGAGGCTGAGCCGCGCGACGTGTTCGTGATGACCGGCCGCCTGAAGCGCGAACGACATGGCGACACTCACCGCAGCGACGGGAACGGCCCAGACCGTCACCTCGATGACGTCGCGGCAGGCATCGCGCGCCGCTGGCAGAAGCACGGACGCAAGGCTATCCGCGAGAAAACACCCGACAACGGCGAGTGGCAGCGAGGCGGCGAGGCTCACCGACAACATCGCGGTAACGTTATGAGCCAACGCCCTCGGGAAACGCTCCTGCGCAACGCGGCTGATGCGCGGGTAGAAGGCTGTGGAGATGGCGTCCGGCACGTTCGCCAGGCGGTCGCCAATCATCGAGCCGGCGCTGAACAGCCCGAATGGTTCGAGGCCCACCATCCGCGGCACCAGCAACTGCTCCGCGCGATCTCGGACGGCGCCCGCTATGTGGTTGAGTGCCAACAGACGCGCATCACGCAGTAACGCGAATGCACGCGCGGTGTCCCACCGCACGCGAATGTCGACACAGCCACGTACGCTGCGCCAGTGGAGTGCCGTACTCACCAGCGGCCCCGTCAGATACGCGATCGACAGACCCACCGGTCCGCAATCCAGGGACACTGCGACCACCGAACTCACGGTCACCGCAATGCCGGACGCCAGCGCGGCTGCGGAGTAGCTGCCAAACTTCTCCAGCGACTGGAGAACATCTGCAAACGTCGTCGCGATCACCGAGAGCACGATCCAGACGCAGCCGACCGCCACGCAGGCGATGACGACGGGCGGATAGCGGAGCACGGCGGAAAGCGTCAACGCGCAGCTCGCAGCGAGAATGCCCAGAGCGATCCGCAACGCCAACTGCGGCGCCAGCAAATCGCTGGCGTGCTGCGGCCGCCGCGCCAGCTCGCGCACGAAAATGGTGCGTAGGCCCGCGCTCGTGATGACCAGGTGCACAGATGTCAGCGCTGCCGCCGTGGCCCACTCGCCGTAGTGCAGGGGACCGAGGCGTCGAATGATGTACGCCGTAGCGAACAGGCCAACCACGTTCAGCCCCAGGAACTGGAGCGCGATGAACGCACCACCGACCACCGGGTGCCCTGGCGCGATCGCCGAAGGTCTGGCTCGTCGAGTGACGGCGACGTCAGCTGATGGCAGCATGGGTCTGAATGCCGGTCGATCTTTGCCGAAGGGCCCCAGCACTCCCCGTGTGATGCATGCGGCGGCCGATTCGCAGCGCCGGTCGTTCGACAAGGCAATGCGAGAGCAGCGCGGCTGCGAAAGCGAGTACGACGTTGAGCGGAAAGGCCGTGAGCGTAGACGGCGACGCCCGGTTGAGAAATGGCTGCTGCCACAAATAGAGCGAGTAGCTGAGCGCACCGAGGCCGGCAACTGCGGGTGCGTTCAAGAGCCGACCGGCGGGTAATCCAGGGAACAACACGACGCGATGAACGATCAGCGCGATGAGCAGATTCAACAGCGTCTGACCAATCAGGTACGAAAACGCGATGTGCGGCATCGCCGCGTTCAGCGCGAGCATCGTGAGCGGCGCCGCGGCCAGGGGCGTCGAGCCCAGCAGGCGGATGTACGCGTCGCTCCTCGCCAGCGGCCCTTGCAGCATCGCCAGCAGCCCTCCCGTCGCGAGCGCATCGACAATCGTGGGGAACGCTTCGCCGATGGCCCAACGCCAGTCCGGTGCAAACACGTGTATTGCCACTCGCGAGGCCGGACCTGCGCCGAGAGCGGCCACGGCCACCCAGAACATGCGCGAACGCCCCACGAGCACTCTCACGACCGCCCAGACGACGTAGAACTGCGCCTCAACTGACAGCGACCACAGGTGTCCCACGTACCACGATCGGTGGGCGTCGTAGTTGATCGTGAACGTCGCCGACATCAGCAGGTCTCGAGGATGCAGCGCGAGCACCCCGGCCGCCCCGAGCACCGCGATCGCGGCGACATAGACGCCGAACGCTGGCAAGATGCGGAACGCTCGACGGCGAAGGAAGTCGGCCAGCGAAATCCGGCCGCTGCGGTCGAACTCGCCCTCCAGCAGAATCGTCATCAAGAAGCCGGAAATCACGAAGAACACACGGACACCGAGATTGCCGATGTCACCTGTGGTGCGCAGCCAGGTGAGAGCGGGAGCATCGCTGGTCCCCTCGATATGCGCGAGTAGCACCATGAGGATCGACACCGCACGCAGGCCGTCCAAAGATGGGATGCGCATGGTCGCCTATCGCACGACGAGGGTGTCGCTCGGCTCGAGCGTGACCAATGTTTTCGCGCAGAGCGGTTGCTTGGTGCGGCGGCGCACAATGCGCGCCGGGACACCGACCGCAGTCGCGTTGTCCGGAACGTCCGACACGACGACTGCGTTCGCGCCGATGCGCGCGTGAGAACCGACGCTCACGGGACCGATGATTTTTGCGCCCGCACCGATGAACACGTCATCCCCGAGCCGCGGACTGCTGCGACGATCCGCGCCGATCGTGACCTGGTGTTCGATGTGAATCCCCGAGCCGCCCTGCACCTGCCCGTTGATCACTACCCCCGTCGCATGAATGAGGACGAAGCCTGGCCCGAACTCAGCACCTCGCCCGATGATGCAGCTCTGGGTCATGACATTGAGCTTGTTGCAGAGCCATTCCAGCGGCGGCAGGTGATGAGCGCGTGCCCACTGCATGGCGCGATACAGGACCATCGCCGTAGTTCCATCCGTCATGAGCACTTTCAGCAGAGCGGCCGGAGAGTCATCCTGGTAGCACCAGGTGGCCTTTGCGCGCAGGTCCGACAGAATCAAGCGGAACATCTGACCTCCTCCGCAACCGATTGACCTCTGGGGCGCGCGACCACGATGGCATCGAGCAACGATGCGAGCCGCTGCGCCTGCAGCCGGCGATTGAATGGCGCCGTGTCGAAAACGATTCGATCGGGGAACCGCACGCCGCGCTCAACCACATCGGCCAGCCACCTATGGATGCCTGCGATGTCACTCGGTTGACACGCAACCGCCGCGGGATGTGAGTGCAGCAGCTCCCACACGTCGCCGCGTGGCGCCACGGCGAGGATCGGTTTGTGGCTCGCGATGTACTCGAAGAGCTTGGCCGGGATGATCCGATCCGCACCCGGCACATCGCTCAGGAGCAGGCAGAGCGCGTCCGCGCTACCCATCAAAGCGATCGCCTCCGGGTGTGAGACGTATTCGAGCGTCCGCAGCCGGCACACGCGCCCGGCGCGCGACAGCCGCGCGCTCTGTTCCGCCGCGTGGCGTCCGGCGAATACGAGCTCGATTCGGCCGGCGAGATCCGGCCGTTCCTTCGCGAGGGCTTCTATTGCCGCGACGAGCGGCTCGGGGGACATCAGGTTATAAAGCGTGCCGGTGTAGACCAGCCGGAAGGTTGCGTCCGAAGCACGCGGAGCGGCGGTAGGCACAGTGCGGAAGTCGTCCGGGTCGAAGCCATTGAAAATGTGACTGACTGATGCAGAGCTGCGCGCACGGCGGCACAATCTCTCCAGTACGGCAGCGCTCTGCGGCGAGGTCGCGATCACCGCGCGGGCGCGGCGCAGCCCATAACTCTCCATCGCGCGTTGGATCGCGACAGACGGGCCGCGCAGCTGGCGGTTCTCCCAGTATTTGTGGCTGACGCCCCACTCGTCGCGGTAGTCGAGGACGAGCGGGAGGTTCGCCGCGCGACTGAGCGCAGCGCCGAGGAGCAGTGAAGAAAACGGCGGCGCGCTGGCAACGATGACGTCGGACGGTACCTCCCACAGCGCGCGCAGGCCGATGACAAACGCCTGCGCGTTCCAGAGAATCTGTGGATCCGGTTGCAGCAGGCCGAGCACTGCTCCGCGGAGTGCACCCTTGATCGCGCTTCCACCGTCAGGTCGGACGGTGCGAGCCGTTAGCGCCGCCTTCGTCGCGTAGGACGGCTCCAGCGTGCGCGCGCGCACGATGTGAGTGGAGGGGGGCACGTCCCGGCAGAGACTCTCGTCGCGCAACGGTACCGACGGATTGCTGACGGTCAGCACCGATACGTCCCAGCCGAACTGTGGCAGGTACTTCACGAACTTTGTCGTCCGCTGCACGCCGGCTCCGCCGACGGGCGGGAACGTATACGCGATGAACAACGCTCGTCGTCGTGGCATATGTCTACGCCGCCTTGGCGGCAGGTCGGCCGAGGACGGCTTCCTCGTATAACGCCTCGTACGAGGCCGTCATCTTGCGGAGAGTGAACTCGTGCTCTGCGCGGAGTCGCGCCGCGCGGCTCATGCGCTCAGCGAGGCGACTGTCGTTCAGCAGCGTCAGCGTGGCCGCGGCGAGCGCAGCAGGGTTCGCAGGCGGTACCAGCAGGCCGGTCACGCCGTGCTCGACGACTTCGGGAGTTCCACCGACGCGGGTGGCGACAATCGGCACTCCCGCTGCCATCGCCTCGAGCAGCGTCAGCGAGATGCCCTCGCTGAGCGATGACTGTACGAAGAGCGAGGCATTCGCGAGCACGCCTTTCACGTCGTCGCTTGCACCGTGGAAGGTCACGTGGCGCTCGAGCCGGAGCTGATGGCACAACCGTTCGAGGGCGGCACGCGAGGGGCCATTCCCTACCACATCGAGCTGGAACGCCGGCTCCGCGTCCGCGACGATTCGCGCCGCCCGCAGCATCGTGCCGAAGTCCTTGACGGGTGTCAGTCGGCCGACGGCGACGACGCGCGTGCGAGGCTTGTCACGCTCGGGCGCGCCGTTCTGGTTGTTGACCTCGATGCCATTTCGGATGACGCGCATGCGCCCGGCGGGCGCGCCCTCTGCCCGTACAATCGCGCTGGCCTTCTCGGAGACACTGACGATGAAGCCTGAGCGCCAGACCGCAAGACGGTTGGCGAAGGCCGCCAAACCGGTCGCGCGTGTTTCGCCATGCCGCGTGTGCACGAGCGCCGGAGCATGGATCAGGCCCAGCGAGGCCAGGGCGCCGCGGATATGCGCCTTCTCGTTGTGCGTGTGAATGACGTGCGGCCGCAACGCTTTGAGCCGTCGGCGCAGGCGGACGACACTGCGGGTGATTGAAGTATCGGGGCGCCCAATAACCTCGACCGTTACGCCCGAGTGCTCGACTCTCATCGCGATGGGTCCCAAACCCTCGAGGCAAATCACGTGAAGTTGGAAGCGGCGGCCGATCTGCCGTGCGAGATTGGCGACGACCATCTCCAGACCGCCGATTTCGAGCGCAATGACGAGGTGAACGACCCGGATCGGAGGGCGAGAGTGCATCGCCTGGGCACGGGCTGCGATCGCTCCCGTGCGAGCAGCCGGCCGTGCAGTCCGGTCCCACGTGCCCGCGCGCACTCCGACCGCCCATTGCCAGAAGCCGGCGAGCAGCGCGGCGTGCATGCCCGTGAACATCGTGGTGAGCCGCAGCACGCGAACCGGCAGGCTCGAGCCGGGCAGAGTGGCACCGACGGCAGCAGTGGCGTAGAAGAGGACCTGCGCACACAACGCGAAGACGTACGCGGTCTGGTGAAGGAGCAGCACATTCAGCGCGAGCGCGCCGATCAGCAGGAACGGGCAGACCCAGCGCAACACCTTATGCGAGATGAAGGTGAACGCGATCGAGCCGCGCGCTGGTGACATCAGCGGCCACAGCACGCTCAGACTCTGAAACCCTCCCGCACCGATGCGCCGTCGGCGTCGGAACTCGGCTCCCAGGTTTGAGGGCGTTTCCTCGCGGGCGACGGCCGATTCGTCGTAGACCAGCTCGCAGCCGGAGGTCAGTCGCACGAGCAGAGGCAGCACCAGGTCGTCGACGAGCGTGTCCGCCGGCATCGGCGTGAAGAGGCTGCGCCGCATGGCATACACTGCGCCATTCGCGCCGACCAGTGCGCCGAGCCGCGCATCCATCTGCTTCAGGAACGTTTCGTACTTCCAGTAGACGCTGTCGAGGTTCCTGCCTGTGGACGGGTCGGTGAGGATCAGTCGCCCGACCACGACACCGACCCGCTCGTCCTGGAACCATCGGACGATCCTTTGCAGCGCCGCCGCCTCCATCGCCGTGTTGGCATCGGAGAACACGACGATGTCGGACGTCAATGTCGGGACGACCTGGTTGATAACGCTGGCCTTCCCCCGTCGGGCCGCGAAATGCACCACCCGAACCCGCGGATCCCGGATGCCCGCTGCAATTGCGACGGTTCGATCCGTACTGCCGTCTGAGGCGACCACGATGTCGACACGATCGGGGGGATAGTCGAGCGCCAGCGCATTCGCCAGCCGAGGCTCGAGTGAATCCTCCTCGTTGTGCGCGACGATCAGGATGGAGACGCGAGGCGGCACGTCGCCGGCGACGGCGGGCGCGCGGCGACGGCGGCCGAACCCGGCGGCACAGGCCCACACGACAGCCGGATAGCCCACGTACGTGTAGGCAACGCCGCTGACGCAGATCCAGAACGCCACCGCGATCACGAGCTCGATGGGAGTCATTGGAGCGCCTAACATCCCGTTCGCGACCACACCGTCTTGAGCGTCGCGACAATGATGAACACGTCGAGCGCTATCGACATGTGCTTCAGGTAGTAGAGGTCGTATTGCAGCTTTTGCAGAGCGTCGTGCACCGACGAGCCGTAGGGATAGGAGATCTGCGCCCAACCAGTCAGTCCTGGCTTCACGCGATGCCGCTGGTCATAGAACGTGATCTCCTGTTGCAGAAGGTTGACGAACTCCGGGCGTTCCGGCCGCGGTCCGACGAGACTCATGTCGTCCATCAGCACGTTCCAGAGTTGTGGCAGTTCGTCGAGACGAGTGCTTCGCAGGAAACGACCAATCGGCGTGAGGCGCGGGTCATCTGCCGTCGCCCAGACCGCCCCGGTAGCGGCCTCGGCATCGACGTGCATCGATCGGAACTTCCGCATCGTGAAGATGCGGCCGTGTTGCCCCACTCGCTGCTGCGCGTAGAGCACCGGGCCCGGCGAGGTGAGCTTCACTGCAACCGCGACCATCGCCATCAGGGGCGCGGCGAGGATCAGAAGCGCGGCGCCTGCGACGACGTCGAGCAGCCGCTTGGCGTTCGCGAGACTGCGCGTGTGCCGAAATCCCGACGAGAAGATGAACCAGCTGGGACGGAGATTCTCGAGTGCGATCTTCCCTGTATAGCGCTCGTAGATGGACGCAAGGTGATCGACGGCAACGCCACGCAGCCGCAGGTCCAGCAGCTGGTCCATCGGCAGACGGCCGCGCGCGTCCGCCAGATTGACCACAACCCGATCGATTCGGCGTCTCTCCACGATCTCCCGAACGTCGTCTACCGTTCCGATCACCCGCCCACTCGCCAGCGGCCGGCCGATCCCCTCCCGATCGACGTCTACGAAGCCGACGATCTCGATCCCGAGCTGTGTTCGTCTCCGGGAGAGCTCTCCGGCGAGCGTGACGCTCGCCTCAGTTGTGCCGATGACCAGCAGGCGCTCTCGGGGACCCACGCGCTGCATCACCCAAGCGAACATGGCGCGTCCGGTCACCCCGCCGGTGACGACGATTAGGGTGGCCATGAGCGCCAGCGCCTGATCGCCGTTCAGATCGCTGGCGCCGGCGCGCGAGCTGCCGGACACGGCAATGGCAATCGCTACCGCGACGAACGCACTCTGGACCGCCACCCGGCCCACCGTCCGGCGATTCAGTTGAAGAAGTACCGCTGACATGTTGCGCCTGCGTCTTTCTTGACTGGGCCGATTTGCCCGTAATAGTCGTCGTACCCGTAGCCAGCGTGGCGCGTCTGCCTGGTTGCGGCATTGAGCACGACGCCGAGGGTCCTTTTCGCGTCGAGCGCTTCGAGCGCCCGCTTGACCAGCTCGAGGGGTGTCGATCCCGCCTTGACGACGAGTACCGCACCGTCGACGACCGACGCGAGCAGACTCGCATCCGGCAGCAGCGCGATCGGAGGCGTATCAACGACGATCCAGTCCACCGAGTCGCGCGCCTCCTGAATCAGCTCGCGCATGCGGGCCGAGGTCAGTTCGGCCATCGGCGCGGAGCTCGGCGCCTTCCGGCTCAAGATGCCGAGCCGTGGCGTGACCTGCCGCACGTGTTGCGTCCAGTAGCGCGGCGCCGCCGCCGCGGCCGCGATTTGCTCGTGCGGCTGGTCGCCGGCAAAGTAGCGATGTAACGATGGCTTGCGGAGATCGGCGTCGACGAGGAGCACGCTTCGCTGATACGACTCGGTGAACGTCAGCGCAAGGTTGGCGGCGGTTAGTGTCTTGCCCTCGCCGCCGACCGCGCTTGCGATCATGACCGCCTTCACCCCGCTCACACCCTGCGCGTTGTGCAGCGTGGCGGCGAGCTGACGGTACTGTTCGCGCGAGGCGGGCGCGGCGTTCGGGTCGGCCACGGTCTTGCGCGAGAGATCTTCGTGACCTAACGGGGACGGTCCTGCGCTTATACGCAGGCCGAGAACAGGCTCGTACATGGGCACCTCAGTGCAGACACGAGTAGATGACAACGGGGACACACGCACTGACGACGGCGCCGATGGCCCACCTCGTGAAGAAACGGCGCTTCGCCGCCTGCCGCAGTTCCTCTTCGGATTCCATCAACGGCACGACCGCAAGGACCGGCACCGTCAGCTCGTTCCTGACCTCGTCGTCGGTATTGAAGGTACGGTCGCGGTGCTCGAGAAAGCCGACGAGCATCAAGCCCAGCGCAAGACCGCTTGCGATGCCGATGAGATCGATCAGCCAGCGCCGAGGGCTGAACGGCTTCTCCGAGACCCGCGCCGGGTCGAGCAGCTTGAACTGCGCGCCGATCTGACGCCGCTCGAGATCGGCGGCGATCTTCGATTCTTCCTGCTTCGCCAGGAGTGCCTGGTAGAGCGTCTGGAGCGTCGAATAGTCGCGCGTGAGTTCAGCCAGTTCCGACTCGCGCGCGGGCACCCGTTCGATGCGCTGCTGGTACTCGCTTCCGATCGTACGCAGCCGCTGTTCCTCTGCGTGCTTGAGGGAAATCTGCCGGTCGAGCTGCTCGATCTCCACCCGCAGGTCTGCGGCGCGGGCCTGCAGCAGCGCGCCGGCCGGGGAGATGGCGGCAGCCGGCCGGCTCTCCACCAAGGGCTCCCGGGCCTCGACCGCTGCCTTTGCTTCCAGCTCACGCACCGCGTTTTGCATGCGTTGCAAGTCCGGATGCGCGGGACGCAGACGTCGCGCCATGGTCGCGAGGTCATTGCGCGCCGTGGCGAGCTGCTCTGCCGGATCAACGACGGCAGGGATCGACCTAACGGCATCGGCGCTCGTCGCCTTCGCCCTGGCGGTAGCATCCGCTTGCATTTCACGCTCTGTCTCGCGCAGCTGCCGCTCCACGATCGCTCGCCGATCGCTGTCGCGGTTCGCTGAATCGGTCAGCGACTGGACCTGCAGCTGCACGTTCTGAATTACCTGGAGATTCGGCGCGAGCTGCGACGGCAGTTCGCCGGAAAACCGGTTGCGGTACTGTTCGAGCTTCTTCTCGTGTTCGATCAACCGCTCACGCGCATCCGCGAGCTGCGTCTCGAGGAAACGGTTGGTTCCTTCAGCCAGCGCTTCGCGGTCACGGAGGTTCTCTTCGATGAAGAGCGATGCCAGACGGCTCGTGACTCGCATTACGGTCTGCGCGTCGTCGCCGACATATGCCACGCGAAAGGCGTCGCCTTTGACGACCTTGACGTCGATGTCCCTGCGCATGTCCTCGACGATCGTTTCCATGAGGCGCGTGGGCCGCGCGACAGCGTAGAGATCGAAATCGAGAATGATTCGCTCGAGGCGGGTACGGCTGAGGATCTCCTGTGTGATCGACTGCAGTCGGTCCTCAATCTTTGCGGTCACGGTCGATTTGACGTAGGTCTCGGGGACGCGCTGCGGCACGACGAGGATCAGCGTTTCCGACCGGAAGCGATTCGGCAGCAGCAGCGCGGCAGCCGCCACACCGGCCGACACGACTGCCGTTGTCACCAGGACCAGACCTGCTCTCCGCCGCAGGATCAGCAGCACGTCTCCAACGGTGAGGCGGGTACTCGGCAGCATCCGGTCCTTCCTGTCGTCTTGCAGTCGCGGTGAGACATCACCGCCACGAACAGGCAGCACGATACGGCGACCTGTCGGCGGCGTCACCGCTTACGCAAGTAGGAGTGTGAGACGAGGTGCGGATCTGCGATCCGCCGTGACTAGACGAGGCGATTGCGCAGCGCCTTCGCGACCGCTTCGGATCGCGAATGCACTTGCAGCTTGTCGTAGATGCTGCGCACGTGGAAGTTCACCGTGTTGACCGAGACGCGCAATTCGGCAGCGGCTGTCTTGTAGTTGTGCCCTTCGACGAACAGCTTGAGCAGACGCGTCTCGTGCGGGGTGAGGTGGTACTCCGCGCGCTCGGGAGGACGGATGTCACGGAACAGCCCGATGACGCGGCGCGCCACCTCCGGAGACATCGGCGCACCGCCGTTCACCGCTTCTCTGAGGCTCTCGAGCAGGCGCGCCGGCGGCGTCTTCTTCAACAGATATCCGCACGCGCCGGCGCACATCGCATCGAAGATGCGATCGTCGTCATCGTACACGGTCAGCATCAGCAGGAGCAGGTCGGGATAGCGCTCCCTCAGACGTACGCACGCCTTCGATGCCGCTCATGCCTGGAAGACCAATGTCGGAGAGCACGACATCCGGCATCTGTCGAGGAAGCTTCTCGAGCGCCTCTTCCATCGTCCGATAGCTGCCGCTGCACGTGTAGCCGTCCGTGCCGTTCACGAGGACGCACAAGCACTCACGAATATCACGTTCGTCCTCGACGATCGCGACCTTGATCGGAGCAGATGGGTTGCGCGGCGTGGTGGATGGCGAGGAAGAATCAGACATGCGTCGGCTCCGTTCCTCTACCTTACGCTCGACTGGCGGAGGGATCACCGCATATTCATGCAGGGACCGCACGGTGCGGCGCAGCATCGATGTGCCCTCGATCCGCCAGAGGGATGGTGAACGTCAGATTGGTCCCCGCACCGGGCCGGGACTCTAGCTCCAGGTGTCCACCCAGGGAAGCCGTGCGTTCGCGCATGCTGCGCAGCCCGTGCCCACCGCTCTCGGTATGGACGTCGAACCCCCGCCCGTTGTCGCTGACGCGCAGAACGAGCCCCTGTTCGGTGACGCCGAACTCGAGGTCCGCCTCGGAGCACCCCGAGTGGCGCACCATGTTGTTCACCGCCTCCTTGAACAGCAGGAACACCTCGCGTCGGACGTTCGCTCCGACGGCAATATCGCAGTCAGCCGACGGCGTCCGGAAACGGAAGTCGATCTGCCGTGCAGTGCAGACATCGCTGCCGAAGTGTCGCATGCGCTGCGAAAGGTCGCTGAGATGATCCTTCGTCGGGTTGATCGCCCAGACGATGTCGCTCATCGAGTCGACGAGTTCGCGCGACAGTCCCGCGATTGACGAAAGCGGGTGGGCGAGAGACGGGTTGCCGCCGTCGACCTGCCGCCGGACGACCTCGCTCAGCAGCGAGATTCGCGTCAGGCTCGATCCCACGTCGTCGTGCAGGTCGGTCGCAATCCTCTTGCGGACCCGTTCCAGCTCGATCAGGCGCTCTTCCCGGCTGCGCCGGAGTGCCTCCTCAGCGCGCTTGCGCTCTGTCACGTCGCGAATGATACCGGTGAAGAAACGCCGGTGGTTCTGTGTGAACTCGCCAAACGACATTTCCAGGGGGATCTCGTTCCCGTCCTTGCGGATGCCGACGACGGCAAGAGCGTCTCCCAGGAGCTCGCCCTCTCTTCGGTTTGCACATAGCGTGCGAACGCCTTCTCCTGACGCTCTCGCAGATGTGCAGGTACCAGCATGCCCAGCTCGCGGCCGACCATCTCTTGCCGCGCGTACCCGAACACTTTTTCCGCCGCTCGGTTGACGAGCACGATGCGACCCGTGTCGTCGATGGTCACGATCGCGTCGGATGCGGTTTCGGCGAGCGTCCGGAAGCGGTTTTCGCTCTCGCGCAGCGCCTTCAGGCGTTGGTAGCGGTACCGCGCGAAGGCAACCATTCCTGAGAGCACGACCGCCGCGACCGCCGTCAGGAACCACCACCGGCGCCAGACGGGCGCAAGAATCTCGAATCCAACGGCAGCTGGCAAGGCGCTCAGCGTACCGTCGGTCGTGACTGCACGCACAAGGAACCGGTAACGCCCGGGTGCGAGGCTCGCAAAGTCGACGCTCCGCTGCAGGCGCGGCACGCTCCAGTCCGACGTCGAGCCTTCGAGCTTGTATTGGTAGCTCAGCGTGTCGCCGGCGCGGAATCCCAGGCCGAAGAAGTCGATCTGAATGTTGTTCTCGGTCGGCCCGAGCCGCAGCTCCGGTACCGCGCTTTCGCCGAGGAAGGACAATGGATGCGCGATGCCGGCGACACGCAGCGCGCCGATCAGGATGGGAGGCGGTGTCGTGTGGCTCGCCTCGGATGGTACCAGCCGCGCCAGGCCGGTCGTCGTGCAGAACCACAGCGCGCCGCGGCGATCGCGCAGCGCCGACTTGAACTCGGTGCCCGGCAACACGTCGGCCGTCGTGTAGTGTGTGATCCGCAGCCGTCGCCGGATCGAGCTGATCGATTCCTCGCATGTGGCTGGCATAGATGTGCCCTTCGAGATCACCCGTGACGTGAAGCACGCTGCTCGTCAGACCATCACGCATGGAGTACGCGCAACCCCGGGTTCGTCGGCCTCCGGATGATCGATGCGCCAGAGCCCCGCGCGTCCGGCGCCCGCCCACAGCCGGCCCGAAGGGTCGACATACAGACTATTCGCGTTGCGTCGCGGCGACCTCGACGCCGTGTCCGATCTCGTGAAACGACCGCTCCGGTAGCGGAACAGGCCACCTTCGCGCAATCCGACCCAAAGGTTGCCAGCGGCGTCCTCCCGAAGGCGACGATGCTGGTGAACGGCCGCAGGCCTTCTGCTGCCGAGTAGCGATGGAAGCGGCCGGTGGCGCGCTCCCAGCGCACCAGAGGCTCCCGCGCCGGCAGCCACGACCGATCCAGATGTCGCCGCGGCCGTCCTCGAAAAGACGGGTCACATCGTCGCTCGCGAGGCCGTCGCGGGTGGTATACACAGCCGACGGAGTGGCGCGGCCCAGGTCTTCAAAGCGGGCGACCCGGCCGAAGCGATAGAGTCCCATTCGTGTCGCAATCCACCAGTCTCCGGCGCGGTCCTGAATGACCCCGTTGACGTCACGCCAGCTCTCATCGCTCACTTCCGCAGGCAGGCGCGGCCTGACCGTGGTGAACCGGCTGCCATCGAAACGGCTGATGCGCCAGCCGGTGCTGTTGACGTACAGTTCGCCGGAGCGAGTCTCGAACACCGAGGCGACGGACGCACCAAGCCCATCTCCCTCGCCGTAGATTGTCCAACCATCGCGCATGATCTTCAGCGCGCCGAGCGCGGTGCTGCCGAGCCAGAGGTTTCCCTCGCGGTCCTCGCTGAGCGCGCCGATGATGTCGCCTACGCGATCTCCGACCGTGTAGGTGCGGAAATGCTGGCCGTCGAACTCCGTCAAGCCGCGGCCGAACGTTCGGACCCACAGGTGCCCGTCCGACGATTGGTGCAGCGACATGACAACATCGTTTTCGAGTCCATCGGCCGTGGTGTAGCGCCGCGTCTCTGTCGGCAAGGCACGAGACGTCGTCTGACCGCTCGCATCCGGGTGCGCTGATCGCGGATCGAAATGGAAGAGGCCGGCGCGGTGCCCGACCCAGAGCGTGCCGTTTGCATCGAGAATCAGCGCCGCGACGCGGTCGTCTTCGGCGGCAGGCTTCACCGCGTAATGCGTCATCCGGCCGTCGGGTGCGCGTCGGAGCAGGCCGAATTTGGTACCGATCCAGAGATTGCCGTACGCGGTCCTCCACCAGGGCCCAGACCTGCACCTGAATTTCAGGGTGGCCGGGAATGCCGAGCACGACGGGCTCGAACGTGCGCTGCCGGTCCGGGTCATTCATCCGGAACAGGCCCCCGTCGCTGCCGGCCCATAGCGTGCCTTCACGATCGCGATACAGGACATTGACCCGGTTCGTTACCGGTTCGTTGCTGACCGAGTAGACCGTGAAATGGGTCGAGAGTTCCTGCGTCGGCGGCAGCGCTGTTCGCAGGTCGAACCGGATGACTCCGTCGCTGTTGGTTGCGATCCAGTAGACCCCATCTTCGCCTTCGACCAAGTCGTTGATTGACTGAGACGGCAGCCCGTTCTCGGGCGTGTAGTTCGTGAATTGATAACCATCGAAACGGCTGAGTCCCGAGGCCGTACAGAACCAGAGGAACGCGTGCGAGTCCTGGACGATCCGCTTGACACGGTTATGCGCCAGGCCACTTTCCATCGTGTAGGCCTTGATGGGAAGGCGCTCGCCGAAAGCGCTGCCGGCACAGGTGAGGAGCAGCAAAGTCGCCGCTAATCGAAAAATCCAGCCAGCTACTCGTGAACGCGTGCCGTGCATGTGAACTCCTGATGGAGCCCCACATAGAGGCAGAGTCAGGATCAATTGTCAAGGCGCACCACCTCAGCAGCGCGACAGTTGTTCCTACTTGCCCAAGCGGGGACGTCTGCGAGCGCGTCGGCGTACTCTCCAACGCGTGTCAGTTCAGGGTGCGGTCCGTCGAGTAATCGGCTGCACGATCGCCCTCGTCGCCATCGCCATGTCTTCGAAGACGGCAATGCGCCTCGACGGTGGGCGCGGCTCAATCCGTTGGTTTGTCGCCTCTGGCGTCGCGGGTATTTCTAATGGCTCGATTCAGAGACCATTTCGAACCATTCGTGAGGCGGTCGCCGCGGCCAGGGGTGGCGACACAATCGCCGTCGCTGCGGGACAGGTACCCCGAGGGAACCATCGATTTACGCTCTAAATCGTTGACGCTGCTCGGTGGGTTTGCGGCCGCCGCAGGTGACGGGAACTCCCCGACCTTCATGACGCGCGATCCGCAAGCGACACCCAGCGTGGTCATCGGTGTCCGGGAGACGGACGATTACAAGCGCAATCCTGCGGCAGTGTTCCTTCTCGGCGATTCCGACGGCGGACGGATCGACGGCTTCACCATCACCGGGGGACGGCACGGAATCTTTGCGCAGTACTCCTTCTCGACCGAGCCGCTCGTCATCGCGAACAACATCATCGAAGACAACGGCATCGACATGCCCCTCTACGACGAATTCGGAGGCGGCATCCATTCTGGTACAAGAGCCTCGTCATTACCCACAACATCATCCGGCGCAACCGGAGCGGCCGCGGAGGAGGCCTTGCGGCGCTCGGCACGGGCGATGCCCGTATCGACATGAATCTGATCGAAGAAAACGTCGCCCTTGGCGACCATGGAGGCGGCATATATGTGCAACAGCCGGCGACCGTGCGCGGCAACGTCGTGCGCGCGAATGCGGTCACCGCGGTGATTGTGAACTGGATGGGCGGTGTCGGCGGCGGAATCACAATCGTCGCCGCCGAGGCGTCGCTGTCCAATAACTTCGTGACCGACAACTACGCGAAAAAGTGTGGCGGGGGCATCTTCCTCGACGAAGGAGCTACCGTCACGCTACAGCACGAGGTGGTGACGGGGAACCGGCCGGCCGACATTCAGGGATGGGGCGGTTCCGGTATCTACGTTGACGGTAGCGCAGCAATGATCACTCGGGTGCGGATTGCCGATTCGCTGGTCGTCGACAACGCACCGAACGGACCGGGAGTCGGCAACGGCCTGTTCATCGCCAGCCGGGCGCAAGTGACCGTGGACGGCTCGATTATTCAGAACGACGGCACGAAGGCAGACCTCGCCATCATCGACGACACCGGCACCTCCTTCGTAACGATGTCGAACTCGTTCTCGATCGCGCCTGGGTTGGGCGTTGATAAGAGGTGATTGCTTGGAGAGCTCGGCCGCGGTGATCACAGGCGCGATTGGCGCGCATGACCCAGTCGAACCCACCTGCTTCCACTACGTTTTCGAGGACCAGGTTCGCCGAACGCCAGATCGACCCGCCGTTGTGTATCGCGGCGAAGTGCTCACCTATTCGGAACTAAATGCTCGATCCAACCAGATCGCTTCGTTCCTCCGGAGGACGTGCGCCAGCGGTTGCTGTGTTGGTCTGCTCGTCGATCGCTCGGCAGCGATGGTGGTCGGGGTGCTCGGCATCCTGAAGGCGGGCTCGGCATATGTACCGCTTTTGCCGGGCGCGCCGCGAGTGAGACTCTTCCACCAACTGGCGGAAACCGGTGCGCCGATCGTCTTGACGGAAGCCGGACTCGAGCAATCGATTGCGGCCAACGAAGGCGTGGCCGTCGTTTGCCTCGACCGGGAACAGGCGGCGTTCGCCCTCGAGCCGACACGCAACCCCAGCAGAACGTGCGATCCGAACGATTTGGCCTATGTCATTTACACCTCGGGGTCCACGGGGGCGCCCAAGGGCGTCGCCGTGCGGCATGACAACTTGGTCAACTACGTCCGATTCCTCTCACGTACTGTGGGACGCGAAACGGTCACCGATGCGCCGGCGCTCTCGTTTGCGACGGTCTCGACGCTGGCGGCCGATCTCGGGAATACGAGCATCTTTCCGTGCCTCGCGACTGGCGGCTGCCTGCACGTCATCGACTCTGCAACGAGTCTGGACGGCAATCTGTTTGCCGCGTACGCCGACGCGCACCCGATCGACGTCCTGAAGATCACGCCGACGCACCTGGCCGCACTCATGGCATTCGAGAAGGGTGAACAGGTGCTACCGCGCCGCTTTCTCATTACAGGCGGCGAAGCAGCAAGGTGGCCGCTGCTCGACGCCGTGCGCCGCAGGCCGGGGCTGATGTGGATCAACCACTACGGCCCGACCGAGACGACGATCGGTTCGCTCACGTTTGATGTCTTATCGGGCATCGAATGCCGGCGTTGGGCGGCAACAGTACCCATCGGGCGACCAATCGCGAACACGCGCGCGTACGTGCTCAACAGCCGTCGCGAGCCGGTGATCCCGGGTGACGAAGGTGAGCTGTATATCAGCGGCCGCGGAGTGGCGGCCGGGTATATCAACCAGCCGCAGCTCACGAGGGAACGCTTCCTGGACGACCCATTCACGACCGAACGGCGTGGAAGAATGTACCGGACCGGCGACCGCGTCCGGCAGCTGCCCAACGGCGCCATCGAGTTTCTTGGCCGCACCGACGATCAGGTCAAGATTCGTGGGTTCCGCGTTGAGGTTGGCGAGATCGAAGCGGCCCTTCGGAGGCGGCCGGGCGTCGCCCAGGCGGTCGTCATCGCGCGCGAGGATCGGCCTGGAGACGTCCGGATCGTCGCGTATATCGTGCTTGCCGGGACACATCCTCAGCCAGACTGGCGCAACGCGCTCGCCACCGAACTCCCCTCGTTCATGCTGCCATCCGCTTTCGTCGTGCTGGAAAGATTACCGTTGACGCCGAACGGCAAGATCGACCGCCGTGCGTTGCCGATACCGGCCGACGCACTTCCTTCGGACGCTCGAGACGCGCGGCCTGCGCAGCCTCTCTCCCACGATCTCGAACGTCGCATCGCCCGCATCTGGACGGATCTGATCGGTGTCAAGCACGTCGGCGTTCACGACGACTTCTTCGAGCTGGGCGGTGATTCCCTGAAAGCGATGCACCTACTCGCCCGCATTGAGAGGGACCTCGGGAAACGACTGGCGCATGCGGCCTTTATCAGCGAGCCATCGATTGCGGCGACCGTGCGTGCTCTTCGCGGTGACGAGCCGGAACGGTTCGCGTCGTTGGTGCCCATCCAGCCTCACGGGACCCGGCCACCGCTGTTTTGTGTGCACGGTGGGGGTGGACATTGCTACTACTATCGGGACCTCGCACGGAGGCTCGGTCCCGACCAGCCATTCTGGGGACTACAAGGTCGCCATGTCGATGGGCGCCTGCCGCGGCAGACGACGGTCGAAGAGATGGCGGAGTACTACCTGTACGAAGTGAAGCAAGTCGCACCTGAGGGACCCTACTACCTGGCGGGTGCGTCGTTTGGTGGCAAGGTTGCCTTCCAGATGGCGCAGATGCTCCGGATGCAGGGAGAGATTGTCGCGCTGCTCGCAATGTTCGACACTTGGGGACCCGATTATCCGCGCTATCGCGTCGGCCGCACCGTGCAAGCGGCCGGGTGGCTGTGCCGACGGGTCGAACATCATGTGGGCAGTCTGGTCATGCTCGCTGCGGACGAGCGTGCCCGATATCTGCGAACCAAAGCGGGCAAGACCTGGCAGGAGATGGCTGATCGTGTGAAGCTGACGCTCGCCGATTTGACCGGCAAACGCCACCGTGCCAAAGCTGACGCCGTAGATGAAGGGTTCATCGCGATTGCCAGCCGCGCCTTCCGGCCGACCTTCTATCCAGGCAAAGCGATCCTGTTCCGTTCGCAGCAGCAGCCGCTCGGGATCGTGTCCGATCGCACGCTTGGTTGGGGCGGGGTCGTGGGCGAGCTGGAAATCCACGATGCGGTCGGACTACACGCTGCGATGGTGGCGGAGCCACGGGTCAAGTATCTCGTCGAGGGTTTTCGGCCGTGCCTGGAGCGGGCGCAGGCGGAAGGTGGTGCGGCCTGTACGCGACGGCGTGCCTCTGCAGGATGAAATGGTTGTCACGGTCTCATTTCGGGCGCGCGAGGCGAGATATCGTGGCGTCCTCAGAGGCCTGGGCCGTTTTCACCCCTCCACTGACTTTGTCGACGACAAGCACCGACCACGTGGCGAATGCGTCGACCGGGAGCAGAACCGTGAGGGCCAGCAGGGCGGCGGCACAATCACGTGCGCGGCGCTGGTGTCATTCGATGCGGGGGAAACGTGGCAGCGACGCGATTTTCCAGGACGGAGTTGTCTGGATTCGTGGGTTGCGATTGTGCGGGATGGCCACGTAGTGTTTCTCGCCTAGGAATAGGAGATTTGGGAATCCCCACGTTCAGAGATCCCCAAATCGGGAGATCCAAATCGACTCCCAGTCTCCAACTCTCCTCGTCTTCCGATTCACGTTACCAGCGTGTGGTCACACCCAACCCGTACATCCTTCCTTGCAGAATGCTGTTCGGCCGCAGATAGCCGGCGGCCAGCGCGTTGGTCGTCACGTAGCTCACGATCGCATCCGAGTTGTTCACGTTGAACACCTCGAAGGTCGGCAGGACGCTCATGCGTCCGAAGCGGAACGTCCGCGAAACCTTCAAATCGAGCTGCACGATTCGCTCGACGAATGTCGCCCGCTCTGGTTCGAGGTACATGATGAGCGACCCCTGGCCAAAAACTCCGCTCGGCATGATGACCTGGCCCGCCGGGCACGGTGCGGGGCAGGTCGTTGGGTAGCGCGTGGTATTGCGCGTGACGCTCATCGTGCGCGTGCTGGTAGGGCTTTCATTGTTCTGGTACGCCACGCTCACGTCGATGCCCCACCTGACCGGCATGGCGGCAGACAGCTTGAAGCCTGTCTTCCACGGAATGTCGTTCGCGAAGTCGTCGCAAAAACGACGGGCAGTGTAGTTGGTCGTGCTGCCCACTGCCAGGTAGTTCGGATCGTCGGGCGCCGTGCAGGCTCGCTGCCGCTCGCGCTCGATGCCGCCCCCGCCGAAGACCTGGCCGCCCCACGGCATGCGCCAGCGGAATTCGCCGACGATTGCTTCGTACTGACGCTTGCGCTCGGGGTCGAACGTATCGAGGTTGTGAATCGGTCTGTTCGACGCGTCGATGCTTCGGGCAAACACCTCGAAGGGCTGGCCGGTCAGGGGATCGAAGAACGTGTACGGTGAGTAATCGTCGAGTGACCAGTTGGTATTGATGGTCGTCGTCAGGTTGTGGAAGTTCCCCTTGAACCAGGACCCCGACACCGACAACCTGGGCAGCAGTTCATGCTGCACTTCGACCGCATTCTCGAGGTTCCAGGTGCGCGGGTAGTTGCCGTACTCGTTGAGCGCTGCCGTACCGAAGTTCGCGGGCAGACCGTTGTAATCAATTTCGCAGCCGACACTCGGGAACCCGGTGCAGCCGCGCTCGCCCTCAGCGATGTCGTTGCCGTTCACGTCGCGCCACGGCCGCGTGTTGGTCAACGACCGGAACGGGTTGTAATCCGCCGCGATACCGGTGGTGCGTGCCTGGTTGTACCGGTTGAGCGAGTACTTCAATGCGGTTTTCCCGTTGCCGAACAGGTCGTAGACAACAGCGAAGCGTGGCGACCAGTCCTTCCAGTTCGGCAGGTTCTCGATCGCGCCAAAGCTGCGGGCGGGGTTGAACCGGCCCGCAGGCGACTCGCTGGCCAACACCTGCGCCTTGACGTTCTCCCAGCGGATACCGGCGTTGACCGTCAACCGGCTGACCCGCCACGAATCCTGGGCGAAGATCCCCAGATCGCGGTTCAGCCGCTCGCCGTAAAGGAGCGGCGTATTGCGAATCAGGACGCTGTCAGGCACCGAGTAGCGAACCCCGGTGGAGGTGCTGCGATATTGCTGCGTCAGGTCCGCATTCGCATCGACGGTATGCCAGAAGTCGCCCCACGTGTACTGGAAGCCGAACTTGAAGTTGTGCGCGCCGGTGACGTACGACAATGCGGCCTGCACGTTGTGCCGCTCCGGGCTCTGCGTGGTCTGCGACGCAGCCGCCGTCTTGCGCCCGTTGAGGTCCAGCTCGTTGCGCGACGCGCCCGTGTACCACTCCGGCGTGAACCGCGGCTGTTCTATGCCTTCCTGGTAGCTGTTCGTGTAGTACTCCAGGTTGCGGGAATAGCCGGCTTCGAGCAGCAACTGGCTGCTCACCGGCGACGTCCATTTCACCGAGCCCGTGTTGTACGCAGGCGAGAACCACCGGACGGCCGCCGTCTCCGGATCGTCGTTGCTCTGCATGTCGTGACCGCGGTATTTGTCGATTTCATCGAAATAGCCGGTCAGCTTGTTGCGCGGCGAGATTTGCCACGTCATGCGGGCCATCGCGCTCTTGATGAACTGATCGTCGACACCCAGGCTGCCGTCATCGAGAAACGTGTTCGGGATGAAGTTGTTGACCGAGAAATAGCGGGCCGATGCGAAGAACCACAACTTGTCCCGTAAGACTGGCCCGCCGAGCGCAAACGTGTAGTCGATGATCCGGTCGGTGGCATTGCCCGTCTGCAAGCCGGCGTCCTTGTGCCGCTGTGTCAGGTTGCTGGATTGCCAGTCACCCGGCCGCCAGGCTGCCTTGAAGTCGCCACTGAACCGGTTCCCGCCTTCGCGCGGGATCATATTCAGACGTACGCCACCGGCTGACGTTTCCGCGCCGATGCCGCTCGTCTGGTAGCTGACCTCCTGGCTCATCGCGTCGTTGAAGTAGCTCTGCACCGAGCCGTCGGCCTGCAGTCCGTTCACCATCATGCCGTCCACCATGACGGTGTTGTTCGCCGACGTCATGCCGTGAGTGCTCATGTAGGTCTGCTGCATGGCGCGCGCGCCGCCAGTGTCCGGCAGGTTCAAGCCGATGCCGACAATCAGCTGGCCCATGCCCTGGATGGTTCGGCCGGTTGGGATGTTATCGATCGCTTCGCGATCGAGCACTTGCGTATGGACCGCAGTCGTCGTATCGACAATGGGCGACTCACCGGTGACCGTAATGGTTTCGGCGACCTCGCCGATCTTCAGGTCCACATTGATCGTCGCGGTGAATTCTGCCGGGAGCTGAATGCCTTCGCGCCGCACCGTCTGGAATCCGGGCAGGCTGAAGGTCACGACGTAGGTCCCGGGTCGCAAGTCGATGATGCGATACTGCCCGCTTCCGTCGCTCGTCACCGATCTGACTTTTTCGATCAAGACGTCACTGGCGGCTTCGACCGTCACGCCAGGAACGACCGCACCGGTGTTGTCCTTTACCGTCCCAACAATGGCGCTTTGAGCGTACAGCGCTGCTGGAAGCGCGAGAATGGCCGCCGCGACGAGGAGCGCCGAAGTAAACCGCACTCTGCGCATACACGCCTCCCTGGGATTGACCCTCTACGGGCGCGACCGAACGGTGTGAGTTTGGTGAGTTTGCCTTGCGGGAGCCTACGCCGCTACTGGAGTCAAGTCAATCGGCCCGGTAAAGAGTGGCTAACCGCCTCGGGGTCACACCTAGTGTCCACGCCGCGTGAAACGTTGCCTGGACCCTAGATTCAGGTCTTGGGAGCGTCTTGTCTCGGTTGAGTTTCGAACGGAAGAAGATCCGCTGACGTCCCGCGCCGCGATCACGAGCGTGCGACCCTCCTTCGTCTTGGTCAGCTTGGGTCGGTCTCGTCGGCGGGCGCCCTCGTCGCGATCGGTCTCAGCTTTTCGCGTGCGACGCTGCTGTTGCTGGCAGTTGCGATTGTCAATCGCCGGCCTGCTCGCGACCTTAGGCCCGTCGTGGCTGGATGGCTTCAATAATCAATGTGGCGCGGCAGTGAGAGCAGCGTGGCCGGCCTCGGATAGCTTTGCTCGCGAGCTGATTCCAAACCTGCGCGTCCCCGCGAGATTACGACGACCCACCTGCCGCCATGGCGGCAGGTGAGCCAGTCGAGTTGGTTCCGCGGGACCGAAGCGAAGCGGCTGAGCCTACGAGGTTGGCTTTGACGGGTAGCTCAGATCCGGCATATAGCGAAGGATCGTGCGCTCGACGTGCTCCACGTGCGGCTGGACTTTCGCCGCCATTGCCGCCGCTTGGCGGCTTGAGCAGGCGAAGCTGCGCGGGCCCTAGGTCGATGTCGGCGAAGCTCGAAAGGAGCAGCATGCTGTGATATTCGTTCGCGTTGCCGCCAAACACCGTGCGGGAGACACGGAAGCCGGCGACATTGTCCTTTTTGTAGAGGGGCAACAAGTCTTTCTTGATGTACGACTCGTACCGCTCGGCGTGACCGCTCACAATGGTGGTGTCGGTCAAGATGGCCGCGACGAACTTGGCGTTGGTCGCCGACGCAATACTGAGCTCAGCGCGATCCTGTACCGCGAACGTGCGGCGACTGACCGTTATCGCCGCCAATTTGCTCGCGTATTCTTGCGCAACGGCGTCCCCAAGAACGCGGCGCGCCAAATTCGGCATGTCATACGTCGCGAACTTGTCGATCGGCGTCACGATCGCAAACGTGTTTCCCTCGCCAAACGGCGCACCCGATTGCCAGGTCTCACGTAGTTTGACGCCGCCTTTCTGCTGCATCGGGATCGCGTCGGATTTCTGCATCTCGATCCAGTCGGCTACACGGTCGGGCTTCACGGTCGCAACGGTGACCGAGTAGCAGTTCCTTTTGGGGTCGCTCCCGCCTGCCCGGGCTGCGCCGCTCGACCGGCCAGTGCTACTAGGGCCGTCATGCCACACACCACCGCCGCCAACACGAATAACACGACGCGTCTTATGCGCACCTTCAAGTTCGTTTTTATCTTTTAGGAAGTCATATTGACTCTATTCCTGGCGCGAATGCAAGAGCTTAAAGTCGGATTGCGACAGAAATTCGACCAATCGCTTACGGCAACTCGCCCACACCGGATCGGTCGAGCATGAAAGTTGCGACACTGCATCGCAACGCGGAGAGTGTCGTGGTAGTCGTCAACAGGAGCGGACGTGTTCAAGATCATCACCTTTGCGCGCGCTGTCTGCGTTGTGAGCGTTCTGCTTGGGATCGGCGGGCGCGCCGAAGGACAAGGGGTCGACCTTACGTTCTTCGTCGGCCGGGCGTTCCCAATCTACGACGAGCGGCTGACGCTCCGACCCTCGACCCCGACGGTGCCGGGCGTGGACATCGGCGTGGTGGAATCGCCGCTGATCGAGGCAGATGGTGGGCCGGTGTTCGGCGGCGCGCTGGCGTTCGAGTTTGGCGTGCTCGGGATCGAGGGGCGGCTCGATGCCACCGAAGTGGGGCTCGCCTTCACCGGCGCGCGCTACAACCTCCGCGGCACGCAACCGCCGTTCGATGGCCTCACCGCCAGCGTGACCTTGGCCGACGGGAGATTCGACGCCGATCGCATCCCGCTCCTGTCGGTGAACGCGAGAATCCGGACGCCGGGCCCGGTTGCTCTGGTTGCCTCCGGCGGCCTCAGCTATCTCAACGACATCACCGTGACTGGATCCGTTCCGCTTCGCGTAGAGATACCGGGTATCCCTTCGACCGGCGTCGACCCGCGGTTGACGCTCCGTGCCGTGGCGGGCCAATCTGATCACCGATGGGGGGTGAACGGCGGCGCGGGCCTGCGCATCGGCGGACGCGTGGCGCTGATGGGCGAGGTCCGGGTCTTTTACTTCCGCGAGTATGAGCTACGCTTCGCCACCGAGGACGGATCGGAGATTCTCGACGCGTTGCTCGAAGGGCTTGCGCCCGTTCGGTTCCATCTCGTCTTCGTGAATGCGCAGGCGGGGGTGACATTCAAGTTCTGACCAGACGGGCGAAATCCCGTGTGGAGTGGCGGCATCGACCATTTCCAGCGCGACCTCGAGACTGCCGCCATGGTTGATGACAGCGTAGAGTTATGTCCATAACGATGTTCGCTGAGTTCCGCCGCAATGCCGGGTACGCCCTGCGATTGCTGGCGCGCGCACCGGGCTTTGCCGCGGTTTCCATCGCCACGCTGGCCCTCGGAATTGGCGCGAGCACCGCGATCTTCAGCATCGTCGACGGTGTGCTGCTTCGGCCGCTACGCTTTGCCAATCCGGAGCAGCTGGTCATGATTCGTCCGACGACCGGCGCACGGCTCTCTGCCGGATATCTGCACGACTGGCGGCTCGAGAGCCGCACGCTCGCCGACATGGCCGGCTGGTACGACTTGCGCGCCAACCTCACCGGCGACGGGGAGCCACTCGAGTTGAAGGTCGATCGCGTCACCGTCAACTTCTTCGCGCTGCTGGGCGCTCCGCCTGTCATCGGCCGCACGTTCACCGCAACTTCTGATCTCGGTCAGGTCGAGCCGGAAGCGGTCATGAGCTACGGACTGTGGCAACGCCGCTACGGTGGCGATCCCCGGGTGATCGGACGACGGATCAGCATCGATGGCGAACCGATCACGGTCGTCGGCGTCATGCCTGCGGGCTTTGCGATCAGGACGACGGAGCTGGCCGAGTCGCGGAGCGATTTATGGCTGCCGCTTCGACTCGTGCCGGGCACTCGTCGAGGGATGGGCGGAACTTTGCACGTGATCGGTCGTCTGACGCCGCAGGCGACACGCGACCAGGCGCAAGCGGAGCTCGCGGTGATCGCCCGTCGGCTCGAAGATGCGAATCCCTCGTACAGCCGCGACTGGGGCGTGCAGGCGCTGCCGCTGCTCGATGCGACGGTCATGGAGGTGCGGCCGATTCTGCTGCTGCTGTTCGGCGGCGTCGGCATCCTGCTCCTCATCGCCTGCAGCAACGTCACCAATCTCGTCCTGGCCCGCGCGGCCGGCCGCCAGACAGAGTTTGCCATCCGGCTGTCGATCGGTGCGAGCGGCGCTCGTCTACTGCGTCAGTCGCTGGCTGAAGGCCTCGTCCTCTCGACGATTGGCGGTCTGTTCGGCGTGGTGCTGGCAATCTGGGGGACGAGGGCGCTCGTCGCGTCGCTGCCGTCGGGGCTGGACATGCCGCGCACGCGGGAGATCGGCATCGACGGTCGGATGCTGGGTTTTGCCGTCCTCGTGACGGTCGCCACGGCGATGGTCATCGGCCTGGTCCCCGCAATTGTCTCGACGCGATCGGCGGCGCTCGCGGCGTTGAAGGACGTGACGCGCGGATCGTCGACGACGCGCGGTCGCGCGCGTCTGGCCAGCGGCCTCGTGGTCTCCGAAGTTGCGCTCGCGATCGTGTTGCTGGCTGGCGCTGGTTTGCTCGCGCGTAGCTTCTACGAGCTGACCCGCGTTCAGCCCGGGTTCAACGCCGACGGTGTCGTCACGCTGCGGACGACGCTCGGGGTAGCAAAGTACGACGCCGACGATCGCATCCGCGCCTTCAACGACGAGCTCGTCGCACGCACACAAGCTCTCCCGGGCGTACGCGCCGTCGGCACGATTAACTATCTGCCGTTGAGCAACTCCGCTCGCGCCGATCGGTTCGAGATCGTCGGCCGCCCGGAGGCGCGCCTCGAGGATCAGAAGTTTGCGCTCACCGCCGTGATTTCGGGCCGCTACTTCGAGGCCATGCAGATCCCACTCATTCGCGGACGCGTCCCGAACGCGAACGACACGGCGGCGACTGAGCCGGTCTTCGTCATCGACGAAGGCTTGGCCCGCGAGTACTGGCCGGGTCGCGATCCAATTGGCGAGCGCCTGTCCTGGTCGATGGCGCCCGCACGGAAGACACCGCTCACGGGCCAGATTATCGGCGTCGTTGGCAGTGTGCGCTGGACGGGCCTCACGGGCAAGGCCTGGTCGAGCGCATATATCTGGTTCCCGAACCTGCCCGGTCGTGAAATCTCGGTCGTAGCACGCACCACGGGCGATCCATCTGCGGTCGCCGCGCCGATGGCGGCGGTTGTCAGCGCGATCGATCCAAATCAGCCGGTTTCGGACGTTCGTGTGATGGGCGAGCTCGTGTCCGCGGAGCTGGCGAGACCGCGGTTCACCATGCTGCTGCTTGGCGTCTTTGCCGCGGCGGCGCTGCTCCTGGCCGCGCTCGGCCTCTACGGCGTGCTCGCGTTTGCCGTAGTGCAGCGCACGCGCGAGATCGGGATTCGCGTCGCGCTCGGGGCACAGGCTCGCGACGTGCTGCACCTCGTGATCCGGCGCGGCGCGCTGCTCATCGGCGCCGGCCTGCTGATCGGCCTCGCGTCAGCACTCGCGCTCGGGCGCTTCGTCGTCACGCTGCTTTACGGCGTTACGCCGCGCGATCTGCCGACGCTGGCAGCTGTGACCGTCTTTCTCGTGGTCATCGGCTCACTGGCCACGTATCTGCCAGCGCGACGGGCAGTGCGCGTCGATCCGATGGACGCGCTGCGTGCGGAATAAGTCCATCGAGTCTTTCGCACGCGTCCGCAGGTCATGGGATCGCCGCAACGATCCGCGGACAGCCGCCGTTCGCACCGGGTCGGCCTCGCGTTCCTCGAAATCGCCGCAGGACGATCTCGACCACGCCCCACAGGCTCAGTGCGGCGACCATGATGAAAATCACCGACCAGATGTTGTTGACGAAGTTGTTGAGAGCGATGTCGCGGCGCCAAACCGAACGACTGCGTTGTTGGCGCTCGCGGCGGATGCGGAGGCCCAGCCGATAGGAAATATTAGGGCCGTCTCTCGTTCACATAACGCCCGTTCTCGCTCCCTGCTCAGCCCTTCCCCCTGCGACAGCGGCGGGAAGACCTCGAGACCTCGCCGTGTTGGACGTTCTGGAGACCCCCAGGGAGCAAGCGACCAAGCCGTCGCGCCCGGCTCGGCGCCGTTCGGCGCAAAAGTCGACGTAACCTGATCGGGCTGATTCGCCGGTGGCAGGCCTTGCCGCCGTCTCGCCGGACCAACTTCCTCAGAAAGCGTGTCGGGCCCCGCCGACCGCGCTGTGAGGCGACTTCCGACGAACAATCACCGCGTTCATCGATTCGCTCGTGACCAGTCTTTCGGCGTTCCCCCTGCAGTAAACTGGGCGCCGTGGTCGGCACCACCGTCTCGCACTACCGCATCGTCAAGTCCATCGGCGCTGGTGGGATGGGTGTTGTCTATCTCGCCGACGATGAGCGGTTGCATCGCAAGGTTGCGCTCAAGTTTCTGCCGCCGGCCGTCGCCCAGGACCCGCACGCCCGCGCGCGTTTGATGCGCGAGGCGCAGGCTGCCGGGGCGCTCGATCACCCGAATATTGCCACCGTCTATGAAGTCGGCGAGTGGAACGGGCAACTGTTCATCGCGATGCCCTACTACGAGGGCGAGACGCTGCGACAGCGGATCGAGCGGGGACCGCTGGCCGCACGCGACGCCGCGCGCATCGCCGGCCAGATCGCAGCGGGCCTCGCGGCGGCACACCGCGCCGGCATCGTCCATCGCGATCTCAAGCCCGCCAATGTGATGCTCACACGCGATGGGCAAGTGAAGATCGTCGATCTCGGGCTCGCGAGGGTGCTCTCGGAAAACGAGGCGACCGTGACTCGCATGACGGGTCCAGGCGCGACGGTCGGTACCGTCGCGTACATGGCGCCCGAGCAGGCCATCGGTCACGACGTCGACGCCCGCGCCGACATCTGGGCGCTCGGCGTGACGTTCTACGAGATGCTCACTGGTCGCCTGCCGTTCCATGGCGACACTGCACCAGCGGTGCTCCTTGCGGTTGCGTCACACGCGCCCACACCGATCCGCGACGTGCGTCAGGACGTGCCCGAGCCACTGACACGAATCGTCCAGCGCACGCTCGAGAAGGATCGAGAGCGCCGAACGCTAACCGCTGACGACATCGCCGCTGAAATCACGCTCTGGCAGGTCACCTCGTCCGCGGTCGCGATGGGGGCGCAGTCGACCCGACGGTGGGCGACTCGATGGTGGATAGCGATTGCCGCTGTCGCGCTGCTGGCTGCGGCACTTCCCGGAGCGTGGTTCCTCCGGCAAAACACGCGCATGCGCTGGGCGCGCGAGCAGGCGCTGCCGCAGATCGACCAGCTGGCGGACCGCGAGCAGTACATGGAAGCGTTCGCGCTGGCCCAGCAAGCCAAGCAGTACATCCCGAACGACCCCGTCTGGCAGCGGATCTACCCCGTGGTGTCGAAGCCAGTCACCGTGCAGACCACGCCGGAAGGTGCGACGGTGTCGTACCGGCCGGTGGGATCGAGCGATGGGTGGACTCGGCTCGGACAGTCGCCGATTACGAATGCCGTCGTTCCCAACGCGTATCTCGAGTGGCAATTCGAAAAAGCCGGATACGTGATAGCGTCCGACGCGGTCGCCGCCGGCTTTGCTCCAAGTCTCACGCTGCCGGTGACGCTGCACTCCGTCGCCGACACGCCACCGGGCATGGTGCACGTAACCGCGAGCGATCAGCCGCGCGTCGCACTGATCGCCGGCCTGGATCACCTGCCGCCTCAGCCCATTCGCGATTTTTGGATCGATCGCCACGAGGTCACCAACGCCGAATACAAACGCTTCGTTGACGCCGGCGGCTATCGCGAACGCAAGTACTGGGCTCATCCTTTTACCGACGGCCCACGCACGCTGACGTTCGAGCTGGCGATGGCCCGGTTTACCGATTCGACAGGAAGGCCAGGGCCGGCCACCTGGGAGTCGGGTCACTTTCCGGAAGGACAGGACGATCTGCCGGTGACGGGCGTGAGCTGGTACGAAGCGTCCGCGTACGCGTCGTTCGCGGGCAAGGCTCTTCCCACGATTTTCCACTGGAGTCGCGCCGCCGATCAGCGTCTCAGTGGACTGGTCGTGCCGCACAGCAATTTCGGCGGGCGCGGGCCGGTCAAGGCGGGCGCAAGTGGGGGGCTGAATCGTTTCGGTGCGGCCGATCTGGCGGGCAACGTGAAGGAGTGGAACTGGAATCGCGCGGACGACACGAAGCGCTACATCCTGGGCGGCGCGTGGGACGAGCCGGTCTACATGTTCAACGATCCCGACGCGCGGTCCCCGTTTGAGCGCGCGCCGACGTTCGGATTCCGCTGCGTCAAGTATTCGGCCGACGACACGGTAGCGCGCACCGGCGAGCTCGTGCCGTTCGCGGCACGCGACTTCAGCAAGGAGCGGCCGGTCGGCGACGGTGTGTTCGCGGCCTACCGCACGCTGTACGAATACGACAAAGGCGACTTGGGGGTGCAAGCGGAATCGACCGACGATTCGAATCCCGACTGGCGAGTCGAGAAGGTATCGTTCGCGGCGGCGTATGGCCGCGAGCGTGTACCGGCCCTGGTCTACCTTCCGAAGCAGCACCAGCCGCCGTATCAAACGGTGGTCTATTTCCCCGGGTCGAATGCATTGGGGCAGCGATCGAGCTCGCTCATCAACCCGCGATCGTTCGACTACGTGCTCAAGAGCGGGCGCGCCCTCATTTTTCCAATCTACAAGAGCACGTACGAGCGCGGAGACGAGGTGATGCACGACTATCCGAGCGAGACCAACAGCTTTCGCGAACACGTCATCGCCTGGGCCAAAGATGTGCGCCGCTCGGTCGACTATCTGCAGTCGCGCTCCGATATCGATCGCGACCGCCTCGCCTACATGGGTGTGAGTTGGGGTGGCGCCATGGCACCGGTGTTTCTTGCCGTCGAGCCGCGACTCAAAGCGGCGGTACTCATCGTCCCCGGATTCTACGCGCAGCGATCGATGCCAGAAGTCGAGGCGATCAACTTCGCCCCGCGCGTGAAGATACCCGTGCTGATGCTCAACGGCCGCTTCGATTTCTTCTACCCCGAGCAGGGGACGCAGATCCCCATGTATCGGCTGCTGGGGACTCCCGAGGCCCAAAAGCGCCGCGTCGTCTACGAGACGGGTCACAACATTCCACGGCCCGATCTGATCCGCGAATCGCTCAACTGGCTCGATGCTCATGTCGGCCGGGTTCCTTAGCAACGTCTGGCGGCCTGAGAACTACGTCGCCATTTTTCGGGCACGGCATCCCCGATGAAAGCGTCGCTCCTCTCTTGAACATGCGGAAATCACGGAGATCTCAGCCCTACATCTTGCCCAGCACCCCCAGCAGCGCCGTTGTCATCCACGGAATGTACGTGATGAGCACGACGCCGAGGCCAAGGACGGCCAACATCGGCAACGCGGCGGCGGTGACTTCGAGCAGCGGTTTCTTGAAACGGTAGGACGCAAGAAACAGGTTCATACCGACCGGAGGCGTGAGATACCCCAGTTCGAGGTTCGCCACGAAGATGATGCCGAGGTGCACCGGATGGATGCCGAAATGCTGCCCGAGCGGAACGATGAGAGGTACGACGACGAAGGTGGCCGAGTAGATGTCCATCAGGCAGCCGACGACGAGCAGGAACAGGTTCAGCATCAGCAGAAAGACCATCGGCGAGCTGATAAAGGCCTGCGTCCATTCGAGCAACCGGCCTGGTACGTCCGCGCCAATCAGATAACTCGTGAGGCCAACGGCCACCCCGAGGATCACCAGCACCCCACCCACCGTGGCCACACATTCCGCGAAGACCCGCCGCAGAGTGTCGAACTGGCGGACGTCGCGGTGGACGAAGACCTGGACGATGAACGCGTAGAGCGCCGCCAGCGCGGCAGCCTCGACGATCGTCGCAAACCCTCCAAAGAGCGCGACCAGCACCACGACCGGCAGCGCCACTTCCCACTTGCCCTCCCACAATGCGCGGAGCGCGCCGGCCGGCGAAAACGGGGTGCGTCCCGTGCCAGACGTGACGCCTTCACGCACGCCCCACGCGGCCGTCAGCGCGAGTAGGAGCACACCGGGCAGGATGCCGCCGATGAACAAATCTTCGACGGGGATCTGCGCCACGATCGCGTAGAGAATCAGCGGCAGCGACGGCGGGAGCAGCAGGCCGAGCGAGCCGGACGCCGTGAGCAGCCCGACCGAGAACTTCTCGCGATAGCCGTCCTTGATGAGGGCCGGCAGCAGCAGGCCGCCGAGCGCCAGGATGGTAACCCCGGACCCGCCCGTGAAGATCGTGAAGAACGCCGAGAGCATCGCGCAGACGACCGCCGTCCCGCCGGGAAACCACCCGAACCATGCGCGGAACACGTTCAGGAGCCGCTCCGGAGCCTTGCCCTCGGCGAGCAGGAATCCGCAAAGCGTAAATAACGGAATCGATGCCAGCGTGGGTTTCACCGCCAGCTGGTAGGTCTCGATGAGGATGGCCGAGGGCCCGACGCCGTCGGTGAGAAACAGGACGATCGCCAACCCTCCGAGCACGACGAAGATCGGAGTTCCGCAGCCGGCCGCGACGAGAATCGTCGCGACGAGCGGCCACTGCATTCCCGCCGGAAGCGACGCGGTCGCATTCCACACCAGCCATGCACCGGCAACAATGCCGCCCGCCGCAATCGCCCGTGCCGGCCAGCCGCCCTTCGTTCGCCAGACCGTGCGCAGCGCAATCAGGCCGAACGCAAACGGCAGCACTGTTTGCGCCATCCACGTAGCGACGCCGGCAGCGATGACAGTACCCGCCTCACGCTCGCTCATCACCAGCTCGAACGCGCCGACGCAGAGCATCGTCGACACCGCGGCGGCGACCGTGGCGGCAAGCGTGTCGGCCCAGTTACGGACGCGCCCTGGTGGAAGGAACGTGCCGGTCGCGAGCGCCAGCATCGTGCCCGCACGAGCGGCCAGCGCCGCGCCGAGAAACCCAACCCAGAGCACCAGATGCTGGACGAAGGGAATGGACCCGGGAATGCCTGTGCCGGCGAAGCGGCGAAGCAGGATCTCCGCGAGAGGCATGACGACCATCACGCCAAGCGCGATGGCCGCGAGTGCGTCCTCGAGCCGATGAAGCACCCGGACCACTGGCGAGCCATTACGCGGAGACTCGACCGGAACGACGGTCGTCACTTGGCGATCGGCCGCGCCTTTCGGTACGCATCGCGCTCGCGCACCGCGAGCTCGAAGACATCGCGAGGCACCAGGCCGTCGCGCATCGTCTTGGTGAAGCCGTCAGCAACCGTGCGGAACTCGGCCAGCGCGGCCGAGTCCGCCTTGACGACGGTCAGGCCGCTCTTCTGCATCACCGCGATCGACTCGGCGTCCGTGCGAGGGACTTCGGCGCGGAAACGGGCCTCGGTCTTGCGGGCGGCCGTCATCAGCTGCGCGCGGTCGGCCTCGCTGATCGCCTCCCACGTTTTCTTGTTGACGATCGTCGCTCCGACGAGTGGCGAGATGCCGACGTCGAGCATGTACGGCGTGTGCTTGTACCACTGGAACGAAAGCGCCGAGAGTGGCGTCACCGGAACGGCCTCGATCATGCCGGTCGTCAGGGACGACAACATGTCTGCCGACGACAGCGGCACCGGCTGGAACCCGTTGTCCTTGTACCACTGCACGGTCACATCGTCGCCCGCGGAGGTGAAGAGCTTCATACCCTTCAGGTCGCGCAGAGTTTTCGCAGGCTTCTTGCTGAAGACTTGCACCCAGCCGCCGCTTCCCCAGTTGATGAAGACGAAGCCCTTGTCGGCGAGCCGCTGCGCGATGACCGGCTCGAGCTTGGCCATGACGTGGTCGAGCTCGGCGTAGTCCTGGAAGAACATCGGGATGAAGAACACGTTGAAGGACTGATCGAGTGAGATGGCCAGGCTGACTGCCGAGAGCGAGGCAGCCTGCAATTGTCCGGACGTGCGCATCTTGCGGATGATGGCATCCTCGTCGCCTTGCGTTCCCGCCATCACCGTGAGGCGCACCCGGCCGGCAGTCAGTCGCGCCCATTCCGCCGCCTGTTCTTTCAGGATGTTGTTCCAGATCGTACCGGCCGGAATCACGGTGCCGAGACGCACCTGCGTGATGCCTTGCGCGTGCGGATATCCCGCAGCCAAAAGTCCGATTGCCAACAACGACGCCAACGTTCTCATCGCGTTACTCTCAATCCCCAATAAGCCAGCGATTCCAGTCCGGTCAGTCCGACCGCGGTCGGCGGCCCCGGAGACTTGTCTGGCGTGAACAGATCGTCCGCGCGCGCCAGGAGCGCGCGCGCCTTTCGTTGATAGATGACGTTTGACAGCCGCATGCGGGGCACACGATCGACGTCGATGGCCAGCGCCTTCGCGAGCAGGTCCTCGAACTCCTGGCGATTCTGCTCAGCCACGCTGATGCCCGACGCCAGTGAGACGTGGGGACTCGCCGATTCCCCCTTCGACAGTTCCACGGAGCGAGCGTAGTGCAGGCGCGCGTCCTTGACCGACCCGCCCATCGCTTCGGGCAGCGAGTCGAGGGAAATCAGGACGTCGTGGATGGCGCCAAGCTCGTACGCTTCGTCGAGTTCGAGGGCGCGGTCCATGATCGCGCGAACAATGGGCAGCTGATTGAGCAAGTCGGGCTTCTCGGATCCCGCTGAGACGACGGCTCCCCAGGTAGCCCCGGTCCAATAGAGCACCGGTACGTCCTCCTTCGAGAACGCCTTCATTGTCCCCGCCGGATCCTTCTCGACCGCCGCGCGAAATCCTTTGTGGGTGAGCTCGACGCGACGCAGGCAGTAGCCAAGCGCCCGTTGATACATTTTGAGGGCCCGTTCGCGACCGGCGACCGATGCCTCGTAGTCCTTGGGCTCGATGAGCTCGGCGTCGGTCTGCACAAACGCGTAGGCGTACTGGGTGAACCCGCTGCAGGCGGTCAACAGCAGGCCCCTATGCTCCGGCACTTCGACCAGGAGAGACTCGATGGTCTTCAGCGAGAAGGGTACGGCGTCACGAATGAGGTCCGGGTCTTCGTCAGAAGAAAAGCCATCGCCGCTCGCGGCCAAGGTATCGGCCAGGCTGTTGATTGCCATCTTCTTGATTGAGCACGCGGCGGTGACCGAGGTAGCGAGGGCCAGCGTCAGCAGGCCCATGATTACTCGATACATTGCAATAGGTCATCTTATTGCGGCGGGGCACCCGAGCGCCACGCATAACCTCTGTTCTAAGCCCCTCCCTTCACGACAGCCGATCGAGCCCGTGGGCTGGTCGTCGAAGATCGGCACCCACGTACAACCTGCATCGGTCGTCTTCCACACGCCGCCGTTGACGACCCCCATGAAGAACGTGTGCGGCTGGCCGGCGATACCGTCCACGGCTTTCGTGTGACTGGCGCGATGCGGACCGATCATGCGCCATCGCATCTCGCCCAGCCAGCGGTGTCCACGGGTGAAGGCGACTTCGCGTGGATGGCGACCCAGCAGGCGCTGATGACGAGCACGAGAGGAAGGCAGCGGAAGGCCGAGCGGATCATGAACCTCAGCCGGCGATTCTACTCTCCGTTACTCGAGTTCCTTCAGCAGCGCAGCCGCGGCCACGAGGTCCGGCGTTTCGAATCCCTCGGTGAAGCGGCCGTAGACCTCTGCGAGTCGTTCGCGGCCCTCAGCGGCTTTCCCAGATCGAGCCAGCAACTGCGCGAGCGACGTCGTCGATCGCAACTCCCACGCGCGCGCGGACTGCGAACGCGCGAGCGCGATCGACCGTTCCAGCTGCGATCGCGCGCCGTCCTCGTCGCCGCTGCGCAACGCCAGAACGGCGAGCAGCCGCAGCACTTCCGGTGATCTCGCTGAGGCAGATCAGGCCCAGGTGCGCCAGCTGCTGGGCCTTCGGCTTGTTCTTGAAATCTTTCTCGCTCTTGTCGACCGACACGCCGGGGTACTTGGCCTCCATCTGCCCCTGGAAGTGGCCCACCCAGCAGAGGACGACGACCCGCTCGGTGATGAATCCGGCCCACAGCACGATGGTGGCGAGGAGGTAACTGCCGGCGTCCCAATAGGCCAGCCAGAAGAACAGCCCGATGAACTCGCCGCCGGTGGCGATAACAAATGGCAGCCGTTCCGTGACGAAATTGCTTTTCGCCGGTTGCGGAGAGGCAGGGAGAACGACACTGTCAGCGTTCGTGGCCACGTCGACGATCTCCTGGAAAGTGACGACGAAAACGACTGCGGCCGACTCGCAGGGCAGGACGCATGATTCGTCCGCCAGCTCATGCGTGTCAAGCGTTTTCCCGACAGGAATGGAGATCGGAAGGCGAGACCGGCCCGAACGCGTGCAAAGGACATCTTTGGGGTAGCCGTGAGGCTACGGTTCGCCCCGCCCCACCAGCGTCGCCAGATGCGATCATTTCGGTGGGAGGCGTGACGCCGCCGAACCTGCCGGATCCGACGGTCGGAGTGAAACGGGAACAACGTGGCGATCCGCTGGTCTCCTGTTTCAGGCGCCGTTCGCTACACGCTAACCGTAGAGTGACCGGAGCCTCGAAACCGTCCATGAGGTCTCTGAAACTCGGCGTCAAGAGGCAGTGTAATGTGGAGGGCGATACTGCAAGAGTTTGTCTTTCTCGATGTTCCTTTGGCGATGCAGATCGATGAAGGCGTTGACCAAATGTCGGCGTGAATCTGGACTCAGCTGCGGATGGTGGTAGCGGCGTGTTCGCGACGCACTAACGGCACGTTACTCGACAAGCGCGGGCGACCAGGAAAATGGTGACGGTGGGAGTGCAGCTACGCGCGCTTTGTCTTTCTGTGCTTCGCCCAACGTCGCCGCTGGGCTGCCGCCATCCTCGCTCGAGTCTCGACCGACATCACGCGCTTGCGTCGTTTGCCATTCGTGCTCGGCGTTCGGCTTTTTGGTCCAAGGACCATGCGTCCGGCGTCGGCCACTGCAAGGTCTGGAAACGCCGCGTGAATCCGGCGAATCTCCCCACGAATCTCCTCAAGCCGCCGCTCGGCACCGACGCGCGCCCACGCTTTGAGATCGAATGTGCCGGTTGGCATCACGCGATGGTACTTCGTTCCTTTAATACTCGCAACGGCCTCCCGGTTGCGGCGACACGTCCTCATCACGGATGAGGACCACCCTGTATTCGCGCGCAGCACGCGTGCGCCTGGAAGGCGTTGGAACTGAGTGTGGCGATTGGAACCTAGTCGTGAGCGGCAAGACCTAGCAGCTGACGAGGGGTTAGCCACCGGACTGATCCGGCCAAGGTGAAAAGGTTCGCGCCAAGCTCGTCGTTTACCCTCGTCATTCCCCGCCGACCTGTGGAAAAATCGGCGGCACACAGCAGCCTTATCCGCGCTGTCGAAGGAGGAAGGGCTGACGAGGGACCGAGAACGCGCGTTATGCTAACCGCGAGACGGCCAAAATGTTGCCATCGTCTTATCGAGGAGAAGCGCGATGATTTTTCAGACGAAACTCGCATCCTCGTCGGTGAGGATTGGAAGTTCCTTTCAGCCGTTCTCGAGCCAACTGCTGCAACGCAAATGCGCCTGTGGCGGGACCCGCGGTCCATCGGGTGAATGCGCGGAATGCCGCAAGAAACAGTTACAACGCGATCGCATGCGTTCGGCACGCACACCGCAGGATGCGTTGTTTGCACCACCGATCGTCCATGAAGCCTTGCGTTCGCCAGGCCAGCCATTGGACGCACACACTCGTGCATTCATGGAATCCAGGTTTGGTCATGATTTCGCCAAGGTGCGCGTTCACAACGACTCGCTGGCGGCGCGATCAGCGACGGAAGTACACGCTCAAGCCTATACGGTTGGGCAGAATATCGTTTTCAGTCGCGGTGCGTACACACCTTCCACCACGACCGGGCGCGCGCTCATTGCCCATGAACTTGCGCATGTTGTTCAGCAAAGTTCTGCTTACGAGCCAATGGCAAGCTCTGGTTTGCGGATCGATCCCTCAGTGTCTGCCGAGAGTGATGCCCGAGACGTCGCCAGGCGAGTTATGAATGTCAGGTCGATCGGACTGGGCGCCTCTGTAGAAGCGACGCAATTACAGCGCCTCCCACTCGTCGCGCGCGCGGTGGACGAGTTGCATGACGAGCCTAGATTGCTCGAGCCGAGGGAGGATGACCCCTGTGCGGGCTACGAGCGCGATCCTCAGAGCATGGCATGGTCTATCGTTCGGGAACTAGTGGTCCATGGCCTCGGGCGCACGCCTTCGGGGCCACTCATCGGGTGCGTAGATCTTTGATCATCATGAGTTCACCAATTGGCTACCTAATCCTTAGTTTCCCCGAGACGCTGGTGCGCACCCGCTGACGCTTCGGCCCGCCCCGTCGATCGCATAAAACGGCGCACCAATCCCGCTATCATCGGTTGTCCACAACCACAATTTGGCATTGACCACACGAACCTCAGGACGGCAGTACGATATTTCCCATTGCATCGCGCCATGCGCGCGGACTACGGCATCAAGCGCGCCGATTAAGGACGTCGTCTGTGGCTTGACAGTGAATTTCTGATCGCCCTGCGCGGTGCGTCCGGGGATGAGCGCACCGGCGTGCGACCGTTGGCCGAAAGCGAGCTTCAGATAATCCAGTGCGCCATGCATGTTCTGCTCGTCGAACCCGAACAGACCGGCGCTCTGATTAAGAAAGTGTTCGCGATCAGCCCACGCCGTCACCGGCCGCATGACCAGCACGCCGTCGCTCATCGCCCAGCGATAGCGCGGATCGGCGGTAACGAGCTGATTCATCGCTTGTTCCACCGTCTGGGTCCGCAGGAGCACCGGCTGGATCGCGGGATCATAAGTGTGCGGTCGATCCCAGCCACACTCTTCTGGCAGGTATTCGATTCCAGCGGGGATGTTCACGTCACGGGCGATGAACCGCACAATTGATGCGACCGCGCATGCGTGAAGCGGAAATTGGACCGTGAGCTCGCGATTGATTACGCGTGCGAGCGCCGGCGTGACCTCTTGGGCCGCGAGCGGCGTGACTACAATAAACAGCACGAGTGCCAGGCCGTAAGCCAGCCGCTCCATTGAGACTCTCCGCGTTTATCTGTCGCCGCCCAGAATTGTTACTACATAGCCCGTCGCGGCACAAGGAGCCGAACCGAGCGCTCGGCCATCTTGGAAGCCTTGGCTCTTCTTGGTCTTGCTCAGCGTTTCCGCGCTTCTCCCGACGCGCTCATTGGTTTGGAGAAGAGCGGACCGCGTTTGCGCAATCGCGGTCCCGGTGCAGTCTCGCACCCAATGGACGATCTCGTCGCCGACGACGTCGATGCGGGATTTCTGGTGTGGCGCGCTGGACATCGCGAGCCCCAGCCTTGGGTGAGGAACCCACATTCGGGCGGATGGCTCAGAGAAGGATGCCCGAGCATACCACTCGCCGCCGGGCGCCTGGTCGCGCGCAACGTTGACGGGATCTATCGCAGGGCGTATAAGCGAGGACGCAAACCTACGTCCTCTGTCGCCGACGTCGGAATGATGGGGCCGCATGGAGCTTTGGAGGGGTACCGTATGTGCCTGATGAGCCGAACCGGAGTGCTGGTGTTGAGCGTCATCGCGTTGTCCACGCCGGTCCATGGGCAGGACCACGAGTATCTGCATCCGGCGGGTGGCCCGTTCTCCGCCGTCGTGCTGAATGCACCGTTCTCAGCCAAAGCGGTCACGAGGGTCAGGGAGCCTCTCCCCACTGGCGCCGTGAGGGAACACACCGTGACGGCAGCCATCTTCCGCGATTTGCAGGGGCGAGTGCGGGCGGAACTCAAGAACCCGTGGGGGCCGTACGTCGTCCTGTGGATCCCCGGTCCGGAGCGCGGCGTATTCTACAGATTGGAGCCGGCGAAGCGAGCCTACCGTTACACGGGCCGCCATATCGCGAACGTCCTGTTCAACGGCGAGGGTCGCGTTGCGCTTCCACTCGGCGATGCCTGCTTCCGAGTCGCACCGCCGGTGGCGGGCGCGTCCGGCACCGAGCGGCTCCAAGCCGTCAACGCCGAGATGGCCGCCGACTTGGGCCTCGTCATCGCCAGCCACCGGTCCGACCACATCGCGTCCATCGACTATCAGCTGACGAACATCCGACGCGATGAGCCTCCGGCGGAATTGTTCGAGGTCCCCGCCAGCTATACCCTTGTGCACGGCTCATGGGACGACCCGCTCGTCGAGTTCGACCCGTGGAACGCCACACGTTTATGTGTACGAGCACGGACCCCCTAAAAGCGAGGCCGCGGAATAAAGACGGCCCCTAGCGTCATCGTAAAGAATTTATGCAAAAGGTCGACGATCGGAGCCAAGTATCGAGAATCGCTCCGGATGATAGCGTGGCGGCTTCAGCGTCAATGTGGACCGCCTCGTCGTCGTGCGCCGCGATTGTCGTCCTGTGCCTGGTGGTCGGCCTACCGACGGTGCGGAGTGACAACTACTTTCTCGGCGACGATTTCGGCCTCGTTCAGCATCTGCATGGTCTGCCCGCCGAGCGCCTTGTGTCGTACTTCGTGTCGGATTGGACCGAGGGCATCTACGGCTTCGTGTTGGACGAGCTCAGGCCGTTTCTGGCGTTCAGCTATTGGCTCGACGCTCGCCTCTTCGGCCCGATTACTGTCAGCGGTTACCACGCCACCAATCTCGTCCTCCATCTATTGAACGCACTGTTGGTGCTGGCCATTGCGCGGTCGATCGCTCCTCGAGAACCGGCCTTGGCCGTGCTGGCGGGCTCGCTCTTCGTGCTCATGCCGAGCCATGCCGAGCCTGTTTCATGGATCAGCGGGCGCGTCGATTCGCTGGCGGCGCTGTTTTACCTGGGCGCGTTCCTGTGCTTCGTCCGCTTCCGACTCGGGAATCGTCACGCATGGCTGGTCGGCGCCATGCTGATCTTCACGTGCGGACTGTTTGCAAAGCAGTCGCTCGTGACCTTTCCATTGCTCATCCTGGCGTTCGATCTGTTCGGGCCGCACCTGAAGGACGCGACTGCTCGCCGGTCGATCGCGCGATTATGGCCGCACGTGCCGCTCTTCGTGCTCGTGGCTTTGTACCTCACGCTTCGCTATACGTTGTTCGGCAACGCCGTGCGTGAACACTTCGTGACGGCATCGCTCATCAAAGACTTCCTTGTCCGTCAATACTTCTACGTCCAGAACCTGCTGCCGATCGCCAGGAGCTCGCCACCTACCATGAAGGTGGTCGCCGCGCTCTTTGCCATCGGTGTGCTGGCAGTCTGCGGGCGCTGGCTGCTCGCTCGACGCGACGCTGTTCCGCACGCGGTGCAGCGCCTGCTCTTCTTTGGCGTGGTGTGGTACCTCATCACGATAGCACCCATGGTGGTGACCTATCGCTCGGCGCGGCATCTCTACGTCACGTGCGCGGGTCTGAGCATCGCGATGGCATCGCTGATTCTGCCCGGAGACCCTGTCGAAGAGCGACGTCGGACGAACATCCGAGCGGTGTTGGCTGGAATTCTGGTGGCCCTTTACGCGTTGGCCTCGACATGGAACGTCTCCGCGTGGGTTGGCATCGGCGTCGAGTCGCAGAGGTTTGCCGCGGCGTTGCCTCGCCTGCTGCAATCGGTGCCACGAGGCAGTCCGGTGCTCGTTGACGTACCCGAATCGTGGTCCTTCGCAACGCCGTTCGCCCTGCAGCCTCCCTTCACGTCCGAGGATCTGTACGATCAGTTCAAGATCATCGAGAGGCCTGGAGTTTACTGCTGCCTTGCCCATCAATGGTGGGCAGCCAAAAGGGCGACGGTGACGTCCCTGATGGAGGCGCCGGTACCGCAGCAGGTGACCTACATCGGGTTTGCGCAGCAGAACGGGGGAGCGCCTGTCGTCACCACGCGAATGGTCGACGGGCCGGCGTTGAAGCGCCGCATCGAGGCGGCGCTGGGAAAGTCCGTCGAGAGCCTTACGACCAGCATCACGCCGGCGGAGGCTCAGCAGCTGGGCCGAATTCTATTAGACCAGGGCAATCAGCTGGAGTGAACATCTCGAGGGGGCGCGATCCTCTCGGAGGTCACGGCCATGCAAAATATCGCAGAGCTCGTACTTCGGGAACGCGAGAAGACGGCGTCTATAAAGGGATGGCGACGTCTGCCGCTGCTGCTATACGGAATCGTCCTCGTCGTGGTGGGGCTCACGGTTCATCTGGTTGGCACGATTGCCTTCGTTCTCGACACGGTCGCGCCTGGGCTTGTGAGCCCTGTCTGGCCCGGCCGCCTGCTGGTCGTGAGCGGTGGATTAATCCTGCTGGCGACCGCCTTTGCTGCCCTGGACTTGCTCGTGCTCTTACGCGAGAAGCGGCAGCGGCACGACGTCATGATCGAGCCGCCGGCGCTGCGCCAGCTGACGGTGGTGCTGACCGCCTTCAACGACCAGGACAGCATCGGGCTGGCGGTCGACGATTTCCGAGTGCATCCGCTTGTGCGGCGTGTGATCGTGGTGGACAACTGTAGCCAGGAGCGCACCGCCGACGTCGCCAAGGAGCACGGCGCCATCATCGTCCCGCGGTCGTGAGCGAAAGCGCTGGCACACGCATTTTGCTGATCGACGCGAGCGCCATTTTGTTCGCCGATGAGGACGCGGTCGCGAGCAGCACCAGCCGGAATGCGAGCGTGCTGATGGACGATAGTCCGCCAGGCACCGATACGGCGGCGATCATCTTTACCTCGTTGTGGCAACGCGATCTGCAAGCGCTCCGCGCCGAGCAGATGGTCAAGTGGCAACGAGCACGCACGGCCGCGGTCAAACACATTTCGCCGACGGCGTACGCGTAGACATGGCGAAAATGATGGTCACGAAAGGCTTGAGCCTCGACGATCTCGCCGACGTCGTGGCCGACGTCACGAAGGCCGCGATCGCGCCGCTCGAGAAACGCCTCGCGGCGCTCGAGGCCCGCGGCACGCTCAAGTGGAGCGGGACCTACCAGCGCTACGTCCAGCATGCCGAGATGAGTCTCGTCACCCATGACGGCGGCTTGTGGCTGGCGGAACGGGAAGACGTGCCGGTTCGGCCGATAGCGGCTGGCGCCTGATCGTCAAGAGCGGCGCCTACGATCGGAAAGGGTGATCCTGCTGGTCGATGAAAGCGGCGAAGCGTTGCTGCTGTTTCGAGGGCGGGCTCGCCTACGCCTTCATGGTCGCCGAGATCATGGTCTTGCTGCGGCGCGGGGTGATCTTTCAGTTCGGGGCGGACGGCTCGCTGACGGTGCTCGATCCGACCGGCCGGCTCAGCGACGCCTACGCGACGCTGCTGCAGGAGGCCCCACGGAAGTGGAGGTGATCCTCGCGTGGCTGCGCGACAGCGACGGCACGGTGCACTGATCCTCGCCTGGTCCCGGCGATCGTGGCTCGGTCACTGCTTACACGGGTGCGATCTCCAGCACGCTGATTTCATACTGCATGACCAAGACAACGTCGTTGGTCGCCTCCACTACCTGGCGCAGCATTTCCTCGTTGCCGAATACGAGATTCTGGTATGTAGGCCCGGCCGTAGCGGCAAGCTTCAGCGGCGAAATTGTTTCAGTTTCAGGGTAAGCAAGGACCAGCGGATCGCTACCGTCGCCCCTAGTTTTTTCTATCTGGAAGGACGACAGGGGCTTGTTCCATTCGATCGTCCTCGACCACAGCTTGATCACCAGCCACGTCTTTCCGACGGGCACTTGGAAGATCGTATTTGTGGTCGTCAACGGACCAGAAGGGTGGCTCGGGTCAGGAAGTCGCGAGATGACGTTCCGATACGACTTCAACACGCTGGTCGCCATAGCGTCTCCTCCTACTCCGCCGATCAGAAATGCGGCTGCTAGATCAAGGTCGTCGCTCATGGGATGCCTCGAAGGATGGCTCGCCAACCCGAATCGCTCATCGTTGCCGCGAAGACAGGGGACGGTGAAGTTTACTGCGAAGCGCTAAGAGCTTGCTGAAGAACGCGCAAATTACGTCACTTGCCGTCACTGACGCCTGACAGAACGTGCGACGGTAGTGCCCCTGCTCACCGTTCAGTCGGGCGCGTTGTCCACCGAAGAAGTGGCGTTGGCGTCAGGCCGGTTGCGGCAACAGTTTCGGTAGCCGGATCAGATTGAACGCGGCGCTCGCGAAGACGAACAGCCAGTCCACCTTGGCCAGCCCACGCAGTTTCACTTTGCGGGTCCAGGCGACGGTCTTCAGCCAGCCAAATGCCGGTTCGATGCGCGGTCGCGCATGTTGACTCTTCGCGTATCCTTCGTGACGGGTCGTCCGGCCATCGACGGCGCTCCCACCGCGGCGCGTGAGATTCTGCGTAACGTGCGGTGTGGTGCCCAGCTCGCGCATCAACTCGACGAACTCGAGGCTGTCATAGCCTTTGTCCGCCCCCACCGTGCGGCGTCGCCACGGCGCGCGCTCCCACTGCGCACAGACCATGAGCGTGGCGGCCTCGCGCTCGGCAAAGCCGTCGGCGATCGTCGCCATCGCATCAGCAATCAATCCGTGGCGATTCTCGATCAACAGATGGCCGAGATACGCCAACCGCGACTCCGCGTGGTTCGACCGCGGATACAACCGCGCGTCCGGGTCGGTCTTCGACGCACGCGTGTCGTTCTTCCGCTGCTCACCGCGGAAGTCACGGCCATCGCCGTCGCCGCCCCCGTCCTTCGGCTGGAAACTCTTCTGACTGGCCCACGCCTCGATCAATGTGCCATCAACCGTGAAGTGCTCGTCCGACATCAACCCCGCCGCGCGCTCGACCACGCGGTGGAAGAAGCTGCGCGCGATCTCCTGATTGAGCAGCCGGTCACGGTTCTTGGTGAACACGGTCGGCGCCCAGATCGGCTCGTCCATGTCCATGCCGACGAACCAGCGAAACAGCAGGTTGTAATCCAGTTGCTCCATCAACAGCCGCTCGCTGCGGATCGAGTAGAAAATCTGCAGCAATTGCGCGCGCAGCAGGCGCTCCGGCGGAATCGACGGTCGGCCGACGCGCGCGTACAGCCCGTCAAACTCGCGCGACATGTCGCGCAGCACGTCGTCCACCAACGTGCGAATCGCGCGGAGGGGATGGTCCTTCGGCACGCGTTCCTCGGCAGACACATAGCTAAACATGGCATCGGGCTGGCGGTCATCTCCTCGCATGCTCCGCATCGTAGTACGCGGGCAACGATCTGTCGATCCCTAAACGAACGGGTTTTTCAGCAAGCTCTTAGACGTTTGAGCCTCGCCGCTCACTGGAAATAGCAGGAGAAGGCTCGTCGCGGCCTTCCTGTTCCGTAATCTGCGGAACGCCGCTGGTTGGGCTCGTGTCTTGCGCACGCGATGAAACCGCCGCCTTGACGTCGTCCGCACTTGGCGGTTTTTCGCCATGTGCGCGCCGGCGCCGGATCCAACGCCGCATCGCCCGCGCAGAGATTCTCCGCTTCTGTCCGGGAACCTTCTCACCGGGATTCTTTCCGCGCGGCGACGCGTGCTCGATTTCTGCATTCATCTCCGCTCCGATGAGGATCACCAGGCTCGAGATGTAGAACCACAACAGGAGAATCATGACCGCGCCAATAAGGCCATACGTCTCGGTGTAGTTCCCCCCCAAGTTGGCGACGTAGTATTTGAAGCCGAGCGACGCGGCAAGCCAGAGTGTGGTCGCGAAGATCGATCCCGGAGTCAGCCACACCCACTCCTGCTCGACGTCCGGGGCGAAGTAATAGATCAATGCCATTCCCAAGCTCGCGAGGCCGAACAGCACCGGCCATTGCAGGATCTTCCACGTCCATTCGAACGCGGGACCCAAGTTCATCGAGTTTGCGAGCTGTGTTGCCAGCGTCGGACCAACAAGGACGAGCGCGAACGACACGAGAATGAAGATTGCGACGCCGACCGTGAGGAGGATGGCCGTCAAGCGCACTTTCCACCAGGGCCGCCCCTCCTCCACGTCGTAGGCATTGTTCAAGGTGTCGATGATCGCCACCATCGCTGCCGACGAGCTCGATACCGCGAGCAGAATGCCCAGCGTCATCAAGCCGGCTTGTTCATCACCGGAGATTTTGACCATCTGATCGGTGATGAGCTGCAAGGCCTCTGGCGGCATGAACCCACTCATCGTCCGAAAGAGATCGTCGATGAGGGTGGTGATAGGAAAGTAGCTCGCGAGTGCCACCATGAACAGCAACATTGGAAAGAGCGCGAAGAAAAAGTAGTACGCCAGCTGCGCCGACATCGCGAGACAGTTGTCCTTCCAGAACGCCTCGTAAAAGGTTCGCTTGAAGATCTCAGGCCACGTGAGCGGCACTCGCAGGGAGTTCAGCAGAAACGGCATAGGCGCTTGAGGCTGGTGGCACTCCAACCTTTAGTGGCTGTGAAGCATGGTTCATGCCGGATCGAGGACCTTGGGCGGCACGGGTTCGACACCCCGCTCAGCTGGCGCGCGTCATGGGGCTTCTGAAGCAGCCCGACAGCCGAGCAGTAGGTTCGAACGGTGGGTCACGAGCGCGTCGGTGACTCGTAGTTGCACTCGTCGCACAACCGATCGTCCAATGGTGTTGTGGAGAGCGTGCGCATCGGGGTCGTGTTGAGCGCTGGCGGTCTGCGCGGCGCCGCAGCGGTCGTCGGTGCCGTCGAGCGTGTAGATCCCGCCCCGGTGACTGATGTTCAAGGTGAGCACGTTGCAGTAGGGCTGCAGCTGCCAACGGAATGTGCCGAGCGGCTGGGCCGTTGCTGAAACGGAGAACCAAAAGGAGCTGACGACGAGAACGATCAACGCCGTGCGCACATGGAACATGGTGGCCTCCTCATGTGCGCTGCATGCTATCTCCACTCGCACCGCCACGGTAAACTTCGAATCGTGCCCTGTGCCCGCTGTGACGATGAACGCTGGGTGTGCGAGCTGCATCACGATCAGCCGTCGCCGCATCGCGATTGCGACGGCGCTGGCGCGCCTTGGCCCGATTGCAACGATGGCGAGCGACCGGAGTTGCCTGCCGGCTGGCATTCGATCGCATCGACAGACGACAGCGACTAGCCTCTTAAGAGCGAACGATGCAAGCAGCTCCACAACACTGCATCGCTCAACATGTCCCATTCTCTGTCGCTCGTGTTCGTCGCGATTACGATCCGGCGACGAAAATTGCAGTCATCGACGGGTCCCAGACTTGTGCGCCGCCGGAGCCGACACAGACGAACGTGAACGTCGTTGAACCGGTGGATACATCGAAGCCTCGCGTCCCGCCGAACGGCAGAAAGAAGTAGTCCGCTGGACCCCTTTCCTGTGCGTAGACCGCCAACGGTGCCTCTACACGCGTGCTCGTGCCGATCGAGCAGAGCACGGAATCTGCAATTGCGGCGTCCGCCATTACGATCCACCCGCTTGTGTTGACGATGACCCGACCATCAATGGGCGCGGCAATCGTGACTTCGTGGATTGTTAAAGGAGTCGAGCTCAAAGGAAAACTGGTGGTGGCTAACTCAACAAATGCGGCCTTCGGCTCGTCCAAGAGATCGGCAACCGTAATGCTCCCGTCGACGACATGGCTGCTGTTGATTGAGCTCGGCGCGATCGCCGACGCACCGACCGCGCCATTCGCGAGTTGGATCGCGGTAATCGACGCAGGCGCCACACCGCTCGCGCCGACGAGCCGCGGCGGGCCACCGATGCTCGTCCCAGGTGTTATCACGAAGTTGCCGGAAGCGCCGGAGCTATCGCGCCATGTGCCATTGAAGGACGACACGCTGATCGTGGCGTCCATGTGCACGCCCGTTCCTCCAGGTTGAACCATGGTCACGCCGAACCCGATCGTGCCGTTCTGATTGAGAAACGCCATACCGCGAGCGCTCGCGGCTTGGGCTGCCCCACAGCGATCGTCGGTCCCGTCGAGCGTAAACACATTTCCCTGCTGCGCAATGTTCAGCGTCAACACATTGCAATACGGCTGGATCTGCCAGCGGAAGGCGCCGAGCGGTTGCGCCGTCGCGGGCGCCGACGACCAGATCAAACCAGAGACGAGCGCCAGCAGCACGGTTCGCGGATGTGACATGGAAGCCTCCCTGGGGGCCTTGCATGTTATCGCCGCCGCGGAGGCGCGGAACCGCGTTTGTAGGTCAAAGAAGCGACGCCGGCGGCTGCGGCCACGCAAGTTGTTGCACGCATAGTCCAGTCGCGCGAGTCGCTGGCCGCCCACAATGTGAATGCGTGGCGAGCACTACCGCGAAACTCAGGGAGTCACCTTATCCGGGAAAGTCGCGAGCAAGTCGTGCCGCTCCCAGGCCCGGCGCTGCTCGTCGAGCAGGTCGGCGAAGAAATCATGATCGACATCCACGCCGCCACGCGGAGTGTCGGTGAGCAACGCGGTTTTGAAGCGCCGCTCCTGATCGTCGTAGCACTGATCGGCGAACGCGAGCACGTCATCAACGGTCCTCACTCTTCGCCGGCCAGCGTCCAATGCTCCGGGTTGATGCGCGGCGGCGAGGTCGGTCACGATCTCTAGTTCGGTTTTATCGAGTGTGCAGCGTGGGCGGTTGCTGCGCTTGCGATCCTGTACGGACCGGCAATCCTCGCCATAGCGGCAGGCGGAATCTTCAGTCGTTCTCGGCGGTTGGTCTTGAGCGTCGAATGGTAGCGAAGTCGCAACTGACCATGCTGGATCTACCAGTGTGAACCAGTGCGCCGCTAACGAGATCTGTCCGTAGTTAGGACTCCTTCGACGTCGCGCGTAAGCGGTATCGGAATTGGTTTGGGATCCCCGCATGTCCAGCCCGGCGGGTCAAGAATGAATTGGTCCATGAGCAGATTGGACCAAGTGCCCGCGAGGATTTCGAGGTTGACGGGGACCCAGGGCTCGCGGAACTCCTTCAGGTCACAGAGGAATTCGATGTCCATCTGATACATCGAATGCTTGTGCCCTTCCATCTGTCCGTACGGATACTCCATAAACCAATGGAAGTACCAATTATCGGAGCACTTGCTCTTGCTGCATAGAGTGGTACCTGGACGGTTCCGCTGATGTGAAAAACGGTAATACGTGACGTGCGTGGCTTCATGCGCCATCGTCGCTGCGCGCTGCCCAGCAGACCAGCCATATAGGCTGGGGCAATTCATTTCGACTCTGTCGGTACGGAAACTACCATCGAACGCCTCGGCTTGCCCGTCAGTGTCATTTTGTGGTTCGTACTGAAAGCGATGCCGTAAACCGGAGGCCCATGTGTAGTAATCCTTGTTGCTATGCCAGGGTCCTGTGCGCCCGTCCACGAGACCGTAGGCCAATAGATACCCCGCATTCATCATTCTGGGAAATGCCAATCGCGAGTCGCACGAGTCCCAGCCCCAATCCTCATCCCAGTGCTGACGCTTCAATTTGAACGCCAGCCGAAACCACGCCTTGAACTCCGGACGGCAGTTGTACACCTGAAACAACAGCTGGTCGTTATTGTCTTGACTATCCGGACACACGGCAGCGGCCGCCGGAGAGATAAGAAGAACCACCAGACCTATTGTGACGAAACACGCCCTTGTAAGGATCGGCATGGACGCACGACATCCTTCCCTCGAACCGACGATGAATCCATCACGGCTTTGCTTGTGGAGACGCCCATTTGTCTCTCCAAGCTCGCAGTCGTTCATTGAATTGCTTAGGATCGGCACCCGCGTGAAATCGCGGCCGTTCGACAAACTTGTGCAACTCTAAAGGCAATTCGGCGTAGAGGGTCTGAGCGGCGCCAGGCGAATCATCATGGTTCCACATGTACGCGTCGATCGCTGCGCTCTTGATCGCCACGGAATCGTGGCGCCGAGTGATGTCGATGAGCGCGCGATCGGTCTCTGGTGTTCGCAAATACGCCAGGCCGTGAACTGCCTTGATCCGCATGATCTCTTCGAGACCTAACATCGCCAAACGCTCGCCTCCTGATTCGCGTGTCGGCAGCGGTGTCCAAACGACCTTTTGGAGAAATGGCGCTGCATCGGTACGGCGCAACTCCCCAATGATCGCAAGGGTTGTCACACGTCGTGTGGCCTCTGCTGGCGACAGCCGTTCAAAATATTCGATCAGCGATGCAATGATGAGCGGTTGGTCTCTCAGCGAGGCTAAGGCCGCAACCGCATCCTGAGCTTGACCGGAGGTGCTATCAGAGAAGGCCGCCACGAGGCGCACTGCGACGCCATCGATCTGCTGCCTTGGCGCGTCTGGCGCAATGTTCTTGACAACGACGTTCAAATCGAGCGGGACAGGTGGAGGAGGCGCCGTCTCCGGTGGTGGCTGTGGAATTCGTGTCTCGCTGGTTTCTGGAACCTCGGGCCGTTGGGCGGCCGCCCCAAACAAGAGCACAAGAGCTAGTCCACCGACGAACCCGCTGCGAAGCATCTGAGTGCGACTGGCGTGTATTCAGCAGAATTTCTGTTGCGGATGATGCCAACTTGCGGCCGAGGTGTCAAGCAAGGCGACGTGAGTGGCGCAACCGTAGCCTTTGCCCATTGAGAACGCGACCACGCAACCTCGTCGGTTTCTTGGGTGTGGGATCGGGTCGTGCTCTACACAACCATGAAGCACAGCGTGACTACAAGGCTGGTCCTCATAGCCGCTTATATACCCATGGTTTCCAAGCAGGACTGCTCGACAATCGCGCGAACCCGTTGGCTCGTCATCGCGTTGTAATAGGAATCTCTGATCCCACTCGCGACTCTGCGCGCACATTACCGGCGCGGCCGCATTCGATGAGAGCCCGGGTCGGTCTTGACCCGGATTTCCGATTTAGTTGTGGTACCCTGCCCCGCAGAACAGGCGTCGGGCCTTGATGTTCCTTGGGGCCTGGAGCGAGGAACCCCGCCACGGAGGGTGACACCCTGTGGGTGAGAAAGAATCCGAGCCGTTCCAGTTCACCTTCAATGGGTTTCTGAAGGTTGCGTTTCAGGGATCGCGCGTCACCTCGGACGCCGGACTCATTCTGGTCCTTGAGTTGGACGAACGTCTCGGGCTGGAGGCGATCGTCGCCGAGCACCTGCGCGACTCTCGCCACGGACTGAACACGCAGTCCCGTTGCCGGATCTCCTGCGGCAATCGATCTACAGCCGCTTGGCGGGCTATGAAGACCTCGATGATGCGGCCCGGCTCTCGACGGATCCCACGTTCGCCTGATCGGATCACCGAAACGGTGGGACCGGAGTGCGGCGCTAACCTCGACGCTGCATTGGTTCGAGACCGATCTGTTGGCTCTCGAGGAGAACCTCGTCGGGCTGATGGCCGTGAACCGCGACCGCTCGGGCAGGCCGAGACGTGGGACCGATCCGACGGCACGGTACTCGACATGGATTCCAGCGAGAGCCCGGTGCATGGCCAGCAGAAGGCAGTGCCTACAACGGCCACTTCGAGACGGTGTGCTATCACCCGCTGTTTCTGTTCAGCGATCAAGGCGACTGCCTGGCGGCGAAGCTGCGGCCTGGCAACGTTTCCAGCGCCGACGACTGGGACGAGCTGCTGGTGCCGGAGATGAACGGCAGCAGGCGCAGGGCAAGCGCGCGGCCTTCCGCGCCGACGCCGAGTTTGCGCGGCCAGCGATCTACGAGGCGCTGGAAGCACGCGGCGTGGGCTACGCCATCCGCATCCCGGCCAACAAGAATCTGGAGCTGGCGATTGAAGACCTACTGCTTCGGTCGCCTGGTCGGCCCAGCCGCAAGCCGCTCATTCGCTACAAGAGTTTCCACTATCAGGCGGACAGGTGGACGACGCCCAGACGGGTCGTGGCGAAAGTCGAGCACCACGTCGGCGAGCTGTTCCCGCGCGTGGGCTTCATCGTGACGAATCTCGCGCTTCCTAATCCCTTCACGCACTTGATGTGACGTACCCGGCATGTGCGAAGAACTGCGCGCAGTGATCGGCGTCCACAACGTGGCGCGCGGCACGCGCGGCGCGACGCAGCGCGGCGGCCGTGCGCGGCGCGAAGGTCCGGATGTATTTCTTCACCAGCGCCCACACGGCCTCGATCGGATTGAAGTCGTGCGAATACGGCGGCAGGAACTTCACCGTGGCCCCACGCCGTGCAATCAAGGCCGCGACCGCCGGCGCTTTGTGGGCGCGCAGATTGTCGAGCAACACCATATCGCCCGGCTGCAGGCGGGGCGCGAGTCGGTCGCGGACCCACGCGGTGAAGTCCTTCGCCTTGACGGCCTTCCACTGCGTGCCCAACGTCACCCAGCCGCCCAGTCGCACGGCGCCGATCAGACTCAGGTTGTCGCCCCAGTTCATCGGCCGCGGCTCCACGTATTCCTCGCCCCGCAGCACCCACGCGTGCGATCGGCCCATCGCCAGATTTGCGCCCGATTCATCGATGAAGACCAAGCGTCGGGGGTCGATGCGTTTCATCCAGCGGAGGAACGCCGTCCGCTTCGCGGCGACGTCGGGCCGATCCACTTCACTTGGCCGCGGACGTTTTTTTTACACACGAACCCCAAGCGCTGGCGCGCCCGGCCGATGGCCGCCACGCTGGTCCGGTGGCTCGCGCCGACGCGCCGGTTGTACTCCAGTACAACTCGGCGGCGGTCGAATCCGGTGCCTCCCGAATGAGCGTGGTCAACAACGTCGGGTCGACGGGCGACGTCCAGCCCCCGGCTCCGGGCGCCGGGGCCACAGACCCCGTCGCACGCTGTCGCGCGAGCCAGCGTTGGACCGTGCGATACCCGATCCCAAACATCTCCGCGAGCGTGTGGACGCCGCCTTTTCCCGCCGCATGGGCCGCCACTACGCGCTCGCGAAACTTGACGTCGTGTCCATAGGCCATGCCGGTATTCAATACACTTCCTACGTCACATCAAGTGCGGAGTGGGATTAATCGGGCCATCGTGCGGTTCTACAACAAGCGCGGCACGGCCGAGCAATGGATCAAGGAGGGGAAGCAAGCGGCGCACTGGACGCGACTGTCGTGTCATCGGTGCCGGGCGAACGAAGCGCCCGCTGCAGCTGAGCGTGCTCGCGTACAACCTCGGCAATCTATGGCGGCGGCTCGTGCTGCCGCGGCGCATCGAGAGCTGATCGCTGACCAGTCTCCAGCAGCGCCTCGTCAAGACGTGTGGGCGCTTGGTGAAGCACGCCCGGTACTACTGGCTGTTGTTGGCGGAAAGTCATCTGACGCGCCGCCTGTTTGGGGCGACCCCTGCGGCGAATCTGGGCGTTGCCGGCTGATCGGTGACAGCTGACCAAGGCAGTCTGGGGCGAAGAGAGGGCGCAACACAGGCGAGGTGTCCGCGAAAGGGCGAGGACACGGTGCCGTCTGCCGTATTTCGAGTGGGGGTTGCGGCTTTGATGGCGCGCGATCTAGCAGGTGAAGCATTTCGTCTCAAGCGTAGCGAGGCAGGTGTAGGATTCTACCGAGATTCGGCGGCCAAATCGGAAATGTCGGCTAAGTAACGATATTCTTGTTAACGCCAAAACTTAGAGCGATGAAAATGCCGAAATCCAAAACGAGCACAAAAAAATCTACCACGCAACTCGTGAGTGACGACGGTACGCGACTCACTCCGGTCGATACCCAATCTCTGATTGGTGATTTTAAGATCATACCATTCGAGTCACCACCCTTTCCCGCCTCGCGCCCTCGCCGAAAGAAAAAAAGTACGTCCAAGAACCGTGACATCCTGTCGATGCCGGACGAGACAAATGTGAAGCGATCGCGGAAAGACGACGGTGCGGCGTTCCAACCGAGACGAGCGGTTTTCGGCACTGACAACCGAGTGCTCATTACGCCGACAAGTTCCTTCCCCAACAGTGCTATCTGTAAGCTATTTGTCAGATTTCCGAAAACGGCTGCGGGCTCAGTCTTTGTTGGGACAGGCTCGCTGATCGGACATAGACATGTCCTTACCGCAGGACACATAATCTTCGATGATTCACAGGGTGGATGGGCAAATTTTATTCGCGTCGTGCCTGGGATGGATGGTGGTACTTCGTGGTTTGGAGCCGAGCAATTGGTCCCTCCTATTACACTTCGATCCGTTACGGGGTGGACAGAGGATAAGGATATCGACTACGATTGGGGGCTTATAACCCTCAACACCGGTTTCCCAACAGCCGGCGCATTCGGCGTCCTATACGCGGCCGACGATACGCTAGACAATATCACTGCCTATCTTACAGGGTATCCCGCTACCATGGGCAGTCCCTCAGGTACACAGCAGTTCGGAGTTCCCGGCGGCGGCAAGATCGGCGACTACGACTCTACCCTGGTGTATTACGCGATCGATGCCTCGAAGGGACAGAGCGGCTCAGGCGTTTATGTATTCTGGAAAGGCAAACGCGCCATAATTGGGGTGCATGGCGGGCAATATGACGACGATGACAATCGCGGTGCAAGAATCACTAAAACCCGATATAACTTTATTCGCGGTTGGCAGAGTAAGGACCTTGGGCTTTTGTAATTCTACTAAGCCTTCTAAATGCATTCTGCCAATTGTTTTGAAACTGCATGAGGCGCTGGTAACGAACTATCCGAGGTTAAAATTGATTTTGATTTGACTAATTAGAATCAATCTTAAAATTTATAACGGGTATCAGGCCTTAAAAGAGAACTCAGAGTACATTCTTCTCGCGCGATTCGATGATTCGAAAGTGCCGGGGCTCCAAAGTACGTCGGATATCTCTCTTGAATACTGTCCTTGCGATCTTGATACGCCGTGCAAGGAATTTCTTAGGTTGGGGAGTCGGTAGATGTGTGAGTTGGGTACTCGTCCGCAGCGCAGCGCAAGGCAGTGTCCGAACGCATGAAGAAGTATTGGGCTGCCCGTGAGAAGCCTAGAAAGACCCAACAGCAAGTTCCCCCCGGAACACACGAAGAGCACCTTAGCTTGGGTGCTATTTGTGTTTCAGGGGGTTGTAGGCCCGCGATGATAGATCCGGTTTGCGTCTAAACCATCGGCTTCCCTGCACAATATCCAGAGATACCGCGATCTGCGGCTGGACCCAGCGCGTGATGCGATACGCTGCGCCATGGACGTCAAGGACCTGAAATCCAGCTCGAACGTGATCAAAGCGCTGGGCGAGTTCAGTGGCGAGATCATGGAGCTGATGCACAAGGCCAAGAACCTGCCGGAGGACGAGGAGTGTGAACTCAGGGAGACCCTGGCCGAAATCCACCAGTTGATGGCCAGGATTGGCTATTCAAGCAGCTGACCGGGGCAACATGGCAAACGGGTTCGTACGCGACAAAAAAGTCATCTTTTCGGGTAAAGGCTGGAGAGTCGAAGGTCGTCGTGGAAATGCGCCTGCCGAAAGGCAAGTACATGGTCTTGGCGAAGGCGGACGTGGAACACGAGCAGGTACCAGACGTCGACAAGGCACTTATACCCGGCGGCATCGACGTCATCAAGACCGGCACCGCGTTCCTGAGGGTCATCCGCGCGAACGTCAAAGTGACGAAGGGAAAGAAGCCGACGGTCCTGTTTTCTGACCAGGCGGACAAGGTCGGCCCGCTCAGGGAGTCCTTCTGCCTCACTCTGGGAGTGGTGGACGTGACGTTCCCAACCCCCGTGTCCCTGGGCTTCACCAACGGGCTGACGAGCCACTACGCCAGCGTGCAGCACGTCAAGATCACCGCCATCACGCTCGACAAGCTCACCGTGACTTGACGGTATCGGCTTGGACTGTTTGCCTTGTTTCCTGTCCGCGCTCGCACACCCAGAACTGAACCGCGAGTAGGACGCTAGTCCTGGTAGCCCGCCGGAAGGGCGCATCGTTCCGCGTGTGGAAATGATGGAAGGAGATTGCTGGGTCTTGATCGATCGTCACCGTGGTGGCATGCTGCTACGCGCCCTGGGAGGTACCAGATGGCAGAAAAGACTGTCACAATCCTCTGCATCACGTTCGTATGCTCGCTCGGGTGTGGCTCTGCGGACCCGCGTGTTTCACGGTCCCACGTGGCGAGGGACCGGGGGCAAACGGCTCCCAAGGCAACGCGCGTCGCGGAAGCGCCACCGAACGTACCGGAACCGGCCGAGATAACTGAGGACGAATTTGTTTTACCGGATCAACTACCGGATTTGCTCATCGCGTATCGGTTGAAGCTGATCGAAAACCTGCCTGTCATCTCTGCTGAGTTGGCCGAGCAGTACGCCGATACCGAGATTGCGGATTTGAAGCGCCGGTACAGCGGTCAGGAGGACGCGCTACGTCGTGAACTGGGCCGTCGGCTCCGCGAAGCGCAGCCAACCTATGGGGCTCCTGCTCATGTAAGTAGCGCGAAGACCTTGTATCCAGATGATCCAAGGAGCAGGCAATGAGCCGCATTCGCCTCGCAGCGTTGATTATTATTATCGGTTGCACAATCGTCACGACCACGCGCGGACATACTTGGCTTGCCGAGTGCGATATCGCCTTCGACAACGAGTTTGCCTTGACAACGATTTATGCGCAGGCGCGTGCCACTTTCGCGTACAGCACGGGTCTGACTGCCGCCGGGCAGTTTGAGATTTGCGATCCGGCCAGACACGGCGCATGCTGGACCTACCGTGAACGATGCGGTTCGCGGGGCTACGTGAACGTCGAGGAAAAACCTCGGCTGGTGAAGCGTCGTGTGCCGACTAATGTGCCAGGGCGATACCGCATTGTGATCGATGTGGCGCGCTACGGCCATTTTCATTTGGGGTTCCAAGACCCTACGGTCAATTGTCCTTTTGCACCCGCTGCTGACGGTCTGGGCTCTGGTTTCGGACGTGAAATGGGGACAAGCTGCATCGTGGCGGACTGGAAACGCGAGCCGCGTATCGCAATGACACATGACTCCGCTCAGCCACTGCGCGTGTGGGTAGAAGATAGCTCGACTCACGCTCCACGGATGTTCGATGTCGTGTCGATCAACAATCGGGGTGGCGTAGCGAGCCAGGTGTGGTTCAGGACAGCCGACGGAAGTCAATACGGATGGCCTCGGCTTGAGCCAAACGTGTGGAACATTTCGGCCGACGCCTGGGAAATCATGGAACTCTTTATAAGTGCTGCAGCTGGAGAGATAGGACCCATCGCTATAGATAATATAATCGTGCGAAACTAGTCGACTTGGGCATGCTCCGGCGCTGATATCCCTCTCGAAGTTCGATCGTCATCGGAGGCTCAGTGGGTTCTGGTGTCCGAATCGCGTTTGGCACAGTGTCCACCTCTTGAACACCCGCAATCGATAGGCTACGGCACGATGATCACCACTTCATTTGACGCCGTGCTCGAACCCGCAGCATTGTTACAGGTGACGCGCACAAAATACGGTCCTGACGGCACTCCCGATGTTGAGAACGACGTCGTCGCACCCACTGCGAGTGTCGCAAGGTTGCTTTGCCCTGGTGCGCTGCCTGCCTGAATCACGTAACCGGTTGGTGATGGTCCCGATGATGGTGGCGGCCACGCTAACGTTACAGTGTTGCCTGACACCGCAGCTGTGAGGTTTGTTGGGGCGCTCGGCGGTACGGATGACCCACCTAAAACCCTGAATGATGTTTCCGCAGACGCCGGTCCGGTACCAGCGACGTTGGTTGTGCGAACTCGGATGAAGTAAAGCCCCGCAGGCACCGTCGCGACGGACAGACTCGTTCCTGCCACCGGCACGCTCGCGATGTTCGACAGCCCTGACGCAGACCCCGCCTCCAAGAGGTAACCCGTGGGGACTCCGCCTGTCGCGGGCGCATTCCAACTGATGGCAACGCTCGCTCCAGTGACGCTCACCTGAAGGTGCTGTGGCACACCAGGGACCGCTGAACCAATGATGAACGAAACCTCGTTAGGTGGCGGTCCAGTGCCCGCGCCATTCAAAGCGCGAACACGACAATAGTAAGTACCGGCCTGCGGCCAACCGCACGTCTCGGATCGTGTGTGCGTTAGCTGGTGCACCGCGACCGTCACTGGACGGAAAGCCATTCGACGCCATCCCCTTCATGGCATAGGCGACGGCGGGGAGATCGGACAATGCCGCGACGAAGAATTTTTCCCGGAGAGGCGACGTGTCAGGTTTCGAGAGGGCCGCATGCTTGACCACTGCCCCGCGATTAACCGGCCATGTCTTGTTGCCGTGGGCAGTCATTAGGACCGCCAGCTGTGCCGTCCCACGGAACGCTTCGAGCTGCACGTTCAACGATCACCTGGGCCGCCACAGTTGGGGATCTTCGACGCTCAGGTGATCTAGACTGTCCAGGCATCCCAGCATGGGCACCAGGTCCACCAGATTCCTCGATTCACTCGAGGGCCGTGGGGAGGGTCTATGGGTTACTTCAAGGTCTTCGGGCGCGTGCTGTTGGCTGCCGTTGCGATTGCGACGGTAGCGCGGATTGCGGCATGGGCGCGACCGGCGCTCGTCACGATGTACTTCTGGGGCGACGTTGATCTGACGCCATTCGGAGGTCCTCCATCGAGCAGCTTTCAGGGTTCGGTAACGTGGAATCCCTTTACCAAGCCGTTTGGGCCCTGGGATATCAACTTCGCCTACTACCAGGTTCAGAATCTAACTTTGTCGATTAATGGTACTGATTACGCGAGTCGCATAAACCCACCTTCTCCGTTCATTGAGGTCAACGAATTTGGCGAGTTTGGAGTGGTCATGGATTTCTCGCCATACCTTGACTTCGGCGCTGCGCCGGCCGACGTGTTTAGGTTTGTGGGTTGGCTATCGGGTCCCGATTCCGCATTTCCGAAGCATGCACTACCGAAGAATCTAGGGTTCCTGCCAGCAATGACGGGACCAAACCGTTCAGTATTTGAATCGAAAGACTACAGCATAAAGGCTATGGGCACGTTTGTCGCGGCAGGCCCGGCGGTCCTCCTTCAGAACGACCCCGGACTCATATCGCCGTGATCGGGCACTTCCGGCTGCATCGTCTGCACTGATAAAGAAAGCCGGTCCACTTTTTTCATAGCCGGGAGCCTGTGCCAAAAAGCGGGCCTGAAGGGTTGACGAGCTAACGGTGAAATCCGCAGAACCCACCACGAAGCCTACGAGTGAGCTGCCCTCGGGTCAGAAGTCCCTTTGCGCGACCTGCAACGGCTTGGAGCGATGCGTCTTCAGGCCAGAGAAGCCGCGAGGGGGATGACCCCGTCGGGCAACGCTTGGTCATTCAACCGTGCGGAGCGATGTTCAGGCGAGAATCACGAAGTCGCTGCTCGCATGTTTAAGCCCTCTTTGCTGCTTTCCTGCGAGCAGCCCAGTACTTCTTCATACGCTCCGAGACTTCCTTGCGCTGAGCAGCCGACATGGTTGAGCGCTTACCCTTCTTCTTCGGCGTGCTGCTGATCACGCGGCCCCGAGCTCCGGCAGGACGTCCCGATGGTTGACCGCCCTTGCGCCATGGAAACGGGCTCTCACCGCTCATCATCTTGTCGGCGACCGACCGCAGCTCGCGGGCTATCTCGTCGCGCTGACGCACCCACGCATCGACCTTGGCCATCACCGCGCCTAGCGCACTGCCGACCGTCTCCGGCAACCCTGCCGCCTGCTTGCCGCTGCCGGGCGGCCGTCCCCGACGTTTCTTTGCCATCTAACGTCTCCTCCAAGCGTGAGAAAAGTTCGTCACTAATCTTAGGTGAACTTCGGAGGCGTGTGGCCGGTCAGTTTGTAGAGGGTTGTGACGGCGTCTTGAAGCTCCTTGATTCTTTGCTCGGCGACCGTCATATGGCCCTCTATGTTACTCAGCGCATAGCTGACAGAACTGCCGCCCACAGCAATACCAGATGCGTCAATATGTTGGACCTTTAGGTTGCGTGTGATTGTCACATGACCCTCGAAATGCCCGGCAGCCACAGGCCCCTTGCCAAAGACACCGATGCCGCCGCGGCCTCCTGGCCCGGACGCCATCGCCTCGCCAGACACGCCGATGCCCTGTTTGCTGAGACCTAAGATCCCCTCTCCGGTGTCGCTCCAACCTTCGGTTCCTCGGCCGGACGTCGAATCGCCGCGCACGCCGGCGGAGGTCGCGCTTATCCCAGTGACACCAAAACCCGGGCCGCTCACGCCTTGAACGCCGCGGCCGCCGGCAGGATTAATGCCTTCAACCGCGATTTCATTCACACCGGTGACTGTATTCTTCAATGGCGGCATCAGAGGCTCCTGGGGATGGCGGAAAGGTGCTGGAGCCTACACCGGACGGGACCCCGGGTGCAAGCCCAGGCTTGGGATGATCAAATGTGTGCTTTGGGTGCAGGGCGTGGCGTGTCAGCTTGAGATGAGGAGCCAAGTGCCGGCCTGATTTCATGCAGGACACGGTACAGGTAATGGCGGACTCAAAGACCGCACCGTCTCATAAGCCAATTGCCTTGCGCGAGGCGCGATGGACCTTTGCATCAAGACCCGCAACGTCGGCTTCCAGGAGGCGCTCGCGTTCCTCGAGCCTCAGGTAGATACCGTGTCGTATTCCCGCGATAACTGATGGGTCGCGCGTTATGTATGACTGCGCGGCAACGAAAGAGCGTCTGGGCAAGATGGCCCACAGTGCGCTCGTTCGATTGGAGCGATATGGTCCCGGCTAGTGCGGGTCACCAGAAAGATTCTGTTTAGAGAGGCGACGGACCGTCCGAGTTCACTTTACTAATCCCACTCCGCACTTGATGTGACGTAGGAAGTGTACTTGAATGTCCGCATGGCCTATGGACACGACGTCAAGTTTCGCGAGCGCGTCGTAGCGGCCCATGCGGCGGGCAAAGGGGGCGTCCACGCGCTCGCGGAGGTGTTTGGGATCGGGTACCGCACGGTCCAACGCTGGCTCGTGCGACAGCGGGCGACGGGGTCCGTGGCCCCCGCACCGGGAGCTGGTGGCTGGAAGTCGCCAATCGACACGACGGTATTGACCACGCTCATTCGAGAGGCGCCGGATTCGACCGCCGCGGAGTTGTGCTGGGAGTACAACCGGCGCGTCGACGCGAGCCACTGGACCAGCGTGGCGGCCATTGGCCGGGCGCGCCGGCGGTTGGGGTTCGTGTGTAAAAAAAACGCCCGCGGCCAAGTGAAGTGGATCGGCCCGACGTCGCCGCCAAGCGGACGGCGTTCCTCCGCTGGATGAAGCGAATCGATCCCCGACGCTTGGTCTTCATCGACGAATCGGGCGCGAATCTCGCCATGGGCCGATCGCACGCGTGGGTGCTGCGGGGCGAGGAGTACGTGGAGCCGCGGCCGATGAACTGGGGCGACAACTTGAGTCTGATCGGCGCCGTGCGACTGGGCGGTTGGGTGACGTTGGGCACGCAGTGGAAAGCCGTCAAGGCGAAGGACTTCACCGCGTGGGTCCGCGACCGATTGGCACCACGCCTGCAACCGGGCGATATTGTGTTGCTCGACAATCTTCGCGCCCACAAAGCGCCGACGGTCGCGGCCCTGATTGCCCGGCGCGGGGCCACGGTGAAGTTCCTGCCGCCGTATTCGCACGACTTCAATCCGATCGAGGCGGTGTGGGCGCTGGTGAAGAAATACATTCGGACCTTCGCGCCGCGCACGGCCGCCGCGCTGCGTCGCGCCGCGCGCGCTGCGCGCCACGTCGTGGACGCCGATCACTGCGCGCAGTTCTTCGCCCATGCCGGGTACGTCACATCAAGTGCGTGAAGGGATTAATCTCACTGCCTTGCTGAGTGCCGAGGCGCAGGAGGAAACGGCTAAGTAACTGACCAATAATGAGATAGGAGCTTGCTGAAGAACGCGCAAATCACGTCACTTGCCGTCACTGACGCCTGACAGAACGTGCGACGGTAGTGCCCCTGCTCACCGTTCAGTCGGGCGCGTTGTCCACCGGAGAAGTGGCGTTGGCGTCAGGCCGGTTGCGGCAACAGTTTCGGTAACCGGATCAGATTGAACGCGGCGCTCGCGAAGACGAACAGCCAGTCCACCTTGGCGAGCCCGCGCAGTTTTACTTTGCGGATCCAGGCGACGGTCTTCAGCCAACCAAAGGCCGGTTCGATGCGCGGTCGCGCGTGTTGACTCTTCGCGTACCCGTCGTGGCGGGTCGTCCGACCATCGACGGCGCTCCCACCGCGGCGCGTGAGATTCTGCGTGACGTGCGGGGTGGTGCCCAGCTCGCGCATCAACTCGACAAACTCGAGGCTGTCATAGCCTTTGTCAGCCCCGACCGTGCGGCGCCGCCACGGCGCGCGCTCCCACTGCGCACAGACCATGAGCGTGGCGGCCTCGCGCTCGGCAAAGCCGTCGGCGACAGTCGCCATCGCATCAGCAATCAATCCGTGGCGATTCTCGATCAACAGATGGCCGAGATACGCCAACCGCGACTCCGCGTGGTTCGACCGCCGATACAACCGCGCGTCCGGGTCGGTCTTCGACGCATGCGTGTCGTTCTTCCGCTGCTCACCGCGGAAGTCACGGCCATCACCGTCGCCGCCCCCGTCCTTCGGCTGGAAACTCTTCTGACTGGCCCACGCCTCGATCAACGTGCCATCAACCGTGAAGTGCTCGTCCGACATCAACCCCGCCGCGCGCTCGACCACGCGGTGGAAGAAGCTGCGCGCGATCTCCTGATTAAGCAGCCGGTCACGGTTCTTGGTGAACACGGTCGGCGCCCAGATCGGCTCGTCCATGTCCATGCCGACGAACCAGCGAAACAACAGGTTGTAATCCAGTTGCTCCATCAACAGCCGCTCGCTGCGGATCGAGTAGAAAATCTGCAGCAATTGCGCACGCAACAGGCGCTCCGGCGGAATCGAGGGTCGCCCGACGCGCGCGTACAATCCGTCGAACTCGCGCCACATGTCGCGCAGCACGTCGTCGACCAACGCGCGGATCGCGCGGAGCGGGTGATCGTGCGGCACGCGCTCCTCGGCAGACACATAGCTGAACATCGCATCAGGCTGGCGGTCGTCTCCACGCATGCCGGCCATGGTAGTACGTGATCGACGATTCTGTCGATCCCCTAAACTGGGTTTTTCAGCAAGCTCCTAGCGCTTTACCGCCGCATGCGGATGTGTTATATTTATAACACATGTCATCTCCTCTAAATAACCCTGCCGTGCCCCGAGCGACCAGCGTTAAAGTTCCCCAGCCGGTCCGAAAACGCATCCGCCGTCGCCTGCTGAAGGTCGTCGTTCTTGACCCGAACAACCCGGTCCCACCTCGGCGCGATGGCCGGCGGAATCCACATGGCTGGCGTTTTGCCAATGAGGCACGCCGGCAGCATGCACGAGAGTTGGCGGAGAAGATGCTCCGCCTGAAGATGGCGGAGTATCCCGCTGGCATCATTGCGGATTATTTCGGAACAACCCGAGCGGCCGTATATCAGCGGTTGTATCGACTTCGGAATGGCCGCTATCGAAAGACCACGCGCACTCCCATCAAGTGAGTCCTGCGACCTCACTGCTGCAGGAGGATGTCTCCAAAACTTCCGGTGGTTTGTAAACAGGTACTCCGGCGTTAGCGAACTTGGCGCGATAGCATTCGCCGAGATCGTCCGACTCTCCGAACACTCACAAGTGGCTAGCCCTCCTCGGTCCTAAGATTAGGCGGACCGCCAGTCCAGCACAAACTTGAGGACGAAGCCAGTTGCCGAGAGGGCGAGCAGCATTAGGCACACCTCCCAGCGTTGAATAACCGCCGACACGATGGCGCCGCCGAGGGCAACGCCGGCCACGTCATCGAGTCGAGTGCGGAAGAAGTTGGACATGAGGCATTCTACTTCGGCTTCGTGCTCCCGGTTCTTCGGCGACGGCGTCTGTAAAACAGGTGTTTGTCCGGGTCGCCAACCCGGTTCAGAACTCTCGTAAATGCGGGGCGAAAGTCGAACGGGATCTAGGAGGGATTGTCCGCCCTATGGATCGGGCGAACGTCCCTCCGCGATCCACTTGGCCGCTGTCGTCTTCGACACACCCCAGATAACGGCTGCCGCTCGCACTGATCCTCCAGGAACGTCAATCAATGCGGGTCGGGTCCTGGGTCTCCCTAGCCGCTTCCCTTGCGCTCTCGCTCGCTGTAGGCCGGCCAGCACGCGTTCTCTGATTCGCTCCCGCTCGAACTCCGCGAGGGCTGCCAAAATGTGCAATTGCAGCTTGCCCGCGGGCGTTGTGCAGTCGATTCCCTCACCGAGGCTGACGAATGCCACACCGACAGCCTGTAAGTCTTCGGGCAACGTCACCAGATGGCGGAGATTGCGCCCCGAGCCGGTCCAGACGCCAACAGACCAACACGTCAAAGCGCCGACGCTTGGCATCGCGGATCAACGCATCGAGGACAGGGCGCCGGTCCTTGGCGCCCGATACACCCCGGTCCACGAACTCTGTCCCGGTCCAGCCTCGAGCCTCGATGTAGTGCCGAAGCTCCTGGAGCTGGTTCTCGGGTTCTTGATCGAACGTGCTGACCCGCGCGTAGATCGCCGCACGGATCGCGCCGCCGGCACGGAGGCCGCTCACGATTGCGCCTCTGGATCAGACGCGCGACCCGCCTTCACGATCGCGTCCGCCGCCTTGAAGATACGTTGCGCAGACCGTTCCGGGATTGGCTCGGCGCCTCGGCGCTGGTTCCACGCCTGGATGTATCCACGGCAGTGAGCTGCGCCGGGCAACCCAAGTGCCTCCAAACAAACGAGCGCAACAGCTTCGGCCTCGACTTCTCCAAGGCTGCGCGGTGTCAGCTCTGAATCCGTGAGCCCGGTCCCCTCTTCGGACGTATGACCGAGCACCACGTGTGCGAGTTCGTGGAATCGCGTCTTGTGCGGCAGTTCTGCGAGTGGCGACACGGCGATCGTGCGCTGACGTGCGTAGCCCTGGCAGTTCCCGTCGGTCAGCGCGAAGGGCTCTTCGGTGATCTCCAACGCCTGCAACGCGCGCGTCTGATCCCATTCAGGAATCCCCACCGGTTGCACGTCTGCGCCTTCCGTTTGGCTCAGAACGAACCAATGGGGACGGTAGACGAATCGGGTAAACGTCGCCGCATCATCGCGCTCGTCGTCGCGTGCTGAGTCTGCCTGCTTGCGCTTGCACGTCACAGGCATACACAGCGCGATCGCCTTCTCACCCTTCCTCACCCAACGGCCCTTCTCCTTCCAGCCCATGAACGTCGCGATCGGTCCTGGAGAAATGCCCCGTTCTGCGCATTGCACGAGCGCCAGCAGTTGATTGCCAATGCTGTATCCGTGAAAGGCGCTATACGCCTTCGAGAGAATGCCAGGTTCGTTAACTGCCTGATCGAGAAGAGCGGCGAACGTAGCCGGAGCGAGAGTTGCCATGTTGCCTCCATCCGCATCTGCGGGTGTGAGGCCAACGGCTGCTACACTGGCAGGAGCCGTCAGCCAAGTTAGGGTTGGTTGCGGTTAGGGGCGTCAGCGTGCTACCAACACGCGGGCGCTCCGTTCTGTCTTCAGGTGCGACTTGCAGTTTTATTTAGCTGCACAAAGCAGACCAGTCACTACGTCTCACGATTGATCGCCCTCTCGCGAAGTGTTGTCGAGTAGTGCGCGTGGTGTGGCTAAGCGGAAACACCCGGTGAGGCAATCTCACCACAAGAGGACTCCACCGGCGGGTCGGCACCCGTCAGTCCCCGCGCGCGAAAGGATTGTTACTTTCGTTGCTCGCGGTCTCCGCGCAAAATTTTTCGCAGATTCTTCCCCAATGTGGCATCATCGGGCCCGCTGACAGTCGTGTTGAAGAAGCTGTTTGCGAATCGTGGGTCGCCGAGTGTCCCCGCAGTTGCGGCCATCGCTGTTGCCGTTGGGTTTCTGCCGTTGCCCTACGGCTATTACATGCTGTTGCGTCTGTTCCTCTGCGGGCTCTGCGTCTACTACCTATCGAGTGTCCCAAGCGTGCGTGACGGCGAGAAGTGGGTGCTGACAAGACTCGCGATCCTCTACAACCCCATCGTGCCGATCGAACTTGGCAGCAAATTGCTGTGGACCATGATTAACGCGGGCACAGTGATTTGGCTATGGGTGTTGAGCAGACGCTCAGCCGCCTCTCGGTGGTGAACTGTAGGCTGCACCACGTCCTCGAAGCTCTCCAAAATCGCCTCCGGCGATCTCTGCTGACAATATTTTGTGCTTCTTTCCTTAACTGCCAAGCCGAGATCGCAACCTTGAGCCGTGCGCGGGTAATCAACGTCAACGGTGCTGTCCCGGTGCAACGCGACCTCGACATCATCGTCACCAGCGCGTCCCCGCGCCCTGCGACGCTGTTTGCTTTCTCGGCGAACGTGCCAGACTCGTCATTACCGAAGTCAGGGTGAAACAGCCGATTCGCGCCAAGTCCGTGGGCGAGGAACCGTTGAGCGGTCCGGATGATGGCCGACTTGCAGCCGATGATTGCTGCGGTTGACTGGCGCGCTTGAATGGCGTATACCACGCCTGAACCGCCCGCAATGAGCGAAGTCGCCAGAATCCGGCGCGATGACAGTCACGCGTGAGACGGTGCGGCCTCCACTGGATTCAATTTGGTCTCAGGCATCCGAGGCCGTCGTGATCTCGGCCCGCGAACGCGCATGAATCAGATGGAACTCAACATCGGAGGGTCGATTGATGTCACCTACTCACTTTCGATCAATACCGTCGGGGAGTTCAACGGACGTCCTCAGCGTCATGGGCCGGACACTGTTCGCTGCGGGTGTAGTGGCGCTTGGTGCCCGGTTGGCCTGGCGCCTCACGGTGCGCGCGACGTTCGTCAGAATGAACTTCTACGGGAGTGTTGATCTGTCGAACTTGGGAGGACCTTCGTCGAGCAAATTTCGTGGTTCGGTCACGTGGGATCCTTTCAAGGAATCCATTGGTCTTCCTGGACCGGAAGCTTTCTACCGAGCAGAAGGTCTAACCTTTTGGATTAACTCCACAAAGTACACCAGCGCCGCCCAAGCCCCAATAATCGGAGTCTTCGACGACTTGATCGGCGTCCAGACATACTTCGACCCGGCGCTTCGTCTCGGTGACAGTCCGATGAAAGTAAATATCTTCCACGGCATCCTCCAGGGACCAGCCCCGCTTTTCCCAAAATCACACGCACTGCCGCGCAAGCTTACCTTTCTGTCGTCGGTGACGAGCAGCCGATCGCGGTTCGAGAGTGTCGCGCAATCCATAAGAGCTGACGGCACGTTCGTGGGCGCGCGACCCTCGAGAGTGCGGCTTGGGCAGCGTTGACCACAGGAACTTCAGCACAGCACTCCTTTCGCGAAGGGAGCGGCGGACTCAAATGGGATGCTAGCGACTTCTCCCTTAAAAGTACTTGTTAGACCGCTACGCGAGAAAACGCCAGAGTGCTATTCGGACGGAGTGGACCGATGACGTATGCGGTCGGATTGGTGTTTCTGCTCCTGCTCACCGGCTGGGTCTCCATCGACGCCGCACGCCGCGGCCGATCCTGGTACGGGTGGTCAATCCTGGTGTTCTTCAGCGTCGGGATTGGGTTCATTGCTTGGCTCGCGGTTCGACGACGTGCTCCGGTCACGATCGAGCGACTCGGGATCCTGCAACGCTTTCTGCTTCCCCTCGCGGGGCTGCCGCTTGCCGTGTTCGCTCTTCTGAGCGCCGTGGTTATCGGCACGTTTCTGGTCGCCGTCGGACAGGTTGACGGTCAGGCGATGGCACCGACGCTTCAGCACCAGCACCGCGTCATCGTCAACAAGCTGGTGTATCTGAGGGGCCAGCCGCGCCGCGGCGATGTGGTGATGCTCCACTATCCCCTCAATCCGGAGAAAATCCTGGTCAGGCGCGTCATCGCCGAAGAAAGCGATACGGTGCGCATCGTCGATGGGTGCGTTTACGTCAACGATGTGCCGATGCGGGACGACTACGTGCCACCCGAGTATCGCGACCACGCCGACTGGGGTCCCCAGGTCATCCCGGAAGGCTACTATTTCGTGATGGGCGATCATCGGAACGCCAGTGTCGACAGTCGCCACTGGGGATTCGTACCGGCGAAGTACATTTTCGGCAAGGTGGTTGCCAGCTTTCCGCCCGCGCGGTTTAACGAGGCCGCAGTCGACGACCGATGCGCCGCAGCTGAGCGCTGACACGTTAGCCAGATAAAGTGCGCGATTATGAACAGTCTGGCCACGCTTGGAATTAGTCTTCTGAAAGCGGGCCTCGCTGGCCTGCCGATCAATGTGTCGTCACTCGAGTCTTAAGAGCCTGTAACAAAGCCCTAACGGGCACGAACCGCTGCAGTTCGTCGTCTCACTCAGACAGTGCGCTTCGAGCGTGTTCTCGGCGGATTGCTAAACACTTGGCGACTACACGAAGGAAATCCGGTCAGAGCGATGGCCGTGTGATGGGCCCATACGACAGAGCGTCGGTTCAGAGGTTGTCGATCGCTCGCTTGACAGATTTGGGTGGCAACGCACAATGGCCTCAGGCATCGGACACAAATCTTTCAGCCGCAGAGGTGGTCCGTGCGCGTCGCACTATCGCTCCTTCTCGTCGTGCTAGGGACCGTCATCGTCTTTTCCCAGGAGGACGAACTAGTCCCAGCTCCTTATTTGGCGCCCCAATATACGGCTGCGAGCGATGCTCCAGCCAGCGTGGTCATGGCAGGAGCGAACGAACCGGGAGAACGACTGGTCGTGACGGGCCGAGTTCTAGACGGCGCGGAACCGATCGCTGGCGCTTCCATCTTTGTCTTCCAGACGGACGCCGCAGGTCGATACGCGCCGGACAAGAGCGGCAACGACGCCGAACTCGATCCGCGGCTGCGAGGATTGCTGCGAACGGACCGGCAAGGGCAGTATCGATACAAGACGATTCGGCCCGGCAGCTACAACGGCAACGCGGCGCACGTTCACTACGTGGTGAAGGCGGCTGGGTACAAGACCCGCCTGCTTGACCTGTGGTTCGAGGACGATCCAATTCTCGTGGCCCGACGTGCGGCGGGAGAGCCAGAGATTCCGCCGGGGATTCGGAACTCGCCCTACTACAAAGCATCCTCCGACGTCGTAGTAATACGACCCGTCGCGCGTGACGCGAGCGGGGTCTGGCATGCCACGAGGGACATCCGGATGTTCAAGCGATAGCTCGGCGTCCGAAGAAGGGGGCGATGCGCCGAGTCACGGTAACCGGAGTTGCCGATCCGCCGAGAAGCCGCGACGCAAAGATACCTCGGCACTTGGCGACCTATCAGGAGTGATCGCGGCACGCAACTGTCGTACACGCAGGCAGGTTAGATTCCTACTTGGCTCACCATCAATCACGTCAACAACTTACGCGGATAGTCAACTGCGGCGACGGGTAAGCGGCCTTGACAAACGTAGACAGCACCGCATCGACGAGTAGCGGCCACATCGATGTATTTGGCTCCCTCCCTTTGATATTGCCTTCGTCCCAAGGTTGCAGGCGATATTCCTGACGACGTCCTTGGACATCGCCGCTATTGAGGCGGTGTCAGTTAGCCTGAGGATCTCACGGCGTTCTGCATATCGGGCGCCGACGCACGTCGGCGTCTGTCACGGGCGAAAACAGTTTCGGCCTCGCCCAGCCGCCAACGCCCGACACCAGGTCTAGTGCCTCTGGGCGCTCGCCGACATCGTCACTCGCCCATCGGTCGCGGCCTCCAGTTTAGGATGAGCGTGATCGGGGGCGCGGCAGCGCCTTCCAAGACGGTATTCATGAGAAATCGCGAGCCATCCGCCGACACGACATACTGCTGCCGCGACGCTGGTTGGATCGCGCCGCCCAAACGAGCGAGGAACAGCGGAACGGGCCTGCCGACCTCTGCAGGGCCGCCGTTCCGAGGAAGAGAAATCGGCACCGCCATCAGCCGTTCATCGAGCCCGATAAAGAACAGTTCCTTACCGTCTTCCCGCCAGCGCGGCTGCGCACCGCCATTTATGGAAATCAGCGACTTGGTTCCAGGACCCTGGAACGGCTGCACGTAAATTTCCGATCGGCCAGACTCCGTCGACTCATACGCGATCCACTTCGCATCGGGAGAGAACTGCCCGTGGCGTTCCTCGAATTCCGTCTGGACAACAGGAAATGGCTTTTGCTCCGGTGCGAACGGTAACGCCCAGATATCGGAGCCGGTGTTCGGATCACGGGTCTGGAACAGCAGGAACCGACCGTCGCGAGACCAATCCAAGGGCGGGCTCTGGATCGGGAGGACGACTTTCTCCTCCAGTGCGCCCAGCGTTGACTTCTCGTAGAGCTGGTAAGAGCCGCTGCGATTGGAACTGAACAGCATGCGGCTGCCATCGGGCGACCAGATCGCGTGAACTTCATTCCCCGGGTGGGACGTAAATCGACTGAGGCCGCCACGTTCCGTTTCAAGTAACCAGATATCGATGTTCCCATCGACGGTCCGGTGCAACGCAAGACGGCGACCATTCGCCGAGAGCGCTGGGCTCATCGGAATGGCGCTATCGACATTACCAACCTTCCCGATCTCTTTTCCGGATCGGTCGAACCAGACGAACTGTCGCTGTACCAGCGTCGAACCACTGCGGTAGATGATGCGACCCGCGGGAGAGGCCGAAATCGAGGCCGCTTGAAAGACGGTCAGCGGTTGCAAGCCGATCGATTCGGCCACGGCCAGCGGACTGCCTCTCATCTCCAACCGTGCAGGATCGAGCCGCTGCGCAAGCAGCGTTCCACTCCGAACGAACAGTAAATAGCCCGACGATGTTTCGACTGCGATCGAATCGGCATCGACCAAACGCCGTCCTGCCGACCCGTCGAGCGCGGCAACGTAAACACCACGGATTTCCGGAGTGCCCGTCACGTAGTAGACAAAACGTTCGCCGTCGAGGAACCGTGGCATGTTGTGACTCGATTGCCGCGGCTCGAGTCGGGTCACCGCGGTCGGCTGGCCACCCGTCGCGGGGACACGAAAGATCGGCCCGGTTTGCGGAACGAAGAGGATGGTGTCGTCGCGGCTCCACGCGCCGCCACGAGGTAACGGCGCGTTGGCCAGTACGCGTACGGCGCCGCCGTCGAGGTCGATGCGCTTGAGTCGGCCATCATCTGCAAAGAATGCGATGGATCGCCCGTGCGGCGCCCAGAACGGAAGAGTCGCGCCATCGGTGCCGGCCAGGGACCGCGCCGACGCAGCATCGAACGAACGGAGCCATAAACGCGGTCGGCCGGCATCCGAGGCGACGAAGGCAATCGTCCATCCGTCCGGAGAGATCGCCAGCGAGGTCGGGTCCGTCGTGGGCGGCGTGGTGATCTCCATTCGCATTTCCGGCGCAACGGAGGTCGGGCGCACGATGAGAAGCGCTGCCAGGGAAGCGGCCGCAATTACCGCGATGGCCAACGCGACCGTCCACACCAGCCGCTCGCGCCGTCGCGAGATGGCGGGCGGCGCACCGTCCTGGCCCGCCGAATCCGCCGTGGCCTCATCGATCTCGATCGTTGCGTCTCCAGCATGCCGCAGGCGTCGGGCGAGATCTTTCTGCAGACACCGGCGCAACAGCCGTCGAATCCCTGGAGGCGTCTTCGCCGGCAGCGTGGACCAATCCGGTTCCTTGGTGAGGACAGACGCTACAATGTCGGAGACGTCCTCGCCTCCGAACGCATGCTGCCCAGTTAGCATTTCGTAGAGCACACAGCCGAACGCCCAAACGTCCGCGCGCCGATCAACGGGCTTTCCTTTCGCCTGCTCCGGAGGCATGTACGCCGCAGTTCCGAGAACCACCCCGCCCATCGTCATCGCAGGAGAGGTGATGGATGGAGAATTGGCCCCCTCGGTAATGGCTGGGGCAATCAGCTTGGCCAACCCAAAGTCCAGGACCTTGACTGTGCCATCGGCGCGCACCTTGACGTTCGCGGGCTTGAGATCTCGATGGATGATGCCCCGCTCGTGTGCGGTTTCGAGGGCCTGCGCGATTTGACGCGCAATGGGCAGCGCCTCGTCGAGCGGAAGAGGACCGCGGCCGATGCGCTGCGACAGGTCATCCCCTTCGACGAGCTCCATCACGAGCGCGGTGCTGTCACCACTCTGTTCAAGCCCGTAGATCTGCGCGATGTGCGGGTGATTCAACGACGCTAGCGCCTTCGCTTCCAGTTCGAAGCGTGCGAGCCGCGCCGGATCGCGAGCGAACGCGTCGGGGAGGATCTTGATCGCGACGTCGCGGTCCAACTTGGTGTCGCGAGCGCGAAAGATTTGCCCCATGCCCCCTTCGCCGATCGGCGCGATGATTTCGTAAACGCCCAGACGGGTGCCGAGGGTGAGGGCCAACGCTGGGGATTATATTGCCGGCGCGACAGCGCGGACGAGATTGCTCCTCGAAAACGCCGTAGTGTAGATCGACCCCGGGGGTGTCTGCCGCGAAGGCTGAGCAGCGGCGCGGACGCGATGACCCCAAGCGGCGACCTTGCGACGGGCGCCGGAGAGATGGGCACCCGTTTGTAGAGCCCACTCCCATGCGCGGTGCGGCACATGGCCAGCAGTGTCTGATGAGCCGAGTCCGGAGACCGCGCCAAATGGTCGGCGGCCCACCCTGCGTTCTGGGAGAGGATCTATTCTGGTTGAAGGCTTCGAGGGGCGACTCCACAGCATCATCGACGAATACCGCGCCGAGAAGCTCGCGGCTGCAGAGCATCTTCGGCGCGCGAGAGCGTCAACATACGCATTTGGCGAGCTGCTGACGCGCGACGCGCTCGAACGCGGAATCGCGACCTTGCGACGGATCGGCCCCCGTATCCAGTCGCCGTTGTTCCCGCCGCTGTTCCTGACATTTCTTGAAAATCCGCATTGGGTCGCGCTTACTGATGCGGCGCTTCGCAGAATGAAGCGCGCACTGGCGGTGACGCCATCCGTTTACCGCGAGTTTATCTCGACAACCGTCGAGCAGCCGATGGGCGGGCTGTTCGAGCTAAACGTCTACGCGACGCTCGACGACGCGTTCCCGGGCGCGGTCCCGCAACCTCGGCTTCCGGGCAGTGCGAAGCGCGGCGACGTGTTAATCTGCGTGTTGGGACGCGACGTGTTCGTCGAGGCGACCGTCATTGGGAAAGGGCAATTCTGGAATGGCGTCGCCGACTTGATGCAGCGCGAGGGCACCAGTCATTATGGGACGTCAGGTCCCGGACCAGAAGAGGAGGCGCGTCGGATCGCCGCAAAGATCGCCGAGGAACTGAAACAGACCGCCACGGACGCGGCGAATGTCTTGTGCCTGTCGTTCTTTGACACTTCCCCTAGCGAACTCGCCCGAAGAAATGCCTTCGAGGATCTCCTCGTGAGCGGCGGCCGGTATTACGGCCAGCTACGGGATGGGACGCCGTTAGACTTGTCCAACCTGAATCGCGTCGATTCGGTCTTCGAGTTCGCGCGTGATCGACTCCGGCAGGTTCATGTCAACCAGAACGCCGTAGCGGCTTCGCGCTTAGCGGCGCACGAGAGAGACGCGATTCGGACCACATTCACGGCTCGCCCACTCATGATCAGGTAAAAAGGTGCTCCACTTCCGTGAGCGCGCCGCTGGTGACGACGACGCGCCCCGCCGGCCTTTGCCCGACCTGTGGAGAACAGAACCAACCCGGCGCCGATCAGTGCTCGAAATGCGGCGGCTTTGTGTTCGCCAACACCAAGCAGCTCCGACATGGCGGTCGGCGTAAGCCTCTGAGCGTCCAAGAGGCCCGCCAGACCGAGATGTACCAGGGCTGGGCCAACGACAGAGGCGGCGACGATCGCCTCACCACGCCCGAGCGAGAGGTACTAATCGGCGCTGTAGGTGCCGCGCAGATCAGAGATACAGCGGAGCGTTATCTGCGCGAGTCACGGGCCTCGTTCACGAGCGAGAAGGTGCAGCGCGCCATCCAGACGTACTTCGCTGCGTCGGATCGCGTGCTGCGCGCCGCGCAGGTGCTCGGGTTGGAACGCCGAGCGGCGCCGACGCAGTCGATCGCTGACTACATCGCGCAGCGCGCGACGGAGAAAGAGTGATGCGCAACCGACTTACAACCGATCGCGCGTGGCGCGAATCGTCGTTCGTCGCTTCGTCAAGCGGCGCCGCGGATGGCGCGCAGCAGCCGCTGTCGCGAGGGTGCGGTCCGTTTATCTCCGACGGCGAGCGATGCCGCCGGCTGATGGACGAAGAAAACCGCTGCTGGCAGCTGCGCTTTGGGTGGAGTTCGCTGGCCGGATACCAGCAACGGTATGCGCTCGATCCGATCCTCGTCGCTGGGGGGCTGGCGACACACTACCGAATTGCCTTTCGCCATAGTGCGCAATGTAAGCCGAGCCGTGGATCGCCACCAGTCAGGCAAGCAACTGACGCGGTCGGTGGAAATTCCGGGGCATCCAGTTTTTTTCCTAGGCGGGTCAAGTTTGACTATTCATGCGGCCTGGCGTGTGCTGCGTGGGCTCATCCGGCATCACTCGGCGCAGCGGAGCGTCGGGCGGCAGCACCAGCGGTCCGCACGTCAGGCAGCGGTAGTAGTTCGTCTCCCCCTCGGTGCGCTCATGAGGCACGCGCGCGCCGCAGTATGGGCAATTGAGGCGAATAGGGCCGCGCATAGTGCGCAAGGTAGGCCGATCCATCGATTCCTACCAGTCAGGCAGGCAACTGACGCTCTCGCAGTGAGACGCAACCAGATCGCGCGGTCTGAAGGCTACCGGCAAGTGGCCCGATGTCGCGCGGGCGACCGTAGGCCCGTCGTGCACAGCGACGTTCGCCCACGGGGACTGGATGGCTGGAGGCGACCGTCGATCGTCTCCGGCCTTCCGATGCGTGACGACGCTACTCGCTGTCTTTGGTTGGCAACTCCGAATTGGTATGGGGATGTAACGTTGCGGTCATACATCGTCGATTCTACGAAGGCGTTCCGCCCAGAACGAATGAGCTTCGGCGAATCGAGATGCTCGGTACCGATCGAACAAAAGCACAGCCCGGCGCTCGCGGTCGTCCCACGCCTCTGGCACGTCCTGCCATCCGCCACAAGCCAGCCCGATACAGTCGGGATGCGCATTCGTGTCGGCGAGTGCCCGGGCGGCTCTCAAGTTCGTCAAGCCCTCGCACACCAAGTGAATCGCAGTGCCGTCCACACGGGCGCGGGCGCAGAACATGCCATCGTGTTGCAGGCACACTTCGGCGGTCCGACCGTTCGCGTGCGATCGCGCCTGCAGCGGCTTGTCAGTGTGACTCGTGGCTTGTGGCTTCGTCACGCGGCGCCCGGTTGACTCGCAGCGGCCGTTGTCGCGAGCGTGCGGTCCGCTGGTTTCCGAAGGCGAGCGATCATCTCTCGCAGGTCATCACAGGCGTCGGCGAGGTGTGCGGCTAGCGTCGGATCACTTCGTTGCCGCTCTGCGTGCTCAAGAGCGAATCGTTCGAGCAGTTCCTCAAGTTGGCAGATGCGATCTTCCAGCGACAGTTCTTGTGTGAGCACGTCCGTAGACTTGTGCAAGCGCAATGCCTCCCTGGACCTAGGCGGATCGGCCTCCATGTCGCGGGGTTTCCTGTGGAATCCACTACTCAGCGGGTGCAAAACCGTCGGCAATCCGTCGCACCCTTGACGCAAATTCCGCCCGAGCGGTATGCACTGCCCCGTTGCGAATTACGAGAACGTTATTCGCTATCTTCGACGGAGGCGATCGATCGCCAATCGGCTGGCAGCTCAGGTCGCGTGTCGGGACGCTGGCACGCGGGACACGGCACGCCAGGCCCGAGGCAGTCGTCACCATGCGGGTTTGGCTGCTCGGGATGCGCCTCGCAGACGAAGCGTTCGTCGCGGCACTGCTCACACATCAATCGAGTTTACGTCTGACGAGCAGCGTCGGGCGTCAGTGCGGATTCGGGCGATGGGTCGGGTTCGTGATGTTGGGCGTAGCACAGTGCCGTTCCGCCGATTTCTGGTGGCGCTACGCCGACCGCCCGATGCTCCCAGAAAAAACACCCGCACGACAACTTGACCCAGTAGATCCTTCGGCCGCGCTCTACGCCGACCTCTGCCACATCTTGGACCTGCACCGCACGCACTTATCAATCATGCGTCAGCGCCGGCAGGAGCCGATGCAGGGACGATTGCCGATCTGTCCGGTTCTGTCCACCCACGGCGCGGGGCGAACCCGCATGGGCGCGCGCAACTATGCCGACCACTCGACCGGCAGTCCGGCGCGTCCGGGCGCGTGCGTGCCAAAGCACAGGCGCTCCGCGCCGACCTGCGGCGGCGCTTCCCGATTGGACACGTCCTGCCACCAGTGACAGCCGCACGCCAAGGTCACGCGATGGCGCGTTCGACCCGGCTGTGCAGTGGATGCCGGATAGGCGATGACGCCAGCGATGGGAACCGGAATACCAGCCATGGTTTGCACCTCGACCTTGGTTGAGGAACCGGCGGCGCGGTCCGGATGACTCCGAAGAGAGTCGAGAGATTAGCACAGTGTGTCGGGAAAACGACAGGCAAGGAGAGGAGGATTCGATGACCGAGGGCGACGTGCATGACGCACGGAACGGCAAGCGGTATCGCGGTGGTCAGTGCACGGCGAAGACCGCCACGCACGCCACCATCGTTTACGACGCAGAGGCACAGCTCCCGGATGACTGAGGTTGTGTCGCTCGCGATGAAACCGACGATCCGCCTGGGCGATCCGGTCTGCGTCGAACTCGCCGCCAGCGGCTACACTACCGCGGCGCTGCACGATGGCGCGTTCGCGGGCGCGGGGCCGGCGAGCACGCGCGTCATTAGCGCGACGTGTTAAAGGGAGAGAGCTGACGCACCTGAAGGATCGCCGCGACATCGTGTCGTTTATCGAAGACGAAAGCCTTGCCGGCTGGCCCACGCTGACGCCGAGCACGGGCACCCTGCAGGATCAAGCGGCGTTCGTGAAACTCCGCCAGGCCATGCGAGAACGGCGCGATGCGCGTGTTGACCCGAAGCTGACCGCGCTCATCTCGCGCATCTCCGTGATGCTCGATCTCGTGCCGAAGCTCATTCTTCGCGAAGCCGCTGGGAGGGCGATGTGAGGCCCGCGCGCGGCTTGGCGTTAGTCCGACCGTTCAGATGGCCACGATAGGCGAATGATGTCATGAGCGGGGAATTGGCTTCGTCGGTGCACGGCCGCCAAAAGATATCGCCGATGCTGATGACCGAAGCGAGATCGTGGGCGTCGAGATCCTTGAGCACCAGCCGGAACCTGAGTTCTTCCAACCAGGAGTAGTGGCGTGCCGTAGAACCGTCTACGCGCCCTTCAGGACATGAAACACCAACTGCCCAGACCATTCGCGCCCGGCGCGGTTGCGGTGCCCCTCAGCGTTCAGTAAAGCGGCCACTTGTGCGTAAGAGGCGCGAGCAGCCTTCGGCGGCTTGCGACGCAGCTGCCACATCCGCTGCACGACGGCTGATTCAGCTGGATAGAATCCGTACGGCTTTGCGCCTTCAACTCGCTCGCCACGGTTGCGTTTGCGCTCGCGTGCTGCTCTGAGCTTCAGGACCAATATGCGCTTGTCGAACTCCGCCACGGCCCCAAGCACTTGCCGAATCAGTCGGCGAGTCGGGTCATCGTCACCAGAATTCAGATCAACCCCATCGCTCGCTAAGATTCGCGCACCGATCCGCGCGAACTGGCCGACAATCACTTCCTGAGCGGCTCACGCAGGAAGCGAAGGCGGCCTCGGCCCTCTCACTTTGACGAGCGCCTCCCCTATTGCATTCCAATAGGAAAGAGAGTACGCTCCTATAACTATCCAATAGGAGGGGCGATGGGCGGCAAGACCGATGTCTGGCAGGGCACGCTGGCCCTGATGATCCTGAAAACGCTCGACACCCTGGGGGCACTGCACGGGTATGGCATCGCGCGGCGCATCGAGCAGACCAGCGGCGGCGCCCTGGCCATCAACTACGGCACCGTCTATCCCGGCCTGCTGCGGCTCGAGCAGGAGCGCTACATCACGTCCGAATGGGGCGTGTCGGAGAACAACCGCAAGGCGAAGTTCTACCGCCTGACCCGCGCCGGCAAAAAGTACCTGGCGCAGGAAACCCGGGAATGGGCACGCGCCAACGAAATTCTGGGACGCTTCTTGAAGCCGGAGCCCCAGGCATGATCAGGGCGCTTCGTGCCGCGGTCATCCGTCTTGCCGGGACTGTTTGGAGCGGCCGGCGCGAGCGGGAACTGGCGCGTGAGCTCGAGAGCCATATCCAGCTGCACATCGACGACAACATCAGGGCCGGGATGACGCCCGAGGACGCTCGCCGCGTGGCGCTCGTCCGCCTCGGCGGTCTGGAGCAAACGAAAGAACGGTATCGAGATCGCGCCCGCCTGCCGTGGCTCGAGATGACGATCCAGGATTTGCGTGGCAGCGCGCGCCTGATGCGGCGGACGCCGGGCTTCACGTTCATCGCGATCCTGACCCTGGCGATCGGCATCGGCGCCAACACCGTCATGTTCAGCGTCGTCAACGCGGTGCTGCTGCGGCCACTGCCGTATCACGACGCCTCGCAGCTGGTGTTGGTGCAGGCTTTAGGTCAAAATGGCGAGCCCATCACCACGGCCGCACCCGACTTCTACGCCTTTCGCGATCGGAACAGCACGCTGGATTTCCTCGATGCGTATTACGCCGGCGCCTTCAACCTCACCGGCGGAACCGAGGCGGAGCGTCTTCAGGGATTGCTGGTCTCCTCCGGTTTCTTCGCCTCGCTTGGCATACCGCCGGCGTTGGGACGAGGCTTCATCGCCGCCGACGAACAATGGGGGTCGCATCGCGTGGTGGTCCTGACCGACGGCCTGTGGAAGCGGCGCTTTGGCGCCAATCCGGCGGTCGTCGGCGCGACAATCACGCTCAACGCGCAGCCGTACACCGTTGTTGGTGTGTTGCCGCCGGCGTTCTCGTTTCTCGGTCGCGACGTCCAGGTGTTCGTGCCGATGGCGTTTGCGCCCGGCGACAACATGAACTCGCACAACAACTACTTTCTCAGCATGTTCGGCCGTCTTAAGCCGGACGTGGCGCCGGCCATGGCGACGGCGGAGTTTGCGCAAATGGCGGAGCAGATCATTCGTGAACAGCCGTTGAACGCCGGGATGTCGATCGGCATCTCGCCGCTCAGAGAGGTGCTGGTCAGAGACGTCCGGCGCTCGATGTTGATCCTGCTTGGCGCCGTCACCTGCGTCTTGCTGATCGCGTGCGCCAACCTGGCGAACCTGCTCCTCGCCCGCGGCGCCGTTCGCGAGCGCGAGGTTGCCGTCAGGACCGCACTTGGCGCCACCCGGTTTCGGCTGCTTCGGCAACTGCTCACCGAAAGCATCGTCCTCGCCGCCGCAGGCGGGTTTGCCGGGTTGCTGGTTGCCTATCTGTCTGTTGACGGCTTGAATCTCTTGAGCCAAAGCATCCTGCCTCGAGCGGAAGCCATTCGAATCGACGCAGCCGTGATGGCGTTCACGTTTGGCGCATCGGTGCTCACCGGGATCCTGTTTGGGCTGGTACCGGCATTCAAGAACAGCGCGGCGCAGATGCACGCCGGCCTGAAAGAGGGCGCCCGCGGCGCATCGGCGGGCTCATCACATCGCCTGCGGGCCGTGGTTGTCGTCGCCGAGGTTGCCTTGTCACTCATCCTGCTGATCGGTGCCGGATTGATGGTCAAGAGCATGTATCGCATGCTCAACGTCGACCCCGGTTTTGACCCGGAGAGTGTGGTCACGGCGCAGGTCAGCCTGGCGCCACACCGATTTGTCGACGCCGCTCTCGAACGAGAATTTTCGCCGCGGGCGTACGTCCGCGCGGCACAATTCTTCTCCGACGCGATCGAAGGTATTCGCACCGTGCCCGGCGTGCGCGCCGTCGGCGCGGTGAACGGGCTGCCGGTGATGGGCGAGATCTGGAGCAAGAGCCTGACGCTGCTCGATCGGCCGCTTCCCGCGGGCCTGCGCGACTTGCCCCAGTATCAATTTCGCGTCGTCGCTGGAGACTACTTTCGCGCCATGGGCATTCGCGTCTTGGGCGGCCGCCCCCTGGGCGATGGCGACACGGTGGATTCGCCGCCGGTCGTGGTCGTGAACCGGGCGGCCGTGCGCGCCTTCTGGGATGGAGAGGATCCGGTTGGCAAGACGGTCTCGCTGAATCCCCCGCGATCGATATTGCCCGACGACATCCTGCGACGTCTGCCGGCTACCTTCCAGCCGCCCGCATTCACGATCGTTGGCGTCGTGGACGATGTGCGGAATGGGGGCCTGACCAGCGCGGCGTTGCCAACTGTGTACGCGCCCTACGCACAAGCGTCCGAGGGTGCGATGAACATGTTCCTGGTCGTGCGAACCGATGGCGACCCGATCACCGCCGTGCCGGGCATCCGCGAACGCGTCCGACAAATCGATCCGAATCAGCCGCTCGCGAGCATTCAGACCATGAGCGCGCGCGTGGCGACGTCCGTGTCGCAGCAACGCACGCAGGTCACCGTTCTGGCGGTGTTCGCTGCCATGGCGGTCTTCTTGGCCGCGATCGGCATCTACGGTGTGATGTCGTACTGGGTTAACGAGCGCAAGAAAGAAATCGGCATTCGCGTCGCGCTTGGCGCGGAGCGGCAGGAAGTGATGCTACTGGTGCTACGGCACGCGGCGGCCGTGCTGGCGATCGGGCTTGCGGCCGGCACCGCCGGGGCGCTGATGGCCACTCGGGTGCTGCAAAGCCTGCTGTTCGAAGTCAGCGTTACCGACCCGGTGATCTTTGTCATCTTTGTGACGGTTCTCGCCGCCAGCGGGTGGATCGCCGCCTACATTCCGGCGCGTCGAGCGACCCGGTTCGATCCGATGATCACCTTGCGGTACGAATAACTCGCGTCCAAACCGACATCACGAAGCTCGACGAAGCGCGTGAAGCCGCACGAGCCAAGCGTAGATGAGGTTCCAACTCGCGAACGTTAGGGTCCACCATCTCCAACTCGTTGATTTCAAACAACTGAAATCGGCGACCCATCGATTCGTTCGAACCACCCCACACGCGGTCTGAACCGATTCTTCTTGACCGCAATCTGGGCGTACGGATAATACATCGATTATCGATGGGAAGACCTCTTGGGCCGTATTCCTGACGGACTTCTGCCAGGCACGTTGGACATGCTCATTCTCCGCGTGCTGTCGACAGAACCCAACCACGGGTATGGCATCGTCCAGCGTCTGAAGCTCGTGTCCAGCGACGTGCTCGAGGTTGGCGAGAGTTCCCTGTACCCCGCTTTACAACGGCTCTTGCTAAATGGAGATGTCGAGGCGGAGTGGGCGCTGTCCGATCGCAACCGCCGGGCCCGCTACTACACGCTGACCCGCGCTGGTCGCAAGCGATTGGCCACCGAGCAGGTGTCCTACGACCGGATGCACGCGGCCATCCGGAAAGTGCTCGCTCACGGCTGACCTCATATGCTGCGCCTTCTTCGACGATTGGTGGCACGGTTTCGGTATCGAGGGCACACAAACGACCTCGCCGAGGAGCTGCGGACCCACCGCGCGATGGCGCAGGAAGACCTCGAGCGGTCCGGATCATCTCCCGTAGAGGCCGATTATCAGGCGCGCCGCGCACTGGGTAACGAGCTGAAAGCGCGAGAGGATGCGCGCGCAGTGTGGATGCCACCGCGGCTCGATTATTACTGGCAAGACATCCGCTTCGCCGTTCGGCAGATCCGACATGCGCCAGCGTTTTCGTTCACCGCCATTGCGATGTCAGGACTGGGCGTCGGCGCTCTGACCGCCGTATTCAGTTTTGTGAACGCCGTCTGGTTCCTGCCGTTGCCGTACCCGGGTGTGGATCGCGTTCTCGCTCTTGCTACTGCGGACAGTGGGGCCGTCGACGGCGTCACGTTCCATGCAACGCTTGAGCGGTCTCGCTCGATTGTGACAATCGCGGCGCAACGACGCGGATCCGGCTGGAGCCTCGCCGTCGGCGACCACGCCGAATATGTCGAGAGCCTCCGCGTGTCACAGGCATTTTTCGAGGTGGTCGGCATTCCGCCCGCGATTGGTCGTGGGTTCTCGGCGGCCGAGGATCGCGCCGGCGGTGCCGACGCGGTGGTGGTGAGCCACGACATTTGGGAGCGCGTCTTTCTCCGCCGGCCCGACGCCATCGGACAAGTTGTGACGCTCGGCGGTACCCCGCATGAAGTCGTCGGGGTGATGCCCCAGGGGTTCCGCTCCATTCCGGCCGCTGACGTCTGGACGCCTCTCCGACTCGCGAGTCAGGACAACTCGGTGAATTACCTGATGCTGGCTCGTCTCGTGCCTGGCGCGACGCTGCAAGAGGCGACAACGCTCCTCAGCCTTGTGAAAGCTGACCTGTTATCCACGGAACCGGACCGCGTGCACCCGCGCATCCGCAGCTTGCAGTGGCTGCCGCTGCATCAGCTCCTCGGTCGCGAGCCGCTCATGTTGATGCTGTTGCTTCTCGTGGCCGTGACCGCAGTCGTGATCGTGGCTTGCATCAACCTCGCCGGTCTCCAACTCCTGCGGACGGTCGCTCGACGACATGAGATGGCCACGCGAATGGCCTTAGGTGGCGGCAGCGGTCGGATCGTACAGCAGGTACTGACCGAGGCGCTGGTGCTCGCGGCGATTGGCGGGGTGGCGGGCGTCACAGTAGCCGCAATCGGCCTGCCGGTGCTGACGCAGCTTACGCCGGCAGAACTCCTGGCCGGCCGCAGACTGACTGTCGACGGCCGCGTGCTCGGATTCGCGGTCGCTGTCACCGCGAACGTCGCAGTGTTATTCGGCTTGGCGCCGGCCATGGCTGCGCGGCGGGTCGACCTGCGCAGCGCGCTCTCGGACGGCGCGCGCCAAGGCGGCTCACGGACAGGGTCGTGGTGGCGTCGTGGGCTCTTGACAGGGCAGCTAGCTGCGACCATGGCGCTCCTCGTGCTCGCGGGCATGCTCGTCAACACGATCGCCCGGATGTATCGGGCGGAGCTGGGCTTCGATCCTTCGAATGTGACCGTAGGTAAGATGGCACTGCAAGGACGGTCGTTCGAAAACTCTGTGCGTGTCGCGCAGCTCGTGGAAGGTGCGCTGACTCGGGTACGAGGCGTGCCAGGCGTAGTCTCCGTGGCAGTGGCCAATCACGTGTTCCGGTCGAGCGCGGTCTCAACATGCCGCTCGAAGCTCCTCTTGGAGCGCGGATCACCGAGACTCGAAGCATCGACTGGCGATACGTCACGCCCGAGTATTTCGAGCTCCTACGGATTGACGTCCGCCAAGGGCGCCCGTTTGCAGAGCGGGACGGTCTTGGCGCCCCGGCTGTTGCCATCGTCAGCGAAGCATTCGTGCGGGCGTACTTTGGCGAGGCGAATGTAGTTGGCCGATCGATTTCGTTGGTGCCGCCGATGAAGGACACGCCGCGCGAGATTGTTGGCGTGGTGGCCGATGTTCGCAGTCGGCCCGGTGCCGGCTGGACAAGTGGATTCACCGCGCTTGCAGCAGATCCACCGCCGATCGTCTACGTGCCGTTGGCTCAGGTACCGCCACCTGTCATGTCGATTGCTCACCGGGCCTTTCCTGCCACGTGGTTGGTCCGAACGGCCACCTTCATTCCGGACCTCGATCGGCAGATCGAAAAAGCGGTAACGGCGACAGACCCATCGGTCGCGTTTGTCCGCTTCATGCCGATGACGCAGTTTGTTGCAGATGACGTGGGCGGAACCCGCCTAATGGCGTCGGCGATCAGTGTCTTCGCGACGGTGGCTGTCCTGATTGCCTGCATTGGGGTGTACGGCTTGGTCGCTTATGCCGCCAGTCAGCGTGCACGCGAGACGGCGATTCGAATCGCGCTCGGCGCCACGCGTGCCTCCTTGATTCGGCAGTTCGTGCGAGAAACGGCCGCGACTGCCGCAGTCGGCATGATCCTGGGCTTCGCGGCGACAGCCGCGTTTTCGGGCTTGGTCGCCGCCATGATCGGCAACACGTCAGTGCTGGACCCAGTGGCCATTGCTGCCTCGACATTGCTGCTCTCCGGCGCTCTTGGGGCTGCGAGTGTGGTGCCGGCGTTGAGGGCGAGCAATGCCGATCCTCTTCGGACGCTCAGGATTGAGTAGCGCGTCGAAGCTCGTCCACGCCACGAAGCCAACTGCCGATAGGGTTCCAACTGCGAAATTGTGGGTCACCACTAAAAATCACCGGAAACGCCAAAAATCTTACTGCACGGCTTGAGGTGAAGGTCGCTGACGCCACCTTGACGCCCACCGCTCTACTACGCCTTGAAAGGTGCGCCAGCCCACACTCGGCACACGTTAGCGTTTGCGCGCAGCGATCTCACGAAACTCGCACAGTCGTCCTAATAGGGGCGTACTCCTTCGCGCGATGTGCCTGCCTTTTTACGCCCCGGCGCGCCAGTGGAAATAGCCCACCCGGGTGAGGCCCTTCGCTCCTGCAGGTATGACGACTCGCCCAGCTCCCTTTCACTCGAAGTTGTCGCTGGCAGCTGAGGTGTGGGCGAACACGCGCCCGCTGCGCCCACACGGCGTTGCTGCGGATCGCGGCTAAGAGCTACACTGGACACCTTCACGGTGGTGTGGCCTTCGACTTGGGAGTTCCCGTGATGGTCCCCATTCCCCGCGTCCGTCGCCTTCTCGTTGCCATCGTCCTGGCAACCGGCGCTGTCGCCTCCTCGCAAGCCGCCTGGAATTCCGACCAGGTATTCCAATCCGACTACGAACTGGAAGAGCGGCTACCGGGCATGGACCGTGGTCTTTTCAGTAGGACTCCGGTCGCCGGCGCGCCGCTCAGCGCCATCGCTACGATAACGTGGCAGCGGCCGGGCAGCGAGCCGCTGCGGCAGGCCGTGACCAAATACTTCCGTGATGCGGTGGGTCGGGTGCGGGCGGAGCAGGCATACAGCGACGTGCGGACGGACTCGGCGCTGCGGCGGGTGTTCGTCGCGCCAGAGACCGACAGCAGGACGGTGCTCGTGCTCGACAACGTCAGCGCCGCTTGGCGCCACATCCCCCGAGCGAGCGCCGCGATGATTGTCGGCAAGCCGTTCCGGCTGACGCTTCCCATCGCTGACCGCTGTGTCGCCTTGATGCATTTGGCCCAGTCCCATCACGCGTTCTACCACGGGCCAAACGCCGTTATGGAGGAGGCGGTGGGGAGACGCTTCGCAGAGGGAGTGACGGCGGAGGGCTACCGCTTCGAGACGACACTGCTTTCGGGGCATTTCAGTTTGAGCGCCGACCTCGTCGTCCGCAGCGAGCGGTGGGTGTCGCCCGATCTGCGGCTGCTTATCTACAGCCGCACTAAAGACGCCGTTGCCGGCGTGGTCGAGTACCCACTTTCGGACATCAACCGAAGCGAGCCCTCGGCCGACCTCTTCACCGTGCCTGACGCACCACCCGCTGCTGCGTTTCTGGAGGTCAATCACGGGTTCGTCAGTCCGTACGTGAAGCCGTTCAAGCACCACGGTCCATGCGACCGCCTCCCCTGAGGATGCCTGCTCCGTGTTCCATCGTCGTTTTTGCCCATCGCCAGCCGCGACGGTGTAGGACGCGGGATCAACCGTGCCGGGCCTCCCGGCACCGCATTGAGTCACTCGTGCTTCCGGACTCCAACGCCTCTCGAGCAAAGAGTGAACTCGTATCGAGTGCAATGGTGCGGCTCATCAAAGTCCTGCTCCTGTTAGCCGCATTCGGGTCCTCGATAAGGTCCCGAAGTCGCCTAACCGCTCATGGGGTCGGGGTCCCGCAACGACGCCGCCATTGCCCGTCGGATCGAGCCCCCCGAGCAACGTGCCGCCAGCCCGCACAAACGCCAGCTCGAAGTCCATCGATCGCTTCAATCGCGCGCGAGCACTCTCGTCGGTACGCGCGCGAGCGATCAGGTAATCGGTGCGCGCCATGGGCGTCAGCACGTCGAGCAAACGCTGCTGAAGCGGCGGACGGCCCGGCACGCCCGCTTCGGCCACAGGCAGCGTCGAAACGATCGCTATGTTCTTGCTGACGAGCTGCGGTGATCCGGCGAATCTTCTGACACCTCAACCTTCCATCGACGTACCTGAGCCGCGACTCGACCGCGCGCCACCGCGGCATCTTGAACCGACCCGACGATGAATCGCGAGAGCCCCCGACCTCGACGCCTGGTGAGGGCTGCGTCGCGCGAAAGGGTTCAGCGCCGTCTCTCTTCCGGTCAGCTTTTTCCCTTGCTCTTCTCCGACGCCTTAACGAAAATCGGCCGCAGACAGCGGCTTTATCCGCGCTGTCGCCGGGGACGGGCTGCCCAGCCGAGAAGGAGCGTTGCCCTAACCCCGAGACGGCCTAATGTTTCCTAATCATCAACTCGACTGCTCGACGAGCAGACCGGTGGAACCGGGTTGAGCCCTTCGACGGAGGTAGCGGCGATGACGCGTTGCAGAGGACGCCGTTTGGTTTTCGATTCAATCGCGGTGCTGGTCGTCGTGGGCGGCGTGAGCGTTGGCGCCCAAATCAGCACCAATTCGTATCGCGCCATCTACGGGTGGGAAAAGATGCCCGCCGGACGTGACGCCTTGGGCGTCGTCGCGGGCATTTACACGGACCCGGACAAGAAGCACATCTGGATGCTCACACGATGCGAAGCCAACGCGAACGCGTGTCTCACCTCCAAAGTAGACCCGGTGCTCAAGTTCGACATGAACGGCAACGTCGTCAAGAGCTTCGGCGCCGGCATGTTCGTCTGGCCGCACGGCTTCTTCGTCGACCACGAGGGCAACGTGTGGGTCACCGAGGGTGCGCCGGCCGGCGAGGCGCGTGGTGCCGAGGGACACAAGGTGGGCAAGGGACACCAGGTCTTCAAGTTCAGCCCCGACGGGAAGATGCTGATGACACTCGGCGTCGCGGGCGTGCACGGCGACGACCAGACGCATTTCAACGGGCCCTCCCACGTGCTCGTCGCGCCGAACGGGGAGATCTGGGTGGCTGACGGTCACCGCGGCGGCAACAATCGTGTGGTCAAGTTGACGAAGGACGGAAAGTTCATCAAGCAGATCGGTGGCGGCGTGAAAGACGCGTCGATGGAACGCGGTCGCTTCAACGACCCGCATCATCTCGCCATGGACAGTCGTGGTCGACTTTACGTCTCCGATCGTGGGAACAATCGCATTCAGATCTTCGATCAGGAAGGGATACTCATCTCGCTCTGGACGCAATTCGGTCGCCCGAGCTCCGTTGCGTTCGACGCGGAAGACCGTATCTATGTCGTCGACGGCACGTCGGCGTCGCCGAGACCGCTCGCGTTGGGTCCCTCGAGCGGCCGGACCACATCGGGGAATGAATACGCGAACAACCCTGGGTACGAGAGCGGCATCAGAATCGGCGATTCTCGAACCGGCTGGATCACGGAATTCATCCCAGAGATGCCTCTCACGAGCATGCCCACGGCCGGGGGTGGGGCTGGTCGGATGCGTGGCGTCAACATGGAATTCATCGGCCTTGATCCCGAGGGCAACATCTTCGCGGGAGAGGTCGAAAGTCAGCGACTCGTCAAGTGGGTGCGCGTGAGGAAGTAGTCCCTGTGGGCGAGGAGGGTTCCAATGAGATCGGCCGTCGTTGCATTGTGGTTGGCCATCGTTGCCCCGATGTTCGTCTTCGTCGTGCCGGCGGAGGCGCAGGAAGCCTCGCTGAGCGGCACGGTCAGCGACGAAACGGGCGGGGCACTCCCCGGCGTTAGCGTCCGGGCCGTTCATGAGGCGACTGGGAACCGGTTCGAAGCCGTCACCGACGAGCGGGGCGCGTTCAGACTCCAGGTGCGCGTAGGTACGTATCAGGTCACCGCGGAGCTGTCGGGATTTGCGCCGCTCTCGCGAACCATCGTGCTGCTCGTCGGTCAGCAGGCGGTCGTCGATCTCAAAATGACCGTTTCGACGCTGGAGGAGTCCGTTACCGTGACCGGCGAGTCGCCGCTGCTGAACGTCACGGACTCGAGTCTGGGCGGCAACATCGATCCACGCCAGCTCGAAACGCTGCCCATCCAGGGCCGGGAATGGGTCGCACTCGTGATGCTCGCCCCTGGGAACCGCGTCAACGAGGTCAATAGCGACCAACCCAGCAGCGTGGGGTCCCGCGGAAGCCGACGCGGAGGTGACTACCAGCTCAATATCGACGGGCAACAGATCAGCGTTCTCCTAACCGGCACGACGGAGTCGGCGCATCCGCGCCTCAGCCGCGATGCGATTGCCGAGTTCGAGTACCAGGCGGGCCGGTTCGATGCCACGCAGGGCCGCTCGTCGGGTCTCCAGGTGAACGCCGTCACCAAGTCCGGAACCAACCGCTTCTCGGGGATGGCATCGGGCTATTTTCGCGACGACGAACTCAATGCGGCGGACCATGTCGTCGGCGAAGTGCTCGATTACGAGAACCAGCAGTACAGTTTCACGGTCGGCGGCCCAATCCAGCGAAACAAGATTCACTTCTACGGAAATTTCGAGTACGAACGCGAGCCGGGCGTGGCCGTCTACACAACGCCCTACCCGCACTTCAACCAAACGTTCGACGCGACGAACCTCGAAAAGAAGGGCTTCGGCCGCGTGGACATCCAGTTTTCGCCTCAGACCAGGCTGTCGTTCCGCTGGAACGGCTCGTGGTCCGACAACCCCGCGGGCGGAAGCTCGACGGCGGCTCCGATTCTTGCCGTGGGATACACCTATGCCACTCGCAGCGCATTGGGTACTCTCGCGCAGGTGTTCAGCGACCGTGTCATCAACGAGCTCCGCGTGGGACACGTCTACTACCAGGGGGACATGCTGTTCACGCCCGTCAACAATCCGAACTTCCGTGTTCGGGAGGGATGGGCACCACAGGTCCTCATGCGCGGGATCAGTACTGGCCGCGAGCAGGAGCTCGATATCCAGGGATCCGACATCTACTCGATTCGCAACGACCTGACGCTCGTGTACAACAAAGCCGGAAGGCACACGCTGAAGGTGGGCGGAGAGTTCCTGTACACGGAGATCAGCGACATCCGCTGCGTCAGATGCGAAGGCTCGCTCGATGCGACCGGAGGTGCGGTTCCGGCCCCGATGGAACGGATCTTCCCAGATATCGGCGACGCGACGACTTGGAATTTGGACCTGCTCTCGCCGGTCAGCATCCGCTGGCGTCAATCGTTCGCGCCGTCGAACTCATCCCTGATTCCGCGTTACTCGACGGGTCTCTGGATCCAGGACGACTGGACGGTCAACCCGCGCCTGACATTGAATCTCGGGCTTCGCTACGATGTCGAGCTTGGGGCCTTCGGGAACTCCACGCCCATTCTGATCCCGCCGTTCCTGAGAGAGGACAATCAACCGAACGACCTGAACAACGTCGGGCCGCGCACGGGGTATACCTTCAGCCTCAACGACCGGACGGTGCTGCGCGGCGGCTACGGCGTGTACTTCGGCACGGTTCAGAACAACCATTTCGCCGCGTACTACGCAAAGACGATCAACGTGGCGCTCGACAACGATAGCCGTCCCGACTTCGCGTCCAATCCCTGGAACGGCCCGGATCCCACCTACGAACAATTGCTGCCGAGGATGTGCTTTACCGCTAACGTCCCCGGATGCATTCGAAGCGAGCTCCTCACCGGTGGCGCCGCGTTCGCGCCGAACATGCGGATGCCGTACGCACATCAGGCGTCTGTGGGCTTCCAGAGGCAGATCGGCCAGAACATGAACATCGAAGCCGACTATGTGTACGTCGGCCACCGGGCGCGCGTGACGGACTCGCCGATCAACGTAAGCTACAACCCCCAAACCGGCGTGAACTACCCATTCAACGACATCAGCCGCCGGCCGATGCCCGAATGGGGCTACGTGAGCCTGTCCCCCAACAACGATCAGCCGCACAACTACCACGGACTGGTGATAGCCTTCACGAAGCGTTTCGGCGCCCGCTGGCAGGCGCAGGGGAACTACACGCTCTCGTGGACCAAAGATGGGGACCTGACGCCGCTGAGCGGCCCCAACCTCACGCCGGTGACGTTCCCGGTCGCGCCGGATATGGGAGGCGAGTACGGGCTTGCTATCGGCGATCAGCGGCACAGGGCCGTGTTCAATGGCATCTGGCAGGTGGGACTCGGTTTCGAGCTGAGCGGGTTGTACTTCTATGGGTCCGGCGAGCGGCGCGAGCGCACCTACGGGGTCGACCTGCGGGGTCTGGGATCGCAACGTCCGAATTTCCTGCGGCTGCGCCCCGACGGAACCATCATCAAGCGTAACGACTTCGTCGGCGATCCGATTCACCGGCTGGACATGCGCATCCAGCGCCCGGTGCACTTCGGCGGCAATATGCGAATCTACCCGATCGTCGAGGTGTTCAACGTGTTCAATCGCGCCAATTACGGATCGTATGTGACCAATGAGGCCAACGCCAATTTCGGCCGGCCGTCGCGCAACGCGAACGTGGCGTATGCGCCACGGATGGTGCAATTGGGAATCCGCTTCGTGTTCTGAAGGGATCGCACAACCGACAGGCCTCAGTGACGGCTAAGTACGTCTGGAGGATCACAATGAATGCTCCATTTCGTCGCGGCGCGCTGTTCGCGTTGGTCAATATGTCGCTCCTTTGTGGACTGGCACACGCACAAGGCACCGGCGGCGTCATCGATGGCTCTGTCAGAGATCCCGACCAGAGGCCGACCCCGGGTGTCCAAGTGATTGCGAACAGCCCTTCGCTCATCCAGAAAGACATGACGGTCTACACCAATGAGAGCGGGTACTACCGGATACCGTCACTTCCACCGGGACGCTATGCGCTGACGTTCGTTCTTCAAGGTTTCCAGCAGGTGCAACGCACAGACATCATCGTCAATACGGCCCAGACAACAAGTGTTGAGGTGCAACTCGATGTGGCGACTGTCGCGGAAAGTGTGACGGTCATAGGTGACTCGCCGAGCGTCGATCCAACGAGCGCGAGCCTGGGCTTCAACTATACGCCTCAGCTCCTGGAGAACGTTCCGACGACGCGGAACTTCCACAACATCGTCACGACCATTCCCGGTGTGGAGACCGCCGCACCGTGCACGGCGTCTCGCCTGGGAACCTGGAGAACGAGAGCGTCCTTGGCGCCGGTCCCTTCAGCAATCGATACAACATGGACGGAGCGAACATCACGGATCCAGCGATCGCAAATAATCAGGCAAATCTGTTTTCGGCGGACATTATCCAAGAGATGCAGGTGCTACGCGGGGCCAAGCCAGCCGAGGTCGGTTACGCCCAAGGCGGCTTCTTTAACATCGTCACGAAGTCTGGTGGCAATAATTTTTCCGGTGAGGTGAGTGCTTACTATCAGGGGGATGAGTTCCAGAGTGAAAATATCGATGAAAGCTTAAGCGCGGCCGGTGTGACGCGCTCAAACGAGCTGATCAAAGACCCAGAATTCAGCGCAACCGCCGGCGGACGCATCATCCGCGATCGGCTCTGGTGGTTTGGTTCGATGCGGTTGGAAGATCGAACCTTTCAACTGCTTGGCTTCGATCGCGACGTTGACGACAAGATCTTCTCCTATTTCTGGAAAAACACGTATCAGGCCAACGCGCAGCACCGTTTCACCGGGTTGGTCAATCACTGGCAAGAGGACGTTAACTACTTCTTCTTCGGATTCTCGCCAGCGCTGGCGGCAGGCCCGGAAGTCTCGATGATTCGTGAGCCAAGCGGTGATGCGGTCCAGGGCCGTTGGGACGGTGTCTTGTCTGAAACAGTCATCGCGGATGCCGGGTTTGGCTTCAACCGCCTTCGAATACCCCAGCAGTTTCAGCCAGACGCGACCGTCGCCATTCAGGATTTGATCACCGGGGAGCGGTTCGGCAACCCCGGGAGCAACAGTCGCGACGCCGCTTCGGACAACTTTACCGTGCACGCATCTCTTTCCATGTTTATCGCCGATGCCATGGGACGACATGACGTGAAAGTGGGAACCGAGTATTCGCATTCACCATATAACGTTCTTCAGCAGGATATCGAGGATCACCAGCTACGCGTGAGCCGCGGCGTTCCAAGTCGCGTGCTCATAAAAGGCACGCCGGCTGATATCAAGTGGCAGCATCGCTATCTGTCGTTCTACGCGCAGGACAGCTGGACGATCGCCGATCGGCTCACGCTCAACCTGGGCGTCCGCTACGATCAGACCGGCGTCGGCACGCCGGAGCAAGGCGGCGGCGGCGGCACGTTCGCGGAGACGTACCACGCCGACCGCTTTCCGGACTTGAAGGCCCACACTTATCCCTCTAACTGGCTCTGGACCTGGCACAACATTGCGCCCCGCCTGGCGGCGAGTTATGGCCTGGGCGCGAAAAAGCGCACCGTGGTGAAGACAGGCTTCGGACGGTACTATCATCACCTGCACTCTCAGCAGATCCAGGCCGTCAACCCTAACTCCTTTACCACGATCACTTATGCTTGGGCCGACCCAAACCGAGACGGAAGATACCAGCTCGGCGAAGAGGGCACGCTGCTGTCCATCAGCGGCGGCGCGACGACAACTGCCGATCCGGATTTGCGCCAATCGTACAGCGATGAGTGGACAGCTGGCATCAGTCACGAGTTGGCGAACGGCTTCTCTCTCAATGCGAACGTCATCTTCCGTGCTGATCACGACCTGATGGATACGCTCGATGTCGGGGTCCCCTTCAGCAGCTATTCACCTGTCTCGGTCGTCGACCCTGGTGACGACGGCATCGCCGGAACCGGTGATGACGGGCGTCTCACGGTGTTCGCTCAAGATCCTGCGACGTTCGGGCTCGCGCAGTTCGTGTTGAGTAATCCCGAGGCCAAGGGCCTGCGAAACCCTCGCGATTACAAGGGCTTGGAAATCATCGCCAACAAACGCATGTCGAACCGATGGCAGTTCGTCGGCTCGTTCGTCGTGTCCGAGAGCATTGTGGCTGTCCCGACATCGAGCGACACCGGCGGAGGAAGTATCTTCAGGAACCCAAACAATGCGCTGAACGCCGAGGGCCGTGACGATCTGAATCAGACGTACCAAGTCAAGCTGCAGGGCACTTTTCAGGCGCCATACGGGATCCTACTCAGTGGTCTCCACCGCTTCGGTTCCGGCTTCCATTACACTCGGCAACTGACCGTGACGGGTTTGCCCCAGGGCCCTGTGACCGTGTTTGCCGAGCCGCGGGGTTCGCGGGAGACCGACAGTTACAACTGGGTGGATTTTCGCGTTGAAAAGGAGTTCCGGTTCAACCAGAGTCGTCTTGGCCTGATTATGGATGTTTTCAACATCACGAATGCGTCGACCGTTCTACAGGTTGGCACACGAACGGGTGTGGACCTCGATGCGCCACGGTTCGTTCGCAACCCACGGATCGTTCGGTTCGGCTCCAAATTCAGCTGGTAATTTCCGCGTGATCGCTGAAATAGCGGTCCCGGGGCCCTCATGGGCTGGAATGAATGTGATGCGGCTAGTTGATGTCGTTGGAATTGGATCTTGGCGGACTGCGGCTGCCGCGCGCTTACTCCTTGGGACCGTGCTTGCGGCGAGTCTGATGACATTTGTCACAGCCCGCGACAGGGACCCGCAAGATGAGGGTCGAGGAACAACATCCATCGCGCCGATTAAGGAAGTCATTTTTCCGCCGTTTGACTTTGCGCGTTGGGGACGCTTCATCGTCCGCGACTTCTTCAGAGTCCAACCGTACGAGAAGGTCGTCATCATGGCGGCGCCGAGCTACTATCCCGAATTGCTCGACGCGATTCGTGCAGAGCTCCTCGAGGCGCGCGCGGTTGAGCTTGGGACGATCTTGTTCGATGAACGCGAGGTTGCGGCCCGGCGCCAGATCGTCGCACCGCGCGCGAAAGACCCAAAGTACCGCGCCGAAACCGATGCCGCCCGCCGCAACCTCTATCGCGAGGCGGACATCTTCATATGGCTGCCATTTCGCTACGGAACCGGCGATGAACGCGCCGCCAACGATCGACGTGAACTGGAGCACTTGGTGGAGGGTACGAACGCTCGTGGCCTTCACTTCCACTGGGTGACCAATCCGGAGCCAATCACTCAAGAAGAGATCGACGCGCTCAGCCGCGCGTACGCTGACGCCCTGGATATCGACTACGCTGCCCTATCGGCGCATCACGACCGCTTGATTACCGCCCTGAGCGGACAGATCCTGCATATCGTGACGCCGGCGGGCACTGACTTGCGCGTGCGGGCAGGTACCCGGTTTCACAAAGGCGACGGTGTGATGGACAGGGAGCGTGCAGCGACCGCTCGTTCTGTCCGTGACCGCGAGATGGAGCTGCCAGCGGGCGCTCTTCGATTTGTCCCCGACGTCACCACCACCGAAGGCACGCTCGCAGTCCCTGCATGGGGCGGTGGTGAAAGCGTCCGATTTGAGTTTCAGGGCGGGCGTATCACGAAAGTGACCGCGATCAAAGGCCAGGCTCAGGTGCTGGAGGCTTGGACTGGCGCGAGCGGAGACAAAGACAGAATCGGCGAGCTGGTGATTGGTGCTAGCCCTAAGCTGCAACCGTCGGGTCCCTGGGAAGGACGACGTCCGCCGTACTACGGATACGGCGCGGGCGTGCTGCGCATCGCCATCGGTGAAAACTGGGAATCTGGCGGCACCAACCGATCATCGCTCGAGACCTCGTTCTTTTTCACTGACGCGACGATCACTGCCGGGAAGACACCCATCGTCACAGGTGGCAAACTGGTTCTCCCATAAACTCTATCCGCAACACCATAGCAGCGAGGTTCTATGAGACGCGGCAGACGGATCTTCGGCGTGCTGATGTGCATCGGTCTGCTCACTCCGTCGCTGGCCGGGCAAGAGAAGACGATTCCTCCGTTTGATTTCTCGCGCTGGGCCAAGTTCATCGTGCGCGACTTTTTTGATGTTCAGCCCTACGAAAAAGTGGTGGTGATGGGCGATTCGTATTACTACCCGCAGTTCATCGACGCACTGCGCGCGGAGCTGATGGAGGCGCGCGCTATCGAGGTCGGCGCGCTCTTCTTCGACGGACCTGAGACGTTTGCCAGGCGTCGCAAGCTGCAGCGACGCGTCACGGATCCGGAGTACAAGCGGCTTTCCGACGCCGCCATGAAACAGCTCTACCAGAATTCCGACATTTACCTGTGGCTGCCGTATCGATATGGAACGGGCTCGGAAAAGGGAGATTGGCGCATCCTGGAACACTTGATCGAGGGCACGAACATACGCGGACTGCACTTCCATTGGATCCAGGGAATCGATCAACTCACTCAGGATGAGATCAACACGCTGGCTCGCATTTACACCGACGCGTTGGACATCGACTACAAGGCGTTATCGGCTCACCAGGATCGCATGACCACTGCGCTCAGGCGCCGACAGCTCCATATAACGACGCCGGCCGGAACAGATCTCACCGTGCGCGTCGAGGAGGATTCGTGGATTCACAAGAACGATGGACGCATGGACCGAGAGCGGGCATCAAAAGCGCGCGCCGTTCGAGACCGCGAGATGGAGCTGCCCGCAGGCGCGCTCCGGTTCGTTCCGGATGTCACTACGACGGAAGGACGTCTCACTGTTCCCGCGTGGGGCGGCGGCCAGAATGTCACCTTTGAGTTTCGAGGCGGACGGGTCGTGAAGGTCAGCGCCAAGACCAACGAAGACCAGGTTCTCAAGGCATGGGCGGCCGAATCCGGTGACAAAGACCGGATCGCCGAGATGGTCATCGGCTTGAATCCGCGACTGCCCGCAAAAGGGCCCGGACCGCGCGTTCCGTACTACGGCTACGGTGCCGGTGTGCTTCGGATCGCGCTCGGCGACAACTGGGAATCGGGTGGTGCGAACCGCTCTTCGCTCGAAGCCTGGTTCTGGTTTACAGACGCGACCATCACAGCGGGCGACACGCCACTGGTCAAAGATGGCCGCTTAGTGTTGCCGTAGCTCGATCGTGAAAAGGAGCGGTCGATGAAACGCAAGTTGCTGGCTGCCCATCAGAGCTGCGTAGACGCCACTCGTCGTATTGGAGAGTTCTAAGCCCGGAGGGATCAATCCACTGCGGACGAAGAAGAAATGTGGGTTGGCTCCACCGATAGCGTGTAGCTGCTGATAATAGGATTCACCCACACGAGCATCGGGTAACGCACCTACTTGCATCGACACCGCATCCCACTGGTGAAGCAGAACACGGCCATCTAAGGTCAATCCCACCAAAAAGTCGCGTCCCTGCGTCCCTTTGGTGACCACAGTCCGCATGTCCGTGCCGATCCGTGTCCAACTGGCGGCATATACCGGTTCTTCGCGGTATCTCCATGGATTCTGCCGGCCATACACCTCGCGGTCGCGCGTGAACCAAAATTCTTCGAAACCATTCGTTGGGCCACCCCAGAGGTATTCGGCCACCAAGACCTGCGGGAGCGGGTCATCTGCCGGCCGCGCCACCGGTACCCAAATACCCGGGCGACCCGTGTATCGCCAAATTTGGTTATTGTCAGGATTCAGGCGAATAGATCGCCGTAAGCAGCTGCTGTCGGCGCAGATTCAGCTCCGCAACAACCGGCGGCTCCAGGGCCGCGATGCGCTCCAGCCGCCTGCCCGCCGTTAAGCAGCTCCGCGACTTCGACTTCACCTTTCAGCCGTCACTCCGCCGCGAGCAGATCGAGAGTCTGCACGAGCTCGGCTTCGTCGAACGCCGCGAGAATGTCATCTTCCTCGGCCCGCCGGGCATCGGCAAGACACACCTGGCGATCAGCCTCGCGATCGCCTCGGCGCAGAGTGGACGGCGCGTCTACTACGGCACCCTCGCCGACTTGATCACCTCACTGAAGGAAGCGCAGGCGGCGGGCGGCTGCAGGCCCGTCTGAAGATGCTCACGCATCCAGCGCTGCTCGTGGTCGACGAAATCGGCTATCTCCCCATCAGCCGCACCGGCGCGATGCTCTTCTTTCAGCTGATGACTCGCCGCTACGAGGGTTCGAGGAGTGGGCGACATCTTCGGCGACGACATCATGGCGGCGGCGCTGATCGATCGCGCGCGGGAGCCAAAAAGCGCGCCGATCGAACTAATGGAGGCACCCTGTGAACGGTTGGACGTCGGAGCGACGAGCAGGGCAAGCGAAGGCGATCAAGAATTGGCGGCCGTGGGAGCACGCCACCGGCCCGCGAAGCGCAACAGGTAAGGCGCGCTCATCCCGAAACGCCTATCGCGGCGGACTTCGTCAGACGTGGCGCACGGTGTGAAAAACGCTCAACGCCCAGATCCGCACGCTGCCGCAGGCTGCACTACGTCTTCGGAAGGACACTGGTCTCCAATAGTTGATCGGCAGTATCTAGAGGAACGTCTTTGGAAGGACAAGGACTCCGGTAGTTGCTGCGAGGGGTGGTTCAGGGAAGCGCGCAATCGCCGGGGGCCGAACGTCCATGGGGTCATGGGCGTCCATGGAGTCTCGCCAGTGACGTTGACGCTTCTGATTCGATCCAGAGGCTCAGCGTGAGGTAGCCAGGTAGTCCTGGCGAGTCTACATCGCTGGGCCTGGACGGATTCTCGCGACAAGCGCATCGAAACGCGGGTCGCCACGAACGCCGTCGATATCGGGATCGACGCGCAGGAACACGAGCGGACCATACCGCTCGTCGTAAGCCCGCTGCAGCCATTCGATTGCGGCGTCGCGCTCCCCGAGCGCGGCGTGCACGAGCGCCAGATCATAGGCAGGTACAAAGCGTGTGCCTGCCAACTCCTTCAGCCGGGCGATAACCTGATGCGCGGCGTCGCGCCGGCCCTGCAGCGCGTGAATCTGACCGAGCTGTGCAAGATGGTCGGGATTGTCTGGCGACAACGTCAGGCACCGGCCCATCTCGACAGCGGCCTGCCCGTAGTCGCCGAGGTGCTTGAATGCCACACCCCGTCTCGCATGCGCGATCACGAAGTCGGGCTCGATCGCCATCGTCGCAACCGCCATGGCAGCCGCCTGGTCGTGTTTGCGCGCGAAATGGTTCATCCAGGACACACCGGCCGTGATGATCGGAGAAACCGGATCCAGCTGACGGCCTCGCGACGCCTCCGCGATGCTCTCCTCGAAGCGTCCGGCTGCCGCCAGGCGGACCGCGTGCCAGAAGCGCGTGTTCGCATCGTTGGGATTCAACGCGATCGACCGTTCGAACTCCTTCTCCGATTCTTCGAGGTCCCACTGGTACAGCAGCGTGTAGGCGAGGGCGGCATGCCCTTCAGCCAGGTCAGGGTCGAGCGCAATGGCGTGCGCGGCGGCTTCGCGCGCCTTTGGCAGCGAGAAGCGCGATGGTCCGGCCGCGATCTGCAGGCCACTCAGGAGCACGTAGGAAGACGCCAAACCCACGTACGCCGGTGCGTAGCTGGCGTCGTGACGCACGGCTTGTTCGAACGACACGATGCTGGCCGCCAGCGAGTCCGGCGTCCGCTTGCTCCATTGGTAACGCCCCCGCAGGTACGCCTCGACGGCGGCCGGCGCGACGCGATGCTCCGTGGTCAGACGCGTTTGCTGCGAGGGTGTCAGCTGGACGCGAAGCTCGGTGGCGACAGTGCGGGCAAGATCCCGCTGCAACGCGATGAGGTCGCCGACGTCCCGTTCGTAGACGCGCGTCCACAGGCTCAACGCGGATTTTGCTTCAACGAGCTGCGCGGTGATGCGCAGTCGCGACCCCGACCGCAACAGGGAGCCCTCGAGCACGGCATCGACACCCAGCTCCCGGGCAATCTCAGGGATCGATTTCTGGCTGCCGCGGTACCGCATCACGGACGTTCGCGAGATCAGCCGCAACGGGCTGAGCTGTCCGACCTCCCCGATCAAGGCGTCGGTGATGCCGTCGGCGAACGCGTCATCGGGCGTCGGGCGCGACAGGTCGGTTAACGGAAGGATCGCTAGGGATCCGATCGTCGGACGCTCGGTCGATGTCGCATACGGTCTCCACCACATCACCGCCGCAACGATCGCGACGAGTCCAGCCGCCGCCAGCGCCAGCGAGACGGCACGCCATCGCCGTGTTCGAGCCGGCGGCGCCGCATTGAAGGCTGACGTCTCCAGTGCCGCCGCAACCTGTCCGGCGTTGGCATAGCGTTGCCCGGGCTCCTTCTCGAGGCACCGGCGCACGACGACGCGAAGGGCGTTGGGCGCGCCGGCCGGTAACGGCGGCGCCGCATCGCGAAGAATCGCCGATGTGAGCTCGGCTCCCGTCGCTCCGGCGAACGGCCGACGTCCCGTCGCCATCTCGTAGAACAGCACGCCGAGCGACCAGACGTCGCTCCTCGTGCTTGCCGGTTCGCCGCGCAACACCTCCGGCGCGATATAGGGCAACGTGCCCGCGATCCCACCAAGTCCCGCGAGCGGGTCGCCCGCGATCGTCGTCTGCTGCAGTTCCTCATCGCCGTAGCGGCGCGCGATGCCGAAGTCCAGCACCTTCGCTCCGCTGTCGCCGATGATGACGTTCGCGCCCTTGAGATCGCGATGGACGATGTGCCGCGCATGCGCGTGGGCCACGGCGCCCGCAATCTGCGAGGCATAGCGGACGAGCGTGTCAGCCGGGAGCCCCTTGGAGCCAATCGCATCGGACAGGAGTCGGCCTTCGACGAGCTCCATCACGATGAAGGTCTCGCCCTCCACTTCCTCGACCGCAAACAACGTGCAGACGTGTGGATGACTGAGTGCGGATGCGGCGCGGGCCTCTGCCAGCGAAAGACTCTCCGTGGACGAGCTGGCGGTTGGCGTTACGAACTTGACGGCGACGTCCCGCGCCAGCCGGTTGTCACGGGCGCGATACACCTCGCCCATTCCCCCGTGGCCGAGGGGGGCCAGCAGCGTGTAGTGCCCGAACGAGTCCCCTTGCTGAAACCGCATGCTCGTGCGTCCTCACATTACGCCGAACTGAACGGTTCAGACCACACGCAACCTCCGCGCGCGTACGAGCCGATGCCGCTATTGCGGGACGCTCATACATGGGGTATTCCCTGCTACATGGGGTGTGGGCGTCCCTTCGACCGGTGAGACCAGCGAGAGTAGTAGTCCACCTGCCGTCGCCGCCGGACAGTGAGAGGCGTTCATTGGGGTTACCCGGTGTTCATTGGTGTCCGCTGTCCGGCGCAACAAAACCGACCGGGCGGATGCCGAAGCGATCCTCGAAGCGGTGCGCTCGGAAAGATGCCAAGCGTCCCGGTGAAGCGCGGGAGCAACAAACGTTGGTCGCGCTGCACCGTGTCCGGGAGCAGTGGATGACAATACGGACCGCGCGGATTAATACGCTGCGCGGGATCTTGCGCGAGCATGGCTCCTCATCGCGTCTGGCGTTTCGCCAGCCTGAACAACCGTCAGACGAACGTACGAGCAGCTTGCACCAAGCTGGTACAATGGCTGAGCTTCAAACCGAGGTGCATATTGCCGCCGTGTCCAAATTGCCGCACCGAGCTTTCGGTCGCCACGTACTACTGCCGTCACTGCAACCGCAATCTCGGCGCGCCCGCTGAATCGTTTATCGACCAGTCGCCGTCGGCGCCCGCGCCGAGCGCCAAGCGAATCTCTCATCGGTACTGGATCGCGCTTCTTCTGACGCTGAGCGGGGCGCACGTCGCGCGTGCGCAGGGCGTGACACCTCTGACGTTCGGAAAGACCGCCCGCGCAGGGTCCGGGCACGCCGGGTATCGCGTTTGTCTCGGATCCCACGATTCAGCCGTTCGTGGCGCCCGGCGCGCCGGCCGGGTTGTGGGCGTGGGCTTCGATCGATCTACAGGGAAACGGGCGTCCCGATATGGTGGTGTGCCACGGATCGTTCCCGCCGTCGCCGATCGTCAAGGGTCCCTGCCGCGTCCTGCGGCCGCAACCCGATGGCTCGGTCATCGACATCACGCGTCAGCTCTTCGGGCCAGGCGCCCTGCCGAGCTCGATCAATCCTTCAGAAATTCTCTCCGGTGACTTTAATCGCGACGGGCACCCGGACATCTTCGTCGCCGCGTTCGGCTACGACACGGCGCCGTTTTCTGGCGAGACCAACCTCCTGCTCATCTCCAACGCCGACGGCACGTATACCGATCGGTCCGCGACGCTGCCGCAGACGCCCGATGAATCGTACTCAGCCAGCATCGGTGACATCAACGGTGACGGGAATCTCGATCTCTTTGTCAACAATTGGGGGGGCAACGGCGCTCCGGTCGGTCCCTACTTTCTCATGGGGCGCGGCGATGGGACGTTCACGCAGAAGATCACCGGCCTGCCTTCAGCGATAGGCTGGAGGCCACAGGACGAGAAGTTCGCGACGTGTTTGCTGGTCGATCTCGATGGCGACACGTCTCTGGACCTCGTCCTCGGGATCACGCCGAACCCATCAGGACACAGCATCGTGCTGTTCAACGACGGCACCGGAGATTTCACCAGGCGTCCTCACCTCGTTCTTCCGGAGGGGCCCCTGCCGGCCAACAATCGCGAGGTGCACGATATCGTCTCGCTGGATGTCAACCGCGATGGCCGCCCCGATCTCCTCCTGCTGTCGACCACGCCGACGTATAGCGGTATCGGCCTGCAGGTGCTGATCAATCAAGGGAACGCCTTCGTCGATGAGACGGCGGCGCGACTCGGTCCTACGGCCGCGCGTCTCACTGGACCATGGTACCCATTCATCCGGCTCGCGGATTTCAGTGGCGATGGATTGCAGGACTTCTATCTCCCACACGCGTATGGCGAGAATGGAGTGAGCTATCCTCGCATCTGGCTCCAAAACAGCAACGGCGCGTTCGCACCGATCGCGCCGAGTGCGCTCCCGCCGGAATTCGGCTTCGCGTATGCGAACAGTCTGGCCGTCGATTTCGACGGCGACCGACGCCCTGACATCGTTCAATTGGGGGGGCCAACGTCCGGGCCTGTACCGTTCGGCCAGTACATCGTCTACCGATCGTTTCTGAACCGTACGGTGTCGCCCAGCCCGCCCGTCGTATTGACGGCGACGTCTGCCGGATCGTTCGTCACGTTGACGTGGCAGGCGCCGGCAAGCGGCGGCCCGCCGTCGTCGTACATCATCGAAGCGGGATCGGTGTCTGGCGCGGCAAACCTGGCGAACTTCTCAACAGGAAATACGTTGACGGCGTACGGGACTGGCGGCGTCCCTCCAGGCACGTATTTCGTGCGCGCCAGGGCGACGACGGCTCAGGACACGAGCGCCGCGAGCAATGAGGCACAACTGTTTGTCGCGAGCGCGTGTGCGCCGGGCGCGCCAGGCACCCCGGCGGTCGCGTTTAACAGCGGCGGGACCGTCGTCTTGAGGTGGACAGCAGCGACGGGATCACCCGACGCCTACATTGTCGAAGCGGGAACGGCGCCGGGGCTGTCGAACGTCGCGGTCGCGGACGTCGGGAACGTGACCACGCTGACGGCAACCGGCGTCGCAAACGGAACGTCACTACGTCCGCATGAGGGCGCGGAACTCGTGCGGCGACAGCGCGGCGTCAGGTGAGCTGACAGTGGTCGTCAGCGCAGCCGCAGCGAATTGACGATCTGACACAGATCGGCATCCGCCTGAAAATCGGACCCGCATCGGCCGGTGGGCAGGGTCTGCTGTTTCGCCTCGCTAGTCGCAGCGATTGTCGGTGATCGCTTTTTCGGGACCGTGGTTTTTGACTTTACGGCCAAGAACGCCATACCGTCGGACCCGGAGTTTGCGCTCAGTGGGCCTCAGGACGAAGCGAGACGCTCGGGCGACCCTTCGCTCCCGTCCGCGACCGATCGCCGCTCCAATCCGTTACAGGGCGTTAATTCGTGCACTTGTGACGGCTGCGGTCGCCCGTTCAAGTTTCGGCGCAGGAATCAACGGCACTGCTGTTCGTCATGCCGCGTTATCGCTCACCGTCGCCGCCAAGCAAAGCTTGACCCGCCCGCCGATCTGTCGGTGCGCCACGTCGTCGATCAGCTCCGCCCACGGGATTGACTCACGAAGGGATTGACTCACCAAGGGAGGTGGTCACCGCAAGGACGCGCACCGATGAGCGAGCATCAAAGTCCTGCCCCTGTTAGCCGCACTCGGGTCCTCACTAAGGCCCCGAAGTCGCCTAACCGCTCATGGGGCCGGGCGACCTCATGAGGTCACGCGCAGATCCATGGGCGGACCTGGTTGCTGATGGCGTTCACCTTTGCCGGAAGATGGTCTTCGCCGGTGGGCCCGACGATGTGGCTGAACGCATCCTTCACCTGCACAAACTCCTTGGTCACTCGCGGCAGATCCTGCAGATGGGCGTCGGCGGCATGCCCCATCAGACGTTCCTCAGGAGCATCGAGCTGCTTGGCACCGAGGTATTGCCCAAGATTCGGAAAAGACTGGAACCGTAATGAGCCACTTCGGCGCACACGTGGGGCATCCTCTTCCGCTACTTACGTCCCCCTTCAAGGCGAAGAAATCGGGCCGCGTTGTTGTAGAGGATGTCTCGCTTCTGCGCTGCGGTCAGGTAATCGGCCTCCTCGATCGCTTCGATCGCCTCGTCAATCTTCTCGGGCCATCGCATCTGGTCGGAGCCAAACATCAAGCGGTTCCCGAGGCCGGCGCGAACGAGGGCCTCGACGTACCGATGAAACGCGGAGCGCGGGATGATCCAAGTGATCGTCGACAGATCACCGTAGAGTTGAGGATATTGATACATCATCGCTGCAGATGGGCGTCGGCGGCATGCCCCATCAGACGTTCCTCAGGAGCATCGAGCTGCTTGGCACCGAGGTATTGCCCAAGATTCGGAAAAGACTGGAACCGTAATGAGCCACTTCCGCGCACACGTGGGGCATCCTCTTCCGCTACTTACGTCCCCCTTCAAGGCGAAGAAATCGGGCCGCGTTGTTGTAGAGGATGTCTCGCTTCTGCGCTGCGGTCAGGTAATCGGCCTCCTCGATCGCTTCGATCGCCTCGTCAATCTTCTCGGGCCATCGCATCTGGTCGGAGCCAAACATCAAGCGGTTCCCGAGGCCGGCGCGAACGAGGGCCTCGACGTACCGATGAAACGCGGAGCGCGGGATGATCCAAGTGATCGTCGACAGATCACCGTAGAGTTGAGGATATTGATACATCATCGCGATCATCTCGTCGAGGAACGGGTATCCGCTGTTCTCGACGAACACTCTGAGGTTCCGATGTCGAACCAGCACCTCCTCGAGGAGGAGCGGACGGCCCGCAGCCAAGCGGAACCCCGGTACCGGCGGACCAAGCCCTTCGGTGTGAATGAGGACAGGGACATCGAACTCCTCCGCCAGTGCAAAGTACGGTGCCAGTGCAGGATCGTTTGGCGCCACGCCCATGAGCTGAGATCCGATCTCACCCATGCCGGCCAGGCGTCCCGCCGTGTACTCCTGCCTGAGCATCTGCGGAGTGAGCTCACCGGGCTTCTCAATGAAGGGCGAAGCGATGAACCGGTCGGGCGCCGCCGCGACCCAGTCCCGGACGATGCCCAGGTCGGCGCTGCTCAGGAATCCCAGGACGATGTTGTGGCGGTCCATCGCCTCGAGGGTCTTCCGCAATGACTCCTCCGGGGTCGCCGTCGCGGCCCCTTTGGGCTGACACGGGCGCGGGAAGCACGGAGGTGGGGCTCCAGCGCGAAGATCGAGCGGGATATGGTGCGCATGCATGTGCATGTCGATCACCGGAGCGCGCTTTTGAGCGGAAGGCGCGGCGTGCGAGAGGCCCGCAAACACGACTAGGACGGACACGAACCAGTTACGCATACTGCCTCCCAGCGGTTGTCGCTCTGGCCACAGCGCCTTCTCTTCTTGACATCGCGCTCGACGTCGGCGCGCCGGTTTTCTACGCGATGAGCGTGGTCAGGCTCGCTACTTTTTCTTTGCCAGCAACCGACGTCGGTGGCGCCACGACAGAACCAGTCCGGTGCCCACGAGCGCCAGCGTCGAAGGTTCGGGAATGGGCTGGAAGGTGCCGGTGCCGCGGATGGTTCCGAAAGCTGGCGTGCGACAACATTCCACGTACCCACTAAAACCCGCCAGCTCGCCTGGCAGTCCGCCGGGCGTGGGGCCGTACGTGCCCTGGATGGTCCATACGACCGGGAAGAACGGCAGCCCTAACACTGCGCCTGTCCCTGTAACCCTGAAATCGACACCGGTCGGGGAAACGGGGAAGGTGCAATTGCCGTCCGGTGAGTCGACCTCAATCCCGCCACCGCCGTAGGCCGTGCTACCAAGCAGGGAAACAGAATGAACGGGTCAGGGCGTAGTTTCCCGAAACCCGTCGGCCCGTCATGTTTGCGGGCTGAAACGGCAGACAGAAATTCACTGCCTCTGACTCGTATTCGAGCGTGACCGTGAGGAGCGTGCCGGCCGGGATTTGCGCCGCGAAGCCCCCGAAGCCTTCGACAGTCCCGACCCATATCTGTGTGATGGGTGCAGCAAGTGCCGGAGACGACGCGCCGACTGTGAGGAGAAGAATCCCCATCGATGTTTTCAGCATGGTCACCTCACAAGAAGACGCGAGACCGGCGGCGTTGCCCGTTCTTTACCAGAAGATCCGATTCGGTTCAACACTAACGTTCCTGTTGTTGAGACGGACAGATATCCAAAATCCATTCGGTCTTGCTTGGCGCGATGGTGAGCGATAAAGCGGCAGGATGAACAACAGTGCCGTTGATTCCTGCGCCGAAACTTGAACGGGCGACCGCAGCCGTCACACGTGCGCGAATCAACGTCCTTTAACGGATTGGAGCCGCGATCGTTCGCAGACCTGACAATCGGTCGTCTGAGGTTATCGAGTCGTCCTGAGGCGACCAGGAGGCAGAACGCGCGGAACAGGCATTTGCGGGTCCGTGGGCTCAAGCCGCAGTCAAGAACTCGGTGAACGACAAATCGTGGGCCAAGGGCTCACCGGAGGCGGGATGTCGAGCGTCATCAACCTCGCGGTCGCCTTCGGGGGCGCGGGCACCGCCGTGACGGCCGCACGAAGCGATCACACGCACGCGGTTGGCAACGAGATTCCACGGGCGCCTGACGAAGCCGCGCCATCCGCGCCGGACAGCGTGCCACAGAAACCGAGAGAGAGAGAGAGAGAGAGAGAGAGAGAGAGAGACGCCGATGGTCTGCGCCTCCCGTGTCGCGTTACCGTGTTGTCGGTGCGCCACGTCGTCGATCAGCTCCGCCCACGGGATGGTCCCGAAGTCGCCTAACCGCTCATGGGGTCGGTGGACCCCATGAGGTCACGCGCAGATCCATGGGCTCTTTGAGTAGCGTTCGTGCTGCAACGAGACGGCTTTCCACGGGAAGCGGCTGTCGGGAGCGGCACTGCCCCGTCACCGTGCGGCGCGTTCCGGATGAAGAGCCAAGACGGCAGGAAACCGCACACGCTGAGTCCGGCCTCTTCCTTTAGGAACCGCTCCCACGCAGGGGCCGATCGGTCGGCATGGCTTGCGTGCGACGTCAGACAGGTGCTCGCCACGTCGGTACCGAGTTCCGCCGCAACGGCGACGACTCTCTTCCAGACGTCAGCTTCGAAGGCGGCTTCCGTCGCGTAATGTTTCTCGTAACCGGGCTCACCAAGCCGATCTCGAAGTGCCAGCCATAGTTGGTCGATGTCCTTCGCGTTAAGCATATTCGCATTGTCCGGCCGAATTGATTGTGTGGAGTCTGGCTAACGGCCTGGCGCTGAGCGACCATCGTTCGCCATCATGGCCCCTGAGCGGTCGGAGCCAACGCGTAAACGTGAAGGCACTTCGTTGGAGACAGTTGTCGCGGCGATCATAGCTCGCCGACCTGTTCGGCGTCGCGTCACGTACGGCGCGCATCGAATGCGTCAACCACTGCTGGCGGTTGCGGCGGCGATCTTCGCGTTGATTCGGTCGAGGACTCGGTCGCGTTTGCGTTCCCACGCGGCTTGGGCGATGCGGGAGGTCAGGCCAAACGCGTCTTCTATTTTCTCTTTGAACAGGTTCAACCTAAGGGCATCGTTGATCTTGAAGCCTTCCGTCAGTGGGATCACGCCCTTCACGTCGGAAAAGTCGAACGGTGGAATCAGAACCGGGATGTGCCGCTTCGCGAGGACCCAGGTCGCGCCCATTTCGCAGAGGCAGACTGGACTGGTGTAGAACCGCTGGGTGAGAACGAACAGGACGAGCGCGTCGGCATTCAATAGCTCCGCCTTAATAGCCTCGAGAAAGTTCGTTCCGAGGTCGATACCATAGCCCGCAAACGATGTGCAGAAGACCTGTTCGTGTGTGAGACCGATGATTTCGAGAAGCTCAATCAATTCCTCGACGATTGCAGCGTCCTCGTCGGCGACGACTTCGCGGAGCGCCTGCTCGTAGGTCTCGAGATAGCCGCTGAGGCGCTCGAGGAGCGTGTCGAGCTCCGGTGCCTGTGCAATGACGCCGACACCGAACGCCAACAGGCAAGACGCAGCCAGTCACTGTAGGCCCAGCGCGGTATGCGCTCGAGCGCAGCGCCTGGGCTGACGCAGCGGCATTGACACCGCGGCCGGCGATCGCACCGCCAACGGGACCAACGCGTTCGATCTCCCCGGCACTCCGAGTCCTCGTCCTCGCCAGTCATGTCGCGCGTTTGAGGCGGAGCTTCGCTAGCGTGCACCGCGAAAGCCGATCACCTCCAACGAGGCGTACGGCGGGTGCCGCGCGTAGACGTCGAACACACCAGCCTCCGCCGTCACCGTGAACGTGAATTCGCCGCCTCGGACCAAGGCGCCGGGACCGGAGGCGGTGGTCGATGCGCCCGAGAGACACATCCCGTTGTTGCTGAAGCTCCCCCAGTTGGTGCATCCGGTGGACTGCGGCACCCAGTCTGCGACCCATTCCGCGACGTTCCCGACCATGTCGTTCACCTGGAAACGAGAGATGCAGCCCGCGTTGGCGCCCGTGTTCTCGACCGATCCGCCGGGGCCGATGTTGCACGACGCGGCGCCTGGCGTTCCAGCGGCAGCCGCCTGCCACTCGGCGTTGGTCGGCATGCGCTTGCCCGAGTTCGCCAGCGCCTGCTGCGCCTGGAACCAGGTGATGTTGCCGCGTGGCAAGGCGCCGGCCACCGAGCGGGCGTAGATGTTCGTGCAGTTCTGGCCGTTGGCTGCGCAGGGGATCGCACCGGTGATCTGGTTGCCGCCCACCGGCGCATCCCAGAGCGACGCCTCGTACTTGTCGATGCACACCCCGCCGACCCGCACCATCACGTCGGTCGGGTCGAGCGTCGGGCACGCCTGCATGACCTGGACAACGACGTCCGCGATCCGCGTGTCTGTCTGGGGCTTGGTGTAGTAGCGGTCGTCGTGAACATGGTCGCTGCGCGCGACCGTCGTCGCGGTGCCCGTGCCGGCAAAGATTGAGGCCGCCAACTGCGCACTGGTGATGACGGCTGGGATCGTCGGAGCCGGGAGCGGGGGACCGTCTGATGCGGCGCCGTTGAAGACGAACGGTCCAGCGTGCCCATCCGCGTCACGCCACGTCCCAGAGACGGTCGGCAGGTTGATGACGGCGTTGACATGGGCAGGCGCGCCGCTGGAAGTGACGATGACCAGGCCAAGCGAAATGCTGCCATCCGGATTGGGCGACGCGGTGCCAGTGGCCGGCGCCGCTGTCGAGGCGCCACATCGGTCGTCGGTCCCGGTCAAGATATATGAAGGCCCCTCCCGCACAACGGTTAGCGAGACAACGTTACAGACCGGTTGGAGCTGCCAGCGAAATACACCGAGCGGCTGGGCCGATACCTCGGTGACGCCAAGCAGCGCCAGTGCAGTTGCCAGTCCTGTGGTCATCCGCCACACGTGTCTTGTCATCGTCGTCTCCTCACTCTTCTCTGAAGTCGCGTTGCAAACGTGAACAGCAAGGGGCCGACCTCACGTAGGATGTCTGGCGAGAGCGACCAAACTCCACCGGCGACGCACCCCGCCATTCTCCGGCCCTGGCTCCAGCTCGAGCGCCCGATGGCAACCGCTCGTCAGCCAACGGGTTTCGCATTCTCGTTGCAGATGTACTCGATCAACTCGCCATCGACCAGTAACTCCTGGGGCTGCACGTATCGAATCTGTTTCGTATAGGCCTTCGGGTCGTCGATGGTGATTTGCGAGAGTCCCGCCCGCTAAGGCAGCCCAGCCGCGTGCCCTTTCGCATGTGCCGCAAACACCCGTTTGCGGGACGCTCGTCCACGCTGCCTGACTTGTCCCGAAGTCCCCGAAATCAGATCTTCGTCCTGGCAGGTTTTCGGAACAGCCTGATCCTCAGGTGCTTGGCGGAGACGGAATCGACCACTAGTGCGTGCCGCGTTGGCGGTCGGTCGGCGTCACAAGGTTGGCGAGGCCGCGCTCTCACGCGGAGGCTCTAGCAGGGTGCTGAAAAAGTAAGCCCAAGGGGATCGACACCATGATCGCCCCGTACTACCATGCTCCCGTTGAAGGGAGCCCACTGATGCGCGGATCTGACGAGCAGCCCGGCTATCTGTTTAGTTACGTTTCTGCCGAAGCGCGCGTGCCGCCGGATCACCCGCTGCGGCCGTTGCGGCTGATCGTCGACGCCGCGCTGGGTCGGCTCTCGCCGCGGTTCGAACAACTCTACGTGCGGTTCGGTCGTCCCTCGATTGCGCCGGAGAAGTTGCTGCGTGCGCTGCTGCTCCAGGTGCTGTACACCATCCGCAGTGAGCGGCAGCTGGTCGAGCAGCTGCAGTACAACCTCCTGTTCCAATGGTTCGTCGGGCTGTCGCTCGACGATGCCGTGTGGGATGCGACGACGTTCACGAAGAATCGCGATCGCCTGTTGACCGGCGACATCGCCGAGGCGTTCTTTCAGGAAGTGCTGGCGGAGGCGCGCGCCCACGGTCTGTTGTCGACGGAGCATTTCACCGTTGATGGCACCTTGCTCGAGGCGTGGGCCAGTCAGAAAAGCTTTCGGCCGCGCGACGAGGATGGCCCCGACCCGCCGACGGGCGGCAATCCCGACGTGAATTTTCGCGGCACGCCGCGGCGCAACGACACGCATCAGTCGACGACCGATCCCGACGCGCGCTTGGCCAAAAAGGACCGGGCCGCGAGGCGAAGCTCAGTTACGCCGGGCATGTCCTGATGGAGAACCGGCACGGCTTCGTCGTCGACACGATGCTGACGCCCGCGGATGGCTACGCCGAGATTGATGCCGCCCTCGTCATGTTGGAGGCCTTGCCCCCACGGTCGGGGATCACCGTCGCGGGCGACAAGGCGTACGACGCCGGGCGCTTTGTCGACGAGTGTCGGCACCTGGGCATCACGCCGCACGTCGCGCAGAAGACCAGTCAGAGCGCCATCGACCGACGCACGACCCGCCATGCGGGCTACGGCGTCAGTCAGCGGCGCCGCAAACGCGTGGAAGAGATCTTCGGCTGGATGAAAACGACGGGGCTGCTGCGCAAGCTGCGCCACTGCGGCGGTCCGCTCGTCGCGTGGATCTTCACCTTCACCGCGGCCGCCTACAACCTGGTGCGGCTGCGGACCCTGCTCGCGGCAGCGGCCTGAGCAGCCGCGGCGACGAGCGAATGATCGGCCAGTGAGGTAGAACATGCGCGTAGAAGCCGGACTGTTTTCTCCTACTTTTTCAGTGCCCTGCTAGGCCGCGTCATGTTGAAGATCGCGCACAAGCCTGCGCGTCGTCGCAAGCCACTCCTCCAGAGCTCCAGCCTCAACCGTCGCCGGCTGATGCACGACCGAGTTTCGGAACCTCCTTAAAGAATCGAGTAGGTAGGCCTGCTCGTGGTTCAATCGACCGCGTTTTGAAAGCGAAGCTATCGCCTCTCTTACTGACACGTTCTTCTGAGTCGCTCGCCGAGCATTCTCAAGAAGGTATTCCTCTAGCTTCGCCCACTCTTTGATGAACTCGCCAACATCGCCAGGCCGCAGTTCGGTGGCAAGCTCAGTGCGCAAGTTCGCGCACAGTTCGAGGATTGAATCTCTTTTGGGGTACAGAGCAGTCTCTGGAATCTGTTCAAAACCCGAACCCCAGAACGTCTTAGCCCGAGGAATGGCAAACTTGGCAATCAGCCGGTTCCGGAAATCGAGCTCCGTCTTGGAATCGAAGTCAGTAGTCACATCAGCAGTGCCGGCCAAGTACCCCTCCTGAAAGTACAGGCCTCAGGGCAGACGGCGGGCAGATACTCAGCAGTCGAATGTTGACGATGTCGTGTTCAGAGTTGATCGATATTCGATTCGTAAGGTACGGAAGCCCAAACACGTAAACGTAACAGGTTGGATCCGTGCTCCGCAGCTGTGCAAACGAGCAGGCAACGCGAATCGACTGCGTGAGGTCGAGCAGAGGCGTTTCGACGACCTCGTAGTGCTGAAGGATGCTCCATTGAATGTATCGCTTCTTACGGAGCTCTCTGTGTCCATCGATCCCCGCCGTCTTGAACTTCTCAGCCAAAAGCCGAGCCGCTTGGTCGAGAAGATCGAACCGGTGACGGAGTTCGCGGCCGGCGAGTGAGTCACTTCTGTAGATCGAAGGGTATAACGTCGTTCCTCCCGCCTTGCTTTGGTAGTCCTTGTCCTGGCCGCGAAAAACAGGAGTTCGTCGGGATTGGCGTACGCAAGGCGTGCCACGTGTTCGACCAACGCCCTAAAATGGCTCACCTCGAACGCGGAAGCCTTCCAGATCGGCGCGCCTGCTCGGTGGGCTTCGAGTTCAGGAGTCAAACCCGGCCTGGTCTCGCGCATTCCCTTGCATTCCCATGCGGTCTAACGAACAGTAGGCCGACCAGCGTATCGTGGCCGACCCTGCGAAGCCTGCAGAATAACGCGCAACTGGCGAAGGTTAGAATCTTCGGAGCGTGTTGGAACCGACTGGCGTCCATGGCCGGTCCGCCTGACGCCGACGAGGTCTGCCGCCACGTTGCCGCCCGTTTGCGGCGATCACTCGCATATCCCAAGCGTTGACGGACGACCGCGCAGCCCGATGACAAGCGCCGCCTAGCTGGATTCCGCACAGGGCAAGTGAGGGGCGCTGAGAAACCGCCCAGCTGTTCTAGATCAATTCGACAGCAGACCGATTGGTGCGAGCCAGCCGTGCTCGGTGGAGCACCGACGCCGGCACGCCCAAAGCCGCAGCAGCCTTCCGCGTTGACAGGTTGCCGACTCGTCGGAGGTCGTCGTCGGTGATTCGGTGCGGTCGACGTCCGAGCCGCTGGCCCTGCGCTCGTGCCCGCGCGAGGCCCGCACGTACCCGTTCGGCGATACGCGCTCGCTCGAACTCGGCGATCGCCGCGAGGATGTGCATCTGGAGCTTGCCGGCGGGCGTCGTCGCGTCAATCCCCTCGGCCAACGAGACGAATGCGATCCCCAACGCCTGCATGTCCTCAAGCAGCGTGACGAGGTGTTTCAGGTTCCGGCCCAAGCGATCGAGCCGCCAGACCACGAGCACGTCAAATCGACGCCGCCGGGCATCAGCGATCAACCTGTCGAGGGCGGGACGCCTGTCCTTCGATCCCGACACTCCCTGATCGACGTACTCGGCTGGTGTCCAGCCTCTCGCCGCGACGTAGCGATGAAGCTCGAGGAGCTGATTCTCGCAGGATTGATCGGCGGTGGAGACACGCGCGTAGATGGCCGCGCGGAGTGCGTGCGGAGCGTTGCTCGTCATGGCCTCTCCTCTCGGAAGAGGCCGGCCGCTCGGACTGCTAAGATCGGTGCAGCCTGGGCGCCGCTCAGCGCGGACGATCGAGGCGCACCTGTTGCGCCTCCGGACACTGGGCTTGCTCGAACTCGTGGCCGCAGGCGGCGGCCGCGGACGAACATCTCGGTACCGTATTGATCTGGATGCCTTGCCCCTGCTTCCACCAACTGAAAACCCCGCAGTGAGTTGCGGGGTTTTGGAGGGGTTCGAAAACGTCGGCGAGCGTTCGCCAGAGGGCGGACTCGTAGAGAACGCGCAATGGGTTGCCTCGAAACCCCGCAACGCACGACATGCTTACTCCGCAACGGGCGACATCGAAACCCCGCAACGGATGACGCTGAAACCCCGCAACGCTCGAGATGAAAACCCCGCAACCGGTTGCGGAGGATCTTGTACAGAGGAACTACGCAACACAGACGACCTTCCCAGCACGGAACTTTCCAGGGGCGGCGCGCGCGCGCCCGATCTTAGGGCGAGCCTGAGTACGACCGCGTCTGAGCACGCGGGATCGCGCGCGCTCTCGACCCTCAATCGGTTCGATTACTTGTCGAAGCAACCGAGCGAGGACGGTAACCAGGCCTCCCTTCGAAGATGTGCGATTGACGTCCTGAGGCAACAGCCGGCCGATCGTTTTACCGGACCCACGGATGGCGAGCTTATCGAGGCGATCAAGGTCGAAGCGGCACGCCGGCGCATCGTCTACAGCTATCACCCAGAGCACCCGGGTGTTCGGGTCGACGCAGTGCGCCGGGCGGCGGAGGCCGCATGGGGCATCCATACGCTCGAACTTACTAAGCAGAAGATCTTCAACCGGCTACTGCCGCCGTCACGTTCGAACGGTTCTGCGGGCTGACCCATGAAGAGCACGAGTACCCTGCCAATGCTAATGACCGTGGACGAAACGGCCGCGATGCTGCGGACCACACGCACGGCGGTGTATGCGATGGTGGCCCGTCAGCAGCTTCCGGGCATCACTCGGTTGGGCCGGCGCGTGCTCGTTCGCACCGAGGACCTGCTACGATGGCTCGACCAGAACCGTGCGCCATCGCCGAAGGAGTAGGCGATGAGCGTCACCGTACGGCCGTATCGTCGAGGGCAGGGGTGGGAGGTGGACATTCGTCTCACGCTGCCCGACAACTCTGAACACCGACTTCGCCGCAAGTGCCCGTTGGCGGCGAAGTCAGCCGCGCGCCGGTGGGGGCAAGACCGGGAGCGGGAGTGGTTCAAGGTGCTGACCGCTCCCAAATCCGCCGGCTCCGACCTCAAGGACATCCCGACGTTGAACGCGTTTGCACCCCGCTTCATCGAGGGACACGCGCGGGCCAACCGCCAAAAGCCCGGCGGCATCGCGCAAAAGCAGACCGTGTTGCGTGTCCATCTGCTTCCCCAGCTCGGGACGAAGCGGCTGGACGTCATCAGCACCGAGGACGTGCAGCGGCTGAAACACCATCTGCACGACAAATCGGTGAAGACTGTCAACAACGTGCTCACCGGTACTGAACACAATGTTGAAGAAGGCCGTCGAGTGGAGGGTCCTCGATCAGATGCCATGCACGGTCAGGCTGCTGAAGGTGCCGGAAGGCTCGATCGACTTCTACGACGTCGACGAATACGAACAGATGGTCACGGCGGCGGCCGCGATCGGGGCCAACGCCCATCTGGTCGTGCTGCTCGGAGGCGACGCGGGGTTGCGCGGCGGCGAGATGCGGGCCCTCGACTGGACCGACGTGAATCTGGAAAAGCGCCAGCTCCGAGTCGAGCGGAACGACTGGCGCGGCAAGGTGACGTCCACCAAGGGCAATCGCGTGCGGTACGTGCCCCTGACGCGACGGCTCGCTGGCGCGTTGAAACAGTACCGGCACTTGCGCGGCAAACGGGTCCTATCCCGCGAGCACGGCCGGCCGTTGGCCGAGCACCACCTGACAGACCTCCTGGCGAAGGTGGGCCGTCGGGCGAACGTGCGCAGCAATGGCCCGCACATCTTGCGCCACACGTTCTGCTCGCACCTGGCGATGAAGGGCGCGCCGGCTCGCGCGATTCAGGACCTCGCCGGTCATCGCGATCTCACGACGACGCAGCGGTACATGCATCTCAGTCCGTCGGCGATCGTGGATGCGATCCGACTGCTCGAGGGCGCGCGTGATTTTGGAGAAATGTTGGAGACAGCAGATCGCTAAATCGTAAGTCGTTGTGAATGAGTGGGATAAGTGGTGAGCCCGGAAGGAATCGAACCTTCAACCAACAGATTAAGAGTCCAATCGAGCTACCACGCAGTTTTACGCTCTGCTACGCACAGCCCCGCAATCATTGACGATTTCTGGTAGTCTTACGCCCATAGCTACGCACGAGAACGCATTCGCGCGGTAGCTATGTGGTAGCTACCCCATGCCGACCAACCAACAGAAAACCGTCCGCAAGTTGTCGCAGAAGGTGATCGCCGACCTCCGTCCGCAGGCCGGTGCTCAGTATATGTGCTGGGATCTCAACCTGAAGGGGTTCGGCGTGCGCGTCTCCCCTGCCGGCACGAAGACGTTCACGTTGAAGTACCGGACGAAGGCTGGGCGCGTGCGCTGGGCGACACTCGGCCGCGTCGGCGATCTGTCCGTGGACGAAGCCCGGGACAACGCGCGCACGATGCGCGGCGACGTGGCAGCCGGGAAAGATCCCTTGCGCGAACTGGACACTAGCCGTGGCGCCGTCACCGTCGCCGATGCCGCGTCGCGGTTTCTCACCGAGTATGTGGCCGCGAAGCGCAAGCCGCGCACCTTCGCCGCCTATCGGCAAATCGTCGACAGCGTCATCCGGCCGCGGCTCGGCTCGCTGCCGATCAGGGACGTGAGCACCGACGAGGCGGTGACACTCCACTATCGGCTCCGTGGCACGCCGACGCACGCCAACCGGGTGTTGGCCGTGCTCTCCAAGCTGCTCGCCTGGAGCGTGCAGGCGAAGCTCAGACCCGCCGGCCCGAATCCCTGCCAGGGCATCGAGCGGTATCGCGAACGCCAACGGAAGCGGTATCTCACGGCCGACGAATATGCACGGCTCGGCCGGGCGCTGAAGGACGCCAAGCGGACGCAGACGATCGGGCCGGGTGCGCTCACGGCGATCGAGCTGCTGTTGCTCACGGGCGCACGCCCGGCGGAGATCACGACGTTGCAGTGGTCGCATGTGGACCTGAAACGCGCAGCCCTGCGCCTGCCCGACAGCAAAACCGGCGCGAAGACGATCCATTTGTCACCCGACGCGGTCCGCCTGTTGAAGCGATGGCCACGCTGGGCGGATTCGCCCTTTGTGTTTCCGGGGATGCGCCGCGGCGTGCGCGGCGACCATCTACACGGCTCCACCCTCTCGCACGCGTGGGCCGTGCTCCGTGCGGCGGCGCGGCTCGAGGACTGCCGCTTGTATGACGCCGCTCGGCATAGCTACGCGTCGATGGCCGTGTCGACACATGGACTCACGCTGGCGGCCATCGGCGAGCAGCTCGGACACTCGCAGCCCGCGACCACCAGCCGCTACGCGCACCTCCACGATGAGATCGCGCGGGCAAACGCGACGAAGATCGGCGGCTCGATTGCGGCGGCGTTGAAACGGCGGGCGCGATGACGCGCGTGGTGCGGTTGCCTGCCGCCGAATGTGACGCGCTTGCCGAGGCGCTCGGGACGACGGACCTCGACGTGCTGGTGCGCGCGGTGATTGAGTCGGTCCTCACGACTTACCATTGCGCAGTCGGACGGGCTGTCCCAGCGGCCCGCATGCGGCGGAGTCGCCTTCAGCATCAGACCATGATCAAAGCGGCCCGCACGCTGCTCGCCCGCATAGAACACACCAGTGTTGAGGACGCGATGGACGCGCACAAGCGCGGCACCGAGACGAGTGCGCTACAGGACGCGCTCGCCGAACGTGTGGCGCAATGGGAACGGGCGTGGACCACGCCGCGGCGGGCGTCGCGTCCGGTCGATTGGCATCGGAGAATTCTGATTTACCGGCTACTCGGCGCGCTCGATGACCTCGGCGTGAAGCGGTCCTACTATCGCGACGGTCCACGGATACTCGCGTTGCAGCGGGTGCTGAGGATTGCCGATCGGATTGACGGCAAGAAGCGACCGCAGCAAGGGAGCCTCCGCATCATCAAGGCCGTCTATCGCGACTATCGCGAGTCGAAGACATGGAGTCTGGACTCGCCGCGGCACGGGCTGTATGAGCACCACGTCGATTGGCCCGCATTCTGCCTGCGTGCGAAGTGTCCATATCTCTCGTGATGTGATGTGACTTCCGCGCACTGACATCAGCGACCCACCTTGGCATCATGCGCTCAGTTACCACATGGAGCGCAGCGAATGCCCAACGACATCGAGACAACGCCGCTCATTTACTCCACTGCGGACGCCGCACCGATCATCGACAAGCGCCTCAGCCCCCGCACGATGGAGCGCTGGCGGCAGCGCGGCACAGGCCCGCGCTACGTCAAGATCGGGCGCTTCGTCGGCTACACGCGTGACGCGCTCGAAGACTACGTGGCCGCGCAGACGCGGCGCCCGACGGCGGAAAAAAAGAATGCCCGCCGTGTCCCGGCGGGCACCGGAGTGGCCAAGCAGGCCGAGTCGAGCCCGCCGCGTGAGGCGGCGTAACCAGGAGCCGTACGCGCGAGCGCTCGCCAGGCTAGGGGCCATCGGCGAGCGCTTGGCATCAGGCGAGCAGCGCACATGACACCGATTAAAATCATACCCGAACCCCGCCCCGCGCCGCCGGCGCGCTTGGGCGCCCTGGTCATCACTGCGTGGCGCCGGCTGCGCGTGGCGCGGCTCATCATCCGCCGCTCGCGCGACCGATACCGGGCGGTCCTCGAGACCCTGCGGGCGGCGCTCGCGCTGCTCGCTGAACAGAACGCGCAGATCGATCGCCTGCGATCCGAGAATTGCGCGCTGCGCGGCGAACTGCGGCGCTACACCGCGTGGCAACTCGCCGAGGAGCGCTCGACATGAACGCGCCGCGCGTCACGGCGGCCGACATCCCCTTCACGTCCAATCGCAACGAGAGCGATCGCTTTCAGCGCATCGGCGAGAGCCACTACCTCTTGACCGTGCCCGAGCTGGGCACCGACATCGAGGCCGATCAGGTGCGTCGCGAGCGCGGCGACCTGCGCGCGGAACTCACCATCCACTGCGGTCTGTCCGGCACGATGACGGTCGACGGCGTGCTGTTCTACGCCGGCACGAATCTGTCCAGCGTCCGCGACCGGGACAGTCTCGCGCGCAGCCTGCAGGCCCGGACCGGCACGCACAAGATCGAGACCGAGCGCTGGCGCGCCATCGTCGATGAACTCGCGATCCGCGTCCGACAGGCCGAGCAGATCGGCAGTCCCGCGATCCTGCTCTCACAGGTGCGCCCACGAGGCGCGGACGAGTGGCTGCGCGTAATGGGCTTCGTCCTACCACTACGTCACTCATCGATGGTGTTCGGCGACGGCGACACGCTGAAGACCTACACGTCCGATGCGATCGCCGTGGACTTAGCGAGGCAAGGGCATCGCGTCGGAGTGGTTGACTGGGAGCAATCCGAAGACGTCCACCACGACCGCGTCACGAAGATCGATCCGCTACAGGCCGACCAGATCGCCTATCTCGCCTGCTCGCGTCCACTGGTGTACGAGCAGGATCGTGTCGCGCGGATGCGCCACGACTACCAGCTCGATTACCTCGTGTTCGACAGTGTCGGCTTCGCCTGCCACGACAAACCCGAGGCGGCTGAATCTGCGATGGCTTACTTCCGGTCCGTTCGCAGTATCGGCGTGGGCTCATTCCATATCGCGCACACCACCAAGGGCGAGGGCAACGATCAGCGACCATTCGGCTCGACGTTTTGGTTCAACTCGGTGCGCGCGCTGTGGTTTGCGAAACGTGGGGAAGTGGGCGCAGATGCCAGCGTGATCGATGTCGGGTTCTATCCGCGCAAATTCAATCTCGGTGCGCCGCAGCGAGCCTTCGCCTGCCGGTTCACCTTCGGTGCCGATCGCACACACATTAGCCAAATCGAGGCGGCCGACGTGCAGAGTCTCGCCGTTGGCCTCTCGATTAAGGAACGCATCCGACACGTGCTGAAGACCGGTGCGAAGACCATCCGGCAGATCGCCGAGGAACTCGAGCAGAAACCCGAGAGCGTCAAGCGGACGATCAACCGGCATCTCGTCGGCAATCAGGCGGCCACGGTGATTCTGTTCGCGCGGACCGGTGACGACCGGATTGGCCTGGCTGATGCGTGGAGGCAGTCATGAGCCGGGACAACGTTGTCCCACTTGTCCCGGGACAGTCCCGGGACACTGGGACAGGACAACCACCCCCCTTTAGGGGGTTGTCCCGCTGTCCCCTGTCCCGCAAACCCAGGGGCGGCGTGTGGATCGTGATCGGAATCGGCGCCGCCACGATATGCACGCCGGCTCAACCCACGCCGAGGACCGAGGTGACGCCCTTGCGTGAGATCGATGGCCGCCACCTCCGCCGCTCGATCGCGGGCCGACAGGTCCTTACGCGACGGTTGCAACGTGCGTTGTTGGCGGTGCACCGCTTTGCCCGCGGCCGCGCCACGACGCCCGACGATCGGCGCTGGGCCGCATGCACCATTGACGCACTTAACCAACTGCTGGGCGTGGCCGACACGCGACCGAAAGGACCGCACGCATGAAGACCCGCAACGACGACGAGCCGATCCTCTTGACGCTGCTCTGGTCCCTCCTGATCATCGTGCTGCTGCTCGCGTGGCTGCCGCTCTAAGCGTGACCGTCACTCGGTCTCTGAGATGCACCAATGTTAGGGGCGGGTGGTCCAAACAATGGATGAGCTACTGTCCCGCAACCCACAGGTTGAGAACTTTTCTCGCTGACGGCAAAACAGAGATTAGGGAGGCGGAATGGGTGGAGTCGGATCAGGCGGCGCGAACCGTTTGACACAGCAGGAGCACCGGCTGAAGAACACGTTCCGACTGGATCGGCATGCCGCGCTGTCCGCGGGACCACCGGCGCCGATCGCGGCCGCGGATCGTCGAAAGGCGCTCCGCGGATTGTCCCCGCCGGCCCGCACGCTCGCCGCGGAACTGCTGGACGCGTTTGATGGCTGGGATGCGGCGGCCATTGAGGTGCTCAGGAGCTACGCGGAAAGTTGCGTGCGACTCCGCGCCCTGCAGGACGCGAACGGCGACGGCCACCAGCTGCACCGCGAAATTCGCACGAACTTGAGCTTGCTGAAAGCCTTGCATCTGGAAACGGCGCGGTGAGACGGCGGACCGTGGCGGCGGTCGTGTGGCGGTGGTCGGATGTGCGGCTGGCGCGGCGGCTCGCTCTCGTCTTTGGCTGGTCGCCGCATGACGCACCGCCGGGCATTCGAAGCGCTTGGGAGTCCTACACGCAACTGCTGGCCTGCTATCGCGCCGTGTCGCCGACACTCCTCGCGGACGCGCCGGCCCGGCGGCCGACGGCCTTTGCGGCGATCTTGGATCGGCGGGCGCGTCGCGCGCCATCCGCAAATGTGGAAGTGCTCGGCGCTGAAGCGTGGCACGAACGGTATCCCGATCATGGCTGATCCCGATCGCCGGCATCACGACGTGTTGTTGCCGAACCGCGTGTGGCAGCAGATCGATCGCGTCGCCGCGCGCGAACAGGTCGACATTCCCGCGCTGGTCCGGCGCCTGATCGTAGAGGGATTGAAGGCGCACGCACCGACGGCAGAGCGGGCGCGTCCGCGGCCGCGCGAGCAGACGCTGATCCCCGGTGGCGGCGATCATGAGCCGTAGTGCATCGCGCGTCCGTGCGATCGATGGATTGCCGGAGGACGCCGCGATCGATGCGCGGATCCGCGACCTCGAGCAGCGCGTGGCTCGCCTGGAGCACCGCCCCGGGCCGACGCCCGATGACGCGGCGATGCTCTGGGCGGTCGGCCGCATTGCCGGTGATCGAAACTTTCTCGCGGTCGAGATCATCGCGCGCGCGCGGCTCGATCTGGAGCTAGCCGCGGCCTTACGCGCCGCGCACTGCGCGACTGCGCGCCAGTTGGGCAAGCGTCTCCGGCGCCTCGACGGCGTCGACGTGGCTGGGTGCACGGTGCTCCGTCTGGGCGGCTGTGATCGCCATGGCGTGTTATGGCGAGTGTGCACCGTCGCAAACCCGCACCGCGACTAGCACCGCGACCGACCGCGTGCGAGCATCGGCCCATGCGATCCACACTCGCCGCCGAAACGGATTTGTTGTTGCGGGGAGCGGAGGCCCGCGCGTTTGTGCAATGCGCGTGCTTGGAATTTACCCACCATGCCGGCGTGCATGGCGCGCCGCTCACCGACGTGATCGATCAGTTCACCGCCCCGCCCGTGCGCGAGCGCGTCAAAGCGGCGATCGCGGCCGCGAGGACCGACACGTCCGCGTGGGCGGGCGCGCTGACGGCCGCGCGGCCGCTGGCCGATGCGTTTCTCTTTAATGCCGATCGCGCGGGCACGTTGGCGGACCTGCGCCCGCGCCGTGTGCCGATCGGCACCGTCGGGGCGGTGCAATCCGAAACCGTGACGCCGAGCGCGCAATGGGCCGGTGAGGAGACGTCCAAAACCATCAGCGCGATGAGCTTTGATGTCGTGAGCCTGCCTGGGCGGAAGGTGCAAGTGCAATTCGTCGTCACGCGCGAACTCATTACGCTGATGACGCCCGGCACGTTGGATCTCCTGCAGCGCGCTGCGAGTTCGACGCTCGCGGCCGCGGTCGACACCGCGCTGTGGGATCCCACGAGCACGTCGATTGCGGGCACGCGGCCGGCGTCGTTGACGGCCGGCTTGACGCCCGTCACGGCGGGCGCCGACCTGCAATCGACGATCGGCGCCGTGCTCGGCGCGGTCTCCAACGGCGCGCCGAAGCGCCCGGTGTTGCTGGTCAGTCTCGCCACGGCGATCCGCGGAATGGCCTTGCGCGATCTGGCGGATGCCGGCATCACGGTCCTTGTGAGTCCGGCGGCTGGCCCTCGGGTGATCGGCGTGGACGCGGATGGCGTGCTGCTCGGCGATGGCGGCGTGGAAATTCAGATGACGAACCAAGTCACGCTGCAGATGGACAGCGCGCCGGACAGCCCGCCGACCGCGGCGACGGTGGTCGCCTCCGCGTGGCAGCGCAACTGGGTGGTCGTGCGGGTAGAACGACTGATCAACTGGACGAAGCGGGCGAACGCGGTCGCCTACGCGACGCTCACCTGATCATGGCGAAGACGAGGGCCACGACCTTGAGCGCGGACGCGCTCGCCGATGTCATCGCCACGGTGATCAGGGAGGCGATCAAACCGATCGAGGCGCGGATCGCGGCGCTCGAGGCACACACGGCCGCCGTCAAAACGGTCAAGTGGGGCGGCGTCTATCAACGGCACGTGCACCATGACGAAGGCAGTCTCGCCACCCACGACGGATCGCTGTGGCTCGCCACGCGCGACACTGAAGACCCGCCGGGCACGCCCGATAGCGGCTGGCGCCTGATCGTCAAGCGCGGCGCCTACACCGAGAAAGGCTGATCATGCCAGTCGATCCTGACAGCGGCGACCCCATGATCGAGATGGGCGGGCTCTGTCTCCATCCCTGCACGATCGTCGAGATCATGTTTTTGGTGCAGCGCGGCGTGCACTTTCACTTTCTCGCGGATGGTTCGTTGCGGCTGCACGATCCGGCGAACCGGCTGAGCGCCACCGGGGTGTGGATGCTCGAGCAAGCCTCGACCGAAGTGCGCGCGATTATCGACTGGCTGCGCGCGGACGAGACGGTGCACTGATGACGCGTCACTTTAAAGTTACGCGACGGATCGCGAGGAGCGTATGAGTCTGGCGGTGGTACTCGCGACGGCGGATCGCATCGTGGCGGCGAGCGATTCGCGCGCCATGAACGAAGCGCGCACGGAATACTCCGATATCGCGAACAAAGTGGATGTTGACCGCGACGGGCGCATCAGTGCGGATGCGCGGGTTGTATCGTGGTCTGTTGGGAGTGTTCGGCCCAGCACTGTTCTGTCCGGCCACTCGCAGGCGGCGGCGCGCTCACGTCCCGATGCTCCCAGTAGAAACACCCGCAGGACAACGTGACCCGGTAGATCCTCCGGCCGCGCTCTACGCCGACCTCTGCCACATCTTGAGCGTGCACAGCGAGCACTTATCGATCATGCGTCAGCGTCGGCAGGAGGCGATGCAGGGTCGATTACGGATGGTGTCCGGTTTTTCAAGCCCAAGGCGCGGGGGAATCCGGATCGTGGCGCGCAACTCTGCCAACGAACGCGATCGCAGTTGCGGCGCGTCCGGGCGCATGCGTTCCGAAGCACAGGCGCTCCGCGCCCACCTGGAGCGGCGCTCCCCGATCGGACACGTCTTGCCACCAATGACAGCCGCACGCCAAGGTCACGCGATGACGTGTTCGACCCAGCTGTGGAGTGGAAGCGGGATCGGCGATGACGGTAGCGATGCCAACCGGAATACCACCCATGGTTTATACCCCTCGGCCTCGGGGAGGAACCCGGGGCGCCGTCGGATGACTCAGCGAAAGAACCGAGAGATTAGCACAGTGTGTCGGGAAACGACAGTCAAGGACAGGAGGATTCGATGAGGTATCGACTCGACCAGCGAGTAAAGTCGACATCGTGAGTTCCGGTGCGATTGTCTGGTCGTTTGAGCAGGTGCAGTGAAGAACGGTGACCGTCCGCTTTTCGAAGCCGCGTGATCCGCGCAACTTGCCTGAATTCGTGTTGTGGCGCATGACGAAGGACGGCCGCGTGGCGGAAGCGCGCACGCGGATCGTGCCGTTCGACGACGGCCGGCCGGAGCTTCGGTTTTACGTCAGTCGGTCGGATGGCACGATGGATTTGCGCTGGTCGATGGTGCTTCGCGGCGGGCGCGACGTGAACGAGCTCGCGCAGGAGAAGCAGCGAGAATTCGAGGTGCGCGGGTGGACCCTCGACAGCACGACACCCGCCGACGATCACCCGACGCACCCGAGCTGACGGCACGCCGCGCCGGTCCGCGAAAAGCCCTGTTCCCAACTTTTGGCGGTCGCTACGTGGGGACGCATCAGGAGCCGCCGCCTCGTTGTCGTCGCTCATTGAGGCCAAGGGGGAAGTCTCGCGGAACCGAGTAGCTCCCGGCATCGGGCGATCGGCCGTTTGCCGCCAGGTACTCTTCAACGGTCATCGGCCGCTCGGTCGCTAAATCCCACTGATGCCCACAACTGTTGCACTTGAATTCACGCCTATTCCGGCGGATTAGGCCAATCACGAGGCTACCCGGCAAGGCGACGAGCGCGATCCAAAAGAACACCTCTGCGACAAGTGCGGTGGTGGTGTCAAATCCAAAGGGCAGCAGCAGGAAGAGGAGAAATGTCAAGCCAAGCGCGATGACAACCGCGCCGAGGCCGATACCGAACCACGATATTGCCAAATCCGCTCGCGTACCGTGCGGACCGCCGCATTGCGGGCAGGTCGCTCCAGGCGCAGGCGCTGGCTTTGCTCCTGGGCGACTCACACCGCAGGACGGGCACGTGGGGGCGGTCTCAGCGACCTGATGTCCGCACTCTCGGCACGGTGTTAAAGCCATGGACGGTCTTCCTTCCTTTTTTCACGGCGCCGACACAGACGAGATGCACTGCGTCAACACGCGCCTCTTGAGGGTAGCGAATTCCCTCCGCTGTCCCGCTAACCGGGGAGGCCAGATCCGCTTCCTGTGGCGCGAGGAGTCAATCGAGCTGCGGTTTTCTTTTCGACCAGCAGTTTGCCGCGCGAATCGCGCGTCCTGGGCGAACGTGGCGGGCGTGGACGAGACCGTGATCGTGAGTCAGGCCCGGCAGGCTGAACGGCTAGGGCAACCAGCCGCTCACTTTCCTCTCGTGGTCGCTATACGGTCGCTAACTGCTGAAAACTTAGCATCGCCTCTCGAGCCTAGCCATAAGTGCTGATAAACATTGGGTTTTTGGTGAGCCCGGAAGGAATCGAACCTTCAACCAACAGATTAAGAGTCTGCTGCTCTGCCAGTTGAGCTACGGGCCCACGTGTGTGGCTGGCGGACGATCCGCTTGCGCGGATTTCTCGCGCACGCGGAAACGCCAACTATAGCATCCCGTATCCGCCCCGGCAATCGGGCGGCTGTGAATGACCCGCCTGCGTAACCGTCAGCATGACACCCGCAACCTGAAACGTTGCCGTGCGAGTAGCACCGGTCGTGTTCCGTTCCGCCGCTCGCATCAGTAGGCGAACCCACTCCCGCTGCGCGACTGGCCGCCGCCGTCGGACACCGCGAAGGACGACGGCTCGGTGATCGACCACGGGCAGCTGGCGCCGACTCGACAACGTCGATCCGCCGATCGCCGCAGCCGGGTCCGAAATCGCAGTCGCCAGGGATGATCGTCGATGCCGACGCTGGCACGGTGATGCCGTTATCGAAGCCGCCGCAAACGTGCACGCCGCCTGTCCAACACTCACCACGAACTCGTTCGACGCCGCGCTTGCGCCGCATCCATTGATCGCACAGACGAACGTCATACACACCGGTGGGCACGTTTATCGCCCTCAACGTCGTCGCGGTGCTCGCTAAATCAGCATCCACGAGATCACGGGGGAGCGGCGCGATGTCACTGCAGAGCTAGTCGCGCCGCAACGCCAAGACCGGATCGAGCCGCGTGGCGCGCCGCGCCGGCCACAGACAGGCGACGGCCGACACCACCGCGAGCAGCAGCGCGATCGATCCGATCGTGATCGGATCGGCCGCCGTGGTTTGCACCAGCAGCTGCGTGCTCTCGAAGATCTTGCCCACGCCATACGCGCCGGCGATGCCGAGCGTGAGCCCGACGCCGAGATGGAACAGCGCGCGGCGCAGGAACAGACTCATCACCTGCCCCGACTGCGCGCCGAGCGCCATCCGCACGCCGATCTCCGGCGTCCGCTGTGTCACAGAATACGCGGTGACGGCATACAACCCCACCGCAGACAGCACCAGTGCGATGACCGCGAAGATGGCGAACATCGTTCCGAAGATGCGGAACGGCCACCGCTGCTGCGCCAGGTTCTGATCCAGCGTCCGGATGTTGAAGAGCGGCAGATCGGCGTCCACGGCGCGGATCTCTTCGCGAAGAAGCGGCGTCATCGCGTTGGGATCGCCCTCGCTGCGGGCGAGGAGCGCCATGAAGCCGCGCGGATCGGTGCGGAACGGCAGATACGCGATGGGGTCGGTCTGCGCCTCCTGGAAATTCCGCTGCCGCACGTTGCGCGAGACGCCGACGATCGTCGCGGTGAGCGCCAGCGGCACGCCACCGGTCGGCGCCGCGCCGCCCTGCAGATCGATTTTCAACGTGATTCGCCGGCCGATCGGATCCTCGGTGGGGAAATGCATCTGCACGAACCGCGCGTTGACGATCGCGTTCTCCTGGCCCGGGCTGCCGTCGGTTGCGGTGAACGGCCGGCCGCGCAGGATCGGAAGGCCGATGGTCTCGAAGTAGTGCGGATCGACGGCGAGCATCGTCACCGTCGGCGGCTGCTCGCCGTCGCCCAGCGGACGGCCATCGATCTCGAGTCTCCGCGCGAAGCCGCCTTGCATCGGCAAGTTGCTCGTGACCGACACGGCGCGGAACTGGGGGTTGGCGCGCAGCCGCTGCTCGAGCCGCTCGTAGAACGCGAGACGCTGTTCGATTCGACGGGTACTTCCGCTCGGGCAGGGCCAGCGACATCGTCAGCAAGTGCGACGTCTCGACGCCGAGATCCATGCGGTACATCGTCAGGAAGTTGCGCATCATGAAGCCCGCGCCGGCGAGGAGCGCCAAAGTCAAGGCGAGCTCGCCGATGATCAGGACACCGGACCAGCGGCGCACGCGAATGCCGGCGGAGCCGGAGCGTCCACCTTCCTTGAGCACTTCGTTGACGTCGGTTTTGGCGACGTGCAGCGCCGGCGCCAGACCGAACAGGATCCCGGTGCCGAGAGAGACCGCGGCGAAGAAGGCGACGACGGTGCCGTCCATGGTGAACTGAATCCAGTACGGCTTGCCGACATCCTGCGTGGCGGCGTCGAAGAGACGGATGCCGATGTTGGCGAGCGCCAGGCCGAGCACACCGCTGATGATGGCAAGCAGCACGCTCTCGACCAGCAGCTGCCGCACGATCCTCCAGCGGTTGGCGCCGAGCGAGACGCGCACGGAAATCTCGCGCGACCGGTGCGCCGAGCGCGCGAGCAGCAGGTTGGCGACGTTGGCGCACGCGATGAGCAGCACGAAGCCGACGGCGCCCATCAGCGACAGGAATACCGCGCGGATCGGGCCGCCATTGAATCGCCGGTTGAACGTCTGGACCTTTGGCTGAATGTCCTTGTTGGTGTCGGCATAATCCTGCGAGAGACGCTGACCGATCGCGAGCATCTCGGCGCTCGCCTCGGTCGGGGTCATCTCGGGATTCAGCCGGCCGAACACCTCGAAGCCACGCGCGTTGCGCTTCTGCGCCTCGAGATCGCGATCGTGTGCAGCGGCTGCCACAGGTCGGCGTTCATCGGGAACTTGAACCCTTCGGGCATTACGCCGATCACGACGGAGGGCATGTCGTTGACGCGTATCGTCCGGCCGACGACGTTTGGATCGCTGCCGTAGCGGTTCTTCCAGACGCCATTGCCGAGGAGCACCACGGCGGCCGCGCCCGCCCGGTCGTCGTCGCTGCGGAAGTTGCGGCCGAGGAGAGGTGCCTGACCGATGAGATCGAAGGCGTTTGCCGAGACGAACGAGCCGATGAACCGCTCGGGTGCGCGGCCCTCGTCGCTGACATTCATCGTGTTACCGGTGAACGCACCCAGGCCGGTGAAGGTCTTGGTTGCCGCGCTCCAGTCCCTGAAGTCCTGGTACGACACCGCCAAATCGCGGCTGCGGACCGGGTCCCACGAGTTGAGCGCCATGATCCGGTCGGGATCGTTGAACGGCAGCCCGCGAATGAGCACCGCGTTGACAAAAGTAAAGACCGTGGCGTTCACGCCGATGCCGAGTGCGAGCGCAACTGCGGCAACCAGCGTAAACCACTTGTCCTTGACGAGCAGACGGACGGCGAACTGGACGTCCTGCCAGAGGCCCATGGTGTGGTGTCTCCCCGCGAGCGTGATGAGGGTTTAGACACCTAATACGTAAAAGCGGAGCGATGGTTCACGGTCAGGCACCAGGCGCCAGGAACCAGGACCAGTTTCCTGGTTCCTGGGTCCCTGGTTCCTGATTCCTGGTTCCTGATTCCTGGTTACTCGTTCTTCACCAGCGTCAGCCCGGTTACCACCGCCTCCGTGTTGTGCGCGAAGCGGATTCCGTAGACGCCATCGGTCGATTTGAGCTTGCCAGCGGTCACCAGGTCTGACTTGGCATAGCTCCCGACCACGCTTCCATTGATCGTGCACTCGACCTTGTCGCCGCGAACCGACACGGCGACCTCCTGCGTCACCGACGCGCCCTTCCCGGCAGCCTTGGCGATCGCGGCATGCGCGGCCGGACGACGGCCGCCCATCTGGAAGGGCGCGGGACCAAAGCCACGGACGATGAACGTGCCGTCGCCGTATGCGGCGCAGTAGAGATAGCTCTGTTCTGCCGAGCCCATCGCGTTGCCGGCAATCACGATGCCGTACGGGTGCGGATGATCGTTGAGCCCCATGTAATTCGCTTCGGTGAACGTCGCCTTGACGGTGTAGTTCCCCATCGCGACGTTCTTGGGATTCCAGTACGTGACTGCCGGGCCGGTGGTCACTTGCAGCGCACTGTTCGCCGCCGGCGCAAGTTTGGCGTTGGTAAGCGCCATGCCGGCCTTTTCTTCCTGCGGATCGATTTTGCCTTCCCATCCGGGCACGGAGATTCCGCCGCCGGCGACAGGGCGCGCGGCGTCCTGCCCTCGCGCGGTGATGATGGCGGTTGCAAACAGAGCGAGACCAAGAGCACACACCCAACCGGAAACTAAACGCATGCGATGTCCTTTGCTGAAAGTGAAGGACTCCATTCTATGACGTCCGTCGTCCACTCACTTCTGTCGAATCGTCCTCCTTCCGAAAGCGCTTGACGCCGCTCCGCCCGGGCAGTAAAGTCCGCCCCTATAGATTTCTATGGGAGACAACCGCAAGGACCAGCTGCAGGGCACGCTCGACCTTCTCGTGCTGCGCACGCTCGCAACCGGCGGAACAATGCACGGCTATCAAATCACCGAGCGCGTGCAACAGATATCGCGCGAGGTGCTGCGCATCGAGGCCGGTTCGCTTTACCCGGCTTTGCACCGCATGGAGGGGAGCGGCTGGGTGAAGTCGGGATGGGCGCAGTCGGACAACAACCGGCGTGCCCGCTTCTACACGCTCACCGCCGCCGGCCGCCGCCGGCTCGCCGACGAGGAAGAGCACTGGAGCGCCCTCACCGCGGCCGTCGCCCGCGTCCTCGGCACGCGTGACATGTCCACGTGGAGCCGCTTTGCCAACATCACGCTCCTCGTGCAGAGCGCCGCGGGCGCGGTGGTGCCGATCGACGCCGTCAAGCAGGCGATTTGGTCGGTGTCGCCGGATCAGCCGGTGTTCGACATTCGGCCGATGAGCGCGGTCGTCAGGCGATCGACCGCGCAGCCGCGCCTCATCGCGCAGCTGCTCGGCGGATTCGCGCTGCTCGCGCTGTTGATGTCGATCGTCGGCGTCTACATGATCGTGAGCTACATGATTTCCGGGCGTGCGAAAGAAGTAGCAGTACGCCGCGCGATCGGCGCGGAATCGCTCGATGTGCTGAAGCTGCTGGCGGGTCAGACGGTGCGCTGGACGCTCGCCGGCCTCGCGCTCGGTGTCGGCGGAGCGATCGCCGCGAGCGGCGCCCTTCGTGGCGCGCTCACGGGTCTTGGGCACCTCGACGTCCCCACTGTCGGCGCCGTGTCTCTGCTCTATCTCGGCATCGTCGTGCTAGCGGTGTGCATCCCCGCCGCGCGGGCGCTGCGGCTCGATCCGGCAGCGGCGTTGCGGGCGGAATGATCGCGCCCTAGAGTCAAGCGTTGGGAAATGTAGTCCGAATTCTCAGCGCTCAGTGAATCTCCCGCGAAGGTGTACCTTCGGGAACCACCACCAGCATGTCGAGGCCGAAGACGAGCGTGGCCAAGTCAGGGTTCGTCGCTCCCGCGAGCGCGTTGAAGTCGTGTCGGAGCGGGCGCAGATCGAACAACGTCCAGTCCGACTGCAGCCGATTGCTCAGTATGGGCTGCAGATACTGCGAGCGGGGGGCATTTTCGATGTTAAACGGGCGCAACTGCGCAGGTTGGCCGACTCTCGGATGAATTGGTTGCGAGCCTTTGACAGCGACCAGGCGGATGTGAAGCGACTGGGCACCTTGTCCCTCGGCGAACTCGGCGACGTAGTTCCCAATGCCGTGGCCCCCTACTGGGTTCAACCCTCTGTAGACGTGAAAGGCACCGAGTTTCAACAGAACCGAGTTCGTCGTTGCTCTTCTTGCCGCTCGCGCATATTCAGTCGCAAATCGTCTCTTCATGAGGCGTTCGCGCCGGCGAGCGTTGCCGTAATCCGGTGGGGAGATCCGGTGAATCTCGTGGCTCTCGATCAACGACGCAAACAGTGACCGAGCTTCGGCGCTGCCATCGCGCTGAAGGGCGGCGACGCCGCGGGCGAGATCCTGATCGTCAGCCGACAGCATGAAAAGATCCGCGATTCTTCCGCTTTCGAGCGCCTTGCGATTCGCGTCTTCGTTTTTCTGGAACAGTTCACGCATCGCCGGACGGGCTGCCTCGCCAGGCCGACTCTCGAGAATACGGGACAGGATCAGTCCTCCCGCACCGAAGGCCTCTTGGTTCAAACCCCACAGATGAAATTCACCCTGTGCCGCACGACCGCACTGCTGCAGCATCTCGAATTCTTCATGCGAGTTGTACACGTTGATGGATTCGGGGAACCTCTTCTTAAATGCCGCCAGCTGGGCCAAACCGTCTCGCTGGCGCGCCCAATTCTCCAATTCCGCAGCCGCCAACGGGCCTTCTTCTATGGCCATCGTTTGGAATCGCGCGGGACTGGCTGCATTGCATACGGCCGCCCCTAATTCTGGAGTCTGCGCAAGGCCATGGTCCTCACCCAATAGCACGAAGCGCGATTGGGCGATCGCTGATTGCAGCACCTGCGCCCCGGTCCCTAAGAGTTGTCCATTTCGCACGGAAAGCGAATAGCGGCTCTGCAGGAGCCTCGCGATGAATTTGTCGAGTGACGGTTGTGGAGTCTGTGCGGACGGCCTACTCGCGGAGGGCGGGGCTTGGGCGGCGAGATGAGGCGAGGTGATCAAGCCCACGCGCGCGGCCACGGCGACGGCTACCGCACGCACTACGCCAAAAGCTCGCCTATTCCCTGGAGTCGCACCGCTCTGCACAGGCATGGTCATGACCGACTCGTTGTTGGGTTCGTGCCTGACGAGCTGTTTCCACAACGATGCGTGGGGAGGGAGACGGTGCTCGATGCCCGCCTGGCGCTGCGCGGCCGTACCCGGATTCGGCGAAGACACGGGACCGCGCGAAGCCAGCCACATCACGGCCGAAATGGCGACGACGTGAACGGTCGCCGAAAGCCCAAATGCCGATACGCGCCCGGGGCCCGGCATCATGCCAGCCGCGGCGAGCACCCTCACCGGCGCACGATGCGCGGTCGCGCCGACATCCATGCGCCACGCGAGATCGTCGGGGATGCCGATGAGCAGTCGGGCCAATACGTGCGTCGCGGCCCATCCTCGCTGCGGCGCCTCGGGATCGTGTTCGAGTTCCCAGAGATCCGAGTCGATCTCCGCCCGGCGTGCAGTCCGCTCCGCTCGCGGCAGGCCCCTGGTGTAGACCCACGTCCACGCGCGCACCAGCCTCGTCGCGAGCGGCAGCAGCGCGGATCTCATGCTGGGGCCACTCGGCGCCGCGTCCGCCGCGGCGTTAGTTGTGCAACGATTTTCCGCGCGTCACGCGCTGCCGCCTCACCCGCGGCGGTCAGGGTGTAGAGTCGACGACCCGGCCGGTTCTCGCGCGCGGGGATCTCCGGATCCTCCCAGCGGCTGCGCAGCAGCGCCATCTGCTCGAGCCGGCCGAGCGCGCGATACAGCGTCCCGTAGGCGGTGAGCAGGCGGCGATCTGCCGCCTCGCCCAGGCGCTTGGCGATTTCATAGCCGTGGAATTCGTGCGTGCCGCCGCGCAGGAGCGCGGCGGCCGTGACGCAGATGGCCGTTTCGAGCGGGAGCAGGGTGCCCGGCTTCCGACGCATGCCCGCATTTATAGGCAGATATATGCGCTTTGTCAACATGGAACCTGCCCGGCATTCGCATCCAGCGTCGTCGCGTCAATGAGCACGCAGGAGCGAACCGGTCGATCCCATGACTGGTGAGCGGAGAACCTACGCCCTCGGACCTCGTCGCGGCAAGAGGTAAGCTGTCGCAGTATGGCCAGCGCCCTCTCTCCGACCATGACGGTGCGCGACTTCGAGAACAGCTATTGGTATCTCGACCAATTGAAGAACTTTGCCGAGCGCATCGGTATCCCAGCGGCGCAAAAGCTGCGAAAAGACGAACTCGAAAAGGCCATCGTGGCGTTCCTACGCACGGGCAGGGCCGCCTTGCCGACGAAGCGTTTGCTGCGCAAGACGGGCGTAAAGGACGTTGACCGTGGCCTCAGCCTGAAGCTCCGGATTGAGAACTACACGAGCAACCGTGAAACGAAGGACTTCATCGTCGCACAGGCCCGTATGATGGCGCCGGATATTCGTGAGAAGTCGGGGGTCTGGTATCGGCTGAACCACTGGCGCGAAGAACAGATCACGAGCGGCAAGCACCCCACGTACGGCGATCTCGCGCGGCAGTACGTTGCCCTGAACAAAATGCCGCGATTCGAGAGGGTCCCTCACGGTCGCTACATCAACTTCGTCGCTGACTTCCTCGAAGCCGATAATGGGGCGACGCGTGCAGAGGCAATCGCCGCGTGGAACGAGCTCAAGGAGCTCGACGTCCCCAAGGACTACGTGTCATGGGTCAAGGCGCGCGCGACCCGCAAGGGAAAGAACAGTTGACACCGGGCGCCGGCCACATTCCGTCTTTCACCACAGGCTGCAAGTGGGCAACGTCCAACAAATGCGCCTTCTGCGCGGCGCTCCAGCCTTGCAGCAGGTGCCCATACGTGGCCGCGCGTGCGGCATGACGATCGGCGAGGTTCGACTGCTCGCCGGGATCGCTCAGCAGGTCGAAAAGCTTCGAGCGGCCCGACTCGAGGTCGTGAACGAACTTCCATCGGCCATCGCGCAGTCCGACCAGCGGCAGTGAATAGTCCGTGAAGAACAGGGCCATGCGCGATCCGGGATCGAGTGCGGAGTGGCCTTGGTGCGCGGCAGGGATCGCAATATCGAGCAGATCGAGGATCGTTGGTGCGGTATCGATCAGACTCACAACCGTGCGGCTGCGCGCAGTGCCGGCGACGAGACCGGGCGCCGCCACGAGGAACGGCACGCGGACGTTTTCCTCGTAGAGAAAAAACGTGTGGCCGTAGTTGCCGTCGTGCTGCCCCATCGCCTCGCCGTGATCGCCGAGCACGATCCAGAGCGTGTTGCGATCGCGCCCGCGCGCACGAAGACCATCGATCAGCGCACCCAGTGAGTGATCGGCGTAGTAGAGCGCGTTGCGATAGCGTCCGATTTCCTGGTCGTCAGGAAACGGTCCGTCTCCTGGCGCCTCGTACGGGTGGTGGCCGGCGATGGGCAAATAGGTGAGGAAGAAGCGTTCGCCGGGCGCCAGAGAATCGATCCACGACAGCATGCGCGCTACCGTGGACGGCTCGTCCACGCCGAAGCTCGACTCGTGGCGTCCGCCGATGAGCCCGGCGTCCTCGAGCGTCTGAAAGCCGCGACGCAGAACGATCGACTCCATTCCCAGGTAGGCGAATCGCCCGGAATGAAAGAGCGCGGTGCGATAGCCGTTCGCGGCGAGGATGGCCGGCAGCGGCTGGCACGGAGCGCGTTCGTACATCGCCGGCGTGGTATCGAACGCCGGGAACGTCGAGCACAAGATCGAGAACAGACCCTTGATACTTTCGGGATAGGCCGCGTAGCCATTGTCGAAGACGAGCGCCCGGCGTGCGAGCTCGTCGAGCCGCGGCGTCAGGTTCTCGGTCGCTCCATACAGCCGCAGATACTGTGCTGCAGTGGACTCCAGGCTCACGAGGACGACGTCATGACCGTGCGCCCGGCCGCGAAGGTACGAGTAGTCGTCGCCAGGCGTCTCCTCGAGCACGGGCGTCGTCCAGGTGGCCGCCGCCGCGCGCGCGTCAACCCGCGGCAAGCCGCTCGCCACCAGCGCAACGATGACGTTGCGGTGCAGACCGCCGGTATCGACCCACGACGCCGCCGAGGCGCCGAGAGCGATGAACGCTAGGGCGACGCCGACCGTGAGGCGTCGAGATATCCGCGGCGCCCGCGCGACGAGCACGGGCGCGACTGATCCGGCGCCAAGCGTCAGCAGCAGGAGCAGCGTGGTGCGGCCAGTGACGTACAGCAGGATCGAATCGGCTAGCGTACCGCTCGTCGCGCGCAGCATCGGCCAGGTGAGCGGCGTCGAGAGGACGGCCATCACCGGAACGTTCGCCGCCGTGTATCCGACCAGCGCGCCGTATGCAAGCCACGCCACACGCGATCCAGTGCGCGCTATCGAGGCCGGCCATTCCACGGCGCACATGCCAATCGCGACGGCAACGTCCTGCCAGAAAAAGGCCGCCACGGCCGACCAGCTCCACTCGATGTCGCGCGCCGACAGGACGAGGGCCTTGGCCAGCACGAAGACGATCAGCAGGCTGATAGCCCTCACGCGCGCACCAGATTCACACGCTTGAGCAGTGCGAAGGAGACGACGTGTCCCCGTCCGCGACGGCGCCAGATCCAATCGTGCACTAGGACCGCCCGCGCCGGAGGACGCTCGTAGATCGACGCGCGATCACCCTGAAAGGCGAGCGGAATCACAACGAGATCGAATTCCTCGGCCGGCTCCGTTGCCGAGAACCACGCGTGCTGAAATGTCACGCGGCCGTCGATCATCTCTCGTGCGGTATCGAGGTGTCGCGCGTCGGTGTCGATGACCACGAGATCGGCCCGTGGCACCAGCTCGCGCAGAAGAATGGCCGTGCGGGGGAACAAGCCGCCGCCGACGATGCCTACTCGCGCCGGCGGCGGGAGCTCGCGCAGCAGCGCGCCAATCGCCGTGCGGTGCACGCCGAGCACAAAACGCTGCAGGCGAGGGAGCCGCAAGACGAGGCGTTCGAGTGCGTCGAGCAGCTGGGACGCTGCCGGCAGGACCCTGCGGGAAGAGCGCTTCGGGTGAGCCGGCGTGACATCGTCGATCCAGCGAAGGAGCGCCGGCCAGCGGCTCGCCGGCGCACCCGCGACGACGCGCCGCGGCAGCGCACGCCAGTGAACGCCGGGATACGCGTGATGCTCCACGTGATAGCCGTCGTTGAAGCAGAGAGTGTTGTAGAGCCATCCGTAGTGACTCGTCGTCGCGCCAGCATGCTCGAGGTAGCCCTGCGCCGCGCACAGCGCGAGGCCACAGGCGTAGCCCGGGAGATAGACGAACAGGAAGAAGCCTGGGTCGACGATCGCCAGCGTGCTCCATAGCGCGGTTACCAACGTGGCTTCGATTGCCAGTTGAGCCGACCACTCGAGCCGCCAGGCGCAGCCGCCGTGATGCGCCAGGTGGCGATCGCGCCAGAGCCGCTGCGGAATGCCGAGCAGCATGCTCTGGGCCGACGAGAAAAGCAGGTTGAGCGCGCGGCGCCGAAAGAACGGCCGGTGGATGAAGTTGTGAGCGATCGTGTTGGAGTTCCACCAAACGCCGATGGCAATGAGCGGCGCGCCCGGAAGCGTCAGGACCGCCGCGGCGTGGACGCCCGCGAGTGCGACCAGCAGAAGATCCCACCGCGCGGCCATGGCGTCACCGGCTGATGTGCGCGGCCAGCGCTTTGATGGGACCGTAGTCGCGATCGGCCCGCATCGTCTGGATGCCGATGCCGAGCACGTACTTGTCCGGCGACTGTGGCAGTTCGCTCGCCGCACGCACGCGCACCGACTGGCCGAAGCGGCTGCTGAAGGCGACGATTCGCCCGCTGCCGGCGAGCGCCTGTAGATCGTTCCACTCTCTTCGCGCGAGGTCGCGCGATTCGGCGGCGCGGAAATACATGTAGCCGCGCTGCACTTCGTCATAGAGATTGCGATCGTTCGGCGCCGCCACGGCGAACGCGCCCCACAACTGAATCCGCTCGGGCGTGTCGGCGCTCGGCTCGAACACCACCTTGTCGATCACCGCGTAGATGCCGACGCGATCGCTTGCTTCGAGGCCTATCGCGACCGCCGCGATGAGCGCTCCCGTCGCCAGGATATGTCTCATTTCTGCCCTCCTGTGGTGAGCGACTTCAGCGACGCCTCGATTTCCTCCGCCGTGGGGGCATGCGCCAGTTGCCTGACCGTTTCGCGGCGAAACGTCGCGTTGGGTCCCAGCGGCACGATCGCTCCCGCGTGCTTGCCGGCACACGTGCCGGTCAAGCTGACGATCCAGGCACCGCCACGGACCCACTCCTTCGGCACGGCGTGCACCCCCGGCGTAGGAAGCGGGTTCAGCGTCAGCGGAACGCTGCGGCGCGCACCGTCGACGATCCCTTCCGCAGTGGCCGTGATCTGCGCGCTCGCCGGATTGGCGCAGCCGCCTGGGCGCACCACCAGCAGCGAGCTCTTGGCCGGCTGGGCACTGCCCGCGATCGGCAGGCCGACCTGCAGCGTGAACTCCTGCGCGGTCGCGACTGCCGCGGACCCGAACACGCCAACCGCCGCTGTCACAAGCACGATTCGAAGGCGTCGCATTGCTCGCTCTCCTTGTTGGACGAAACAGCCATCCGGTTTCTTCGGTTCACTTGAACCACGAACCGCCGCCTACCAGGTCCAAGCCAGCTCTTCCCGCCAGAGCTTCAGCGTCTCAGGGTCGAGGGCCAGTGCCTTGTCACGCGCCACGCCGGGCGGCAGAGGTGTCAGAGCGACCATCCGATCGAAGATGCGCACGCGCTCACCGGCATCCACGCGCGACAGCAGATGCCAAAGAGTCAGCGTGTCGCGTGGACGCGCTTCGGAGAGGACGGCACCGATCGCATCTTCGCCACCACCTGCGAAGTCGAAGCGTAGCAGCGCCTCGCGCAATCGCGGCGTCGCGTCGTCGAACGACGGTGTGCCCGGTCCGACCGAGGGCCGCGTCGGACAGCTGGCTCCAGCTGGCACCAGCGACTCGCGACCGCTCCACTCGAGCGAGGCCCAACCCGAAGTCACTCGCAACTCGCCATCTCCGGCCTCGTCAACCGTCATCGTGTAGGCGCAGCCGAGATCGACGACGGTGCTCGCGGGCGTCTCGACGAAGAACAGCCGCGGCGGCGCGAGAATCTGCGCGCTGATCGTGCCGCGCGCCAGGTTGAGGCGCTGCTCATCGGCACGCGCGGCGATGAGCTGCACGCGCGTGTTCGGGGCGATCTCCACCGTGCCGATCTCGCCGATTCTGACCATCGCACGCGACGTGGCGGTGGTTTCGATCCACTCGCCTTGAGCGAGCCGTCCCGGCGCCGACGGGTCCATCCTGACCACGTCCCACGGCGCCGGCGCAGGGCGCGCCTGCCAGACGACGGCTACGATCGCCGCGAGCGCAAGCATGCCGGCCAGGGCAACGGCCGGGCGCCAGCCGGCCGGCGCGAGTGTCCACCACCCGCCGATTCGGCGAGTGTCCCGCGGTGCGCGATCCGAAACCGGCACACGATCGAGCTCGCGTTCGATGGCCGTCCAGATCGCGGCGGGCGCCTTGACGACCGCCAGCTCGTTCATCAGCGACGCGGCAAACGCATGCTGCTCTCGCGCGTCTCGGCACGACGCACAGGCAGCGAGATGCGTGTGGACCTTGGCGGCCTCCGCGGCGTCGAGCTGACCGTCGGCAAGCGCAGCGAGACGTTCCATGACATGTCGCTGCAACATCAGCGCTTCCCCTCCGGCGTCCTCGCGCGCAGCGGCGCGAGCGCCTGCGCGAGCAGCTGGTGCCCGCGGCTCAATCGCGAAGCGACGGTGCCAATCGAGCACTTGAGCACGTTGGCCATCTCGGCGTACGAGAGCTCCTCGAAATAGCGCAGCAGGATCGCGACACGGATCGTCGGCGTCAGCCGCGCGACCGCGGCCTGGACCGATGCCGCCAATTCGGCCCGCGCGAACGCATCTTCGGGCGAACCTTCGGCCGGCAGCTCGTCGAGCAGGTCCGGATCGCCTGGCAACGCCCGCGCCCCCGCGCGCCTCGTGCGGTCGACGCACGCGTTGACGACGAATCGATAGAGCCAGGTCGAAAACTCCGCATCGCCGCGAAACTGGCCGATGCTGTCCATCAACTTGAGAAACACCTGCTGCGTGACGTCGGCGGCGGTCGCCGCGTCGCCGTGGAAGAAGTACAGCGCGATCGAATACACCTTGTCCGAGCGCGCCTCATAGAGCAGGCGGAAGGCGTCGCGGTCGCCCCGGCGGCACGCGTCGAGGAGCGCCGGGGTGACCTCCTGTTCCTTCAGGCTGACCACCACTGATTGAGACGCGGCACGAGCAGATTTTCTTCAGCGGCCGCCGCTCGGCATCGCGGGCGCGAAGGCGTCGCCCGTTGAGGCCGGCACGCGACGGGCTACGCCCAGCCGAGCTGCTGGAGGCTGACGCCGTCGTTCCAGATCTTCGTCATATGGCGGATACGATCGCCGTCGAACTCCATCACGTAGACGTAGTCGGCCTCGACCTTCTTGCCCGTCGGAGGCACCGGACCGCCCTGACCGGTGTGCGTTCCCTTGAACACGGCGTACGCGATGACGCTGTTGCGGTCGGTGTCCACGGCAAACGTGCGAAGGTCATAGCGCCCGTCGGGCACCGGTGTGAACAGCCCCTTCATCCAATCGGTGTAGCCCTGCAGCGACTTGACGTCAGCGAGCGCGCCCGCCTGCGCCGAGAACGTCGCCGCCGGCTTGCAGTACTCTTTGCAGACCTCCCAGCCCTTGCCGGTCTCGCATGCCTCGAAAAACCGTTCCGCCGTTTGTCTGATTCCGCTCATCGTCTGTCGCTCCTCTGACGTGTATGCCAACCAACGCTGCGTGCGCCGAGTGGGCTGGCCTCGACCGCGAAACCGCTCGATCGAGAACGCTCGCGCGTGCTGCACGCGCATCCTACCAGCAGAACCGAATCGGCAGCATAGGACGAAGGTCGGCCGACTGCCCACGCGAGCCCGCGTCGAGCGTGAGCTCGAGGCGATGCGCGCCGCCCGGCTCGAATGCAATCAGCCCATGCGATTGCACGGCGCGCGCCGCCTCGGCTCGAAGCGGATGCACGGGCGTGCCGATACGAACGCTCGTGACCACCTGGCCGGGGCGATGCGTTTGCGGCTCGTCGTGTGGCCGCGGCGGGCCGCGGTGGAACCCGAGCCAGTAAAACGCCGGTTCCGTCGGCGGCGTGTCCGCCGCAACCTCTATCGAAAACCCCGCGGGCAGATACGCCGGGCGATACGACCACGTGGCAAACGGTGCGTTCGCATCCTGCGCGTCGCTCGACGGCCGCAACACGATTCCGAACGGACACGCGCCCTCGTGGCGACGCGACCATCGATCCCATAGGCCGGTCTCGAGCACACCGGAGCTCTGCGCCTCTTTCGGACTGTGCACCCACAGCAGCTCGAGATACAGGTTGCGGAAGAAAAAGCGGCGGCAGGACGTGCCCTGGCCGGGATGCGTGTTGGACGACCCTTCGAGGAATCCGAGCTCCACCAGCCCCTCGGCCTCGGGTCCGCCCACCGAACACATTACGAAGAGGTGATCGAGCTCCGCGCGCACTTTCACCACCCGGCCGCGTGTCAGCGCGTCGCCTGTCGCGTCGCGAGCGCCAGGATAATCCAGGCCAGGAACACGGAGATCGCCAGTCCGAGGCGACCGAGGCCGGCCGCGATGCCGACAGCCGCGGTGAGCCAGATGCCCGCGGCCGTGGTCAACCCCTCGACCTGCCGTTCGTCGCTATTTTTGAGAATCGTGCCCGCTCCGATGAACCCGATGCCGGCCACCACGCCCTGCAGGATGCGCGACAGGTCGCTGGCCGACATGCCGTCCTCGCTCGGCGCCACCACGAAGATTGCGCAGCTCAACGCCACGAGCATGTGCGTCCGTAGGCCAGCGGCCGTGCCCGTTTGCTCGCGCTCGTAGCCGATCACGGCGCCGAGCACAGTCGCCAGTGTGATCCGTGTCACGACCCGGATGGCCTGCGGGAGATCGGGCACACCAGCCACCAGCTCGTTCCACAACGTATCCATATGCTTCGCCGCGCGCCTGCGAGAGAGAATACCGCGTTCGTCGGTCTTACGGCGCCGGCGCGGCCTCGCGCAGCGCCTCGTACGCTGCGGAGAAGAGGCCCGCGTCGGCATGAGACGGCGCGATACTCAGGTGGCACCAGCTCCGCAATGGCCAGTCCGATGGCATCCACCACGAAATCATCGTGTCGCCGTCAACATGGCTTCGGCGCGTCGAATTTCGGGCACCTCGACGATCCGCAGCATCTCCGCCGGCGGCGACTCGATGGCTCGCATCAGTGCCGCAAGCATCTGCGAGCGCGTGGTGAGGCCCAGCCGCTCGGCCGCGTCACGTGTGCGCGGCACGAGCTTCAACATCGCATAGAGGGGAACGAGCGCATAGGGCCACCTATGTCCGGGCCCGAGAATGTACCAGGGCCGCATTATCGTCGCGCGCAGACCGCTCGCCCTGACGAGCGCTTCGCCCTCCTCGCGAACGGCAATGTACGCGCGCATCACCGGCGCCGGATGCGCGACGCTAATGTAGACGAAATGCCGCACGCCGGAGCGGACCGCTGCGTCCACCGCAGCTATGACCGACGCCAGGTCCACCCTCCGGAACTCCGCCGCCTTGGCGGGGCTCGGATGCGATGTGCCGACGAGATGAACGAACGTCGCCCCCACTGGAACGGCAACGACGAAGGTGGACGCGTCCAGCGCGTTGCCGATCACGCGCATGGCGCCTTCGGGCAAACGATGCGCCGACTCGGGACGGGCCAGCGCGTGCACGGAAAATCCTCTGGCAAGCAGCGCTTCGACCAAAGGGCGTCCAACGTAGCCGGTGGCGCCCGTGACGAAGACGGGATTCAAGGGCGTCGCACCTGAGTTGACTGGTTGTCGCATCGACGCGCTCAGATCGCGCCTGGCCGCGACTCGCGGCGCGCGACCGACCAGCCGACGAACGCGAATACGAGGAGAAGAACAGCGGTGATCCATCCGCCGGCGCTGAACGACGCCGGCAGCAGCAGCGCGATCGCCGTGCCTGCGCCGATCATCAACCCCGCCAGCACCCAGAACTGCCACATGCCGTAGAGAAACCCGAACGGGAAATAGTGCGCGCCGACCACGACCATGCAGGCGGGATAGAACCAGTTGAGCCGATAGAGCGTGGCGCCGGCGACGACCAGCAGGTTGACCGGAATCGTGAACGCCACCTGCATGGCCAGCTGGCTCATCGGATTGTCGGCGCTGAGCGACGCGCGTCGGCCCATCACCCGCAGGACCAGCTGCGTGAGCGGAAAGATGAACGCGCCCCCGATCACCAGCAACAGGATGCCTTGCCGCACGGACATCCAGGTGGCCAGCGCCGCCGAGAGAAACCAAAGCGCGCTCGACACCGCCTGGCCGACGGCGCCGCCGAGGAACACGGTGCGCACCTCTCGCTGCGCGTCGCTGATGTGCATGGAAGGAAGAACCGTCAGCTGCCTGCCTTTCGCGATCGGCGCGTCCTTCCGAGATCGCGCACGGCGTCGCGGCCCACCCAGCGCGCCGTGGCGTCGGGCGAAGCGACCAGGCGCTCGGCTCGCGACAGCGCCGCCGCTCGAAGCGCGGCGTTGCGATGGCCGATGCCGCGCAGCGCCCAGCTCACGCCCTTCTTGACGAAATTGCGATCGTCGGTCGCTTCGCGATCGACGAGCCGCAACGCGGCAAGGAAGGGCTTGTCGGGCGCCTGCTTGTCGTGCAGCGCGACGCTCGCCAGCAGCGCGAAGGCGGCGCGCTTGACGAACTCCTCGCGCCGGCCGCTCCACTGCGTAATCTTGGCCCACGCGTGCGGCGTCTTGTCGAAGAGGTGAAAGCAGACGTGGTCGCAGATCGCCCAGTTGTCAAAGTCCTTCGCCCAGCGGTCCATCTGCGGGCGAGTGACCTGCGTCGGGTCGGCCACGAAAGCCGCGAGCATACGCGCTTCGTACCACTGGCTTTTCCAGAGGCCGCCGGCCAGCTCGTGATCCTGCCCGAGCTGCTTGGCGTACTGGCGGATCGCGCCCACCGAAACCCCAAACGCCTTCGGCGCGACGATGGCGTACCTGGCCATCCCGTCGCGATTGCGCTTGCTGCCGCCGCGCTCGAGCCAGGCCAGCGACTGTTTCACACGCGTGTCAATGCTGGTTTTGCCAGCCATAGGCTCCTTGGAAACTGATCAGCCTTCGTTGGATCAAAACTCGCACGCAGATGATGTCGTGCGCGGATGATACTACCCGCGGGGCGTCTGCTCGCTTCCAGCGTTCCTATCGACCACGCCGCGCGGCGCCAACGCCGGGCAGAAAGCGGCCGGTGCGTTCCATGTAGCGTCGATAGTCGTCGCCGAAGCGAGCCAACAGATTCTGCTCCTCGATCCTGGTCCGCACGATCAGAAGGCCGCATGCGGTGAGGCCGCAGAGCAGCAGAAACCAGTTTGCGGCGAGCAGCGAAACCGCTGTCGTCAGCAGCGCGGCCGAGGTGTAGAGCGGATGCCGAATCCACCGGTACGGCCCATGCACCACGAGGCTGTGGCGTTTTCGGGTGACGACCGTGTCCGTCAGGTTGCTGCCAAGCGAGCGGAACGTCCATGCGAGCATCCAGACCCCACCGATCAACAGGCCGACGGCAATCCAGCGGAGCCAGGTCGGCACCGCCACGCGCGCCCACATCAACCAGGCGGGCTCGAGCATCCAGGCGATGGCGCCAAGCCAGAACACGGCGCCTATTGGTCGCAGCGTCGCCAGAATGAAGCGGCCCTCCTGCCGCCGATCGAGCGTCTCCCCGGTCGCTTGCGATCGGATCCGGTGATAGAGCCCGATCGGAAGTATGACGAGGAACACGACGATCGAGATTGTTCTGAATGGCTGATCTTCGCCCACGTTCTACTCGCTCACCTGGTAAAGCGGCAACCGGCCCTACTCGCCGACGAACGTACCGTCCGGCGCACGAATGAAATCGTCCACGATCGGGACGAACGCGCGCCAGCCACCATCGTCGATCGAAGCCATCACGCGAATCGCCCCGTCCGGCGCGGCGTCCCAGACCACCTGCACGTCCCCTTGATAACGAGTGCCGCTGCAGCCCACCACGTCGAAGCGCTGGTCCGATCCGACGAGCTCGCGCAGCTCCGCATAGGAGCGGCCGCGCCACATCGTCATCTGCTTTCCCAAGAGCGTCCGAGCTTCGTGGTTGTCCATGGTCGTGGGCACAGCGAGGTCAAAAGAACTCGTCGAGTAACCGATAGAACGAGAGCTTTCGGCGATCGGGCGCCGCAAGTCCGTAGCGGTCGAAGAACACGTACACCCAGTCGGGCCCGAGATTGGAGCCGATGCTTCGAGCTGCGAGGGCAAGATCCTGATACGGATCGGCCACGCCAAACCGTCCGCAGTCCACGAACCCGGTGAAGCTGCCCTCGCTGAAGAGCACATTCGGAAGGCATGGATCGCCGTGCGTCAATGCGCGCGTCTCATCGTCTGGCCGCCACGCTTCGAGCTCCACGAGCACGTCGCGAGCCGCACGCCCCAACCGCTCCTCGTCGAAATCGTCCTCGTCCACCAGGTTTGCGCAAACACGTTGGCGAGCGCGCTCGACCTGGACCGACACGGTCTGCTCGAATGGACATCCAGCGGCCGGGAGCTGATGAAGGCTCTTCAGCGCGTCGGCCAATCCAGCGACGACGTCCGCAGGCCGTTCAAGGCTTGCGTCCACGCCGTTCACACCCGGCAAGCCCGTGAGAAGCAGATACTCGCAGTCGTCTTGTTGCGCGAAGGCGACGACGTTGGGCACGGGCACACGTCCGTTGAGCCAGTGCAGGCGATCGGCCTCGTCGCGGAGACTGCCGGCATCGGTCACTGCCTGGGTCTTGAGAAAAAGCATCCTCGAGCGCCCTTCGTACCGGCGAACGGCAGCCCCGGACTTTCCATGCCCGATCGGCTCGCCATCGGCGTCGTCAACGAATGCGCGAATCGCGGCCGGGAGATTCGTTGACACTTCAGGTCACACGTCGATCAGATACTTCGCAAGCGGTCCGATTCGCTCCGTCGTTTCAGGACGCATCCGAGCGCAAGGTCAACGACTGACTTGGCGGTGCGACGGATATAAGCGCCCTGGATCGAGCGGCGCGGACGGTCGGTCATGTTCGCTCCGTGGCCATGCAGCACCGATCCGTTGTAGACGATCACGGAACCGGCCGGCCCGCATGCCGCCAGGAGGTGCTCTGCGGCTTGCGGTTGACCGGAAGCATCGATTGCCGATCGATGAGAGCCAGGCAGGAAGCGCGTCGCACCGTTCTCGTCGCGGAACTCGTCGATCATCACGATGAATCCGAGCATCGGCCACCCACGAAACCGCTGTCGTCCAGGGCCTGGGCCAGCGCAGGCGCGAGAGCGCTGCCTGTGGAGAAGAGCTGAGTCACTCTTCCACGCCCGGGCGTTGGGTCCGTCGCGCGATTCTCCGTGGCAATTCCATGATCTACAGTCGCGGCGCCAGCCGGAGCAGTCGCACGGCCCAGGAGCAGAGAGCGCTCGCCACGATAGTGGCGATCACGAAGAATGGGTCGCGTGCGAGCACCGGCCCCTCGACGATGACTCGCAGCACGTGCGCGAGGACGATGAGGCCGAAGATGGCGCCGGACGTCAGTATGTACGCTTTCATCGAAGAACCCCATTCATCGACGCACGAGAGTCCGCAGTCGTCCTGCACGCCGCTCGCCCTGCGCTCGCCGGAGATCCTTACCGGCTCTCTCGGTAGTGCACCCACGCCCACCCGAACAGTGTGGCGGCCAGGAAAGGATAAGCGAAGAACGGCAACGGCTCTGACAGCGGTGTGAGCGCACGCCCCTGAAAGATCTGCACGGCCACGACTGCGAACAACACCGATCCGATGACTCCGACGGCCCTGACCAACCCGGGCATCGCGCCAGACGCGCTGACGAGAGCCAGCGAGGCAGCCCATAAAGCCGTCCCGGCCGCGAACGAGGGGGCGCTCGCCACCAGGTCCATCGCCGCGCCAGAGACAATCAGCGCTTCGCCGGCGACAAAGACCAGAAAACCCGCTGCCGCCACATCGTTGCCACGGCGAAAGTGGTGAATGGTAAGCAGCGCGGCGGCAACGACAAGTGCGGTGCCATCCAGGCCCCACGCCAACCCGCGCCATGACGCAGAAGGGGCAAACGTGCCAGCCATGCCCAGGACCGCGCCGATAACCAGCCCAATCGCGGCCGTCTGTCGTAGTCGCAAATCGCTCACGCGCGCCTCTCGGGTGGCGGTATCACGCGATTCCCTGGGTGCCGCGCTTACCGCCGCTTGCGCGCGACTCTGTACCGCAATCGAACGACTCCGTCCGGTACTTCTTCGATGCGAGCAGGCGCAGCGAAATATCCCGATGACCTGGCGCCACGAGCGGGATTCCCTTGCCGATAAAAACGGGGATGACGTGGATGTCGAACTCGTCGATCTCTCCGGCATCGAGGAACGAAGCGATCAGTTCGCCGCCGCCCATCATCCAGATCTGTTTGCCCGGCGCCGCCCGCAGGCGCTGCGCAAACGCTTTTACCGGCTCCGATACGAATTCCACCTCCGCCGGGCGTCGCCGTGGCGGTTTTCGCGAGAACACATAGTTGGCAACCTTCGCGTCGAACAGCCCCTTGGTCTTTCCTCGCTTCTTGTAATAGTTCAGGAGCCACTCATACGTCTTGCGGCCCCAAAGAATCGTGTCCACCGTCGGGTAGAACTGGCGCATGCCGTAGTCGACTGTGCGGGGCCGGCGATTGAGCCATTCGACATCGCCGTCCGGCCTGGCGATATAGCCGTCCGCGCTCGTCGCGATATAGACAACGATCTTTCGTCGTCGCTTCATGACGGGCCGCCATACCTCATGACGACCGGGCCCTCTGCCTATGCCTGTCCTTTGGCGTGTCCCACGCGCCCGGAGGCAGGTAGTGGAAGCGAATCAAGTACACCTGGTCGCCGCTGCCGTGTTTTGCGACTTGCAGCAAATCCTCGACGCTCTCGAACCCCGATTCACGCGCCAGATCGTAGCTGACGTCGGTCAGCGTCATCGGCGCGATCGAATCCACGACGATGTGCCCATCGTCCATCTGGTAACGGCCGCCCACCTTTACATGGAGGCGTCTCCAGATGCGAACGCTGCACCGGATTCTTCCGCGCCGGATTCCGTCGCGAAGACGTTTGGTGAAGACCATGTGCAACGAGGCTAAGTCGCCCACTCGCACAATGCTGCATCGAGGCCTGGCGCATCGCCGGCCCGCCCGCCCGGAGGTGGGAAAGCCTTCCTGAACGTGAAGGCCTCTGGCGACGGTCCGTGTTCCTCGAGGTGGCGCAGGCGCTCGATCGCCTCGGCGACAGTGGGAATGTGTCCGGCAGGAACCCACCACAGTGCGAGGATCGGTCCCTTGATCGGCTCGAACCACTGCGACCGGTCGCGGAGCGGCCCGACGTGCGCGCTTCGGTAGACGAAGTGCTGAAGCGCTTCGAGAGATTCCCACACCGACATGTTGATGGCCATGCGCTCGTCGGGATAGGGCCGAATCGCCATCGCATTGCCCTCTTCGGTCTGGAGTCGCCACACAAAACCCGGGCTGCGATCGGCCAGCGCGTTGATGACGTCGAGCTGAGAGCGAAATCCATCCATGATCGGGTCTTCGAGCGGCGCTCGAACGCGCCCGATGTTCACCTGCGCCAGATGAAAGCGAGTCACCAGTCTCCTCCCCGTCCTGCCCGTTTGAGTCCAATCTAACGCGCCTGCGCCTCACCCGCGGCGACCGCGCGGCTGATTCTACTCGGCTCCTGCGCTTCGCTTGCTTCATAACGCGCCGGCGAGCGCTGCAACGGATCCGGCCAGTCGAGGTATTGCCGTTCGCGCGCGCGCAGCGCGCGATAGCGGCGGAAAGCGGCGCGGGCGTCCTCGAGCCCGAGCGCCGAACGCCAGCTCGTACCGCGGAAGGTATGAGCGAGCATCTGGCGCCAGTTGCGCGCCACGAACATCGGGTCGTGCCGAAAAACCGCCGGCATGTGCCGCACCTTCATCCAGCGCTCGGCCTTCCAGCGCATGAACTCGATTTCCTGGGCCTCGAGATGCGCCGCCCGCGTGACCGCCGTCGTCCCGTCGTACTCCTCGACGCGGTCGCTGATGATGAGCCCGCGCTGCTCGAAGTCGCGCGTCATCGGCGTGCCCGGATACGGCGTCGGATGCTGGATGTAGGGCCAATCGACATGCTTCGCGGCAAATGACAGGTTGGCGGCCACCGACTCGCGCCGGTCGTCCGGGTTGCCGACGATGAGCCCGCCGACGACGAGCAGACCGTGCCGGTGCAGCGCGTCGATCGCGGCACGAGCTGTATTGACGCGCTTGCCCTTCTGATAGCGGCTGTTCTTGGCGCCCGCCTTCAGAAACGCCAGGTCGTCGTCCAGGACGTTTTCAATCCCGAGGAACACGTAGCGAAAACCGGCCCGCCGCATCAGCGGCACGAGCGTCGTGGCATGCGCCGCGATCGGCGCCGTCATCCCCTGCACGTGATAGTCGAGCCGATTCAGGCGTGCGCGGATGATGGCCTCGCAGAGCGCCTGGAAGCGCGCGACGTCGAGCGTGATGTTGTCGTCGATGAGAAAGATCGACCGCGCGCCGCGCGCCCTGGCGTCGGCGATGTCGGCAACGACACGGTCGATCGGAATGCGATGGAAGTTGCGTCCGCGCATCTCGATGATCGAGCAGAAGCTGCAGTCGAAGGTGCAGCCTCGCGACGTCTCGACGACATCCACCGGCCGCCCGAGCAGCGTGTAGCCGGACAGCACTCGCGCGGCACGATTCGGCGGTCGAACGGCGTCCGCATCCAGCGTCGCGATCGTCCGCGCAGGATTGCGGTGCAGGCCCGATCGGTCGCGATACCACACACCATCCACGCCGGCCGGCGTTTGCCCTCGTTCCCAGGCTCGAATCAGCTCTCGAAAGGTGACGTCACCTTCACCACGGACGATCGCATCGACGCCGATCGAGGGGTGCGTCCATGCGTCGGGCGCCAGGCTCGGGTCGTAGCCGCCGACGACGACGCGCACTCCAGGCTTGAGCGCGCGAACCAGCGCGATGATGCGGCGCGCCGTCGGCCGCTGAAACGTCATCACCGACAGTCCGACCACGTCGGGCTCGAGACCGCGCACCAGCGATGCAAGTGTCGCTTGCACGGACGATTGCACGAGGACGAGGTCGGCAATCGCCACCTGGTGGTGCCCATCGAGATTGCCGGCGAGCGAACCGAGCGCGCCGTTGGGCATGCGAATGGCGATCGTCGGTGTGTGCTCGAAGGAATCCGGCATCGACAGCAGCAGGATCCGCATCAGAACTCCTTGGCGCGAGGCGCACCGGCACGATAGCACCATGTAGCGCCGCCGCAGCACTCGACTGCGGGGCGCGCTCGTTCGACATCCCCTCGCGGCCGAGCTTGGATCCGGACTGGCGTCTGGTTTGCTGTGTGTCGTGCGGCACAGCAGTTCCACGGGAGGAGATGCCATGTCCGGCACCGTTCTGCGCATCATGCCGGTGCTCGCGATCGCCAGCGGCGCGGCGTGTTCGCTGCCTACGCTGCTTCAGCGAAATCTCCAGGCGATCGAGGCGAGCACCGCGGCCATTACAGCCAATAACGACGTCGTCAAACATTCTACGAAGGTCAGTGAGGAAGGGATCAAGAGCTTCGAGGCGCTGAAAGAGCCGATGGCGTCGGTCGGCGGTCTCAATCCGACGTTGAAAGAAGTCGCCGCGCTCGAGAAACCCATGGCCGACGTTGCCGGCCTCGCGCCGCACATGCAGGCGGTGGCCCGTCTCGAGCAACCGATGCGGGGCCTGGTGAACCTGCAGCCGAGCCTGGATGCCGCGGCGGCGCTCAGCGCGCCAATGGAGCGCCTCGCGCTCATGCGCGCGAGCCTGGACAGCGTCGCCTCGCTGCGCGAGCCGTTGACGAACGTCTCAGCCTTGCGGGAGCAACTTTCGGCCGTCGCCGATCTCAGGGGCGCGATGAACGAGCTCGCGGCGCTGCAGGAGCCGCTTCAACGGGTGGCGGAACTGCGTGAGCCGATGATACGGCTCGCGGCGCTCGGCACTCTGGTGGACCGGCCGCTCCTGCTCCTGACGCTCGCGCTCGTCGGACTGATTGTTTGGGGCGGCGTCACGTATCTCGCCGTTCGGCTCGCCATAACGAGCGCGTTCGCCGCGACGGCCTCGCGCTGAGCCATCCGTCTCACGCTGCGCCGCCGTCAACGCCAGCGCTGGCGACTTACCGGCGGCGTATGAGAGTTACGCCTGTCGTAAAACTGCTGCGCGTCGGGCGTCACGCGCTCGTCAGGCACCTCGCCTACGATGCGTCGACAACCAATTCGTCGGCGTCTTGGCTGAACTCGTTACCAGAGAAGCCACCGTTGATGGTGATGTTGCCGAAACCAGCCTGTGTCAGTAGGCGCCGAAGGTCGCCAGGATAAAGGTATGCGAGGTCGAGCCTGAACAAGTGGGTCCGATCGAGTGTCCCGTCTGGTCCGTACTCTTCGTAACGATGCTGCGAGTGGACGACCTGGTGGACCGTATCGTACCGATTGGCTTCCAACCTGACGACGTAGCCGCCGCCAGGCAACTCAAAGGTCGCGACCGAGCGCCACACACCCGCCAGTGGCCCCGCGTGGCGCGCCATGTACTCCAGTGACGGGTGGAACACGTTGAACGCGAAGTGCCCGCCGGGACGCAGATGATGCCGCACCCGATCAAGGCAGGCCAACCGATCCTGTTCTGTGACGTTGTGCAGAAAGGCGCGGAACGGGGCGATGATCAGCGCGAACCGCTCTGGCAGGTCAAACGTTCGCATGTCTCCGAGGATCGGCGTCACGCGGTGGCCGATATCTCGAGGAAGCTTGGAGAGCTTGGCCTGCAGTGCGCCGAGCATAGCCTCGCTCCGATCCAGTGCGTGAATCGCAAGACCCGCCTCGGCAACCGCCAGCGTGACTCGCCCCGTCCCGGCGCCGAGTTCGAGCACAGGACCGCTGCACTGCTGCGCCTTGCCACGGTACCATTCCACGTCGCCCTGGAAGGTGGAAGGTGTGACGAGGTCGTAGAGTTCGGGTCGATAGCCCATTTGTCTGGCTGCGCGTAAGGAAGATGCGCTTCCGCCGCGGCGGCCTCATGATGGCCTGGGCCGCCGTTGGCTGCAAGCCGCGGCATACGTCATAGCTTCACGTCCGGTACGAAGTGTTGTGAAGATTTTGGCGGCCGTTTGTAGTTGTCCTGGCGACGCCGGCGCTTCGGTAGGCTCAGTGGAGGCGGGGTCACGTCGCGGTAAGGGACCGAGCTCAGAATATGGGCGAGGCAGTTGAGGCGCGCGCGACGCTTGTCATCGGCCTCAACGGTCCACCAGCGAGCCTCCTTGATGTCCGTGTGGCGGAACATCTCGTCCTTCGCCCTCGAGGTACTCGACCCACTTGGGCATGGATTCGAGGTCCATCGGACTCAGTTTCCATCGCCGCGCCGGGTTGCCCGCCCGCTCCTTGAAGCGTCGCTCCTGTTCCTCGTCACTGACCGAAAACCAGTATTTCAACACCGTAATGCCCGACCGCACTAACATTCGTTCGAACTCGGGACAGGCGCGCAGGAACTCGTTGTACTCGTCGTCGCTGCAGAAACCCATTACATGCTCCACGCCCGCGCGGTTGTACCAACTGCGGTCGAACAACACGATCTCGCCAGCCGCCGGGAGGTGGGCGATGTAGCGCTGGAAGTACCACTGCGTCTTCTCCCGGTCGGAAGGTGTGCCCAGTGCGACAATCCGGCAGCCGCGGGGGTTGAGTGGCTCGCTGATGGACTTGACCGCTCCCCCCTTTCCCGCCGCATCGCGGCCTTCGAAAATCAGGACGATCTTCTGGCCGGTCTCCTTGATCCAGTACTGCATCTTGACCAACTCGAAATGCAGTTCCGCGAGCTTGTCCTCGTAAGCGCGGCGTTTCAGCTTTTTCGTCGACACGGTGCATCCTCCGACCTGGGCGGCTCCCGGCAGTGCTAGAAAAGGGCGATCGGATTGGCCGGACTGCCAGTTCCGCGTGCGATCTTGAGCGGTAGCGCCATGAACATGAATTCGTAACGCCGTTCCTCGGCGCAGGCGCGCGCCAGTGGTTCGAGCAACGCATTATCCACGAGAGCGACGCCATAGGTGTACAAAACCCCGTGCGCGGGAAACGGAACACCGCTCTTGTCGGGCACGGCGTCATGCATGTCCCACACGAGGACAGCGACGTCACGGTCGCGAATGAACCGTGCGCATGATGAATCAAGGCCGGGCCGTGGCTCGGTCACGCCTCCGTATCGTCCGGCCGTCTTCAGAAACGCTTCTCGTCCACAATGCACCAGCAACGCATCTCCAGGTTCGATGGTGACGTTCTGCGCGCGGGCAATTGCTTCCAGCTCGGCGCCGCTGACGGGCCGGTCGATTGCGACATGAGAGACTTTCCGGTGTCGAGGGACGTCGAGCAGCACGCCGCGGGTAATCAGGCCCTCCCCAAAGGCTGTGATATCCGCGAACCGTACACCGTTGGTGTCGATTTCCTTCGCGGCATCGCGGCCGTTCCACATCCCGGCCTGGTCCCACATGTGACTCAGCGCATCGACGTGAGTGACTACAACGCCGTGGTACATGAAGCCGTAGTAATCGACGACGGAGTGTCCAGTTCCGCGCGCGTTCACGCGGATGAAGTGCTGCTCCGGCTCGAATACTCGACCAAGTGAGACTGTTCGTCCGGTCTTGACCAGCGCGGCCGCCGCCGCCCGCTTTGCCGGTGTGATCAGGTTGACGGCCCCCTTCTGGTCATCGGTGCCCCACCGCCCCCAGTTTCTGCGGTAGGTGAATGGATTCTCCGACTGCACGCTCTCGGGAAGCGTCCGCGACTCGTGGGCGCCGATGTGGGTGGATGCGGCGATAGCGTGAGACTCGCCGCGACGCACGATCGACGCACCTCCGAACGCAGCGGCGTTGAGAAGGAACCGTCTTCGCGATGAGGTTGTGGCCACGTCCATCCTCCGTTGTCGAAGCCGCGACGCCTGACGACGTGCGCCGTTGTTATCTCGGATTGGCCGACGCTGCGATGACCCGATTGGCCGGAATCGGCGCGGGAGCATCCTTGAATCTCGTGTACTTTCCGAGGACAGTTCCGACGAAGAAGACGATGGGAATGACGATGTGCTGCACGACGGCCAGCACCTCGAGCAGCGCGAATTCCGTTCGATAGCGCGTCGCGAGGAAGGCCGCGTCGAAGAGTCCCGGCCGTTCACCGCCGTTCTCCTTGGTTGACGCGAACAGCGTCCCGAGGAAGAACTCGACATTGTCGGGCGGACTGCACCAGGTGTAAGGGTAGGTTCTAGACAGCATCAGCCTCCGCCCGCCCTCGTTAGTCTCATGCTGAATACCAGTCCAACACTCGCAACGCGCGAAGTGTATTCCAGCGGCTCGGTTTGCCGACGCCGTCTTCCATGTCGAAGTGGGCGTCACCGGCGTGGGGGTTCTCGAGCGGCCATCGCCCGTCGCCGTCCCGCTTCTTCTCGACCAGATCGATAGCCTCCGCGACGCGTTGGTCGGGTTCAAGGTCGGCTCTCCGCAGATAGTCCAGACCCCAAAGGACGTCGTAGTGCCAGCGAGTCGGAAACGAAAACTGAGTCCAGTCCGGATCGATCACCTCTCCGGTTGACCGCGACCTGAACATGCTCCGTTCCAAAAGGTACTCCTGTCCCCGAAGGCGAGCGTCCGTCACACCAGTCGTGGCGCCTTTCGCCTTTTCGTACTCCAAGAGCCCTTCGAGGACACAGATGGTCGAGTGAAACGAGGATCGCCTGCTCGGCGGGGCCGCGCAATTCCAGCCTCCGTCCTGCAGCTGCTCGCGGAGAAGCCGATCGACCAGTCGATCACTTGCCTCGCCGAAATACGCGCCCGAGGCCAGGACCCTCCCGTTGATGCAGGGCTCGACCTCACCCTCGAAGAAAGGTGCCTCATCGAATTCTGGTCCCCAGGTGCTGTTGTCGCGGACGAGGGCAACTGCCCTCCGGGCTCGCTCACTCGTCGAATCCAATCCCAGGTCCCTCAACAGCAAGAGGGTATCTGTGGTGGAAGTCCAGCCTGGAAAAATGTACGCGCCACCACCCCATTGCCCATCGGATCCCTGAAGGTTGAGGAGCCGGACACCCCAACCCTCGGCGGCAACCCGCGACCGCTCAGCGGCGACGACCTCGCCGGGCTCGTCTATGAGCTCGCGCATGACCTGCCAACGGATCGAAGGGTCCGAATCAAGCAGCCACTGTATGACTGATTCCCTCGCCTCCGGGGCTTCCCGGTGGTGTCTTTTGGTCGGCATCCGCCGCTTACTCCTTGCTTCGGTCCAGAGACGGTGTTTGGTGGCGCAATTGTCGCAAATGAAGCGCGCGTCGCCGGCGATTGGTGGCTTGCGGTCTACGACCCATCGAATTCGTCAGACGCGATCTGCCGGCGGAGGGCGAGGTACTCGCGGCCTTCGCCGGTGATGTGGAAGAAGCGCTTCAAGTCGAACTGCGCATTCCGGTCCTTGTATTCCCGACGCATCGTCGCCAGGCCGGTGCCTTCGTGATGGCGGACGAGGCCCATCGCGCGAAGCTTCTTGAGCTCTTCGTAGAGATCGTCGGAGTAATAACACATGAACGGCTGTGAGGCCTCGAGGCCCACGAGCTTGTCGAACTCGTAGCGCGTGACGATGCCCTGCAATGCCACTTGCAGCGATCGGATCTGCGCCAGCTGCCGCGACAGCTCCTCGCCCTGGGCGTCCTGCCGCGAACGGATGTCGATCAGCGCCTTCGCCGTTTTTGCCTCGACCACTCCCAAGTCGCGGATCGCCTGGCGAATGCCGTCACACGCCGCGCCGACCGCTGCGCGGTGATTGTTGTCCTGACGCGGCCAGTCGTAGCGCGCGGTAACAACGCCGGCCAGATCGGACGGCATCTTCAACACGCTCGACGCCTGGTGCAGCACGAACGTCCGCGATCTCCCCAGGCGGCCCATGAACAGGCCAAGCTCGAACAGCACGTTGTCGCGCGGGCCGAGGCTCTCGCTCTGCCGGCTGACAACGAGGTCGTCGGGGGTCAACACCAGGACGGCAAAGTCGAAGCGCGGCAAGGCATTGACCAGCGATTCAATAAAGGTCTGCCCGAGTGCGAAGAAGCCCTCGTTCCAGATCGTGACCTCGGCGTCGGAGCCCAGGTCCGCGCGCACCGCGCGGGCGAAGTCGAGGCCTTCTGACGATGAGCCAATGAACAGCGAAGGGTTGTTCATACGGGCCGCCGCGCGCGGGCGAGGTTTGGAGACAGCATTCTCGCCTAAGTCTCGTTCCGCGTCACCGTTCGTCCCATCGCGCGCCGGCTGGCGGCACTCGTCCGCGCGTGGACCGCTATACTTCCGCTCATGCGCAATGCCGTCCCGGCGCGATTCGCCGCCGCCATCCTCGGGCTCTTCGTTGCTGTCAGTTCTCTTTCCGCGGTGGGCCCACCCGACTGGTCGCGCTTCCGTGGACCCAACGGCTCCGGAATTTCGACGGCGACCAGTGTGCCGACGGAGTTTGGACCAGAGAAGAATCTGATCTGGCGCCTGCCGCTGCCGCAGGGACACTCGTCGCCGATCCTGCACAACGAGCGCATCTACCTCACCGGCTTCCGTGGTGACACGCTGGTCACTGTCGCCATCGATCGCACCAAGGGCCAGGTGCTGTGGGAGCGCACTGCGCCGCAGGTGAAGACCAACGTCGTGGACAAGCGCAACAACCCGGCGTCGCCGAGCCCCGCGGTCGAAGAGAACGGCATCTACGTCTTCTTCCCGGACTACGGGATGATTGCCTACGACGCGGCAGGCAAGGAGCTCTGGGCGATGCCGCTCGGCCCGTTCAACAACATCTACGGGATGGGGGCCTCGCCGGTGATCGTCGGCGATCTGATCATTCTCGCCTGCGATCAGAGTCTGGGCTCGTACGTCATGGCGGTAAACAAGCGCACCGGGCGCGTGCAGTGGAAGGTCGATCGTCCGGAAGCGAAGAGCGGGCACTCGACGCCGATCGTGTGGCGCGGACAGGACGGCAGGGATCAGATCGTGCTCCCCGGCTCGTTCCTGCTCACGTCCTACGACGCTGCGACGGGAAAGAAACTCTGGTGGGTTGGCGGACTCTCGTTCGAGATGAAGTCCACGCCGATCATCGGCGGCGACACGATCTACGTGAACGGCTACGGCGCGCCGGTGAACGATCCCGGCAACAAGGTCACCGTCCCGACGGCCGACGAGGTGTGGAAGACGGCAGATGTCGATGGCAACGGCGTGATCGGGAAGAGCGAGTTCCCGAAGTACACGGCTGCGTTCTGGTTCGACGTCGCTGACCTCGACATCAACGGATCGTTGAACAAGGACGAGTGGGCGTACTATCGCGCCGCGCTCGACTCGGAAAACGGGATGCTCGCGATCCGCCTCGGCGGATACGGCGACATGACCGACAAGGCAATTCGCTGGAAGTATCAGCGCAGCGTGCCGCAGCTGCCGTCGCCGCTGCTCTACCATGGCGTGCTCTACATGGTGAACGACAACGGGATCGTGACGCTGCTCAACCCGGACACCGGCGCGCAGATCAAACAGGGACGACTCACCGGCGCACCAGGTCCGGTGTTCGCTTCGCCGATTGCGGCAGACGGCAACATCTACTTCACGACCGAAGCCGGCGCCGTGGTCGTGGTCGCGCCGGATGGAGAGTTGACGGTGAAGGTGGTCAACAACCTGAACGAGGAGGCGTACGCGACGCCGGCGTTTGCCGACGGCAGGATTTACGTGAGGACGACTGAGGCACTCTACGCGTTCGGCGGCCGCTAGCGCGGCCACCTCGCGCGTCTCTCAGGTCTAGTCACTACTTTGTTAGATCTTGCCGTTTTTTCCGGAATGTTTGCGTGATCTGATTTGAGGACATTGTACTGATTGTCTAAATTCGCTACGCTGCTGCGCAGTGATCGATCGCACCGCCACGGCGCGGATTCAGCGATTGATGCGCTGGCTCGAGCCGTTCCAGCGCTGCTTCGGTCATCGCGCGCAGCGGCTCGCTCTGCGGACGTATGTGCAGGGCGTGTTCAGCGACAGCGAGCGCAAGTCGATGCAAGCGATGCTGGGGCGCGTCACGCAGCCGGTGTCGTATCAGGCGTTTCAACACTTCATCACGCATGCGCCGTGGGATGCCGACCGGATCTGGCGTCGGTTGTTGGACGTGCTGCCCGAGCGTCGTGGGGTGTTGATCATCGACAGCACGAGCTTTCCGAAACAGGGGGGCCACTCGGTCGGCGTCGCTCGCCAGTACTGTGGCGCCCTGGGCAAGATCGCCAACTGCCAAGTCGCGGTCACCGCCGCGCTGTGGACCGGCACTCGCGCGTGGTTGCTCGGCGCGGTGTTGTATCTGCCGCAATCGTGGATCGAGGAGGCGACTCGACGGGCAGTCGCTCGCATCCCCGCGCGCATCTCGTTTCAGGAGAAGTGGCGCCAAGCAATCACCCTCATTCGACGGGCCCGTGCCGCGGGGCTGCAGCTGAGCGCCGTCGTGGCGGATGCCGAATTCGGCGATATCACGGCGTTTCGGCGGCTGTTGCATCAATGGCGCCTGCCCTATGCGTTGGGCATCTCCCATCATCTGACCGTGTTTCGCGGGACGCCCGTCGTGCACATCCCGCCCGATCCGCGCACCGGCCGACCTCGATCGCAGCTCGTCATGCGCGATCGCAAGACCACGGCCATCACGGTGCGCACGTTGGCGCTGAGCCTACCCGCACGGGCGTGGCGGCGTGTGACGTGGCGCAACGGCACCAACCGGCCGTGGGCCGCACGGTTTGCGGCGGTGCGCGTGACGCCGGCCAACGAATGGCGCAATCGGCGACTCGCTCCCGAAGTCTGGCTGTTGTGCGAACAGGACCTCGGGCTCACGCCGCGCATCAAATACTGCTTCGTCAATCTGCCCGCAACCGCGTCGCTCAAGCAGCTGGTGCGACTCGCGCATCAGCGCTGGGCGATCGAGCAGCAATATCAAGAGCTCAAAACCGAGCTGGGGCTCGACCATTTCGAGGGTCGATCGTTCCCGGGCTGGCATCATCACGTGGTGCTCACCGCCGTCGCCTACGCCTTCTTACAGCGCGAGCGCATGCGAGACGATGTCGATCCCGCACTCACATTGCCCGCCGCGCGTGCGATTGTCACCGAGATCTTCACGGCGCTGTTGTTTGCGCAGAAACCGTACTATCTGAAACGGATTCAAGAACTACAGAAAATTCAGCTTCGGATCTAACAAAGTGGTACTAGCAGGGTGCTGAAAAAGTAAGCCCAAGGGGATCGACACCATGATCGCCCCGTACTACCATGCTCCCGTTGAAGGGAGCCCACTGATGCGCGGATCTGACGAGCAGCCCGGCTATCTGTTTAGTTACGTTTCTGCCGAAGCGCGCGTGCCGCCGGATCACCCGCTGCGGCCGTTGCGGCTGATCGTCGACGCCGCGCTGGGTCGGCTCTCGCCGCGGTTCGAACAACTCTACGTGCGGTTCGGTCGTCCCTCGATTGCGCCGGAGAAGTTGCTGCGTGCGCTGCTGCTCCAGGTGCTGTACACCATCCGCAGTGAGCGGCAGCTGGTCGAGCAGCTGCAGTACAACCTCCTGTTCCAATGGTTCGTCGGGCTGTCGCTCGACGATGCCGTGTGGGATGCGACGACGTTCACGAAGAATCGCGATCGCCTGTTGACCGGCGACATCGCCGAGGCGTTCTTTCAGGAAGTGCTGGCGGAGGCGCGCGCCCACGGTCTGTTGTCGACGGAGCATTTCACCGTTGATGGCACCTTGCTCGAGGCGTGGGCCAGTCAGAAAAGCTTTCGGCCGCGCGACGAGGATGGCCCCGACCCGCCGACGGGCGGCAATCCCGACGTGAATTTTCGCGGCACGCCGCGGCGCAACGACACGCATCAGTCGACGACCGATCCCGACGCGCGCTTGGCCAAAAAGGGACCGGGCCGCGAGGCGAAGCTCAGTTACGCCGGGCATGTCCTGATGGAGAACCGGCACGGCTTCGTCGTCGACACGATGCTGACGCCCGCGGATGGCTACGCCGAGATTGATGCCGCCCTCGTCATGTTGGAGGCCTTGCCCCCACGGTCGGGGATCACCGTCGCGGGCGACAAGGCGTACGACGCCGGGCGCTTTGTCGACGAGTGTCGGCACCTGGGCATCACGCCGCACGTCGCGCAGAAGACCAGTCAGAGCGCCATCGACCGACGCACGACCCGCCATGCGGGCTACGGCGTCAGTCAGCGGCGCCGCAAACGCGTGGAAGAGATCTTCGGCTGGATGAAAACGACGGGGCTGCTGCGCAAGCTGCGCCACTGCGGCGGTCCGCTCGTCGCGTGGATCTTCACCTTCACCGCGGCCGCCTACAACCTGGTGCGGCTGCGGACCCTGCTCGCGGCAGCGGCCTGAGCAGCCGCGGCGACGAGCGAATGATCGGCCAGTGAGGTAGAACATGCGCGTAGAAGCCGGACTGTTTTCTCCTACTTTTTCAGTGCCCTGCTAGGCACCTCAGGCACCATCGGCCGGCCGCAGCGAAGTTAAGAGGCCGGCCGGTAAAGCGTCGGTCCCGGCGGATCCGTGCGCTTCGCACCCGCCTTCTTCCAGGCGTCGTAGCGCATCCGCAGCGTCTTCACCGGGTTGCCGCTCTCGCCCTTCTTCGTGTCCGCGTCGGTGACGCTGATGTAGGCGTAGTACTTGCCGTCGTTGTGCGTGACGCCCGGCTGATCGTCCTTGTCGGCAATCGTGATGTACGCGACGTGCGCCGTCTTGTTGTCGCACGGCACGAAGTCGAGCGGGTTGTTGCCGCAATTGCAGCGGTGATCGCCGCCGTTGGCGTCCGCCGCTTCCATCGCCGCCATCACCCGATCGGCCATCGTCCCGTTCGCGCGGGTGAAGGCGAGCGCGGCCGCGTGGACCACCTGAAGGCCAAGGAGCGTATTTCCCTGCACCTGGTAGTAGATGTCGCCCACCGCTCCACCGAAGAAGAGCGAAGACTGCGAGTTGTTGGCGCCGTTGAAGCCCGCCCGGTTGTTTTGCGCCGTGATCGTGCCGTTGGGAATCGACACGATGCCAAACTGACGACGCTCGACGTTGGGATCGTTCTTCAGCAGCTCGATGATCTGCGCCGGCAGCGTGCCTTTCTTGATCTCGTTGTACACGAGCATCTGGTTTTCACGCGTGTTGTCGACCCCGGCCTGGCAGGCCGCGACGCCGATGCCGGGAACGACCACCGCCTGCACGTCCATCAGATCGCGCGCCGGATTCGGTTCGCGCTTGGGGAAGCCGGCCTGCCGCACGCAAGTGGCCGACGCAATGATGACCTGGCCGGTTTTTGCGTCCACGGCGATGACCGACCACGTGGCAAAGGCGCTGGTGCTGCCGGCCAGCACCATGAGAGCTGCGAGAACGATATGCTTCATGCGGTTTCCTTCCGGAGCGCGATGAGTGTACGCACGGCGGCCGGCGCCCGCAACCCTGACGCGAACCGGCGAGAGCCGGGTAGAATTCGCCCATCCTGCCCCGATTCAGGCATCACACATGCGTCTTCCACTTGTCCTGCTCGCATTGCTGGGCGGCGTCGAGGCCGGTTCTTCGACGCCGCCTGAAGCCGCGCCCGTCCAGACTCGGCCATTTGCGGTCGAGGAAGCCACGATCAGTCAGATTCATGCCGCGATCGCCGCGCGTACCATCAGCTGCACGCAGCTGGTTCGCGCGTATCTCGATCGCATCGAGGCGTACGACGACAAGGGCCCGGCGCTGCGCGCGATCATCAACGTCAGTCCTGGCGCGCTCGAGATCGCGGCGAGCATGGACCGCGTGTACACACCGGGCACGACGCTGCGGCCGCTCCACTGCATTCCCATCGTTCTCAAGGACAACTTCGACACCGCTGACATGCCGACCACCGGCGGCTCGGTGACGCTCGCCCGTTCATTGCCGCCGGACGATGCGTTCGTCGTCAAACGTTTCAGGGATGCCGGCGCGATCATCATCGCCAAAGCGAATCTGACCGAGCTGGCGCTCACCGGAACGACGGTGAGCTCGCTTGGCGGACAGACCAGGAATCCCTACGACCTCACGCGCACGGCTGGCGGGTCGAGCGGCGGCACCGGGGCGGCGATCGCCGCTAACTTCGGAGCGGTGGGAACCGGCAGCGACACCGGACAATCGATCCGCTCGCCCGCGTCAGCGACCAGCCTCGTCGGCCTGCGGCCGACGCGCGGACTGATCAGCCGCGACGGCATCATGCCTTTCAGCGCCACGCAGGACGAGATCGGCCCTATCACGCGGACAGTCGAGGACGCGGCGCGCATGCTGGAAGTGATGGCGGGATACGACGCCGCAGACCCGATCACTGCGTTCAGCGCCGGGCACATTCCCGGCAGCTACACCGCCGCACTGAATCGCGACGCCCTCAAGGCGGCACGCATCGGCCTCCTCACCGACTTCATGGGCGCTGACGCCATCCACGCGGCTGTCAATCACGTCGTTGAAGAGGCGACCGCGAAGATGACGGCCATGGGGGCCACGGTGGTGCGGGTGAGCATTCCCGACCTCGCGTCGCTCACCGGCAACCTCACTCTCATGGCGCTCGAGTTTCAGCCGACGTTCAACCGTTACCTGGCGAGCCTCGGAGAAAACGCGCCGGTGAAGAGCTTTGCGGAGTTCATGGCGCGCGGCGAAGTTCACGCGTCTTTGCGGAGCATCCTGGAGGGCTATCTCAAGGTCGTCGATGGCCCGCAGCGACCCGAGTACGAGCAGCAGCTGCGCCGTCGCGCGGCCCTCCGACAGGCGGTGATGACGGCGATTGCGTCGAGCAAACTGGACGCGCTGCTCTATCCGCATCAGCGCCGGCTGGTGGTTCCCATCGGCGAGGATCAGGCGGAGCGGAACGGCGTATTGTCGAACAGCACCGGTTTCCCGGCGCTCACGTTTCCCGGCGGCTTCTCGCCGCCGACGGCCGATGCGCCGATCGGCGTGCCGGTCGGTCTCGAGTTGCTCGGACCTGAGTGGAGCGAACCGACGCTATTGAAGCTGGCGTATGCGTTCGAGCAGGGCACGCGAACGCGAAAGCCGCCGCGCAGCACACCGCCGCTCAAGTGATTGCGTCAGTAGCTCGACGACTTGAGAGCGCGCTGCGCCTCCACGACGGCTGGTGAAGTCGGCGACGCGCCAGGCAGCTGCGCGAGCTCCTGATACCGCTGTCGCGCGGTCATCGTGTCGCCCGCAGCAGTCGCGGCACGCGCGACACCGAGCACCGAGGGGGTGCGCTTCGGCGTGCGCAGCAGCGCCTGCTCGAACGCCTGCGCGGCTTCCTTCGCACGGCCCGCCTCGAGCAGCATCTCGCCGTACAACTCGAACGCCGGTTTGATCGGATCGGGCGGTCCCGACGGAGCCGAGAGCGTCGCCTCGACGTCCGCCGCCTCCTTCGCGAACTGCAGCGCCTCTTCCTTCTGACCTTTGGCCCAGCGAATCACCGCGCCGAGCTCCTTCTCGCGAATCACATGCGGCTTTGCGGCGTAGGACGTGGGGCCGCCCGTCGTCTTGGCCGTCACCGCCTTGAGTTGCGCCTCCGCGGCGTCCGCCGTCGCCAGATCGCCCGTCTTCGCCGCGCTCACGCCGACGATGTAGGTCCAGGTCGCGGACCCGTCGTACGCGCCCATCGGCATGCCGGACATGTTGGCGTGGTCAGCAGCGCCGGTGGTCGCGGCCGGGGTCCCGAGCGTGAGCTTCTCCCACTGCGCGGTATCGGAGATCAGGCGTGCCCGCATCCCAAGGTAGCCGTCGCGAATGCCGCGGTTGCTGGCGCTGCGTTCGGCGGCCTGGCGCGCCTGCTCGACGTTCTTCTTCGCGTCGTCGATCTTACCCAGCATCACGTTGGCATAGGCGAGCCACGACAACGTATGGAAATCCTCGCGCCCTTCGGCCAGCTTCATGCGCGTGTTGAGATCGACGGCTGCCTTGTACGCGGCGATGTTCGAGAGCTCGGCGTCCTGCCACATCCCGAGCTGCACGAAGATGTGCGACGGCATGTGCAGCGCGTGCGCCGCCGACGGGGCGATCTTCGCGTAGGCGCGGGCGGCGGCGAGGCCGAGCGGCGCGTGATCGGGATCGTCGAACGAGTGGATGACGAAGTGCGCCGCACCGGGGTGCTTGGGGTTCTTCTCGAACACTGATTGCGCGATCGAGGCGGCAAGCGCCTGCCGGCGGAAGCCGCTATCGCCCGGCCGCACCGTGCCAAGCAGCGACAGCGCATAGAACACGGCGATCTCGTGATCGTCGGGCCACTGCACGTACATCCGCGCCAACGCCTGCGAATACGCCTGATCGCGAACGAGCTTGTCACCGGGCGCGAAGTACAGCTGATGGAGGGCTTCGAAGTACGCCTTCTCCTTCGGGAGGTGCGCTTTCGCCACGCGTCCTGCCGGTGTCGGATCGAGGCGGGTGAGAGTCTTCGTGGCGGCGTCGAGATCCTGCTGCGCCCAGAGCGGATGATTGTGGCTCATCGCCTCGCCCCAGTAGGCCATCGCGAACGACGCGTCCGCTTGCTGCGCCCTGCGGAAGGCCTCGGCCGCCTCGTCGAACTGGAAGTTGTGCAGCGCCTTGACGCCGGTCAGGAACGGCTCTTGTGCAGCGGGCGCGCCCGACGTCGGAAATGCGATCGTGCCGAACTCCTGCGACGAGGACCGCGGCGCGAGGAACAGCACGAGGCAAAGGGAGAAGACGACGGCAAGGGACCGGCGCATAAGGACTCCTTTGGTAGGGGCTGAATCACCCCGTAGCATAGCAGCCGACTTCGGTCATGCGAGCGATCGCGCCATCACACTGTGTGCCCGGCGTCGCGCGCAGGCGCAGCGAGAAAACTCCTCATCCGCTCGATCTCGGCATCGAGCTCGTGTCGAAAGGAGCGGTGGGGCGGCGGTGCTCCATCAACATAGCCGAACGCCGGCGCCAGTTGTCCATCTCTGACCGCGACGTTGCCCCACCCAACCACGCGATCGCGCCAGAGCATCGGCAGCGCGTAGTGTCCCAGCTTGCGCTTCGCGGCCGGCGTGTAGGCCTCGAAGCGATAGGCCCACCCCCACAGCAGCTCGAAGCGCCGGCGGTCCCACACGACCGGGTCGAACGGCGCGAGCAGACGCACCGCGTCGGGCGGCTCGCCGGTCGCGCGCTCGCCTCCGGGCCAGTACCACGCGTGCCCGTCCACGCGCGCGTGCGAGAGACGCGACTTCGCGCGGTCGAGCGCGCCTTTGATCGCGCGCTGCCACTGCGGCACGGCGTAGCGCAGGCGGCTGACGACCATCGACAGGCTCGACGCAGGAAGCGGCGCGTACTTGGCGACGACGACGTCCACCAGCGCGTCGATCTGGCGATCGCGCGTAGCCGGATCGATGCGCGCTGGTGCCGGCGCACGTGCCGCGTACATGCGGATGCCGCCCTCGCGCCGCGCCACGCGCAAGAGACCGGCGTAATGCATGTGGTCGAGCAGATAGGTGGTCGCTTTCGAGGAACCGCCCCAATAGTTCGTGGTGTTCCCGTGCGCGAACTGCGCGTCCACGTCACGTGGATGGGCGACACCGCGCTCACGCACGAACGCCAGCAGCGCCTCGGCGCGTCGTTTGCGCGAGGCGGACCAGCCCGCCATCAACGCCCGAGGATACATGAGCGCGTGCACGCGCGCCGGAAGGAAGCCGTAGTTGATGAACACGTCTTCCTCGAGCCGGAGCGCGACGTAGCGCCGTTCGAGATCGCCGGCGCGATAGCCGGTGACGCGATGGCGCAGCGTCAGGTCCTGCGCGCGTGCGGGCGCGCGGATCGGATCGGCCTGGACGAAGCCGAGCCGATCGATCGCGCGTCCGAGAGTCGTCGGCGCAAACAGGCTGCGCCCGACGGCGAAGCGCCGCAGATCGTCGAGCGTGATCGACGCCGCCAAGAGCCGGTCGCTTAAGCCCTGCCGAACGCCTGGCGCGCATGCTCGGCCTGCAGCTCGTGGAGCACGCGCATGATGTTGTAGGCCGACAGCTCCACCAGCACCGCCGTGACCTTGGCGTGCGCCTCGTCGCTCAGCCCCGGCTCGAGCGACTTGAGCGCCGCCGTCAGCCGGCGCTCCTGTCCATCGAGCTCCTGCTTCGACACCGTGCCGTCGGCGAGCGCCGCGGTGAACGACTCGAGATTCTGTACACGCTCCTGAATGATCGGCTGTTCCGCCCGATCGTCGAACCAGCTTGCACGCGCCACGCGATACCTCCCTACAACTCTTTCACGATCTGTTTGAGTGCCGTCAGCCGCGACTGCAGCGCCGAGCGCCCGCCCTCGACCGATACCTTGTCGCGAATCGCCGGCGGCAGAAACTGCCGGTCGGTGCATTCGAGCGTCGCCGCCGCTTCCTGCAGCTCGCGCTCGAGCCCCTGCGTCGAGGGCATGAACTGCGCGACCACTTCGGCCAGCGCCTCGCCAGTGATGTGATCTTTGCCCGCCAGGAGCGAGACGCGCAACGCCCGGCCCACCATCCCTTCGATGTCGGCGCCCGACAGGTGTCCGCGCTGCGGCACCGGCGGGATGTCCTCGATCGCCAGCTTCGATCCGAGCTTTTTCGCGAGGATCACGAACATCTCGCGGATCTCATGCTCCTCAGTGGGATAGAACAGCGGAATGTGCACCTCGGCGCGCCCTTGGCGCTTGAGATCGATCGGCAGCAGGTCGGGACGCGCGGTAAGCAGCATCCAGATGATCCGCCCGCGATACTGCGTGTCGCCCATCTGCGACGCGATCATCGCGAACACGCGGCTCGACGTACCCGAGTCACCGTCCGACTCGCGGCTCCCGAGCGCCGCGTCGGCTTCGTCCACCACGACCACGACCGGACCCATCGCCCGCAGCACCGACAGCACGCGCTCGAGATTCCCTTCCGTCTCACCGACGTATTTCGAGCGGAAGTTCTTGAGGATCACGCACGGCACGCCGATCTCGCCGCTCACGCATTGCGCGAGAAACGACTTGCCGGTGCCGACAGGTCCGCACAGGAGATATCCCATCGGCAGCGTATCGAGCGCTCCGCGCTTGAGGAGCTCCGCGTCTTCGCGCAAGCGCGCCTTCGCCGCCTCGTGCCCGACGACCGTATCGAGAGTCCATTTCGGCTCGATGAACTCTAGCAGTCCGCGGCACTGCCGTTCGAGCAGGCGCTTCTTCAGCGTGCGAAACACCTTTGCATCGAGCCGCCGGCCGCCCTCGCGGTTCGACTGGATCAGCACGTTGAGGTCGGTCTGCGAGATGCCGGCGGTGAGCTTCGCCAGCTCCGGCGCCTGGAAGTCCGAAAACTCGGCGAGCGGGCTCGCGGCGGTCGACGCCGTGATGAACGCGCGCCGCGCTGCTTCGTCCGGCAGCGGCACCTCGATGGTCGCGACGTGCGGGTTGCCGGTGAGCCGGTCGCTCAGATCGGCGAGCCGCTCGTCCACCATCACGAACGCCATGTTCAGGCGCTTCACGTGCGGGCTCATCGCCCAGTTCAACATCGTGACCAGATGAGACGACGACTGCAGGTTGAGGCGTCCAGGCTCGCCAGCCGGAAACAGGTACGACGCCTGGTCCATGATCACGGCGACGCTCAGGCGATCGTCGTCTTCGGCGAGGATGTTGCGCCGGACGAAGCGATCGAGGACAGCGAACGCAGCCGCCGGCTCCTTCGGCAGCGCGCTCAGATCGCCCAGCTTCTTGTTGGCGAGCGTGACCATCTCCTTGAGACGCTTCTCGTCGCGTCCGGCAAACGCCCGCAACCCGCGGCCCAGGTCGTAGTGCAGCACCAGCGACCAGCGGCCGAAGAGCTGCTCGGCGAGAAACTCCGCGAGCACGCCGTAGCGCGACACGCTGTCGTCGCCGATGCGAAACAGATCGTAGGTGTTGCCGTGCAGGACGAACGCCGCCGTCGTGCCGGAGAAATAGAGATCCGCCAGCTGCGAGGCCCAGGCGGGAAACCATTCCGGCAGCCGCTCGCTCGCACGCTGCTGCTGAAGGTCAGGCATCATGGCGCAGCACCCCCCGCAGGTCGCTTTCGAGAATCGCTGGCGGCTCTTCGAGCTGATCGGCGAGGCCGGTCAGATGTTGGAGCTCGCTGACGGCTTTTTCGGTTTGGCGCATGCTCTCGGCTGCTGAATCCACCTGGCTGCTGAGGAAATCCGGATCCTGGCGGTTGACCGCCATCTCGGCCAGCGCCCGGATCTTCCCTTCGATCCGATCGAGCTCCACCGACACGAACTCGGCGTTCTTCCGCGCCCGCATGTAGTTGTCGAGACGCAGCTCGCCCATCGCCACACTGTCCTGCAGCGACTTGACGATGCGCTCATCGCCAGCGGACTGCGCCGCCGTGAGGCTGGTCCGCGTCTCTTCGAGCTTGGTCGTGAGCTCTCTCTCGTCCATCGAGCCGAGAAACCGATCGAGCGAGGTCTTGGAGAGCAGCAGCCGCAGAAACAGCCACAGTAATCGGTCGAGGCCCGGCGTGCGAATCTCTTCGCCCGGCGTCGGCTGCATGCCCGATGCGCCCCGCACTCCCGCGGCGATCCCGCGCATCTCGAGGCAGCGGGCGTGCAGACGCTCGAAGCGCGCGCGTGCCGGCGCCGGAAGGCCGGACAGCATCGCCGTGAGCGGTACGGGCGGCGGCGTCACGGTTGCGGGCGCGCCTCCGGTCCTGACCGCGTGCATGCGCGCGTCGATCGCGGCGCGAAATCTTGGCATCGACACGAGGCCGCTGAGATAGGCGAGCTCTCCCGCGGCCACCAGCGGCAGGACGACATCCGGCATCGGGCCGATCACCGCCGCCGCGGCCGCGCCGACAAAAAACAACAGGTTCCATTTGAAGAGAAACGCCGCCTTCAGGTAATCCTGCAAACCCGCCGGACCTGGCGGAGCGGGCGGCGTCGGGAACGGTGGCTTCGGCGCGGCCATCTCAGTCGTGAGGACGCGTTGACGCGGCCTGCGTGTCCATGAGATCGCGGATCGCGACCAGCCGCTCGACAAAGGCCGGCTCGCGCAACATCTCCTTGGCCGGCATCGTCGCCGGCGGCACCTTCATCTCATGGATGATCGTGCCGGGCGCCGACGAAAACACATACACCCGATCGCCGAGATACAGGGCTTCTTCGATCGAGTGGGTTACGAAAAAGACCGTCGCCTGCGCTTCCTTCCACAGATTGACCAGCAGCTCCTGCATGTTGAGGCGCGTCGTCGGGTCGAGGGCGCCGAAGGGCTCGTCCATCAGGATGATGCGCGGCGACAGGATGAGCGTCCGCGCGATGGCCACGCGCTGCCGCATGCCGCCGGACAGCTCGTTCGGATACTTGTGGGCATCGCGCTTGACGTCGAGGCCCACCTTTTTGATCCACTCGTGCGCCAGCCCGCGCCGCTCGCGCGCGCCCATGCCGCGGCACTCGAGCCCGAACGCTACGTTGTCCTCGACGGTGCGGTTGTCGAACGACGTGTAATCCTGAAACACCATGCTGCGATCGGATCCGGGCCGCTCGACGAGCTTGCCGCCGACGAGCACCGTTCCATCGCTCGCAGGATAGTGCGGCCGGAGGCCGGCAATCAGCCGGAGCACCGTGGATTTGCCGCAGCCGGAAGGACCGAGGATGGCGATGAACTCGCCCTTGTCCGGGATGTCGGGCACCGAGAAGGTCACGTCGCGGATGACCGTGACCTTGCCGAAGCGCTTCGAGACGTTGGTGAACTCCACCACGTGCGGCCGCTCCGCGGGCGCCGCGGCGGCAGCGGGAGCAGCCGCGTTGGCAGCAACAGGCGCGGCGGGCTGCGTCTCGGGCTGCGTCTCCATCAGTCTTCGACCACGCGATGCGGGAACAACCCGCGCTCGAACCAGAACAGCAGCCGATCGATGCCGTAGGCGAGCAGCCCGATGATGATGAGAATCAGGATGATGTGCTCCGAGAGCCCGCGGCGCTGACTGGTCATCAGCAGATAGCCGAGCCCGTGCTGCGCGTTGATCAGCTCGGCAAGCATGATGTAGCCGAACGCGAGTCCGAACAAGTGGCGCAGGCTGCGGTAGATATCCGGCAGCGACAACGCCACCAGCACTTTCCAGACGATCTGGAATGAGTTCGCGCCGAGCGTCTGCGCGGTTTCGACATAGCGTGCGGGTACGTTGGCGACGGCGTTGGCAGCGTCGGAAAAGACGAACGGCACGCAGGCGATGAAGATGAACATCACCTTCTGTGTCTCGTCGATCCCGAACCACAGAATCGTGAGCGGGATGAGTGCGGCCACCGGCAGATTGCGTCCAAACAGGGCAACCGGCGCGGCGGCAGCTTCTACGATCCGCCAAGCGCCCGCCAGGATGCCGAGCGGGACGCCGACGATCACCGCGAGGCCGAACCCGAGGAGCACCCGCTTCAGCGTCGCCGCGATGCTCTGCAGCAGCGCGCGCTCCTGCAGCAGCACCGGGAAGCTTCCGAACACTTCGCCCGGGCTCGGGAGAATCACCGGCGACACCCATCGACTCTCCGGATCCGCACCCAGAGTCGCGAGCCACCAAAGCAGGACGATGACGCCGATCGCCAACGCGCCGGCAGCGAGGCGCGTCAGCTTCGGCGGCTGCAGGCGAAGCGTGAGAAACGCTGGCTTCGGATCGCCGGCCATCTAATCCCTCAATGCACTCGAGTTGACAAGAGCGGCATCGAGGCAACCGACGATTGGGGCCGCAACTGGCATGGTTTGAGCGTTCTCGCGCCGTTGGCGTTTCAACTCAAATGAGCTCCCCGGCGATTACTTGGGCGCGCCAGCCTCGGCCGGGTACACCTTGATCTCGACCCGCCGGTTCTTCGCGTGGTTTTCGGGATCCGCCGTGTCGGCCGGGCGATCCCAGCCGAGGCCGGTGGCCGAAAATTGGTTCGGCTGGAGCGCCGGGAACTTCTTGACGATGGCTTCCTTCACCGCGTTGGCGCGGTTGAGCGACAGCTCCTGCACCAGGCTCTTGGGTACCTGCGTGCGCATCGAGCCGTCGCTGTGCCCCTCGATCACGATGCGCGCGGCGCCGAACTGACCCGCGAGCTTGCCCACTTCTTCGACGACAAACGAGACGTTGGGATCGTAGAGCTCCTCGACGTCCTTGCCATCCCGGCTCTTGGTGACCTTCTTGTTGAGATCCCAGGAGTTCGGGAAGAAGTGGATGACGATTGTCTTGGTCAGGATCTCGTTCGACTCGCCCTGGATCGTTCCCGCGCTGGCCGGCGCGAACGTCACGTCGTACTCGTTCTTCTGGCTCGCGTACTTCGGCTCGCTCCCCAGCTTCTGGATCACCGAGAAGTCCATCACTTGATCGAACGGCGTCTGCTGCGTCACCGCGTTGATCTTGCGATAAAGGAAGTACGCGGTCGTCCACGTCCGCTCGAAGTTGGTCGGGTTGTTCTGATTGAGGAAGAAGTCGCGGTTCTCGGCGTAGTTGGTCGAGTGCGCGTCGCCGAGCATGCTCAGCGCGTCGGTCTCGGGGATCGAGTAGCCGGCGGCCATCAGCTTCGCGGCCTTCTGCTTGGCGTCCTGCGCCTTGAGGTCCTGCATCGCGTCGAAGATGCCGCGCGTCAGCCCCTCGACGACGTCCGGGTTGTCCTTGGCGAAGTCGGCGCGCGCGAACCAGACGTCGGCAATCAGCTTGTTGGCCGTCGCCGTCGTCACGAGGATGCGGTTGCCCCTGACCTTCTCCAGGTTGTAGATGTCGGGCGCCCAGCTCACAACCGCCGAGATGCGCTTGTCGGCGTTGAACGCCGCCGCGGCCTGGAAGGCGTCCTGCGTGAACTTGAAGTCGATCTCCGCCGGCTGCACGCCGGCGTTGATCAGGGCGTTGAGCAGGAAGTAGTGCGACGGTGAGTTCTGCGCGAGCACGATCGTCTTGCCGCGCAGATCGGCCATCGTCTTGATGTTCTCGCGGACGACGATGCCGTCGCCGCCGTTGGACCAGTCCACCTGCTGGTAGACGCGCGGCATCACGCGCGTGTCGCGGCGCAGCCCTTCGAGAAAGAGCGGCAGCATGTCGAGCGTTGCCCAGCCGATGTGCAGGTTGCCGGCGGCGTACGCGTCGCGCATCGCGATTGGGTCGTCGATCAGCACGAGCTCGAGCTTGAAGTCTTTGCCGCCGGGGGCGCGCCACACCTTGCCCGGCTTGAAGCCGTCGTTGGCGAGGATGATCGGGCTCCAGCCGGCCCAGACGTTGATGGCAAAGCGCACGGTGCGATCGACCATCGGCTGGTAGTTCGAGATCCCCTTGACCTCGGGCAGCTTCGTGGCGGCGACGTAGTTGTATTCCTTGACCGTCGTGATGCCGCCGGTGTCGGGTGCCTCGGGGCCGCCTTTCATCTGCGCCAGTTCGTCCTGGGAGATCTGGCCTTGGTCGCTGCGCGAGCCGATCGCGCCGTAGCGCCACAGGGCGTAGCCCGTGAGACCAAGAATGACGAGTAGAACCGCGAGGAAAAACGCCGGCTTCGGTTGTCGGGTTTGAATTTCCATTGTTGGGTCCTAGTTCCCCGTATGGGCCGAAAGGTCCGCGGCCCGACCGTTCTCCATCAGTTCGTCTGCTTTTCTGTTGTCTTCTCGGCGGTTGCCGGCCCGAGATCCTTCGCTGTCTGCGCAATGGGCGCGGTGTCCGGCGACTTGATGCCGAGCTCGACCTCGAAATCCTGCAGCGCCTGCTCGGCGAGCTCGGCCTGCATGCGCTCCTCGGCGTTGATCTCGGCCATGCCCTTCTGCGACAGATCGGCGGCGACGCGGACCTTGCCGCGGTTCTGATCGATCTTCTGCTGGATGACCGCTTCGATCTCGCCGAAGTCGGTGGTCAGGTTGACGTCGAAGGTCTCCGAGAGCTTCGCGATTTCCGCCTCGGCGGCGCTCATCTTGAGCTCGGCGTCGTACTTCTGAATCCGCTCGCGCAGACCGATCAGCTTCTCGTTGGCGTGCTGGATCTTCTTCAGGTTGTTGCCGTACGCCGTTTCGTGCATCTCGAGCTGCCCCTCGTTGGTGGCGAGCTCCGCTTTTGCTTTCTGCAGCTCGAGAGCGAACTTGGCGGCGGTGACGCGATCGCCGGCGCGGAGATAGGCCTTGGTTTCCGCCTCGAGCTTCTGCAGGTGGCTGCGGTTGGCAGCCACCTGGCGGTTGACGCGCTCCACCAGCCCGCGGTACTGCTCGAGACCGGTGCGCCCTTCCTTGAGCTGCTCCACCGCACGGTCGTACTCGTAGCGCATCTGGGCGATGGGATCGGCCTCGAAGAACAGATTCGCCACTTTATTCAGCTGCGCCATGATGGCGGCCCAGAACTTGTGAACGATCACGGGGTCTCCTTTAACTACAGGACGGTGTTACTTCCTGACGGGTTCGCGCTCGGCGTCGGCCGGCGCCTCCGCGAGAATCTTTCCCTGGTAGATGCCGTCGAGCGCCGCGCGCAGCTCGGGGCCCGTGCCCGCACCGATCACGTCGCCGCCAACCTGCTTGAGGAACGCGAACGACGCCGGGCTGGTGTCGAAGGCGACGAAGTAGATCTGCACGGCGCCTTCGCTCTTGTGGAAAATCTCGCGCGCGACTTCCTCCGGCGCCGGCCCGCTCGTATTCTCGCCGTCGGTGAGGACGAGGAGGTACTTGCGAAAAACGCCGGCGCGATACAAGTCGGGACGCGCCTTGCGCAGTGCGGCGCCGATGGCGGTGTCGCCGCGCGGCCGCGGTAGCTCGGCCAGCGCCGCTTTGATCGCGGCGCGGTTGTAGCTGTCGACCGGCCGCAGCGTCCGTACACTGGTTGCAAAGCTATAGAGCCCGATCTTGATCGGGAAGTCGGGCCGCTTAGCGACAAAGGCATCGGTAGCGTCGAGCATCGCCTCGAGCGCCGCATACGCGATCTCGGCTTTCGGCCGTTCGTCGCCCGGCGCGTCGTCGGCCATCGAGCCGGAGGTGTCGATGAGGATCGCGACGGCGGCGCCGAGTCCTTCCTCGACTTCGGCCTGGTAAGGCGCGGCGTCATCGTCCGCGTCGGCCAGCGCGGTGTCCCCCGAACGGCAGGCGGCGAGCGGCGACGCAGAGCTGAGCGCCAGGAGGTAGGCGGCCAGGATGCATGGAAGCCGGCGAGGTGTCATCGCGGTCAACGAGCAGTCTAACGTAAGGTGGGGTTAGCGCGACCAGAGTGCCCGGGGTGCCCGGGGTGGCCCGGGTGCCTAGGGTGCCTCACGTGCCTGAGGTGCTTGGTGCTTTGGTGCCTGCCGCTCGGTGGCTGGTGCTTAGTGCTTGATGCTCAGTGCTTTGTGCGATTGCTCGCCCGATCGTGCTGGCGCGCGCTTATGGCAGGTCCGTCCGCGGCGGAGATGGGGTTTCCCACACCGACACAGTGGCCTATCTGCCGGCGCCACCCATCGCCAGGCGTCATTCGTGTCGAGTTAGACATGGGCGAGCTAGAACTCGATTACGAAGCCGCCCGAGGGAACAATCGGCATGAGCGATTCCATCGTCTCGTAGACGCGTCCGGCGCGATCGGCGAAATAGCTGGCGTTGCGCACGTTCGTGTGGTTCAGGACGTTCGCGATCTCGACGAATAACACGATCCGGCGGCCCGACCAGTTGAAGGCACGATCCGCGCGGGCGTCGAGGCGCGAATACGCCGGCAGCCGCAGCGTATTGCGCTGGTCCGTCAGCCCGAAGAAGAGCGGACGGTCATCTACCACCGGGTTCGGGCCCAGGGAAGGCGACGGTTGGCCAAGGTACCCGACCATCGGATAGTTCGAGCCGTATCGGTATCTCGCGCTCACACTGGCGCGGCTCGACAAACGGTAGTTCGCATACAGCGAGACCGTGTGCCGCTGGTCGGCATCCGCCCAGAAGCTCTCCCCGGTTCGGGTGTCGGTATACCGCAGGCGACTAAAGGCGTATCCGGCCCAGCCGGAGAACCCATCGGCCGCCTCGCGCCGCACGACGATTTCGGCGCCACGCGCCTCCCCGCGCAGCGCATTGACCGAGGGTGCGTTGAACGAGACCGGACTGATGGTGCCGGCCGGCGTCAGCCGCGGCTCGGAGCCGGGCGTCCACAGCACGTCCCTTTCGTGACGTGTGTAGACGTTGAAGAGGAGGCGCGTCTGGCGGGGCAGCACGTGCTCGACGCCTGCATCGACATGCACTGCGCGTTCTGGCTGCAGGCCGCGGCCGCCGCCGTGAATGCCGTAAACGGCATCGAGATCAGGAAATTGACGATAAATGCCGCTGCCACCGCGCACTCGCGTGTGGGCAGAGAGCTGAAGATCCGCGTTGACCCAGGGGGATGCTGTTGTCGCTTTGGTGAGAGTCCAGTGGTCGACACGCGTGCCCGGCGTCACCGTCAATCGCGAGCCAAGACCGATCCGAACCTGTCCGTACGCTGACCCGGCTGCTTCCCGCTGGTCGTAGTTGTTCAGCACAACCTGGCTGCTCAGGGGCGACAGCTGGCGCAGGATGGTGCTTCTGCCGTCAATTCGCTCGACGTCGCCGCCGAATTCAACGACCACTCGCGTCATCGGCGAAAACGCGGCGTCGGCCCGCCACCCGAACTCCGTGGACCGGGCGGTATCGATCGTCGCGCCGTCGCGATTGTCGTTGTCGAACCGCAGGCCGGTTGAATACAGGCGCTGCGTCACTGCGAAACGCGGGCTCGGAAGGTACCGCCACGACAGCGACGTGAGCCAGGCGCGGCTGATCCCGGTCCGAATCTCGTTCACGCCGATGTCCGGATCACCCTCGTCGAACTTCGCGCGACCGGCGAGCATGGTGAGTGAGACTTGATGCCGGGAGTTGAGGTCGTAGGTGGCTTTGGCCTGCGCATCGACGAAGCCGAACGCGAATCCGGCATCGGGATCGATGCGCTCGATCAGATAGTCGAGATAACTCCGCCGGACCGAGAGCAGCCACGATCCCTTGTCGCGGCCCAAAGGACCCTCACCGAGGAACGTCGCGCTCGTGCCGCTCAGGCCTGCGCGTCCGTGGAACTCGTCGCGCGTGCCTTCCCGTGTAGCGAGGTCGACTTCGGCGCCCATTTGCCTTCCGGTGCGCTGCGGATAGCTGCCCGGGAGCAACGACACGCTGCCCAGCGTCTCGCTGTTGATCATCGCGATGGATCCGCCGTCGGTGATGCCATTGACCGAGTGCATCAGATACCGCGTCGGAATCCCGTCGACCACCAGCCCGACGTAGCGGAATGGGTTGCCGCGCACGGCGAACTCGCTGTAGAAATCGTCGGTTGCCGTGGCCGACGGCAAGGTCTGTATCGCACGAAGCGGATCATCGAGAACCGCGCCGCGCAGGGTTTCGAGCTCGCGGCCGTAGAGCGAGGTGCTTCCGGGGACCGAGTCGGACTCGCCTCGCGCCGAACCTGAGACCGTCACGCGCTCGGCATAGGCCCCCGCCCCTTCCGACAGCCGGATCGTCATGTCCAGGGGCGCCGCGGTGACGTCGACGTCGGTGCGCAGTAATGCGTACCCGATCACCGACGCGACGATTGTCAGTCGCCCCTGAGGCATCACCAGGCTGAAGCGGCCGGCGGCGTCCGTCTCGGTCACGCTCGACTGGTTTTCCACGTAGACCGATACGCCTTTGATCGGTTGTTCCGTGCGATCGTCGATCACGATGCCGGCGACCGTAGCCGTTTGCGCGGCGGCTCGGGCGGCGAAACACAACGCGAACAGAACCGACCAACCGTAGCAAGCCTTCATTCGTGAGCCCCATGCGAGAAACCGGCGCTGACGTCGCCTCGATAGCATGGCGGGTGCCAGGGCCGAAGTGCCGATTTGCTGGGATGAGAAACCGACAAGAAGGCTTAGCGGCGAGAACATGTCATCGGGCCGGGACAGGTGTTGTCCCCGGCGCGCGACGAGATAGCCGACCTGACGGCATTCACGGCTGCCATGGAGGGGAGAACTGACCATGACGCGGTCCAGCGACAACAGTCAAGCGGATTAAGGCGGGATTGCCGGCAGGCTGGCGGGCCCCGCGCACCATTGCATCTACCTGACGACGATCACCAGCTGCTCTCTGGCACCCTGGCCGTCGCGACCGTAAGCCGTCAGCTGGTAAGTCGTCGTGCGTCGTGGCGCGACGCGACGACAGGTCAGCGTGTTCGCAGGAGCGACCTTGCCGAGGCCCGGTTCAATGCGTACTTGCAGAGCGTCGTTGACGGCGTAGCAGAGTTCTGTGCGTCCCGCTGTCGCGATCGAGCCCGGTCGAGCAGTGAAGATGAGGATCCTCGCGCGATCTGCAACCGGCGACGGCTGGGCTGAACCAGCCGGTGGCGGATCGCCCGTGGTCGCTGTCAGCTCGGAGCCTGAAAGTGCAGCGGGCAGCACGGCGCTCGATTCAGGCGCCGCTTGCAGAGGCGGCAGTATGACGTCGGTACCAGTGGTTGCTCCGCTGACACCGCTTCGAGCGGGCGAACCGCCGGCAAGGATCGAGGATGTCAAAGACAATCTTCCTGCGACAGCGGAATAGGCGAGCGCGCCCAGCATCGCACACAGCAACGCTGTGAGCGCCATGGCAGCAACGTTGTGCGTCTTCGGAATCCGGGTAAGCGGACCGAGGTTCGGCGCACCACTGAGCAGCATTGCCGCGCGGCGGCGCGGGACGTCGGACACGGGCGCGAGGACGAAACTCAGGTTCCGCCGGCTGGCGCCGGCGCCGACCTTGTCGTCGAGGGACGCACGCAGCTTCGCCGCCTGCCCCAGCAGCGCGCGGGCCTTGCCCGGCTCACCGAGACAGAGGGCACGAGTGCCCATTTGGTGAAGTGCCCACGCTTCATCCGACCGATCGCCGATGGCCTTCGCGGCGGTGAGCGAGCGTTCGAGTGTGATCGCCCAGGCGCCCCATCGCGCGCCCAGGATCAAGGCGCCCTCGAGGAGCCGGCCGAGCCGAAGGGCTTCTCCCCAGCGCCGGGCATCGGTTGCGGACTGTTGCGCGCACAGGAGCGCTTCGCATTCCTGCAACAAGTTGTCCGGGCTGCGGCGGTAACGTTCGGCCCAGGCGGTGAAGTACGTGATCGCCCGATGGGCCCAGGGCTTCAAATCTTCGGTTCGGCGGAGACGATCGCCGACGCCGTCCGCGAGTTGATGCCGCGAGTAGCTGCGGACAACGAGACCCCGGCGGACGAGCGTCATCAACGACGGCTCGATGTCCGGGACTTCCGCGATGCCCGAGACGTCCTGCACCTGCAAGGGCACACCTGGCAGCGCGGTCAATGCCAGCAAGGCACGCCGCTGTTTCTCATCGATCGACGCGATCAGCTCCGTGATAAGGCTCTCCGGGCCAGCATGGCGCGCCCATCCGTCGACCGGCGTCCCTCGCTCTCGCGTGATGCCAGCGGCCTGCAGGATTCGAATCGGGTGCCCTCCAAGAGCGGCGCATATTCTCGCCGCGGCCAACCGCTCGGTCACGTCGAGCGGACGCTCGACCTCACGCTCCAGAAGCGATACTGCATCCTCTACGGCCAGGCCCTCAAGGGCGAGGTTGCGCACGTCACCCCAGAGGCACCGCCGGCGTGTCGCCACGACGAACGCACATCGTGGAGCAATGTCGAGGACTTGTTCCAACTCGTGCTGCGGCAGATGAACATCGTCGAGGAGGATCAACGCCTCCTTGTCCTGAAGGCCGCGCCGGATCTCAGCCTCATCGCGCTTGCAGATCTCGTCGGTCTCATAGAACGCTTCGAAGATGAGCTGCAGGAGATCGACCGCCGATTGGTGCCGGGCCGACAGGTAGACGATGCCATCGCCAAACGAGGCGGCTCGCGGATGATGGGCCAGGTGGCGGAGCAGCGCCGTTTTGCCCACGCCAGATTCGCCGCTCACCTCGATAGGCAAGCCCGAGTCGAGGGCCGAAAGAGCTGCTGTCAGTGCCGACCGACGGCCGAGCAGACCGCGAATCGACCGCGGGCGCAGCAGAACCGGCGTCGGTCGAGGACAAATGGCCGCCCGTGCGGCCCGCGAGGCCTCACCGATCACGCCGCCGAACGGTTCCCCGATCTCGAGGACATACCGTCCAACGGTGATTCGGCCGGTGGTCACCGCGGATATCGACGTTTCCTGCACTTGCTCGTCCATCTCGGCACGCCGGGCCCCGTTCGCCTTGTGGGCGAACCAGAACGGCGAAATCCTCACGTACAGCTCCGGAACCTCCCGGAAGGTGCGGCATTCGTTTCTGGAAACAAACGGCTCGCTGACCGCGCCCGAGAGGGCGATGCCAGTGCGGGAGATGTTAGCAGGCAAGCCGGCCGATCCGACAAGCCACGCTGAGCAAAGCGATCGCAATCGGGGGCAACGGCGGCCAGGACCTCGAGGCCACGCCGCGATTCAACCAGGCCGATGCATGCTGCCACAGCGTGGGGCGGCTCCCGCGCAGGATGGCCGCCAGTTCAGGCCTGAAAGAGCGGAGCCCGATAAACAGGGAACCATCGATGATCGACGGCACCCTGACTCGGCGTCGGCCGCCGTAGTTGCGGTTGGCGATATTAACGGCTGATAGCGTCCAACCCTTCGCTTCCCGACTGCCACACACTGGCCAACGTACGCTGTGTCTCGGATCGCTTGAATGTCAGTGCCGGCGTGGAACCCGCGGGATCCTGTCCGCCGTCGGGTCGTGTCGCCACCAGGGCGTGCGCATGGTTGTGGCCTGCGCCGCGGATCAGCAGGATCGAGGGCGACATGTCGTCGCGCTCAATGCAGTACTCGCCGGCTCCCTTCGCGCGTCATTGCGCCGATGACTTCTCGTCATCCACTCGTACTAGACGGGTCGCCGGTTGACAACGCACTGTACGCAACATGAATTCGACGTCATGTTGGGCCCGCAGCAGTGCACCAGCGGAATCCGGGATGTGAAGTCGACCTGATGGGCGGAGCGCTATCGACCCTCCCTGAACCGCGCCAACGCATCCGGCGTGAGTCGGCGGGCGAGGCGAACCGCCTGCATGACGCGTCGAAAACGTGCGTCTTGCGACGTGCTCCACTGGAACCGGTATGCCTCGCGGAGGAAGGGCGGCAGCAGTCCGACACCGATCAGCCAGTGGAGTCCGCCCGCGAGAGGCACCGACCAGCCCGCCGCCCGCGGCGAGAGCACGGCGGTGCCCACGGCGCGCGCCGAGGTGGTCACGGCAAGCGTGTTCGTCGCCTCCAGCGACGCCATGTACTCGCGCAGCTTCTGCCACGTCCGCGGCGCGCTCGACCCGTCGCCTCCGAGCTCGACGAGGAACGGCAGCGAGGCCTCGCACAGGGCGTCGCGCTCCTCCCCCGTCAGCGGCGCGACGACGCGCTCATAGATGTCCACGTTGGAGTCGAGCAGCGTGGCGTGCACCCAAAGGAGGAGCGCGGGGTCGTCGGCCGAATAGGGCGTGCCCGCGCGGAATCGCCCGGCGGTTTCGGAGAGGGTCCCATTGACCGTTCGGTGGATCGCGCGGATCCGATCGATGGCGCCCTGACGCCGCGTCGGGTCACCGAAGGTCAGCGACAGCATGGCGGAGACGGTGTTGTGGAGACGCACTGCAGCGTCCGCGACGCTGCCGCGGAACGCGCTGTGTTCCGCGACGCCGGCGGCCACGAGCGGATGCGCGAGCTGCATCAGGATGGCGCGCGACCAGCCGAGCACGACGAGCCGCTCGCCGTTCACGCGCCGCACGATGGCTGAACCGTCCACGTGTTTAACATTACGCCGGTTCGGCACGGTGGTTCGTGACGATCGTTCGGATCATCGGTTCGGGACAGCAGGTTCGAGAGCTCGGACGAGCGCATCGCCCGAATCGGAGTAAGCTCTTGGGCGACAAAATCCTGCGGGAGTCATACGGATGATCAAGATGCGGACGATTGCGTTTCACGTTGGACTGGCAATAGTGCTCGCGGCGGCGGTGTCGGCGCAGAAACCGGCGCCGGCGCCGAAGTTTCAGGTCGATCCGGCCTGGCCCAAGGACTTTCCCAACAACTTCGTTATGGGATCGGTCACCGGCGTCTTCGTCGACGCGAAGGATCACATCTGGATCACGCATCTGCCGGAAACGCTGACCGAAGAGGAGCTCGGCGAGGAGCAGAAGCCACCGATCGCGACCTGTTGCAAGACGGCGCCGACCGTGATCGAGCTCGACGCGGAGGGGAACGTACGTGCAGGGCTGGGGGCTGCAGTCACAGGACATCTCGGTCTATCCGCGCAACGCGCATGGCATCTTCGTCGATCACACCGACCACGTCTGGATCGGCACGTTCCATGCATCATCGCGTGCAGAAGTTCACGCGCGACGGCAAGCTGGTCTTGACGATTGGCACGTATGAGAAAACGGGCGGCAGCAACGACACGACGCTGCTCGGCGGGCCGGCGGGCATCTGGGTCGACCCGAAGACCAACGAAGCGTTCATCGCCGACGGCTATCGCAACCGCCGCGTGATCGTGTTCGACGGCGCGAGCGGCAAATATCTGCGGCACTGGGGCGCGTACGGCGAAGTGCCCGACGATACGCAGAAGCCGGCAAACGATCCCAACGTGCCGAACAAGCAGTTCTCGACCGTGCACGGCATCACCGGTTCGAGCGACGGCTTCATTTACGTCGCCGATCGCCGCGGCAACCGCGTGCAGGTGTTCGATCAGAAGGGCAAGTTCATCCGCGAGAAGATCGTCGCCCCGCAGACGCGCGCCTCGGGCTCGGCGTTCGTGCCGGTGCTCTCACCGGATCGCGCGCAGCAGTTTCTCTATCTGGCGGACGGCACGAACCACAAGGTCTGGATCCTGCGGCGCAGCGACCTCGAGATCGTCGGCGAGTTCGGACGCGGTGGACGGCAGCTGGGCCAGCTGCTGAGGCCGCACGGCATGAGCATCGATTCGAAAGGCAATCTCTACGTCGGCGAAGCCTCGACCGGAAGACGGGTACAGCGGTTCACGGCCGCCAAGTAATCTCCACATCTCCAAATCGCGGCAATGCAGCCAGGGTTGTGCTTGCGGCGGTTGTTACACTGAGTAGAACCGCGCCAAACAACCAGGAGTAATGCCATTCGAGCCATCTTGCTGACGGCCTTGTTGGTTGTGTCGCCGCACCTCGTCGCGGTGGCTGGGACGAAAGTCGACACAGGAGCCCGCTTCATCAAGGCCATCGACGCCATGATGGTCGAGCTCGGCCGCAAGAGCGCACTCGCTTCGGCGGCGATCAATGACGAATATCGCGCCCACCTCGACCTCTTGGTACTGGGCGAGTACGGCGCGCTGCAGATCGCTCTCGGCACCGGAGGGCTCGTCCCGCTGCCGGCGGATCCCCATCTATTCAACCTGAAGCTGCGCGTCGATGGCGCGGCCCCCATCGGCGAGAAGGACCTCGACAATCAGGCCAGCTATGTCGCCGCCCGTCCGGCAGCGCTTGGTGCGCTCTTCGAGGTGGCGTCACGCGTCAAGTCCGGTCCGGTCGAGGTCACGAGTCTCGTCCGCCACAGCGAATATCAGGACGCGCTGCGCAGGACCAACGGCAACGCGCGCACGTCGGTGCCAACGCACACGATGGGGCTGGCGTTCGACATCGCGCTGCTCAACACGCCGCTCAAGACGGTTTACGAGATTCGCGATGTCTTGTCGCAGATGCAGGCGGCGGGCGAGATCCTGGTGATTGGGGAGCGCAAGCAGCTCGTCTTCCATGTCGTCCCCCACCCGTCACGGCTCGGCTACTTCAACGACGTCTACACACGCGCCGTGTCCGCCGGCGTGTGGTCGGCGAATATCATTCCGGCAACGGCCGTCGCCGACGGCCTCAGGCCTCTGCGTGCCACCGTTTCCGCGGAGATCGTGGCGGTCAGCCCGACCGACGACATCGCGGCCGAATGGTGGGCCGCCGAAGGGGCGACAAGCGACATGACCGTGCAGGTGTCGCCGCCGCTGGCGGCGGCGGAGCCGCGGTCGTTCTTCGTCCGGTTCGCGGCGGGTTGTGCGGCTGTCGTGGGCAGCGTCTTCAGCTGGTGGCGCGATTGAGAGTACTATCGTGAAGTGCAGCCGCCTGCCCGGGCCGCGCTCCTCCTGTCGCTCGTCACGCTGACTGTTGTCGGCGTTGCGGCGCGCGAGCAGCAGCCGCCCGCACCGTACGTCGGCATCCTCGACGAACATCCGCAAATACAGTACGCGCTGCGGCCGACGCACGATCGCGCGTCGGCGCTCAGTCATGCGATTGCCGACGGCCGGATCGCGCTGTCATTCGACGAGAAGAGCGGCTACCTGAAATCGGTCCTCGACGCGCTGGGGATCTCCGCCGACTCGCAGCTGCTCGTCTTCTCCAAGACCGGCATCCAGCGCGCGTCCACCAACCCGCTCAACCCCCGCTCCCTATACTTCGATTCCTCGGTGGTCGTCGGCTTCATTCCCGACGCGCAACTTCTCGAGATCGCGGCGCACGATCCGGAGCAGGGCGTGGTCTTTTACACGATCGACCAGGCGCCGGCGCCCAAGCCCGTGCTCACGCGGCGCTCGGTGTGCCTCACCTGCCACGTGTCGGGCGGCACGCTCGAAGTGCCCGGGCTGATCAATCGCAGCGTCTCGACCCGTCAGGATGGCAGTCCGATCCCGCAGCTCGGGTTCTTCGACGTGGATCACCGGACGCGATTGCTCGATCGCTGGGGCGGGATGTTCGTGACCGGGAACTACACGCAGTTTCCCTACAACGTCGCGGTTCATGCCGGGAACGTGACGATTCCGAGCGAGACGTCCGGTCCGGGCACTGCGTCGAACGAGGTGTTCATCCGGTGGATGAACAGCGAACCCGCGGTGCGCGGTTATCCCTCGGCAGAGAGCGACATCGCGTCGATGCTCGTCTTCGATCACCAGACGCACGCAATCAACCTGCTGACGCGTCTCAACTGGGAAACGCGAGTCGGCGGCGCGTGGCAGCCGATCGCAAGCGATCTCGCAGAGTACTTGCTCTTCGTAGGCGAGGCGCCGCCGCCGGCCCGAATCACGCCCCGTGCCGCGTACGCAGCCGCGTTTGCCGCGGCCACGCCCAAGGATCGACAGGGCCGTTCGCTCGGCGAGTTCGAGCTGGAGAAGCGACTGCTCCGGTATCCGTGCAGCTACATGATCTACACCGAGGCGTTCGACAAGCTGCCGGCCGTGGCGAAACAGGCCGTCTACGAACGGATGTGGACGATCCTCTCCGGCCGCGACGAAGCGAAGAAGTACGCCCACCTCTCGCCGGCCGACCGTCAGGCCATTGTCGAGATCCTCAGAGACACGAAGACAGACCTGCCGCCCGCGTTCGGCACGCCAACAGAACGCTGAAGCATTGCCGGACTCGCTGCGTTCGTGGGACTCACTGCGTCCGTGGGACTGGCGCGGAGAGCCGCGTCGCGAGTGCCCGCTGAAGTCCTCGGGCATGACGCCGGCGATTGTGTACTCGAGCCCGCGGACGCTGAAGCGCTGGCCGATCGCCGACCGATCGCCGCCAAAACACGCGCGGGCCTCATCTTGCTGGGACGAACGTTTATTCGTAGCGCAGCGCGAGGATGGGATCGATCCGGCTGGCGCGATGCGCCGGAATTAGACCCGCGGCCGCGGCGACGAGCGAGAGCAGCAGAATCGTGCTGCCAGCCATCCACGGATCGTTCGGGGTAATGCCGTAGAGCGTGCCAGATACGTATCGGCCGAGAGCCATCGCCGCTGGCACCCCAACAATCAAGCCGATCGCGAGCAGAACCACGACTTCCTTCATCACCAGCCAGAGCACGAGGCCACGATTGGCGCCGAGCGCGAGGCGCAAGCCGAGCTCCTTGCGGCGACGCGCAACGACGAACGCCATCACGCCGTAGAGACCAACCGACGCGAGCAGCGTCGCGAGCAGACCGAAGCCGCCGCTCAATGTCGCAATCAGCCGGTCGGTGAGCAGCGTCTCGTCGAGCTGTCCCTCCAGCGTCTTCATCTGGTAGACGGGCATCGACGCGTCGAGCTGCTTGACCTCGTTGCGAATCAGCGAGTAGGCGGCGTCCGACGCGGTTTGCGCGCGGACGTAGAACGCGGCGCCGCCACGGCCCCAGTGCGGTATGAAGGCCTGCCGCCGCACGCCTTCGCGTGGCCCTTCGTACAGCGAGTTCTCGACCACGCCGACGATCTCGATATTCAGCTTCGTCTGCGGCCCAACGCCGAACCCGACATGCTTGCCGATCGCGCTCGCCCCTTTGAAGAAGTGCTCGGCAAACTTGCGGTTGACGATTGCCACCCGTGCCTCGCGCTGTGCATCGAGACGCGTGAAGTCGCGCCCCTCGAGCATGCGAATCTGCATGGTCGTGAAATAGCCGGGCGACAGGGCGTTCATGAACGCCTGCATGTCCTCGCCGTCTTTTGCCTGATGGCCTTCGACCGACATGCTGCTGTCCCACTCGTTGCCCGAGAGAATCGGGACCGCAGCGAGACCGGCGGACCGGATGCCGGGCGCGCTGTTCAGCCGATCGGCAAGCTGTTGATAGAACTGCACGGTTCGCTGGTCGTCGTAGCCGCTGAGCGCCGGCGCGAGCTGGAAGGTCACGAGGTTGTCCATCCCGACTCCGGTGTCGGTGCCCTGCAGGTTCTGCAGGCTGCGTACGAAGAGTCCGGCGCCGAACAGCAGCAGGAAGCTGAGCGCGACCTGCGCGGCGACGAGCCCTTTGCGCAGGAAGAGCGAGCCGCCGGATCCCGCGACCGCTCCCACCGTGTCCTTGAGCGTGGTCCAGGGGTCGGGCCGGCTCGCGCGAATGGCCGGCAACAGACCAAAGACGATGCCTGTCGTGACTGTGATCGCGAGCGTGAACGTGAGGATGCGCAGATCGGGCGTTGGCTGCAGGGTGAGCGGCGATCCACCGACCGGCACGAAGGCGATCAACCCTCGGGTGAGCGCGATCGAGAGAAACACGCCCAGCGCGCCGCCGGCGACTGCAAGCACGAGGCTTTCGACCAGCAGCTGGCGCACCAGTTGACGACGGGTGGCACCGAGCGACAGGCGAACGGCGATCTCACGCTGCCGCATGAACGCGCGCGCGATCAGCAGATTTGCGACGTTGGCGCAGGCGATGAGGAGCACCAGGCCGACCATGCTCATCAGCACGAGGAGCGCCGTGGAAAACTGATTGCGCAAACCGGAGTAGCCGATGGCCGCTGTCTCGACGCGAATGCGTCCCTGCATGAAGCGATCGCGCGCGTAGGCCGACCAGTCCTTGGCGCCGGGCAGCGTCACCTCGTGCGCACGGATCTGCGTGAACAGGCCTTGCAACGGCGCCTGCGCCGACTCGATCGTCCAGCCCGGTTTGAGGCGCGCAAACACCTGAACCCACCGTACGCGCGGATCGTCCATGTAGACCCACTGCCACTCGGGCGCCATGACCGGCTTCATCTGGATCGGCACGCGAATCTGCGGCGCGCGCGATGGATCGAGGCCGACGAAGCCGGCTGCCGATACGCCGACGATCGTCATCGGGTAGTTGTTGACCAGGATCTTCTTGCCCACCACCGCCGGGTCGCGATTGAAGCGGCGTGTCCAGTAGTCGTAGCCGAGCACGACCACCGGGTGGCCCGAGTAGATCTGATCGTCTTCCTGCGAGTTGAAGACGCGGCCGATCGCCGGCTTGACGCCGAGCATGGAGAAATAGTTGCCCGACACCAGCTCCGCATCGAGGCGCTCGGTCTGATTGTCGATGGCGACCGACGTCGAGAGCAGCCGGCGGCTGAGCACCTCCGCGAGCGGCTCAGCGCGCTTCTGATACTCCTGGTAGATGGGATAGGAGTGCATCCGCTGGCCCATGTTGCTGCCGTTGTGCGGCCCTTCCTGGAAGAGCATCACTAGTTGATCGGGATTGGCGACCGGCAGCCTGCGCAGAAGAATCTGATCGATGAGCGTGAAGATGGCGGTGTTCGCGCCGATGCCGAGTGCGAGCGACAGGATCGCGACGCTGGCGAAAAGAGGGCTGCGCCGGAGCCCGCGCAGCGCGAGGCGGAGGTCGTTGGTCGGCAACGTCATGCTCGTGGTTAGACGGAACCAACCGGCGATCGGTTGCGCCGAGCGGCGCGCGAACGATCAATGGTGGCGCTTGGCTTCCAGGTTCATCACGACCTCTTCGGGCTCCGACAGCTCATCGGGACCGAGCTGGCCCTCGTTTTCGTCGCTTTCCAACGGAACGGAGGCGTCCTGCGCGACCGAGCCGTCGCGCTGCCCGGAGCGCCGGTCGCCCGACCTCCCGCGACGCGGTCGCTCCTGATCTCGTCCAGGCGTTCGATTGGAATTCATACGCTTCTCCACTGTCGATCGTGGAGAGAGCAAACAGCGCGCCGCCGGGAGCGCGCGCCGCACCATTGAAATCGCGCGTTACTCGGCGCGGAGTGCCGTCACAGGGTTCACACGCGTCGCGCGGCGCGCGGGAAACCACCCGGCGACAAGACCGGCCAGGAGCAAGACAATGAGCGCGGCGCCGATGGTGATCGGATCGCTGCTCGTCAGCCCGAACATCATCGAGGCGATGAAGCGCGACAGCGCGAGGGCGGCGGCGAGACCGGCTGCGGCGCCGTAGACGACCATCCTCAGCGCGTCGCCGATAACTTCTCGCACGATCGTGGAGCGCCGCGCGCCGAGCGCGAGCCTGATGCCGATCTCGCGCGTGCTCCGCGCCACCCAGTAGGCGAGGAGGCCATACACGCCCAGCGCGGCCAGCATCAGCGCCAGCGAGCCGAAGACGCTCGCCACCACCGCCATCAGCCGCTCGCGCGTGAGGCTGCCTTCGAGTTGCGCGGTGAGCGTTTTCATCCGGACGAGGCGGCCGCCGAGCTTTGGCTGCACGTCACGAAGGATCGCGGAAGACACGGCGGCCAGCGCACCGGGCGCGTGCACCACGAGCGCGACGGCGCGGGGACTCCGGTGAGTGTACGGCCCGTAGACCGTCGGCGGCGGAGCGGCGCGGAGCGTTTCGTACGCCGCGTCGCGCACCACGCCAACTACCCGAAGCTCGCGCGCGGCGCCACCCACACGGTAACCGGCCACCTCGAGGCGCTGCCCGAGCGGATCGACATCCGGCATGTAGCGGCGGACGAACGCCTCGTTCACGATCGCCACGCCGTCGCTCGCGGCCTCGTCTTGAGGCGTGAACTCGCGCCCGAGAATCATGGGCGTGCCCAGGACCTCGAAGAATCGTGGCCCGACGTTGTTGTAGTAGGTCTCGACCGGTTCCATCGCCTGCCCGGCCATCGAGATCGCCTGGCTGATGCCGCCGCCCTGCAGCGGCGTAATCGCCGAGAGGCTCACCGATTGCACACCGGGGACGCGCTCGACGGCCGACACGATCTCCTGCAGGAACGCCGATAACTCCCGACCGGTACGGCCCGTGCGTGAATGATCGAGGCCGACGACGAGCACGCCCTCATGGCGAAAGCCGCGCTCGAGCGTGCGAAGATTCCGGACCGTCTGACCAAACAATCCGGCGCTGATCAGCAGCAGCAGTGAGAGTGCCACCTGCACCGTCACGAGTGTCGCGCCGAGCCGGCCGCGCGAGTGTGCGAGCCGCGCCGATCCGGCTTGCATGGCGCGCATCGGCTCCTCCCGTCCCGACCGCAACGACGGCAACGCTCCGAAGAGCGCGGTGGTCGTCACCGCGAGCAGCGTAGTAAACGCGAGGACGCGCCAATCGGGCGAGAGATCGAGGGTGATCCCCTCGACGTCGGGGCCCACCCGCATGCCCGCGACGAGCGCGAACAGAGCCCGGCTGCCGATCGACGCCAGGACGACGCCCAGCGCCACTCCGCCTACCGAGAGAAGTGCGCTCTCGGCGATCAGCTGCCGGAAGATGCGGCCGCGGCTCGCGCCGATCGCGAGGCGAAGCGCCACCTCGCGCTGTCGGAAGGTCGCGCGCGCCAGCAGCAGATTCGCGACGTTGACACAGGCAATCAGCAGCACGATCGTCACGAGCGCCATCGATGCGAGGAGCGGCTGGCGAAAACGCTCGCGTACCGCGCTCGACCCGGTGCCGCCGGACCGGACGACGATCTGCGCCGCGAGCATCCGCTGCCGGACCTCTGGCGTCAGCGTGGCGGGCGTCGTCGTCTCGAGAAGCTGTGTCCAGACAACCTGCAGCCGGCTGCGAAGCTGGTCCGGCGACAGGTCCGGACGTGGCCGCGCCAGCATCGCCAGCCAGCGCGAGCTGTCGCCGAGAGAGTCGGCGCGTTCGGGTTGGAGCTGCGGTCGCGCCTGAATGGCGAGGGTGATGTCTGGCCGCTCGCCAACGCGCACGCCGCTGAACCCCTTGGGCGCAACGCCGATGATCGGAACGGGCATACCTTCGATGAGCAGCGGGCGCCCGACAGTCGCCGGGTCACCAGCAAAACGCCGGGTCCAGTACTCGTGGGTGATCACGGCAGCAGGCGGCGCACCGGGCGTGTCGTCGGAGGGCCCGAGCAGGCGCCCGACGGCGGGTGCGAGGCCGAGCGTCGCGTAATAGGCGCCGTTGACCCAGGCGGCGCCAACCGGCTCCAGCGCGTCGACTGGCCCGACGTTGAGCGTGTCGCTCCCGAATCCCGCCAGATTCGTGAACAGCTCACTCTCGTGCGCCAGCCGCTGTACTTGCGGATAGGAGAAGTGCTCGCTCGGTTGTCCGTCGATCAGCTTGCTGAGCACCACGAGCTGGTGCGGCTCGTGGACCGGCAGGGGACGCATTAGGAGCGCGTCGACGAGTGTGAAGATCGCAAGATTGGCCCCGGTGCCAAGCGCCAGGGTGAGAATCGCGGCGGCGGCAAACCCCGGCGCTTTCGCCAGCATGCGCACGCCGTGGCGCAGGTCCTGTGCCAGATCCTCCAGCCGGCGAGTCCCTCGCGCATCGCGACAGAGCTCTTTGGTCTGTTCCAGCCCGCCGAACTCGAGACGCGCGCGGCGCCGCGCGTCCGACTCGCTCATTCCTTCGCGCACGTAGTCGCCCACCAGACGCTCGAGGTGATCGCGCAGCTCGACGTCGAGCTCCCGTTCGAGGCGCTGGCGGCGAAACAGTCGGCCAACCCAGTTCATGACGCCCCTCTTTCTGCGTGCTGCAGGATGACGGCAATGGCCTCGGTGAGCCGGCGCCAGCTCGCCGCCTCGGCCGCCATATGCGCGCGCCCTTTGGCCGTGAGCCGATAGAACTTGGCCTCGCGTCCAGTCTCCGACTGCTGCCACTCGCCCTTGAGAAAGCCGCGGTTCTCGAGGCGATGGAGGGCGGGATAGAGCGTGCCCTGCTGGACTTGCACGACCTCCTGAGAAATCTGCCGCAGCCGTTGTGCGATGGCGTAGCCGTGGAGCGGCTCCAGCGCGACGACCTTGAGAATCAGCAGGTCGAGCGTGCCCTGTGGAAGATCGGACTTGGGTGCGGCTGCCATGCCTCGACCATCGACATATAGTCGATCATGTGTAGAAGGTCAAGGTATTGTTGCCGCGTGAGCGGCGAGTCTAGCGCTGCGGCGCGGCCCAGTCGCCGAACTCGATCGCGTCGTTGGCGGCGACGACGCGAATCGTGGCGGAGTTGATTCGCGCCGAGACGACGATGGCTTCGCCGAGGACGATCGGGTTGGCTTCGATTTTCCGGCGGAAGAGTGTCAATCGCTGCCCCGCCTGCAGGCCCTGTGCGCTCCCGCGATCGACGACGAGCAGTCGTCGCGGCGCGCCCATCATCTGGCCGGCGTCGGCAAACAGAATCTGCGCGGCGCTGTCGTAATCCGGTGTGCCGACCGGCTCCGGCGTTTGCACGTACTCGGGCGTGAACGCGGCGACCAGGTCGCCGGGCCGCATCTCGTTGCACGTGTGGACGACGACGCCGATCGACGAGTCCTCGCTGGCCTTGACGATCTGCAGCAGACCCGCGACGTGCTCGCCGAGCTGCGGGAACTCCGCCGCCCGCGTGTTGCTGCGGAAGTAGCGCTGGACGATGAGATTGCGTCCGACCTCCAGGCCCTGATTGCTGCCGCCGCTGATGACGAGCTCGTCGCCTTTGGCAAACAGCATCCGGCCGACCGCGAGACGATGCGATCGAATCGTGCCGAGCGGTCCCGCCGAGGCACCGGGCTTGGCCGGCTTGCAGACCGACTCGAGCTCGCGCGCATCGAGGGGCACGACGGCCGGCAGCGGCGGTGGATCGGGCGTACGGGGCAGCGGCGGCGGAGGTTCCTTGCCGACGACGAGGACGGCTTCGGTCATCGGCGCGAGGCGCAGACGCTCGACGATCGAAGAATCAATGCCGGGCTCAACCGAGACGCTGAGCACGCTGCTCTCGAAACCTGAGAGCTCGAACGTCAGGGTGATCCTGCCGGGCGGCAGCGCCTCGAAGGCAAAGCGCCCGACCTCGTTGGTGAGAGTCTGCGCAACGATGCGCTCTTCTGCAACCTTGGCCACGACCGTGACGCCCGGCAGCACACCGCCGGAGGTGTCGGTCACCTCGCCCCGAATGGCGCTCGTCTGGGCAGACGCGATGGCACTGGTGCAAACGACAATCAACGCCGCCAGACGCCAACGACATGAGAGCTTCACGTCTTCGATATCGGCGGCGGCGGGGGAAATCAGTAGGGATCAGGGATCAGGGGTCAGGGATCAGGGATCAGGGATCAGTCTGGAACCAGGAGTCAGGAGTCAGGAGTCAAGAGTAGGTGCCGGAACCCGAAAAGAAAAAGGGATCAGGTTCATACCTGATCCCTTCTTCCTGATCCCTGGCCCCTGGCCCTGATTACTGCTGCTGCGTTGACGTGACGGGCGTCGCGACACTGTAGGTGAGACTCGTAAACATCATCTCTTCCCAGGTCTGGTCGCCCCACCACACTTCCGCCTTCGCGTCGGGGTTGTACTTGTTGCCCTTCGAGTTGTCGTACCACGCCGCCGCATGAATCTTGGTGCCGGCGGGCAGCTTCATTGGCTCGCGGAACATATACTCGTGCTGCCACTCGAAGTCGTAGTTCGGCACTGAGAGGATCGTCTCCTTGCGGCCATCCGGGTAAATCACTTCGTAGAACCACTTCTTGCCGCGCATGTGCGTGTGCGGCACGAGGCTCCACAGCGTGATCTCGCGATTGATCGTCATCTCGGCATCCATGCGGTGATCGGCGGCGCCGGCAGGAATGTGCAGCCCGCCGTTGACCAGTGCGGTGGTGTTCAACACGACCTTGGGACGCTCCTTCGAGAACTTCAGCCCGAGCCGGGTGCGATCGGTCGTCGCCTCGCCCACTGGCGTGTAGTGCATCTGGAACACGAGCGACGAGCCCGCAGGAAAACGGATGCCCGTGCCTTCGGGAAGCACGCGCGTCGAGTTGCCAGGAACGTAGCCGCCGATCGAAGCGCCGGTACCGCGCGGACGCGGGCGATCGTTCGGACCTGCCGGTTTCCGCTGCGACTCGGCAACGGACGGTCCACCAGTCTGGCCCTCCGGGAATCTCCATGCCCTCGGCAAACTCGAAGACCGGCTGCGGACGAGTCGCCGGATTCGCCGCCTGCGCCTTCATTGCGGCGGCAATCTTCTCCTGCTGCTCGGGCGTCGGCTGCGGCGGACGGATATTGACGATTACGTGGTGCACGACCGCTGCGATTGCCCGGACGCATCTCCCACGCCGTGATGTATCGATCCTCGGCGAAGTTGGCCGGAACCTCGAAGTATTGGTAGGGCACAGTGCCGGTTGCCGGAATCGGGTAATCCTCCTGCATCGAGAGAACGACGTCGGGCTCGCCGAGACGCCAGCCATCGGCGTAGGTCGGCATCGGCGGCAGATCTTGCGGATCACCTTCCGGCGCACCCGCCTCGGCCCAGCGCGAGATCGTCGACTTCTGTTCATCGCTCAGCCGCCGCGCGTTCGAGAAATGGCCGATCGCCGGGTCGGCGTGCCACGGCGGCATCGTCGCCGCTCTTTAACTCTCGTCGCAATCGACCGCGCCCAGGGCCGCGCATCCTTGAACGTCAGTAGCGACATCGGCGCAATCTCGCCGGGGCGATGGCAGTCGGTGCAATTCGCGTAAAAGATCGGGGCAATGTCCTTGCTGAACGTCGGCGCCGCGGTCTGCGCGCGCGATGGAGTCGCCGTCACGAAGGTCAAGAGCGCCGCAGCCGCAGCCGTGGCGAGCAGTCTTGTGATCATGTGGAGGCTCCGATTGGAAGGTCTTATTATCCACCGAACGGACGTTCGGAAAGTCGAAATTATTTTGAGCCGGACGCAGCGGCGATCGGACGGGGTCAGGACCGGACCGGGGTCAGGTCCGGACAGGTTCCCCGGGGGCACGGCAGCCGTCAATTCGCCATCCCTCTGAGCCTCTCCGTCGCGTCCTGCAACCCGGACGCATGCCGCGCCATGTCGCTCCACAAATCGCCGACCTGTCCGACCCGTTCGGCCATCGTCCGCAGCGTCAAGCTCCGCGGCTCGACGTCGCCCGCTTCGACTTCACGCCAGGTGCACGGCGCCGAAACCGGAGCGCCGGGCCGCGCGCGCACGGCGTAGGCGGCGGCAAATGTTGCCCTGTAGCCGTTGCGTCCCGTGTCCACCAGAATCCGCCCGCCGCGATCGGCCTTGCTGAACTCCTGCGTCAGCGTTTTGGGATGCCGCCGCACGAAGCAGCGTGCCCACCGCGTGCGCGAAGTGCGAAACTTCGCCGTAGCCCGCCTTGCCGTCGAGGGGAATCGACGACATGAAATCCCTTCGACCCGGACGTCTTGCTCCAACTCTCGAGGACCAAGCTCACCGATTAGATCGCGAAGCGCAAGCGCGGCGGACCGGACATCCGCCGGATCGTCGCGTGAGGGATCGAGATCGAAAACGCAGACGTCGGGCTGATACAGATCGGGCGCGCGAGACGTCCACACGTGCGGCGTGATGCTGTTCTGATTGGCAAGCCACAACAACGACCGCGTGTCGGTGACGATCGGGTGATGGACGACGCCGTCCTTTTTCGGCGCATCGACGCGTTGCAGCCACTCGGGGAATCCCCTCGACACGTCTTTCTGCCAGAAGCTCTGAGACTCGATCCCCTGCGGATATCGCTCCATCGTGACGGGACGATTGCGCATGTGCGGCAGCATCAGCGGCGCGATCATCTCGTAATACCCGGCGAGCTCGCCCTTAGTGATGCCGGCATCAGGGAACAGAATCTTCTCGGGATGAGTGATCGTGACGCCCTGCGACGCTGACGTCTGGCGCTCGGCGCCGCTTTCGCCTCGCTGGCGCACGTTTGGCTCCGGCCGCGCGCGGACGATCTCCCGTTTTGCGGCGCGGCGCCTTCTCTTCCTCTACCGGCGCGGCCTTGGCTCCGCCAGCACGGCGGCGCGGCGGGCTCACGCGGTGACCCCCAGCAATCGCGGATGCCGCAGCTTGCGGTGCACCGTCCACTCGATAAACGCGGCCTCGACGACAATCGAGGGACGGACCCAGTGCGCTCGGAGGCGCGGCAGGCCTTCGGACTGGTAAACGGCGGCTTGGCAATCTCCAGTGCATCGAGCTGCGTGCGAAGCTCGAGTAGGAGCCTGGTGTCGAACCCGGTCCCGATCTTCCCGGCGAAGACGAAGTCGTCGCCCTCGTAAAAACCAACGAGCAGAGCGCCGAGGCCAACGCGCGAACCCTGCGGATCGGTGAAGCCTCCGACGACGAACGCCTGCCGCTGTTCGCACTTCATCTTGAGCCAGTGCAGCGAGCGCCGATGTTCGTATCTCGAATCGCGGCGCTTGGCGATCACACCTTCCCAGCCCTCGCGGCACGCGCGCTCCCACGGCGCGTCACCGGGAAGGAGCGCGACGCGCGCGAGAGGTGCGCGAAGCTCCAATCCGTCCAGCAGCGCGCGCCGATCGTCGAGCGGCAGCGACGTAACAGACTGTCCGTCAATCCACATCACGTCGAACACGTGATAAGTCGTCGAGTGCCCGCCCCACGTGAGCTCGCCGTCGAGGACCACGTCGTGCATTGGCAACGCGGCGATCGCGGCGGCGATCGCGGGACAATTCTGCGCGAGGCGGTTGCGTGACCACAGACGAACGTCGTCGCCGTTTTTCATCGCCACGAGACGGATGCCGTCGTACTTGCGCTCGAAGATCCACTCGGGTCCGGTGAAGCGTTCCTGGGTCAACGTCGCGGCCATCGGCTCAACCCAGTCGGGGAAGGCAGACATCGAGGAGTGATCGTTCTATCACGGCTGTCCTGGCGGCGACTCGTGTGTCCGCGCAGAGAGCCGGGTCACGGCCGCCTCGTCCGGGCGGCCGTGACATGGCAGAGTCGGGTTACACCGAGCGCGTCGGGCGATTCCCCATCATCACGCGGTAGAGCGCGAGCAGCAGAATGGCCCCCAGGATCGATAGGATCAAACCAGCGGGCTCGCCCTCGTTGTAGAGGCCGAGGGCGCGACCCACGAAGCCGCCCACGAGTGCGCCCGCAATCCCGAGCACAATCGTCATGATGAAACCGCCCGGATCACGTCCGGGCATGAGGAGCTTGGCGATCACTCCCGCGACGAGTCCGAACACAATCCAGCCAACGACGCCAAACATCAGCTGCTCCTTTCGCGGCGGTACCGACGCCGCGCGCAATCATGCAACGTTTGCACCTGCCGGGGCTAGCTGTAACGATCAGAAGCTCTCGCTCAGAAGCTCTCGCTTTGACGGCCGGGCTTGGGAACGCGCCGGCCCGCTCTCGTCGAGCGAGTCCTTGACTCGCGCTCGCGGCGCATCTACGATGCAGCCACAAATTCCGCGTTGGATTGCCTCGAGCCGCGCCTGCCGCGGCTTTCGTGTTTTTCAGGAGACAAGAGCATGCTCGCATCTGCCGGTTACATCACGGTGGACGAAGGTGTGCGCCTGTATTTCGAGACCACTGGATCCGGCAGCCAGGTCGTCGTGATCCCGAATGGCTTCCACATGGTCGGCGACTTCGCACCGCTCGCCGTACACCGCACGCTCGTCGTCTACGACGTCAGGAATCGAGGTCTGTCCGATACGGTGGAGAATCCCGACAAGCTCGCGGGCGGCATCCACAACGACGTCGCCGATCTCGAGATCGTGCGCCAGCACTTCGGCCTCGACCGTCTGGACGTGATCGGTCATTCCTACATCGGCGCCATGGTCGTGCTCTACGCGATGAAGTACCCGGCGTCGGCGCGGCGGGTCGTGCAGATCGGAGCGATGCAGCCCGATGCGGGCAAGACGTATCCGCCGGAGCTGACGTGCATGGACGCGGTGTTCGCCGAAGTGATGCGCAAGATGGCGGCGCTGCAACAGCAGCGTGCCGCGCTCGAGCCGCTCGAGTTTTGCCGAAAGATCTGGGAAGTGCTCGGGCCTCTTTACGTGGTGAACCCGGTCGACGTCGATCGCGTCAAGTGGCAACGCTGCGAGCTGCCGAACGAGTTGAGCTTCATGAACTACTGGATGCGTTTCCTCCAGGCATCGCTGCACAACCTGGCGTTGACGCCCGAGAAGTACGCGCGGGTGCTGGCCCCGGTGCTCACGATTCACGGCACGCACGACCGCAGCGCGCCGTTTGGCGGTGGACAGGACTGGGCAAGGCTGTTGCCCAACGCGAGGCTGTTGAAGGTCGACAACGCCGGCCACGCACCGTGGATCGAAGCACCCGACCTGGTGTTTGGATCGATCGAGGCGTTTCTCAACGCCTGAGGCGACAGTTCACCGGGCGACGGACTGCGCTGCCTGCCGTTCGAGGGCGGTCAGATAGTTCGCGCCGCGCCGCTCCGCGATGACGTCGAATGCCAGGAGAAAAGCTGCGTTGATGCAGACGCCGATGGCGACGCCGACGACAACAGGTTGCCGCTTGAACGCGACAGCCGCGAACGCTCCCACCAGAAGGACGGCGATCTCGGCATACTCGATGATGACGAAGTTGCGCTGCACGCGCTGCATCCGTGCCGCCTCATCGGCGTAGACCCCCGGGTCGCCAGCGTTCACCTTGGCGAGCAGATCGCGAACCTGTGGATCCGTACGCAGATAGAGACCGGCGCCAATGGCGAGCTCGATCGCCGCCAAGACGGCGAGCGTGACGGCGAGCGGCCGAAGACCCAGCGCGCCTGCATCAGGACGGCCGCCGCCAGGAACCCGAACGCGGCCGCGATCATCAGCACCACCGCCGCGTGCTTCTCGCCGTTGAAAATACGCCAGCAGTGCCTCGCTCACGTGCGATTCTCCACGACACCCGCGGTTGAACTTGTCTCCGCGAAGAAAGCTGCGGCCTCCACGTGCTGGAAGCCGAGCCGGCGGGCGAATCCAGGGTCCTGCGGACCGCTGCCCACGTAGATGCACTGGCGCGGATCGAGATCATGGCGCTCAATCAGTACGACACCGAGGCCGGGCAGCGGCTTGCGGCACCAGCACGCGGGCGGGCCGGCCGCGTGCGGACAGTACTCGACATCGATCGCAACCTCCAGCAGCGCACTCATCCGCGCAAATACGGCGGCCGCGCCGGCGGGCGACTGGAGATCTTCGGCGATTTCAGGCTGCCACGAGAGGCCGAGCACGCGCCAACCCGCGGTGGCATATCGCCGGAGGATCTCACCGCGTTCGGCGATCGCTTCTACGTCGTCGGGCGTGAGTGGAACGCGGCGGCCCGAACGGCTGCGAAGAAGCACGCCGTCGCACCACACGACAATGGCGCGGTTGACGCGCGCCGGATCGAATCGCCGTTCGAACTGTACGACCTCGACGGCCGAGAATCCCTCGGCGGGGTCCGGCGGCTCGAGCTCACGCTGATAGCGGAACTGCACCGTCGGCAGGAACGCGGCAACGTCGTGCTTTCGCAGTGTCTTCAGCTCGTTGTCCGACGGCAGATGTCCGTATCGCGCGATGATGCGCCCGGCGGCGTTGGTCTGCGCGTCCTCCACGCTGGTGGAGAGCCACAGGCAACGAGTCGCAATGCCGCGTGCTGCGGCTGCGCGGATCACTTCGGTGCGCGACGCGCGGGACACGTAGGTGTTGTCGAGCACGATGCGCGAGAGGCCCGACGCGAGGGCGCGGTCGAGCGCGGGAAGGAGCTCGTGAAGCGTGCCGCCGCTCTCGTCGCGATTGATGCGCGCGTAGCCTCGAGCGGTCAACGTTGCGGCGAGCGTGCTCTTGCCGGCGCCGGGCAGCCCCATGATGAGCACCACTTCTCCGTCGCGCCGCGGCGGCGTGGCTGGCTGCGAGCGGTGGTCTCCGCGTATGGCGCGGCCGGCGGGCAGCCGCCGATCGAGCTGCTCGCGGTCGGTACCGGACAGGACGATGTGCGTGGCGCGCGCGATCGCGCGTGCGGTCTCGACCTGGGTCGCACCGGCGAGCGGAACGATCGTATTGGAGAGATCCATCAGCCAGGCGAGCGCGATGTCGAACGGCGTGGCGCGTTCGTGGCGTGCCGCGATCTCGGCGAGTGCCGGATCGTTGAGCGTGCGGTGGCGGCGGCGCGGTCCGCCGAGGGGGCGGTAGGCGAGGAGCGGAATACGGTGGTCGCGACAGGTCCTGGGCGACTCCACTCAGCAAGTGCTGGTCGTGCCAGACGCTGAGCTCCATCTGAATCGCGCCGATGTCGGCGAAGCGCCTGGCTTCTTCGATCTGGCCGACGGTCACGTTGCACAGACCGATCGCGCCGATACGCCCGTCGCGCGCGAGCGCGGCGAGCGTGCGGACGCTGGTGGCGAGCGGCGTGCGCGGATCGGGCGCATGCAGCTGATAGAGATCGATGCTCGTGACGTCGAGCGCGCGAAGGCTGGCCTCGCATGCGGCGGCCAGGTGCCTGGCGCGGCCGTCGCTCTCCCAGCGGCCGCCGGGACGAGTCAGGCCGCCCTTGGTGGCGACGCGAATGGAGGAGCGGTCGCCGTGCCAGGCGGCGAGGGCGCGCGCAATCAGCCGCTCGTTGTGGCCGCGGTCGGTGTCGTCGAGGCAGTAGGAGTCAGCGGTGTCGAGCAGCGTGATGCCGGCGTCGAGCGCGGCGTGAATCACGGCGAGGTTGCGGTCGTCGTCGCGGGAGGGATCGGTGGAAAGGCGCATGCAGCCGAGGCCGATGCGCGCGTTCCAGGCTGCGGGATCGCTCATGGCGGAGTCAGCTGCGCGCGTGTCTCGTGCGATGCGGACGGGGTCAGGTCCGGACGGGGTCAGGTCCGGACAGTCCGGAGGTCAGGCCCGAACACCCGACGCCTTCGCAACTTCTGCGACGAACAGGCAATTCCAACGACGAAGTCTAGGACACACAACGCGATTTCCGCGGACACCTGGCCATTGTCGCGAACTGTCCGGTGTCCGGACCTGACCCGGTTTTGTGACCCCGTTCTACCCTCGCAGCCGGGCCGTGCGGGCCTTCAGCGTCGCCGCCAGCGCGCGCATGCGCTCGGCGTCGCGCCCGCTCGCCGAACCGGCGTCCCGTTCGAGCTCGCCTGCCAAGCCGTCGACCTGATCGAGCGACGCTCGATCCGGACGATTCCGATCAGCTCTCCCGATCGCGTCCCGGATCGCGCTCACCCGCGCCGCCGGCAACGCCTTCCCGCGCGCGAGCTGATCAACGTACGCACGCGCGACGATGAAGTTGTCCGGCCAGCTCACTTTCGGCTGCTGCTGCGCGTTGAACTCGCGGCTGCGCACCTGCAGCGCCGCGTCGATCTCGTTCTGCGTGAGATGCTCGCTCGGCGTCAACCGGAAGACGTCGATCCCGCGTGCGATCTCCGAGCCATAGATGTTGCCGTTGTACCAATACGCCGACCAGTAGCCCCCCGAGATCAGCTGGCTCGGATCCACCGGCCCGCGATCGAAATATGCAATCTCGAACGCGTTGGCCGAGTCGGTGAAGTCGAAGACCGACACGCCGCCCTGATACCAGCCTTGCACCATGATGTCGCGCCCGGGCACCGGAATGAGCGAGCCGTTGTGCGCCACGCAGTTCTCCTGCTCACTCTGCGGCGCCGGCAACTTGTAGTAGCCCTTGAACTGCAGCTTGCGATCGACGATGTCGAAGATCGCGTCGGCGCCCCACGTCGGAAGATCGGTCGCGCGGCAGCGCGGACGCGAGCCCCCGCCCCACTCGTCGGTGAAGACGATCTTCGTCCCGTCGTTGTTGAACGTCGCCGAGTGCCAATACGCGAAGTTCTTGTCGACGACCTGATCGAGACGCTTCGGGTTCACCGGATCCGAGATGTCCATCAGGATGCCGTTGCCCGAGCATGCGCCCGCCGCAAGCCCGATTTCCGGGAAGACGGTGATGTCGTGACACTGGTTGGTCAGTCGGGAGCTTTGCGTGCCGGGTCCGTGATTACCGCCCTGCCAGAGCGCACCGAGCTTCCCGGTTTCCGGATCGGCAAAGATGCGCGGGCGATTGACGATCGCCGCTTTCTCGGGACTGGCGATCGGCACCTTGATGACGTCGATGCTGAAGAGCGCCGTGTCGGGATCCTTGTCGTCTGCGACACAGCCCGACAACTCGTCGCCGGATCGCACAGCGCCGGTGCCCGAACCGTAGATGTAGATCGTTCCCTTGTCCCTGGCGTCGGGCACGAGCGTGTGGGTGTGCGACCCGCGGCATGTCTGGATCGCCGCGAGCTGCTTCGGGTTCTTTAGATCGGTGATGTCGAAGATGCGCACGCCGCGGAAGCGCTCGGGGCTCACGGTCGCATCGACGCCCTGCAGTCCGCAATCGAGCCGGCCGCGCGTCTGTTCGACCGACATGAAGAGCAGGTTACCGTAGATCGAGACGTCACCCTGACCGCCCGGGCACATGAGCGATGCCAGCAGCCGCGGCCGCCGCGGGTTCTCGACGTCATAGGTATTGATGCCGTGATAGTTGCCGACGATTGCGTGCGTGCCGCGGAACGCGATGTCCGAGTTGGTGAAGCCCGATCCCCGCGGTGGCGGTGGAGGCGGCTGTCCCGGGGTCGCGTTGTTCGCCGCTTCCGCCGCCGCCTCGGGCGATCCTGGGGCGCGTTCGGGCGGAATCGGCGCGCCTGCGGGTACCTCCGGATCGAAGAACCCATTCGGCTTCGGCAAATTTGCCAGCAGTTCCATGTTCCGGGCGGCAACGGCGGCGTTGCGCAGCCCGCCTTTGAGACCCACGCGCGGGTCCGGCGATTGCGACAACACAGCCGCCGACAGGCCAACGATGCCGAGCACGGTGCAAAGGGATTTCATGACCGCCAAATATACTGCCCGCCGGTGGTGATTGCGAACGGCCGTCAGCTATGCTGATCCCGATGCGCGCGAACGCCAGCCAGGCGACCACGCGGACACGATCCGGGCCGGCGCTGATCGATCGCCGGCAGCTGTTGAAGCCTGGACAGATCGTTTCCAGCCCGGAAACCAGCCTGCGCTACCGCATCGACCGCCAGCTCGGCCAGGGCGGCTTCGGCCAGGTATTCCTCGCGCGGCGCCTCGACCGATCGGCCACCGTTCCCGAAGACGTCTGCATCAAGGTCAGCGAGCGGATCGACGGCTGGCTCCGCGAAGCCTACTTCGGCCAGCTCCTCGGCGAGCACCCGCGCGCCGTTCGCGTGTTCGAGACCTTCCCGCTCGTCGAGCACGACGGGCGCTTTCTCTACAGCCTCGTACTGGAGTACGCGCGGCACGGCGACTTGAGCATGTTCCTCAACCGCTCCGAGCGGAAGTGGTCGGAGCGCACCGTGCGTCGCGAGATCGCCGGCATCCTGCAGGTGCTCGGCAAGCTGCATCGCGGACAGACGCTCCATCGCGATCTGACGCCGCTCAACGTGTTCGTCTGCGAAGGGCCGCGCCTCAAGCTCGGAGACTTCGGTATCGCGCGGCAGCAGAGCGACCATCGCGGCATCACCGCGCGCACGCTCAACCCGCACATGGCGCCGAGCGACATCTTCGACGGCGCCGTGCCGAAGTGGCAGGCGCGTGACGACGTCTATCAGGTGGGACAGCTGCTCGGCATGCTGGTCAAGGGCGACGCACGAGCACGCATCCGCCCGCACGAAGTGCGCGGCTTCGAGTGCAGCGATCAGCTCAAAGAGATCATCTACCGCTGCATTGGCGAGCGCCGCAAGCGCTACCAGAGCGCCGACGAGCTGATCGACGCGCTCGGCAAGCCGCCGGCGCGACTCAAAGCCGGCGCGTTGCGCACGCTCAAAGGCGTGCACCTGGCGTTTACTGGCATCCTCAGCGCGCTGCGCAGCGAGGCGGTGCGGGCGGCGTCAAAGGCCGGCGCGATCGTCCACGGCATGCCCTCGGTCCGGACGAGCGTCGTCGTGCGCGGGCGGCCGAACAAGTTGCAGGCGGCAGGACGCGACGGCGGGCGCAAGCTCCTCGAGATCAAGCGGCTTCGCGAGAAGGGCCACCGCATCACGATTCTCAACGAAGCGCAGTTCTGGACGCTCGTCGGAAAGCCGCGCCCGACCGCTCGCTCGCGAGCCTGACCGCGTCTCGCGCCCGTGCAGGTTCGGCGAGCGGCCTGTTAGTGTGACCGCTCGGCGTCGAGCATCTCACTCGTAACGCAGGGCGACCATCGGATCCACGCGCGACGCCCGTCGCGCCGGCAAGTAAGCGGCCAACGCGGCGACGCCGACCATCAATCCTGTTGCGACCGCGATCGTGACCATGTCGTTAGGCGGCACGCCGAACAGCAGGCTCCGCACGAAGCGCGTGCTCGCGAGTGCGACGGCGAGGCCGAGAATCACACCCGAGACGACGAGCGCCAGCGACTCGCGCATCGTCGCGCGCAACACGTGCTCACGGCGCGCGCCCAGCGCGAGGCGGATGCCGATCTCGTTCGTTCGCCGCGCCACGTTGTACGACATCACACCAAACAGGCCGAGGGCGGCAAGAAGCATCGCCAATCCGCCAAACAGCGTGTAGGCCTGCGCGAAAACCCTCTCCTGCACGAAGCGTCGTTCGACCTGCGACATCTGCGTGGACACGTCGACGATCGGAAGATTCGGATCGACCTGACGCACTGCATCCCGGATCGAGCTCACTGCGCTCAAAGGATCGGCAGCGGTGCGCACCGCAAAGGTCGGCACGAAGAGACGCGCCTGCAGATGCGGAACGTACATGGTCGGCGGCGCATCGTCGCGGACACTGTCGTATTTCGCGTCGCGCAGGACACCGACGATCTCGTTCTGTCCCGCCGTTTCGATGCTCGTGCCAAATCGAGCACCGATCGGGTTCTGATTGGGGAAGTACATGCGCGCGGCTGCCTCGTTGATAATCGCCACCTTCGGCGCGGTGGCGTTGTTTTCGTGTTTGGTGAAGCCACGCCCGAGGACGATCGGTATGCCCATCACCTCGAAGAAGTTCGGTGACACGACGAGGCGGTTGATGCTGTCGCGCTGCTCCGGCGCGTAAGTGCGGCCCTGAACGAACATGCTGGACGAGTTGACGCTTCCCGAAAGCAGCGCCGGATTCGAGAGAGCCACTGCGTGCACGCCTGGGATCGCGCTCAGACGACCCATCATCTGTTGATAGAGCAGCGCTGTTCGCGCGTCGTCGTATCGATTCAGCTGCGGACTCACGCGGAACAGCACGAGGTTGTGCGGATTGAAGCCAACGTCCACATTGCGGAGGTTCGCGACCGTTTGCAGGAACAGCCCTGCGCCGACGAGCAGAACGAGTGAGATCGCCACCTGCACGACCAGCAGTGCCCTTCCCAGCACGCTGCGCGTCGCGACGACGCTGCGGCTCGTTTCTTTGAGGACTCCACTGATGTCGGCGCGCGTCGCGCGGAGCGCCGGCAAGATGCCGAAGACGATGCCGGTGACAATCGTCACGCCCGCGACGAAAGCCAGCACACGCCAGTCGAGCGGCGTTGCCTGACCGGGAGGCCCCGGAAGCAGGCGCTTGCCCCAGTGCCCTATCGCAATGCCGAGCCCACCGCCGATCGAGGCGAGCAGCAGGCTTTCGACGAGCAACTGCCCGATCAGTCGGCTGCGCGTCGCACCCATCGATAGCCGCAACGAGATCTCCTTCTGACGTGCGGTTGCTCGCGACAGCAACAGGTTGGCGACGTTCGCGCAAACGATCAGCAGCACGAGCGCGACGACGCCCGTGAGGATGCTTACCGCCCGGACGTCGGTCGTATTGGTGTCGTACACGCCGCGACTGCCCGACTCCACGCGCAGATGAGGAATCGCAGTGCGGTTGCGATTGTTCGAATTCGAGCGCGCCGTCTCGGACAAGCCAGCGAGAAACGAGTCGAGACCGGCCTTCGCCGTGCCTTGAAATACGCCGGTGAGGTTTCCTTCTACCTGCGCGGCGGTGATCCCGGGCTTCAACCGGCCCATGATCTGCAGCCACCACGACGTGGGTTGATTGAGTCGAGCATCCCCTGGCGTGAGTTGCGTATCGAGCGACAGAGGAAACGACAGATCGGACTCTTCGCCCGATGGCAGCTGGACACCGGTGAATTCCGCCGGCAGAACTCCCACAATCGTGACCGGCACCAGGTTGGCCGTGACCACCTTCCCCACGACGTCCGGATCGCTGCCGAAGCGCGTGCGCCAGTACCTCTCGCTAATCACGGCGACCGGCGGCGCCCCAGGTCGATCGTCCTCGGGCTGGATCACGCGGCCGCGCTGCGCGCTGATGCCAAGAACCTGGTGGTAGTTGCCGGTGGCGGCGAACGACGTGGCGATCTCGGCCTCTCCGTTGACGACGACGTTGACGCGCCCCGCCGGCGCGCATGCGAACAAGTCGGTCAGCGTCTGGTTGTCCTTGACGAACTGCTGGTAGATCGCAAACGAGAAGGTCGATCGAACGTTCTGGCCCGACGCGTCAGGCTTGGAGAACCCGTAGTCGCTCGAATTGGTCGACATCTGGTTGCGCCCGACATGGCGAAACCGCACGAGCGACGCAGGATCCTCGACGGGGATTGTCTTGAGCAGCATGCCGTTGATCGCGCTGAAGATCGCCGTGTTGGCCCCGAGGCCGAGCGCGAGCGAAATCACTACCACGGCGGTCCAGCCTTTCGCGTGGAGCAGCATGCGTGCGCCGTATCGCAAGTCGTTGAACATTCGCTTCTCCGATCGAAACTTCGACGGACGGCAAACGTTGCTTTGACGAAGTATCGACGGCAGCGGTTGGGTCAAGGCAGCGTCACGCGGTTGCGCCAGGCGCCGGATTACCTCGATGCTGCGATCGACAACTCGGGTGCATCGAGGGGTTCCGTCTCGGTCCGTTGCAGCGACCGGCCTCGCGTCTCCGGTCCCAGCCATAGCAGCGTGATGACGAGCAGGGAGCCGCTCACAATGCCCCAGAGCATCGCCGTTCCGAGCGGCATGCCGCGGTCCTGCAGCGAACCGATGAGGTAGGGCGCGAACGAACCTAGGCCGACGCCGGCGTGATAAGCGAATCCGACGCCGACGCCGCGCGCTTCTGTGGGAAACCGCTCCGAAAGATAGCCGGGCACAATCCCCCATGCTCCGGCGGCGAACAAACCCATCATCCAGGCGCCGAGCAGCAGGGTCCAGTAATTCGACGACCACACGAAGAGCGGCATCCCGACCAGACTGATCACCATGCCGAGCGTCGCCGCGCCGCGACGGCCAATCCCGCGTTCGGAGAGCGCGCCAAACAGCACCGCGCCTATCACCGCGCCGGCGTTGACGGCGATGAGAAACGCGAGCGGCGGACGATTGAGGGAGGCAAGGAGCGTCGGATACCAGAACGTGGTGGAGTAGTACATCCACACGTAAGCGCCCATGAGCAGCGAGGTGTGGATGGTGACCATGCGCAAGTCGCGATCGAAAAGCCGCGCCAGCGAGTTGCGTCGTTTCCGACCGCTGGCGGCGAGCCGCCGCTGCTCCTCCAGCCACACCGGGCTCTCCGGCACTGTCCGCATCACGGCAAAGACGACGATGGCCGGAACGACGCCGCTCCAGAGCATGAGGCGCCATCCCCACTCGCGATTGCTGCTCACCAGCGGATAGCCGTACTGGAAGACGAACGACGAGAGAAGGAAGCCCACTGAGTAGCCGGCCTGCAGCAGCCCCGAACCAAACCCGCGGAGCCGTGCGGGCCAGTGCTCGAGCGCGAGCGGCATGCCCGCGGCCCACATGCCGCCCATGCCGATGCCGAACAGTCCACGGAATGCGAAGAGCATCACGTAGCTGGTGGACAGGCCGCTCAGAAACGCAAACACGGTGTACCACGCAATCGAAAACAGAATCGGCCCCTTGCGTCCCCATCGATCCGCGGCCACGCCGGCGCCGATGCCGCCGACCACGCGAAACAGCAGCGTGACGGTGCCGAGGAGCCCGGCGAGCGCCTTGTTGACCGAAAAGCTTTGCTGGATGTCGACCAGCACGAACGTCAGAATCGTGAAGTCGAAGGCATCGAGCACCCATGCGAAGAACGTCGTGAGAAAAGCCTTCCACTGTGTCGGCGTGACCTGCCGCAGCCCCGAACGCTCGTCTGTCATGCGCGGAGCAGTCTAGTGCATCTACCCTTCAAGTCACTCGGTTAGAGTTGGGCATCGGTACTGTTCGCACGTGGCCCGTTTCGATCCGAACCGTCGGGATTGCCGCGATGCCGCAAACGGCAACGCAAGTGCACCGAGGGTTTAGTAGTACACTCGGCGGGCGCATGACACGTTCGGTCGTGGCCGCCGCGCTGGTCGCGAGCGTCGGCCTGATAACGCTGGATGCCCAGAAACGCATCGTGACCAACGATGCCGGGCCTTATCTCAAGCAGCTTTTTCCGCAGGCGGCGGCGTTCTCGCCTCATGAGGGCACGCCGTTGCACTACAAGGCGTACGGCGTCGATCCCAGGACCGATCCCAAGGCGCCGCCCATCGGCCTGATTTTCTGGACGACGGATCTCGTGCCGAACGAGTACGGGTATCACGGGACGATCCACATGCTCGTGGGCATGGACATGACCGGCATCATCAGCGGCGTGCTCGTCAACTTCAACTCCGAGCCGTACGGCTATTTCTCGGTCGAGCCGGCGGAGTTCGCGGCGCAGTTCAAGGGCAAGAGCGTCCGCGCGCCGTTCCGTGTGGGCGAGGACGTGCACGCCGTATCACGCGCGACGATCAGCATCTCGAGCGCGACCCGGGCCATCCGCGACAGCACGCGGATGATGGCGAAGCAGTTTCTCAATCCGGCGTCGTTGAAGTGATCCAGCCGGGCGCCGATCCCTGGGGCTTCGAGGAAGAAGCGGTCGAGACCTGGGCCGACATCCTGCGGCCGCAGGCGTTCGATCTCGTGCTGGTCGCCGCCTTCATCGTCCTTGCCGTGGTTGGCTTCCGGCGCAAGAGCGTGGCGCTGCGCTACGCGACCTGGCTAGCGGCGATCGGCTACATGGGGTTCACCAAGAGCTATCTGATCTCGGTGACCAATCTGTTCAGCGTCGCCGACTGGAATCTGCCAGTCGTCAAATACAACCTCGCGTGGTATCTGTTTGCCGGCTTCACGCTGGTCTCGACCGTGCTCGTGGGACGGCTGTACTGCGGACGCGTCTGCGCCTTCGGCGCGCTGACGCAGTTGATGGATGCGACGCTGCCGTCGCGATGGCGCGTCAACGTGCCGCGGCCGCTCGAGCGGCGGGCGGCGTGGATCAAGTTCGGCCTGCTGGCGGCGGTGATGGCCTACTTCCTCGCGACCCGCAACATGATGGTGTATCGCTACGTCGAGCCGTTCTGGATGTTCGGCTTGTCGGAGTCGACGCCGATGTGGATCGGGCTGAGCGCGCTGCTCGTCGCCACGGTGTTCGTGCGAAATCTTTACTGCCGGTTCCTCTGTCCGGTTGGTGCGACGCTGGGGTTGATCTCCTATCTCACGGTGTTTCGGATCAAACGTTGGTCGGAGTGCGGCACGTGCAGGATCTGTCAAAAGGCGTGCGGCTGGGGCGCGATCGAGGGGCCGCGGATTCTCGTCAGCGAGTGCGTGCGCTGCGACGACTGCGAGCGGTTGTATGACGACGAGAGCAAGTGCCCGCACTGGCGGATCCTGGCGTATCGCGCGAAAAAGAAGGTAATCCCGCTGACCGTCGTCCCGTCTGGCGATGGGGTCTGACAGGGTCAGGGACCTGACCTGACACCGTCACGGGCTCGCCCGCGGCGCGTGGCGGAGCTGCACGCGGCCCTGTAACCCGCTCGATATCTTGACCTCCTGCGCCGCCGTCACGATCACCGCCTCCACGTCCGGCAACCGCTCGACCAGCGCCATCCCGGCGTCCGGGCCGAGCAGAAAGACGCCCGTCGACAACCCGTCGGCCAGCGTCGGCGACTTGGCGACGATTGTGACGCTCACCGCGCCCTGCGCGGGTTCGCCGAGATCGGGATCGATCAGATGGTGATACCGGCGGCCATCCTTCACGAAGTACCGCTCGTAGTCGCCCGACGTGCTCAGGGTCGCATCGCGCAGATCGATCGTCGCGAAGCTGTCGTCGGCAGCGCCGCGCGGATCCTGGATGCCGAGGCGCCACGACGTCGGACCCGGCTGACCGGACACGAACAGATCGCCGCCAGCCTGCACCATGAAATCAGAGAACCCCGCCGCCCGCAGAATGGCAACGGCGCGCTCGACGGCGTAGCCCTTGCCGATCCCACCGAGGTGCACGCGCACGCCTTCGCGCGCGAGGAACACCGTGCTCGCGCCATCGTCAATCCGAACCGCTGTGTAATCCACGTGCGGCAGACGCGTCTCGATCTCGGCGCGCGTCGGCACGCGATTGTCCTGATCGTGATCGAACTTCCAGACTTCGGCGAGCGCACCGAAGGTGACGTCGAATTTGCCCTGCGTCCATTCGCTCACCTGCCGCGCCACCGAGAGCACCTCAATCAGCTCGCGGCCGACCGCGACCGGCGCGCGGCCGGCAGCCGCGTTGATCCGGACGACGTCGCTTCCCGGCTTCCATACGCTGAGCAGCGCGTCGAGGCGATCGAACTCCGCGAACGCCTTCGGCATCGCCGCGTCGGCGGCGCGATCGTCATCCGTCCACACCGTAATCGTCACGAGCGAGCCCATCGTCTCGTGGCTGCCCGCGCGCAGATGCGGACCCGACGCCGGGCGGTCCTCGGCGCAGGCGCCCAGCAACGCCGCGCCAGCAAGGAGTGTCGCGACCAGCCGCCTCACCTGACCATCCTCCGTCGTATCGCTGAGCCAGCCTGCTGGCCCGCAGTTTGCTCCATGCGGCATCGGAAATGGCCATCGAAGACCTCTGGTACCGAAACGCGATCCTCTATTGCCTCGATGTTGAAAAGTACATGGACTCCGACGGCGAGGGCGTCGGAGACTTCTCCGGGCTGAGCGCGCGGCTGGAGTATCTCGCCGGGCTCGGCGTCACCTGCGTCTGGCTGCTGCCCTTCAGCGAATCCCCGAACCGCGATAACGGCTACGACGTGTCCGACTACTACAGCGTTCACAGCAAGCACGGATCGCTCGGTGACTTCGTCGAGTTCATGAATCACGCCAAGGCGCTCGGCATTCGCGTGATCGTCGATCTGGTCGTCAACCACACGTCGATCGAGCATCCCTGGTTCCTGCACGCCCGCCACAGCGAGGATTCGCCCTTCCGCGAATGGTACGTGTGGAGCAAGGAGCGGCCCGAGGACCACGACAAGGGGATGGTATTTCCCGGCGTCCAGAAAACGACGTGGACCTACGACCGCGCGGCGAAGCAGTACTACTTTCATCGCTTCTACGACTTCCAGGCCGATCTGAACACGCACAACAAGCACGTGCGCGCCGAGATCCGCAAGATCATGGGCTTCTGGCTCGAGCTCGGCGTCGCCGGATTCCGCATCGACGCAGTGCCCTTCTTGATCGAAATGAAGGGCGCCGGCGTCGAGCACGCGCAGGACTTCGACATGCTTCACGAGATGCGCGACTTCCTGCAGTGGCGCGCCGGCAGCGCCGTGCTGCTCGGCGAAGCCAACGTGCCGCCGGACGAGGGCGTCAACTACTTTGGCGAGCAGGGCGATCGCATGCAGATGCTGCTCAACTTTCCGGTCAACCAGCGGCTCTGGTACGCGCTCGCCACCGCCGACATCGAGCCGCTCAAGTGGGCGATTCGCGAGACGCGGCGTCTGCCCGGCCACGCGCAGTACGTGCAGTTTCTTCGCAGTCACGACGAATGCGACCTCGGGCGCCTCACCGATGCGCAGCGCGCCAAAGTGTTCGAGGCGTGCGGACCAAAGAAGAACATGCAGCTCTACAACCGCGGCATCCGCCGTCGCATGGCGCCCATGCTGCAGGGCGACCGCCGCCGCCTCGAGCTCGCGTTAAGCCTGCTCTTCTCGCTGCCCGGCACGCCGATGATTCAGTACGGCGACGAGATCGGCATCTGGGACGACCTGTCGCTCCCCGAGCGTGAATGTGCCCGCACGGCAATGCAGTGGTCGCAGGATCACTACGGCGGCTACTCACGCTCGAAAAAAATCGGCGTGCCGATCGTGGACGACGAGGAGCACGGATACACGAAAGTCAACGTCGCCGATCAGAGGCGCGATCCCAACTCGCTGCTGAACTGGACAGAACGGCGAATTCGCGCACGCAAGGAACTGCCCGAGATTGGGTGGGGCGACGTCGAAGTGCTCAGCGCCGACTCGGCGAGCGTCCTCGTGCTGCGTTATCTCTGGCGGGACACCGCGGTCGTCACCGTCCACAACTTCTCGGACGCCACGCAGATCGTCCACTTCGACGTCGACACGCGTGACGGCGGCACACTCTGCGACGTGTTCGACGAAGACCACAGCAGCGCGGACTCGTCGGGGCATCACGAGCTGACGCTCGGGCCGTTCGTCCACAAGTGGTATCGCGTCGGCGGCCCCGACACGACGCCGCATCGTACGGCGCTCCTTTAAGCCCTCAATGCACCTGCGTTGAGGTTCGCGGACATCGCAGTAACCCGACGATTCGGACCGAGACGCGCGCCGTTCGAGCTGGATGCGCCGGTGGCAGCGCCGACTCGCGCGCCTCCATTCGACGCGAACGGAGGCTTCGCGGCCACCTTTCCCGGCGCGCTACTGCATCCGTTCGTACATCGCGAACGTGATGTTCGTCGTCTTCTTGCCCGACGGATCCATCCGGAAATACATCACGCCGATCGAGTTCCCGTCGGGTGACAGCACGTTGCTGAGAATCTGCGTGACGGTGCCGTTGCGCTTGTTGACGATTTCGTTGGTGCGGCTGTCGATGGTCCGCACGGAGGTCGTGGCATTCTCCTGACCGGTTACCGGCATGTCCTTGCCGTCGAACTCGGTCGTGTACCACCAGGCGGTTTTCTCGCCCTTCGCGCTGGTGGATTCCACCGTGACCTTCATGCCCTTCGCGCCGAACGGCTCGTAGGTCATGACGTTGAGGGCTGGCGGATCCTGCTTCAACTTCCACTTGCCAAAGCGTGGATTCGTGTTCTGCGCCACCGTGCTTGCGCCTGACATGGCCACGAGCGCGCACACCCCAACCAGCAACATCCCCGTTCTCTTTCCCATTCCGAGCCTCCTGAGGCCTCGTAGTGTAGCTCACCGCACGGGCCGCGCCCGATCCGACGGCGGACGGCGCGCGTCGATGACATGCTGCCATCGTTCGACGCCCCCGCTGCCGGATGGACGCGGCGCTGGGCCGGCGACCGGTCGGAGGCCTAGCGGCGGACGCCCGAGTATTCGAGCATCTGCGCCGTCAGGTCGAGCGGATACGAGATGGTGACATCGGTGATCTTGCCGTCGGGCCCGATCACCGGCGTGAGCTTCGGCTGAACGAAGCCGGTGTAGGACGCCAGATTCAGCTTGTCCACGCGCGCGACCACCTGATCGCGCAGCTTCGGATCGAAGTGCACGCCGTAGGTCGAAAACAGCGTCTTCGCTGCCTGATAATCGCCTTCGCTCTTGATGCGCTGCACCTCGGCGAGCAGACGCCCAACGCCGTCGCGAAACCCCTTGGGATCGACCATCACGAGATAGGTCTTGGCGTCGCGCGTCCGCTCCTCGATCGCCTTGGTGTTGGCCTGCAGCCAGCGGACGATCATCTGGCGATTGCGCATGTGATCTTCCTCGATCTGCGTGCCTTCGCGCATCCGCCGCAACTGGACGATCGCGTTGCGCGTATACGACTCGTATTCGGCGCGCGCGATCTCGTCCTGATCGGCGGCGTTCATCACGCCGATCTCGGCGAGCTTGGGATCGGCAATGAAATAGAGGCCGACGAGATCGGCGCGAGCTTCCTCCAGTGCGGAGAACTCCTCTTTGATCAGCGCCTGCGGCGTTCCCTTCAGCCCTTCGGCCTGGCGACCCGAGGCGTGGCCGATCACCTCGTGCATGTCGGTGGTGAGCTCGCCGCCGAACTCTGCCCACTTCCGCGCGCGCTCAGCCTCCGCCGCGTCCCACGCGAACTCGCTGCGCATCGTGTCGGGTGTCGACTTACTGTAGCCCTCGTTGACGTTGGAGAGCGCGACCGACTTGCTGCCGTACTTCTCGCGAATGCTCTGATCATTCGGCAGATTGATGCCGATCGGCGTCACCGGCCCGGAGTCGCCGGTCTCGACCACCACGTCGATCGCGTTGGCGACGATGCCCTGGACCGACGGCTTGCGGTATTTCGGATCCCACGGCATGCGGTCCTCGAACCACTGCGCGTTCTCGGCGAGCTTCCTGATCCGCGCCGTCTTTTCCTGATTGACGTAGAACACGAGCCCTTCCCAACCGCCCTTGATGCCGCGCGCGTCGAGATAGACCTCGATGAAGCCGTTGATCGTGTCGACTGGCGATTCCTTGTCCTGCACCCAGGCAATGTCGTACTTGACGCGGTCGCTGTCCTCGCCGGTGCGATACCACTGGATCAGCGCGCGCAGCGCGTTGGCCATCGGATCCGACGCGAAGGGAATGGCTGCTTCGAGATGTTTGACGACCTCGGTGATCTGCTCGCTATAGCGGCCGCCGATCTTGTAGACCTCCTCGGTGAGCTGCCCGTTGCCGGACTTCACGAGGCGCGAGTTGAGTCCGTACTTCTCCGGAAAGCCCTTCAGCTCGGCCATCGAGACGCCGCCGGCGTACAGATTGTTGGCGCTCGCCTGCAGGATGTCCTTGCCAGCCCCAGGCGTCTTGTTGGTGACGCTGGAATCGACGTTGGGATCGAAGAACATCGGGCGCAGGCGCGCGAGCGTGGCATCGAGCGGTTCGCCGTTCTTCGAGGCGAACGTGGCGCCGACGCTGGCTGCGGCCTTCGCCGCTGCGGCAAAGGCCTCGGGCGTGCACTTGAGAACGAACTTGCGCGCAGTCAGGTTGTTGTAGGGCCCATTGTTGATCCAGAAAAGCTTGGTGTAGCGCTGAATGTCGGCGAGCGTCGCCTGATCCACGCCGGTGGGGTGCGCGATGATCTGCTCGAGGATGCCGCGCATCTCGAGGGCGTCGCGGTGCTTCTGATCGATGAAGATGTCGCGGCCGGCAATGGCGGCCTGATAGAGGTGCCAGATCAGCGTCTTCTCGCGTAGCGGGAGCGCGGAGAAGCCGTCGGCATACAGCTGAACCACGGCTGCGTCATCGACCCGCTCGAGCAGGTATTTGCGGCTCGGGTCGGCCTTGGCCGCGACGGGAGCAGGGGCGGCAGCGGGCGCGGCGGCTTGGGTCCGTTCAGGAGACGAATTGGTGCAGGCAGTCAGGAGACAGACAAGAAGCAGGCTGTGGAATCTTTTCATGAATGGCCTCGGTCGTACCCTCCTAGCTTGTCATTAAAGGCGACGGTTCGCACGGAGAGGGGTCAGGTCCGGACAGGGTCAGGTCCGACGGACCCGTCTGGCCTGCCGATGACCACCAACCCGACAGCTGCGTGCGGTGTCACGAATTGCCGGCGCCGGACCTGGCACAGGACGTCCGATCAGGTCACGGGCGCGCGCCCGGGCTCGACCGCGATGGCATCGACCGCGTTATCGGCCTCACGCGCCGGCGCGCAGCGTGCGGCACGTGATCGAATGGCGGCGCGCCTTGGTGGACGGGATGCTGTGCTTGCAGAGGAGCTCCGCATGATGCACTGAGGCCCGGGGCGACGCGCTGCGCGACCTCGACTGCCGCTACAATGCGGGCGTCCGTCAGGAGGCCCGCATGTCCGGAGGCGCCCGCCGCTCGACTCGCACCCGCGTACACGGCTCGCTTACCACAGGTCGGCCTGCCCTTGCGCTCGTTCTCCTCACCACCGTCATCGTTGCTGTCGCCGACGCGCAGCGCGGCGGCGCGCTCTCGCCCGAGGAAGCGGCGCGGCGATGGGAGCTCGAAAAGGAGCTGCAATCGATTGCGGTGGTCGACCGCAAGGTGATGATGCCGATGCGCGACGGCGTGCGCCTTGCCACCGACATCTATCGACCGAAAAACCCCGCCGGCAAGGTGCCGATCGTCTTCGTGAAGACGCCCTACAACTTCAACTTCTGGGACGTGCGCAACCGCGTGCCGGCGGACATGACGGCGCCGCTCGCGGCCGTGAAACGCGGCTATGCCTACGTCGTCCAGAACGAGCGCGGCCATTTCTACTCCGAAGGCAATTACGACATCCTCGGCGCGCCGCGCACCGATGGCTACGACGCCATGGCGTGGATGTCGGAGCAGCCGTGGTCCAACGGCAAGGTCGGCGCCACCGGCTGTTCTTCGACGGCGGAGTATCAGCCGGGCGTCGCCGCCACTGGTCATCCTGCGTTTGCGGCGATGAATGTACAGGGCTTTGGCGCCGGCGTCGGTCGAGTGGGGCCGTACTATGAGCAGGGTAACTGGTATCGCGGCGGTGCCGTGCAGATGCTCTTCATCGCGTGGTTGTACGGCGAGCAAAACCAGGTGCGCCCGATGTTTCCGCCGAACACGTCGCAGGAGGACTTGATCCGCGCCGCGAAGTCGTTCGACCTCGCGCAGCAGTTGCCAGCGGTGAACTGGTCCGAGGCGCTGCAGCACTTGCCCGTGCAGGAAATCATGAAATCGGTGGACGGCCCGAAAGGCATCTTCGCAGACGCGATGCGCGTGGCAACCGAAGGCCGGATGATTCAGCGCCAGCCGAACGATGGCGCGTGGTACCGCGGTGGGTTGTGGCACGACAACATGCCGCTCAATATTCCGGGGCTTTGGTACATGTCTTGGTACGACGTGTCGGTCGGCCCGAACCTCGAGATGTTCAACCACGTGCGCCACACAGCCAAGCCGCCGTACGCCGACCAGCAGTGGGCGATCATCGCGCCCGTCGCGCACTGCGCCTTCACTCGCGCTACCGAGGACACCGTAGTCGGCGAGCGGAGCATGGGCGACGCGCGACTCGACTATCAGGAAATCACGTACGGCTTCTTCGACAAGTTCCTCAAGGGCGAGTCGAACACGCGCGTCGACAAGCTGCCGAAGGTCACTTACTACACGATGGGGCTGAACAAGTGGCAGACCTCCGACGTGTGGCCGCCGCGTGGCGCGCAGCCGATGACGTTCTATCTCTCGAGCGGTGGCAAGGCCAACACGTTGAACGGTGACGGTACGCTCGCCAGCGAACCGCCGGCCACCGATGCGCCCGACGCGTTCACCTACGACCCAGTGAACCCGGTGCCATCGTACGGCGGCAATGTGTGCTGCACGGGCAACGCCGTTCAGGCCGGGGCGTTCGATCAGCGCAAGATGGAAACGCGCCCCGACATTCTCGTCTACACATCGACGCCCTTCACTGAAGGCACCGAAGTGAGCGGGGCGATTACACCGACGCTATACGTGTCGTCGGACGCGAGAGACACAGATTTCACGGTGAAAGTGATCGACGTCTACCCGGACGGACGCGCCTACAACCTGGACGAGTCGATACAGCGTATGCGCTATCGCGAGGGTTACGACCGGCCGGTCGTGTGGATGGAAAAAGGCAAGGTGTACAAGGTGACGCTGCAGCCGCTCAACACGAGCAACTACTTTGCGGCGGGCCACCAGCTGCGCATCGAAGTATCGAGCAGCAATTTCCCGAGGTTCGATCGCAACCTCAACACGGGCGGCAATAACTACGACGAGGCGAAAGGCGTGGTGGCGCACAACAGCGTGCACCACTCGAAGCAGTATCCATCGCAGCTTACGATCACGATCGTCCCGCGTGCACCCGTTACGCGATGATCTCGTGCGTCGCGCGGACCTTCAGGTGCGCGATCTCAGCGTCCGGAAGGTGATCGAGTAGCGCAGTTCTTTCGCCGGCGGGATCATGTGCTGCCACTCCGATCGGACCACGCCATCGAAGACGTAAACCGAGCGCGGCTCGAGCCCGAGCGACACCGGCCGCCCTAGCGCCTCTCCCATCGGCTTGAGCCGGAGCGTGCACGCCGAGAGCAGCGATACGCCGACGATCAGCCCAAACGGCGGCGCGTCGCGGTGCCAGCCAATGCCGGCACCCGGCTGGTACTCGGTGACGAGCACCTCTTCGAGCCCTACCGGATCGAGTTGGACGAGCTCCGCTGCGCGCTGACGCACCGGCTCCAGAAACGGCGGGATCGCGCCGATCCGCGTCACGCGTCGCGAGCCGTAGGAGTAGCCCCACCCGAAGTGAACCACCCGCCGCCGCGCTTCGACGCCACGAAAAACCACCGGACCGAACTCGAGCGCGCGGATCGCCGCGAGCAACTCGACTTCTTCCTCGGGCGCGATGAAGTTGGCGTCGTATCTGAACCCGTCGATGGCGGGCACGCCGGCGTCGAAGAGCTTTGGCACCACGAGCAGCTCGGAGATACGGGGAGCAAAACGGACGCCACGCATCGGCCGGTTCTCGGGCGAACACCGACACTCGGGCACCGAGCGCCCGCAACGCACCAAGCTCCAGCGCTAGGCGCCAGGCGCTAACACTGCACTAAGCACCAAGCACCAAGCACCAAGCACCGGCACCCAAGGCACCTTAAGGCACCTTAGAGGCACCCAGACGGCTATGCCCCCCTCGGATACTTCGCGTGCGCCTTGATCTCGCGGATCTGCAGGATGTGGCGCTGCGAGTGGGTGGAAATCATCAGGAACCACTGATACACGTCCATGTTCCCCTGCAGCAGTTTGCGCCCTCGCATCTCCTCCTGCGACGCCCTGGCCGTCTCCATCATCGTCGCGCGCAGCTTGCGGAATGACGCGAGCGATTGCGCCGCCGTCGATTTCTGATGCGGCACGCGCGCTTCACCTGTGGTCGTCCGGTTGGTTCGATCGATCCCGTACCAAAGAATCGCGGCGTCGGTCGACTCGGACTTGTACTCGCCGGCGCTCTGCTTGAGCGAGTCCTGCAGCTGCGTCCAGTACCTGCGGCTCCGCGATCGACAAATGCTCGACGACATCGGCGATCGACCAGGATTCGAGCGACATCCTGAACTGCAGTTGCGCTTCCGACAATCCCTCCAGCTCGCTCACCAGCCAGCTCTCCGTCATCTCGAGGTGCGCGACCAGACGTTGGCGATCGCCGGCAGTGAGTGGAGCCGCCGACATCGTGGCGACCATGGACAACCACACCAGCAGCGTGAGGGCTTGCATGTGGCCGCTACCATCCCAGCGCCCGACTCGGCTGTCAACGTGACTGTGGTCAAGCATCGCCCGCCCGGGTCCGAAGACCATGTCCGTGTGACGAATTCACGCCCTAGTTCCGGCGCCGACTCGACAGCTAGCGCCCGGGCCCCGGCACCTCGCTGGCGTAGAATCACCCCATGAAACAAGTCATCGGAGCCATTGCCATCGCCGTTCTCTCCCTGGCCGTCGCCGTGCCGGCAGTCGCCGCCGAGAAGACGCTCGACGGGACGCTCGTGTGCGCCAAATGTCATCTGAAGAAGGCCGACGCGCCGGAATGCCAGGACGTGCTGCTCGTGGCTGGGGCGGACGGGAAGCAGACTGAGTACTACGTCACCAAGAACGCCGTCGCGCAGGAATCCGGAGAGGCATGCACGCTGGAGATCAAAGCGACGGTCACCGGTGATGTCTCCGAAAAAGACGGCCGGCTCTGGATCACGCCGAGCAAGATTGTGAAGAAGTAGCGGCCGTAGGGGCCCGGGACTGGTAGGCGGGTGGGCTGGTTGGCGGCCGTCGCTTGGCCGCGGCCACGCCCATTCACCTGCCCCCGCGCACTTACCCAACCCTAAATCCAAGTTCACTTGTGTTGGGGCGCCAACGGCGCCAAGGCGCCGATGAAAACGACGATTCTTGAGCCAATGTAGTGGACGACGATCGACCGCAATAGTGAACCCAAGTGAATTGAGGGCTTAATCCACCCTTTCCAACTTCACGCGAATCACCGCCACGCCGAGCATCAGAATGCTCAGGAAGCCGCCGCGGCTGATCGCGTTACGGCAACGCACTCACACATGCTCGCCAGGGTGCGCGTCGAATTCGAGCGTGTGGGCATTGAGAGTGTTGTGCGCTTTCAGCTGATGGCGCCCGGGCGGGATGTCCATCGTGAGCGACATCCCGTAGCGCAGCACCTCCCAGAACGTTCCATCGATCCACAACCGCACCCATCGGTCCTGCACATCGTCAGCGGTGTCGCGGGTGACGGTGAGTCGTGCTGCGATCGCGCCGGCGTCAGCTCCGGAGTTCACGCTCGATCCAGACGCGCAGGTAGGTCACGTGCAGGAACATCATCATGAGCCATCCTACCGTTGGCATCCCGGTGCCGCAGTTGAGGCGCACCTCCTCGCCGGGCGCCGCGTCGACGGTGATCTCGCGCGTGAGCAGCGTGTTGAAGGCGCGAACGGTGTGCCGGCCCGGTTCGATGGTACGGCTGATCGCTTGTCCATAGCGGATCTTCCCGAGCGGATCGCCGTCGATCCACAGATAGATCTGCCGGTCCTGGAAGTCGTGCGGCGATCGGCGCGACACGATGATGGTGGTGTCGGGAACCACCACGGCGCGCCGCGGCGCCGAGGCGTCGAGCTGCCATGCGCGCTCGAAGTCCTCGCGCGGGAAGAGGCCAACGGCGGGATCGTCGAGAACGACTGGCACGATCCGGAGCTCCTTGCTGCTTGCCTGGCGGCCTGCGCGGCTCGTGCCGCTGCGGCTGAGCGCTCACCGGTTGCCGTTAGAATACTGGCTCTCGACGTGCGCGATAACGGTCAATCTCGCGATCGCGCCGTCCAAGGCAGCCCGACATGCGCACACTACTGGCACTCGTGACCGCTATGATCGCGGTCGGCGTCGCTCCTCGACCTCAACCTGGTCCAGGCGGCTTCCAAATCGTCGTTCGCGGCGGTCTCGTCATCGACGGGACGGGCGCGCCGGCGCGTCAGGCCGACCTCGGCGTGGCCGACGGCCGGATTGCCGCCATCGGCTCGCTCGCCGGCGCGACGGGAACCGAGCAGACGATCGACGCGCGCGGACAGGTTGTGGCGCCGGGCTTCATCGACGTTCACACGCACGCCGACGAGATCGCCGATCACCCGCGCGCGGAGCACTTCGTACGGATGGGCGTGACCACCGTCGTCGCCGGCAACTGCGGCGGGTCGGCAGAAAACGTGTCTGCCGCGCTCGCGGCGATCGAAAAGAAAGGGATCGCCGTCAATTACGCTACGCTTTTCGGCCACAACACTGTTCGACGCGCCGTGATGGGCACCGAACGCCGAGCGCCCACGGCCGGCGAGCTCGCCAGGATGCAGCAGCTCGTCACGGAGGCGATGCGCGACGGCGCTTACGGCTTCTCGACCGGCCTGCAATACGTGCCCGGCACGTACGCCGAGCAATCGGAGATCGTTGCGCTGGCCAAGGCAGCGGCGGTGACCGGCGGCCTCTACGCGACGCACATGCGCAACGAGGGCACGGCGCTCGAAGAAGCGGTGCAGGAAGCGCTCGCCATCGGCGAGGCGGCGCAGTGCCCCGTCGAGATCTCCCACCTCAAGGTGGACGCACCGAGCCGTTGGGGCGCCAGCGAAAAAGCGCTCGCGCTGATCGACGCCGCACGCGCGCGCGGCCGCGCGGTCAATGCCGACGTGTATCTCTACGACGCCGCCAGCTCCAATCTCGGGATCCGTTTTCCGTCGTGGGTGCTCGAAGGCGGCCAGCCCGCCATCAACCAGCGCCTCGATGATGCGGCGACGTGGGCGCGCATCAGCGAGGAGATGAAGACGCTGATTCGCGAGCGCGGCCTCGAAAACTACGACTTCGCGCGCATCGCCTCGTATCCGGCGGACGCGACGCTCAATGGTCTGTCGATCCCGCAGGCGGCGCAGAAGCTGCTCGGCAAGGCCGATCTCGAGTCGCAGCTCGAAACGATGCGGCGAATGCTGCGGGCCGGAGGGGCCTCCATGGTCTACCAGTTCATGTCGGAGAACGACATCGAGCGGATCCTCAAGCATCCGCAGGTGTCGATCGCGTCGGACTCGGGGCTCAACGTCATGGGTCAGGGCGTGCCGCATCCGCGCGGCTACGGCAACAGCGTGCGCGCGCTGTCGCGATATGTTCGCCAGCGCAAGGTGATCTCCCTCGAGGACGCGATCCGCAAGATGACGTCGCTCCCCGCCGATCACTTCGGCTTCACGGATCGCGGCCGGCTCGCTGTCGGACAGCCGGCCGACATCGTGGTCTTCGACGCGGCGCGCGTGACCGACCGCGCCACCTACGAGCAGCCGCATCAGTACCCCGCTGGCATCGCCTGGGTGCTCGTGAACGGCGTTGCGGTCGTGAGCGGCGGCGAGCATACCGGCGCGACACCAGGACAGGTGCTGCGTAAGCGGCAGGATTGAGCGACGCCGCTCTCAGCCGTCGATCGTCCGCACATACGGCGCCGCCGCCGCGAGGACGTCGGCCACCGACCATCCCGCCTGGCGAAGATCGCGAACACCGGTCGCGCCGTCCGACTTACTGAGTTTCTGGTCCGGCGTCTGCATCACCAGCGTGTGATGCGCAAACCGCGGCGGATCCAGCCGGCCGACCAGGCGCGCAAGCTTGATCTGCCGCCCCGTCGAATCGAGCAGATCAATGCCGCGGATCACGTGCGTGATGTGCTGCCGCAAGTCGTCCACGCTCGCCACCCACTGATACGTCCAGTTGCGCAGCCGATCGCGCACCAGCACGTCGCCAAATTCGGCGGCTGGATCCTGCGCTTGCGGACCGAGCAGCAGGTCGTCGAACGACTCCTGGCCCGGCTCGATCCGCACACGCCAGCCAACTTCGTCCCCGAGCGGCAGCCGTCGATCGCGACAGGTCCCCGAGTAGCGCGGGCCCGACAGCGTCTTGCGCGAGCAGTCGCAGCCGTAGACGAGGCCGCTGGCGATGAGCGGCTCCAATGCGGCGCGATATTCCGCGTCACGCTCGCTCTGCCGTGGAGCAGTGACATCCGGCCTGAATCCCAGCCAGGCGAGATCGTCGAGCAACGCCGCTTCGAACTCCGGACGGCAGCGCTGGCGATCGTGATCGTCGATGCGCAGCAGCACCGAACCGCCTGCCCGGCGCGCCCACCCCCACACGTGCAGTGCATTCACCACGTGTCCGAGGTGCAGATAGCCGGTCGGGGCCGGCGCAAAACGCGTCAGGAGCCGCATAAACTACCGCTCGATCCCGCGCTTCGACCGTTCGCCGGTCGCCGGCGATCGGACGGCGAAGAGCTCACGTATTCTCGATTCAAGCGGCATGCTGGCGCTCAGTCTCATCTCGCTGTTCGTCTTCATCTTCAGCGCCTACGCCTACGGCGCCACCACGGTGCTCGCGCTCCGTGCGACGCCGCTCTGGGCGCGCGCCGGCGGCAGCTCGGACCAACCCGCCAAACGCATCGATCCCGTGCTGCTTGCCCTGTGCGGCATCTGCACCATCTGGTTCATTCTCGCGGCGCTGTTCGAGTTTCGCGAGCTGACCGGGCAAGCCAGCGTGCGCGGCGTCACCAAGCTCCTCACATTTCTTCTGAGTTATGCCTTTCCGCCGCTGATCATGCACACCGTGCTCAACGAAACCGCGCCCGAGTGCTTCGAGCCGGGGCGACGACGGCAATGGATGCGGCCGATCTGGGCGATGTACGTGCTGTCGGCGCTCGCCGCCGGCTACCTGCTTGCGGCGTGGCTGGATCTGGTGCCGCGCCCGCAGCCGTTCGACGCCTGGTCGGGCGCGTCGATCGGGTTGCTCTTCACGCTTTGCAGCATCTACTGCCTCGTCGCGATCGCTCGCCGGCCTGGCGGAACGGCCGGCCGCTCGAGCGAGTCGGCGCAGGAGCGCGGGCTTCGGCGCACGATGAGCGGGCTCTTTCTGATCATGATCGTACTGGTGGCTGGCCTGTCGTTCTATCGCGATCAATATCTCCTCACTGAAGCGATGGAGCGCGCCACGCGGGCGCTGCCGATCTTCTTTCTCGTAACCTCGGTCTACTTCGAGAACCGCTTCGAGTTCTACGACCTGATCGTCAAGCGCGCGGCCGTGCTGCTGGCCAGCCTGTTGTTCGTCGGCGTATTTCTCTCCGTGGCGCTCGGGATGCTCGACCAGCTCCCGGGCGGCATAGCGCGGCCCTGGCTCTTCGCCGTTGCGCTGCTTCCGATTGCCCTCGTCCTGCCATGGCTCAATCGCGCGCTGGGCCGCTGGCTCGATCGGATGTGGTTCGGGCGTGAGTTCACGCCGGTTGAAGCGGTCAACCAGGTCCTGTCGGCCATGCAGCCGGCCACGGACGAATCGGCGCTCGTCCAGACCGCCGAGTCGCGGCTGAGCGAAATGTTCCACCGGCGCGTGCACATTCTCCTCGGGGACACGCCTCCGCCGCCGGCTGCGGTCGTCGAAATGGTGAGCTCGACGGGACGGGCCGCCGCGGTGCGCATTGCCATCATGCCGGAGCCGGGCGCGCGGCCGCTCCTGAGCGAAGACATGTCGTTGCTGCGCTCGCTCGTCGGCGTGTTCGGTCATCTCCTCGAAAACATTCGCCTTCAGCGTCGTCGTCAGGAACAGGACCTGGTGGCACAGGAGCTTCGCCTGCAAAACAGCCGCTCCGAGCTCAAGGCGCTGCGCGCGCAGATCAATCCGCACTTTCTGTTCAACGCGCTCAACGCAATCGCCTCGCTGATCCACACCGATCCGGCGCGCGCCGATGCCGCCGTCGAGCAGCTCGCCGAAGTGTTTCGCTACACGCTCCGCCGGTCCGAACAGGAGTGGGCGCCGCTCGATCAGGAATTGGCGTTCGCGCGCGCCTACCTCGACGTCGAGCAGGCGCGGTCCGGCCGCCGCCTCGCCTTTTCGATCACCGCCGACCCCTCTGCCAACGGATCGCACGTCCCGGGCATGCTGCTCCATACGCTGGTCGAGAACGCCGTCAAGCACGGCATCTCACAGACGCGAGGCGCGGGCCGCATCGACATTCGCGCCACCGCACAGGGAGGGACGCTCGTAATGGAGGTCTCCGATACCGGCCCTGGTCCGGATCACGCGGCGCGAACGGAGACGGCCGGCGAGGGCTTCGGCCTTCGCAGCGTGCGCGATCGACTGCACGGCCACTTCGGGGCGAACGCGTCGCTCACGCTCACGCGCGATCCCGATCGAGGCATCACGCTCGCCAGGATCGAGATGCCGCTCATCCGCGACACCGTACGCGAAGCGGCGCTGGTCAGGGAAGGCGCATGACGACCAGTCGTGTCATCCGCGCAGTGCTCGTGGACGACGAGCCGCCGGCGCGCGCGCGGCTGCGTCAACTCCTGGCCGACGCGGATGGCATCGTCGTGGTCGGCGAAGCGGGCAATGCCGACGACGCGCGGGTGGCGATCGCCGAGACGCGACCGGACCTCGTCTTTCTCGACATCGAGATGCCCGAGGGTCGAGGCACAGCGCTTGCCGCCTCGCTCCCCGAACCGCGGCCGTTCATCGTCTTCGCGACCGCGTTCGAGCGCTACGCCGTGGACGCGTTTGCCGTCGCGGCGACCGACTACCTGCTCAAGCCTGTGACCCGCGCGCGGCTGGCAGGCACGCTCGCTCGCGTCCGCGAGCAACTCTCGAAGCAGAGCGAGCTCGAGCGCGAGATCGCGGCGGCGTCGGCCGCACAGGCGCAACTGCTGCCCCGGTCGCTGCCGGCGATCGCCGGATTCGATTGCGCGGCGAAAACATCTTCCGCCCGCGGCGTTGGCGGCGACTTCTATCTCGCGCAGTCCATCGGCGGCAATTGCTTCGCTCTCGCGCTTGGCGACGTCGCGGGAAAGGGCGTGCCCGCCGGGCTCGTGGCCTCCAGCATTCAGGCTCGGCTCGAGACCACCGCTCGGCACGGCCGCGCGCGCGGCGCGGAAGTGATTCGGGACGTCAACCGAGCGCTGCCCGGCACCATCGAGACGGCGCGGTTCGCCACCCTGGTCTACTTCGAGCTCGAGTCGGGATCGCAGGACGTCACCATCGTCAACGCCGGCCATCCTTCCGTGATCGTTCTGACGCATGGCCGCGGCGTCTCGGTCGTAGCGTCGGGCGGACCCGCGTTGGGCATCCTGCCCGACACGTCATTCGAGGCGCAGACGGTGACGCTCCCCGATGGCGGACTGCTCGTCGCCTACAGCGATGGCGTCACCGAGGCGGCTGGCGAAGACGGCGACGAGTTCGGCGAAGCGCGGCTGGTGAGCGCGATTGCTCGTGCGGCGCATCTGAACGCAACGGCGCTCTGCGAAGCGATCCACCGCGACGTGCGCGAGTTCCGCGGCGGCGCGCCACCGGCCGACGACATCACCGTGCTGGCGATCAAACGGGTGGCGTCGTGATCAAGATCCTGCTGATCGACGACGAACAACCGGCGCGCGATCGGATGCGGCAGCTGCTGGCGGGCGAGGATGGGATCGAGATCGTCGGCGAAGCCGAGGACGGCGTGCAGGCGATCGAGCGGGTGGCCGAGCTGACGCCGGATCTCCTGCTGCTCGACATCCAGATGCCCGGCTGCAGCGGCCTGGAAGTCGCGGCCTCGCTCGCGCGGCCGCGGCCGGCAATCATCTTTTGCACGGCATACGACCAGTACGCGGTCGACGCCTTCGAGCTCGAGGCCGCCGACTATCTGCTCAAGCCGGTGAACCGCGCGCGGCTTCACGCCGCGATCGCGCGCGTGCGCGGTCAGCGGTCCGCCGATCGCGAGCACCAGCTCGATCGGCTCACGCGCGGCGGCGATGCCGCGCCGGCTCGCTTTCTCGCCCGCAAGGGCGCGCGCTTCCGGGTGGTGCCGCGCCAGGAGGTCGTCGCCTTCACGTTCCACGAGGGCCTGACACGGCTTCACACCGCGACCGAGCAACTCTGGATGCAGCCGACGCTGGCGGCGCTGGCGCGCCGGCTCGATGCCGAGACGTTCTTTCAGATCTCACGAACTGCGGTGGTCAGTCTCGACGCGATTCGCGAGGCCAAGCCATTCCCTGACGGCACCGGCGAGATCATCCTCACCACTGGCCTGGCGCTGCCGGTGACGCGCCGCCGATGGCGGGCGCTGATCGATCGGCTCGAACGCTGACCGCGCGCCGCGTATCCTGGCGTAGAATCGCCGGATGCGTTTGACTCGCCGAGATCTGCTGGCCACCGCGGCGCGCGCGGGCGCGCTGGCGGCCGGCGCCCGGTTCGCGGCGGACGCGCCCCTGCTGGCGCAGGCGCCACGCGCCAGCGTGGTGCCGGGGAAGGAAAAGCTGCTCGTGCGATCGCTGCGGCCTCCCGACTACGAGACGCCGGTCGCGCTGCTCGACTCGTGGATCACACCCACTGAGCACTTCTACGTGCGCTCGCACCTGCCGGTGCCACCCAATCTCGACGCCGCTGGCTGGACGCTGCAGATCGAAGGCGAGGTTGCAACGCCGGCCGCGCTCACGCTCGACGAGATTCGCAAGATGCCGCCGGCGACGCTGACGGCAACGCTCGAATGTGCGGGCAACGGCCGCGCGTTCTACGATCCGCCGGTCGCCGGCATCCAGTGGACCAGGGGCGCCGTCGGTACCGCGCGATGGACTGGTGTCCGCATGGCCGACGTGCTCAAGCGCGCCAGCGTCCGGCCGTCCGGCCTGTTCGTCCTGATGAACGGCGCCGATCGTCCGCTCGGCGCGATGCAGGATTTCGTCCGCCAGTTGCCGATCGAGAAAGCGATGGATCCCGACACGCTCATCGCCTACGAGATGAACGGTCAGCCGCTGCCGCCGGTACACGGCTTTCCGCTGCGCGTGATCGTGCCGGGCTGGGAAGGCGCGTATGCGATGAAGTGGCTCACCAGCCTGCGCGTGATCCCGAAAGAATTCGACGGCTTCTGGGTCGCGACCGCCTACCGCTACCCCACCAAGCAGATCTTGCCTGGCGCAGCGGTGGATGCCAAAGACATGGGGCCGCTCACTGGACTGGTCGTCAAATCGCTGATCACCAAGCCGCTCGACGGCGCGACGGTGCCGGTCGGCCGGATCGACGTCGCCGGATTTGCGTGGGCGGCAGACGCGGCGATCGCGCGCGTGGACGTGTCGACCGACAACGGGGCCAGCTGGCAGCCGGCCAAGCTCGTCGGCGACAACGCCCGCTGGACGTGGCGCCGGTTCGAGGCGCAAGTCAACGCGCCGCGCGCCGAGTCGTGCCTGATCATGGCGCGGGCGACCGAAGCCAACGGGCGTACACAGCCGATAACGCCGCCATGGAATCCGTCGGGCTACCTCTGGAACGCGCCGGACTCTGTGCGCGTCGACGTCAAGTGATGCGCTGGGTACTCGCGTCGCTCGTTCTTCTGACCGCGGCGATTCAGGCACAGCAGGCGCAGGAGCTTCCCGCAGGCTCCGGCCGCGACACGGTCGCGGCGCGCTGTCTCTCGTGTCACGAGGCCGATCTCATCCTGCAACAGCGACTCGCGCGCGCCGGATGGGGCCGCGAGGTGGACAAGATGGTCCGCTGGGGCGCTGTCGTCGATGCGGCTGAACGCGAGCCGATGCTCGATTACCTGGCCGCGCACTTCACGCCAAACCCGGTGCCCTCACACATCGTCGCGACGGCGGGGACGGAAGAAACCTACAAGCGTGCTTGCCTCACCTGTCATGAGGACGATCTGATCGAGTCACAGCGGCTTACGCGAGCGGGCTGGGCGCGCGAAGTGGACAAGATGGTGCGCTGGGGCGCCGCCGTCGCCGAGAAGGACAAGGACGCGCTGATTGAATATCTCGCCGCGCGGTATCCGCCGCGGTGAGCTCGCCCGTGCCCCGCTGGGCTCTGTCCCCCCTCGTCGTCCCTGCTCTTCGCCTCCGGCGCGTGCGCCCTCGTCCACCGAGTCGTTGACGTCGTCGCTGACGTGTGCCGGCATGGACCCCTATCTCGCGCCGATTCTGATCGCGTGCCTGGTGGCAATGCTTCCGACGACGCTGCTCCTCGGCCCCTGGTGCCATCACACGTTCGTGCCAAACGCTTGCGGCGAGTCGTTCAGGATCTCGTGCAGCGTCGTCAAGGCGCGGGTAAGCGAGGGGCGCTCGGCGGGTGGGCCGAGGCAGATGCGCACGGCATTTGGCGGCTCGTGACGCGCAACGGCAAACTCGCGCCCGCTGGTCACGATGACGCGACGCTGCCGCGCTTCCCGCGCGAAATCCTCCGCCGGCCATTGCGGCGGAAGGGGCAGCCACACGTGCTGACTTTCGATGGCGCCGCCGATTCGATCGCCGAAGATGCCGCGCGCCAGTTGTTGCCGCGCGCGAATCTCCTGCCGCTTCCACGCGACGATACGGTCGACCGTGCCATCGTCCATCCAGGCGGCAGCCGCTGCCGCGCTCAACGGCGGCACGTTGACGGTTGTGGCAAAGACGCTGCCGATGACGCGATCGATCCAGCGGTGCGGGGCGCGCAGGAACCCGAGGCGCAGCCCGGGCACCAGACTCTTCGACAAGCTGTTGAGATAAAGGGTCCGGTCGGGCACCAGCGACGCGAGGGACGGCAGGCCCGACGTCAGAAAGCCATACACATCGTCCTCGACGATGACGATGTCGATCTTCTCCGCGACGGCCGCCAGTTCGCGCCGGCGCTTGCGGGACATCACACGGCCGCTCGGATTCTGAATCGACGGCATGCAGTAGAGCACGCGGCCACCCGACTCCAGCGCGGCGTCCTCGAGCGCATCCGGGACGAGCCCTTCGCGGTCCATCGTCACGCCCTGCAAGCGCACGTGCAGATGATGGGCGAGCGAGCGCATGCCGGTGTAGGTGACCGACTCGCAGAGCACTGTTTCGCCGGGTGCTGTGATTGTCGCGAGCGCGACGCTCATCGCATGCTGCGCGCCGGACGTGAGGATGGTGTTGGACGGGTCGGCCGGAACGTCAAGGCGCCGAAGAAACGCTCGCGGCGGCGGCGCGGTGCTCCGGGAGTCCCGCGTGCGGCTGATAGTTGAACAGCCGCTGCGGATCGGTGCGGCTCACCAGCGACGCCAGTCCTTTGGCGAGCTCCGCGGCGTGCGCCTGCGGAAGAAGCGCATTGGTCGCGAGATCGGCGGCGGTCGTCGTCGCGCACGGGCAGCGGCGCGAAGGCCGGCGGACGGACGAAGGTGCCGCGGCCCACCTGGCCGCTGACGAGGCCAAGCCGTTCGGCCTCGGCATAGCCGCGCGTCACGGTGGTGACGGTCACGCCCAGCGCGTCGGCGAGCTCACGGTGGGGCGGGAGGCGATCGCCGGCGCGCAGCCGGCCGGACTGCACGTCGCCGGCAATGGCATGCGCCAAGGCGCGGTAGAGCGGGCTTCGTCTCCGCCCGGCGGTCGAGCTTCGGCTTCCACATTGTATGCATACAATATCATTATTGACACCATACAATCGCGCGATCAACACTCGCCAATGGTCGTCACACTTTTTCGCTCCCGTCTTACCAGTCAGGCCGGCGACGACTACACCGCGATGTCAGGCTGAAATGCTCGACCGCGCGCGCAAGTATCCCGGCTACGTCGCCATGAAAAGCTTCAAAGCCGAGGACGGTGAACGCCTCACCGTTGTCTGGTGGGAAAGCGACGAATTGCAGGCGGCATGGCGGCGCGACGAGCGCCACCGCGAAGCACAGAAGCTCGGACGCGAGCGCTGGTATCACTACTATCACATCGAAGTCGCCGAGGTGATGCGCGAGCACCAGTTCACGCGGCCGTAAGACCGCGGATCACACAGAGGAACGAGCCGCATAAGGCGCAGAAACACAGAATCGCGCGCATGGCTATCCGCGCGTTCTGTGGATCTGTGGCTGCTGAGACTCTGCGTACGCCGCGGCTCGGCTCGGGCGGTCTCAGCTCCTTCCGGTCCGGCGCCGTCCGCCAGGGAGGGCACGTCACGACAGTTGGGACGTGCGGATGCAAATGTCTCGCCAGTGGCGCGCGTCAAATTCAGCGAAGTAGAATCCGGACATGTCGTCTGTCGCCCTTCCCGACCGGTCCTCGCTTGCCACTGCCCGCGCCGAGCTCGACGCTTGGGTGCGCGAGCTGATGGAGTGGCATTTCAATCCCGACACCGGCTGTCAGTTCTGGATCGACTGGGCGGCGCGCGCGGGTGGGATCCGCGCCACGAGGTCCAGTCGTACGACGACCTCGACAAGTTCGGCTTCTTTCCAGGACGAGTGGCTGCGCGGCGGGCCGGTGCGGCGCTGGGTGCCGCGCGCCTACCAGGATCGCGCCATCACGACCTTTGAAACCGGCGGCAGCACCGGCGTGCCGAAGTCGCGCATCAACATCGACGATTTCCGGATCGACTACGAGATGTTCAGCCGCACGCTGCCCGACGAGTCGTTTCCGAAAGGCGCCGACTGGCTGCAGGTGGGACCGAGCGGTCCTCGTCGCCTGCGTCTGGCCATCGAGCACCTCGCGCAGCATCGCGGCGGCATCTGCTTCGGCGTCGATCTCGATCCGCGCTGGGTGATCAAGCTGATCAAGTGGGGCGACATGGAGACGGTCGAAACCTACAAGCGGCACGTAATCGATCAGGCGCTGACGCTGCTCAAAGCGCACGAAACCATCCAGCTGCCTCTTCATCACGCCGAAGCTGCTCGAAGCGCTGTGCGAGCGGATCTCGCTGAAGAAGGCCGGCATCACCGGCGTGTTCTGCGGCGGCACGGAGATGACGCCGCAGTTTCATCGCTTTGCGGTCGAGGAGTTGATGGAAGGCGCCTACTTCGCCCCGACCTACGGCAACACGCTGATGGGGCTGGCCACGCACAAGCCTCGCGTGCCCGAAGACAACTGGGCGGTGATCTATTACCCGCCGATGCCGCGCGCGATGATCGAAGTCGTCGATCCCGACAACCGCCACACGAGATCGTCGAGTACGGCAACACCGGCCGCGTGCGTCTGACCACGCTGACGCGCGAGTTTTTCATGCCGCGTTTTCTCGAGCGCGACGAAGCGGAGCGCGAGCCGCCGTGCGCCAGGTATCCGTGGGATGGCGTCCGCAACGTGCGGCCGTTCCCGCGATTCGGTACGGCGGTGGTGGAGGGCGTGTACTGATGCTGCACCTGCCGATCCTCCGCTGGGGCACGCCCTATGAGAGCGTCGACAAAACGGTGGTGCTGCACTTCCGCACGCGCGAGCCGTTCGTGGCGATGAGCCAGGCGAACGTCGGGCTGATCCGCCGCGACCTTCTGCGCCAGGCCGAGCGCGCGAGCGCGCTGGCGACGATGAGCGTCGCCGATCTGATCGCGCGCGCGAAGGCGGCGGCAGAGCATTTCATGCACGACACGCTTCCGCTCGACCCCGAGCAGGGCGTGACCCAAACGCCGCAGCAGTACGTCGAGCAGGTGACTGCCACCACCGGCATGCCGTGGGCCAACGTGCGGCGCAACATGCACAAGGTGCACGGCGTGCTGAGCAAGGTTGACGACGTGCATGCGCGGGCTGACGCGCGGGCTCGACCTCGTCGGTGCTCGACGAAGGGCTGACGTCGCGCGACGGGCACATCCTGAGCTTTTTTCCACGCGCCGACGCGCTGGGGATCGTGCTGCCGAGCAACTCCCCGGCGTGCACTCGCTCTGGGCGCCTGCCACCGTGCTGAAGATGCCGGTAGTGCTCAAGCCCGGCAGCGCCGAACCGTGGACTCCGCTGCGCATCATCAACGCGTGGGTCAAGGCCGGGGTGCCGGCGGACGTCTTCGGCTACTACCCGACCGACCATGCCGGCGGCAACGAGATCCTCCGCTCATGCGGCCGCGGGATGGTATTCGGCGACGTCGGCTCGACGAAGCGGTGGAAAGGCGATCCGCGCGTCGAGGTGCACGGCCCCGGCTACAGCAAGATCGTCGTCGGCCCCGACGTGGCGGATCGCTGGGAGGAGTATCTCGATCTCATGGTCGAATCGATCGCCAACAACGGCGGCCGCTCCTGCGTCAACGCGTCGGGCGTGTGGGTCACCAGGCACGGCGATCGCATCGCCGAGGCGCTCGCCCAGCGTCTTGCCGCGGTCGAGCCACGTCCGTCGGACGCAGACGATGCCGTGCTCGCGCCGTTTGCCGATCCCGAGATTGCGCGGCGTCATGTCGAGGGTGATCGATCAGGAACTCGGCGACGACCACGAGGATGCGCGCGCGCGCGATGTCAGCGCCGCCGTCCGCGGCTCCGAGCGCGTCGCCTCTGCCTACGGCGGGACGTATGTGCTGCCGACCGTGGTGCGCGCAGACGTCTCGCACCCGATCGCCAATCGCGAGTTCCTGTTCCCCTTTGCCACCGTCGTCGAAGTGGCACGCAGATGTATTGCCGGCGTGCCTCGGGCCGTCGCTCGTCGTGACGTGTCTTTCGGAGGATCCGGCGTTCCGCGAGCGATTCATTCGATCGCCGCTCGTCGACCGCCTCAACCTCGGTCCGATCCCGACGACGCAGATTGGCTGGGATCAGCCGCACGAAGGGAACCTGTTCGATCATCTGTACGCTCGGCGTCGGGCGATTCAGACGGTGCTGCGACGTGAACATCTCTCTTCCATTACAGCCGGCGCCGCGGAGATGTATTGCGGCAGTTGCTTGCGCGACAACGCGCTGGCGGCGGCGCTCCTCGCCGCGCGGGCATACGGTCACGCTTCTTCCGATCTACACGCCGACGGTCACCGACGAACCAAACATCAGCACCGGCAATCGCGTCTTCCTCGGAGGCATCAGCGTGTATCTGCAGCAGCACGTGCCGCTCTTCCGCTACACGCCCTGGCTGCTCGATCGGCTGTGGGACGCACCGTCGGTGATCAAGCGCTTCGCCGCGCGCTCGATCGACGTGGACCCGCGCTGCTGGGGGCGCTGACTGTGTCCACGCTCAAAGGCGAACAGGGGTTTCAGCGGAAAGAGATCGCCAAGCTGCTGGCGTGGGTCGAGCACGAGCCGCCGCCCGACATCGTCAACCTGCCCAACTCGCTGCTCATCTGTCTGGCCGCACCGCTCAAGCGCGCGCTTGGCCGGCCGATCGCGGTGACCTTGCAGGGCGAGGACCTGTTTCTCGAAGGCCTGCCCGAGCCCTACAAACGGCAGGCGCTCGAGCTGATCCGCGAGCAGGCTGAAGCGGCCGACGTCTACATTGCGGTGAGCGACTATTACGCCGAGTTCATGTCGGCCTACCTGGGGATCCCGAAGCACAAGATGCGAACGGCGCCGCTCGGCGTCAACGTCAACGACCTCAAGCCCGCCGACGGCAAGGCCGCGGATCGTCCCTTTACGGTTGGCTACTTTGCACGCGTGGCGCCCGAGAAAGGGCTGCACCATCTCGCCGAGGCGTATCGCATTCTGCGACAGGAGCGCGGGCTGCCGCGCTCGCGCCTGCGCGCCGCCGGGTACATCTCGAACGTCGATCGCCGCTACCTCGCCGAGATCGAAGGACGGCTCGCCAGCTGGGGCCTGCGCGACGAATTCGATTACCTCGGCACCGTCGATCGCGCCGCGAAGGTCCGCTTCTTCCACGACGTCGACGTGCTGTCGGTGCCGTCACCGTATCACGAGCCGAAGGGGCTGTATCTGCTCGAGGCGATGGCGTGCGGCGTGCCGGTCGTGCAACCCGATTACGGGGCGTTCCCTGAGATGATTCGACGCACGGGCGGCGGCCTGCTCGCGGCATCCGAGCGGCCCGCCGACATCGCTGACGGGCTGCATGCGCTGTGGCGCGACCCGGCGCACGCCGCGGCGCTCGGCGAACGCGGCGCACAAGGCGTGCGCGCCCACTATACAGTCGATCACATGGCCGATCGCATGCTCGAGGTCTATCGCGAGCTCGCCGACAAACGTGCTGGACGCATCCCGTCTCACCAAGCGCTATCCGTCGCCAGCCGGTGAGTTGACCGTCCTCGCCGACGTCACGCTGTCGCTGGCGGCTGGCGATGCGGCGGCGATCATCGGGACCGTCCGGCTCGGGCAAGAGCACGCTTCTTTACGTGCTGGGAGGGCTCGAGCCGCCCACCAGCGGCGTGGTCACGCTCGACGGCCAGGACCCGTACGCGCTGGATCCCACTGCGCTGGCGGCGTTCCGCAATCGCCGCGTCGGTTTCGTCTTTCAGGATCATTGCCTGCTGCCGCAATGCTCCGTGCTCGACAACGTGCTGGTGCCAACGCTCGTCGGCGAGCGCGATTCGACGGCGCTCGGATCGGGCGCGCGCGCTGCTCGATAGCGTCGGTCTTGGCAGCCGGCTCAATCACGAGCCGGCGGCGCTGTCCGGCGGCGAGAAGCAGCGCGTGGCGATCGCCCGTGCGCTGATCCGCGAGCCGCGCCTGCTCCTCTGCGACGAGCCAACCGGCAACCTGGACGCCGACACGGCCGCGCGCGTCGCCGACGCGCTGATTGAGCTGCACGAGCGGCAGAAGACGATCCTGATTGTCGTCACGCACAGCGACACGCTCGCGGCGCGGTTTTCGCGGCGCTGGCTGATCGAGCGCGGACGGCTGACGGCCAGGAGCCAATGACGATGTGGGCGCTGGTTCGCGCGGGCCTTCGCTACCACCGCGGCGTTCACGCGATGGTGGTGCTGGGCGTCGCGGTTGCAGTCACCGTCATGGCCGGCGCGCTCATGGTCGGCTCGTCGGTACGTGCCAGCCTCGCCGAGCTGGCGCTGGCGAGGCTCGGCGCAACCGAGCGCATTGTCACGTCGCCCTCCTTCTTTCGCGTCGAGCTGGCGATCGTCGCTCGGCGCGTCGCCGATCATCGCGGTCACTGGCGCGCTCGCGCACGCCGACAATGGGCGCACTGCCGCCCGCGTGCAGGTGTTCGGTATCGATGACGCATTCCTCCGCTTCCACGGATTACAGCAGCCGGCGCCGCGCGGCCGCGAAATATGGATCAGCGGCGCGCTCGGAGCCGAGCTCGCGGCGCGGCAGGGTGACGACGTCGTGCTGCGGCTTGCGCGGCCCAGCGATATTCCGCTCGACACGCTGCAGGGCCGCCGCGATCAGTCGGGCGAACGCATCCGGCTGTCGGTTGCGCGCATCGCCGGCCGCGATGCGTTGGGCGAGTTCTCGCTCGCACCGTCGCAGGCGCCGGCGCTCACGATGTTCGTCGCGAGGGAGCGCCTGCAGGCCGATCTCGGGCTCTCGGGTCGTGCCAATGTTCTGCTGTTCAAGGGTGAGACCGCTGGCGATCTCAATCAGCGGCTGCGGTCGAGCGCCGCGCTCGACGATTACGGGCTTCGCCTTCGTGAAAGTCCGGGCGCGCGCCGCATCATCGTCGAGAGCCGCGCTGGCGTGATAAACGCGGCGCTGGCCGCGACGATTCAGAAGGCTGCCGCGGCAATGGGCGCGACGAGCGACCCGGTGCTCGTCCATCTGGCCAACACGATTCGCATCGGCAGTCGCGAGATTCCGTATTCGGTGGTCGCAGGAAGGCCGCTTGCCGACGGAATCGTGCTCAACGAGTGGGCAGCGTCGGCGCTCGAGGCGCAGCCGGGTGAGGTGGTCGAGCTCGATTACTTCGTGTGGTCCGATAGCGAAGGACTCCGGACCGAGCACGCCAGCTTCCCGTTCGCGGGCGTCGTTCCGATGGCGGAAGATGGCGGCGATCGGACGTTCACGCCCGAGTATCCGGGCCTGACCGATGCCGACGACGTGTCCGCCTGGGATCCGCCGTTCCCGGTCGATCTCAAACGGGTTGCGTAAGACCGACGAGGACTATTGGGACCGCTGGCGCGGCGCCCCCAAGGCATTCGTGCCGATTGACGCGGCGCAGCGCCTGTGGGGCACGACGCACGGCAACGTGTCGTCGATTCGGGTGGCGGTCCCGCAAAGCGCGTCCGCTGCCGAGTTCCAGCGACGGCTGGATGACGCGCTGCGCGCTCAGCTCGATCCCGGGCACGCTGGTTTTTTGGTTCGCGACGTGCGCGGCGAGGCGCTGGCGGCAGCCGAGGGGACGACCGACTTCGGCGAGTATTTCTTCTATTTCAGCTTCTTTCTTGTCGTGTCCGGGTTGCTGCTCGCGGCGCATGTTCTTCGCGCTCGGAATCGAGCAGCGATCGCGCGAGATCGGAGTGCTGGGCGCCGTCGGCTTCGGACGACTGGACACGATGCGAGTGCTCGTCGGCGAGGCGGCAATTCTGGCGCTGGCGGGAAGCGCCATCGGCGTCGCCGGTGCGATTGGCTACGCCGCGCTGATCATGCACGGCCTGCGCACGTGGTGGAGTGACGCGGTCGGAACCACCGAGCTCGCGCTTCACGTCGATCCGATGCTGCTCGCTGCCGGCGTTGCCGCCGCGCTCGTCGTCGCCACCGCCGCTCTGGGCTTGTCGCTGCGCTCCGCCCTGCGTCGGACGCCGCGATCGCTGCTTTCCGGTGCCGTGGAGGTGTCGCGGCGCTTGGGGCAGCAGGGCGAGCGTTCGAGGCCGTGGATCGCGATTGCGGCGAGCGCACTGGCGATCGCGCTGCTGGCGCTCATGCCGACGGGCAGCGTGCCGGCGGTCGCCGGATTCTTCGGCGCCGGCGGCGCGCTCATGATCGCGGGCCTCGCGCTCTTCGGCTGGTGGCTGCGACGGCCGGCAGTGCACCGAGCACACGAGAGCGTCGTCTCCTTCGGCAGCCGGTATGCGCGATGGCGGCCGACGCGAAGCGTTCTCTCCGCGTCGCTCATCACGTTTGCGTGCTTCGTCATCGTCTCGGTCGGGGCGTTTCGCCGCGATCCCACCGGCATGTCGCTCGATCGATCAGCGGGTACTGGCGGTTTTGCGCTGATGGCCGAATCCGTCGTGCCCGCTCCTGCACAACCCGAACACCGCCAGCGGACGGAGCGAGCTCGGACTCGATCGAACGGTCTCGACGGCGTGCGCGTGGCGCGTTTTCGGCTCAAGCCTGGCGACGAGGCGAGCTGTCTCACGCTGTACCAGCCAACCGACCCCCGCATCGTCGCGCCCGAGGCGAGCTTCCTACAGGAGCGCTCGTTTCACCTTCGCGGAGTCGCTCGCGTCGACGGCCGACGAGCGTGCCAATCCCTGGCGGCTTCTCGAGCGCCGCTTCCACGACGGTGCGATCGCCGCGATTGCCGATCAGACCTCGCTCACCTACGTGTTCCATCGCGGCGTCGGCGACGACTTCGTGTTCACGCCGCAAGGCGGACGTGAGATCCGGTTGCGCATCGTCGGCGCGCTGGCCGACAGCGTGCTGCAATCGGAGCTCGTGATCGGCGAAGGCGCGTTTGTCGAGCTCTTCCCGCGGCGCGAGGGGTACAACGTCTGGTTCATCGAGACCGGCGGCCAGAACGCGGCGGCGGTTGCGACCGTGCTCGAGGACCGGCTCTCCGACTACGGCGTGGACGTCACTGATACGCGAGCGCGCCTTCAGTCGTATCACCGCGTGGAGAACACGTATCTGTCCACCTTCCAGGCGCTGGGGGCGCTCGGCCTGCTCGTGGGAACGTTCGGCATGGCGGCGGTTCTGGCGCGCAACGTCCTCGAGCGCCAGCGCGAGCTTGGCCTGCTGCGTGCCGTGGGGTTCACGCCCGCTCACCTGAGGACGATCGTGCTGTCGGAGAGCCTGCTGCTCGTGGGAACGGGGCTGCTGCTGGGCTCGCTGACCGCCATCGTCGCGGTGCTGCCAGCCGTGCTCCAACGCGCGAGCGCCATTTCGGTGAGTGGCCTCGGACTGCTGTTAACAACCGTGACAATCGCCGGCGTCGTCTCCTCGATACTGGCGGCAAGGATCGCCACTTCCGCGTCCGTCGTGTCCGTGCTGAAGCGAGACTGAACCATCATGCAACGTGCGTCGCTGATCATCGTGTTTGCCATAGCCTCGGTCACCGCTCTCTCCGCCAACTGGCCGGCGTGGCGCGGCCCGAGCGGAGACGGCGTGAGCGTCGAGCGCAACCTGCCGACGACCTGGAGCCCGACGGACAACGTCGCCTGGAAGCTGCAGATTCCGCAGTGGAGCGGCGCGACACCGGTGATCTGGAACGACATCATCTTTCTCAACGTCGCCGAGGCCGACGGCCATGCGCTGTCGCTGTGGGCGGTGAATCGCGTCACCGGCGCTCCCATCTGGAAGCGTCCGATGGGCGGCGGCAATCATCGCGAGCGCAAGCAGAACATGTCGTCGCCTTCGCCGGTCACTGATGGCACCACGGTCTGGGTCATGACCGGCACGGGATTCCTGCGCGCCTACGACTTCAAGGGCACCGAGCTCTGGATGCGCGACATCCAGCAGGACTACGGCAGGTTCGGGCTCAACTGGGGCTACGCCAACTCGCCGCTCCTCGTCGACGGCGATCTGATCGTGCCGGTGATTCACGGCATGAAGACCGACGATCCCTCGTATGTGCTGCGCATCGACGGCAAGACCGGGAAGACCAAATGGCGCGTGGAGCGGCTCGACGAAAGCGATCCGCGAGTCGCCTGACGCGTACATCACGCCGGCGCTGGTGAAACACGGCAACCTGTTCGAGATCATCATCACCGGCGGCGACGTCGTCACCGGTCACGATCCGGCAACGGGCAAGGAGCTCTGGCGCGCGGACGGTCTCAACCCGCAGAACGATCCCGCGTACCGCATCGTCGCCTCGCCGATCGTGCACAAGGACATCGTGGTGGCGCCGACGCGCGAGCGGCCGATGCTGGTGCTCAAGGCCGGCGGACGCGGCGACGTCACGACATCGCACAAGTTGTGGGAGTTCAACAACGGTCCCGACGTGCCAACGCCCGTGACCGACGGCACGTATCTGTACGTCATCACCGATCGCGGGGTGGCGTATTGCCTGGAGCTCGCGACCGGCAAGACCGTTTACGGACCGCAGCGACTCGCTGTCGGGACATATAGCGCATCGCCAGTGCTCGCCGACGGGAAGATCTACATTACGAACGAGGATGGCACGACCAGCGTGTACCGCTCGGGTCCCAAGTTCGAGCTGCTGGGCGAGAACCGGTTGGACGATTACACGCTCAGCTCGATCGCGATCAAAGAACGGACAGTTGTATCTGCGCACGGCGGGCTGGCTGTGGGCGATTGGCGGGCGCGCACCCACCGCGATCGTTCGAAACGACGGTTCTCCACGCTGGTTCGCAGCGGGCCAATCCGGCAGGACCCTGATCCCTGGTCCCTGATCCCTGACTAGGAGGGCCGGTAGTACAACACCATCCCTGCGCCGGCGGCTGCCACGATGAAGCCGAGATACAGCATCGGGCTTGCCGCCGTCTTCGGCGGCTCGAGAACGAGCGCGGTGAGCACGTTGACCAGCGGCGCGCCCCCGAAAACCAGCGGCATCACGTAGAGCGGCGACGCGCCGGCGCGGAACGAAAAGATGATGCACGCGGCGCCGATGGCGCCCAGGGCGCCGGCCAGGGTCGCCGTGATCGTGCCGAACGCGTTGAAGTTGCGCAGCTCACCCTGCGATGCGAGCGTGACGACCGGCACCAGCACGCCGATGAGGAAGTAAGCGATCCCGACGCACAGAAACGCCCGCAGCGGATTGCCGAGCGCCACCTGCCCCTTGTGGAGGGCGGCCCCGTACACGCCCCACGACAGCACCGCACCCGCCACATACGCATACCACGGCATCTCCGTCCTCCTCTTCGCGCCACCGGCGACGATTGGCCAGCGCTCGCGTCATAGTAGCGGGTCTCATCGGGCGGCAGAAGCCAGGGAAGAATGGCGGCCACAGAAGACACAGGGGATTTCAGCCGCAGATACGCAGAGCACACCGACAAGCCGCGGGCGGGATGGGGCATTCACGCCTACGACCCCCATCCCGCCCGCGGCTATCTGCGTTTTCTGGGTTTCTGTGGCAGGAAGTCTCTGCGTTTTCTGTGGCCGAATTGTTCGGCGGCTTCAGTGGCAGCTCGCCGTGCCGCGATCGGCGATCGCGCCACTCGACGCATCGACGAATTCCCAGTCGTAGGCCATCGGGCTCAGCCTGAGCCTGAGCACGCCCCACGCTTCGACGATCGTTTCGGAGTTGGGAAAACGCGCCACCGGCCGGTAAAGCGGCGCGCCACCAGTGCCGGCGATGAACTGGCGGATTCCGCGATCGCGATCGGCTTCGTACGCGGGATTCTGCGGGCCGAAGCGCTCGTAGAAGTGATCGTGCGCGCTCACCACCACCTCGGCGCCGGCCTCATAGAGCAGCGCGAACATGTCGCGCATGTACGTGTTGGGACCGTTTGGACCGGAGGTGACGTAGGGGTGGTGCCAGACCGCGAGCGTGCAGCGGGTGCGGTGTGATTGGAGATCGCTCTTCACCCAGAGGTATTGCGGCGACCCGTTCGCCGCCGGCTGACTCGAGTTGAGCATCAGGACGCGCCAGGCCGCGGCGTCGAAGGCGTAGTAGCCCTGACGGCCCGGGCCGGCGGCATCGCCGAAATAGGAGAAGTAGCCGTTCGCTCCAGGATCCTCATACTCGTGATTGCCGGGCGCCGGGCGAAAACGCGATCGATAACGGCCGTAATCCGGCTCGAAACAGTTGCGGAACTCTTCCATTCGGCCGCGCATGTAGGCCAGGTCGCCGGCGAGAAGAATCGGCCCGGAGCCTTCCTGAAGGAGACGCCCGGTGAGCCCCACGCCTGCGGAGCCGCACCATCCAATGTCACCCACCGCGGTCACCGCGACGGTGCCGCTGCCAACGGGTGGCTCCGGGAGCGTCGGTGAAGGATTCGGTACGGCGCCGGTGGCGTTGCCAGAGGGATCGATCGAAGTCGGAGCGGTGGGACCGTTTCTGGGAGTGCTGGAGCCGCATGCGCTCCACAGCACACAACAGACGAACGTCACGCCGCATGAAGCGGCAGTCCACTTCGACATCGAGGGTGCGCGCAAATGTTACCAGCTTTTAGCAGACACGAAAGGGCGATTTGTATGTCCAGCTAGGGGCGAAACGACGTCAGGTGGATTCCGTTAGTGGCAGCTCGAGAGCACCGTCAATTACCCGCTCATCCCACGTCACGAACAGTAGGGCACACGCCAGTAAATGCGAACGACGGTTCGGATGTGTGGTTCGGACCATCTCAGCTCAGCTTACAGCCGTCGGATGAGCTGCCTGACCCTGGTTAGAAGCGTACGCGCACGCCCAATTGAACCTGCCGCGCGGAGGTCACCGTGTTTCGCACGCGGCCGAAGCTGGCGAGTGGGGCTTCGTTGTCCGCGGCCCCGGCAAATGCGATCAGCTGCGGCGGCCCGAAGTTGACGCGATTGAAGATGTTGAACACCTCCAGACCCACCTCGAAGCGGCCGCCGGAACCGAGGCGCGACCACTCGGTGTCCTTGACAAACGACACGTCAACCGTTCGAAGATTGGGTCCGATGAAATCGCCGCGGCCGGTGTCGCCAAACGTGCCAGCCGTTTGCAGTTGAAAAGCCGCGGGGTTGAACCAGGCATTCGGATCGCCGCTAACGGCAGCGTCCGGGCCAAAGCCGGGCGCGTAGCTCGGCCGGTCGCGGCCGATGCCGGGCCCCAGCGACGGCTGCCACTGCGAGCGCGATCGATTGTTCTGGACGAAGACGGTGAGCGGGCCTCCGCTGCGGACGTTGACGATCCCCGACAGCCGCCATCCGTTCAACAGTACGCCGGCCGCGCCGGTGAGACTGCGGCCCCACGGCAGGTCATAGCTGAAATTCGTGACCCAGTTGTGCGCGGCGTGGAAGTCGGAGAGGCCCTTGTTGTAGTCGGGGATGTATTCAGGGAACGCGGAGGTCGTGCCGTTGGTCGCATCGGAGAAGAACGTGGACGCCTGCGTCGTGTCCTCCGACTTCGACCAGGTGTACGACGACTGCAGCATGAAGCCATCGGCCCAGCGGCGGCGCGCTTCGAGGATCAACGCGTTGTACCAGGAGTCGCCGTCGCTGCTCTTCAGCTCGATCGTCGTCCAGGCGGTGTTCTGACGCGGGGCGCCGTCCAAAAAGAATGGCTGACCGTCGATGCCGGTCGTCGGCGCCGACGTGTTGACGTCGTTGCTGCGCAACAGATGCGTGCCGCGCGATCCGGCATATCCGATGGTGGCCGAGATGCCGCTCCACAGCTCACGCTGTAGGTTGACGTTCCAGACCTGCAATCGCGGCGTGTCCACGTCCCACTGGATCGGACGAATCGAAAGGCCCGACGTGCGATCGAACGGCGGATTCGGAAACGTCGGATTGGCAAAGACCACACGCGGGGTTGCCGGCGGATTGGTCACGGTCACGATCAGGTTCTGCGAGCTGTTGGTGTTGAAGTAGACGCCGTAGGCACCGCGCAGCGAGGTGCGCCCGTCGCCGGTGACATCCCACGCAACGCCGACGCGCGGCGAGAGGTTGTTGTAATCGGGCCCCTCGTACAACTGCCCCGTCGTGGCCGTCCGATCCGTCAGGTTGACCAACGCCGAATCGCGGCCGTTGATGTCGCGCGGCATGGTCATGAACTCGTAGCGCAGTCCGCCGTTGAGCGTCAGCCGCGAGCTGACCTGAAACTCCTCCTGCGCGTAGCCGCCGACGATCCAGAACCGCCAGTAGCGATCGAACTCGCCCTGCGGCGTGAGACCGATGAAGCTGGTGGCGCGGTTCTCGAGAAATGCGCGCAGGTTGGCGAACGAGTAGGTTCCCAGGCTGAACGTCGGATTGACCATGTCCTGCAGGTAGCGCTCGCCAATCGCGCCAAAGCGGAACAAGTGACGGCCGGACGTGAGCACCGTGTCGTAGTGGAGGCCGATCACCTGCTGCAGGAAACGCACGTCCACCGAGCTTTGGGTGCCGAAGCGATTGATGCCGCCGATATCGATGTTGCCGATGAACTCGCGTCCCGGCACGAACGGCGCGAGCGGTGTGCTGGTGTTGGCTTCGACGTCCTGTCCGACGCGCGTGCGGCTGTAGCCGACGCGGTAAGTGCTCAGCGCGCGCGACGACAGCACCTGACGGTACTCACCGGTGAAGAACTGATTGCGCGACAGGAAAGAGCGAGGAAACTGCGGAAAGTCCGTCGGCAGATACTGATCGGCGTCGTCCAAGGTGTAGCGCACGAACAGTTGGTGATCGTTGCCGGCGTTGTAATCGACGCGCCCCTGGATGAAGCTCTCGCGCAGCGTCTGGTTGAACTGAAAGTTGTAGAGTGCGGTGCCGTCGCCGAGGTTCCTCCCGTTCGGCAGCGGGTATTCGCTGAGGTATGGCGCGACTCCGGCATTGACGCCGACGTTGAGCAGCGAACCAGGCTGCGCCGGATCGGGAATGAGGCCGCGGTGCGCGTTCTCGTCGGGAACCGTGGAGGTGATCGTCTTGCCAAGATCCTCGCGCAGCGCTTCGATGCCGACGAAGTAGAAGATCTTGTCGCGGCGCAGCGGTCCGCCAGCGGCGCCGCCGAACTGGTTGCGGGTGAACGGCGGCTTGCCGTTGACGTCGAAATAGTTCTTCGCATCGAGCGCATCGTTACGATGAAATTCGTACAGACTGCCGCGGATGTCGTTGGTGCCGGCCTTGGTGAGCACGTTGATCTGGCCCCCGCTCATGCGCCCGTACTCGGCGCTGTAGGCGTTGGTCTGGACGCGGAACTCCTGCACCGTTTCCATGCCGAGCGCCGTGCCCGCGGCGCTCCCTGCCGGCCCGTTGGTCATGTCGTTGAGCAGCGTGCCGTCGAGGAGATACACGTTGGATCGCGGATCCTGCCCGTTGACGCTCATGCCCAGGCCGTGCGCCACGACCGAGCCGCCGTCGCGATGCGGGTAGGCGACGACGGACGGTTGCAGCAGCGCCAGATCGGTATAGTTGCGCCCGTTGAGCGGCAGCTCTTCGATCGCGCGCGCATCCACCAGGTAACTCAGCTCGCCGCTGCGCGTGTTGACCGGCGACGCCTGCGCGACGACCGTGACTTCCTCCGCCACGCCGCCGACGGTCATCTTGAGATCGACGACCGCCGCTTCGCCGATCGTGAGCGTGACGCCGCGGCGCAGCAGCGGCCGGAACCCACTCAACTCGGCGCGGATCTCGTACGTCCCTGGCGGCAACGCGGCGAGCGAGTACCGGCCTTGCGCATCGGCCGTGACCGAGCGCTGCAGTCCGGTCTCGAGTTGCCGAACCGTGACAATGGCGCCGGGCAAGGCGCCGCCGCTGGGATCAAAGATGTGACCAGCCAGCGTGGCGGTGGTTTGCTCTGCTGTCGTTGTCATCGCTTCCGCATGCGACGGCAGTGCACTCGAATCGTCTGCAAACGTCACGGACGGTAACGAGACCGCCGCAACAGCCGTAATCATCAGGAAAAGGTCACGACGCCACATGATCGTTCTCGTATACTACGCGCGCCAACCGCAACTCGTTTCCATTTCCCCTTAGACGCATGAGTCCACGCCCTCGTCTGACCGGTCTGCAGTGGCTGATCTGCGGAATTGCCGCCCTCGGCTTCGCCTTCGACATCTATGAACTCCTCGTTGCCCCTCTCGTCGTCGGTCCGGCCATCGGCGAGCTGACCGGCGCCAGGCCCGGATCTCCCGAATTCAACTATTGGGTTGGCCTCTTCTTCTGGGTTCCGGCCATCGTCGGCGGCGCCTTCGGCCTGCTCGGCGGGTATCTCACGGATCGGTTCGGCCGCCGGCGCGTGCTCGTGTGGAGCATCCTGCTCTACGCATTCTCCGCGCTCAGCGCGGGCTTCTCCACCAACATCTGGATGCTCTTGATCCTGCGATCGACAACCTACATCGGAGTGTTCGTGGAGTTCGTCGCCGCCGTCGCATGGGTCGCCGAGCTGTTCGACGACCCGAAGCAGCGTGAAGCCGCGCTCGGTTACACGCAGGCGTTCTCGTCGATCGGCGGACTCATGGTGACGGGCATGTACGCAATCGCCGTGACCTACGCCGACTCCTTTCCCGCGATCAACGGCAGCCATGCACCGTGGCGCTACACGTTGATCTCCGGTGTGGTCCCGGCGCTGCCGCTGATTCTGATTCGTCCGTTCCTGCCCGAATCGCCGAAGTGGCGCGAGAAGAAGGCGGCGGGCACGCTGAAGCGGCCGTCGATCGGCGCGATCTTCACGCCGCAGATGCGCCGGACAACCATCGTGACTACACTGATGTTTGCGTGCGTTTACGGCGCCGCTTATGGCGCCATCCAGCAGATGCCGCGCATCGTTCCCGGACTGCCCGAAGTGCGTCCGCTGCCAGTGCAGCAGCAACAACAGAACGCCAGTCTGGTGCAGGCCTACCAGGAGGTCGGCGGTCTGGTCGGCCGTCTCGCGCTCGCGTATCTCGCCATTCGAATCGTGTCGCGCCGGCGTCTGCTGCATGTCTTCCAGATCCCGGGCCTGCTGGTCGTGCCGTGGGTGTTCGGCTATGCGGGCACCCACTCGCTCGATCTGGCCAAATGGGGCATGTTCCTGGCGGGTCTTTTCACCGTGTCTCAGATGTCGTTCTGGGGAAATTACCTGCCGCGTGTGTACCCGACGCACCTCCGCGGAACCGGTGAAGGGTTCGCCGCCAACATCGGCGGCCGGATGATCGGCACCGGCTTCGCGTTTCTCACGACGCAGTTCGCCAACGTCATGCCCGGCGCGTCGCCGCAGACCAAGCTGGCGTATGCCGCCGCGCTGTCGGTGACGATCGCCTACGGCCTCGGCTTCGTCCTGAGCTGGCGGCTCCCGGAGCCGAAGAGCGAACACTTGCCGGAGTGAGGCTGCGGCGCGGTGACCGAGCTCTTTCTCGCCGCGCTCTTCGCGGTCGCCGTTCTCTCCGGCGCTACGGCGGCCGTCGTCGGCTTTGGCATCGGCAGTCTGCTCACGCCGCTGCTCCTGACGCGACTCGCGCCCGCCGTCGCCGTCGCCGTCGTCGCGCTGCCACACCTGATTGCCACAGCGATCCGATTTCGTCCAGCATCGCCGCGCGATCGACCGCCGGGTCATCCTCCGCTTCGGCGCGCCCAGCGCGATCGGCGGTGCGGTGGGCGCATTTCTGCAGGGCGCCCTGAACGAATCGTGGTTGTTTGCGGTTCTCGGCGTGCTGCTCATCGCGACGGCGGTCGCGAATCTCACGGGCGGATTCGGCGGCTGGAAGCCGCCCGCCACGGTGGCGGCGGCGCTCGGCCTGCTGTCGGGCGTCTTTGGCGGACTCGTCGGCAATCAAGGCGGGCTGCGGGCGGCGGGCCTCGTCGCCTTCGACCTTCCGCCTCGTGTCTATCTCGCGACAGGGACGGCGGTGGCGTTGATGATCGACGCAGCCCGCACGCCGGTTTACGTGGCGCGCGCCGGGACGGCGTTGGCAGCTCTAGCGTTGCCGATCGCGGTGGCGGCGGCCGGCTGCGTCGTCGGAACGGTGCTCGGCGAACGTGTATTCCTGGGACTGTCGCCGGAGCGTTACCGCCAAGTCATCGGCGTCGCGATCGGTGCGCTTGGTGCGTGGTTGCTGACGCGAGTTTGGGCGTAACATCGGAGCATGGCAAACAAGCTGACGTGGATTGTGTTGGCATGTGTGCTTCTGGCGCCGCTTGCACTAGCAGCGCAATCTCAGCAGGTGAGCGGCCAGGTGCAAGTAGGTGCCGCGGGCCCGCCTGGCCCGGCGGCGCCGCACCGAAGTGAGAGCGAGCTGAAGGCTGAAATTGCGGCGCGGCCGGACGCGATGCGCGCCTATTTCGAGCTGGTGCAGCTCTATCGCATCAACAACCGGATTGAGGATGCGGAGGCGCTGCTGCGATCGGCGATTGGCGCGAGCGCCAATCCGTCGCCGCTGTTCGAGATGCTCGTGAGCCTTTACTCGCCCGTCTATCACCCCGAAAAAGTGCTGTCGATCGGCGAGGAATGGGCGCGCGTCGTGCCGGGCGTGCGGCCGCTCACGACCATCGCGAACGCGCACCTCGAGCTCGCCAAGAGGCTCCGTCCGACGTCGCGTCAGGAGGCGCTTCGCCATCTGGACGATGCCACACGCGCGGCAGACGATGCGCGCGCGATAGACGAAGACAACATGTTCGTGTTCTCCGTGCGTGCCAACGTCGCCCGCACGCGCGCGGAGTTCGAGCCCGACCCCGCCACGCGCGCGCAATTGATGCGCGAGGCCGAAGAGCTGATGATGCAGGCCCGAACACGCGCGACACGAACCACGGCCAACTCCATGACGTGGTCATCGTCGTCGTCGTCGTCGTCGTCGGCATTGCCGCCGGCGCCGTCCGGTGTGCAGGCGGGAGGCGCGAGCGGTGCGATGCCGCTCCGTGTCGGCGGCAACATCAGACCGCCAGCAAAGATCAAGGACGTGCGCCCGGTCTATCCGCCAGAAGCGCAGCAGGCGCGCGTCCAGGGCGTCGTCGTGGCAGAGGTGACGATTGGCGAAGACGGACGTGTCAGCGATGCTCGCGTGTTGCGTTCGATCCCTCTGCTCGATGAAGCGGCGATCGATGCGGTGCGGCAGTGGGAGTTCGAGCCGACGCTGCTCAACGGCCGCGCCGTGCCGATCATCATGACGGTGACCGTACAGTTTTCGATGATGTGAGGGGCATGCCTCGAGCCGCGGCGATCGCGCCGCTAATCGCGCTCGCCGTGTGGACCCTTCTCCCGGCCTCCGCTTCCGCGCAGAGCACGAACGGCGATTCGCCCGAGGCGAAGGCAGTGGCGTTTCTGGTCCGCGAGGTGCCGCGCTGGCGCAAAGAGCATCCCTGCTATTCCTGTCACAACAACGGTGATGCCGCACGCGCGCTGATCGTCGCCGCCGGGCGCGGCCATAACCTCGACGGCGCGCTCGACGACACGCTGTCGTGGCTGCGGCAGCCGGCGCGATGGAACGACAAGATGCCGCAGGGCGGCATCGACGACAAGCCGCTGGCACGCATCCAGTTTGCGAGCGCGCTGCGGCTGGCAGTCGGCGCCGGCCACGCGGCGTCGTCCGTGCTCAACGAAGCAGCCGCGTTCGTCGGCGCCGACCAGAGGGCCGACGGATCGTGGCCGCTCGATTCGTCGCAAAGCCTCGGGTCACCTACGACCTACGGCGCGGTGCTCGCGACCGCGACGGCGTTGAACGTCCTGCGCGCCGTCAATCGTCCCGACCTGCGGCCGGGAATCGACAAGGGCGATGCGTGGCTGCGCGGCGTGACCATCGAGACAGTCGTCGATGCCGCCGCGGTGCTGCTCGGCGTGCGCGGCGCGAACGACGCCGCTGCCGAGCGCCAACGCGCACGCGCACTGGAGATCGTTCGCAAGGGTCAGTCACCGGACGGCGGCTGGGGCCCCTACATGACCTCCGCGCCGCAGGTCTTCGACACTGCGCTCGTCGTGCTCGCGATCGGAGAAGAAAAGGAGGCGGACCTCAACGCCGCCGTCGCCCGCGGGCGCGCGTACCTCATCGCGCAACAACTCGAGGACGGCAGCTGGCCGGAAACGACACGGCCGGCGAATCAGGAGAGCTACGCGCAACGGATTTCGACAACGGGGTGGGCGCTGCTGGCGTTGCTGGCAGCGCCTCCGTAGGTGCCTTGGAGTGCCTCGGGTGCCATGGGTGCCTTGGGTGCGTAGTGCTTTGGTACTGGCGGCGGTGAGTCGCCTCCGACGAAAAGCGGGCGCATACTACCGCGCGGTGGACGTCTTGATCGAGAAGGGAAGAACGACCCGTTCCGGCTCCGATGTGCGGTCTGCCCGATCGAACCGATCCACCTCGAACGCGCGGCCGATGCGGTTGCCGGCGAGATCCTCGAGCATGCCGAGCACGACCAGCTGGTGCTTCGCTCCTTTCCACGCCTCGCGCGGCGTGAACCGCCACGTCATCTCCGCCTCGTCGATCCGCGTCTCGCCCGCCAGCATCTGGCCGCCAGCCTCGACGCCGAGCGCCCGCAAAAGCAGCCCATGATCGAGCGATTCCGGGAACGTGACGACCAGTGGCTCGCGCGTGCCGGCGGCGGGCGGGTCGATGCGCCACGCGCTCGTGTCGAGCGGGCGCTCGTCGGCCGGCCCGACGCGAAACTCGCGGCGGTAACTCTCCTTGAGCGGCAGGCCGTGCGCGTCGCGCCACTCGCGGTCGACGACCAGCGTGTAGCGTTCGCCCGGAACCAGCGAGCGGCCCATCTGCTGATTGGGCGTGATACCGCGCTTCTGCCGTCCCGGATCGAAGAAGACCGTGTAGCGCGTGTGATCGTCGTTCCAGAACTCGGTGTCGAGCGGCAGAAACGGATCGACGACGGTCTCGCCACGTGCATCGAGCAGCCTGACGTAATCGAGCCCGCCTTTGATGCCCATCGGCGCCGAGAAGTGGATGTAGAGACGCAGTTGATTCTCCGGAACGACATCGCTCGTCGGATAAACGTGCGCGACAACGGTCGAAGGCTGCACGTCGGAGGGCGCCAGGCCGACCACGCCTGTCACATTCGCCGGCGCGAACCGCACGTGGTACCTGACGGCCGCGATCGAGTGGAAACATCGGCGTGAACCGGATCCCGTCGCTCAGCACCGCATAGTCTCCGAGCATCGCCGGTTGTCCTTCGCCAACCGCGACGCGCAGCACGTCGTTCCACTGCTCCTTGGTGCGCTCGCCCTCGAGCGACGAAAGCAACGTCGCATCGACGCCGCGAACGACGATCGAGGCCCTCGCCGCGTCTCCCGCGGGAACATCGAGCGCAATCGTGGGCGGACCGCTCGTGTCCCGGCAGGCGGCCAGAAAGAGAACGAGCGCGAGCCCAGCCAGTGGACTCGCGCTCACGATCCGCGGACGATGATCAGCCAGACCGATCCTCGAGCTAGGGCAACGCGACGACCTGCAAATCGAGGGCGCCGCCGCTGCCGCGTGCCAGGATGATGGTGTTCGTCGCATCGAGAAGATCGAGCTGCTCGACGCCTTTCATCGACGCCACCGTCTCGAACTTCACGCCGGCCGTCTCAGCCTCAACGCGGCTCTCAATCTTCTCCGCCGTGGCAAACCCGGTGGTCGGGATCTTCATCACGCCGCGGCTGTTGTTCGACATCAGCAGGAACTCCTGCCCGTTCTTCTTGTAGAGGACCATGTCGAGCGGACGGTTGCGGTTGCCGAGCTCGGCGATCGTAGTGCCCAGCACCTTGCCGCCCGGCCGAAGACCGTTGACCGGGAACTTGACCAGGGGCGTGCAGAGATACCCGGCGATCAGGTTGGTTTCGCCGTTCACGTTGTAGGGAACGAAGGTGTACACCGGCGAGCGCGTCTCGAACTGGCCGTGATTGCCGTGATAGATCTCGACGCTCGCGCCGTTGTCCACGGTCGAGAACGGATACTCGACTGAGCGCAGCTTGGACGAGAACTCCTCGTTGGACAGGCCCGCGACGTAGAGCCGGCCATCGACGAACGCCATGTCGGTGATCGATTCGGTACGGCGCGGCGCGCGGCGATCGGCTGCGTCGGCGTTGGCGCTCGGCGCGTTGGGCAGCTCGACCTTCGAGAACTTGACATTCGTTAGCGACAGCACCTCGATCTTGCCCGCGCCGTCGACACGCAGGAGCGCGGGCGCGGCGTTGCCGCCCTGGCCGCGCATTACGGACAGATAGGCGTTGCGCGTCTTCGGGTGGACCGCCAGGTCGGTGACCGTGATCTCGCGAACGTCGGTGCCAAGCAGCGCCGCGATCTGCTGGTCGATGCCGGGAATTGCCTTGGCGCCGGCCGCGCCGCCCTGCGACAGAGCGCCGAGCTCGAGCGCGAAGATCGCCGCCGACTGCGTGTCGCCCGCGAACAGCAGCCCGTCGGGAGCGAATGTCAGGGGGCCAATGGCCTTGAACGCGGGACCAGTGCCGTTCGTGGGCGCCGCCTTTTCGGCCGCCGGCGCGATCGACAGGGAGAACGCCACCGTCAGAATCAGCGTGCTTTTGAGGAACAGAGACCGCATGTTGGGCTCCTTTGCAGCGGCTATCTTACACGGCCAGTCCCGGAGCGCACTTGAATTGACCCGCCACCGGCGCGAGAAGACCTCGAACGATCCTCTTTCCGAACGGCCCGGACTGTCACCTCAAGTGCGTTGAGGGAGTAGTATCTGGGTACTACGGAGGCGCCTATGAGACGTTTACTCGTGACCGCCTTCCTTCTCGTGCCGATCATCGCCATGGCTCAGGCAGGTCAGCCGCCCGCCGGACCGGCCGCCCAACCGCAGGCCCCGAAAATGGCCAGCGACGATGTCCTGGCGTTGATCGAGAAGGGAGAGGTGTTCTTCCTCGACGTGCGCGAACCGAAGGAGCTCGAGGAGCTCGGTACGTTCGAAGGCTACGTCAACATCCCGCTCGGCCAGCTCGAAAAACGGCTCAGCGAAGTCCCCAAGGACAAAGCCATCATCACCGCTTGAAACGGCGGTGGACGCGCCGCGCGTGCCGCGGTGTTGCTCGAATCCAAAGGCTACAAGGTCATGGCGTTCTGCGGGCTAGGAGACTACAAAGGCGCCAGCGGGAAGAAGAAGATTTTTCCGAAGCCTCCGGGTCTTCTTCGCTGAGATTTGCTGATCGGGCCTACCGAAGGCCCACCATCGGCCCACCGATGGCCAACCAACGCACTCGGAGGCGCCCGACAGCCTCCCAAGGCCCACGGCCCGTCCCAACGGCCGTACAAACCCGGCCCTGAACGTGAATGAACACGTAGGGGAGACTTGCGATGAAGACTTTCACGCGGATCGCGGTCGCGGCGGTGGTGGCTGGCTTCGGGCTCTTCGCCGGAGTGGCCATCGCCCAGACGGGGGCGCCAGCCGCTTCGGCCGCTCAGGGGATGGAAAAGCTAAAAGCGCTCGAAGGTGAGTGGATTGACACCGAGGGCGTGTTCGGCACGAAGGGTGCGGTCGCGGTGACGTACAAGGTCACGGCAGGCGGGCACACCGTGGTCGAGACGTTCCCCGTGAACACGCCCTACGAGATGGTCACCGTGTATCACATCGACGGCCAGGACCTCGTGCTGACCCACTACTGCTCCGGCGGCACACAGCCGCGGATGAAATCGAAGGGTCTCAGCGACAACGTGCTGGCGTTCGACTTCGACGGCGGCGCCAACATCGATCCGGCCAAGACGAGCCACATGCACACGGCAAAGCTCGAATTCATCTCGCCCGACGAGATCCGCGGCACGTGGGTCAACTGGGACGGCGGGAAGCCCGACGCGAATCACCAAGCCGTATTTCGCGTCGTCAGAAAAAAGAACTGAACGACGCGCCAAATTTGGAGAGGTGGAGATTTGGAGATGTGGAGATTTGCCATTTGGAGATCTGATGATGTGGAGATCGGGAGCCGCTGAGCGGACTCGGCGGCTCTAAGCAAGTCTCCAAATCTCCAAATCGACAAATCTCCACGTCTCTGAATCGCAGGACTCACCCTGTCTCCAAATCGCAGCGCTCCAACCTATTGTTGCGACGACGTTGCGCCTTTCTTCACGCCCACGTCTTCTCCCTTGAGGAACTTCAGAAGGGGCGGATACAGCTTGTCCGGGGCTTCGAACTGCGGGTTGTGACCGATGCCGGGGATGATATACAGCTGTCCGTTCTGCACCGTGTCGGCCACTCGCTTGGCCTGCGCGGGATAGTTGGGGCCGTCCTTTTCTCCGCCAATCACCAGCGTCCGCGCCTTGATGTGCGGCCAGTCGTAGACCACGGGATCGTTGGCGATCGCGTACTGCTGCCACGCCCGGACCATCGCCATCCGCGGCCAGTCGCCGCTGCGCGTCCAGCCGTAGTGGATCTTCACGTACTTCATGTACTCGGGCTTCCAGTTGACGTAGTACGCGCGCATGCCGCGGACGATCTCCGGGTAGTCGCGCGCCAGCGCACCCTTGTACGACTCCATGATGTCGCGGGCCGGACGGCCGTGGCGCGCGTCACTAAGGCCGATCTGATTGATCATTGCGAGGTTGCCCACGGCGTCCGGGTAGAGCGCGGCAAAGCGGCTCGCCACCATCCCGCCCATCGAGTGCGTGACGATGTCCGTGACTTTGATGTTGAGGTGATCGAGCAGCCGCTTGGTGTTCATGGCATGGGTGCTGATCGAGTAGTGGAGGATCGGCTTCGACGATCGGCCATAGCCGATCTGATCGATCGCGATGACGCGGAAGCCTTCCTTGCGCAGGATCTCGATGGTGTCGGTCCAGGCCTCGCCGAAGAAGTTCATCCCATGCAGGAGGATCACTCGACTTGCCGTTCGCCGTACCGGTCGCCGCGACGTCCATGTAGGCCATGCGGACGTCTTGACCCTCCAGCGCGAACGAGAGGTATTGGACCGGATGCGGATACGGCACGTCCTCGAGGTTGATGCTCATCGGCCCCCAGTCGGCCGGCGGTGCCGTGGGCGGCTCGGAGCCCTGAGCGGCGGCAATCCCCGCCAGCGACACGAGTACCAACGCCGCACAACACGCGGCTACGCGGATGACCTTCATGCCCGTTTCCTCCTCGCTGATGACGCGGTTTTACTACGTCCGGCGGCCGTTCGCGGCAACACGGCCGTCGCTGCCACTGCTCGCTTGGCGCCGAGCACCGTCAGCTGCGCCTGCACCTTCTTCGGGAGCGTTGCGCTGACAATGGCATGAGCGCGCGGAATGAGTGTGCGGTATTCGCGGTCGTCGAGCGCGGCAAATTTCCTGAGCCCGACCCACTTCGCGCGCGCCAGATAGGGCGCTGGAATGACGTCCTCGCGCTCGACCAGCGTCGCAAACGTCTCGTCGTCGCACTTGAACGAGGCGACGACGTCGTGGCTGGGGTCGAGGTCGGTGCAGCTCACGCAGAACATCTTGCCGCCCACCTTGAACACGAGATCCTTGCCCCATTGAATCTGTTCCGTGGCGCCGGGGAGCGACATGCACAGCGCGCGCAGACGTGTGAGCGTCATAGAGGGCCCGATGTTACACCGCCGAACACGCGCGCGCACGGGCGGGGACGCGACGAATGATGGCGAAAGACAATGCCGGGCATGTCGAGTGCGGTGGGCCAGCCGATTTGTGCCACGATACAGCGATGAGGCCGACCTCCGTAGTTTTGTTGAGCTTGTGGTGTGCCGCGAGCGCCGGCGCACAAACCAAGCCGCCCGCCGAAGCACCGCCACAGCCGCCCGCCGTCACGCAGCCAAAACCCGCCCCACCTGCGACGCGCAAGCCTGCGCCCCCAGCGCCGGCGATGACGCTGACGGTGACGGTAACCGACGCCCGCGGCACGCCGCTTTCGGGAGTCATAGTGCGCGCGTCGGGCGCGCTCGATCGCGAAGGCAAGACCGAGAGTGGCACGGTCCGCTTCGAAGGGCTCCGCTCAGGGGCGTATCGTCTCCGCTTCACTCATCCCGACTATGTCACGCTCGAGCGCGATGTCGTGCTGCCGACCGGACAACGGACGCTCGACCAGCATGTCATGCTGTCGAACGCTGAGAAGCCGCCGCCGCCGCCGCCGCCTCCTCCTGCTCCTGAACCGAAGGCGGCGCCGCTCCCGCCACCGGGCAAGGCCGTCACGGTTTCGGTGCCCGACTTCGTCGAGCAGAATCTCATCGGCAACACGCAGCCGCAGAAAGTGTCGGCCGTCGCCTGCAGCGGAGTTCTGGAAACAGTGCTCTGGCAGGTGCGCGAGCCATGGGACAACCGGCAGCACGAGACCTCCGACGCGATGCTCTACGTCGTCGGCGGAGAAGGGACCTTGCGGATGAACGATCGCGACATCCCGCTGCAGGCCGGCCGCTTTGTGTCGGTGCCGCGCAACACGACGTACGCGTTGAGCCGCCGCGGCCGCAACCCGGTGATCGTGCTCGCCACGCTCGGCGGAGAGGGGTGCAAGTGATGTAATCTGAGGGTTTGGAGTCACAGGATTTCATCCGAGAGGTCGTAGCCGCCGACGTCGCCGCCGGCCGCAACGGCGGCCGGGTGGTCACCCGCTTCCCGCCGGAACCGAACGGCTACCTGCACATCGGCCATGCGAAGGCGATCAGCCTCGACTTCGGTATCGCAACCGAGTTCGCCGGCTACTGCAATCTGCGCTTCGACGACACCAATCCGGTCAAGGAGGACGTCGAGTACGTCGATTCGATCAAGGAAGACGTGCGCTGGCTTGGATTCGATTGGGACGCGCGCGAGTATTACGCCTCCGACTATTACGAACAGCTGTACCAGTTCGCCGAGCGCCTGATCGAAAAGGGTGCGGCCTACGTCGATTCGCTCTCCGCCGACGAGATGCGGGCGTATCGCGGTACGCTTGACCGAGGCGGGCAAGGACTCTCCGTTCCGCGACCGATCGATAGACGAGAATCTCGATCTGTTCCGCCGGATGCGGGCCGGCGAGTTCCCCGACGGCGCGCACGTCCTGCGCGCGCGGATCGACATGGCCTCGCCCAACATCAACATGCGCGATCCGGTGCTCTATCGCATCCGTCATGCGGAGCACCACCGGACGGGACGGGCCTGGTGCATCTACCCGATGTACGATTACGCGCATCCGCTGTCGGACGCGATCGAGGGGATCACACACTCGCTGTGCACCCTGGAGTACGAAGATCACCGGCCGCTCTACGACTGGTGCGTCGAGCGAGTCGGCACCGAGCACAAGCCGCGGCAGTACGAGTTTGCCCGCCTCAATCTCAACTACACGGTGATGAGCAAGCGCAAGCTGCTGCAGCTGGTCGAGCAGAAGCACGTGTCCAGCTGGGACGATCCGCGCATGCCCACGATTTCCGGTCTCCGGCGCCGCGGCTACACTCCCGAATCGATCCGCGACTTCTCACAGCGGATTGGTGTCGCGAAGAAGGAGAACGTCGTCGACATCGGTCTGCTCGAGCACTGCGTGCGTGAGGATCTCAACGTGCGCGCACCGCGAGCGATGGCGGTGCTGCGCCCGTTGAAAGTGGTGCTGACCAACTACCCCGCCGAGCGGACCGAAGAGATGGCCGTCGTCAACAACCCGGAGGATCCGTCGACGGGAACGCGACTGGTGCCGTTTTCGCGCGAGCTCTACATCGAAGCGGACGACTTCATGGAAGATCCGCCGAAGAAATTCTTCCGCCTGGCGCCCGGGCGCGAGGTGCGGCTGCGCAACGCGTACCTGATCACGTGCACCGAGGCGATCAAGGACGCGAACGGGCGCGTCGTGGAGCTGCGGTGCACCTACGATGCCGCGACGCGCGGCGGCGACGCGCCCGATGGCCGCAAGGTCAAGGCCACGCTGCACTGGGTGTCGGCGGCGCACGCGGCGGATGCCGACGTGCGGCTCTACGATCGATTGTTCGACGTCGAGGATCCGGACGCGGCGGCGACGCGCACCGGGCGCGAGTTCACGGAATTCCTGAACCCGTCGTCGCTGGAAGTCCGCCAGGGCTGCAAGGTGGAGCCGATGCTGGCGACCGGTGCGGTCGGCGCGCGGTTCCAGTTCGAGCGGCTCGGCTACTTCGCCGTCGATCCCGATTCGACGGCGGACAGGCGGGTGTTCAACCGCACCGTGTCGCTCAAGGACACCTGGGCGAAGATCGCGGCGCGAGGGTAGGACGCGGAACTGAATCCGCGATCCCAATGCCGTACTTAGCGTGGACCTTCAGGTCCGCGATCTCCTGAACCTTCGAAACGGACCAGCTTGACGAGCCATCGTCACCAAAACCTGCGCCGATTACGTCTCCCTGAAGATCTGCTTCAAGTGATGCTTCAGGTGCACCACGTAGTCGCTCATCATGTGCTCCAGCGTCGCGGCTTCGCCGGCCGCTAGCGGCACGCCAATCTGCGCGAAGCTGTGACGCGGGCGCGGGCGCCGACGTTCGCTCTCGGGCGTGCCCTCCATGACGCGCGCGATCTGGAGATTCATCGTCTGCCACTGCGCGACCAGGTCTTCCCACGACGCGTCCTGGTAGCGGCCGATGCGCACCCAGTCTTCCTGCGCGTAGCCGGGGAAGACGAGGTCGTCCTGCAGCTGCCCGCGGACGAACCGGCCGTAGTTGTTGGTCGCGGAATCGACGAGATGCCCGATGATTTCGCGCGCCGACCACTTACCCGCGTCCGGGCGGCGTGCGCTGTCGTCGCCGAGGGCGAGGAGTCGGGGGGCAGCGGCGTTGACGGCGTGGCGAAGGTCGGAGACGTACTGCATCACACGAGCATACGAGCGACCAGCAACAGCACAAGTGAAAGTGCTTCATCGTTTCGACAATCGCCGCGCTCGTTCGGTCGCCGCGCGTCTCAGAGATACCGCTCCCGCACGATCGCCAGGTGATGGACGACATGGCCGGCGGCAAGGTAGGCGAGCGCGCGAACGGTGAACGGATTTCCGCTCGCCGTGCCGCGGCGCGTCCAGGCATCGGCCGGCAGATTGCGGAAGAACGCGAGCGTGGAGGCGCGGACCGCGCGGAACTCCTCGACGTGACTGCTCAAGCTGCGCTCGTCGGCGGCGGCCGCCGCCACTGCCACGTTTTGGTCGAAGCTCGGCAGCGGAGTGTCGAAGCCGCGCGCGAACCAGAACGCACGCGACAGGAACAAGCGCTCGGTATCGTTGACGTGCCCGAGCACCTCGCGGATGCTCCATTTGCCGGGGCCGTAGCGGTGCCGCGACCCATCTTCACTGACGTTGGCAAACGTGGCAAGCGTCTCCACGGCTTGCGCCTCGAGCGTGGCGCAGATGTCGCCGTCGGGCACCTGATCGATGTAAGTGAAGTAGTAATCCGCCGCTTCGTCGCGAGCCGGTCGTTCGCTCATGATGCGATTATCGCAACATTCACCAGCGCCGGTGCGAGCGTCCGCACGATCTCCTGTGGCGAAAGGCCGACGAGAAACCCGCGGCGGCCGCCGTTGATGTAGACCAGCGGCAGCTCGGTGATCGAACGTTCCATGTAGGTCGGCAGCGTCTTGCGCGTGCCGAACGGCGAAGTGCCGCCCACCTGGTAACCGGTATGCCGCTGCGCCACGTCCGGCGCGCACGGCGCGACCTGCCTGCGGCCGGCGTCGCGCGCCAGCTTCCTGGTGGACACTTCGCGGTCGCCGTGCATCAGGACGACGAGCGGCGCCTTGTGCTCGTCCTGCATGACGAGTGTCTTGATCACCGCGTGCTCATCGACGCCGAGGGCGCGCGACGACACGCGCGTTCCGCCGTGCTCCTCGTAGCGATACTCGTGCTCGGTGAACGACACGCCGTGCTTGCGCAGAAAGTGAATGGCTGGCGTCGCGGTCATGACGGGCGTGATCAGGGAACACGCTCGACTTAGTGTAGCTGACAGACTCGGCCGCTCCGCGGCCTCGTAGGACTCGTCGCTGCGCGACGTTGTCGGACTCGCCGCTGCGCGGCTCGTCGGAGGACTCGTGCTGCGCGTGTGGCAGGCCGCGGCGCGGCTAAGTCCTCCCACGAGGCGCCCAAAGCGCCGAGTCCGACAAGCGGCGCAGCCGCGAGTCCTACGAGCGCTAGCGAGTCCCTCTCGCGCCAGCGAGTCCCGATTACTCCATCCGCAGCGCCTGCATCGGCGATACTCGCGTCGCGCGCACCGCGGGCAGATAGCTGGCCGCCGCGGCGACGATGAGAAGCGCGATCGGCACCGAGACAAATGTGATCGGATCGCTCGGCCCGACCTGGTAGAGGAGCGATCCCATGAGGCGGGTGAGCGCGAACGCGGCGGCAATGCCGGCAACGAGGCCCGCCAACGCCAGCGTCACGCCCTGCCGGAGAATCATGCGGAGCACCTCGCCACGATCGGCGCCGACGGCGATGCGAATCCCGATCTCGTGCGTCCGCTGCGACACGAGATACGACAGCACGCCGTAGATGCCCACCGCGGCGAGCGCCAGTGCGATGCCGGCGAAGGCACCGAGGAGAAAACCGGTGAGCCGGGGCGTCGAGAGCGCCGTCGACACCACGTCGCGCATCGGTCTGACGTTGGCCACGGGCAGCGTGGGATCGAGTTGCCGGATCTCGTTGCGGATGGTCGCGGCCATCGCGAGCGGGTCGCCGGCGGTGCGGGCGACCACGAAGACGTTGCGGATGATGCTTCCGCCCGTCACCACGTGCCACTGACTGTGCGGGATGTAGAACTTCTCCTTGACGATGCCGGTCACGCCGTTGTGCCGCTCGTCGGCGACGATGCCGACGACGACCGCCCACGGACGCTTCGGGTTGCTGCCCATGCGAATGCGCCCGCCAACCGCCTGACCCTCTTTCCAGTAGGTGCGCGCCATCGTCTCGTTGATCACCGCCACGGGCTGCGACTCGCTACGATCCGCGGAGGTGAACCAGCGGCCGCGCGTGAGCCGTGTGCCAAGCGCCTCGAACGCGCCGTCCGACGCGATCTGCCAGTCGCCTTTGGCGTTGACGCCCGGCGGCTCGTCGAACCCCTCGACGTCGAGCCCCGAATCGCCGATCGTCGTCGCCAGCGGCAGCACGCGCACCACGCCCGCGTGCTGGATGCCTCCGACCGCGCGCACCCGCTGGACGAGCTGCTGATAGAAGGCGACGACTTTGTCGGGGGTGTCGTAGCGGGCAGCGGGCACCGCGAGCCGCATCGTCAACACGCGATCCGGATCGAACCCGAGATCGATCGCGCTCAACGCGGCGAGCGTGCGAATCATCAGCCCGGCGCCGATCACGAGCACCACTGCCAGCGCCACTTCCGCCGCCACCAGCGTGTTGCGCAGGCGCTGACGCGCGCCGCCGAGCGTGGCCTGCTGACTGCCCTCTCGCAGCGATTCCACCAGGTTGACGTGCAGCGTCCGCAGCGCGGGCACCAGCCCGAAGAGCAGCGTCGTGACGACGGCGAGCACGAGCGTGAACGCGACGACGGTCCAGTCGAGCCTGACCGGCGCGAGCGTCGGCACGCTCGTCGGATCGATGCTGCGCAGCGCGCGTAGCGCCGCCCCGGCCAGCGCGAGCCCAAGTGCCGCGCCGGCGACGGCGAGCACGACGCTCTCGGTGAACAACTGCCGCACCAGCCGCCGCGGTGCGGCGCCGATCGCGGTCCGCACCGCCATCTCGCGCAGCCGCGCGTCGCCGCGCACCAGGAGCAGATTGGCGACGTTGACGCAGGCGATCAACAGCAGGAAGCCGACCGCGCCCATCAGCAGCCACATCGCCGGCCGCAGCGAGCCGCGAATCTCCTCGTCGAGGCCGACCGCGAAAGCCGTGAACTTCATCGGTACCGGGTAACCGCCCTGTTCGGTGAGCCGCTGCGTGATCGCCCGTAGCTCGTCGGATGCCGTCGCCGCATTCTGACCGTCGGCGAGGATGGCAGCGCCGTAGTAGCCGTGGTTGCCGCGCTGCAGGCCCTGCATGTTCATCTGCAGCGGCCGCCACATCTGCGTAGGTTCCGCGGCATCCACGGTGAAGTCGGTTGGCAACTTGAAGCCCTGTGGCATCACGCCGACGATCTCGACGGGCACGTCGTTGAGCAGCACCTTTCGTCCGAGCACCGCGCCGTCGCCCGCATACAGCGTCTGCCACACGTCGTAGCCGAGAATCGCCGCCGGCGGGCCCTCCGGCCGATCCTCGTCGGCCGTGAACGTCCGGCCGAACAACGGCTTTGCGCCAAGCACGTCGAAGGTATTGCCGGTCACGAAGCCGACGCCAACGCGGACCGGCTCGCCGTCGCCGGTGAGGTTCTGCTGACCCGCGGTCCATCCCGCAACCGCAGTCATCGTCTTGCTCATGTTGCGGTAGTCGACGATTTCCTGATCCGAGAGCCACGTCTTGTCGAAGCTCACCCAGCGGCTCCAGATCATGACCCGCTTGTCGGGCTCGGCGTACGGCAGCGGCGTGAGCAGCACAGCCTTGACGACGCTGAAGATCGCCGAGGTGGCGCCGATCCCGAGGGCGAGCGTCAGCAACGCGGCAACTGCAAATCCGGGACTACGAAGCAGACTTCGAACGGCGATCCGAAGGTCGTGAGGCATGCTTTTTGGACGGCTGCCGACGCCGGGAGGTTGGCAAGGATATCATTCGGGAGCATGCTGTCTACTCTCGTGCGCGAGCAGGTGGCTCGCCCCTCGCCTATTCGCCAGATCATGAAGATGGCCGAGCGCCAGAACATCCTGGCGATGGGCTTGAATCCGGACGATGTGATTTCGTTCGGCGGCGGCTGGGTCAACCATCCTGCGCCCGAGGCGCTGCGTGAGGCGTACGTCGCGATCGCGTCGGATCCCGCGCTCTTCCACCGGTGCGGCGGCTACACCGCCACGCTTGGTGACTTCGAGTGCCGCGAAGCGCTCGCGCAGTTCGACAGCCACCTGTTCGGCGTCCGCGGTCTCGGACCCGAGCACGTCGCCATCGGCGCGGGCAGCACACAATTGACCCACGACCTGTTCCGCGCCCTACTCGATCCCGGCGATAGCGTGATGCTGCTCGACCCCACCTACGCCAACTACGAGGGACAGCTCGCGTTTGCCGCGCCCGACATCAACGTCGTGCGCCTGCGCGTCGTCGAGCCGTCCACGTGGCAGTACCTGCCGCGCGTGGCGCCCGATCTCGTGGTCTCGGAGTTCGAGCGGCTGTTCGATCGGCATCGGCCGAAGCTGGTGATCTTCGGCGCGCCCGACAACCCGACGAGCCAGATCCTCCCGCACGCGGTTGCCGAGGCGATGCTGCGGCGCACACGCGACGCCGGCTCCTGGCTGGCGATCGATTTCGCGTACAAGTGCCAGTACTTCGAGGCGCCACCCGAGTACTACGCGTGGTCGCCCGCGGATCATCCCAACGTGATCGGCATCCACTCCAATTCGAAGTGGGGGCGCGGCCTCGGGCGCCGTCTCGGCTGGATTCAGGCGGCGCCGCCGGTGGTCGACGCGCTCGAGCGCGTGCAGCAGTGCAGTCTGCTGTGCGCCGACACGCTCTCGCAAATGGCGATGACCCGCTTTGTCCGGCAGGCGATCGCAGACGGATCGCTCCGGGAGTATGTTGCGCACTGGAACGGGATGTATGCCCGCGCGGCGCGCGTCACTGCGGAGGCGGTAGACGAGCATCTGCAGCGGCCTCGGCTCGAGTCGATGGGCGGGTTGTACACGGTGGTGGACGTGGGCACCGACGCGGACCCGTTCGTGCCGCGCGCGCTGCAGGCTACCGGCGTGCTCGTCGTTCCCGGCGGCGGATTCGGCCCGTCGCTCGCGAGCGGCGTGCGCATCAGTTACGGTCCGCTGGTGACCAGCACCGACAAGATCCGCGAAGGCCTCGCGCGCCTCGGCGCGTGGATGCGGCAGTAGCATCCGCGCATCTCATGGACTCGCTGCAGGATGTTCTCGATTTCGCCGTGGACGCGGCGTGGCAGGCCGGACGACTCACGCTCGCCCACTACCAGACCGGGGTCACGGTTGAACGGAAGCCCGATCGATCGGCGGTCACGATCGCCGATCGCGAAGCCGAACGTCTGCTGCGTCGTTTGATCGAACGGCGTTTCCCCGGTCACGCCATCGTCGGTGAAGAGTTCGGCAGCGACAGCCGCGATGCAACGCATCGCTGGTACGTCGATCCGATCGACGGCACCAACTCGTTCGTGCGCGGCGTGCCGTTCTGGGGCGTCCTGCTCGGCCTGGAGATCGCTGGAGAGATGGCGGCCGGCGTCGCGTACTTCCCGGCGATGGACGAGATGATCGCCGCCGCGCGAGGCGTTGGCTGCCGCTGGAACGGACGTCCCGCGCGCGTGTCCGGCGTCGCCTCACTGGCCGATGCATGCCTCTCGTTTACCGATGTGCGAACGCTGACCGATCGCCTGGGTGAGCGCTGGGCGGGTCTACAGCGCGACACGGCGCTCGAACGCGGATGGGGCGATTGCTATGGACACTGTCTCGTCGCCACCGGCCGGGCCGACATCATGCTCGATCCACGCATGAACGCGTGGGACTGCGCCGCACTCGTGCCGATTGTGCAGGAGGCGGGCGGACGCTTTTCGGATTGGAGAGGGCGCGTCGTCATCGACGGCGGCGACGCCGTGAGCACCAACGGCGCGCTTCACGCCGAGGTGCTCAACCGCCTCGCAACGCCCGCTTGACCTTGGCCGCCTGCCAGAGGTGGCGCCGCTCGTGCGCTGGAATGATCTGCAGCACGGTGGAAATCCGCATGGTGATGAGCTTCAGGAACGGGTTCGGACCTGTCACGGTGTTCACGTCCACACGCGCGGCCTGCATGATCATCCCGCGATAGGCAGTGTGCGAATCCCTGAACGCCTCGATTAGCCCCGCCTTCGGTACAGCTCGAGCGTGGGACGATCTGCCGCGGCGCTTTCAATCGCCGCTTCACCGGCGGCTCCTGCGACCGGATGAACCAGCGCCCCACCGCGTTCGACGACAGGCCGTTGAAGCGGCTGCCGCCGCGTTGCACGGCTCGATCGAGCAGCGAGGCGAACTCCTTCAGGTAGAAACCGTTGACTACCATGAGGTGATCGATACACTGCGCCACGCTCCAGGAACGTCCCGGCTCCAGCTGGCGATTGACCTCCTCGTCCGACATGTCGTCTACGATCGACGCCGCCTCGCGCTCGCAGGTGTCGATGGCGGCAATCAGCGCCCGCAGCTCCGCCGGCAGGGAATCAGCCTCGGTCATAGGGGATCCCGATGAAGCTTGGATCGTTCTCGTAACGCAGCACCAGCGTCGTGAACATGAACTGGATCGCGTATCGATTGTCGGGCTGACGGGCGACAACGATCTCCTGCCGATTCCGTACGTGCCAGTCGTAAATCTCGTAGAAGACGCCGATGCCGATGTCGCAGAACGCCGGGAACCGCCCATTGCCCCGCAAATGCGTGTCAAAGGTTCTTCGCAAAGAGGCCACGATCCCGGTGGTCAGCGAGATCGTGTTGAAGGCGCGATCGAGGCTGCCGGTCACTCCCTCGATGGCTTGCTCGATCTCGCGCAGCCCTTCGCGTTCCGCCGGTTGCTGCGCGGCCTGCGGGTCGACCGCGTCGCCCGACAAGCCCCCGACCAGTCCTCCCGCAAGCACTTCCCGTCTTGATAGCATGGACGCCTCCTTGACGCGACTAGAAGATAGACGGATCGCCATCGATAATGGCCGGAGAAACCACGTCCCTGGCCATCTGTGGCGTCCGCGGCCAAGACGCGCCTGTCCCACCAGCGGTCAGATCGGCGGCGCCGCAGCCGCCATCAGCAATCAAACCACGGTCGCCCCCGCCTTCGGCAGCTGGCATGCCCTTGGCGATCGGTGAGTCAAAATGTCCTCGTTGAGCCACGACGTCCGCTATGCGCTTCGCACTATCCGGCGCGCCCCCGGTTTCTCCTTCATTGTCATCCTGACGCTCGGCCTGGGCATCGGCGCCAACACCGCCATCTTCTCCCTGATGGACCAGGTGATGCTGCGCCGCCTGCCGGTCAAAGACCCGGGCGCTCTCGTGCAGCTCGACGGGCCGGGCCCGTTCAGCGGACGCACCTACAACGACCGCACGTTCTCGTACCCCTTCTACGTCGATCTGCGCGATCGCAACAGCGTCTTCGAGGGACTAGTGGCCCGGTTCCCGTCGAGCGCGACGCTGACCTATGCGCGGAACGGCCGAGCGCGTCGACGTCGAGCTGATCTCCGGTAACACGTTTCGAGGTCCTTGGCATCGATCCGATGCTCGGTCGTGCCTTGACTCCGGACGACGACCGCACGCCGGGCGCGCATCCGGTCGCGGTAATCAGTTACAGCTACTGGCAGCGCCGGTTCGCCGGTTCGCCGGCAGCGCTCAATCAGGTTGTCACCGTCAACAGCACGCCGATCACGATCGTCGGCGTCGCGCCGCCGGGCTTTGCCGGAGTGCTCGCGACCGAGACGCCCGATCTCTTCATGCCGCTGATGATGAAGGCGCAGGTGACGCCCACGTGGGACGACCTCGACAACCGGCGCAGCCGCTGGGTGTCGGTGATCGGACGGTTGAAGCCGGGGCTCACTGCGGACACGGCAAAGCCACAGCTCGACGTGCTCTATCAGCAGATCAACGAATACGAGCTGCAGGAGGTGCCGGCGTTCGCGTCGGCCACGCAGACGTTCAAGGAGCGCTTTCGCGCCAAGCGGCTGACATTGCATCCGGCGAGCCGCGGGCTGTCGGGCCTCCGCGACGGCGTCGGCGACGCCGCTCTTCGTGTTGATGGCGATGGTCGGCCTCGTTCTGCTGATCGCCTGCGCCAACGTCGTCAACCTGCTGCTCACGCGTGCGACGGCACGTCAGCGAGAAATCGCGGTACGCCTGGCGATCGGCGCGGGACGGCGGCGGCTCGTGAGACAGATGCTCACCGAGAGCCTCGTGCTCGCGCTGGCCGGCGGCATCGTCGGTCTCGTGCTGTCGATCTGGGTCGGCGATCTGCTGATCGGCGTCATGCCGTCGCAATCGATCACGCGCGCGCTCTCGACCACGCCGGATGCGCGCGTCGCGCTGTTTACGGCCGTGCTGTCGTTTGCTACCGCCATCGTGTTCGGGCTGGTGCCGGCACTGCAGTCGTCGCGTCTCGAGCTCAATCGCACGCTGCGCGAGGAGGCAGGATGCGTGTCGGCGGGCGGGCATCAGGCGCGGTTCCGGAAAGGCCTGGTCGTGGCGCAGGTGGCGCTCTCGATGCTGCTGGTCGCCGGTGCCGGCCTCTTCGCGCGCAGCCTGTACAACCTCAAACAGCTCGATCCGGGATTCAGACCAGAAGGGCTGACGACGTTTCACGTCGATCCCTCGCTGAACGGTTACGACCAGCAACGGATCAAACGCTTTTACGCCGACCTGCTGGAGGAACTGCGACGCATTCCAGGCGTGCTGTCCACATCGGTGGCGCAGGTCGCGGCGTTGACCGACAACGTGTCGAGCCGCACGATTCAGGTGCAGGCCTACCAGCCCAAGCCGGACGAGGACATGAATCCGTGGACCAACGAGGTTGGTCCCGATTACTTCCGCACGCTCGGCATTCCTCTGCTGATGGGACGCGAGTTTAGCGATCGCGACGTCGCCGGCGCGCCGCTCGTCGCCATCGTCAACGAATCGTTCGCGCGGTACTACTTCGGCAACGAGAACCCGATCGGCCGCCGCTTCGGCTTTCGCTCGTTCAACAACCCGGGCGCCATCGAGATCGTCGGCGTCGTCAAGGACGCGCTCTACGCCAACATGCGCCAGGGCTCCGGCGAACAACCGTACGCCGCGCTTCGTTTACATCCCGTTCCTGCAGAGCGAAGAGCTCAACGAGATGACGGTCTACGTGCGCGCCACCGGGACCGCGGCGACCATACAGGAGGAGCTGCGGCAGGCGGTGCGCCGGCGCGACGCCTCGCTGCCCATCTTCGATCTGCAGACGATGGACAAGACGGTCGATGATGCGCTGTTCAACGAGCGGATGCTGGCGCTGCTCTCGGCATCATTCGGGCTGCTGGCGACGCTGCTGGCGGCAATCGGGCTGTATGGCGTGATGTCGTACACGGTGTCGCGGCGCACGCGCGAGATCGGCATCCGCATCGCGCTCGGCGCCGAACGAGGTGCGGTGCTGTGGCTGGTCCTGCGCGAGGTGGCGTTTCTCACCCTGGTCGGCATCGCGGTGGGCGTCCCAGGGGCGATGGGGCTGAGCCAATTGGTGCGCTCGCAGCTCTTCGGCATCGCGCCAACCGACCCGCTCACGCTGACGATTGCCGCCGCCACGCTGGCGCTGGTCGGCTTGCTAGCGGGTTACATCCCGGCACGGCGAGCCGCCGCTGTGGAACCGGTATTCGCGCTGCGATATGAGTAATGTAGGTAGATTGGACAACTCGCTCGCGACGCGCCTGCGACGGTTTTCGGGTCGAGTCACGACCACCGCACCGTCGAACTCGCACCGCCTTATAGTTAGGCCATGCGCGCGCGCATCTTCGCTATCACTGTCGCCATACTGATCAAAGCGGCGCCGATCCAGGCGCAGACGGCCACGCCGGCGCCCGGTATCGCGCTCGACGTTGCGGAGCGGCGAGCGGCGAGCGTCAGCAACTTGCGCTACGCGCTCTCCGTGTCGCTTCCGGAAAGCGTGTCTACTCCAATCACCGGGACCACGACGATTCAGTTCGCGTTGAGCGATGCGAGCGCACCGCTCGTGATCGACTTCGCGACCAGTCGGGAGCACGTCAAGTCGCTCGACGCCAACGGCGCCGCCGCCTTCGACTTCGTCAACGGCCACATCGTCGTACCCGCGTCGTCGCTCGAGAAGGGCGACAACACGATCCGAATCGGCTTCACCGCCGGTGATGCCTCCCTCAATCGCAGTGCCGACTTCATATATGCGCTGTTCGTGCCGGCACGCGCGCACCTCGCGTTCCCCGTCTTCGATCAGCCGAATCTCAAGGCCAGGTGGTCACTGACGCTGGAGGCGCCAGAAAAGTGGCAGCTCGCCGCCAACGGCGCCGAGACGAAGCGCGTGGCCAACGCCGGCCGCGTCACCGTGAGCTTCGCGGAAACGCAGCCGCTCTCCACGTATCTGTTCGCCTTCATCGCCGGCGACTTCAAGGTGGAAGCCGCCGAGCGCAACGGCCGGACGATGCGCATGTTCCACCGCGAGACCGACGCCGCGAAAGTGGCGCGCAACAAAGACCCGATCTTCGATCTGCACGCGCGGGCGATCGAGTTCATGGAGCGTTACACCGGCATTCCCTACGCCTTCGGCAAGTTCGACTTCGTCGCGATTCCGGCCTTCCAGTTCGGCGGCATGGAGCACGCTGGCAAGATCCTCTACAACGCGCCGGGGCTGCTGCTCGAGGAATCGGCGACGCAGAATCAATATCTCGGACGCGCCTCGGTCATCGCGCACGAGACCGCGCACATGTGGTTCGGCGATCTGGTCACGATGCAGTGGTTCAACGACGTGTGGATGAAGGAAGTGTTCGCCAACTTCATGGCGGCGAAGATCGTCAACCCGTCGTTCCCGGAAGTGAACCACGAGCTGCGCTTCCTGCTTTCGCACTATCCAGCCGCGTACGACGTGGATCGCACACCAGGGTCCAACGCGATTCGCCAGCCGCTCGACAACCTCAACGAAGCCGGTTCGCTCTACGGCGCGATCATCTACCAGAAGGCGCCGATCGTCATGCGCCATCTCGAAGCGCTGCTGGGCGAGGAGATCTTCCGCGAGGGCGTGCGCGAGTACCTCGAGGGACACACGTTCGGCAACGCGACCTGGAACGATCTGATCCAGGTGCTCGACAAGCGCACGCCTCGAGACCTGAAGGCATGGAGCCACGTCTGGGTCGAAGAGCCGGGCCGCCCGTTGATCAACACCGAGCTCGAGGTCAGGGACGACACCATCCGGAAGCTTGCGTTCAGGCAGTCCGACCCGGGGAACCGCCAGTTGCTGTGGCCGCAGCAGCTGCGCGTGACGCTCGGCTACAAGGATCGCATCGAGCCGTTCGACGTGGAGGTCAACGGCGCACGCACCGAAGCGCCTGCGGCCGTCGGCAAGCCCGCGCCTCTCTACGTGCTGGCGAACGGGGGCGGCTGGGCCTACGGCGCGATCGCGCTCGATCCAGCGTCGCTCGCGTATCTGTCCACGTCGCTGCCCGACATCGCCGACCCGCTCACACGCGGCGCGGCGTGGGTCACGTTGTGGGACGCGATGCTGGACCGGGCGGTCTCGCCCGCGAAGCTGGTGGATCTGGCGTTCGCAGCGCTTCCGCGCGAAACCGACGAACAGCTCACGGCGCGCACGCTCGGCTATTTCCGGGGCGCCTGGTGGCGCTTCCTCAAGGAGGACGAGCGCACGGCCCGCCAAGCGTCGGCCGAGGCGCTGCTCAGGCGCGGTCTCGATTCGGCGAAAACCGCAAGCCAGAAGTCCGCGTGGTTCAGCGCGCTGCGCGACGTCGCCGTGACCGCCGACACGCTCGCGTGGCTGCAACGCGTGTGGGCGCAGAAAGAAAACGTCCCGGGCCTGCCGCTCGCAGAGGCCGACTACGCGTCGCTTGCCCAGGATCTCGCCGTCCGCGAGGTGCCGGGCTGGAGCGAGATCCTGAAGACGCAGCTCGCCCGCATGCAGAATCCCGATCGCAAGGAGCGCTTCGCGTTCGTCATGCCGTCGCTGTCGGCGGATGCGGCGGAGCGCGATCGCTGGTTCGAGAGCCTCAGGGACGTGAAGAACCGACGGCGCGAGCCGTGGGTGCTCGAAGGACTGGGCAACCTGCATCATCCGCTGCGCGCAGCGAGCGCCGTCAAATACGTGCAGCCCAGCCTGCAACTGCTGCAGGAGATTCAGCAGACCGGCGACATCTTCTTCCCGACACGCTGGATGGGCGCAACGCTCTCGGGCCACAACTCGCCGGCCGTCGCAGCGATGGTCAACGAGTACCTGGCGAAGCTGCCGCCAACCTACCCACGCAGATTGAAGAACGTGATCCTGCAGACTGCCGACGATCTGTTCCGCGCCGCGAGCATCGTGCAATAAGCACGACATCGCGCATCCTGGAGAGCCCTATGCGACGTGTTCTGTGTAACGGTGGAGTGATCGCGCTGGCAGCTCTCGCCATCGGCGCGACGCCACAACAACCCGCGCCGACCGAGGACGCCCTCGCGCTGCGTGCCGGCCGCATCATCGACGGCAAGGGCGGCGTTCAGCAGAACGGCACCATCATCGTCGCGGGAACGAAGATCGGCGCCGTCACGGGAGCGCGGCCGGCGGCGGTGATCGATCTCGGTGGCCTCACGCTGCTGCCCGGCTTCATCGACACGCACGTGCACATCGGCTGGCACTTCGGCGCCGACGGTAAGTACGTGAGCGGTCAGGAGCCCGTCGATCAAGCGGCGCTCTACGGCGCTGAGAACGCCTACCTCACGCTGATGGCCGGCTTCACAACTGTCCAAAGCGTCGGCGCGGCGTCGGACAAGCCGCTGCGCGACGCAATTGCGCGCGGGATCCTGCCCGGGCCTCGCATCCTGACGTCGCTCGGCCAGGTGAGCAACGCCAAGTGGACGCCGGAACAGATTCGCGAAGACATCCGCGCGAAGAAAAAGAACGGTGCCGACCTGATCAAGATCTTCGCCTCGGCGAGTATCCGAGACGGCGGCACGCCGACGCTGTCGCAGGAACAGCTCGACGCCGCCTGCGGCGAATCACGGGCGCAGGGATTGCGCTCCATGGTCCACGCGCACAGCGCGGAGGCGATGATGCGCGCGGCGCGCGGCGGCTGTACGGTGGTCGAGCACGGTGCGCTGGCGACGCAGGAGTCTTTCAACTTGCTCGCCGAGCGCGGCGTCTTCTTCGATCCCAACATCGGCCTGGTGACGCAGAACTATCTCGAGAACAAAGCGCGCTTCCTCGGCATCGGCAACTACACCGAAGAAGGCTTCGCGGCAATGGAAAAGGCGCTGGGCCTCAAGGACGCGATGTTTGCGATGGCGCTCAAGACGCCAAAACTGAAGATTGTGATGGGCACCGACGCCGTCGCGGGCGCGCACGGGCAGAACATGCGCGAGGTCGTCGAACGAGTGAAGAGCGGGCAGAAACCAATGGACGCCATCATCGGCATGACCTCGCTGGCGGCGGAGTCGATGAGCCTGGGGACGACGCTCGGAACTATCGCGCCGGGTTACGAAGCGGACCTGGTGGCTGTCGACGGCGATCCGTTGACCGACATCACCGCGCTGCAACGGGTGCGGTTCGTGATGAAGGGCGGGAAGATCTACAAACGGTAGTTCGTCGCGATGGGTTCGTGACGTTGCTTCGTCACGGGCGTTCGGGACTCGAGGCGGGCCTGCGAGCGATCGCATGAGTGGCGAGCCGCACGCGCGCCGGGCAGCGCGTGCCTACGGCATCAGCCAGAGTTTGCCCTCCGCCAGGTCGAGGCGCATGCGTCCTCGACTCAAGACGTCGGTCCCGAGGATCCCGTCAACCGTGGCGGCATGTCGATCGACAGTCGTAAGATCGGCGATGACCACCCAGTGCCGTGTCAGCGTCAGCTGTCCGACGCGCATCGCCTCGAGCCAGCCCTGCCGCGCCTCTCTGGCCCCCGTCGATCCAATCATCCGCACGCCAGGTACGTTTTCAGCTTCGCCGCGCGAGCCAGCGACTCAGACACCACCGTGCGCGTGCTGCCCGTGTCGAGGAGAAACGTGTAGGTCTCCTCCCCTATCGACACGGGCACTGTGAGAAGACCCGATCCCGTACGTGTCAGCGCCACGCTCATGTCGTCGCCCTGCGACGAGACCGTGTCCGGCACGGCACACACGGCCGTCAGCACCACGGCGACCAGCGTAGCCTGGAACCTGTCCATCGCTCGCCCGAGGATGCCGTATCGCCCGCGGCAAGTCCGGATGGAACGATGATTCCTCGACGAAACGTGATGATGAAGTTGTGATGGCGGCGCGCGCCTCGTCGTTCGTCCCGACGGTCGCCCCTCGAGGAACTCCGCGCAGGGATGCGCCTGCTCAGCTTCGATAACGCCGAAACAAGGCGTCAATCGCGGGATTGCCGGTCGGCAGGTCCACCGCTCGGGCGTCGGCCCCCGCCGCGAGCAGCCGCTCGACCACGGCGGGATAGCTCACGCCCGGCACCGGGCCGTTCAGCGCGAAGAAGACGGTCGAGTCCAGCACGGTGCCGCCCCACCTGTTCCGCGCCTCGAGCGGCGCGCTGTGCCCGACGAGAAGGTCGATCACTTCCATGTGCCCGTTGGCCGCTGCGACATGGAAGCCGGTCATGCGATCGACGTCCGCCGCCGCCGGATCGACATGCCGCCCGAGCATAGTGCTGACCACGCCGGCCCGTCCGAACCTGCACGCCCAGACCAATGCCAGCTCGACGTGCGCCTTTGGATCGCGCGGCAGCGGCGGCCAGGGCACGTCGGCGAGCCGCACGCCTTCGTTCAGCGCGCCGTTCTCGTCGAGGAAGCGGCGCACGAGATCGTCGCGGCCGAGCGCCGCGGCTGCGACGATGTGGTCCACGCGCGCGCCGCGTCTGGCAAGCGTTTCGGCCGCGTCCAGATAGCCAAACGCGAGCGCCGTCATCAACGGTGAGCCGTCGCCTGTCACGCCGTCGACGGCCGCGCCGTAGTCGACAAGCATCTCGACGAGCGCGCTCTGCACGCCCGCAGCGGCGGGATGCTCACTCGAGACGAGCAGATTCATCGGCGTCTGCGCCGGTCCGCCGCCGTAGGTGTCGGCCGCGGCGTCAGCCGCCGCGCCCGCGTCGAGCAGCACGCGCGCGATCGCGACTGCGTTGGAGGGCGTCCTCTGCCGGAAGTCCTCGACCCCGTTGGCCGAGACGTAATGCAGCAGCGTGGCGTGGTGCGACCGCGTCGATCGTGCGCGTGACAACGCCGGGCTCGCGGCGACGAGCGCTTCGAGCGTGGCGAGATCGCCGGTCACCACCGCATCGGCCGCACGCTCGAAGGCGTGAACGATGGACTGCGGCTCAGCGATCGCTTCAAGATGGCGACCAAAGGCTTCCCAGGTGTCGAAGGAATGCGCCCGCGCCACAAGCTTCTGCGCTTCGTCCAACGTGCATGCATTGCTGTTATTCGTAGCGGACTGCCCTTGCACGCGATCGATGATGCCGCCGATGGCCCGCTCGACGCTGCTCGCGACGAACGACGTCCGAGGCTCCAGGTTCTCCACGATCGTCCGCTGCCAGTCGCTTGCCCACGCGCGCACGCCGCCCGCCTCGGGCGCCTGGCAGGCAGCAACCAGATCCGCGGCGAGCTTTCGATATCGATCGAGGCCGTCGTCGGTTCGCAGCGGAATTGTGTCCATCCGTCATTCCCTTTCGGGACAGCGGAGCGAATCCCGCGTTGCGCGGGGATGCCCTTATTACGGTTCGCGGAACGGCAGCGGCGCGCCCTCGGGCAGCGGGTGGCGATCGATGTTGAGGACCATCGAGACCAGGTCGTAATAGCCCATCGCCGCCACGAGGTCCATCACGCCTTTCTCGCCGAGCAGCTTCACGGCGGCGGCGAACGTTCGATCGCTCACCCGGCGGCGTTCGCGCAGCTCGGTCGTGAAGTCGTAGACGACGGCTTCGTCGGCCCGCATGCTCGCGGGCCGTCGTCCTACCTGGATGTCGTCGATCACGGCAACGCTGAGCCCGGCTTCGAGCGCCAGCGTCTTGTGCGCGTGCCATTCGGACCGCGACGACCACCACTTCGCGGTCAGGAGAATCGCCATCTCGTTGAGGCGACGCGGCACCGAGGTGCGAAACCGGACGGTACTCGCCCAGGTTCTGCGCGAGGTTGCCCATTTCGGGGCTGCGCAGCAGGGCATTGAACGGCCCGCCCAGCGAGGTCCGCGATCCGGCGAGCAGGTCCTCGACCATTACCTTCTGCTCCGGCGTCAATGTCTCCCACGTGAGCGGCTTGAATCGATCGCCCCGCAGATTGAGCTCGCGCTTCTCTTGTGCCATCACCAGTGTGCCGCCAATCAAGATACCGAGCACGAAGATCCGTGCGCGCATAGAGCCTCCAGTTCGAGAGGACGGACCGCCGAGGAGCCCGAGGTCGTCAGCACGCGCGGACCCGAAGGTCCGCGCTACGTCCGCCTCATGGCTCCTTGTAGATTTTCCCGTCCTTGACGACCAGCTTTACTCGGCGCAGCGCCTTGATGTCGCGCGTCGGATCGCCGTCAACGGCGATGAGATCGGCGAGCAGACCGGTCTTGATCGATCCGACACGGTCGTCGAGATGAAAGATCTTCGCGTTGCCCGACGTCGCGATGCGCAGCCCGTCGGCGAGCGGCAGGCCGTAGTCCACCATGATCTCGAGATCGCGGATGTTGTCGCCGTGCGCGTAGACGCCGACGTCGCCGCCAAAGCACAACGTCACGCCAGCAGCGAGCGCCGCCTTGAACGACTCGCGCTTAGCGGCGATGCGCGGAGGCGCCGGATCGACTCCCTTCTTCCAGCCGGCGTACTGCGCCGTGGCATCGCCGGCGCCAACCGTCGGGCAGTGACGCGACACGCCTTTCCACCATCAGCTTCCAGATCTCCGGCGTGCCGCCGTCGCCATGCTCGATCGTCTCGACGCCGGCCTCGATCGCGCGGCGCATCCCTTCGGGCGTCGAGGCGTGCGCGACGACCGGCCTGCCGGTGCTCTTCGCGACCTCGACGATCCGCTTCAGCTCGTCGAGCGTGAACGTCGGCCGCGCCTCGCCGTTTGGGCCAATCCGGTAGTCCGCGTACACCTTGATGAAGTCGGCGCCGCGGCCGATTTGATCGCGCGCGACGCGTGTCACGTCGTCCAGGCCGCTGGCTTCTTCGGCACCTTGCGGCACCGTCCACTCAGGGGCAAAGCCTTTTGGACCGTATGAGCCGGTCGCCACCATCGCCGGCCCGGCCACGAGCATTCGCGGACCCGGAATGACGCCCTCGTCGATCGCGCGTTTGAGGCCAACGTCAGCGTAGCCGGCGCCCTCGCTGCCGAGATCGCGCACCGTGGTGACTCCGGCCATGAGCGTGCGCTCGGCGTGCACCACCGCGCGCGCCACGCGATAGGCGAGCGGCTCGCGCGCGACCTGGTCGTTCCAGGATGTCTCGTTGTACGGATGCAGCAGCAGGTGCGAGTGGCCCTCGATGAGCCCGGGCAGCAGCGTCAATCCCGGCAGCCTTATCGATCGCGCCCCTGGCGGAACGGTGACACTGGCCGCCGGTCCTGCGCTCTCGATGCGCCGTCCGCGGATCACAACAGTCCATCCGCTTTGCAGCGTCTGCCCGTCGAAGACGCGATCGGCCGCCAGCACGACGGGCGGAGTTGTTTCCTGCGCCAGCGGTAACGCTGTCGCCATCGCGACCGCTACGATCGAGAGAAGCGCCGGTCGATGCATGGCGCGATATTATCGCGGGGCATCATGAAAGCGACAGCAGATGTGGTCATCATCGGCGGCGGGTGCATGGGCGCCAGCGCCGCCTATCACCTGACCGAGCGCGGGGTGACCAACGTGGTCCTGGTCGAGCGCGAGGCGCAGCTCGGCACGATGTCCACCGGCCGCAACGCCGGCGGCTTCCGCCATCAGTTCTCACACTCGGCCAACATCGAGCTTTCGAAGGAATCGATTGCGCTCTTCGCCGACTTCGAGTCGATCGTCGGCGCCCCGATCGACTTTTGGCCCGACGGCTATCTGTTCCTGTTGTCCACCGAGGACAGCGTCGCCGCGTTCCAGCGCAACGTCGCGCTACAGGCCGCGCACGGCATCGAGGTCGAGTGGCTGTCGCCGGCGCAGGCGGCGGCGCATGCCCCCGGCATCTCGGTTGACGGAGTGCTCGCCGCCACCTTCTGCGGCCGCGACGGCATTGCCGACCCCAACAGCGTGACGATGGGCTTCGCGCGCCGCGCGCAGGCGCGCGGGGTGGAGATCGTTCGCGGGACGGAAGTAACAAGTATCGGCGCCACCAGTGGACGGGTAACCCATGTGGAAACAACCGCCGGGCGCATCGAGACGCGCCGGGCCATCAACGCCGCCGGGCCGTGGGCGAGCGAGATAGGCCGCATGGCCGGCCTCGACGTGCCGGTCTCCCCCGAGCGCCGTCACATCTTCATCGCGCAGCCGCCGGGCGGCGGCAGCTGGGACGACTCGCGATCTCGCGGCTCGGTTCCGGCAAATCGGGTGATGGTGATCGACTTCCAGACCACGTTCTACTTTCACCGCGAGGGCGCCGGGCTGCTCTTCGGCATGGGCGATCGCGACGAGCGTCCCGGGTTTGACACCACAGTGCGCTGGGATTTCCTGCCCGAGGTGATTGGCGTGGCCGTCCACCGGCTGCCGGCGCTGACAGACGCGGCGGTCTCACACGCCTGGGCGGGTCTCTATGAGATGACGCCCGATCACAATCCGATCATCGGACCGGCGCCCGAGCTCGAGGGGTTCTACACGATCGCCGGCTTCAGCGGGCACGGCTTTCAGCATTCGCCCGCGGCGGGACGCATTCTCGCCGACCTCATCACTGGCCGCGATCCGCGGTGCGACATCACGCCGTTTTCCGCGGACCGGTTTCAACGCGCCGCGGTGGGCGGCGAAGCGAATGTAGTGTAAGGTGCCGACGAGAGAAAAATTGATGGCGCCGAATGCACCACAAACGTATGGACTCCCGGTTTCGCTCGAGGCGGCGAAGAAGATCGCCGCGTCGGCGCTCGCCGAAGCCCTGAAGAACAACTGGTTGATGGCCGTCGCTGTCGTAGATACGGCCGGTGACCTGGTGTATTTCGAAAAGATGGACGCGACACAGGCCGCCAGCGCGATCGTGGCCATCGACAAGGCGCGCTCGGCCGCGCGTTTCAAACGCCCGACCAAGGCGTTTCAGGACATGCTGGCCGGCGGTGGCGACGGGCTGCGGGTGCTCGGGATCAACGGCGCGGTGCCCGTGGAGGGCGGCGTGCCCATCGTCGTCGACGGCAAGATCGTCGGCGCAATTGGCGTCTCGGGAGGCACCAGCCCGCAGGATGGCCAGTGCGCACAAGCCGCCATTGCCACGATAGGGAACTAAGCACCAGACCCAGAGACCAAGCACCAGGCAACGGCACCCAGCACTCTAGGCACCTCAGGCACCCTTAGGCACTTCAGGCACGGATTCTAGTTCTGCCCTACTGACCGGTTCTTCCCGAGCCGCTCGTCTACCAGTGTGACGATTTCGTCCAGCGTGTCGGATTGGAAGCCCTGCTGGCGAGCGATGCGCCGCACCAGGCAATCGACGCGCTCGATATGCTCGGCGCCGCCGAAAAGAGCGCGTGCCGCGGACGAGGGTTTGCCGAGCCCTTCGGCGGCCTTCGCATACTTGTCGAACGGCACCATGTCGTCGTCATTGGCGCCGAGAGAGTTACAGAGCTTCCAGACCCAGTCGTACACTTCGCGCGACTTGTTTACGTTGGCGAGCACAGCTTCCTTGATCGCAATCATGTCGTCGCGCCGGATGCAGCGGTAATTGCCTGCCATCAACATCGGCCACTTCGCGAGCGGCACGAAAACGGACTCGTGCACTTTCAGCTTTACCGGCACTTCAATGGGACCGTCGCCCGGGTCGAGTCGCGCGGCTTCGATGTCGGCCTCGAGCGTCCGGAGGAGCGCGGTGGCTTCCTCGCCGTCGAAGCGTGCCGCCTTGAAGTTGGTTGGCAAGCCCACTTGGAGCACGTTCTTGGGCTGATCAGGCGGGCGAAACGCTTGCGGATCCGGGCTCGCCAGCGTCATCAACGCAGGATCGAAGTCCTTCCACACGCCGGGATCCGCGTAGCAGGCCTCGAGCGTCTCCGTCGAAAGACCCGCAATGCGTTTGAGGTAGGTGAGCGGCGGCATGTTCATGATGGCCAGGCAGGGCCGGCCCGAACGCGCCACGCGGCCCATCAGCTCTCGTACACCGGGTGCGCCGTATTGAGCTTCCTGCATGCCGAGCACGACGAGGTCGAACTTGCCAGGATCGACGGCGTCCGGCGTTGCCGCAGATAACGTCCCGGAAAGCTGTTTCGACGCGATCTCGAGCGCGGCCGGGCGCCCTTTGATCGGCATCCGAACGATCGTCCCCTCACGGTTGATCAGATCTGCTGTTGGCTTCGTGCACACCAGCGACACACGATGGCCGGCCATCAGCACCTTGGTCGCGAACAGCGAGCCATAGGAGGCGCCGAGCACAAGGACGCTGTAGGGCGGAGCCACTAGATTGCACCCTGCTGGCGCGCCGCCTGAATCTCGTCGTCGTCGAGCCCGACGAGCGTCCGCAAGATTTCTTCGGTGTGCTCTCCAAAGAATGGAGAGCGCCGCACGTCAGCCGGCGAATCCGACAGCTTGATGGGATTGCCGACCGTCAGATACTTCCCGCGCAGCGGATGGTCCACTTCGACGATGGTGCCCGTGTTGCGAAGGGATGGCTCCTCGGCCAGTTCCTTCATCGAGAGGATCGGCCCACAAGGCACGTTGAGTGGATTCAGCGTCGCCATCACCTCCATCTTGTCCAACGTCATGGTCCACTTCTCGACTTCGGCGAACACCTGAGCGAGTCTGGGAAGGCGTGCCGCCGGCGTGTTGAAGTCGGGATCGTCCAGCCAGTCGGCATGGCCGATGACCTTCGCCAGCGCGGGGAAAGCCTGGATCTGCGCGATCACGTAGATGTAGGCGTCCGGATCCGTCTCCCAGCCTTTGCACTTGACGATCCATCCGGGATGGCCGCCGCCAGAGGAATTGCCGGCACGTGGCACAGCGACGCCGAACGTTCCGTTGGGGTACTGCGGATATTCGGTGAGCGGGCCGGCGGCAAGCCGCTGCTGGTCGCGCAACTTGACGCGACAGAGATTCAGCACCGCATCCTGCATCGCGCAGGTCACACGCTGGCCGCGTCCGCTTTTCTCGCGCTGGAACAGCGCGGCGAGAATTCCCGCCACCAGGTGGATGCCGGTGCCGGAGTCACCGATCTGCGCGCCGGTCACCAGCGGAACGCGATCGATCTCGCCGGTCGTCGAGGCGGCGCCGCCGGTGCACTGCGCGACGTTTTCATAGACCTTGCAGTCCTCGTAGGGGCCCGGGCCGAATCCCTTCACCGACGCGTAGATCATGCGCGGGTTGAGCTGCTGAATCTTTTCCCAAGGGAAGCCCATGCGATCGATCGCGCCCGGCGCGTAGTTCTCGACCATCACGTCGCAGACCTCGATGAGCTTGGAGAAAATCCGATTGCCAGCTTCGGTCTTGGGATTCAGCGTGATGCCACGCTTGTTGGCGTTGAGCATCGTGAAGTAGAGGCTGTCCACGCCGGGCTTGTCGCGCAGCTGGCTGCGCGTCGGATCACCTTCCCCGGGCCGTTCGACCTTGATCACGTCGGCTCCGAACCACGCCAGAATCTGCGTCGCCGTCGGTCCCGACTGCACGTGTGTCATGTCGAGAACCCGAATACCGTCTAACGCTGTCCCCATCGTTGCTCCTTGCCTAATCGAGGTCGTTCGTGAACCAGAATTTTATCTGTTGCGGAGACCTTTCAACCAGCCCCGCAGCATCAGCCTATCGATCCGCCCGCCATGAAGCGACCCCTCCGGCACGTTGTTCGGATCGCGGGAGATGCGAATGCAAGGTTTACGGGGTGGCGTCCTTGTGTGGACGACGGTCTTGACGCTTCTACATCATCTTGGCGCCATGGCTTTGTACAACGTCCTGGACGTGACCGACGCGCCTGGCTGCGTTCGGGACTCAGCGATCGGACGAGCAAGGGTTGGTTATCCGACGTGGATTCGCGGTCGACCCGTCGCTGCTTTGCGCTTTGCAGACCACACGTGAGCTGCCCGCGTGGGACAAGCCTCCCTCAGAACCAAGGCCGGATGATCAGGGGAGGCACAGCCTCAGGCCATCGTCGGCTGCGCAGGATGGGCCTGCGGCGATCGATGTTTCGCCATTACAAGCTTCCGCATTGGCTTCAGCATCGCGAGGGCCATCACAGCCGCCACGATGTTGAGGACTGCAGCGACATAGAATACTGCATGCCAGCTGCCGGTCGCATTGGTCAACACGTTCGCCAACGGGACCAACAGCGCCGCTGTACCTTTGGCCGTATAGAGCATGCCGTAGTTCGTCGTGGCGAACTTCCGTCCGTAGATGTCGGTGCAGGTGGCGGGGAACAACGAGTAAATCTCTCCCCAGGCAAAGAACACCAGGCCGGACAGGAGCACAAACAACAGCGGATTGCCGGCGAACACGAGCAGAACGTAAATACCGATGCCTTCGATGAGGAAGGCAACAAACATCGTATTTTCGCGACCGATGTGATCCGACACCCACCCGAAAAACGGCCGGCATACGCCGTTCAGTACCGGTCGATGGTCAGAGCGAATGTGAGGGCCGGCAAGGTCAGTCCCAGGATCGTAACGGGGATGGTGCCGACCTTGAAGTCCGTGGCGATTGGCGCCAATTGGGCGACTGCCATCAGTCCGCCGGCGCCGACCATGACGAACATCGCATACATGACCCAGAATACGGGCGTCTTGAGCACTTCGACCGGGCTGTAGTCGCGTAGCGTCTGCTGGACTGCGGGGGCCGCAGGCGCAGTCACCTCGCCCGCTTCCGGCGCGCGCAGCATCAGCGCGATAAGCATCACCACGACGCCCTGTCCGAGACCGAACCAGAGGAACGCTGCTTCATATCCGCTCGACTCGATCATGTTGGCAATGGGGATCACTGTCAGCGCCGAACCGGCGCCGAAGCCCGCTGCCGTCAAACCGGCGGCCAGGCCGCGCCGATCCGGAAACCACTTCAGCGCGTTACCAACCGACCCCCCGTAGACGACGCCGGCGCCGATGCCTCCAACCACGGCTCCGACGTACAAAAGGAACAGAGAATCAGCGACGGAGTTGATGACCCATGCGAGCGCGACGAGAGCGCCGCTGCCGCTAATCATGATGCGAGGGCCGAACCTGTCGATGAGATAGCCTTCGATGGGTACGAGCCACGTTTCGGTCAGCACGAAAATCGTGAAGGCAACCTGAATCGCCGCTCGGCCCCATTGATACTTCTCGTCAATTGGACCGACGAACAAGGTCCAACCGTATTGCAGATTCGCGATCATCACCATGCAGATGATGCCGAAGACCAGTTGTCTCCATCGCGTCAGATCAGACGCCTTGGAATGAGTCATCAAATCCTCACCAATGTGCTGAATCGCTCAGAGTGGCCGGCAAGCCTATCACCACACTGGTCAGGTGTCGAGTCAACGACAACCGGGCGCCGCGCCTCCCCTCCGAGCGCCGCGATGCGGCGCCGTTCCTCAGCCACCGCAGGCGTATACTGTCGCTTCCGCCAGTTCGAGGGCTTTACGATGAACAGTCGGCAACAACTCAACCGTTTCTGTCTCGCTGGGGGCGTGGCGCTTCTAATCGCGAGCGCGGTCGCATCACATGACCGGCCGGTAAACGCACAAGGCGACGCCAATCAGATCGTTCCGGCCGCCGCGTTCAAAGACTTGCGGTGGCGCATGGTGGGCGCGTCGCGCGGCGGTCGCGTGACGGCGTTCTCCGGCGTGCGCCAGCAGCCGCACACCTTCTACCACGGCGCCACCGGCGGCGGCGTGTGGAAGACCGAAGACGCCGGCATCACGTGGACGCCCATCGGTGACGGTAACCTTCGCGACCGGGTCGATCGGATCGATTGACGTCGCGCCGTCGCACCCGAATCACGTGTGGGTCGGCACCGGCAGCGCGGCGATCCGCTCCAACGTGATTATCGGCCGCGGCGTCTACAAGTCCACCGACGCGGGCGGCACGTTTCAGTTCATGGGGCTCAAAGAATCGGGGCAGATCGGCACGCTCCGCGTCCACCCGACCAACCCCGACATCGTCTGGCTCGCCGCGCTGGGATCGCCGTTCGGACCCAACGACGAGCGCGGCATCTTCAAGACCAGCGACGGCGGTAAGACCTGGCGCAAGGTGCTGTTCGTGGACAACGAGCACGGCGGACGCGACATCGAGGTCGATTGGCAGAACCCGAACGTGCTCTACGCCGCAATCTATCGCGGGTTCCGCAAGGGCTGGGACATCGTCAGCGGCGGCCCCGCCGACAAGGGCGGCATCTACAAATCCATCGACGGCGGCGAAACCTGGAAGCACGTGACGTCGGGCCTGCCCGCCCCGCTCATCGGAAAGATCGACCTCGACATCGCGCGCAGCAATCCGAACGTGCTGTACGCGATGGTCGAGGGCCCGGGCAATCAGGGCGGCCTCTACAAGTCGAGCGACGCGGGAGAAACGTGGGCAGTCGTCAACAGCTCGCAACGGCTGCGCGCACGGCCGTTCTATTTCCATTACGTGAACGTGAACCCGAAGAATGAGAACGAGGTCTTCGTCAACGAGCTCGGGTTCCACAAGTCGACGGATGGAGGAAAGACGTTCACCTCGATCGAGACGCCGCACGGCGACAACCACGGCATGTGGATCAATCCGGAGAACCCGGAGATCATGCTGCAGGTCAACGACGGCGGCGCCAACATCTCGCTCAACGGCGGCCGCAGCTGGTCGACGATTCTCAATCAGCCCACGGCCGAGTACGTACATGGTGGCGGTGGACGAGCAGTACCCCTATCGCCTTTACGTGCCGCAGCAGGACAACTCGACGCTGATCATCCCGAGCAGCAACCCCTATTCGTGGGGTCTCGATCATCCTGCGGAGATGTGGCAGCAGGCGTCGGGCTGCGAAACCGGCCAGATCTGGCCGCGCAAGGACGGCAGCGTCGTGTGGGGCGCGTGCAAGGGCGAAGTCGGCCGCTATAACGTCCTCACCGGACAGGAAAAGCACTATTGGATCTACCCGCAGAACCGCTACGGCCATCATCCGGCCGACATCAAGTACCGCTTCCCACGACAGACGGTCGTCTACGTGTCGCCGCACGACGAGCGGGTGGTGTATCAGGCGTCGCACGTTCTGCATCGCTCGACCGATGACGGCGTGACCTGGCAGACGATCAGTCCGGATCTGACGGCAAACGAACCGCAATACCAGATCGTGCCGGGCAATCCGATCACCCGCGATGTCACCGGCGAGGAGGTCTACTCGTCGATCTACTCGATGATCGAGTCGCGTCTCGAGAGAGGCGTGATCTGGGTCGGCGCCAACGACGGACCGGTGAGCGTGACGCGCGACAACGGCAAGACCTGGAAGAACGTCACGCCCAAGGGGCTCGGTCCGGGCGGACGGGTGCAGACGATCGAGGACTCTCCGCATCGCCGCGGCACCGCCTACACCTCGATTTATCGCTATCTCCGCGAGCACGACCTCAAGCCGTACGTCTACAAGACCACCGACTACGGCGAGACGTGGAGCCTGCTCGCCGACGGCAAGAACGGCATCCCGATCGATTACCCGGTGCGCGTGGTCCGTGAAGATCCGGCACGCGAAGGGCTGCTCTACGCGGGGACGGAATTCGGCATCTTCGTGTCGTTCAACGGCGGCAAGAACTGGCAGCCGCTGCAGCAGAACCTGCCGGCGACGCCGGTGACCGATATCAAGGTGCATCGAAACGACCTCGTCATCTCGACGATGGGACGATCGCTGTGGATCATGGACAACGTGACGCCACTGCAGCAGATTGCCGGGCTCATCGGCGGCAACCCGCAGTCCACCGTACAGGACCCCGCGGGACACGGCGGTCCGTCGGATCAAAGCGCAGCGGCCACCGCGCCGGCACCGGCGGCGCGCGGCGCGATGCCGGCCGTGCACTTGTTCCAGCCGCGCGACGCGATCCGCTACCGCTCGGGCGCCAGCCAGGGCGGAAACGGCGATCCCGAATACCCGGCGGCGAGCGCGCACATCGACGTCTGGTTCGAGGCGGCGCCACCGGCCGAGGCCAAGCTCGACGTGCTCGACGCCAAGGGCCAAGTCGTGCGGAGCTTCGGTGTGGCGGCCGCGCGCGGCTCCAGCAGCGGGGGCCAGGAGATGCGCGGTCCCTTCGGCCGTGGTGGGGGTGGATTCGAGCTCGATCCGCGGTGAGGCGGGCATGCAGCGCTTCAACTGGGACATGCGCTATCCGGGCGTCAACAACGGCCCTGGCGGTCCGCTTGCACCTCCGGGCAAGTACGCGGTGCGACTCAGCGCCGGCGCCTACAACGCGACGCGCAACTTCGAGCTCAAGGCCGACCCGCGCGTGTTGAAGGATGGCGTCACACAGGCCGAGCTCGACGAGCAGTTCCAGTTCCTCATCAAGGTGCGCGACGCGCTCACCGAGGCGCGGCGTCTGGGTCAGAAGATCGACGACGCGATGAAGAAGGCCGGCGTCTCACCGCCGACGGCGGCCACGCCCGGCGTGAAGGCGATGGACGAGAAGTTCGCGCACCCTCTACAGAAGGTCTGGGCCCAGCTGAACAATCTGCCGGGCATCTATCCGCAGCCGATGCTGCTCGACCAGCTGCAGAACGTGCAGCGGATGGTCGGCCAGGCAGACCAGAAGGTCGGGAAGGACGCGGTCGATCGCTTCAACGACCTGATGAAGGAGCTGCAGACGCTCCAGGCCGAAGTGCAGAAGATCGCGATATAGCGTCAGCGCGGCGGGATTGCCGTCACCGGAAGACCGGACGGCAGTCCCTGCCGCGAGCCTTGCGTCAGCGAGACGAACCCACCGGACCGCTGCGGTCCGCCACTCTCTTCCCACCCGGTCAGCACGACCCGCTCCACGGCGTTGGCCGCCTGCTCGGTCTGCACCGTGCCGGTAATGCGCGTCTGACCGGTGGTATTGAGCGTGACGCTGCCGACGATCTGTACTGGCACGGTCTCGCCCGCTTTCCATCCGACGATCACCGCCTGCGCGGGCCCGGTGTCGTCCCCCGGCCGGAGTCCGCGCTGCGCGCTCACCGCCGGCCAGGGCGTCAGAACGATACAGATGTAGACGAGCGCGCCGGCGATGATGGTGAGCAGCGTGCGCGAGTAAGGATCGGCTGTCATGGTGCTTCCCCCAGCCGATTATGACGTGTCGCGCGCCCGGTTTGCTCTCGGGCGGGTTCGCGGACCTGAAGCCGCGGCTTATAGGTCCTCGTTACGAACGTAGGGCGGGTTCTTCAGACGCTGGCACATCTCCACATCTCCACATCTCCACATCTCCATGTGTCGACGTCTCCAAATCGCATCAGGATCCTGACTCCGCCTTTTTGGTATGTTCGGCCAGCTTGTCGAAGCTGAGATCGATGCGCTGGAGCGTCTCCGAATGCGAGGGGCCGTCGAGCAGCGCGAGCGTGACCTTGGTCCCCGCCAGCTTGCTCTCGTAGGTCTTGACGCTGGCCATCGCGTCGGTGTCGCCGGTGGCGACGACCCAGAGCGTCGGGACGGTGAACTGCGCCGGCTCCATCGGCGGATACTCGAGCAGCGCGCTCTGCCACGCGACCGCGAGCTTGACGCCGCCTTTGGTGAGCGCCTCGTAATCGCCGGGCGAGATCGTCGATCGATCGAGCTTGCCAGCTTCGTGCGCGGCGATGATCGGCTGCCAGCGCGCCTTGAAGCCGGCGAGCGCGTCCTTGTAGACGCCGCTCGCCGCTTCGCCCATCGGGATGCCGATGTAGGCTAGCGAGAGCACGCGATCGGATTTTGCGGCGAGGTTGCGCCCGATGATGCCGCCGTAGGCAAAGCCCCACACGTGGAAGCGCTTGGCGCCTGCCGCGTCGGCGACGGCGAGCAGATCGTCGATCATCAGATCGATGGCGTACGCCTCCGGCTTGGTCGGCTTGTCGCTCTCGCCGTTCCCACGCAGGTCCACCGAGATGCACGTGAAGGTCGGCGCGAGACGCTTGACGTAGTCGGTGCGCGTCCACTCGGCTCTGCTCTGGCCGGCGCCGTGCAGCAGCATGATGGCCGGACCCGTGCCGGTGGTTTCGTAGGCGATCTTGGTGCCGTCTTTCGACGTCACGAACTTGGTATTGCTGACGGGCTTCTTTTCAGCGGGTTTCGTTTCGGCCGGTTTCTGCTGCGGTGGCTGTGCGGCGGCCGTCGTCGCCAAGGCCGCGGCGAGCGCAAGGCAGAGTCTGACCACGAGTATCTGGCGCATTCCTACGCTCCTCCGTATTCCATACTTCGCCGCCGATTCTGACACGGAACCGCGACCACTCGCCAGCAATCGACCGCCAGCGCGGCGGACCGGTTTGGAACCGCCGTTGCACGAATCACTGCTTGGCTTCTCGAGGAGGACGCATGCCAGGAGATCAGAAATCACGGGACACCCGCTCGGCTACCCAGTCGAGTCAACCTCAACGTTCGAACACCGCGGCCGAAAGCCGGACGCAGTCGATGGAGCGACGCGAGCAGTCGCGCGGCTCGCGAGACTGGCAAGACCCGTGGGCCAACTGGACCCTGAGTCCGTTCAGCCGAAGCTGGTCGGATCAGATGGAACGGTTCTTCGGCAACTTCGGACTCGGCGCCGCGGGCAGCCGGCCGGAATTGTCACTGTTCAATCCGCAGCTCGAGACTTTCCAGCGCGGCGACGAGCTCGTCATTCGCGCCGACTTGCCGGGATTGTCCAAAGAAGATGTGGATATCGAAGTCAGCGATGACATGGTGATCATCCGAGGCGAACGGCGCCATGAAACGGTCGAGGATCGCGAGGGCTTCTATCGCTCGGAGCGATCGTACGGCAGCTTTTCGCGCGCCGTTCCGCTGCCCGAGGGCGCGATCACCGAGAAGGCCTCGGCAACCTTCAAGGATGGCGTGCTGGAGATCACCATGCCGGCGCCGCCAAGCACGACACGACGCGGCCGCCGGATCGAGATCAGCGAAGGCTCGTCGACGCGCGGCGGCGCGAGTCAGTCGTAGACGCGCCACTGGCTGCCGCAGCGGCACGCAGCACTTCGGCCCCGGCGGCAACGCCGCCGGGGCCATTTTGTGTACCATTTCCTTCTGGCTGCCATGTCGACCTCCAGGAAACGCTCCGACACCATCCTCGACACGATCGGCAACACGCCGCTCGTGCGGCTCAACCGGCTCACCGGGGGGGTCGTCGCGGCCGATGTCTACGCGAAGATCGAGACCTTCAACCCGGGCAATTCGATCAAGGACCGCATGGCGGTGACGATGATCGAGGACGCGGAGCGCGCCGGCAAGCTCCGGCCGGGCGGCACGATCATCGAAGGCACTTCGGGCAACACCGGCATGGGCCTCGCGATTGCGGCGATCGTCAAGGGCTACAAGTGCATCTTCACCACCACCGACAAGCAGTCGAAGGAAAAGATCGACGCGCTCCGCGCCTTCGGCGCCGAAGTGATCGTGTGCCCGACCAACGTCGATCCTGAAGATCCGCGCTCGGTACTACTCGGTGTCGTCGCGGCTCGAGCGCGAGACGCCCAAGGCCTGGAAGGCGAATCAGTACGACAACCTCTCGAACAGCCGCGCCCACTACGAGCAGACCGGCCCCGAGATCTGGGAGCAGACCGAAGGGGCGATCGATCATCTGGTGTCGGGCGTCGGCACCGGCGGCACGATCTGCGGCGTGGCGAAATTTCTGAAGGAGAAGAAGCCGTCGGTCAAGGCCTGGGGCATCGACACCTACGGCTCGGTGTTCAAGAAATACAAAGAGACGGGCGTCTTCGACAAGAACGAGATCTACCCGTACATCACCGAAGGCATCGGCGAGGACTTCCTTCCCAAGAACGTGGACTTCTCGCTCATCGATCACTTCGAGAAGGTCACTGACAAGGACGCCGCGCTGATGACGCGCCGGATCACGCGCGAGGAGGGGATCTTCGCCGGCAACTCCGCCGGCGCGGCGATGGCCGGCCTGCTGCAGCTTGCCGACCGTTTCAAGGCCGGTGAGACCGTCGTGGTGATCTTCCACGATCACGGTACGCGCTATCTCGCCAAGATGTTCAACGACGACTGGATGCGCGAGAAGGGCTTCCTCGAGCCGACCGGGCTCACCGCCCGCGAGCTGGTCTCGAACAAGCGCGCCGCGCCGCTGGTCACCGTCGATCGTCAGGAGACGGTCGCCCGCGCCGCGCACGTCATGACCGAGCACGGCTTCTCCCAGATTCCCGTCACCGCCGACGGCCGCATCGTCGGATCGATTAGCGAGTCGCGGCTCTACGCCGAAATCGTGAACAATCCGGAGATCAAGCGCGGTCCGGTCGAGGAGATCATGCAGCCGGCGTTTCCGTTTGCCGACGTCTCCACCAGCGTCGAATCGCTGGCCAGGATGCTGACGCCGGAGAATCCCGCCGTGCTCGTGCGCGACTTCAAGAGCGAGGAAACCTACATCATCACCCGCTCGGATGTGATTCAGGCGCTCAGCTGAGGTTGGGATTACGCCGAAGGAAACGTCCGCAGATTACAGGATTACGCCGATTCTCGATTCCCTAAAGACCGGCGGACTGCACGGCAGGCCGGCCTGAGAAGGCGGCTGCACCGCAGGTGCAGCGGTCTCGCTGCCGCTCGACTAATCCGCAAAATCCCGAAATCTGCGGACCAACCGTTTCAGCCGACGCTCCGTCCAAGACCTGTGATACCAATCAGTATTATATGAATCGATATAAGGAGACGCTCGGCAGCCAATGAAGGCGCGCCAGTACTACGTGATGCTGGCGCTGGCGAGCGGGGCGCGGCACGGGCTCGCCATCGCACGCGACGCGCAGGAGCTCTCGGACGCCGCCGTGCGTCTCTGGCCGGCGACTCTCTACGGCACCCTCGACGAGCTGGTCGAGCGCGGCTGGATCGAAGAGCTGAGCGAGCCGCCCGCCGCCGAAAGCGAGCGCAAGCGATTCTATCGGCTGACCAAACCGGGCCGATCGGCCCTGCTCCAGGAAACCGAGCGGCTCGCCGCCGTCGTCAAAGTCGCCCGTTCGCGACTGAGGCGTGCGGGAGGCCTGCCGTGAGCGTCGAGATGCCGCCGCGGAGTGCGCGACTGTATGGCGCGCTCCTGCGCCTGGCGCCTTCGCGGCTGCGCGAGCGGTACGGGCGCGAGATGACGGCCATGTTCGTCGAGGCCGTGAGCGACGCGCGCAAGACCGACCCAACGGCCGTCGTGAACGCGTATGCGCGCGCGGCGCTCGATTTGGCCGCCGCGTGGCCGGCCGAGATTGGCCGGCGCCGCCGCCAGCGGGACCGGGTCGGCATTCCTCCGCGAGGGCGTTCCATCATGCTTGGATCAGACATCCGCTACGCGCTGCGGTCGCTCACGCGACAGCGGTTCGCGACCGGCCTCGTTCTCGCCATGCTGGCCATCGGCATCGCGGCCAACGTCGCTGTGTTCAGCCTGGTCAACGGTCTCTTCCTTCGGCCGTTCCCGTTCGACGAACCCGAGCGCCTGGTGTTCATCAATGAGAAAGCACCGAAGTGGAACCTCGACATCGTCGGCATCAACTTTCCCGACTTCGCGCAGTGGCGGCAGGATCAAAAGCTGTTCGAAGCGGTCGCGCTCTGGAGCAGCAGCAGCCTCAACCTTGCCGACAACGCTGGCGCGGAACGCCTGTCGGCGGCAAGCGTGACGCACGATTTCGACGATGTGCTACGCGTGCAGCCGGTGCTCGGTCGGATGTTCAGCGCCGACGAGGATGCGCCAAAGGCGCCGCGAGTGGCCGTGATCGGCTACGGCTTGTGGAAGGAACGATTCGGCGGCGACTCCAGCGTCCTTGGTCGCACCCTCAAGCTGAGTGGCGAGAGCTACACGATCGTGGGTGTGCTACCGGCAAGCGCTGACACGTTTCCGGGCGAGGCGAAGCTGTGGGTGCCCTTCCGCGGCGATCCCAACCAGGAGGGCCAAAGCTACGGCGCCAATGGCGTTGGGCGCTTGAAGCCGTCCGTCTCGGTCGCGCAGGCCGAGCAGGATCTGCTGCGCGCGCACCAACCGATCTGGGACAAGCGCGACCAGGAGAAGGTCGTCTCACCGTTCGTGCAGCCGCTGCGCGAGATCGCCGTTCGCGACTTTCGTACGGCGGCATCCGCGCTGAGCGTTGCCGTCGGGCTGCTCCTCGCAGTGGCGTGCGCCAACGTTGCGGCGGTAATGCTCGCGCGAGCCCTTGCGCGGCGCCGCGAGATGGGCATACGTGTCGCGGTTGGTGCGAGCCGGTTCCGGCTCCTGCGGCAGCTGTTTGCGGAAAACCTCGTCCTCGCCTGCATCGGCGGCGCACTCGGACTGCTGGCCGGCCAGTGGGCGATCGCGGCGCTCGTGGAGCAGCTGCCCGACACCGCGCCGCCATGGGCAAGCTTCGGCCTCGACGCACGGGTCATGGCGTTTGCCGTGCTCGCGTCGATCGCCACCGTCCTGCTCTTTGGCTGGGCGCCGGCCCTGCACGCGGTGCGCGGCGACCTCCGATCGTCGCTGCACAACGTCGCGAATGCAGCCGCTGCGTCGCAGGGTGGACGCCGTACGTTGCGCGTCCTCGTTTGCGGCGAGTTCGCGCTCGCGACACTTCTCGTCGTCAGCGGCGGGCTGCTCTTTCGTGCCTACGATCGCGTCCGTCACGTCGATCCCGGTTTCAGTCCCGATGGCGTGCTCACGTTCACAATCTCGCTGCCGCAAGCCACCTATCCCGACAACGTCAAGCGGCTCGCCTTCTGGGATCGACTGGAGCGGCAATTCGCCGCGATTCCCGGTGTGCGGTCCGCCGGGCTGGTCAACTGCCCGCCGTTCGGCTGTCACTGGGGTTCGTTCTATGTCGGCGAGGGCGCGGTGCGCGGACCCCAGGACGCGAACCCCGTGGTGCTGAATCGATTTGCGACGCCGTCCTACTTCGCAACGATGGGGATCCGCCTCAAGAGCGGGCGATTCTTCGAAGAGCAGGACGGCAGGAGAGGGCCGAACGCCGAGCGCGTGGTGATCGTCAACGAAACGTTCGCGAAAAGTTTTTTTCCGGCGTCGACAACCCGGTCGGACTTCGGATTCGGAGCAACGACGAGAAAGCGCCATGGAATCGCATCGTCGGCTACGTCGAGGACGTCAAGCATTACGGACTCGAGCGGCCGATGCGTCCGGGCATCTACTGGCCGCTGGCGCAGCGTCCCGTGGAAACGATGGCCGTGATCCTCAAGACCGACGGCGATCCGGAAGCGCTCGTCGCGTCGGCGCGGACGGCGATGCGCGAGCTCGATCCCGAGCTCCCGCTCTTTCGCGTGCGATCGATGTCGGCGGCGCTCGCCGAAACACTGGCCGTCAGGACGACGTATTCGTGGATGCTGGCGGTATTCGCGCTGACGGCGCTCGGCCTTGCGCTCGGCGGCACCTATGGAGTGTCGTCGTATCTAGTCACGCAGCGCACGCGCGAGATCGGCATCCGCGTCGCGCTGGGTGCCCGGCGCGGCGACATCATCACCGGCGTTGTGCGGAGCAGCGTCGTCGTCGCCGCCATGGGGATTGCCGCCGGTGTGGTCGTGTCGATCGGCGTCGCGCGACTGCTGGAGAGCCTGCTGTTCGGCGTGCGGCCCACCGATGTGCGCATCTTGTCGAGTGCGGTCGGAATTCTCGTCCTCGCCGCGATCGCCGCGAGCGTGCTCCCAGCGCGACGAGCGGCACGCGTGGATCCGATGACGTCGCTGCGAGCCGAGTAACGCCGGCTGCGTCAGCCGGCGGCGCGGTTTGCCGCGACGCAGAACTCGGCAACGGCGAACCAGGTGCTGGAAATCAGCGGCCCGCGCGTGATGCGGGGGGCGTGCTTCGCGCGTGGGTTCAACTGCGACTGGCGCGAACCGGCCCGCCTACCGAAAGGCCCACCGCGCGAAGTGCCGCGCACCAAGGCCCACCGAAGGCCGGCCTACGAGCCGTTCAGTTTCTTCGTGAGGCTCGCGAGATAGCCGTCCATCGTGGCCGCGTGGCCGAAGACGAAGCGCGCCATGAAGCGGAAGATCGGGTTGTAGACTTCGCCGTTCTCGGTAATCTGGACTCGCGTGCCGCCGGGTTGCGGAGTGAGCTCGAAGGTCCACGTCCCGCCAAACGGCTGATCAGGATCGGCAATTCGCGTGACAAACCGCGACGGCGGTGTCGCCTCTTCGACTTCCATCACGATCGGCCCGCTGCTCGAATGCTGACGGAAGCGGATGTTTCCCTTGGACGCGTCGAGCAGCTCGACGCGGCTCGTGCCATCGAGCCAGCTCGCGTAGCTTGCGACATCAGCGATCACCGAGTAGACCTGTTCAGGAGCGCGGGACACGAGCGAGCTCCGTGAGGCGACATGTCCAATGGGCAGGAGCCAGCCTACGACCGCGATGACACCCACGGCAGCAACGAGGGCCACCATCGTCCAGAGTATCCATTTCATCGTGCGCTTCCCTTCTGACGCGGAACCTGCGCCGCAGCATCGGCGAGGAGTCTGAGGCCATCGAGCGCGCGCTGACGATCGCCCTCCTGGAGTCGCGCGAGCAGCACGCGGACGCGCGCCGTATCGAGCACCGATCCCGCCTGCATCGCGCGGGCGCCTCGCGCGGACAGACGCAGCGCCAGCGCCCGCGCGTCCTCGGTCTCACGGGCGCGTGTGATGTAACCGAGCGACGCCAGCCGCTTGATGGAGGCCGAGAGCGTCGAGCGGCCGACACCGAGATGACTGGCAAGCACCGATGCGCGCAGCGGACGATCTTCGCTCAGGATGCGCGAGAAGGCTCGACTCGTGCGCCGTCAGCTGCGCCGCGTTCGATCGACGCCGCTGATGCTGTGTGTGGCACGCGAGATAGATCTTCGGATACCAGCGCTGAACGTCAGCGACCTCGCGATTCGTCACGCCCATGCGCGTCATCGTAGGGGCGCGCCGAATAGTTCGTCAAAGCGAACGATTGGGGACTTGGGGACTTAGGGACGTGGGGACGGTCATTCGAGCCTGGCGGTCCAGAGAGAGATATTGCGCGTCCGTCAGGTACCCGACGCGGTGCGCGAGATGCAAACCGTAGCCGACTTCCGCGAGCGATCCGAGCGCGATTCGCAGAAAGCGCATTCGTATCGGCCCCTCAGCAAACGCATAGCCCTCAACGATGTTCGCGGCGACAGAGTAAGCCGCACGCCGAAGTTGCGTTGCCAGCACATACCGTTCCCCGGCCGGAAGACCCTTTTGAGTGAGGGAGAAGATGCTTACGCACAGGTCATCGGCGCGCTGCCATGCCACCAGCGTCTCGTGAGACTGCGCCATGGTTTCACGGCTCGCAAAAAACGGACCAGTCTTCGGGTCCCTACGTCCGTACGTCCCTACGTCCCTACGTCCCCATCATTGACAACCACTTCGATCATGCTTACATTGTCGGCATCATCATGGCCGCTCCACTCGGAGAATTCGAGACGCTCATCCTGCTTGCCGTTTTACGCCTCGGCGACGCGGCGATTCCCTCGGCCATTCGCACGGAGATCGAAGCGCGCACCAGGCGCGCAGTGTCGCGCGGGGCGGTCTACGTCACCCTCGACCGGCTCGACGCCAAGCGCCTGCTTTCGTCGAAGCTCGTGGACGACGGGCCGCAAGGCTCGGGCCGTCCGCGCCGCTTCTACCGCGTCGCGCCCAAAGGCATGCGCGCGCTGCGCCGCGCGCTCACCGCCGTGGAGCAGATGCGAAGCGGACTCGAGTCGCAGCTGAACGAGTCATGACCGAGCCACGCCGGTTGCCGCGCACCGTGGAAAAACTGCTGCGCGTGTTTGTGCCGCGCGCCGCGGCGCCTCTTGTCCTCGCCGACCTCGGCGAGGACTACTCGGCGGCGCGTCTCAACCGCCGGCGTCTGGCAGCCTGGTGGTGGCTGGGTAAGGAAACCGCCTCGCTCGCGTTCGCATACGGGATGTCGCGCACGCCACGCTGGCGAACGTTACCGGCCCTGACGACGCGCGACGCCCACCTCGTCCTGCGCGGCATGCGCCGGCGTCCGTTCGCGGCGCTTGGCGCGGCAGGCATGTTGGCGATCGGGCTGCTCGCGCTCATGATCACGGCGGGCCTCGCGCAAACGCTGCTCTTCCGCCCGCTCAGCGCGACGCATGGCGAGGCGCTCCTGCGGATCGCGGCCATCGACCATCAGGGACGATTATCCTTCCGGCTGTCGTATCCGGAGCTCGAACAGCTGCGCGCTCACGTCGTGCCGGCGGCCACGATCGCGTCGGTCAATCTTCAGCCGGCGTTGCTGCGCGCCGATCGCACGACGCTCCAGACGCTGATCGAAACAGTAGACGGTGACTACTTCGCTGTGATGGGACTGCGGACGGTGGCGGGTCGCGGGTTATTGCGGGCGGACGATCGCGCGGCGGCCCCGCCGGTGGTGGTCATCGCCGAGCCGTTCTGGCGTGCGCACTTCGATGGCGCCAAGGATGTCATCGGGCGCACGCTGTTGGTCAACGGTGCCGCGTACACAGTCGTCGGCGTCCTGGCCGGCGTGGCGTCGAGCAGCTTCCTGGGCGCAAGCGTCGACGCGTGGATTCCGCTGGCTCATGCCGACTCACTGCTCAACCGCGGATGGCGGACCGATCCCACCAGCCGCTGGTTCAACGCGTTCGCGTTGCCGCACGGCGGTGTCCCGGAGCTCGAGGCGCGGCTCGGCACCGCGACCACCGAGCTGCGCCGTCTGCTTCCCGAGGAGTGGCGAGAGCGGCGCCTTGAAACCGCGACGGGCAGCGTGCTCGTTGGGCCGCAGCGCGCCGACGTGATGCTGCTGGTGTCGATTCTCGGCATCCTCGCTCTGCTGATTCTCAGCGTCGCCGCCGCCAACGTCGGCGGCGTGCTCCTCGCGCGCGCGGCGTCCGACGACCGGCAGAACGCCATCCATCTCGCCATTGGATCGGGACGGGCGGCCGTGTTCAGACGATTTCTCCTCGAAGGCGCCGCGCTTGGCCTGGTCGGCGCGACGGTCGCGGCGGCTCTGTACGCGGGGGCCCGTTCGGCGCTCGCGGAGATCAGCTTGCTGCCGACGCTGGCGCTCCGGCTCGAGCTCCCGTTCGGCGGGTCGATGCTGGCCGTTCTGGCGATCGCCGGCGCCGCCGCGGGGATGCTCCTTGCGCTCGGACCGGCGGTATGGGCGCTTCGCGTCGACGTCGGTCAGGCGCTTCGGGAAGGCGACGGACGGATGAGCGGCGGACGTGCCATCGCACGCACACGACGCGCGCTGATTGCCACCCAGGTCTGCCTCTCGATGTCGCTCATCGTCGGGGCGTCGCTGTTCGCGCAAAGCGTGCGCGCGCTCGGTGCCGTCGATCTCGGCTTTTCCGCCGAGCGTGTCGTTGCCGTCGATTTCGATCTCGAGCCGGCCAGTGCTCCCGAAGACGAGTTGCCGCGCCTTGCCCGCGAGGCGATCGCGCGCCTCGTCGCACTTCCTACCGTGACGGGTGTTGCGATGTCCAACCGTGCGCCGGTGGATCAGTCGACGCCGTTGGTTCAAGTGAGGAGCAGCGCTGACGGAGTGACAGTCGAGGCGACGATGTACCTCGCCACCGAGACGTACTTCGCCACGATCGGACTGCCCATCACCAGCGGACGCGGCTTTCTCGAGTCGGATCTGATGGGCGCAAACGTCGCGATGGTCAATCGGGCTCTGGCGGCGCGGCTCTGGCCGGACGAAGATGCGATCGGGCGCTCGATCCTCGTCGGTTCCGACGGGCAAATGCTGCGCGTGGTCGGCGTCGCCGCCAATTCGAAGTATCGCTCGCTGTCGGAAGCTCCCCGCGCGCACATCTATCGGCCGACGCCGCCGACGCTGGGGCTGACACTGCTCGCGCGCATCACCGGCGATCCATACGCGGCGCTCGGCGCTATCCAGCGCGCGCTCGACGACGTTGGCCCGGGCCTGGTGGGCTTTTTCCCGCGGACGATGGCCGATCATCTCGCGATCGATCTGCTGCCGACGCGCGCCGCCGCGGGCGCCGCGACGATCCTCGCGGCGCTGGCGCTGACGATGAGCGGCGTGGGGCTCTACGGGCTGGTGTCGTGGTTCGTCGCGCTTCGGCGCCGCGAAATCGGCATTCGGATGGCGATGGGCGCGAGCGCGAGATCCGTGCGCGTGCTGGTGCTGCGTCAGGCACTCGGGGCAGCGACCCCAGGGCTTGTCGCCGGCATCGCCGTGGCGGCGGCGCTCGCGTCCGCCGCGCGCTCAGCGCTGTACGGCGTCGGTCCGCTCAATCTGATGGCGTTCGGCCTTGGCATCGCGGCGCTGGCCGTCGTGGTGATCGTGGCGAGCTACCTGCCCGGTCGTCGAGCCACACGCGTGGACCCGGCTGTGGCGCTTCGCCATTGACGTTGGACTGGATTGCGCGGAAGGTTTTATCCACAGATTGCGCCGATTACACGGATTTCGGCGTCAAGGCAGGCAGCAACGGGGGCGGCACCCTCACCATCGTTGCCGCCGGACATCGCGACGGCGGGCTGCCGGAACACCGAGTCGCGCCGTGGTCACACACGCTCTTGTGCGTGGTTGGCGCGTGTGACCGCGGCGCGACTCGGTGTTCCGCTGCACCCCACGGGTGCAGCCGCCGTCGTCTCACGCCCGGCGGGCGCCCGGGAATCTTGAAATCCGCGGAATCCTGAAATCTGCGGATGCCTCTACGGCGCCGCGGCGCCGTTGTGGACGCCGTTGGCCTTGCCGTTGACCGACTCGAGCCAAGTCGCGATCTGCTCACGCGACCAGCGGTGGTCGTCGTTGATATGCACGATCAGCGCGGCGAGCGTCAGCTTCTTCCGACAGCCATCGCCACCCGGGCAGCGTCGAATCGTGCCCTCGAGACAATCGAAAAACCAGTCGAGGTCCTTGGTGGGGTGAAGACCCTCGGCTTGCCGCGGCAGTCGATACATCCCCTCGTAGGCGGCGCCCAGCGCGCACGATGCCCGCTGCCCCTTGAAATAGTCGCCGTAGGCCTGCTCGGGGCGGCGTTCGGCGCCCGCCCGAATAAACGACGCCAGCTCGCGTTCGCCGTGACGGTCTTGTTCGGACATGTCGCCCCTCGTACAAGCAAAAAGTAACCCGAAACACGGGTCGCTGAACATGAGGAAAAGAGGTCGGGTGGGATGAATGGCGAGACGAAAACGGCCGTTCTGGGGAACGGCCGTTTCGCGATCAGCGGACGGAAAATGCCGCTTAGAAGGCCTTTCCCAGGCGTTCCTGCAGCTTTTCGCGATAGCCGCGGCTCAGAGTGAGCCGGGTGCCGTTCTGCAGCACGACGACGTATTCGCCGTTGAACCAGGGCTGCAGCTCCTTGATGCGATCGGTGTTGACGATGCGCGAGCGGTGGATCCGCACGAAACGGCGCGTGTCGAGGCGCGCTTCCATGTTGTTCATCGTCTCGCGGAACAGGTGCGAGTCTTCGGCAAGATGCAGGCGCACGTAGTTGCCCGCCGCCTCGATCCAGTCGAGCTGATCGGTCCGGAGGAAGAACACACGCCCGCCCGACTTGACCACCAGGCGATCGAGCTTCTGCGGCTCGGGCTTGAGGTCGTGCACGAGCGCGAGCAGCCGCCGACCGAGATCCCCGGCGCGGCGCCGTTCGAGGTGCTCGCGCGCGTGGCGCAACGTCTGCTGGAAGCGATCGCGGCCGAACGGTTTGAGAAGGTAGTCGATCGCGTGCACCTCGAAGGCGCGCAGCGCGTACTCGTCGTAGGCGGTGACGAACACCACGGCGGGCATGCGGTCGGGACCAACCTGCTGAATGACGTTGAACCCGTCACAGGCCGGCATCTGCACGTCGAGGAACACCAGATCGGGAGACTGCTCCTGGATCGCGTTGATTGCCTGCTGCCCGTCGGCGCACTGGCCAATCAGCTCGATGTCCTGCTCTTCCTGCAGCAACCCCACGATGCGCTCGCGCGCCACGGGCTCGTCGTCAATGACCATCGTTCGGATTTTGCTCACGCCAATCCCTCCGCCCTTGAGATTTCGGAGCCGTCGAACTCTTCCTCGGCCTCGCCCGCTTCCTCGGCCACGTTCGACAGCGGAATCGCGATGAGCACCTGCAGCCCGCCGTTGGGCGGCTGCCGGAACTCGAAGCGATGGTCCGTGCCGTACAGGTGCTGAAGGCGCGAACGGGTGTTGGTGAGCCCCACACCGCGATTGAAGTCACTCAACCGCGCTGCTGACAGCCCGACGCCGTTGTCACGTACTTCCAGTTCGAGCACACTGCCCGCACGCCGCGCGCAGATTTCAATCCGGCCGGGTGTCGGCCGGAGACCAATGCCGTGCTTGATGGAGTTTTCGACGAGCGGCTGGAGGATAAGGTTGGGCAGCATCGCATCCAGCACGTCCGCCTGCACGTCGAATACTACGGTGAGACGATCGCGGAACCGCGTTTGTTCGATTTCGAGGTACTTGGACAGAAAATCGAGTTCCTCCTTGAGCGACGTCTCCTGGACGCCGACGGTCTGTAGCGACAGCCGCAGCAGATCGCTCAACTTGGCGATCATGTTGTCGGCCGCGTCCACATCGCGGTGCATCAGCGCCGAAATCGTGTTGAGCGTGTTGAACAGGAAGTGCGGCTGTAGCTGGCGCTGCAGCGCCTGCAGCTGCGCCTCGACCAGGTGCGTTTCGAGCTGGCTCGCGCGCAGCGCCCGATCCTGCGCCTCTCGCTTGTACCAGAGCGCATGCGAGAGGCCGATGATGGCCCAGTAGGTCATCATCTCCCAGTCGAAGTTGAGGAAGACCATGCGCTGCGCCTCGACCTGCCACGCGCTCGACGGCTGATCGATCAGCCAGAAGATCACCAGCCGCGACGCCACGGTGAGCCCGATGTGCAGCAGCGTGGCCGAGAACACCCCGACGAGATGCACGAGGGCCGAGAGCTTCCACGCCCGCTTCTCGAACGGGAAGCGCCGCGCCAGCCAGATGATGCCCGGCGTGAGCACCGCCCACGAGTACCAGTAACTGAGGTTGAGCGCGAGCAACAGCGGAAACGATGCCGTCCGCTCGCTGATCGTCGAGACGAAGTAGAACGCCTGAAAGCCGGAAAAGAATCCGAGCGCCGTGGCAACGGCAAAGATGACGCGCGGCGGCGGTATGGCGCCGCGCGTGGAGTCCATCCCACCGTTCGTCACAGGCTGGGGGCGATGTCGCACAGTTGGTTCCCCCGCCTAATGCGAATCGCGTACCGCTGGCGCTCATCCGCCAACGGCGCGCTGTCGTTCAAAACACACGTGTTTCGTGCGGTTCAGAAACAACCACTGGTCGGCTGTGGGACGAACGGGATTTGCAGATATGGAGATTTGGAGATTTGCTGATCTGCGATTGGGAGATTTGGAGATTTCGAGATTTGTGAGGTGGAGATGTAAAGGTGTGGCGATGTGGAACGGTGGAGATGTGGACCTCCGTGCCGCTCCGCTGCCCAGAAGCCTTACAACCCTACCTGGCTCCCGGTGCCTTACATGACTGCCTTGAGCAAGACCATCCCGAGCGGCGGAACCGTCAGCTTCAGCGAGGCTGGGAAGCCGTGCGAGGGCTCTTCGGGCGCGAGGAGCTCGCCGTTGCGGACGTCGCTGCCGCCGTAGACGTCGGCGTCGCTGTTGAGCACCTCGCGGTAGATTCCGGAGCGCGGAACGCCGATTCGATACTCGAACCGCGGGATCGGAGTGAAGTTGACGACGATGACGTTCGAGTCCGCAGGAGCGTCACCGTGGCGGACAAACGAGATGACGCTGTTCTCGTGATCGTGCACATCTATCCACGAAAACCCGCGCGGGTCGGTGTCCAGCTGCCACAGCGCCGCCTCCCAGGCGTAAGTCCGATTGAGATCGCGCACCCACCGCTGCAGGCCGGCATGCCGGAAGTCGCCGAGCACCTCCCAATCGAGCTGCCGATCGTGATTCCACTCACGCCACTGCCCGATCTCGGCGCCCATGAAGAGCAGCTTCTTGCCCGGGTGGGTGAACATGTAGCCGAAGAGCGCGCGCAGCGTCGCATGCTTCTGCCACGCGTCGCCCGGCATCTTGTCGAGGAGCGACCGTTTGCCGTGCACCACTTCGTCGTGCGAGAACGGCAGGATGAACTGTTCGCTGAACGCATACATCAGCGAGAACGATACTTTCCCGTGGGTGTACTTCCGGTAGATGGGATCCTGCTGACAATAGCTCAGCATGTCGTGCATCCAGCCCATGTTCCACTTGAAGGTGAACCCGAGTCCGCCCAGATGCGCGGGACGGGTGACGCCCGGCCAGGCCGTGGATTCCTCCGCGATCATCGCTACGCCCGGCTGCTCCCGGCCGACGACGGTATTCAACTCGCGCAGGAACTCGATCGCTTCGAGGTTTTCGCGGCCACCGTAACGATTGGCCACCCATTCCCCCGCCTTGCGCGAGTAATCGAGGTAGAGCATCGAGGCTACTGCGTCCACGCGCAGGCCGTCGATGTGAAACTCTTCGATCCAGTACAGCGCGTTGCTCAGCAGGAACGACCGCACTTCGTGGCGGCCGTAGTTGAAGATCAACGTGCCCCAGTCCTGATGTTCCCCCTGACGCGGATCGGCGTGCTCGTAGACGGCCGTCCCGTCGAAGCGCGCGAGCCCGTGCAGATCCTTCGGAAAGTGTCCGGGCACCCAGTCGAGGATGACGCCGATGCCGGCGCGATGGCACGCATCGACGAAGTACTTGAAATCTTCCGGTTTGCCGAAGCGGCTCGTCGGGGCGAAGAACCCGATGACCTGATAGCCCCACGAGCCGGCAAAAGGATGCTCCATCACCGGCAACAGCTCGACGTGCGTGAAGCCCATCTCCGTGACGTAGGGCACGAGCGTGTCGGCCAGCTCCCGATACGACAGGAACCGGCCATCGTCGTGCCGCCGCCAGCTGCCGAGATGCACCTCGTAGATCGACATCGGACGCTGCAGCCATGCGTGGCTCTCCGCGCGGGCGCTCAACCACGCGGCGTCGTTCCAGTCGTAGCAGCTCTCCCAGATGATCGACGCCGTTCGCGGCGGCTCCTCGAAGTAACGGCCGCACGGGTCCGACTTGAGCACGACGTGGTTGTGCGGCGTCACCACCTCGAACTTGTAGCGATCGCCGGCGCCAAGATCCGGAATGAAGATCTCCCACAGACCGGATGGGATGATGGCCCGCATCGGGTGCACACGGCCGTCCCACGCGTTGAAGTCGCCGACGATGCTCACGCGCCTGGCGTTCGGCGCCCACACGGCAAAGTGCACCCCACTGCGGTCACCGTGCCGGATCGGCCGCGCCCCAAGTCGGTTGAAGGCGCGAAGGTGCGTGCCTTCGGCAAAGAGGTATTGATCGAAGTCGGTGAGCACCGGCCCGTAGCGGTAGGGATCGTCGAGCTGCGACTCGCTGCCGTCGGGCCAGATGTAGCGGATGCGGTAGTCGAAGCCGTCGCGCGTGACGTTCTCGACGAACACCTCGAAGACGCCCTCGGCGTGACGGCGCGTCATCGGCACCTCGCGTCCGGTGGTCCGATCGACGACCGACGCCGCCGTCGCGTGCGGCCGGAAGACGCAGATCACAAGCCCTGGAAGGCCTTCGCGGAACGCTTCGTGCGGACCGAGGACGGCGAACGGGTCGCTGAACATCCCGCGCGCGAGGGCTTCGATCGTGGACTCTGAAATCGTGGCAGCCGCAGGTGACATGAGCTCATCGGATTCTAACAACGTGCCAGAATGGCGGCCAATGAATCCACGCGCCGCGCGCTTCGCTGAGCTGCTTACCGGCGGACGGTAACTTCCCGAGGATCGACATCGACGACGCCTGGTACGTGCCGGATTCCCGGGCCGCTTGCAGGCACAGATCAACTGCTCGACCTGCCAGCGAGCGTTGCGCTGGAAACGATGGGCACCCGCCCGCCTCCGCGTCACCAACGTCAGCGACACGCGTTGGCTGCGAATGCCCGGCGACCACGACGTGCATCCGACACGATCGATGCGCGACTTCACGTTGTCCAGCGCGAGAGCAAAGGCGTGCTCATCGTTGAGGTCGGCAACCACGGCAATACGATGAGGCTTGCCGGACCGCTCGCACGAGGCGGCCATGTGCAGCTTGCCGCGGAGCGGCTCGATGCATCAGGAAAAGTCGTGGAAGTCAGCGAACGGCGCTGCTGGTCTGCCGATCGCGGCTCGCAGCCGCTCCGTGTTGCGCTCTAGCCCGGTTGTAGAATGCTGTCATGCCGACCAGTGCGACGTTCGACACAACAGAAGGCACGTTCAAGGTCCGACTCTTCGATGACAAAGCGCCGAAGACGGTCGCGAATTTCGTCGGTCTCGCTGCAGGCACACAGGAGTGGACGGACCCGACGACGCGGCAGAAAGTGAAGCGGCCTTTTTACGACGGCTTGATCTTCCATCGCGTCATCGACGGCTTCATGTTGCAGGGCGGATGTCCACTCGGCACTGGGACAGGAGGCCCGGGGTATCAGTTTGCGGATGAGTTCGGTCCTGGTCTCAAGCACGATCGCCCCGGCCTTCTCTCGATGGCCAACGCCGGGCCGAATAGCAACGGCAGTCAGTTCTTCGTGACACTCGTCCCCACGCCCTGGCTCGACAACAAGCACGCGATCTTCGGCGAAGTCGTCGAGGGCCTGGACGTGGTGCAGAAGATTGGGAAGACGCGCACCGATGCCCGCGATCGGCCGCTGAAGGATGTGGCGATCAACTCGGTGACCGTCGAGCAATCGTAAGGCCGCAGACTCCACAGATTTTGGCCGGCGACAATCTGTGCGATCAGCGGCCCTGACGCAGCGCCCGCAGCGTCTCCAGGTTTCGCACGTCCAGCGGATCGGTGGCAATCAGATGCGGCCTGCCGCAGTCTGATGATTTCTCGGTCTCAATCAGCAGCGGCTTCCCGGCAAAGCGGCGGTCGTGGAGCAGCCGCCGGAACGGCGTGAGCCCCAGACACCCGGCGCCGATGTGCTCGTGTCGATCGACGCGGCTGCCGCACGGCCGCTTCGAGTCGTTCGCGTGAAAGACGCGTATGCGTTCGAGGCCGACGATGCGGGCGAAGCGCGACATCGTTTCTTCGTAACCGGCGTCAGTCGTGATGTCGTAACCCGAGGCCACCAGGTGGCACGTGTCGAGGCAGACGCCGGCGCGCGGCGAGCCGTCGAGATGATCGATGATCGCCGCCAGATGCTCGAAACGATACCCGAGTGTCCGCCCCTGCCCCGCCGTGTGCTCGAAGATCACCATCGTCTTGCGCCGCGGACGCGCCTTGAAGGCCTCGCGCACGCCGTCGGCAACGAGCCTCAGGCCTTCGTCCTCACTGCCCGCCGTGCACGTGCATGGTGAATCACCACCCCGAGAAGGCCGAGCGCGTGCGCCCGGTCAAGCTCGTCCACAAACGCCTCGATTGACTGCTGCCGCAAGACAGGGTTGGTCGTCGCCAAATTGATCAGGTAGCTCGCATGCGACACGGCTGGAGACATCCCGGTCTGCTCGAGCCGACGGCGAAAGCGTCGGATCTCCCCCGGGTCGAGAGGTTTCGCTTTCCACTGATTGGCGTTCTTACTGAAGAGCTGAAGCGCTTCACATCCGTGCAGCTCGGCGCGGTCGACGGCCTTTGAGACGCCCCCGGAAACGGACATATGCGCGCCAATTCGGAGCATTGCTCCAGCTTCGCATACCGTTGTAGAACCGCTCGGCCGCCAGGCAAACGGCTTGCAAGAGGCACTGGCATGATTGCCCGACTGTTATCTTCTCGGCACATCGCGCTCATCTCGGCGTTGACGCTCACGGCGGCGCTCGGCAACGCGTCGGCGCAAACCGTCATTACCCCCGACAAGAACAGATATTCGGTCGCCGACGACGTCAAGATCGGACAGGAGGCGGCGCAGGAGGCGCGCCGCGAGCTGCCGATGCTCAACGATCGGGCGGTGGACGATTGGGTGGAGCGGATCGGCCAACGTCTGGTCGATGGCATTCCAGGAAATATGCAGCATCCGGAGTTTCGCTACAGCTTCGACGTCGTCAACCAGAAGGACATCAACGCGTTCGCGCTCCCCGGCGGACCGATGTTTCTCAACCGCGGGATGATCGAAGCGGCGAAATCGGAAGGCGAGGTCGCCGGAGTGATGGCGCACGAGCTCGCCCACGTGGCATTGCGCCACGGCACCGCGCAGGCCACGAAGGCACAACCGTTCCAGATCGGGTCTGTCGCCGGACAGATTCTCGGCGCGATCGTCGGCGGCACGGCCGGCAACGTGATCTCGGCGGGCTCGCAGATCGGTCTGGGCACCTACTTCATGAAATACGGCCGCGAGTACGAACGGCAGGCGGATCTTCTCGGCGCGCAGATCATGGCGCGCGCCGGATACGACCCGCGGCGCATGGCCGACATGTTCCGCACCATCGAGGCGCAGGGCAGCGGCAGTGGCCCGGAGTGGATGAGCAGCCATCCCAACCCCGGGAACCGCTACGAGGCGATCAATCGTGAAGCGCAGATGCTGCGGGTGACCGGCAATGCCGAAGACACGCGCGCATTCAACGACGTCAGGTCGCGCCTCGCCTCGATGCCGCCCGCTTACACAGCCGAACAGATCGCGCGCGGCCAGGTGCGCCGCGGCGGCTCTGGCGACAGCGTCCCTGTGGGACGGCGACCGGGCAACGTCGAGGATCCTTCGCCGCGCTACCAGACGGTTCCGATCGGCAACGTCCTGCGGGTGAGTGTTCCCGACAACTGGGAGCCGCTACAGAGCCGCAGCAACACCGTCGTCCTCGCGCCGGAGGGTGGCTACTCTCAGAACGGCAACCGGACGACGTTCACGCACGGGCTCGAAGTCGGGCTGATCGGCAACGAATCACATACGCTCGAAGAGGCGACCGACGAACTGATCGACGGCTTCAGCCAGTCGAATCCCGAGCTTCGGCAACGAGGAAATTACCGGCGCGAAACGATCGGCGGCCGCACGGGTCTGACCGCGCAATTCACCAATCGATCCGACGCCACCGGCGATCAGGAGCTGGTCACACTCTCCACGATTCAGCTGCGCGACGGCAGCCTGCTGTACCTCGTGGGCGTCGCGCCGCAGGACGAAGCGGACGTCTACGACCAGGCGTTCCGCCGGGCGCGGCAGTCGATCCGCCTGACCGACGCGCGCTCGCGCTAGCTGGAAGAGGTCCCGGTGCCACGCTTGGCGCCGGGACCTGCAATATCATGACGTCGTGGCGGAAGCCAATCCCACACAACTCCTGAACAAGGCTGCTGGCGGCGACGAGCGGGCGGTCTCGCGATTGATGCCGCTCGTGTACGACGAGCTGCGCCGTCTCGCCGCGTCGTACCTGCGGCGCGAGCGGCCGGGTCAGACGCTGCAGGCGACGGCGCTGGTGAACGAAGCCTACATCCGTCTGATCGGCGAACGCGCGCACAACTGGCAGAATCGGACGCACTTTCTCGCCATCGCGGCGCTCTCGATGCGTCAGATCCTGGTGCAGCGCGCGCGGCGCCGCAAGGCCGCCAAGCGCGGTGGCGACCCCGAGCGCATCACGCTCGACGAGCAGCTGGTGCCGGCGGGCGGCGGCGGACCGGGCGACGTGGACGTGCTCGCGCTGGACGCGGCGCTCGATCGGCTCGCAGCGCTCGACGAGCGGCAAGCGAAGGTCGTGGAGATGCGCTACTTCGGCGGGCTGACGGTGGAGGAAACCGCCGACGCGCTGGGCATCTCGCCGGCCACCGTCAAGCGCCACTGGACACTGGCGCGCGCGTGGCTGCGGCGCGAGCTCACAGGCGAATGACGGACGCGGAACGGTGGGCGCGCGTCGGCGCACTGTTCGACAAAGCGCTCGAGAGTCCGCCTTCCGAGCGCCAGGCGATGGTCCACGCGTCGGCCGAAACCGCTGACATCCGGGCCGAGGTGCTCGCGCTGCTCGACTCGCACGAGCAGGACGACGGCTTTCTTGCCCCGCCTGCAGCGCCGCCTCCACCAGCCGCGCCGGGCACACAGCTCGGGGCTTATCGCGTCATTCGCGTCCTCGGTCATGGCGGCATGGGCATCGTCTATCAGGCCGAGGACACACGGCTCCAGCGCCTGGTCGCGTTGAAACTGCTGTCGCCGACACTCGCCGGCGATCGACACCAGCGCGAGCGCCTCAAGCAGGAGGCCCGCGCCGCCGCGGCGCTGTCGCACCCGAACATCGCAACGGTCTTCACCCTCGAAGAGATCGACAACGAGTTCGTGCTGGTGACCGAGTATCTCGACGGCGAAACACTGCGGACAGAGATCGAGCGCGGCGCGCTCCCGCCGGCGCGGACGCTCGACTCGGCGGCGACTATTGCCGCGGCGCTCGCGGTCGCGCACGATCGCGGCATCGTCCATCGCGATCTCAAACCCGAGAACATCCTGCGCACGCGGGACGGGATCCTTAAAATCCTCGACTTCGGCCTCGCGCAGTTCGCGGGCGCCGCCCGTGAGCTGATCTCGATGACCCTCACCGAAGCCGGGCTCGTCGCCGGCACGCCGCCGTACATGGCGCCCGAGCAGCTGCTCGGCCACGAAACCGACTTCCGCACCGATCAGTTTGCGTTTGGCGTGCTGCTGTACGAGATGGCCGCCGGACGCCATCCCTTCGGCGCCCGCTCGCTGCCATCGACGATTGCGAAAATCCTGGCGGGACAACCGCAAGCGTTGCAGCCGAGCGATCGCGTTCCGCAAGCGTTGCAGGCGATCATCGATCGTTGCCTGCAGAAAGATCCGCTGGCACGCTTCCCGTCGACTCACGAGCTCGTCGCCGCGCTGGACGAGGTGCGCGCATCGCAACGCGCACTGGCCGAGAGTTCCGTCCATCCGAGTGGACATACGACCGTCGCGGCAACGCCACCCGAGGGATACACCGTGCCGGCGCACGCATCGCACCCGTCGCAGCGCGTCGCATCTGTCGCCCACGAAGCAGCTGGCGCGGCGAACGCACCTTCTACCGGGTCCGGCCCCATCGCCCCCGCGCTCTGGTGGTGGCGTTTCCATCAGGCCGCAGCCGCCACGATCTACTGGGCGATGGTCTGGCCCGTCTGGCACGTGCACCGCGACATCGGAGTGGGTGGCCTCTTCTTTTTCTTCGCGACGCTGGCGTCAGTCGTCGTGTCGGCCAACCTCCGCATTCACCTCTGGTTCTCGTCGCGGGTCTATCCCGAACACCTCGACGCGCAACGACACGAAGCCGGCCGGTGGATTCGACTAGCCGACTGCGTGTTCGCCGCCCTGCTGGTGGTCGGCGGGCTGATGCTGTCGGATCGGAGCGCCGGCTGGGCCGCCCTGCTGATTTCGGCGGGGATCGGCACGACCCTCGCCTTTCTGATGATCGAGCCAGCGACGGCGCGCGCGGCGTTCGGTCGCCGCTGAACTGCACGCGAGTCACACGCCGACCGGCTTCGGTCGCGCGACGTCAGAATGGGATGTCGGAGGGACGGCATGCGCCCGATCACTGTCGCAACCATCGTCTTCCTCGGCCTCGCCCCGCTCGTGTCGGCGCAGACACCGGTTCCCCGGGGATACCTCTATCGCGGACCCTTCTACGCCAACCGCGTCGCAACGCCTGTCGAGCCCGAAAACGGCATGCCGCTCGGATTCACTTCCGCGATGCTGCAGGACGGCCGACTTCAAGCAACGGTTCAGACCCGGACGGTTCACGCCGTTCCGCTCTCGGGTATCACGCTGCGCGTCGCCTTCGGGCCGACGCCCAGCGGTATGGTGACATTCCGGATGCGGCCGATATTGCCGGCCGTTATGCTGCCGGAGCCGCTTCGCCGCCTACCGCCGAACAGCGGACCGACGCCAGTACCGTTTCACATCGTGGACGAGGATCCGCGGCCCGGACCGCTCGCGCTGACACCCGAGATGAAGGTCGTGTTCACGCTCGAACGTCTCGACGGCAGCGACGGTTATGTGCTGTTCGAGAACCCCAATGCGATCGAGCTCCTGTGGGAGGCGCTCGGAAAACCGTCGCTGACGCGACAGTAGCCGCAAGCGCCGCGGCGGCGACAGGACATCGACGAGGCCGTGCCGCATACGCCGACCTGCAGGCGCGGGACCTTCAGGTCCGCCATGCTCGTGCTCAACGTCGCGCCGCCACGGCCGTCTGAATTTCCCGTTCGAGCTCGCCTTTCGACGGGATGCCGAGGCGTTTCTTGATCACCGTACCGTCGCGGGCGATGAGAAACGACGTCGGCAGTCCCCACAGCCCGCCCGTCGCCTTGTCAATTTCCTCGTCTGCGTTGCGGCCCTCGAACATCGGGTAATTGATGTTGAACGTCTTCATGAACGTTCGAATCCGCTCGGGCGGATCGTCAACCGACACCCCGAGCACCACGAACCCGTTGTCGCGCCAACGCTGCTGGAATTCCACCAGCCACGGCGTTTCCACCTTGCACGGCCCACATGTCGTGGACCAGAAGTTCAGCAGGACGACGCGGCTGCGGTAATCGGTCAGCCACTGCGCGTGTCCGTCGATGTTGGGCAGACGGACCACGAGAGGATCGACAGCGGCCGTCAACACGATGCTCGCGAGAATGATCGAAAGCAGTCCCGCGCCGATGCTCTTCATGAAGCGTCCTCCAGTTGACGCAGGAACTGCTCGATGCGCTCGAGCACGGGCTGGCGCCACGCGCGTACCGCCTCATCCGGCGCCCTCGGCCCCACCAGATAGACCGTATACCGGCTGCTCGTGGTCACGGCTACGTCGAACTCGCCAACGGTCTCGAAACGCGCATCCTGCGGTCCGCGCGCCGGCGCGTGCTCCCTGCGGGCAATGAGCACCGACACCGTGCCTCCTTCAGAGCGGAGGACAACGTGCGAGAACGTGGGGCCATCGCCGCAGGTGTGCGCCTCGATCGCCTGCAGCTCGTGAGCCGCGTCGCGGATCCAGGGCATCGCCGCCGCATCTCCGCGGGCGGCTGCCACTTCCGGCGGCACGCGCGAGGCGCCGTTGTTCAGCGCACACGCGACGTGCTCGTGCACCGCGGCCTCGACGGCGCTGCCGGGCGTGCCCCATGCCACCCACGCCATGATTGCGGCCAGGACAGCCGACGCCGGAACCAGCCATCCGGCAAGCGCACGCATCAACCCTCGCCGTTTGTGCTCGCGCAGGCTCGACGCGATGCGGTCGCGAAGCGCGTCCGGCGCCTTCCCTTGCCTGAGCGTGCCGCGCACTCGATCGCGAAGCGCGACGATCGCTTCGAACTCCCGCCAGCATGCCGCACACGTCCGCAGATGGTCGGAGACGAGCGCGTTGGTCTCCGCCGAGGCCTCGTCGTCCACATACACGTGCAGGAGCGCGCTGGTGCTTATGCAGTCGTTCATCGCCGATGCCTCTCGCCCACGACCAGCGCCGGGCTCAGCGCGCCGAGCCGTTGCCGCAGCTGCCGCCGCGCGCGATTGAGACGCGACATCACCGTTCCCATCGGCACCTCCAGCGCCTCCGCCGCTTCGCGGTACCACAGGCCCTCCACGTCCACGAGGAGGGTGACAGTGGTAAAGGCGACGGGCAGGCTGGCAAACGCGCGCTCGATCTGATGCGGCGTCACGCTGGGCTCCGGCGGCCGGCCCGGAGGCAGCCGCTCCTCGTCCAGCGGCTCCGCGTCGAAGAGCGCCAGCTCGCGCCGAAGCTCCTGCCGCCGGGCGCTGAGCGTGCGAAACAGAATCTTGTACAGCCAGGCGCGACAATTGGTCCCCGGCTCGAATCCGCCAAACGAGACCCAGGCGCGAAGATAAGTTTCCTGGACGAGATCTTCGGCGTCGGCGGTGTCCCTGCAGAAACGGCGTGCGACGCGAAACAGCTCGTCGAGGTGGACGAGCGCCGCCCGTTCGAACATCCGGAGGGTCGCGTCGGCCACACACTGTTATATGCGCGGCGGCGCGTGTTCTATTCCCGCGATGCACCTTTTTCGATGCGGCCGAACAGGTGCCCGCCACGATCGCCGTGCTGCCAGGTGCCGGCGTAGAGGTCGCCGAAGAAGAACACCCGCGATGTGAAGGTCCCCACCGACGGGATGGTGACGTCGGTCATCATGATGATCGGCGTGTCGTCCACCCAGCGCATCGTGACGAGGATTGGCAGCGTCATGTTGTTGCCGTACTCGCCAATGCGCGCGTTGAAGCGCCAGCGATCGTCGCCAACCTTTTCGACGCTGTCGATCTCGTAGCTGTCCGGCGCCGGGGCGCGATCTTCGCGGCCGGTGAGCGTGAACCGACCGACCAACTTCGCGCCGCGCATCTGCTCGACGAACCGGCGTTCCAGCTCCGGCAGCGTCGCCGGATCGACGCGCGTTGCCATCCCCGTGGCCGATACCAGCCAGCCGCTGGCGAACGCGAGCAGCAGAGCCAGGACAACCCCGATCAGCCACATCGAGCGTTTGAACATAGACGCCCACGCATTCTTGCATGGATCCCGCTCAGAGCTCGCGCGTCAGCTCGACCATCGTCCGGCGAAAGCCGAGCCCGTCGAAGAGCCGTTGCGCACCGGTGTTGGGATCGGCCGTCCACAGCACCGCGCGCGGCATGCCGCGACTCTTCAGCCAATCGAGCGCCGTTTCGATGAGCCGCGACGCCAGCCCTTCGCGGCGTCCCGACTCGTCCACCACGACGTCATGGATGAAGCCGGCCTCGTCGCGCAGCTCTTTCCAGGACTGCGGCTCGATGCCCGCAAACACATATCCGACGACCTCGCCTGCTCGCTCGGCGACGAACACCGCGACGTCGGGCTCACGGATCTGCGTTCCGAGAAACCAGGCGTAGCCGTCTTCTGCATCGTCTCCAGGCGCCATGAAGCGCCGCCGGTCGAAGCCGTAGTGCGTCCGCATCAGCAGGGCGCCGAGCCGGCCGAGCGCCGGGAGATCCGCGTCCACGGCGCGTCGAATGATGACCGCATGCGTGCGGTTGCTTGACATGGCGTCGGCCTTGTCGAAGGATCGCACAACTTTGATGATCGAAATCCGACGCGGACTTGCCGATACCTACACTGATGTCTACACGCGCGATGCGCTCGACGCGCTCCGCGCCCTTGCCCCGCTCGACGAGCGGCGGCACGATCTCATGCGTGCGCGCATCGCGCGGCGGGCCGCGCGTGCGCGATCCGGCGAGCGGATCGCTTTCCTCGATCCGGCGCAGACACTGGACGGAACCAGCCTGACCGTCGCCGACGCTCGGGCGGGACGATTCGCCGGGAGCCTCATTCCCGACGATCTGCAGCGGCAGTGGATCCAGGGCACCGGCCCGGCCGCCAAACCAGGCGGGACGGTGAAGACGAGCATCCGTAACGTGGCCTACGCGCTGCTGTCCGGCGCCGACGGCTGGATGTTCGACGGCGAGGACGCGCTTGGACAAGTGCGGACGATGTCGCTCGACAACCAGCGCAATCTCAAGCTGGCGATCCATCGCGATCCGATCTTTCTCGAGGCCGCCGAACAGGTTGCCGCCGAGATCAACCAGTGGTCGCAGGGTTTCTTCGGGCGCGCGGTCGTCGCCGATTGGCGGGCGCAGCTTGCCTTCACCACCAAGATTTTTCGCGCGCGCGGACTGCACCTCGACGATCGTCACATCCGTCACGCGGATGGCCGGGGCTTCTCGGCGTCAATCGCCGATGCCGTGCTCTTCATCGTCAACAATCAGGCCAGGCTGCGCGCCGATGGCTCGTCACTGGTGCTCTATCTGCCGAAAATTCAGACGGCGGAAGAGGCGGGCTTCTGGAACGACATGCTCAATGCGCTCGAGCGGCACGTCGGCCTTCCGGTCTCGTCGATCAAGACCTACGTCCTCGTCGAGCAGGTCGAAGTCTGCTTTCAGTTGATGGAGATTCGTGCCGTGCTCGGCGGACGCTTCGTCGGGTTCAACACCGGGCGATGGGACTACATCAACAGCGTCGCCGACGCGATGTCGTGGGACCGGGCGTTCATCAACCCCAACATCGACGCGATCACGATGACCTACTCGTACATGCGGTCGTACGAGGATCGCGTGCGCCGCGCCTGCAACACCCCCGACCAGCACGGCCGCTTCACGCTCTGGCAGGGCGGCATGGAGCCGAACATCCCGGTGGGATCAGCCGAGGGCGTCAAGGCCGGGATGGCACGGGCGCGCGCCGGCGCCGAGCGCGAGCAGCGCGAGGGCGCGAGCGGCAAGTGGGTCGCGCACTGGAAGATGGTGCACATCGTTCGTCCGGTGTGGGAGGCGGCGGGCGCCGCTAACCAGATGGGACGCAGCTTCCCGCCTCTCACCCACACCGCAGAGGATGCCGATACGCTCTTCGCGCTCGAGCCGGCGCCGCGAACGGTGCGCGGCGCGCGCGATCTCCTGAGCGTTGCCCTGCAGTACGGCAACGCCTTCGGTCAGGGCATGCAGGCCGCCGCGCTCAAGCCGGCCGACTTCTTCGGCAATGAAGACGTGCTCTACCTGATGGAGGACATGGCCACGGGCGAGATTCGTCTGAGCATCCTGTGGGAATGGTTGCACAAGGGCGCCACCCTCACCGCCGACGACGAAATCGGCGTGAAGGCGGGCGATGCCATCAGCACCGATCTCCTGCGGCGGCTGCTCTCGGAGGAATACGCGAAGCTGCGCGCCGCAAGCAACCGCGACGTTCACGACGATTCAAAGGACACCACGCTGCCGGTGGCGCGCGCGATCGTCGACACCTACATCAACCACCCGATCAAGCTGCCGTGGTACATCGATCTGCTCAACATCACGCTCGGCACGCACGATCTGACCGAGGCGCAGCGCCGCATCGCGCGCCTCGTTCAGGCGTTCGACCAGGACGGCACGCGCTTGACCGCGAACCTCGACTTCTCCAGCTGAGGCCGGCGGCACGCCTCGAGGACGTCCGCAAGCAGGGTCGATGCCCAGTGGTGCGCGTCGTGCGAGGCCACGGCCTCGCGCATGCGGCGCATGCGCTCGCGCTGCTCGTCGGGCGAGAGCGTCAACGCTGCGGCAAGCGACCCGGCCGACCCGTCGATGTCGTAGGGGTTGACGATCACCGCATCCCACAGCTCGTTGGCGGCGCCGGCGAACTCGCTCAGCACGAGCACACCCTGCTCGTCGTCGCGCGCCGCGACGAACTCCTTGCTCACCAGGTTCATGCCATCGTGCAGGCTGTTGACGAAGCACACGTCGGCGGCCCGGAAATAGCGCGCGACGGTGGCGGCGGAGTGATGCGCTTCGACCACGATGATCGGCTGATACTCGGTCGTGGCGTAGCGGCGATTGACGCGTTCGGCGGTCTCGAGAATGCGGAGGCGCGCCCGGCGGTAGGTGGACAGCCGCCGGCGGCTGGGTTCGACGAGCTGTACGAACACGAAGCGGCCCTCAAGCTCGGGCTGCATCTCGAGCAGGCGCTCGACGACGTTGAACTTTTCCTCGATGCCTTTGGTGAAATCGAGGCGATCGACGCCGACGCCGAGAATGGCGTCGCCCGACAGTCGGAGGTCGCCGAGCACCGAGTCGCGGCAGGCCTTCACCGTGGCGCCCGTCGCCCAGTCCCCTGGCCATTCGATCGACGCGGCGTAGTCGCGCACCAGCACGCGGCGGCCCTGATAGGAGATGGCGCCTTCGCCAAGATCGATCGGCGCGCCAAGGATACGATCGACGCTCTCGACGAAATTGAAGCAGTCGGCCGCCGTCTGGAAGCCAAGCACGTTGCTGCCGAGCAGCCCGCGCAGAATCTCGTGGCGCCACGGGCAGGTGGCAAACGTCTGCCAGTGCGGCCACGGAATGTGCCAGAACGTGGCGATGGCGCTCGCCGGCATCCGCTGGCGAATTAGATCGGGCGCGAGCGCGAAGTGGTAGTCCTGCACCAGCACGACCGGCGAGGAATCCACGGCTTCGTCGCACACGGCGTCGACGAAGCGCGCGTTGACTGTGCGATAGGTCTCGAAATCCGATGATCGGAACACCGGCTGCACGTGCGCCCGATGGCAGAGCGGCCAGAGCGCCGCATTCGCCGCGCCGTCGTAGTATTCCCGTTCCTCTTCTTCGGAGAGCCAGACGCGCCGCAGCCGATATCTCGGATCCTCGGGAGGAACCGCCAGGCCGTCGCGATCGGTCGCGAAGGCGCGATCGCCGCTCGCCGAGCCGTGCGCGACCCAGACGCCGGCGCAGGCGTTGAGCAAGGGCTCCACGGCGTTGACGACGCCGGATGCCGATCGGCGCACCGTGAGATGGCCCTGGGCGTCGCGATCGTGGCTGTATGGCTCGCGATTGGCGAGCACGATCACCTGTTGTTCGTGCGTACTCATGGGTCCCCCGCTCAAAAATGCCTCCCTATGAAACCTCGGTCCGACAAGCGGCGCCATCCGGTCGAGGGGGGAAGTTTTGGCGCTCGGGAGGGGAGGGCTACGTCGAACCTCAACCGTTGCCGCCGTCCGGACAACTCCCCTATCAATGGGATTGAGAACTGTCTGCGAAACTACTAAGGTCGGACTAGTGAAATTTCGCACGTGGCCCGTCGCGGCGGTCGGACTCGCCAGCCTGCTCATGCTGGTGGTCTACACGGTGTGGACCGCGAATGAAAAGGCGCAGGCGATTTACAGAGCTGTGGACGAGCTCAACTCGCATCATCGCGACGTCGAAGCCAAGCTGCGCCGTCTGCGCTCCGATCTGCATGTGTCGGGCATTTTCATGCGCGACTACCTGCTCGACACCGAGCGCTCGCACACCGAGGAATACCAGGCGAGCCTCGCCGCGTACCGTAGCGCCAATCTCGGCACACTGGCCGAACTGCGCGCGCTGATGCGCACCACCGGCGACGACCGCATGCGCAATCTGGAGGCTCAGCTCGAGGACTATTGGCGCACGTTCGAGCCGCTGATCGACTGGACGATTGCGGAAAAGATCATGCTGAGCACGTCGTTTCTGCGGCGCGAGGTGATCCCGCGGCGCGAGGCGATCATCAACATCGCGGAAGAGATCGAGCAGCTCAACAACGCCAACCTCGCGGCCGAGAGCGCGGCAGTGATCCGGCAGCAGGAGGCATTTCGCAGCGACCTGTACACCCTGCTGTGGCGCAGCCTCATCCTCGGCACCTTCCTCGCGATCCTCTCGGTGTGGCGGCTGCGTGTCCTCGAGCGCCGCTCGGAAGACCAGAAGCGGGTCGCGCAAGACGCCGAAGGGCAGCTGCGCGAGCTGTCGCAGCAGCTCGTCGCCGCGCAGGAGGAGGAGCGGCGCAAGCTCTCGCGCGAGCTCCACGATCACCTCGGCCAGATGCTCACGGCGTTGCGCATGGAGCTCGGCCGCGTCGAGCGTCTCGGCCGCACGCCTGATGCCCGGACGGCCGCGGCGGTGTCCGAGTCGCGACAGCTGGTGGACGAGATGGTGCGTTTGGTGCGCGACCTCGCCCTGGGCTTGCGCCCGAGCATGCTCGACGACATCGGCCTGCAGCCGACGCTCGAATGGCAGGCGCGCGACTTCTCGCGCCGTTACGGCGTGCCGGTCGATCTCGAGGTCACCGGCAACCTCAACACGCTCAGCGATCAGCATCGCACGTGCATCTATCGCGTGGTGCAGGAAGCCCTGACCAATTGCGTGCGACACGCGCGCGCGAGAAGCGTGCGCATTCGCGTGGACGCGCGCGACCAGGGCCTGCTCCTGTCCGTAATCGACAACGGCGTCGGCCTCGACCCGGCGGTGCGCCGCGGCGGACTCGGCCTGCGCGGCATCGAGGAGCGCGTCCGTGAGTTGGGTGGGACCGTGGCGATGCGAAGCGCGGCTGGCGAAGGCTCGACGCTGACGGTTCAGCTGCCGCTCGCGTCCCCGGAGACCGCGCTTGCGAGTACTGGTAGCTGACGATCACGCCATTGTCCGGCGTGGTCTGCGCAGCCTGCTCGAGAGCGAGCCGGGCGTGTCGGTCGTTGCCGAAGCGGCGGATGGCCTGGAAGCGGTCCGGCTGTGCGAAGAGCATGAACCCGACGTCGTCATTCTCGACATCGGGATGCCGATGCTCAACGGCATCGACGTCGCGGCGCGGGCGCAGAAACTCAAGCGCCCGCCGCGAGTGATCATTCTGAGCATGCACGCCGACGAGTCCTATATCATCCGCGCGCTGTCCGCCGGCGCGCGCGCATATCTACTCAAGGACGCCACCGACGAGGATCTGCTGCCGGCGGTTCGAATGGTCGCGTCGGGCAAGCCGTTCTTCAGCCCGGCTGTTACGGGCGTGCTCGTCGAAGACTATGTGCGTCAGCTACAGACACGCGGGATGAGCGACTCGTATCACCTCCTGACCGATCGAGAGAAGGAGGTCCTGCAGCTGCTCGCCGAAGGACGCACCAACAAAGAAGTCGCTTCAATACTCAATCTCGGGCTATCCACGGTGGAGACGCATCGCGGCAACCTGATGCAGAAGCTCAACCTCCACAACACCGCCGAGATCGTTCTCTACGCCGTGCGAAAAGGGATCATCGTCTAGTGGGACCGCTGCGCCGGGGGCCCTGCGGGTGGGACCGCTGCGCGAGGGGACCCTGCGGTAAGACCCTTCGGGTAGGACCCTGCGGGTAGGACTGCTACGCAGGGGGACCGCGTGGCGGTAGAGCTGGCTGCACGCTGGGGGGACCGGGAGCGGTCCCACGCGCAGGGTCCCACCGCGGAGCGGTCCCACCCGCAGCGTCCCACCGCGGAGCGGTCCTACGCGCAGGGTCCTACCCACAAGGGTCCCACCCGCCGTTACCATCTTCAGATATCCCGCATGGCCGAACGACTGTTGATAGTTGCGAACCGGCTCCCGGTGACGGCTTCCGTGGTCAAGGACGCGCTGCGGCTCACGCGCGCGTCCAGCATTCTCGCCACCAGCCTGCACAACTGGCGCTCCGATCAGAACCCTCTCTGGATTGGCTGGCCCGGCGATGTCAGCGCGCTCGATGCAAACAAGCGTGCCGAGCTCGAGCTCCGGCTCGCCGAGCGGCGCATCACGCCGGTGTACTTTTCGCGCGCGGAAGTCGAGCGCTACTACCAAGGTTTCTCGAACCGCGTGCTGTGGCCGCTCTTCCACTACCTCGTCGATCGCGTGCCGCTCGACGCGAGCGGGTGGGAGGCGTATCGAGCCGCCAACGCCCGGTTCGCCGACGTCATCGCCGCGGTGCACCAGCCAGGCGATGCCGTCTGGGTGCACGACTATCAGCTGATGCTGCTGCCGGCGCTGATTCGCGAGCGGATTCCCGACGCGCAGATCGGGTTCTTCCTGCACATTCCGTTTCCATCGTCCGAAGTGTTCCGCGTGCTCCCGTGGCGCCACGATCTCCTCCGCGGCGTTCTCGGCGCCGACCTGATCGGTTTCCAGACGTTCTCCTACCTGCGGCACTTCGTGGCTTCGCTGCTTCACGTCGAAGGCCTCGAGAGCGACGTGACCGTCGTGCAACACGGGATGCGGCGGATCCGGCTGGGCGTCTATCCAATGGGCGTGGACGTGGCCGCGATCCAGGCAGTGGCCGAGGACCCGAAGGTAGTGGCGGACTCCGTGGCGATCCGCGCCGACGCCGACGGCCGCCGGATTCTTCTCGGCGTTGATCGGCTCGACTCCACCAAGGGGATCCCGCGACGGCTGGAGGCGCTCGAGCGGCTTCTCGAGAGCGATCCGTCGCTGGCGAACGAGATTCGCTACATTCAAATCGCCGTGCCGTCGCGCGCCGGCGCCGAGCCGTATCAAGGGGTTCGCCGCCACGTCGAAGAGGCTGTGGGACGGATCAACGGCGCGCATGCGACGGTCGGCTCCACCCCGATTCATTACCTGCACCGAACGGTCTCGCAGCGCGAGCTCGTGGCTCTCTATCGCGCGGCCGACGTGATGGTGGTCACGCCGCTCCGCGACGGCATGAATCTCGTGGCGAAAGAGTTCGTCGCGTCGCGCGTCGATGCCGACGGCGTGCTCGTGCTGAGCGAGTTTGCCGGGTCGGCATCCGAGCTCGGCGAGGCCGTGGTCGTCAACCCGTACGACGTCGACGCGGTCGCCGACGCGCTGCGCCATGCGCTGCTGATGAACCGCGCCGAGCGGCGGACGCGGATGCAGAATCTTCGGCGGCGCGTCGCCGAGCAGAACCTGCATAACTGGGCGGACCGCTTCACGAGCGATCTTCGCGGCGCTGCGGCGGCGCAGCCGCCGGCGCGCGCCACGCGCGAGGAATTGAGCCGCATCATCGACGCGATCCGGACGGGACCGTTGACCGTGCTGCTCGATTACGACGGCACGCTTGTGCCGATCGCGCGCGCACCCGATCTGGCGGCGCCGGATCAGGATCTACTGACCCTGCTGCAGGCGCTGGCCGTCCGCCCGCGAACGGAGATTCATCTGGTGAGCGGCCGTCCGCGCGAGGTCTTCGACGACTGGTTCGGCCAACTGCCGGTGACGCTGTGGGCCGAGCACGGCTTCTGGCATCGTCCGGGACCGGCCGGCGACTGGACGTCGATGCCCCAGGCGGCCAGCGACGGTCTCCGCCGCATCTACCCAATCCTCGAGCAGTTCACCACGGTGACACCCGGCTCGCTGATCGAGGAGAAGAGCGCGTCGATCGCCTGGCACTATCGGATGGCGGAGCCGGAGTTCGGGACGCGGCAGGCGCACGAGCTGCGCATGCTGCTGGGCGAAGCGCTGAGCAATCAGCCGCTCGAAGTGCTCGAAGGCAAGAAAGTGATCGAGGTGCGGCTCGCAGGCGTGAGCAAGGCGCTCGTCAGTCAGCGAGTCATCGCCGGCCACGATCCGGCCGCCGCGGTGGTCGCGATCGGCGACGATCGTACCGACGAAGACTTGTTCGACGCGCTGCCGCAGACCGCGATCACGATCGCGGTAGGCACCGGGCAGACGCAGGGCCGCTATTACGTCGACGACCATCGCGCGGTTCGCGACCTGCTGTCGCGATTTCTACTCGCCGACAGTTCGCTGCGAGGGGCGTGACCCGCCCATCACCACGAGCACGCCAATCGTCACCGCGCCAATCACAGTCTTTCGCGTGCGTGCGTCTGTTGCGCTCCTGGACCGTTTTGGACACCACGCATCCCACAACTCATCCAGCTGGGCCGCCGTCCAGCCCAGCGTTCGGGAACAGAAAGCATAACTGCCTTGACGCCGCCGCGGAATGGGACGTACTCTCGCGACCATCGGAATCCCCGATCCGCTAGAGGTCCGATTGCCGATTCGCGCCAGGACCGCTAGGACTTTCCCACGAGGCGAGGAACCACTATGCAGTTGTTAGGTCGTGCGTTGTTTTGCTTTGCGTTACTGCTCGTGGCGTCGCCGACGTTTGCCCAGGTTCAGACCGGGTCGATCGTTGGTGTCGTGAGCGACAGCAGCAACTCCATTCTGCCGGGCGTGACCGTGTCGCTCGCCAGCGATCGGCTCATTGGCGGCACTCAGACGATGGTGACGGATGCGAGCGGCGCGTATCGCTTCGATCGCCTCCCGCCGGGCGACTATTCGGTCAAGTTCGAGCTTCAGGGCTTCAAGGTGATCGAGCGCGCCGACATTCGCGTCAACGCGGCGTTCGTCGCCACCGTCAACGCCAAGCTCGAAGTCGGATCGGTGAGCGAGACAATCACGGTCACCGGCGAGTCGCCGACCGTCGACACGCGGTCGAACGTGCAGCAGACCGTGATGAGCCAGGAGATTCTCGAGGGCGTGCCCAGCGGACGCGACCCGTGGTCGCTGGCCAAGCTGATTCCCGGAGTGCAGGTCGCCACCTACGACGTTGGCGGCACGCAGTCGATGCAGCAGAGCTCGCTCTCTGCCCACGGCTCCAACACCAACGACGTCAGCTACAACATCGACGGCGCCACCGTGAACTGGCCGGGCGGCGGCGGCGGCGCGACGATGCTGTATTACGACCAGGGCATGTTCGAGGAGGTCAACTACATGACCTCGGCGATCCCGGCGGAAATGCTCGCCGGCGGCGTGTCGATCAACATGGTCACCAAGGACGGCGGCAACACCTGGCGCGGCAACGCGCGCTACAACTTCTCTAACGACGACCTGCAGTCTGAGAATCACCTCCAGGCGGCAGAGGACGCCGCCCGCGTCGGCCAGGTCTTCCTCGGCAACCCGACGCTGAAGACGTACGACTTCAATCTCTCCGGCGGCGGCGCCATCGTCCAGAACCGTCTGTGGGTGAACGGCACGATCCGCAAGTGGGTGGTGAACAAGCTTGTCAACGCCCGCAACCCCGATGGTTCACAGGCGCTCGACGACAACGACCTGAAGAACTACTCGGGCAAGGTCGTTGCACAGGTGACGACGAACCAGAAGTTGTCGTTCTCTTACCTCTGGAACGACAAGATCCGCGGTCATCGCCGTGATACCCCGCCGAACATCGTCCCGGACATCGCATCGCTGGTGCAGACCAACCCGGCGCAGACGACGCAGGCGAAGTACACGGGCATCTTCAACCGGCTGGTGTTCGAATCCAACTTCAGCGTGATGGACGGCCAGACCAACTACCTCTATCAGCCCGGCACCCCAGACGACGCCATTCGCAAAGTAGACACCCCGCGATCGGAGGCGTTCTTTGCCGCAACCCGCGAGGAACACCAGCCGAACTCGCGGCACCAGTTCGACAATTCCTTCTCTTACGCGAAGAGCGGACTCGGCGGCGAGCATCTGGTCAAGGGCGGCGTGCAGTGGGGTCGTCTGTATTACGAGTCGCAGTATTCGGTGAAGGGCGACCACTACGTCGAATACTCAAACCTCGCCCCGGCCCAGATCCGGCAGTTCAATACACCGGTGAATCCCACGAACGTGGCTTACGTGACTGGCCTCTTCTTCCAGGACTCCTGGTCGATGAACCGGTTGACGCTCAATCTGGGCGCGCGCTGGGACAAGTACGTCGGCAAGCTGCCCGATCAGTCGAATCCCGGAGGTACGTTTGCCCCGCCGCTCAGCATCTCCGAGCGCGAGGTGATCAACCACAACAAGGCCGTGTGGCGCCTCGGCTCGTCGTACGATCTCACCGGCAGCGGCCGCACCGCGATCAAGGCGAGCTACAGCCGCTACGCGCTGCAGGTCGGCATCGACCGCGTGACGAACGTCAATCCGCTCGCGAACGGCTCGCGCACCTGCCCCTGGAGCGACCCGAATGGCGACGGCGTCTTCCAACCAAGTGAGGTGGTCGTCTCGCAGTGCAGCGCGTTCAGCGGCGGGGTCGGCTTCACCTATGCCGACGACGTGCGCTGGCCCTATTCGGACGAGCTGACCGCCGGTTTCGAAACCGAGCTCCGCGGCGGCGTCCGCTTGGGCACGATGTTCTACTACCGCACCAACCGTGACCAGTTCGGCGAGCGCAACATTGCAGTGCCGGCGAGCACTTACACCCCGTTCACGATCACTATTCCGAACGGCCCCGGCGGAACGGTGGACAACCCGACGCCGATGACGGTGACGGCCTACAACCTGGCCTCGACTCTGACGAGCGCGAACACGACCATCCGCGGCAACGAGGACTACCTGGATACCGAGTACAAGGGCGTCGAGTTCACCGCGAGCAAGCGCTTCACGGCGAAATGGCAGATGGTGGCGGGTCTCACCCTCGGCAAGAATGAGGGCGGATTCACCAACGTCCCCAATGTGAACGATCTCAACGATCCCAACAACACGATGTTCCCCGAAGGGATCATCGGCAACGACTCGGAAGTCGCCTTCCGGCTCTCCGGGAGCTATCAGCTGCCGTATGAGATCACGCTCGCGGGTTCGCTGATTGCGAACAACGGATATCCCTATCAGTCCACCTATCAGATCACGCGCGCATTCGCGGCAACGCAGGGCGTGTCGCTGACGCGCGCAACGCAGACCATCGCGCTGAGCCCGCGCGGCGACGAGCGCTTCGATAACGTCACGATGGTGGACCTGCGTGTCGATAAGACGTTCCGCTTCGGCAGCCGCAGCATCCGGCCGTATGCCGACTTCTACAACATTGGCAATGCGGACACGGTGGTGCGCATCAACAACGGCGTGGGCAGCACGTATCTCGGCCCCGCCGAAATTCTGGCCCCGCGCATCATCCGCGTCGGGTTCAGTTTGAACTTCTAACGCTCATAGGTGCCTAGGGTGCTTGGTGGATTCCATCAAGCACCTTGGCATTCGTTCCCGGAGAGTCGCGGACCTGAAGGTCCGCGAGTACGCAGACACGAAGCCCCCGCACCAAGCACCGAAGCACCCCGCACCCAAGGCACCTCAGGCACCTCAGGCACTTCAGGCACCTCAGGCACTTCAGGCACCTCCAGGCACTCCTAGGCACCCGCTGAAGTTACCTTCTGGTACACACGCTCGTAGAGTGGGACGATCCGCTCCGCGCTGAACCGCTCCTTCGCGATGCGGACCGCGGCCTCACCCATCTCGGCCCGCCGGCGGTCGTCCATCAGCAGGTCGATCGCGCTCTGCGCCATCGCCTCGACGTCGTCGGGTGGATGCAGGAATCCGGCGACGCCGTCCTCCACCACCTCGGGAAGTCCGCCGACGCGCGACGCCACGACCGGCACGCCGCAGGCCATCGCCTCGAGCGCCGAGAGGCCGAAGCTTTCCTGCAGCGACGGCAGCAGGAAGAGGTCGGAAATCGACAGCAGTGCGATGACGTCCTGCGCTTCGCCCACCATCTCGACATACGGCGTCAGTTGAAGCTCCGCCGCCAACTGCACCGCCTTTTCGAGATCGGGGCCCTCGCCGACGATCAGGAGCCGCGCCGCGACGCGCGCGCGTATTCGCGCGAACGCCCGCACGACCGCGTCGATCTGCTTCACCGGCCGCAGGTTCGACACGTGAGTCACCAGCTTCTCGCCCGGCGCGCAGAACTGCGCGCGCAGCGCCGGATCGGGCGCGCGACGATGAAAACCGCAGTCGAGAAAGTTCGGGATCACGGCGATCTCGCTGCGTACCGGCATCTCGCGCTTGGTGTCGTCGCGCAGGCTCGCGGAGACGGCGGTAACGGCATCGGACTGATCGATGCAGAACGCGACCGTTTCCCGATACGACGGATCGGCGCCGAGGATGGTCACGTCGGTGCCGTGCAGCGTGGTGATGGTGCGCGGCACATGCGACACGCCGGAGCTCGCCAGGATCTGTCGCGCGAGGTAGGCGGCGGCCGCGTGTGGAATCGCGTAGTGCGCGTGGATGACGTCGAGGTGGTGCGCGCGGGACACCTGTACCAGCCGGTTGGCCAGCGCCAGCAGGTACTGCGGCTCGCGGAAGAGCGGATAGCCGGGCGTCTCGACGCGATGGAAGCGGATGCGTGCGTCCGGCGCGCGCAAGCGGAACGGCATGTCGCTGCTGATCACGTGCGTCTTGTGGCCGCGGTCGGCCAGACAGCGCGCCAGCTCCGACGCGACGACACCGCTGCCGCCGACCGACGCGTAACAGACGATGCCGATGTTCATTTCAGCAGGTGCTCGCGCGTGAGCAGCTCGCCTGCGACCACGCCCTCGGCAAAGGCGACGCCGACGAGCGCGCCGAACTGCGCGTCGCGGCTCTCGATGAGCTGCTGAAAGCGCGGCGTGTTGAGCCGTGTCTGCTCGGCGCCTGGCGCCGCCAGCATGAACTGCGTCCGATGGCACGCCAGCGCGGCGCGCTTGGCCTCGTACTGCGCCGAGACGTCGACGACGAACGACGGCCGCGTCGAGTCGTTGATGAAGTAATAGAGCAGCCAGTCGGCGCGCCACTTTTCGCCGGGCGCGGCGTAGCGAGTGAGGCCGCTCAGAAACACAGCGCGCGTGAGTAGCCGGCTGGCGGCGACGTGATCGGGATGCCGGTCCTTGCCGTAGGGAATGGCAATCGTCTTCGGGCGCGCCGAGCGGATGAACGCCACGGCCTGCCGCAGGTGTGAGGGATCGCCGCCGATGTCACCGTCGGGCAGACGGAGGTTCTCGCGCCACACCGCGCCGAGCACATCACGCGCCGCGTCCGCTTCGGCGAGCCGCTCTTCAGGAGTGCCGTTCGTGCCCAGCTCGCCGCGCGTCAGATCGCACAGGCCAACGCGATGGCCGAGCGCCGCGTGCTTGGCGATGCAGCCGCCGAGGCCGATTTCGAGATCATCCGGATGAGGTCCAAAAACGAGAAGGTCGATGCTGCCGGACGAGGACATCGACCATCATTGTCACTCAGTTTCGCGGCGTGACCATCGCGGCCCCTCTCGACGCAGCAGCCGGACCCGCCGAAGTCGCCTGCAAGTAGGTGGCGGCACCGGCGCCGGCGAGAGTCACGCTGCGCACTGCAACGCTATGGCCGGTACTCGAAGTTGCCGGTCACCGTCATCTTGACCTCCATCTTCGAGCAGTTCAGCAGCGTCGGACTGAATTGCCACTCCTTGACTGCGGCAATCAGCGACGAGGCGAACTCGGGATGCGAGGCTGACACGACGCGTGTCTCCTGCACGTAGCCCTCGGTGCCAATGACCGTCTCGAGCACGACGGTGCCGCTGACGCCGGTGCTTGCAAGCGCGGCCGGATATACCGGACGCACGTCGCGGAGCTTGGACGGGACCCGGATATTGCCACCTATCTCGGGACCCGTTGTCTGCGGCCTGGTGGCGCAATTGGCTTCCTGCGCGGCAAGCTTTTTCTTGTACGCCTCGATGCGTGCATCCTGATCCGGATCCTTCGGACGCGACGGACTCCAGCCGCCGCCGGCGCCGACAGTGATCGTCTCCTGCAGGCGCCCCAGCTCCAGTATCAGGTCGCGATCGATGTTCTGGCCGCTCACCGTCAGCTCCCACTTGAGCGGGGCGAAACCGGGCAGCCGCGACTCCATCACGTACTGACCCGGAGGAACGCCCGGAATCTCATAACGCCCTTCGCGGTTGGTGGTGACTTCGTATCTCGCCTGCGTTTGGGTGTTGGTCAGCGTGATGACGGCGCCCGGCAATAGAGCGTTCGTCGGATCGACGACCCGACCGGTGAACGAAGCCAGCACCTGATCGGCCGCGGTCACGACCGCAATCGGCACCGCCACGGCCACGCAGCTCATGAGCGTGATCGCCGCTGCCAGCGTGGAGACGGGACGCCGGTTGATCCCTTCTTTGAGCATCGCCTGAACCCTCCGTTCGAATCCTGATGTGTGCGCCATGGCCGGCGCCGGCGCCCACAAGCGGCGGCGACGCAGCGCGTGCGCGATATCCACGAGATGCGAGGCGTAATCAGATCCCTCGATGCCACCGCTCAACACGGCATCGTCTGCGGCGTGGTCGCTTTCGCGGCGCAGGCGGCCGCATACAGCCCACGTCAGCGGGTTGAACCAATGGACCGCGCGCATCACTTCGGCCACGCACTGGACGACCCAGTCGCCGCGGCGGATGTGCGACAGCTCGTGATACAAGACGATGCGGATGCGCGCCAGCGGCCATTCGCGAGCGGCGGCCGGAAGCAGAATGCGTGGCGTGCGCACCCCCCACACGACGAGCAGACCCGGATCGCTACTTTCGAGCAGTGTGACCGGGCGAGTGAGCCCGAGCTCACGCCGAATGGTTTCGGCCTGCGCGGTCCACACCCCGGTGCCGATCGGTGCGCGCCGATGCTGACAGCCGAGACAGGCGCGCAAATCCAAAGGACAGCGTGCCTAGCCCGACAGCAGCACCGGCAACCCATACCCACAGCGCGAGCGCGAACCAGTCGGTCGAAGGAGCGCTCGCCAACAACCCGTCCGCCATCTGAGCCCCGGCCACCGGCGCCGCCGCCTTCCCCATCGCTAGGTCGAACGTGACGCTCAGCGACGGCGGCGCAACCGGGAGAGGCACTGGCCATTCCGGCAGCCAGAGCGCGACCACGGGGAGCACGGCTGCGCAGATAAGCGCCGCCGAGAGCACCAGATGCCGGAGCGCCGCCGACTGCCGCCGCAGCAGCGGCAGCGCCGCGAAGGCGAGGAGGAGAACAACTGCGACGTCGATTGCACTCTTTACCAGGAGATTCATTTGCCGCCCTCCTTTTTCGCCTTTGCCACGAGATCGGCAATCCTCTTCAGTTCGTCGTCACTCAATCGGATGGCGTCACCGCCGACGAGGGCGGCGACGACCTTTTCCACCGAGCCGTCGAAAAAGGTGTCCACCATGTGCCGCAGCGCCGATTTCCGCGCCGTGGCGCGTCCGACCGCGGGCATGTAGACGAAGCGCCGTCCATCTTCTTCATGGCGCACATGCCCTTTTTCCTCGAGCACGCGCAGCTGCGTCCGCACGGTCGAATAGCTCGGCTCGCCCGGCATCTCGTGCATGACCTCTTCGGCCGTGGCCCGGCCGCGCCGGAACAGGATGTCCATGATGTGGCGCTCACGCCTGGTGAGCGCGGCAAGGGGTGATGACATCGTGACTGTTATCTTTCTAACACTTGTGCGAGAAAAATAACACTTGAAACGGTGGCCGTCAAGCCCGGCGTACAATGCCCGCGCTGGAGGGAAAGACGATGCGACGTCTGCTGGCCGTGCTCGGCGTTCCGTTCCTGTTTCTCGTGTCGGCGGGCGCCCAGGCGCCGACGGCGGCACCCACCGTCATCCGCGCCGGCCGGCTGCTCGACCCCGAGGCCGGGCGCATCCTCACCAACCAGGTCATCCTCGTGGAGGGCAATCGCATTCGCGACGTCGGGCCCGCTGTGCCGATTCCGCCGGGCGCGCAGGTGATCGATCTCTCGTCGTCGACGGTGATGCCTGGCCTGGTCGAGGCCCACAACCACCTGGCACTCACCTACAAGCCGGTGCCCGAGAACAACGTCTACTACTACACCTACGTGCAGGAATCGACGGCGCTGCGCGCGATCCAGGCGGTGTCGAACGGCATTCAGATGCTTGCGTCGGGCTTCACCATCGTGCGCGACATGGGCAACAACGCCAACTACGCTGACACCGCGCTCCGCCAGGCGATCGAGCAGGGCTGGATCCCCGGACCGACGATCATCAATTCCGGGATCATCATCGGCGGGATGGGCGGCCAGTTCTTTCCGACGCCCGAGATGGCCAAGGACCACAACATTGTCTATCCGGAGTACCTCGACGCCGACACGCCCGACGAAATCGTGAAGGCCGTGCGCCAGAACATCCTCTTCGGCGCACGCGTGATCAAGATCTGCGTGGACTGCAAGCCGTACGGCTATACCGCCGACGAAATCCGCCTCGTCATGCGTGAAGCCGCCAAGGCGAATCTCAAAGTCGAGGGACACGTGCAGACGCCGCGCGGCGCGCGCGCAGCCATCGAGGCCGGCATCTGGTCGATCGCGCATTCGGGCGCGCTCGACGACGAGACCCACAAGCTGATGGCGCAGAAGGGCATCTGGCGGGCCGGCACCGAGACGCCTCCGGGCCTTGCCGGACATCCGGTGTCGGCCGAGGCGTACAAGCGAACGGTGGCCGGACTGAAAAACGCCTACGACAACAAGGTGCCGCTCACCTTCTCAACCGACGCCGACTACTGGGTCGAAGGCAAGACCCGCGGTGAGCTGTGTCTCGAATTTCTGCGCAGCTGGCAGGATGCCGGCATTCCAAACGTCGATGTCCTGCGCGCGATGACGGTGAATGGCTACAAGGTGAGCGAGACCGAGACCACGCGCGGGCCGATCAAGGCCGGATTGTTGGCCGATCTCATCGCCGTGCCGGGCAATCCGCTCGACGATCTGGAGACGCTCAAGAAAGTCCACTTCGTGATGAAGGACGGCATCGTGTTCAAGAAGGATGGCGTGATGACGCCGGCGGCGTTTTTTCACGCCGGGCCGGTGAACGGCTGGCGGATCCGCTGACGCGCCGCCAGCAAACCGCTACAAGAGGCTGACGCCAGATTGGCGTGTCTCCAGCATCCGGACAACCGCCCGCGCAATTTCCGCGGCCGCCGCCGCGGGAGGCTTGCCGCGCGGGTGGATGCCGCACACTGCAGTCGTGCACGAGTGATCGAGCTCGGGGCCCCAACGCGAGCGGCCAGCCGGGTCTCGGCCGTAGGTCAGATACGCCGATGCGGAGTTGAGCCCGGTGCCCGGACGTTCGCCGATGACATGAACGACCACGTCTGGATCGAGAATCTGGCCGACTTGATAACCCGCGCGCACACGCCCGTTGGTGACGACCACGGCCTCTTCGCCCGGCATCGCGCCTCGATCGGACAGTTCCCGGCGAAGCGCGGGAACGAGCGATCGAAGCTGCTCGTTCACCGCGTTGGCGTTGAGACCGTCCGAGACGACGAGCCGCACGGCTCCCGCACGGCGTGACGCGGGCAGGCGCTCGAGATCGCGGGCGCTCCCGGCGTCGAGCCGCTCACCCTGCGGCGGGTGCGCGAGATAGTCGTCGCGATCGACGGCGCGCGTGTGGACCCGTATGTGCTCACCGAGAGCCGCGTCGAGAACGCTCTGTTCGAGCGTGGCGTAGAGCGCACGTCGCGCGTGCTCGAAAATGGCATCGACGCGTGCTTCTGCCAGCGCGGATTCTTCCGGCGCATAGCCGAGATCGAATCCGGCGTCGCGCAGACCCTTCACCTTCGCTCGCCCCTCGTCTTCGCTCGCCCGCGCATACCGCGCGTACAGCGACGCGATGGATGCGCCCTGCAGTTCGTTGAACCGTTGTTGCATCGCGGAGGTCACGGTTCGACCGAGCCGATTCCGGAGCCGGGGATGCTCGCGAAACGAGGTGGTCAGGTAGCCGAGCATCGGATCGGCGTTACCGGCGACCGCCATGAGATAAGCGGGCGACGCGCGCTGCGCAATCCGCTCGGTGAGATGGCGGAGCATCGCCGGGTCGATGCCCATGTGAAACGTGGCGCAGACATCGAGGCCCATCGTCAGGCCGTGAAGCTTTGCCATCGCGGAGTCCTCGAGGCAGGCGCGCTCGAGCTGCTCGGGCGTCTTGAACACCTCCGGGCCGATGAAGCCGGCCACGTCGTTGACAATCATCCACCGGCCGGTCTGCTGCCCGATCGCACGCGCGACGCCATAGGTGCGCGATTCCAGCGTGACCATGTCCACGCCTTCCGCGGCCCCGTTGGTCACCGCCGAACCCTGGCCGGTCTCGAAATACAGTCCGTCGAACGCTCGCGCCAGATCGAGCACGCCGCGGACGTCGAGTCCCACCATTCCGGCAAGAGCCTTTGACGTGCCGGCGAGGCTCTGGAAGCCGACGTCAAGCTTCGCCCGCGAGCGGGCGCGATGCTGCTTCGGCAGATCCGACAGCACGCAATATCGCGTCGGGAGCTGCAGCCGCTGGACGACATCGCCGAGAAGCTGCTCGAGGCGGACAATCGTATCGAGCTCGTCGCTCGCGGGGTTCAGGCCGATGATGACGTCGCCGCAGCCGTAGGTGAGGCCCTCGAAGATTGACAGCAGAATCTCGTCCTCGCTATCGCCTGGGCTGTTCGGCTGAATCCGAGATCCAAGATGACGCGGCGAGCCAACTTTGATGCCTTCGCCAGGCAACGGGTTGAACAGCCGCCCGGCGATCGACGACAGCTCGTCGTCGCTCATCACTTTGGCGACGGCGGCGATCGCCTCGCTCGAAAGCCCGTTTCGATACCGCCGAATCCATGCCGGCCCTCCGTCTTCGAGCAGTATTTCGGCAAGCTGCTGGACAGTGAGAGGTGAGATCTCCCGCTGAAGATCGCGGTCGAGACCACGGGCGATTGACTCGCTGACGCTGTCGTCGATGAGCGTCGTCTTGTCGATTGTTCCGACGGTCACGGCTCGAAGCGAACGACGCGCATCCTCCCGGACAGCGTCGTCGCGTGTCCCGCCGACGAGGAGATCGCCTTCCTTGAACGAATTGGCGAGAACGAGGAGGCTGCGAAGCTCGCGGAGGTCCATGGAAGGCGAAGCGCCGGATTTCGGCGAAGTCAGCGTCCTGACGACGGTTTACTGCCGCTGCTCTGATCCTACCGGTTGGTACGTGGAGAGAAACGCGACAATCCGATCGACCAGCGCTTCCGAAACACCGCGTTCGGCTGCCCCACCCATTCGCCGCCGAGCTCGCTTGATCAGGTTCATTCTGCTTCGACGAAATCGAATCAGCTCGCGGCCCCTCGAGCGTTCGGCTCGGCCGCACGCGAATGCCGCATCTCGTAGTGGAGGACGAGGAGCATGAGCAGATACACACCGTGCGCCCAGAAAAGCTCGCCAAAGTCGTGGAGCCCGGCCGCAAAGTAGATCATGAGCGACACGCAGGCAAGTGCGCTGGCGACTCGGGCGCGACGCTCCCATCGACGAACGCCAAGACTGGACACGACGTTGACGGCGCCAACGCCGAACAATACGAACGCTGTTACGGCTTGATCTCGAGGCTGCGGCGTGGACAGCACAGCAAGCGCAAGCGCCAGGCCGCCGATGCCTGCGAGCATGCCGAGTATGAACGCTGCGGCCGCAGTGAGTGTGGCCAGCGACGCTCGTGAACCCCGCCTGGTGAGTACCATCGGCCCTCCTCGGCGCGCCCGCCGGAGCGCACTCGCTCCTGAGACGAAGCTGCGACGAAGGATGTTCAGTTTCCGCCCGCGACCTCACTCGCCGCCAGCGAGCCCCGGCCTTGCTCTTTGGGTCGACGCCGTTCAGCACCAGCACGTCACCTTCCAGCGGCAGAATAGCGACCTCAAACGCCGAGCGAGCTTGCTCGAGCCGACTGCCAGGCCTCGAGGTCCGCCGGCGTCATTGTGTGCGCATGGTACAGCGTCCAGTTCAGCGCCGCTATTAGATCGTCAGCGTCCTCCACGCCGACGGCCAGCCGAATCAAGCGGTCGAAGCTATTCCGGCGCAGCTGCTCCGGTGGTGTGAAGTACTCGGACACGGTCTTGTGATGGTTGACCTTGGTCGCAAGGCCGTCGAACGAGAGCGCGTACCGCACGATCACCGTGGTGGCGAGCACATCCGCGATGTGCCGCGCGCAGCCTTCGTCCGCGTCCTTTACTCGGAACGAGAGCATCGAGCCGTGACGCACGTAATGCCGCGCAATCGCCGCTCGGTCGGGATGGCCCGGCAGCGACGGGTGAAAGACTTCGCTCACTTTCGGGTGCGAAGCGAGAAAGGCGGCCAGGCGTGCGGCCGTCACCGACCGCTTCGCGTGCAATTCGTTGGCCTCGTCGAAACGCGCGAGCACAGCCGCCGCGCGGCGCCAGTCGAGGATGCCGCCGCGCATGGCGACCAGATCCATGACGCTGTTGCCAAACGGCGTGTCGCGAGTGGCGATGTAGCCCCACAGGTCGGTGTCGTGGCCCCCCAGCGCCTTCGGTACCGCTTGCGACGACGATGTCCACGCCCTGATCGAGGAGCGGCATCTTGAAGGCCCACGGCGTCGCAATCGTGGAGTCGATCACCAGCTTTAGTGCCGGCGCGTTGGCCTTTGCCGACGCCACGACTGCGCCGAGCGCGTCGAGGTCCTGCGCGCGCACCAGCGGATTGGTGAAAGTCTCGGCAAACACGAACCGCGTCTCAGGCCGAATCGCCGCCGCAAGCGCCGCCCTGTCGCCGTCGTCCACGATCGTGACCCCCGCGCCAATCCGCGCGGCGAGCCATTCGAGATACGTCTTCGTCTTGTTGTAGACCTGCCGATGGAGCACAGCGTGTGCGCCGGGCGCCATGAGCGCGTCGAAGATCAGAGCGGTCGCCTGCATCCCCGAATCGCACACCAGCGCGCACGTGGCTCGCTCCAGGCGCCGGATGCGATCGATCAACTGACGCGTCGCGGTAGTGCCGTAGCGCGCGTAGAGATGCGGCAGCTCCGACCAGCAGCCTTCAGCGGCGAAGAGAAACGAGGCCTTGGATTCCTGCCACGCGATCGCCCGCGCCGATCCAAACAGATCGAGTTGTACCGTGGGCTCGTCAGGATTCAGATAAGGCAGGCCCGTGCGACGTGCGTGCGCATCGAGCGCGTCGTGGAGCTGACGCGTCGCCGGCGACATCGCGTCGAGGGGAGGCCGTTGTTGTGGACATCCTGCCGGATCGAGCCACGCCGACAGGTCGCTCACTCGAGCACTCCCAGAATCAGGGCCTGCTCCACGCGTCCCAGCGCCGTTACCGCGTCGCGCACTTCCTCGATTCGCTCTTCCGAGCTGGCCGCGATCATGAACCCGAGATAGATGCGTTCGCCGTCGTTGCGAGTGGCGCGGTTCTGAACGCTCAGGCCATAGCGCCGCACCAGGCTCTCGATCCGCCGCTCCAGCCCAGGATGCGGCTGGCCGACGACACGAAGATAGTGACGGCGTGGCGGCGGTATCGTCGCGGTGCCCGGACGCGCGACCGGCAGCGCGCGCGGGGCGGGCCAGCCGACGGAGTTGTCCTGCGCGAGATCGATCAGATCGCCGAGCACCGCCGTCGCCGTCGGCAGCGAACCGGCGCCCTTGCCGAAAAGGCTGAGGTCGCCGGACGAAACACACCGCAGATATACCGCGTTGTATTCCTCTTCGACCGACGCGAGCAGGTGCCACGACGGCAGCAGTAGCGGCTCCACGGCCATGTCGAGCGCGCCGTTGACCCGAGCCGCCCGTGCGATCAAGCGGATGCGGCATCCCATCGCTTCGGCGAGATCGCAGTCCGCGGGATCGATCTCGCGGATCCCTCGCACCGGAAAACTCTCCGGACGCACCCACGCGCCAAACGCGCGGTACGCCAGGATCGACAGCTTCGCCGCGGCATCGACGCCGTTGAGATCGTCCATGCCATCGGCTTCGACGAGCCCGAGCGACCGCGCCTCGGCCAGCGCATCGTCGAAGGACAGCTCCGCCTGCTCGAGCCGGGTGAGCACGAAGTTGCAGGTGCAATTGACGATGCCGGCGAGGCTGTCGATTTCGTCGGCCCGGTGACTCAGATGACGAAGGATCGGTAGGGCCGCGGCTGCCGCCGCTTCGCAGTACAGAGGCGTCTGCGTGCGCTGAGCGAGGACCGCGAGATCCGCTAGCCTCGACGCCAGCAGTACTGCGGTTCGCCGTGACGATCGGCTTCCCCGCCGCCAGCGCCGCGCGGAGTGTTGGCTCGACGTCCATGCCGCCCGCCACTTCGACGACGACGTCTACTTCCGGATCGCTCACCAGTTCCTGCGGCTTGTCGGTGATCGGGATGCCCGCGACCAAGGGCCCGCGATCCCTGGCGACATCGCGTACGGCGATCTTCGAGACGCGGAAGCGAACGCCGTAGCGATCGGCCACAGCGCCGCGCTGGCGCTCGATCATCTCGAGCAGCCCCCTGCCGACGACCCCGCAGCCCACCATGCCGATGCGCAGCTCGCGGACTGGCTGAACGCCGACGCCCTCGAATCGCGGCCGCGGCTCGTGCCAGCCTTCGCCGCCGAACGCGTTGGCGTCGCGCAATACGTCGGCGAGCCGCTCCTGGTCGGCGAGAAACGCGTCGTGCCCGTAAAGCGAATCGAGCTTCCACAGCGACGACTGCGCGCCCACCGCCTGCAGCTCGCGATGCAGCTCCACCTGGAGCGCCCACGGAAACAGCATGTCTCCAGGCACGCCGACGACGATTGTTTCCGCTGTGACCTGCGCGAGCGCGGCGCGGATGCCCTGCGGATCGTCGCCGAGCGCCGCGCGGTCGATCGCTTCGCTGAGCAGCAGAAACGTGCGCACCGGGAATCGTTCGGCGAAGCGCTGGCCGTGATAATCGAGATATTCCGCGACCGGCGGACGCTTCAGTCCCGGCACGAGCTTGCCGAAGCGGGTGTCGAGCTCGTCGCGTCCGCGATAAGTCAGCATGCCCATCTGACGCGCCCGGCTCATACCGGTGGCCACGTCGCCGCTGCGCAACCCGTCGCGCACCAGCTCGCGCTGCAGGTGCCGTGTGGCGGTGCCCCAGCCGTCCGGTCGAAGGCCGGCGGAAATCACAATCAGCTTGTCGCACTGCGCGGGGTGACGCACGGCGAAGGCAACGCCGACCATGCCGCCAAGACTGGCACCGACAAACGTGACCGGGCGGTGGCTCCCGCACCCGTCGAGCCACGCCGCAACCAGATCGGCAAGGCCCGACGCCGAAATCGCCGGAGGCTCGACGTCATCGTCGAAGCCGCGCCAGGTGGACCCGTTACCCGGCCAGCTCGGACAGAAGCACGGTGTAGCTCGATGGATCGATCAGGTCCGGTGCGCAGAGCGACGGCCACCACGCCTCGACTGCTCTGCTTGCCGTCGCCGCCATCGCCGAAGGGAAATGGCGATGCGGTGATGCCGCCGACGATCACGACGGCCGGCGCCGTGCCGATCTCCGGACCGTAGACCCAGCCGCTCAAACGGACGTCGGCAAGCTCGTGTCCCTCGATCGTCATCGACGCCCGTTCGACGACGAGACAGCGCGGCGTCAGGCTGGCACTGCCGGTAGTCAGCATCCGGGTATCACGCTAACACAGCGTACAATCCGCGGGCGTGCCGGAACCCTCCTACCGCTTTGGCCCGTTTGTCGTGGACCGAACTGGCTATCGGGTTCTTCGCGACACCCGGGCCGTGGACCTGACGCCGAAGCTCCTCGACCTGCTGCTCCTCCTGCTCGATCACGCCGGCACGCTGGTCACGAAGGAGCAGCTGCTCGACGCGCTCTGGCCCGGCGCCAACGTCACCGACAACGCGCTGACGCAGGCGGTGTCCGAGCTGCGGCAGGCGCTCGGCGACGACGCCGGCGATCCGCAGTACATCAAGACCGTCGCGCGCCGCGGCTATCGGTTCGTCGGCGTCGTCGAGCGCGATCGCCTCCGCGCCGCAACCTGCTCCACCGCCGCTGGCGAACGCGGCAGGCGTCCGGCGGCCGCTCGAGCGAGACGGCGCGCTGACGACGGCGCGAGCGATCGCGGTTCTCGACTTCACCAACGTCACCGGCGACCCGAATGCCGCGTGGCTGTCGGCGGGCATCGCGGAAACCGTCAGCGCCGATCTGCGTGGCGCTCGACCGTTCCGCGTCGTCGATCGCTGGCGCGTGATGGAAGCGGTGCGCCGCACGCGGCGGCTACGCTGCACGACGTCGCCGCGGCGCTGCGGGTCCGGCTGGCCGTGATCGGCAGCTTCCAGCGCAACGGCGATCGCGTCCGCATCACCGCGCGCGTCGTGGACGTCGTCAGCGGCGAAGCGATCGCCGACGCGAAGGTCGACGGCGCGCTCGACGAGCATCTTCGAGCTGCAGGATCGAAGTCGCGTCGCAGTTCGCCGAGGAGCTCGGGCTCGCCAGCGCCGCGTCGCCGGCGCACCACGCCGCGCGAGACGCCCAGCCTCGAGGCGTATCGCGCGGTCATGGAAGGCTGGCTGCGCGTCGAAACGCTCGACGTCCGCGAGCTGCCGCGCGCGATCGCGGACTTCGAGCGCGCCGTCGCCGTCGATCGCGCGCTACGCGCTCGCCTACACCGGACTCGGCCAACGCGCGAGTTCGCGCTCGTACGAATCCACGCGCGCCGACAACGCGCCGGCGCAGCGATCTCCTGGACGCGCGCCATCGCGCACGGCCGGCAGGCGGTCGCGCTCGACGACACGCTGGCGGAAGCGCACGGCACGCTCGCGCTGATCCTCGTGAGCGCGCTGGAACACGCGCCGACGCGATCGCGCGCGGCGCGCCGCGCGGTGGCGCTCGAACCCGGCAACTGGCGCCACCTCTTCCGCCTCGGTCACGCGTCGTGGGGCGAGGAGCGGCTGCGCGCCGGCGCGCGCACACGCTCGCGCTCTATCCCGATTTCGCGTTCGCGCACTTCCAGTCGGCGATGGTCCACGTCGCGCGCGGCCATCTCACCGAGGCCGAGACGCGTGCTGCGGCACGGCGCCGCGATCCAGGATCGCCAGATCGGGCGCGGCGAGCGCTATCCGGCGCTCGGCCTGCACTGGCTGCTCGGCCTGGTCCGGCTCGCGCAGGACGACGTGCGACGAGGCGATCGAGGAGTTCGATCGCGAGCGCGCGCTCGCGGAGCCGCATCGCCTGTACGGCCGCGAGTACGCGATGCACGCGCATCACGCGCGCGGCGCGGCGCTGCTCCGCGTCGAAGCAGCGCGCGCGAGGCGGCCGCGCAGCTTCCGCGCGGCGCTGAGCGCTCTATCCCGATCATGCCGCGTCGCTGATCGGCCTGCGCTCGCCGGCGCGCGCACGGCTCGACGCGTTCGATCCGTACACGCGACAGCGGTCGAGTCGCTGCTCGAGACGCTCGACGGTCGCGGCCGGTTGAAGCGGCCATCGTGCGCAGCCTGCTGGCCGCGGCGCGGCGCGATCGCGCAGCGCGGACGGGCGCTCGCCGACGATGCTCGACGCGGCGCCCGCCGGGCTTCGCCGGCTGGTCGCTGCCGGTCGAGCCGTTTTTGCGCAACTCATTGAGCAGAAGGCACTTAGGCCGGCTCTGAGCGCGCGCTCGAGCGAGCGCGCCAGGTAAGATCACGGTCACGGCTTTCTCACGGTTTCTGCACGGCTCCGGCTCAGGACATCCGATCGGCGGTCCTTCTAAGGAGTACCCATGACCGCGCACAGCTACCGCGACACGCTGAGCACGACCGGGACTGCAGCCGTTTCTGTGGACGCAGTTTCTCGGCGCGTTCAACGACAACCTGTTCAAGATCGTCGTCTCGATGCTCGCCGTGCACGCGGCCGCGCACGGCGAACGCGCGGGCGCCAGCTGTCGCTCGTCGGCGTCGTCTTCATCCTGCCCTTCCTGCTCTTCTCCGGCTACGCCGGACAGCTCGCCGACGTCTACAGCAAGCGCACGCGTGCTCGTCGTCACGCAAGTCGCTCGAGATCGTCGCGGCGGCGCTGGGCCTGTTCGCGTTCGTGGCCGGCCACCTGCAGCTCACCTACGCCGTGCTCTTCCTGCATCGCGCTGCAGGCGACGTTCTTCAGCCCGGCGAAATACGGCATCCTGCCGGAGATCCTGCCCGACCGCGATCTGTCGCGCGCGAACGGCCTGCTCGAGATGAGCACGTTCGTCGCGATCGTCGCTCGGCACGGCGATCGGCAGCTTCTGTTCGACGCGCTGGAGCGATCGGCTGTGGATCGTCGGTCTCGCTCGTCGTCGCGATCGCCGTCGTCGGCACCGCGCTGAGCTTCCGCATTCCGCACGTCGCGGCCGCCGCACCAGGGCGCGCGCCTCGACCGCAATCCGTTTGGCGAGATCGTGCAGCGGCGTTGGCGCGCGCTGCGCCGCAACCGCGTGCTGCTGGCTGACGGTCGATCGGCATCTCGTATTTCTGGTTCCTCGGCGCGCTGCTGCAGTTGGTCGATGATTCTGTTCGGCACGCAGGTGATGGGCCTTGAGCGATCGCGTGGATCGGCATCCTGACCGACGTTCGCGGCGGTCGGCATCGGCGTCGGCAGCATGGCGGCCGGCCGGCTGTCGGGCGACAAGGTCGAGCTCGGGCTCGCGCCGATCGGATGCGATCGGCATGGGCCTCTTCGCCATCGCTGCTGTCGCATCGGCGACGGCGTCGTTCGCGCTGGCCGGCGGTCAACCTGACGATGGTCGGGTTCTTCGGCGGCCTGTTCGCGGTGCCGCTCAACGCGCTGCTGCAGCAGCGGAGCGGCGACGACGGAAAAGGGCCGCCTGATGGCGACCAACAACTTCCTGAACATGGTCGGCGATCATGCTGGCGTCGGCGGCGCTGTGGCTCTTCACGCGACGTGCTGGCGCTGGACGCCCGATCGCATCCTCCTCGTCTTCGGCGTCGATGACGCTCGTCGCCAGCATCTACGTGCTGAGCGTCGTGCCCGAGTTCCTCGTCCGCTTCTCGCTCTGGCTGCTCACGCACACGATCTATCGCATCCGCATCGTCGGACAGGAGAACGTGCCGTCGCGCGGGCCGGCGCTGCTCGTCTGCAATCACCTCTCGCACGTCGACGGCGCGCTGGTCGGCGCGTGCATCCAGCGTTTCGTCCGCTTCCTCGTCTACAAGCCGTATCTACGAGCACTGGGCGTTGAATCCGCTGCTGCGGCTGATGCAGGCCATTCCGGTCGCCGGCGGCCGCGACGCCGCTGGCGTCGCTCGAGCTGGCGCGACAGGAGCTGCAGCAACGGCCACGTCGTCTGCATCTTCGCCGAGGGCGCGATCAGCCGCACCGGCAACATGCTGCCGTTCAAGCGCGGCTTCGAGCGGATCGTCGACGGCCTCGACGTCCCGATCGTGCCGGTCTATCTCGATCGCGTCTGGGGCAGCGTCTTCAGCTTCAAGGGCGGGCGGTTCTTCTGGAAGTGGCCGGTGCGGGTGCCCTATCCGGTGACCGTCGCGTTCGGCGAGCCGCTGCCGTCGACGACGCACCGCGGCGGAAGTGCGCCTCGCGCTGCAGACGCTCGCATGCGACTCGCGCTGCGGCGCCGGCCGGCGCAACGAGTCGCTCGGCCGCCAGTTCGTCGCACCGGCGAAGCATCAGCTGGCGCTCGTTCTGCGATGGCCGACGCGACGACCGCCAAGCCGCTCACCTTCGGGCGGACGCTGGTCGGCGTCGCTGCTGCTCTCGCGCTGGCTGCGCCGACACCTGCGCGACCAGACCTACGTCGGCCTGCTGCTGCCGGCGTCGGTCGGCGGCGCGCTCGCCAACATCGGCCTGTCGCTGGCCGGACAGGTGCCGGTCAACCTGAACTTCACCGCCGGGCGCGACGCGATGACGGCCGCGATCGAGCGCTGCGGCATCACGACCATCCTGACGTCACGCCGAGTTCATCGACGAAGGCCGAGATCGAGCCGCTCGACGGCATGGTGTTTCTCGAAGACGTCATGAAGCAGTTCACTACGTCGGCGCAGGCTCCGCATGCTCGCGATCGCGCTACCTCCTGCCGGCGTGGGCCATCAACGCGCTGTATGTCGAGGCGCCCGACGCCGAGAAGCTCGCCACGCGTCATCTTCTCGAGCGGCAGCACCGGCGTGCCCAAGGGCGTGATGCTGACGCACCGCAACATCCTCGCGAACGTCGACGCCATCGCGCCAGGTCTTCGACCTCACGCGAGGACGACGTGATGGTCGGCGTGCTGCCGTTCTTTCACTCGTTCGGATTCACCGGCACGCTGTGGCTGCCCGCGGTCGAGCGGCTTCGGCGTCGTCTTCCACCCCAATCCGATGGACGCCAAGACGATCGGCGAGCTCGCGGGACGCTACCGCGCGACGATCATCATCAGCACGCCGACGTTCTGCTCGTCGTACATCCGCAAGTGCGAGCCGGAGCAGTTCGAGCACCTGCGCTACGCGATCGTCGGCGCCGAAAGCCTGCGCGAGCCGATCGCCGCGGCGTTCAAGGAGAAGTTCGGCATCAATCTGCTCGAAGGCTACGGCTGCACCGAGATGTCGCCGGTCGTGGCCGTCAACGTGCCCGACGTCGAGGATGGCCGCGAGCGGCAGCGCGGCACGCGCGTCGGCACCGTCGGCCATCCGCTGCCTGGCGTGGCCGCCAAGGTCGTCGATCCCGACACCGGCGAGGGCCGCTCTTCGGCAAGGAGGGTCTGCTGCTGGTCAAGGGGCCCGAACCGGATGCTGGGCTATCTCGGCGAGCCCGAGAAAACCGCCGAAGTCGCTTCGCGACGGCTGGTATGTGACCGGCGACATCGCCATGATCGACGAGGCCGGCTTCATCCGCATCACCGATCGGCTCTCGCGCTTCAGCAAGATCGCCGGCGAGATGGTGCCGCACATGAAGATCGAGGAGCAGATCCAGGCGCTGCTCGGCGACGATTCAACGGTGGTGGTCACCGCGGTCCCTGACGACGCCAACGGCGAGCGGCTGGTGGCCTTCTACACCGACCGCGAGCTGACGCCGGCGCAGTTGTGGGAGCGGCTGTGCCAGACCGACCTGCCGCGGCTGTGGCTGCCGAAGCGCGAGGACCTGCACTTCGTCGAGGCGATTCCGACGCTCGGCACCGGCAAAGTCGATCTGCGCGCGGTCAAGGATCTAGCGTTGCGGGCCGCGGCGGTCACCGCCTGAGATGACGTTTCCCGTGTGGATCTCGATCGGGGACTGGCGGCTGCACCCGCATCTCGTGTTCGAGGCGCTCGCCTATGGTGTCGGCTTCACACTGTTTCTGCGACGACGGCGGGCGCGCGGCGATCATCTCGCGGATGGCCTGCGCTGGTCCGTGGTCACGGCGGCGGCTGTCGGCGCGGTGATTGGAAGCCGCATCTTGTACTGGCTCGAGGGCAGCGAGGGAACGCTCGGCGGCAAGACGCTCGTCGGAGGGCTCCTCGGCGGCTGGCTCGCCGTCGAGATCGAAAAGCGCCGCCTCGGGATCCGCGAGGCGACCGGGGATCTGTTCGTGCTGCCGATGGCGGTGGGGATCGCGATCGGCCGCATCGGCTGTTTTCTCAGCGGGCTTCCCGATGGCACGTACGGCGTGGCAACGACGATGCCGTGGGGCATCGACTTCGGTGACGACGTCCGGCGTCATCCCACCGCGATCTACGAATCGCTTCTGATGGCCACGCTCGTGTGGCCGCTCGCGAGGCTCGAGCGAACGCTGCCACGCGGCGATCTGTTCAACCTGTTCGTTGCCGTCTATCTTGCGTTTCGTCTCGTCGTCGACGCGATTAAGCCTGGCGTACCGATCGCCCTGGGTCTGACCGCGATCCAGTGGGCGTGTGTCGCCGGCCTGGCGGTTCTGCTCAGGAGGGCGATCTCGCATGGCGCTAAAAGGACCGTCGATCCTTCAGGCTCTGCTTCTCGCGTTTAGCGGCGCCGGGCTCGCGATGTTCGGATGCATGGGCGCGATGTCCGCCGGCAATACCGGTGGAAGCAACGCCAACTGGGTCAGGGCCATCTTTGGCGGCGTCTCGTTATCGGGCGCGGGCGGGATCATCGCCGTCGGGTACATGGTCCGCGCCCTCGCACACTACTTCGGCTCGGATCAGGCCGAGGCCATGTCTGACACAACCGTCGCCGCACCTAAGAGACAACCGCCGTTGCTGCCGGTGCTGGGTGGTATCGCGGGCGGCGCGGCTGTGGCGTTTTCGTGCTTCGTGGGAATGGCCGCTTCGTCGCCCGTGGCGAGCAGTTACATGTGGTCGCGATTGGGCATGCTCGCGGGTCTCGGGGCCTTCGCGATCGGTACTTTGACGCTCGGCTTCTTCATCGTCGGCGGCATCGGAGAATCGATCCGGAAGAGGCCAAAAACGGATCGGGAATCGGGAGGCTAGCGATGCGACGCCCGACGTCCTTCCAGCTTTTTGTGATAACGGCCAGCGCTGCGGCGCTCGTGGTCTTTTCCTGCGTCGGCGCACTGCTCACGACCGCCGAACCGGGCCATCCGCTTTACAGCTTGTGGATCGTTGGAGCGTTTGGCGGCCTGGCCATTTTCGTCATCGGAGTGTTGCTGTCGGCGTTCCGCCTCGTCCGCCGGGCATGGTTCGCACTACTAGGGAATCGAACACCGGATCAGCAAGCGGGAAAATGACCATGGCGCGTACACGCCCCTACCTGTTCTATGACGTCGCACTGTCGATCTGCTCCACCTGCTTTCGCAAGCTCGAAGGAAAGATCGTGTTCGAGGACAACAAAGTCTTTCTGTTGAAGCACTGTCCCGAGCACGGACGCGAGAAGGTGCTCGTCGCCGACGACGTCGATTACTACCGCCGATGCCGCGAGGTGTTCATCAAGACGCCGGAGATGCCGCAGCGCTACAACACGCCGGTGAAATGGGGCTGTCCGTACGACTGCGGCCTGTGCACGGATCACGAGCAGCACTCGTGCGTCTCGCTGGTCGAGATCGCGGACTTCTGCAATCTGCGCTGCCCGATCTGTTACGCCGGCAGCGGTCCCGAGCGCCAGGAGTTCCGCACGCTCGAGCAGATCGAGCGCATGCTCGACGCCGTTGTCCGCAACGAAGGCGAGCCCGACGTCGTGCAGATTTCAGGCGGCGAGCCGACGCTGCATCCCAACTTCTTCGAGGTGCTGGATCTCGCGAAGGCGCGGCCGATTCGACACCTGATGGTGAATACCAACGGCCTCAGGATCGCCGAAAGCGAGGCGTTCACGGAGCGTCTCGCTCGCTACTTGCCCGACTTCGAGGTCTATCTGCAGTTCGACTCGTTCGAGGCGCAGGCGCTGATGGCGCTGCGCGGCACGGATCTGCGAAACGTTCGCGTCAAGGCGCTGGAGCGACTCAACCGTCATGGCATCTCGACAACCCTCGTGGTGACGTTGAAGAAAGGGCTTAACGATCACGAAGTGGGCAGGATCATCGATTTCGCTTTGGAGCAACCCGCGGTGCGCGGGGTCACTCTCCAACCAATTCAGGATGCCGGACGAGCGGACGGATTCGATCCCGCAACCGACCGGCTCACACTTACCGAAGTGCGGCGCGCGATTCTCGAGCAGACGCACGTGTTCCGGCCGGAGGACGTCATCCCCGTGCCGTGCCACCCGGATTCATTGGCCATGGCCTATGCGCTGAAGGTCGGCGGGAAGGTGACACCGCTCACCGGGCTCATCGATCCCGACGTGCTCATCAACGGCGGCCGCAACACCATCATCTTCGAGCAGGACGATGCTGTTCGCGAAGGTGTGCTCAAGCTGTTTGCGACGAATCACTCGCCGCAGTCGGGCGTCAACAGCCTGCGCGATCTGCTCTGCTGTCTGCCGAGTGTGGCGGTGCCGGAAGGGCTGGGCTACGAGAATCTCTTCCGCGTGATCATCATGCAGTTCATCGACGCGCACGCGTTCGACGTCCGGTCGGTCAAGAAGTCGTGCGTCCATATCGTGCATCCGCACGATTTGCGCATGATTCCGTTCGACACATACAACCTCTTCTACCGAGACCAACTCGAGCAGCAGGTGCTCGCGCCGCTGCGCGAGGAGATTGGCCCAAGACCGCATCGATCGCGGGCCTGAAGGCCCGCGCTACTGACGCCTGCGTAGCTTCAGCTCCGCATTGGCGAACCGGGACGAGCGCCGAAGCTGAACGCGTCTACAATGTCAGGATGACCTTGACGCTCTACGTTCTCGTCGCGGCGCTCTCCACGATGCAGGCCCAGGAATCGAAGCCCATTCCGAACGACTCCGTCGAGGTCGAGGCGCGCGGCTGCCTGAAAGGTCGGGTGTTCACGGCCACGCTGGCGCCGGAAGACGAAGGGACGCGCCGCGGTCCCGACATTACCGGCCGCAACTTCCGCGTCTCTGGCAAGAAGGACGTGATGGACCTGGTGAAGCAGCACGACGGCCACCGGGTGGCGATCGTCGGCATCGTGCGCAAGGCGGCGCTCGCCGACGAAGGCATCGGCATGAAAGTCGGCGGCACGCGCGTCGTCATCGGCGCGCCGAGCGGCGACCCGACGCGCGCCAATCAGCGAGCGATGGCGCCGTCGGTGCCCGTGATGGACGTGACGGCGGTGCGGTCCATCGCGGATACGTGCGTGCCTTGATCGGGCAGGTGGGGCAGGCAAGCCAGCCCCACCAGCCAATCCCGCCTAGAACTTGTATCCCAGCGTCAACTGGAACGCGCGCGGCGGATGCCGGTTGAAGCGCGAGAGATACAGCGTGGTATTCAACCGATTCGCACCCGAGAGCCACTGCGTGTGCGCGCCGGTATTGAAGACGTTGAAGATCCCAAGCCCGGTTTCCACGCTCTGCCGCCCGAACCTGAACGTCCGGCCGAGATTGAGCTGCAGATAGCGCGTCGTCTCGTTGCGAATCTGTCCGTCGCTGCGCGTGCCATACGCGAAGCGCCACGACGTGGCGAGCGGGTTCGACTGCGTCGTCCCGTTGGCGAGCGTCACTCTTCCCGGCCCGAAGATCGGATCGCCTGACGCGTTCTGAACCACCACCGGTCCGAGATAGCCACCGGCCTGAATGACGTAACTCGCCGCAAGCCTGATGTCCCATGGTGCGAAGTACTGGCCAGCGAGCCGCACCGAGAAGGGACGATACGCCACACCCGACTCCGCGCCGCCGCCGTCGAGGCTGTTGTCGTCGCCATTGCCGAACAGGTGACGCGACAGATCGCCATTGTTCGGGAACGCGTCGGGCTGAATGAAGAGGGCGGGGTCGGTCGGATTCCACGTCCCGTCAAGGTGCTGCCATTGCCGCGTGAACGTGCCGACGACCTGGAAGTTGTTGGAGAGATTCTTGGCGACCATGGCCTCGAGGTTGGTCACCACCACCGTGCTCCAGGTCGCGTTGGTCTGCTGCATGATCAACCCCTGATTGGGATCGACCCGTCCAAATCCACGGAAAGGCTGATTGGGCCCGTCGGGGTAGAAGCCGTTGATGTCGCTCTCGGCGTAGCCGTCCTTGAAATACCGGCGATTGAACGACACATCCAGGCTGATTTGCCCGGGAAACTGCTTCGCATAGCCGACTGCGTACTCGTCGACAAACGGCTGGTGCAGGTCTGGATCGAACGCAAGCGCGTTGATCGCAGCGTCGGCGGCGGTCTGGATCTGCTCGATCTCGAAGACGCCGTCGCCGTTGTTGTCATAGATGTTGCGCTCGAACCGCCGCGATGTCGGACCGAACGTCGTGATCGGGTCGCGGCCGTTCACCTGCTCGTGCACGCGGCCGAAGAACGCGCGCAGCACGTTCCGCGCGTCACTGGTGATCAGATAGGCGCCGCCGATGCGCGGGCCGATGTTGGTGCTGTTCATGCGCTCGATGTCGAAGATGTCGTCGAAGCGGCGGACGAAGTCGGCGCGGATGCCGGCGTTGATCGTCAGGCGGGCGTGCGGCTTCCAGTTGTCCTGCAGGTAGATCGCGACGTCGCGATCGCGCGCGGCGGTCGTCTGCACTTCGAGCGGCGACGTGAAACGCCGGTGGTACGGGACGGTGCCGGCGGCTGGGTTGTTCGGATCGATCTGCCGCTGCCGCTCCAGCGTGAACCCGTCGTTCAGTGCGAGGCTGAACACGTCGCGCGAAAGGCTCGGCGCGGCCCAGATGCCGGTCTTGAACTCATGCTGGCCACCGAGTCCGTTATGGTAGTAGGTCAGGTCTCCCCGGAAGATCACCATCGACGATGGCGCGATCGAGTTCGTCTCGACGTTGTTCATCGTCACGAGCGTGCCCGAGCCGGTGGGAACGCCGCCCGATAGCGTCGTGGTCTGGTGGACCTGAATCGACTGACCGAACCCCTGGAAGTTCTCGTAGGTGTCGGCCTCGGCGCCGCCCTTGTTGTTGTAGGACGCCGAGATCTGCGTCTGCATGCGATCGCTCCAGACCGAATTCAGCTTCGCCGAATAGAGCGATCCGCCCGTTCCGCGCGGGTTGATGTCATGCGTATCGCGCTCGCGGTTGCTGCTGAAGCGATTGCGGTCGTACTGCCAGAACCCGGACAATTCGTGCCGCGGATTTATCTGCGACGTGACCTTGATGTACGGCTGCTTGGCGACTGAGTAGTTGTCGAACGGCACGAAATCCGGATGGAAGGTCGTCAGGTAGAGCAGGTCCTCTGGCGTACGGCTGATCCCGTTGATCAGATCGGCATACCGGTACGTGGCGAAGAACCAGATCTTGTCGCGGATGATCCGCCCGCCGATCGAGGCATCCCACTGGTTTACTTTCTGGAACGTCGGAAGCCCACCTGGCTGCGCGCCCCCGCTGGTGTTGTCGCTGTTCCAGTCGAGCGGCTGAAACGAATAGCTCACGGAGCCCTTGAACTCGTTCTGACCGCGCGGTGTGACGATGTTCATCACCACGCCGGTGCTGAGCGGCGTCGAGGCATCGGCGCCCCCGAGCTTGATCTCGACGTCCTGCACGGTGTCGCCGCCCATGCCCATCGAGTGCGCCGCCGAGTCGATGTAGGCGGACGCCGGCGCGCCTTCGAGCTGGAACGCGTGCGCATAGATGTGCGAACCGCGGAAATAGTAGGCCCGCCGTCCCACGCCGTCATCGACGTTGCGCGATCCGACGCCAGGTGCGAGATCGAGCGCGTCGCTGAACAGCCGCCGCGAGGTGATCGGCGCGGCGCGCACCAGCTCGCCGTCGATGTTGAGCACGCTGGTGGGACGGCCGGTTTCGATCATCGGCGACTCGGCGCTGACCGTGATGGTCTCCGACAGCGTGCCGATCTGCATCTGCACGTCGATGGTGAACGTGATGCCGGCGCGCATCACGATGCCTTCGCGACGGTAGGTGGCGAAGCCGGCGAGCTCCGCCGTCAACGCGTAGCTGCCCGGGGGCAGGTTGAGCAGCCGATAATAGCCGGCCGTATCGGTCACGCCGGACACCGGCGTGAGCAGCGCCTGGCTGTGCGCCGTGACCGTGACGCCGGGCAGGACGCCTCCCTGATCGTCTCTGACATAACCTCGCAGACTGCCGTCGCCGGTCTGCGCCGCGGCGGGCGCGGCGAGCGCGACGATGATGAGGGCCACGAACCAGCGACCGAAGGAACGCAACATGTCCGTCCTCCTGTGTGAGTCGACCGTCACTGCGTCAATTGAATACGCGCCGCCCGCAGGCGCACCACAGCAGGCCGCCACAGCAACGACGCGTCGCGCAGTTCTCAGCGCGCGCGAGCAGGTTCGCGCGCCGCGCCGGGAACAACCAAAGTACGCCGGGAGAGTGCGACCGAGAGTAACCCCGCGACTCTGGTCAGTCAATGCATCTGGAACGCAAATGCCTTGTTTTTTGCATGAGGTGGGGCGAACGGCGGCGAGCGGCCTGCAGACTGTCGGCGGATGGTCCGGCTCGAACGGCTCGGGTACGACACCCGGTACGCCGGGCGCGCCCTCGAATCAGTGCCCCTCGAGCGCCCATCCGTGGCGCGCGCACACCCGCAGCAACTCCCCGAGCGACCACGCCTGAAACGGACATCCCCGGGCCGTGAATGGCGCCTCGGCATCGGCGATTTCGAAGAGATGTCCGCCGCCATTCAGCACACGCTGGAGAACCGGATCGACGAAGCGTTCGCGCGCCGTGCGCCGCGCGGCTCCCGTGCCGCGCCGCACGCCGATCCAGGCGTCCACGAACGGCCCGAGCAGCCACGGCCACACCGTGCCCTGGTGATACACGCCGTCTCGATCGGATGGACCGCCGATGTAACGCGGCGCATAACCCGGCTCGAACGGCGCGAGCGAGCGAAGGCCGACGGGTGTGAGGAGCTCGCGCTCGACGACATCCACCACTAGCCGCGCGCGATCGCCCGTCACGAGTGGAACCGGAAGACCACCGACGGCGAGAATCTGATTGGGGCGAATCGTCGCGTCCGCCGTGCCGGCGACGTGATCGACGTCGACGACGTCGTACAGACATGAGCGATCCGCGTTCCAGAAGCGATCCGCAAACGACCGCCGTCCTGCGTTGAACAGCGCGAGCCAGCGGTCGTCGAACGACGACGCCGCCCACAGCGCGTTGAGCCAGAGCGCCTGCACTTCGACCGGCTTGCCGACGCGCGGCGTGACCACGCGGTCGCCAACGCGCGCGTCCATCCACGTGAGCTGCACCCCTGGAACACCCGCGCGCAGCAGGCCGTCGTTGTCCGCCCTGATGCCGAAGCGCGTGCCAGCGGCGTAGCCTGCGACGATCGCGAGAACGGCGGCGACGAGCCGCTCGCGCTGCGCCGGTGAGATCAACGCCTCGTCTCCGGCTGCCCGTTCGAGCAGGTCGTGCACCGCGACGACGAACCACAACGAGGCGTCGACGGCGTTGAACTCGGGAAGCTCGCCGGAATCAGCAAAGCGATTTGGCAGCATCCCCTGGGACACGGTGCCCGCCCATTCGAGCAGGATGTCGCGCGCGAGCGCGAGCCGGCCCGACGCGATGCATAAACCGCGGAGCGCGATAAACGTGTCGCGCCCCCAGTCGGTGAACCACGGGTAGCCGGCGACGATCGACATCCCGGTCCCACGCCGGACCAGGTACGCGTCAGCGGCCCGCTCGAGCGAGTTGGCGAAGACGGCGCGCCGATCGCGCTCGGCGTTGCGAATCGCGTCGGAGGCCTCCAGTACGTCGGCGTCGGACGCACGCTCCTCCGGCGCGCCCGCGCGCAGCATCATCGTCGCTTGATCGCGTGACGTCGCAAGCGTGAAGCGAAGGACACCAGGGCTCGCGAGATCCTCCTGATCGTCCAGCCCGCGCTCGCGTTCCGCCGAATACAGGAACTGGCGGTACCACTCCGGCCCGTGCGTGTACTCGGCGTTCGACAGGATCTCGACCGCCGGCACGCCGTCGTACGGTCGCCAGACCAGCGACCGGCCGCGACGCTCGGGCTCGAAGCGGAACGCCGCGTTCTCGTGATGCATGGAGTGATAGTCGCGTCCCGAGAAGAAGGGGCTCACGTCGAGCTGCACCGGACCCGAGCCGCGCAGCAGGTGCCATGCCACGAGCGTGGCGCCGGCGCCGTGCTGCACGAGGACCTCCTGGCGAATCCGCACGCCATCCGGCGTGTCGAACTCCCAGGTCGGCCACGGCTCGGCCGAGAACGACGCGAGCCGCGTGTGGCCATCGGGATAGACGACATCCGGCTGATACCGCTGCGCCGAGAGCGCAAACCGGCCTGTCGCCGTGGTCACCCAAACGTCGGCGCCGTTGACGAGCACCATACGGCCCGTCGGCGGCGTCGTCGCCGTCAGCAGCAGCGCGTGATATCGCCGGGTGCGGATGCCGGTCAAGGTTCCCGACGCGAACCCGCCGTTGCCGTCCGGCTCGATCCACTCAGCGCGATCGTCGAACGTGTTCATCGGCTCGAGCTTCTTATGTAGAGGCCGTCTTTGCTGCGCCGCAGGAATCCCGACTCGACGAGCGTTGCGAGCAGATATTCGCTCGTCGCCGGCTCGATCCCGAGCAGCTTCGCTGCGTGCACGTGACGTACTTGAACCCATTGAACGCCTCCACGCGCGCTTGGATGTCGCGGCCAGGTGCGTGTTTCGGAGCGGACTCGCGGCTGCGACGCTCGTGGGACTGGCCGCTCCCGCGGCGTCGTAGGACTCGCGACCGCGCCGCTCGTGGGACTGGCCGCTCCCGCGGCGTCGTGGGACTCGCGACCGCGCCGGTCGTTGGAAGGGATTTGGGTTTGCAGGTATCAGGAGGAAACAATGTCCCTTCCGCATCACAAACTCGTGGCTTGGCGGCGCGCCGACGACCTTTACCTCGCGGTCCGTCGTCTTACGTTGGAACGGTTTCCGGACCACGAGCGCTTTGAGCTCGGGCGGCAACTGAGGAGGGCGGCCTATTCAGTGCCCGCGAACCTGGTAGAAGGATCTGCGCACCGGCACCTTCGTGACGGTCTAAATTTCTTCAACATCGCCTCCTTTTCGCTCGCGGAAGTCGGGTACGGGCTGCACGCGGCGAGGCGACTCGGGTACATCGATGAGCAACATACCAAGGGTTCGAGCTTCTCGTCGGGAGCGTTGCTGCACCGCTGAACGGTCTGATTCGGCGCTATTTGGCGGGGAGACTTCTCGACGGGATCCTATCACCGCCAGCGGACTGCTTCTGGCGCTCGCATGGATCACGTGACCCCCTTCCGACGACCGGCGAAGCCGCGGGTCCCACGACGCCGCGAAGCGGCCAGTCTCACGAGCGGCGAAGCCGCGAGTCTCAATGAGGCTCAATTTCGGCGAAACTCTCCTTTCTATGGAGCATCGAAGCTGCACGATGCCTGCTACCAGCGAAGCCCCCGCCGACAGCCTCGCCGAAGTCGCGACCGCGGCTACTACCGCTGAGGGTCGCCGCCTCGAAGAATCGCGGCAGCGCATCCGCCACTGGAAGCGCTGGGGCCCGTATTTGAGCGAGCGCGCGTGGGGCACGGTCCGCGAGGACTACAGCCCCTACGGGACCGCCTGGGACTATTTCCCGCACGATCACGCCCGCTCGCGCGCATATCGCTGGAACGAAGACGGCCTCGCCGGCATTTGCGATCGTCACCAGCGCATCTGCTTCGCCGTCGCGCTCTGGAACGGCCGCGACCCGATTCTCAAGGAGCGGCTCTTCGGTCTCAGCGGGACCCAGGGCAATCACGGTGAGGACGTCAAGGAGTACTACTTCTACGTCGACAACACGCCGACGCACTCCTACATGAGGTTTCTCTACAAGTATCCGCAGGCGGCGTTTCCGTATGCCGCTCTGGTTGAGGAGAACGGACGCCGCGACCGCGGCGCGCCGGAATACGAACTCGCCGACACCGGCGTCTTCGAAGGCGATCGCTATTTCGATGTCGACGTCGAATATGCGAAAGCCGACATCGAGGACATCCTCATTCGCATCCGCGTGACCAACCGAGGACCCACGGCCGCCCGCCTCCACGTTCTGCCGACGGTGTGGTTCCGCAACAGATGGTCTTGGCCAGAAAAGGTCGATCGGCCCCGTCTCGCGCGCGATGCACGTTGCCCGGACGCGATCGCCATTGAGGAACCACATTACGGCCGCCGATGGCTGCACACTGACGGCGCGCCGGAGCTGCTCTTCACCGAAAACGATACCAACACGGCTCGCCTCTTCGGCTCCGAGAACGACGCGATGTACGTCAAGGATGCATTCGATCGGTTCGTCGTGCATGGCGAGCCCGACGCGGTGAATCCTGCCGCCAGCGGCACCAAGGGCGCCGCGCTCTACGCCATCGATCTGCCCGCCGGCGGATCTTCGACGCTGCGCCTGCGCTTGAATGACAAGGAGCCACCAGCTGCGGGAACCGGCGTCGATGACAGCTTCGACGCGATCTTCGATGCGCGGATGCGCGAGGCCGACGAGTTCTACGACACCGTGTTGCCCGCAACGCTTTCAGACGATGCGCGCAATGTGGCGCGCCAGGCGCTCGCTGGGGTGTTGTGGTCGAAACAGTACTACCACTACGTCGTCAAGACGTGGATTGACGGCGATCCCAAGCAGCCGTCCCCGCCGGCCGAGCGCCGTTCAGGGCGCAATCGGGAATGGACCCATCTGTACAACGCCGACGTGGTCTCAATGCCGGACAAGTGGGAATACCCGTGGTATGCGGCGTGGGATCTCGCGTTCCACTCCATCCCGCTCGCGCTGGTCGATTCGGACTTCGCCAAAGAGCAGCTCATCCTGCTGCTGCGCGAATGGTACATGCATCCGAACGGACAGCTGCCCGCCTACGAGTGGGCACTGGGTGATGTCAACCCGCCGGTGCACGCGTGGGCGGCGTTGCGCGTCTACCAGATCGAAGAGAAACGCCGGGGGGTGGGCGATCGCGTTTTCCTCGAGCGGGTCTTCCAGAAGCTGCTGCTCAACTTCACCTGGTGGGTCAATCGCAAGGACGCCGAGGGCATGAACGTGTTCCAGGGCGGATTCCTCGGCCTGGACAACATCGGCGTCTTCGACCGCAGTGCACCGCTCCCGGCCGCCGGACATCTCGAACAGGCCGACGGCACCAGCTGGATGGCCATGTATTCGCTCAACATGCTCGCCATCGCCCTCGAGCTCGCCGAAGAAAACACTGCTTACGAGGACGTCGCCAGCAAGTTCTGGGAGCACTTTCTCTACATCGCGCACGCGCTGAGCGGCGGCGAGCTGCAAGGCGGCAAGGGACACCAGCTGTGGAACGAAGACGACGGCTTTTTCTACGACGTCCTGCACGCACCGGATGATTCGCGCACGCCGCTTCGCGTGCGATCGCTCGTCGGGCTCATTCCGCTGCTCGCGGTGCAGACGCTGGAGCCGGAAGCGATCGAGCGGCTCGATGGGTTCCGCCGGCGTCTCACCTGGTTCATCCACCACCGGCCCGATCTCACGGGCAACGTCGCCTGCATGCGGACACCCGGTCAGGAGGAGCGCCGGCTGCTGGCAATCCTCGACGGCGAGCGGCTGCGGCGCGTGCTGCAGGTCATGCTCGACGAACGCGAATTTCTGTCGCCCTACGGCATACGGTCGATCTCGCAGGTCCATCGCGATCGTCCGTACAAGCTCAAAGTCAACGGCGCGACGTACACGGTCAAGTACGAGCCGGCGGAATCATCGACGGGGCTGTTTGGCGGCAACTCGAATTGGCGCGGCCCGATCTGGTTCCCGATCAACTACCTGCTGATCGAGGCGCTGCAGAAATTTCATCACTACCACGGCGACGGATTCACGGTCGAGTGCCCGACCGGGTCGGGGAGGATGCTGTCCCTCGACGCGGTCGCGGCCGAGCTCTCGAATCGCCTCAGCCGGATCTTCCTGCGCGACGACAACGGCATGCGGCCGGTGTATGGAGGCAACGATCTGTTCCAGCGCAACCCGCACTGGAGCGATCTGATCCAGTTCCACGAATGCTTTCACGGCGACACCGGAACCGGCGTCGGCGCCAGTCATCAAACAGGATGGACGGCATTGGTCGCCAAGCTGCTCCAGCAGAGCGGGCACATGCTGTAAGGAGATCGACACTCGGACGTGTTCGGATTCGGTATCTGGCTGCTGATGGCGGCGATTTTCCTGGTGCCGGGTTGGCTTCTCGCGAGCTTCCGGCGAAAGGTCCTTGTCGATCGCACGCAGCGTGACCACGACCGCGCACGCGCCGTAGGCCGCGATGTCGCGACATTCACCGGTCTGCGGTTCCGAGACGATGTCGAGCGAGGCGTAGACGAAGATGCGGATGCGAGTGCGAGCTGAATCGGCCGTCTACGCGGACCGTTCGCACGCGGTCGTCCATCGCCAGGCAGAGACCGAGCCGACGAACGCGACGAGCAGGAAGATACCCGCCCGATCGGCCGGCGCTGTCCGCGGCGCGATCACTATCGGCTGGCACCAGGCGGTGCGGCCGTTGCTCTCGAGCACCCTGGCGCGCACGTAGCCTTCGTCGCCGCGGATGTCGTACGACGCCACAGGCTCAGTGACTTCCTTGAGGATGCGCCCGCCCTTGCCGATGAACTGCACGCGATACTTCGAGACGCCGGTGACTTCGACGTCGAGCGAAACGCGCTGCTGGCTGGCGGCGTACTGGACGAGAGTGACGCCGGTTGACGCGTAAAAGTCGCCGCGCTCGAGCGCCTCGAGGAGTGCTTGTCGCTCGAGCCGCGGCGCGCGCACGACCACCCAGCCGCGCCCCGGCCCAGGCACGTCCGGATTGCCCGGCTGCTTGAAATAGTGCGCGTCGTCCACCGCGAGGCCGTAGAGCAGCGTGCCGTTCGAGAGAATGCTGTCCCAGACCTCCTCCATGCCCTGCACTCCCCCGCCGCCCAGGTTGTTCACCAGCGGGTGGCCGTTGAAGATCTCGAAGAGGCGGTTGTTGCGGACCCGCTCCAGATCCGCGGCGCTGATCGACCAAATGAAATTCGGGTGATTGATGTGCGGGATGCCGTTCTCGCGGCGAATCGCGTCCACGTTCCGCTGCAGGATCTCGACCACCGACGCGCCGCCCTGTGGATCGACCCTGCGGGCGACGTCGAGGCCGTTGATGTGATAGGCCTTTCCTCCCACGTTCTCGGTCACTTCCTCGCCTTTGATGACGAGAAACTGCTCATCGGCGCCGTGCAGCGCGTTGAGGCCGTCAACCGAGGTGAGGAAATTGTGATCGGTCAAGACGAGGAATTGGTAGCCGTGCTCGCGATACCAGCGCACGACGTCGTCCGGCGTACTGTCGCCGTCGCTGTTGAGCGTGTGGGTGTGCGTGTTGCCTTTGTACCAGCGCAGATCGCTCGGCGCCGGCTGCCCGGCCGCGAGCCGCGTCGTCATGAGCGCTGCCGCTACCGCCGCGCCGGCCACGGCCGCCCGAGATTTCACGGCTTGTCCAGGACGACGAACGCCGCGCGTCCCGATTCGGCGATCGCGCGATCGCCGCGGAACGCGGCCACGGTCCAAAAGTAGGTGCCCTGCTCGAGTTTGACGTCGGCCGGCCAGTCGACAAACGGCGCCTCGAGATCGTTGCGGCGATAGATCAGCACGTCGACGTCGTTCCAGATCGCCATCGCGTAGAAGTCGGCGTCTTTGATAGGCGTCCACGAAAAGCGGGCGGGCGTCGGTCCGACGGCGTCGCGGCGCGGCGTCAGGTGATCGATCACCGGGTGCTGCTCCGGCTGCGAGCCCACTACCGCCGCAGACCTTTTTCCGGACCCGGCGGCTGCCGGTTCGGACGATGCGGTGCAGGCCAGCGCGATGACGGCCAGAGCGAGCGGCAGGGCCCGCCACGGGTGGTCGCCGATTCGTAGCGAATGCGTAGGCATGAGGACGGCTGTCATCGTATCAGCTGCTGCATCATTCTGTGGCCCCGTGCGACTTCGCCCGCGCGAGCATCAACTCTCGCTCGCGGGCGTTGCGCGTCAATTCCGCCGCCCGCTCGAACTCCACGCGTGCCTCTTCGCTGCGACCGAGCTTGCCGAGTAGAACCCCTCGAACGCTGGGGAGCAGGTGATAGCCGCGAAGCGAAGGCTCGTCCACCAGCGCGTCGACCACCGCCAGACCGGCCGCTGGTCCGAATGCCATCGACACCGCGACGCCGCGATTCAACGCGATCACCGGCGAAGGCACGACCCCAAGCAGCCTGTCGTACAAGCGGACGATGAGCGGCCAGTCGGTGTCGCTGGGCCGGCGCGCGCGTGCGTGGCAGGCGGCGATTGCCGCCTGTAGCGCATAGGGGCCGCCGGCGCCGCCAAGCTGCGCGGCACGCGCCAGCGCGCCGAGCCCGCGACGAATCAGGAGCTGATCCCAGAGCGCGCGGTTCTGATCGAGGAGCAGCACCGGCTCACCTGATGGTCCCGTTCGCGCGCGCAATCGCGACGCCTGGATTTCCATCAGCGCGACCAGGCCGTGCACTTCCGACTCGGCCGGCATGAGCTCGGCGAGCACGCGTCCCAGGCGTTGCGCGCTGGCGCACAGCTCCGGCCGCATCCAGTCGTCGCCGGCGGTGGCAGCGTAGCCTTCGTTGAAGATCAGATAGATGACTTCGAGCACCGACGACAGCCGCGCCGCGCGATCCTCGCCGCGCGGCAGGTCGAATGTTACCTGCTCCTTCGCGAGCGTGCGCTTGGCGCGGACGATGCGCTGGGCAACGGTCGGTTCGGCGACGAGAAACGCGCGCGCGATCTCGTCGGTGGTGAGCCCTCCAAGCAGCCGAAGCGTGAGCGCGAGCCGCGCCTCGGTGGAGAGCAGCGGGTGGCACGCGATGAAGATCAGCCGCAGCAAATCGTCACCCACGTCATCGTCCAATGCGGCGTCGAGATCGGGCGCCGAGGCCTGCTGACCCATTTCGTAGCCCAGCGCCTCGTGCTTCCGGTCGAGCAACTTGTTGCGCCGGAAGTAGTCGATCGCGCGGTGCTTCGCCGCCGCCATCAGCCACGCCGCCGGATTGCGCGGGATCCCGCCGTCCGGCCACTGTTGGAGCGCCGCCACCAGCGCGTCGTGCGCGAGATCCTCCGCGACGCCCACATCGCGGACGATGCGTGTGAGCCCGGCGATGAGGCGTGCGGATTCGATCCGCCAGACGGCATCTATGGCGCGATGCGTATCGGTAGCCGGCACGGCTACCGATCACAACACCGTTCACCCGCTGGAGCAAGCGCGCGGATGGGGTCCGTTAGGTGCGATCGCTCTTGCCGGCCCGCATCTCCTCGAACCCCGCCGCGGCCTTGCGCACGTCGTCAGGAAAATCGGCCATCTCCTGCACCTGGCGGACCTCGATCATCTCGCTGTCCGACATCGGCGCTCGCTTCGCCCACTCGATCGCTTCGTCTCGCGACTTGACGTCTATCAGCCAGTAGCCGCCGACCACTTCCTTCGCTTCGGCGAACGGACCGTCCACGACCTTGGGCTTCCCCGCCGCGAAGGAGACGCGTGCGCCCATCGACGGCGGATGCAGGCCGTCGAGCGCCAGCAGCACGCCGGCTTTCTGCAGCGACTCGTTGTACTTCATCATCTTCTCGACGGCCTTCGCGTCAGGTACCGTGCCCGGCGTCGCCGCCTCGTAGCCCTTGGGAATCACCAGCATCATGAACCGCATCGGAGTGCTCCTTCCTTTTCGACGTCGCTGTCAGCTCGCATCGCCGCGGAACTTGCGTTCCGCCTCGAACAGTTCGGGCAGTTGCGCGTTGAGCTCGGGCCCGAAGTCCTCGGCCTCGAACACCTGCCGCAGCTCGAGCTCGTACTCCTCCCCGGTCGGGTTGGGGACGCGCTTGGCCCAGGCAATCGCCTCGTCCTTCGACTTGACCTTCCAGATCCAGTAGCCCGCGATCAGCTCCTTGGTTTCCGCGAAGGGTCCGTCGATGACGCTGACCTTGTTGCCCGAGAACCGAAGCCTCGCCCCCTTGGCGCTGCTCTGCAGCCCTTCTGCGCTTTGCATGATGCCGGCCTTGATCAGCTCTTCGTTGAAGTGGTGCATCGCTTCGAGCACTTCCTTTTGGGGAAGCTCACCCGCTTCGGACTGCCTGGTGGCTTTGACAATCACCATGAATCGCATCGAAATCTCTCCTTCTACCCTGACGTCGAACGGGCGCCCGCCCGATCGACACGCTCGAGATTTTTTTGGGGGGCCGTAAGGTTCTGCCGTCCGCCCGGACTGTAAGGGGAGGAGGCCATTACCAGTTGCGCGCGATTACAGCTCTGTTGCTTGCCGGCCTCTTCGCGGCGTTCGCAGGCTGTTCCCCGCACCGGCAGCTGAAGCTTTCACCCTGTCACCTGAAGGGGCTGCCCGAAGAAGTGTACTGCGGCTCGCTGACGGTCTTCGAGAACCGTGACACGCAGCAGGGCCGCACGATCGCCATACAGATTGCCGTGCTGCCCGCGCTTCGGCGATCGGGTCGGCCGGACGCCGTGATGGTCATGGCGGGCGGCCCCGGACAAGGCGCGCGCGCATATGCGCCCCTCATCGCGCGATCGTTCCGCGCCATCCGGAGAACGCGCGACGTCGTCCTGGTCGATCTCCGCGGAACCGGGGGCTCGAAGCCGCTCGACTGTCCGCCACCGGACGACGAGCTCGACACGTTGACCGATTTGCTCTTCGCCAATTCTCGAGAGTCGGGCGCGGAGCGGGCCGTGGCCGAGTGCCTCAGCGCGCTGGATGCGGACCCGCGTCAGTTCACGCACGCGCAGTCGCTGGCCGATCTCGACGATGTGCAGCGCGCGCTTGGCTACGAGCAGGTCAATCTTTGGGGAGGATCCTGGGGCACGCGCGCGGCGCTGCTGTACTCGCTGTGGCATCCCGAGCGCGTGAGGTCGGTGGTGCTCGACGGCGCCGTGCCTCTGTCCATGGATTTTCCGGCATCGGCATCGGCCGATGCCCAGCGCGCGCTCGATCTGCTCCTCGAGGACTGCGAGAGCGATCCCGCGTGCCGCACCACCTTCCCGGAGCTGCAAAGAGAAGTGGTGGGCAGGATCCTCACGCGCGTTGCGACCGGCGCCTCGGTCACCGTGCGTCATCCGCGGACCGACGCAGTCGTTGCGGTGACGCTCACGCGCGCGGCGTTCGTCGAGATCCTGCGCGCCTCGCTCTACTCGCCGGCCACCGTCAGCCGTCTGCCGCAGGTTCTCGGCCTCGCGGCTGGTGGCGATTTCGGTCCGCTGCTGGCGCAATGGCTCGAAATTGCGTCGGGCACCACGGAGACCATGGCGCTCGGCGCGACGCTGGCGGTGCTGTGCTCCGAGGATGTGACCAATGCCACTCTGCCCGCGAGCGATGACTCGACATCGCCGGTTTTCGGAACCGGCTACGCCGACTTCTGGATCTCGCGCTGCCGCCGCTGGCCGAAGGGCCTGGCGTTGCCGCGCGACGTGCCCGGCCCGCTCGCGATGCCGGCGCTGATCCTCTCGGGTGCGCTCGACCCGGTCACGCCGCCGCATTGGGGCGAGGTCATGGCGCGCACCTTCGCGCGCAGCGTGCACGTCGTGGTCCCGGGCGCCGGGCACAACGCGTCGTTCAGCGGCTGCGTGCCCGAGTTGATCGCTCTCTTTTACGAGAGCGCAGACCCCGCGGCGCTCGACGCCAGCTGCGTCGAGGCCGTGCGCCGGCCGCCCTTCGCGCTCAGTTCTGCCGGGAGCCAGCCATGATGGAGCTCGTCGCCATCCGCAAGGCCTACAACGGCGTGGTCGCGGTCGAGAACGTCTCGTTCACCGCGGCAGACGGGATCGTCACCGGCGTGCTCGGCCCCAACGGCGCCGGCAAGACCACCGCGTTGCGCGTCCTCACGGGACTGGTGCAGCCGTCGCAGGGTTCCGCCATGGTCGACGGCATCGATGTCGGGCGCCGGCCACGCGACGCGCGCGCGGCGCTGGGCGTGCTGCCGCAGTCGACGGGACTCTACGATCGACTGACAGTGCGCGAGCACCTGCGGTATTCGGCGGCGCTCCAGCTGGTCGGCCGAGACGCGCTCGCGGATCGCGTCGAACACGCGCTCGACCAGTTTGCGCTGCGGCCGATCGCCGATCGGCGGGCGGGCACCTTGTCGGTAGGCCAGCGCCGCCGTGTATCGCTCGCCGCCGCCCTGATTCACGATCCCCGCAACGTGGTCCTCGACGAACCGACCAGCGGACTCGACGTGCTCGCGGCACGCGAGGTTCGCAAGGACGTGCGGCGTCTTGCCGGCGCGGGCCGCGCTGTGATCCTCTCGAGCCACGTGATGCCCGAGGTTGCGGCGGTATGCGATCAGATTGTCGTTCTGGCGAGGGGCATCGTCGTGGCGACTGGCACGGCGGAGGAACTGCAGGCGCGCACCGGACGCCTGACCCTCGAAGAAGCCTTCGTCGATCTCATCGGCAGCGAGGAGGGGCTCAATTGAGCGTAAGGGCCCTGCTCACCGTGCTCGGCAAGGAGTTGCGCGACGGCGTGCGCGACCGCCGGTCGTTGACGAGCGGCCTGTTCTACGGCGTGTGGGGACCGCTGGTCATGGCGCTCGCGGTCACCGCGATCGCACGCGACCGCGCCACCGGCCCCATCACCGCCGCCGCCGAAGGGCAGCAGCGGGCACCCGCACTCGAGGCTTTCCTTGCGGCGCGTGGAGTAACGCTGCTTTCGGCCGACGGTCGGCTGCGCGATCGCATTCGCAGCCGCCACGCCGACGTCGCGATCGCGATTGGCGAAGACTATGTCGCCGACTTTTCAGCGAGCCGTCCGGCCACGCTGACGGTCGTGTACGACGGCGCCCGATCGGCGTCGAAGTCGCGCGCGGAGCGCGTCAAGACGATCATCGGCGAATACGCGCGGCAGGTGGCGGCATCGCGCCTCGTCGTGCGCGGCGTGAGCCCTGCGGTTGCGTCGATCATCGATCTCCAGGAGCACGATCTCTCCACTGCCGCCGCCCGCGCCGCACTCGTCGTCGCGACGCTCCCAATCTTCGTTCTGCTCTCGGCGTTTGTCGGCGGCATGGGCATCGCCGCCGATGCCACGGCAGGCGAGCGCGAGCGCGGATCGCTCGAATCGCTTCTGCTCTACCCGGTGCCGCGTTTTTGGATAGCGGCGGGCAAGTGGGGCGCCGCCGCTATCGTGGCGCTGCTCACGGTCACGGTCACCGTCTTGGTCACGGCCGTCGTGCTGCGCCACCCCCGGGTTCAAAACATCGATCTTCCGATTGGGCTGTCGCTGACCGATGCCGTGCTGGTATGGGGCATCATGGTGCCGCTGGCTCTCTTCGCGCCGGCCTTCCAGCTGCTCGTCGGGCTCATGTCGCGAACGTTCAAGGAAGCCAATACGCACCTGTCGTTGCTGATCTTCGCGCCGATGATCCCCGGGTTTCTGTTTGCCTTCGGCACCGTTCCGGCGCAGCCGTGGATGGAATGGACGCCCGTGGTCGGGCAGCACCTGATGATCGCCTCAGTGGTGCGCGGCGACGGCGTCCCACCCCTCATGTTCGCAGCGCTGGCACTGATCTCGTCGGCGTCCGCGGTGGCGGCCGTCGCGCTCACCGCACGCCTCCTCAATCGCGAAACGATCGTGCGTCACGCGGGTTGAGAATGGAGCGGGCGATCGACATGGCCGACGCTGGTACGCGTGAGCAGGAGTACCTGGGGCTCCTCGCGGAGCATGGCGCCGCGATCCGCCGGCTGGCGACGAGCTGCGAGCGCGACCCCGGCAAGCGTGAAGATCTCGAACAGGACATCTGCGTCGCGTTGTGGCAGGCGCTGCCCGGGTTTCGCGGGGAGTGCTCGACCAGGACCTTCGTCTTCCGCATCGCGCACAACCGGATGGTGACGCATATCCAGCGGCACCGGCGGCACGCATCCCAACCGCTGGAAGACGATCTGCCGCTCACCGACGGCCGCGACGACCCCGAGCGCGCGGTGGCACGGCAACAGCGGCGGGACCAGCTGCACGATGCGCTGCGACGATTGCCGCTCGGCCATCGTCAAGTGGTTCTGCTGATGCTCGAGGGGCTCACACAGCGCGAGATCGGCGACGTGCTCGGACTTTCCGAGACGAACGTGGCCGTCCGGTTGACGCGCGCCAGGGCGGCGCTTCGATCGCTGCTGACGGCAGGACGGGTATTGGGATGACGTCATACCACGATCAGGAGCTGCGCGAATGGATTGACGAGTGGCAGGCCGACCGGCTGCCGCCGCTGGCCGTCGAGTCGGTGGCCGCACGCGTGCGGCGCCGCGCCCGCAAGCTGAAGATCTGGGCCGCCGGCGAAGCCATCGTCGGCGTCACCGCGCTCGCCGCGGTCGCCCACCGCGCGATCGTCGATCCGGATCCGCTCGAGAAGCTCGCGATGTCGCTGCTCGGGGCGATCGCGATCGGCGCGCTGGCGTTCAGTTGGTGGAACTGGCGTGGCATGTTCCGTGTATCGAACGCGTCGACGGCTGCGTTCCTCGAATACTCGGCACGAAGGGCACGCCAGTGGCAGCGTTATCTTCGTGCCGGCTGGATAATTCTGTTGGCGGAGGTAGCGGTGTTCGTGCCGTGGGTGCGCCATCGAGTGTCGGTGGCCGGGGACGCCGCCGCCGCCGCCTGGTTCGGATGGAGTCTGCTCGTTGTGATGGTTACGCTCGCCATCGCCTTCATGCTCGTCGCGCAGCGATCCGTTCGGCGGGAGATGGATCAACTGGCCGCGCTCGACGAAGAACTGAAGCGCGAAGGCTGATCGAACGCTTCGATTGTGAGTGAGCGTCAGTCGACCCGGAGCGCGGCAACGGGATCGATGCGTGTCGCCCGGCGAACCGGCAACAGGCATGCGCCGATCGAAACGGCCGACAGCACTACGGCGATGGCCACGAAGGTCGCCTGGTGGCTCGTCGACACGTCGATGAACCCTCGACTCACCGCTCGCGTGAGAACGATCCCGGCGGCCAGGCCGATGCTCAGTCCCACAGCCAGGCGGACCAGCCCCGACTTGAGAATCATCCAGTGCACCTGCCGCCGCTCGGCGCCGAGCGCGATCCGCACGCCGATCTCCTTCGTACGCTGGCTCACCGAGTAGGCCGTGACCGCGTAGAGGCCGATCGCCGAGAGCAGCAGCGCGATGCCGGCGAGAATCGAGAACAGGCCGCCCCACGTGCGCTGCCACCAGCGGCTGCCCGCCATCAGCTCGGCGACCGTGCGAATGCGAAGGACGGGCTGATCGGGATCCATCGCCTGCACGGCCTGCCGAACCGTGTCCATCACCTGGCCCGGAGGCAGACTGCTGCGCACCAACAGCGACGCCGTGGCCGGCGTTTCCTGCCGGTACGGGATGTAGACCACAGCATTGACGTAGCCGTCGAGGGCCGACGCCTGCTTGATCAGCGGGACGACGCCGACGATGGTGCGCCAGACGTCCACGGATTGTCCGGGCGCGACGTCGCGACGCGTGAAGCGCAGACGCTTGCCAATCGGATCCTCGTCGCGGAAGAACTGCTGCGCCAGGCGATCGTTGACGATCACGGTCTCGAGCCCCGGGGCGCCGTCGCGATCGTCGAAGTTGCGGCCGCGGACGATCGGTACCTGGAGCACGTCGAAGAAGGGCGGAGTCACGGTGACCGTTCCGACGAAGATCCGCGTCGCGTCGATCGCCATGCCCTCGGTCTCGAGGATGCGCTCGCCGCCATCGTCCGGCGGCACGCCGGTGGTGATCGAGACGGCGTCAATCCCCGGAACGGCCGCATGCGCGGCTCGAGCCGATCGAAGAACGCGCGCCGCGCGTCGGCTGTGGCGTAGGTCGTCTCAGGGAGCTGCACCATCATGGTCATCAAGCGATCGACCGGCAACCCGAGATCGGTCGTGTAAAGGGTCAGGAAGCTCCGGATCAGCACGCCCGCGCCAGTGAGCAGCACGGTGGCCAGCGCGAGCTCGGTGACCACCATCGTGCTGGCAAGCCACCTCGTGCGGCGGCTGCCGGCATGGCTGCGGCCGCCCTCCTGGAGCAGCACGTTGGCGTTGGCTTTCGAGACCTGCAGCGCCGGCGCCAGGCCGAAGAGCGTCGCGGTGACTATGCAGGTCAGAGCGACGTAGGCAAAGACGACCGCGTCGAACTCGAAGACCACCCAATACGGCAGGCCCGAGTTTTCCATCGCGAGGCTGAACAGGCGCACGCCCCAGGCCGCGAGCACGAGGCCGAGCGCGCCGCCGCACACGCTCAACACGACGCTCTCGAGGAGCAGCTGTCGAACCACGCGCCAGCGCGTGGCGCCAATCGCGGTGCGCAGCGCCACTTCGCGCGCGCGACGCCCCGAACGCGCGAGCAGCATGTTGGCGACGTTCGCGCAAGCGATCAGCAACACGAACGTCACCGCGCCCATTACGGTCATGAACATCGGCCGCCCGGCACCGCCGATGAATCGATCGGTGAAGGTTTCGACGCGAATCGAGGTGAGTCCCTTCGTGTCTTCGGGAAAGGCGGCGATCAGCTGCTGTGCAACCGCGCCGAATTCCGCCTGCGCGGCACGCAGGCTCGTTCCATCCGCGAGACGGCCGAACACGCGGAGGACGCGCGCCGTGCGCGAGGTTTGCGCTGCGGTCGGAACCAGTGGGAGCCAGACCGCCGCGCGATCCGGGAAGCTCACGCCTTCCGGCATCACACCGACGATCGTGGCCGGCTGACCGTTGACGCGAAGCGTTCTGCCGAGAATCGCCGGATCGCCGAAGTACCGCGCCTGCCAGAGGCCGTAACTGATCAGCACGACTGGCGGCGCGCCGGCTCGCGCGTCGCTCGCGACGAAGCCGCGGCCGGTGAGCGGCGGCTGGCGCAGAAGATCGAACGTATTGGCCGTCACGCGAGCGCCATTGGCCTGCTCCGGCAGCGAGCGATCGTCGCTGATGTTGAGCTGCGCTTCGCTGTACCCGGCGAGGCCGCTGAAGGTCTTCGAGGCAGCACGCCAGTCCTCCAGCTCCCGGTACGACACTGCGGATCGCCGGTTGGAGGTGTTGAGCCACGACAGGACGTGGAGGCGATCGGCGTCCTCGAACGGCAGGCCGCGAAGGAATACGGCGTTGACGATCGTGAACCCGGTGGCGTTGGCGCCGATTCCAAGCGCCAACGCCGCGACCGCGGCGGCAGAAAACCAGCGATCCCGAGCGAAGAGCCGCAGCGCGAACCGCAGATCCTGCATCACGGAATCGAGGGCCGGCAGACCACGCGCCTCGCGGTGCTGAAGCTGCAGCGACGCGGCGCCGCCTGTTCGAATCATCGCCGCCCGCCGCGCATCGGCCGGCGGCATCCCGCGCCGGATGTTGGCTTCGGTGAGCATCGCCACGTGCGCCTCGAGCTCCTGCTCGAAGTCGCGATCGAGATCGGCGCTCCGGACGAAGGCGCGGAACCGCGACGCGAGGAGGCGGATGGCGCTGAGCACGGCTTATCTCCGGGTCTCGAGGAGCAGCAGGCGGCCGATCACGCCTGCGATACGACCCCAGTTTTCCGTCTCGGCGGCGAGCTGCTTTCGTCCGGCTCGCGTGATCGCGTAGAACTTGGCCTTCCGATTGTTCTCCGAGACGCCCCATTCGGTGCTGATCCAGCCCTTTTGCACCAGCCGGATCAGACAGAGATAAATCGTTCCCTGGTTGACCTGCAGGGCCTCCTCGCTGATCTGCTCCAGGCGCCGCGCGATGCCGTAACCGTGCATCGGCCCCATCGCATCGAGCGTCTTGAGGACCATCAAGTCGAGCGTCCCCTGCAGAATCTCCGATCGCGCGTCGGTCATCTCGAACGGCTCCTGTGGGTTGTATAGAGGAGCCTATGCCCGCTTCCTGTGGGATGTAAAAGAGAAAAGCGTCTGGGCGCCTCAGCCGGGCGCGGTCAGTGCCGCAAGACGTGCTTCCGTGGCCGCGTCGGCCGGCAGAAACGTCTCGATGCGCAGCTCCTGCAGCGTGACGTCCTGCGGCGTGCCCAGCGTCATGATCGCGCTGAACAGCCGCAGCTCGAGATCGCCAGAGCGGATGTGCACCGGCAGCAGCAGATCGCCGGGCGACAACGCTCCGTTCGATGGCTGCGTTCGTGCGCTGCCGGCGTAGCCGCGGATCTCCGCAAGCAGCAATGCTGCTTCATCGTCGTCGGGAATCGCCGACAGCTCGCGCTCCGCGCGGCCCAGGAGATGCCGTGAAACTTCTTCCCAGTTGACGATCGCCCGGCGCGCGCCGAGCGGATGGAACACCACGCGCAGCAGATTCGGCGCGCCCGCGAGTAGTGACGGATCGACCAACGACCCGAGCAGGCGTGGCAGCGCGGAGTTGGTCATCAGCAGGTTCGAATAGCGATCGACGACGACGGCGCCGTACGGCTCGTGACGATCGAGGATGAACTGTAGGAGCCCGCGCATGTGGCGCATCTCGTCGGCCGCCAGGGGCGTCTGGCGGTAGACGTGTGCGTAACCGGCGGCCTCGAGCAGCCGATTGCGGTCGCGAAGCGGCACGTCCAGCGTCTCGGCCAGCACGAGAACCGCCTGACGGCTTGGCTGCGAGCGGCCGGTCTCGATGAAGCTCACATGACGCGCCGAGAAGCCGGCTCGCATCGCAAGCTCGAGTTGGCTGAAGCCGCGCGAAGTCCGCCACCCGCGAAGGAGCCGGCCGAGCGCGCCACCGCCCGAGGCAATACCGATCGTCGGCGAATGCTGCATCCCGACACTCTAACCGGAGGCCCGCGGTGCTTCCATTACCTCGGATGTAATTGCGGTCAATCGCACCAGGCTCGATCCTCTTTGGAAACAAAGGAGCGACCCATGACGTCTCATCGCATTCTGCAACTCAACGGTCTCTCGACGGCAGCCTGCGCGGTTGTGATGCTCGCCGCGCGAGGCCTCCTCTATCCGCTCTTCGGGCTTGACACGCCACTGGTCATGGACGTCCTGGCGGTCGCCTTCATCGGCTACGCGGTGGCGCTCTTCGCGGCGGCGCATCGCCGGCCAGTCACGCGGGGCGCACTGCTGTTCTTCACGGTCGCTGACGTCGCCTACGTCGCGGCGAGCGCGATCGCCCTGGTGGTGTTCTGGTCGCAGTTGACGCCGGTGGCGCGGTTCCTGCTCGTGGCCGTTGCGCTGGTGGTGGAAGTGTTTGCGACGCTACAGTTCCGCGCGGCGGGCGGACTGAAGAGAGCTGCCACGCAGATGGCTTGACCGCCTCGAGTTCGCAGGATTCGCCCCTGAGCGACGAGTCGCGAAGACACTTTCGCGGGCGGCCGGCAAATCTGGAAGCATGCCTAGATCTGTCTCCGCCTTCGTGCTTCTGCTTGGGTCGATTGCTGCGGCCTCTTCGAGGGCCGGGTGGGCCCAGAGTGGGGCCAGTCCGCAGTCCGCCATGGACGAACTGATCGCGGCGGATCGCGGGTTCGCAGCGGCGAGTGCGAAGACCGACCTGATCTCGGGCCTCTCGGCGATGTTCGCCGATGACGTCATCATGCCCACGCCGGCGGCCCAGTTCGCCGAGGGCAAGGCACAGGCCGTCGAGGCGCTGCGATCGAATCCAGCCAACGCCGAGTCACGCATCGAGTGGACGCCGCTGCGCGGCGGGCTCGCCGCCGACGCGATGCACGGATACACGGTCGGCTACGTGAAGCTCTATCGCAAGGACGGCACCGTGACGCCGCTCAAGTACCTCTCCTACTGGGTGAAGGGCGCGGCTGGGTGGCGTGTGGCGGCGTACAAACGTCACCTCGCGGCCGGGAGCCCGAAGTCCACGGCATTGATGCCGGCCTCGCTTCCGCCGGCACTCGTGGCCCCGACCGAGAAGGCGGCGGCGATCGCGGCGCATCGCCACAGCCTCGAGGAGGCCGAAGCGGCCTTCTCCAGGGAAGCGCAGCGCATCGGGCTAGGGCCGGCGTTCACCAAGTTCGGCGCGCCCGACGCGACCAACATCGGCGGGCCCGACAACACCGACTTCGTAGTCGGCGCGGAGGCAATCGGCAGGGTCGTGGGCGGCGCAACGGGAGGTCCGCCCAGCCCGGTGTCGTGGGCCGCCGACAAAAAGGCAATCGTCGCGTCGAGCGGCGACCTCGGCGTCTCGATCGGCTTCATCCGGCCAAACAAACCGCCGGCGGATCCCAAACAACCGGCCGCGTCGCCCTTCTTCACGATCTGGCGGCGGACCAGCCCGGCGGCACCGTGGCGATACATCGCCGAGTGAAAACCGCGATATAACTCGCCTTCTGCGCGGAGGCGACTTTGAACGCGACGGATCATCGCAGCGAATTCATCCGGGCGGCCACATGGCATGGCTCTCTCGATCGCGCCGAGGCGATTCTCGCGGCGCATCCCGGGCTTGCCGCGAGCGACATTCACACCGCGGCCATCGTCGGCGATACCGAAGTCGTTCGACGCTTCATCGCCGCTGATCCAGCGAGCGCCACCGCGAGAAGCGAGCCGTACGGCGGCGACGCACTCGTCTATCTCGCGCTGTCGAAGGTACCTCCGTCGAGACGCGACACGCAGCGAGGCCTTTGTCGCGGCGGCAAGAGCCCTGCTCGACGCAGGCGCGGACCCGAACGCGGGATTCTGGACCACCGGCTCGTACCCGGAATTCGAGACGGCGCTCTACGGCGCGGCGGGCGTCGCGCACCATCCTGAGCTGACGCAACTCCTCCTCGAGCGCGGGGCCGATCCCAACGACGAGGAAGCCGTCTACCACTCGCCTGAAACCGATGACAACCGCGCGATGGCGCTCCTCGTCGAGAGCGGCCGTCTCACCAACGAGAACCTCGTGATGATGCTGGTACGTCAAGCACGATTGGCACGACTACGAGGGCGTCAAGTATCTGCTCGAGCACGGCGCCGACCCGAATGGCACGCGCACGCGGGGCTGGCATCCGCTGCACCACGCGATTGCGCGTGACAACGCGCTGGCGACGATCGAGCTGGTGCTCGAGCACGGCGCTGATGCGGCGCTCGAAAGCGGCGGACGAACGGCGGTGGCGCATGCGGCCCGGCGCGGCCGCAAAGACGTGCTCGACGCCATGGACCGGCGCGGCATACCGCTGACCGTACACGGCCTGGACGAGTTGATCCTCGCCTGCGCTCGAGGCGATACGGGCCGCATTCAGGAGATCGCGGCGTGGCAGCCTAAGCTCGTGACCGAGCTCGTCGATCAGGGCGGCACGCTCCTCGCGGAATTCGCAGGCACCGCCAATACCGAAGGCGTCGGCCGGCTGCTGGATCTTGGAGTGCCGATCAGAGCGGAATACGGCGGCGACGGCTACTTCGGCATCGCCTCGAAAAGCACTGCGCTGCACGTCGCCGCGTGGAAGGCGTGGCACGACACAGTGAAATTCCTGATCGCTCGAGGCGCCCCGGTAAACATTGCCAACGCCAGAGGACAGACGCCGCTCGATGCTTGCCGTGAAAGCGTGCGTCGATTGGTACTGGTCGTACCGCCGCAAGCCCGACTCCGTCGAAGCGCTGCTACGCGCGGGAGCGTCGGTCGCCGGGGTGTCGTACCCGTCGGGCTACGATGCCGCGGATGCGCTGCTCGAAGCGCATGGAGCCGGCGCATGACGATCACTTTGCCGGTGAGCCGGCATGTCGGTGTCGCCGATACCGTACGAAGCGTCGCGTTCTATCGCGACGTGCTCGGCTTCGCAGCCAGCTCGCCACTCGAGCCGGGCATCACGGCCGTCGAGCTCGGCGCCGCGCATCTCGAAGTCGAACCAGCAACTGCGCCCCGACCCTCGGTTCTGTTTACATCGTCCCTTTCTTGTGGTGCGTGCTCCCCACGCGCCGGCGAGACGGGCGGACGGACGTGTCTGATGGCAGTCGGACTTCGGTTCTAACGAAGATGGAACTCGCCGCTGCGCGGCTTGGTTGGACTGGTCGCTGCGCGACGTCGTAGGATTCGCTGGCGCTTGTAGGACGCACTCCTGGGATCCTGCGAGGGCGCGTAGCCACCGAGTCCTCCCACGAGGCGGCGACAGCCGCCGAGTCCCACAACGCCGCGCCAAGCGGCTAGTCCAACGAGCGGCGCCGCGAGTCTTACGCCATCGCGCCGCGACGAGTCCCCGCGCGGCGCCGCCGCGAGTCCTACTTTCGCGTCACGTGCGCCGCGACAGCGAGCCACTCGCCATTTCTTCGCGCCCAGACATCCGTGTAGCGTCCGGCACCTGGCTTGCCGTCGGCTTGCGTAAACGTCGTCCGCGCATGCACGATGGCGACGTCTCCGAGCAGCCGCACGTTGACGTCGTGCGCCTCTAAATGGCCGATCGCCGAAGGCTGCGCGGTGCGCTCGAGGAACTGCGCCCGGTCGACCAACGCGCCGTCGGGAAGCGTGCAGAGAAAGTCGTCGGCGAGGATCTCGCGGAACCGCTTGACGTCGGACTTTCTCACCGATTCGATGTAGTCGTCGTTGAGCCGCAGCAGCAGGTCGAGATCCGCCGCCGCATTCTGTGTCTGCATCGCGCCACGCAATCCTTTCAAGGTGATCGCGTCCACGGTGATGACGACCGTCGCGTAGCTGTCGATCGCCGCCAGCACGCGCTCGCGGGGGCCGCCGCGCCACTCGTCGCTGCCGTAGAACGCGTCCTCACTCCTTTCCCGCTCGGCGACACCGGGAAACGCGCGCATCAGATAGTACGAGTCGCGATCGTGCAGCGACGGACCGTATGCGACGACATCGACTCTCCAGCGCTTCAGCATCGGCAGCGCCTCGTTCACGAAGAGCGCATGGAACTGGTCGCGTGTGCCGGGCTTGAGATTTACGACCGAATCTCGACCACGGGGCTCGAAGGCGGGGCGACAGCCTGGGCGATCGCCGCAGACGGACAAACGAACAGCAGGACGGCAAGAACCGGCGTCGTTCGCATTTCCCGCACGATCGTCTGCGCCTGCGGCCGAGCGGCGCTATCACAGAATTTCGATCGAGATCTTTTGACGTCGAAGAACCGCGCGGCGGTCTGCAGCGTCTACAATTCAGGAACGCGGAGGCGCACGAGTGAGCGATCCACTGAGAATTCAGGTAGACATGCCCGCTGCTCGGTCGGAGCTGCGCGCGATCGACGAGCCGCGGACGACGCGAACGCGGCTGCTCGACTCGCCGGTCGCGCTCGTCGAAGACCTGCGTTCGAGCGGCGCGCGCCGGCTGCGGCCGGAAGAAGACTGGTCGGCGAATACCAGGTGTGCCTGCCCTACAACGGCCTTTTCATCTGGCACGTTGGCGCAGACGATGTCGTGGGCGATGCCAATCAGGTGCTGTTCGTTCGCGGTGGCGAGAGCTTCCGTTTGAGTCAGCCGGCATGCCACCACTATGCCGAGATGATCGTCACTCCGGATCCGGCCCTCCTCGCCGACGTCGCCGGCGTCTCGGAAGCGACGCTTGCGTGTCATGAGCTCTTCCGGCGGCGCAGCTGCCGAGCGGATCTGCGGCTGCAGCGATTTCGATCGTGCTGGCTGCATCGCCGGCTCGCAGGTAGGCTGGACGAGATGGCTGGCGAGGAATCGATCATCGCTCTACTGCGCGTCGCCTTCGATCACCAGACTCCGGCGGAGCCAGTCAGTCCGCGTACCCGTCGCTTGATCCGTCTAACGAAGGAGTATCTCCAGGCGCATTTTGGCCAGCGCGTGCGCCTCAGCGATGTCGCGCGCGCCGTGGGCGCCTCGGCCGCGTATCTCACCGATGTCTTCCATCGCAGCGAAGGTGTACCGATTCACCGCTATCTCGTGCAGCTGCGGCTGGCACGCGCGCTCGTCGAGCTGCCCCATAGCAGCGATCTGACGATGTTGGCGCTCGAGCTGGGTTTTTCGAGTCATAGCCACTTCACCGCGGCGTTTCGCCGGGCGTTTGGATCGACGCCGTCGGAGTTTCGCGAGGCCACACGCACGGCCGATCGTGCTGCGCGCGCGTCTTAATGGCGGTGCCACGATCGTCAACTAGGTGAATTGAGGGAGTAACGCTGCGACGGTCTGCGACCAACGCGGGCCGTGCTGGAGGATAGCCATGAAACGCCATCTCCGTATGAGAGCCGCGATCGCCGCGATCGCACTGTCGAGCGGCGCGCTGCCCGCTGCGGCGCAAACGCTCAGCACCGACGAACCAGCGGACACGCGCGGCGCGGAGGTCACGCCATACGTGTCGCTGGGCTCACCCCTTTCCTCGCGTGTGGGCACAGCCATCTCGTTCCGGTTGACGCCGCGCGTCAGTCTCGAGACCGAAGTGGGCTACCGCCAGGGCGAGATGCACGCGCTGAGCACGAGCGCCAGCATGTTGTACGACCTGCCGCAGTTCGGCCGGGTAACGCCGTACGCGGCGGCCGGCGTCGGACTCGAGCAGTACGGGACGGCGCTCGAGCAGCCGGGCGGCGCGCTCGTCACCCAGCCGCGCGTCGCTGTGGCGATCAACGCCGGTGGCGGGATCAAGGTTCCGGTCGATCAGAACTGGGGCATCCGAACGGATGCACGCTGGTACAACGGCCTGGGTTGGCAGGCGTCCGAGCACTGGAGGGTCTACAACGGCGTGACGTTCCGCCCCGGACGCTAGTGTCACTCGCCAGCGTCGTCTGAGGCGGGGTTTCGGCCCCGCTTCGCACAGTGACTCGCGATTCGAGCCGAGCGGCCCAACGCACAAAGCACCAAGCACCAAGCATGACGCACCCAAGGCACCTGAGGCACCCAAGGCACTCGAGGCACTCGAGGCACCTTTAGTAAGAGAGCCTGTAAAGGAGCCACTCCTTCATCCAGACCGCATCGCGCCGATCGTAAAACTCACGCGCGCCGCTGTTCCAGTCGAGCACTTGCCAATCCAGGCGCCCGCAGCCGCGCCGCTCGCCGAGCTTGCGGACGTGCTCGAAGAGCATACCGCCCGCACCCGATCGCCGCGCCTGCTCCACGACGAACAGGTCCTCGAGATACATCGTCGGCTTGGCCAGCAGGCTCGAATAGGTCTCGAACCAGATCGCATACCCGACCGCACGATCGTCGTCGTCCACGGCAAGCGCGGCTTCGAAGCGCCGGCTCGCGCCAAAGGCGTGACGGCGTAATCGCTGTATCGCCGCCGCATCCGGGCGGTCGAGGCGTTCGTAGTCGGCGAGCGCGTGAATCAGGCGAACGAAATCGTCGAATCGTTCCTTGGTGAGCGGAGAAATCGTCATATCAGGTGTGCAGGCGGTTCGCGAACGCCTCGTCGCTACTCAGTTCGCAGCACCGCGATCGGATCCACTCTCGCCGCGCGACGCGCGGGAATGAGACTCGCCAAGCGCACGTCGCGCGCAACATTGGGACATAGAGTCATCGCCGCTGTATTGTGTGCGGTGGAGCCGCTGCCAGCCCGTCGCCTGTCACAAATCCATCACACGGAAACGGAGCGGCGATGATAGACGACTGTTCACGGGGCCGCGCCGGCCGGCATCCAAACCGCGCCGCAACCACCGCCGACACAGGGAGAGCGAGCGCGCCTGTGATAATCGAGGAGGCGCTGCCCCACAGCCGAGCGCCCAGAACAATAGACCGATGCGAATCTTCCACGGCCTTGCCATCGCTTTCGTGCTCACGATGAGCGCGCTGGCATGCGACCAGTCGCCCACCAGTCCTTCCTCGGAGGCGATCGTGACCTTTCGCGTCGTCAACGAGCGGTTCCGCGTGCTCCTCTCGACGCCCGAGCAGGTTGCCGCCGCCCGCGCCGCCCAGGCCGGTGGACGCGCGAGCATTCCGGTTGGACGGATTGTCGCCGGGACGCAGGTCAACACCGGGTGGAGTTGGCACCTCGACGAGGTGAGCTTCGCCGAAGCGGCCATCGAAGTGTGCGACGGCCTGCCCTCGCACGTGGAGCGCGAGGGTACCAACTTCGCGCTGGGCACCTATTGTCCGTGGGGTGCCGTGGTCGAGGTCATCCAGGAGAACTGAGAGCTTCGTTCCTTGTTCCTGGTTCCTGGTTCTTGAACTCTCAGGGCCGCAATCCCGACGAGCCACAAAGGGACGTGCACGAAGAGCGGGAGTCCGCCAAGAGGCAGGGCGAGCATTCCTGCGACGATGCAGGTCCAGCCAACCCAGCGAGGCAGCCAGCGCGTCTGGAGCAGCGCTGCGCCGTATGCTGCGAGGCCCATGTAGGCCAGCACGCTGTAGAGCGCAAATAGCACTGCCGCCCAACTCTTCCACGGCTCGAACCATGCCGGCGTTGCCGCGGTGAGCTTCCACTCCTCGGCGGCTTTGACCATCACGGTCAGGCGAAACGCAAGATGCAGCGTCCAGAACACCGATCCGAACACGAACAGCAACAGACCGATCCCGGAGGCGAGACGATCGCCCGCCTCGCGCAGCGCGACGCCGAAGACGACGAGCCCCGCGATCGTGACGACCGTAGCAATCAGAAAACTTACGCTCGTCCACAGATGCCCGGCGCGGTTGGCCTCGACCATCTCCAGCGCCATCCCCGGAAATGTGCGCGCCCCGACCCAAAAGACCGCCGCGCCGGCAATCAACAGGACAGCGGCAGACCGCGACGCCCGCGTTCCTGCAGTCTGCTCGGCAGACGCATCCAGGAGCACCCACAGGGCAAGGCCGACGATAGCCAGGTGTGTGAGCGCAATCGCGCGGAAGACGTCGATCACCGCAAACCCGGCCGATTGCGCCAGCAGCTCCGCCACCAGTTGAAAATGGTAGAGCGACAGAATGAACGCCAGCCAGACGTAGAGCTCGCTCAAGCGGCGCAGGCGCGCGCCACCGCGCACACTCCACGCGATGCCGATCACCACTGCCGCAAGTGACACGCCGTGCCCGATTCGCGCCGGTAACACACCCCGCTCGATGGCAATCACCAGCACGAACAGGACGACGGTGAGCACCGCGCCGATCGGCGGCGTTCGTACTGGCAACCGATCGCGCAAGGTGGTCAAGGCTGGCGCCTCCGTAATGACCGGCGCTCGGTCGTAATGCCGAGCGACCTTTCAACCATGCGCACGAGATGTCGTGTCGCCGTGCGTGGACCGCGGCTGCCCCGCAGCTGATCGAATGCTGCGAAGCTGGTGAGCAGCGTCAACGCTACGGCCGCGTCGCTCACGGTGAGACCGGGATCGAGGGCTTCCGCACGATGGGCACGCGCGGCAAGCGCCTGCATCTCGGCGGCGCGATATCGTTCGTACTGTCGCACCAGCCTGCCGACCTCTGGATCGATCACCGCGAGCGCCAGCGTCCTGCGGACCGCGTCGGGCACGACCGACCAGGCGCGACAGCTCTCGCGCACCGTCGTCACAACCGCGGTCGCCGGGTCGTCGAGCCGGGCGGCCGCGAGCACGCGATCGAAGCCAATCAGCCGGCCCTGGTCCTCGAACACCGCCGCCAACAGCGCGCGGCGCGAACCAACGCTCTTGTAGATCGCCGTGCGACTGACGCCCGCGGTAGCGGCCACCTCTTGCAGCGTGAGGGCGGTTGCGTTCGGCTGGTTCAGCAGCCTGTGGGCGGCCTCGACCATGGCCTGGCGTGTCGCGGCGGCGGCCCGGCCGCGCGTGGTCATGTCGTAGGGTCGGGTCATCGCACGGCCAGACGAGGACGACCTCGCCGTGCGCCATCCTAGTATTGAGTAGACAGCGTGTCAACTCAATATCAGGAGCGGGATCATCGGCGGCGCGTGGTGCGCGGGCGCGCGCGGACGGCGCGGCGGGGCTTGTCTTCGGATTCGGCGGCGCGCCGGCTCCGGCCGCGCGACGCCGCCTCGTCGAGGTACTTCACGAAGACCACCTCGTTACGCTTCTCGTTGTAGAGCAGCTCGTCGACCGAGGCGCGGACGGTGAGCAGCCCGAAGCCGCCGGGCCGGAGACCCTTCGCGTCGCGGACCTGCATGTGTGCAATCGGTGTTTCGGACCCGTAGCTGATTGCCGCGTGCGGCAGCTCGTCGATGTTGAAGCCCTTCCCGGGATCGGCGATCCGGTACATCAGCATCCGCTTGGAGCGCAGGCAGGCGATGCGCACGGTGCGGTCGGGATCGAGACGGCCGCCCCACTCGATGGCGTTGAGGAGCAGCTCGCGAAACGCGTAGGCGATCGACGCGCGCACGTTGGGCGCCAGACCGGCGTCGAGTTGCGCCAGCACCGGCTGGATGCGCTCGGCCGCCGCTCGCGTGCACGGCACGATCATTTCCACCCACTCGGGCCGCGCCGAGGTGACTTCGATGCGCGGCACGTCGGGCGAAGCGAGGACCTCGCGCACGGTGGCAAGCAGCGCCGGCGAATCCACCGGCTTGTGCACGTACTTGAAGGCCTGCTCGCGGACGGCCTTGAGCAGCGTCTCAGGCGCTTCGTCCGAGGTCATCACCACCACGCGCGGTCGCGCCTTGCGCGAGCGAAGCTTCGCCAGCACGTCGAGTCCGGTCATACGCGGCATCCAGACGTCGAGCAGGAGCAGGTCGAACGGCTCGGCGCGCAGCGCCTTGAGCGCTTCGACGCCATCCTTGGCGACGCTGGTGGAGAACCCCGCGCTGTTGAGGACGTTCTGCAACACGTAGCGCGTGGTCCGATCGTCGTCCACCACCAGGATTCTGCTCACGATCGGCCTCGCTTTCTCGACGGGGAACGGCGCTTCGCCGCACGCGAGCGCGCGGCAGAGGGTGGAGGCGGCACCAGCCGCGTAGCGGAGAACGCCTGCTCGAGCTGCTTGAGATGGTCGCGCAAGCCGTGGTACTTCACTGCGGCATCGGCGAAGCGATTGGTGCGTCCCATCTGCTCGAGCTCGGCGGCCAGCTCGCGGCCGCGCGGCGATCCGACGGTGGCGAGGGCGCTCTTGAATGCGTGCGCCGACATCCGCAGCGCCTCGCCGTCGCGCTTCTTCAAGGCGCGGCCAAGGCGACGCACGTACGCCGGTGCGTCGGCGCGGAAGAGCGCCACCATCTCGCACAACAGGCGGCGGTCGCCGGCCGTGTGCGAGAGCGCGGCGGCTTCGTCGAAGATACCGGCGCTGGCGGCGGGCGTGACCGAAGCCACGCGGCTGGGCGCGGCACCCGCACCAAAATCGCCGATGCGCTCGACCGTTTCGATCAGGTCCTCGCCGTCGATCGGCTTCGCGAGATATCCGTCCATGCCGGCGGCGAGGCAGCGCTCGCGATCGCCCTGCATCGCGTGCGCCGTCAGCGCCACGATCGGCACGTGGCCGCCGGTCGTCTGCTCCCAATCACGGATGGTCCTGGTGACCTCGAAGCCGCTCATCTCCGGCATCTGGATGTCCATGAGCACGACATCGAACGCGCCGCCGTTGGCGACAATCGTTTCGACGGCGTCACGGCCGTTTTCGACACCGGTCACGCGGTGGCCACGCTTCTGCAGCAGCGTGGTCACCAGCTTGCGGTTGACCAGATTGTCTTCGGCGACGACAACGTGCAGCTGGCGGCTCAGACGTTCCGCCAGCCCGGCCTCGGCACGTGGACGCGACTGCCGGGTGGACACGCCAAACAGCGACACGAGGGTGTCGAGCAGATCCGAGTGTTTGACGGGCTTGACCAGATACGCCTCGATGCCGATGCGCTGGCAGCGGGTGACATCATCGGAGCGTCCCGCCGACGTCAGCATCACAATCGGCGTGCGGCGCAGCTGGCGATCGCGCTTGATCCGCCGCGCGAGCGCGAAGCCATCGACCTCGGGCATCTGGCCGTCGGTGATCACGGCGTCGAACCGCTCTTTCTTCGCCAGCGCCGCACGCAGCGTTTCGAGCGCTGCCCCGGCGTCGGCCGCCACCGCCGGGGCCATCTGCCAGCTTCCCAGCATCTCCTCGAGGATGCGCCTGTTGGTCGCGTTGTCGTCGACGACGAGCACACGCAAGCCGTCGAGCGCGCGCGGCCGGCGGGGCTCCGCCACATCGCCGGCGGCGGCGGCCGCCTCGAAGTTGGCGGTGAAATGGAACGTGCTCCCGCGCCCGAGCGCGCTCTCGACCCAGATGCGGCCCTTCATCAGATCGACGAGGTGCCGCGTGATGGCGAGGCCGAGTCCCGTGCCGCCGAAGCGCCGCGTCGTGGACGTGTCGGCCTGCGTGAACGGCTGGAAGATCTGCTGCTGCTGCGCCGGCGAGATGCCGATGCCGGTGTCGGTCACCGTGCAGCGCAGCGTGACGCCCTCTTTCTGGGCACGATCGAGGGCAACATACAGCACGACCTCGCCTTCGTTGGTGAACTTCACCGCGTTGCCGAGCACGTTGAGCAGAATCTGCCGGAGGCGGCCCGGGTCGCCGACCAGCCGGTCGGGAACGTCGGGCGCAATATGACAAGCGAGCTCGATGCCTTTCTCCGCGGCGCGTAGCGCCAGCAGCTTGACCGAATCGCCGAGCGTCTCGCGCACGTCGAACTCGGCGCTATCGAGATCGAGCCGGCGCGCCTCGATCTTCGAGAAATCGAGAATGTCGTTGATGACCTCGAGCAGCGCCTCGGCCGACGACTTGACGGTGCTCAGATACTCGCGCTGCTCGGCGGTCAGGCGCGTCCCGAGCGCCAGCCCGGTCATGCCGAGAATCGCGTTGAGCGGCGTGCGGATCTCGTGGCTCATGTTGGCGAGAAACGCGCTCTTCGCCTCGGTTGCGTCTTCGGCGCGGGCCTTCGCCACCTCGAGCTCCTTCACCAGATGCTCGAGCCGCGCCGCTTGATCTTCGAGCGCGCGATGCGTCGCCTTGAGGTCGCGCGCCTGCCGTTCCATCGTCTGCTCGGCGAGCTTGTACTCGGTGAAGTCGCGCGCCGCGGCGTAGATCACCTGCTGCGCCTGATACGGCGTGGACGCCCAGAGCAGCCAGCGGTACGACCCATCCTTGTGGCGAAAGCGGTTCTCGAAGTACACGACCTCCTTGCCTTCGCTGAGCTTGGAGGCCTCCCTGATCGTTGCCTCGCGATCGTCGGGATGCACGAGATCGAGATAAGGGCGGGAGAGAAGCTCCTCGTCGGTGTAGCCGAGCACGCGGCGCCACACCGGATTGACGCGCTTGAAGTAGCCGTCGAAACCGGCGACGCACATCATCTCCAGCGACAACGCAAAGAACCGATCGAGCTCTTCCTGCGCGCGCTCCCGATCGAGGAACATCCCGATCTGATGGCCGACGGTGCTGAGCGTGGCGAGCAGCTCCTCGTCGGGCTCGCGGACTTCGCGGCTGAAGAACTCCATCACGTTGACCACTTCGCCACGGAGGAGCACCGGAAATCCGAGCGCGGCGTGCAGCCCCTCGCGCGCCGCAACCGCGGCTCGCGGAAAGTTGAGGTCGCCGGTGACGTCGCGGATCCAGGCGGGTTGTCCCGACGCCCAGACGCGGCCGGGAAGACCGATGCCGCGACGGAAGGTCATCGACTGGCTGAGCGCCTCGAACTCGGGAAACTGCGAAGCGGAAGCGCTCCAGACGTGGACACATCGCAGCGCCTCGATGTCACGATCGATCGTCCACAGCGCACCGTGTTCCCAGCCGAGGCCCTCACAAATGGCGGCGATGATCTTGGGCACCGCCTCGTCGAGCGTGGAGGCATCGAGCAGGGCGCGGCCCGCGATGTGCTCGGCAGTGAGCCGCCGCTCGCCGGACGTGTCGGTGCGACGCCGCTGCTGGTCGGCCGCCATCGGAACCCTGGTGATTATAGGTGGGGAGACGGTCGGTCGTGACGTCGGTTCGCAACCTGCTGCGCGACGGCCGCTCGTGACAGCGGTTCGTCACGAGCGTTCGCAGCGGCGGCCCGTTCGCCCGTGCCGCACGGGTTTCTCGGCGGCCCACCCCCCGGTAAATTATCCTTTCCGCGGCCTCTGCGGCCGCTCCAGGTGCGCCTTCAATCGACCCAGTGCATCGTCCCATCCGCGCGAGATGACATCGAGGCAGCGGCGGCCTTCAGCGAGCTTCGCGGGATTCAGCGTCCACACGTGCTCGCGTCCGTGGCGCGAGCCGCCGATGACGCCGGCCGCGGCCAGCACCTGCAGGTGCTTGGTCACGCCCTGACGCGTCATCGCGAACTGCTCCGACAGCATGCTGATCGACGCGGGACCCTGGTCCGACAGCCGCTGCAGCAGCGCCAGACGCGTGGGATCGCCCAGCGCCGCAAACAGCAGCGCGGCGGCCATCTGCTCAGCGCGCTTCTTCGACATACTTCTGCAGCCAACCGAGAACTTCGGCCCAGCCCTGCGTGTTGTCGTTGTAGACCTTGGCCCGTCGGGCGAGCGTGATCGCGTCGAACCCGGTTTCGGAGACTTTCACCTGCGTTCCGCGAGCGGATGGCTCGAGCAGGAACGTGACCGTCGTGCGTGGCTCCTTCGAGTAATCGATGCCCGGGTCGACCTCTCCCGGATGCCACTCCCAGACCACTCGGCGCGGCCGTGTGAGCTCGACGATCCGGACCCTGAAGCGCTGACCCGCGTGCGTCGCGTGCGTCGACGTCATCCAGACGTCGCGGCCCGCCGCCAGCTCGCCCTCGATCGCCACCTGAAACCAGGCCGACAACTCCTCGGCCGTCGTCAGCGCGCGCCAGACGCGCTCGACCGGGGCGCCAATCTCGATGACCTTGTCGATCCGACTCAAATCCGCGATGGCCATTATGCAACCTCCTGGTTGCATCTTAACGAGGTCGCCGGGTAAATGCAACCTTTGAGTTGCGGTATTACTTGATCCGTTGCGGCAGATCCCCGGCTCGCTGACTCGCGCGGAACTCGATGACGCGGAAATCGGCGAGCCCGTGGGTGATGAACGGGTCTTCCCGGACGATTGCTTCGACCTCCCGGCGGTCGGTGCCCACCGCGATGATGATCCCGCCGTCACGCGGGATCTTGCGCCCGGACAGTACGAACTGCCCGGATGCGTAGTACTTGTTCAGGAAGCGGACATGCGCCGCCATGTGCGCGTCGATGTCGGCAAGCGCGGCCTTGTAGCTGAGCTCGATCACGAACATGGGCGACAGTGTGCCGCAGAAGCCTCAGACACGTGGGCCACGAAACGGCAAAGCCACAAAAGCCGCGTCTGTGGCGGTTTTCAAACGACGGCTTCTGTGACGTCTGTGGCCTGCCGTGCCTGTGCGATCGGCGGCTATCGGCCCGAACCGAAGACGAACCCGATCGAGCGCTCGAGGGGGTTGAAGAACTGGCCAAAGGCAGGTGACGCGATGTTGTTCTGGACGTCACGCTCCGCCCCCGAGCCGAAGATGTTGTACATCTTGATGCCGCCGCGAAACCGGAACTTCCAGACGTGCCACGGGCGGGACAAGGAAAAGTCGAGCGTGCGCACCCTTGGCAGCCGGCCCGCACGATTGCGCGCTCCGACGAAGTCCTGGTACTCGTCCACCGCCGACCACGGGAACCCCGATCGAATCTCGACGACCGGGGCAAGGTCCCATCGCCCCGGCAAACCGATCGTGCCGCGCACCAGCAGCCGATGTGGCACATCCGTGGGAATCAGGTTGTGCTCGTTCGGCCGGATGATCGGATAGCGGATGTTGCCGTAGAAGTGATCGTAGTTGTTCAGGTCGGCCTCGCCGTGCGAGCGTACGTAGGACACGGTGATGTCGCGGCGCTCGCCGCCGAGATAGCGGCCAGTCAGCTCGAGCTCCCAGTAGCGCGACGCGCCGGTGCTGAGGAGATTGATCTCTCCGCGCGCGATGTCGGGCTCGAGAATGTATTCGTCCGATCCCTCGCGCCTCAGGTAGTTGGCCTTGAACAGCACGCGCCGGCCAAAGCGCTGGTTCCACTCGACGTTGCCGGCAATCGCTTCCGGCGTCTGCAGGTCCGCCGCCGGCACGTTGAAGAACCGACGGAAGGACGCCAGCGAACCATCCGGCGCAAACCTGGAGACGACGCGATCTTCGAGCTGTGGAAACGCGGCGATGTTGAGTGGCGTCCGCTGCACGAACTTGCCGACGCCGCCGCGCAGAATGGCTCGCCCTTCAGGCAGCACCGCGATCGACACGCCGCCGCGCGGCGACCAGTTCGCGCCATCGACGACGCTCTCACGATCCAATCGCACGCCGAACTCGAACGTGACCCGTGAATTCGCCCGCCAGCGATCCTGCGCGAAGAGGACGAACTCCGATCCATTGACGTCCTGCTGCGTCATGCCACCGAACACGTGAAGCTCGGCAAGCGAGCCGTCACCGCGCCGAATCTCGATCGGCCGGCTCAGGCTCGAGCCGCTGTACTTCGAATCCTGCACGTCGAGGCCGAACTTCAGGAGATGTTGTCCGCGCCAGCGATCGAGAGACATCGAGAGCGTCTCGACCCACTGGAGGCTGCGGACTTCGCGCTCGTGGTCGTTGAAGAAGCTCCCGGCCTGCGTTTCGGGCGCAAAGATCATCGGCTCGCGCCCTTCGGTGTTCACGTTGATCTCGAAAAAGCGACCGGCGACCGTGCTCTCGAGCACGAGATTGGACGACAGCGCCAGACGATCCTGGATACCGACCGACGTCCCACTCTGGTTGAACTCGGGCGTCACGTTCGGCGGCCGGAACGTGTTCATCGAGATGCGTTCGACCTCGCGTGGAAACGTGACGAGAAGACCGCCGAGCGTATGGCGCGACGAGAGCGCGCTGTCGATACGAGTGAACGAGTCGAAGCTCCTGAGCGTGATGTCCGGTTCATCAGGCAAGCTCTTCACCGGGTCGTTGACGTAGCGGAACTGAAAGTCCTGGGCGACAAACAGCCGATCGCGCTTGATTGGACCGCGAATCGAGAACCGCGGCTCGAAGCCGCGAATGTCGACCAGCTTCTTGCGCAGCCTGGGCATGAGATTCCCTGGCTTGATGTACCAGTCGTTGGTGCCGCGCTTGGTCCGAATCTGCGTCACGCTGGTCGAGAACCGGCCGTACTCGGCGGCAAAGGGATTGGCCAGGAGCTCGACCGACTCGAGGCTCTGTCCGGGAATCTCGAGATCGAAATCACCCGTCGAGGGATCGATCAGGCTCGTGCTGCTGATCTGCAGCGCGCCCTGCGTGGGTTGCCCGCCCTTGGCGCGCAGGCGTCCGTCCGCGCCACGGACCACGCCCGGGAGCAACGGCAGCAGGCTCTGAAAGTCGTCGCCCTGAAGCGGCGCGATCCCGAGAACCGATCCCGACAGCATGTCGCTCGCGGAAACCGGCTGCACGCTCTGGGTCGGCGAGGTCGGCGCCCGGACCTCGACGAGCGGCGCGACGTAGGTGAGATTGAGCTCGAGCAGCACCTGCGTGGTGTCGCCCGCCCGGACATCGAACGGCGCCGACACGGTCGGCTCGAAACCAGGTCGCGTCGCGCGAATCGTGTAGCGGCCTGCCGGAACGTCCGGGAACGCCGCCTGCCCCGCTCCGTCGGTCATCGTCTTGGCGAGCACGACGTTGCCATCGAGCGCCTGCAGCTCGACGTCCACACCGGGCATGAAGACCGTGCCGTCGAGCACGGTGATGGTCGCGACGACACGCGTCTCGCCCGGGCGCTGCGGATTCGGAGTGGCAGCCTGCCGCGCGACGATCGGAAGGCGCGGAACCACGGCGGCGGCCCGGTAAGTACGTTCGTGCGATGCCTGCGTGCCGGCGGCAACGAGCGGCAGGATCGCGAGACCGGTAGCGAGAGCCGTGGCGATCATAGGGACCACGGAATGCTATACCGGCACGTGCATGGGCCCGCAGCGAAATCTATGCGCGTGCGGCGAAGCGGTGCAGAGCCGCGCCGGTCAGTGGTGGCGGATCGCCACCACTGGATCCACGCGGGCCGCGCGCAAGGCGGGCGCCGCGCCGATACCACGACTACGGCGAGGAACAGCAGCGTGATCCCGACGAACGTCGCGGGATCGGTTGGCGTGACCGAACCAGCATCGATCGAATGACGCCGGTGAGGCTCAATGCGATCGTCAGCCCCAGCGCGATGCCGATGGCACTGAGCCGAAGGCCCTCGACCAATGAGCAGCACGAAAATGACCGCGGCCAAACAGCGACAGAACGAGCAGCCGCACGTCGCGCACCCGCTCCGCGTGCATGCCCACCACGCGGACGTGCAGATTGACGTTCTTCGTCGTCGGAAACTGCTCACGCAGCGCATCGGCGACCGGGTCGACGTCGGTTGCGCCTGAGCGAAAATCGCTCAGCAGTCGCCGGATGCGCCGCCAGAAACTGGCCGATAACGGGAAAGACGCTCCGAAAGCGGACGTTCGGCGGTCGAACCGCGATGGCGTGGACACGCGCGGCGGCAATCAATCACGACCTGGCCGCCATTGATCCGCATCCCCGTCACGGGCGATAGTCTATCGATGCCCGCCTCCAACACGAACCTGCAGGTCCTTTCCGCCGACGACGTCCTGGCCGGGCTCCGCGACCTGCGCGGGCGGCAGCCGGTCAAGTACTCGGCCTTCTACTCGAGCCAGCTCGGAGGCATCGTCACCGATCCCGCGCTGATGGTGATTCCGTTCGACGATCACATGGTGCACCGCGGGCACGGCATCTTCGACACCGCGGGGCTCGTCGAAGGAAAGATCTACGATCTCGAGGCGCACCTCGATCGGTTCGTCCGCTCGGCCGAGCGATCGAAGCTGCGCCTCCCTGGATCGCGCGACGAGATGCGCGACGTCATCGTGCAGACGACCGCCGCCAGTGGGCGGCGCGACGGCGCGATCCGTTATTGGCTCTCCTCCGGCCCTGGCAGCCTCGAGCTCAGCCCGGCGGCCGGCGCCGCGCCGGGCTTCTTCGTCATGGTGTTTGCCGGTCTGTCGTACCCGGAGCGTTGGTACACCGAAGGCCTGCGGGTGATGACGACCACCTACCCGATCAAGCCGCCGCTCTACGCAATCACCAAGACCACCAACTACCTGCCGAACGTGCTGATGCAGATGGAAGCCAAGGAAGCCGGCTTCGACAACGGCGTGTTCATCGATCCAAACGGCCACGTCGGCGAGAGCTCCAACATGAATATCGCCTTCGTGACCGCCGACGGCACGTTCAAACACCCGAAATTCGATCACATCCTGGCGGGATGCACGGCGCTGCGGCTGCTCGAGCTCGCGCGTGCGCTGCCGGCCGAGGCGCTGGTGAAAGACGTGCAGGTCGGCGACATCCCGCTCGCAGAGGCACGCGCGTCTCGCGAGATGCTCCTGCTCGGCAGCTCCGTGAAGGTCGCGCCCATCGTCCAATGGGACGATCGGCCGATCGGCGACGGCAAGCCAGGGCCGGTGGCGAAGGCGCTCCTTCGGCTCATCGAGGACGACATGCGCACGAGCGATCGCCTGATCGACGTGCCCTATTGATCGCCCAGCGCCGGCATCACCGCTGCCGCCGCGTCATCGCCTTCGCAACTGTCAGGTGTCAAGGAGTACAGGCGGCGGGACGCTGCCTTGCGATCCGCGCGCGTCTGCCATGTAATACGCAGAGCGACCGCTATAGAAGGCCTTTACGCGTGCCATCTCATCGGGACTCATTGCCGGGGGACAGCGATAATCCCGACGCTTCACCCAAGCCCGGTGCCGCGTTTGGCGATCGATTGCGGCCCGACGTTCCGCCGCATCCCGGCGCGCTGGCTCCTGGCGTTCGCCTCGGTCCCTACGAGATCCGCGCCGCGATCGGCGCCGGGGGCATGGGCCAGGTCTATCGCGCCTACGACACGCGTCTGGCCCGCGAAGTCGCCCTCAAAGTACTGCCGGCCAACGTCGTCGCCTCGGCGGAGGCGTTGACACGATTCGAGCGCGAAGCGCGCGCCGTGGCCGCGCTGAACCATCCCAACATCCTCGCGATCCACGACGTCGGCAACGAGGGCACGGTTCACTTCGCAGTCACCGAACTTCTCGAAGGCGAGACGCTGCGCGGACGGCTCGCCGGCAAGCGCCTGGCGCCGAGCAAGGTGCTCGAGTACGGCGTACAGATGGCGCGCGGCCTCGCGGCGGCGCACGATCGCGGCATCGTGCACCGCGATCTGAAGCCGGAAAACGTCTTCGTCACCACTGACGGGCGCCTGAAGATCCTCGACTTCGGTCTGGCGCTGCAGCAGCACCAGGCGGCCGGAGAAAACGAGCAGACGGCCACTCCGCTCACTGTGCCCGGCCTGGTCGTCGGGACCGTGGGGTACGTCTCGCCGGAACAGGTGCTCGGCGAGCCGGCGACGCCGCGCTCGGATCTGTTTGCGCTCGGCGTGGTGATGTACGAGCTCCTCACCGGCACTCATCCCTTCAGGCGGGCCACGTCACCGGAGACGCTCACCGCCGTCCTGCGCGAGGACCCGATTTCGCTGGCACGGGCGGTTCCGGGCATCGCACCGGGCGTGGTGCGGATGATCGAACTGTGTCTGCAGAAGCACCCGTCGGACCGTCCTGAATCGGCTCGCGACCTTGCGCTCTTTTTCGAGGCTGTGGGCTCGGCGTCGGGCGGCTGGTCCGACGCGCCCGAGGTTCCAGCGGTTCCCTGGGTGCGGCCGTGGCGCAGGTCAACACTGGCGATCGCGTTGGGCCTCGTCGTTCTGCTGACCGGTGCAATGTGGGCACTGGTGCGCGCCACCGCGAGCCGGTCAGTGGACGAGGTGATCGACGCGGATCTCGCGCGCGCGGAGCGGGTCGTGAGGCGGCTGCACCGCGAGCACGTCGAGCGACTGGCGCTCACCGCGCAGCTCGTCGCGTCGTTTCCGGAGTTGAAGGCGCTTTTCGACACCGATGCCGCGACCGTGGAGGACTTCCTGCTCGGATTCCGGCAGCGTATTCCTGGAACACCACTCTTGCTGGCACTCGGGCCGCAAGGGACGGTGTTGGCGCGCACCGACGCCGGCCAGCGCGCGGATGCGGCGAGCGAAGACTGGCTTGCCACGCTCGCGAACGACCAAAGCATCGGAACGATCATTACGATCAGCGATCGCCCGCACCTCGCGGTGACCGCGCCGTCCGAAGCCGGCGGTACGGTCTTCGGCTACGTCGTCGCCGCCGAAGCGGTCAGTCAGCCGTTTGCGCAGACGCTGAGCGAAGCGACACAGGACGAAATCGTTCTCCTGTCCGAGCAGCAGCTCCTGGCCTCGACGCTGCGCGCCGTGCAGACGCCGTGGACCTCGCTCCAGGCCTGGCGGGCAGGCGGCGGCCGCACCGATCACTTCGTGGACGTGTCGATTAGCGGACTGCGCTACGCCGCTCGCGAGGTGTCGCTCGCCAGCAAGCCAGCGCTGTCGGCGATCATCGTGAAATCGCGCGACGAAGCCGCTGGTCCGTACGCACGCATCGAGCGCGGGCTGCTGATCACGGGTCTCGCCGCGCTGGTGGCGGTTCTCCTGAGTGGTGTGTGGCTCTCACGACGGGCCAGCGCAAAACCCGGGAACAGCAGCTAGTGGCCTGTCCACGCTGAAGGAGGACCACCTCGCGGGCGGGGCATCCCGCCTGGCTTTGTTGCTCCTCCCTTAAATACCCCTCGGTATTCTCGGTCGTCGCGCCTTGCCATGCGGGCGCCGCGCTCCGCGATCTGGTCCTTCTTCAGCGTGGACGGGCCACTGAGTACCACTTTGTCAGATCCACGGATTCGCGCCGGAATCTGACCGAATTTGAGATAACGGACTTGTACTTGTTCGCAGAGTTCGGTACGCTGCCACGCAGTGTTGACGCGACTGCCGCGCAATGCGCCGGCGTGGCTCGACCGCTTGAGTACGTGGCTCGAGCCGTTCGAGGTTTGCTTCAGCCACGTCGCGCAGCGCGGCGCCTTCCGTCGGTATCTGCTCGGGCTGTTGAGCGACAGTCGGCGGAAGTCGATGAGCGCGATGTGGGAGCGCGTCCACGACCCGGGCACGTATCAAGCGTTCCAACATTTCATCAGCCATGCGCCGTGGGACGTCACACGCATCTGGCGGCAGGTGCGCGCGACCGTTCCCGAACGCGAAGGCGTCGTGATTCTCGATGCGACGAGCTTTCCCAAACAGGGGACGCAGTCGGTCGGCGTCGCGCGGCAGTACCTGCGGCACGTTGGGCAAGGTCGCCAATTGCCAAGTCGCGGTCACGGCGGCGCTGTGGACAGGCGTGCGCGCGTGGATGGTCGGGGCCTCGTTGTATCTGCCCGAGGCGTGGCTGACGACCGAAGCCCGGGAGCGCGCCAAGATTCCCGCGACGGTCCGGTTTCAAGAGAAGTGGCGATTGGCACTGACGCTCGTGCGGCAGATCCGCGCCGCTGGGATTCGCGTGACCGCGGTGCTGGGCGATGCCGACTTTGGCGACAACGCCATGCTGCGCCGCGCGTTGCACCGATGGAAGCTGCCGTATGCCCTCGGCATTTCCTCGACGCTGACCGTTTTTCGCGGTACGCCCGCCGTCGCCGTCCCGCGCCGCAAGCGGCCGAACGCAGCGCATCCCAGACGGTTGCAAGTGACCGACGGCAGCCGGCCGGAGCCGGTGCGCGCGATCGTCGCCCAGCTGCCGCCGCGCGCCTGGCGCCCCGTCTCGTGGCGCAACGGCAGCAACCGGCCGTGGGTCGCGGACTTCGCGGCCGTGCGCGTGACGCCCGCGCACGACTGGCGGGCGCGCCGCCTCGCCCCCGAAGTCTGGTTGCTGCTCGAGCGCGATCGCGGCGCCACGCCGCGGGTGAAGGCGTATCTCATCGCCCTTCCCGCCGCCGCGTCCCTGCGGGCCCTCGTCCGCCTGGCGCATCATCGATGGGCCATCGAGCAGCAGTACCTCGAACTCAAGGACGAACTGGGGCTCGATCATTTCGAAGGCCGCTCGTTTCCCGGATGGCATCGTCACGTCGTCTTAACCGCACTCGCGTATACGTGGCTGCAACACGAACGGCGCCGCGCCGGTCGACGGCTGCCAAGTTTGCCGGTCGCCCGCGCGGTGATCACCGAAGTCCTCACCGCGCATTTCTTCGCCACCCATCCGCACTACCTGGAAACCATGATGAAATTCAGGGATTTTCACCTGCGGATCTAACAAAGTAGGACCTAGGCTAGTGTCCCGGCGCACCATCGCCCGTCGTCCTACTGTTTGTAGCTTGCCGCCGGATAGTCCTTCCCGAACTTGTTTTTGTGCTGCACGGCGACCCACTTGGACTCGTCGAGCGTGAGGTCGGCCACCGTGCTCGCACCCGCCTCGGCGACAACGTCCATGGACACGGCCGACGCGCGATCGGACGTCGCCGTCAGGCGGTAGCGGCCGGGCGGCAGGTCGAGCACGAACCGTCCATCGCGCGCGACCAACGCCACGTGCGGCGTCGGGACAACCACGATCAGCGCCGACATCTGCGGATGGATGTTGCAGAACACGCGATAGGTGCCGGGTTGGGTGAACGTGCGCGACGGCGCCTCGCCGGTACGATACAGCCCCAGATCAAACGGCTGGGGACCCGACAACGAGAACACGTTGTGAAAGATCATGTCGTCGTTGGGGAACTGGATCGACGAGCCGACGGGAACGCCGAGGACGCGGGGCAGAAACGTCTTGTTCTTCTGCCGCAGCACGAGCGATCCCGGCTGACGCGGGGCGGTGGCGCCAAGCGGCTCCGCATAGACAATCGCGGTTGCCGGAACGGTGCCCGCGCGCAAGAGCGTGCGCACGACGCCGGACACAGGTCCGGCGCTCACCGGCAACGGCAGCAGGGCAATCAGCCAAACCGCGAGTGTGATGATTCGCGTCAACATCGATCTGCGGGGCTAGAACTTGTACACCAGCGCCCAGTCGAAGTGATGGTTGCGCCGCTCGGCGCCGCTCGCGCCCGGCAGGGTCGCAAGCCAGTGATACTCGAACGACGCCTGGACCTCCGGCGTGAGCGAGACGATGGCGCTGCCATACGCGCTGCGATTGCGACGCCGCGGCGAGGTCAGTCGTTGCCCTCCGCGGAGCTCGTCGAGGCCGCCGCCGGCCGCAACAGTCAGCTGATTGAACGGATACAGCTGAACCTCCGCCCAGCCGCCGCCGGTGCGCACGGCGTCGATTCCGCTCGCGCCGCCGAAGGCATCGATGTTCTCGCCGGTGAAAAACTCGCCGGCGGCGCCGATGACGTCGCGGCGAACAGCGAAGTCCACGGCCGCGGCGGAGCTCTCGACGCGCGCGCCGCCCTTGAACTCCCAGCCGTAGTGACCGGAGACGCCCAGGTTGACGTGACGCGGCGCATCGACCGCCGCGCTGGAGAACGCAAGGCGTGCCTGAGCCGACGGACGATTCGATCGCTCGCCGCTCAGCGCCGGTGGGACGAAGCGGTAGTCCTCCCCCGGCACGTCACCGCCGATGGGCGCGACGATGCCCCCCATCACGCGGAGTCGCGACGTGAGCGCGCGCTCGAGCCGCACTTGTGGCGTGCGCAGGTACAAATTGCCCGACCGGAACAGCGCGGGAAACGAGAACGCCGCGAGCGACGTCGGATCGAGCGGCGCGAGCATCATATGGTCCTGCCCGATCTCAACGGCGGTTTTGTCCGTTTCGAGCCGCGCAAAGGCGACGAGCAGCCGCGGCAATCCCATCACTTGGCCGGTCGCGAAGCCCGGGATGCCGCCGAAGAAGTCCATGGCCATCGCACCCGTCGTTCGCATGCTTCCGATCGCGGGTCCATCGACGGTGAACCCCAATCGCGTCTGCCGCAGCGTGGCGCTGAACGTGCCGGTGTGGCCATCGGCGGGCGTCGGGTTGACGAGGTTGGGGTTCTCGAGCCAGTTCGGAGTACCGGAGTTGGTGAAGACATTCGTGTGAATCGCCCCGAAGATCTTGACCAGCATGCGCGAGGTGGACTCCACCTTCACCTGCGACAGTTCCGCGATCTGCGTCTGGAGCAGTTCCAGCTGCTGCCGCTCGGGATCGGGCTCCGCAGGAGACGGCAACGCGAAGGAGGACACCGGCGCAGCGTCGTCGTCGCGCGCGCGATCGGGTGGGAGCGATGCGGGCAGACTGGCGCGCAGCAGCCCCATCGCCGGCCGCGGCGCGTCCTGACGTGCGCGCAACGCTTGCACTTCGGCGCGGAGCTCTCGAATCTCGGCACGAAGTTCGGCGAGCTCGTGTTTGAGGTCCTCGCGATCGAGTGGCTGCGCAACGGCAGATGCCGGCAGCACGAAGAACGGCAGCAACGCGATCAAAAGCCTCTTGAATCGTTGAGTCGTGATCATGCACTCGTCCCCATTCGCGAGCGAGACTACCATGCCGCCGCGCGAACGGCGCCGTGGCGGCGCGATGGGGATGCGACTCTTCAGCGCATTCGCTGGCGATGACGGATCAATCACTCCCGGTGACGGGGCCTTTCGTTGCCGTTTGGATGCGCAGGATCCAGTGATTCGCGGCGACGTACAGAACGGTTCCGTCCTCGCCCCAATTCAGGTTGCCAGTAGGCACACCGGTTTCGATTCGGCCCAGACGCGTGCCGTCTGGTGCGAACACGTGAATCCCTCCCGGACCGGTCGCAAACACGTTGCCCTTGTCATCGACCTTCAGTCCGTCCGGAACACCGCTGTGTGGCTTGATCCACGCGCTCGCCTCGGCAAACTGGCGGCCCGGTCCAAGCGTGCCGTCGGCAGCGACCGGATACGACATCCAGACCGGCCGGCTGCTCTGCGCGTTGCTCACATAGAGGGTGCGCTCGTCGGGAGAGAAGGCGATGCCGTTTGGCGCCCAGAGGTCACTCACGACAACCGTCAGCGAGCCATCGGCGGTCAAGCGGTACACGCCCTGGAACGGAATCTCTTTCCCCGGATCGTCGAACAGCTCGGGCAGGCCGAACGGTGGATCGGTGAAATAGAGATCGCCGTTCGAGCGGCGATAGACGAGATCGTTGGGGCTGTTGAGCCGTTGGCCCCGATAGCGATCGGCAAGCACGGTGACGCTCCCGTCGCGCTCGCGGCGCACGATTCGGCGATCGCCGTGCTGGCACATCACCAGCCGTCCCTCGCGATCGAACACCAGGCCGTTCGATCCCGGCTCGCGCCCGGCGAACGGCTCAGCGCCGGTGTAGCCGCTCGCCTCGATCACCTGCGTCACGCCGCCTCGCCGCGTCCAGCGGAAGACACCGTTGCGCGGCACATCGGAAAACAGCAATGAGCTGGTCTCGTTGTCCCACAAGGGACCTTCTGCCCACTGGATTCCGTCGGCAACCTGCTCGATCGCGGTGCCTGGCGGAATCAGCACGTCGAACCGTGGATCGAGCCGCTCGATACTGCCCACTTCGACCTCCTGACAGCGCGGCGTCATCACCGCCAGCCCGAGCACGCCGGCTGTGATGAACCCGCGGGTTGCAACGAGTCCTCTTTTCATCGTCGACGTGCCGGCTTCGATTCCGAAACGCCCGACGGCGTTTCGAGCGCCGGCCCATTATCAGTCGAACCGATGAAGCGCTTCATTCAGTTCGTGATGCGGCCGTTCTGGATCTGGTCCGACCCGATCGGCAGCGTGTAAAGGCTTCCGTCGTCGGCTATCGTCCAATCGCCCTTGCCAACGTCGGTGATCCCCTGCGCGAACACCCGCCGGGCGAGGAAGCCGTCGGCGCGGGCAGCATGTGATAGAAGACGAGCAGCTTGACCTGCGCCTCGTTGGCGATCTGCGAGGCCTGCTCCGATGTGATGTGTAGTCCTCGATGTCGTGCATGATCGCGGCGGCGCGATCGCGGCCTCCGCTGCACGCGCCCTCGCCGAGCGATCGCGTCATCGAGACGGCGATTGCTTCCGAGACGAGCACGTCAACGCCCTTCGCGGCGCATGGAACTTGAGGTCGCCGGTGATCAGCACCGAGCGGCCCTTGTAGTCGAACCGGTAGGCGTAGGCTGGCGCGATGGGTGCGTGATCGACCTCGACCGCCGTGATCCGCAGGGCGCCGTCGTCGAAGACCAGGCTGCTCCGTTTCTTTTCCGGCGTGCGCTCGCCGTCGCGTCACGACCATGCGACCGAAGCGAGAGATACTCATGACCTTCCCTTCTGAATCGAACGATACCGCTGTCCCTGCGGCGAGGATTGCGCAGCGAACGTCGCTGTCGGGGGCGACCCATGGCAAGGTAGGACCAACTCCCAAGAAGTTCAGGGAACGCGGGGAAATCGCGATTTTCGAGGGGAACACGCGCGACATCAAAGACGGCATCGACGCTGCGGTGGTCGCGGAGGTACAGTCTGAACCTATTGGGTCCACCGTGGCCTCAGCAGTCGAAGGATGTGGTGACACGATGGCTATGAACTTGAGGACAGCTGAAGATTCACCGAGCGCCATTCGCAACGACCCTCCAGGTCCCGCGCCGTTTCCCGACATGGTCTGGATTCCCGGCGGCACGTTCCGCATGGGATCGGAGGACCACTATCCGGAAGAGCGGCCGGTGCATCGGGTGACGGTGGATGGTTTCTGGATGGATCGCTATCCGGTGACCAACGAGCGGTTCGCCCGCTTCGTCGACGCGACGTCACACCAGACGTTTGCCGAGATCCCGCCGAACGCGGACGACTATCCTGGCGCGCTGCCCGACATGCTCTACGCGGGATCGCTGGTGTTCGTGCAACCGTCCGGTCCTGTCGATCGCAACGACTTCACCAACTGGTGGAAGTACATGCGCGGCGCCGACTGGCGGCATCCGTACGGTCCCGAGAGCTCGACTCACGCGCTCGACCGGCACCCGGTAGTGCACGTCACGTTCGGCGACGCGGAAGCGTTCGCGCGGTGGGATGGCAAGGAGCTACCGAGTGAAGGCGAGTGGGAGTTTGCGGCGCGCGGCGGCCTCGACGGCGCGGCGTTCGCGTGGGGCGAGGAGTTCCTGCCCGGCAACCGCTTCATGGCCAACACCTGGCAGGGCGAGTTCCCGTGGAAGCAAGAGAGCAAGGACGGATTCGAGCGGACGTCACCTGTTGGTTCGTTTCCGCCGAACGGCTATGGTCTCTATGACGTGATTGGCAACGTCTGGGAGTGGACCACCGACTGGTATCGGCCCAGGCATCCGCAAGAAGAGATCAAAGCGTGCTGCATTCCAAAAAACCCGCGAGGGCCGAAAGCGGAAGACAGCTACGATCCCTGTCAGCCGGCGATCAAGATCCCGCGCAAGGTACTGAAAGGCGGCTCGCATCTGTGCGCGCCGAACTACTGTCGCCGCTATCGTCCGGCGGCGCGCTATCCGGAACCGGTGGACACCTCGACGTCGCATGTCGGCTTTCGCTGTATCGTCCGTCCGCCGGCAGTGTAGTGGCAGGGGTCAGCGGCCCAGCGCACTGAAGATGTGGTGGCGGGGCTTCAGCCCCTCCGCGCCGTCCACCGCGATCCGCAGCATCCGCGCCGACTCCAGCTCGAAGCGTTCGCCAGGTGTCGCCGGTTCGCCGCTCTGGCGCAAGAGCCGCTGACCGAGTCGGCGGATGCTGCGGTGTTGAGTGCGTGTGTCTCGCCTACTTACCCGGAATCTTGATGCCGGCAACCGGAAAGGTCGTTGTCACCAGCAGCGACTGCCCCTGCGTCTTGAACCGCGCGCCGGTTTCCAGAGCTAGCGCACGTTGCCGAGCGAGATGAGCTTGGTCTTGGTCGCGATCGGGATCGTGATCTCCGGCCCGATGCCCCACACCTTGTGCTTGTCCGGAAAATCGGTGAGGAGCAGCGTCCCGGCGCCGACTTCGTCGGACGTCACTTTCCATTGTGCGCGTAGTAGGCGACGCCAATACTGGCCGCGCCGTGCATGAACGACTTCCCTGAGCCGCATTCGAGCGTGAGCAGCTGCCCGACCTTGATGTCGTGGATGGTCACGTCCTCGATGCGGATCTCGCCGTCCTTCTTGGAATGCGTCTCCCCAGAAGGGAGGTCTTGCGACTTCGAGAGCGGGGAACAGAAGATGGACCGGCCGCCGTTGAACACGAGCAGCCTGGTCCGATCGGTTCACTTTGGTCTTGGCGACTCGGGCCGCGAGCGCTCCGGTCGAACGATGCGTTCAGGCGAGGGCGAGCAGGCGCGCACGGCCTTCCACAGTCGATAGCCGCCGACAAACGCCTGATGATGGCTCCCGCAGCGGACGCCGGATGGTAATCGGCGGAGGTGCTTCGCGTTCCCTCCGTCGATCACGACCTCACGCGCTTCGAGCGCCGCGCGCAGGTGCACCCGGGCGGAACCAGGGTGGCCCCGCGCGTCAATCCGAGAGAAGGGTCGTGCTAACTACGCGCCCGGCGCGCGGTACGCAACGTTCTTTTTCGTCGCCGCGTCCATTTCGTCCGGCGTGATGAGCGGGATGGTGCTCAGTCGTACCGCGCCCGACGCGTTTACAGCCAGGCTGAGTGCCAGGGCGCTGGCAGCGTCCGAAAAGTCGGTGATGACGTACGCATCAGCCTCGCCGTAGGCGAAGTAAAAGGCTTCGACGCGGCCCCCGGCGCCTTGAATCAGCTTGTCAACGGCCGCCCGCCGGCCGGTGCCACCCTCTTTCATCAGTCCGCGCGCGCCGTCGGCGCTGTATGACGCCTTGATCAGAAACTTCGGCATGATCGCCCTCCATGTCAGCGCAGGCACAGGCCCGCGACCTCGTGCGAGCGAGACTGTAACCCAGTTGATGCGCTTGGTGCCAGACCGAGATCGCCAACGGACCGGCCGCGATTGTAGCCCAGGCCGACGCTTACGACGGTTCTTCGATCAGCCGCAGCAGGTCGTTCACGTCGGTGTCGGACAACCGCAGCTGGCCGGCCACTTCGCGAAGCCCGCGCGCGATGGCAGCCAGCTCCGACGGGCGCGCACCGAGGCTCTTCAGCTTCGCCAGGTTTTCGCGCGTGCGATCCCCCTGACCGAGCACGAGGTTCGCCGTCGCCGCCGTAGCGCAGGTCCAGACGTTGACCTCCTTGACGCGATCGATGATTTCGACCGCGCGCTGGTAGACCTCGCGCGCCTTCTCGAACTCCTTCAGTTCGAGCCAGGTTTGTCCGCACACGTCGGCAAGATAGTACGAGTCGGGATTGTGCTGCAGCGCTTCCTGGTAGATCGCAGCCGCACCGTTCGGGTTGGCCATCGCTCGCCGCTCGAACCTGGCGCGCAGCGCCGCCGCCTCCGGCGTCTTGCGATAGGCGTCGGGATCCAGCTCCGCGATCGCGGCGAGCACGTCATGGACCTTGGATTTGATCCCGTCGCGCTCGGCCTCGGGCGCAGTCGCATCTAGCGCCATGTAGTGGTTCATGTAGGCCTGGCCGAGCGGTCTCAATACGTAGATGTCGCGGGGCGCGGCCCGCCGTGCGAGATCGAGCTGCGTCACGGCGCGCGCGTAATCACGTCGCCCGAGGTGGAGCTCGCCCAGACGGCGATGCAGCCGGACGTCGATCGCGTCGTCGGGCCGCTCGAAGGCCAGCATCATCCAGCGCTCGAACCCGGCGATTTCCGAGGTGCGGTCGCCTTGTTCGAGCTCGCTGAGGCGAGACAACCAGTCCTGCACATTGGCTTCGTTGACGAGCGAAGGCATGCGCCGAAGCTCGCCCGTCACAGTCTGAAGGAACCGATCGAGCACACCGGGCATGCGGCCGCCAACCTTGCGCTGCTCATCCTTCGGCAGATCCGGCAGCTCGCTGTCGAGGACGCTTTCGAAGAGCCTGCCCACGCGATCGCGGTTGCTGCCGGCGACGATCTGCCCGGCGCGCAACGGGTCCGGGCACTCCGTCTCGGCGAGGCCGAACGCCATGGTCACCAGTAGCCGTAGCGGGCGCGCAGCGTCGGAGGGCGTGCGGCCACCCGTCGCCCCCGCGATGGCGGCGCCGTGACATGCACCGGCCTCCCAAATCAGCCACGGCTTGCCGAGAGCGGCCGGCGTAACCGCGACGATGACCGACGAGGCGGCCACAATCTTGTCGTCGATCCACTGCCGCCACTTCTCGCCGCCTTGTGGCCCCGCCTCGGAGCTGGTCGAGGTACTTCACTTCGACTTGATGGTGGGGAACCAGCGCAAGAATCGCCGTCTCAACCGCCTGGGCAAACACGCGATCGGTGGCAGTGTGACTGATGAAGATCACCGCGCACCATTATTCACATCCGGGCCTCTTCCTGAAATCGGAACTCGCGGGTTGAGCGACCTGGCGCAGGCTCAGAGAGTGCTGCGTGAACGGCACGTAACAACATCGGCCGCGAGACCGCTATAGCCGCGCAGCCGTCGACCATCAGCGGAACGTGCGTCCCACACCCAGATAGGTGCGCCAGCGTCCGTCGAAGCTCCACGAGCCGGCGAGGACGACCGGGCCGAGCAGCGTGTCCATCACGAGACCGACACCGCCATTGGTTCGCACGTGCGCGTCTTTCCAGTCGTCGAACGCGTCGCCATTCTCGAGCCAGCCTCCGGCATATACCGGCCCACCCATGAAGTCGGGCAGCCGGCCCACATGCCGCAGATATCCGCCGGTGACGATGTAGTAGTGCGAACCCCGCAACTCACCGGTGCTGTAGGCGCCGAGCCGGAACGGCGTCCCAAGCATAAACTGATCGCTCGGCAGCGGCTCGCGGTCGAACGAGGTGCCGAGGCCGCCGTAAAGGAACACTCGATCGCGCGTCGCAATACTCCAGAAGCGGTTACCCACCGCCGACAACTGTGTCAGCTCGGAGTCCACGTCGATTGTCTCTCCTTCGAACCTGACGTCGGGCGTGTTGAACAGGTGCGATACCTGTACCTCCGACAAAGTACCGCGCGATGGGACAATCGGGCTGTCCTGCGTATCCAGCCGCCAGGTGATCTCGGCGCCCGTCTCCTTTCCGCTCAGCTCCGGAAAACCCGGGTCGCCGACGTCGATCGAGGCACTGGTACGCCCGATGTAGCCGCCGACGCGAATGTCGCTGAAGGCTCCAAGGTTGACGCCGAAATGCACGCCGAGACGCGTCCGTTTCAATGCGTAGCGGGCAACCACCGCGTCGTCGTCGATGTAATTCAGCGTCAGCTTGCCGGCGCCCGCATACGGCGCAACGAACAGCGGCGACGCACCGATCGGCCGATACAGCTCCGTCGCGACGCTCGGATCGGAACCGATCGTGCCGTCGACGCGAAGCTCCGAACCGGAACCGACGAGGTCGAAGGCGAGGTAGCGAGCTGTGCCGGTGATACGAAAGTCGCTGGACGTGGTGTTTTCGAGGTTGACGCCGAGCATGAGAAAGGGCGGGGCGTAAGGCTTGAGCCGGCCGCGCACGCGCAACCCGAGCCCGCGAGTGCCGCCGTCGATCAGGCGCCACACCACCGTCTCGTACCGATCCAGCCCCGAGACGACGGCGAGGTCCGCTTCGACCGTGTCGAGGTTCAACGGCACCCCGACGTGCCTGGCCAGGATCGTGTTCAGTTGCTCGGTGTCGCTCGCACTGAAGCCGTCGAGCTCGAGAAATGCGGGTGCCGGAAGCGCACTGCGACGCCGTGCCTGGCGCGCACGCTGCCAGGCTTCGAAGTCGGCTTCGCTGAGCGCGAAGGGCAGCAGTGTATCGCGCATGGCTTCCGCCGCACGGTAGCCCTCGTCGACTAGATCGGTGGCACGCCGCCAGTCGAGGGATCCATAGTCGCTCAGGGGTACGTTGATGACGACATCGGCCGACGCCAGCGCGCGCCTGGTCGAGGCCCGCATCATGGCGTCGAGCGTCGTCCCCGCAAGACCGAGCATCGAGTAGCTCACATCGGTACGATCCGACACGTCGCCGACATTGATGGCGACGACGCGGTCCGCGCCCATCGCTTTCACCACGTCCGCCGGCACGTTGTTCATCGTGCCACCGTCGATCAGCACCTGGCCGTCCAGGTCGACGGGCGGGAAGATCAGGGGCAGAGACATGGTCGCGCGCATCGCGTCGGCAAGAGAACCGCGCTCGAGGATCACCGGCTGCGCCGACAACAGGTCTACGGCAACAGTACGGAAGGGCGTGGGCAGATCGTCGAAGTGCTCGACATCGAAATACGGCGCAGCAATTCGGCCCAGCAGCCACTCGACCTGCTGGCCGGTGTTGAGCGCCGTCGGCGGCACGACACCGCCCTTGAGGCCGAACTCCAGGCGCGTGGGGTACGCGCGCGCGTCGGCCTTGCGGCGGATGTTCTTGAAGGCAAAGTTGGACCCGCCGAACAGGTTGTCCCAGTCGAGCGAGGTCACGAACCGCTGCAGCTCGTCGGCATCCATGCCGCTCGCAAACGCCCCTCCCACTAGACCGCCCATGCTGGTCCCGGCGGCAACGTCAATGGGAATGCGGTGCTCCTCGAGCCAGCGGATGACGCCGACGTGCGCAATCCCGCGCGCGCTGCCTCCACCAAACGCGACGCCGATCACCGGTTGGCCTCCGGCCCGCGTCACGCGCGGTGTGGCGCGCTCGCCGGAGGGAGCAGGCGGCGTCGTGCTCTTGACGCGCTGGAGGGGCGCCGCGCAGGCAGCGCAACCCAGCGCCACCAATCCGGCAATCCACCCGTGCACCCATCGACGACGACACCTGCCTTTGCTCACGCCCGGCTCCCTGTTTGGTGTGAGCTCAGTGCCGCACACGCAGGAAGATTGTTGCCCAAGTTGGCGCCAAATCGTGCAGATCCGTTTGCGGCCCGCCTCACAGCACATAACCATCGCGCGCCGCGGGCACGAATTTTGGGGAAGCGGAGGGGCGCTTTGGGCCGTTACTGCCCGCTCGAGAACAGGTCGCCCGCCAGATACTTGAGACCGGTATCCACGGCGACGGTCGCGACGCGACGGCCAGCGCCCAATTCCGCCGCGAGCTGCAGCGCGGCAACGACGTTGAGCGCCGTTGAGGTCCCAGCGAAGATGCCTTCTTCCTTCGCGAGCCGCCGCGCCATCGCGCGCGCTTCCGTCTCGTCGATCGCTCGCGCATCGTCGTAGTCGGCCTTCGTGAGGTGCGGCGGAATGCGGCCGGTCGCCGTGCCCTCCACGCGGTGCGCGCCGCCGCGGCCCTCGGTCAACGCCGGGGATCCCGCCGGCTCGAGCGCGACGATGCGCGTGCGGCTGCCGGCAGCCTTGAGTGCGCGCGACACGCCCACCAGCATTCCAGCCGTGCCGACGGCGCCGCAGAAGACGTCAATCGTGCCGATCTGTTCGACGAGCTCGACTCCGATCTGGCGATAACCCTGGAGCGCATCGTCGTTGTTGAATTGATCGGTATAGAAGGTGCCTGGCTGCGCCTGCAGTGTGGCGATGCGGGCGCGGAACCGATCGAACAGCGCCGGTGTCACCATGCCGCCCTCGCTCGGCACCATCTCGACGTCGGCGCCGAAGGCGCGCATGGTCTCGATCTTCTCGCGCGCGAACGCATCGGACGAAAGCGGCGCGAATTCGTAGCCCTTGATCGCGCAGACCATGGCCAGCGACGATCCGGTGCTGCCGCCGGTGAACTCGATCACGCGCATGCCGGGCCGCAGCGTCCCGCGCGCTTCGGCGCCTTCGATCATCGCGAGGGCCATTCGATCTTTGTACGAGCCGGTGGGGCTGAAGTATTCAAGCTTGACGAACACATCGGCACTCGAGGGCGGCACGACACGGCGCAGCCGCACGACCGGCGTATGACCGATCGTCGCCAGCACTGAATCAACGACGGCGGGAGAGGGCATCTGCGAAGTATAAGCGCGCAGACGCGAGCACTGTGTTACGAGCGCGAGATGGCGGGACAGTTCGCGTCGAGGCGTCGATCACTGAGGATAGAGCCCTAGGACAGCGCGTGCAGCAGTTTGTCGGTGGGATCAAGAACGAGCGGGGGTCGGCGGGTGAGCGCCGACCCCCTTACCTTTCAGCCGCGCGCGACGGTGGACGAGGCCTTCTTCGGGAAGATCTCCTTGAACGTCTTGAGGAACTTGTCCATCTCCTCGGGCAGGCCGACCGACACGCGCAAGTGCTGCACCATCGGCGGGAACGGACGGCCGACGAGAATGCCCTTGGTGCGGAACTCCTCGATCACCGGCTGCACCGTGCGCCCTTCGAGGCTGACCATGAAGAAGTTGGTCTGCGAAGGAATCACCGGATAGCCATACGCCTCGAGCTCGCGCGTCGTCTTGTTGCGGAGCGCGATCGTCTTGGCCTTGACGTCCGCCTGCCCCTGCGTGTCCTTGAGCGACGCGGCCGCGCCCCACTTGGCAAGAACGTTGACGCTGCCCATCGAGAACGGCCGCATCCGCTGGATGATTGCGGGCGTCGATACGGCATAGCCGATTCGCATCGCGGCAAGAGCCGCAATCTTCGAGAAGGTGCGCGCGATGATGATCGGCCGGCCTTCGAGCACATACGGCAGCGACGTGCCGTACGCCGGATCGTCCACGAAATGATGGTAGGCCTCGTCGATGAGCACCGGCATGTCCTTCGGGATGCCGTCGAGGAGCTGCTTCACTTCCTTGGCGGTGACCACCATGCCGGTGGGGTTGTTCGGATTGCACAGATACACCAACCCGAGATCCGCGGCGTTCTTGTTCGTCGCCTCGACCATCGCACCGATGTCCTGCCGATAGTCCTTGGTGAGCGGAATCTTGATTCCCTCCGCCTTGATGTTCGTCGCGTGCTGGAACACCGTGGCGTAGGTCGGGTCGGCGCCGACGACCTTCTTGCCGCCGAGCAGGAACGTCGTGCCCACCACCTGCAGCACCTCGCTCGATCCGGCGGTGAGCAGAATGTTCTCCGGCTTCACGCCGTGATGATCGGCGATCGCCTGGACGATGTTGCCGTCGGGGTAGCCGTAGCGATTGGCGTACTTCCACGAGCCGTTCATCGCCTTCATGACCGCCTCGGGCGGACCCCAGTTGTTTTCGTTGCTGGCGAGCTTGGCGAAGGCGTCGTAGTCCGCATCAGAGCCGCGGAACTGCGTGGTGCCGCCCTGCGCGAACAGTCCAGACGGCCGCAGCCCGAGGACGCCCATGGCCGCGGCGACGCCTCCAAAGAATCGACGACGAGAAAGCGGATGCCTGACGTCCATGAAAACCCTCCAGGGTGGAGAAAGAGACGATGAAAGATTACTTGATTCCGGGGACCCGGTGAAGCACCGAATGGCGAACCGCTCGACGGACGGACCCGCCCGCGGGTTGAGCTGGGCGAGGCTCTGTGAACGTATGCCTATTGCGCCTTGAGCGCCAGCGTTGGTTCGATGCGTGCCGCGCGCCGGGCCGGCAGCCACGCGGCCATCATCACGATGCCCATCACAAGGGCAATGGTCGCTGCCAGGACCGCTGGATCCACCGAGAGGTCCGCAACAGCGCTCCGGCTCAACTGCCGCACCGCAACGGCAACCGCGAGGCCGACCGCTAGGCCTGCGACGCCGAGCCTCGCTGCCTGCAGAAGGATCATTCGCCGCACGCCGCCGGGCGTGGCGCCGATCGCCAGGCGCAACCCAATCTCCGATGCGCGCTGACTGACGACGTAGGCGACAAGACCGTACAGGCCCGTTACCGCCAGCAGGATCGCCGTGAGCGCGAACGCGCCAAACAGACCGAGGTTGAACCGGCGCGGCCCGAACCAGGCGTCGAGGTATTGGCGCATGGTGCCGGTATCCGACACCGCGGCATCCGGATCGACCGCACGAAGATGCGACAGGAACGTCGCGCGGAACGCTGCGGGGTCCGATGCGGTCCTGATCATCCAGAATTGGTTGTTTCTGATCTGGGCGACCCCGTCGGGGTGTACTTGCCGCAGCGGAATGTAGATGTCGAGCGCCGGCGGCAGGTCGAGCGCGGCCTGGCGCACGTTCTCGACCACGCCGACGATCTCGATTGGCCGCGGCCCCACGTTGTTGTCGTCGATGAGAAGCGTCTGGCCCACTCCGCCTCCGGACAGGAATCGATCGGCAAGCGCGGCGCTGACGAGCGCGACGCGGGGCGTGGTGGACCGATCGTTGTCGGAGAACGGGCGGCCACGGACCACCCGCGATTCGACGGTTGAAAGATAGTCCGGCGAAATCGGGCGGAGATTGGCGCTCGCCGAGTCGCGCTCCGCGGTAGGTTGCCCGCCAACCCAGAACGGCACGGTCGCGAGCAGACCGCTCAGCGGCGCCACCGAAACGACGCCCATCCGTTCCACGCCCGGCGCGGCCGCGATGCGATCCGCCAACCGTTCGTAGAACCTCGTCATGTCTTCGAGCGATCGATAGACCGGTGGAATCGAGACGCGCGCCTGGAAGACGCCTTCGGGGTTGAATCCGAGATGCACTTCGTGAAGCCGGAGCAGGTTCTGCACCAGGACGACCGTCGCGAGAATCAACACGAGCGCCGCGGAGATCTCAGCTGCGACCATCACCGCGCGGACGCGATGGTTCCAGCGATCGCCGATCGCACCGCGGCCGGCCGGCCTGAGCGCATCGCGGGCGCGGGCGCTCAGAATCGTCGCGAGCGGGGCCACGGTCAAGAGCACTGTCACCAGCGCGATGAGCGCCGCCACAACGATCACCGCAGTGCGATCCAGCGTCACTTCGCCGAGGCGCGGGATCGACGGTGGCGCCCACACCCGCGCGACCGCAATCGCCTGGGTGGCGATCGCCCAGCCGAGAGCACCTCCAATTGCCGCGAGCACCAGTGCCTCGACGGCTAGCTGCCGCGCAATGTGCAGCCACGATGCGCCAATGGCCATTCGCATCGCCAGCTCGCCGCGCCGGCCGCTGGCGCGAACGAGCGCGAGCGATGCGAGGTTGGCGAGTGCCGTGGCCAGCACAACGATCACGGCCACCAACACGAGCAACATCGACTGACGATGGTCGCCGACGAGCGCCTCGTGCAGCGCGACGGTGCGCACGGCGTCCTTGCGCGCGTATTCCACCGGAAACTGCTGTCGAAGCGAGCGGCAGATCGCGGTCAGCTCTAGCTCCGCCCGCGCCGCGTCAGTTTCCGCCTTCAGACGACCAAACAGCCGCAGAAAGTTCACCGAGTTGCGCACGTGGCGCAGCGGATCGCGATCCGGCGCGAGTGGTGTCACGAGATCGATGTCGCGCAGCGGCAATGGAAACTGCGGGGGCAGCACGCCGACGACAACGAACGACTCGCCGTTGATCCGAACGGGCTTACCCATGGCGTCGCCGGCGCCACCGTATTGTCGCTGCCACAGGCGATAGCTCAGCACGACGACGAGCGGCGCATCGGCGCGATCGTCGCTCTCGTTGAGCAGCCGGCCAGCCGCGGGCGAGATGCCCAGGACGTCGAACGCGTTGGCCGACATCCGGGCGCCCTGCAGCCGCTCGGTCACGCCGTCGCCCGCCAGGCTCGCGCTCCAGTTGGCGTACGCCGCAAGGCCCGAGAGGGTGCGCGTCTGGCTGCGATAGTCGATGAACTCGGGCAGCGAGAACGGTGCGCTCGGGTTGTCCGGTCGGACCGACGCGATCCACACCAGCTGCTCCGGCGACGCAAACGGCAGCGCCCGGACGAGCACGGTACCAACGACCGAAAACACCGCGGTGGTTGCGCCGGTCGCGAGCGCGAGAGTACAGACGACGGTCAGCGCAAAGCCTCGCTGGCGAAGGTTCTGGCGCAGCGCAATGCGCAACTCGTGCATCACTCCTTCATAGCGGCTAATGGTCTGACGACAAGGCCCGGATCTGATATTTCGATCAGACCAGTCGGGTCTGGTCTCAGAGGTAGAATCAGGCGTGACGATGCGGCGAGGGCAGTGGGAGCCAGGTATCGACGTCGTTCGCGGCGCGGATCTGCCGCCGTTTCTGCAGATCGCGCGGTCGCTGGCCAGCGACATCCAGCGCGGTCGGCTGCGGCCGGGCGATCGCCTGCCCGGAAGTCGCCGCCTCGCGGCAAGCCTGCGTGTCCATCGCAATACCGTTCTCGCGGCAATGGAGGAGTTGGTGGATGAAGGCTGGATCGAAACGACGCCGGCACGAGGCACGTTTGTCGCGCGCGGCCTGCCCGATCATCGCGGGCGCCCGTTTTCGCGCCGTCTCGGCCTGCGCGCCCGCGTCCCGGCGCGCGCCGCGTTCTCGCTCCAGGATCCCCCTGCCTCGTATCGGCAGCCTATCCTGCCGCCCGGCACACTCAATCTGAGCAACGGAGCACCCGACGTGCGGCTGGTGCCCGTGCGCGCCATCGGCCGCGCCTATCGTCGAGTGCTGGCGCTCCGCGGCGCCGACGTGCTTGCCTATGGCGACTGCGAAGGACACCCGGCTCTGCGCCAAGGGCTGGCCTCGATGCTCGCTGGTACGCGCGGCCTCGCCATCACGAGAGACGATGTGTTCGTCACGCGCGGCAGCCAGATGGCGCTCACGCTCGCGGCGCGAGCAATCGTCCGCGCCGGCGACGTGGTCGCGGTCGAACAGATCGGCTACCGCCCGGCCTGGGAGGCATTTCGCGCCGCCGGCGCAACCGTCGTTCCCGTGCCGGTCGATGCCGACGGCCTCGACGTCGAAGCGCTGAGGAAGCTCGCGCAGCGCACAACCCTGCGCGCGGTGTACGTGACACCGCATCATCAGTACCCGACCACCGTGACCCTGAAGGCCGCGCGTCGTCTGGCGCTGCTCGCAGCGGCACGCTCGGAGAGGATCGCGATCATCGAGGACGATTACGACCACGAGTTTCACTACGACGGCCGCCCCGTGCTGCCGCTCGCCAGCGCCGACGACGCCGGCCTCGTCGTCTACATCGGCACACTGTCGAAAATCCTCGCCCCGGGATTGCGCGTCGGTTACATCGTCGCGCCGCAAGCCGTGCTGCGCAGCGTGGCCGCGTTCCGCTCGCTGCTCGACATCCAGGGAGACCTGGCCACCGAGGCAGCAATCGCGACGTTGATAGACGACGGTGAGTTGCAGCGGCATATCGCGCGCGTCCGCCGCGTCTACGCGAACCGCCGCGAGATTCTTGCCAACAGTCTGCGGCGAGCGTTTGGCGACGACATCGAGTTCACGGTCGCTGCCGGCGGCATGGCGCTGTGGGTCCACTTCCGCATGTCGGTGGATTTCGACGGGTGGGCGCGTCGCAGCATCGAGCGCGGCGTGTCGTGGTATACGGGCCGTCGCTATGCCTTCGACGGTAAGCCGAGCCCGTTTGCGCGATTCAGCTTTGCCTGGTTGAACGAACGGGAGTTGCCAGAAGCGGTGAAGCGGATGGCCGCGGCGCGGCCGTGATTAGCCGCGGCGTTGGCGGAGCTTCGCCAGCGCCAGACGACGAGAAACGCTCAGGACATCGTGCAAGGCGTCGCGATCCACGCGCGACAAGCGCACCAGCACCACCGGGTAGGGTCGATAGTAATCCGTCACGTAATAGGTCTCGGGTGCGTCGTCGATCAGCCACGCTCGCTCTTCGAGGCCGACCCTGACGACGAGCGTGTCGGGCTCTGCCGAGTGGTGAGTGGCGAGTCCTGCGATGAACGTACCGCCAACTTTCAAGACTGGGGAACCATCGTACTTGGTCGCGGCCTCGACGCCCGGCAGGTTGAGTCCAACGGCGCTGACTGGTGCGAACGCATCCGTCGAAGTCTGAGCCGACGCCGGGTTCGATCGATGTCGAGCCTTTGCGGTCATGGGCCTCGATTGAAAGCGTTGCCAGGCGGGACGAATCGTACCGGTGGCAGGCTTCACGTCGCCTGCCACCGGCGCCGTTCGATCTTACGACTGCTGGCGCGGCAGCGCCACGAAGATCGTCGCATCCTCTCGACGAACCAGCACGAGGGCTGGCGTCGTCACCGGCCGTCGAAGCGCCGACCTCAGACCGTCCACGGTCGTGACGTCGCGGCCATCCACGCGAGTGATCACGTCCCCCGGCTGCAGCCCGGCAGACGCCGCCTCGCTGTCGACCTGGACGTCTCGCACGAGCACGCCTTTCGTGCTGTCAGGTAGACCAAGCTCACGCCCTGTAGATGGCGTGAGCTCTTCCACGCTCATGCCAAAGCCGGACTCCGACGCGGCCGGCGCATTCGCCTTGGCCCTTTCGGTTTTCACCTCGCGCTCGGCAAGCCGCGCCGTGAGCTGCTCGCGCCGGCCGTCACGCAGCACGTCGACCCGCGCGGTCGAGCCCGGGCGGAGGCTGGCGATGCGGTTGCGCAGCATGTTCGCGTCGGCAATCTCATGAGCGTCAACTCCGACGATCACATCACCCTGGCGGATGCCCGCGTCGGCCGCCGGACTCCCGGCGTCGACGCTGCTCACGAGCGCTCCACGCGTCTCCTTCAAGCCGAGGCTCGCCGCAAGGTCGGGCGTCAGCGACTGCGCGATCACGCCCAGCCTCGCTCGATGCACAACGCCGCTCTCGATCAGTTGATTGGACACGGCCTGGGCCATCGTCGACGGGATGGCGAAGCCAAGGCCGATGTTGCCGCCCGACGGCGACAGTATCTGCGCGTTGATTCCGACGAGCCGGCCTTCGAGGTCAACCAGCGCGCCGCCGGAGTTGCCGCGGTTGATCGGCGCATCGGTCTGCAGGAAGTCCTCGTAGCTACCGTCGCCGGCGCCGGTTGCCCGGCCCTTCGCGCTCACGATGCCCATCGTGACCGTCTGACCAATGCCAAGCGGGTTGCCAAACGCCAGGACCACGTCGCCAACCTTGACGTCGTTCGAATCGGCGAACGGCACGATCGGGAGGTCGGTGGCCTCGACGCGCAGAACCGCCAGATCGCTCGCCGGATCCGAGCCGACGAGCTTTGCCGGCCAGGACCGCCCGTCCGGCAGTTCGACGCGGATGCGCTCGGCATCGGCCACAACGTGATTGTTGGTCAGCACGTAGCCGTCCGCTCGGATGACAACGCCCGATCCGAGGCCGTTCGCCCGGCGCGGCACGTCGCCCCGGCCAGGGGCCTGGCCGAAGAACTCGCGGAACGGCTCCGGGATGTTGGTGAGAGTTGAAGTGGCGCGCGTCTCGACCCGGATGGTCGCCACCGCGGGAGCGACGCGCTCGACGATCCCGCTATACGAAGCGGGCACGGCGCCGGGCGCGGGTACGGGCGCTGCGACGGCTGCAGCAGTTGCCGAAGACGCGGGCTCGCCACTCGTGGCACGCACCGTGACGCGTCCCCCGGCGAATCCCGCGGCGAGCGCGAGACTGAAAAGACCGGCCGCGGCCAGCCGGAGCGCGCCTTGGTTCGAAAGACGACGATTGATGGCGGACTCGCTCATTGAATCCTCTTCTCGAAATGAGCGGCGCACTATTGGCCACTCATCTTTTAAGACGAAGGGGCGGATGACGTCCGGCTGTCCTCGAGATGACATCGGTGACAGGTCGCGAGTCGGCGCCTCCGGAGCTGACACCGATGTCATGAACCAGATACGGCATCGACAGCTCGCGCGCCGTATGGTCTCAATGGGCGCAGCGGGCCGCAGCGGCGCTCCTGCTCATTCATGCGGCCACCCATCGGGAGGTGCATCATGCGTCGCTCACCACTCCTTGCCATCGCCGGCGCGCTCGTTGCCGCCACGACCGCCTTCGCCGGCCCGGCCAAATCGCCCGCAGCGTGGGCGTCCGGGCAGATCGAGGGCTACAACGCGTCGGCCAGCTCGCTCGTCTTGAAACAAGGCTCGCACGAGATGACGTTCGTGCTGGCGCCGGACGCGCAGGTCACCGTCGGCTCGAAGGCGATGCCGCCTTCCGAGCTCGCGAGCGACATCGGTCGTCACGTGAAGGTGCGCTACACCGTCAAGGACGGAAGCAAGGTTGCGGATCGACTGGAGGTCGGCGGAGCGCCGGCGAAGACAACGACAAAGAAGTAGCGGCCGATAACGCGAGGTTTCCAAGCCCGGAAGACCGGCACCGAGTCGAGGCTCTTCGATTCGGTGCTGGTCGCGTCAGCCGGCACGCGGGCGCCCGCCCGGACGGTACGACGGAAGCATCACCGAAAACTCGCTGCCCTTTCCTTTCTCAGACGACACCGAGACGTGGCCGCCGTGCGCCTCGACGACAGCCTTGACCAGCGACAATCCGAGGCCGAGGCCGCGCGTGGCCCGGCTCTCGTCGGCGCGATAGAGCCGGCCCCAGACGAGCGGCAGATCCGCCGGCGCGATACCCACGCCGGTATCGGCCACCGTAATCGTGACCTCGCGTCCATCGTCGTGCGCGTCGATCGACACCTTGCCCTTCGCCTCGGTGTATTTCACCGCGTTCTCGATCAGGTTCGAGAGCACCTGGCGAAGTCGCGTGCGATCGCCGGCGACGATCAGGCCTGGCGGAACCCTAGACTCGACGTCGATCACCCGTTCATCGGCGTCGTCGAGATGAAGCGCGAGGGCCTCGTTTACGACGTCGGCCACCGGCACGAGTTCGCGCTCCAGACGCATGGTGCCCGTTTCAGCCTCCGAGATGTCCATCAACGCCGTGAGCGTCGCACGCAGGCGGTCGGCCTCTTCGACCGCGACGATCAGCGCGTCATGCATCCTCGAAGGATCCTGGGTCGTGAGCGCGGACTCCGCCACGTTGCGGAACCGCGTCAGCGGCGTTCTGAGGTCGTGCGCCACGTTGTCGAGGGCGCCGCGCATGCCGGCGATCAGCGTCTCGATCTGGCCGAGCATCGTATTGATCTGCGCGCCGAGCTGATCGAGTGGATCTCCGGTGGCGCGGGTAGCGACACGCGTGCCAAAATTGCGCGTCTTCAGAATGGTCGACACCGTGGCCTGCATGGCCCTGATGGGCGCCAGCGCCACTGACGCAATCACGACGCCGCCGGCGATGGCGATCAGGGCGAGCAGCGCGCCGACCTCGAACGCCCGGCCGCGAAAGCGCGCGAGGAGCTCGTCGCGCACATGCGAGCTCCGGCCCACCTGGACGATCACGCCGTCCGGCAAACGGACGGTCCCCACCTCCAGCGCCGACCCATCGCGGCTCAGAATGGTCGTCCAGGCGTCGCCACGCACGACGCTCGCGTCGAGGCCGGAGAGATCGAAGGCGCTCCACCCCGGCGGTTGCGCGAAGTAGATCAGTTCGGTGGCGCGGCCGGCGACGCGCACCAGCAGCCGCTCGTGCCGTCCTTCGCTGGCGTCGAGCTCCACGACGCGCTGCAGGCCAGCAAGTCCGGTGTGGACGTATTCGTTCGAGTATCGCGCCAGCATCGACGTCAGCACCCCGTGATCCTGTTGTGCCAGAGCGCGGCCAAGGAGCGCGTAGGTGAACAGGAGGAGCGCAAGGGCGCTGATGGCAAACAAGCCGGCGTACCACAGGCCCAGGCGAAGGGCGAGCGCGTGCCCGAGCGCGTCACTCCACTTTGAGGACATAACCGACGCCGCGAACGGTATGAAGCAGCTTGGGGGTGAAGACGCGATCGATCTTCTCCCGCAGCCGATACACCAATACGTCCACCGCGTTAGTGCCGGTGTCGAAGCTGTAGTCCCAGACGTGCGACACGATCATCGCCTTGGAGACGACCTTGCCCGGGTTGCGCATCAGGTACTCGAGCAGCGCGTACTCGCGGGGACGCAGATCGATGGGTGTGCCGCCGCGCTCGACGCGGCGCGACAGCCGATCCAGCCGCAGATCGGCGACGCTCAGCTCGTTCGGCTCGCTGGCGAGAGGTACCGCGCCGCGTGATCGCCTGCAGCCGGGCGACGAGCTCGGCAAACGCAAACGGCTTCGTCAGGTAGTCGTCGCCCCCGGATTGAAGCCCCCTGACGCGATCGTCAACCGTATGTTTGGCACTCAGGAAGAGCACGGGTGTGTTGACGCCGGCGCGCCGCAACGCACCGACAAGGCTGAGGCCATCCAGGCGTGGCAGCATCACGTCGACGACGGCGGCATCGTATGGCGCAGCCCGAGCCAGCTCGAGGCCGTCCACACCGTTGTCGGCGGTATCGACCGCATATCCTTCCTGCCGCAGGCCAGTCGCGACGAACTCCGCGATCGTCCGATCGTCCTCGACAACCAGCACTCGCACACCGACATCGTCTCCGGCGCCGAGAACATCGTCAAGCGATCCCGCTGGGACGCGCCAGCGGTGCGATCGCAGACATCGCAATCGCCGCGCTGGTCGCCGTCCTCACGCGCGCGTGAGCTGCGCGGCAGCGTATTCGCGGACCGAGGTCATGGGATACGGAAACAGCCGCCGGCTGATCGTCCCGTCGATGGCGTCGCCGCTGGCGCACTGCAGCATCAACCCGGCGAAGGACTGTTGCAGCGGGTCCTCCGCCGCCGCCATCTGCGCCTCGAGCGCCGACTCGGGGACGTTTTCGATCTCGATTTTCCTCGCACCTGCGGCCTCGAACATGCCCACCACCTCGCGTGCGCTGAGCGACTCGGGGCCACCGAGCTCGACCACCATGTTTCGCAGGGCCGGCTCGCCCACCGCCGCGGCTGCCGCACGCGCGACATCGCGATACGAGATCCAGCTGATCGGACGGTTGCCGTCGCCGTAGAGACGTACTTTGCCGCTGGCGACATCGAAGCCGAGCGCAGGGCTCAGCCAGACCTCCATGAAGTTCGAGGACTGAATGATCGTGTACGCCATGCCGGATTTCGCCAGGGCCTGCTCGACAGCGCGCTTGGCGCGCGTCAACGGGTGCTGGATCCGCGGGTTGTCACGGAACGAGACGAACACGAAGTGATCGACGCCGGCGTCACGTGCCGCGGCGACGAGCGCCAGCTGTCCCTGGTGGTCGACGGTCTCGATCGAATCGCCATCCTGCCGCGACAACGTGCACGACGCCGTCGAGACGACCGATTGCACGCCGCTGCAGGCACGACTCAACGACGCGCGGTCCTTGAGGTCGCCCTCGCCGAACTCGACGCCAAGCCGCTCGAGCGCGGCGGTTTTGGCCGGGTCGGACGTGCGCCGGGTCATGGCTCGGACTGAGTGTCCGCTCTCCTTCAGCCGACGGCAAACCTCGAGACCCACCAGCCCGGTACCGCCGATGACGAGTGTCTTCATCGCTGACCTCCTGCTACGGGAGTGGCGCCCGGCGCGGCCGATGAAGGACCCGCGTCATCGTGACGTCGCTACTCCTTCAGTGTCGGCGGGGACATCGTGCCCTCGCGGGCATTATTTCCCAAGTTCGCGGGGTGGGGCGCGAGGGAGTGCAGCGGGCCGACGCGCGCCAGTTCAGGCCACGTGGCGGCAACCATCGCAACGACAACGAGCGTGGCGACGCCGCCGCCGACCACGGAGAGCGTCGGGCCGAACAAGGCGGCCGTGGCGCCGCTCTCGAAGGCGCCGAACTCGTTGGAGAAGCCGATGAAGACGTAGTTGATGGCCGACACACGTCCGCGCAGGTGATCCGGTGTGATCATCTGCTCGAGAGTGAGACGAATGACAACGCTGACATTGTCGAAGACCCCGGTCAGAAAAAGGCACGCGAGCGACACTACGAACGATTGCGACAGGCCAAAGCCCAGGGTGGCGAGACCGAATCCGGCGACCGCCAGCAGCAGCGTGCGGCCGGGCCTCGGCCACGGCGCCCTCCTGGTGGTCAACAGCGCCATCGTCAACGCGCCTGCGCCAGGCGCGGCACGCAGCCAGCCAAGCCCCGCCGGCCCAACGCCAAGTATGTCTTTCGCGAAGATCGGCAGCAGCGCCACGGCGCCGCCAAAGAGCACTGCGAACAAATCGAGGGTAATCGCGGCGATGAAGAGCGGGTTGTGCCGGATGAACCGAAAGCCGGCGAACACGTCGTGTGCGCTGTGACCCGTCCGCATCGTCGTCGATCGGCGGGACGGCAGAGTGCGCAGGAGCATCATGAACACAAGCTGCCCGACCGCTGCGGCGGCGAACGAGAGAGTCGCCGTCCCCGTTTGAGCGATGAGGAGCCCACCGATGGCCGGGCCGCTGATCGCCGCGAGCTGAAAGATCGACGAGAGCCAGGCGTTGGCGTTGGCAAACTCGTTGGGCGCGAGCAGCTGCGGCAGGATGGTGTTCACCGAGGGTGACGCAAATGCCCGTCCCGTGCCAATCAGCACGAGCAGGGCGTAGATCGCCGCCGTCGGGCCCTGCCGCCACGACACCAGCGCGAGGCCGATTGCGGCAACGGCGACCAGACCGTGCGCGAAGATCGCGACATTGCGGCGCGGGTAACGGTCGGCGGCGTTTCCGGCGACAACCATCAGCAGCAGCACCGGCGCCAGTTCTGCGACGCCGACGAAACCCAGCGCCCAGGCGTCCTGCGTGCGCTCGTACAGGTGCCAGCCGACGGCCACGTTGATCATCTGCCAGCCGGCAATCGCAGCGAACCGGCCAATTGCGAAGAGCCGAACGAAGGGGTGGCGGAGAGCGGCGTAGGCGTCGGTCACACGGACACTCGCGAAGGCTTGACTTCGGCGACTAGATCGGAGTGGTGCGGCTGCGCCCGCGTGTCATCCACAGCGTCGCGGCCAGCAGCGCCACGCTGCTGAGCATCCACATCGTTGCCCATACCCAGGGCGACAACCGAAAGAGCTTCGCCATTGTGACGGCGTCGGACGAACCGCGATCGATCATGAACAGCACGCGGATGTCGTAGACGGAATTGAGCGCCACCTGGATGGCGAGCAGGCTGAGGAGAAATCGCGGCGCGTTGCCGATGCCTCGGCGCGCGAGCGCGACGAGCGCCACACCCCACGCGAGCACTACCGCGAATCCAAAGACATTGCGGATCCAGACGGCGAGCGTGACCAGCATGAGGCCGCCGATCGTCAGGAGAATGACGTGCGCCCACTTCTCCACGCGGGTTGCCGCCACGAGCAGGCAACCCACGATCGCTGCGCCGAGATAACCGGCGGAGGTGACGAGACCGCCGGCCACGCGGCCCATGGGAACCATGCTTTGCGTCAGGCCGCTCGCGTCGGGCTCGATTGTGATCCACATCACGCGGCCGCCGACGATCACGGTCATCAGCGCGTGCGCGCATTCGTGGACCCAGGTAGTGAAGAGCCTGAAGGGATAGAGGAGAATCGGCGCCCACGGCGTGAGGCTCACCACCAGCGACACCGCCGCCGCGAGCCACAACCAGTTGCCAATCGGGCGACGCGACGAAAGCATCCGGCTGCGCGCCACGCCGCTTGACTACTTCTGCCTCGGCTCGAGTGCGCCACGCAACTTGTCGGCGAGCGATCCGAACTTCTCGGTTGGCGCCACATCCCGGCGCTCGGTGTACTCGCGGACCTCCGCCGCCTCCTGCACGTCGAGGACCGCCTTGGCGCTGAGACGCAGCCGGCGGCCGGGCGCGTCGACTTCGAGGACGACGGCCTGCACGCTGGCGCCGACCGGCAAGATGCGCGCGAGATTGCCTCGCGATGCCACACCCGCCTCGCTCAATGGAATCAACCCCTCGACGCCGGGCTCGAGCTCGACGAACGCGCCGAACTCGGCGAGCCGCGTCACTCGGCCGCTCCGAACCTGCCCTATCGCGTAGGTGTCCGCCACCGTCGACCACGGATCGGCCGACAGCTGCTTCAACCCCAGCGAGATCTTCTGCTTGTCTTCGTCGACGCGCAGCACCTTGACGGTGATCTCGTCGCCGGGCTTGACCAGCTGCGAGACATCCGAGACGCGCGACCATCCCATCTCCGACACGTGCAAGAGTCCCTGGACGCCGGCGCCGAGATCGACGAAGGCCCCGAACTCTCGCACCGACACCACCCGTCCCGTCATCACCGCGTCTGGTGCAATCGATTGCCGGATTTCGGCGGCATTCGCGCGCTGCTCCTCCTCGAGCAGCGCACGGCGAGAGACGACAACGTTTCTACCGCCCTCCTTGTATTCGATGATGCGGAACTCGTAGACGCGACCTTGATGCTGCGAGGGATCGGTATTGCGGGCGATGTCGATCTGGGAGATCGGACAAAAGGCGCGATGACGTCCGATTCGGATCTCGTACCCACCCTTCACGGCCTGCTCGACTCTTCCTTCCACGGGAAGCCTGGTCTGAAACGCGTCGTGAAGCTGCCGCTCCGTCGCCGCGCGACGCGCCAGCTTGCGCGAGAGCGTCAGGCCGCCGTCGGTCGAAACCACGACCGCCTGGATGCGATCGCCGACCGCCACTTCGAGATTCCCCTCGTCGTCTTTCAGCTCGTCGATCTCGATTGCGGCTTCGCCTTTGCCGCCGACGTCCACGAACGCCACTTCTGGCCCAATCGCGACGATTGTGCCTTCAATGGTCTGGCCTTTTTCGAAGCGCTTCGCCTTGTACGAGGCCTCGAACAGCGCCGCGAAATCTTCTTCGGGATCGTTCACGAAAATCGCTCCTTTCGCCGACTCATCCGGGCTCGCATCCGCCGGCGGGTGATGTATCTTAGCTGCTGAACGTTCCCCGTCTCACGAGGTGCAGCATGGCTATCTCGCGACGTAATGCGATCGTGATTTCGGGTTCGACGCTGGCAGGGCTGTCGCTGGGTGTCCTGCCCGAGAACCTGCAGGCTCAGGCAACGCAACCGACGCCGGCGCCACAGCAGCCGTGGCCCGAGCAGCTCGTCGAGCGGCCGCTTCGTGAGGGATTTCCCGCGCCACTGCCGCTCAACGCCGATGGCTCTGCCCCGGAACATCCGGCCAGTGCCGCCGGGCCGATCACCGATCCCCTGATGTGGCGTACGGCAAATCGTCAAGCGCCGGAGATCGAGTACGACTACCAGAAGATGCGGATCAAAGTGGACACGCGAGGGCTGGGGAAGATCGCCGGCACTCTGCGCTTCTCGGACCTGGAGAAGCTCCCGCGCGTGACCCACACGTATCTGCTGCAGTGCGGCGCGCCGAACCCGCGCGGCATCGTCAAGTGGACGGGCGTTCGCTTCAGCGACTTCGCCGACACGCTGGGTCTCGTATCGGGTGTCCACTATTGCCGCCTCATCGCGGCCGACAAGGCCTACGTCGACGAGCCGCTGGCGACATTGACGCATCCACAGGTGATGCTCGCGTGGATGATGAACGACGCGCCAATTCCGCCAAGACACGGCGCGCCACTCCGGTTGATCGTGCCGTTCCGTTACGGGCAGCGCAGCATCAAAGCGATCACCGAAATCGTCTTCGGCACCCCCGGACTGCCGGCGCCGCCGACGGCGTGATTCGGCGAACGCACGCGGCTGATCCCAGAAGTCGCTCGAAGTTGACGCCGCCAACGGCGAGAACTGCTCGAACGGCGCCGTCTTGGTCCGAATCGTCGGATTTAAGGTACTGCCGCGAACATCGACCGTAAGTGCGTTGAGGGTTTAGTTTAGTGGCGCTTGGATGACCGTGCCGGCCGTGCGCAGGCGCTCCACGAGCACGTCGCCCAATCCTGTCGCCGGCGTCAGGACGCCCGCACGCGTGGTGCCGCCAGGCAAACGGTCCGCGTCGATCGCGAGCGCCAGCGCCGACTCGCAAACGAACACCGTGGTGGCGCGGTTGCCAGGATCGCCGTCGTAACGAATCAAACCGCGCGCCTGGCGGCCGTCCTCCGCCAGGCCGAGCAGGTCGCAGGTAAACCAGCCTCTATCCATCGTCTCGACCGACGGCCCCTGACCCGGCTTCGGCAGCATGGTTTGCACGAGCCGGCGCGTGAGCGGCTGCTGTAACGCGGCGAAGAGCAGTCCGAGGCCCGCCGCCGCGGCGACGGCCTTGGCGCGCGCAGACGGCGGGTCGTAGCGCATGGCTTCCTGATACACGAAGGCCGTTCCGTGCGGCTCGTGCCACTCCTCACCGAGCATGATGCTGCGGCTCACTACCTGCGTGTTGGTGGGCGCCATCACGAACGGGCCAATCCACGTGCCGAGCTGCGCGTCGAACTGCGGCCGCTTGACCATCCGGATCCGCGCGTCGCGCGGCCTCGCCGTCGGCTCGACGGTTCCACGCCGCCGCGCGCTCAGCATGTTCAGAAGCGACGCGACCGTACCGCCGTTGAGGCCGCCGCTGAATTGGAAGTACGCACGAACCTCCGCGCACGGCACATCGAAGGCCTCACGGATGTGACGCGCCATGAGCATCGCGCCGATGTCCGAGGGCACGGAATCGAAGCCGCAGCACGGGATGATGCGCGTGCCGCTCGACGCTGCGGCCGCGTGATAGCGGCTGGCAATTTCCCGCATCCACGGCGTCTCGCCTGTGATGTCCACGTAGTGCGTCCCGAACCGCACGCACGCGTCGACAATCGGCGTGCCGTAGAGCGCAAACGGGCCCGCAGGTACTGAGCACGACGCGCGATCGCGCCACTACCGAATCGACGGCATCTTGATCCTGACTGGGTGCGACGGTCAGATCGGCGTCGGCAAGACGCGCGCCGGCGGCCGCTCGCGCGGCTTCGAGCGTGTGGCGACGCGGCCCCGCAATCGCCCAGCGCAGGCCGTCGGGCGCATGCCCGGCAAAGTACGCCACCGTCTGCCGCCCGGTGAACCCACCGGCGCCGTAGAGAAGAACGTCGTAGTCGCGAGTCGCGCCTGCGGTAACCACCGCGAAGAGTCTAAAGCAATGGTTGCTCGGGTGCCTGGGGTGCCTGGCGGTGCCTCGAGTGCCTCGGGTACGTGGTGCTTCGTGCCCGGTGCCTTTGTGCCCCAGCGGAGCGACGCTATTCGGCGCGCAGAGTCACGACTGGATCAACTCGTGTCGCACGATACGCCGGCACCAGCGTCGCGACGACGCCAACGCCCAGCATGATCAACGCCACCGCGCTGAATGTGCCCGGGTCGTGCTGGCTCACGCCGTAGAGCAGCGTCGTCATCACTCTTACGAGCCCCGCGGCAAGCACCAGGCCCAGCGCCACGCCGACCAGCGTGGGCTTGAGCCCTTCGATCACGACGAGCCGCAGCACACCGCGCGCCGGCGCGCCAAGTGCCATGCGGATGCCGATCTCGCGCACGCGCTGTCGCACCGTATACGCGAGGACGCTGTAGATACCGACCGACGCGAGCACGAGTGCGAGCACGGCGAAGCCGGCGAGCAGCAACATGGCGAGCGGACGCTGCCCGAGCGACTCCTCCACCACCTCGTCGAGCGTCGCGATGTCGAGCACCGGCTGCTCGGGATCGACAGCGTGAATCGCACTCACTACCGAGCGGGTGAGGCTGCGCGGATCGCTGACCGAGCGCACCGTCAACGTCGATCCTCCGTACGCAAACTGCGCCACGGGCGCGTACAGCGCGGTCTCCGAATCCGCTTCGCTGGCGTCCAGCGATCCGGTCTTGACCTCACGGACGACGCCGATGACCTCGGCCGCCTCTTTGGTCATCATCGTTAGAGTGATGCGCTTGCCGAGCGGATTCTCTCCTGGCCAGAACCGCTTCGCCGTGTTCTCGCTGACGATGGCGACGCGCGGGCGGCCATAGCCGTCGCCCTCGCTGAAGTCGCGGCCGCTGCGCATCTGAATGCGGGCGGTCTGGAAATAGCCGGGCGACGACAGACGCACCGCCACCACCGGCATCTCCGATTCCTTCATCGGCGGCATGCCCTCGGCCATCACGTATTGACTGGAACCGCCCTGCAGCGGCACCGTGTCGACCCACGCCGCCGATTCCACCCCGGGCAGCGCGCGATCGAAGAACTGATTGCGCTGCTCGGGCGTCTCGTATTTGGCCTCGGGAATGCCGACGGTGGCCGTCAGCACGTTGCTCGGGTCGAAGCCGGGATCGACCGATCGCAAACCGTTCAGGCTCCGCATCAAGAGGCCGGCGCCAATCAGCAGCATCAGCGCGAGCGCGACCTCCGAGACGACCAGCAGATTTCTCATACGGCCGTCGCCGCTCGCGGAATTGCCACGCCCGGGTCCAGTCTTCAGAGCATCGTTCGCGTCGCGACCGCTCAACCGCCACGCCGGCACGAACGCCGACAGAAGCCCCGTCGCGACCGCGACGATCGTGGTGAACACCAGCACGCGTGTATCGACGCCGACTTCGCCGACGCGCGGTAGCGCCGTGCCAAACGTGACCTTGAGCAGATCCACGCCGTAGTACGCGGCGGTAAAGCCGGCGAGGCCGCCACCCGCTCCGAGCACGAGCCCTTCGGCCAGCAGTTGTTGAACGACGCGGGCGCGGCTGGCGCCGAGCGCGCCGCGCAGCGCGATCTCCTTGGCGCGGCCGTGCGTTCGCACCAGCATCAGGTTGGCGAGGTTCGCGCACGCAATCAGCAGCACGAGCGCGACGGCGCCGAGCAGCACCAGCAGCGACGTGCGCACGTCGTCGATCATGTCTTCTTGCAGCGGCCGCACCAGTGCGCCCCAGTCCTTGTTGTCGTCTGGATACTGGGCTTCGAGCCGCTTCGAGATCGCGGTCATGTCGGCCTGGGCCCGTGCCACGTCGATGCCCGGTCTGAGCTTCGCGATGCCAACGTAGTTGTGGTTGTTGCGAGTCGCGCGCTCCTCCGCCGTCCACGCCAACGGCACGTACACCTGTGCACGATTCACGAACACCGGCGCGTCGGGCACCACGCCAATCACCGTGTACGGAATGCGATCGAGCACGATGGTCTTGCCGATCGTGGACGGATCGCCGCCGAAGCGCGTGCGATAGAACGCATCGCTCAAGAGCGCCGTCCGCGCACCCCCGCTGCGATCGTCGTCTCGCGTGAAGCCGCGCCCGAGCCTGGGCGAAAGTCCGACGATCGGAAGAAAGTCGGCCGACGCGCGCACGGTGATGACGGCATCCGGCTCGCCCGAACCGGTGAGCGTTTGCCGTCCCGTTCGGTAGATCGCCATTCGCTCGAACACCTGGTTCTGCTCTTCCCAATCGATGAAGTTGGCCGGCGACAGCGCAAAGGTCGGCGAGCCGGTAAAGAGCGCCGGCGGCGGCGTGTGCCAGAGACGCATGATGCGATCTGCATCGGCAAACGGCAGCGGTCTCAGCACGACAGCGTTGACGACGGTGAAGATCGCCGAGTTGACCCCGATGCCGAGGCCCAGAATCAGCACACCCGCAATCGCGAAGCCCGGACTCTTGCGCAACGAGCGCACGCCATAGCGAAGGTCGCGGAGGAGCGATTCCATCAGCGGGAGACCGCGGCGATCGCGGAACTGCTCCTTGGTCTGTTCGATGCCGCCCAGCGCGATGAGCGCGCGGCGACGCGCCTCCTGCGGCGTCATTCCGGCCCGGATGTTGTCGTCGATATGCAGCTGAAGATGGCTCTCGAGCTCGGCCGAAAGGTCGCGTTCGGATCGACTCGGCGCAACAGCGCCGAACAGCCGGAAGAGCCAGGCACGAATGGATTTCAATAGCAGGCTCCTATGGGTTCACAATAGGAATAGACGGCGGCCGGCCGCAAAACGTTGCGACGAGGCCCGCCGCCACCACGGAACCACCCCGCGTTCAGATCCTACAGTTGAGCTGTCGGGAAGCCGACCGGGACCTCTAATTGACGCGCCAATGGCGTGAGTGGGCCGCGAACGTCAACTCGAGTGAACTGAGGGCTTAAGATGCCCGCCATGCCGCGCATCTCCCGCCGAAACGCGTTGACGCAGCTGGCCGCGGCTGGCGCCGGTCTGGCCGCCGCACGCAGCGTGCTGCGCGGACAGGCGGCGCCGATCGTGGTGGCCGGACGGCCGGTGGAGATCGTCGTCGCGTCGGTCAGTGCAGCCACGGTCCGCATCACGGTCCTGGCCATCGACGGCGGGAAACCGCAAAGCGTAGCGGACGACGGCGCGCTGGTTGGAGCGGCGAACGGATCGATGGTTGGCCGGCGGCGAGAAGAGTTTGCGCCCATCCGCGCGGGTGATCTGATAGTCCGATTCGCCTCGAGCCCGCCGACGCTGCAGGTCGAAACGGCAAAGGGCAATCACGTGCAGCGGCTTGCGTTGGGTTCCGAAGAGGCGAGGATCGCGTTCTCGCTGGGCAAGGGACCGTTGTTCGGGCTCGGCGAAGGCGGACCGCAGTTCGATCGCAAAGGCGCGACCTATACCAATCGCAACGGTCAGGGCGGATTCCAGTTGCGCACTCACGGCGGTCGCGTCCCCATTCAGTGGATGGTCAGTAGCGACGGTTGGGGGATGTACGTTCATCGGCCGCTGGGCACGTTCGACTTGACCGGCGCCGAGGGCGTCCTGGCACCAGTTACTGCCCCGATCGATGCCCCCGCCACCGTTGCCGGCCAGCTCGCGTCGTCTCCCGCATTGCCGATTGACGTGTTCCTGACCGCGTCGGCCGATCCGAAGGCCATCATGCGCGAGTACGCGCGCATCACCGGGTTTGCCGAGCTGCCGCCGCTGTGGGCGTTCGGCTACATGCAATCACATCGCACGCTGGCCGGACCGGACGAGATCAGCTGGGTCGCGCGCACGTTCCGCGAAAAGAAGCTGCCGTGCGATGCGTTGATCTATCTCGGCACCGAGTTCACGCCCTCGGGCTGGAACACCCGCAACGGCGAGTTCGGATGGAACGAGGACAACTTCCCCGACCCCAAACGGACGATCGACGACATGCACGCGCAACACTTCAAGGTCGTGCTGCACGTGGTAATCGAGGGCAGGCAGATGAACGGCGCCGTCGCCGATCCGTGCACGCCGGAGAAGGCGGTGCCGAGCGGTCGGACCGCTGACGATCGATGGCCGGAGGATCGTGCGGTGCCGTGCTATTGGCCCTATCACAAGCCGCTTTACGATCTCGGCGTTGACGGCATGTGGCCTGATCAAGGCGATGGCCTCGACGAGCCGTCGCGCCTTGCGCGTATCCGCATGTACTGGGAGGGGCCGCAAGCGTATCGGCCGAACGAGCGGCCGTTTGCGCTGCATCGCAATGGCGCGCCGGGCATGCAGCGCTACGGTGCCTTTCTCTGGTCGGGCGACGTGTATTCGTTCTGGGAGACCCTGAAGACACACATCCCCGTGGCAATCAACACCGGGCTGTCGGGGATCCCGTTCTGGGGCACCGACATCGGCGGCTTCGTGCCGACCGCCGACTACACCGGCGAACTGCACGTGCGGTGGTTTCAATTCGGCACGTTCTGCCCGTTGTTTCGATCACACGGTCGGAACTGGCACCTGCGACTGCCATGGGGATGGAACACCGGAAAGCTCGGCCCGTCCGAACTACGAAATTACACAGGCGGCGCCGCCGATCCGGATCCGAAGGAGCTGAACAACCCGCACGTCGAGCGCATCGTCAAGAAGTATCTCGAGCTGCGGTATCGCATGCTGCCTTACACCTACACGATCGCGCGTGAATGCACCGGAACAGGCCTTCCGATGATGCGCGCGTTGTGGCTCCATCATCCCGACGATCGGCAGGCCGCCGCGCGCGGCGATCAGTTCCTCTGGGGCCGTGAAGTTCTCGTCTCGCCCGTCGTGGAGAAAGCGGCCACCACGCGGCGGCTCTACCTCCCGCGTGGCACGTGGTTCGACTTCTGGACCGAAGAACGGCTCGCGGGCGGACGCGAGGTCGATCGGGCCGTCGATCTCGAGACGATGCCGCTGCATATCCGTGCGGGCGCGATCCTGCCGCTCGGCCCGATTCGGCAATACGTCGATGATCCAGTAGATGCTCCGCTGACGTTGACGATCTACCCCGGCGCGGATGGGGCGTTTTCGCTCTACGAAGATGACGGCAGGACGTTCAATCACCGTCGCGGCGACTGGATGCGGGTTGCGATGACGTGGCAGGATGCGACGCGACGCCTCGGGCTGCGCCTCGCGCCGGGATCGCGGATGCGCCCTCCTGCGCTGCGTCAGATCGACGTGCGCATCGCGGGCGAGAAGACGTCGAGACAACTCGTGTTCGAAGGCAAGCCGATCGACGTTCGGCTGTAGGCGGGCCGGCGACGATCGCCGGCTGCAGCGTGCGCCTTCGCGGCTGACCATGAAGACGCAGGTATAATCGCGCGCGATGCCGATCCCGCCAGTTTCGCGCCGCCAATTCATCGCCACCGGCAGTGCCCTGCTGGCTGGCACGTGCGTGCCGGCGTGGGCCGACATGATGCAGCCCGCGCTCTCCACCGATGCCGCGCGCGCGGAAGTTGCTGAGGCGGCCCTGGCACGGGCGGCGGCTCTGGGCGCGTCGTACGCCGACATCCGCATCAACCGCTACCGCAGAGAATCCATCGCCACCCGTGAGCGGCAAGTCCAGAACGTGTCGCGATCCGCCAGCTATGGCTTCGGCCTGCGCGTGCTGGAGAATGGCGCGTGGGGCTTCGCCGCGAGCAACCGCGTCGACGCGGCCGCGGCCCGCGCGGTGGCGGAACAGGCCGTGGCAATCGCTCGCGCCAACGCCGTACTCGTCTCGCGCAAGGTCGTGCTCGCGAGCGCCGACAAGGTCGTGACGACGTGGACGAGCGCGTTCAAGCGCGACCCGTTCGAAGTAGCGCTCGACACGAAGATCGCGTTCCTGATGAAGCTCAACGAGACCGCGCTTGCCGTCTCTGGCGTGACCTTCGTCAATTCTCAGGTTCTGTTCGTCGACGAACAGAAATACTTCGCGTCGAGCGAAGGCTCGCGAATCACGCAGCGGCTCGTGCGCACGTATCCGCAATTCACGACCACCGCCTCCGACCGTGCCAGCGGCGACTTCCAAACGCGCGCCGTCGTCGATCGCGCGCAGCTCGTCGGCTACGAGTATGTCGAGGACTATCCGTGGCTGGCGGACGCGGAAAAGGCCGGCCACGAAGTCGTCGAGAAGCTCATGTCAAAGCCCGTCGCCAACGGCCGCTACGACATCGTCGTCGATCCGTCGCAGCTCTTTCTGGCCATCCACGAATCGGTCGGCCACTCGACCGAGCTCGATCGCGCGCTTGGCTGGGAAGCGAACATGGCGGGCACCAGCTTTCTCAAGGCGAGCGATGCCGGCAAGCTCCGATTCGGCGCGAAGATCGTCAATCTCGTCGCCGATCGCACGCAGCCCGGCGGTCTCGCCACCACGGGCTACGACGACGAAGGAGTCAAAGCCGACCGATGGCATCTGGTGCGCGACGGGATGTTCGTCGACTGGCAGACGACGCGCGAGCTGGCGCCGATCGTGGGGCACGAGCGATCGCACGGCTGCCTGCATGCCGACAACTGGTCGAGCGTGCCATTTCCGCGCATGCCCAACGTCTCGCTGCAACCTGCGACCACCGAGGTGACGCTCGACGAGCTGTTCAGCGACATCAAGCGCGGCCTGTTCATCGAGGGTCGCGGCGTGTCGTCGATCGATCAGCAGCGGTACAACTTTCAGTTCGGCGGCGCGGTCATTCGCGAGATCAGGGACGGCAAGCTCGGTGCGATGGTCAAGGACGCCGCGTATCAGTCGCGGACGCCGGATTTCTGGGCATCGTGCGATGGCGTCGGCGGTCCTGCGACCTACAAACTGTGGGGCACGTCGGCGGACGGCAAGGGTGAACCGGGGCAGACCAACGCCGTGAGTCACGGCTGTCCGCCGGCGCGGTTCCGTCAAGTCACAGTGTTGAACACGGCGGCGCTCTGATGTTGACCCGCGACGAAGCCCTCAAGATCTGCGAGACGGTGCTCGCGCATGCCAAGGCGGCCGGCGCGGAGGACGCCTCCGTCACGCTCGAAAGCTCGGTCGAGTCGCACGCGCGCTTCGCCGACAATCGCATCACCACGAGCGGCCGCGCCGAGGATCTCGAAATCGCCGCCACCGTCTGGGTCGGCCGGCGGCGTGGCTCGGCAACCAGCAACGACCCGAGCGACGATGCGCTGAAACGCATGGGCGAGGAAGCGGTGCAGATCGCCCGCATCTCGCCGGTGCACCGCGAGTACGTCCCGACGCTCGGTCCGCTCGATACCCCGGCGCGCGCGGGTTCGCGGCAGCAACGGCGGAGGTCGATCTCGCGGCTCGCGCGAAGGCGCTCGAAGCCGTGCTCGCCGCGTGCCGTACCGCCAAGGTCACCGGCGCGGGCTTTCACAACGCCACCGCATCGGCTACCGCCGCCGCCACCGCGAACGGCAACCGCCGTTATTTCCAGTCGAGCGAGGCTGGGCTCAGCGTCACCGCGCGCAGCGAGGACGGCACCGGCTCCGGCTATTTCTCCGGCGACCACTTCGATCTCGCGCGCCTCGACGCGAAGCGCATCGCCGAACAGGCGGTGGACAAGGCGGTGCGCTCGCGCGGGCCGAAGCCGATCGAGCCTGGCGTCTATCCCGTGATCCTCGAGCCGCAGGCGGTCGCTGATCTGATCGGTTCTCTGACGGGCGCCTTCGATGCGAGGACCGCCGAGGAAGGGCGCAGCGCGTTCTCGGCGAAGGGCGAACAGACGCGGCTCGGCGAGAAGATGTTCAACGAGCGCATCAATCTGTACAGCGACCCGATGCATCCGGACCTGCCGGCCGTGCCCAGCACCAACGAAGGCATCCCGGCCGAGCGGCTCTCGCTGATCAAGGGTGGGGTGATCGAGAACTTTCAGTACTCGCGTTTCTGGGCGCAGGAGCGCAAGCGGCAACCGACGGCCGGGCCAGTCAACTACATCCTCGAAAGCACGCAGCCGCCGACATCGATGGACGAGATGATCAAGGGGATGGCGCGCGGGCTCGTCATCTCGCGCTTCTGGTACGTGCGACTCGTCGATCCTCGCACGATCGTGCTCACCGGCCTCACCCGCGACGGTCTGTGGTGGGTCGAGAACGGGGAGATTCGCCATCCCGTGCGCAACCTGCGCTTCAATCAGAGCGTGCTCGCCATGTTGGCGCCGTGGAATGTCGAAGCGATCGGCGCGCCGCAGCGCCTGTCGCCGGTGATGGTGCCGGCGCTCAGGCTCAGCGCGTTCACCTTCACGTCGATCTCCGATGCGATCTGAGCGGCAGAGCAAGTTGCAGCCGTTCTCGAAGACGCAGTCGATGTTCGCGGCCATTGTCGTGGTTGCTGCGGTGGCTGGCAGTGGGTCGGCGCAGCCGAGGCTGCCTGCGGCCCCGATCGTCATGCGCGCGTTCACGCTCCATTTCGATCCGGCCGGGACGTTCTCACTGGAAGGATCGGGATGGCCGTCGATGTCGGGCACCTGGGTGACCGCCGGCAACGATGTGACGCTGCAGAATCGGACCGGACCGCAGACCTGCGCGGAGCCCGGCCGATACACCTTTGCGATCGAAGGCGCTCGTGTGAGCTTCGCCGTGGTGTCCGACACGTGCGAACCGCGCCGGATGATCCTGGATCGCAGTCACTGGCTGCCGAGCGGCACGGCCGCTCCGGCCCCGCCTCGAACGATCGTGCGCACGGCCGGGCCGGCCAAAGGAACGCTGCCGCCGCGCACGGGCAATCCCGCCGGATCGTGGCCGTCCTTTCGTGGTCCCGAGGCGTTGGGCAGCGCCGATGGACAGCATCTGCCCGATCGCTGGAGCCCCGCGAGCGGCGAGAACATCCTCTGGCGCACGCCGATTCCGGGGCTGGCGCACTCCAGTCCGATCGTCTGGGACAATCTCGTCTTCGTAACCAGCGCGATCAGCAGCCGCGACCACGCGACCTTCAAACCCGGACTCTACGGCGACGGCGATGCCTCGGACGATCGATCGCCACACCGCTGGGTGTTGTACGCGATCGATCGGCGCACCGGAGGCATCCGATGGGAACGGACAGCGGCGCAGGGTGAACCTCGCAACAAACGGCACATCAAATCCACTTACGCGAGCGCCTCACCCGCGACCGACGGGCGCATCGTCGTGGCGTGGTTTGGATCGCAAGGGTTGTTCGCCTACGACTTCAACGGCGGGCTGCGCTGGTCCGTCGATCTCGGCCGCGTCGACATGGGCGCGTACGACATACCGGCGTACGAGTGGGGCCCGGCGAGCTCGCCGATCATCTGGAACAACCTCGTGATCCTGCAGTGCGACACGCAGACCGACTCGTTCCTGCTCGCGCTCGACGCCGCGACCGGCGAGACAGTGTGGAAGACGGCGCGCGAGGAGCTGCCGTCGTGGGGGACGCCAACGGCGATGACTACGCCGGCGGGCCCCGAGCTCGTCACGAACGCATCGAACTTCGTCCGCGGCTACGACCCGAGGACGGGGCGCGAGTTGTGGAGGCTCGGCGGCAGCTCGATGATCACGGCGCCGACGCCAATCTTCGCCGGCGGCCTGCACATCGTGGCGAGCGGCCGCGCGCCAGAGCGGCCGATCTTTGCCGTGCGTCCCGGAGCGAAAGGGGACCTGACGCTCACGAAGGGCCAGACCCAGAGCGCGCAGGTGGCCTGGAGCAAGACCGGCCGCGGCTCGTACATGCCGACGCCGCTCGCCTATCGTGGGCTACTCTACGTGCTCGCCAACAACGGCGTGTTCGACGCGTACGAAATCGCCACTGGAAAAGAAGTCTATCGGCAACGGCTGCCGACGATCGGCAGTGGCTACAGCGCGTCGCCGGTCGCAGCCGACGGCAAGATCTATCTCTCGAGCGAAGACGGCGAGATGCTCGTGATCGCGGCGGGCCCGACTTTCGCGCACTTTGTCACGAACTCCATGACCGAAACGCTGATGGCCACGCCAGCGCTCTCCCAAGGCGTGATGTACGTCAGGGGCGCTTCGACCCTCTTCGCCATCGCCAAGAAGTGACGCGCCCGCGACCGGGACGTTGTGATCTGGTGATCAGATCACGACGCTCGTGTGGCTACGTCATGTGCGAGGCGTGCTCCTCGAGAGGATCCTGGACGGATATTGTTGCGGGGGCGTCAGCTGCCGTTCCCCGAGGAGCGAGCGCGAAGCGTAGCCCTCTCCGCGCTCGTGTTTCCTCGTTCGGCGATGCCCTAGAATCCCAGCCGCACGCCGATCTGCGCCTGGCGCGGGAAGCCGCCGCCGCGGAGCGACTGCAGGATCAGGAAGTTCGTTTGCCGCCGGTCGCCGACTGGATTGACGAAGTTGGCGGTATTGAAGACGTTGAAGATATCGACATAGGTGTCGAGGGTCGATTCCCCCCAGACCCTGAAGCGATACCCAAGGCGCACGTCGGCCTGATGAAAATCAGGACCGATCGCGCCGTTTCTTCCGCCCTCGCTGTCCACGCAGATCGAGTTGAGACCCTGGCCGCAGTAGTTGCCCGCCGGCAGCGGATCGAATAGCTCGCCGTTCTGATCGACGTCGAAGTTCTGGTCCTCGATCGTCATCGGCGCGCCGCTGAGGTAACGGTAAACGCCGCTGACGGTCAAGCCGCCGGTCTTCGGCACCTCCATCCGCCCGCTCACCACGAAGTTGTGGCGGCGGTCGGTATCGGTCGGCCCTTCGTTCAGATGCAGCCGCGGGTCCTCCAGCAGCTGGAACTGGTTGGTGTCGGTCCCGCTGTTGCCGGTCGAACCGCGTGAGTAACCGATCGCGTAGGAGACCCGTGCGCCCCAGTTGTTGGCAAAACGCTTCTCGAGCTGCAGGTTCAAGCCGTCGTACGTGCCGTCGCCGTCGTTGCGTCTCGTGAGGACCTGATTGACGAACGGCGGGATGCCAAGCTGATTGGCCAACCCAAGAAGGTCGGTATACACCAGCTGTCCTGTGCGGCTCGTATTCACGCGAACGGCTGGATTGAGGTTATAGGTCACCAGCAAATCAACCGAATTGGAGTGCACGTAGTCGGCGCTCGCGGAGAACTGGCTGCCAAGCTGACGCTCGACGCCGGCGGTGATCTGATGCACCGAGGGGACGACGCGGTCCGGGTTATCGAGGTAGACGACGCCGATGTTGCGCGCCAGCGATCCCGGCGGATACAGCTGGCGAATCAGCTCATGGTTGACGACCGGACCGTTCGCGAGTAGCGGATGGGTGGGGAAGGTGCCGCTGCTCGGACCCGAATCGACGCGATCCACGGGGAAGCGCGCGGTGAACGACGAGCTGAAGACGCGCTGGCGCTCGAACACCTGCACGATCTGGAAATGTGTCTTCTCGAAGAAACGGCCGTAGCCGCCGCGCACGACCGTGCGGCCGGACCCGCCGACGTTCCACGCCAGCCCGATGCGCGGCGAGAGGTTGTTCTTGTCGACTGGATATTGCCCGTCGGTGAACATCGGATTGTATTGGTTGGAGAGCGGGAGAATCTCCAGATCGTAGCGAAGGCCCAGGTTCAGCGTGAGATTGCCGCGTCTGAACCGATCCTGCGCAAACAGGACGAGGACGTTCGACTTGATGAGCGTCGAGTCGCCGTCCGGTACGAGAATCGAGAGCCTTTCGGGATAGGTCGTCGGGTCGGCGGCGTTGAAGGCGCGATCGGTGTTGAAGAAGAACGACCCGTTTCGGTTGCCGTCGTTATCGAGCCGGATGTCGGCGTAGAGCGCCTGCATTCCGACCTTGAGCTCGTGCTCGCCCCCGCCCCGGGCCGGCATGAACCATGAGAACGTGTCGTTGAACTCGTACGAGTTGTTGCGGTTGCGATCCGCGCCAGGATACTGCTGATCCCGGAACGTCAGCATCTCCAGCGTTGGCAGCAGGTCGACCTGCGGCGTGCCGTTGTTGTACGGGGTCGAGGCAAACGCGTTGTTCTCTTTGGTTACCGCGACGCGGACGGTGTTGAACTTGTTATTGCCAAAGAGAGAATTCCAGGTCCCGACCGTGGTCTGGTCCAGATCGGTCTCCTCGCGCAGTGCGTCGAGCGTCCACACGCCGGAGACCTGGTTCAGCGTCGGTGAGCGCTCCATTAGATAGCGCACGCCCCACGAGTGTTTGGCATTGATCTGATGGTCGAAGCGAACCATGTTGTTCCAGACCCGGGTCTGCTGGGGGATCGAGTAGTTGAGCTCGGGCCTCGCCGCAAACACGTTGCTGCGGCCGTCGTCGATGGCCACGCGCTCGAGGCTGTAGAAGAAATGGGCCTTGTCGCGGATGACTGGGCCGCCGATGGTACCGCCCCATTCCCGTTTCTTCGTGTCTGGCTTGGCCAGATTCTGCTGCTCGGCGAGAAAGTCACGCGACGTCAGTGCCGAGTCCGCGAAGTAGCCGAAGACACTGCCCCGGAACCGATTGCCGCCTTGCTTGGTGACGGCGTTGACGACCGCCCCCGTGGTCCGCCCGAATTCGGCGTCGAACTGGTTGGTCAGGACCTGGAACTCCTGCACCGCCTCCAGGGCCGTACGCGTCTGTCCCCCGAACGCCTGGCCGTAGTAGTCGTCGTTGTTGCCGCCGCCGTCGACGGTGAAGTTGTTGTTGCGGGAGCTCTGGCCGTTGACGTTGATGGTGTCGCCGCCAAAGGAGACTGTCGTCGTCTGGACCTGAATGCCGGGGAGCAGGCCCACGAAACCCAGCCAGTTGCGCGTCGCGTTCGGCAGCTCCGTCAGCTCCCTTTCCGAGACGTTGCCGCCCACCTGCGACGACGTGAGATCGACGAGCGGCGAGTCGCCCGTCACGGTCACCGTCTCCTCGAGCGCGCCGACGTCGAGCACGACCTCGAGCGTCATCGTGCTGCCGACCTCGAGGGGCACCCTCTCGCGCGTGTACTTCTTGAAGCCGGCGAGCTCCGCCTCGACGCGGTACACGCCAGGAACGATGCCGGTCACGAAGTACGTGCCGTCGACGTTGCTCGTCACCTGGCGGAAGTTGCCGCTTTCCTGGTGTGTGATGAGAATGGTGACCCCCGGCAGCACGCCGCCTTGCGAATCGACGACGCGACCTCGGATGGACGAGACGCCCTGTTGCGCGCTGGCAGTTGAGATCGGAAGAATCGGGAAGCTGAGAAGCCCCACTAGGAGCGCGATGGTCCGCATGCGCATAGTCCCTCCCGTAGCAGCGAAGGTCACGGCGGTGGCTTGGTTACGATCAGTCTGACTGGGCGATCCGTTGGTGGCTATGGAAGAGCCAGATGATCAACCATGTGGGCGTGACAGTAACGCCATGGGACGCGCGGCGCAAGTGGGACGGCGGAGACACGTGGGCGAGGCGAGAGGATGGCGCCCGGCGGAATGGCATGGCACCTGATGCGGCCAGGGAACGATGATCCGCACAACGGGTGGTGACGGCGAGAATGGACCGGCGGCCCGACCATCCGGCGTCACTGCAGCTTGAACGCTAACAGCTCGCCCGAGTAGGCTCCGCCACTGACCGCCACGACGATGAACTGGGCTCCGTTGATCGAGTAGGTCATCGGCGAGCCGCTCTGCGGCGCCGGCATGTACACCGCGCCGACTTCCCTGCCCGTGGCCTTGTCGTACGCGCGCAGCATCGCGCCTCGCTGGCCGTTCGGCGTCGGCCCGAAGTTGCTCTCGCCGGCGATGAGCAACGTCTTTGTCACTAGCGTACCGGAGTTGTTTCCCTGCCGGCCGAGCGGCGGCAGGTCCAATCCCTTGAGCGCGGGGTGATTGCGAATCGTGTCGGGCGTGGCGCCAAACGGCACCTGCCAGCGGAACACGCCATTGTCGAGATCGATCGCGGTGATCCGGCTGTAGGGCGGCTTGATCAATGGAAGCCCTTGAACCGTGAGCGCCGCGCCGCCCCCTTCGCCGCCCGCCGCGCTCGCCGGCGCCGCCGCGGCGCCGCCATCCGCGCCGGTGCCGCCGGTGAGTCGCGCGCCGGTCAGCACCGTGCCCTGGAAGTACGGCAGGTCCGATCGCCCCGGCGGCGGCGGCATCAGGCCGAGCGTAGCCACCGATGTTTGCGATGCGACGAACACGGTGTGCGTCTCCGGATCGTACGATGCACCGGGCCAGTTCGACGCCGCCGCCTGCGCGCCCATCGTCAGCGTCGCGATCGGCCCCTCGGCGCGGCTCACCGACGGCGGGGTGAAGATCGGGCCGAGCCGGTACTTCGCGACCAGCTTCACCGCCTCGGCGCGAAGCTCCGGCGTGAAGTCGATCAGATCGTCAATCGAGAGTCCCTGCCCGTCGTACGGCGGCGGCTTGGTCGGAAAGGGCTGCGTTGGCGCGTACCACTCGCCCGGCGTGTCGCCTTTCGGAACGGGACGCTCCTCGATCGGCCACACCGGCTCGCCGGTTTCGCGATTGAGCACGTAGAGAAACGCCTGCTTGGTCGGTTGCGCCAGCGCCTTGATCGTGCGGCCGTTCACGGTGATGTCGGCAAGGATCGGCGGCGCGGGGATGTCCATGTCCCAGATGCCGTGGTGCACCAGCTGGTAGTGCCACTTCCGCCGGCCGGTCTGCAGGTCGACGGCGACGATGCTCTCGCTGAACAGGTTGTTGCCGGGACGCATGCCGCCGTAATAATCGTGCGTCGGCAGCTCCGTCGGCAGATACGCGAGACCGAGCTCTTCGTCCGCGGACATCTGCGCCCACACGCCGGTGTTGCCGGTGTCGGCCCACGAATCTTCGAGCCAGGTGTCGTTGCCGAATTCGCCGGGCCGCGGAATCGTGTGGAAGATCCACAACCGCTTGCCGGTCCGTACGTCGAACCCGCGGATGTAGCCTTTGACGTTGGTCTTGCTTCGCGGATTGGCGCCGGTCTCGAACGCCGCGCCGACGATGACGACGTCTCTGGCGACGAGCGGGGTGGCGTGCAGCCCGACCGGCGCATTGGTGAGATCGATCTCCTGATCGAAATCCTGTTTCAAATCGACGATGCCGCCTCTGCCGAAGCCCGCCACGAGCTGACCCGTTCGCGCGTCGAGCGCAACGAGCCGGTAGCCCGGCGTCACGTAGAGAATTCGCTCGTCCTTGCCGTCGGACCAATACGCCAGCCCGCGGCCCGACAGTTGGCGCGGCGCCGCCTGACCACGGGTGCCTTCCTGCTGGCTGTGCATCCACAGCAGCTCACCGGTTGCCGCGTCGAGCGCGACCACCGCCCGCCGCGTGCCGCCGGTGGAGAAGAGGCGCCCGTTGACCATCAGCGGCGTCGACTCGAGCTTGAACTCCGGCCGCGGTCCGAGGCTGTCCGTCTTGAAGCGCCAGGCGACCTGCAACTTGCCGAAGTTGTCGGCGGTGATCTGGTCGAGGGGTGAGTAGCGCGTGTTGCCGAGATCGCCGCCGTAGTTCGGCCATTGACCGCTGGTCGCGCCCGATTGCGCGCGCACGTCCGTCGGCACGTCGATGAGCGACGCGCAAATGAGCGCGCCGCCGAGCCACAACCTGCGCCGCATCATCGACCGTCCTTTCCGGCTTGCGCGAAGCCTGCACCGAGCGCCGCGCGATCCACTTGGCGGCCGCGCAGGTACACGCGAGCGATGGTTCTGGTGTTGGTGATGTCGTCCAGCGGATTGGCGTCGAGGACGACGAAGTCGGCGCTTTTCTGCGGCGCGATCATCCCGAGATCGTCGAGTCCGAGCACTTCCGCCGACGTGCGCGTCGCCGCGACGATCACCTGCGCCGGCGTCATGCCGGCTGCGACCATGTTCTCCACTTCCGTGTGCATCGTCCAGCCGACGAACTGATCGCCGGTCTGGCCGCCGCCATCGGTGGCGGCGCCGATCTTCACGCCGGCGGCGTTGAGGCGTGCGATGCCACGCGCGACCCGCGCCCACGCCTGGCGCCCGCGCTCGATCTCCTCCGCCGTCGATTTCGCCAATCGATCCTGCAGCCGCTTGACCTGCGCAGCAGACACGGTCTGGGCGACCAGCGGATGCGGCGGATTGAGCCAGGGCGCGTAGATCGTCCGGCGCGGTCCACCGAGTGCCGTCAGCACCGCGGTGTTCGGATGCTGCTTGAAAAGCGCAATCAGCTCGTCGTCGACATCGCTCATCATGTGCGCGAAGATGTCGACGCCGCTGCGCAGGAGATCCTTGGCATCGTCGAGATCGGTCGCGTGAACGGCCACGCGAATGTTTCGCCGATGCGCCTCGTCGATGATCGCGCGATAGAGATCGGGCGTGAGCTTCCTGATCGTGCCACCGCGATCGTCCACCCAGGTCTTGATGATCCTCACGTTGCGGCGCGCGAGCTCCTCGACGGCGGCGCGCGCGCCCTGCGTGGTCGTCACCGCATACGCGGCGTGGCGCATGTTGTCGGGCCGTATCTCGGCGAGCGGCGCGAGGCCGCGGCCGGCGGTCAGAAAGCGCGCCGCATCGGGATGGACTTCGTCGCGCATCTGAAACGGCAGCTCGCCGAAGTCGGAGCCCATCGCCTGACTTGCCGCAACGCCGAAATAGGCGAAGCGGCGCAGGTGATCGAGGATGTTCGCGCGCGTGTAGTTCTCGGGGCCGCTGGTGAGGTCTTTCATGTAGCCGATGTGCGAGTGCGCATCGACGAGCGCGGGAATGACGGTCTTGCCGCTCAGATCGACACGAGCCGCTCCGGCCGGCGCATCCACTTCGCCCTTCCTGCCCACGCGCATGAATCTTCCGTTCTCGACGACGAACGCGGAGATCGCGAGCGGGTCACGGCCATCGCCGGCAACGAGCCTGGCGCCTTCGAAGATGGTGATGGCGCTCGCCGGCGTCTGCCCGTTGGCAGCCACCGCCGCAACTGCGCGCCGACGAGGACAACGGATGCGGCTCTGCCCATGCCGAGCTACGACTTCGGACAGTCGCTTCCGAGATAACTGCTGCCGCCGCAGTACGTCCTGTCCTGCAACTGGATCAAGAGACCGTCCGGATCCGTGAAATAAAGCTCCGGCGTGCCGCCTGGCGCGCCGCCGCGGTTTTCCATCCGCATCGTCACGTAGTGGCGGAGCGGACCGGGTGGACCCGGTGCATCGCCGCGCGGCTTGAGGCCGAAGCTCTCCAGCGTCTTGAGGATGTCGTCCGGCTTGAAGCCACTGAGCGTCAAGCACGCATGATTGATGCTCGCCGGCCGCCGCGCCGCCGACGCCGCCGGCGCGTTGGCGCCACCGCCGGTGAACATCAGGAACTGGACCGTCGGTCCAACGGCGAGCGTCGGTGCGGTCGGCCCTTGGTACGAGCGAATCGAGAAGCCAAAGAGGTCCTGATAGAACTTGTTCGATCGCTGCGCGTCGCCTGTGTAGATTGTCAGATGATTCAGATCGGCGAGCGCGATCAAGCCCTTCTTTGGCGACTCCGTCGGCGAGCACCTGCTGCCGAGCGGACCCGATCCCCCGCAGTACCAGACGTCGTGCAGCTGGCACACGATGCCGTCGGGATCGCCGAAAGAGACGTCGGCGCCACTGTCGCGTGGCACGACAACGGCCCGCATCGGACCGGCAGCCTCCGCCCTGGCGACGCCTTTGGCGGCAAGCGCTGCCATGACGCGATCGGCGTCGAACTGCTCCACGCCGAGGCCGTAGTGGGTGATGCTGGGCGTGGCGCTGCCCTCCACCGGGCGAATCGAGAGAAACTGCGGGCCGGCGCCGACGCGGAGAACGGTCGTGGTTGCCTGCCGCGCCTGAACGGGCATGCCGAAGAGGCCTTGATAGAAGTCGATCGAGCGCTTCGGATCGGCGACGGCAATGCCGAAGTGATTCAACGATCGCACGCGGATCGACGCGCTCGCAGTCTGGCCGGCGATCGCCGCGGCGAAGGACCGGGTGGCCACGCTCCCCAGAATCGGGAAGGCGATCAACAGCTGGCGTCGTGTGAGGTCCGGCATAACGCGGCATCATCTCACGAGTGCGGGCCGGCGCGGAGAGCGAGTGAGCGGCGCGAGTGCGGTCGGGCGATGAAGTCAGCACTCGTAGGCGCTGCTCGCGTGTGACACTCGCTGATCACGGAGCGAGCAGCTCGAATACGTAGTCATCGCCGAATCGCTGCTCAGCCGTCACCCCTGGCGAGCGGCGCATCCTGTTGGCGATGCTCGTGGCGACGCTGGGGAACGTGTAGTCGTGCACGTGGATCGCGACGAACCGCACATGAATCGCGCGCAGCATGGCGATGCCCTGCTCCGTGCGCGCCGGGTTCATGAACGGCGATTCGTGCGTCTCCAGCAAGTCGGCGAGCGGCGGGCTGAATCCGGAGTAGCCGTTCACCAACGCATGCGGATGCTGCAGCGTCGCGAACTGGTACAGGAGCTCGGCATTCTCCACCTGCGCAATCATCGGCGATGCGGGAAGCTCCAGCAGCGCCGACGGCGACTGCCGCGCGAGCCACGCATACAGCTCGTGGTCGACGGGCCTGCCATGCGGCTCCACCGGAACGATGGTGAGGCGCACCGGCAGTGCCTCGAAGCCGACGAGAGCCAGCGCCAACGCAATCAGCACGCCGCGCGCGTTGGGCCGGAGTCGGGCCATCACACGCCCCGCCACGATTGCACCGATCACGGCAAGCGCGACGCCCACGAGCATGCCGAACCGTCCTGGCGCGCGAACGGCGGCAAGCCCCGGTATGGTGTCACGCAGCCACTCATACGGACTGGTGGCGAGCGCGGTGCCGTCAGCAGCGCGAAGTTCAGGACCGAAGGAGAAGCAGGCGACCACGGTCGCCATGAGCGCATAGAGCGCCACGGGCTCCGTGTGCCCGTCAACGCGGCGGCGCCACGGAAGCGCCACCACCGCGACCATCGGCAGCAGCAGGAGCATGCCCGGGTAGAGCGCCTGATCGCCGGTGTGCTCGACCGCGACCCACGGCAACCAACCTGTCGTCGTCGCCTGCGCCGATACATACGAGGTCAGGTGCGCGCTGTAGTCGGCGATGTGCTCCGCCTCGTGGGTCAGGCCCATTTGCCGGTCGAGGTCGCGGTACGGCTCGACGATCGGAAGGAGCACCAGGACGATGAGGGCCACGCCCGCGGCAAAGCCGCCAGCGATCCGCCATCGGTTCTCTCCCGCTCGGGCAACCGCAAACGTCATCAGCAGCAAGACCGGAACAGCGGCGAGAAACAGCATGTACATGTTGCTGAGGACGAGCAGCGTCAGACTGCCGACCAGCCACAACACGTAGCGCGGCTTTGCGGTCGCGGCGTAGCGGTGGATCGCCCACAACGCCAGCGGAAACCATCCCGCCCACAGCATCTGCAGCCGCGCGACCTGTGCGCCCGTGCGAAGAGGCGAGAACGCAAACGCCAGCGCGAAGACGAGCGCGACATCGCGCCGCCCGGTCAACGACTCCAGGAGCAGATAGGTAGCGACGCCGGCAATCACGAACGAGCCGATGAAGGCCACGTTGTAGGTGGCGATCGCGTTGCCGGTGAGCGCGAAGATCGGCCAGACGAACATCGTTTGGCCGAGCAGGTGCTCCGAGTAGGCGAGCGTGTCGGGGTATGGATAAAAAATGGGGGCGTCCCAGAATCCGCCGCGACGCGCACCAGTCAGCCACTGCGCATTCCAGCCGAGGATTGCGGCGTTGAGCAGCGGATCGACGAGATTGGCAGGAAGCGCACGGCCGAACCGAGCGGCGAGCGGCCACGTGGCCGCAATCGCCCCCGAGAGACAGAAGAAGGCCACGCCGACCGGCGAGGTAAGAAACCACGACCACGTGGGCCGGAAGCGATCGGGAGCGCCCGGCGTCAGGTGCGATGACACGAGCTCATCAGAGCTTGCGTGCGCCTCGAGCAGGATCACAGTACGAACTTCTCGAGCATCTTAGCAGGGGGGTGCTCGAGGTCCTCCACGGCCGGCGGCCGGCATTCACTGCGTCGTGTTGGTATCGGCCCGGCCGATCGCGGCCTGAAACTCCGCCAACCACGCGACGCGCGGTCCGTGCAACGCGGCAATCTGACGAACGTCGAGGTCCAGCCATCGGATGTTCTCGAACAGGTTGACCGCGAACGGGCTTGGCGGCGTCGGTGGCGGCGTGTTCGGAGCGGGGGCGCCCACTGTCTACTTCGATCAGAATCCTCTCCGCCGGGAGATACACCATCGCGAACGCGTCGTTGTGGCCATTGCCGCCGACACGGACGGGCGGTTGAGGTCGCTCCCTTGAAGAGATCTGTCAGACCGTATATGTTTAGCTTGGAAGGGGAGTAGCCACGCGGGCAACGAACCTCAGAGCTCACTCGAGTTGATGAGGGAGTAAGTCCGCGCGGCCGAATCGTCAACACTGCGCGTTGCGCGCACGGTTCGGTCGGGTTCCCGGGGATTAGGCGAGACCTTCGCACGAGCGGCGAACAGCTCACGGTGCGAGGGGGCTCGCCTTTTTCATTTTGGTGCAGTGTCTGCGTGTCACTGCATGCGCGTGTGCGACGGCGCACGCCGCACGGGAGCAAGACGACTCATGGATCGCAGCTGGTCCTTCTTCGGCGTCCTTCCGCGGGCTCGCTCCCGCGTCGTCTGCACCTGCCCCGTTGATCAACGCGCCGATCGGCCATTCACCGCTCGATTGTCCGGAGACGAAACACTACGGAGGGGAGTCATGGGCACATCGGACTCTTTCACGGGCGCGATCGAGCTGGCAGCGACCGTGGTGGTGCTGCTGGTGCTGCGTTGGGCGGCGATCCAGCGTGCAATCGCCCACCGCGAGTGGGCAACGCGTCAGCGCAAGCGAAACACTTCGGTGATTGATTGGTGGGTCGCAACGTGGGCGGTGGCCGGATGCCTGTAAACGGCGACGCTCGTTCCGCGGCCGCCGTGTTGTCCCGCGAAGAAGCCGGCGGCGGGCCACCGCCGCCCTGGCACACGCTCTCCGTCGAGCACGCGGTCGCCCGGCTCGGCTCGGGATTGCTCGGACTGGCGAGCGATGAGGCTGCGCGGCGCCTCGAGACTCACGGGCCGAACGAATTGCAGTCGCTCAGCCGCGACTCGGCCTGGCGCACTCTCGTTGCGCAATTCCAGAACGTCCTGATCCTGATTCTCCTGGCCGGAACCGCGATCTCCGCGCTTCTCGGACACGCGCTCGAAGCGGGTGTCATCACGGTCATCGTGTTGTTTGCCGTGCTGCTGGGGTTCGTCCAGGAGTACCGCGCCGGACGAGCGCTCGAAGCGTTGCGAAAGATGGCGGCCCCTGTCGCACATGTGATCCGCGACGGCCAGGAGGCGCAAGTGCAGGCGCGCGATCTGGTCCCGGGCGACGTGGTGCTGCTCCGTGCCGGCGATCGAGTCCCGGCCGACACGCGATTGACCGAAGCCGTCAACCTCACCATCGACGAAGGTGCGCTCACCGGCGAATCGGAGCCGGTGCACAAGACGACCAACCGCTTCGACGATCTCCGATTGCCGCTCGGCGACCGGCGAAACATGTCGTACGGGGGAACGCTCGTCGTCTACGGCCGCGGCCAGGGAATGGTCGTCGCCACGGGGATGTCGAGCGAGTTCGGGCGCATCGCTCAGATGGTCGAGACGGTGGAAGTCGCCCGGACGCCGCTGCAGGAAAACCTCGACCGGCTTGGCGGAACGCTCGGCAAAGCAGCATTGGCAGTCGTGGCTCTAGTCGTCGTCATCGGCTTGCTGCGCGGCCTGCCGGTAGTCGAGATGTTCATGTTCGGCATCGCGCTGGCGGTGGCCGTGGTACCCGAGGCGCTGCCGGCGGTCGTCACGATTTCGCTCGCCATCGGCGTGCGGCGAATGGTCAAACGGCAGGCGCTGGTGCGACGCCTGCCGATCGTGGAAACGCTCGGCAGCACGTCGGTGATCTGTTCCGACAAGACCGGCACGTTGACGCGCAACGAGATGACCGTCCGCCGGCTCTTCACCAACAACCGGCTGCTCGACGTGACCGGTTCGGGCTACGAAATCGCGGGCGAGATCCTCGATGACGGTCGCCCGATTGATTCGCCGGAGCGCGTGCATGCGCTACTGGCCGCTGCCGTGCTCGCCTCAGACGCGCGTCTGGTCAGCCGCGACGGCAGATCGCAGGTCGTGGGCGACCCGACCGAAGGAGCGCTCGTGGTGGCGGCGATCAAGGCGGGGCTGGATCCCGGCGCTCTCACCGCACGAAACCCCCGCGTCGCGGAGATCCCGTTTACGTCCGAGCGCCGCCGCATGACGACGCTGCACAAAGCGCCCAACGGCACGACCGTCGCGTATTCCAAAGGAGCAGCGGAGGAGGTGCTCGCCGGCTGCACGATGCAGCTCGGCGACGAGCGCGATGCGCCGCTCACGCCATCCGACCGCGACCGAGTCCGCGACGTCGAGCAGGAAATGGCCGCCGACGGCCTTCGTGTGCTGGCCATCGCGCGGCGAGAGGACACGACCGTCGAGGACGCGGAATCGAACATGACGCTGCTTGGTCTGGTCGCGATGATGGACCCGCCGCGGCCCGAAGCACGGACCGCCATCGAAACCAGCGAGGCGGCCGGCATCCGGGTCGTGATGATCACGGGGGATCACCCGCTCACGGCGAGCACCGTCGCCCGGGAGCTGGGATTGCTCCCCGGCCGCCGCGTCGTGTCGGGCCGCGACCTCGAAGCGATGAGCGATGGCGATCTCGAACGAGGCGTCGCCGAGATCGCTGTCTACGCGCGTGTGTCACCCGCCGACAAGCTTCGTGTGGTCAGCGCCTGGCAAAAGCGCGGCGAGGTCGTGGCGATGACCGGCGACGGCGTCAACGACGCGCCGGCCCTCAAGAAGGCCGACGTCGGCGTCGCCATGGGCATCGCCGGCACCGACGTGAGCAAGGAGGCCGCCGGCATGACGCTCCTCGACGACAACTTCGCGACCATTGTCGCCGCCGTCGAGGAGGGCCGCATCGTCTTCGGCAACATCAAGAAGTATTTGATGTACTTGCTCTCCTGCAACGTCGGCGAGATCGTTCTGCTCGCAGGCGCTGTCGTCGCAGGCCTTCCCCTGCCGCTCACCGCCGTGCAGATTCTCTACGTGAACCTCGCCACCGACGGATTGCCCGCCCTCGCGCTCGCGGTCGACCCACCGGAACAGGATCTGATGGTACGCAAGCCCAGAGATCCGCGGGTTGGTGTCTTCACGCGACCCGTCGTCGCGATCCTCCTGACCGCCGGGTTGTGGTCCGCAGTCGTGAATCTGAGTCTGTTTACGTGGCTCCTGAACACCGGCCGGCCGCTGCCGGAGGTGATGGCGATCGCGTTCGTGTCGCTCGTCCTGATTCAGTTCTTCAACGCCTATAACTGCCGTTCGGATCGGCTCTCGCTGTTCCAGCATCCGCTCGGCAACAAGTGGCTCAATGCGGCCGTTGCCTGGGAGGTGCTGCTCCTCGTCGCGATCGTGTACGTGCCGTATTTCCACGAGCCGTTTGGCACCTTCCACCTCGCGCCACGCGACTGGTTGCTGACGGCTTCGCTGGCGTTCTCGATTGTGCCGGCGGTCGAAATCGTGAAATGGATGGCGCGACGCGGCTGGTTTGGCGAACTGGAATAGGCGCGAGATCGAGCGGGAACGCCCTCGCGTCAAACCTGTTATCGCGGGAGAATGGTGCGATGGCACCTTCCCTCTTCAAGCTGCGCCGTCGCTTCCGGGCCGGCGCGGCGGCCGTTCTCATCATCGCCGCGACTACGTGGCTCGTGGGCTCGTCCCAGACAAAACAGTTCCAGCTGGTCTCGACCGTGTGGCCGCCGTTCACCAACGAGCCCGGACAGCCGCGCTTTGCGCTCGATCTCGTCGAGGCGGCCGCCGATCGTATCGGCGTGAGCACCCGAACGGCGCTCGTCGACGCGGCGAAGTTCACGCCCTCGCTGCTCTCGGGCCCGTTCGATGGCAGCGCCGCGGCGTGGAAAGATGCGGAACGCGAGCGCGTGCTGCTGTTCTCTCAGCCGTATCTCGAGAACCGGTTGATCCTCATAGCACGGCGAGGGGGCGACGTGTCGGCGAAGGCGCTGAGCGAGCTGAAAGGCAAGCGCATCGCGATCGTCGAGGGCTACTCATACGGCGACGACTTCGGGAGCGCGGGGCCGACGTGGGTCCCCTCGCGAAGCGAAGAAGACAGTCTCCAGCTCCTGCTCAAGGGCGGCGTCGATTACACCCTGATGGACGATCTCGTCGTGCAGTACATCCTCGAACATCATGCCGATGAGGCGCGCGCGCGGCTTCAGCTCGGGTCGGCGCCGCTCGTCACGCGGCCGCTGTATTTCGCGTTGCGGCGAAGTCTGCCCGATGCGCAGTTGGTCGTCGATCGCTTCAACGCCCAGCTGCGCGCCATGATCGTCGACCGCACCTACCATCGGCTGCTGCATGTGTCGTGGCTTCGGGCCGACGTCGACGGCGATGGGCTTGCCGAGTACGTGCCGCAAAGCGATCGATCGGGGCCGACCGAACCGCAACGTGCGTATTCGCTGTTCTCCAGCACCCAGCCGGCGCTCGACGCCAAGAACACTTCGCGTTTCTACTTCGGCGGCAACATCTACAGCAACTGGGCGTCGGTGCCCGACAACTTCAAGGTCGTGGACAGCAACCGGCCCGACCCACGCCGCTCGACGGCCACCATCTTCACGTTCACGTGGAAGTAGCCGAGGGCGCGGATGCGCGCCTGGCTCGCGACACTACCTCGACGCACGCTCGCAGGCCAGTCAGCGGACCGCCGCGTCCGGCGGTGGCGCAAACCATTTGCCCGGTAACCGCGTACGCAGGCGCCGGCGCCGGGAAACCGGCGGCGCCGAACGCTTCGCGAATCAGTCGATTGGTATCGAAGTACACCTGCCAATAGTCGGCGTTGCTGCAGCAGGGCCTGACGCAGAGCACGGGACCGGCGGGCGTGAACTGCAGGACGTCGACCGCGGGCGCCGGCGACGCCAGCACGTTCGGGATGCCCGCGAGACGCTCCCTCAAGAGCTTGATGGCATGGTGATGATCCACGTCGTGGCTGATGGTGGCGGTGAGATCGACGCGGCGATAGGGGTTCGCCGAAAAATTCTGGATCGTGTCGGAGAAGACCTTGTTGTTGCCGACGATCGTGAGCACGTTGTCCGGCGTGTTGATAGTCGTGCCGAACAGCCCGATGGCGTCCACGGTGCCGGTCACGCCTCCCGCCGTTACCAAATCGCCAACCTTGAACGGCCGGAGAAACACCAGGAACGCGCCGGCCGCGAAGTTCGCCAACAAGCCGCCCCAGGCCACGCCGATGGCCACGCCGCCTGTGGCAATCAGCGCCGCGAACGTGGTCGTCTCGACGCCGAAGAAGCCGAGGATTGCGACGATCAACGCCACGTTGAGGACAACCGTGAGCCCGGTTTGCATATAGCGCGTCAGCGTGAGATCGAATTCTTGCCGCGCCAGCGCGCGGCCGAGCATGCGGGAGGCGAGCGCGATCAGCCAGCGGCCGACGAGCCAGAGCACGAGCGCCCCGGCCACCTTCCACGCCACCGCAATCAAGGTCGCAGTGGCACTCTGCATGAGAGCATCCATGTCCATGTGTTTCCTCTCGCGATTGGAGTGAAGGGGTCGGCCCAGACCAGCCGGGCCGTCGTACGCAGAACCCGGAGCGACGCTTCAGGGGACAGCCGGCCGATTCCCGGGCGAGAACTCGTAGATCCCTCCGTCGGCCTGCAGGCTCAGGTACAGTTGCCCGTTCTTGATCACATACGAGCGGATGTCACCGAGATCGCGGGCGAAACGGTCGTTCATCGGTGACGGGCAACTCGCACGCGTCATCGCCAGCGGTCCCAGCTCGAGGCGGACATTGTCCGGCGAGCGCCACGTCCCACGCCCACGATTGCAGTTGGCCTGCACCATCAGCGTCCCCGCCGGGTCGAACGAAAGGCTGTACGTCGCGCTGGCCTCCGGCTTCAGCGTGGTGTCGTCCATGGATTGAAACTGCACGAGCGTCCAGGAAGTGCCCGCGAGCGCCGGCGCCGGCGGCGCGACCGCCGCTGCTGGAGCGGGTGGGATATCGCCGCTCGTCAGGCGAAGAGAGGTTCCGGTGAGCGCGTAGGTCAGTTGGACGGGCGGCGCCGATGCGGCGGCCGAGCCGTCGGCGGCGCGGCGTACGGCATCGAGAATGATGTGACCGGGCTCGATGTGTCCGCCCTTGATCTGCACCTGATCGCTGAGCGGCGTGGTCGCGATGTTCACCAGCTGCGCGTCAATCCAGCCGACAACGGCAAGGTAGGTCCGGGACGCCGACGGCGGCCGGCGAGACTCGAGCAGCACCACGGCTTCGTCGGTCCCGTTGCCTGTGATGTCGCCCGTCAACCGCAGATCCTTGAGCAGCGCGACTTGCGGCACGTTCGGATCGCCGGCGGGGCCATCGCGCCACACGCCCTTGGCCAGCGTCACTGTGCCGGCATCGGTTCCCGAATAGGTGAACGCCGCGAGGTCGTCCATCGACGGAGCGTGGCGATCGATGGTCTCGGCCACGTGCGGGAAATCGCGGCCGTCGGGTGCGACCGAACGGCCTGCGCCGCGGCAGGCCGGCAGGCTGAGGACGATGACGGCAATCGGCACGATAGAGCTGCGTCTCACGATCCAGCCTCCGCGAGGCGCGCCGCGCCTGGCTCGCGAGCAGCGGCGACCGGCGCGCCAGTCAGCCGGTGATACTCGCGCAGGAGCAGCCACGCCACGAACAGCGCGATGAGCACGAAGACCACGTTGGTAGCCGCGAACTGCGTGGCCGAAAGCGCCAGCCGGCGCGTGCCAAGGAACACCACGGCCGCCGACAACAAGTCGCCGCAGCGGACGAAGAAGGTGTCGATCGCCTGCTTGGCGGCGTACTTCTCCTCGCGCGTCGTCGGCAGCCAGAGCATCTGCTTGGCCGTGTTCATCACTGAATAGTCACTGGCGTTCTCGGCGGTCTTTATCCATCGCACCATGACGATGCCGGCGCCGGCCATCACCAAGCCATAGGCACCCAGCGCCACGACCGGCAGCGTGAAGAGAACGCCGCCCATGCCCAGCCGCTTGACGATGCGCGACACGACGAACATCTGCAGCAGCACGGAAAGGACGTTCACGCCGAGGAAATAGCCGCCGTAGAACTGCCCGATGAAGGCGCCTCTGTCGAAACCGGGGGTCGACGCGGCGAGCTCGCTGGCGCGCGTGGTGACCAGATTGGCGAGCACGTATTCGCCGGTGGTGTTGATGATATTGAGGACCACCAGCAGCAGCGCGATGAGCCGGAGGTACGGGCTGGCGAACACCAGCGCGAAGCCGTTGGCTGACGTCGCCGACTTCCCTTTCGCCTGACCCGAGCCGTGACGCCGCACCCAGGCGTACATTGCGGTGTGAACCAGCAGAAGACCAGTCGCGATCTGCATCATCAACCACGGACTGATGCCCATCGCGAACAACTCGGAGGCGAGCATGGCGCCGAGCGGCGCGCCGGCGGTGGCGCCGATCGCGATGATCGGGAACAACCGGTCGCCTTCGGCCTTGACGTAGATGTCGTTGGCGAACGACCAGAACTGGGCGATCAGCGTCAGGCTGAAAATGCCGACGAACACGTAGAACCCGAAGCCGACGAACGGAACGCCGGCGCGGCCCAGCAGGAAGAACAGCTGGATGCACGCCACCATCGCCAGATTGACCCGGGTGACGAGCCGTGAGACCGGCAGGCGGGCGGCGAGTGCGCCATAGAGCGGAACGTATGCCAGCAGGACGATGGCCTGCGCAGCGGCGGCATACGACTTCAGCTCGGCGCCGCCCGTTGCAAGAATGAGCGGCTCGCGTACTGTCTTCAGTATGTAGTACGCCACCAACAGCAGGAACACACTCAGGAACATCACGACGACGTCGCGCGTTTCGTCCACGGAGACGTCGCCGACGAGGCGCAGGAGGCGCGTGACCCAGCCGAGTCGTCCGGCGCTTGGCGCTGGCGGAGGATTTCGATCGGTCATCGGGTTGAGGTGCCCTTCCTCACCACGGTCCCGCCGTATGACAGCATACAGCCGTCCATCCCTGTTTACGCCTTCGAGCCGATCGGACGAGGTATGTCGTTCGCGCAGCCAGCGGGAGCAGGCACGATCGGCTCGAGAGGAGGCACTGCCGCGCCCTCGAGCTTCGCGTGCGTTCGATCAGTTCGATTTCTGCGGGGTCCTCGCGGCCGGTGCGGCCTGCGGCAGCCGCTCGAACCCTATGAGCTTCCAGCTTCCCGCGTCCTGGCGAAAGAAGGCGCGGACCGGCTGTTTCCAGGTCGGGTAGGCGTCGCTGTTGGCGGCGATGTCCACCGCGATGAAGCCGCTCGACGGGAGACCGCTCGGCGCCGCGATCGTCGTCGTCGCGCTCGTCGTTTCCGAGAGCGGCTTGGTCGCGCCGGTCGCGTTGTCGAAAAGCATCCACGAGGCGCGGTACGCCACCGCGCCCTTGGCGACGCCGCCGGCGACGGCCGCGTTCTCGAAGGTCAGTCCGCTCGCATCGAGGCGCGGGTTGACGATCGGATTCACCGCCGTGAGGTAGACGCTCTTGATCTTTTCGCGGCGCTCAATCAGCACGTCGCCGAGGAGTTTCTCGGCGGCCGGGTCGCTGAACTCCCCAGTCTTGACGGCGGCCCTGATCAGATCGTCGGTTAACGCCGCCACGCGCCGTGCCGCCCAGAACGCGTCGTCGTCGCGCATCTCCATGTAGGACGTCGTCGGCGTCTGGGGCCGCCACTCGCGCGGGTCGAAAACCTTGCCCTCGAACTTACCGACCGCCGGGTACTTCTCGTAGTTCACTGTCTGCCACGGGCTCAAGCCGAAACCGAGGGTGAAGAAGCGCTTCCGCGAGGGCCCACCCTCGTAGAAGTACTCATAGCTGAGATCCCATTCGTGCAGGTCGTTGCACAGGCCGAATGTCGAGCCCACGTCCTGTAGAAAATGTTTGACGATCGACTTGCCGTTCTCGGTAATCACCGTGTCGATCGTGTTCTTGTTCTTGATGTCGGTGAGGTTCGTCCATGCACCGAAGACGCGCAGCGCGCGCAGCTCGCGCCGGTGCTGGTGCGGCACGAGATCGTTGGGGTCATCGGGGCGCGTGCCAGTGTACTGATACCCGCCGAGAATTTTTCCAGGCAGGAGCCGGCCGGCGATCACGCGATACGTGCCGTCCGGTTTGCGCGCGACCTTCTCGAGGATGACGTCGACGTCGTCCTGGTTGAACGGTGTTCGCTTGCCGCTGGGGCGGCGGATCGTCGCCTTTGGATCGATGCTGGCCTTGGCCGGATCGAATGTGGTCAGGAACGATTCCACCTGGTTGTAGCCCAACGCCCAGAAGATCTTGCTGGCGATCGCAACCGCGGCCGTTGCGCCTTCCGCAAAATAGGGTGGATCGAACTGGAGGAACCAGGTCTCGCCCTTGGCGTCCACCGCCGTGACGCCGGGGTGCACGCCCGAGGTCTTTTCTCTGATCAGGACCCACTTCGACGGATCGGGCGGCCCGCCAACGTTGGGACCACGCGTGATCTCTTCGGTCGTAACCGCGCGCACTCCGATGCGGTTGGTGAACCAGCTCGAGTCGGGTACCTCGTCGATGGTGTTGATGTTCTGCGCGCGCAGGCCGGTAGGCTTGTAGCCGGATGTGACGAACAGATTGTACAGAAGCTCGTACATCTCCGACTGCTCGTATTCCGCCGTCTTCGAGGCGTCCTGCGACTCGGGTTCGCGCGTGATGGGATCGTCAGGGTAGAAGCGCGGCGTCTGGGTCCCCACGCCCGTGGAGAGGAGTCCGATCGCGCCGAGCGAAAGAACCACTGCGGCGCGGCGACGAGCACGTGAGGAAAAGGTGGATACAAGCATGGCAGCGTGACCCTAGAAGACGGCGGACGACGAGAAGACGACGGAGACGCCTTCGCGGCTCCTGGCGAGCTCGACGCGGAGCGGCGTCGCAAACGGGCCGTGGAACCGGAGTCCGAAGCCGTAGTCGTCCTTGAGGCCGTGCAGATCGAGATCAGAGCGCCGGTCGGTCACCTTACCGGCGTCGTAGAAGAACGCCATATCGAGGTACCGGTTGACCATGATGCGCCATTCGGCCTGCAGCAGCAGGCTGTTGTCATCGCGGAAGCGCCAGCTGCTGTAGCCACGGAGCGTGGAGCCACCGCCGAGCCCCGGCAACATGAAAAACGGTGTCAGCTCGCCGTCCTTTTCCTTGGTGGCCTGGACACGGCCGCGGAACGAGAGCACCCACGCCTCGCGCAGAATCGGAACGTGCTGGATGGCCTCGTACTCGACCAACTGGAAGCCAAGGGCGTCGTCGCGATCCTTGTAGTCGTGCACCGTCACGCCGTAGAATCCGCCGCGCCGCGCGTAGCCGGGCGACGGGCGCCAGTCGATGCCGACCGTCGCCTGGGAGTGCAGGTAGGTCACCTCGGCGCCGAGGCCCGGGAGGGTTTCGGGTGTGTACCGTGTCTCCACCGATGGGAAGCTACCCTCACCGGATTCCTGCGACCACCGACTGTACCTCAAGACCGCCGCGCAGCATCAGAAGCCGACGAGTTGGAAAGATGGTGAAAAGCGCCGAGCCGTACGGCTGTTGAAAGAGGTAATTGGTACGGTCCTCCTCACGCGAATCCGTTCCCACGCCGTAGAAACCGACCTGCGTTGCCTCGCGCCACCCGCCAAGCACTGACAGATGCGCGCGACGGTTGAACATCCGCGGCGCGACGAACTCGACCTCGGCGCGCTTGTAGCCGGCGATCGTGTAGCTGCCACGCACATCGATGTAGTTGTAGCCGCTCACGTAGTTGACGTGCCCGACGCCAAGCGTGAAGCCGCCGCCGGCGTAGGCGTTTTCGAAGAACGGGTGCCAGCGCAGCGCGCCCCCCTCCAGGACCGTGTCGATCCGATGGAAGAGCCGCTCGGCCTTCTTGGCGGAGTAGGGTTGCAGCGCGGCCGCCTTCGCCGCCTGCTGTTGCTCGATAGCTGCCTGACGTGACGATGCCGAAGCGGCTTGCACCGGAGGCGCTTTGGCCGCCGTCGCCTGCTCCGACTCGGCGGCGCTCGTTTCGGCTGCTGCGCCTGCTCTGGCCGGCTGGTCGGTCTCGCGAGTGGGCGACTGCGACGCGAGAGCGATCGGCGTTTCTGGTGAAGCCGGCGCTGGCGACTGTGCGGCCGCCGTCGTGGCAATCGCGATTGCCACGGCAACCATCGTCAACCGTTTCGACATTACAAGGCTACGCAACACTATGACCAACCTCCGGACCTGTATTCCCGACCCCGAGGGACAGGAACGGCCGCCGACCAACTGAAGCTTGAAAGAAATCCGCGGATTGCTCAATGGAGCGCCCGGTTCTCTGGGGCGGCCCGAAATGCAGAACCTCATCTATCGAAGTCCTCCGGTTGAGGCGGGGTCTGCGGTCCATGAGGATACACCAAATGGATGACCCGCACGGGATGCTCCAGCGATATGCGCTAGTAATGGTGGGACGCCTGGAACCTTACACAACACCGCGATGTCGGATCCTGACAGTTCACGTGGGGGTTGCCCCCGACTGCTCATGCGCCGATAGTGGCAGCGAAGCCAGCAGTTGCAGGAGGACTTCGTAATCCACGGGCTTGACCATGTGTGCGTCGAACCCCGCGTTTTTCGATCGCTGGCGATCTTCATCCTGTCCCCAACCGGTCAGCGCCACGAGCACCATGTCTTTGCCCCACGGTTCGCCGCGAATGCGGCTGCACACTTCGTAGCCGTTCAGTCGCGGCAGGCCGATGTCGAGCAGCACGGCGTCGGGACGAAGCCGCTCGGCGGCGTCGATTGCCTCCACGCCGTCATGAGCCATGTGCGTCTCGTGGCCTCCGAACTCCAGTAGCATCGCCAGCGATTCGGCACCGTCGCGGCTGTCGTCCACGATCAGAAGGCGACGCCTCACCGCCGGTAGTGGCTCGCTTGGAGCCGGCTTCGAGAGCGGCTGGGCGGTTTCGGCCAGGACGGGTAGACGGACCGTGAATTCGCTGCCGCGGCCGGCTCCGTCACTGTCCGCCTGCACTGTCCCGCCGTGCATCTCCACCAGCGTCTTCACCAGCGTGAGACCGATGCCCAAACCGTCGCGCGAGCGCTCGAGCGACGTATCCACCTGCGCGAACATTTCGAAGACGAGGGGAAGATCTTCCGCGGCGATCCCGATGCCGGTGTCACGCACCCGAATCACCGCCTGATCGCCGTCCTGTTCGATGGTCAACCAGACGCGACCGCCCTTCTCGGTGAATTTGCAGGCGTTGTTCAACAGGTTCCCGACGACCTGCGCCAGGCGCGCGGGATCGGCGTCGAGGAGCAGTGGCGTCTGCGGCCATGTGACCGTCAGCTCCTGGTTCATGCTCCTGTACTGGGCACGAACAGCTTCGACGGCCTGCTCGACGATCGGCGCGAGCTCGACTCGCTGTTTGCGGAGCTCGATCTTGCCGCGGGTGATGCGGCTCATGTCGAGGAGGTCGTCGACCAGGCGGGCCATCTGCCCTACCTGACGCTCCAGCATGTCGGACGCCGACCGCAGCGCTTCTCCATCGCGGCTGCCGAGGCGCAGCGCGCGCGCCGCATTGCTGATCGGCGCCAGCGGGTTGCGCAGCTCGTGCGCCAGCATCGCCAGGAACTCGTTCTTGCGGCGATCGGCCTCGGAGAGGTCCGCCGCCAGACCGCTCAGGCTGTCTGTCAGGCGTCTTCGTTCGGTCACGTCCTGACTGACCGTCGCGTACCCGATCGGTCGTCCCTCGCGGTCCGGCAGAGTCAGCACCTTGTAGGCCATCCAGCGTGCCTCGCCGGTCTTGAAGTGGCGGAAGCGAACCTCGATCTCGCCGTGGCCCGATTCCAGCACCGACGGGAAGAACTCCTCCATGATTTTCGGTTGATCTTCGGGGAAGAAAAAGGACGCGACAGGCATGCGCCGCGCCTCGTCGATGTCGTCGAGACCGACCATCTGGAGACCTGCGCGGTTGATGAAGAAGGGCACGCCGTCGAGGTCGCACATGCCGATGAAGTCGGTGCTGTTCTCGACGAGCGTGACGAACTTCTCGCGGTCGGCCTCGGCCCGGTTGCGGTCGGTGATGTCGACGGCAGTCGGCGCCAGAAACAGCACCCGGCCCTCGTCGTCCCTGATCGGCTGAATCGTGACGTCGGCCACGCGCTGGCTGCCGTCTGCGACGAAGTAAGGCATTTCTGCGCGAAAGGTCTGGCCGGCGGCGGCCTGAGCCGACGCCGTCTTGATTCGATCGACCAGATCCGGCGACGGCGCCCACCACGGCCCTTCCCAGAACGGCTTCCCGATGATCTGCTCTCTGCTGAAGCCGCATGCTTCCCAGGACAGACGGTTGGCCTCGAGGATTGTGCCGGTCGACGTCCATGATTCCGGCAAACAACGCGCCCTGCTCGAAGAACGCATGGAACTTGGCGTTCGCCGCGGCCGCTTCCGCCAGCAGCTGACGCTCGCGCTGCTCGGCCTGCCGATGGAGCGTCACGTCGCGCACGATCTTCGACGCGCCAACGACGGTGCCTGCGTCGTCCTTGATCGGCGAGATGGTGAGCGACACGAGAACGCGGCGGCCGTCCGCTCGAAGACGCTCGGTCTCGAAGTGCTCGATGCGTTGCCCCACTTTCAGGCTTGGCGATGATCTGGTCTTCCTCGTCGATGCGTTCGCGAGGAATGACGAGCGAAATGTGGCGGCCCACCGCCTGCTCGGCGGTATAGCCGAAGAGACGCTCGGCCGCGCTGTTCCAGCTTCGGATGGTGCCGTCGAGCGACTTGCTGATGATGGCGTCATCCGAAGACTCGATGATCGACGCGAGCAGGCGGGCGGTCAGCAGTTGGTTCGCCTTGTCACGCTCCATGCGGCGCTGCTCGGTCACGTCGCGGAAGATCAGCACGCATCCCGAGACGTTGCCGCGTTCGTCGCTGATCGGCGCGGCGCTGTCGTCGATCGGACATTCGCTACCGTCCTGCCGAATCAACACCGTGTGATTCGCCAGCCCGACGACGACTCCCTCTCGCAGCGCCTTCGCTGCCGGACTCTCAACCGGCCGGCGAGTGTCCTCGTTGACGATCCGAAAGACGCTGTCGAGTGGCCGCCCCAGGGCATCCGGTTGCGCCCAGCCGGTCAGCGATTCGGCCACGGCATTCATATACGTGACGCGGCCATCGACGTCGGTGGTGATGACAGCGTCGCCGATGCTGTGCAGCGTGATGCCCAACAACTCGCGCCGCTCGCTGGCTCGCATCTGGGCGCGCCGCGCTGCCTCACCGAAAGCGACGATCAGGGAACAGGTGAAGAGATAGGCCAGCAGCCCGATCAGGTCTCCAAGACCAGTGGGGCGCAGGCTGCCGCGAGGCTCGATGAACAGGTAACCACAGGCGATGTATCCCAGAACCGTCACGACAATGGCCGGACGGATGCCGCCCAACCACACGGCCGCGGCGACGGCCCCGAACAGCGTGACGAGCGGCAGCGCGTCGCCCATCAACGGGTCGATCAGGTAGCGCAGGAGTACCGCAGCGATCAGGGCGGCAATCGCGAGCGCGTAGGTTGCCGGCGCGCCGCGTATCACTCCTGATGGTCGATTGGCGATCGTCTGGGTCTGCTGTCCTGACATTCCGCGTGCGTCATCGGCGCGGGAATGCTAGCGCACAAATGCTCGCCGCGAGAAGCAAGGCCGCCCAACCTCATGATACCGTCGCGCGGATCGAGTTCTCTTGGGCATGCGGCTGAGGAACGACTCCTTATTCGGAACGGCCAGTGACCGCGTCGCTGGGTGAATGACTGACGTGTAAGCGAATACCCCGTCAGGGGGCCGAATACAACGTCGCCAGGCTCTGCAGACGCGGGTTCAGCGCTGACCAGGCCCCCGCGGCTCCGGGCACTTTGTGAGTCGCGATAAACGACTGCACCTTTGCCGCTCGCTTCAGCAGTCGATCCGCTTCGGCGGAGCTCGGATTGCTGTCCTTCACGCGATCGCGCAGGTCCTTCGCATCCTTCGACAACTGATCCGCCTCGGACACGATCGCCTCGCGCGTCGCCTTGTCGACGCTGCTGTCCTTCTTGAGATCGTTATCGAGCGATTCCTTCAACTGCTCCGCTGAACGGGCGATCTCGTCGGCCGCCGCGGCCACTTCCCGATCCCCTATACGCCGGACGGTCGGGTTATCGGGCAGCGGAAAGGTTGTACCGTACGCGCGGGCAAGGGCTGTCAGATCGGTCGCCAGACGGTTCCACTCGCTTCCGCCTTTCGTCCCCGCGGGCTGTCCTCGGAAAAACCTGTCGATGGCTGAGGCATGCCGCAGCAGCGTGCCGGCCTCCGCGCCGGCCGTGTACTCGGGTTTGAGTTGCTCCTCCAGCCGATCGATGCTGGCCTGAAAGTCGTTGAGGACCTGCTCGACGTTCACGTCACCACTGGGGCCACGCAGAATGCTGCGCTTCAGATCTCCGTCGAGCGCATTGTCGAAGCGATCCCGGCCCTCCTCGACGCGAGCCACGAGCTCTTTCACGTCCCGGTCCGTCAGTCGATCTGCAGCGCTCGCCGGTAGAACGGTCACAATCGCAATTGCAAAGAAGATCGCGGCTCGCGCCATGGTGTTCCTCCTGGAATCCTGATCGCGCTCGACTGGTACCCAGCAGGATCATGTGATCGGTTGAGGTGTCACGGATACATGAAAAAATACGTGCCGGCCCCCTGAAAAAGTACGTGTCAGGCGCTGAGAACTTCGGAAGGGCTCGCCCGGCGCCCCACGGCGAGACGTCCTTGCCGACGATCCCTTCGTCGCCGCCGAATCGGCGGACCCACAAGCGATGCGTGAGAACCGTCACGCGCGCCTCGTCCTCTTCGTCGTGCGCAGCAGGCGGACAAGCCCAAGCGTGGCGAAGGCTGCTCAAGAAGTCAGACGCGATCCCTCCGAAAAGATGTCACGGCGAACGCGACCGCCATTGTCAAAGCGACGCTCGACATGACTTGAAACATGCGCGAATAACCCACCGTCGCGACGAGAACGCCCGCAGCGATCGGTCCGAGGGCGTCACCGATGTCGTAGATCGTGCCGAAGACCCCATGCGCGGCTCCGTAGCGAGCACGACGAGTGATGTCTGTGATGTACGCACTCGTCGCCGCCGTCGTCAGCGCCACGCCCGCGGCGTAGACGATGACGATTACGACAACGGCGGCGATGCTCGCCGTGAGCGAGAGCGCCAGCACCGCAAGACTGCAGATCGTCAAGCCGGTCACAATCACCGGCCGCCGCCCAAGACGATCCGACAGCCATCCAATCACGGGACGCACCGCCAGCGTGGTGACGGTCTGCATCGCAAACAGCCAACCGAGCTGAACTCCAGTCAGATTCAACACGTCGCGCCCATAGAGGGGCAGGAACGCGTTGAGCATCCCGTTGAGCACGAACTGCGCGGCATGTGCCCCGCTGGTGACGAGCACCAGGCGATCGCGTCCGACCTCGATGACGCCGCGCGAGAACTCGTGCCATGAGGGACGATTGGCCGCTGCGCGTGGAACGCCGCGCCAGCGCGCGACGATGAGAGGCACTCCAAGACCGATCAGCCCTGAGAACATGAACGCGAGATCGAAGCGCCCCGCCGCAATCAGGTAGCCGGCAATTACCGGCCCAATCGCCTGACCCGTGCCCTGTGCGGTCGAATACGTGCTCAGCCACGCGCCTCGACGTCCGGCGGGCGCCACGTCCGACAGACTCGCTGAGGCGACCGGACCAAAGATGGCCGTCGCGCTGCCGTGGAGAAAGCGGAGCACGATGAGCATGGCGAGCGTCGAAACGGCGAGGTACGTGAACGGGATGCTCGCGAACACCAAAGCCCCCGCAAGGAGGAGACGCCGCCGGCCGAAGAGATCGGACAGCGCACCAGCCGGCAGCTTCACGAAAATGCCGGTGAGTGTTGACGCGCCCATCACCAAGCCAATCAACGAAGGTCCGGCGCCGAGCTCGCTGGCAAAGAGCGGCAGCAGCGGAGCGCGACAGATCGAATAGCTGCAGTAAGCGACGAATCCCGCCGCGCAGAGACGGATCAGCGAGCCTCGAGCAGCTGAAGGGCCGAGGTGGTCTGATTCGGTCGCGTTCGGCGCATCGGCACGGCCGAGGGCAACAGGCTGAGTGCGCATGGCATGCGCCTCAGCGTGCTTTCCTTCGCGGTCGCGTCTTGCGCGACCGGGCGTTTACATCTTTCGGCCGGGCGAGCGGTCTTGGCCCTGCGGCGCGGACGAATTGCTCGAACGATCGGTACAGAGAGTCAAAGAGCGTGATTCCCTGCGCCAGCAGCGCCTCGTCGTCGCGATAGGCGAGCTGCAAACCATCGATCATCGCGCCGACCGTGTTGCACTCCGGCGCGCCAAAGCGGCCGTCCTTCAAATCGAGGTCGTGCACGATGCCGGCAATGCGTGACAACGCGGGCTCGTGGAGGCCGAACACGGCGCACAGCGTCTCGAACGTGCAGCCGTCTCCACGGTGGCTGAACTCGACGCCGAACATGTCGAACGGCACGCCGTGCTCCGGCACCGACTCGCGGTCCGCGGCGAAGCCGAACCGCGCCTGCTCATCGATGAACCTGCGAATGAGCCAGGCCGAAGCCATTCGATCGACTCCGGGACGCGGCCGAGTGATCCAGAGCCGATCGTGATACGAAGCGATCGCTCCAGACTCTGGCGGCGACAACGGGCTCGATCGGCGGGCACCCGACGCGCGCTCCTCGAGCTGTTCCAGCAGGGCAATGACGCGATCGCGACCCGCACTCCCGAAAAAATCGACGGCCTCGATCGCCGAGAGACGCTCTCTCAAGATGTCGAGGAGGCGACGGACGGCAGGTGCGCGGGTTCCGCGCGGCCGCCTGGCGCCGCTCGCGCGTTTGAGCGCGTCCGCCGCGTCTCGTGCCAGCGCCGCGTAGGCTTCCTGCCGCGATCGGCGGAACTCTTCGACGAGCGCATCGTCCGACCAGGCGTCGACGTTGTCGGCGGCGAAGACGCTCGCCTCACCGCCGGCGGCCTTCACTTCCGTCCGCAGCCACTCGAAGTCCTCACGCGAGGCGGGCGTATCCGGCAGCACGTAGACGGCCTGCTTCAGCGGAATCGCGCCAAGCTGCTGCAGCCGCCGCCAGGTGGCGACTCTCAGGTTCGATGGATGCGAGGGGAGCTGGTGGACAAACAGCAGCCAACGGCGCGTCACGGGGCGCGGCGTCGGCGAGTGGGGTCGTGGCTCGGCTTGCCTGGATCGTTTCATCACCATCCGTTCACGATGTAACGTTCGTTTCAGTATATAGAAAGACTGTTACAGTAGTCAAAACCTGCCGCTCGTGGCAGGCTGTCATGCAGGGAGAGTAGCCATGGGTAGAGGCGTTCTTGCGATCGCGTTGGTGGTGGGCTCGGTTGTCGCGGCGCAGCAGCCGCCGAATCCGCGCCAGCAGCCCGGCGCGACGATCACGATGTTTGCGCCGGAGCAGCACGACCTGTACGACGGTCAGTACATCCTGTCCGCTGGTCGCATCCACATGGTCGGCGGCCTTAACGACCCGCCCGGCTGGGATCACCTCGACAACGACGCCGTAACGGTCAAGCCGGTGTCCGGCACGGCGGAGATCAACGTGAACGATCTGACCAACAGCGGCACGTTCGAGGCGCGGCTCGCGATCCCCGAAGGCGCGCTCGTCCTGGCGATCGACAAGTTCAATGAGTTCAATCCTTGCCAGAACGGCGGGATCGTCGGGTTCCTGCACGAGCACGGAACCGATTCAGGATGCGGCGACAACAACTGGCCGAAGACGTTCGTCTACCTGGCGGGCTGGGGGTTCGGCCACGCCACGCTCAACGGCAAGCCGCTCTATCAGAACTACGAGATGCACTTCATGATCACCCAGGGAATTCGCGATCGAAAGACGCTCCGCGTCAACTATCCGATGGCGAACAAGCGGCAGCCGGCCGGTGAGGTCAATCCTGCGACGCAGCAGATCGATTTCTACATCCGCAGCCCGCAGCAGAATCCCAAGAACAAGCCCAACCGCGAAGTGTTCCTACACTTCTTCGGGATGGAAGTCACCTGGAAGTAGGCGCGCGTCTGCGAAACCGCCGCCGTCCGCGTCTCGACAATTGCGGCAGCGTATACTCGGGCCCCGGGCGTCAGCCCGCATACGCAGACCCATGACGCGCGAAGGGGGATCGACATGAAGAGGGCAGCACCGCGACCGTCGTCACGATTGGGACGACCCCTCCTGCGCGGCCTGCTGGAACTTCGACCCGTCCGGAGAGCCCGGCGCACGGCGGCCGCCGCGGACGACGCGGTCGAGCGCGGGCTGGCCGCAGCGAAGGCGTACGCGTTCGCCACCGCCGACTATCCAGGCGCGGCACTGTCCCTTCTGTTCGACACCGACGGCACCACTGCAGTGGGCGCGTTCCGCTTCGATCCGACCAGCGGCACGTCGCTCGCAATCGCGTTTATCTTCTCGGGCGGGACGTACCGGATTCTGACAGTGCCGAGTTCGAACCAGAGTGTCGCGACGGGCATCAATGGCGCTGGCCTGATCGTGGGGATGTACGCGGATCTCGCCGGCATGCTCCACGGCTTTGTCGATAATGGCGGCACGTTCACCAATGTCGACTTCCCCGCCGCTACCTCGACCCAGGCCATTGGAGTCAACGCCGGCGGTCAGATCGTGGGCGATTTCTTCGACGCTGCCAGCGTCGAGCACGGCTTCGTCGCGAGCGGAGGCGTCTTCACCGCGATCGACTTTCCTGGCGCGACCTCGACCGTCGCTGTCGGGATCAACGCCGCCGGCGACGTCGTCGGGGCCTTTTCTGATGGAACGACCACCCGCGGCTTTCTGCTCCAGGGCGGCGTCTTCACTCCAATCAGTTTTCCGCTCGCCACCAGCACGGCGGCGTACGGCATCAACGATGCTGGCGAGATCGCCGGCATTTACAACGATGCCGCCGGCAACGCGCACGGCTTCATCTTCGCGAGCGGCGCCTTCAGCACCGTGGACGTCGCCGGCGCAAGCGGCACCCAACTGACGCGTATCAAGAACGACGGCGCGGTCACCGGCGGCTTCGTCGACGCTCTGGACGAACAACACGGCGTCATCGGTCAGTGAGGTCCCGCCGGCAATCGTCGCGAACGACTCCGGTCGCGCGAGTCACGGGTCTCATGATCACCGTGCTGACCTCGACGCCGACCCGACTGTTGTCAGCGCGCGCGTCAAGCCCGCGACGCGTCGCATTGCACCCCCGTCGCGAAACGTTGACGTGACCGACGTGCCCATTCGTGGCGGTGCTCGAGCAGGCCGCGGTGGGCCCCAACGCTTACTCAGGGTCTCAACCGCGCCCCTCGTGTCAGCCCGTTCGGTGCCATAGAGTTTTCACGCTCGTTGCAATCTCGTCGCGCGCGTCGACTACCGTGATCCCCACGTGTGAGGACCGATATGCGCCGATTCCCAACCGCTCGGGAGAACTTCCCGCCATGCCCACACTGCGGCTCCGCCGTTGTCGCCATCACGCTGCTCACGTATTACTTCGTCTCGATGCGATGTGATGTGTGCCAGCAGTCCTGGACGGCGCCGAACGAGGACGTCCACAAAACGACAACCGAAGTAGCGACGGCGACGTCAGGACGCTGACGAATGAACGCGGACTCATGCTCAGATGGTCGATGGAGGTCGTGACCGCTTCTGCCCGGAGACGAACGCTTCAAGACCGGGGCCGGCCCGTCGTTGGCTGCGGCGCACGCTCGACAAAAATGGGATTCGAATAGAACCAGAGATCGGTCCAAGGGTTCTCGCCCCGCAGGTCCGCGAGCGGCTCGAGATCGTGCGAGCTCGTTCCTCGCAGCCGGAGATATACGTCGTGCGCGGCCGGCGGCAAGGTCGTCGTCATGCTGTATCGATCGCCGTCCTTTTTGAAGGCATTCGAAGGGAACCGTGCAATGACGCGCGTGGTGGGATTGCGATCGAGCGGCCGGTCGCCAGGTGGCCGAAGGACCTCCCCGCCGATGAGGTCGATCCGCTGAACGACCGGATCCTCGCCGCTGCCGTTCGGCGTGTTGGGATCACGAAACCGAATCTCCACCGCGATCGAATCCGCGAGTGCGGCCCGCAAGGTGCCGCCAGTCGACGCGGTCTGATTGCCCGCCACGGCGGTGAAGTCGAGCTCCGTGACAAGGTCACCGGCGGCCACGAACATGCGACCGGCGCGCAGCCCGTCGAGCACGTCTGGATAGCTCAAATGCGCAAGCACATAGGTCTTGTGAAACTGGCCCGGCCAAAAATCCGATCCCGGCCGCGAGGGATCAGCGTAGTTGGCATGGGAGTCCGAGGTCGCCACGATCCAGAATCGACGTCCTTCACCGAGCAACGCGTCCCAGAGGCCGCCGACGACCGCCGTCATCTGGTCGAACCCTCCACGTGTTTCGGCACCGGGATTGGCATAGCCCCCGCGAGTTCCAGCGGGGTGCCCATCGTTGTCGCGCTTCGCCGAGCCGTCAGGCGCCAACGTCCCCGCCTGATGGCCTGGAGCGCCTTCCATCCCGCGATAGATCTCCGGCGCGGCGTCGTTGCGCACCCGAAACTCGAACGGTTCGTCGAGACCATACAGGCCAAGCCCCTGCGCTGACCTGGACGGGTGATTCGCAAAGAGGAGGGGCAAGGGCGACAGCCCGTTCATGTGCTGCAGTGCCGACAGCGCAGCCGCCTCGGTATTGCGCGCGGGATCGCGGGGCCATGCGTCATTGGCATCGAAGCGCCGCTCAATCTCGAAGAGCGTCTCCCACTCCGCAGCGTTCTGAGGAATGATGAGCGTGTGATGATCCATGGCCGGCATGTTCAGTTCGAGGCCATAGAATTGCAACACCTCCGGGACCTGCGCGCGCGAGTCGGCGAGTTCGGCGTAAGCTCGGCTCGCGTTCAGCTTTGAATGGTTGGGACCGCCATGGTCGGTCGTCACCATCCATGTCAGCCCGTATCGCCGCGCCATCTGCGCATTGATCGGTGTCGAATACAGAGCGTCGCCGCCGCGGACGGGTGTCGGAGGATCGGTGCTGTTGTCGTAGCCGGGGCTCCAGTGACTATGGACATGCGAATCCCCCGCCAGCCATTGCCGCGGCGGCGCCTGCACCATCGACCCTGCAACGGCAGCGACGGCCACGACGAGGCCGCTGATGTGAACGCTGAGTCGGCCGAACCGCGCGGCCCGCACCCGCTCGATGATCCTTCGGAAATGCGCGCTCCATCCGAGGTTGGTCATTCCCGGCATCGTAGCCGCGCGGCATTGGGCCGCTGTCACGATCCTGTAAACTCTACGACGACTCTGGGCGAGATGCTGGTCAACCGGCACTCGATGAGCAACACGGTGCGCGCGGGAGTCTCACCACAATCGCATGAATGAGGCTACCGTCTCGATCGGGCGCAACGTGGTCAACCGGCTGCGGCAGGTCACTTCCGCGATCAAGCAGGAGGGCGCCAACCAGGTGAACATCATCACCAGCACCGCCGAGCGCGAGGCGGCCGTCGAATTCGCCAAGGCCGCAGCGATCCGCCCTGAAATCGTCGGCGCTACGTTGCACTGCCGTTGCCGACATCGCTCTCGCGTCCCACTGACCGGCGGCCCGGTTTTGGCGATCTTGCGCCAACTTCATACCGAGCCTGGTATCGTGGGCAGAATGGCCTGTTTACATGATTGTGGCGACACGTCGCCCGGCGGCGGTTAGGATACAGCTCGCGACTCATGACGAATTCCGACCTGCCCTTTGCGCAGATCCGCCGCATCTTGGGCGCCCCACAGATCCAGGTGGAGGTGGCAGGGCGGGTTTGGAAACTGCATCTTGTCGATGGGCTGCACGATCGGCCGACCGTGGAGCTCATCTTTGAGCACATCGAGTCCGGGTTGCCTGCCGTCCGCCTCGTGGTGGACGAAGGCAACTTGTCCCGAGCACACGTCTCCGCGCTATTGCAGTCATACCTCTCTGAGAATCCGCCGGCGAGCATGCACAAACTGCGGATATAAGGCGAGCGTTCGTCGATGCACGCCGGCCATCGTGTCCGTGGTTCGAGAAGCATCCTGAGGACGCCCGTGAATGGCTGCCCCGCGCTGCCGCTGACGACCGTCTACACGCCAAGCTGCGCGGCGAGATCGAGAAAATCCTTGGCGGAGATGTCGGCTGATTGATCGGCAGCCAGCTCGGGCCGACGCGTGGTGCTGTTGCCGAATTCCGCCGGCCGAACGACGAACGCGGTTTTCAGTCCCAACGGCTTGGCGGCGCGAAGGTCGTTCAGATGGGCGGCGACCATCATCACTTCGCTCACCTCGAGATCGAGAAAGTCGGCGGCTGACCGATACACCTCCGGGTCTGGCTTGTAGTGCCTGGCGAGCTCGGCGCCGAGGACACAATCCCAGGGCAAGCCGGCAAACTTGGCCATGTTGGTGATGAGCGACACGTTGCCGTTCGACAGCGGCGCGATGATGAACTTCTTCTTCAGCCGAGTCAGCCCCGCCACCGAATCGGGCCATGGACGCAGCCGATGCCACACTTTGTTGAGCGCCTGCGTTTCAGCGTCCGTCAAGGTGAGGCCGAATTCGGGAAGCAGCCGATCGAGCGACATCCGATGGAGTTGGTCGAGCGTCATCCAGGAAAGCTCGCCGGTACGGACGCGGTTCATGCTCGGCGCATACTGGGCCCGCCACGCATCGGCGAACGCCGCGCCGTCGACCTTGACGCCCTTGCGTCCGGCGACGGCTTCGACCTGACTCGCCACGGACGTGCGCCAGTCGACAACCGTTCCGAAGACATCGAAGACGAGAGCCTTGACCGATGCGAGATCGGATTTGGACATCGTCGTTCCTTGTTGCGACTGCGCAGCAGCACGGCGGGCTGCGCTCGCGCTGACCGCCACAGCGCCTAGCGACGCCGTGTAGAGAAACTCACGGCGTGATGGTTCACGAACAGCGTCGGTCTTGGTTGCTCGCGCCATGGGCTTCATGGTCTCCGAAGAGGTCGACAATAACCTAGCGGATTCGGCATGCGAATGAGGACCGTCGTTCGCAGACTCCGCATTCGCGACAGAAGAGTTGAGGGACGCCTAACAACCGCACTGGCGGATACGCGCCTCGACGCGGTCGATGACGTCGTCCGGCGTCGAGGTGCCGGCCGTCAGTCCCACGATGTTCGCTGCATCGAACCATTCGGGGCGCACGTCTGCGTCGGTCTGCACGTGATGCACGCGGGCGCAGAAGCGCGCACAGGTCGTAACCAGCTCGCGCGTGTTGTTGCTCGACCGGCCGCCGACGACGATGACGACGTCGGCCTGGCGTGCCATCTCGACCGCCGCGGACTGCCGTTGCTTGGTGGGCTTGCAGATCGTGTCGAGGAAGCGCACGTCCGATTGCGGAAATCGCCGTCGGATCAGGTCGACCAGGTGCCGCACCTTCGCTACCGGCTGCGTCGTCTGGGCGGCGACGCCGAGGCGTGGATGCTCCTCGAGCGCGAGGACGTCGGCGTCCTCGAGCACGACGTCGAAGCGATCGAGATCGCCGGTGAGGCCGCGCACCTCCACGTGGTCGCGTTGCCCGACGATGACAACGTGGTAGCTCTCGCGCGCGAGGGCCGCGACGGCGCGGTGCGCGACGTGTACCAGCGGGCACGTGGCTTCGACCACCGTCAGCCCCAGGGCGCGGGTCCGCGCGAGGGTCCGCTCGGACGTGCCGTGGGCCGTCACCATCAGGGTCGGCGTCCTGACGTGGGCGACGTCCTGCGCGACCGCGATGCCCTTCGCCTCGAGGGCGCTCAAGACGGTGGGGTTGTGGACGAGGTCACCGAGGATCGTGAGAGGACCGGCGTCAGCGTGCTCGAGCGCGAGCGTGATGGCGTCACGAACGCCGAAACACATGCCGAGGTGGGCCGCGCGGATGAGACGCATGCGGGGACGAAATTAATATACACAGAGTTCTTTGTATTGTAAAGTAAGTGTCGCAGTCGGGCTTCGGTGACGGGTTTGCACTCAGTGGTCTCGTCGGACCATCGTCATGTGAATGAAAGCACTCGAGATTCGGGCGTGTGATACCTCACGTGGTCCTCCGTATAAGGAAACAGATGGCAATCGAGCAAGTGCTGCCCAGGCGGTTGGCAAGCTGGGTGGCAGCAGCAGCAGATTGGGATCAGGTCTACGCGGACGAATTGCCCCGCGTTTTCAACTTCTTCCGCTACCGGGTCGGCAACACGGCGGATGCCGAAGACCTGACCGCCCGGACGTTCGAAAAAGCCTGGCGATCACGCGAACGCTACCGTCAGGATGTCGCGGGTTTTTCCACCTGGCTGCTCACCATCGCGCGCAACGTCGCGATCGATCACCTGCGGGCACGCCGCCCGCGGGTGCCGATCGAGGCCGCGGCAGAGGTGCCATCTGCCACACGCACTCCTGAGGAGCATGCGCTGCAGCAGTCTGATGCCGACCGGCTCGAACCGCTGCTCAAGCGTTTGTCTCCGCGCGAGCGCGAGCTCATCGCGTTCAAGTACGGCGCCGAGATGACCAATCGCGCCATCGCGCGCGCCACCGGCTTGAGCGAAAGCAACGTGGGAACCATTCTTCATCGCGCGGTCGAAGCACTACGCGCGCAGTGGTAGGAGTTGCGACATGAACGATGCCTTCATGAATGCCTTGCGCGAAGAGCCGTCACCTGAGTTCAAGGAACAATTGCGGCGTCGCTTGCGCGACGACGAAGGTGACGCGCTGGCGCCGACACGCTCCCGTCGTCACTTCGCGCTCGCCGCGGCAGCAGTGGTGATCCTTTCCGCGCTGCTGGCGGTGCCGGCGGTACGAGCCTCGGCGTCACAGTTCTTGTCGCTCTTCCGGGTGACCAACTTCGTCGCCGTGCAAGTGGAACCAAGCCGTCTCGATCGACTCGAGGCGCAGGACTTGGAGATCGGGAAACTGATCGGCGAACACGTGCAGGTGCTTGTCGATCCCGGCCCGCCGGTTGCCGCCGCCTCGCTCGACCAGGCGGCGAGCACGGCGGGGATGTCCATTGCTGTCCCGCAGTGGCTCCCCAACGACAGCAGCATTATCGAAACCGCCGTGACCGGTGAGCGAGTCGTGCGCATTACGGCGAGCGCGACCCGTCTCCAGCAGGTGATGGACGCGCTTGGCATCAGCGACCTCTCCGCCCCTGCTGAACTCGAGGGACAGGTCGTCAACGTTCGCGTCCCACCGGTGGTCATGGTGCGTTACCAGCACGGCAACCGTCGTTCGCGTCTGTTCCAGGCGCAGGTGCCGCAGGTCACGCTGCCCACCTCGGTGAATCTCGCGACGCTCGGCGAGATTGGGTTGCGCATTCTTGGCCTCTCGCCGGACGATGCCCGTCGCTTCGCGCAAGCGCTCGACTGGAACTCGACACTGCTGGTGCCGATTCCGCCGGTGGTGAGCTCGTTCAGGCAAGTCACCATCAACAGTCGTCCGGGCATGCTGCTTCAACATCAACCGTCCGGTCAGGCACTGACCAGCGTGCTGCTCTGGTCGAATGCCGATCGCGTCTTTGCGCTCGTCAGCATCGCAAGCTTGGAGGACGTGCTGGCCATGGCAGAATCGGTGCGGTGACCGAGCAGGCAATAGACACGCGCGCGCTGCGCAAACAGTACGGCTCGACGCTGGCGGTTGCGGATCTGTCGCTGACGGTTGGCCGGGGAGAGGTCTTCGGATTTCTCGGCCCGAATGGTGCCGGCAAGACGACGTCGATCAAGATGCTGCTCGCGCTGGTGCGGCCCAGTGCGGGCAGCGGAGATGTGCTCGGGGCGCCGATTGGTGATCGCCACGTGCGATCGCGAATCGGCTTTCTCCCCGAGCATTTCCGCTTTCATGACACCCTCAGCGCCAGGGAGCTGCTGCGATTCCATGGTCGTCTCTACGGACTGCGGGGCAGCGATCTCGACGCCCGCATCGATCGCCTGCTGACCCGCGTCGATCTGCTCGACGCCGCCGATCGTCCGCTGCACGGCTATAGCAAGGGCATGATGCAGCGCGCCGGCCTGGCGCAGGCGCTGCTCAACGATCCGCAGCTCGTGTTTCTCGACGAGCCCACGTCCGGGCTCGATCCGCTCGGCCGGCTCCTCGTGCGCAACATCATCGACGAACTGCGCGCCGAGGGCGTCACGGTCTTTCTCAACTCACATCTGCTCGGTGAAGTGGAGGCCACCTGCGATCGCGTGGCGTTTGTGAAACGTGGCCGGGTGGTAAGCCACATGGGGCTGCGGGACAGCGCGTTGAACCTCGATCTGGAACTGCACGTGACGCCGGCGGACGAATCGGTGCGGGCCGGCCTGAGTGAATTCGGCACCGACGTTCGCCTGCAGGAAGACGGCGCCGTGCTGATGCGCGTCGACAGCGAGGCGCGCGTGCCGGCGATCGTGGAATGGCTCGTGACCCGTCGCGTGCTGGTGCATGCGGTGCACCCGCGCCGGCAATCACTCGAAGAATTGTTTGTCGCGGTGATGGGCGACGACGAGAGGCCAGGTTAACTGGAACGTGTTGCGGACCTTAGTGCTGGCGGCTTCGATGTCGCCGCCGAAACACTCGAGCGGAAGGTGATGTTGGCGAATAACGATTCGGCTCATACAGCCATCAGGAAATGCGCAACATTCTGACGGTTGCGCATCTCACCGTCGCGGAAGCACGTCGCCGCCGCATCGTGCTCGCCGCGACCTTGTGCGCGCTCGGCTTTCTCGCCTTCTTTGCGGCGGCGGCGTTTTTTGCGCAGCGCGACCTGGTCAGCGACCCGCGCACGTCGTTTCCCGAGCGGCAGGTCACCCTGGCGATGCTGACCGTCGTCGGCTTCTTTGCCGCGAACTTCCTTTCGGTGGTGTTTGCGCTGCTGCTGCCGATTGACACGCTGTCCGGCGAGATCGACTCCGGCGTCATGCAGACACTGGCGTCGAAGCCACTCGCCCGCGCCGAGATCCTGCTGGGGAAGTGGGCTGGTCATCTCGTGATCGCGTTTGCCTATCTGCTCGTGCTCTGCTCCGGCATCGTGCTGATCGTGCGCACGATCGTTGGGTTTGTGCCCCTGAATGTCGCACCGGCGATCCCGTTGATGATGCTCGAGATCACGCTGCTGCTCAGTGTGTCGATCGCCGGAGGGGCGCGACTCAACACGATCACCAATGGCGTCGTCGCGCTTGCGTTCTACGGCATTGCGTTCGTTGGCGGCTTTGTCGAACAGATCGGCGTCCTTGCTGGTATTCCATCGGCACGCACCATCGGCATCCTCGTCAGTCTGATCAGCCCGGCCGATGCAATCTGGCGACTCGCCGTGTATTACATGCAGCCAGAGATTGTCCGCAGCCTCGAGACACCGTTGACCACGTTCTCAGTGCCAACCTTCTGGACGGTGTGGTGGGCGGTCGGATTCACGGTGCTGACACTCGTGTATGGGGTGCGCACCTTCATGCGGCGGAATCTGTAGGCAGCGTCCGCGAGTTTATTCGGCGCGCAGCTACACCCGGGGCCGCCGGGTCGCGGGTTTTTTGCAACGACCACGGGCTGCATGCCCAAGAGTTTCATTGACGCGAACTGAGGGATTAGACTGCCTCATGAAGCATCTCGTGCTTGCCCTCCTGGCGCTCCTGGTTCTGACGGCGGCGATCGGCGGCGCCGGCGATGGGCGGCTGTCCGCAGCTCAGGCGAGCGAGTTCGACCTCGTCATCGACAACGCGCGGGTGATTGATCCCGAATCGGGGCTCGATGCCGTGCGGAACGTGGGCATCAGCGGGACGAAGATCGCGGCGATCGAATCGCGGCCGCTTCAGGGCCGGCGTCGCATCGAGGCGCGCGGTCTCGTCGTGGCTCCGGGCTTCATCGATCTGCATCGGCACGGACAAAACCCCGAGAACTATCGGCATGCCGCGCTCGATGGCGTCACCAGCGCGTTCGAGCTCGAAGTGGGTTCCGGCGACATCGAGCGCTGGTATCGCGAGCGCGAGCCGGGACAGGTGATTCACTACGGCGTCGCGATCGGTCACATCCCGGTGCGCATGGCAGTCATGGGCGACAGCGGCGATTTCCTGCCCAGCGGACCGGCGGCGCACAAAGCGGCGAGCGACGCTGAAGTGGCCGAGATGCGGCGGCGGCTCGAGGCGGGACTGCGCGCCGGTGCGGTCGCTGTGGGGTTCGGCACCGCCTACACGCCGGCCGCGTCGCCGTGGGAGGTGCTCGAAATGTTTCGCGCCGCCGGAGCGCATCGCGCGTCGGCGCACATCCACGTGCGCGGCGGGATCCAGGGCATTCAGGAAGCCATCGCCGACGCGGTCACGACGGGCACGCCGCTGCACGTCGTGCACATCAACAGCACCGGCGGCAGCAGCGTCGGACGGATGCTACAGCTGATCGGCGAAGCACAGGCGCGCGGTCTCGACATCACGACGGAAGCGTATCCATACAACCGAGGCTCGACCCGAATCGAGTCGTCGCTCTACGACAACTGGGAGCAGCGCTCGGATGAAGCGATCGCTCAGATCATCTGGGTCGAGACGGGCGAATCGTTGACGCGCGAGACGTTCGCCAAGTACCGCGCGATTGGCGGATCGGTGATTCAGGCGCCGTCGCCCATCGAGTTCGTGCAGCAGGCCATCAACAGCCCGCTGACGATGATCGCCAGCGACGGCAGCGCGATGAAAGAGGGCAAGGGTCATCCCCGGAGCACGGGGACGTTTTCGCATGTCCTCGGCCGTTATGTGCGCGAGGCCGGTTCACTCACGCTGATGGACGCGCTCCGGAAGATGACCGTGATGCCGGCGAAGCGTCTCGAGGCGCGGGTGCCGCAGATGCGCGACAAAGGCCGAGTACGCGTCGGCGCCGATGCCGACCTCGTCGTCTTCGATCCCGCACGCGTCGTCGATCGCTCGACCTACCAGCGACAATCGCTGCCGCCTGACGGGATCGCACACGTGATCGTGGCAGGCGCTGAAGTCGTCTCCGGAGGCCGCATCGTCGAGGATGTCGCTCCCGGCCGGGCGGTTCGTGCGCCGGGGCGGTGAGCACGGCACCCGGACGAGCCCGCACGATCAGCTGATCCATAATGCCGCACGCGATTAATGCATTTCTCGTCTAAGAACTCCATGAGGTGCCAGTGAGCAGAGCGTTTTCGATTGGCTGCCTGATCCTCGCCGCGTGTGCATCCGCCGCAACACAGACACCGCTCACCGGCAGGTGGCGCGCCGTGCTGCTCCTTCCCGACGGCGGCACGCAGAACATCTCGCTCGAGCTCGACGCGAAGGGCGACACCGTCACGGGAACGGTCGAGGGGTTCGCCATTCAGGAGGGACGGCTCGAGGCGGGCACGCTGACGCTGAAGTTCAGCACACCGAACAAGCAGGACGTCTCGCTCACCGGGCAGGTGAGCGGTGACGAGATCGTCTTCAAGTCCACCGGCCTCCCTCCCGGTCCAATCCAGTTCGTCGCGCGACGCGACACTCGGGGCGACGCCTCCGGCAGCGTCTCGGATGCGTCGGTTGTGCAGCCGTTGATGAAGCAGTTCAACGTGCCCGGGGTCAGCATCGCGATCATCAAGGACTTCAAGGTCGCGGCGACGTATGTCTACGGCGTCGCCGACGCCGAAACAGGCGCGCCGGTCACACCCGAGACGATGTTCCAGGCGGCGTCGATCAGTAAGCCGGTGGCCGCGATGGTGTCGCTGAAAGCGGTGCAGGATGGACGCTTCTCACTCGACCAGGACGTCAACACCATCCTGAAGTCGTGGAAGGTGCCGGATGGACCCTTCACGCAGGAGCGTCGCGTCACGCCGCGCAGCCTGATGAGCCACGTGTCGGGAACAGGCGATGCGTTCGGGTTTCCTGGCTACGCACGCAAGGCGCCGCTGCCGTCGATCCCGCAGATCCTGGACGGCGTGCAGCCGCCGTCGAATCTCAGGGCGGTTCGTCTTGAGCGCGCCCCGATGACCGGCTTCGAGTACTCGGGCGGTGCGGTGATGATTCAACAGCTCGCGCTCACCGATGCCGTCGGAAAGCCATTCAGCGATCTGGCGCGTGCATGGGTCCTGGATCCCATCGGCATGACCAACAGCACCTACGAGCAGCCGCTGCCGCCGGGTCGGGAGAAGCAGGCGGCACGGGCGCACGACCGCACCGGCGCGCGCATGGGCGATCCGTGGCACATCTATCCGGAGCAGGCGGCGGCCGGTCTGTGGACCACTCCGACAGATCTCGCGAAGTTCGTGATCGAGGTCCAGCTCGCCAGCGTCGGCCGGTCGACTCGCGTGCTCTCACAGACGACCGCGCGCGAGATGGTGACGCCGGTGGGCGTGGGTCCGTTCGCGGTGGGCTTCCAGGTCTCGAAGGAGGGCGAGGGTTGGTACTTCATGCACGGCGGCAGCAACTGGGGCTTCCAGTGCGACCTCATGGCGCATCGCGTGCACGGTTACGGCGCGGTGATCATGGCCAACAGCGACAGCGGAGGTGCCCTGATCGGACGGCTTCGCCGGCTGATTCAACACGAATACAAGTGGGATGCCCTCGACGCGCCGATCCCGCGGCGCTACGGACCATCCTGACAGGCGCGGACTCTCTCCGACACCATTCCGCGTAGCGCCATTGGTCACGGCGGCGGCGCCGATTCGCCGCTCGCCGTGTAAACGAAATCACCGGTGGCGCTCTCGTTGCCGTCCGCCGCGTTGGCCGAGACATGGAAGATGACCGGCCCGGCGCGATCCGGCGCGGTCCACTCGATCGTCCATCGCGTGGCGTCGCCTGGAGCGACTGAGGATGCTGCCGGCTTCTGGCCCACGTACTGAACGCCACCCTGCGTTTCCACCTTCACGCGTTCACTATCGCCGCTGCCAGGCGCGATGGTGCCCGCCTGCGCGCCGCTGTCCTTGTACCGCGCGGCGAGCTGGAATCCCGCGCGCTTCATGCCGGCGTGCGTCAGCGCGATCGTCAGCGTGTATGTCTGTCCGGCGGCAAACGTCGCTGGCACGCCTTCGATCGCGACGCGACCACCGCCGGTGTTCGGCTCCGCGCTGAAGTGGCATGCGTGGCACGACTCCTCCTTGAAGCCGCCCGAGAATCCCGGCGGCGCGCCCTCGGCGCAGGCGTGCGACGACAACAGTCGCATCGTGGTCGCGAGGACGGCCGCCGCCACCGCCGTGCTCACTTCGCCTTCTGCAGCGAGATGCGTCCGACGTTGTTGGCGTCGGTGCCGAACCACATCGACCGCGTCTTGCGATCGAAGTGCATGTGGCGGATTGTGCCGCTCACCTCGATGTTGGCGAAGAACTTCTCCGTCTTCGGATCGAAGCCGACGAGGCGTTTGGACTTCCCGGTTTCCGAGAACCAGATGCGGTCCTGGTCGTCCTTGGTGAGCGCATACGGGCTGGCGTCGGGGCCGCCGGGCACCGGCCACTCCTTCACTTCACCGGTGGCGGGATTGAGGCGGCCGAGCATGCCTCGCGCCTCATCACCGAACCAGATCGTGCCGTCGGCGAGCACGTCGAGCCGGCGCGACCGCGACGTGTCCGCACCTTCCTTGAATCGCGTCACCGCCAGCGTTTGCGGATCGACCTTCGCCACCATCCCGACGCGAAGAAGCGCCACCCAGATCGTGCCCTTCGAGTCGATCACGATGCCGTACGGGTTCGACGGCGTGTCGAACGGGGTCACCAAGTCCACCTTCTCGGTCGCGATGTGCAGGCGGCCGATGCGATTCGATCCCTGCGACGTGAACCAGATGTGGCCTTTCCCGTCGAAGACCATCGTGTGCGGATCCTTGGCCTCGCCGGTCATGATCGTCTTGATCGCGCCGGTGGCCGGATCGAGCCGCCCGATGCGGCCGTTGCGGTTGCCGGCGTACCAGACCGTGCCCTGCTGATCGACGATGAGCGTGTGAGGGTTGGTGCCCTCCTCGATCTCGTAGCGCTTCTGCGCACCGCTGGCCGGATCGAGGTGGGCGATGTAGTTGCCGGCCTGGCCCACGAACCAGACCTTGCCGTCCGGCGCGATGGCGGGATCGCGCGTGCGGCCGCCCCACTGGACCGGCCATTCCTTGAGATCGAAGGTATCCACCTGTGCGGCCGCCGGCGGCGACCAGCTGAGCAGGACAGCAGCAGCGAGCAGGACGAGCTTGGTCACAATGTTCCTCCAGTGCGTTGGCGGCGGCCGGTCAGCGCGTCGGAGGTCATGGCCCGGACCGGCCGTTCTCCTGACTACGACCACGCCGTGCCGGCCATTACGCCAGACGGGTCCGGCGTCGCGGTTTCCTGCAGGTCGTCTGCGATCGGCGGAGGAGCCTCGACCTTCTTGAATCGGGCAGCATCGATGTCGTCGTCGCCCCGCCGTATACACGTCGTAGCTTTGTACGATAAAGTTCTCCGCGCGCCAAAAGCACCCTCTGTCCGGGGAACAGGCGGGAAGTCCAGCACGCGAGTAATTACGAGCTCAAGACGCATGACCAGCACACACGGAGTCGTCCATGTTTAGCCACCTCCACGACGTCGTTCATGCGGCCCGCACGCTCGTCAAGGCGCGGGCGTTCACGGCGGTGGTGCGTCACTTCGCTCGGCCTTGGGATGGGCGTCGTCATTGCGATCATGCTGCTCTCGCGCATGCTTCTGGGCACACCGTCCGGCGTCAATGACAATGGCTTGGTTGAGCTCGTGATCCGGCCGAGCGGCGCGCTGCGGGCTCAGGCTGGAACGGCCATCATCGATACCTGGTCGTACCCGGACTACCTCGACGTGCGCGACGCCGCGAGCGGCATGGTCATCACGGGATGGAGCCGCGGCGAGGGCCTCGTTCAATTGCCAGGTCAGAGCAGCGCGACATCGGCGCCAACGATGTACGTGTCGAGCAATTATTTCTCGAACGTGGGCGTCGCGCTGGCGCGCGGCCGAGGTTTCACCGCCGTGGACGATGCGTCGCTCGCCGAACCGGAAGCCGTCATCGGTCATCGAGCGTGGCAAGTCCGCTTCGGCAGCGATCCCAACATCATCGGGCGCGCGATCACCGTCAACCAGACTGAATATGTCGTCGTCGGCGTCGCGCCGGAGGGTTTCCGCGGCCACATCAACGGCTTGGACGACGCCTACTTTCAACTCTGGCTGCCCCTGTCGCGTCATCCGCGCCTGACCGCGGTCGACAACGTTCGCCTCAGTCGCGACGCCGCCTGGGTGCGCGTGGTCGCGCGGTTGTCGGCCGGGCACGACGCTGGCGCAGGCGGATGCGATCCTTCAATCCGTCATGGCGGCGCTTGCCCGGCGCTATCCCGCAAGCAATCAGGACAAGACCGGCGGGGTCGAACCGTACTTCCCGGCCGGGGCGCGGCTGCGGTCGCAAGTGTCATTTGGACGGATGGTCCTGTTTGGCTTGGCCGGCATGGTGCTGCTCGTCGTCGGCCTGAACATCTCGGGCATGATGCTGGTGCGCGGCGCGATGCGCGAGCGGGAACTGGCAATCAGACTGGCGATCGGAGCGAGCCGGTGGCGCCTGATGCGGTATCACTTGAGCGAAGCGTTCGTCATGGCCGTGTTCGGCGGCAGCGTGGCGTCCGCCCTTCTTTTCGGCGTGCCAGTGGTCGTCGCCTGGGCGTTGGATTTCTATGGGCCGGAGCTCGATCTGTTCAAGCCCGATGCGTGGCTGGTCCTGCAGTGCATTGCCCTCTGTTTTGTGACGAGCCTGGTGCTGGGGCTGCTGCCGGCGCTTCGCTTCAGCCGGCCTGCGATCCTCTCGGCCCTCAAGAACGACTCCGCCGGCAGCGGCCGGCGCGTGGGCCGCTTGCAGCGGCTCACGGCGGCAATGCAAGCCGGTATTGCCGTCCCGTTCCTCGTCATCGGTGGGATCAGGGTTGATCAAGCGCGTGTGACCGCGATGGCCGATCTCGGATTCACGCCGCAAGGTCTGTATGCTGCCCGGCTGAATCTCTCGGCGATCGGCAAGACAGAGGACGATCGACGGCTGTTCGTGCGGACGGTTGAGGAGAATCTCGCGCAGGCGCCGGGCGATCGTCTCCGTGACTGTGGGCGATGGGGTGCCGCTCGACTTCATTTATCGCGACACGCGCGTGGCGCGCGAGCGCGAGTCGACGTTTGTTCCTGCGCACACGACCCGCATCGGACCGGGATACCTGGAAACGCTCGGCATCCGCCTGCTCGCCGGCCGCACGATCGACGTCAACGATCGCGGCGGCGCGGAACGCGTCGTGCTGTTATCCGAGCCGCTGGCACGGCAGCTGTTCCCGGCCGGTAATCCGATCGGCGAGCGTGTGGCTTTTGCGTTGGCTGGGAACGAGCGGCAGACCTACACCGTGGTCGGCGTGACCGCCGATGTGGTGTCGACGCAGATGGGCAATCCGCGGCCGCAACTCTTCGTCTCATTCGCACAGCATCCGGCGACAACGGTGCTGGCGATCGCACGCGGTGCGAGCGCCGATCCGTCGGTGCGGCGGGCGTTCGAGAATGCGACGCAAGGCTCGGCGAGCTCCCGCTGGCTTCGTGCTCGGCGAATCTCATCACCGGCGAGGGGCTGGCCGAGAACAGCTATTCGGACCTTCTCACGCAGGGCGCGGTGGGCAGCGTGGCTGCCGGCATCGCTCTTGTGCTCGCCGCGCTTGGCGTCTACGGCGTCATCGCGTTCATGGTGGCGACGCGAACGCGTGAGATCGGTGTCCGTGTGGCGCTGGGCGCTTCACGCGCCCGGGTGCTGCGCGACGTGCTCGGCGACGCACTCAAGCTCGTCGTGCCAGGAATCGGTCTCGGGCTGGTGGTGGCCGTTCTCTGGGTGCGCGTGGCCGATCCGTCGTGGTATCCACTGGGCGGCGTCGAGCCGCTCGTCTACTCGCTCGCCGCGGCGACCGCGTTTGTCGTGGCCGTGCTCGCGGGCATTCCCTCCGCGCGCCGCGCGGCGGCGGTGCAGCCGATCGTCGCGATCAGAGCGGAGTAGGAGTATCGCTCCGCCCTGCTGCCTTTCAGGTGCGTCGCAGAATTGACTTCGAAGCGGGTCCTGTCCGCAGACAGCCCCACCAGTCCTCGCGTCCAAGAGCGCGTGTCACGGAGTGAAAAGCACCCGTCACGCTCGTGGCCGCTGCGGGCTGGCGGGGCGCCCCGTCCGCGGCCACCCGCGAGGAAGTCAATTTGGCAACACACTCTGAGCGACACGTCACCGTCACAGCGGCAGTCGCGCTTTTCGTCGTGTTTGCCGCCGACGTTGCGCTCGCGGTCGCGGGCGTTCTTCCCGCGCCAGGGGCGGCGCTGCAGGCAATCTTCGCAATCAGATCCAATTTGGAATATCGATCGGCGCCCGTGCCGCAGCGGCTTGGTCGGCTTGATGCGGCGCGCCCGCCTCAGAGGAATGCCGCACGCCGCCAGGCCGACCAGCAGAAGCTCCGCATCAGCGGCCGTCAGCAAACGAACACGGTGGCGGTGCCACGCAAGCCGGCGCGCCAGCATCGACTCAAATCACCTGTTGGTTGCTGGAGACTCACTCCGATACCGAGGCGGTGAAGGTGAAACTGAGGCGAATAAACAAGCGCATGCACACGGTCGTGCGCCGGCGACGCGTCTGACAGGGTTCTGACCACGTTAGGTCTGTTGTGACTGGATGTGACAAGAGGCATCAGTGCAGCGCGTCGGATCGTTTCTAACGCGCGAGGAATCGTCAGGTACAGCGTTCGGAATCATGACGTACACCATTGGGGATCGTCAGGTACGGCAGCCGGAATCGTGTCTGACGTCGTCCGGCACGTCGGTGCACGAGGAGGAATGTCATCTGACGACGTGGGGAAGAAAGTGGCAGTGCGCGGGATTTCGGTGGACGACACCCGGGAGACAAGTGGCAACCAAAAAATGTCTCATGCAGCGCTGGGATCGCAGGTGGCAGCGCTCCGGATGTCACGTGGCAGCGCTCCGGATGTCAGCTGACGGCCCGGGAATGTATAGTGGTGAAGCGTGGGTACGGCTCGTTTTGCGATTTCGACGGCGCGCTCCTGGTACGCACGTTCGAATGCGGCGAGTGCCGCCGCTTTGTCCCCGAGCGCGTCATGGATCAGCGCAAGCCCGAACGAGGACCCGTACTGATTCGGGCGCCGTACTTCAAGTGGCTGCAGAAAGCAGACCGCCGCCTTCAGCCGCTCGGCCACCTCACCGCGGACGTTCAGGTATACGTGAGACAGACACTTACGCGGAAGGCGCTCCATACCGAAGTGGTGATGGCGGTTCGCTTTCAAACCGCCGCCTTTGACGCCAAGTGCAACCAACAAGAGTGCTTTGTGGCGTCGGCACGCTGGTCGTTTGGGCACACCGTTTTTGGACACACTACTGGGCACACACGCTGTGTTCTTTCATTTCCATCTCAGAAAACGGAATGGAAACGCGGCAAGGCGCCGGTTTTTTGAACCGTCGCCTTGGTGGTTACACCTCCAGCCAAGCAATGGGGTTCGTCCGATGCGATCCGGTTAGAATCGCGGGCTCGGCCGAAGGAGTGAGCTTACCGTGACGGAGGCTTCCCCGGAACGCTGCCATTCACGGCCAGGCTTGCCTGGTAGACCACGTCGACCGACCTGCCCGGGCCGCCCAACGCCTGAGCGATCCCAGGCGTAGAATGTCGCCCAGTATCGACCATGTCTGACGGTGCCGAACGCTGGCGACGCCTCGAAGAAGTCGTCCAGGCAGCACTCGAGCGACCTGACAACGAGCGTGCGGACTTCCTCGCGGAGGTCTGCGGCGCCGACGAAGGGCTGCGACGCGAAGCTGTATCCCTCCTCGGTCGTGAGGCCCGCGCCGAGGGCTTTCTGGCAATGCCGCTCAGCGAGCTGGCGGCGAACGCGATGCCATATTCGCCTGGCGGCACACCGCGACCAGATGAGTCACGCGACTTCATCGGCCGGCGAATCGGCCCCTACGAGATCAGCGCCCCCATAGGCGCCGGCGGGATGGGTGAGGTCTATCGCGCCCACGATCACACACTCGGCCGGGATGTCGCGATCAAGGTGTTGCCTGCGGCCTTCGCGGCCGATGCCGAACGACTGGTGCGATTCGAGCGCGAAGCTCGCCTGCTCGCATCACTGAGCCATCCACATATTGGCGCCATCTACGGGTTGGAGAAGTCTGGCGACGTCCGCGCACTCGTTTTGGAGTTCATCGACGGAGAGACGCTCGAGACAACGATTGGGCGCGCACCGCTTCCTGTCACGCACGCACTGTCGCTCGCGGTGCAGATCGCGGAGGCCCTCGATCACGCGCATCGAAAAGGCGTGACTCATCGCGACCTGAAGCCCGCCAACGTCATGCTGACCAGGGCGGGGGCGAAGCTCCTCGACTTCGGCCTCGCGAAATGGGGGGGCGGACCAAGGGATTACGTGAACAGGTCCTCCCTCGCGATGAAGCCGAGCGGCGTCGACAGCCTGACCGAACGGGGAATGATCCTCGGCACGCCGCATTACATGGCGCCCGAGCAGCTCGAAGGCAAGGACGTGGATGCGCGCGCCGACGTGTTTGCGTTCGGCGCCGTTCTGTACGAGATGCTGACCGGGCGCAAGGCGTTCGATGGCGGCAGCGCCGCGGCGGTGATGGCGGCGGTGCTAAACACCGAACCGGCGCTGGTCACCAACATCCAGCCGCTGGCGCCTCGTTCACTCGAGCGGCTGATTCAAAAGTGTCTTGCGAAGGATCCTGACCAGCGCTGGCAGACGGCCAGGGACCTTGCCGACGAGTTGAAGTGGATCGTCGACCAGGCCGTTTCGCCGGCCACCGGATCGCTGAACCACGCGCGCGACGCGGCGGCGGGCACGACCGCAGCACGACCGCTCAGGCGGGTGCAGCTTGCCGTGCTCGTAGTGATCGCCAGCGTGGTTGCAGGATCCGGTGGCTGGCGCCTGGCGCGCTCGCGTGAGTCGTCGGCGTCGGCGGGCGTGACGCGGTTTGCAGTCCAGCCACCCGCGGGAACCGTGATCGACGCGTTCGACATGTCACCCGATGGGACCGCACTCACATATGTCGGGCGGTCACGAGACGCCATCCGTCTGTTCATCAGGCGCCTCGATCAATTTCGGGACTCGCCAATCTCCGGAACTGAGGATGCGAGCTCGCCACTCTTTTCGCCCGATGGTCAGTGGGTGGCGTTCTTCTCCGGCAGGCGGTTGATGAAGGTCAATATCCAGACCAATGCGGCGCCGATTCTGATCTCAGAAAACATCGAGAGGTGGTTGAACGGTGCAGCGTGGCTGGCCGATGGCACCATCATCTTTGCGCGCCCCGACCACGGACTGCAGCGAGTATCCGCCGAGGGTGGCGAGCCGGTGCCGGTGACCTCGCTCAGCCAAACACCGCGCGAGCTCGATCATCACAGCCCGACGCTGCTCCCGGGGGGCAAGGCGTTGCTCTTTACCCTCCACGCGCACGATGGGCGATTCAACGTGGCCGTCGAGACATTGGCAAAGGGCGAACGGAAGCTTCTCATCGAGTCGGCGTACGACGCCCGCTACGTGGCTTCTGGCCACCTTGTGTTTGCCAGAAACAGTGCGATTCTTGCGGTCCCATTCGACCTGCAGCGCCTCGAAGTCACGGGGCCGCCGGTGACCCTTGTGGAACCTGTCGCCGGCATTCCTCGTGACGGCAACGGAGGCTACCGTTTATCGACGAACGGGACGCTTGCGTTTCTGCCTGGGCCCTCGCTTGACGGCCGAACGCTGACGTGGGTCGACCGCGCCGGCGCGGAGACACCGCTGCCGATCTCCGCTCGCGCGTTCAGTAACCCGAATGTCTCACCAGACGGACGCCGTCTGACGTTTGCGCTTGCGGAGGGCGGACGCCGTGACATCTTCACGTACGACATCGCCACCGCGTCGTTCGCGCGCTTGACGAGAGTCGGCGACAACCGGAGCCCAATCTGGACGCGGGACGGGCAGCGCGTCACGTATTCGTCCTCGTCCATGTCGTCATCGTCGACTTCCACGTCGTTGACGAGCGACGACGCCCGACGTTTGATTTCGCAGCCGGTCGACTCGAGTGGCGCACCTGAACGTCTCGCCTCCGGCAATCTGTCATTGGCGCCAGGCTCGTGGTCGGCCGATGACAACGTGCTCGTCTATACGGACGGCGGCACCGCACCGACAGGGACGGGTGTGTTCGCCGTCCAGCTGGACGGCGGCGAACTCAAACCAAAGCAGTTGGTGGACGGCCCGGCGGAAGAGCTGGAGCCGAGCTTCTCGCCGGATGGTCGGTGGCTCGCTTTCACTTCGACGGAAACAGGACGATTCGAAGTGTACGTCGCGGCGGTTCCGAACACGAGCTTACGCCATCAAATCACCGTCGAAGGGGGACGCGAACCGAAGTGGAGTCGCGACGGTCGCGAGCTCGTGTATCGATTCGGCGGACGCATGTTCGCCGTGCGGATGGACGCGTTGCGCGGAGTCTCCACGGGCAGACCACGAATGCTTTTCGACGCGGGCCGCTACATCAACGCCGCGGCAGATCTGACGGGTTTCGACTACGACCTGGCGCCGGACGGCCGATTCCTGATGGTGAAGCCAGGCCCCGACGAGCAGACGCCACCTGGCCTACACGTCGTGCTGAATTGGGTCGGCGAGCTAAAGCGGCGCGTGCCACGAGGTCAGTGACCGACCTCCACCTCCCTCAGCAGCCATAGTTTCGCGAGCCGCCAATCTCGCTTCACCGTGTCGGGAGAAACGTGCAGCGCCTCTGCGGTCTCTTCGACGGTCATCCCACCGAAGAACCGCATCTCGATGACACGGCTCTTCCGCTCGTCGACGGCCGCCAGCGCCTCTAATGCGCGATCGAGCGCCAGCAGGTTGAAGTCGGGCGCCGGTGAGACGGCCATGTCATCATCCAGCACCACTTTGTAGCCGCCCCCGCCACGCTTCTGCACTCCGCGCGTGCGCGCGTGATCGACCAGGACCCGGCGCATCAATCGGGCCGCAATCCCTAGGAAGTGCGCGCGGTCCTGCCAACACACTTGCCGGGCGTCAATCAGCCGCAAGAAGGCCTCGTTGATGAGGGCGGTTGTCTGCAGGGTGTGCCCCAGGCGTTCCCGCGCCATGTAGATGCGGGCCAGGCGCCGCAGTTCGGCCTCGACGAGAGGAATCAGCTCGCCGAGCGCCCCTTCGTCGCCGCCACTCCAGGCTCGAAGCAGCTGAGTGACCGGTGATGGCGCCCGCACGGGCCCATCTTAAACGCGCTGGCGCCGACAGCCAACTGGCCCTGTTCACCCCTTTTCCACTGGTCTCCGCATTCCCGCCCACACGCCGCCAACCGGCCGCGTGGAGGAGGGGAAATGCCGAGGAACACACCGGGACTCTCCATCATCTACTGCCTGTTCGCTGCAGCGGGTGCGCACTGCGAGGCAGATCAGTCCGATCCCAATCCGCTCGTGGTCGTCCAGATCGAGAATCCGGACGCCGTCCCCGCACCAGGCCTGGATCGTGCTCGGGAGCTCGCCACGGAGATGTACGAGCGCGCCGGCGTCACCTTGCGTTGGGTCCCGAAATACGAAGATACGCCCGATAGGACGCTCACCCTGGTGCTCACGACCAGCACTGCCATGCCGACTGGGCTCGGCAGGGACGCGATGGGCGTGGCGCCAACTCCTGGAGACGGCACGCGCGGGACACGGGCGTTTGTCTTCCTCGACAAGGTGACATCGTTTGCGACCCTCTACCGTCTTGTCGTCGCGCACGTGCTCGCGTGCGCCTTGGCACACGAGATTGGTCACTTGCTGTTGCCACTCAACGCGCACCGGCCCGATAGCGTCATGCGCGAGAGCTGGCACGCGGCACTCTTTCCGCCGCGCGCACCAGGCATCCTCGGCTTCCCTCCCGACCAAGCAAGCCTACTGCGGCTTCGCGCGCGGCGTCAGTGAGCTATTACACCTCTTTCAAGCGACCTGAAGCGTACTTGTGCAGCAGTCTCGAAATCAGCGTCTGGAGACTGCGCCGGGACGTGCAAGATTTGGAGATTTGACGCGCAGAGACTTCGCTGAAGGGTGGCGGAAAGGGTGGGATTCGAACCCAACACGATCCTTTAGATTCTGTAAGTTGCAGATTCTAAATTGCCAGCATTGCCGCAAATGCCGGCGATGCCGTCGCGCATTGCACCGATTGCACCGGCGTAACGCTGTCGACGTTCCCCGAGGGATGAGTGAACTGCGGTTCCTCGACGACGAGATCGCGGCATTCAACTCCCGTATCGAGAAAGCCACGCGCCCTTTTACGAGCTCGTCGCGTTGTTGGATACCGCTCCAGGCATCAATCGCCGGACGGCCGAAAATATCCTGGCAAAGATCTAGACTAGTCTAGCCTGTCCCAGGTTGCCGAGAACCGTCTGGCAACGACTTGGATGGCGGTTCGCTCCTGCTGCTTTCAAATCCTTCTATCCCGTCCGGGCACTATTGTCGGCCCCGCGCCAACCCACCAATACGGTCCGACTGTAACGTTCTTGCCGGTCACTTGGACTGTTCGACCACCTGCGCGATTTCGTAATCCGGGATGGCTCGAACAACCACAAGTCTGACGTTCGGCCCACGCACCGCCCAGTAGCGGTAGTCTGAGCGTGGCACGACGACCACTCTTGTGCCCTCCACAATCTGCGATCGCCTTCGCGCGTAGAGATCGTCACAACGGGGTGCTACCGTCAGAACCGGCCTCGTGCCTGACACACGCTCGTGCAACATGTTGAGCGCGAAGGTGTACGGCCACGCCGACCAGTAGTCTCCAGTGACGACTGTGACGCCGGCTTCGAACAAGTCGGCGCCATGCCCTTGCGCCAAACGGTCGATTAGCCGCCTGCGGCCGTACTGCGGCCAATCCATCTCACTCTGATAGAGAACAGCAACCGTCAACAGCAAAAGTACGAGCGAATGAACGTTCGAGGGAAGCATTATGCGCCGCGACAAACCGATGATCGCGGTCAGCAGCAGAAGGGGCAACACCGGCGTCGCATGCCGGCCCTCAGCTCCAAAGAAGAGCGCCATGACAAACCCGTAGAGCATGGCGCCGGCCAACGATGCGGCCACAGCCTCACGTGCCACCTGATTTCTTCGTTCGAGAAACAGAACGAATAGCACGACGGAAGCGACTATCCACACAGCTGGTCCGAGAAAGATCTGATAGGCCTCGCTCCAGAAGGCGGCAACGGCAGCACCAGCGCCAGAAGCGGAGACGATGGTCAGGTGCGACATGTCGATGCGAGTACCAGGCGCAACGGTCTGGAGAACGTAATGCACGCCGAGCGAGGCAATCGTGCCGATCATCATCGAAAAGGCCTGGGCTCGAAGACGCGGCATGAAAACAGCAGCGCTAGTAACCGCTAACATCAGTAGCCCAGTGCCAGCATTCGTCCATGCGCCGAGGATCATCGCCACGACCCCTGCTGCACGGCCAGCGCTCGACTGACCTTGCATCAGACTGAACGCAATGGCATAAAGCCCCAGTGCCGGAGCGTAGGACTGATTCGTAGTCAAGACGTACAATGCGGTGTTCAGGGGCCAGGCGAGAAGCGATGCGAGCAGCACAAGGGTTGCGAGCGCTGGAGCGCGAACGTCGGAACGAATGGCCACGACGTAGGCGCCAATCAACAGCAGAAGCACGCCGAGCGTGTTCTGCGCCACCAGGTTCCAAAAGCTGCTTTTGATCGGCAAGGCGAGAAGTGGCAGCAGCATTCCAAACCGGTCCTGCCCCCAGTAGAACGGCGTCCAGTGTTCCAGGCTGACGAAGATCGGAATGAGCGAGTCTGCGTTGTGCAGGTCGAGCGCTCGGCCGGTTGCGACAGCGTAAGAGATGGTAACGAACAGAGCCAGGGTGAGGGGAAGACGAAGGCGAGCGCTCAGTGTCATCTACGGGGGCAATGTCCGACGGCTACAGCATAGCTAAACGCGCGGCGTCGCGGATGGTCGTGACGATGCGGCGCAGGACATGCCCCGCGAGCACGGCACCGAAGGTCGAGTGGACCTCCGCCCAGGGTTCGCCAGCCTGTTCACGGTCGCGCACGTGTGCAGCCCACGTGAGCTGGCCGACGTCCGACAGCCTTTCGTGCAACCATTGCGCCTGGAAGACGTCCACCTCCCGGCCTGACAAAGCTCCGTTCCTCAGTTCTGCCAATGTCACAGCGCCAGCAGTTACCAGCAGGCGCCCTGGGCCGGTCGCCGCGACAATCAACACCGGCGGAATCGTTTGATCCGTTGCGCGTCCGCCCCTGACCGACTGGAGCCACTGCGGTCCTGAGTGAATGACACCCCAGATCTTCGGTTCTCCACCAGCGTACGTGGCGCCGATCAATGAACGGGAAAACACGACGGCGGGAGCAAGCCTGCGGAGTTCGTGCTCGTCGAACGGTAGTGGACGTGCAAACACCAGCCGATGGAGGCCAGACGGTGGGCCCGCGGCCGGCGCGAATGCGTCAGGCTCGCTGAGGGCGAGGCGAAAGGTCACGGGCCGGCCTTCCTCGCGGAGTAGCGTGGCTTTGTAACAGATCGAGAGGACGTCCACAAGCGCAGAAGTGGCAGGAGGTGGCAGGTCGATCTGCCCAGGGACTGTCGCTTCGTGCCATCGAGTGAGAACCAGGGCAGCCAGATCCGATGGATACGCGGCTTGCCTCGCCGCGGGTGGCTCAGGCGGCTGAGTGTTAGTGTTAGGACGGTCAGATGGCGCGTCCGGATTCATGATCATCTATCGTACCAACAGAAGACTGGGCGACCGTTCAACTCGAAGCCGACCGCGACTTCGCAGATGTCTCGCGGCGTGCGTCAGGCGCGTCCAGCCAGGTCGTCATGTCCTCGCGCGCACACCACGCTCTGCGCGCATGAAACCGACTCGACCACGCGCGCGCCAGATGACATGAGGATGAGACGTCGGTTCAGCGCGGTGGATCAGCGAGGCTGTGGACTCGCAATCATCTGGTAGACGTAGTCAGTGAGATCGCGCAGCCGAAGAGCGGCAGTATCCCTCGACCAGTCGCCATTTGTCGGAATGCTCGGTACTTCTACCGCACGTGTCAGGATCAGCGCCGCAGCGATGGTCGCTCTTGCTTGAATTTCAGTCGGTTCCATTTCAGCTCCCTCTCTAGCCCGCTCAGGCCGCCATTCCGCGACGCGCGACGCGCTCGGACAGATCACGGGCACGCCTCACCAAACGAGATCGACTTCGGACTGTCAGTCACCACGATAGGAGCTGCACCGGCTGCCGACTCAGGTTCGAGATCTCCGATGCCTTTCAACGTCTCGGCTCTCAGTGCTCTCAGGTTTACCGCGTTAGAAGACGTCGCTCCGCCAATACAACACCTCCTCGCGGGAAAGCCGCAGTTGTTTTCCCGCGCCTGTGAGGAACCGCCCCGACATCACCTCTGTCGAAGGCCGCGCCGATACGATCGTGATCTGGGGAGGCACGAAGCCAGGCGGCAGCCACCCGCGGATGATCGGCCGTTGTTCCACTGGTTCACGCGCGATGAGTGCTTGAAGGATGGCGCCGACACGTGCGCCAGAGGGGTCACGGTCGCCGCATTCTTCAATCGTCCACGTGCGGTCGACGATGCTGACGACCATGTAGGCGGCGGCCGTGATGCCTTCTTCAGCGATGACGAATTGGAGCTGGCGAACACCGGCGGATCCCAACCCCGCCAGCAGTCGCTTCTTCGTAATGACATACTTCACAAGATCGACGTCTCGATCGAGGTGGAATCGGAATTCACTGGCACGGGCCTGACCCATCGCGGCGATCGCCGCCAGATCTCGGTCCTCGCCACTGCGTACCAGCGTCATCGGCGCGCCGTACCGCGACGATTCCGCCACCTTCAGCTCGACATCCACCGTAGGGATCACCTCGAAGGACTCAGGCGCATAGCACGTCCGGTCCGTTGTGATAAAGAGGAGCGCAAGATCCGCTCCGTCCCGCCTCGCGTCGTCGATCAACCGCTCGACCAGCACCCGCGCATGACAGCCGTCGTGGCGCGCCGGGTCGGTGCACACCGCGCCAATTCCGCAGATGCTCACACGTTGCCGATCGATGGTCCCCGAGAAGTCGTATCGCTGCGCGCTGGCCAGCAGGTCAGCCCCCTCCACCAGCGCAAATCGACGCTGATGACACAGTGCCCAGGCGGTCTTCCTCTGGGCCGCGTCAAATTTGGCGAAGGCTTGGCGACTCAGGTCTTGGTGCAAGACGGGGTACGTCGTATCCAGGATCCGTTCGAGAATGGCGCCTTCAGCCGCCACAACGGTGGGCATCTACACATTATCGGGTGAGCCCACATGAATGGCCGTTCTTTTCGAGCGCGATCGACCTCAAGCGTCCGATGTGGGATTCAAAGTTCAGCGAGGGGACGCGCCGTAAACAGATGCCGACACGGCCTGGCAATCAGACGTGCCCACCGGTTCGCGCGGCTCACACGCGCGCTGTCGGTGGCGATCCCGGTGTTCGCGTACATCTGCCTGTATAACTTCGAGATCAACACGAACGCGAGCCGCGCTCGAACGTTCGGCGTGCACCGCGATCGCGCCCAGATCCGCCGCAGGCTGTAGAACCGATCCCACACGGCCTGTGTCCTTGCGCGGATCTCGTCTGGAGACATCACGGGATGGGGTGCGTACACTTTGGGACGCTGGGCTTGTGGGATCAGCCAGTGGCGCGTGACCGGGACGCCGGCAATGCGGGTGGCGTCCTCACCGAGACTCTTCTCCCAGGCCGCGAAGTCGACCGTGCCGGGATAGGGCGTGAGCATCACGAACTGCGCAAACGCCAGCCCCGCGCGATCAGCAATGTCGGCCGTGGCCGCGAACGTGGACGGGCGATCGCTCGGAAGCCCGAAGATGAACGAGCCGAGGACATGCACGCCATGATCGCGGAATGTGCGCAGGCGCGTGACCAATGCCTCGCCAACGTCGTTGAAGCTCTTGTACACGTCCTTGAGGCCTTCCGGCGTGACGGCCTCTACGCCGACGAGTGCCCCTTTGATATTGGCCCGCCGCATGGCCGTCAGGAACGCAGCATCCTCCGCGGCCTCCATGGTGATCTGGGTGAAGAACACCATGTCCGACGGCAGGTGCGCCAGCCGGTCCATCAGCTCGAACCGCTCCGTGCGTAACGCTCGCAGTTGCTCGAGCCGCACCACATTGCCCTGGCGCTCCGCCATCGCGAGGTCGGTCAACGTCACCGGGTAGAAGTTGTCGTCGGCCAGCGCCACGAAACGGAACCCTCGTCGGCGGAGGTCGAGGATCTCCTCGACGACGACGTCCACTCGACGCTGTCGCGGCGCCTGACCATCGGTTCGCCAGACCGAGCAGAACGAGCAGTGCTTCGGACAACCGCGCACCGTCTGGACCGAACCCCACATGTAGCGTCCTTGAGGCAGCAGCTCCCAGCGCGCGGAGACGAATCGATCGGCATCGACACGTCCGGCCTCATAGACGGGCTTCAGCGTACCGCGCGTCGCATCGCCGAGTACGAGCGGCCAGATGACGTCGCCGTCACCCTTGACCACGGCATGGGCGCCGCCCAGGCTGAGCGCCTCGTCGGGGTAGAGCGTGGCGTGGATGCCGCCAAAGATCACGACTGCCCCTCGGGCCCTCGCGAGGGTGCCGAGTTCGTATCCGCGAAGTGCATTGCCGGTGTGAATACCGACGCCGACGACATCGCCGGGTTGAACGGTGCCCAGATCGAAGGGCTCCAGGGTTTCGTCGGTGATGAGCGGAGTCCCATACGACGCTGGAGTCGCCGCACCCAGGACGAACAACCACCGAGGCGTGATCACGCCGACGCCAAATGACAGATGACTGGGATTCACCCAGATGAACAGTCATATCGCTCGGCAACAGACGCGCTGCCGGTCTGATCGCGGGGGCGTTAGACATGTTGAACGAACAGCGCGACGCCCGCCAGATGGCCAGCAGTGACCAATTGCCGCGACAGGTTAACCGTTCTGGTGCGTTTCGCAGCGATATTCCTGGAGCCATTGCGCGCTGACCGTGCCGAGATCGTCTTCACGAAGCGCGCGATGGCCGTACATCCAGATCATGACTGCGGCCACTCCAGACAGCCAGAGGAGGTGAATCATGAGGCACCGTCTTGCGGCCCAGCCGGAGTTTTCTGATGACACAGAAGCAGCGCGGCGGCGTGCGCCGGTCGCAGTCCGCGCCACAGGGCAGACAAAGCTAGACTGACCCCCAACGCACCTAACGTAGCCGTTGTTTCCACCGACGTGTTGTCAGGTCTGAAGCCGGGCGACAACAGAGATACCGCGATGCACAGCCCCGCGACTGTTAACATCGCATAGCCCAGCCTCTGAAAGGGGTTTCCCACGACAGACTCCTTTGACGTTCCAGCCCTTGATGCCGGACTACCGGTCGGACCACTCAACGAACGTGCGCGTGATGTCGTTCCGTACGACCATGACCCGGAGCACGCGGTCCTCACGCATGAGCGCCGAGGCGCCGGCCCTGGCCGCCTCGATGCTGGGATACCGGGCCCATGCGGCGGCCAGATCCGACGCCGTTCCCCGTCTCACCGTCGTGATGAGTCTGAACATTGTTTACCCCGCCGCTAACCTCTGGGCACCTCAGTGTGGAGGCCCTTAGAAATCGTTTAGCGCAGTGCCACTGAAGCCCAGATGATCACTCCGATCGTCAACGTGATCGCCGCGATCAGGCGCATGTTCCGTGCGACACGGACGTCATGGCGCGCCCCCTTCGCTTGCCACTGTGCCCACCGCTCGTCAAAAGTGAGGGTTGGCGCCGTCTCTGCGGGGGATGGGCTGACTACGACTGCGTCTCTGTATTCATTCATGATTCAATCTCCCACGATGGGGACTTGCCTCGCACATGCCGGATCAATCCATCGGCACAACGGGCGTTAGACGGCCGCCGTACCTGTTTCATGACCGAGCTTCTCAGTACATTCCTGCGCCCATGCCGCCGCCCGGCATCGCGGCGTCCATGTTCTTTTCCGGAATCTGTGTGATGACCGCTTCCATGGTCAGCAACAGAGATGCGATCGACGCGGCGTGCTGCAGTGCGGAACGGACCACTTTCGTGGGATCGATCACGCCCGCCTGCACGAGGTTCTCGAACTTCTCGGTCTGCGCGTTGAAGCCTTCCTCGGGACCCATCTCCCGCACCTTCTGCACGACGATTGAGCCCTCGTGGCCCGCGTTCGTTGCAATCCAGCGCAGCGGCTCCTCGATCGCGCGAGCGATAATCTTGACGCCGACTTGCTCATCGTCGTCGAGCTTGAGTTCTTGGAGCACCTTCGAGGCCCGCAGGAGTGCCACACCGCCGCCTGGCACGATGCCCTCTTCCACGGCCGCCTTGGTCGCGTGCATCGCGTCCTCGACGCGAGCCTTTTTCTCCTTCATCTCGGTCTCGGTGGCCGCGCCGACCTTGATGATCGCCACGCCACCGACCAGCTTGGCGAGCCGCTCCTGCAGCTTCTCCCGGTCGTACTCGGACGTCGTGTCCTCGACTTGCGCGCGAAGTTGCTTGACGCGGCCCTCGATCGACGCCGGGCTGCCGGCGCCATCGACGATCGTGGTGTTATCCTTGTCGATCGTGACTTTCTTCGCCTGGCCGAGGTCCTCAATCTTGAGAGAGTCGAGCTTGATCCCCAGGTCCTCAGTAATGGCGCGGCCGTTGGTCAGAATGGCGACGTCTTCGAGCATGGCCTTGCGACGGTCGCCGTAGCCTGGCGCCTTCACCGCGGCAACCTGGAGCGTGCCGCGCAACTTGTTGACGACGAGCGTCGCCAGCGCCTCTCCCTCGATATCCTCCGCAATGATGAGCAGCGGGCGGCTGAGGCCCGCGACCTGCTCCAGGACCGGCAGCAGATCCTTCATCGAGCTCATCTTCTTCTCATGGATCAGGATGAACGGATTCTCCAGTACAACTTCCATCCGCTCGGGGTTGGTCACGAAGTACGGTGAGAGATAGCCGCGATCGAACTGCATGCCTTCCACGACCTCGAGCGACGTATCGAGGGTCCGCGCCTCTTCGACGGTGATGACGCCGTCTTTGCCGACCTTCTCCATCGCTTCGGCGATGATCCGGCCGATGGTCTCGTCGTGGTTCGCCGAAATAGTGCCGACCTGGGCGATCATGGGACCCGTCACGGGCTTGGACTGTGCCTTCAGCGACGCCACGATGGTCTCCACGGCCCTTTCAATGCCGCGCTTGATCGCCATAGGGTTTGCGCCCGCTGCGACGTTCTTCGCGCCCTCGCGATAGATCGCCTGGGCCAAGACCGTGGCCGTGGTGGTGCCGTCCCCGGCGACGTCCGACGTCTTGCTGGCCACCTCGCGCACCATCTGCGCGCCCATATTTTCGAGCGGATTCTTCAGCTCGATTTCCTTGGCGACCGTGACGCCGTCCTTCGTAATCGCGGGCGAACCGAATTTCTTGTCCAAGATGACGTTGCGCCCCTGGGGGCCGAGCGTCACCTTCACGGCGTCGGCCAGCTGGTTGACGCCGCGGAGGATCGCCTGCCGCGACTGCTCGCCGTACACAATCTGTTTGGCCATTGCGCTTTTGCTCCTGATGCTTCAAAGATGCGGTGGGCCTGCCGGAGCAGAGCCCTACTTCTTCGTCTTCGTCGTCTTTTTCTTGATGTCGCCTTCTTCGACCACCGCCAGGACGTCGTCTTCACGCATGATGAGGTATTCGTCCCCATCGAGCTTGATCTCCTGGCCGGAGTACTTGCCGAACAGAATGCTGTCGCCCGGCTTCACGTCGAGCGGGACGCGCTTGCCATCGTCTTTGGACTTGCCATTACCCGCGGCGATGACTTTGCCCTGTTGCGGCTTTTCCTTCGCGCTGTCGGGGACAATGATTCCGCCGACTTTCTGTTCGCCTTCGTCGATGCGCTGAACAACGATGCGGTCGTGTAGGGGTCTGATAGTCATAGATGTCGACTCCAACGTGGCGCGAATGAGTGAATCAGCTCGGACTGTCATAAACTCACAACATCGGGGACCGCCCTCGAGCGCGCCCTCGTAAGCCGTCTCGTAGGCCCAACCCGCGCGATGCCTGCCCTGGTGACCTGTTGCCGATTCCGAACGGCACCATCTTGCGAACGTCCGATGCTGCGCGCGTTCGTCGTTGGATCGCCGCCGGAACGCCCCCTGACATGCCAAAATCGCGCGCCTGCGCTGACGACGATCCCCAGCACTCTGCGCATGACAACCGCGGTCCATGAATCCACATCGATCGAAGGCAGCACTGCGACAGCCGTTCCTTGAGGGGTGTATGTGTGCGGCACCGGGCCCAGGATGGCGGATACCTTGAACGCGAGCAGCGCCGATACCGCCAACGCAGCCCAGCAACTGCAGGAGACCGGTCGTCGCCCCAAACGGTGGGGCCAACGGTGCGTTCATCCCTTGTCACTGTCCATCCGCATGAGGTCCTGTGCATCGCCGTCAAGACCGAGCGCCGCTCGATCGTCGCGCCCTCGGTGCCACATTCGCTGGATGTCACGCCCCGGCGCCGTTCAATCCCCTCCGCAGCACGAAGGTGATGATGACGGCCGAAGCGGCTATCACGGCACCCAGAAGACAGGACGCCCTTAGGGACAATCGGCGGCGACGACAACGCCACCAGTCCCACGACAACGAACCATGTCGGAACGACGCACATCCGGCTGAGCAGAATCGACATGAGGCTCACATCCGATTCGTGATTTCAATCAGCAGCCGCACCAGCAGCAAAGGTCATTGACGACCCGAACAGCGCGAACAGCCCGAACACGACCAACCACACGGGAATGACTGCCTTGCGTCGGAATAGCATCAACATGGTCGTCACATTTTTCTTTCTGCTGTGCAATCGATGAGGAGCCAGAGCGGCCGTGACCGCCGGGATCGACCCAAGAGTTCGGCTTCAGGCGCCTGGCTGCTTGAACATGCGACCCCCGGCGAAAAAGAGGCGGGGTTCCTCGACCCGCCTCCACAGCAGTGACTTACGCAGCTACTGCGACCTTGATCTTGTTGGGCTTGGCTTCCTCACGTAGCGGCAGCCGGACCGTCAGCACGCCGGCCTTGTACTGGGCGCTGACCTTGCCAGCGTCGATCGTCGGAGGCAGCGCGAACGTCCGCGCGAACGAGCCATAACTGCGCTCGATGCGATGGAACTGCTCCTCGCTGACTTCGGTATCGAGCTTCTTCTCGCCACTGAGCGTGAGCGTGTTGTCTTCAACCGTGAGCTCGATCTCCTCCTCTTTCATGTCGGGCAGCTCAGCCTTCAGCACCAGCTCGTGCTGGCCGTTGCTGTAAATGTCGACCACCGGCACCCACGCGCCGCGGTTGAGGTCTTCCTGAGGCCGGCGGTAGAAGCCCTCGAGCACCCGGCTCATCCGCTCCTGCAGCGCGGCCATGTCACGGGACGAATCCCAACGAACGATAGTCATGATGATTCTCCTTTGCTGATAACACTCTGTCGGCGGGACTTCCCGCCCTCGCAACGGAACTGGGAAGCCGACGCGCCAGCCGTGTCGGCTTCAGGCAGTCGCGCGAGCACCGATCTTGTGGAAGGTCGAGTTGGACACCTCATACGTCTGCACCTGAGGCGTGCCCTCCACCACCGGCTCCAGTGCCTTCAGCACACCGGCATACGCGCTGCGGGCATAGGTCTCCGCGTCTTCTTTCAGGTCCCACACGCTGATACCGACCGCCTCCGCTCCGCCGGCGGCGACGAGCGAGATTTCGTCCTGGAAGCCCTTCTGCTTTCTGAGCACGGGGATGATGTCCTGGTCGAGGAGCCGGGTGAACTCTCCTGCACGACCGGGCTTGAGATGGAAGGAAACGGTGCGAGCAAACATGTCAACCTCCTGGTTGGCGTGCCTAAGAGGAGGGACCAGATAACCTGACTTAGTTCAGAGAATCTGAAGGATCGAGGGTAGGCTGCAATCCTGTTAAGCATTATCGGTTAATTAACCGAGCATGTCAAGCTTCATGTGCGATAATGTCGACATCGTCCAATTTGCTTAATCAATAAAGTTAATTAAAGAAACCGGAGGAATTCCTGTGGATTTCCCGCTCCTCATCCGCCAGCGGCTCAAGGAACTGGGGACCGAGCAAAGGGACCTGGCGGCGGCGGCCCAGGTGACCGAGTCCTACATTTCCCAACTACTGACAGGGAAGAAGGCGCCACCGGCGCCCGAGCGGACCGACATTTACGACAGGATGGAGACCTTCTTGCGGCTTCCTGCCGGGAAGTTAGCCACGCTGGCAGATCTCATCCGCATGGACGCCCTGAAGAGAAAGCTGGCGGACCCCCCCTCGCCCTTGTTCAAGGAAGTACGGGAGTTGATTCTTCGCAAGTACGCTTCCGGAAACGCGCAGCCCATCCGTGCGATGTTCGAGAAGGAGCCCTTTGGCGCCCTCGAACGCCTCGTCACCCAGAAGCTGCTGGACGTTGCCAAGCGAGTGACGAAACAGGAGTGGAACGATGAAAACTGGCTCCGTCTCGTCGCTCGACTCAGCGACAGAAGCTACGAGCAGATGCGGGTCATGGTGCTTGAGTTCCTGGAAACGGATGTCTTCAACGTTTCGCCCGAGAATTGCGTCACGTTTTTGGATCCGCTGATCGAATCGTGGGACATCGACCTCACGACGTTCGCGATGGAGATCGTCCTGAACCGCCGCCTGGCGCCCGGGCACCCGAAAAAATTTGAGTTCGTGGAACGGGAACCCGTCCCACCCGTCAACGAAGAGCCGGGGCTCCAAGCCTTCCTGCAGGATCCTTCTCTGAGGGGCGATGCGACCGCCGAGGAAATTGAGTTTCTCAAGAAGCTGAAATTCACGCGAAACCGGCCAACCCCGCTCTACTACTACCGGGAGCTGCAAAACCTGCGAGACCCGCTCCATTTTCGCCGCGCCCCGGCGGATGTGGCATCTGGGTGATGAGTCGTTGGCCGTGCACCGCGACGCGATCGGTCTGAAAGCCGCATCGTTCGTGGATCGCGCCTTCTGCTGTAACATGCGGGCAGCGTCGGTTTCTTTTTTCTGTCTTGCGATTTCCCGCTGAGCCTCGCGTTCATCCAAACGAAGTGCCTGAGCTTCGGCGGTGCGCGTCAGTCGCGTCGACCCGAGTTCCCGTGACGATCATCCTGAGGCGACACTCCCCAAGCGGCTTCCGTCGAATATTTCGCCAAGACGGGCAAGCGTAGTGGATGCACGGCCATCCGTGCTCACTCACTGGACCTGATCTGAAGCCCTCAATCCGCCAAATCCACTCAAAGCCGGAGTATCAGGTACAAAACAGGTACAGCGATTCTACGACGCCGTCCGCCCCTCGCGCTGCAGCGCCTGGTGCAGATCCCAATCGGCCTGCAACCGCATCCAGAGCTGCGGCGACGTCTTCAGAAGTCGCGACAGCCGCAGCGCCGCATCGGCCGTGATCCCGCGCTTGCCGAGGACGATCTCGTTCAGCCGGTTGAGCGAGATACCAGTTGCTCGGCGGCCTGGACCTGCCCCAGTCCGAGAGGCTTCAGGTACTCGTCAAGCAGGATCTCTCCAAGCCGAATCGCCGGGCCGTGTGAACTCCGCTTCGATTAGCATCGCCGGAGACCCACAGCTCCCATGGTACTGGGAAGCAAACATCCAGGCACTACCGACTGATTCCGAAAAAGACCTTGCGGTGGCATTGATGAGCTGGATATCCTTCGGGTCGACTACCACGAAGGGGAGCGCTTGACTCGTCACAACTTCGCTGCACTCGCGTTGACCTTGCTGGTGGCCCTGGCGCTCGCTGGACTGATGACGAATCGCACCGAGCCCGCGAACCGCTCGGCCGCGAAGGGGTTCGAACCGAGCTTCACCCGGGAAGACGAACACGACAATCGGCTGATTCTGCGGGACGAGCAGGGAGTCATTCCCGTCGATGGCCAGTACAACGCCGTCCTGCAGCGGCGGCAAATGGCCAGTCAGTCACCGATCGCGGCAGACGCCGGTGTGACGAGGGCGTCGTGGACATCGCTCGGACCGACGAACCTTTCCGGCCGCATCCGCACTGCCGTCATTCATCCCACGCGAATGGACCACATGCTGCTGGGTGCCGCGACCGGAGGCGTCTGGAAATCGACTGACGCCGGCGCATTGTGGCGACCGGTCGACGAATTCCTGCCGGCGATGGCCATCCGGACGTTGGCGATCAATCCCATGAACCCCGAGCAGGTGTACGCGGGTACGGGTGAAGTCGTGCAGGGTGTGGGCCTGTTGCGTTCGGAAGATTTCGGCGAGACGTGGCAGCACCTCGCCGGCTCTCAGAACATGGGGACGGTGTACCGCATTCGCATCACACCCAACGGCAGCACATTGTACGCCGCAACCGAGACAGGTGTTTATCGAGTGACCAACAACGGAACGACGTTCGATCGCATACACGGTGGCGCCGCCGACGACATTGAGTTCGATCCGTCCGATCCGCGGCGCGTCATCGTGTCGGCATGGCTCGACGGCCGGAAAGTGATCATGCGGTTGGGTGACGGCGGCTGGACGGTGTCTACGGGTGCGCCGACCGAGGCGGGGTTTTACGAGTTCATTGAACTGGCGTACGCGCCGTCGAATCCCAGCATCGTCTATGCGTTGACTGGCGAGATGCCGTTCGGAAAATTCTACCGAAGCGACGACAGCGGTGCGTCGTTCCGGTTCGTTCGCGACCGCTTCGCAGTAAACGGCGCGAGCTGGGCTCTTGCGCTTTGGGTCAACCCGTTTGACAGCAATTCGATCGTTGCCGGTGGCGTGTTCCTGGCCAAGAGTACGGACGGTGGCATCTCGTGGGAGGCGGCGTCGTGGCCAGGGCATTGCACGCCGCGTGAGGTTTGTGTTTGGGGTCCTATGGACTATCACGAAGTCGTTTCACATCCGTCCTTCGACAATGCCACCAATCGCAGCCTCTACGTCGTCGCCGATCACGGCATCTTCCGTCTTCCGGACATTCGCCAGGACTACATAGAAGCGCGTATCGGCGGATTAGTCACGTTCCAGTCCTATGCGGCCGCCGTCGATCAGGGCAGCGGCCGTATCATCACCGGCACCCAAGACACGGGGAGTCATGTGTTGCTTCACGGGCAGAATGTGTCCATCGGTGTCGCACCCGGCGATGGGGGCTTTGTTGCAATCGATCCCCGCGATCCTGACGTGTATTACACAACCATTCGATCGAGCACAGACCGTCTTGGCCTCTTCCGGCATGCGGGTCTCAACAGCGGCGGGGCTACGGGGCTGATGCGCTGCAACGAACCGGCCTATCGTCTGCCCGATGCCTGCGAGAGCCTCGGCAATCCCGAGTCGCCCGTCGTGATGGACTTGCGCGCGCCGGATCGCTTGTACGCCGGCGGCCTGCGGCTGTGGCGCACCGACAATGCGACAGAAGCCGTCAGTCCCACGAGCGGACCAACATGGACGAATCTTGCGCTGCCCGGCGAGCGGGCGCGGAACTACATCAGTGCGATTGCGATTTCGCCGAACGATTCGAACGTGGTGTGGGCGGCGCGTAACTTCGGCGACATTTACATGACCAGCGACGCGACTGCATCCTCACCAACGTGGGTACTCGTCGGCAAGTCGCAACTGCCGGCGCGGTTTCCCACACGCATCACCATCGCGCCTCAGAACCCGGCCATGGTGTACGTGACATACGGCGGTTACGCCGCAAACGTGTGGCGGACCTTCGACAACGGGGCGACTTGGAACAACGTCAGCGGCTTCGGTGCCACCGGCTTGCCCCTGGTGCCGGTGCGCGACTTGAAGATCCATCCCGCCGCTGATGGGGCGCATTGGATTTACGCCGCGACCGACGTCGGCCTCTTCGTCAGCGAGAACGCCGGGAGAAACTGGTTCGTTCCGTCGTCGGGTCCCGCAGCCGTGCGCATCGACCAACTGCTGTGGCGCAGCCAGGATCTGATTCTCGCCACGCACGGTCGCGGGTTGTGGCGCGCGGCCGTCGGCAATCCCACCCCGATGGCGATGCCCGGCCCGCCGACGAGTTTCTCGGCCACTGTGTCCTCGGGCACACTGTCGGCGTGGTGGGAGCCGTCGCCGATAGGTGCACCGCCGCAACAATACATTCTCGAGGCGTCGAGCACCCCCAACTTCTCGAGCCTGGTGGCCACGATCTCGACCGGCTTGGCGAGGACGTTTACGTACTCCGGAGTGCCGCCAGGAATATTCTATCTGCGCGTTGTCGCACAAAACACCGCCGGCATCAGCGACCCCTCGAACGTACGAGTGATCGGCGGCGCCCCAACGCAGGCGCCAGGTGCACCATCGAACCTGCTGGCGAACGTCGCCGGCAACCTCGTCACGCTGGGATGGACACCACCCGCAACCGACGGGGTCCCGACGACGTATTACATCGACGCAGGATCGGCTGCAGGTTCGAGCAACATCGCTAGCCTGCCCACGGGCAACACGCGAACGTCGTTCTCCGTAGCGGCGCCGAACGGTCTGTACTATGTGCGCGTCCGCGCAGGTAACACTGCGGGTATCAGCGACGCCTCGAATGAGATTGCCATTCGTGTCGGTCCCGAGCCGTGTACGATTTCGCCAGGAAACCCGACGAATGTACAAGCATCCGTCGCGGGCAGGGTGGTGACGTTCACGTGGACGCCTCCGACAGGTCCCGGGCTCACTGGCTATCGGGTAGAAGCCGGTAGCGCCGTTGGACGGTCGGATATCGCCGTGATCGAAATCGGTCCGCTGACGACGTTCTCGGCATCGGCGCCGGCAGGCACCTACTTCGTTCGCATGCGGTCGCTGAGTGCGTGTGGCCCAAGTCTCGCCAGTCCCGATGTGACGGTCATTGTCCCCTAGCGTGCCGCAAGCGTCGTCGTCGCAGCGAAAGCCGGCGAGATCGTCGTGGTATCAATTCCGCTGAAGCATTACCGGACAGTGCCCGTCGAGCCGCTAGCGGGCAAGATTGTGATCGACACCAACAACTACTACCCGCAGCGTGATGGCCAATCTCCCGAACTCGACAACGAGTCAACGACGGCGACGACGGCTGAGTTGATGCAGGCACATCTGCCGACGTCCAAGGTGGCGGAGAGGGTGGGATTCGAACCCACGTGCCCCGTGAAGGACAAGACGCTTTCGAGGCGCCCCCGTTACGACCACTTCGGTACCTCTCCGCATGAGGGACCGCGCGAATGGCCTGAACAGGGAATTATAGCAGGCAGGGGTGTGGTGGCGCCGGGCCGGTCACCCCTGGGAGTCAAACGCGCTCGCGCACCCTTTAGCGTTCGCCTCGACTCACCAGTGCGCCACCACACCTCACCCAGGCAGCATCGGCTACTTCACGTGCACCGACGCGACGCGCAGCCGTCCGGCTGCCGTTTGCTGGTAACGCACGACAACGCGATCGTTTTCCTTTATCAGGTCGGTAACGCCAAGGCGTTGACCGGCCGCTCTGGCCCGGTCGGATTTGGTCCCGGCGCCAACGGCAATGACCGTGCTGTCGTGGTCCACGTCGAACCACGTTTCGCGATTGCCCGAGGTAATCGTCAGCGTTCCGGCAGACACGCTCTTCACCCATCCGTGAGCGATTCGGAGCTTGCCCGCCCCCTTCGTGTCCGCATCGATCGCGGCCGGAAGGAGCAGAAGCCATGCGACCATCAGCCCCACGAGACCCTTCATAGGAACCTCCTTGTCGAGCCTGGACAGCGTCCAGTCAGCCATGCCTTCTACGCTGTTGTGACGCGCGATTCCCCACGCGAGTTCCAGAGCCTGCGCCCGCCGCAGGTAACATGCATGTAAATGATCGTGCGCGCTGAGTGGCGCACAGATCGGCCACTCAGCCTATGATGGGCAGCGGCAGGTGTTACGACGATCATCGGTTTCAGTCAGAGGAGTTCCCCATGAAGAGCACACATGCGCTACTACCAATCGTGGTCGGCCTGGTGTCCCTGTGGCCCCCGCCGATTGCGGGCGATGCGCGGTCCCAGGAAAAACCGACCGTTCAGATACCCAAAGCCGGTGTGCCCGAGGTCATGACGATGGAGGGCAAGTTCGTCCGCGCCGCGTACAACCGGGAAGGCTATGTGATTCTCGGATACCAGGCCTCGAACCGCTCGATTGGCGAAGAGTGGTTGCTTCTCGAAGTCGGGATGACGGTGCTCGACGATGTGCCCGATTACACACTGACCCGCGCGGCGTTGTCGCTCGACACGCCAGACGGGAAAACGCTTCCGCTGCCATCCGTCATCGAGCACCGGGAGGGGAACACGCGCGCGCTGCAGCAACGGGCGAACGTCCAGCGCGACTCCATCAACTACTTTCCGGTGATGGCGAGCAGACCGTGCCGCATCGGCTTCTTCTCGGAACTCGACTCTCGCGCCATGCCTGTACGACGAGGTCGAGCTCAGCAACACGCGCGCCTGTCTGGGCCGGCTCTTTTTCAAGGTGCCAGGCGGCATCGCGTATGGCCAGTATTGGCTCAACGTAAAGTTCGCGCAGAGCGTGATCCGCGTGCCGTTCCGCATCTTGACGAAAGACGAAGAGAATCTTCTCTCGAGGAACTACAAGGACATCGAGCAGCAGGTCAAAGACGCGTTCAGGAAACCGAAATAGGCGCACGGCCTCGTCCGACCCGTGTTAGAGGCCTTCGGCCGACCGAGGCCGAGCTTCGCCATGCGTTTACGTGCCGGCGGTGATCGCCTCGCCCGCGACGGCAGACAGCCCGGCGTCGTTCCGCGCGTGCCCCGGGTAACATGCACTTAAATGATCGTGCGCGCCGCGGGGACGTCGATCCTCCTGATTACCCAGCCCGACCATGCTGCGCTGGCGCGGCGGATCATGGAGCACTGTACGCCGCTCCACGCCGAGCCGCGTCAGGCCTCGATCCTTCTCGCCATTGGCGAGCACGACAACGGCTGGCAGGAGCCAGATAGTGAGCCGGCACTCGATGACGAAGGGCTGGTCATCGACTTCGTGCGGGCATCCAACCACTTGAAGCAAAGCGTGTGGCCGCGCGCTGTGGCGCGGCTCGCGGACGATCCGTTTGCCGCCGCGTTGGTGGCGCAGCATGCGGTGACGGTGTACGACCGCTTTCGATCGGATCCGGATTGGTCCGCATTCTTTCCGCAGATGGAAGACTTGCGCGACCGTGACACCGAACGGGCGCACGTGCCCGCCGCCGAGGTCCTGCGTGCCTACGCGTATGTGAGAGTGGGCGATCTGATCTCGTTGACCTTTTGCAACGCCTGGACTGATGCTCAGGCCTACGCCGACTGGACGGTGCGCCTCACAGCCGACGATCGCGTGACCGTCAGCCCGTGGCGGTTCGATCGCGGCGAATTCGCGATCGCGGTACAAAGCCGGACGCTGCCTGCGTCACCATTTCGATCGCCGGCGGAGTTCCTCGAGAACCTTGCACGCGCGCCGGAGAGGACGTTGACCGGCGTGGTCGCATCGCGGCCGTGATTGCAGCGCGGCAGAGCTTCAAGGTCCGCCAGTGAAACACCGGCGGAATCGCCAACGTATACTCGTCGTTCGGTCATCCCACACAGGAGCATCCATGAAAACATCCATGAAAACACTGTTTCTCACCAGCGCGGCCCTGGCTCTCGCCTTCAGCACCGCGTTTGCGCAGGCACCCGCGACTGAGCTAAAAGTTGGCGATCCGGCGCCCGACTTCATGTTGCAGGCGAGCGACGGCAAGACCTACAAGCTGTCGGACTTCAGGGGCAAGAAGGCGGTGGTCGTCGCGTGGTTCCCGAAAGCGTTCACCCAGGGCTGCACGATTGAGTGCAAGTCACTGGCGGAGAACGGGCATCTGATCAAGAAGTTCGACGTCACTTATTTCATGGCGAGCGTCGATCCGCTCGAGGAGAACGTCAAGTTCGGCGCCGAGCACAAGGCCGACTTCCCGCTCCTGAGCGATCCGGACAAGAAAGTGGCCACATCCTACGGCGTGCTCGGTCAGGGCGGGGTGGCCAACCGCTGGACGTTCTACATCGGCAAGGACGGAAAGATTCTCGACATCGACAAGGCGGTGAAGCCGGCGACGTCGGCCGAAGACATGGCGGCGAAGTTGAAAGAGCTGAACGTCGCCGCTGCGACGTCGCGCTAACCAGGTAGGGACTCGTAGTCGGCGGGGCTGAAGCCCCGCCACTGCACAACTCCGACGTTGCGAGCGTTCGGGAATCTCACGAGGCGCGACGCGCGCCGAGTCCCACGACGTCGCGCAGCGACGAGTCCCCCTTGCGTAGCAAGTCCCCCTTGCGTAGCAAGTCCCCCTTGCGTAGCAAGTCCCCCTTGCGTAGCAAGTCCCCCTTGCGTAGCAAGTCCCCCTTGCGTAGCAAGTCCCCCTTGCGCAGCAAGTCCCCCTCGCGTGCGAGTCCCCCTCGCCTAGCGAGTCCTATTCGTACCGCAGCGCCTCAATCGGGTCGAGCGCCGCGGCCTTCCTCGCCGGATAGAACCCGAAGAACACGCCCGTCGCAGCGGCGACGCCAAACGAGAGCAGCACCGAGTTGACCGTGACGGCGGTCGGCCACTGCATCACTCGATGCACGCCGCACGACACGCCCGCACCCGAGCACAATCCCGATCACGCCGCCGGCGATGCTGAGCACGATCGCCTCGACGAGAAACTGCGTGAGCACGTCGAGGTCGCGCGCGCCCACCGACAGCCGCAGGCCGATCTCGCGCGTCCGCTCGGTCACCGACACCAGCATGATGTTCATGATCCCGATGCCGCCGACGACGAGCGAAACCGCCGCAATCCCTGCCAGCAGATAAGTCATGGTGTTGGTCGTCGAAGTGAGCATCGTCGTCATCTCGGCCTGCGTGCGGACCATGAAGTCGTTCTCCTCGCCGTCGCTGATGCGGTGCCGCTCGTGCAGCACGCTCGTGACCTCCGCGGAGACGCTCTCGAGAGACACGCCATCGTCCGCCGACACCAGAATCCCGCTGACGTGCTGCACCCCGAGTAGCTTCCGCTGCACGGTCGTGAACGGGACGATGGCGGTGTCGTCCTGATCGGGACCCATCGCCGCCTGTCCTTTCGCGCTGAGCACGCCAATCACGCGGAACGGCTGGTTGTTGATGCGCACCGTGGCGCCGACCGGGTCGGCACCAACACCAAAGAGCTGATCGCGCGCCACCGAACCGAGCACGACCACCTTGGCCGCGCTCGCCACTTCCTGAGCCCCGAAAAACGCGCCAAGCGTGAGCGGCCAGGAGCGAATCGCCGGCAGCTCCTCGTTCGTGCCCTGAATCTGCGTGTTCCAGTTGGACACTTCACCAACGATCTGCGAGCGCGTATTCAGGGTCGGCGAAAGGTAACGGATGCCCTGCACTCTGCGCGCGCATCGCCTCCGCGCGTCGGCCTGGTCAAGGTCGTCACCGCGCCTTGTCCCTGCCGCACCGGCCCCGACAATGCCGGAACCGGCGTTAACCATCACGAGGTTCGAGCCGGCGCTCTGGATCTGGCTTTCGATCGAGGTGCGCGCGCCGGTGCCGATCGCCACCATGACGATGACCGCAGCCACGCCGATGATCATGCCGAGCGCGGTGAGCGCCGTGCGCATGGCGTTGCGCCGCAGGGCCTTGAGCGCGACGACGATGGTGATGAGAAATGACATTGCACGGCTCCTACGCCACGTCTCCGGCGGCCAGCGCCTCCTGCTCGAAGCGCGCGAGCTCGGCTGCCGCGCGCCGGCGCACAGCCACGGGTTGATCGGCACGCACGCGGCCATCGCGAAACGCGACCACGCGCGTGCCGTATTCGGCGATGTCGGACTCGTGCGTGACGAGCACGATGGTGAGCCCGCGCTCCTCGCTCAGCCGCTGAAAGATGCCCATCAGCTCGATGCTCGTGCGCGTATCGAGGTTGCCCGTCGGCTCGTCGGCAAGCAGCAGCCTCGGGTTGTTGACCAGCGCGCGCGCGATCGCCACGCGCTGCTGCTGGCCACCGGACAGCTGGTTCGGGTGGTGATCCAAGCGGTCGCCCAGTCCAACCGCGCGAAGCGCCTCCGCAGCTCGGGCCCGTCGGTCCTTCGCATTGCGAACACCGCCATAGAGCAGCGGCAGCTCGACGTTTTCGAGCGCGGTGGTGCGCGGCAGGAGATTGAATCCCTGAAACACGAACCCAATCTCGCCATTGCGCACGCGCGCCAGCGATCGCTTGTCGAGAAGCGACACGTCGCGTCCGTTCAACACGTACTGACCGGACGAAGGGCGGTCCAGGCAACCAAGCAGGTGCATGAAGGTCGACTTACCGGAACCTGACGGGCCGCTCAGCGCCACGAACTCGCCCGGAAGGACGTCGAGCGTCACTCCGCGCAGGGCGCGCACTTGCAACTCGCCCACCTCGTATGTTTTGGTGAGCTCGCGCACTGAAATCACAGGGTTCATCGCGATGCTCCCTCAGTCTGATCGGTTCGCGGTGGCGCCCTGCCGGCCGGCGCCGGGACGGCGGCCGCCAAACGGCACGAGCGGCGAATTCGTCGACTGGCTCGCCTGCGCGGTCGGGGCTGCGGTGCCCGTGACAATCTGCATGTCCTCGGTCAACGGACCGCCGAGAACGGCCGTGGCCGTGCCATCGCTGATGCCGGTGTGCACGCGCACAGGACGCAGCTGTCCCTCCTGCAGCGTCCACATTCGCGCCGTCGATTCGGCTGTGCCGTCCGCGCCGCTCGCGCGTGCGCGTCGATCGGCACTCGGTGACGTCGCCGTCCTCTGCCCTCTCGCGATGCGTTTGCATCCGCGTGCTGCGGCCACACCTCCTCCGTCGGTCTGAAACGCAGCGCGGCGTTCGGCACCCGGAGCACGTCGTCGGCGCGGGCAACTTCGACAGTCACATTGGCCGTCATTCCGGGTTTGAGCTTCATCTCGCGATTGGGAACGTCGATGATCGTCACGTAGCTCACGACGTTCTGTACCACAATCGGTTCGAGGCGCACCTGCGACACGGTGCCGGCAAAGGTGTCCTGGGGTACGCGTCCACCTTGAAGGTGACGTGCTGTCCGGGCGCGATGCGGCCGATGTCGGCTTCGTCGATGCTCGCGTTGACTTGCATCGCGGTGAGATCCTTCGCGATCTCGAAGAGCGTCGGCGCCGACATGCTCGCGGCGACCGTCTGACCAACGTCCACCTCGCGCGAGATCACGATGCCGTCAATCGGGGCCGTAATCACGGCGTGACTCAGATTCACGCGGCTCTGATTGAGCGATGCCTGTGCCTGCACGACCTGCGCCTGCGCCGCCTTGAGCGACGCCTGCGCCTGGCGGAACGTCGTTTCGGCGTTCTCCAGATCGAGCGCGGGGATCAGGCCGCGCTCCGACAGCTCCCTGGCGCGGCGCAGCTTGACGTCGGCATCGTCCACCTCGACTCTGCGACCGCTCGACGTCGGCGGCGAGGCGGGCGACGGTGGCCTCGGCCTGCTCCACTTGCGCCGCCAGAACGGACGAGTCGAGCCGCGCGATCACCTGGCCCTTGCGGACGCGGGAATTGAAATCGGCATGAAGCGATTCGATGGTGCCCGAGACCTGCGTGCCAACCTGTACCGTGGTGACCGCCTCGAGCTTGCCCGTGGCCTCGACGACGTCCACGACGTCGCCGCGGGTGACCGCCGCCAGCGTGAACTGCGGCGTCTTCTGATCGCTCGCGCTGCGGTAATAGGCCGCAACGGACGCCGTTACCGCCGCAAGAGCCACCGCCACGAGCACGACATGCTTCTTCATGTTTGTAGTAGACGAAACGGGCGTGACCGGCTTGTGGCACGCCTGTGACAATTCGATGGCGGGCGCTGCCACACTTTTGTCATATCCACGTCACCCGGGTTCCACGGTTTGGCGCTGAGATCGACGCATGCTGGTCGAGAATCGTGGCGCTACACTGGACGAACCAGAGCAGATGGAAACCGCGGCCGATCGTCAAGCTCGCGTCCTGGTCGTCGAGGACGAACAGAATATTCGCGAGCTCGTCACGCTTCATCTCGAGCTGGAGCGCGCGACGCCGACTGAAGCCGCCGATGGGAACGGAGCGCTCGCGTTCGCACGCGCGCAGAAGTTCGACCTCATCATTCTCGACGTCATGCTGCCGGGGATCGACGGCGTTACGGTATGCCGTGCCATCCGGCGCGAATCGGCCAACACCGACACGCCGATCCTGATGCTGACCGCGCGCCACGAGGAATCGGACAAGGTGCTGGGACTCGACAGCGGCGCAGACGATTACCTGACCAAGCCGTTTGGCGTGCGCGAGCTCATGGCTCGCGTGCGCGCTCTGCTGCGGAGGCCGGGCGCCCGGCGGGCCGCGCCTGGCGGTGACGCTGCAATTCGCTACAAGCACATCACGCTCGACCCTGCGAAGCGGTCTGTCAAGGTCGGCAACAACGACGTGGACCTGACGTGGCACGAGTTTCAGCTGCTCCACGTCCTGCTCGCGAGTCCCGGTATCGTCTTCAGCCGCGAGGCGCTCGTTCACCGGGTGTGGAAAGACGACACCTACGTGACCGAGCGGAGCGTCGATACGCTGGTCAAACGGCTGCGCAAGAAGATCGAGGACGACTCGGCGAATCCGAGCGTGATCCTCACGGTGTGGGGATCGGGATACAAGGCTGCCGATGTCGCCTGACGCAGTTGGCCCCAGCTCGCTCGGTTTTCGGAGCCTTTACTGGCGCATCGCGCTGGGCTTGTTTGCGTTTCTCGCGATCATGCTCGTCGCCGAAGCCGGTCTCTTTCTGTGGACGGCCGATCGCATTGCCGGATCGATGCCGGCGCGCTCGCCACGGCGGCTCGCGGTGATTGTGGCGTCGGACGTGAGCGCCGCGCTGACCGCCAACCCCGCTCAGGACCTCCACCAATACGTCACGGATCAATTCGGTCACGTCTTCCAGACCTTCGTGGTGGTGATGCGAGACGGGCGCCTGGCGTCCAATCACGACGATGTGCCCGGAGAGCTGCAGCAGGCACTAACAATCGAGCGCGAGCGTCTGGAACAGTTTGCGCGCGGACGCGACTTCGAGGGGCGCCGCGGGCCCGGCGGACCTGGCGAGGGTGCGGACGCCGACCGCGCGCAGCGGCTGCCGCCCGACGTGCCCTGGACCAGCGCGATCATCCGGGTGGACGGACGGCCCGACGGCGTGGTGGCGGTGATGACGGGCCCGCCGCCTTTCAACCGCGTCGCTCGTGCGATGGGGCCGACGATGGCACTTGTCGCGGGAGGCGTGCTCGTCGTCGGCACTGCGCTGATCGCGTTCTTCGTCTTTGGTCCGGCGCGCCGGCGTCTCAAGGAAGTGCAGGCGGCGACCGAACGTCTGGGCTCCGGCGATCTCATGGCCCGCGCCCCCGAGCGCGGTGGCGACGAGGTGGCTTTGGTTGCGCGGTCGTTCAACCGCATGGCCGACGAGCTCGCGGTCCGCGCACGTGCGCTCGAGGAAGCGGATCGCGCGCGGCGGCAGCTGCTCGCCGACGTTTCGCACGAGCTGCTGACGCCGGTGACCGCCATGCGCGGCTACGTCGAGACGCTGGCGATGCCGGAGCTCGAGCTCGATGCCGCCACGCGCGCCCGGTATCTGGGCATCGTAAACGACGAGATTCTGCGGCTCGAGCACATAGTGGGCGATCTGTTGGATCTTGCCCGGCTGGAGGGTGGCGGAACCGCCCTGCGACGGGAGCAAGTGTCGCTGGCATCGCTCTTCGAGCGCGTCCGCGCGCGGCACGAGCGGACTGCCGAGGCCAATCGCATTCGCTTCAAGACCACCATCGAGCACGGCGCGGAGTATGTAAACGGCGATCCGGCCCGGCTCGAGCAGGCACTCCAGAACCTGGCGGCCAACGCGCTACGACATACGCCCGCTGGCGGCGAGATCCGGCTCGAAGCAAGCGCGCACGACGATCGCATCCACGTTCGCGTGCGCGACACCGGACCAGGCATCCCGGACGAGCATCTGCCCCTGATCTTCGATCGTTTCTACAAGGCCGACTCGTCGCGCAAGGCGGCAGGAGGAAGCGGCCTGGGTCTGTCGATCGTCAAAGCAATCGTCGAGCGGCACGGCGGCACCGTCTCGGTCGCCAACGACCACGGCGCCGTGTTCGACATCTCACTTCCCATTTTCAGGGTGCCTAGGGGTGCCTGAAGGTGCCTTGGAGTGCCTGAGGTGCTTTGTGCTTGGTGACTGTCACGATCGGCGTTCTTTGAAGAACTCTTGAATAATGGCGCGACACTCATCCTCGAGGACGCCTCCGACGACCTCGAGACGATGATTGAGGCCGGGCAGTCCGTGCGCGCTGAAGGCTGACACTAGCGCGCCGCTCTTAGGCTCGGCCGCGCCATAGACCACGAGCGCGACCCGCGCGTGAATCAGCGCGCCGACGCACATGAGGCACGGTTCGACTGTGACGTAAAGCGTCGCGCCGGAAAGACGGTAGTTGCCGACTGCCGTTGCCGCCGCGCGCAAGGCTTCGATTTCGGCGTGAGCGGTCGGATCATTTCCGCTGATCGGCCGGTTATAGCCCGAGCCAATCACCCGGTCTTCAGACACGGCCACTGCGCCAACGGGAACCTCGCCAAGCGCGCGGGCGCGTTCGGCTTGCGCGAGCGCCAGCCGCATCCCCTCGTCATGCGTCATTTCGCGCTTCGTGCTCTGGGCCTTGCGCCTTGCCGGTACGGATCGATCAGCACCTCCAGATCGCGGCGGAGGAAGCGGCGGGCCTGGCCCTCGCGGAGAATCGCCCAGCTCATGAGCGAACCACTCTGCATCGACTGAATGGCGGTGGCGAGGCGCACCGTGTCGGTGTCCGCCAGGAGCTCGCCGGCCACGACTGCTTCGTCGAGCAGCGCGCGCAACTCTCCACGCATCGCGCGCGCCTGAGCGAGGGCGAGCTCGTGCATGTCAGGGTCGGTGAGATCCATCTGCAGAAAGGCAAGGTGGTTGGCCAGTTCTTCGGCAGTCGTCGCCATCCGCGCGAAGCAATCGGCCAAGGCAAACACAGCATCGAGCGGTCCCGCGGCCTGCTCTCGAATCGAGGCCATCTGATTGTCGGTTCCATCAGAATTGCTCGAGAAGAGCGCGAGCATGAGTCCTTTCTTCGAGTGAAATCGTTGAATCAGTGTTGCGGGTGAGAGACCGATTTCTTTCGCGACGTCGGCAAGCGTGAAGCGCGGACCCACGCGGGTGACGACGCGATAGGTAGCCGCCAGGATGTCTTCGTCCGATGCGGTCCTGGGACGCGGGCTCACGCCCGCAGTATAAGTGCCCGGGTGGCTCGAGTGCCTCAAGGTGGCTGAGGCGTCGCTGCGCCATGCCGCACTCTGATGCTTCTTCCGCAGCTTCGGCGTAAGATCGCCCGATGCGCTTTGCCCGTTCGATCGCCGCCGCGCTCTGCCTCACAACCATCGGCGTCGCCGCGCAGCAGCAGGACCTGTTGACGCAGCTCGGGACGACTGTCGAGCAGGTCAACGAGAACGTAATGCTGACCCTGACGAGCGGCGCTGTCGCTCTGGCGGGACAACGATCGATCTTCAAGGCCGCATCGCCGGAGGAGCGCGCGGTGTTCGTGCGCGCCGCGTTTGCGGCGGCGCGCGCCTATACCACCAGCGCGGCGTTCACGGCGCGCTACGCCCAGTGGCGAGAGGCCATTCGTCCGGCGCCCGAGAATCTGCCGCGCTCGGGTGACGAAGCGCTGGTCGCCCAGCAGCGGCAGCTCGACGAGATGGTCAAGCAGGCGCAACGGATGTCGGCCGAGCTGCCGGCGGAAGCGCGTCAGCAGCTCGAGGAGAACGTCGCCGCGATGAAGAAGCAGCTCGCGGAGCTCAACGCCGATCCTGAGCACCGCAAGACCATTGACGCCGCCGCCAAGGAGGCGGCGAGCGCGGCCGACGCCGACTTCGCTCGCCGCGAGGCCGAGTTCGAAGCGACGTACCCCGCGGATCCCAGAAAGTTGATCGCAACCCGTTTGAAAGCGTTTCTCCAACTGAGCGCCGGCATCGATTTCTCGGCGTCACTTGTCGAGCGCGACAAGCGCATGCGATTCGAGAATGTCGATCTCGAAGCCAAGCCACGTGAATGGAAGATGTTGTTTCGCGCGGGGCAAGCAGCTGTGGACGCCGGCCGCGCGGCGGCTCAAGAGTGGTTGAAGGCGATCGAGGGATAACACTGGACGCTGCATCCGCGCATCAAATTGCCATGGTGAAGAAATCAGAAAACGACTGGAAGGAATCGCTCACGCAGGAGCAGTTTCGCGTGCTGCGCGAGCATGGCACGGAGCCGCCGGGGTCGAGCCCGCTCAATCAGGAGCATCGCGACGGCATGTTTCGCTGCGCCGGATGCGGGCAGCCGCTGTTCTCGTCCGACACAAAATTCGAGAGCGGCACCGGCTGGCCGAGCTTCTTCAAGCCAGTCGATGATGCCGTCGGCACTACCGAGGACACGAGCCACTTCATGAGCCGCACCGAAGTGCACTGCGGCAACTGCGGAGGGCATCTCGGCCATGTGTTTCCCGATGGTCCCGCGCCAACCGGCCTGCGGTTCTGCATGAACGGCACGGCGCTGGCCTTCGAGCCGGACGAGGATGCGAGAAGCAGCCCTGAATCGGACCTCAGCTAAAGCCGCGCCTCCAGCACGCGATCGGCCCGTCTCGAGGGCCGGGACGGAAGGGCCCGTCGTTCCGAAAGCGCGCGTTTCCACGGCTATTGACGCCGGGCGAGCCCTTCTTCGACCCTGATCGACCAGTCCACGTTCATCGAGTCCACTGACAAATAGAACCGCTGGTGGTCGTCCACCAGGTCTTTCGAGCCGGTTGCGACACCCTGGACGTCGATCGGCTCCTCGAGCACGCGCCCGCTGTCGGCACTGTGCAACCGGACTTTGAACCGGCCGCCGCCTTGAGGGAGTTCGTTGCTGGTTGTCCAGTGGAGGCGCAGACGCCCGGCGCCGATTGGGAAAGTTTCGAGGGTTGTCGGGCCATGCCCTGACCACGATGCGACCGGCCGCCAGATCGTCGCACGTGATTCCTGCCGCTGCTCGCTGCCCGAAGTGCACGCCAAGCACGCGGCCAGAGCTACGCCCATCGAAAAGAGTCTCACTCGGATAGCGTCGCACAGAACGCTTTGGGGATAAGATGCTCCGCGCCGCCACGGTGCGGTAGGGGAGCAGCCATGGAAAATGTGCCGGACGATGACGACGATCTGAATGACGACAGCACGCTAGTGGGGGCAGCCGAAACTGTTGGCGGCGCAGCGGGGACCGCCGCCGCGGGCTTCGATCTGTTCGGGACGACGGCGACCAACGCCGCCTCCACTGCCGTATCCAAGATGCGCCCCCAGAGTGGCACCGACGTTGACGAGAGCTCGGCACCGGTGATCGCGCCGGCACGGCCGGCCAGGAAGAAAGCGGCGAAGCGCACGGCGGCCAAGAAGGCCAAGAAGGCGAAAGCGGCGCCGCGCGCCGCGAAAAAGGCGAAAAAGGCCGCGCGGAAAAAATCGGTGGCGAAGCGTGCGACGAGCGGGCGTATGGCGGGTCGCAAGATAAAAGCAGCCAAGAAACGAGGGCACAAAGGCGGTCGGAAGCGGGCGAAGCGCGTCATGCGCGCAGGCGCGAAACGGCGCCGCTGAAGCGCACAGAACGGTACGCCTCCTGCTACCTGAAATCAGCAGGAGGCGTCATGAACCCCATCCAGAAGCCGTCGTCAGAAACAGACCCGGAATCCGTGATTCCCGAGCTCGACTTTCATCAGCCCGACGAATCGGACTTCGAGGTGCCTGGCATCATGCCCTCGAAACCGTCGAGCATGCCGCGCGCCGAAGACGACCCCAAAACGTTCGAGAGAAGCCCGGAGTTCCACGACCGCAAAGCGCCGGAGCACGCGCAGTTGCACAAGGGCCCCAAGAACGGCCACACCTGGGAGTGAGAGCATTCGAACGACCGCCGAGGTCACGCCGCGATGGACGTGCGTTGCAGCGTGAACAGCGTCATCTCGGGCCGCACGTTGAACCTGATGCGCGTGAGATGTCCCAGCCCTCGATTGATGTAAAGCGTGCGGCGTAGACCAACCTCGAACGCGCCTGCGGTATAGCGCTTGTTTCGGACCGGCAGAATCGGCGGCGGCAGGAATGGCGGCTTGCACTGGCCGCCATGCGTGTGGCCGGCGAGAATCCAGCCTTCCAAGTCTCCCCACATCGGCTCGTCAGAGACGTCGGGATTGTGGCAGAGAACGACGGTGGGCAGGGTGCGATCGAGCAACGCGATTGTCGCCCTAGCGGAAGGCGCACTCGTCGAAGCCGGCTTTGATGACAAACCGCGCGCGTGGGCCGGTCGCGGCGCGCTGAATTCAGGACCCCAGTAGTCTCCGAGCCCCGCGAACTGGAGACCGTTAACCACCTGCAGCTCGTTGCGAAGCACGACCGCCCCGGCGTCGGCAATCACGCCGGAAACGCCATCCGCCACGCCGACGGTCCGCCAGTCGGGCCCGTAGTCGTGATTCCCCAGGGTCGCGACGGTCCCGAGGGAACCGTGTGGCAGCGCGCGAAGGACGCGCGCGAGCTCTTTGTACTCAGCGGCGGAACGATACGACACGAAATCGCCGGTCAGCGCGACGAAGTCCGGACGGAGGTCCGCGGCGCCCTGGAGCGCCTCGATCAGATATGCCGAATCGACCTGTTCGCCGACGTGGAAATCGCTGAGCTGAAGGACTGTGCGGCCCTCGAGCGCCGGAGGCAGGTCGCGAAGCGGCATCGAGCGGCGGACGACTTCGATCCAGTGCGGCTCGACCCACCGAGTGTAGACCCCGACGCCGGCGGCGCCCAGAACGGCGGTCCCGGCGAGGCGAAGAAGGCTGCGGCGACCCAACATCCCTTCGAAAATACTACGCTCGAGGGCTGAGGCGGGAGCGGCCGTGGTGTCAGGGCTCGGCGCCGGCGGATACGGCGGCGCGCCGTCGAACCACCAGAGACAGAGCAGCTTCCTCAGTCCCGCGGCGACGATTCGCGCCTTGCGAGCGAGCTGCCTTGCGAATTTGCGGCGTCACTCATGAACCGCCCCTGGAGCGTCCCGTCGCTATCGAGCTGCATCACAAAGGTTCCGGAGCTCGTTCGTTGCGCGCCGTTCTCGGTGAAGTGCAACTCGAGGCGACGTCCATCGCGCGTCCCTTCGATGGTGATCGGCGTTCGTCGACCGGGCGGCAGTGGCCTGCCGTTCTCCATCCACTTCTGTCCCATGCCGCTCACACGGTTCCCCTGCTGTTCGAGACGAAGACGGTAACCGAGATTGAGGTTGTCGAAAGCGTCGTAGCTCGTGGACTCAACACGGTTGGTGAGCGTCCACCAGCCGCTCAGGTCGTCGGGATTGATGGCTGCCGGTGTCGCGGGTTCAGCATGGCTCGTGGCGGCTGGAGGCCTCGTCGCGTGGGCCTCGGGTTCAGTATGGCTCGGGACGGCTGGGGGCCTCGTTGGCTTTGGCACGGCCGGCGGCGGTTCGCGATCGGGAACGCGTTCCGGCGCAAGCCGCCTGGCGTCGGTTTCCAGCGCGACTCGACCAGACGTACTGCGTGCGGGCCGGATCCGCCTCCTGTCGCGAATCAGCGGAGGGCCGCTGCCATTCGGCCGGAGTCTCGGTCACTGCTGGTGAAACGGACTCGTCGGCGCTGGCACTCTCGCGGTCGAGGGCGCCAGCGCCCTCGCCTCCGCGGACATCGTCAGATTGCAGCAGACCGAGATTGACGAATCGCTCGCGGATCTCGGGCGGAAGCCACAAGGTGTCGGTGTTGGCCGAAATAAAGATTCCGGCCGCCACGGCCAGCATCAGGACAACGAAAAGCACGCCGTAATGGCGCCTGGGCGGGGCCGCTGTGGTCGCCATGAACAAGGGCGCAACCGATGCGTGGGTCCGGGGCGTCCGCCCGTACGAATGCCCAACCTCGTCCAGGTCGTAGGTCGCTGGAATCGTGAGCAACGTCCGAGGCGCCACTGGCTCGGCCACGGGCACAGGTTCCGGGGCGATTTCGTACATGTGGGTCGGTGGTGTCGGTGGCGCCGGGGGCGCCGGGGGCGCCGGGGGCGCCGACTGCGACGAGTGCTGTTGCTCCGTCGACTCCTGGAGGGCCGCCTCCTCCTCGGCAAACTCGCTGAGAGCGTGCTCGAGAGCGGGCGTCGCAACACCACGATCGTCGGTCGATTCCGTCGTCTCGCTCGCCACGCCTTCGGCGGGCTTCGCGAGCTCCTCCAGATACCGGCTGGTCACATCGGCCGCATCGAGGTTGACCTCATCGGCATAGGCGCGCAGGAATCCGTTGAGATACACGAGCGCCGGCAGATGATCGAGGTCGCCGCGCTCGATCGCCAACAGACGTTCGACGCTGATCTTTATTCTTCGGGACACATCTTCGAGCGAGAGGCCCAGCCGTTGCCGCGCCGCCGCCAACTCAACACCAACTTGCATGCGAACGCCGCAGCAAAAGCCACTCCGTTCGTGCACGGTGATTCAAGCCGTTTCGCACGAGTACCAGCGGGCTGAAGCCGTTCCGTGAATGTAAGACAGGGATCTGGTGTCGGGTTCTGCTGCTCACGCCCCGCTTCGCGAGGGGTTTGACCAAAATGAGATGGTGTCTCATTTCGGCTTGACCGACCTTTTTGGTCGGAGTTAGACTGCGGGGAGGCAAATTGAGATTACGTCTCAACTTGTCGAGGGCTCACGAACGAAGCGCCCGCCGGGTGCGTCAACACCCGGCGGGATACCGAAACGCACGGCCTGGTCCGACCGATTTCATACGCACGCGGCGCATGACGCGTCCGGCCCGTCGATTTTAGGGGCGGCGCCTCGCGTGCGCAAGCGACTGGAGCACGAGGGCGATGACGAAACCGCCGCGAATTTTTCGCCGATTCCTTTCACGCACATCGCGGGTCGCTATGGGAGCGCTGGTCGCCGGCGCGACCATGGGGGCGCAAACCAGGACGCTTGCCGCTCAGACGCTCACGCCGCCCACCACGGCCACGCGCGCCTCGAATGCGCCTGGTGAGCGGCAGTTCGACATCCCGGCCGGCCCGCTGAGCGCCGCACTCAAGCTGTTCGAAGCCGTGACTGGCCTGCGCGTGCAGGCCGATTCCTCGCTGATTGAGCCGTTCGTGTCGCCTGGCGTGCAGGGCGCCTTCACGGTCGAGCGCGCCTTGACACAGCTCCTCGAAGGCACCTCGCTGCGCTTCCGCTTCATCTCGCCCGATACTGTCGCCATCGACCTGCAGGTTACCGAGTTCGTCTCGGTCGAGGGCGCCGCCGCGCGGCCCGCAGGCACGAAGTTCACCGAGCCGCTGCGCGACATCCCGCAAACGATCACGGTGATCCCGGCGTCCGTCATCGAGGAACAGGCGGCGACCACCCTCCGCGACGTTCTTCGTAATGTCGTCGGGATCACGTTTCAGGCTGGCGAGGGCGGAGTGCCCGCGGGCGATCAGCTCACGATCCGCGGATTCAGTGCGCGCACCGATATCTTCGTCGACGGCGTGCGCGATTTCGGCGGCTACTCGCGCGATCCGTTCAATCTCGAGCAGGTCGAGGTGGCGAAGGGTCCGTCCTCGGCGATCGCCGGCCGCGGCTCGACCGGCGGCGCCATCAACATGGTCTCGAAGGCGCCCCAGATCGACGCGAACTACGCGGTGTCGCTCGGCGGCGGCAACGCCAGCTACAAGCGCAGCACGATCGACCTCAATCAGCCGCTCGAGGGCGCTATTCCGGGCACATCGCTGCGCCTGAACGCGATGTGGACCGACACCGGCGTGCCGGGACGCGACGCGGTCGAGAGCGAGCGCTGGGGCGTGGCGCCGTCGATGGCGATGGGCCTCGGCACACCGACGCGCCTGACCGTTCAATACTCCCACCTCGCTCAGGACAACCTTCCTGAGTACGGCCTGCCGTGGGTGCCCGCCAACACCAACCCGGAGCTGGCGGAGTACAGCAACAGCATGCCTCCGGTCGACCAGGAGAATTTCTACGGATTGCGCGCCCGCGACTACGAGAACACGGTGACCGATCTCGGCACCGTGCAAGTCGAACGCGATCTGCCGGGAGCGATGACGCTGCGCAATCTGACGCGCTACGGTCAGACCACCCGCGATTCGGTGATTACCTCCCCGCGCTTCGCCAGCGTCAACACCAGCACCGCGATCAACCGGCAGCTGCAGTCGCGCGACATGACCGACGACATCCTGGCCAACCAGACGAACCTGACGGCGCGGTTCGGCTCGTCGATGCCACATGCGCTCGTCGCCGGCGCCGAGTTCGCGCGCGAAGGCTCGGAGAACTTCGCCCGCTCGGGTCCGGTCGCGCCAACCGCCGACCTCTATCATCCCAACCCGAACGACGCGTACCCCGGCCCCATCACGCGCACCGGCGCACGGACGACGGCGCAGGCGTATTCGGCGGCTGTGTACGCCTTCGACACCGTCAATGTCGGCGAGCGCTGGGAGCTGAGCGGCGGGCTGCGATGGGACCGGTTCGACGTCGACTACGAGTCGGTCGCGGTCGCCGGCGAGCGGACGCCGCTCGAACGGACCGACTCGATGACGAGCGGGCGCATGGGAGTGGTGTTCAAGCCGCGTGAGAACGGCAGTATCTATGCCGGGTTCGGCACCTCGTTCAATCCATCGGCCGAGGGGCTGTCCTTGACGCCCGCCACCGCCGCCATCGAGCCTGAGAAGACACGCGCGTTGGAGGTTGGCACCAAATGGGATGTCGCCAACCGCCGGCTCTCGCTGACCGCAGCGCTCTTTCGCACCGAGAAGAGCAACGCGCGTACACCGGGCGTCAATCCAGGCGATCCCCCGACCGTGCTCGTCGGCGAGCAGCGCGTGAGCGGCATCGAGCTCGGCGCGCAGGGCCGCATCAACGATCGATGGACGGCGTTTGCGGCCTATAGCTTGATGCGCAGCAACATCGACGAGTCGAACACGCCGGCCGAAGTGAACAACGCGCTGGCGCTGACGCCGGAGCAGACATTCAATCTCTGGACGACGTTCCAGCTTCCGTGGCAGATCGAGGTCGGCGGCGGCGCGCAGTACATGGATGCCGTGTTTCGCAATGCGACCAATACCGCCGTCGTCCCGAGCTATTGGCTGATCAACGGGCTCGCCGCCTATCAGGTCAACCGGAACCTGACGCTGCGCCTCAACCTCAACAACCTGGCAGACGTGGACTACGTCGATCGGATTGGCGGGGGCCACTACATCCCGGGCGCCGGCCGGTCGGTGCAGCTCTCGAGCGCGGTGACGTTCTAACCCGCGCTCACTTGAGTTGATGGCGCCAACGGCGCGAGAAACGGTCGAGCTCTGTCAGTTTCGGCCCCCGATCGTCGAGTTGCCCTATACCGCGATCGTCAGATCGATGACTTGAGGGATTAGTCATGTTGCTCCAGGTACCAAACGTGCTCGCGCCGGTCGACGTCGTCCGGGCGCGCAAGATCCTCGATGCGGCGGAGTGGGTCGATGGCCGGGTGACCGCCGGCCATCAGTCGGCGCAGGTCAAGCAGAACGAGCAGATTCCCGAGAACAGCGAAGCGGCGCTGCAGGTGGGCGCGTCGATCGTTCAGGCGTTGAATCGATCGCCGCTCTTCCTCTCGGCGGCGTTGCCGCTGCGCATCTTTCCGCCGCTCTTCAATCGCTACAGCAACGGTCACTCGTTCGGCACGCACGTGGACAACGCCGTGCGGCAGGTCTCGGGCACCTCCCAACGAATTCGGACCGATCTCTCGGCAACGCTGTTTCTGAGCGGTCCCGACGAGTACGAGGGCGGCGAGCTGGTCGTGGAAGACACCTACGGTGTCCATTCGGTCAAGCTGCCCGCGGGACACATGGTGCTGTATCCGTCAACGAGTCTGCATCATGTGCGCGCGGTCACGGCCGGCGCGCGCGTGGCGTCGTTCTTCTGGATTCAGAGCATGGTGCGCGACGATGGCCAGCGGGCTCTGCTCTTCGATTTGGACACGGCGATTCAGAGTCTTGGCGCTGACGGGCCGGGCCATCCGGCCTCGGTCCAGTTGACCGGCGTGTACCACAATCTATTGCGTCAGTGGGCGGAGCTTTGAGTCGCGCGCGACCACGCGGCCAGCCATCTGCAGTGAATCGAGCGCCGTCAGGCGTCCACATCCTGGAGCTTCGCGAGCAGCCGGTCGCCGGCTTTCGCGTTGCCGCTCAGATATTCCAGACGCATCAGCTCGTACCGCGCGGTGCGCACGCGTCTTTCGTGGCCCGCATCCTGATACTCGCCGTCAGCCGGGTCGTACTTGCGGAGAAACGTTCTCCATCGCGCCGCGGCGTCGCGCCCACCCTCGCCCGCCCAGGCGAAATCGCCTGCCAGCGTATCGCGCGGTGCCGGCGGCTGGCGGCGCGGCGCTCGGTAGATCGCGGGCGCGAGCGGTTTGATCCCTCCGCGCGACGCACGCTTGCGTTTCGCGCTTCGCTTTGCGGTTTTCGTCATCACGTCACCTTCACGTCAGCTCCTCGAGAATCGCACCGCTGATCGCGTCGGCGATCTCCGAGCGAACGGCCGCCGCGTTCGGGCCGGTGTTGAGCAACTGGTCCACCGCGCTGACGTCGATGAACTCGATCTCGAGCAGACAAGCGCGGCAAGGATGGCTGCCGCCCGTATTCCCCAGCGCAACGTCGTCCAGGACACCGAGCCTCAGATCCTTCACGCCTCGGTCCCTGGTCGCGGCGTCGCGCGCCTTGATCGCCTGGAACACGCGTCGCTGCACCTTCTGCGCGAAGGCGGTATCCTGCGCGTGATCGACGTTGCCATTGGCGACCGGGCGAACGAACGTTTCGACGCCGCGCGCTCTGGCGTCGAAGCCGTTGTAGTGAATGCTGAGAAGCAGATCGGCGGGTTGATCGCGCGCCACGTTTGCTCTGGCCGCGAGACCGAGATTGACGTCGGTCGAGCGGGTCATGAAGACGTCGATCTGATGCCCGCTCGCGTTTGCCGCCAGCCGGCGAACCGCGGGGCCCGGCTCGTGCGGCGTCCCACAGCCTTTGACGAAGAACGAAGCCGATTCGTTTCTGAAAGTCGTCAGCGTCCTGGAGCCGCGGGTGCGCCAGCCTGAAAGCGGTACACGCGCGATTCTCCGCCGGGTGCGGCAAATCGTCCGGTGGCGATGATGTCACGACGCTCTTCGAGCGTGGTGATGAGGGCGCCGAACTCGTCAGGGGCGTAGAAGCGTCCATGGACGATCAAGTAATCGACGCCGCGCTGACGCAGCGCCTCGATCGACGCGTCGTCGGGAAATCCGCGGAGAGTCTCGATCAGATCCAGATAGGACGGCGGATAGAAGCCGCTGTAACCGTTGAGGAGCGGCTGCCAATGCCTGGTCGAGAAATACATGAACAGCCCGTCATGGATCACGCTCAGGTTGTCCACACGTGGAACCGGCAGTTCGATCACCACCGATCGCGGCTCACGCCGCAGCCATGCATAGACCGAGGGGATCTCCGGAACCCTGAACAATCGGACGGTCGTCGCGTATTCGGCGAGCATCAGCACGGCAGCGGCGGCAACCAGCAGGCGCTGGCTTCCGGAGGCAACCGACCGTAACAGAGCGGCGGCACCGTATCCACCGAGGACGGCCAGCGACAGGCAGACGAGGATACCGAAGCGGGCGGGCGCACGGAGCCCGTGAAGAACCGGTAGCGCGTGATGCGCCCACGAGTAGAAGAAGCCGTTCAATCCGAGCGATGCGTCGAAGGCGAAGAGGAGGCCGACGAAGTAGGCGACGACCTGCCAGCGCGCCGGCGAGCGGATCGCAACGATCGCAAGCAGCAGCACCGTCAGTCCGGGAAAAAGGTAGCGCTCCGGTTGACCGAAGCGGCCCGCCGTCCACCCGTAGACGAGGTTCTGCGCCGGCGTAGCCAAGTAGTTGCGCGGCAGCGCGCTGTAGCGGACCACCTCGTCGACCTTGCGAACGCCAACCACGTCGCGGTTGGCGAAATACGGGATCGTGTACGGCAGTACCAGTGCGACGGCGAGCACCGCTCCCGCGACGAGCGCGACACATACCGCGGCGCGTCGCTCGCGTGGCTGCCGCAACAGCAGGACGCCGCAAACGACGGCCAGATAGATACCGAAGAAGATTCCGTAATAGAGGCTGGTGAGCGCCTGGCCGGCGACGAGCGTACCGGTCAGCAGGCCGTCGCGCAGGCGGCCGGTGTTCAGCGTGCGGTGCATCGCCCAGAGACCGAGAGGCATCCAGAACGCGAGCTGAAGCTCGAGATGCTCGTAGTGTCCGAAGCGATAAGGCGCGAACGCGAACGCGATGCCGGCGAGCCAGGCGGCGCCGGCGCGGCCGGTGAGCGTCACCACCAACAGATACATGGCGGCGCCCGACAGCACGAACCCGGAAAGCAGCACCAGGTTGTAGATCAGGATCGGCGACACGCCCATCAAGTGAAGCGGCGCGACCGCCAGGCCTGGGAGTATCACGGCGTCGGTGAACGCGAGCGTCCGCCGCTCGGGATAAAAGATGTTGCCGTCGAAGAGGTGGGCGGGATCGCGGGGCAGCTGATGCGCAATCCACGACAGCCGCCAGATGCTCAGCAGCGGGTCGTCATGATCGGCGACAGCCGTCTTGAGCTGACGGACTTGCGGATAGGTCATCGCGGCGGTGAGGGCGGAAAACACCGCCACCACGATCAGCGTCTGGAGCGCTCTGGATGGATGAGCCGTCGTCCCCACGCGGGCAGCCATTTTGGGCGGGTGATCATCATACCGGTTCGCCTCCGCCATCAGCTGGTTTTACACGCTTGTTCCAGTGCATGGTCGGTACGTCAACGAACCTCGGGGGTGCACGCCCACCCGCTGCGATGAATCAGGAGAATCGAAAGTCGCGGGAAAAATGCGACACGACAGCCGAGCTGTTTTGTCGGCACATCGGCCACTGAGCGGGGCCATGCAGGACCATTCGCCGCCCACTTCCGTCGGCGGCAGGCTTTGTACGGCTCGGCCAGTGCGCTGCGCGTGACCAAGTGCGAGACGCAGAGCTGTCGGTGAGAGCATACTGCCGGTCATTCGAGCGCGCTCGAACAGCTCGCGGCACCATGCTCAGGATAGTCGACAGCCGTGCATCACCGTACTTTCCCTGTTGAGGGAGGCGGATGATTTTGATCGCGCTGTTCGCTTCACGTTACCCTTCCGCGCGCATGTCACCTCTTCGGTACCTTTCTACGCGACGGCGCCCATTCGTATCTGCGACAACGGCGGATGGACCGACACCCGAGTCGCCCAGCATGGCAAGGTCTTCAACCTTGCCGTGGCGCCGCTCGTCAACGTGAAGATCGACGTCTTCGCTCGCGGGACACGCGATGCGCCGCTCGTCCTCAACGTCGAGAACTACAACGTTCGCTACGCGCCGGTGCCCGGAGGCTGGGGTCCGCACCCGCTGCTCGAAGCGGCGGTGCGAACCATCCCACCGCCGGACAATGTCGACGTCGAGATTACGGTCGGCTCGCAGGCGCCGGCCGGCGCGTCGACCGGGACATCAGCGGCGGTGGTCGTGGCACTGCTCGGCGCGCTCGATCGACTGGCTGGCGGTCACCGCACGGCATATCAGATCGCATGCGATGCGCATGCGGTCGAGACCAGGCTGCTCCGTGGCGAATCAGGCGTCCAGGATCAGCTCTGCGCCGCGTTCGGGGGAATCAACTTCATCGACATTGTCGAGTACCCGCGCGCCGTGGTGTCTCAGCTCCAGCTCTCGGATCAGACGCGCCAGGAGCTGGTGAGCCGGCTTGCGCTCGTCTACCTCGGACGTCCGCACAGCTCCAGCGCCATTCATCAAAAGGTCTTCACCGACCTGGAGCAAATCGGTCCCGACCACGCGCCGCTCGTTGCGCTGCGCGCGGCCGCCGAACGCGCGCGTGACGCGGCGCTCGCGGGTGACTTAAAGGCCCTCGGCCGCGCCATGCGCGACAACACTGACGCACAAGCTGCGCTGCATGCCGACCTTGTCTCGGACGAGGCCTGGCGGGTCATCGAAATCGCCCGCGCCCATGGGGCGATTGGCTGGAAGGTCAACGGCGCGGGCGGCGAGGGCGGATCGATGACGTTGTTGAGCGACGGTAATGCGGAGCGCAAGGCGGCGATGACGCGCGCGATCGAGCACGAAAATCCGGCGTTCAGGCACATTCCGATTGCGCTCAGTCGTGATGGGCTACGGGTGTGGTCGGATCCGCCATGACCAGAACGATCGCCCCCCTGCCTGGTCGCGACCGCTGTTCCATGCGCGTCGCCTGCCGTGGGTCAGACGCCCGCCGAGAACATTCGCTCGCGCGAACCGTCACGAGCCGCCGATCGAGGAGGGCGATCATAGCGATCGTGCGCGGCCGCCAACTCTACTCGACGCGTTGCCGCGCCTCCCTTTCGTCGGGAAAGCCGGGAGTGAGCATCCGCGTCATGCTCGCGGGGTTGACGATGTGCTGCGCGGCCATCCAGTCGTCGGACAGACGGCGGATCTCGCGACCGTGCGCATCGTGTTGCAACGCGCCGATGCGGCGGCGGGCGACCGCGACGTACAGGTGCATGTCCGCCCGCCCGAAGCGATCCACCGCCGCGTGGAGATGCCCGAGCGCGAGCGGCGTATCGCCGTCGATGGCAGCAATGCCCGCCCGCAGCAGCAGCGCAATCGGATCGGCCCACGCCAGGCGTTCCCGCTCGATTCGCTGCGCCCGGGCACGAGCGATGCCGAGGAATCGACGGTCTTTGCTTGCCGCCGCCATCGCCAGCGCGGCGCGTGCACGCATGTAGTGCGTCTCCACCCGCAGCACTTGGACGCGCGTCATCAGCGAGCGCCACACGATTCTCTCCTGTTCATCGAGCAACCGCCACGCGGCTTCGCCGTCACCACGATAGAGCGCGGTCTGGACGCGCGCGAGCAGCGCGCTGTAATGCTGACGATGGAAACCCTTTGCCGACCAGCGCTGGATGCTTTCGAGCGCCAGACGCTCGCCTTCGTCCGGATCGTCGCCGACGAGCCACACATAGTTACACCGCGTGCAGAGCTCGGTGACGATATAGATATTGCCGCTGCTCCGCGCGTGTGCCACGAGCGGCGGAACGCGCCGCGCCACCTCCCGCAGCTCGCCCTGATACATCAGGGCCCAAATCAGGAGGTTCTGCGCCATGTTCAACTCCCACGTGACGCCGGTGCACTGGTCGCGCAAGATCGGCAACGCCTCCTCGGCAAACGACGCAGCCTTCTTCCATTCGCCACGGGTGATGGCGATCATGCTCTCGGCCAGCATCGACAACGCCAGCGCGTGCGGGTTGCCCACAGCTGCTGCCAGCGCTCTGGATTGCTGCGCCAGCGACTCGGCAAACCGCCGGCCGGTCGGATAGGCCGCGCGAGCGACCGACTCGATCGCCATGCCGCGCGCGATCCGCGACGGCTCGCCGGCGTCGAGCGCCATGAGCAGATGGCGGACGCTGAAGTCGAACGCGGTGATCATGTCCACCAGCGCCAGCCCCGCCGTCGCCGACCAGCACGTGTCCATGCGCAGGAGGAGACCGGGGTCAATCTCGTCGGCTGGCCTGCGCACGAACCGGAGCCCGCGCCAGCGCAGCCGCGCCCGGCCCCAAAGCACCCACCGCAGCGTGGCACGCGGGCTTCCGGAAACACGCACTCCCATTGCCGCCAGCACGGACCGAATCAGATCCAACCCGCGATCGATGTGTCCTCCGATGAGAAACTGTTCCGCGCTCCGGCGCTGAAGTTCGATCCGCGCATTCGGTTTGGCACCGGCCGCGGCGCGCAGAAAGGCCTCGGCAGCCTCAGCCGGTCTCCCCGCGTTGGCCAGCGCGCGCGCATGCTCTTCCTTCCAGGCAGACGCCACCTCTGACACCGGATTCAACTCCAGGGCCTGACCGTAGAACACTGCTGCGCGTTCGAACGCCAGCGCGGCGGCCGCCCGTTCGCCGGCGCGGCCCGCCTCGACCGACGCGCGCTTGCGATCGTCGGATCCGAGCAGATGCTCGAATAGCACTTCTGGATCGTCGGCGCCTCTGGCCACGAGCGTGCGCGCGAGCGAACCGTGGAGCCGTCGCTTGTCGTCACTCGAAACGCTCGCCACGAGCGTTTCGCGAATGCGATCGTGATACAACTCCACGCGCTGCGCCGACCCGCTGGCGCGGAGGAAATGACCGGCCCGGAGCCGCGCCACCAGTGGCCGCTCGTCCCCGTCGAGACCTGCCGCCTCGTGCACCACCTCGGGCGCCATCGGCCTGCCGCAGATCGCCAGCGTCTCCAGGAACGGCTTGCCGCCCTCGGGCAATGCGCGCAGGCGATCGTCCAGCATCTCGGCAAACGTCGCTCGATCGCGTCCGATGCGATGCGTGGCCAGGTAGCCCGCCAGGTGTCGGAGCAGAAACGGGTTGCCGCCCGCCTCGTCCGCGAGCCTCACGATCGCGCTGTCACTCACCCATGCGCCAGCGCCCAAAGCCGACGTCAGCAACGCCCGCGCATCGTCGCCGGACATTGGGTCGAGCGGAAGGCTGACGCTTGCCTTCGCGCCCGCGCCCCCGAGCAACGCCTGGAGGAACGGTTTCGACTGGACCTCCTCGGCGCGGAAGCACGCGACCGTCAGAATCGGCGGCGCCTGCGGAGGCCGCAGCAGCTCTTCGAGCAGCGCGGCGCTGTCGGCGTCGGCCCAATGGAGATCATCGATGTAGACGATGAGGGGCTGTCGCGCCGCCAGGCGAGTGAGCAGGTCGCGCAGTGCTTCGAACGCTCGTTGCCGCAGCATGATCGGATCAACGCTCTCGCGCTGGTCCACTCGCGCGGAGGCCGCGGCCGTCACCTGCAGCATGACGGGAAATACTCGTAACAGCGCCGGAAGATTGCGCGGAAGCAGAAACGCGGCCTGCGATCGGGATAGCGCACGCAAGTACTGGCTGAGACTGTCGATCACCCCGTCCAGCGCTTTGTACGGCACCGATTCACGCTCGTAGCAGCGCCCGCGCAACACGACCACGTGCTCGCGTGCCAGGACGCTTTCGAGAAAGTGCTGAACGAGAGCGCTCTTGCCGATCCCCGATGGCCCATGCACGTAAACGATGGTCGCGGTGCCTTGCCTGGCTCTCGTGAGTGCGGTCTCCAGCGCATCCAGCTGACTGCGCCGGCCGACGAACGTTGGCTCGGCCTCCGTCTCCAGCACCGGCGCTTCCCCCGCTGCTGTTGAAGTACGTTCGAGCAGCCGCACGGCCTCCCGGCCGGAGAGCCGCTGCGCGGGATCGCGCCGCAACAGACCCATGCAGATCGCCGTGAGATCGTCCGGAATACCGGGGATTGAGAGTGGCGGCGGATCGCCTTCGCGTTTGCGACGGCCGGCCTCGTCGAAGCCGCCGATGAAGGGCACGCGACCCGTGAGCGCCTCGTACAAGGTCACGCCGACGCTGTACCAATCCTGGCTTTCCGACGGAGCGGCCCATGTGTGTCGCTCAGGTGCCAGGTATGCCGGTGTGCCGCCCATGCTGTCGCCGATCGCTGCAGCGGCAGGGGCGACGTCGCTGGAGAGGCCGAAGTCGAGAATCACCACGCGCTCGGCAGGTGTGACCAGGATGTTGGAGGGCTTGATGTCCTGATGGAGCTTGCCCGCGGCGTGCAGCGCGCCGATCCCTTCAACCAACTGACGAAAAACGCGTCTTACCCGCTCGTGATCGACGGGTGCGGCGGCGCCGGCAGGTCCGCGAACGTACTCGACGAGGTTGACTCCATCGACGAGCTCCATCGTGAAGAAGCAATCCGTGTCTTCCACGATCAGCTCGTACAGCGACACCAGGTTGGGATGCGCGACGTCGGCCAGGCTGCGAAACTCCCGCTTCAGACGATAGATGTCGGTCGCGCGTGCGCGAAGCAGCGTCTTGAGCGCAACCACCTCGTTGCGGGCGCGGTCGTGCACCTCGTAGACCATGCCCATACCGCCGGCGCCCAGCCGTCGGCGCACCTCGAAGCGCTCGGTACCGCGGAACGCGCTGCCCGCGCGGAACGTGGTCAGTGACGGTTCGATTGCGGTGCGTGCGCTCCGCGGCGCCAGGATGCGCAGGACGTCGGTGGGCACGGACGATTCGAGCCCGCGCGTACGCTCGTGCGCACGCACGAGCTGATCGACCTCGCGCCCCAACTCCTCGTCGCCCGCACACGCATCATCCAGGAAGGCCTGCCGCTCGCTCGACGGCCGCGCGATTGCGGCGTGGAACAGCTGACCGACGAGCTCCGACCGGGGAGAATCCATCTCGCAAAGCCTCGGGCTCAGACGCCGCCGGCGATCGCGTCGTCACGCCAGAGACGCGCGAAGGTCCGACTGCGCTCGCTCATGGACAATGGCATCTGTGGTGAGACCAACGCAGGGGGCAGGCGCGCACGTGCCGGATTCTACTCCCTCGATGCACCGGAGGGGGATCGCGGCAGCGTAGAGCGAAGCGCGTCAGTAGGCCGATGGTCGTAGCGCAACAACCTGATCGAAGAATAGGTCGCCGGTCGAACAGCGCACTCACCTGCCGTAAAGAGAACGGCGGCCGATGAGTTGGCCGGCTGGCGATGATCGATTCAGCGCATGCCGGCCAGCTCCCTTTCGATCTGCTTGATGCGCTCGCCGTGTGCGCGCGTGCGCACCTCGAGCGCCTGGATGGCGAGCAGCACGATGTTCGAGCATCGGCGTCATCCCGTAGATGTGCTCGCTGTGGCCAGGACGGCGACGAGAGGCGATCGCAATACTCACGCCGCTCGCGGACCCAACGGTGACGATGGGCGGTCCGATCAGTTGCGGCGCGCCGTGCGACGCGCGACGCCGGCGACGCTGACGGGCGTCAGCGGACGCCCGACCTCAGCCTTCACCCTCGTGGCGAGACCGGCGAGGACCGGGATCGAGATCCGGTCACCCAGCTCGATGGCGCCCAAGGTGACGATCACGAGCAGCAGCAGCGCGCGTAGTGTTCTGGTGGTGCTCATCACTTGCCTCCGAGGATGAAATGGCTCGGTAACTCGCCCATGTCCTTCACCTTCTGGAGCTCGTCGATGCTAATCTGCTTCGCACCGGACGGTGGCTTGAACGCGAAGTCCGGCGTGGCGACCTCGCTGCCGGTCTTCCAGTTCCGAAGCTGGACGGTGTACTGCGGCCCGTCGGCGATTCCCGTGGACGTGATGACGTACCGGCACGGACGCGGTCTCGCGCCCTGCGTCACCCAGATCTGCCAATCCACGTCTTTGGCGCGGAAGGCGAAGTAGTCGCACTCGATGCCGCCGACGACCCCGCTGCCAAGGTCCTTGACGTCCGTCACGTCGGCCGTAATCTCGTCGTGGGCACGGGTGAAGAACAGATCGGCAGCGGGTAGGGGCCGGTCGTACTTCTTTTGCAGTTCGTTCATCAGGTTGTCCAGCGAGCCGGGTACCTCGACCCGCGTGTAGACGTTCTTGTTCTTGCCGAACAAGGTGAGCGTCTTGCCATCGAACACGGTCTCGATGTCCACGAACCCGCCCGATCGCGTGGTGCGGATCTTGTCGGGCCGCGCCAGCGACACCGTTCCCGATGAGGCCAGCTGGAGCTTCTGCCGGTCCTTGGTGACGACTTCGAGGGTCGCGTCGTAGTCGAACGCGATGGACTGCTGCGCGCCGACATAGTCGGTCATGGCCTTGAAGAGACTCCTGGCCTGTGCCTGGTCGGCCACCGCGGGAGGCGAACTCGCCATCCACGCCGTCAGCACCAGCAACAATGCCGACGCTGCCGAGAGCGTAAGTTTCGGTTGTCCTGCCATACGGCCCTCCACCTTCATGTTTCTCGTTCTCTCTCGAACAACGGGTCCGTCCCCGCCAGCAGCGTTCGCAGTCTTTCGACCTTTTGGCCGTGGTTCTGCGATTCCACGACGGCCTCGCGCTCTTCTACACTGCCACACGTTCTGAATCGCGGTCAGCCTGGGACGACCTCGCTCGCGAACTTCACACGAAGGGTCACGAGATGTCGTGGCGCCTTCACCAGGAACGAGCGAGTCGCGGTTCCTAACTCCGGCCTGCTCGGGCGATTCGAGATGACAAGGATCCGCGTGAGGTGCGGCGCGAGCCATTGTAGTCGCGAAGCGGTGCAGCGCTGGCGGAAGCGCTGACGAAGTTGTGGCTTCGTCCTCTGAACGCTAGTCTGGGGAGCGGAAGCGGCTCAAGCCACGAGCGAATCCAGAGAGCGCAACTCATCCGTTGACGTCCCCCCGGCGAACTTCGCGATCCTCGACGCGATACCAAGCTCGATCGTGACGTCGCGATCAAAGTCCTGCCCGAGTCGTTCGTCACCGATCCCGATCGAGTGACGCGCTTCCAGCGCGAAGCGAAGACACTTGCGTCGCTGAATCATCCAAACATCGGCGCCATTCACGGCCTCGAGGACGCGGGCCGATGAAGCCAATCAAGGCCGCAGCTACGGGATGCATTTGGGTTGAGTTGAAGCGAGCGGCTTGCATCGTAAGGTTGGATGGACGTGCTGTGACTTTCATTTGAAGACCCTTAATCGGTCGCAGCCTACACCAACGATCCCAATGGCCGACTCGCCCCGATCTTGAGGCGACGCGGAACATTGGGACCGAACGCGTTTGTGTTTGGAACATCAGACGGCGCATTCCAGGACAGCTTCAAGACCGCGTGGGAATCGCTCGTGCTCGTCGCCAACGGGCACGAGACGAAACGTGTGAGGGCCGGGGCCCGGGTCAATCGCGAGAACCTTCGCGAGATCGGCTTGCACTGGCATGACCTCCGTCATGAAGGCGGCGTGCCGCTTGCTGGCAGAGGGCGTCGATATCCGCATCATTCAACTGATGCTCGGGCACTCCGGGATCAAGACCACGCAACGGTACCTCAACATCACGGACGAGGAACTGCGCAAGGCACTGACGGGCGTGTGGGAACGTCGTCACCTCCGGGCGGTTGGCGAGTAGACATGATTTGGAGACAACCGCGCCGCTACGGATTGTCAGTCATGTGTCAGTCCGCCGTGCTGACGTCGAAGGCCGCATCTGAAAATCTGCGGATTTCTCAGGAAATGTGGTGCGCCCAGCACGACTCGAACGTGCGACCTCCTGGGTTCGTAGCCCTGCAGGAACGTGCGAACTGGTGCGGATTTATTGATGGAATCGCGCCTGCCACGCGGTGCCGCCACGCGACAGCGAGTCTTTCTCAGCCAAACGCTTTTCTGACGGCTGCGATTAAGCGCGGGTTGACCTTGACCGTCGTATAGATCCGCGTCGTCCTTGGATCACGATGTCCGAGCGCCTCCTGAACAACACTCAAGTCGTCCGCGCCTCGGAGCAGCAACTGCGTCGCATACGAGTGCCGCAGCGAGTAGCAGCGGACAGGCGTGAACGCCCGGCGAGCAGCCGCAATCGTCTGCTGTGACGCACTCTCCTCAGCGAGCTTGGCGGCGTGTGCTCTCCTGCTCGGCGCATCGCTGCCTTCCAGTCACGGTTAATGTTCTCGCGGCAGAAACTTCCCCAGGCCCCCAGCTCGATCAGCGACCGCCACGCCGCTACCCTTCCGGAGGCAGCGGCACCATAACTGGCCTGCCCTTTTCCGGCCCTCTTTAAGCAATAGGGTTCAGTGCTGTCGAGAAACGGCTCAGCGTCCTCAGGAACAGCTCGCATGATTTCAGAGGGACGAAATCCCGGATAACCGCTGACATTTGGATGGGACCCTTCGGCGCAGTCCGCTCCCGAGAAATTTTTCAAAAGATCGCGGACGCCAAACTTTTGGAGAGTTACGACGCTTGCAGAGGGTCAAATGACCGATGGGTCGGATATTGCCGTCAGCACCTCGATTTTGCCTCCTCAGGCACGTAGATAATCCATCGACGGTCATCCACGAAATGCATCCAGTGAATGCGAACCAGCGAGCGAATTCGCTCGACCCACACTGGGATCTCGTACTTGATCTCAACTGATGTTTGGGCTGAGAAGGGATTCCTCGCGTGCAGCATTTTGCTCGCGGCGTCATATAGAAACACAAAGTCATCGCGGGTGAGGAAGCCAACCTTCATCGCCCGGTAAGCGTGTCGGGATTCCCGGTCTTCCCAACGTCATCGCTCATTAGAGTTACCGGCGCCGGATAGAAATTCGGATTGATCTTCTCCAAGGCCCGCAGCATTCTCTCTGCCTTCCAATGTAATCGAATCCCGCGTAAGCGGTTGCATATGTGGCCTGGTTTGCGGTCAGTGAGCCAAACGCAATTAGCTCAAGGGCCATTCTGAGTTGAAGTAACTGTAGATTCGACCGTGAACTGGGCTGGAAGTGTCTTGCTCGACGCGAGCCAGTATAACCGCCTTCAAGCGGTCTCGAAGCTCAGACATGCAATCCAAATAGATCCGTTCATCGGGGAAGCGTCCATCAGCACTAATGGGTCGACCGGCGGGTGCGCCGTCGCTCGCCTGCCGCTCCCGTTTTTTCGTTGTGGCGCTCTGCTGATGCTCTGCTCGCAACCGTCTACTTGGCTCTTCGGATTTTGCGCGTCGCGGAGCTGTCCGGCCGGTGTGGCTCAACTCGACCACGTCTTTTGCGGATATGGCTCAGGCCGCCTGTCAAGTTACGAACCGGCCTCGGCCGTTACCTGTTGTGGCGAGGCGACGCGCGTCCGATTGCCATTCAATGTCGCACCAATGAAGGTGTAGCGCACGAAGGCTTGATACGTCACGAGACAGAAGCTCATGGCCCCACAAACGATGACCACATACTTCGTGGCGCCAGGCCATGCGACACGCGCCAGGAGTATCTGCAGTAGGACCACTATTGGCAGATGCACCAGATAGCACCAGTAGGACGCGTCAGCCAGCCATCGCACCCACACACGCGGCCGAGAGAGATATCGCACGAAACAACCGATGAACAGGAGCGTGAGCTCCCATGTGAGGAGTGCGCCGCAGTAGAGACTGATAACCCTCAAACCGGGGTTTGTCATGTGATCGAACACTTCGCGTGCGGCCAAGAAGGCGGCTGGAACTGCCGCCATGACGGCGATGACGAGCCCGGTCGGGAGCCCATGCCCAAGCTCCGACACGAGGTCACGTCGCCGGTGGAGAACCCAGCCAACCGCGAGAAACATCCCGTAGTACGCAAGGAGCCGTGGTTGCGGCACCACGCTCAGCGGAGTGTCCGGTAATCCGGGCAGCTCCATGAACCATAGAACCGATGTCATCGGTAAAGCCATCACGAACGAGAGATACCGTCGCTGGATCGCGCCAGCGAACTGGCTATCGACTCTGCTCGTGAGACGTTCGACCGATGGATGACGCAGCATCCAAACGATACCAATGACAATCGCGAGTAGTACAGCCAAATAGTAGAGAAACCAGAGGTGGGCCAGTGACGACGCCATCGCCACTCCCATGTCGAAGCGAGGCAGTGCATAACCCGAGCCCTGCACATATCCCGGGATTGCATGGGAGCCACCCCAGCGCCAGAGTGCGTCGAGTGCCGGCGACAACAACGGGAGCGCCACGACGAGCGGAACGACAATCCGTTTCACGCGATGCAAGACGAAGCCTCCAATCCCCAGACGCACATAGATCAGCCGCGCGAAGAAACCCGAAAGCAGAAAGAACACCGGCATCCGGAACAGATGGATGACGCCTATAAAGAGATCTGCCGTGATGTTCGCTGAGGGATCCCGGACAGCCCAGCCGATTGGAGTGACCACGAATGAAGCCGCGGCGTGGAGAAAAACTCCAAGCGACATCGCAGCTGCACGACACGCGTCCAGTGCGTGGAATCTTTCAGTCGCCGGCACGGCATATCACCTTGGAGAAAAAGGCAGCATGTCCACGTGCGCCCGAGAGCCGACTCACCTTCACTCCGAGCGCGCTCGACATTGTGACATAAGGGTGAAAGCAACTCTCAGCAACAAATTGACAGGACCTTCACACTCTCGAATGGAGCCTGAACAGTACATCCACGGGTCAAGACGGTTCAGGTGGGTTCAACGCTCGACCGATCCTTCGTGCTCCGTCTCACGCGGGCGCGACAGACCTCTCCCATCCCCTTTTTCCCGAGCGGCGCCTCGATCTCATACGGCCCGAACCGCGTGCCAGCTGCCAATCCAGGCCAGAGTGCGGCGAATGCCTAGCGTGCTGTCGTCCAACCCATCGCGAAGCGCCGGCGCCAATGCCGACCCCGCGGCCGATGCTTCTTCACGAGTCCTGCCGCCTGCAACGTGTATTTCTGAAAGCTGTAGGACACCGCGGCGCCGTGCTCTCGTCGCGCAATCTGATGAAAGTGCCGGACATTGAATCCGCGATACCGCTCGTGATACAGCCGCAGGAGGCGCTCGACCTCCGGCGCCGCCATCCGCCGCACCGAGGGCGAGTGCCGCCGCTTGTCGATCCCCGATGTACCCGTGCGTTTCATACCGCTCGCGCACCGTCGTAGCGTCCGCGGCGACTATCCCAGGATGTCGGCCGCCCGAAACCAATGCAGCTCACCACTGAGCGCCTTCAAGATCACCTCTTGCACCGTCATCGCCCGCTCCCACGCCGCCTCCGGATACGACATCGAGCCTCGCAGCTCCGCTGTCGTATCCCGACAGGCCGCAAAGTAGAAGCGGTCAGATCACTTGCTCTCGCGAGCGGTCAAATCATCTACTCCCTACATTGTGTTGTGTGGGTTGTTGACAGCCGCGCGATCGTAAGGATAATGGCAGTCGACGAGAGCGCGACCCTCCGGACAACCGAGTCGATTCGTTCTCATGTCTGTTCTGGAACATCTTCAGTTCGCCCGGAAGCTCAGCCACGTACAGCGGGTTTCTCTGTGGCCGGCTTCGCGGATCCAACGACTCCAGGAGCAGCGCTTTCGACACCTGCTCGCTCATACTGTTGCGCGGTCGCCGTTCTATCGGGCGAGGTACGGCAAGATCGATGTCGCTCGAATCCCACTCAATCAGCTCCCCTCGGTAAGCAAGGAGGAGTTACGCGAACACTTGGACGCGGTCTTCACTGATCGACGTCTCCGCAGGGGCGATCTCGAGCGCTACATCGCGGATGAGAAGAACCTTGGTCGCTTGTATCTCGGCGAGTTGGTCGTAGGTTACACCTCCGGCACTCAGGGGACACCGCTTCTCCTCGTGCACCATCGAAGTTGCCTCCAGCTGATTACCGCGCTGATGGCCACGCGTTCTTCACCGAACGGTGCTCAATCGCTGCTCGACGCCACTCGTCTGATGATCAATCCCAAGCGGGTCGCCACGATTGCGCTCAGGCGCGGGTTTTATCCTTCCGGGATGATCCTGGAGTTCATGCCGCGGATGCTCGCTCCGTTCGCACGAGTCTCGTTCTTGTCGTCCATGGATCCTGAGCTGGTCGAGCGCCTCAACGACCTACAACCGCACATCATCACCGCATATGCCAGCGTACTCGGGGCGCTTGCCCTGCAGGCCCACCGTTTGCGTCTGTCGAACCTGGAGTTCATCAGGAATTCGAGTGAGCAGCTGTTGCCGGCTGCTAAGACGCGTATCGAAAGCGCATTCGGCGTGAAGGTGTTCGACCACTACGGAACCGGGGAATGTTTGCACCTGGCTGACACCTGTCGAGACTGCGGCCATTTGCACGTCAATGCCGACTGGGCGATTCTCGAAGCCGTCGACGACGATTGTCGACCTGTTCCGGCAGGTACGGTGGGAGCAAAAGTTCTCGTGACGAATCTTGCCAACTGGATTCAACCGTTCATCCGGTACGAAGTCGGCGATCGCGTCGCGCTCTCCGCGAACGGGTGTCGCGCGAGCCACCTTCCGCGGATCGAACGCATGGAGGGGCGCTCGGCGGAGGTCTTCTGGGTTCGCGATGGAGGTCGGGATCGCTTCGTGTCGTGGGCCCTGTTCCAAGACGCAGTGGACGCGGCTGGTGTTCTTCTCGAATGGCGTGCGATTCAGCTGCAGCGCAATAGCGTAGAGCTGCAGGTACAGTTTCTGCCCGGGACGCGTGGGCACGAAGAACGGATCGCAGCAGAACTCAGCGCGAGGCTGTTCGAGTATGGGCTGCCCACAAGCGTGGCGCTCTCCGTCACGATCGTCGATGAGGTCGCTCCCGACCCGCGAACAGGCAAGATTCGGCGCATGATCAGCGTAGTCGGGCTCCGTCCATCTTGAATTGATCCGCGAAGGTTGGGTTGGGATCGAGGCCGTGGAGCGAACAGCCCGCGCGTATCGCGACACGTTCGCGTTCATGCACTTGTTGTGTTTGGCCAGATCGGCATCGATAGCATGGCGTGATGCTGCCCGTGGCGTTCGGTCAGGTGCTCGCGGGCCCGAGCGGAACAGCCAAGGGCTCGGCCCTTGCTATTGAGCACGCTACTTCTCCAGCACCAAATCAGAAGCTGTACCGAGCCGACAGCGACAGGTGCGAGTTGCGGCGGTATTGGCCGATAAAGTCATCCGGCTCACCCCGAATCAATCCCGCGCCTGCTGTCGCGCGCCAGTGTTGCCCCCACGCGTGCGAGTACTCAGCCTTCAGGTACAGGCCATCGAGGTCCTGACGGACGACGCCTTCGACGGCGACACTGCGGCTGGCGTCGATGTTGTAGGAAGCACGCCCGAGGAACGATCGCGACAATCCGCGATCCGGGTTGAAGTCGAATTGCGCCCGACGCACCGTCACGACTTCGCCAGCGTAGCCACCGACGACCGTCCATTCGGCGAACTGGCGCTCGGCCTGGACGACGAACAGCACGTACTCGTCCGTGTTCGGCGAGTCGGACGTGGAGTACGCCACCTCGCCCTTGAACGTGGCCCACTGTGTCGGCAGCGCGGCCTCTGCGCCCACGGATCGCATCGCGGGATAGGCTCTGGTGAGCACGACCTCCGGCACTGCAGTGCCCGGAAGCTCACCAGGCGTCTCAGGCTCTCCTCGACGCGGTTGGAGGTTCGGCAGGTGATTGAAGCCGTCGAAGTACGAGAGAGCAAGCTCGACCGCACCGGCATGGTTCAAGCGAACGCCACCCTGCGGTCTCCGTGGAAAGACCGCGCCGCCATCGATGATCGGAACGTTCTCAAACTCGGCCGGTACGACGAACCATCGCTGATTGAGCAGCGGTATGCGGCTGGGCGTGAAGCGGGGGACCCATACGCCTTCGATGGTATTGCGATCGTCCAACTGAGCGACCACGCGCACACCCGTGACGGCGAGCAACTCCGGGTCGATCACGTTAAGAAAGTCGTGCGGCGCGAATCGGTCGGTGGGGCTGATGATGTCAGTCTTGCCCCACCGGAAGAACTGCCTTCCGACATCGACGGTCAGCGGGCGGTACGTCAACGTCGCGGCCAATCGCCGAAGCGCAACCGGCGGCCTCTTGATCGTTCGATCGGAGTCATAGAGCTGAAAGCTATCGTCGACCTGTTCGTGCGAGTTGACGCGGAAGTCGAAGCCCGCGGCGAGCTGCAGCCATTCCGTAGCCTTCACGAACACGTCCTCCCGAACTAGCAGGTCGCCGACGAAGTTGGTCGGATCGTTAGGAGCACTCTCGGGATACCGCACGCCGCGATAATCGATGAAGCCGTCGTGGGTAATGGACTGTGTCCACGCGGTGCCTGGAAGGAGACAGACGGCGGCGAGCACAATCCGGATTGCTACCGAAGGTTGCGCCACGTCGGACCTACTGTCGCCTGAGCGCCTGCAACGTGAACCCTCCTTCGTTGAGCGGCACGTTGTATTCCAGTTTGTCGAGCGTAAGACGCGTCCGGCTCCTGCGTCGCAGATCGGTCATCTCAAGCTGCCGGGCGGTCCAGATGCCCTGGATGTTCTGAATGTCTGAATACGAAAGCCGCCGAGCGATCTGATCTCGTATGTGGTTCTCCATCCGGGCGAGCACGTAATCAACCTTGCGCACCCACACGATGGACCGTGTGTACTGGGAGGACTTGCCTGGGATCGGGATTGATTCGATGCGCCAGCAAGGGACGCCGTCGACCGCTTCCTCGCCGAGCATGCGGTAATCGGTACTGATTGACATCTCGCTCCTCGAGATCCTCGAAGCTGAAGTCAGTGCCGAAAAAGCGCGTCGAGCGGTCCTGGAGCGCTATGCGGCGATCCCGCTCGAGGGCGGGAGTCCACATCCATTGGTCGGACGCACGATCCGGATAGTTGATCACGAGAAGCGCCACACCCTTCACCTCGGGCGGCGTAGTGAAACGTAATACTGACTTGCTTTGCCCGTGCGCTCCGAGGCGCTCGAAGGTCCACCGTTTGTCGCTGACCTTGCCCCCGGCATCGAAGACCTGGATGAGTCCCTCGTAGCGCTGAGATTTGGTTGTGCTGCGGCGCTGCGCCTCTTCAATGATCGCTTTCGCATCGTCCGACGCGGCGTCGACTCGACCGCTCCCGAGCGGCCCATGCACCGCCACGGCAGATGCTATCAACAGCGATACCATGTGCAGCCTGCGTACCAACAGCGGCTTGTTCGCTCGATGCCGATGCATCCTCATACCCGATCCCTCCCACGAGCCATGCCGAGGATCGCGACCCTAGCTCCATGACTGCGCGCCTTCATTGATTCTCCCGTCGTGAAACTCACGTTTCACGTGTCCTTCTGTCAGCGCACTCGATGTTGTTACCGGTGGCGACAGATCGTGACGCCCTCGCCTATTCGTACTCGAGCGCCTCGACGAGAGACCCGCGCACGGCCGACTCCGCGGGCCAGACGGCGCCTACCAAGGCGGCCGCCAACATAGCCGGCACGAGCATCCCCACCACCTCGACCGGGAACTGGTAAGCGAGACGCATTCCGGCCAAGTCGAGCCGAACGATTTCCAGGGTGTAATACAGGTTCACGGCACCGAGCCCGAACCCCAGCACGAGGCCAATCGCCGCGATGGCGAGCGCCTCCATCCAGATCGTTCGCCTGATCTGCCAATGACGTCCGCCCACCGCACGAAGTACGCCAAGCTCTCGCCGGCGATCCGTGATCGATACGGTCAGCGTGTTCACGATTCCCAGGATCGCCACGGGTCCGGCAACCGCGATCTGTACTGACGACAGAGTGAGCCACTGATTGGTGAGCCTGAGGATGTAGTCCTTCAACTCGCGATTGGTGAGCACAAAGACCTGCTGTTCCCCGGCAAAGCGGCTCAGGATCCGGTCCTTCACGTGGAGCGGATTTACGGTGGCCGCAACATAGACGCGGAAGGCATTCACCGCATCGTCGTGCCAATACTGGGCGAACAGCGCGCGGTCCATGATGATCGAGCCCTGCTGCTCCGAAAAGTCAACAACGATTCCGACGATCGGCAGCCGGATGATTCCGAATGGCGCCGCGAGCTCGATCTGTTCGCCGAGGCTCAAGCGCTGAAGCTGCGCGAGATTCTCCGAAACCATCAAGCCCTGCCCTTCAGCAGTGAGCCGTTGCATCGCTACCGGATCGCCTGCCACGGCCTGGCGGCGTGTCGTCTGCGCGACGCTGGCGACATCAATCGCGACGATCATGACCGGTGTGTCCCGGAAAACGATACGGGTGTCGCGTACCATCTGCACACGTTCGACGCCGGCAATCGCTGCCAGCGTTGGGGCGATAGTCGCCGGCAGGCGCGTCGACCGATCGGTCACACTTTCCGACGGAAGAACGATGAGATCAGGATTGAGCGTTGCATTCATCCACCCGATGATGGAGTCGTAGCTCGCTCGAGCAGTGCCAGCGAAGCCCACGGCGGCCGCCAGCGACAACATCAGCGCCGCGACGCTTGCCGACGTGCGTCGCGGTGCCTGGATCAAGCTGTCTGCCGCGAGTGCACCCTCGACCGGCCGCACCACTTTGAGAATCGGCCGGAGCGTCTTGGCAAGGAAAAGCGAGAGGAGCGGCGTTAACAGGAGCGCGACGAGAATGGCGAGGAAGTAGCCAATGTAGAATACGGTTCTCGATCCGACATTCGTCAGGCACACGACTGAGATCACTGCCGCAGCGACCGCTAGAATCGCGCGCCAGCGATTCTCACCGGCCGATAGCACCTGATACTTGCCCTTCTGCAGCGCTTGAACAGGATCCACTCTTGCGGCGTTCCACGCAGGGAGAAGGGCCGCCACCATGCTGGTCCCCACGCCAATCCCGAGTGCCCCGGCAAGAAGCAGTCTGCTGGTTGCCAACTCGCCAACGTGCTGAGCCACACCGTAGAGGTCGGCGATCAGCGTGCCGACCGAGGCGGCAATGGCTCTCGCGATCAGGATTCCGAGTGCAACACCCGCGACCGAGCCGATCAGCCCGGTGACAGCGCTCTCGCCGAGAAACAACCGGCGGATCTGGCCGCGGGTCGCGCCAAGCGCACGCAGAATACCGATCTCATTGCGGCGTTCGGTCACCGCGATCGAGAACGAGTTGTAGATGATAAACATGCCGATGAAGAGAGCGAACAGACTCGAAATCGTCATCATCAGCGCGTAGGAAGAGAGCAGCGCCTCGAATTGCTGCCCGCGAGCCGACGGTGGCGCAGCTTGAAAACCAGGTCCGAGCAGCGACTGGAGCTCACGCTGGCTCTCGGGGATTGTTCGATGCGCCTTGATCGCAAGATCAATGCGGTCGAACTTCCGACCGCGGCCGAACATCTTCTGGGCCGCGTAGATGTCCATGATCGCGAGGTTGCCACCAAACGCACTCGTCAATCCGGACGGCTTCATGATGCCGCGAATGACGAACCCTTTCTCGCCGACCGCTGTGTCGAGCACGAGCTCGCCTCCAACGTCGAGGCCATTCCTCTCAGCGAACGGTTGCGTGACGATGAGCGAATCGGGCTGCGCGAGAAAGACGAGTGGATCGTCGACTATGGCCTCTTCACCACTCTCGAGATCGTAGTCACGCAGGCTGCGGTCTCCTGTCATGTCTACGCCGAGCACGAGAAGGCTGCCTTGCTCTTTGTCTTTCAGGTTCACGACGGATTCGATGACGGGAACGGCAACCTGCACGGAGGAAGCGCTCTGCACGCGATCGAGAACGTTCTCATCGAAGCTGCTTTCGCCGGCCGTGACCTGCAGCTGGGTCTTGCCCGCAATGCGATCGACCGTCTCAGAAAAACCGCGCAACACGCTCTGGTTGGCCACGTGCATTCCCACGAAGACGGAGACGCCGAGCACGATGCCTGCTGTCGTGAGCAGGGATCGCAGCACGTGCCTGCGGAAATATGGCCAGCTGATAAGTTTGAGCAGAATCATAAAGGGCGCAACCGAGGCTGACTCCGCACAACTGCGCTCCGGCTGACGTCATCGACGATGCGCCCGTCGCGGAGCGTGATGGTTCGCTCGCAGCTTTCGGCAACCTTCGAGTCGTGGGTCACAATCACGACAGTCGAACCGAGTTCGGCGTGCAGAGTCCGCATCAGCGTGAGAATCTCTTCGCCGGTGTGGGAGTCGAGATTGCCCGTAGGCTCGTCCGCCAACAGCACCGGCGGAAACACTGATAGTGCCCGCGCGATGGCCACGCGCTGACGCTCACCCCCCGACAACTCCTCGGGCACGTGCTGCAGCCGATGCCCGAGCCCAACGAGGGTCAGCAGCTTGCCGGCGCGTTCCTGAACCTTGCGCCGCGGCCATCCGCGCAAATGCAGCGGAAGACCGACGTTCTCCAAGGCGGTCAACGTCGGCAGCAAATTGAAGAACTGAAAAATGAATCCAATCTTGTCTCGTCGCACGCGCGCGAGCGCGTCGTCTGAGAGACCAGACAGCGCTTCGCCATCCACGACCACGACGCCACCGGTCGGACGGTCAAGGGCACCGACAAGATTCAGCAACGTCGACTTCCCGGAGCCCGACGGTCCGACGATCGACACCATCTGGCCGCGCGGAATCGCGAGTGTGACAGCGTCGAGCGCAACGACGCGGCGCTTGCCGTCGAACTGCTTGGTGACTGCATCAACTCGAATCGCGAATTCCGCCCGAGCTGCCACCTCGCGTTGTTCATGCTCAATGCCTTCGGCGCGTCGCGAAAGTCGCTCCATGCCGCTCAATGACTGAGCCTCATCATGCCGCGCGTCATGCGGCATACGTGATTGGTCGACTGAAATACGGCGTAGGGAGTGCGATAGATGTGGACGAAGCGCGCATCGGGAAACGTGAGCTCTTCCGAGGGGACTCCCGCAAATGTCAGATAGCGAATCTTCACTTCGCGTGCGTTGTCTGTCGTGTTTGTTGAAATTGGCTGCCCAAGGATCGCCGAGTTGGGGGGTGGCGATTGGGAGTTGACCGTTTGCAGCATCCTTTAGATCCTACTCGTTGCGTAGGCCGCTGCTCCCGCAGTCTCGACCTGCCAATCGCGATACCACGCCAGAAGGGATTGTCCGCCGTCCTTAGGGGGGCTCACGATGTTGTGCCAGGCGATGAACGCGTCGCCCTGGGCACCGATCATGACGAGACCACTCAGGCCCCGGGAGCGCTTCAGTACTTGCAACGCCTGCGCAGGGGTCTGCACAATCGGGCTTCCCACATTGAGCGAGGTGTTCACCGACACTTCTACACCCAGCCGCCGTCCCATTGCCCTGAGGTATGCGTGGGTGAAGGCATCGATTTCCTCTCGCACGATCTGGACCCTAGACGTCCCGTCGTGATGCACAACGGCGGGGATGAGCGCCGCGCTCTCGGCGCGTACCGGTGCGGTCAGGACCATGTAGCCATACGCGTTGTGGTTGTCGTCCGACGCGCCAGGCGACAGCGCGAAATGGCGCTGCGCCGCTTCATACGTCGCCATCGGGGCGAGGGGGCGTATCCGCTCTCGGAACTTGACCAGCCGATTGATGTTGGCCAGCGTATCCGGGTTGCATGGGTTGGCCACGATGCTGCGGTGGCCGAGCGCGCGCGGGCCGGTTTCTGCTGTTCCGTGGAAGAGTCCCAGGATGCCGTCATGCGCCACGACGTAGGCAAGCCAATCGGCGATCTGTTCTCTTTCCTCCACGCGCTCCACGTTGCCCAAACACATGCTGGAGATTTCCTCCGTGCTCTCGAGGGCTTGACGAATGCTCTCGGTGGAGGCAGGCATACCGCAGTAGAAGGCGTGGTGAAGAGGCTCGCCTGGCGGTACACCGTTTGACAGCGCGAAATTGTACGCGGCACCCATCGCCACGCCAGCATCACCGGGCGTCGGCGGAACCCACAAATGCAGGCGGGCTTTCATCCCCAGGTAGCGTTGGTAATACGCCGTGTCGAAGTGCTCGAGCAGGCGCATGTTCGCGACGCAGTTGAGCGCAGTACCGCCGGTCATGACCAGTTTGTCGCTTCTCGTCGTACGAATCAAATAGTCCACAACGTGGAAGACGAGGTCCTCGAACAGCAACTGTGTCGCCGCGGCTTTGTCCAGACGCTCCTGTGTATGGGGCGAGTGCTTGATGTCGTCAACCCGCAAGACGGCATCCGGATTCCACATATCCTTCGCCGGGATGGGTTCGCCGAGGACTTCTGTGAGCGCCGCGTTGTACGGTCGGCGCTCACCCGCGTTGTGCCAGTTCATCATGGCCCGATTGGCGTATACCTGGCCGGCGCTGCCGAAATAGAACAGCTGACGCAGCTGCCGATAATAAGAATTGGTAAGTCGGTTGTTGTTCCCCCAGGCAGAGGCGCCCATATAACGTCCTTCGCTACTCAGCGACGTCCACCCTCCCTGAGTAGAGCTGATGATGCCATACAGCGCACCCAACGAATCCGCCGCGCTCTCGTTCGTCCGAATGCATCTCAGCTTGTTATCCTGTGCCACGTACAGCGATATCGAGCCGTTATCGCCGTAGCCATCGAGCACTGTCACCATGACCGGGTCCTTACAGCGATTGAATGGAGATGCACCGTAGGAAAAATAGGCGTGATTGTCGTGGTGACACATGGCAATGATGGGCGCGGGGCCATCCAGATCGAGTTGCCGTCCGAGACGCTGCGGCGCCTTCGCCGCCTGCCTCACGTGCTGGCCATGGAATTTGGGTGACGCATCCAGGTGGAGCAGCGGCAGACTGAAGGGGAAATGTTCCGCAAACACGCGCAGGCCAAACGGAATGAAGTCAATGTAATTCCAGCTCGCAAGATATGCGTGAATATCACCGGGTCGGAGACCCATGTCACTCAGGCGCCTTCGTAAAGACTCGACGCTCTGTTCGGGGTAGCCGCTGTAATGCTTGATGGCGGTGTAGCGCTCTTCTTCGTCATTGCAAATGAGCCGAATTCCGTGCTTCAGCGATGCCTCGATAAGGGCCACACCCGAATTGTGACCGGCGGGTCCAATACCCAGCAGGTAAACGCGCTCGTTTCGCTGCAGCTTTTCCTGCATTGAGGCAATGCGCTCGCGCGCGTACCGGCTGTTCGAGCGGTAAAAGTTCCGGTTGGCGAAGAACCGCGTCGACAGCGGTTGAACCGCTTTGAAGACCCACTTTCCAAGGTAAGGATGAGCAGGTCCGAATTCGCCGAACACGCGCGACATAGATCTGCCTCCGCAACAAATCATTCCGTTGCTGGTGTCGGTAACCTCCGGCCAATGTGGCGGCTGCAAAACGATCGGTCTCGAAAGAGAGGTGCACTGCCAGGCCGACCGACACAAGCGAATTCGCGCACCTCTCGTGCTCAGCCAGGGACGAAGGGGCTTCGGACGCGCCCGCGGTTGGCTGGGCCCGACGCACGACACGGCACCTCGCCTAGAACCTTCCTGTACGGCTGGGACCACTGACGATGGCCACACAGTCGGTCGGCTCTACCATCTGTCTATTGCTGAGCCAGGTCTGACTCTGTTCTAAAGGTTGCACAGGTTCCTCACGAAAAGCGTTTATGAACCAAGGATTCCTATAATGCCGTTCCTAGCACGTCCATAAGGTGTTTATGCCAGTCCCCAGTACGTTCTTACTGTCTAAGCCTGAGGACGGCGCTGACTATCCGTCTCTCATCGGCAGCAAGCATCGCATGCTCCGTGCTGCGCTTCGCGTTCTGGTTGAAACGGACGACAAATCAATGTCATAGCGGAAATGGACTCGGTCGCTGCTGTCTTCGCATTCGCGCAGATCGACCATCCGGACATCATCCTGCTTGACGAGGACTTGGCCGACACCGCTCCAGAGGCGTTTTGGATCGCTCTGCAATTGAGTGTGCCCACTGCACGCCTGCTCCTCTTGCACGAGGGAGCCGCGCGGGCGTTTCCCAGCACGCTTGCGCGATTCCGGGGCCTCCGAGTGGTCTCAAAAGGAGATGCCCCGGAAGCGCTGCTCGACGCCATCCGGAGCGCCCACGCCGGAGAAACGCTCCATTCCGACTCCGATGCCAACAAGTCGTTCGAAGCCGCCGTGCGGCTAACGGAAGATGAAACAACGGGCGCTGAAAACCGGCACTCCAGTGCAACGACAGACCATCTCCGACAAGCGCGTACTCGCCGTCCTCGAAACCGTCGAAAACGATCTACAGAAATCCGACTCCATCGGCACTCTTGCCGCAAAGGTCGGCATCGGCGCTTCGCGGTTACGCCACTTGCTGCGCCATCTCGTCGGAACGTCACTGGGTAAGTTTCGGACGGAACGCCGGTTGCATGTCGCGGCGCATTTTCGCGCATAGCCACATGCGAGTATCTGAAATCGCATATCAAGTCGGCTTTGCTGATTTTGCAAACTTTGACAAAGCGTTTCGAAAACGTTTCGGCCTATCGCCCACCCGTTATCGACAATCGAGCTCCGATGGAGCCGTCTCGCGGGATCCTTCGTAATCATTTGAAGGCGAATGCCCTGTGCGAACTGGGCAGTGCCCTTGCTGCTTCGGCGACCGCGTGAGCTCGAACCGTCCAGCGTTTCACGGCTTTTCTTTCTTTTTTTCAGAACCGGATGATGCTGTTCACGTACAAGCCGCGCAGGGCAACGGAGCCCGCATCGGCGTTCCGCCGATAGTTCACGTCCAGTGTGCGATAGCCCGCCTGGATCCCCATGTTTGGCGTGAAGGTGAAGAGGCCCGAGGCGTCGAAATCAATGGATTGTCCGCCGCCGCCCGCGCTGTCGATCAGTTCTGGCAATCGAAACCACGTCATCTCCGCAGTCAGCGCAACCCGGCGGTGCAGGTAACCTCGCGCGGCTCCGCCAACAGCGGGAATGAACTCGTCGGCCGCCGAGGATTCCACGCCGAACAATCCGCTGCTCACGTCCGCCCCGACTCTCGTGTATCTCACCTCGCCGATCACGCCGACGAACCCACGGTCGCGCGAGATGAGGTCGTACTCGTAGCCGAAGTACCAGGTTCGGAACGTGAGGCTGGCGTTCACCGGAATGCCGATGTCGAAGCTTGTGCGCCCGAACGAGATCGTTCGCCGCAGCGTGCGTTCCGCCTCGAAACTCGTGGGCACGTACCCCACACGAATCTTGTGACGCGGCGCCGGTTTCAACACGATACGAAGCTGCGGCAGTCGCTTTCGAATCAGACCGAGGTCGCCGACGAGATCGATGTCCGACCCTTCGATTCCCAGCGTGCCTGAAGAGATCACCACATCTGGAGACGCGTTCCAGAGTCCGACAGCAATCTCGGCATGGTACGCTTCACTACTCGCGTCGCCGCTGTGCCGCGGCCTAGAGCCAGTGCGTCCGCTGCGGCACGACCGTCATGGCCATCCGAGTAACGCGGCGGAGCCGAGGCGGGGTCGAAGGCGGCCGCGGACTCCTCTGAACAGTCCCATAAACACCTCTTGGGTGCGCGGCTCAATTGGGACGAGGCCAAGTACACCAGTGCACAGCGCGCGTGTGTTCAGTCCCACGACGCGATTTCTCTTTGCCTTCCCCTTTGCCATGCGCGTTACCAAGTCGACGTTCGGACTGCACGTACTGTAGCCGCGCGGGCCCACCGACGGGCGCCGCCAAGCCAGCAAGGCGTACCGAGCCTCGCCTGCGGGCCTCAGGACGTTCCGACATCCAGCGGGCGGTGGCGCGACGAAGCCACGGCTGATGAAGTGCTGGAAGCAGTTGCCGAGCACGCGGTCATCGACCGGAGAGCAGCGAATCGGGCTGTCGGCGAGACCCTCGAGCGTGTTCTGGCAGTCGAAGTTCGCAGCAATTTCATTACTTTGTCCCCCTCTCCGCTGATGCTTAGCGAGAACAGGGGGACAAGCGATGACACGACGTCTTCGCGGGACGGGCTGCCCCGCGTCAGCAACTCGGACAGCCACGAGTCATATGGCAGGGATTTCAGCCGGTAACCGAAGGTCCGCATCCAATCAGCAACCTGCCCGAGGCGTACGCGGCGCGGATTGGCAAGATGAAAAATCTTGCCCAAAGATTCCTTCCGGCCGGCGAGATGCACGATCGCCCTGCTGATATAGTCGACTGGCGTCATATCCGTCTCGTCGAAGCGGAATACCGGGGCCGCTTCAGCTCAATCCAAGACTTCAGCATGCGTGAGGTCACGTCGGTCGTGTTCCAGGCACCGATTTCACTGTGTCCGGTAATGAGCCCGGGACGATAGATGCACACCGGTATTCCCCTGGCGCGCGCCGCCAGCACCAGCTTGTCCGCAACCCACTTGCTCTGGACATAGCCGCCGTACAGCGAGCCCCCGTGATCGAGCGTATCGTCTTCACGAACGACGACGAGACTGGACATCCCGATCAGCGGGAATACGCCAAGGCTCGACACGAAGTGCACGGGCTTCAGCTTGATTCGAGTGGCCAGCCGCAAGATCTCCTGCGTGCCGAGCACATTAGGCGCTTTTAACCGTTCGTATGGGTAGATCCAGTTCACGGTCGCGCCGCTGTGATAGATGACATCAATCGTGCTCGCCAGCTGCGCTGCCAATTGCGATGAGAGGCCCAGCCCCGGCATTTCGAGGTTGCCGGGGACCGGCACGATTCGCGCGCTGAAATCGTCGCGCCAGATCGAGTTACAACCTGCAGCGTCTGCCGCAGCCTCTTTCGAGCCTCGTCTGCGCTTCGGGCACGCACGAGGCAATGGATATCGGCACTGGTCCGTTCGAGCAGTTCCGAGAGCAGGAACGCGCCAAGGAAGCCGGTCGCTCCTGTCAACAACACGTGGCGTGGTTGATCGGCCGGTCGTTCGAAGGGCAGGCCTTCGGGATCGATGGACGCGTCGAGCGTCGCTTCACCACTCAGCGTCGCGACATTGACCGCGAGATGGTCCACGTTGAGAAAGGGCTTCCCGACCTGCTTTTGCAGCAGGCGGGTGAGCAATGCGCGCTTCGCCCCCGCCGAAAGGCGGTCGAGCGCCGTCGGCGTGGGCTTCATCCTCCCATCTCCTCGGGTTCGTCCTCATCGTTAGCCACTGCCTC
>CAWEAM010000008.1:0-148434 GCA_963807105.1 uncultured Acidobacteriota bacterium | reverse complement strand
TTATGTTATGTTGACGTCTGCTGGGCACCCGTTTCGTCTTCCTCCTGGCTTCGCCGGGGGTGACATCGTGGTCGGCCGTACCGGCTGGCAGACGCACGCGCTGTCGAATGGAAAGGGCCTGCGAAAAATCCCGCGCGGGGAAACTGCGCTTTCAGCTCGCTTGGTGTGCTTGGCATGCCCGGCATGACCGCCTATGCAGGCCTCGCCGAGATCGGCAAGCCGAAGGAGGGCGAGACGGTCGTGGTCGCCGCCGGCACCGGTGCCGTCGGTGCCATGGTCGAGACCATCGCCAAGATCCGCGGCGCGCGCGTGGTCGGCGTCGCGGGCGGCGCGGCCAAGTGCCGTTATGCGACGGAGGAACTCGGCTTCGACGCCTGCGTCGATCACCGCGGGCCGAGCATTGACGCCCGCCTGAAGGCAGCCTGCCCGAACGGCATCAACGTCTATTGGGAAAACGTTGGCGGACCGATTTTCGAGGCGGTGTTTCCGCTGCTCAATTTCTTCGCCCGCATTCCGGTGTGCGGGCTGATCTCCCTCTACAACTCCACCGAGTTGCCGTCCGGCGGTCTCGGCGCGGCGCAGACCCTGCGCGCGACGCTGACGAAGCGGCTCAACATCCGCGGCTTCATCGTCTCCGACTTTGCGGCGCTGGAAGGCGAATTTCTGCGCGAGATGTCCGCATGGCTGCGCGAGGGCCGCATCAAGTACCGCGAGCACGTGATCGAAGGATTGGAGAACGCGCCGCGCGGGCTGATCGGGCTGTTGCGCGGCGGAGAACTTTGGCAAGACGGTCGTGCGCGTCGCGGACGAGGACGGCACGCCGTCGCCGCCTCCCGCCCACGAAGACCGCGAGTGGGCCGCCGATGACCATCCAGATGGTGCTGCTGCCGGTGTTCGTGCAGGTCGCGCTGACGTTCGCACTGCTGTTCTGGATGGGGAGCGTGCGCGTCGCATCGATCCGGCGCCGTGAGTTGCGCGTTGGCGACATTGCGCTTGGTCAACCGAACTGGCCGCCGCCCGTCCAACAGATTTCGGGACACCGTTATCATAATCAGTGGCAGCTTCCGGTCCTCTTCTTCGTGCTCGTCGCGCTCGCCTGGATCACACGCAAGGCCGATGTGTTGTTCGTTGTCATGTCCTGGCTCTTTGTTCTCAGCCGGATCGTGCACGCCGCGATCCACACAAGGTCGAACCATGTCGGACGGCGCTTTGCAGCTTTCGTGTTGGCGGCGCCGTCGTGCTGCTGGTGATGTGGGTCATCTTCGCGCTGCGCATCCTGCTCGCGATTTAACGGATGACGCCTCCCGCGCGCCTCTCGGCGGCCATGGAAGTTCTGACCGACATTCTCGAACGCCACGGCGACCCGCCCACCCGATGCGCTGAAGGACTGGGGCTTGGCGCACCGCTTCGCCGGGCTCCGGCGACCGCGCAGGCAATCGCGGGTGTTGTCTATGACGCACTCCGCCGCAAAGCATCGGCCGCATGGGATCATGGGCGCCGATACGCCGCGCGCGATCGTGCTCGGGATGTTGGCTCGCGAACGCGGGCTTGATGCGGCGGCGGTCGCGACGTTTCGCCGATGTTCGCGCTTTGCACCCGCCGCCGCTGATCCGCGGAGGAGGGCAACGCGGCTTGCATGCGCGGATTTAGGCAAAGCGCCAGCACGTGTCGTCATGGGCGACTACCCGGAATGGCTCGATGCGCAGCTACGCCGAGGTTTTCGGCGAAGACCGGGCGGAGGAGGGGGCAGCACTTTCATCGCGCGCGCCGCTCGACCTGCGGGTCAATACGCTCAAAGGCCGGTCGCGCACGCGGCCGCGGCGGCGCTCGCCGGACCTCACAGCCGCAGCCGGCGCGCTGGTCGCCGGTGGGGTTGCAAGTCACGCCTCGGCGCCGACGCCGAGAGACCCGGCGGTGCACGCGGAACCGGCCTTCCCTCAAAGGCCTGGTCGAGGTGCAGGACGAAGGCTCGCAGCTTGCCGCGCTGTTTGCTGGCGCCAAACGCGGCGAGCAAGTCGTCGATCTGTGCGCGGGAGCTGGCGGCAAGACGCTGGCGCTCGCCGCCGCGATGGAAAACCACGGCCAGATCTATGCCACCGACCTGGACAAGCGCCGCCTCGCGCCGATCCATGCGACGGCTCGAGCGGGCAGGGGCACGCAGCGTGCAGGTGCGCACGCCGCGAGCCGGCGAGGACGCACGTCCCCCAGACCTGGCGGGCCATGCCGATCTCGTCTTGGTCGATGACGCCATGCACTGGCAGTGGCGCGTGGCGGCGCAACCCAGACGCGAAGTGGCGTAACGCGCCCGACTGCGTTGGAGCGGCAGAGGCAGGAGGAACAGGCTGATGTGCTCGACCGGGCAGCATCCCTCGTCAAGTCCGGCGGCCGCGTCGCCTATGTGACGTGCTCGGTCCTGGAAGCTGAAAACGGTGGGCAGATCCGGGCTTTTCTCTCCCGTCACCCCGGCTTCACCGTCCGTCCGCCGGAAGAAACGATCCAGGTCCTGGGTGAGCGCGCCTTTCTGTTCCGCAAGGCGGCCCTGATGTCGCGAGATGGGCTCCTCATGACTCCGCGGCGCACCGATGCCGATAGGGTTTTTCGTCAGCCTGCTCGTGAGGAGCGGCGTCGTCTGAAGAGAAACGAAGTCCGATCGCGAAGAGACGCGAACCTATTGAGGCCCGGAAGCGACGAACAGTGAAAGCCGCAACTGTCCTTATTGTCCTTGGGGGGACGTCATGGACTGGCCTGTCGTCGGCGCAATTTCCGGAGTGGCAACCTTGGCCGGCGCAATGGCCATAGGGGCCTATGCCGTCCTTCTTCGGCTCCTTCGTCGGACGCGCAGACCGGGCGTTCGCCGATGCTGTTCATCGAACGCCAGCGTATCGCCATCAACTCCGAACCGAAATTGCCGGACCTCGCCGTGCCGGCCGCGCCAATTTCGGTCGAAGATCTCCGCGATCACCGTCACGGGAACCGAAGACGCGGCCAAGCCGGCACGCCGGTCTGAAACCGCTGCCGCCAAGGCAAAGGCCGAACGCCTGGCCAAATTCCCGGGCCAACCAAGCCGCGGTTGCTCTCCCGCGGGAAGAGAAGGCCAAAATTCGCGAAGAAGTAGAGAAGCCGAAGGTCCAAGACGAGAAGGTCCAGGCGCAACGCCCGGTGCCGGCCAAGCCCGCGCCCGAACCAGTAGAGGGCGAAGCCCGCGCCGGACCCGCGTCTCGCGAAGGTAATGACGCCGGCGAAGATCGCGCAGGTGAAGGCAACGCTGCGTCTCCAGCCGGATCAGGTCCAGCATTGGCCGCCGGTCGCGAACGCCTTGAACGATATCGGGCGTGACCAGATGAGCAGGTTAAGCGCGGGAAAGACCCGGAAGTCGGCATGAGTTCGATGTGGCGGCTCTACGGAGCCTCCGGGCCTCTGCTCGCTTCGCTCAATCCGGAGCAGAAGGAACGCGTGCGCAACCTCGCCCGCTCGCTCGGCTACGCCAATCTTGCCTCGCGCCTCTGAGGCCAGGCCGGACCGGGCCGGCCTATGACAGTGGAGAGCCGACCCTTTCGCGGCCGGTCCGGTTTTCCGGTTGGCCCAAAGCGCGCTAGAAGCGCGCGATGCATGACAAGATTCTGATCGTCGATTTCGGCTCGCAGGTGACGCAGCTGATCGCGCGGCGCGTGCGCGAGGAGGGCGTCTATTCCAATTTGCCGTTCCAGAAGGCAGCGGAAGCCTTCGCGGCGATGAGCCCGAGGGGCGTGATCCTCTCCGGCCGGCCGCCTCCGTCACCGAGGACGTCTCGCCGCGCGCGCCGCAGGCGATCTTCGAAGCCGGGGTGCCGGCGCTTGGCATCTGCTACGGCGAACAGGCGATGGCGGCGCAGCTTGGTGGCGAGGTCGAAGGCGGCCACCATCGCGAATTCGGCCGCGCCGAAGTCGAGGTGTGCGCGACGCCGCGCTGTTCGAAGGCGTCTGGAGAAGGGCCAAAAATATCCGGTGTGGATGAGCCACGGCGATTGCGTGACGCGCCTGCCCGACGGCTTCGAGGTGATCGGCATTTCCAACAACGCTCCGTTTGCCGCGATCGCGGACGAGAAGCGCAGGTCTACGGCGTGCAGTTCCATCCCGAAGTGGTGCACACGCCCCAGGGCGGCGCTTCTGCGCAACTTCCTGCGCGGTGGCCGGTGCTGAGGACTGGACCTGCCGAGCCTTAAGTCGAGACGCGGTCGAGCAATCGCGCGCAGATCGTGAAGGCCGCGGTCTGCGGGCTTTCCGGCGGCGTCGACTCCTCCGTGGCCGCGGCGCTGGTCGACCGGGCGATCGGCGACCGGCTCACCTGCCTGTTTGTGGATATGGCCTCTTCCGCGCGGACGAGGCCGAGCAGGTCATGGGCTGGTTCCGCGACGCCTAAACATCCGGCTGGTGGATGGCCGCCGACGACTTTCCTGCGCGCGCTCGACGGCGTAGAGACCCCGAGGAAACGTAAGACCATCGGCAAATGTTCATCGACGTGTTCGAGCGGAAGCAAGGAAGATGGGGGTTCCGCATTTTCTCGTGCAAGGCACGCTCTATCCCGGACGTCATCGAGAGCGCGTCCGCCGCGGCGGCCCGCGGTGACGATCAAGACGCACCACAATGTCGGGGGCCTGCCCGAGCGCATGCCGTTCCCTCGTCGAGCCGCTGCGCGAACTCTTCAAGGACGAGGTGCGCGAGGTGGGCCGCGCACTCGGGCTGCCGGAGGGTTCTCGGCGGCATCCGTTCCCGGGCCCGGCCTCGCCGTCCGCGTCACGGGCGACATCACGCGCCGACGCTCGACGATCCTGCGCCAGCGCCGACGCCATCGTGATCGACGAGGTCCGTCGCGGCGGGTCTCTACGATGAATCTGGCAGGCGTTCGCGGTGCTCCTCCCGGTGCGGTCCGTGGGCGTGATGGGCGACGGCGCACCTACGAGCACAGGTCGCGATGCGCGCCGTGACCTGCGAGGACGGCATGACGGCCGACTGGGTCCGCTTGCCGTATGAAGTGCTGGCGAGGATGTCGTCGCGCATCATCAACGAGGTCAAAGGCGTCAACCGCGTGGTCTACGACGTGACGACCAAGCCGCCGGCGACGATCGAATGGGAGTGAGGGCGTAGGATTTCTGACATCTACGCCGGCGCCATCGTCGCGACAGTCGGCTTATCAAGCGTCGGCGCTACGGCAGCGTCGGTTGGGCCGGACGCTACGGCTGCTTTTCCGTCTTGAATTCGAAGCTTCAAGGTGCCGTTGTAGCCCTAGCGTCGTACAGAATGGTCAGTAGCAACTCGTTGGCGATGGCGGCGTCACTGAAACCTGGAAGCGGATAGAGTTTCCAATAATTCGGAGCACGCCCTGGGTCGACAAATCCCGCTGCAAACCCAGGCGTGCGCGACGCGTTCAGGCGTGAGGATGCGGGCCAGCACGGGCCAGTCTCCGCTGACTCGCTTCACAATAAATGGCGCGAGGGGATGTCTCGGGTGCGCACTGAACATAGCCGCCCCCTGTCTCAACGACGAAATGAATACCGCCGGTCGATATTGATCCTCAGGCGCTGAATCCCGCCCCGACCCTGGTCCGTAGAGTGATCAGTTCCTGGCGCTTGAGCGCACGAGAGAAGCGGGTTCGCGGCCGGGTGCGGGCTTGTACGCGCAACCGAGGACGGCTGTTGGCGCCATGGAGGGAGCGTCATTGACCATTCCGGCAAGGTTCTGCGTCGGTCCATTACGCGGGGGCACTACGCTCTGATCCAGTCCGTCTTGGCTTCCAGCTTTGCCAAATCGATGCCATAGCCTTCCTGTAAGCGCCTGCAAGATCCTTTCGGCGGTTTCTCTTGCCGACAGGCCGGGCGGAAACGTTTGAACGTAGTTGCCGAAGCTCGGGTCGAGCTGCCAGCCGAGCGTGGCCAGCGCGCAATTCTATCAGGAACAAGAGCGCGCGCGAGCGAGGGCTGCATCAGCTACCGGCCGCCTCGCAACGCAAGGCTTGGTCCGGCATGCGCTTGCACTGGACGTATTTATTGCCGTCCCAAAACGTGGCGTAGGCGTCCTGACCGGGACGGTAAAGATCCAATGTTCCAGAGGGCTTCCTCAACCCCGACTGCACCTCCTGCGAAGCCACTGCTCCCGATCCCGTCAGCCGAGGAATGCTCCGAGCAATAGAACGAGTCCTGCCAACCGGTAATACACACTTGATCCCCCTTGAGTACGCTTACCCTTTCGCCGAAAGTTCACACAATGTTCTTTGTTCGTCAAGCATAGGTTGCGGCCCTCATGGATTGCACCCAGGCGGGCTTGGACGGTCTTGGACTGGCGTTGAGGAGTTTATTTCGGCTTGGGGTCCGCGATGCCTCAGGCCGCCGCCGGTTTGTCGCCGTCATCGCTTCGCCCGCAACGGGTGCGGCGCATGTCGCGCGGCTGCGTCTCGTCGAAGCGGCGCACGCGGTGCATGGTCTGCCGGTTGTCCCACATCACCAGGTCGAATTGCCGCCAGCGGTCGCGGCCATGGTCGCCGCATCAACACCGGCCTCGTTCGCCGCGCCATCGAAGCGAAATATGCCACGATGTTCCACGCGACGCTGCGAAAAGACGGCCTGCTGACGTACTGCAACGCCGGTCACAACCCACCGATCGTGTTCGGGCCGGGCGGCCTCGTCGGCTCTCGTCGGGCAGCATGCCCGTCGGATTCTTCGAACATGCGCCCTACGAGGATGTCGCTCGAGCAACTGCAGAAGGACGACGTGGTCGTGATCTACAGCGACGGCGTCACCGAGGCGCTCGACATCCACGGCCAGGAATACAGCGAAGAGAGGCTGATCGCCCTGGTGCAGCACCACCACACCTCGGATGCCGCCGCGATTCTCGACGCATCGTGCAGGACGTCCAAACCTTTGCCCGCGGCGCCGCCCAGCACGATGATGTGACGGCGCTTGTCATCAAGTATGCGGGGTAAGCACGCCCGGCGCATCACCCTGATCCTGTGGGCAGTGTTTGCCTTCGTTACCTGGAACGTTGTCTTTGACCGCCAGGTCTACGAGGCGGCCGTCCACTTCACCCAGGAACAAATCGAACGGCAGCAGCGCGGCGAAACGGTCGCCACGATCGAATCCGCGTTCATGCCGCGGGTTGAGCAGGCCGCGATTGGCGACGCCTCCTGTGGGGTGGCGTGGTGCTGATCGCCGGCCTCATCTCGTTCGGCTCGTCGACCGCCGCACTGGAGCATCATGAAAGAGGGCTTGATCTACGACTGGAACGCCGTGAACGCGCCGAAGCGTCCGCCGCTGGTCATGCTGGACGATGAAACACTGCGCGACGGGCTGCAATCGCCCTCGGTGCGTGCGCCGACGATCGACCAAAAGATTGAGATCCTGCATCTGATCGATTCGCTCGGCATCGACACGGCGGACATCGGCTTACCCGGTGCCGGGCCGCATGTCGTCCGCGACGTCGAGCGTCTCGCAAGGAGATCGGCGCGGCCAGGCTCAAATGAGAGCCAACTGCGCCGCCCGTACCCATGTCAACGACATCGTCCCGATCGCCGACATCGTGCATCGGACGGGTGTGCCGATCGAGTGCTGCACGTTCATCGGATCGTCGCCGATTCGGCAATACACCGAGGGCTGGACGCTCGACTGGCTGCTGCGGAATACCGAAGAAGCGATCACGTTCGCCGTGAAGGAAGGCCTCGAGGTGATGTACGTCACCGAGGACACCACGCGCGCGCATCCGGATACGCTGCGCGCCCTCTACACCTGCGCGATTCGCGCCGGTGCCCGCCGGTTGTGCATTGCCGACACCGTTGGTCATGCGACGCCGGCCGGTGCGTCCGCGGTCGTCACGTTTGCGCTGCGAGATTATCGCGGAGACCGGCGCGGACATTGGTATTGACTGGCACGGCCATCGCGATCGCGACCTCGCCATCATCAACAGCATTGCCGCGCTCGACGCTGGCGCCACCCGCGCTGCACGGCGCCGCGCTCGGTATCGGCGAACGCGTCGGCAACACGCCGATGGACCTGCTGCTGGTGAACCTCGTCCTCATGGGCTATACGACGCGCGATCTCCGCACGCTCTGAGCTACTGTCGTCTTGTCGCAGAAGCGTGCGACGTGCCGATTCCGGATAACTATCCCGTGATTGGTCGCGACGCCTTCCGCACCGCGACCGGCGTGCACGCCGCGGCCGTCGTCAAAGCGTGGAAAAAAGGCGACCGCGAATTGATGGATGCGGTCTACTCGGCGATTCCCGCCAGCATGGTCGGGCGCGAGCAGGTGATTGATATCGGCCCGATGTCGGGGAAGTCCAATGTCGCCTACTGGTTGGAAAAGCGGGGCATTGAGTGCACCGATTCGCTCATCGAGCGGATATTTCAGAAGGCCAAGAGCTCGCCGACCGTGCTGACGGAAGCCGAGATCTGCTCAGCTTCCTGAGGGAACAAGTCCAGAACGAACAAAGAACCGAACGGCGGACGAGGAACGCTGAACGGAACGTGAACGAGGAACGGTGAACCGAACGTTCAAGACCGCGTTCCGTTCGTTCAACGTTCGCGTTCTGTTCGTCAACGTTGAACGTTCCGTTCTTGTTCTTTGCTTGTCCTAGTTCTTCAGCAGCCGCGCCTCGATCTCCGGCAGCGCGGCGACGACCACATCGCCAACGATCTGCAAGCTACGCTGGCTGACGTTCTCGAGCGTATCGTCCGCAGTGTGCCAGGCAGGGTAATCCAGATCGATGAGATCCACGGCCGCACACCCGCGACAGGAACTCCATGTGGTCGTCTTCGATTGGCAGGGTCTCCGCGAGAAAGTGCTGCTGATGTCCGAGGCGACGCGCGGTGTTCCAGATGATATCCGTCAGCCAGCGGGTCGAGTTTTCCTCGCGTCTCAGGTTCAGGTTCTTGTCGCCGATCATATCGAGCAGGATCAACGCACGGAGTGATTTGAGGGTTCCGCTGTTACGCGCATCCTGTACGTAATAGCGGCTGCCGTAGGTGTGGTCGTCGCCCTCCCACGCCACGACCGCTTCTTCACCGTCGAGGAACAGCAATTCGATAGTGAACGGGCGCGGCTTGTCCTTCAACACGCGCCCGAGTTCGAGCAGCGCGGCGGTGCTGGACGCCCCGTCGCTGGCACCGACAAAACGGAACTCGTCAAAGAGCTTGGTGTCGAAATGACTGGCGATGACGATGCGCTCTGGCCGCTGGCCTGGCAGCGTGGCGATGACGTTCGCCATCTTGACGTGCCCTTGGGAGTGGCGGTCTTCGAATGGCTGCTCGACCGCTTTGATGCCTGACGCCGCGAGCGTTTTGATGAGGTAGTCGCGCGTGCGGGCGTTTGCCGCGGTGCCGGAGACCCTTGGCCCAATGGCCACCTGGTCCTGCAGGTGCTTCCACGCGCGCGCGCCGTCGAACGCGGCTGGGGCTTGCGACGCGACGCTACAGCCACACGCGCACAGCAGCGCCGCAAGACTTGACGGACCGAGTGCGCGCACGCTAGCTGCGCTTTTCCATCGGGACATAATCACGCGGCTGCGGGCCGCCATAAATCTGCCGCGGTCGCGCGATCTTCTGTTCCGGATCCAGCAGCATCTCTTCCCACTGCGCGACCCAGCCGACGGTGCGCGCAATCGCGAACAGCACCGGGAACATGTCGACCGGGAACCCCATCGCCTGGTAGATCAGCCCGGAGTAGAAGTCGACGTTCGGATAGAGCTTGCGCGAGACGAAATAGTCGTCCTCCAGCGCGATGCGCTCGAGCTCGAGCGCGATCTCGAGCAGCGGATTCTTGCCAGTGACCTCGAACACCTCGTCGGCCGTTCGCTTGATGATCTTGGCGCGCGGGTCGTACGACTTGTAGACGCGATGGCCGAAGCCCATGAGCCGGCCTTCGCCCGCTTTCACGCGCTTGATGAAGTCGGGAATGTTGTTGCACCGAGCCGATCTCCGTGCAGCATCCGCAGCACCGCTTCGTTGGCGCCGCCGTGCAGCGGCCCGTAGAGCGCGGCGGCCGCTCCGGCCAGCGCCGAATACGGATCGACGTGCGAGCTGCCGATGCCGCGCATGGCGCTGGTCGAGCAGTTCTGCTCGTGATCGGCGTGCAGGATGAACAGAATGTCGAGCGCGCGCTCGAGCGTCGGGTTGGCTTGGTATTTGAGCTCGGTCATCTTGAACAGCATGTTCAGGAAGTTGCCGGCGAAGCTGAGATCGTTGTCGGGATAGACGTAGGGCAGGCCGATGCTGTGGCGGTAGGCGTAGGCCGCGATGGTCGGGACCTTGGCGATCAGCCGCTGAATCTGGCGCTGGCGCGACTGCTCGTCGAAGATCTGCTTGCTGTCCGGATAGAACGTCGAGAGCGCGGCGACCGTGCTGATGAAGACGCCCATGGGATGGGCGTCGTACTGGAAGCCGTCCATGAACTTCTTGATGTTCTCGTGGACCATCGTGTGCATCGTGATCTTGTTGGTCCACTCGGCGAGCTGCGCCGCGGTCGGCAGCTCGCCGTACAGAATGAGAAAGGCGGTCTCGAGATAGGTGCTTGCTTCGGCGAGCTGCTCGATCGGATAGCCGCGATAGAGCAGGATGCCGCTGATCGCCGTCGATATAGGTGATCCGGCTGCGGCACGCCGCGGTGTTCATGAACGCCGGGTCGTAGGTCATCAGCCCGAAGTCTTCGGGCGCCGGTTTTGATCTTGCGGAGATCGGTGGCGCGAATCGCGCCGTTGGTGATCGGCACTTCGTACTGCTTGCCGGTGCGGTTGTCGGTGATAGTGAGCGTCTCAGCCATCGTCCTGGTCGTCGGCCTCGTTTACAGGGGTCTCGGCGGGCGGAGCCGAGGCACGCGGTAAGCTGTCCGTCGCCCACCGCGCCTGATCCATCACCTGGCACCGCCGGCTGCAGAACGGGCGCCACTTGGGGTCAACCGGACGCGTATGGCACAGCACGCATCGCGCAGGTCGATCCATCCAACCTATTCTAGTCCAGCCTCCTGCGAGGCGTTCGGCGGATGGCCATCATCCAGGCCCGCTAGACACGCGCCGGTGGTGGCGAAGGCGGCTGCTTCACCGTGCGCGGGGAGCCGTTACCGCGTGGCCGCTCGCGGACGATTCAGCGGAAACCGCTCACGCCGCGCGCCGCTTCCGTGAGCGCGGGGCGGTTTCCGGTTCCTGCAGCCGGCGCGCCTCCATGCGAAGCTCACGATTGAGCTCTTTTCCAAGAATCGACAGCTGCCGCACCGCCGCCCACATCTCGAGCTCCGGATCGCCGACCACAGATGCCTTGAGCAGCAGCGCCTTGCCGCGCGCGCGAACGTCAATCGACTTGACCGTGCCGTGGCGGCTGCGATCGAGCGCCTCGGCGAGCCGGAGGAAGGCCGAAAGCACTTTGACCGATCGGCGCAGCGAGGCTGACAGGTCCGAATAACCCTGGTGCCGCCGGTCCGGTTCGGCGCGGCGGTGATAGCGCGTCAGGAGGGCGATGACCTCGATCTCCTCGGGCTCGAAGCCTCGCAGATCGCCATTCTTGATCAAGTAATACGAGTGCCGGTGGTGCCGCTCGTAGCTGATGTGCATGCCCACGTCGTGCAGCAGCCCGGCGAATTCGAGCCATGCCCGTTCGCGCGGGCCCAGCCCGTGAATCGCGGTCGTCTGATCGAACAGCGACAAGGCGAGCCGTGCCACCTGCTTCGAGTGTTCGGCTTCCCAGTTGCAGCGCTCGCCCAGCTCGATGATCGAGCGGCGGCGCACGTCAGGATAGCGATCGACGCGCGCGATTTCCTTGCGATGCTGGCTGATGTAGTCGAGCACAACACCTTCGCGCAAGGCGAGGTCGCAAAGCGTGAGCTCCTTGGCCTCCAGTTTCTTGAGCAGCGTGTCCACCAGCACGGTGCCGGCGACGACGAGATCGGCTCGCCGCGGGTCGAGGCCGGGCAGCTTGAGGCGCTCCGACAGATCGAGTTCCGTGACCTCCTTGCGGAGGCGCCGGATGGCCTTGGCCGCCACGCGCAGGTTGCGAATCTCGTTGGGAACGCTGCCGCGTTCGAGCGCCGCGGCGACCGTGCCGACTGACAGAATCGTTCCCGAAGTGCCGATCACCTGATCGTAGCCGGCATCGACCACGTGTCCGACATAGCGATCGACTTGTTCGCTGATGTGCTGGACCAGCTTGCGCTCGTCGCGACCGCTGAGCGGATCCGACTGTACGAATTGCTCGGTGAGTCGAATGGCGCCCAGCTTGAAGCTGCGGGCGAACTTGACCTGTTCGCGCGTCCCGAGCGTGACTTCGACGCTGCCGCCGCCGATGTCGATGACCACGGCGGCGCCCGGGGCGTCGACGCCGTAGACGGCGGCGGAGTGGATTAATCGAGCCTCTTCGGTGCCTGTGATCGTTCTTGGGCGAATGCCCGTTGTTCGCTCGATGGCGGCGAGGAATTCGCCGCCGTTTTCGGCTTCGCGCGTCGCACTCGTGGCCACGGCGAGGATTTCGTCCACTTCGTGCGACTTGGCGAGGCGCTCGAACTTGGACAGCGACTGGAGGGCGGCCGTCATTGCCTCGGGCGTCAATTTCTTGCCGTTCAGACCGCCCGATCCCAACCGGACCATTTCCTTTTCGCGATCGATGACTTCGAACGAAAAGTCCGGACGAACGCGAACGACGATCATGTGGACCGAGTTGGTCCCGATATCAATGGCCGCAAGACGCATATCGTGTAATCGGTATAATTCGGGGCCTGTGCTCCGGTTTCTTGCATGCGGCGAATCAGCACGAGCAACACTAAGGCGTCGGGCCGCTGTCGCGGTCGCGGTGACAACCCGACCGACTCACTGAAAACGCTCCACTAGTATGGACCATCGTGCGGCCCTTGTTGTGCTCCTCCGTCAGCGCCTCGAATCGTTGCTCGAGGCGATGCCGGCCGCCCAGGCCGGCGACGTGCGGTCGGTCCATCAGGCCCGCGTTGCCACTCGGCGTCTGCGCGAAGCGCTGCCAGTATTACGCAAATCGCTCGATGCGCACGCCATTGATCGCGCGCGGTTACGTGTACGTCGTATGACGCGCGCCCTCGGGCCGGTGCGCGAGCTCGACGTCTCGCTGCTGCATCTCGACGAGTTTGCCGACAAGGCCGCCGTGCCAAAGCGGGCAATGGCGCGTGTGCGGCAGGCGATCCTTGACGAGCGGACCGCTCGCCGACGCCAGATGCTGGCGCAGATCACTCCGGGCAAGGTCGAGCGGCTGCGGCGCGAGCTCGCGCATGTCGGTTCCGGGCCACCGGTCGGCGGCCGTCCTGGCGCCATTCGCGATGCGGTGGAGCGCGTCACGCGGCGCGCGGGAATGCTGGCGGAAGCGATCGACGCGGCCGGCAATATCTATCTGGCCGAGCGGCTGCACAAGGTGCGCATCGCCGCCAAGAAGCTGCGTTACGCGATGGAGATCGAGCGCGAGCTCAAACGCTCGCGGGCGACGGCGCGCATCGGTCAGCTCAAGCGGCTGCAGGATCTGCTGGGCCGCATGCACGATCTCCACGTTCTGTCGGAGCAGGCGCGGGCAGTGCAGGCGGAGGTTGCACGCACCGACCGTGGGCTGGCGGGGGATTTGGACCTCCTGACTCGCGCGATCGAGGACGAATGCCGGCGGGAGCATGCGACCTACGTGCGGCGGCGTGACTCGATCAAGAAGCTCTGCGAGAACCCGACGATTGGCGACGCGCCCCCGTCCGCGGTCGCCTGACCAGACATGGCTGCCACGATCGAGCTGTACCTCGTGCGCCACGCGATTGCCGCGGAACGCGGCGCCAACTATCCCGACGATCGCGAGCGTCCGCTCACCAGCGAAGGCATCGCCCGCTTCAAACGGACAGTCAGTGGACTGAAGTCGCTCGACGTAGCGGTCGATCTGGTGCTGACGAGCCCTCTCGTGCGTGCGACGCACACGGCGGAGCTGCTCGTGTCGGGTCTGCCGAACAAGCCCCGCCTCGAGACGCTCGACGCGCTGGCGCCGGGCGGCCGCATGCCGGCGGTGCTGGAGGCGATCAGCAAGTTCGCGAAGAAGTACCGGCGGATCGCGCTGGTGGGACACGAACCCGATCTCGGCGAGCTTGCCTGCAAGCTCCTGCAGGCCCGCGGCGGAATCGAGTTCAAGAAGGGCGCCGTGTGCTGCATCGAGCTCGACGGCGCGATGCCGACAGGTCCCGGAAGGCTCCTGTGGCTGTTGCCTCCTCGCGTCCTGCGACGAAACGCGCAGTAATCATCATCAACCCGCTCTCGGGTCGCGGCCGGACCGACGCCGACATTCGCGCCGCGATCGCCACCGCGACCGATCTGCTGCGCGCGCGTGGACTCGACGTCATCGTCCGTCCCACAACCGTCGCCGGCGACGCGAATCAGTTTGCACGCGATGCGGTCGAACAGGGCGCCGCGCTGGTCGTCGCGTGGGGAGGTGACGGCACCGTCAACGAAGCCGCGGCGGCCCTGGCTCATACCGGCGTGCCGCTGGGGATCGTGCCGGCCGGCAGCGGCAACGGGCTCGCATCGGACCTCGCTCTTCCAAGCTCGCCCAACGAAGCGCTGACGGTCGCGGCGACCGGACGCGACCTGGTCATCGACGCCGGTCAGGTGCACGAGTCGCTGTTCTTCAACATCGCGGGCATCGGCGTCGATGCCGTTGTCGCCACGCGCTTCGCGGAACGCGGGATGCGCCGACGCGGCCCCCTCGGCTACCTGCAGCTCGGAGTTTCCGAGTTGCTGCGCTATCGCGCGCAAGAGTACGGCGTGACGATCGACAACGAGCGCACCGACTATCGCGCCATGCTCATCGCCATCGCCAACGGCCGGCAGTACGGCAACAACGTCTGCATCGCGCCAGGTGCGAAGCTCGATGACGGCCTGCTCGAATTGGTGATCGTGGACGAGCTGTCAACGCTCTCGATCGCCATGCGCCTGCCGTCGTTGTTGAGAGGAACGCTCCGCGCCGGGCGCGGCGTGAGCATGCGCGCGGTCCGCGAATGCATCGTCCACGCGGCCGGCGCGATTCCGTTTCACGTGGATGGCGAACCGCGCGTCGGCCCGAACGAGATGCGGATTCGGACGCTGCCCGGCGCGCTCGTCGTAAGGACGTCGTCTCGAGCGAGCCAGTAAACACGCGGAGCTGCGACAGCTGCCCCGCGCAATTTACATGATAGTTGCAACTGTGACGAGCGGAACCGCGATGTGGATCGCCACTTATGTTTCCGTTTACAAAGACGATCCGTAAGGCCGACAAGGTAACGACGCTACATCATCCGGGCGCAACGCGTCATTGCGCTCGAGTTGAACACGCTTCGGTCGCACGCTGGATCGACGAGACTGAGACGCCCTACTCGGCGAAGCGGTAGCCGAGACCCACCACCGTCTCAATCTGGCCGCCGGCGTTTTTCAGCTTGCTCCGCAATCGGCCGACGTGAACGTCCACCGAGCGCGTCTCGATCGCTCGATCGTAACCCCAGACACGCTCGAGCAGCCGATCGCGCGATAACACCCGGTTGCGATTCTCGACGAGATATCGCAGCAGCTCGAACTCTCGCCTCGTCAGCTTGATCGCTTCGCCGTCGACGTGGATGTTGACCGCCTCGAAATCGGCGAAGAGATGCTTCCCCTGGTAGATCGAGCGTCCGCGAATCTCACCGCGGCCGCGTCTGAGCACGGCCCGCACCCGCGCGGTGAGCTCGCGCAGGCTGAACGGCTTGGTGATGTAGTCGTCGGCGCCGGTTTCCAGACCCACCACGCGATCGCTCTCCGATCCTCGCGCCGTCAGCATGATGATCGGCATGTCCCGGGTGGCGTTCTTGGCGCGCAGCAGCCGGCAGACCTCGATGCCGCTGATCACCGGCAGGTTGAGATCCAGCACCATCAGGTCGGGCACCTGCTCACTGGCGACTTTGACCGCGGTCTCGCCTGAACCGACGATTTGCACGTCGATCCCACCGTCGCGCTCGAGCGCGTGCTTGACCAGGTCGGCTATGTCCTGCTCGTCCTCGACGACGAGCACACGTGTCTTTCCAATTACCATCACCTTACGTGCGACGGTACCGGACCGGCTTTTCCGGGACATGACAGAGGCGTTAATTCTGCGTTACACGACGGTGCCAGGAGGAATAACCGCGCCTTTGGACACGACAATGATGCCGTTGCGGATGTAATAGCCGTCGGCGTCGGCATTTTGAGCGTTACCGGCATTGACGAGCCGGACGTCGTCGCCGATACGCGCGTTCTTGTCCACGATGACGCGGTCGAGCTCCACGTTTGTTCCGATGCCGAGCGCCACCTCGTGTGCTTCAGCCCCGGGGGTCTCGTACGTGTCGGCGCCGAGCAGCACCGATCGGCGGATCGTCGCTCCGCGCCGGATGATCGTCCGAATGCCGACCACCGACTCGGCGACTGTCGCCTGGTCGATGAAGGTTCCTTCGCACACGAGCGCGTTATGGAGCTCGCTTCGAAGCAGCCGCGACGGCGGGAGAAAGCGCTCGTGGGTGTACACGGGACAGGCCGGGTCGTAGAAGCTGAACGGCGCATCCGGCCGCGTGAGCTGGACGTTCGCTTCGTAAAAGCTGTCCACCGTCCCGACGTCGGCCCAGTAGCCGGAGTAGAGATAGGCAGACACCCGATAGCGATTCAGCGCGGACGGAATCAGCTGCCGGCCAAAGTCGTTGCCGGCCTCCTGTTCGAGCATATCGAGGAGCACGCGGCGCGAGAAAAGGTAGATGCCCATCGACGCGATGAAGCGCTTGTCTGGGCTCGTCGTGATCGTCGCCGAACCCTCGGGAACGCTGCTCCTCATCTGTGCGAGGCGAGCGACAGTCGGCTTCTCCTCGAAGGCGACGATTTGGCCCGACCGATCGAAGGTGAAGATGCCCATCGCCGTTGCGTCCGCGGCCGTTGAGGCCAGCGCGGCAATCGTGATGTCGGCGTTGCGTTCGAAGTGCGCGCCGGAGCAGCTCGGCGTAGTTCATGCGGTAGAGATGGTCGCCCGCGAGGATCAGGTAGTAGTCCGCCTCGTGTGCTTCGAAATGGCGCTGGGCCTTGCGCACAGCGTCGGCCGTGCCCTCGAACCAGGCAGTGCTCTCCGGCGTCTGCTCGGCGGCGAGAATCTCGACAAAGCCGCCAGAAAAGCGGTCCATCCTGTAGGTGTTGCCGATGTGACGGTTGAGCGACGCGGAGTTGAACTGTGTGAGCACGTAGATCCGCCGCAGGTCGGCGTGCAGACAGTTGCTGATTGGCACGTCGATGAGCCGATACTTGCCGCCAATCGGCACGGCCGGCTTCGATCGCATGTACGTGAGCGGGAACAGGCGGCGGCCCTGACCACCTCCGAGAATCAACGCGAGAACGCGACGCATCGGCATATCCGGCCTCGCAAGAAAGGATCCACACACCTACCACAGGCCGAGGATGCGCCACCACCACACGCCTACGGTGAGCCAGATGGTCAGGTTGGCGACTGAAACCACGAATCCGGTCCGCCACCAGTCGCGGAACGACACGTACTGCTGACTGAAGAGGATCGGGCCAGTCGTCGTCCCGTAGTGCGTGAGGCCGGCCGTGAGATTGGCGAGGCACAGCAGGCTGTAGGCCGCGAGTAGCGGCGGCACGCCGACCGAGGTGAGCAGCACGACGAACGGCGGCATCATCGCAAGCATGTGCGCCGTGATGCTCGCGAAGAAATAATGCGCGTAGAAGAAGACGAGCAGCGTGAGGAGCAGCGCGATCATCCAGGGAAAGCCGCTGAACTGCGCGCCGACCTGCTCGGCGAACACCTTGGTGATGCCGGTGTTGTTGAGCAGTTCTCCCATGCGCAGCAGCCCGCCGTACCAAATGAACACCTCCCACGCGGGGCTTTCGGCGACGACCTGCTTCCAGGCCAGCGTGCCGCTGAGAAGCAGGGTGACCAGATCCACCGAAGGCCACGAGCGTGACATCCAGTCCGATGCCACCCGGACGTGATCCACAGGACGGCAACGCCTGCAAATACGACCAGCGCGATGCCGGCATGTCGATCGAGCGGCCCCATTGCGGTCAGTTCCTGCCTGGCGAAGGCCGCCGCTTCGGGCGTGCGTTTGATGTCGGGCGGAAGCACGCGATACACAACCCACGGCACGACGAGGCACGAGAGCGCGCCCGGCAGGATCGCGGCCGCGAACCAACTGCTCCACGTGACCTCCACGCCCACGAGCTTGAGGACGAGCGCCGCGCCGAGGATGTTGCTCGCCTGCCCGGTCAGGAACATGGCGCAGGCGAGAACCGACCCCTGATACATCGCGCCGAAGAGAAACGTACCAAGTCGCTGCGCCGTAGGCCCCGGACGCGAGTCGAAGAGCTCGGCGATCGCTTTGCCGATCGGCATCACCATGCCCGCCGATCGCGCGGTGATAGTGGGAACGCCTGCGGCCAGTGTCACATCGGTGAGCGCGAGCGAATACGCCACGCCGAACGAGCGCGACCCGAACTGGCGGATGAAGAGCAGCGCGATCCGCCGCGCCAGCCCTGTGTCCATCAGCACGCGCGCCATCACCATCGCGGTCAGCACCATCCACACGGACGGTTCCGAATATCCGCCAAGGACGTCGCGCATCGGTGTGCCGTTGATGGCCATCGCCGTCAGGCCGAGGATCACCACCGCCGCGCTCGGCAGCGGATTCAGCATCTGTCCGGCGATCACCGCGAGGAAGATCGCGAACAGGCGCCACCCTTGCGGCGTGATCGATTCAGGCGGTGGAATCAGGTGACCGACGAGGAGGTAGATTGCGACGAGAACGGCCAGCCGGCCGTAGCGGGGCACGCCGCATTCTACTCGTTTGGTTGAAGGCGACGGCTCGATGCGGCGCGATCAGCGCGACTGCATCGATCGGCGATAGGTCACCAGGAACCGCCGCGATCCGTGTGGAGCCCTGAACTCCGCCGGCCGCTCGTTGCCGACGAGCGCGTAACAGACCCGCAGCATGCCGCCGGCCTGCTCGAAGATCGCCGGCACGACGCGGCCGCGATTGGGTCCGCTCGTGGCGATGACGTCGAGCGCGGGCGGATGCGCATTGCGGTTGATCGCGAGCAGTCCTTCGTCGCTGCCAAACACGAAATTGCCGCTCTGGACATGCAGAGTGAGGTCGGGGAGCAACTCGCTCGGCAACCCGATGCCGTCCAATTGCGCCCCGACGGCCGCCCAGCATCCGTTCAAGCCGCTCAGCTCGCTCTCGTCGTGACATTGTTGACTGCGCATGAGATTACCGGCAGTAGCATAGCGTGCGGCTGTAACCACTTCGTGTCGATCGCGACAAATCGGTACAGCACGCCTGCCGGTTGCGCCGAAACGTGAGACAGGCCCGGGTCGCATTTGCCACTACAATGAGCGGGCGCCGGACTGCGGTCTCCCACTGCGGGACGCCGGCTGCGGGTGTGCCGATGCTTCAGGAAGAGTCCTCCTCGTCGGTGTTCACCGGCTACGTGCTGGGTCGGGCGTACGACGAGATGTTCGCCTCCCCCGGCCGCCGGCGGCCGCGCTACGACGGTATTCATGATCGCTTGTGCCGGTTGCCGATGGAGCACTGGCGCGAACGCCAGCGCGCCGCCGACGTCGCGTTTGTCACGCAAGGCATCACCTTCACGGTATACGGCGAGTCCGAGGGCGTGGAGCGGATTTTCCCTTTCGACCTGCTGCCACGCCTGGTCGACGGCCGCCGACTGGAGACGATCGAGCGGGGCCTCGTGCAGCGCGTGACCGCGCTCAACCTGTTTCTGCGCGATGTCTACCACGACGGCCGCATCTTCGACGACGGCGTCGTCCCCCGGACACTCGTCCGGCAATGCCGCCACTTTCGGCGGGAGATGATTGGCGTCCAGGTGCCGCACGACGCGTATCTGACGGTCGTCGGCACGGACCTGATTCGCGGTCCGGACGGTCGGTTCCTCGTGCTCGAGGACAACTTGCGTGTGCCGAGCGGCGTCTCGTACATGCTGACGAATCGTGCCATATCGTCAAGCAGGTCTACCCGCAGCTGTTCGAGCGGTATAACGTGCGCCCCGTCGATCACTATCCTCGGGCGCTGCTTGTCGCATCTTCGCGCAATCGCGCCGGAAGGCTGTGTCGATCCGAATGTGGTGCTGTTGACACCGGGCGTCTACAACTCGGCCTACTTCGAACATACGTTCCTCGCTCACGAGATGGCGATCGATCTCGTCGAAGGGCGCGACCTGCTGGTCCACGACAACACGGTCTACGCGCGCACGACCGACGGCCTCAAACGCGTGGACGTCATCTATCGCCGCGTCGATGACGACTATCTCGATCCATTGACCTTCGAGCTGGGCTCCAACCTCGGCGCCGCTGGGCTCTTCAATGCATACCGCGCAGGACGCGTCACGATCGCCAATGCCGTCGGCACCGGCGTTGCCGACGACAAGGCGATCTACGCCTACGTGCCGAAGATGATTCGCTTTTACCTGGCCGAGGAGCCGATTCTCGACAACGTCGAAACGTATCTGCTCAACGATCCGCAGCAACGAGCGTTCGTGCTCGAGCATTTGGACCAGCTCGTGATCAAGCCGGTCGGCGAGTCGGGCGGCTACGGCATGCTCATCGGCCCGCACAGCACGGCGCCGCAGCGCGACGAGATGCGAGGTCGCATTCTCGCCAACCCGCGCAACTACATCGCACAGCCAACGCTCGCCCTTTCGACGGCGCCGTGTCTCGTTGACGGTGGCGTCGAACCGCGTCACGTCGACCTGCGGCCGTACGTCCTGTGTGGACCAACGATCACGGTCGTCCCCGGGGCCTCACGCGAGTGGCGCTCAAGCGGGGATCGCTGGTAGTCAATTCCTCGCAGGGCGGCGGAAGCAAGGACACCTGGGTCCTGGGCGCCTGAACGCACCTCCATGCTTTCGCGTGTCGCTGACAACCTGTATTGGATGCGCCGGTACGTCGAGCGCGCCGATCAGATCGCGCGCGTGGTCGGCGTCAATCTCGAGCTCGCGTTCGATCGGTCGCCCGGCGACGTTGCTCGACTGTGGGGCCGGCTGCTGACCGGCGCTCTGGTCGGCACCGACGGGGACCCAGAGTGCAAAGCGCGACAGAGGCCGAGCCACTGACGGATTTGGCCAGCGTCGATTCCGTCGCATCATGTTTCGTTGCGGCGCGCGAGAACGCGCGTCAGGTGCGCCAGCACATCAGCGGCGAGATGTGGGAGCGCGTCAACAGCGCTTCATCTCGACGTTCAGCAATCCTGCGCGGCGCGACGAATGGGCGAAGCGGCCGCACGGCTACTTTCAGGCTTGTTCGCGACAGCGCGGCGTTGTTCGACGCCGCCGTGTCGGCCGGGATGCCTCGCGACCAGGGATGGTATTTCGTTCAGCTCGGTCTCTTCCTCGAGCGCGGTGCGGCCACCGCGCGTCTGCTTGACCTGTCAGATGAAGAGAGGCGCAGCCGGACCGCAGAACCGATGACGCCCTCGACCAACAGCTCGAGTGGATCTGTCTGCTGAAAGCCTGCGATGCTCTCGAGCTGTATAACCGGCGACTGCTGTGGTGCCCACCCTCGCGCCGGATCGCATCGTCCGCTTCCTCGTCGCCGACCCGCGGTCGCCGCGAAGCCTGCGCTATGCGCTGGACGAGATTGGAGGCCGCGTTGGGCGCACTGCTAGCGCCGCACCCAGTCACGTGCCTGTCGCCATAACGTCCAGTGTGCCGTCGGCCGTCGCAGCGGCGACTGCGGGTGACGGAGACCTGTCGGCGATCGTCTCCACGATTGAGCGCGAGTGCTATCGAATTCATTCGGCGGTTCAGGACACCTACATCGCGCATCGGTACGCGTCGGGTGAGACGAGCTCGGGGAGCGCGTAGTGGACTACTCCGTCAAACATGCCACACGATTCCAGTACCAGGGTCCCGTCAATGAAAGCGTCATGGAGGTCCGTCTCTGCCCGCGAAGCGGCGAGCCGTCAGGCGGTGCACGCGTTCGATCTTCGAACGATGCCTGCGGCAACTGTTTTCGGTACGTCGATGCGTTCGGCAACCGCGTGCATCATTTCGACATCATCGCTGCCCACGACGAGCTGCTCGTCGAGGCGAGAATGCAAGTGCGCACCATGGTCGCCACCGATTTGCCCGAACGATTGGAACCGTCGGCCTGGGATACGCTCGCCGACCTGCGCGCAAACGGCGAGCTGTGGGACTTTTTCGCACCGAGCCCGCGCGTCCCTGTCTCAGCGATCGTGTCCGCGTTCGCCGATTCACAGGGCATCGCGCGGACTCAAGACCCGCTGACGTCGGTTCGCCGCATCGTGTCCGCCGTCAATCGCGCGCTGATCTACGCGCCAAATACAACCACGGTCGATACACCGATTGAAGCGGTGCTCGAGACGCGCCGCGGCGTGTGTCAGGATTTCGCCCACGTCACGCTGGCGATTGCGCGCAGGCACGGGATTCCCTGCCGTTACGTGAGCGGCTATCTCGCGCCCGAACGGACGGCAGCCGGCGGAACAGAACCTGACCAGCCACGCGTGGATCGAGGCGTGGTTACCGGGCCTCGAATGGACGGCGTTTGACCCGACGCACGACACCATCGCCGGCGTGCGCCACATCGCGGTGGCGGTGGGTCGTGACTATGTGGATGCCGCGCCGACGCGCGGCGTGTTCCGCGGTGGTCCCGCCGGGACGCTGTCCGCCACGGTCCGAATCGAGCAGGGCAACGACCTCGCGTCTACCGGCGAGACCCGCTCCATGCTGGCGACCGCGGCGCCGGTGCCCGCGCCAGCAGCGGCGCAGCGGGATCAGTAAACGCTGCACCTGCGAGCTCAGAGCAGCCCTCCCGGATCGAGGTGCATCAGATCGACGACGATGAGCCGCGTGACGATGCCGAGCGCGACGACGATCGCGGTGGTAATGGGCAGCGATTCGCGCGCTTCGAAACGAAGAAAGAGCGCGGCCGACACGACCGTCCCGAACACGAGGCCCAGCACCCACGCGTTGGCCGCGAACAGCAGGAACCACGCGAGGCGGACGACATCGCGACGATGGTCGCTCGCCCCGCTCGGTTCGCTTTGCAACCGTCGTCTCGTCAGCGCCGCCTGCACCACGCCGCAACATAGCGTGAGGCCGAAGGCGAGCCGTGGGAGCACGGCGGGCGGCGCCGCCAATGAGATTGTCGAGAGCACGCCGGCGCCGCCGAGAACGATCAGGACCGCGGCAATCGCGAGCTCGGCGCCGGGGGGCTGTTTGCGTGACGGGCGCGCGCTGCGAGCGTCCGCGCGTCTCGACAGAAGGAACATGACGGCGGCGGTGACCACCAGGATCAGCACGCCCGGCCGAAGCAGCCACGCCCAGCCGTAGACGGCGTTCGAAAGCAGGAGGCGCCGTTCGATCAGCGGTCCGAGAACGAATCCCAGCACCAGCGGTGCCCGCGGCACGCCGAGCGCCGCCATTGCGTAGCCGAGAATGCCGAGGACCACGAGGATGATCAGATCCGGCCGGCTGTGTCGTTCTCCCACGGTTCCCACCAGGACGAGCGTGAGCACGATCGGAACCAGCCGCGCGGTTCCGCTGCTCGCGAGACGGGCGATCCAGCCGAGCGCGCCGAGCGCGATCACGGCGCCGAGCGCGCTCGCCAGCACGACGCACCAGATGAGCGAAAAGGTCAGCGTCAGGTGTCCGCCCGCCGCTTCGGGCGTGAGCATCGCGGGGCCGGGCGTGAGCCCCTTGAACACGAGGGCGCCGAGCAGAAACGTGGTCGTCACGCTGCCGGGTATGCCCAGTGCCAGCGTCGGCACGAGCGCACCGCCCAGCGCAGCAGTCGTCGCCGCTGCCGGCCCAACGACGCCCTCGATGGCGCCGGATCCAAATGGACGGTGCGGCGCAGAGCGCCGCGCCGCATGCGCATAGGCAATCCACTGCGCGACCGACGCGCCAACGCCCGGTGTGCACCCGATAAGCGCGCCGATCAACCCGCAGCGCCCCACCAGGTTGGCGTGCGCCAGCGCATCGCGCGCGCCGTTGAGCAGAGCCGCGCCGGCGCGCATTGCCGGCGCCGCATCGAGCCGCGCGTGGCGAATGATCTCCAAGGCTTCCGGCACCGCATAAAGACCCATGGCAATCGGTACGAGGCCGAGGCCATCCCACAGCGCCACTTGCCCGAAGGTCAACCGTGGGACACCAAGCGACGGGTCGAGCCCGATCGTGGCGAGTCCCAGCCCGAGACAACCCGCCGCCAAGCCCTGCAGCGGCCGCTCTCGCGCGAGCGGCACGAGCAGCCAGATGCCGAGGATCGCGAGCATGGTCAGCTCCGGCGACTGGATGCGGGTGATCAACGGCACCGCAACAGGAATGGACGCGACCAGCACGCCAACGCCAATCAGTGCGCCCATGAACGACGCGGTCATCGCGGCGCCGACCGCGCGATGCGCTTCGCCGCGACGGGCGAGCGCCTGCCCATCGGCGACAATCGCCGCCGCCGTCGCCTCGCCTGGAACGCCGAGCAGAATTGAGGTGATGTCGCCCGCGCTCACCGTGACCGCGGCCACGGCAGTGAGCAGGACGATGCCATCGACTGGTGCGAGTGGAATGACCGCGGGCAGCATCATCGCCAACGCGGCGGGACCACCGATACCCGGCAGCACGCCGACGACCACGCCGATCACGACGCCGGCCAACAGGTAGAGCGGCGTCGGCCAGATCCAAAGCTGCTGAAAGCCTGCCGCAAGCGCGGCGACACTGTCGAGCACGTCAGGGTTGGCTGAGGATCGTGCGGACCCTCTCAATGGCGCCCGCCCGCGGCTTGAGCGCGTTCAACGTCTGCTGCAGCGTGTCCGCGGTGATCGGAGCGATCAGCAGACCGGCGTTTCCGGCATCGGCGAGCAATCCGGGATCGGCGAGCGTATCGGCCAGTCCCTGGCGGAGCAGGGTGAGACGCGCGGGCGGAACGTTTCGTGGCACCGCATAGAACCGCGCAAACGACGTCATGGCGTAGATGCTGGTCTCGAGCAACTCGCGCGCCGCCGCGTCGGGCGCCAGCGACAGCGCATCGGGCGCGTCGGCGCCGCCCAGCGGCTCCGCCGAGAAGCGCATCACCACGGCCGCTCCCGACGCGTCACCAAAAATCGTCTTGACGGAATCCCAACTGACGCACACCGCATCGACTTCGCCGCCTTCCATCGCCAGCCGCATTTCGGACGTGCCGGCGTAGCCGGGTATCACGGTGACCGGCAGCCCGAGCGCCGCCGAGACGATCTTCGGAACGACATATGTGAGAGCGCGCGGCCCGCTGCTCGCGAATCGCGGCGGGCGCGCGGCTCGCCGCCAGTCGCTCAGGTTGGCGATGCCGCTCTGCTTCGAGAACATCAGCACCGGCACGATCGGAGCAGGGCTGCCGAGCAGCTGAAAGCGTTCGATCGAACCGGACTGGATCGCTTGGGCGACGTCGGTCTCGGCGAGCAGGCCAATCGTGAGGCCGTCCGGCGCCGCGGCGCCGGCGAGGTAAGCGGCGGCTACCACACCGCCGCCTCCGAGCATGTTTTCGACGACGACCGTCGGTTGTCCAGGCAGGTGCGATCCGAGATATCGCGCCACGAGGCGTGCGTGCAGGTCGTAGGTGCCGCCGGGCGAGTTGCCAACGACGATTCGGATGGTCTCGCCGTCGAACGCTGGCGATGTCGCATCCGATCCTGTCGCGCGGCACGCGGTCAGGACGGGCGCCGCGAGCGCCACCGCGAGCGACAATATCCGCACCATCACCATCGGTCGTGGTCTCGCGATCGGCGGCTCCGCCGCTATAATAGCGGACCGATCGTGACCGCGCGTGCAGCGATCAACCCTGCCAGCGCCACGCGTGCAGCTTCGGGCAACCGCGTCTGCATCCGCTATGTCGTACGAATCTGACCTTCCATCGGGTATCAGTGCCGAGATTCGTGCGCGCTTCTCGAAACTCTCGCCCGAGGAGCAGGCGCGCGTGCTCACGCGCTTTGCCGAGACCCGTGCCCGCCGGTCCGGTTCCGGCGGCATCCCGCGCAACCGTTGCGCGACAGCGCCGCTGACCCCTGCACAGAGAGGCGTGTGGATTCTCCAGCAGCTCGCAGCCGAGAGCCCCATCTTCAACCAGAGTCACGCCTGGGGTCTGCGCGGACCGCTCAACGTTTCCGCGTTGCGACGCAGCCTTGACGAGATCGTTCGTCGTCACGAGATTCTTCGCACCCGCTATCACGTCGTCGAGGGTGAACCAGTGCAGGAGGTCATGCCGCCGGAGCCGTTTTCGCTCGAGATGTTCGACGCGCAAGCGACCGGCGGCCGGCAGGCGCAAGAGCTGTCCGACTTCCAGCGGCGGATCGCGGCGGCTCCTTTCGATCTCACCTCCGCGCCGATGCTGCGCGCCGGGCTGGCCACGCTCGGCCCCGATCACCATCAGTTGATCGTCACCCGTCATCACATCGCGTCGGACCGATGGTCGGCCGGTGTGTTTCTGCGCGAGCTTGCCGCCCTCTACGCGGCGTTCAGCCAGGGGCATTCGTCGCCGCTCGCGGACCTGGCGATTCAGTTCAGCGACTACGCGATCTGGGCGCGAGATCGGGGGGAGACACAGGCGGCACAGCAGGCGCTTGCGGACATCGTCCAGCGGCTGGCCCATGGGGCCGAACCGCCGACCCTTGTGCCGGGGCTCCAAAGCGCCACCAGCGCGGCTTCGTACCGCGGCGGCCGCGTCACCGGCAGTTTGCCCGACGCCGTCGTCAACGGGCTGCGCCGTCTGGCGCGCGCGCACGGCGCCACGCTCTTCATGGCTCTTGTCGCGGTGTTCAAGGCACTCGTCTTCCGGTATACCGACCGAGCCGACCTCATCATCGGTACACCGATCGCCGGACGTCTTCATACCGAGACCGAGCCGCTCATTGGGCTTTTTGCCAACATACTGGCGCTCCGCACAGACCTCTCCGGCGATCCGACATTCGTCGACTTGCTGACCCGCGTTCGCACCGAAGCGGTTGAGGCCTTCGAGCATCAGGACATTCCGTTCGAGCGTGTCCTCGAGTCGCTGCGGCCGGGACGGACGCACTCGATGGCGCCGCTGACGCCGCTCATTTTCGCGCTGCAAAACGTCGAGTACCGAGGGGCTGCGTCTACACGGCATCGCGGTCGAACCGCTCGACTCGCCCCTCGAGGCGTTTTCCGCGGAACTGGCGCTAGTGGCGTGGGAGGAGGGCGGCTGTTTTGTACTGCGCGCGGATTACCGCGCGGATCTGCTCGATGATGGGTTGGTTCGACGGATGCTCGGTCACTTCGGGGTCATAGCGGCCGCCGTTGTCCACAACCCGTCGGCACGACTCTCCGAGCTGGAGCTGCTGACGCCGGCCGAACGCAAGCAACTGATGGGGTTCAACGCGACCGCCGCTGCGTATCCGGCCGGGCGCCGCATCGAGGAGCTGTTCGAAGAGCAGGCCGCGCTGCGCCCGGACGCGGTCGCCGTCATCGACGGCGCGCGACACGTCAGCTACGGCGAGCTCGACAGTCGGGCCAATCAGATCGCACATCGGCTCCGTGCGCTCGGCGTTGGTCGGACGGATCGTGTCGCGCTGCTGCTGGACGGCACCTGGGAATTCATCGCAGCGGTGCTGGGTACGTACAAGAGCGGTGCCGCCTACGTCGCGATCGACCCTCAGCATCCGCTGGTGCGGCGCGATCTCCTGCTGCAGGACGCGCAGCCGGCGGCCGCTATCGCGATGAGCTGTCCGGTTCCAACACTCGCCGTCGCATGCCCGGTCGTCGTGCTGCAGGACTCGTTCTGGAGCGCCGACTCTCCGGCGCAGCCGCTGCAGCCTACGGAGCGCGGCACGAGCGAAGACGTCGCGTGCGTGCTCTACACGTCGGGCTCGACCGGCATCCCCAAGGGCGTGTTGATGCCGCATCGCGCCGTGGTGAATCACTCGTGGTGGATATCGCAGACCTACGGCGCGGGCACCGAAGAACGCGTGCTGCAGGCCGCGCCGTGCTCCTTCGACGCGTCGATGTGGGAGATCACGATGCCGCTGATCACCGGCGGAGCAGTGGTGGTCGGATTGCCGTTCGGCCGGATTGATCCGCCCGCGTTTCTGCGCGCCGTACGCGACGGCGGCATCACGTCGCTTCTTCTCGTGCCGGCACAGATACCGTTTCTGCTCCAACGGCCGGAGCTCGATGAGTGCACCAGCCTCCGCCATCTGTTTGTCGGCGGCGACGTCTTTCCGGCCAGGTTGGCCGCGCTCCTGGCGGCACGCACTCTGGCGCGCGTACACAACATCTACGGCCCCACCGAGACCTGCGTCAATTCGACAATGCAGCAGTGGGAGCCGTCGATGGGCACCAGCGGCACAGTGCCAATCGGCCGGCCGATCGGCAACACGGAAATCTACGTCCTCGACGCGCACGACCGCCTGGCGCCGATCGGCATCCCCGGCGAGTTGTGCATTGCGGGAGAGGGCGTATCGCATGGCTATCTGAACGCTCCGGAGCTCACGGCGCGCCGCTTTGTGGCGCACCCGACGACGGCCGGCCGCACCTTGTATCGCACGGGCGATCGTGCGCGGTGGCGGGACGATGGATCGCTCGACTTTCTCGGACGGCTCGACGATCAGTTCAAGCTTCGCGGCGTTCGCATCGAACCCGGCGAGATCGAGGCGGCACTCGTCGCTCACCCCGATATCCACGCCGCGGCCGTCGTGATTCGCGGCACCGGCAATCCAGAGTCGAATCATCTCGTCGCTTTTCTGGTGCCCGCGAAGACAGCTGCGCGCCCTGATTGGACGGCCTTGCGCGGGTTTCTGCGCGAGCGGCTGCCGGAAGTGATGGTTCCCGGAACGTATCGATGGCTCGAGGCGCTGCCGCTCAACACGCATGGCAAAGTTGCGCGCGCTGAGCTTCCCGACGTTCGATCGGAGACGGCTCCGCCTCCATCGACTGCAGCCGAGACCGGTACTGAACAGCGGCTCGCGGCGGTCTGGGCCGAGGTCCTGCAGCAGCCCGGGATCGACCTCGACTCGCACTTCCTCGATGCGGGCGGGCACTCGCTGCTCGCTGTGCGGCTCTTCGCCAGAATCGAGGAGGAGTTCGGCGCGAGGCTGCGGATCTCGAAGCTGTTCGAGGCGCCAAGCATCAGATCGCTCGCCCGCGTCATCGACTCGGCTGTCGAGCCCGCGGCGTCGCCGATCGTGGCGATTCGTCCCGGCGACGCCAGGCCTCCGCTCTACATCGTGCACGGCATCGGCGGCGAGGTGCTCGCCTTCGAGCCGCTCGCGCGGCACTTGCCCGCCGGACAGCCAGTGTTCGGATTCGAGGCGCAGATTCCGACCCTCACCGACTCGCCGAACATCGCCGAGACGGCAGGACGTTATGTCGAGCTGCTGCTGCGCAAACAGCCGAAGGGACCGTACTTGCTCAGCGGCTACTCGTGGGGCGGCCCGCTCGCGTTCGAGATGGCTTGCCGGCTCGTCGAGGCCGGTCAGGAGGTCGGCCTGCTGCTGCTCATCGACGCCGGGTTACCGGGTGTGACGCGGCGTGCGCAGCAACTTCCGCCGCTGCCGCTCTCGGCGTATGTCCGGCACGTTGCGTTCTTTCTCGTTGACGATGTGTTCGCTTCGTCTCGAGCCGCGCTCGCCGGAAGGATCCGCAGCAAGCTGCGCCTGACGGCAGCAAAGGCGATGCAGCGCGTTGCAGGGCAGGAACACCCTGCCGCGGCGCTCGACGTGCGCGACCGCCTGGGAACCTGGCGATATCCAGAAGCGTACCGTCCGGGGCTCGAAAAGCGGTGGCAGGCGTTTGAATCACACCACCCAACCCATTTCTCAGGTCCGATTGTGATTGTGCGCTCACGAACCGGCCCGTTCATGCGACCGCGGCGAGCAATCAGCGGCTGGGAGACGCTGGCCGATTCGGTCGAGTACCACGTCGTTGCCGGGTCACACGCCAATATCCTCGTGGAACCACGCGTGCGCGCGCTCGCGGCGATTGTTGCGCAGGCGATTGAGCGTGCGTTGGCGGACTCGTCAGTCCAGCGGGCGTGATCGCTCGGCTTCCATCTCGTCGAGAAGGGCGCGCAGGTCGCGCTCGTCGAGGGCGGCGTCGCGTCTGCGGGCTTCGCTGACGGCGGCGCTCAACGCAACCACCGTCGGTGATCCGAGAAATGTCTGCACGGCGATCTCGACGTCGAGGCGTTGCCGGATCCTGGTGAGCACGCGCATCGCCGACAACGAGTCGCCGCCCGCACTCAGAAAATCGTCGTGCCTGCCGAATCGCGCGTGGCCCAGCACATCCCGCCAGATGTCGGCGATCGCCGCCTCGTCGCCCGTCGCAGTCGACGGCGCCGGCGCGTCGTGATCCAGGCCCGCCGCGTCGAGTGCCTGCAGCGCCTTGCGATCGATCTTGCCGCTGGCGGTGAGCGGCATCGCGTCGATCACGGCGAAGTGGTGCGGCACACTCCCGGTGGGCAAGTGGGCTCGTGCATGCGCCCAGAGCTGCTCGGTGTCGGCGACGCTGCCGTCAGTCGTGACGTACGCCATCAAGGTCGTCGCGCTCGCTGCCGTTTCTCGCACCAGCACTGCCGCCGCGTGCACGCCCGGCGCCTGCTGCAGCACCGCCTCGATCGCCTCGAGCTCCACGCGGAAGCCGCGGATCTTCACCCGGAAGTCCTTGCGTCCGAGGTGGACCAGCGATCCGTCGGCGCGCATCTTGCCGATGTCGCCAGTTCGCAGGCGAATCGCGCCTGGATCTCCCGAAACACGCTCGAACGGCTTGCCTGTCTCGCCGTCGCGGAAGTATCCGCGGGCGAGAAACGGTCCCTCGACGGCAATCTCGCCGATGCTGCCGGGCGGCAGGTTGTTGCCGTCCTCGTCGAGGATGCTGACGCGACAGCCCGGAAGCGGATGGCCGACCGGCACCGAGTCTTCGTCGCAGACGCTGTCGTGCGTCATCACGTGGAGCGTCACATTGCTCGCTTCGGTGCACGAGTAGGCGTTGACGAACCGCGCGCCGGGTGAGAAGTGCCGTTTGAAGAGATCGTGGTCGGCCGGTGTCACGCGTTCCCCGCCAATGCGCAGCAGGCGCACAGTGCGAAGGAGATCGCCGGCCGCGAGCGTGCCCATGAACGTCCGGAACAGCGCGGGCGAGCAGGCCAGGATCGTTGCCTCCTCGGTGTTGAGCCACTCGAGCATCCGCTGGACGCCTTCTACGGGCACACGGCGCGGAAGAAGCGTCCCACCGGTCAGCAGCGTTCGCCACAGTGTCGAGCAGCCGGCGCCAACCGCGGCGGAATGGAGGGCCGTGTGGCGATCATCATTCCGGATGCCAAGGGCCGAGCCGGTTGCCAGGGCCCGCGCCACCAGCTGGCGATGCGTGGCCACCAGCCCTTTGGGCACGCCGGTCGATCCCGATGTGTAACAGACGTACGCATCGGCGTCAGGCGTCGCCCGGATCGCCACTCGAGCGTCCTCGTCGATCGTATTGGGGATGACGAGGACTGGAATGCGTGCGGCCAGCCGCGCGGCAAGACCGCTGAGGGCCGCCGTCGCGAGGATAGCTGTGGGCGAACAGTGCGCGACGATGCTCGCAAGGCGAAACTCGGGCTGTTGAGAATCGACGGGCGCCGCCACGCCGCCCACGGCAAGCGCGGCGAGAACGGCGCTGGTTTCGGCGATTGGTTCGTTGCCGAGCAGGATGACGAACGCCGGCGGGTCGACCGACCCCGGCAGACGGCGGGCCAGCGTCATCGCCCGTGCCGCGAGCTCGCCGTAGCTGCAACTTGCGCCACGATACCGGATCGCAATCGCATCCGGCGTGCGCGACGCGATTCCGTCGAACAGCTCGTAGACGGTCCGCTCCGCCGAAATCATCTCGCCGCCATTTTACGGCGCCGCGCGCGGCTGCGACGTAACTGCCGCGATGATTTGAGCCCAAGTTGCGGTTCCGAGCTGCCAACCTGCGTTCTTGACATAGATCAATGGACACGGCTGCGCGACGCCTTACTGTGAAGTCAAGGAGAAGGGCAATGAAAACCAGGGTTTGGCAGGCACTCGCGACAGGAACCGTGGCGCTCGTGGTGATGATTGGCGCCGGGAGTCTTCCCGTCAAGGACGACCCTGCCACATCGATCGAGCAGAACAAGGCGACGGCGCGTCGGTGGAGCGAGGAGTTGTGGGGCCGTGGGAATCTGGCGGTTGCCGATGAGATCGTCGCCGCGGAATACGTGCGGCACGACCCCGGCGATCCATTTCCCGCGCGCGGACCAGAGGACGTCAAGCGGATCGTGAGCATGCTCCGTGCGATGCTGCCCGACTTTCGCATCCAGGTCGAGGCAATGGTTGCCGAGGCGACTTCGTCGTCACGCGATACACCGCGACGGCGACCGATACCGTCGGCTACATGGGCATGCCGCCGACCGGCCGCGTGATTCGAACGCCGGCGATTCAAATCTTCCGATTTGCAAATGGCAAGATCGTCGAGAGCTGGGCTGCCCGCGACGATCTTGGCACGCTCCGGCAGCTCGGTCACCTGCCGTCGATCTCGCGCGAGCGGTGAGAACCGCTCGCGGGGTCGCGGTCGTTACGGTGGCGCCAGCACCGGCCCCCTTTTAACCGTCCTGTTACGCGCACGACGAGCGGCGGTTACGCACGACGCCTAACGTGGCTTTCGTGAAAATCAGCGTCATCGTGTGCGCGCACGACGAAGAGCGTTTCATCGGCGGCTGTGTCGCGTCACTGCTGGCGCAAACGCGCCCTGCCGACGAAATTCTCGTCGTCAACAACGCCAGCAGCGATCGCACCGGAGCGGTCGCCGCCGCGTTTCCCGGAGTGCGCGTGATCGATGAGCCGCGCAAAGGTCTCGTGGTCGCGCGCGAGCGCGGGCGGCGCGAGGCGGCCGGCGATCTCCTTGTCTATCTCGATGCCGACTGCCGCGCGCCGCTCTGGTGGCTTGGCCGCATCGAGCGGCGTTTCGGGCAGCAACCGCAGCTGACGGCGCTTTCGGGCAGCTACCGCTTCTACGACTGGGACTTGTGGGGCCGCACCCTGATTCGCGCCTACGATTTCACGCTTGGGCCGGCGACGCACGTGCTGGCGAAGTACATCCTCAAGATCGGGGTCGTGTTCTACGGCGGCAACTTCGCCGTCAGGCGGACGGCGCTCGAGGCAATCGACGGCTTCGACACCCGCATCGAGTTTCACGGTGAGGACACCAACATCGGCCGCCGGCTGTTCGCGCACGGCAACGTCATTCTCGCTTACGACTGTTTTCTCTATACCTCGGCGCGCCGCTACAACGCGATGGGCAAGGGCGCGGTCTTCCGCCTCTACGTCCGCAATTTCGTTTCGGAGCTGTTACACCACCGTCCCAAGGACGCCGTCCATCTCGATATCCGCCAGTAATTTTGCGCATTCGACATGCAATCGCCACAGCATTGTCAATTCGGGCATCCACCATATAGCGCGGCGACATCGAAGCGACGCAGGCACGGAAATGCCGTCGGAAACATGGAGGGGGAAGTGAAGCTCGATACTCACGTCCACACGTTGCATTCCGGAGACTCGACGATCTGGCCGCTGCAGAACCTCCTGCGCGAGTGCTACAACGCGCCCGAGGACGTCTACCGCGTGGCGAAGGCCCGCGGCATGGATCTGGTGACCGTTACCGATCACGATGAGGTGGCCGGCGCACTGACGCTTGCCGACCGGCCCGACATGATCCCTGGCTGCGAGGTTACCGGCGTCTTCCCTGAAGATGGCGTGAAGGTCCATCTCAATGTCTTCGGATTGACCGAGCGGCAGCATGGTGAGATCCAGCGCTCGCGTCACGACGTGCGCGATCTGATGCGCTACCTCCGGCACGAGCGGCTGTTCACGTCGCTCAACCACGTCGCGTCTGGCATCAACGGCCCGATTACGGCGCCGCACGTCGCGGCCCTTCTGCCCTGGGTGAACGCGCTGGAAACGATCAACGGGTCGCGGCTGGCGATTCAGAATCGGACCGCACTGTGCCTTGCCGGGGCGGCGGGCAAACCGGGCATCGCCGGCAGCGACTCGCATACGCATCGCGGGATCGGCCACACCTGGACCGAGGTTCCGGGCTCGCGGACTCGCGAGGAGTTCATGTCCGGCCTCTGGGAGGGCCGCGTGCGCGTCGGCGGACGTCATGGCAGTTACCTGACGATGGTGTCCGACGTGTTTCGTTTCAGCGGGAATTTCTGGATCGAGCAGCTGACCGAGGTTGGACGGCATCCGCTGCACTGGCAGTCGCATGCGCGCGTGTTCGGCGCCGTCTTCGGGTTACCGATCGTGCCGATCGCGCTCGCCGGCGCGTACCTGCACTTCATCACCGAGGAGCGCTTCAACGAGAACCTGCTTTTCGATCTCGTCGCCCGCCCGACGCGCGCGGCGCACGTGCCCGAACTGGCGGCCTAGGATGCGCGTCGCGGTCTTCACCGACAGCGATTTCGGCAAAGTCAACGGGCGTGACCACGACGCTGACCGCGCTCATCGCGCATACGCCGGCCGACATCCGCCCGCGCGTCTACACCGCGTCCGACATGCGCATGTATCTGCCACGCAGGCGGGAGTATCTGCGGCGCGTGCAACGCGATCAGATCGACCTCGTACATCTCACGACGCCGGGCCCCGTCGGTCTGGGCGCGGTCTGGATCGCGGCGCAGACTGGACTGCCGCTGATCGGCCGCTTCCATATACGCGATCGGACGGCGCTGGGTTCGCACGTTGGCGCCGCTCTTCAATACGTACCGATCGGCGTGTCCTGGCGAGCGTCCACCGTCGGGGGCGATGCATTACGCGGCGTAGCAGCCGGATCGCGCAAGGGTAAAGGTCGGTGCTGCGCCGTTCTCAGGCGTCGCCGCCGCTCGAGTTCCAGCAAGGCGGGTATCGCGATCGCGGCGGTCACCACGCTCAACGTCTGCATGCCCGCTCGCGATGTGCCGGTCACGCTGCGGCACGCGTCGACGATGGCGGGACGCGCGGCAAGGTAACGTTGATGCAGCTCGGCAAGCTCGCTAGTGAGAAACTGCTCGACTGCCGCCGATTCCTGACTGTTCACCGTAACGTCCTCTGCCGACAGATCGTGCAGGCGCTCGAGGAGGACTTCGCGATCGTGGGCGTCACCGAGCCAAGTCTGCACCTTGCGCAGCGGCCGCCGGCTGTGCGCCGCCCCGTCGCCGCCGGTGATCATGCCGAGCTCCAGCGCATAGCGAAATTGCTTGAGCGCGACCCGGACCGAGTGCGCGCGCTTTGGGAAATAGACGCCGCTGGCATGGTCGATGGCTTCTCGGAGGTTGCTCGCGCGCTGGGCGATGTGGCCGCGCATGCGCCCTCGCCAGGAGTTGTCGCGGCGGAACCGGGCTTGCGCCTTGCGCGCCGCCTGCAGCTGTCCCGGGATCCGTTCGATCTCCAGCGATTCGAGCGCCTTGACGACCTTCCGCCGTGATCGGAGCTGCGCGTGCTCAACCGATGCGCGCAGCTGCCCGAGCGTCGCCGGAGCAAGGGGGAAGCGCGATTCCACATGCTGAACGAGCCGTTGCGCACTGTCGGCATCGCGGGCGCGGCCGAGCGCCTTGAAAAATCGCGTCAGACGGCGCTCGATGTCGGTGAACGAGTCGTCGTCGTAGTTGCGGCGTGCGACCGACGCGGCCTCGAGCAGGCGACGAATTGCGACGCGCGCATCGTGAATCGCCTCCTCCTGACCATCCCGCAGCGCCGGCAACTGTGCCAACAGACCCTGGAGCGAGTGCTGCAGCAGCGCTGTCGGCTCAGGTTGTCGAAACATACTCAGATCCTCCAGTTGGTCGCTGTAACAGCGATGCAACAACAGGACCGGTCGAGTTGTTACAAGTGTCTCTCAGCGATGGGTCGAGCTGTCGGCGGAAGCGGCCACCTCGTCACGTCGCCCGACGGACCGCCGGCTGACCGCGAGCAATTCACTCAACGCCCGCCTGCCCGCAGCGACGGCGCCATCAGTGTCGTACCGTTTACCGCCGTGTCCGCTCGTGTAACCAATTGCTTCAAACAGACGCTGCACGCCGGAGCGATCGACCACCCACGGCGCGCTGGCGATCTCGACAACGTGCTGCAGCTCATGGGCGAGCACGGCTGCGGCGTACGCGCGCAGCAACTCCCGGTCGATCGTCACGCGCACATAACGGGCTCCCGGGGCAGCCGCCGCAAACCGCGTCATGCCGACGAGCTGCTTACTGCACATCGTGCGCCGTTCGACATAGACGATCACGTCGGACGCCTCTATCGTTGCAACGAGCCGACGAAACGACGGCGACGCGGCATACCCCGCCGCGATGATCGACCGGGTGAGCGGCTCCGAACTGCGCACGTGACCGTGAACACTGAGCAGAGCAGGTTGGGCGTCAGACGAACTGACGAGCAGAATCGCGAGCAGCGGTTGAATGAGCCAAATCAGCGTGGAGTAGAGATGCATGCCGCCGACTGTAGTAAGCCGGCGCGACGACCCCGAGACGGCCCACGCACAAAGCGGTAAAACGATTCTGCGATCAGCGATCGTGCAGCACGGCGCTCGGTCGAAGAGACGCACCGCTGTTGCCGCGGCGTCATCGATCCGTCATCGGGGCGCGCTAGCTTTAAGGCATGTCGAACATCAATTCTGGGCGCGACAGTGGCGCCGCATCGAGGGAGCTGATTCGCGCTGAATACGTCGATCAGCCGACGCTCCGTTTGACCCCGAGCCAGGTGCGCCGGCTGCTCGCCAGCACATCACAGGAGACGGTACAAGGACTGGAATCGCTCCTGTCCGAGGGCTTCTTGCGCATGACCGCCGACGGGTACTTCGTTCGGGCAGTGCCGTGGGCATCGATGCGGCCCCGCAATCTCAACGGCGCAGCGCCTGCAGCGCGTCGAGGAAGTTCACATACATGAACTGCGTCGCGCCGTCGAACTCGTTGCCATTCACCTCGCCGGTGTTCGGGGGCTCGGGCGCCGCGCCGTTCTGTACCACCAGCAGGCCCAACGGATATTGGCGACCGAGCGGTACTGGAACGTAATGCACGCCATCGGTATCGCCGACGCCTTCGACGAAGAACACACCCTGGTGTGCGGCGGCGCCGCCGGCGCTGATCTCGTAGAAGTAAAAGCTCGAATCGCCCTGACTCGAGGCCAGCATCAGCGTTCGGCCGGGATGGCTCGCGATGATGCTCAATCCCTCGAGATCGGCCTCCAGGAATCGACCGGCATTGACCGGCGAGCCAACCGCGCGGATGGCGCCAGTCACAGGGTTGTCCTGGGGCCCGTACTCGCACTCGAACTCGTCGTCGTCAGGTATGGCGCGATAGGGTTGACCGAACGATCGGACAGGTTCGATCAACTGGTCGTTCATCAAAGTAACAAGCGCCGGCGTCGCTGCGCTGACAGCCGATAGCTCAATTTGCCATCGCTCGCCGAAACAATTTCCAGCTGTCGGACGAGTCCACGCTCGCGCTGCGACACGAATATCTGGTCGACCGTGCCCTGTGCGACGGCGAGACCGTAGACCGTGTTCTGATCGTCGACTGGATTGTCGCGCCATCCTTCCACCGCGCAGGATGGTTGCAGCGGCGACGGCTGCTCGTAGCGAGTCGGAAAGACGCGCGGCACATCGGGCGCCGTAATGTCTACGAGCGGACCGTCGGGATCGCCTAAGTCGATCTTGTAGAAGCGGATGCGGCCGCAGCCGCGATCGGACACCACCGGGCGTCGCAGGATCCCCTGGCAACACGCGTGGGGCGTTTGGCGGTGGCAGCGCCTGCATCAGCAGTCCGGCCATGTCGTAAACGAGCAAGCCGGCGTCTTTCGCGGTCCCGATATCAGCAACGACTGCCGCGGATTGCCGCGATTCTGCCAGATGGCCGGATCATCGGCGTCGGGAGTCGCAGGCGCGTCTTCATAGTTGTAGAGCGGCGCCGTGCTCAGTACCGGTGCTACCACGAGCGGCTCCCTGCCTGCCACGCCAGTCGCGATCGCCCCGACACAGGCCAGGCCGAGCAATGAGGTCGTCCCCGATTTTTCATGCGTCCCTCCCGAGGATGTGGCGCGCCGGATCTAAGAGCACGCGCGTAAAGACTCGATGACGGCCAGGTGACGGTTCCATCACTTTGTGCGCATGCCGCCTCAGGACGGGCGGTTTCGACCTGCGTCACGGGCAGGGGTGTAGCGGGCTCCGATGGTCATGTTGCCGAAGTTCACACGATCGTCACCACTTCGTCGCAGATCGTTTGCTCCTGCCTGCTATTGATGACGCGGCTTTGGTCTCTTCGGCACGCCAGAAGGAGCAGTCTTCATGACACGTATCGTGCGCGCGACGATTGTGGCGTTCGTTCTCGTAATTGTTTCAGTTGCGGCGGCGCCTCCAGCCGGGATTACCTTGATAGGAAAGGGCATCATCAGCGGGTCGTTGCTCGACAAGTCCGGGCTGACCGGCACGATCTGCCAGTCCGGCACTCCGGCCAACTGTGTCCCAAAAGCGATTTTCGGCGGCATCGGCTCAGACCTCACGTACACCGGCCATGACAACGTATTTCTATCGGCGCCGGATAGAGGACCGTTCGACGGCCTGACCGATGTGCCGTTTCTCGACCGCATCCACCTCCTGCACATCACACTCGACACGGCTGCGCCGTTCCCCAACATCCGTACCTTGCTGCTCGACACGCGCTTTCTCAAGAACGAGTTCGGCAAGACGTTCGTTGGCGCGGCCGGCGCGTTCGATCTGGACGACGAGCTCGCCACGTTGCGGTTGGATCCAGAAGGTATTCGTGTCGGCTACAACGGCAATTTCTACGTCTCGGATGAGTACGGGCCTTATGTCTTCGAGTTCGATCGACAAGGACATCTGGTTCGCCGCATCACGGTGCCGTCCAGATTCGTGATCGCCAATCCGAACTCGGATCCCAACGCCGAACTGTTGGGTAACAGCGCCGGCCGGCAGGCAAACCGCGGCATGGAAGGGCTCGCCATCAGTCCTGACGGAAGCACGCTGATCGGGATCATGCAAAACGCATTGCTCCAGGACAACGGACTCGTTCCATCCAGCACCGATCGCCTGGGCCTCAACAACCGCATTCTCACCCTCGATGTCGCCAGCGGCGAAACTCACGAGTACGTCTACGTGCTCGACGCGATCAATCGCGGGCACGGCGTCAGCGAGATTCTCGCTATCAACGACCACGAGTTCCTGGTCGTCGAACGTGACAACAGGTCGTGGCTGTCGGCCGCACCGCAGCCGCCGACCCGCAAGACGATCTACAAGATCGACCTGAGCGGAGCGACTGACGTGTCGGCCATTGCCACCCTTCCCGCGGGCGGACTGCCCGCCGGCGTCGTCCCCGCCACCAAGGAGCTCTTCATCGATCTCCTCGAGCCGGCCTTCGGTCTTCATCTCAACGACAGCAACGCGATTGCCGAGAAAATCGAGGCGCTGGCGTGGGGACCGGACCTGGTGAGCGACGGCCGGCATGTGCTCTACGTCATGAGCGACAACGACCTGATTCCGACTCAGCCGACGCAGCTCTATGCGTTCGCGATCGATCCATCTGTGATCGATCTCGAGGCCCAGGTTCTGCCCGGCCCGCTTTATCCGCCGGGCCAGGTGAAACAGGCCCTCAAACCGCGATAGCGTCAAGACGCGTCGCCGGCAAACCTGGTAGCCGTTCGCATCGTTTGATCAACAGTGCCGTGAAAGCCTCGACCCGGATGCCCTCGAGTCTCGATGCAATTGCGCGCATCTGCCAGCGCGCGGCCATGGAGCACGGCCGCGCGCTGAACGTGGTTGGCGTGGCGTCAACCACTCGCGGCAGCGATCGCGTCGAGCTCCTCATCACCATCGAAGGTTGTCATCGCGCGCCGTGCCCGTTTGCGCTCGATGTGAGACATGCGGCTGCTGAAGAGTCATTCATGACGCTTGGCGACGCTCCGGGACAGATTGATTTCCCGATCGTCGCAAGACCGCGCCACATCTCTGGAGAGCAGTCGTGTCACAAGCTCGATCACACCAGCGCCCCGTGCGGTTGGCAGGACCAGGTCAGCAACCTCCTTGATTGCAGGCAGGGCGTTGCTCACGGCAACCGACAGGCCACACTCGCGCAGAAACGCCAGGTCGTTCTCGGCGTCGCCAATGCCCACGGTCTGGTCTGCTGTCGCGTGCAGCGCCTGCAGCGCGGCCGCGAGGCCCGTGGCTTTGGTGACGCCGGCCGGGAGGGCCATCACGGCCCGCTTGTTGAATATGAGGCGCCACTCCAGCCCGAGCGACCGCATGACGGCGAGCATCTCGCGCTCGTGCGGGGTCACGGTAGCAACGATCGAGTGGCCGACCGAGATGGGTATCTGCGTGTGTTCGAGTGCGCTGAGCAGGCTTGGCGGCGGCGCTGGGGCGAGCACGTCAACCGTTCCAGTCCCTGGATCGTAGAGCACAGCGCCGTTTTCAGCCACGACCCGGTCAAATACGTCCACGTGCGCGAACGTGTTGAACAGGCTCGCCAGTTCACGCCCGGTCACGAGAACGAGAGCCAGGCCGCTGTCGCGTGCGCGCGCGAGCGCCGCAACGACCGATTCATCCACCTCGCCGTCGGTAGCCAGTGTGCCATCGTAGTCCGCTGCCAGTACCCGAAAAGTCATGCGATCACCCGCCAGACCAGGTTGGGCTGTCGATCGTGCGGCTCGATGAGCTCTTCCCACAATCGAACGCCACCAACGAGAGCGTCGTGGTTGCCGCCCCGGCGTGCGCCGGGCGGCAGCGGATTGACTCGATCGGCATTGCCGCCGCCGATCACGACGTAGTCGGCGGCAAAGGCGGCACCGAGTGACTCCGTCATCGCGTGGACCGCCTTGAGCCAGGCGTCGCCGCCAAGCTCCTCGAGTCCTTTGCGGCCCACCGTTTCAAACAGCGTGCGGCCGGCACTCCAGGACAGGCTCCCAAGCTCCAGCGGGACGACGACGTGTTCGGCGACCAGCGCCGAGCCTAGTCCTGTGCCTAACCCAAGAAAGAGCATGCGCCCGCCGTCGTACGCGCCAAGTGCCTGCATCACGGCGTCATTGGCAATGCGCACTGGCTTCCCGAACGAAGATGCGAAGTCGAAGCCGACCCATCCGCTTCCAAGATTGCCCGGGTCGGCTGTTGGTCCTTTCGCGTCCACCGCTCCGGGATAGCCGATGGAAACGGCGTCGAAACTCCAATCACGCGTCAGCGCAAGGACCCGCTCGACCAGTCGATCGGGCGTGAGATCAGCGTCCGATTCGAAGTGCCGCGGCTCGGACGTGGCGGTCGATGTCTTGACTCGCGTCCCTCCGACGTCGACAACAAGCACGTCCATGTCGAGTCTTCTTCAGAACTTGTGCCACGCTCTGATGAGAGGAGTGTTCGATGTCGTGGGCTGGTTGGTTGACACTCGGTCGAGCTAACGGGGCATCGATCCAGCTGAGATTTTGACCACGCGCCGGATCGGATGCCGTCCGCTGGGCCGCCGAAGGGGCCCAAGCGGACGGCGAAGTCAGCGTCGTATCACTTCATTTCGCCCTCGACAGGCTCTTCATCTCCAGACTCGTCATCAGCGTCGCGGCCCTCGTCGTTTGCAATGCCGTCCTGCGTCGCATCCTGTTGGTCCTGCAGTTCGTCGGGTGTGGTCTCGTGTTCGCTCATCTCGTCCTCCGCGCCGATGATGCAATAGCGATGCGACGAGCGTGTGACTCATCATCGCCCGCGCGATTTGCGACAACGATGTCGCGCTGCCGTCGCGACGTCGTTACCGTCGTTCGCTAGCATCCGGTCGCCGCGCGCTTGCGGCTGTTGCCGTTACCGCCACCGGAGGACTGGAAATGACGACGCTTACCCGATGCACGCGCGTTGTCGCGCGCTTACTGACGCTGCTGCTTCTCCTCATCGTTGTGCCACCAGTTGCGGCGCAGTCGACGTTCGGCACGATTACCGGCACGGTGTTCGACGCCTCGGGCGCGGTAGTTCCCCGCGCTACCGTAACTGCGACGCGGCTCGGCACCGACTTCACGCGGACGGTGACGACCGATGCGAGCGGTAGCTTCCAGATTCTGAACCTGAACGCGGGCAGATACCGGCTGGTCATTACGCTCGCCGGCTTTCGCGAGGAGTCGCGCGAGTTGGAGTTGCTCGCGCGGCAAACTCTGCGGGCGGACGTCTCGATCGCCCCGGCCGGCACAGAGGAGACCATCAGCGTCGTTGCCGTTCAGCCCGCGATCGAGACCGATCGCGCGACGATCGATTCCAGCCGTTCCGGCGATGAGATCAGCAAGCTCGCCCTCAACTTCCGCGCCACCAACAACCCCAGTCCGCTCGTCGTCGCGACCCTGGCGCAGGGCGTGCAGCAGGACCGTGGCGGCAACGTGTCGGTTGCCGGGAGCCTGCCGTTCATGACCTCGTTCTCGGTGGACGGCATCTCGACGCAGCGAGTGCGGTTCGGCGGCCCGTCGCGCGACGTGTTCCCGTCGGTCGAGTCGATTGAGGAGTTCAAAGTGAGCTCGGCGAGCAACAACGCGGAGTTCATGCAGGTCAGCGACGTGACCACGACGACCAAGAGCGGGACGAATCAGTTTCACGGCACCGCGTTCTGGTTCTTTCAGGACAGCGGACTGAGTGCCGTCAACCAGTTCGCGCCCCGCGACGCCAGCGGCGAGCCGATCAAGCCAGAGATCGAGAGCAACGCCTACGGCATTTCCGCAGGCGGACCGATCGTCCGCAATCGCACCTTCTTCTTCGGCACGTTCGAAGGCGTGCGGCGGCCGAACGAGTCCACCCTGTCGCAGGTCGTGCCTCCGGATGCATGGCGCGCCGGCGACCTGTCGGGCGTCGCCACGGCCATCCGCAATCCGATTGGCGGCGGTACCTACCCGAACAATCAGATTCCGATCAATCCGGTTTCCGCGCGGGCGCTCGATCTGCTCTACGAGCGACAGAACCAGACAACCGGCCAGGCGATCAATCAGCCGAACTACGTGGTCAACGCGCCGGGAGACTACACGGTTGACGGGTTCGACGGCCGCATCGATCAGGCGTTTTCGGGCAGCCAGCGCCTGTTCGGACGCTTCACGATCAAGAACGCCGAGGACCGCGGTGCAACCGGAAACTGGAACACCAAGCAGGGCGATCCGTTCCGCCGCACCGAAGTGCGGCAGTTCGCCGCCGCGCACACCTCGACGATCGGCTCGAGCATGCTGAACGAGATTCGCGGCGGGTTCTCGGGCACGCGCGAGATTACGAGCTACGAGAACGCGAGCCAGGGCGCGGACATCGTTGCGCAGATCGGATGGCTCGGACTGCCCGGACCGCCGTCCACAGGAGGGTTCCCGGCAGTGAGCTTCGCAGACGGATCGTTCATCTCCACCGGCGGCACCAAGCCCTTCAACATCCTGAGCCGCGTGTATCAGGTGTCAGACAACGTCTCCTGGATCAAGGGACGTCACACCTTCAAGGGTGGCGTTGACGTTCAGCAGGTCGAGTACCAAAGATCAGATCTCGTTCTTCGACGGCGAGGAGCTGGGACGTTACGAGTTCGACGGCTCGTTCACCGGTCACGCGTTTGCCGATTTCCTCCTCGGCCTGCCGCGATTTACCGGTTACATCCTTCCCGCGCCGGACGTGAATCCCTACGCCACCTACTTCGCCTTCTACGCGCAGGACGATTGGCGGCCGACGCCGACGCTGACGTTGAACTACGGCCTGCGTTATGACCTGCGGCCGCCGATGCGCGATCGCAGCAATCAGCTGGGCAACTTCGACCGCGACTTTCCGGGCGGACGAATCGTCGTCTCGGACGAAGCGTCGCTGGCGATGGTGCCGGCGTTCGTTCGCAATTCGGTTCCGAACACGCCGTTTGTGACCGCGGCGGAGGCAGGGCTGCCCGAGACGCTGCGCTTTACCGACAAGAACAACTTCAACCGCCGCGTCGGTCTGGCATGGCGCCCGTTCGGCGACAACCGTACCGTCATTCGTGGCGGGTTCGGGCTCTACACCGTGCCGCTCCTCGGGTCGGTCAACTACTCGATGGTTGCCACCGTGACCGCCGCGGCGCCGGCGTTTGCCAACAGCGTGACGAATCCTTTCGTCTTCCCCAATATTTCCTCGGCCGCGACGGCGCAGGACGCCCTTCCGCCGGGCACCCTCGATTTCCGCCGAGCCAACCAGGTGGATATGAAGGATCCCCAAACGGCGCAGTGGAACGTTACAGTCGAACGTGAACTCGGATGGAACGTCGGACTGCGGGCAAGCTACGTTGGCTCGACGACGCGCGATTTGATCTGGAGTCCGGACTTGAATCAGGTGCCGTCGAACACGAGCGGGTATGCGGCGGTTGCGGGCACGCGCCCGTTCCCGGACTGGAACGTCGTCACCACCCGCGACAACGACCCGAGGGCGCGTTACGACGCGTTCGGCCTGGCTGCAAGCCGCCGCTACACCAGAGGCTTGGCGTTCGACATGTCCTACACGCTGGCTCGGCACCTTTCAGACGCCGGAGGCGCCGTGCCGCAGAATTTCGCCGCCGAGAACGGCGCCACCACGCTCGATCTATTTCGCGGCGACGCCGATTACGGCGACGTTCCTTTCACGCGGCGGCATCGCTTTGTGAGCACCTTCCTGTACGAGCTGCCGTTTGGGCGGAGCCGTCCCTACCTGTCGACGATCGGCCCCGGCCTCGACCTGCTGCTCGGCGGCTGGGACGTGACCGGCGTGCTCCTCCTGCAGTCGGGCCCGTTTCTCACGCCGTTCTTCAGCAACGGCGACCCGTCGGGGACGGGCACGACGCTGCGCGGGTTCACGTCGGCGCAGCGGCCGGATATGATCGGCGACGGCAACTTCGATGATCCGACCGTGGACGCGTACTTCAACCGCGCCGCGTTCGCGCGACCGGCGGACAACATCGGACGCTCCGGCAACGGCGAAGTCGGCGTGCTGCACGGGCCGGGCACGCGCGTCTTCTCGATGACGCTGGGCAAGCGGTTCATGCTGTCGAGCCGCGCCCACGTGCGGACGGAGATCGCCTTCTCGAACCTGTTCAACGTCGAGAACCTCGACGTCGATCCGTCGTCGCTGAATATCGCGTCATCCAGCTTCGCGCGGGTGCGTGCCACGCAAACCGTGGATCAGGCTGGACCGCGCACGATTCAATTTTCCCTGCGGCTGGTCTTCTAGTATGGGTCCGACATCGCTTCGCCTGGACTCCGGCGGCAACGGCACGGTCTGAGGTGCGACATGCTCGGTCTTCGGCTTCTGCTCGTTCTACTGGCTCTGGCCGCGGCGGCGACATCGCCGTTCGCGCAGGCGCCAGCCGGGCACGCGGTTGTGCTCATCACCCTCGACGGTGCGCGCACCGAGGAGATCTTCGGCGGGCTCGACGCGGCAGTGTTGTCGTCGACCTTGAGAGAGGGCGCCGCTCTCGACGAGCAGGCGGTCTACAACCGCTTCTGGGCGCCCACGCCCGAAGAGCGTCGCGCCAAGCTGATGCCATTCTTCTGGGGCACGCTGCTGCGCGAGCACGGCTCAATCGCCGGAAACCCCAAGCTTGGCAGCCGCGTGCACCTGACCAACGAGCACTGGTTCTCGTATCCCGGGTATTCGGAGATTCTCGTCGGCCGTGCGCACGACGACGTGATCAAGAGCAACGACCCGCTGCGCAATCCGAATCGAACGGTGCTCGAGTTTTTGAAAGACAAGGCATCGCTCTCGCGCGAACAAGTAGCGGTGTTTGCGTCGTGGAGCGTCTTCAATGAGATCTCCGAGCACCGTGAAGGCACGTTGACCATCAATGCCGGCTTTGAGGTCTATCCGCCGCACGACTCGCTGATACAGCAGCTCAGCCTTCTGCAATTCGAGACTCCGACACCGTGGCAACGCGTTCGGCATGACGCGTACACCATGGCGTTCGCTATGGATCACTTGACGCGCTATCACCCCCGGGTGATCTACCTGGCGCTCGGCGAAACCGACGACTGGGCGCACGATGGCCGCTACGACCGTGTGCTCGAGACCTACGCTCGAACAGATCGCTGGTTGAAGGAGCTCTGGTCATGGCTCCAGTCGGAGCCGGAGTACCGCGGCAGAACGAGCATGCTGTTGACGACCGATCACGGCCGCGGCCATCACGGCACCGACTGGCGCGATCACGGCCGGAAGGTCGTGGGCTCGAACGAAACCTGGATGGCTTTCGTGTCACCCTCGCTGGCGCGGCGGGGAGAGTGGCGCGACCACCCGCCGATCACAGCGAGTCAGGTGGCGGCGACGCTGATCGACTGGGCAGGCTTCGACTGGAAGCTGTTCGATCCAAACGCGGCGCCGCCCGTGCGGGAACAGGGGTTCCGGTAGGCCGTCAAAAATTTACAGCCGCGACACGCCGTTGTTGCATCCGCCGCACAGCCCGTCGCTAGGCTGTTCGCGGAGAGGGTGCCATGAACGACGCACTTCGGTTCTACGACCGTGCTGTGAGCCGTCTCACCCGTCGCCAATTGCTCAACGTGGCCTGGAGGCTGGGTGGCGCGGCGATGCTGACCCCGCTCGTGCCGCGCCGCCTCATGGCGCAGCCGTCGTTCAAGTCCGACCCGTTCTCGCTCGGCGTCGCGTCCGGCGATCCGTGGCCGACGAGCATCGTGCTGTGGACGCGCCTGGCGCCCGATCCGCTCGCGGGCGGCGGCATGCCGATGGCCCATGTCGAAGTGGGATGGGAAGTCTCGCGCGAGAGCTCGTTCCGCACCGTCGCCCACCGCGGCACCGTCATCGCCCGACCCGAACTCGGGCACAGCGTTCACGTCGAGGTCGAGGGCCTGGAGGCAGGACGTGAGTACTGGTATCGCTTTCACGCTGGCTCCGCGACCAGCCCGATCGCGCGCACGAAAACGGCGCCGCCGGCCGGCGGCGACATCGGCGCGCTGCGCTACGCTGCATGCGGCTGCAACAACTACGAGATTGGCTTCTTCACCGCGTTCGGTCATCTGGCCGACGAGCAGTTCGATTTCGTCTTCCATACTGGCGACTACATCTACGAGGGCCGCGACCACGCCGGCCGCAACGCGCGCGCGGTTCGCCGCCATCATGGCGATGAGATTTACTCGCTGGTCGACTATCGCAACCGCTACGCGCAATACAAGTCCGACCCGCACCTGCAGGCCGCCCACGCATCCGCGCCGTTCATCGTGACGTGGGACGATCACGAGGTGGACAACGATTACGCGGGTGATGCCGACGAGCGCGATACGCCGCCTGAGGTGTTCATGTTGCGGCGCGCCGCCGCCTATCAGGCGTACTTCGAGGCGATGCCGCTGCGGCCGTCGCTGCTGCCGCTGGGCCCGGCGATGCGGCTCTATCGCCGGCTCGTGTTCGGCAATCTGATCGATTTCAACGTGCTCGATACGCGGCAGTTCCGTTCCGATCAGGGCTGCGGCGGATCGGGCGCGACCAACTGTGCCGCCGCGATCGATCCCTCGCGGACGATGCTCGGCAGCGAGCAGGAGCGCTGGTTGTTCGAGAACCTGGCGTCCGCCCGCGCCCGCTGGACCGTGATCGGGCAGCAGGTGCCGACCTTTGCCCGCGACAACGCGGCCGCGGCTCCGTCCGCCCGGTTCTCGATGGACAAGTGGGATGGCTACATCGTCGCGCGCCAGCGCCTGTACACGCGGCTGCGCGACACACGCGCGCCCAACCCGATCATCCTTTCTGGCGACGTGCACTTGCACTACGGCGCGGATCTCAAGCTCGACTTCACCAACCCAGCGTCGACGACGATCGGTGTGGAGTTCACCAACTCGTCGATTACCTCCGGCGGCGACGGCGCCGAGGTCGGCGAGACCTGGGAACGCATTCGTCCCGACAATCCTCACATCAAGTTTCATAGCGCCAGGCGCGGCTACATCGCGTGCACCGCGACGCCGCAGACGATGCGCGCCGACTTCAAAGTGATTGATCGAGTATCGGTTCCTGACGCCGACCTGCGGACGGCCGGTTCGCTCGTGGTCGAAGCCGGCCGGCCCGGCGCATCGACCGATGGATATTAATTCACAGCCTGTTAACCCGCGCGTTGTGACGGCGTCACGAACCGTTGCTAACATAACCGTGCTGCGGGCGTGGCCGCAGTCGTCCGCCCGGGGCCACCAACACGAGATGTGTGGGGTCCTCGCGGCGGAGGTTCCTTGCCTCGCAGCGGCGCATAAGCCTACTATCGCGCCCGGGATGAAGACCATGATGAAGACACTCGCCACCTTGTTGACGCTCCTCTTGTGCGCGGCCGCGCCGGCGCTGGCGCAGTTCGAGACCGCCACTGTCGTGGGCACCGTCCGCGACAGCTCAGGCGCTGTGGTTCCCGATGCCAAGGTCACACTGACCAACGTGCAGACCGGCGTGAGTGCCGAACGTCAGTCGGACGCGAACGGCAACTTCGAGTTCTTCACCGTGCGGATCGGCACCTACGTCCTCACCGCAGAGAAGCCCGGTTTCTCGGTGGCGCTCGTCGAAAACGTACAGGTCACCGTCGGCGCGCGTCAGCGCGTCGACTTGTCGATGGCCATCGGCCAGGTGACCGAGCAAGTCGAGGTGAGCGCTCGCACCGTGCTACTGCAGACCGATTCGTCCGAGCGGAGTCAGGTGATTACGGCGGAGCAGACACGCGCACTGCCGCTCAACGGCCGCGAATATTCCGCTCTCGCCCTGCTGTCGCCGGGCGTTCGGCTATCGGCGCTCAACACCGGCGGCGCGACGCCGCGCGAAGGGTCGTTCAATGTCAATGGGCTGCGCTCGACGTTCAACAACTTCCTGATCGACGGCGTGGACAACAACGCCTACGGCACGAGCAATCAGGGCTTCTCGAACCAGGTGATGCAGCCGTCACCCGATGCCGTGGCCGAATTCAAGGTCGTCACCAACAACATGAGCGCCGAATACGGACGCGCGGCGGGCGCGACGATCAACGTCGCGTACGCCAGCGGCACCAACCAGCATCGCGGGTCGGCCTGGGAGTTCGCGCGGCGCACCAAGCTCAATGCGACCGGCTTCTTCCGCCCACCGGACGGCGTCAAGCCGCCGTTCGAGCGCGATCAGTACGGCGCCGTCGTCGGCGGTCCGATCATCCGCAACAAGGCGTTCTTCTTCGCCGACTTCGAAGGCTTCCGGCAGACGCGTGGTCAGACCGCAAGCACGACCATCGCCACAATGGATCAGCGCCGCGGCATTCTCGCGGTGGATGTTGTTCACCCGTTCACCGGCGAGCGGTATCCCGCCGGCACGCCAATCCCGATGACCGCCTTTGCGCGGAAAGTGCTCAACGACCTGCCGGCGCCAACCAACGATCGCACCTCGAATAACTACCAGATTCTTCAAGAGGCGACCAACGACACTGACAAAGCGGGCGGCAAAGTGGACTTCCAGTTCAGTCCTCGCCTCTCGGCGTTCGGACGTTTCGGATGGCGCGACGTCGATCTCTTCGACGACCCGAACATCCCGCTGCCGTCGGGCGGTGCCGGGAATGCTGAGACTTACGTGCGCAACAAGCAGTTCGCGACCGGCGTCACGTGGGTTCCGTCGGGCACGTCGCTCCTCGAGATGCGCTTCGGATGGTCCTACACCGAGGGCGGCAAGAACCCGGCGGCGCTGTTCGCAGGAGAGCAGGACGCCGCGCAGGCGTATGGGATCTCCGGATTGCCGAACGATCCGCGGGTCGCGGCTGGCCTCCCGACCCAACTGATCACCGGCTACTCCGATCTCGGCCGCCAGGCAACGAACCCGCAGTGGCAGTATCCGCGCGTCTTCAACCCGAAAGTGAATTATTCATGGCTGCAGGGGCGCCACTCGCTCAAGTCGGGTTACGAGTTCCAGCACGTTCAAACGGAGGTGCAGGACGTCAATCCGTTGTACGGGCGCGACGAATATTTCGGCCAGCTCACGCGGCCGGCGGGCATTACCACGAACAACAACCTTTACAACCTCGGGGACTTCATGTTCGGCCTCCGCTCGAGGTTCGCGCTCAGCAACGTGCTGATCGCAAACCTGCGGCAGAACATGCACTTCGCGTATCTGCAGGATGACTGGCGGGTCAACGATCGGCTCACGCTCAACGCCGGGCTTCGCTACGAGTACGCGACGCCGTGGGTGGAACGCGACAACATCCTGTCCAACTTCGATCCGGATGCGCTGCGGATGGTGGCGGCGAGCGATGGCTCGCTCGAATCGCGCGCGCTAGTCGAGCCGGATCGCAACAACTTCGGGCCGCGGCTCGGGGTTGCCTACAGTCTCGACGACCTGACCGTGATTCGCGGCGGTTGGGGTGTGAGCTACGTGCACTTCCACCGCGCCGGGGGCGCCAACGTCCTTCCGATCAACGGCCCGCAGGTGATCAACGCCGTGGTCGTGCAGACCGCGACGACTCCGGATTTCCGGACGACGCAGCAAGGCTACCCGGTGGGACTCACCGATCCGACGCAGTTCAACCCGCTCGCGGCCAACGTGACCTACATGCCCGAGGATTACCACTCGAGCGCGGTCCAGAGCTGGTTTGCCTCGGTGCAGCGGGAGTTGTGGCGCGGCGCGCTCATCGATCTCGCGTATGTCGGCAATCGCGCCGACGACATGCTGCTGTTTGCCAACCTCAATCAGGCGGCGCCGAACAACAGCGCCGGAACGTTGTCGCTGCAAAGCCGCCGGCCGATTCAGGAATTCGGCGACATCACTTATTCATTCAACGGCGGCAAGTCGCGGTATCACGCCTTCCAGACCAAGTTCGACTGGCGCCTCACCGCAGGCATCTATCTGCTCAGCTCGCTGACGCTCTCGCGCGCGCAGGACAACGGCTCGGGATCGCTCGAGAACCCGAACGGCAACGCGCCGGCGCCGCAGGACTTCTACAACATGGACGCCGACTTCGGTCTGTCGGCATACCATCAGCCGTACAACAGCACCACCAGCTTCATCCTCGATCTGCCGTTCGGCAACGGCCGGCGCTGGGCGAACAACCTGCATCCGGCGGCCGAGGCGCTGATCGGCGGATGGCAGCTGGCAGGCATCAATACCGTGACCGCGGGCGAGCGCGTGACCTTCACCTACACGCCGATGGCCCAGGCCCAGGTGTCCAGCATCCAGCAGGATTTCCGCGGCGCAAATATCTACCGCCCGGATGTGATTGGCGACCCCTACGCCCCAGAGGGCGAGCAGAACGTGCAGAACTGGTTCAACCGTAACAACGTCGTGGTCCCGACCGATCTGAGCCAGCCGTTCGGCAACGCGCCTCGCAACAACGTGAGCGGCCCGGGAATCTGGCAGATCGATCTAGTGGCGGCGAAAAAGTTCCTGCTGCCGTGGCGGCAGAGCGGCTTCGAGTTCCGGGCGGAGTTCTTCAACCTGTTCAATCGCGTCAACTTCCGCGCGCCCAACGGCAACCGCAGCGCCGCGGCGTTCGGCACGATCACGCAGACCTACGATCCGCGCATCATTCAGTTCGGGCTGAAGTTCAACTTCTAAGGCCGAAGAGAGCCTGAGGTGCCTGAGGTGCCTGGAGTGCCTTGGTGCCTGAGTGCCGGGTACCAGGTGCCAGGGGCCAGGTGCTACTGCACCTGAGAACCCGAACGCAGCCGAGGAACGCGCCGAACTGAAGAACCCAACGCACCAGCGCACCTGCAGCACCTGGTTCGCGTGTACTCGACTTTTTACGGTCAAGACGCGCGAACGTCACGCTCGCCCGATATCGTTCTGAGCACGCCGACGACAACTCCGGCGTTCCTCCGCATACCACCATTACTGCTGTCGGCCGACCATCCGGCAGCAGTTCTTTTTAGGGACGTAGGGACGTAGGGACGTGGAGACGTCGGGATGTGGGGATGTGCGCACCTGCTCCCTTGAGCCCCTGAGCGCGAACGAGGCGCCGCCAGGCGCAGAGGCTGACGTGCGCAGCGAGTCGATGTATCGCGCACACGCTTGGTGCTACCGTGTTCCCATGATCCGCGCGGGTCAGATCTCGGCCTTCTACCTCTTCGACATCGCCGACGCGATCGATCTCAATCGCGTGGCGCAGTTGCTCGGCGGTGCGGCGCAGGCCACGCAGCTGGCGCCCAAGCCGGCCACGCCGGCCTATGTGAGATACCAGGTGCCGCCGCTGCAAATCGACGGTGCCGCGGTGCAAGCGGGTGAGCTGCAGGGCTACCACGTGCGGCTCAAGCTGTTCGACTACGGCGTCGTCTCGCTGGCGCTCAGCCGGCCGATCTCCGGCGACTGGCCCGACTTCATCGCAATCGCCGACCACATGACGAGCGATGCCGGCCTCGAGACGGAGGCCGCGCAGGTTTGCCGTCGGCTCGCCGAGCGCATCGCGGCGGCGCTCGACAAGCCCCGCCAAACGTTTCAGTCGGAGGATTATTTCGTCTTTGCGATCAGCGCTCTCGACCCGCCGCTCACCGCCGACGCTCTGCTTGAGGAGCAAGGCGATGCCATCGCGCAGCTGCTGCGCGGCGAGACCGCGCCGTTGAGTGCGCAGGAGCGGGACGAGGTGCTGCGCCACCGACTATCGTACCTCGCCAACGATCTCGTCGTGCCGACGTGGAGCGCGGCGCTCGTCTACGACACGCCGGCCGGCATCCATGCCGCCTTCGAGATCCTGGAGTTTGCGAACTCGCAGCTCCTGCAGTTCCGCTATTACGACGATCTCCTCGACGACCGCCTGTCGCGCCTCTACAAGGAGCTCGAGAGCACGGGCAATTTTCGGTGGTGGTGGCCGCACCGCTATACGCGTCCGGCGCGGGAGGTGCATGCGCTGTTCATCGATGTGAACGAGCTCACCGACCGCACGGAAAATGCGCTCAAGCTAGTGGGCGACGTCTACGCGGCGCGCCTGCTGGCGCTGGCGCACTCGCGGCTCGGCGTCACCGCCTGGCGCGAGTCGGTGCAGGAGAAGCTGAAGACGCTCGACGGCATCTACCGGTTTGCCGTCGATCAGACGGCGATGGAACGCGGCGAGGTGCTCGAATTTGCCATCGTCGCGATTCTCGTCTTCGAGCTCGTGCTGTTTTTCCTGGGCATCATGAAATAGCCGGCGACCACTGCTGGCGTGCGATGAGCTCGGCGACCCGCGCGCGAATCTCATCCCGCACGCGCCGGACGCCGGCCGGGTCGAGCGCGGCCGGATCATCGAGCGGCCAGTCGTCGCGGCGCACGCCGGGAACGACCGGGCACTCGTCGCCGCAGCCCATCGTGATGAGCCACTGCGCCTCGCCCGCGAGCTCGGGCGTCAGCTTCCGCGGCGCCGCCTGCTCGAGGCTGATCCCGGCTTCCCGCATCGCGGCCGCGACCTCTGGGTTCACTCGCTTGGCCGGCGCCGTCCCTGCCGAGATGGCACGTGCTACCAATGGATTCACCAGCGCGTTGAAGAACGCGGCCGCCATCTGCGAGCGCCCCGCATTGTGCACGCACGCGAAGAGCACCGTCGTCATCAGTGTGCCGGTGGAGCGACAGGCTCCTTGAGCGAGCGTTCCTTCTGCATGCGCGCGACGTCGGGCGCGGTGCTCGACGCATGCGTCAGCGCATGCAGCGCCGCCTCGATGACCGAACGCACCACCGGCGAGCTGTCGTCGGCCAGCCTGTAGTGCATCCAGATGCCGTCGCGGCGCGCGGCGACGAGCCCGGACTTGCGGAGGTACGCGAGATGGCGTGAGATCGTCGGCTGCGGCAGCTGCAGGCCGCCCTGGATGTGACAGACGCAGACCTCGCCGTCGCGGAGCAAGGCGAGAATCCGCAGCCGGGTTTCGTCGGCCAGTGCGCGGAAGACGGCGGCCAGATCGCGCGTGCCTTTGAGGCGCGGAAAGGGTTTGACGGTGCAGCAGGACATATTCGCCTTGACAAATATATCACGGCGGCATATATTCGCTTAAACGAATATGAAAGAGGTTCCCATGGACACCAGCGTTCGAGAGGTCGTGAAGGAGAAATACGGCGAGGCGGCGCGCCGCGTGCGCCAGGGCTACGAGAACCCTGGCTGTTGCAGCACATCGGGCTGCGGCGATCCGATCACCTCCAACCTGTACGGAGCCGAGCAGATAGGTCAGCTTCCGGTCGAAGCCGTGATCGCGTCGCTCGGCTGCGGCAATCCCACGGCGCTGGCGGAGTTGAAGGAAGGCGAGGTGGTGCTCGATCTCGGCTCCGGCGGGGGCATCGATGTCCTCCTGTCGGCGCGCAGGGTCGGGCCGACCGGGAAGGCCTACGGGCTGGACATGACCGACGACATGCTCGCACTCGCCCGGGAGAACCAGCAGAAGTCCGGCATTGCCAACGTCGAATTCCTGCAAGGCGAGATCGAAGCCGTCCCCCTGCCCGACAACTCGGTGGACGTGATCATCTCCAACTGCGTGATCAATCTCTCGGCCGACAAGGATCGCGTGCTCGCCGAGGCCTTCCGCGTCCTCAAGCCCGGCGGCCGCTTCGCGGTGTCGGACGTGGTCGTGCGTGGCGAGGTGCCGGCGGAGCTGCGGCGCAACATGGAGCTCTGGATCGGCTGCGTGGCGGGCGCGCTCGAAGAAGGCGAGTATGCCGCGAAGCTGAGGAGCGCTGGATTCGAGTCGGTCGATCTCGAGCCGACGCGGATCTATCGAGCGGCGGATGCGCAGTCGTTTCTCGAAACGGCGGGCGTCGATCCCGGGTTTGCCGAGTCAGTGGATGGCCGCTTCATGAGCGCGTTTGTTCGCGCCACCAAGCCCGGTGGTGAACCGTCGAAGTCCTGCTGCGGACCGACGTGCTGCGCATGACAGGTTGCAGGTTGCAGGTTGCAGGTTGTAGACCGCCGAACCGACAACTGCGAACTGAACGAAACGCGGTCAACGCGGACCTGACGGTCCGCGCTGCCGTGCGCCAACGAGCTTCCGTGCGCCTAGAAGGTGTATCGAAGCGAGATCTGCGTCTGTCGCGCGGTGCCGAGACCGACCGTGCGATTGAGCGGTCCCAGAATGTAGCCGAACGTGCTGGCGTTGCCGTCGGTGAACGGCACGCCCGGTGCGACGTTGCCGGGAAGGTTCACGACCGGGTTTTCGTAGTTCAGCCGATTGAAGAGGTTGAACATTTCGACTCGCACCTGCACACCCTGCGACTGTGCGAAACGGAAGTCTTTGGAGAACATCAGGTCGGCCTGCCAGAAGTTCGGGCCGCGCAGAAAGTTGCGCGGCGCATTGCCGAACGTGCCGGGCTGCGGTGTCGCGAAAGCGGCGGGATTCAGCCAGCGCACGCCATCTTTCAGATACGGGTCGACCCCTGGCACGATGTCTGGCCGCTGCGTGCCGCGGCTGTTACCACCGGGGATGTTCGTCACCGTTGAGCCAGCAACAGTGGCGTTGTCGGACCGTGTGATCGTCACGTTCAGCGGCACGCCGCTGCGCGCATTGATGATCGTGCCAACGCGCCAGCCGCCCGCCCACAGGCCCTCGCCAGGGATCTGGTACACGACCGATCCGTTGAAGGTGTGCGGAATGTCTTGCGGGTTGGTGCCGTACTCGGTCTCGAAGTCGAAGGTGTTCTGCGCCGTCGCGGCCTCGTTCGATCCTTGTGTGGTCCCCTTGTTGCGCGAATACTGGTACTGGACGCCGCCCGTAAACCCGGCGAGGAACCGACGCGTGATGCCGAGCTGAAACGCGTCGTAGCTGGCATATCCGCAACCGGAGATGGGGTAGACGCCGCCCAGCGAGATGTCGTCGACGCAACCCGCCGTCTTGAAATCGATCTGCCCGTAGTTGCCCACCAGGCGCTGCCGCGTGATGGGATCCAGGATGTTGCCCACGCCGCGCAGGAACATGTCCTTGCCTTGGCTACCGGTATAGCCCACGGTGAGGTTGGTCGCGCCGGGCAACTCTCGAGACAGACTGACGCCGTACTGCACGTTGTACTCATTCGGATAGTGGTGCGTGTAACCACGAATCGAGAGCAGGTCCCTCAGTGTCGCCGGGTCAACGGGGTATGCGAGGTTCGCCACGTCCGCTGCCTGGACGCGACGGCGTTCGATGAAGTTCTCCATTGGCTGGACGCGGTCCTCGAACTGACCCGGGCCGTAAAACAGGCCGAAGCCGCCACGGAGCACCGTGAGATCGTTCAGTTGGTAGGCCGCCGACAGCCGCGGGGAGAAATTGTTCTTGTCCGCATCATAGAAGCCGTCGGCGACGTTGCCGAAGGCATTGTCCTCGACGAAGAATGGCCGCGCCCGATCGTCAGCCTCTTTGACGACGGAATAATAGTCGTAGCGCAGGCCGAGTTCGAGTGTCAGGCGGTCGCTGGCGCGCCACGAGTCCTGCACGAACCCGATGGTGTAGAACTGTTGCGGCTTGAAGATGGGCGAATCAAGCGACACCGCCGTGGTGTTGACGATGTTGTCGATGAAGTCATTGATGGTGTTGTAAGTAATCTCGGTGCTGCCCAGGAACTGGAAGTCCGATTCGATCCTGCGGGTACTCACCGCCAAACTTCAGCGTGTGCGCGCCCCGGGTCCACGTCGCCGCGTCGCTGAACGCGAGCGAATTGGGGTTGAAGGACGAGCCGGTCGTCGACGCGTTGCTCGTCGCGCGGATGAGCAGCCCGCTGCGGGCGATGCCGGTCGTGCCACGGGCATCGATCGACGACGAGGTGAAAGCGCCAGACAACGAAACGCCGACCGGGTCGTAGCCCGACGGGCCGAATGCGGCCGCGCTCGTCTCGGGCTTGTTGTAGCCCACCTTCAACTCGTTGACGAGGCTTTCGCCGATGATGCTCTGCCAGTTGCCGACGAAGTTCTGTGGCTCCTGCTTCGCCCGGACGCGGCGGGGAGTCACCGTGCGGTCGGGCGTGTCGATATCGCCCTGGCTGTAAAGGTAGCGGGCGTAAACGGAGTTGTTGTCGTTGAACCGGTGATCGATGCGGAACGACGCCGTGTCCTCGTCCTGTTCGGCACTGCTCGTTAGACTGGCCAGCGAAACCAACACGTTTCCCGCTACCGGAACGGCGCCCTGCGGAAAGCCGTTAAGTAGCGGCGCCACGGCACGCGTGCGCTCCGGGCTGCGGCCGCCGCCGGTGGTTGTCGGCTCGCCCGCCAGAATCCGCCGGCGGGCTTCGTCGCTCGGGACGGCCTCGGTGAACGACAGGCCGGTCGTCTGCCGCAAGCCCTCGTAGCTGACGAAGAAGAATGTCTTGTTCCTCGCGATCGGGCCGCCGATCGATCCGCCGAGCTGATCCAGTTCCAGCGGCTGCTTCACGTCGTCGTACTTGTTGGCCGAATCGAGCGCGTCGTCTCGGCGGTACCAGAACGCGGAGCCGCGATAGGCGTTGCTGCCGCTCTTGCTCACCACGCTGATGTTGCCGCCCGCGCCAAGCCCGCTCTCGGCCGGAGCGAGACCCGAATTGACACGGAACTCGGCCACCGACTCCATCGACGTCTGCAGGCGGAACTGCGAGCCGGTCGCGTTGAGATAGCCGGGACTGGCGTCGAACACGTAAGTACCGTCCACCCCGTCGTAGTTGAGATAGTTCTGCTGATTCGATTTGCCGTTGAAGCGCACGCTCGCCCAGCCGCCGTTGCCGTCGCTGCTCGCGCCCGTCGCCAGCGTCATCAGGTTGGCGAAGTTGCGGCCGTTCACCGGCAGGTTCTCGACTTCCTCCGGTGACACGTTGACACCGATCTTGGCCGAGGAGATGTCGAGTACCGGCGACACCGCCGTGACGGTCACCTGCTCCGTTACGCCAGCCACACCGAGCGCCGCATCGGTCGTCTGGACCTGACCGAGCCCGAGGACCACCGTCTCCTGCTTGGTGCCGAACCCGCTCAACTCGAACGCGACAACATAGGTGCCCGGGCCCAGGTTCGTCACGGTGTAGGCGCCGTCGGCTTCCGTCACCTCCGTGCGAACGGCGCCCGTTTGCTGCGCCGTGACGGTCACGGTCACGCCAGGCAGCGCCGCGCCGCTCTGATCGACGACCTTGCCGATGATTCTGGATTCTATCTGCTGCGCAAACGCGCTCGTCAGGGTGGCCAGCGCCAGGAGAGTGACCAGAGCGAGGGTTCGAACGTAGCTCATGTAGTGGTTCCTCAAAAAGAGAGACAAGCTACGGTAGGCAACCGGTGTGAGGACGTTGTGTCGTGTCGGTTACAAGCATGTAAACTCGCGTCCGTAACACGGCTGTAACATCTGCGTGAAATGCTCTGAGCCACATGGCTCGATTTCGACTGATCCCGCGCGAAGAGAAGTTCTTCAGTGACTTTGTCGGAATGGCCGATCGCATCGTTTCGGCGGCGACCTTGCTCGAGCGGATGCTGGCGTCCGATCCCCCCGCCTGGGAGCTGGCGCTGCAGATTCGCCAGATCGAGCAGGAATGCGACAGCCTGACGCACCAGATCATCCAGCGGCTCTACCGTACCTTCATCACCCCAATCGATCGCGAGGACATCCACGGCCTGGCCACCTCGCTGGACGACGTAATGGATGCGATCGATGCGGCTGCCAACGTCGTCCGTCGTTTTCGCATGGCCAAGCTGCGCTATGGCGCCGCCGAGCTTGCGGCGCTCACGTTCCAATCCACGATGCAGATGCGTGACGCGGTCGAGGCCCTGGAGAAGAAGACCGGCGTTCACGCTCGCGCGGTCGAGGTGAATCGCCTCGAGAACGCCGCCGACGACGTGCACGACGAAGCGCTGCGCCGGCTGTTCGAAGAAGAGAAGAATGCGATCGACGTAATCAAGTGGAAGGAGATGTTCGACCTGCTGGAAGAGGCGACCGACCGCTGCGAGGACGTGGCCGACGTACTCGAAGGCGTCGTCGTCAAGCACGGATAGCGAGCCGTGGAATTCTTCATTGTCGTGCTCGTCGTCACTACCGCCCTGGTGTTCGACTACATCAACGGATTCCACGACGCGGCCAACTCCATTGCCACTGTCGTTTCGACGCGCGTCCTGACACCAGGGAAGGCAGTGGTCTGGGCGGCGTTCTTCAATTTCGTCGCCGCCTTCTTCTTCGGCACGGCCGTGGCCAAGACCATCGGTTCCGGCATGATCGACATCTCGATCGTGACCCATTCCGTGATCATGGGCGGGCTGATCGGCGCGATTACGTGGAACCTGATCACGTGGTACTACGGGTTGCCGTCGAGCTCCTCGCACGCGCTGATTGGCGGCTACGCCGGAGCGGCGATCGCCAAGGTCGGCTACGCCGCCATCATCCCGGGCGGCTGGAGCCTGACACTCATCTTCATCGTCCTATCACCCCTGATTGGAATGGCCGCCGCGTTCCTGCTGATGGTTTCCATTCTCTGGTTGTTTCGCGGATTTTCGCCCTCGCGCGTCGATCACTGGTTCCGCCGGCTTCAGCTGGTGTCGGCAGCGGCCTACAGCCTGAATCACGGCGCCAACGATGCGCAAAAGACCATGGGCATCATCGCCGGCGTCTTGTTCGCGGCGAAGATGATTCCGGAGTTTCGCATCGACCTTTGGGTGGTGCTGATTGCTCACAGCGCCATCGCGCTTGGGACGCTTTCGGGCGGATGGCGCATCATCCACACGATGGGACAGAAGATCACCCGCCTCCAGCCCGTCGGCGGCTTCGCGGCTGAAACAGGCGGCGCCTTGGCGATCTTCACGGCTACGGTTTTTGGAATTCCCGTGAGCACGACTCACACAATCACCGGCGCGATTATCGGCGTCGGTGCAACGAGGCGGCTTTCGGCCGTGCGATGGGGCGTCGCCGGCCGCATCGTGTGGGCGTGGATCCTTACCATCCCGGCGGCCGCGATGGTCGCGGGGCTGGCGTTCTTCCTTCTCTCCGCGCTGGGAATGCCCTGACCGCGGATCGAGCGTCGCCGCCTGCTCGTTCTCAGGTCCTGGCTCTTCGTTCCTCGCTCGACGAGACCGGCTGCGGCAGGTCCCGCATCGGCAGCTTGATCGTGAAGACCGCGCCGCCGCCGGCGCGGTTGCCGGCGGTAATGTCACCCTGAAGGACGTTGACCAGGTTCTTGACGATCGCCAGGCCCAATCCTGTGCCGCCCGGCCGTGCGCGCGCCTTGTCCACGCGGTAAAAGCGCTCGAACACCCGCGTCAGGTGCTCCTCGGGAATGCCGGGCCCGTTGTCCGAGACGGTGATGTGATGTTTGCCTCCGGTCAGCCTGGCGGCAATCTCGATGGTGCCGCCTTCGACGCCGTACGCGATCGCGTTCTCGACCAGGTTACGCAGGATGTCGTGGAGCTTGCCCTGATCCACGACAAGATTGCAGGCGTCCGGTGCGACGTCGACGCGAATCGTCTGGCTGCGCTGCTGTGCGACCGACTCCAGGTCGGCGCCGAGCGACGTGATCAGCGCGCGCACGTCGCATGGTGAAAGCTCGGCCAGCTCCTGGCCGGCATCGATGCGCGCCAGACGCAGCAAGTCGGCCACGAGCCGCTCCATCCGGACGGTGTGGCGATTGATGATCTCGAGAAACCGGTGGCGCTCGTCGTCGTCCTCCGGTTCGTCTCTGAGCGCTTCGACGTAGCCTTTGATGGCGGTGAGCGGCGTTCGCAGCTCGTGCGAGACGTTGGCGACGAAGTCGCGGCGGATCTGGTCGGCGCGCCGCAGATCGGTAATGTCGTGCAGCACGACAACGACGCCGCGGCCGGCTGAGACCACAGGCGCCACGCGCGCGACGAACGTCCGGTTCATCTCTCGGACCAGCGAGAACTCGAGCCCCTGGGTCTGCTGTCCGGCGAGGACGGCGCTGATTTCCGAGGCGAGGCCCGGGTGACGGATGGCTTCGAGGTACGCCCGGTTGAGCGCGTCATGGTCGATGCGGAGCATGCGCCGCGCCGTCTCGTTGACGTGCTGCAGGCGGCCGTGCTCGTCCACGACGAGCACGCCCTCTACCATGCTGCCGAGGATCGCGATCAGCCGCGTGCGGTCGCGCGAGAGCTCGTCCACGCGCACGCCGAGCTGCTGCACGGCGTTGTCCATTGCCCGGGCGACTTCGCCGAGCTCGTCGTCGCCGAATTCGGGGGCAGGTCGCCGCAGATCCCCCACCGAGTAGCGGCGCGCCACCTCGAGCAGCGCATCGACGCGACGGTCGAGCGGCGCCGTTAACACCGACGCCACGATATAGGCGGCGCCGGCCGCGACAGCAATCCCGAGCACGACAACGGTGAGCAGCCGCAGCTGCAGGGTGCCGCTCAGCATCGGGCTGATGATGATCGCAACGAACACCAGAGCCAGCGCCGCGGCAATCGAGGCGCTGCGAAAGATCGTGAGGCGATAGCGAGAGCGCATCCTTGCGCGGGTCCTAGCTTTGGGGCGTGGGCTCGACGAGTTTATAGCCGAACTGCTTGACCGTCACGAGCGCGGTCTCGAGAAACGGCACCTTCTCACGAAGCCGCCGCACGTGAACATCGACTGTGCGCGTGCCGCCGGTGTAGGCATACCCCCACACGTCGCTCAGCAGGAGGTCGCGCGACAGCACGCGCCCGCGGTGCTGCATCAGATACTGGAGCAGTAGGAATTCCTTGGCCGTGAGCTTGATCTCGCTGTCGTTGATTCGCACGAGATGCCGGTCGATGTCCACGCTGATCGGGCCGTAGACCAGGCGGTTGTCGGTCTGACTGTTTCGAACGGTCCGGCGGAGCAGCGCGCGCACCCGCGCGACGACCTCGCCCGGGCTGAACGGCTTGGTGACGTAGTCGTCCGCGCCGAGCTCGAGTCCGACGATCCGATCCGATTCCTCGCCTTTGGCGGTAATCATGATGATCGGGATCGCCGCGGTGTTCTGGTCGGCGCGCACGGCGCGGCAGACCTCGAGCCCGTCGAGGCCCGGCAGCATCAGATCGAGGAGCAGCAGATCGGGTGGCGATCGTCGGATTCGCGACACAACCTCGCTGCCGGAAGTCACGAGGTCAGGGGTGAAGCCAGCCTTTTGCAGGTAATGCGCGAGCAGGCTTGCGATATCCGGGTCGTCCTCGGCAACGAGAATGCGATTCATACAAGGCGCAGGGTGGCGAGCGCCGCCCGCATGAAGTATAGACGCGGCGCGGCCGAGTGTCCTCACACCATGTCAGCCGTGCATCTCATCGGAGACGCGGCGCGAGGGGACGATTGGCGCGATCGGACAAAAACGCGATTTTTCGGGCCTCTCCGTGGATGGCATATTCCTTGGACCCACCTGGGCAGGGAGGAGTGCAGGACATGATGAAAGCCATTCTCGGATCGGCGCTCGGCGGCCTCGCCGCGGGCGCGGTTGCGCTGGTGGCGTCGGCGCAGGGACGTCCAGCCGCCGTTGATCCGTGGGCAACACAGGCTGCGGCCGGCGCGCCGAGGGAGATCACTGTCGCCGACGCGCGCGGGCTGAGCGCCGCCACGACCAACACGCCCACGCTGGTGCAATGCGAGCCGCAGCAGGAGGCCGTCCTTCGGCGATCGCTGGTGGCCGGCCGGGAAGTGGCCGAGGTCACTTGCGTGAGCCGCGCCGCCGACAGCACCGCCTTTGCACCGGCGCCTTATTACCAGCCGGCGGCCTACGCCGGCGGATCTGACATCGTCACGCGCCCCGTGGTGCGGACCGAGACCGTGACGCGCCCCGTGCGCGAGCGTGTCGTCTACCGGCAGGCGCGCGAAGAGGTCAAGCCGAAGCGCTCATGGAAGAAGACGGCGCTTGTCATCGGCGGCAGCGCCGGCGCCGGAGCGGGCGTTGGCGCACTTGCTGGCGGCAAGAAGGGCGCGCTCATCGGCGCGGCGATTGGCGGCGGCGCTGCCTCGATCTACGAAGCGATCAAGCGCTAGCGCCGCTACTTCTGAATCTGGCCAATGAACGCCACCGGTTCTCCTTTGGAAATCGGTGGCGTTCCCAGCACATAGAGCACAATTCCCGCAAACGGCGACTTCACCTCCTCCATGACGCGTCCCTGGAAGTCGGTGACGCGGCCGACCACCGTGCCCTGCGCCACGCTGTGGCCGCGCTCCACGGCCGGATAGAACATTCCCGTCGCCCCACTTGTCAGCACTTCGCTGCGATCGATCCATACCGGGTTGGCGACGGGGAGCGGCCCGGTATCGCGCATTTTGAGCTCGCGCAGCCAGCCGGCCACAGCCCGCTCGATGTTAGCGATTGACGCCTCGTCCGAGGTGGCCAGGAAGCCGGACTCGACCGTGAGCGCCGGCTTGCCCCTGAGAATCGCCGTGTTCGAGAGGTAGATCGACTGCGCAGGATCGGTGGGCCGGCCGCGATCGATCACGATGTGATCGAAGCCGGAGGCGAGGGCAAGCCTGCGTCCGGCCTCGGCGACGTCGCTGGCGCCCGTCGTGATCCAGTAGACGTACGGCCGCAGCGACTCGTTGCCGTCGCCGCAGTGAATGTCGATCACGTGCGTGGCGCGGGCAATCACCTCTTTCGTCAATAGATCCGCAATGCGTTCGGAGAGCGAGCCGTCGGCCTTGCCCGGGAACACGCGATTCAGGTTCTTGCCGTCGGCGGGCGAGTAGTAGATCGTCCGGCTGAGAAACGACGGCAGGTTGGCGACGTGTACCATGATGACCGTGCCGGTGAGCGTCTTCGGATCGATCGCGGTGCGCAGCCGCTGCAGCGCGAGGATGGGCGTGTATTCCATGCCGTGCGTGCCGGCGATGAGCGCCAGCACCGGACCCGGCTTGACGCCGTTGACGACAGAGAACGGAATGTCGGTGCCAGTGTCGCCGGCCCGCGGCGCGACGCGCAGCGCTCCCGACGCGAGCGTGCCCGGCTGGGCAGTGACGTCACCAACCGTAAACGGTGTCTGTGCGCCGGCTGTTGTAACCTGCAAGGTGACGACCAGCATCAAACGGAGCAGCTTCTGCATGGCTGGTATTTTAGGGGTGCTGTTTTCATGCTGACACGCATTCTGTGGGCGTTAGTGGCGGCACTGGCTTCTACCGCGATTGGGACGGCACAGGCGCCGGATTTGGAGAGCGTCGGGCCAAAGGTCGGAACGGCCGCGCCGGCGTTCGATGGCGTCGATCAGTTCGGACGCACACAAACGCTCGAGTCGCTGGCCGGCCGTGACGGGCTGATGCTGGTGTTCTTCCGCTCGGCCGACTGGTGACCGTACTGCAAAACGCAGCTCGTCGAGCTGCAAGGTCAGTACGAGGACTTGAAGCGCCGCGGGCTGGGGCTGGCCGCCATCAGCTACGACGCTCCGGCCACGCTCAAAGCGTTCGGTGAGGCGCAGCGGATAACGTTTCCGCTGATTGCCGATGAGGGGTCCTCGATCATCAAGCAATTCGGCTTGCTCAACACGACCCAGAAACCGGGTACCCGGTCCTATGGCGTGCCGTTTCCCGGAACCTTCCTGCTCGATCGCAAGGGGGTTGTCCGGTCGCGGTATTTCGAAGACGAGTATCAGGAGCGCAACACCGTGTCGAGCATCCTCGTGCGGCAGGGCGCCACCGCGCGCGGGCCGTTGACCTCGGCCGAGACCGCGCATCTCACCGTCATGGCCGCGCTCAGCGACGACGAAGCCGCTCCGGGCAAGCGTCTGTCAATCGCGATCGACGTCCAGCCGCATCGCGGGATTCATGTGTATGCACCGGGCAAGCACGACTATCAAGTGATCTCGTTCGCGCTCGATCCGCAGCCGTGGCTCAAGCTGCAGCCGACCCAGTATCCGGCGTCGGAGATCTATCACTTCAAGCCGCTCGACGAGCGGGTCAACGTCTACATGAAACCGTTCCGCCTCGTCCAGGACGTCACCATCCTCGCGACGCCGGAGGTGCAGAAGCTGCTGGCGAAGGAGGCCACCGTGACGATCGGTGGAAGGCTGCAGTATCAGGCGTGCGATGACAAGGTGTGCTACCAGCCGGCGTCGATTCCCGTGAAGTGGACGCTGCCGCTGCGGCAGTTGGTGCGATAACAGCATCGCCGCGGTGCCTCAGTCACGTTGCCAAAGATCGCACGAAGGCACGAAGGCCATGAAGAGAAACCACGAAGGCTGATCAGAACCACCGGATGAGCGGCGTCGTTGCATGTCATACGCGATCGAGACTCGGACAACCCTATCGTTCGTGAGCGGCAGTCTTCGTGGACGTGGTCGGTCCGGCACGTCGGCCGCGGCGCGGCCGTCACCCGCGAGGCGTCGCCTCGCGCCGGACTCGCCTTCGTGTCCTTCGTGCCTTTGCGGCGATCTTTTAGACAGTCTCGTGAGCCGCTAGACGTCGCGCAAGCCGTGGTCGCGGGTGAGCGCGATCATCGCGACGATCGTCAGCAGCGCGCCGTTTAGCGCCAGGACCGTCGGCGCAGACCCCAGCTGCGTCACCAGCCACCCGCTCACCAGCCCACCCAGCGGTGAGCCGCCGCGAAACGCCACCATGTAGATGCTCACGACGCGTCCGCGCATTTCCGCCGGCGCGAGCAGTTGCACCAGCGAGGTGGTCAGCGACATGCACATCACCAGCAGGAACCAGGCGATGAACAGCAGCACTTCGGTGAGCACGATCGTCCGTGAGAACGAAACGGCGATCACGAAGAGGCCGAAGACGCCCTGCAGCACGAGCAGCATCAGCCCCATGTGACGGTGTTTGCCGATCCACGCCACGACCAGCGCTCCGAGCACGGCGCCGGCCCCGGCACACGTCATCAGCCGCGTGTAGAGCGCGACGTCCTGATTGAACACGTCCTTCACGATCACCGGCAGGAACGTGATGGTGGGAAACCCGAGAAAGGCCGTGATGAAACCGATGATGGTCAGCGTCACGAGCTGCGGCTGATCGCGCACGTAGCGCAGGCCGCCGGTGAGCTGATCGCGCATCCGCGTGGTCGCCGGCGCGGGCGCGTGGACGACGTGCAGGGCGAGGATGGCGGCGATGACGAAGACGAACGAGAGCCCGTTGAGCGCGAAGCAGGCCACCATGCCGAATGCCACCAGCGCCACCCCGGCGACGATCGGCCCGATGACGCGCGCGAGGTTGAACTGGATCGAGTTGAGCGCGATCGCGTTCGGCAGATGTTCCTTCTCGACGAGCAGCGGAATGAGCGACTGGTAGGCCGGACCGCCAAACGACTGCGCGAAGCCGGTGAGCGCGGAGAGCACCAGGATGTGCCAGATCTCGATCGCGCCGCCGTAGACGAGCGCGGCCAGCGTGAACGCGGCGCTCATCTGGATGTACTGCGAAATGAGCATCAGCCGACGACGGTTGTAGCGGTCGGCGATCACCCCGCCGATCAGGATGAAGAGCAGAATCGGCAGTTCGCCGAGAAACGAGTCGAGCCCGAGGTAGAACGCCGACGCCGCGCCGGTCATCGTGGTGATCAGCCACGCCTGGGCCACCTTCTGCATCCAGGTACCAATGCTCGAGGTGAGGGCGCCGAACCAGAGCAGTCGAAAGTCGCGGTAGGCAAGGGCCGCCGTGACGCGCCGGCCTGCTTGAAGAACTAACGCTAGCAACGCGCTGCGATCGTATCAGTAATGGTGTTGGTCCTTAGGATCAGGGATCAGGGATCAGGGATCAGGGGATCAGGGGATCAGGGGATCAGGGGATCAGGGGATCAGGGATCCAATCATCAGCTAGCACGTAGCAGCAAAAGAAGCATGGATGCGCTTAGCACCTGAGCACCCCGCACTCCTAGGCACCTTAGGCTCCAAGGCACCCCAGGCACCTAGCGAAGTAAGTATTGACTTTCGCTTTTTATTCACCATATAACTATTGGCGAAGCTACGGCGAAAAGAGGGTCTTCCATGGCACCTGCCGCATTCGCACCCAATGCACCTCCCGCATCTCCCGCACCTCACATACCCGAACGCGGCCGTTCTCACCTCGAAGCGCTCCTACGCGACAAGAAGCTCGATCGCACGCTGACCACGGCGCTGCCCGCGGCGCTGGGAGAAGACGCGATCGCGCCGTTCGGGCTGGCGGCGCTCGACGGCCAATTGCTCGGCGGCATCCGACGCGGCCACCTCTCCGAGATCGTCGGCGGCATTTCCTCGGGCCGGACGAGCCTGGCCTGGACGTGGCTCGCCGCGGCAACGGCGCGCGGCGAAACCGTCGCGCTCATCGACACGTTCGATCGCTTCGATCCGGCGACGGCCGCCGCTGCCGGGCTCGATCTGTCCCGACTGCTGTGGGTGCGCGGGCAGGCGATCTCCAAAACCGCCGGCGCCGTGGATCCGGCCTGGCTCCCTGGCGCACGCGCCGTCGAAGGGCCGGGCACGATGCTCGAGCGGACGATCGATCGCGCGCTCAAGGCGCTCAACCTGGTGCTGCAGGCCGGCGTATGCACGGCGGTGGTCTTCGATGTGGCCGACGTGCCGCTCGCCGGATTACGCCGCATTCCCATGACCACCTGGCTGCGGATTCAGCGAGTGATCGAAGGCAGCGACACGGCCTGCATGCTGCTCGCGCCGGTTCCGCTCGCGCGGAGCGCGGCGGGCGTGACGATCACGACAGGCCAGCCTTCGCCGTCGGCGGCCCATGTTGGCGAGGTCTCGCCGAAGCTCGCCGATGTTTCAGCGCGAGCGGAGGCGGATGCCTCAAGTGCACTGCGATGGGCGGGCGCACACGATCGCTCGCGGCGCGTGGCGGGTCTCGAGATTCCGTCCCGCTTGTCCTCGCCGCGCCGGACGATGGCCGGCGAGGTGACGGTGCGGGCGGAGGCGCGCTGCGAGTTCGGCGCGCCAGCGGTGCACTGGTAGGAGCGCGCCGTGTTTGCGTGTTTGTATTCGCTCTCCGCGCCGCAGGCGATCCTGATCAAGGTGGCGCAGGACTTCACGCCGCGCTTCGAATGCATCGGTCCGCTGGTGATGCTCGATCTCTCCGGCCTCTCGCGCCTCTTCGGCAGCCCGCGCGAGATCGGCGAGCAGCTGCGCCGCGCGATCGCCGGCGCTCCCGTGCGAATTGCGATCGCCTCCTCGCAAACGGCCGCGGCGCTGCTCGCACTCGGCAAGCCCGGTCTGACCGTTGTCGTCGGCGACGAGCAGCCGGCGGCGATCGCGAAACTGCCGGTGAGCATCCTCGGCGAGCTCGAGACGCTGCGGACCAACGAGTCGGAAGCGAAGCCGTCGTTGTCTCGCGTCGCACCGCCGCCGCCGCCGCCGACGCCCGCGGCGCCGCACGTCGCCGAAATGGTGGACGTGCTGCCGTACTTCCAGTCGCAGCTCGATCGCACCTCGGAGCTGGCGAGCAAACCACACTCGAACTGTGGGGGCGGCTGGACGCACCCGCGCGATTCGCATGCGGCCAGGCTCACCAGACGCATCCGGCGCGGCGTGACCGCCACCAAAGACACCGAACATCCGCACACCGCCACCGGAGCGCAGCGTGCGGCGATGGCGACGAAGACCAAAGCCGCGCTCAAGGACGTGCAGACGCTCCTCGACGTGCTGCGCCGCTGGGGAATCAGGACGCTCGGCGCGCTGTCGGCGTTGTCGGCCGGCGACGTCTACGAGCGGCTGGGCGCCAAGGGTGTCGCCTGGCAGCGGCTCTCCCGCGGAGAAGATCAAGGTCCGCTCGTGCCGTGCGTGCCGGAGGAGCCGTTCGAGGGGACGCTCGAGCTCGAGTGGCCGATCGAAGGGCTCGAGCCGCTGTCGTTCGTGCTCGCGCGGCTGTTCGAGCCACTCAGCGAACGGCTCGAGCGCGCCGATCGCGGCGCCGCCATTCTCCACACACATCTCCGCCTCACCACGCGCGAGGTGTATGCGCGCACCGTGCAGCTGCCGGCGCCGATGCGCGATCCCAAAACGCTGCGGACGCTGGTGCTGCTCGATCTCGAATCGAACCCGCCGTCGGCTGCCATCGATCGCGTGCGCGTCCTGGTCGAGCCCACGCCGGCGAAAGTGCTGCAGTGGACGCTGTACGACCGGGCGCAGCCGTCGCCGGAGCAGGTGTCGACGCTCGTCGCGCGGCTCACCGCGCTCATGGGCGAAGGCCATGTCGGATCGCCGGTACTGGTCGATTCGTGGAAGCCCGGTGTCTTCGAGATGACGCCGTTTCAGGGATCAGGGATCAGGGATCAGGGATCAGGAACCAGGAATCAGGAACCAGGGATCAGGAGTCAGGAACTAGGGCACGGCAGTTCTGGGACTTGTGCGACGGCACTGCGTCGCTTTCGGCTGCCGGTTCCCGCGCGGGTGCAGATGCACGACGGGCGCCCTGTGCGCCTCATGATCGATCGACGGGGCGTCGCGGGCGGTGCCGTGGAGCAGGCGGCCGGGCCGTGGCGGACATCGGGCGAGTGGTGGAACGACGGGCATGCGCCGCACGACGCGCCGCCCGCGCCCGATTCCCCCCAACCCCACCAGCCCTACCAGCCTCACCAGGCCTGGGACCGCGACGAGTGGGACGTGCTCGTGGCCGGCGGCGCAGCGTATCGCATCTTCGTCGAACGCACCGTCGGGCAGTGGTTCATCGAAGGCGTCATTGATTGATCGCACAGGCGTCTTCCCGTGCCGTACATCGAGCTTCACACCTCGTCTGCGTTTTCTTTTCTGCGCGGCGCCTCGCTTCCGGAAACGATCATCGAGCGCGCGGCGGCGCTTGGTTACCCCGCCGTCGCGCTGCTCGATCGTGATGGCGTCTACGGCGCGCCGCGCTTTCATGCCGCGGCCAAGGCCGCCGGCATCCGGGCCATCGTCGGCGCCGAGTTGACGATCAGGGATCAGGAACCAGGAACCAGGAACCAGGAACCAGGCAACAGGGACCAGGGACCAGCGCGTCAAACGTTGAGGTCGTCGCCACCGCGCGGGACGCTGGTGCCGGCCGCGGCGTGGCCGCTTGGCGTGCTCGTCTCGTCGCAGGAAGGCTGGCGCAATCTCTGTCGTCTGGTCACCCGCATGAAGCTGCGCGCGCCCAAGGGCGAAGGCGCGCTCGCGCTCGACGACTTCGAAGGCTACACGAGCGGCTTGATCGCGCTCGTCGGCCGTCCGCTGCTGGCTGCCGAACGCTACGGCGTCGGCGGGCTGCTCGATCGCCTCGTCGGCATCTTTGGCCGCGATCGTCTCTACGTCGAGCTGCAGCGCCATCTCCGCCGCGATCAGGAAGACGACAACGACACGCTCGCGACCCTGGCCGAGGCGTTCCGCGTGCCGCTCGTCGCCACCGGCGGCGTGCGCTTCGCCTCGCCCGAGGAGCGTCCGCTCTTCGACGTGCTCACCGCCATTCGCGAGCACACCACGCTCGATGCCGCCGGCCGCCTGCTCGCGGCCAACGCCGAACGCTATCTGAAGCCGCCGGCGCAGATGGCGCGGTTGTTTGCGGATCGTCCCGAAGCCGTGCGCGCCACGGAAGCGCTTGCCGAACGGCTGCAGTTCACGATGAAGGATCTCGGCTACCGCTTCCCGAGCTATCCGGTGCCGCCGGGTGAGACGGAGATGTCGTTTCTTCGCAAGATCGCCGACATCGGCGCGCGCGAGCGCTACCGGCCGTATCACGATCGCGCGCGGGCGCAGATCGCGCGCGAGCTCGATCTGATCGAGAAGCTCGATCTCGCCGGCTACTTCCTCATCGTCTGGGACATCGTCAACTACTGCCGGCAGCAGGACATCCTGGTGCAGGGACGCGGGTCGGCCGCCAACAGCGCCGTATGCTACAGCCTCGGGATCACTGCGGTCGATCCGGTCGGAATGGAGCTGCTTTTCGAGCGCTTTCTCTCGGAGGAGCGCGGCGAGTGGCCCGACATCGATCTCGATCTGCCGAGCGGCGATCGGCGCGAGCGCGTCATCCAGCACGTCTACGAGCGCTACGGCAAGCATGGCGCCGGCATGACCGCCAACGTCATCACCTATCGCGGGAGGAGCGCCGCGCGCGAAGTGGGAAAGGCGCTCTCGCTCGATGCGGGACTGATCGATCGGCTGGCGAAAGTCATGAACCAGTTCGAGTATGCCGATCCCAGCGAATCGCTTGGCCGCAATCTCGGGGCGGCCGGCCTGGACGCCGGCGATCGGCGCGTGCAGCACTTTGCGCGGCTCTGGTCTCAGCTGCAGGACCTGCCGCGGCATCTCGGCCAGCACTCGGGCGGGATGGTGATCTGCCAGGACGATCTGTCGTCGGTCGTCCCGCTCGAGAACGCCAGCATGCCCGGGCGCGTGGTGGTGCAGTGGGACAAGGACGACTGCGCGGAGATGGGCCTGATCAAGGTCGATCTGCTCGGCCTCGGGATGATGGCGGCGCTGCAGGACTCGATTACCTTGATCAACGGAACGCGCGGCACGGGCCGCTCGGGCGATGCGGTTGTCGATCTCGCGCATCTGCCGCCGGACGATCCCACGGTGTACGCCATGTTGCGCGCGGCCGACACCATCGGTGTGTTCCAGGTCGAGTCGCGCGCGCAGATGGCGACGCTGCCGCGGCTCAAACCGAAGTGCTTCTACGATCTCGTCGTCCAGGTGGCGATCATCCGGCCGGGGCCGATCGTCGGGCAGATGGTGCATCCCTATCTCAATCGGCGCGCCGGGATGGAGCCGGTGATCTACGACCATCCGTCGCTCGAGCCGGTGCTCGCGCGCACGCTCGGCGTGCCGCTCTTTCAGGAGCAGCTGCTGCGGATGGCGATGGCGGTGGCGGGCTTCACCGGCGGGCAGGCGGAGGAGCTGCGCCGCGCGATGGGCTTCAAGCGATCCGAGAAACGAGATGCGACAGATCGAAGTCCATCTGCGCGACGGCATGGCGAAGAACGGCATCACCGGCGAGGTGGCCGACCGCATCGTGCTCTCGATCACCTCGTTTGCGCTGTACGGCTTTCCCGAGTCGCACGCCGCCAGCTTCGCGCTGCTCGCGTATGCGAGCGCGTATCTGAAGGCGCACTTCCCGGCGGCGTTCTACACGTCGCTCCTCAACAATCAGCCGATGGGGTTCTATCATCCGGCCACGCTGGTGAAAGACGCGCAGCGCCGCGGCGTCCGCTTCGCGCCCATCGACGTACAGATTTCCAACTGGGAGTGCTTTGTCGACGAAGATGGCGCGGTGCGTGTGGGACTGCGCTACGTGACGGGCCTGCGCGAGGAGATCGGCAAAGCGATCGCCGCCGTTGCACTCGATAAACCAACCGGACGTAGCGGCGGCCCCCCCTCAGGTCCGCCGATCACGGGCACCCCATGCACCCAGCACCAGACACCCCGCACCCGAGGCACCCAAGGCACTTCAGGCACCCTAGGCACTCATCTGAGCTGTCCCAAATGCGGCTGCGACGATCCCTCGCTCGTCGAGGCGGGCTTCTGCAATCAGTGCGCGCACCAGTGGTCGACGGTGTCCGCGCCGCCGAAGCGGTTTCAAACGGTGGACGATCTGGTCCGCCGCGTCAACCTGCGCCGCGACGAGATGACCACGCTCGCCGAGATCGGCGCGTTGAATTCCTTCGGGCTCGATCGGCGCTCGGCGTTGTGGCAGGTCGAACGAGCCGTCCGCCCCGCGGGCGAACTGTTCGAATCGGCTGACGATCAGGCAGCGTCCGATCATCGCGGACCCAAGACGGTCGATGACGATGGCGGGGCGAGCCGCCTCGCGTCGATGACCCACAACGAGCGTCTCGTCGCCGATTACGCCGGTACCGGCCTCACCCTGGGTCCGCATCCGATGACCTTCCGCCGCCACGAGCTCTCGATGCGCGGCATTCTGCGCGCGATCGATCTCCCGCGCGCGCGCACCGGCCGCCGCGTGCGCGCGGCCGGCATGGTGATCACGCGGCAGCGGCCCGGCACCGCCAAAGGCTTCGTGTTCCTCACGCTCGAGGACGAGACCGGGATCACCAACGTGATCGTCCGGCCGGATCTGTACGACCGCGAGCGCGACACCCTCGTCCAGGCGCCGTTTCTGATTGTCGAAGGCGTGCTGCAGAACGAGGAGAGTGTCTGCTCGGTCCGCGCCGAGCGGGTGCTGCGGCTGGAGGGCTTCTCCGACGACTCGGCGATCGAGTCACATGACTTTCACTAGCGTCACGATCCAGAGCGCCGCCAGCAGCGGCACGAGCAGCGGCTGCCGCCGCGGCCCGGCGATCTCACCCGTGAGGAACCATCGCGGCTGCAACAGGCCGAGCGGCAGGTGCAGCGTGAAGACGGTGCACACTACCGCTCCCACGCCAGCGGGCGCCGGGTGCAGCAGGAAGCCGATGAGCAGCGCCAGCTCTCCGGCGACGTAGGCGACGTGCGCCCACCCGGCCCACGACAAATCCTTCCACCACGATCCGTGCGGCCGCGCCGGCCACATGTGCTCGCGGCTGTGCGCGCCAGGATTGTCGCCTCGATACCAGTGGATGTGCACCCAGCAGGAGAGCACGGCGCCCGTCGCGAGCGCCGCGCAGATCCACCACCCGGCGGTGAGATAGGGGACGATCGCCGCGTTGGCGATTGGCAGCAGCAGGAGGTCGCCCCACATCCCGCCGTGATTGGCGAAGCCCATGTCGAGCGTGCGGCGCCGTGCGAAGTGTCCCTGCAGCGCTGCCAGCGCGCCTGAAATCGCCACGGCGGTCACGCTGACCAGCAAAGTCGTCGTGCTGAACGTCACAGATCAAATTAACACGTCATTCGGCGCGCAGCGATACGGCCGGCTGCACCCGCGACGCGCGCAGGGCGGGGACGAGATACCCCAGCACCGCCGCCGCCGCGACGCCGGCCGCCGTGAGCCCGCCAGCACCATCGGATCGGTCGGGCTCACCTGATAGAGCAGCACCTGCAGCAGCCGCGACGCCGCGAGCGCGCCCGACCAGGCCCGCGCGCGATGCCGACGACGCTCATCACGAACCCCTCGCGCAGCACCAGCGCGAGCAGCCCCTGATGCGACGCGCCGAGCGCCGAGCGAATCGCGAGCTCGCGCGTGCGCTGCGCCACCGTGTACGACATCACGCTGTAGATGCCGACGATCGCGAGCGCGGCGGCGAGCACGCCGAAGAGCGCCGTCAGCGCGGAGTAGAGACGCGAGGTGCGCGTCGCGCCTGCCAGCACGTCCTCGAACGTCCGCACCGCCGCCAGCGGCAGCCGCGGATCGAGATCCGCCAGCGCACTCGCGCACCGACGGCACGAGCGCTTCGGCGCCGCATCGCCGCCCGCACCGTGAAGGTCATCGTCGGCAGCGGATACTGCGCCGATGCGGCATGTAGGTCTCTGCGTCCGGCGGCGCGTCCACCCGTCGCGACCGCACGTCGCGCACGACGCCGATCACCTCGCGAAATGTCGACCCATCGTCGAAGCCGGTCCCCATGAACTGGCCGAGCGCCGCGGCCGGCGGCTGCGCTGGCCACAGCGTGCGCGCGAGCGTCTCGTTGATGACGACGACCGTGCGCCGAGTCGGCGGTGTCGCGCGGCGTCGGGCAGCGCGGCCGGCGACCAGCGCGCATGCCGACCGCCTCGAAGTACGCCGGCGAGACGACGCGGAACTCGGCGATCGGCGCCTCTTCGCGCTTCAACTGACGATCGCGCAGATACACCTGGCCGTTGGTGCCGGTCTGCGCGATCGGCAGCATGTTGATCGCGCCGACGCTCGCCACGCCCGGCAGCGCGCGCAGCCGGTCCTCGAAGTTCTGGAAGAACTGCGCGCGCCTGCGTGCCGCTTCGCGCGTGGTCGGCACCTGACCGGTGGACGGAATCGTGACGCGCGAAGGTGAGCACGTTGCGCGTGACAGCCCGAGATCCTGCTGCGTCAGCTGCTGCAGGCTCTTGACCGTGAGTCCCGCCGCCGCCACCAGCATCACCGCGAGCGCCACTTCGCTCATCACCAGCAGCCGGCTGGCGGCGCGCGCCCGACCCGCCGTGGCGCCGCGCGTGGCGCCTTCGCGCAGCGCATCGCTCGGCTCGGCGCGCGCCACGTGCAGCCCCGGGCAGCACGCCGGCGAGAAACCCGCAAAGCAGCGCCACGGCCGACGAGAAGGCGAGCACCGCCCAGTCGAGGCCGATCGACGCGAGCCGCGGGAAATTCGCCGGGGCGAGAATCGCGAACAGCCGCAGCAGTCCGGCCGCGAGCAGCAGCCCGAGCGCGCCACCGGCGATCGACAGCAGCACCGTCTCGGTTACCAGTTGCCGCAACAGACGGCCGCGGCCGGCGCCGAGCGCCGTGCGCACCGCCATCTCCCGCTGACGCGTCACCGCGCGCGCGAGCAGCAGATTCGCGACGTTGGCGCAGGCGATCAGCAGCACGAATCCGGTGGTGCCGAGAAGGATCCAGAGCGCCTGCCGCGGTCCGCGCGTGAGCACGTCGTGCATCGCCAGGGCGTTGAAGCCGTATCGATCCTCGGGATACTGCGCGCGACATTTCGGCGGCGAGCTCGGTGAGCACCGGCGCGCGCCTGCTCCAGCGCCGATCCGTCGCGCAGCCGGCCGAACACCAGGAGGAAGTTGCCGCGCGCGGCCGTGATCGGCGCTCAGCGCCAGCGGCACCCACGCATCGACGCGCCACGTTTCGCTGAACGACGCCGGCGCGACGCCGACGATCGATGTGCGGCGCACCGTCGAGCGTCAGCGTCGAGCCGAGCGCCGCGGCGACCCGCCGAGGCGTTGCCGCCAGTACCGACTCGCTCACGACGACGACCTTTTGCGCGCCGACGCGATCCTCCTCGTCCGAGAACCAGCGTCCCAGCGCGGGCGACGGCGCCGATCACCCTGAAGAACGACGCGGACGCGCGCGCCGCCCGGCAGCCGCTCCGGCGCCTCGCGCCCCGTCAACGTGAGGCCGGCAGGTGCCCAGGCGCCGGTCTCCTGAACACGCGGTTCCGCGCGCGCCACTCGACGTAGCGGCGATAGGAGGCCGAGCCGAACTGCAGCGACGGTGGCTCCGTGCGCCACACCTGCACGAGCTCGTCCGCATCGGGAAAGGGCAGCGGCTGAAGAAGCACGGTGTTGACGACGCTGAAGAGCGCCGTGTTGACGCCGGTACCGAGCGCGAGGGCGAGTAGCGCGGCAGCGGTGACGCCGGGAAAGCGAATCGACAGCCGGGCGCCGTAGCGGATGTCCTGCCAGAGTCGCTCCATGGCCCGTTAGACGGAACCCGGACGCGAATCGGTTTATGGAGGAGCGCGGGAACGCGGCTACTGCCGAACGCCGGTGGGTGTGAGCGACTTGGTGCCGCCGAGCCGGTTGACGATCCCGGAATCGACGATCCAGCCGCGTCGGTTGATCGATTCGAAGTACATCTCGTCGCCGGCGATGCGCGCCACCATGAAGCTGTTGTCGGTGTCGTAGCCGGCGGCGGTGTCTTTGGTGAACCGGATGTTCTTGACTCGCAGCTGTCCGGCGGCGCCGGTGATGAAGTGCTGCACGCCCTGTTGCGGCGAATACCGCTCGTAGAAGTGCTCGTGACCCGCAAACAGCACCTGCACCCCGTGCTTGACGAGGATCGGCTCGAGCGCGTTGCGCAGCGGCGTCAGTGGACCGTGCCGCATTCCGGACGAGTACAGCGGATGATGTAGATACGCGATCTTCCACTTCGCCGTGGATTTCTGCAGCTCGTCCTCGAACCACTTGACCTGCTCGGGCGACATCAGGCTGGAGTCGAGCGCGAAGAACTGCGCCGAGCCCCGAGTGAACGTGTAATACCGCTTGCCGCCCATGTTGAAGAGGTCGTATACCGTCTGCCCCGCCGAATCGTGGTTGCCGAGCGACGCGTGAAACGTCACGCCGGCGTCGATCAGCGCCTTGTAGGGCACGACGAACTTCTTCTGCATGTCCGACGGATCCTGTCCGCCGTAGATGTTGTCACCGGTGGTGATGACGAAGGTGAACGGAAAACGTTCGGTCCGAACCTGGTCCATCATCGCGCCTGTTTCGCGCTGCCGCCGGCTGCCGGTCCCAGAGTCGCCCATGATGCCGAAATGGATGACATCTTCCGCCGAGGCCGGCGGTGGAGGCGGCGGCGCGGCCGGGACCGGAAGACCCCGGGCTGCTGCGTCGCGGTGGGCCACGCTGCGACGAGGACGAACAGCAGCGCGAAGATCGGGGGAAGGATCCGCTGCTTCACGACGGACTGAGCTGCTGGCGCAGATCGCGCATCGTGCGACCCACGGACAAAGACGTCTCGAAGATGGCACCGACCCGAAGGCCTCCGGGCAGACGATGTCTTCCGACCGCGGCCAGGCCGGCCGAGGCAATACATCCGCACTGTGTGCAATCAGGATTGCCACCGAACTGGCACGGCGTGATCTGGGTCTTGAAGTCGGCCGAGACGCACTCCGTGGTCTGGGCGAAGATGCACTCGTCGGGGCTGTCGGGTGGCTCAGCGTAGACCCTGATCAAGCCCTCCGGCATCCACAGCTTCTTGTAGCGTTTGCGCAGGTCGAAGAGCGTCTCGACCACGGTCGCGCGGTCCTCGCGCGTGAGACGCTCGGCCGAGAGCTCGCCCACCTGCGGCGTGTAGAGGCTCACCCAGATGTGGTCGGTGTGCGGATTGTCGGACCAAATGCGGACGAATTCCTCGAGATAGCCGGGCCGTCGCACCTGCTGCCGCGTGACCGTGCAGTGCACCGTGATCTTGTGGCCGACAATGTGCTTGACGATGCGGTCGTAAGTGGCCGGCTTGCGCCGCTCGTCGTGCTCCGGCTGCAGACCATCAATCGAGACGACCAGTTGAAAGCGCTTGAGCCCACTCCACGCGGTGGGAATCGGCCGGACGGCGCTCGTGACCACCTGCGTGTAGACGCCGCGCTTCGAGAGCTCGGGCAGGATGGTGTTCAACTCGCGATATCGCACCAGCGGCTCTCCGCCGACGATCGACAGATGCAGCGGTTTGTGGTGATCGACGAGCGCCAGGACGCCGTCGATCAACTGCTGTCCCTTGAAGTCGCGGACGTCGCGCAGCATGACGCCGCCGCCGAGATGCTCGTCGTTGTAGGCGTAGCATCCCGGGCAGCGCAGCGGGCACTCCCGGGTGATTTCAATCGACAGGTTCGGCCGATAGCCGCCGAGAATCTTGCCCCAAGCCCGAATCACGCCATCCATGTATGACTACTTTGCTGCGACGAACATGATCTCGACAAGCCCATCCGCGTTGACGAGACCGGTGCGGACGGTCGCGCGGGCTGGAAAATCCTTGGAGAAAACGGTCCGATACGCCTTGTTCATGGCATCGAAGTTGGCGATGTCGGTGATGTACACGATGCCGTCGGCCACGTTCGACCAGTCGAACCCGGCGGCCTTGAGCGTCCGGCCGACGCGTGCGAGGAGCTCGGTGGTCTGCGCCTCCATGTTCCCCTTGTTGTCGGGCGTGTTGCCAAGGATGCCCGACACGTAAAGCCGGTTACCCGACTTGATGGCGCTGCTCAGAATCGCGCTCGCACGCCCGGGCGTGCCGTCGGCGTTGGGCGTGGTGAACGCCTGCCGCGGTTGTTTGCTGGCAGTGAGGGTGATCTCCACCTGATACTGCGATCCCATGAGCGGCGCGATGACGGTCGCGCGTGCCGGCGGATCCTTCGGGAAATACGTCTGATAGACCTTGTTCATCTCCTGGAAGCGCGCCTGATCGGTGACGTAGACGCGCGAGGAGACGACGTTCTCGAATGAGAACCCCGCTGCCTTGAGGATCTGCCCGGCGTTGTCGAGCACGGTCTTGGTCTGCGCCGCCATGTCGCCTTCGACGACGCTGTTGTCCTTGCCGTTGCGCGAGATGAGGCCAGCGAGAAAGAGCGTGTCTCCGGTCTTGATGCCGTAGCTGTAGGGGTTTGGCGATTGGATCCAGTCCGGCGGGTGAATTGCGACCCGCTCTCCGCCGTTGGGCACCGCCACCATTGACATCTCCACCAAAGCGCCCGGAATGACGAAGTCGCTGACGATGGTCGTCCGCACCGGCGGATCCTTCGGCCAGTAGGTCCGGTAGACCTCGTTCATCGCCGCGAAGTCGCTCACGCTCTTGATGTAGACATGCACCGCCGCGACATTGGCGAGGCTCGATCCCGCCTTCTGCAACGTCTGGCTGATGTCGTCCAGCACTTTCTTGGTCTGCGCCTTGATGTCGCCGCCCTCTTGCGAGAGCGTGCCGGCGACGTAAATGAGGCCGTCGGCGCGGATGGCCGCGCTGAATGGGAGGTTTGCCATAGAACCTGGAAACACCTGTCGACCCTGACCGCTCACTGTTGTCGCCGAGAGACTCGCCAGCACGACGAACCACGCACAGAAGCCACCTCGCACGGTGCCACCTCCAATGACCGAAACGCTGAGCCCTGAGCCGTCACTCTACCACTGACGAGTGCTACACTCCTACTCTCGAACTGATGGCTCGTCCCGTCACACTCCCGAAGATTCAGCGCCGCAAATCGAAGTTGCATGGCTACGGCGTGTTTGCCCGCGAACCGATCAACAAGAACAAGCGGATCATCGACTACGACGGTCAGCTGATCACCAACAAGCAGAGCCTCAATCGCGAGGACCGGTACCTGCGCAAGGGGTGCATCTGGGTCTTTCGCGTCAACCGCAACTGGAGCCGCGACGCCAACGTCGATGGCAACATCGCGCGCTTCATCAACCACGCCTGCAAGCCAAATTGCTGGGTGGACGTCGTCGACAAGACGATCTGGATTCGAGCGGCCCGGCGGATCGAGCCGGGCGAAGAGCTCACCTACGACTACAACACCGAGGGGGACAAGACGATCCCGTGCCGCTGCCGCCCCGGCTGCAAGACGCGTCTCTGAGCCGCGGCTGGCTCGCCGTGTGGACCGCGGCCGCGATCTGGATCGCGACTCTGGGCGTCGTGGCGGCGCAGCGCGCCACCGGCCCTGCATGGTTCGTGCGCTCGCTGGACACGCCCGCGGAGCGTCGCGAATCACGGCCGGAGATTCTCGACACGCCAATCCTTCCCGGCTCGGTCATCAAAGTGGTGACGCTCGCGGCCGCTCTCGACAGCCACACGATCGAGCCGGACACCGCGCGCATCTGCCGCCGCGTCGTCACCGTGGACGGCAAGCGCTACGTCTGCTCCCATCCTGATTTGAAGCGGCCGCTCACGCCGGCGGAGGCGCTGGCGCACTCGTGCAACGACTTCTTCGTGTCGCTCGCGCCGCGGCTGCCGAAAACGATGGTCAACCGCCTTCGGGTGCGATTGGGTCTGGCGCCAATCGGCGAAGGCGCGGACTACGCCGCCGCGCTGGTCGGGCTCGATGGGCCGCGGGTGAGCCCGCGCGCGTTGCTCGACGTCATCGTTCGCCTCGTGAGCGCGGAGCGCGATCGTCCGCCGGCGCTCTCTGACGCGTCGCGGCGCGTGCTCCTCGACGGCTTGCGCGGGGCGGCGACTTACGGGTCGGCGTCGGAGCTCGGCGCGCGAAAAATTTCGGCGCTCGCCAAGACCGGTACTTCGCCGATGCCCGGCGGCGGCGCGCTCGGCATTCTGATTGCGCTCACGCCGGGCGACCGGCCGACTCGCGGCGTGGTGGTCGTGACGCCCGGCGCGGCGGGGCGTGACGCCTCGGCGGTGGCTGCGGATCTGCTGGCCGGGGCGCTGACCCCGGCGGCAGATGCGACGCCCGGGGTGACCGGGCAGCCCTCGCGGCCCGCGCCGTCGCCCGCGAAGGACGGAGGTTCGGTGATCGACGCGGGCGTGATTCGCCTCGGCGTTGGTAACGGGGAGGGCAAGCTCCGCATCGACTCGCTTGCGCTCGAGGAGTACGTCGCGCGCGTCGTTGCCGGCGAAGGGCAGCCGCGAGCGGCCGACGCCGCACAAGAAGCGCTCGCCATTGCGGTCCGGACGTTTGCGCTGGCCAACCGCAACCGGCATCGGCGCGAAGGCTTCGACTTGTGCGATACGACCCACTGCCAGGTGCTGCGCGCGGCCACGCCGGCGGCGACGCGCGCGGCGCAGGCGACGGCCGGCCGGGTGCTGGCGCATGAGAATCAACCGGCGCCGATTTTCTATTCCGCGTGGTGCGGCGGGCGTTCGGAGCTGGCGTCCGAGGTGTGGCCGGGCGCGATCGACGTCGCGTCGGCGCGCACGACGGTTGACGACGCCTGCCGCGACGAGCCGGGATGGACGTCGGAGATCACCGCCTCCGAGATCGAGCGCGCGCTCAGGCTCGCCGGCCTCCGCGGCGAGCGGTTGCGGGCGCTGAGAATCGTGTCGCGCAATGCCTCCGGGCGTGTCTCGCGACTGCGCGCCGACGGATTCGCGCCGGCCGAAGTGTCGGGCGACGATTTCCGTACGGCAATCGGCCGCGTCGCTGGCTGGAACCGGTTGAAGAGCACGATGTTCGAGATGCGGCGCGCGTCGAGCGGGTACGTCTTCACCGGACGGGGATTCGGTCACGGCGTCGGGCTCTGCGTGCTGGGCGCGGGCGCGCGCGCGTCAGCCGGCGCCTCGGCGAATGAGATCCTGCGCTTCTACTATCCGGCGCTTCGTGTGCAGACGTTCTCGCCGATCGCGCTCACGAGCGCGGCGTCGAAGCCGGTGACGCCGGCCGCGGCCACTCCCGCCGCGGCGAAATCCGCCGACGTGATGATGGCGCTTCCGGCGGGTGAAGAGAGCGAGCGCGGGTCGGTCGTGCAGCTGGTGCGCCGCGCACGTGATGAGGTCGCCGCCCAAACCGGTGTCGCCGCGCCACCGGCGATCCGCGTCACGGTGCATCCCAGCGTGGAAGCGTTCGGCCGCGCGACAGGACAGCCATGGTGGGTGTCGGGCGCGACCGATCGAGACGGGATCGACCTGCTGCCGCTGACGCTCCTCGCGCAGCGCGGGCAGCTCGAACGCACGATCCGCCACGAGGTGGCGCACGTGCTGCTCGACGGGGCGCTGCAGGCGCGTCCGATGTGGGTGCGCGAAGGCGCGGCGTTCTACTTCGCGGATCCATCTCCGCGTGAGCGGCCGGCGCGGGTGGACTGCCCGAAGGACGAGGAGTTCCTACGCCCGGTCTCGGCCGGCACACACCGCGATGCCTACGCACGCGCCGAAGCGTGCTTCAGGCGGCAGGTGATGGATGGCAGGAGCTGGCGCGAAGTGAAGTAGGCTCGCGACGTTCGTCGCTCGTCGGACTCGCCGTTGGCGTTATGGGACTCGGCGTCTTGCGATCGCCTGGTGCGAAACCCGCCGTCCCACGAGCGGCGCCGCCGCGAGTCCACTGCGGCGCGTCAGCAGACGCTACGGGCCAAGGATGCTTTCGAGCTCGTCGGGGTGGCCGGCGCGTGCGACGGCTTCCTGGCGCGTGATCAGTCCCGCCTTGACCAGACGTCCGAGCGAGTCTTCGAGCGTGAGCGAGCCCTGGCGCCGCGTCAGCGACATTTCCTGATGCAGGTGCTGGAGCGTGTTCCTGCGCAGGTGCTGCCGCGCGCCGTAGCCGACCATGAGCAGCTCCGCCGCCGCAACACGGCCGCCGCCGTTCTTGGGCACCAGCGCCTGCGTCATCACGGCGCTGAGGGCGAGCGCGAGCTCCTGCCGGATCGTGTTCTGCCGCTCGTTCGGGAACGAGTCGCAGATGCGCGCCACTGCCGACGCAATGTCCGTCGTGTGGATGCTACTCAACACGAGATGGCCCGTCTCGGCCGCCGACAGCGCGATCCGCATCGATTCGTGATCGCGCATCTCGCCGATCACCAGCACGTCGGGCGCCTGACGCACCGCGGCGCGCAGCGCAGCGGGGAAGTCCGGTGCGTCGCCGCCGATCTCCACCTGCTCGACCAGGCTGGCGCCGTGCGTGTGCTCGTACTCGATCGGATCCTCGACCGTGATGATGTGCCGCGGATCGCGGCGGTTGATTTCGTCCACCAGCGCTGCGAGCGTCGTCGTCTTGCCGGCGCCGGTCGCGCCGCCCACCAGCACGAGGCCGCGCGTCAGCGTCGAGAGCGCTTCTACTTCCGGCGGAAGCGCCAGGTCCGACAGCTTCGGCACGCGCTGGGGCAGCACGCGAACCGCCGCGGCTGCGCGTCCGCGCTCGCGATGCAGGTTGACGCGGAAGCGCCCGAGCCCTTCGAGCCGGAGCGACGCGTCGGCGATGCCGGTGTCCTGGTAGCGCTTGCGTGCGTGCGCTGGCAGGAGCGGCCTGACGACCTCGTCGATATCGTATCCGCTCAACTGACCACCGCTCAGTCGGACGACCGCGCCGTCCACGCGCATCGCCGGCGGAGCGCCGGCAATCAGCAGCAGATCGCTGCCGCGGTGCTCGACGACCTGGGCGAGCAGCGTATCGAGGCGAATGACGCCGTCGAACGCCTTTGTCTGCGGCGGCGACGAATTCAGCTGTGTGATCAGCGCGTCGATGTCGTCGGTGATGTCGTCGTTACGTGGCACTGCCGGTGTTCCGGGGCGTACGGCCCGAGGCGGCCACCAGCATAACCGAAGCGCCGGTCGCGGTGGCGATGGCGATCAGGCCGAGCCGCAGACCGGCAAACGCCGGCTCGACCCAGCTCGCCGGCAGATTCTGCGGCCGCCAAGAGGCCGCGCGCCATGGCAGCGCGATGAGCACGACGAACGCAATCGTCGCGATCAGGAGCGGACGCCAGTGCCAGGCCGCGCGCAGCCAGTGTCGAGACGCCGCGGAGCCAACCTTGAGCATTGCCGCCAGTGCGGCGAGCGCCGTCACCGGAAGCAGCACCCAGCGCAGCCAGATGCTCAGATACTCCTGCGTCCGAAAGAGTGCCGAGACATCGGACCAGCCGAACCGCGCGATGAACCACGCGCTGATCTCGCCAGAGTGGCGTGCCACCCAGTCATCTGCGCGCAACACGGCCCAGATCAAGATCGCGGCCGGAAGCGCCGCGGCGAGGAACCACACGATCCGGCGGACGCCCGTCGTCACGCTGGCGCCGAAGCTCACACCGTTGGCGAGCAGGACCGCCGCGTTGACCACCACGCCGCACACGATCACCATCGTCAGCACGAGAATCGCCGACAGGGTGAGCGTCAGCGCGTTGGATTCGGGCGTGTTGAGGAAGGCCCAGAACAGGCCGACCATCGCTGCCGAACCGAGCAGGAGCCACAGTGCGATGAGCGCGCCGCGCCGGATCATCGCTGGCCCGCCGCGGGTACGGTGACGTTGACCGTAATTGGCTCGGACGAAGCCGCCACGCCGGGCACGTACATCGGCATGATCTGCGCGGGAACGGCTCGGAACTGACCGGACGAGATCGCCTTCACGAGATACGTGAACTGATAGCGGCCGCGGTCGAAGCTCTCCTGGAAAAACACGGTCTTGTTGTCGCGGTACTCGACGCGCGAGCCGTACCACCAGCCTTCGCGCGCCGGCCGCTCGAGCGGATAGGCGAGCGTGTCCTGAATCGCCTCGACGCCGGCAGGGAGCGGATCCTCGATCACCAGGTAGCGCCAGTCGGTTGAGCCGGCCACCGTGATGCGCACCGTGAGGACGTCGCCGGGCCGCATCTCGCCCTTGAAGGGCTCCTCGCGATACACGATGTTCCCGTTGCGCTGCTTGATCGGGGTGAGTCGCGCGTAGGCACGCGTGATCGCCAGCTGCCGATCGCCGCGCCGTGCCTCCGCCGCCTGCGTGTCGTAGTAGACGCCCGTCGCCGACCAGTAGAGTGTTCCTCCGCCGCGCTTGACGACACGCACCGTGTTCGCGCCTTCGCGGCCGCTCGCCGCAATCGTGATCGGGTCAGGATCGACGAGCGACGCCGGCGTGAAGGTGTGCGTCCCGGAGAGCGTGCCGTTGACGTAGACGTCGGCGGTAAATGTCTGCGGCGTTTCGCCGCGCGCCTGCAGCAACTCGAGAAGGCCGTAGAGCGCCATCGCCGTCTGCTTCGTGCTATACCAATAACCGCCGCTGCGATTCAGCATCAGCCAACGCACGGCGCGATCGAGCACCGGGTTGCGCGGATCGCGGCGGGCGAGCGCGCGCACGGCGGTGGCCGTGGCTTCGACCGAGGTCTCGACGAAATCGAAGAGTAGCGGATCGCTGTCCGACTGCCACCAGGTCAAATCGCCCTTCGTGGTCGCCTCGGCGAGGAGGGCGGTTGCGAGCTCCTCGCCGCGGGAGTCCTTGGCTTCGTCGAGCGCGAGCAACAGCAGCGCGCGTCCGTACGACGACATGCGATCGCGCGCCGTCCAGAGCTCGTTGAGCGCCTCGGCGCGACGATACTCGCCCTGGCTCCCTCCGTCGCCGGGCTCGGCGCGACGGTAGTAGATGCTGTCGCGCTCACCCGCCGCTCGGCCGATGACGAACGCGATGTAGGCCTTGAGATCCGGAACCGCGCGCGGATGCTGTGCGTACATCCCCGCCAGCGCGCGCAGGCCGTTCTCGATGCGGTACTCCTCGACCTTGTATCCCGCGCGCCTGGCCTCGGCCAGACCGTACAGCGCGTACGCGGTCATGAAGGGATGGTTGTCGTCCGTCTTCCACCAGCCCCACCCGCCGTTGTCGTGCTGGAAGTCGTACAAACGGGTGAGCCCGTCGCCAACCTGACGATCGAGAACCGTCAACCGGTCCGTTGGCGCGAGCTTGAGCTGAGTGAGCGCGCGCGTGACCACGAGGTTGGGCAGGAACGTCGAAAGCGTCTGCTCGGTACAGCCGTACGGATACGACGTCAGAAAGTCGAGCGCGCCGAGCAGTGAACCCGCCATCGATGGTGCAAGCGACACCCGAACGCTTCGGCCCGCGCTGTTGGAGGACGCCGGTATGGTCACTTCGCTCGAGGTCTCGCCGTCGAACAGCGTTCCGCTGCTTCCCGCCTCGCGGCGCAGACCGTACGGCAGCACCGGCACGGGCAGTTCGACGGCGTCGGAGTCGGCGTTTGTCTTCGCCACGGCAGTGACGACCGCCGTGCCGACGGCCGGCGCCGTGAACCGCCAGTCGTCCCGGCGCTCGCCGCTCGAGGCGATCGCGCCCGACACGGGCGCGAGTGTCGTGCCTGCGGCCGGCTGGAGCCCTTTGGCGGCGAAGGAAATCGACGTGTCCTTCGACTCGCCCAGGTAGTTGTGCACGATCGTCGGCAATACCACTTGATCGCCTTCGGTGAGGAAGCGCGGTGTGACCACGCGCACGATCAAATCCTTGGTCGTCGTTGTCCGGACGATGCCGGTTCCAGCCAACGTGTCGGTGGTCACCGCACGCGCCGTGAGCCGCCAGGTGGTGAGCGCGTCCGGATACTTGACCGCGACCTTGGCGGTGCCAGCGGCGTCGGTTACCAGATTTCCAATCCAGTAGATCGCGTCCGGAAAGTCCTTGCGCACCTGCGGCTGCGGTTCCTTGTCGCCCTTGAAGTCGGCGAGCGAGAACGGCCGCCGCTTCCGGCGCGCGAGCTGCAGGCGCTCGGGACCCGAGAAGCCGGTGAAGTAATACTCCCGGGAGTACGTCGTGCCGACGCGGCTGTAGTCGCGACGGTAGAAGAAGCGCACCGGATCCGGCGTGTCGTCGGGCCTGATCGCATAGATCGCTTCGTCGATCACGCCGAGGCTCACTTGCGCCTTGACCGGCTCGCCGGCTTGATTGGTGACCGCCACGGTGAACACACCAGGTTCCTGCGGCTTGGCCACGGCTTTGTCGGCGGTCAAGGTGATCTTCAACGTGCGCCCGGTGGCCGGCACGCCAATGCGCCGGTCCGCGCGGTACAGTCGCCCGTCGCGCATGTAGACGACGTTGACGTAGACGTCGCCGATGTCGGCCGCTTCGATCGGCACGTCGATTGAGTCACTGGGACTGAGGCGGAGCAGCCGATGCCAGGCGACGTGCTGTCCCTCCTTGGTGACGAGCACCGGACCGCTGACCTGTTCGCCGCGGATGATGAGGCGCGCCGTGTCACCAGGCGCATACGATTTCTTGTCGGCGATCATCTCGAGATAGCGTTCCTCTTCGACGTCCGACACCTCCTGCGGTCCCGCCACCCACACCCACGAGTCATCTTTGATGCCGCGGCCCTCGTGGTCGGCTGTCGCGCGGACGCGGTACGTGCCGGGCTGCGCCCCCAGCGTCAGCTGCACGTTCGCGTAACCCTTGGCATCGAGCGTGGCCGACGTCTGGCTCACAGGCGTAGCAGTCGGCTCCGAGTAGTGGCCGTCGGGATAGGTGATCCGTTCGAGGACGACGGTCACCGGAACGTTTGGCTGTGGCGTGCCGCTGTAGTCGATGGCGCGGATCGAGGTCGTGATCGTCTGCCCGGCGCGGAACAGATAGCCGCTCACCTGCGTGCTGACAAGAAACGGACCGTGCGTGACGTGCACGATCGTGTTGCCACTCACCTCGCGGCTGCTCGCGTCGGTGACCTGCGCCTCGATGCGGACGCTGTAGTCGCGGCCGTTCTCGTCGAGGGCGGTCTCGAAGCGAATTTCTCCGCGCCCCTGGGCGTCGAGCCGCAGCTCGCCTTGCTCGTTCTGATCGCCGCCGTAGAAATACGACCCCTCTTCTCCCTCGAAGCCGTCGTCCCAGCGCAGCGGCGAGTAGTACCTGCTGGCGATTGACGACGTAGCGGACCTTTGCATTGGCGACCGGTTGCCCGAAGTAGTACTTCGCCTGGACGCTGGCGACCACGTCGTTTTCCTGCACGACGAACCGCGAGGCGGGCGTGACGATCACTTCGAACTCGGGCCGTCGATACTCCTGCACCTCGAACGAGCCGGACGCGGTGTCGTCCCCCGAGGCGAGGCGCACACTGTATTGACCCAGCGACGAAGTGCCAGGAAGTGCAAACGACGCGTTGACGGCGCCGAACTCATCTACCTTGAGCGGCTGACGGAACACAACTTTGTCGTTGGTATCAACCGCGGTGAGCTCGAGATTGGATCGATCGAACGGCTGCAGCGCGTCTCGCTCGCGCCAGCGAACGATCCCTTTGACGTGAACCGTGTGACCGGGCCGGTAGATCGGCTTGTCGGTGTAGACGTAGCCGACCAGTTGGCGCTGCGGCTCGCTGAGGAAATAGGCGCCCGGATCCGTGGCGGCGACCTGCCCGCCGCAGTGCGCGAGCGCCACGAGATCCTCGTGCTTTTCGTCCGGGAGAGTCGCGTCGAGCACACCGTCAGCGCCCGTCGTTCCACTCGCGATCGCCTGCTGATCGGCGAGCACCTGCACGTCGCAGCCGCTCTGCGGTTCGCCGGTCAACCGATTGGCGGCGAAGACGAGCATCTGACCGGGCGAGACCTTCGTGACAATGCCGACGTCCGAGATGATGACGACGGTGTAGGCGCGCAGAAGGCCCGATACCGCTTCGACGACGTAGACACCCGGCTCCTTGATCTCGACGGGCACACGGCGCATGTCGGGATCGCGATAGTCGGGCAGCAGCTCGCGCCAGGTGGCAACGAGCTGATCGGGGTTGAGCAGCGGCACCTGCGCAAAGGTCGAGCGGTTGAGCGTTACCCGTTGCGCGATCTCCTGTGCGTCGCGCGCGCGGCGGCGCTCGGCGCGATATTGGTGCGACACCTGATCGCGGAAAAACTGGCGAATGCGGCTGCGATACTGCCGCTTCCAGTCGGCGATGCGCTCGATGCGGCTTCGCTCCGTCGGGATCGGCACGTCCTCACTGCCGAGTTGATGCGGATCGCGAAGGCCGCTGAAGAACTTGACCGCATCTCTCACCCTGTAGACGCGGAAATCCAGCTGAGTCAGATGGCGGAAGGTGAGGTAGAACGCCGGACTGTCCTTCGAAGTGAAGATCTCGCTGCTCGACAGGCTGAACGCCGGAGTGGACTCTGGTTCGGTGTCGCTCTGCGCGGTCACCGGAACGGCGACCGCGAGAAGGGCGGCAAGCGTGAGCAGAAGTCTGATCAGATGGCGCGTCATAGGAGAGTGAGGCGAAAGGCGCCGATGAACTGCTTGTTCGTTGGCGTCGGACGCCACCGCGGCGAGGGATGGCGCAACAGATCCTGAAGCCGCGCCTTGCGGACCTCGCCCGGACCGTCGTCGATCGGCCCGGTGTGATACACGACCCAATCGGCGGCGTCTTCGTCGAAGTGCGATTTGCCGACGAACACCATCAGATGATCGGGCTGCGACTGCGACGGCTGCTGAAAGTAGAGCAGGTCGCCCGGCTGGAGCGCCGTGGACTGCCGTCCCAGCGGGCGGGTGTTGAAGGCGACGAGCGTGCGCGCGTCGGCGAACTCGGCGTAGCGCGCGGGGGTGCCGGCGACGCGGAAGAGCGGCCAGCCGCTCTCGGTCGGCAGCGGCGCGGAGCGCACATCGGGAAATCGCGGTGTAAACGGAAGGTTCACGCGGCGCGCCCACTCGCTCGTGTGCTTACGCAGCGCTTCGCGGAAGGCGAAGCGCACGAGCGCGGCGCAGTCGGTCACTTCCGGGGCGGTGTCCTCGAACTGGATGTCGGCGAGCAGGACGAACCAGGCTCGGAACGCCGCGCGATCGGATTCGTCCGCGAGCCGCACCTGCGCCCGCGCCGTGATGGAGAGGAGTGCGATGAGCGCGACGGCGACGGCCGCAGATCGCGCGATGCTCCGCTTCAGGACATCCTGTTCGTGGGTTTCCCGTTTCGCGGTCTGACTCGGACGCCGGATGTCTGATCGCGCGGTCTGGCCCCGCGTCTGGACACCCCCCCGCCCGGTGAACTCGTGACTGCTCTGGCGAACCCGCGATTGTGGGAAAAAGCCTGATTCGCGGAAACGTCGCGATCGGAGCGCACGAGTCATGGTCTGACCCCGCGGGGGACGGCTGGCGGAGCGACACCACCTTCGCACGAACGCGCGTCGTTTGTCACGTCCGACGCCGTTGCCTGGCCACCACTCACGCGACCGGCAGCGCCACCGCGATTCCCGCTGGCCGATCGCCATGCCGCAGCTCGCGAAGCCGTCCGCCGTGACGCTCGATGATGCACGCCGCGATCGGCAGCGCGAGCCCCAAGCCGCCGCGGCCGGTATTGAGCTCCGCCTCGCTGGCGTCGACGCCGCTCAACGTCCGCGGCGCGATCCGCAGCCGCACCGCCCGCTGGCGACCCACCCGCGTCGGCGTCGCCTGAATCTCGACCGCGACCTGATTGGTCTGCGCGCGCGCCACCGTCGTGATCAACGTCGCGAGCGCCGAGCGGAGGCGCGGCTCGTCAGCGTCGAGGCTCACAGCCGGCAGTGCCGCCGCATCAAGATCGACCCGCGAGTCTTCGGGGAGCGCCGCCGCTTGAATCGCGGCATGCACGAGCGTTGACAGCGGCACTCGTCGTGGCTCGTGGGAGATGTCGCCCAGGCGCAGGTGGGCAAGAAGGCTGGCCTCGTCCAGCACGTTAGCCATCCGATCGCTGGCTCGCAGCGCACCGGTCACCGCCTGCCGGAACTTCTCCGGAACCTCACGGCCCGATTGGTCGATCAGGCGGAGATACCCGCGGATGACGCCCAGGGGCCCACTCAGCTCGTGTGACAACAGCGACAGCACCCGCGGCGTTTCGTCGGTCATCGACTGATCCCTCAATTCACTCGGGCTGACGTCGGCGCATCGAGGTCGCCGGACGTGGCCGGCCGGGAGGCACACCGCTCGAGGCGTTCTCGCCCCGTTGGCGCGTCAATGCAAGAGCACTCCGGGCCTACAAGGTAAACCGAAAACGGCTGGGCCGAAATCCCGGAGCAGCCCGGGCATCAAAGCGGTAAGATCTGATTAGGCATCACTTAACGGTGTAGTCGCGGGTCGCCGCCCGCGTTGTCGAGGCGTCCATGCTGATCAAAAAGGCACCCGATATCCGCGAATCCGAGGTCACGCCGCACGACGTCTACCTGCGCCGCCGCGAGTTCCTCAAGGTAGCCGGGAACACGGCGCTCGCGGTCACCGCCGCCGGCGCCATCGGCGGGGTGCTGACCAGCACGAGCGAGGCCGAAGCACAGAACCCCAACGCGCAGAAGCTCACCGACCTCAAGAAGAGCGCCTTCAACACCAACGAGAAGCTCAACTCGTACAAGGACATCACGACCTACAACAACTTCTACGAGTTCGGCCTCGACAAGGCGGATCCCCTCCCGGTATGCGGGCACGCTGCGCCCGCGCCCGTGGTCGGTCGTCGTCGAAGGGCAGTGCGCCAAGCCGGGCACCTACAACATCGAAGACATCATGAAGTGGTTCCCGCTCGAGGAGCGGATCTACCGGATGCGCTGCGTCGAGGCGTGGTCGATGGTGATCCCGTGGGCGGGCTTCCCGCTCGCCGACTTCGTCAAGCGCTTCGAGCCGACTTCGAAGGCCGCACACATCAAGTTCACGACGCTGCTCGACCTCAGGCAGATGCCGGGACAGACCGAGCCCAACCTTCGCTGGCCGTATGTCGAAGGGCTGCGCATGGACGAGGCGATGCACCCGTTGGCGATCATGGCGGTGGGTCTCTACGGCGAGGTGCTGCCGAACCAGAACGGCGCGCCGATGCGGCTGGTCGTGCCCTGGAAGTACGGGTTCAAGGGCATCAAGTCGATCGTCCGCGTCACGTTCCAGGAGCAGCAGCCGCTCAATACCTGGCAGCAGACGCGCGCCGACGAATACGGCTTCTTCGCCAATGTCAATCCCGACGTCGACCATCCGCGCTGGAGCCAGAAAACGGAGCGCCGCCTGGGTGAGTTCTTCCGGCGCAAGACGCTGCCGTTCAACGGCTACGCCGATCAGGTCGCGTCGCTCTATACAGGAATGGATCTGCGCAAGTTCTACTGATGACGTCCACGCAATGGGTACGGCAGGTGGTCAAGCCCGCCGTTTTCCTCGTCTGTCTCGTCCCGTTCGCGCAGCTCGTCTACGGCTTGGTCTGGGGCGATCTGGGCGCCAACCCGGTCGAGGAGATCACCAACACCACCGGCATCACGACCCTTCGCCTGGTCGTTGCCACGCTCGCCATTACGCCAATCCGCTGGCTCACGAAGTGGAACCTGCTGGTGCAGTTCCGGCGTCCGCTCGGGCTCTTCGCCTTCTTCTACGGCACGCTGCACTTCATGACCTACTTCGTCCTCGACCAGTCGTTGATGTTCGACGGCTTGTGGGAAGACGTGATGAAGCGGCCGTACATCACGATGGGCTTCAGCGCGTTCGTGCTGATGATTCCTTTGGCGCTCACGTCCACCAAAGGCTGGATCCGCCGGCTCGGTGGGCACCGTTGGAACGTGCTGCATCGACTCGTGTATGCGACGGCGATCCTGGCGGTGATCCACTACTGGTGGAAGGTGAAGCTGGATACCACGGACCCCAAGTATTACGCGCTGGTCGTGGGTGTGCTGCTCGGCGCGCGTGTGTGGAAGGCGGCCGCGAAACGGCAAGCGGCCGCAGAGCGGCGCACGGCCACCGTCGCGACGCCGGCCACGGATGCACGCAGATAGCGATTGACCACAGAAACCACAGAAGACACAGATTACCCGCGCGTGCGGGGAGGCCGACCTGCACGACAAGCCTGCCCGCACGCGCGGCTTTATCTGTGGTTTCGGTGTCTTCTGTGGCAATCAGTATCGGCGTCATCTGCGGCTAAAAACGCGACGCGCGAATCCAGGTATCCGATCGCGCCCAACTCGCGGCGAGATCGGCATCCACCTCTGCGGTCGACTTCTGCTGCCCCTTGAGCGCTTTCTGCAGCCCGACGAGCGACCAGCCGTTGCGCGGGTGATCCTTCAGGTCTTCCCGGTAGACGCGTTCGGCCTCTTCTGAACTTCTCCGCGTCCAGCAGCGCCGCGCCCAGCCAGTGTCTCGCCGGAAAGGGCAGCGGCTCCGGCTCGTCATAGTCGAGCGCATCGTCGGCGGCAACGGCGCGCTCGAACGCCGCAATCGCGCCGGGGAGGTCCTTGGCGTCGCGCGCGATTTCGCCGTCGAGGATACCGGCCAGCACACTCAGCAGCGTCTTCCCTGGATGGTTTCGGAACTCGGCGGTTGACGTCTCCATGGTCTTCTGGAGGCGCGCGAGATAGACCTTGGCGAAGTCCGCCTGGCCGGTTCTGAGATACGCGTAGCCCTGCGCGAAGTCCCAGGCCGCCGCCGGTATGGGACGCTCGGGACGCTTCGTAATCTCCAGCACCTCGTCGAAGCGGCCGAAGCGAATCATCGTGAGCGCCTCGTACATCGAGTCGCTGGTGCGCTTTGCGTAGTCCTTACCCGCGCGCATCGCAATCGCGCCCTGACCGTCCATCGACGCGGCGTAGAGCAGCATGTGCAGGTTGTGATCGGGATAGATGGCAAAGCCCTCGCCGATCTCGGCCTTCTGATCCGAATGCCAGGCTTCGAGATTCGCGCGCACCGAGTCGCCCCAGCGGCCGACCTCGTTGAAGGTGTGCGACGGCATGTGATTGATGTGGCTCGCGCCCGGAATCGCCTTGCCGAGATACTGCGCGCACGCTTCCGCCTTGTCGGGCCGCACCGTCGATTCGGTCGCATGCACGTAGAGATGGCACGCGCCCGGATGATGGGCGTCCTTCGCCAGCACCGCTTCGAGCACTCCGTGCAGTCGCTGGATGTTGGGGGCGTTCACGTCGCGAGTGCCGCGCCGCGGCTCGAGCAGGAACAGCGCGTCGGCGTACAGCGTGCCGACGTCGAGATCGTCCGGATAGGTCTCGTACACCTTGCGCATCGCCTCGGCGTACGCCTTCTCCTGATCCATACGCTTCTTGGGATCGAACTCCTTCACGTAGCGCGTCGTCAGCGCCTCGATGAACGCACGCTCCATCGGCGTGGCCTTGTCCTTGAGCGCCACGGCCTTCTGCATCGCCGCATACGCAAACGGGGCGTGCTCGGCGGACATCGGTCCGTTGAGGTAGGAACCCCACGCCCAGCCCTCGCCCCAGTAGCAAATCGCGCACTCCGGATCGCGCTTCCACGCCTCGCGGAAGGAGCGCACGGCGTCGAGCTTGGCGAACGAGTACATCATCTGGAAGCCCTGGTCGAAGAACGCCTGCGCCTCTGGATTAGTAGTCGAGATTCTGCGTGTGAACGAGCCGAGGCCCGACTTGTAGAGCGTGATCGGCTCAGCGACGTATTTCGGCAGAGGCCCGGGATCCGGCGCCGCCGGCTGCGCCGCGGCGAGGGATCCGGAAAAAACAGCGAGACAAAGCGAGAGAACGACGACGCGCGCGCGTGAACACCCCATGCCGGACATAATACCCATCCGGGAAGGTTCATGCGATGTGCGATCTTGGTCACGACCATCAACACTTCGGGTTCCTCGTCGACGCGCCGGAGATCCGCGCGCTGATCGCCGAAACCCAACGTCTCGCGCGCGAGGTGCCGGACGACGCGTTGCGGGTGGAGCTGCTGCGTCCGGCGTTTGAAATGCTACTGGCGGCGGAAGGCTGGTTGCCAGAAGCGTACGCGCAACCCGACTTCAAGAGCCGAATGGGAGGAGGCATCGGTCAGTACGCCTTGTATCGCGCCGAGGACGGCTCGCTGTGTCTCTTCGCGCTCGTCGTTCCGGCCGGCGCGCGCACGCCCGTGCACGATCATCTGGCGTGGGGCTTGATCGGCGTCTACCGCGGCCGGCAGAGCGAGACGATTTACGAGCGGCTTGACGATGGCGGCGAGGAAGGCACGGCGCGCCTCATGGTCAAGCGCCAGCAGGTGATCGGAGCGGGCGAGTTCTACGCGCTGCTCCCGCCGCAGGATGATATTCATTACGTCGAGACGCTCTCGGACACGCCGTCGATCTCGATTCACCTGCTCGCCAACGACACGGCCTGCGTCTGGCGGCATCGCTTCGAGCCCGGCGCGGGAACCGTCACCGCGTTTCGCTCCGGCTACAGCAACGCGCCGTGCCCGGCCGACGACTCGCGCGCATAGAGCGCGCTCGTTGGACTCGTCGCTGCGCGACGTCGTAGGACTCGCAGGCCTGCGCCGCTCGTGGGACTCGTCGCTGCGCGACGTCGCAGGACTCGCGGCGCTCGCCCGGAGCTCAGAACAGTTGTGCGTGCGCGAACAACGCCGGCACACCGCCGGTGTGCACGAACACCACGCTCGCAGACGGATCGAGCGCGCCGGCGCGCGCGTGATGGATCAGCGCCGCCATCGCTTTTGCGGTGTAGACCGGATCCAGCAGGATTCCTTCTGTCTCCGCCAGCAGCCTGATGGCCTCCACACACTCGGGCGTCGCCATGCCATAACCAGGCCCGATGAAGTTCTGATCGGTCACCAGGTCGTCAGGGGTCAGCCGTGTGGCGATCCGCGCGAGCGTGGCCGCTTCGTTGCCGATGCGGAGGGCGCGTTCGCGCTTGAACGACTCGCCGCCGCTCACCGCCACGCCGTAGACCTCGTATGGCGCGCCGAAGTGCTTGGCGCCGAGCGTAATCCCGGCTTGCGTGCCGCGCGATCCGCTCGCGAAGTAGAGTCGCGCGGCGCGCTCCCGGCGCTCCTCGAGTTGCGCCAGCAGTTCCGGCGTTCCTGAGAAGTAGCCGAGCACGCCGATGCCGCTCGACCCGCCGATCGGAATCAGGTAGGGCCGCTCGCCACGCGCCTGCAGGCTGGCGATCACCTCCGCGACTTTCGCCTCCTCTTCATCGCTCGTCGCGAGCGTCGGGTCGGCGGGCGGTGGCACATAGTGCAGCACGGCGCCGAAGATGCGGTCGAGCAGCAGATTGCCCTGCATCGGCGGATCGGCGTCGGCGGTGAGCACCAGCTCGACGCGCAGCCCGGCCGCCCGCGCCGCCGCCGCCGTCATCCGCGCGTGATTCGACTGCGCGGCGCCGGTCGTGATCACGGTCGTCGCCTGTTGCCGCAGCGCGTCGCCGATCAGGAATTCGAGCTTGCGTGCTTTGTTGCCGCCGAGCGCGAGGCCGGTGAGGTCGTCACGCTTGATCAGGATCTTCGGACAGCGCGCCGGTCCCCCCAGTGCCTCCCGCAGCCGGGGCGCTTCGTCGAGCGGAGTGGGGAGCGTGGCGAGCGGGATGCGCGGGAGCGACGCGAGTTGGTCGGGAATCGGTGTCACGGCCGGACGCTCCGAGATTGTAGCCGCAAGAGCGCGGCTGTCCGGCGAATCCGGGTCATCGCGCGTGGCCCGCGCCACGACCTCAGGCGGTCGATCTCTCTGATGGACGTTCTGCGGTCGATTGCGAGCGCCGGTCCGGACCGCTACTTCTTGTTGACCGTCCACGTGCCGCCAGCGAGCTCGCTGGATTGTCCTTTGGGCCGCAGCGACCACGTGCCCTTCGCGGAACCGCGGTCGAAGGTCGCCGTCAACAGGACTTCGGCGCCGGCATCGAGAGGGAAGTCGTAGTTGGCGCTGAACTTCGTCCCCTCCATCGCGATTGCTTCGAGGTCGGCGGTGTAGTTGCCCTGGTCGGTCGTCACTGCCACGCTCCCGGTCGGCGCGCCGTCGCGACCCTTGTCGAGCGTGAGCTCGAAGGCGCCGGAACCCGCGCCGTCCCACGTCCCGATCCACTTGCCGACGTACTCAGTGGCCGCCGCTGGCTGCGCGGCATCGCCGCGGCCATCGCCCATGGCAAAGGCGAAGACGATCACTGCCGCGGCGACAAGCGCTGTCGTTCGCATGCTGATTCCTCTTCTAGTCATTGGACGCGTATCCTCGGCCATCGCCAGCGGTCCGTCAAGCCCGCGGGTTCGCGGTCGTTGAGAAACGCACGCGAACCGCGCTCGCGATCTGCTGCAGTGAGCGTTGGCAGAAAGCTGACGAATCGGAGACGTAACCCGCTCGAGGAGTCGGCGCACAGCCGACACACCTGGTTGGTGTGTGCTACACTAGATTTCTTCTCTGACGCGGGGTGGAGCAGTCCGGTAGCTCGTTGGGCTCATAACCCAAAGGTCGGGGGTTCAAATCCCCCCCCCGCAACCAATTAAAACGGGCCTGAATCGCACAAGATCAGGCCCGTTTTCATTTGTACGCCTGGATGCAAAAACGCGCCAGAAAACGCCACACTTTGACAGACTCCGACACGAAAGGCTGGCAGTCAGGCTGGCACGCTTACGCACCGCCTTATACTGGCGGCGAATGTCGCGCATTGACGCACATGGTGCGAGCGATCTCGGCCGAGCCATCGACAGTCCGGTTGATGCCGAACGAGCCGCAAGCGCGCTCAGACTGTTTCCGAAAGTGTTGCTGCACTACGACGAGCGCGTGCAAGCGGCGTTCGTCGAGTGGAAGGCACGCCATGGCGATGCTCTGCTAGACAGCATCGAATTGTGGTTCGCGCTGACATCTCAAGTGCGCCAGGGATGGCCGGCCCGACCGGCCGCGATCACAGTGGCTGGGACTGGCGTGGCCGGCATCGTTGCCCTCTTGCAAGAAGACATGCGTCAATTTAAGGCTTTGACGGCTGCACTAGGGCTCAGCAGCTTCCGCAGCTGGCTGCCGCAGGGCTTTCAATGGGAGTTCAGTCGCGCGACACTCGACGGCGAACTGGAAGTCACGCTTCCGCTGGAAGACCGCGGTGAGTTCGCTGGACCGGTCAAGCGCCGCGCGCCGAAGCAGGGTTCGATCCATCGTGAGGATATGCAACGCAATCTCTGGTTATATTGGCGGGCGCATGTCAAAGCGCCTCGCGACTCAATCAAGGCCCTGGAGCGTGAATATATTCGCTCACGCGGACTCGAGGGCATTCACATCACGAACGGCGAACGCCAGGTAAAACACGCGATCGCTCGCGCGAAACAGTTTTTGGATTCCATTCAATAGCCGCGCACCGTTATTTGGTGCCTGCCCAAGTGTCGTGATCGAGCGCAGTATGGCGCTTGATGACGAACGCACACGACACAGATAGCGGGCTTCCGCTCATCTTCTACAAGCGAGACGTTGCGACCGTTTTGCGGCGCTCGCCACGCAGTGTCGAACGTCTTCGACGCTCTGGCCGCTTGCCCGCTCCCCTGGATATCCCCGGCAGACCTTGTTGGAGCCGCGAAGACATCCTGGCGTATGCCAGCGGTGTATCGAGACGGAAGGGCCGTTAAGGACCGTTAAGCGCCGCACGCACGAACGCCCGCCGGGGCAAGGCGGGCGCTCAAGCGTCACCGCGAGGACATTCGCAAATGACACCGCCCAACATCTTACCCAACGACACCACCGCGTATCGCGAGATCCTGCGTCTGCAGTCTGAGCGCGACGACGCACTGGCGGATCGCGACAGCTACCGGCTCCTGTCGCACGTCACGCTCACCGCCCTCCATGAGCTCAGCCAACGTCATCGGCAACAGACACAACGCCTGCGCGCCCTGCTCGACGAGCGGCGCCAACGGCCGAGGGCCGCGTGAGGAACCTGCTGACGCCCGCCGCGCTGGTGGAATCCGGCCACGGCCCCGCCGTGCGCGCGATTAATGACCTCGAGCGCTACATCGTCACGGTCGAAGACGACGCCGACGCCAAGTTGTGGAAACAGGCCGCGATGGTGGTGGCCCTGCTCGACGCCGGCCTCTCGCAGCGGGAGCTCGCACGGCAGTGGATGAATGCCCGGACGGCTGAGCCCTATTCGCAGATGCACGTTAGCTACGTCCGGCAGGTCGTTGAAAAGTTTACTGTTCAAACCGACCGCCCAAGATTCCGCGACTGCTACAACGCCCTTGCGAATGCGACCTCCGGCCCATCGAACCGCTTAGTGCACCAGACCGGCGAGTTTGAGTGGTATCACCGCCCGAGGTGGTCGACGCCGTCCGCGACGTCCTGGGCCGCATCGATTTAGATCCCGCCTCGTGCGACGTCGCGAACACCGTGGTCCGCGCGACGCGCATCTACACGATCGCGGATGACGGCCTGGCGCATCCCTGGCGCGGCACCGTGTTCCTCAACCCGCCCTACCGATCGCCGGATATCGAACCCTTCGCCGACAAGTTCGCGCGGCACGTCGGCACCGGCGAGATCACCGCGGGCGTGGTGCTCGTGAACAACGCAACGGACACCCAGTGGTTCCGAATGCTCGCGGACGCGGCCACGGCGTTTTGTTTTCCCGCCAAACGCTTCCGCTACTGGCAACCCGATCACGAGACGAACACCGCGCTGCAGGGGCAAGCGGTGATCTACGCCGGCCCCGACGCCGCAGGGTTCTGTCAGCGCTTCGCCGCGCTTGGCCTGGTGCTGGTGCGGCCATGAGCACGCTGACGCCTCAGGATGTCGCGTGCCATGGTGCACTCGGCATTGATGCCGACCTTTTGCACCAGGCCCGCGTCCAGCGCGTGACCGATCGCGAAGCGCGCGACCTGTTATCAATCAACGGGAAGTCGGGCGATTACAGTGGCCTCACCTATCCCTATCCCGATCCCCGCACTGGCCGCACGACGACACACCGCGTGCGGCTCGACGATCCCGAGCCCGATGGCAAGAAGTACCGCGCGCCGTTCGGCGACCATCGCCATCTCTACTTTCCGCCGGGCGTGCGGGACCTGCTGTCCGATGTGTCGGTGCCCGTGGTCCTCGTCGAAGCTGAGAAGAGCGCGTTAGCGATCACCGCAGCCGCGACGCGTGCGCACCGTCGAGTGCTGCCGATCGCGCTGGGCGGATGCTGGAACTTTCGCGGCCGCATCGGCAAGACCACCACGGCGCGCGGGACGCGCGTCGATGAGACGGGACCGCTCCCCGATTTCCACTTGATTACGTGGGCCGATCGCGCGTCGACGATCCTCTTTGATGCGCGCCCGAATGACTCCGTGCGCGCCGCGCGGCAACAACTGGCCCGCGTCCTGCGTCCGTGGGGCGCCTCGGTGCAGCATGCCCACCTGCCCGATGACGATCCCCGCGTCAACGGACCCGACGATCTCATTCGGTGGCAGGGCGACGCGGCGCTGTGGGCGGTGCTCGATCGCGTCCTGCCGGAGGACTTCGTGCGCTTCCCGCACGGGCCGCGCGCAGGGCAGATCGTCGCCACTAGTCTCGACAACATTCGCATCGCGCTCAGCCGACTCCGCGTGGTCGTGACCTTCGATCAGTTTCAGCGTGAAGTGCTGTTACACGAGGCGCCGCTCGACGATGTCGCACTCGATCGCCTGTGGATCGCCTGCGATGACCTGTTTCATTTCCGCCCGCCGAAAGAGGTGCTCCGGACGGTGCTCGTTGACGAAGCCCACCATCGCCTCGTGCATCCCGTGCGCCGCTATCTCGACGCGCTCACCTGGGATGGGACCGCCCGACTCGATACCTGGCTCTCCGCGTATGGCGGCGCGGTGCCCAGCGACTACGTCCATGCCGTGGGCGCGCTCGTGCTCATTGCCGCCGTGCGGCGGGTGCGACAGCCCGGCGCGAAGTTCGACGAGCTCCTCATCCTCGAATCGCCGCAAGGCACGATGAAATCGAGCGCACTGCGCGCGCTCTGTGCCGACGAGCGGTGGTTCTCCGATGACTTGCCGCTCGGCGTGGATTCGCAACTCGTGATCGAGCGCACCGGCGGCCGCTGGATCATCGAGGCCGCCGAACTTTACGGCAACCGCGGACGCGAGGCCGAACAACTGAAAGCGTTTCTCTCGCGGCAAGCGGATGGCCCGGTGCGGCTCGCGTACGGTCGTTTGCCGGTGACCGTGCGGCGCCAATTCATCATCATCGGCACGACCAACAGCCGGCTCGGCTACCTCAAAGACACCACGGGCGCGCGCCGCTTCTGGCCGGTCGCGCTCAAGGGGTTCGACGTGGCCGCGATCGCGCGTGATCGGGATCAACTCTGGGCCGAGGCGGCCGCCCGTGAAGCCGCGGGCGCCTCCATTCGACTCGCCCCCGAACTCTGGGCCGAGGCCGGCCTGCACCAGGACGACCGCCGCGCCATTGACCCGTGGGAGTCGATTCTCGAACCGCTCCTCGAGGGCGACGGCCTGGTGGCCGTCGAGCACGTCACGGTCGAGGCGATCTGGCAAACGCTCAAGCTCGAAGCGAACCATCGGGACAATCGGCACGGCGATCGCGTCGCCGCCATTCTGCAGCGCTACGGGTTCACGAGGAAGGACCGCGTCCGGATTGATGGGAAACCGACGCGCCGCTGGTTGCGGGAAGAGGCCTGAACCATGCCGCCGTTCCAAGCGCGTTCCAAGCGTGTGTCCAAGCAAATCGGTCAATTCATTCCATGTTCCAAGCGTTCCAAGCGTTCCAAGCATCTCTATAGAGGGAGAAAGAGACACAACAGCCCCTTAGAGGAACGCCCGGAACGCCCGGAACGCTTGGAACAGGCCCTTTTCCGGAACAAAAACGCGCATCGCTTGGAACGGTGCCTGGATCACGCCTGGAACACCCCGCTCCCGGTGCCACCGCACGACCCGCACCGCGCGTGTGGTCCGGAGGACCCGTCCGGTGCGTGAGCTCAGCAGTCACAAGATGCCGTCCAGGGTCCGTGGTCGCCAAGCGCTTGAGCAACGCCTGATGCGCTTGTTACTCGCCGCCCATCGCTTCGGTCGACACCGAGCGCGGACCGAGCTCGAACAGCGCTGGTGTGCGCGCTTCGTTGATGGACTCGAGGCGTTGCGCCGGCTGGACGTCACCGATCAGGACGGACACCGATGAAGCAGCACCCCGAGCGCATCTGGTGGCTCTTGCTCGCCCTCATGGGCTTGCAGGTGACGGTCGCCTTCATGTGGACCGCGCTGTATGGTTGGCTCGCGTGATCGCGGTATGCCTCAAGGTTGTGAGGCGCGAGCGCGAGGACCGCTGAAAGCTGACACACACCCCCTCGGCGGGGCTTCTAAGGTTCAGCCTGATAGACGTTTAGGACCCGCGACGGGAGAAATACACGTGCGCGTTGCCCCGACGTATCGAAAGTGAGCATAGCGACCCGATGAAACCGCCCGCTGATCTCGGCGCTGATGGCGCGGCCTACTGGCGCGAAATCACCAAGCACTGGCGGCTGGACGCGCATCAACCGGCGATTCTCGCGGAGGCGTGCCGGTGTTTGGACACGATCAAGAAGGCTGAATCGGCGATGGCGGACAGTGGGGGACCGATCGTGCAGGACCGTTTCAGTCAGTGCAAGCCCCACCCGTCCGTGAACGTCATTCGGGATTTTCGCGGGCTGTTTGCGCGGCTCGTCCGCGAGCTCGGCTTGAGCGCGGCCGCCGTCGACGGTGCACGGCCGCCGGCACTCACGAACCGTTACAAGAGCCGGAGATAGGCGATGCCGATCCGACGCACCACGCCGGCCCGTCTGCACCGAGCCCTGACGCACACGCAGATGGTGCGGCTGTATTGCTGGCCGCTCGATGCGGACTTTGTCGACGATGCGCTGTTGGGCTTTGCCTTTCCGTCACGCCGAGCGGCGGCGCGCGCGTGGCCGTCTTGCCGAGCAGATGTCTGGCGCGGTTCAAGACGCATGACAATTCCGTTTGCGGCGCGCGTGTTTGACCACCTGACGCATGGCGGCTGGGGCGTGGCGTGGACCTCGTGGAACCACGTCACCTATCCGGTGCGCAGGACCGTGCAGGCGCTCGCGGCCGATCGGGCGGCGCTGGCGCGGTTCGAGCAACGCGATCCACGAGGCGCGGCGTCGATCGCGGCCTTCCTCGCGGAGCTGCGCGAAGACTTCGACACGATCGAGGCGATCGCCCACCGGTTGGCCGAGACGCCGCACGAGCACCGGCGACTCCCGCGGCCACTCATGCCGTCTCGGCGCTATGGCGATCCAGGGCCGGCGGGGTGTGGGGCTCCCGATGGCGGCGACTAGTCGCCCGATGGTCGAGGCGCCGGCCGACGTGGCGGCGCTGGTGGCGCTTCTGTGCGAGATTCGCGACGAACAGCGCGCGCAACGGACGCTGATCGAAGAGCACCTGGCCCGCCGCACGCGGACGCTGACGCGACGTGATCGCGAACGGCTCGCGCGCCTTCTGCCGGCCATTGCTGGCGTCTTCGGCTCAACCATCTTCGTCGTCCGTGAAGCCTTCGAGCACGCTGCGCCGGCGCTGCGGATCGTCCTCGCGGGAGAGTCGGCGAAAGGCATCGGCCGATTGTTTCGACGCGGCGCCGATGTGCCGTGCGAGGGATTCGTCGTGCGTGATCAGGGGTCCGAACTCAATTGCACCTTGTGGCAGATTTTCCGCGTCGTTGATTAGTTTCTGGGCCGACGAAACCTCACCGTTTCCCTCGGCGCGCGTGTGGACCTGCACACTAATCCCTAACGGCACTTGAGTTGCCGTCGAAAGTGTACTTTACTGACGCCATGCCGAATCCATATTCCATGGCGTTCCGCGAGCGTGCGATCGCGGCGTACGAACGCGGTGAAGGCGCGTATGCGACGCTGGCCGCGTTCTTTGACATCGATGTCCGCACGCTCCAGCGCTGGGTGGCTCGCTGGCGGACCACCGGGTCGGCGGCGCCGCAGCCGAAGAGTGGCGGCTGGCGCTGCCCGATTGCCGTGCCGACGCTGCGTGCGGTCATCGCCGAGGCACCCGACGCGACCGTGGCCGAGCTGTGTTGGGAGTACAACCGGCGCGTCACGCCGGCAGCGCACACCACGGAGACCAGTTTTCGGCGGGCCATGCACCGCGACGGATACGTCCTCAAAAAAAACGGCCGCGGCCGGCGGAGATCGATCGGCCGGACGTCCGCGCGAGGCGCGAAGCGTTCCTGAGGTGGATCGGCCGCGTGAATCCGGATCGCTTGGTTTTCATCGATGAAGCCGGCGCCAACATCGCGATGGGCCGGTCCCACGCGTGGGTCCAGCGCGGGACGGCGTATGTCGAGGCGCGGCCGATGAACTGGGGCGACAACCTGACGATGGTCGGCGCGTTGCGCAGGGATGGGTGGGTGACGTTGTGCACGAAGTGGCGCGCCGTGAACAGCGACACGTTTTTGACGTGGGTCCGACGCCAGTTGCGTCCCCGGTTGCGACCCGGCGACATTGTCGTGCTCGACAATCTGAAAGCTCACAAGCAGCTCGCGGTGAGAACGGCGATCGAACAACGCGGCGCGACGGTCCGCTATTTGCCGCCGTACTCGCACGACTTGAATCCGATTGAGTCCGCGTGGGCGCTGGTGAAAAAGCGCATTCGGACGCAGGCACCGCGCCACGCTGATGCCCTCCGACGTGTCGCACGCGCCGCGCGCCACGTCGTTCGGCCGCACCATTGTTTGAATTGGTTTACCCATGCTGGGTACGGCAACTCAAGTACCTTCAGGGGTTAGAACGCCTATGACCAGCAGCACACTTGTTCGCCCGGTGTCGATCGTGCCGAAAGGCCAGGCCTATTGCCGCTTCATCGAAGCGCTCGCGCATGGCGACGGATCGGGGGCGTCGTATGCCTACGCGCAGCAGTGGCGTGACACGCCGCAAATCGAGAGAGCCTTTGCGCTCGCCACGAAGGCCGTCGTCCCTGGCGCGACGACTCTCGACAGCACCTGGGCGGCGCCGTTAGCGCAAGCCGGCATCACGGAAGAAGCGCTGACGATCGCGCGCGACACGTCCGTGTTCGGGGCCGCACAAGCGCGGATGCGCCGCGTGCCCGATGGCGTGCCGGTGCCGCGCGAGCTGGATCCGGCGGCGGTGGCGGGCGGTTGGGCGCCGGAAGGCACGAGCATTGGGCCGATCGCCTACGCCTTTGACACCCTCACGTTGCGTGCCCGGAAGATTCAAACGTTCGCCGTGGTGGCCCTCGAGCTGCTCGTCGCCACACCGGTCACGCAACCCGTGATCACCCAAGCCACGATTGGCACGTTGATGCGCCGCATCGATACCTTGTTCCTGGATCCGACGCAGACCGATCCCGCGTCGATCACCGCGAACGGCACCGAAATCACGAGCACGGGCACGAGCGCGGCGCAGATCCTCGGCGACCTCGAAGACATGCTCGCGGCGATTACGACCTCCGGTGCCGCGCTGTCATGGGTGCTGGGTCGAAAGACGGCCGCGCACCTGGCCTTAATGCTCGGTGGCGCTGGGGCAGACCTCCCGCGGAGCCTCCTGTCGCTTCCAGTGATTCTCTCCGCCCATGCGCAGGGGCAGATCACGCTCGCGGACTTTGGCGAAATCGCCTTCGTGGATGACGGGGCCTTCGCAGTCTCGGTCTCTCGACAGGGCACGGTTGAAATGCTCGACAACCCGACGAATAACTCCGCCACGGCGACGCCGACCACGACGGTGAGTTTGTTCCAGACGAATTCTGCGGGGCTAAGGACGACGCGCTGGCTCAATTGGGAAGTGGTGCGCACGGGAGGCTCTCCCGCGGTTCAAGCGGTCGCGTGGATGACGGTGAGTTACTGAGATGGCAACGGAGAGACAGAAGTCGGAAACGTGGGCCGCCTACGTCGAGCGGCACGGAACAGACACGGTGACGGTCAGCATGCTGACCGTCGTCATGGATCACGTCTTTCGGTTTGCCGACGAAGTGAACGCGCGCAACAAGGAACGCAACGCGCGACTCGAGGCGCTCGAGGAACGCTCGAAGGACGTGATGCGGTTCCGTGGCGTGTGGAACAGTGGCAACACTTACGCAATGGGCGATTGCGTCACCCGCCAGGGTGGCATCTGGGTCTGCCGCGCCCACAGCACGGTGAAGGCGCCGGGATCGGCCGCCGAAGATTGGCAACTCGCCGCGAAAGCTGGAGAACGCCGATGAGTGACGAGGACCTGATCATCACGAGCGCGGCCGAGAACGCCGCGATTCTGGTGGCCGCCCTGCAGCACCGCGGCGCCCTGTTCACGGTGACCCACGACGGGTATTTTCATTGCGATCTCGATCGCGCCGACCTGCGCGGCTTTCCGCCCGGGGCCCTGCTCATCCAGATGGTGGTCGCGCTGCGCAGTCACGTTCGCCTCGTGCTGTTGCAGGGGGGGACCGCGTCTCTGCACTAACGGCGCCGCGCGCCCGGTGGAGGGCTGGTCTAAGATGCTCGTCGCACACGCCACGGCGGCACGTGTGCGGAAGTCGAGGCATGGCGATCACCGACGAGGCCCTGATCATCCTGAGTCGCAAGCGGGGCCGGCCGCGCAGGGATGAGCCCGGCGAACGGCTCTCGACGTGGCTGCCGGTCGGCGACTATGACCGGCTCGTGCAGCGGGCCAAGACCGAAGAGAAACACCTCTCGGCGCTCGTCAGGGACATTCTGCAGCGGGACTTGCGGCGCCCGTAGTCGCGGGAGAAAGCCATTCCACATGAAACCGGCGATTGTGCAATGCGCTAGCTCCTGCGCTTAGCAGCTCATTTCAGCATTTGTGCATTTACTTATTCGCTCGCGCGTGGTGTAATGCCCGCGGAGGAGCGGATGACCAAGAAACCGACCATGCCCGTGACGGCACGGGCCCTCATCCAGCGGATTAACCGCAAATTGACGGCAGAGGGTCAGCGGCTGAAGGCCCCACGGGGCCGCCCTCATGGGGGCGATTACTTCATCGTCCATGTCACACGACATGCCGTCACACGCACGGACGTCGATCTTGAGGCGTTGGGGCGCGAGCTGGGCGCGCTCCAGCCCTGGGAACGGTTGCAGTCATGACAAGCCCCGTCGAGCGTCTCGAGAGTTGCCGGCGGCACAAAAAGTTCCCGATCCGCGCGAACCAAAGTGGAGGGCGAGATGGCGAGAATACGTAAGCGCATCGGCAAGGGCATTTATCGCGACCGCTACGGCCTGTCGGCGACCGTGAAAGTCGGCACCGGCGCGGACGCCCTGCAGCGCGAAAAGCGGTTCGCGTTCGATACGCCCGTGAAGGACATCAAAGCGTGGCAAGGCGCCATGCGCGCCGAACTGCAGACGATCACCCGCCGGCCGGGCACGGTGCGCGGCACGCTCGCCGCAGACGCACTGGGCTATCTGGCGCAAGTGAAGCATTTGGCGAGCTACAAGTCGCGGGTGTGCGAGGTGAACGCTTGGACGGCGCTGTATGGCCGTCTACGGCGGTCGCAGATCACCGGTGAACACGTCCGCAAAGCACGGGCCTCTTGGGCGGGGGAACGTTACACGCCGAAGACAATTAACAACCGCGTGCAGACGCTACAGCATCTGTATCGGACGCTCGACGGGGAACGTGCTGTGACGCCGGCAGACGAGATCAAGAAGCTTGGCGTGCCGGAGTCCGTCAAGGTGCTCGTGCCGGCCAAGGTCTTCCAGACGGTTGCGGCGACCCTGACCGATCCCAAAACGCGATCACGGTTCATGCTGATCGCCTCCACGGGCGCCAGGCCGACCGAGGTGAAGCGCGCTGAACCGGGGGATGTAGACCTTCATCGCCGCGTTTGGATGGTCCGCACGGCCAAGGGAGGGGCGCCGCGGGCCATTGTGCTGAACGACGAGATGCACACCGCCTGGAAGGCGTTCATCGCCGCCGACGCTTGGGGCACCTTCGACGCCTCTGATTACGCGAAAGCGCTGTACGCAGCGGGATGGCCGAAGGACGTGCGGCCATATCAGGCACGACACTCGATGGCGCTGGAACTCGGGGAACGTGGGATCGATCTTGCGGACGTGTCATCAATGCTCGGCCACAAGGACTTGGCGACAACGCGACGGCACTATCAGGGCATTCTCACGTCGCGCTTGAAGTCCGCCAGTGACGCGTTGGCGGGTAGGTTCTCGGGTTGGGAGAAGCCAGACGATGCGCGGGACCTGGCAGCAATGGTGACGGAAGGCACGCATTGAACCACGGACATGTCGGTCGTTCACTAGGAGAGCGTTAATGGCGTTTGTGCTTGCAGGCTTCGGCGTGGGCATTCTGGGCGGACTCTTCGGCGTGGGCGGTGCGGAAATGGTGATTCCGCTGCTCGTCTACGTCTTTGGATTCGCGCAGCATAAGGCGCAAGGCACGTCACTCGCCATGCTGCTCCCGCCCCTCGGCTTATTGGCCGCGTGGCGCTATTACAACCACAGCCATGTGGATCTGACGGTAGCGATGCTGCTGGCGTTAGGCTTCTTCTTCGGTGCGCCTATAGGGGCATACGCTGCGACCTCGCTACACCCGGAGGCACTCCGCAAGATTTTCGGCGTACAGCTCCGGCTGATTTCGCTGCACATGATCTTCGCGAAGCACTGATCCCCTCTGGTGTGAGAAAGGCTGGCAGAATAGGCTGGCAGAGGCCGAAAACATTGAGCCAAAACGCGTTTTCTTACGGCTCATAACCCAAAGGTCGGGGGTTCAAATCCCCCCCGCAAATCCCGCTCTCTAAACCACTGAAAACACAATGCTTGCACGCAGTCGCTGACTGGGACTCGATTTGAACCCTTAGGTTTTGCGACGTGCCGGCGTGCATCGGGCTACTGCACCGCGGGCTCACGGACCTGCTGCGGCGGACGATCTGGCCGCGAGGGGCATTTTGCGCCTGAGTTGAAGGAGCACGCTTGGAAAGCGAAGCCGTCGAGCGACACCGACCCACACTGAAGCGTGTTGTCGCGTACGCAATCAGTGATTTAACCCGCCAGAATGATCACTCGGTGCGCGTCCGTAAACCTCGATGTTCTTCGAGGTTTTGAGCCCCGCGTATCACAGTCCTTTCACAATCGAGTCGCTCACTTATCGCGTGTTGCTCGGTACGCTTTAGCATTCCTCCAGACGTGTGTCATTCGTATCCGTCGACGGTCATCACTTCCTCCTCATTGATCTCTCGCTCGGGATCGACGTCATTCGAAGCCGCTGCGGCGCCACTCGCGAGGAAAGGCATTGGGGGTCGGCGCTCGCAAACCATCTGATTCGAGAAGGCGTGCCGCCCGCCGGCATTCTCGCGATCGGTGCCTATCAGCGCGCGGGCGGAAAGACCGTCACGATCACCACCACCGTCGCTGATCTTACCGGCCGGCCACCGCGCACCGTCGCCGAGTTCGTTCAAGCGAACGCTTCAGTCTTCCGCGGGTAACGCGCCTGCATCGCCTGATGCACAAGACGTCGACACAGACAACACCGTCGTCACCCCGAGCGCGACTCGTCTGCCGCCGCTCGACCCTGGATGGACGACACGGTCGCGGGTGAACTTCTTCATGAACAAGTTTCGGAAGCTCGGGTTCATCGACTACAACGGCGCTTTGAAAGTGAACAACTCCCTCCTGAGCGTCGTGCTGCGCGACTGACGTACAGGATCGCCTGATGCTCTGACAGCGCCAGCAGATGCTCGTCAGAGCGACCTCAGATACTCAACGAGGTCTCGCTGCTGCTCGGCTGTGAGACCGAGATCACGAACCCGGTTGTAGTGCACCACGACGTCGGCGAGCGTGGCTGCGGTGCCGTCGTGGAAGTATGGCGCGTGCTGCCACAGCCCACGCAGAGGAGTGGTGCGGTACGCCTCCCTCAAGCTCTAGCGGCAATGAGCGGCCGGCAAGCCGTCGCGATCTCCGGATGACGAAGCCCTGGCGGACCACCGCCTGACCGTCGAAAACGTCCGCCAAATGTTCGCGGTCGAGCGCGAGCTGCTCAAGCTCCTGAAGGAGGTTCCTGACCTCGAGACGCGCATCGGGGAACTGCGGATATGGCTGTAGCGCGTCAGTCCAGATACTTCACGAACACGACCTCGTTGCGCTTTTCGTTGTACAGCAGCTCGTCGACTTTCGCACGCACGGTCAGAATCCCGAATCCACCTGGTCGCAGCCCCTTTTCCTCGCGCACGATCGCGTGCGCCGTCGGATCGTCTTCCGGCTGGCCGATGGCGGCGTGCAACAGCCCCTCCACGTTGAAGCCGGGACCAGGATCGGCGATGCGATAGAGCAACATCCGTTGTGCCTTGAGGAAAGCGACCCGCACGGTGCGGGAAGGGTCGAGCCCTCCGCCCCATTCGATCGCGTTCATCAGCAGTTCCCGAAACGCATAGCCTATCGACTCCCGGACGTCGACCGCTAGATCGCCTTCGAGGTGCGTCATGAAGCTCTCGATTCGATCCACCACCGCCCGCTCGCACGGCACCAGCAACTCGACCCAGTCCGGTCGCGCTGACACCACTTCAATCGTGGGCGCCACCGCGGTCTGGGCCAGCACCTCGCGCAGGAGCTCGACGAGCGCCTGTGGCTCGACGGGCTTCGCCACGTACCGCCACGCCTGTTCACGGACCGCCCGGAGCAGCGTTTCCGGCGTGTCGTCCGAGGTCATCACGACGACTCGCGGGCGCGCCTCTTCCTTGGGCAGCGCGGCCAGCACGTCCAGCCCGTTCATCTTCGGCATCCACACATCGAGGAGCATCAGATCGTAGGAGCCGGCGCGCAGGCGTTTCAGGGCGTCCACGCCGTCCTTCGCCGACGTGACCGAGAATCCGGCGGTCTTCAGCATTTCCGTCAGGAGTTGACGCGTCGACCGGTCATCTTCGACGACTAGGATGCTGCTCATGGCCCTGCTTCCTCTGCCGCTGGCGGCGTGCGGTCGCGCGCGGCCGAACGCTGGCGCGGCGGAGCGCCCGCCGCAGGCGCTGCATCTCCCGGGTCAGCACATCGTACGCCGCCAGCGACTGAGAAAGTTCCCCGTTCTTAGCCTGAAGCTCGAGTCGTTGTGCGGCTTCGACCACCGGAGCGGCTGCGAAATTTGCCGCAGCACCCCGCAACGCGTGCGCGGGCTCGCGCAGCGCCTCGCCGTCGCCGGCGGCGATCGCGCGCCGCATGGCTCGCATCCGGGCGGGGCAGTCTTCGAGAAACAGACGCACCATCTTTTCGAACAGTCGCGCGTTGTCACCCAGCCTCGCACGGAAGACCCGCTCGTCGAAGGCGGGCCGGCCTGCTACGCTCGGCGCCACCGGGATTGCCGCCGCGGGGACCGTCCCGGGCGCTGCAGCGGGCGGCACGACCTGGTCGATGACGCGGGCCAGCTCGACGGCGTCGATCGGCTTCGTGACGTACCCGTCCATGCCGGCCTCCAGGTACCGTTCGCGGTCGCCCTGCATCGCGTGCCCGGTCAGCGCCACGATCGGAAGGTGCGTCCCCGAGGCGCGCTCGGCGTCGCGGATTGCGGCCGTGGCCTCGAGCCCGCCCATCACCGGCATCTGCAGGTCCATCAGCACGAGATCGAACGCCCCGCGCCCCGACTGCTCGAGCGCGGCGAGCGCCGCGTGGCCATCGACGGCCACGACGACGTGATGCCCCAGCCGCTGCAGGATCTGCCTCGCCACCTCCTGATTCACGGGATGGTCCTCGGCGACGAGGATGCGCAGCCCCGTCGTGCGGGCTGCCGGGGCCCGAGGCGGCTTGGCCTTCACCGTGCCGGCCAGGGTGAAGCCATCTATTTCCAATGGACGCCCTTCTTCTGCGGCCCGCTGTTCGGCAAATTCCAGCGCCATGCGCAGCGTGTCCATGAACTCGTTGACCTTGATGGGCTTGGTGAGATACCGGAAGAATCCTGCCTCCAGGCCCTTCCTAATGTCGCGCGGCATGGCATTCGCGCTGAGCGCCACGATGGGGATGTGCGCAGTGACCGGGTCTTCGCGCAGGATTTTCATTGCCTCGATACCGCTGATGTCAGGCAGATTGACGTCCATCAGGATCATCTCCGGCTGCGAGGCGCGCGCAACCTCGATGCCGAGAGTCCCGTTCACCGCGGTCAGCAGGCGCAGATCGGGGCGGCGCGCGATGAGTTCCTCAACCAGCTTCAGGTTGGCCGGGTTGTCCTCTACACAGAGCAGGGTGCGCAGCCGCGCGCCGTGCGGCACGTGCGGTGGGGCAGGTGCGGCAGCTTCGCCTCCTTCAACGGCAAGTTGCGGTGCAGCCGCCGAGATCAGTTCGATCCAGAACACGCTTCCCGTCCCGACGGTGCTGTCCACGCCGATTGCGCCCCCCATCAGTTCGACGAGGCGCTTGGTCACCACGAGGCCGATGCCCGTGCCTTCCTCGCCCCCGGCCTCTTGTCCGAGACGATTGAACGGCTGGAACAGCTGCGCCAGCTTTTCCGGACGTAATCCCGCACCGGTGTCCGTGATGTTGATGCGAATGCGGTCCGGGGCGATCACGGTGTAGTCCACGACGACCGTTCCCTGCGCCTTGTTGTATTTGATCGCGTTGGAGAGCAGGTTGATGAGAATCTGCTTCAAGCGGGTCCGATCGGAACTGACGAAGCAGGGGTTGTCGAACTCGGGGAAGGTCATGCTGATGCCACGCTGCTGCGCCTGCGGTTCCATCATCGCCCGGCACTCGAGCATGACTTCGTCCAGCGACACCGATTCTCCAGACAGCGAGACCGTCCCGGCCTCGATCACCGCGAGATCGAGGATTTCGTTGATCAGGTTCAGCAGATGCCATCCCGCAACGAGAATCTGAGCAATACTTTCTTTCTGGGAAGGCGTCGGCGACTGGGAGTCGGACTCCATCAGCTGGGCGAACCCGAGGATCGCATTGAGCGGGCTGCGCAGCTCATGGCTCATGCTGGACAGGAAATCCGATTTGGCGAGGTTCGCTTGTTCCGCCACGGACTTGGCGCTCTCCAGCTCGACGTTCTTTTCGAGCAGGACCTGATCCAGACGATTGCGCTCGGTGACGTCGCGTGCGGCGGCGAACACGCCCTGCAGAGTCCTGTCCCGGTCGTAGAAGGTGGTCGCGTTGTAGGACACCACGGTTTGCTTGCCGCCCCTGGCGCGCGCGGTCAGTTCGTAGTTGGTGACCTTCTTTTCGCTGAGCACCTGCTTAATAGCTGCCTCGGCTCGCTCCGGATCGGTAAAGTAGTTCTTGAACGGCGCGCCGATCAGCTCGTCACGCGTGCAACCGGTGAGCGCCTCCATCTGCTTGTTGACGTCGGTAATGATGCCGGACGGATCGGTGGTCATCAGTGCGTCGATGTTGGATTCGATGAGCGAGCGCGTGTAGAACTGCTGGTCGCGCAGCCGCTGATCGAGCTTTTTCCGCTCCTCTTCGACCTGCTTGCGCGCGGTGTTGTCGGTGCCGATCAACAGATAGCCGATGATGGCGTCCTGCGCGTCGCGCAGCGCCGTGACTGACACCACCGCCGGGAAGCGGCTTCCATCCTTGCGGATGTAGGTCAGCTCGTAGATATCCTCGATTCCGCGCGAGGCCTTGAACACCAATGCCTCGAAGCCCGGCGTAATCGGGGTTCCGAGCTCGACGCTCAACGCTTTCGCGCGCGCGATCACTTCCTGCGGATCGGAAATGTCGGCGGGCGTGATCTGATTCATCACTTCGGCGGCCGTATAGCCCAGCATCCGCTCGGCGCCGACGTTGAAGATCTGAATGACGCCGTTCGCGTCAGTGGCGATACTCGAAAAATTGGCGCTGTTGAAAATCGCGCTCTGCAGGGCCCCCGCCTTCAGCAGCGCCTCTTCCGCCTGCTTGCGCGCGGTGTTGTCGGTGCCGATCAACAGATAGCCGATGATCGCGTCCTGCGCGTCGCGCAGCGCCGTGACAGACACCACCGCCGGGAAGCGGCTCCCATCCTTGCGGATGTAGGTCAGCTCGTAGATATCTTCGATCCCGCGCGAGGCTTTGAAGACCAATGCCTCAAAGCCTGGCGTAATCGGAGTTCCGAGCTCGACGCTCAGCGCCGCGGCGCGCGCGATCACTTCCTGCGGATCGGAAATGTCTGCCGGCGTGATCTGGTTCATCACTTCGGCGGCCGTGTAGCCCAGCATCCGCTCAGCGCCGACGTTGAAGATCTGAATGACCCCGTTCGCGTCGGTGGCGATGCTCGAGAAATTCACGCTGTTGAAAATCGCGGTCTGCAACGCCCCCGCTGCACGCGACGCCTCTTTGCTCCGGACCTCGTCGCCGACATCCAGGCGGCGGACGACGTCGTGGTCGGGAAACGCAGGATCGTAGATTTTCGCGGACATGTCCCACTGCTCCGTCCCCATTTTGTTAGATCCGCGGCCCGGTGAACGCACGCGGGCGCGCGCGCAGCTCAACTTGTTGGAATGGCAGAGACGGCGCGGCGCCAAGAAGGAAGCGGTGCTTTTTCTGCGCGCAGCGCCTCCCCTGTCACGTGCCACAAGTGATTGCAGCCGCTATAGATGCGGTAACAGCCCGATCGGCTCGGTCGCGTGCTCCGCAGTGTCGAACCGCGGCAATCAGGGCAGGACGGCGCGCTTATGTGTGGTGATCCCATGAGGGGACCATACGCGGTTCCCCTCGCCCTCGCTGTTCGCTTCTGGACGGACATTTGAGGGCGCAAGAAAGCTGGTCGTTGCGCAGCATCCAGCGCATTTTCAGTGGTTTGGCCGTCAGTCCAAGCAGCGCGGTTCCGCCTGGGGACCCCAGCCTTCCTTCGCATCGATTTAACGCACGCCGGGACCGTTCGCGCCTCCTCGCTGCGAGACGCGGCACCGACTCGCATGTCAGTCGCCCGTTATGAAAACAGCGGCTTCACCGACCAAATGCTTGTCCCGTGCTCTTGTTGACAGGAGCAGACGGTACGGATGCAAGCCGTAGTGTCGATGCAGGTTTACGACCAGGTCCAGCTTTCCTTCTCGGTCCAGATCTCCTGCCCAGATGATCTCAAAGTGCGGTTCGTCAGCAGATCCGTCAGCCGAGTACAGCATCCGAATCGAAGAAGATCTCGTCGACCAGCTTTTCAACTCCACTGAAAAGCGGCTTGCCCGTACCCTCTTGCTGCTGGCGCGGTACGGCGAACCCGAGGTGTCTCACCGCGCCCTTCCGAAGCTGTCTCAAGAAGTCCTGGCGGAAATGGTCGGCACCACAGGTCGCGGGTGAACTTCTTCATGAACAAGTTTCGGAAGCTCGGGTTCATCGACTACAACGGCGCTTTGAAAGTGAACAACTCCCTCCTGAGCGTCGTGTTGCGCGACTGACGTACAGGGATCGCCTGGTGCTCTGACAGCGCCAGCAGATGCTCGTCAGAGCGACTTCAGATACTCAACGAGGTCTCGCTGCTGCTCGGCTGTGAGACCGAGACGGGGTACGTCGTATCCAGGATCCGTTCGAGAATGGCGCCTTCAGCCGCCACAACGGTGGGCATCTACACATTATCGGGTGAGCCCACATGAATGGCCGTTCTTTTCGAGCGCGATCGACCTCAAGCGTCCGATGTGGGATTCAAAGTTCAGCGAGGGGACGCGCCGTAAACAGATGCCGACACGGCCTGGCAATCAGACGTGCCCACCGGTTCGCGCGGCTCACACGCGCGCTGTCGGTGGCGATCCCGGTGTTCGCGTACATCTGCCTGTATAACGTCGAGATCAACACGAACGCGAGCCGCGCTCGAACGTTCGGCGTGCACCGCGATCGCGCCCAGATCCGCCGCAGGCTGTAGAACCGATCCCACACGGCCTGTGTCCTCGCGCGGATCTCGTCTGGAGACATCACGGGATGGGGTGCGTACACTTTGGGACGCTGGGCTTGTGGGATCAGCCAGTGGCGCGTGACCGGGACGCCGGCAATGCGGGTGGCGTCCTCACCGAGACTCTTCTCCCAGGCCGCGAAGTCGACCGTGCCGGGATAGGGCGTGAGCATCACGAACTGCGCAAACGCCAGACCCGCGCGATCAGCAATGTCGGCCGTGGCCGCGAACGTGGACGGGCGATCGCTCGGAAGCCCGAAGATGAACGAGCCGAGGACATGCACGCCATGATCGCGGAATGTGCGCAGGCGCGTGACCAATGCCTCGCCAACGTCGTTGAAGCTCTTGTACACGTCCTTGAGACCTTCCGGCGTGACGGCCTCTACGCCGACGAGTGCCCCTTTGATATGGGCCCGCCGCATGGCCGTCAGGAACGCAGCATCCTCCGCGGCCTCCATGGTGATCTGGGTGAAGAACACCATGTCCGACGGCAGGTGCGCCAGCCGGTCCATCAGCTCGAACCGCTCCGTGCGTAACGCTCGCAGTTGCTCGAGCCGCACCACATTGCCCTGGCGCTCCGCCATCGCGAGGTCGGTCAACGTCACCGGGTAGAAGTTGTCGTCGGCCAGCGCCACGAAACGGAACCCTCGTCGGCGGAGGTCGAGGATCTCCTCGACGACGACGTCCACTCGACGCTGGCGCGGCGCCTGACCATCGGTTCGCCAGACCGAGCAGAACGAGCAGTGCTTCGGACAACCGCGCACCGTCTGGACCGAACCCCACATGTAGCGGCCTTGAGGCAGCAGCTCCCAGCGCGCGGAGACGAATCGATCGGCATCGACACGTCCGGCCTCATAGACGGGCTTCAGCGTACCGCGCGTCGCATCGCCGAGTACGAGCGGCCAGATGACGTCGCCGTCACCCTTGACCACGGCATGGGCGCCGCCGAGGCTGAGCGCCTCGTCGGGGTAGAGCGTGGCGTGGATGCCGCCGAAGATCACGACTGCCCCTCGGGCCCTCGCGAGGGTGCCGAGTTCGTATCCGCGAAGGGCATTGCCAGTGTGAATACCGACGCCGACGACATCGCCGGGTTGAACGCTGCCGACATCGAAGGGCTCCAGGGTTTCGTCGGTGATGAGCGGAGACCCATACGACGCCGGAGTCGCCGCACCCAGGACGAACAACCACCGAGGCGTGATCACGCCGACGCCAAATGACAGATGACTGGGATTCACCAGATGAACAGTCATATCGCTCCGCAACAGACGCGATGCCGGCTGATGGCGGGGGCGTTAGACATGTTGAACGAACCGCGCGACGCCCGCCAGATGGCCAGCAGTGACCAACTGTCGCGACAGGTTAACCGTTCTGGTGCGTTTCGCAGCGATATTCATGGAGCCATTGCGCGCTGACCGTGCCGAGATCGTTTTCACGAAGCGCGCGATGGCCGTACATCCAGATCATGACTGCGGCCACTCCAGACAGCCAGAGGAGGTGAATCATGAGGCACCCTCTTGCGGCCCAGCCGGCGTTTTATGATGACAGAGAGCAGCGGGCGGCGTGCGCTGGTCGCAGTCCGCGCACAGAGAGCTAGACTGACCCCCAACGCACCTAACAGCCCGTGGCGCAAGTCAGTCATGACGCCAGGCGCTTAACCACCCAACGCCGCCGCACTCTCGGATGCGATCCGGCACCGTCGGGCCGGCGTTGGGCCGCGGGCTCTTCCTTTATTCGATCCAGGCGAACGCTGCGAGCGCCGCGGCCTCCGAGAGACTTCGAGCTACGGCCCGGACGTTCGACGGAACCCAGTCGGGGAACGGTACTTCTGTGGTCACGTGACGTCCCGACCTGGTGTGGACCTCACGCAGTTGCGAGAGGCGAACTGATGGAAGCCGATCCGCCACTCGGACAAGAGCGGGCCACAACCGCCGATGGACAAACGTGATCTTGCCGTCGATCAGCCGACACACGAGGACATCGTCGCAGTCGCGGACCGCTCGCGTCACCGCGAAGATCTCATGACTCTTCGGATGGGACCACCAGCTACCTCGAACCGGCTCTCCAGCGATGACTTGAGCCAGTGAGGGGACGGGCCCTCGCGCGGACTCGAGCACGACACCGTGCTTGCGAATGAAGGCGAGAGCCTCGCGTGCAGTCATGGCGACGTTCTTTTTTGTCAGCCCAACTATACGTGACAAGTCGTACCACTCGTAGCTCGCCACGTACTACGATGCGTCGCATGGCGATGGGCAAACGCAAACGCGATCGGCAGCCACCGATCTGGGTCACGATCACGGACTTGCCGACGGCCGCGAGTCATCCTTTCTACCGACGCTTGAATCAGCTGCTGCGGGAGCACGGCTTCGACGATTTCGCCGAAGGCCAGTGCGCCAGCTTTTACGCCGAGACGATGGGCCGGCCAAGTGTGCCGCCGGGCACCTATTTCCGGCTGCTGTTGATCGGCTATTTCGAAGGTATTGACTCCGAGCGGGGCATTGCGTGGCGCGCAACGGATTCCTTGGCGTTGCGCGATTTTCTGGGCGGCGTCCTGACCAGGCGCCGCCAGACCACTCGACGATGTCGCGCACGCGGCGGCTGATCGCGCTCGAAACGCATCGCGCCATCTTTACCTGGGTGCTGCAGTGCCTGAGTACGGCCGGCTTGGTCAAAGGGAAGACGATCGGCATCGACGCCACGACGCTGGAACCGAACGCGGCCTTGCGGAGCATCGTGCGACGAGACAGCGGCGAGAGCTATGAGGAGTTTCTGACCACGCTCGCCAAGGCCTCGGGCATGGGACGCCGACGCGCGCCGATTTGGCCCGGATCGATCGGAAGCGGAAGAAGAAGGGCTCGAATGACGACTGGACGCATCCGCACGATCCCGACGCCAAGACCGGGCGCGATCATCGGGGTAACGGTGCAAGATGCCGATGAGGGCGACACGACCACGATCCAACAGACCTTGCCTGAGGCTGCTGAGCAACTCGAAGCCGTGGCTGCTGGTGGCAGCTACGGCCGTGGCGCAATGGTCTGTCGCGCCGGCGCCAGCTTTGACGGAGGATGGGGTTCACCGGCGATGTATGCGCTCGACGGTGGCAGGTTCGGTCTGCAACTGGGTGCACAGTCGACCGATCTCGTGCTCCTGGTCATGAACACTCGCGGTGTCGAGGCGCTCCTGACCACCAAGGTGCAACTCGGCGCAAATATGTCGGCGGCTGCCGGACCCAAGGGACGTGACACGGGCGCTTCCACCGATGCGTCGCTGCGGGCCGAGATGCTCAGTTATTCCCGCTCGCGCGGTCTGTTCGCGGGGGTGTCGCTCGAAGGCACATCGCTGCGTCCGGACGACGACGCCAGTGCGGAGATTTACGGACGTAAGGTCACGGCGCGAGAGATCGTGCGAGGAACGGGCAACGCCGTTCCCGACTCCGGTCGTCGTCTCGTCGACGTGCTCCAGAAGAAAGCCGCCCGCAACGCGTCGACTGCGGCGCGATAGCGGCTCCGTCGATCTCAATCGGAGTGCCGGATGGCATTCGCTGCCGCGACGGCGCTGCGCGCCTGCGGCTATCGCTTGACTCAACGCGCGCGCGGCTTACGCTCCGATGGTCGTCTGCGAAGCTGTCCTCAAGTCGCCTCGCTGAGTGCGACCAGGTCCCTTTCGGCGAATGATTCAGGGGCGGGCTGAGTCCCCTGGCGCATCGCGTACGCGCGAGTGAACTCGGCCCCGAGCAACAGGATTTGGCAGGAGTAGTAGACCCACAACAAGAGAATCATCACCGATCCGGTGGCGCCGTAGCTGGAGGCCACGCTGCTCTGACCGAGATAGAGTCCGATTAACTGTTGACCGATCGTGAAAAGCACGGCGGTCACAAATGCGCCCGTCGTCACATCGCGCCAGCGCAGATGCACGTCGGGCAGGACGCGATATAGAAGGGCGAACAGCGCCGTGGTCACGATGAGCGACACCAGCACAGTGACCCCGCTCCACACCAGCGGGATGCTCGGGGCGCGCGCAGAGAGCCATCCGCTTAGCGCCGCAAGAGCGGCCGTCACCGCGAGTGAGACCATCAGCAGAAAACCGATTGCCACCACCAGGCCGAACGAGCGTAGACGATCGAGCACGAATGCCTTGAGATTCATACCCGGGTTCGGCTTCACGCGCCAGATCGTATTCAGCGCCGCCTGGAGTTCGAGGAATGCTCCGGTGGCAGCGACGACGAAGGCGATGCTGCCGACAACGGTGGCGATTATCCCACCTCGTCGTTGACTCGCTCCCTCAAGAAGACTCTGCACCGCCCGCGCGCCTTCGCGTCCCACGAGCTGATCGAGCTGGCCGACAATTTCCCCGCGGACGGCATCGGCGCCGAAGACCATTCCCCCGATCGCGGTAGCGACGAGCAGGTACCTGGCGCGATCGCAAACAGCGTGTAGTAGGCAAGGGACGCGCCGAGGCGCGGTGCATCGTCATCCCACCAGGCCCTGAGTGCGGTCCCGAATATTGGCAGGATCAGCGGTGCGCGCAACATCAAACCTCCGGATCCTCCGGATTTCTGTCCCCCTCGAATGGCCGCTAGTGTGCGCCACTTGCCAAACCCACGCTGTTCAAGTGTGAACAGACCCAGATGGGCTTGCGCAATACAGTACAAACGTGGGACTCCATGGATGACACGGCACACACCTTGAAACCGTGGGTGATATTCGCCGGTTGTGTACTGGTCATTGTCGTCCTCTATTGGGCGCAGGCCGTCCTCGTGCCGATCGCACTCGCCGTGCTGCTCACGTTCGTCCTGACGCCTCCTGTCAGCTGGCTTGAGCGTTGGCTCGGCCGCGTCCCGGCTGTCCTCGCGGCGGTCACGCTCGTGTTCATCGTTCTCGGCCTCGCCGGTTGGGGTCTCGCGCGACAGATGGATCATCTGGCCGACGACCTCCCCACCTATCGCGGCAATATCCTGGCGAAGATCGCGGATGTCCGCGGCGCAGGGAAGGGCGGATCGGTCGAGAAGCTTCAGGAGACGATCGAAGGGATCAAGACTGACCTGGGACAATCGAGCGCGCCGACCGGAACGTCGTCGCGGCCCATCGTGGTCACCTCGGAGCTGGTGACGGGTTTCCCGGGCTTCGCGTGGCTTGGTCCGATCGTCGGCCCCGTGGGGACCGCCGGGCTCGTGCTGGCGATGGTGATCTTCATGCTGCTCGAACGCCGGGCTCTGCGCGATCGGTTGATTGGGCTGTTCGGCCTCGGCCGCTTAACAGTCACGACAAAGGCGTTCGATGAGGCCGGTACGCGGGTCAGTCGCCAGTTGCTGATGCAGTCCTTGGTCAATCTGGTCTATGGCATCGCCGCCGGAATCGGACTCTACGTCCTCGGCGTCCCGTACCCGATGGTCTGGGCGGCGCTCGGGGCGGCACTCCGGTTCATCCCGTACATCGGACCGGTGATTGGCGCCGGTGCGCCGATCCTCGTCAGCCTTGCCGCCCTCCCGGGCTGGGCCGGTCCGCTCTGGGTGGTGGCCCTGTTCGTCGTGCTCGAGCTGTTCACGAATCTGGTGCTCGAAACCGTCCTGTATGCGGGTGCGGCGGGAGTCTCCCAGGTGGCGCTGCTCGTGTCCTTGGCTTTCTGGACGTGGTTGTGGGGACCGCTCGGCCTGCTCATGGCGACACCGCTGACGGTGTGCCTCGTCGTGCTTGGCAAGCATGTACCCGGTCTCGAGTTCGTCGCGATGCTGATGGCCGACACGCCCGCACTCGCCCCCGAGTTTGGCTACTATCAGCGCTTGCTGGCGCGCGATCAAAGCGAGGCGGCCGACCTCATTGAGCAGCACATCAAGACCCAGGCCCCCCTCTCGGTCTACGACGCCTTGCTGTTGCCGGCGCTCAACTATGCGGAGCGCGACCGTCTCGAGCAGCGGCTATCGCTGGACGAAGAAACCGCGGTCATCGATGCGACGCGAGAACTGATGTCCGACGCGGCGGAGTTGATCCGGCGCCTCCAGCCGGAGCCACCACCGCCTGATGATCCGGCACTTCCTGGACTACGGGAACCGCTGCGCGTGCTGGGATTGGCGACCAACGGTATCGCTGACGAGCTTGCGCTGCAGATGCTCGGCCATCTGCTGAACGATCTGCCAATCGTCGTGGAGATCACCAAGGGGCGCATGCTCGCCTCGGAAGTCGTGTCGCTGGTGCAAGCGCAAGGCGTCTCAGTTGTCTGCCTCGCTGATCTACCGCCCAGCCCTCCGTCCAAGACGCGCTATCTCGTGAAGAGGCTTCACGCTGCGTTGCCGGAGGTTCGAATCCTGGTCGGGCGCTGGGGACCGCCCGCGCTTGCGGACGACAGCACGCATTTGCTACGGGACGCGGGCGCGACCCTCGTGGCCTCGACGCTTGCAGAAACGCGGGCGTACCTAGGTGGACTCGTGGAGATTCCGCGGATCCCACTTCCGGGAGCAAGCAGCGAGGCTGCCTAACCACCCGAACGGTGTCAAGCGGCAAAGTCTCTTGGAAGGAGTAGTCGTCTGGCGCAAGCACTCGACGCGTGGTGGAGTGATGTGTCGGAATTATTGGATCGAAACGACGAGACCGTCCCCACAAATGTCCTTGAGGCGCGGCAAAACAGCGTGTCCAGGGCCAGCAGCCAACCTCGCTCGATCAGGCAAGTAAAAAATAGTGAATCATTTATGAGGAAAATCGAGGATGTCCGAGAGACGAGTTCATTTTAGTAAACCGGTGCCTTCGTCCGTCCGACCGTCGTAGTTCAGACACCGGCGTGCAACCCGCGGAGTCTAACCGGTTCTCGATTCAACTCCAGGCTGCATGCTCTCCACTGTCGCGATTGCCTTCTCAAGCTGGTTGTCCTTGCCCTGTCGCAGCCCCGCTGCTGACAGAGGCACATCGACGGCCGGTTCCACGCCTCGGCCTTCGACGATAGCACCGCGCCACGTGTACCAGCCGGCCGCGGGGAACCGGAGCACGAATCCATGGCCGACCGAGAAGTTGCCGCCACCCAGCACTTGGCCACCCGTCCGCGTTCCGACGATCGTCGCCAGCCCATTCTCCATAGCAAACGCAGCGACCATCTCGCCAGCGCTCAACGTATGCTCGTTGACGAGCATGACAATGCGTCCGTGGAATGGCCTGGATCCCAGACCCTCCGTCATCAGCCGCACCGAGCGATCGCGGTGAAGGACCAGGAACCGAACGGCCATCTTGAAAGTGTCGAGTCTGGTTGCGGGCAACTTGTCGATGCAAGCGAGTTGATCGCGTCGCCCTTTCGATCCTCGCCCTTCCTGGTGAGGCTGTACCCGACCGGAATCTGGCCGGGCGTTAAATAGCTCATGAGACGAAGCGACCCGACAAACCCTCCCAGGTTGCCTCGAAGGTCGACGATCAGGCGCGTGCAGCCTGGAATCTCCGCTAGCGCATGGTCCAATTCACGGGCAAATCGCTGTCCATTCACTCCTGGAAAGAACGCGATTTTGACGTATCCGATTCCCGGCTTGATCTCTCGCGCGGTCACGCTCAAGGGCTGCGCCATAGGCGGCTTCGCATTCGCCTTACCAGGTTCGGCCTTCGGCAGAACGACTTGAACTTGCCTGAGCGAACCATTCCCGGATTCGACTGTGAGCGCGGCATCGGTGCCTAACGCAAAGGTCGGCAGTTCCGGTGGGTAGATCTGCTTGCCGTTTGCGCTGAGCAGGATGTCTCCTGCGCGAATGTCGGCGACGTACGCGGGGCCGCCTTCGTGCACATCCTCAAAGAGCCAACGCTGACCCTCTGACGTCTCGATGGGACAGAACGTGGCGTTGATGGCATAGCGTGCGGGAGCACGCTGAGCACTTTCGTGGAAGAACGCGACGTGGCTGAGGCCGCCGCGCAATGACTGCGTTCACTCGCGTCTCGAATTCCGCGGGAGCGCTGGCGCGGGTGAGATTCTCGAGCTCCTCCGAGAACAGCGCTCGCCAATTCGGGTCACGCCCGTTGAGGCGGATGCACTTGCGTTCCAAAAGACCGATCCCTTTCTCGATGACGCTGCGAATGATCGTCGAATCGAGTTGGTCAGAGCTGGGAGTCATGATCGTGTTCTCGTGAGGCTCACCGAACCGCGGCGGGCCTTGCCGTCTTCTGGGGCGCACTTTGGATCGCGATTCGATGGTCGCCGATGCCTATGATCTGGAATGCGGCGACGGTTGCGAGCGCGTCGGACCCGAACTGCTCGATGACGGCTGCCTTGCTACGAGTCAGCGCTTCGGCGATATCTTGGCCCGCTGCGAGGTTCTCGTAAAAGCGGCGCATCACCGCCGTGGAAGTCGCATCGCTGACCGCCCACAAGGTGGTGATGACAGACCTCGCGCCAGCGAGCAGAAATGCCCGCGCGATGTTGAGCACACCTTCCTGCCCCAGTGTTGGACCGACTGCGGTATCACACGCCGAAAGGACGACCACGCCGGCGTTCAATCTGAATTGGCCGATCTCCCGCGGCTGAAGAAGTCCATCGTTTCCTGCCGCCGTATCGTTCAGAAAGACGAGTGCGGCGCGTTCTGGGTATTTCGGATCGGCAAACGCGTGCACGGCGAAGTGAAAGACGTCGAAGTCTCCCAGCCTCTGTGCTTTCAATGCCGTTTCGGTCGCCTGATCGCCAGTTAACGCGACGCTCGTTGGCCCGAGGAGTCGTGCTGCCGTCACAACTTCACCCTGCGCAGTCGGGAGCAGGGGCAGTTTCGTTGGATACGAGGCATCAAGGAGCCCTCGCGTCTCGCCCGAGCGTGTTGTGCCGGCCGCGGGCTTGCCGGAGGCGAACATTCGATCGTACGGCACGCCTCCGATTGCCAGCAGCGCCCGCTCCGGCTTCGCAACCGGCTGTCGACTTCGAAGCTGAACGAACACATTGGCAGAGGGCACCGTTGAGACGATGGGCGGCCCCACGATCGCGTTCTGAGTCAGGAGGGCGTCGAACGGCAGCAGGTGTAGTCTACCGTCAGGTACCACGAGGAGCCGCTGTGCCGTCCGCCATTCTTTGATCGGCATCAGCACGGCCTCATGTAGCTCCTTGGCCGCTCCGGTGGCGTTGCCTTGCCGCCCCGAACGTCTTGCGTGAACCGGTCGACCAATGTCTCGATCCGCGCTCTGGACGCCAGCTTCGCCAGCCTTATTCCACTGCGGCTTATCACCAACCCCTGTCGTCGCGGCGCTAAAATGTGCGGAGATGCCGACTGGGTTGGGGCACAATCCGGGGTACAATTCACCGTTCGGCCCGATCACTGCTCCAGTAAGTGCTTGATTCTAAAGACGCGGAGAGATGTCCGAGTGGTTGAAGGAGCACGCTTGGAAAGCGTAGCTCTCAGGGTTCAGGCTGCAGGTCGCCAGAGCTGCAGATAATGTTGGTTGCGAGCCCCCGCAACCAAAGATACTTGCAGGAAGAGGTCGTCGGATTCCGACGACCTCTTCGTTTGTACGGTGGCCCCCAGCATGGCCGCCAGATTCCCCCGCAAGTCGATCTGAAGGGTCTCGCCGCGCGCTTGTCAGGCGTGAGCACAATGGCGTCCACGAGGCCGCGTAGCGCCTCTGTAGCCTCCGAACGACTCTCCGGCTCCTGAAGCGCTCTGGCGAGCTCTGTGACCTTTATTCGATAGATCGCGGCCATCTCCGGGTGCAGCAGCGGCTTCGGCTCGGTGATGGCAGCGTGCCGGCGCTGCAATTCCTCGCGGCGGGCGGCGATGGCGATGAGCTCGTCTTTGACCTCTGAGCCAGGCACACCTTCCATGATCGATTCGACATTGCTTGAGGTGCGGCCAGAGCTAAACTTTTTTCGACCGCTTGTCGAATTCCAGTCCTGCCGTTCGTCGTGTTAGTGAAGGCCGGATAAGCAATCCGCCCTGGAAGATCATCTACAGGAGAAGACATGCCGCAATATCTGGTTACGATCCACCTCCCCGACAACTACGACCCGTCGCTGGAAGATGAAGAGATGGTGCGCGATATCAACACGCTGAACGAAGAGTTGGACGCTGCCGGAGCACGGGTTTTTGCCGGTGGGCTGGAACCAGTGAGCATGGCGAAGTCACTGCGTAAGCAGCCTAACGGAGAAGTGATCATCACCGACGGCCCATACACTGAGGCCAAGGAGCACATAGGTGGTTTCTCGATACTCGAAGCCGCTGACATAAACGAGGCGCTTGCATGGGCACGGAAGGCCGTCGTTGCCTGTCGGGTGCCGGTCGAGGTGCGTGGGATCTTCTTCCGCCCACGGAATGATAGCCAGGTTTAGAAAACGAGACTCGCAGTGAGAAAGCTCAAAATCATCGAACACATCTCGCTGGACGGCGTGATCCAGGTCTCCGGCGAAGACGGCGACTTCCCCTACGGCGACTGGACCGCGCCCTATCGGACCCCCGCTGGCCGGGAGGCAATCCTGGCCGCGCATGGTGAGAGCTTCGATCTGCTGCTTGGCCGTCGCACCTACGATATCTGGTCGGGCTTCTGGCCAAAAGCGCCGAGCAGTCCGATAGCGGACGGCCTCAATGCGGCAAAGAAATATATCGCTACCCACCGTCCGGAGAGTCTTGAATGGGGCCCGTTCGAGGGCCTTGGACCGGACATCGTCGAGGGCATTCGCCGCATCAAGTCGCAGGACGGCCCGGACCTTATCCTCTGGGGTAGCTCCACGCTGACATCGACGCTGCTCGAACACGGGCTTGCGGATGAAGTCCTGCTGGTCGTCTATCCGGTCCTGTTGGGCACGGGGAAGCGCTTCTTTGCGGAGGGAACCCCGCCACGCTCATTCGAGCTCATCAGCACGAAAGCAATGCCGTCCGGCATCATCCTCAGTAATTACAAGGTCGCCGGCCCTTTGAAGACCGGATAGTTCGACGACGCCGCACGCATCCCAAGCGCAATTATCCCGGTCTTTTCTAAGAGAGTTCTCGTGGACGGACCGTAAACCGCAGGTCGGTCACCTGACCAGAGGTCGCGACAAGGGTCCGCTCAAGCGCGAACGGGCCGATGTCTGTCGCTCTGAAAAGACGCACACCGTCGCCCAGCAGGACGGGCACGAGATGGACAACGATCTCGTCGAGCAGGCAGGCACGAAGACACTGCGCCGCCAGGTTGGCCCCGAAGACGATCAAAGCCTTGCCGGCCGCGGCGTTGATCGCAGTCGCAACCGCATCGCTCAACCCGCCCGAAATGAACGTGATTGCCGGATGGGGGTTGGTGTCGGGCGGTCGGTGCGTCAGCACGAACACCGGCCCCTTCCACTGCCCGCCGTAGATCCCGTCGTAGCCGTCGAAACTGCGGACGGCGACGTCATACCACCGGCGGCCGCCGAGGATCGCTCCGGCGGACTGGAGAACCTCGTCGGCGACGATGCTGCGCCGTACGTCGATGTCGCGAGTGTTGTCCCCCCCGTCGCTCCACTGCGCAATCACCCAGTCCATAGAGTCGTTCGGTCCTGCAATGAAGCCGTCCAACGACATCGTCACGTGCCAGATCACTCGACTCATCGGTCCGTATCCTTGCTGTTTCAGTCCCAATGGCGATCTGATCCTTGGACATCAGCCGAACTGGGCCGCGTTGTATAACACAGGCACAGGGACTTCATGATTGCGTTCTCCGTTCTCGCTTGGGTGCCAGGAGCTGATCGATCTTCAGGTCAGAGCTGCGATAATTCGTTTCACGCGGCCGGCGCGGCGTCCACGAAACCCGCGACTGTTTTGAGCCGGCCGTCGGAAGCGAGGACCGCGAAGTCAGTGCCGCCGAGGTAAAGGGGAGCGTCTGGAGATCCTCCCGCAGCCCAGCTGAATCTTACGTAGCCGTTGTGTGCCTCAATGCCGCTGACCAATTGGAGTCGGTATCCGGGGAATTGAGCCTGCGCGCCCTCGATCATCGAAGCAATGCCATCGTGACCTGTCCCGCGACGATGGGCGTCTATATACATTCCATCCTCCGTCCAGATCTTTGCGATCAATTCGTTGCGCCGATTTGGGTCACGTTCGTTCCAGGCTGCGAGATATCCGACGACCAACTCATTGATGTTGTTCATTTGCCTGTTCCTCCGCGACTGGCCAACTTGAACAGCGTCCACAACCCACCGTTCGGGAGCCTCCACGCCGCCGTCCAGGGAAACGTATGTCGATGCCACGAGTCTTCTCATCAGGCGCTCTCCAACTCAAATGCGGCCAAACGTTCAGCCTCCTCATCTGTTGCCTGCGAATACGCGCTTCATGATCAGCGCCTGCGTCCGCCTGGGCGTGAAACGATTCGACAGGGTGATCATCTTGTTACGCACTCCCGCGAGCACCGTCACCCGGCGGCGGAGCATGGCGTCGATGCCGATGGCCGCGACGGATCGCGGTTGCATCATGAGCAGGCGGAGAACAGGTGTGTCACGCTGGCTGGCAATATCGGCGAACGCGGTCGCGGATGCCCCGGGCGCAAGAACCGTGACGCTGACGCCGTGCGGCTTGAGCTCTTCATGGAGCGCTTCACCGAAGCTGAGGACATAGGCTTTGCTCGCCGCATAAGCGGCGTATCCGGGGACCGCCTGGAACCCGAGCAGCGATGCGAGCAGGAGGATGTATCCCGAGCGGCGTGGCACCATGTCGGCTGCGAAGACCCGCGTCAGCTCGGTCATCGCGACGACGTTGAGCTCCAGCATGTTCCTGGTCTTCGAGAGCGGCTGCTCCACGAAGTCCCCGTACAGACCGTATCCCGCGTTGTTCACGAGGGCTTCGACGACAATGCCGTGCGCGTCCACGCGTTGCTTGAGCGCGGTGCCCGATCCCGACGTGGAAAGGTCGAGGCCCTCGACGATGACGCGGACTCCGTGCTCACTGCGCAGCCGCTGGGCCAGCTGTTCCAACACATCCGTCCGCCGCGCGACGAGGACGAGATTCATTCGCCGCTCCGCCAGCAGGCTCGCGAACTCCACGCCAAATCCGCTCGACGCCCCGGTGACGAGCGCCCACTTCCCTGCGATCGTGGCTGGCCCGCGTGACATCACGGATGCGCGAGGCCGCGTCGCGGCATGCGGGCAGCCACATAGACGGAAGGCACGAGGTCAACGAGGACGATGACGCCCATGGAGACGAACAGGGCGTCGCGCGTCTTGACGTAGAGCGGGGTGGCAGCGCGTCGCCGGGCCTCAGGACACCAGCCAAAAAACCGTCTCGCACCTGGCGAAAGATCTCGATGCTGAGATGTCGTCGACCGACCAGGCTGCCATGCAGCGTCATACCTGGAATGTAGTCGGTATGACGCCTCCTGCACCTCGATCGAGCCACCATGGACGATGAACCTGCCGTTGAATGGAGTAGGGGTTGCGTCGATTCGCTGAAGGTACTCGACGATCGGCGGTCCCATCGTGACGCGGCGAAGGTGCGCGAGGGCATATGCAGCCATCAGATGGACTCCTTGCGTGATGGTGCCGCCCCGGCAGGCGGCGACCCGGCCGCTGTCGAAGGGAGCGTCCCCACGTTCGCCGCTTCGTCGACTGACAGCTTCCGCAGGAAGGCGATCAAGTCGGCGTTCAGACGTTGCGCGTGCGTGAAGAACAATGCGTGCGCGGCGTTTTCATAGACTTCATACGTGCTGCCTTTCACGAGTTCGGCAGTCTTCCGGCCGCAGACGTCAATCGGCGCCTGCACATCGTGATCGCCGTGGATGATGAGCGCTGGTACGGTGACCGCGCGCAACTCGCCGCGAAGGTCACTGGTAAAGCTCGTCAAGAAGAACTCGGCAGTTGCCCGTGCGGAGCATGTCAGGCACTCGCGAATCATGTACTGCACGGACTCGGGCGAGACCGTCACGCCGGGCAGTCCGATGCCGAAGAAGCCGACGGTGTTGTCTGCAAACCATTTCGGCCGATCGGCTGTGCGCAGTGCGAGGTCCGCCTCCATCAGGGATCGATCAATGCCGGCCGGATTGTCGGCCCTCTTCATCGGAAACGGCGTCGTTGGGGAGACCAGCGCGATACCGCCGACGCGTTCGGTCCCGTAGCGTGTTATGTACCGCACGACTTCTCCAGCCCCAGCGGAATGCGAGACGAAAGCAACATGTCGCAGGCCGAGATGGTCGATAACGCAGGCGAGGTCATCCGCAAGAGTGTCGTAGTCGTAGCCGCTCCACGACCAATCAGATCGGCCATGGCCGCGGCGATCGTATGCGATGCAGCGAAACCCCTGGGCTACGAGTGCAGGTGTCTGATGCTCCCACATGCGCGAATTCAGCCATGCGCTCGATACCAGCACGATCGGTGTTCCTGCGCCGGCGTCGATGTAGAAGAGCCGAGTACGATCGGGTGTCTCAACGTAAGGCATGACGTCCTCCATGTGTTGTCGGTGCGGGTATGCGGGAGAAACCCAGGCCACCGGCGACGAGATCGGAGCCGAGATACAAGAACGTCAGTCGCTGCATGCTCTCCTCAGGCCGGTTGGCGCACGCTCCACGTCGCCCCGAGCAACTGTCGCAGCGAAACGACGTGCACCATCACGGCGAGCGGCACCAGGAACGTTGGCACGAGCACCAACGGGAAATGCGTCAGCGCTTCGCCGCTCGGCGTCAACGGGAACAGCTGTGTTGGGCCCGGACTGATGGTCATGCCGAGGCCGACGGCAACCACGAGATCGAGCAACCCGAGCAGGTTGAAGGCGACAGCGCGGCGCGCGCCGCCTGGCTCGTCGAGCCGGCCGGCAACCCAGAACGCGGTTGCTCCGATTGCAACGTCCCCCAGGCCCGCCGGCAGCGCCCACAGGGCGGGCACTTCTCCGGTGAACATCAAGGCGACGAAGACGGCGCCCACAAGTCGCCAGATGTTGAGGCGGATCAGGTTCTTCTGGTCCGCGAGCAGGCTGCGGAGCGAGGGCGACGCTGCGAGGCATAGTGCCAACGCCGCCAACGCGACGGCGAGCTGCACGCCCACCGGAGGCGGACCGCTCACCGGCGGGAAGTAAAAGCCGGAGAGTGCCGCGATACTGGTGCCGACCAGCCACGCGGCCAGCACCAGACCGCTGGTGATCGCCACCGTGACGGTTCGAGGAGTGGTGCGCTCGCGCCACATCACGAGGAAGAGCGCGATCACCACGAGCACTGCCGGCACGAGGATTAGTGGGACGAGCAGAATCGGGTCCATGTGCCTGGCCCTCGCTTCGCGTCACTCTAATAAACCACGACACCGCCGGCCAGATCATGAATAAACTGGCTGCGCCGAACACGCAGAGTTCCTGCTGGCGTATATTCGCTTTGTGCCTCCGCTCAGTTTCGGCGTAGCCGCCTGGCCCGCCGCCTTGATCGTGTGGACTCCGGGTTTCATTTCCACACCACATCGCCATCCGGCGATGCAACTGAGCGTGGCGCTGAACGGTTCGCTGCGGATCCGCGGCGGGCGGGAGCGAACATGGAGACGCGGGGGCGCCGCGGTAATTCGATCCAACACGATCCACGAGATCGATTCACGAGACGCGACCGTCGTGCTCGCGTACGTTCACGCGCAGAGCAAGCTGGGCAACGCCCTGAACGAGCTCCTCAGCGGCGACATCACGTGCGTCAAACCCACGCTCGTGTCGCAGTGGCGCGACGCGCTCGGATCCGAGATGACCAGGGATCGCGTCAACCACTGGGTCACTGATCAACTGCTGAACGGCCAGAGCTCGGGCGAACTCGAACCGCGGCTACAACGCGTGCTGACGAGTCTCCTGTCGGCGATCGGGAGCGGGATCTCCAGCGATGTGTCCCTCAAGACGCTGGCTGCCTCGGCGGGACTATCGCCCTCACGCTTTCTGCACGTCTTCAGGCATGAAATGGGCGTCCCGTTGCGCCCCTACATTCGCTGGCTTCGGCTGCAACAGGCTGTGTGCCACCTGCTCGCCGGCGCGGCGCTCTCGAGGGCTGCGCATCACGCTGGATTCTCCGATGCGGCACACATGAGTCGGACCTTTCGTGGAGTAATGGGCATCGCACCACGCGACATCGTGCGCGCCGCGCAGCTGTGCCACGCGTTCTTCATCGCGTAGCCGCTTGGACGTGCTGCTCAAGGCATTGACAACCGAAGATGTCCGAGAGGCGAATGTCCTTAGGCGCACTGGAAGCCATCGCAGTGCAGAAATGCGCCTTGCATCGGGTGAAGCTCGTTGCCTGGGGCAAGGCCTTCAATCGTGACGACCTGTTGGCCGTCGCACGCCGCCGCCAGCGTTAGACAGGACAAGACACGCTGGCCGTCGATGATCACCGTGCAGGCGCCGCACGCGCCCTGATCGCACCCCTTCTTCGGGCCGGTCAGGCCGAGTACATCGCGGAGCGCGTCCAGCAGCGTCAGGCGCGAGTCCACCGAGATCTCGTGGGCCGTGTTATCAACGCGGAGGGTAGTTCGCACGGCGTTCACCTCTTCACGGCATTCAGGTCAGCAGCGCTCGATCCCAAGTGGATGCTGCAACCACGCCAGCGCAAGCGACGCCGACCAAGATGTAAAGGCGGCGAGGTCTGTCCCGATCAAGGCATTCACTGCTCGTCCTCCTCATCGCTTCGCGATCAGATCTGCGACTGCCAACGCGGCGATCGGACCATTCGCGTGAACGCTGGTCTATTGGACGATGGTGTCGATCGATACGAAGGTTTGGGATCCCGGCGTTGCGAGACTGGACGGCAGGTCGGAAACGACGGAGGGGACGGTCGGCTGTCCATCAGTGATGCGCGGGCCGCAGCCCGAGGCGGGCCGCCTTCGTCACGAGGTCAGGAAGCGAGTCAGCCTTCATCTTGCGCATCACCTGGCCTCGGTGCGCCTTCACGGTGATCTCGCTGATGCCGAGTTCGCCGCCCACTTGTTTGTTCAACAGCCCGGACACGACCAGCGCCATGACCTCGCGTTCACGCGGCGTCAGCGACTCATAGCAGTTCTTGAGGGCTCGCATCTCCGTATCGAAACGAAGTGCGGCGCGACTGCGCTCGATGGCGCCGCGGATGGCGTCCAGCAGCACTTCGTCCTTGAACGGCTTGGTCAAGAACTCGACGGCTCCGGCTTTCATCGCTTGCACGCTCATCGGCACGTCACCGTGGCCGGTGATGAAGATGATCGGCATCTCCGTCCGCTGAACGAGCTGCTGCTGGAGCTCGAGGCCGTTGAGCCCTGGCAGCGTGACGTCGAGCACTAGGCAGCACGGAACCGTGGCGCGAGGGCGCAAAAGGAATTCCGGCGCCGAGGCAAAGGTTTCGGGCTGCCACCCTGCGGTGCTGATGAGCAGCTCCAGCGATTCGCGCACGGAAACGTCGTCGTCGACGACGAAGACAACGGACGTGACGTCCGGCATGGTAACGACCTCAATCGCGCGGCCGGCGGACGACGAACTCACAGTATACGGCCCGCGGGCGACCTACTCAGCAAAACCGTTGTCTTTACCTCACCCGCAGCGCCGCGTTGAGGGCGTCGAGCAGGGCCGTCTCGCTCAGTGGCTTGAACAGGCATTCGACGGCTCCGTCGGCGACCAGGCGCGGACGGATCGACTCATCGCCTCCCGCGGTGATGAACACGATGGGGATGTCCCGCCGCCGGCGGATCAGTTCCTGTTGGAGTTCGGGGCCGGACATGCCGGGCATCGCAACGTCGAGGAGCAGACAGTTCGTTTCGCTGACGACATCGGACGCGAGGAACGCTTCGGCCGATGAGAACGCCTCGGCGGCAAAGCCGAACTCCCGCAGCAAGTCGGGCAGCGACTCGCGCACGGACTCGTCGTCATCGACGACGGACACCAGCGAAGGCTTGCCCCTCATGAGTGCCTCAGGATGCGCCACTCGACTGTCAATCGTCTATGACACTTTGGTATTGCCCTGGCGCACTAGGCGAGCGCTGCCCATCATGAATGCCTAAGCACGGATGCCGGGCCCCCGACGCTGTCTGGACCGCGGGGAATAGAAAACGAGAAGGTGGCACCTGGTCCATCGTTCGGCTCTGCCCAGAGGCGACCATGATGCCTCTCGACGATGGAGCGGCTGACGGAAAGTCCGATGCCCATTCCGTCGCTCTTCGTCGTGAAGAAGGCGTCAAACAGCTTGCCGATGCCCTGGCGATCGAGGCCCACGCCGGCATCCCTCACGCTCACGCGCACACGATCGCCGTCCTCCCGTACGGTTCTGATCAGCAGTTGCCGCGGCCGATCGTCGACGCCAACCATCGCGTCCGAGGCGTTGCGTAGCAGGTTCAAAATGACCTGCTGGAGCTGGACGCGATCGCCAGTGATCGATGGGAGGTCGTCGGTGAGTTCCGACTGAACGATCACCCGGTTTCTCTGGAGCTCACTCAACGACAGCGCAACGACCTCTCGGGTAGCCTCGTTCAGATCCAGGGGCTCCGGCGTGAATTCCTTTTTACTGAATAGCGCACGCACCCGTGTGACCACCTCCGAAGCCCGGTTGCCATCGCGAATTGTCCGCCTGGCAGTCTCACGCGCACCGTCGACGTTCGGAGGATTGGCATCGAGCATCCGAAGGCACGTACCTGCGTTGGTGATGATGCCCGAGAGCGGCTGGTTGACCTCATGGGCGATCGAGGCGGTCAACGTGCTCAGGGTCGTGACCCGCGCCACATGGGCGAGCTCCGAGCGGGCCCTGTTCAGCGCCTCCTCGGCGACCTTGCTCTCCGTCACGTCCTGAATGGCGCCGATAAACACAGGTCGACCCGCGATTTCCTCCATGACGTGACCAACAGCGTGCAGATGCTTCACGTTCCCTGCCGAGGTGATGATGCGGAAGGCCATATCAAAACCGACTCCCTCGATGGCGCGCTTGTACGCGGCGTCGTACACGGGCAGGTCCTCGGGGTGGACCAGCTCTCGAACCGCCTGCAGCGTGATGCTGGTGCTGGGTTCGAACTCGAAGATGCGAAAGGCCTCTTCGGACCAGTCGCGGTGGTCCGCCAGCAAATTCGTGATGAAGCTGCCCGTCTTGCTCAGTCGCTGGGCTTCAGCGAGATGACCGTACGCCTGTCGGAGACCAGCTTCGGCGCGTTTGCGCTCGTCAATGTCGATGAGCAGGTTGTACCAGCGGACGATGTGCCCGTTCGCATCCCGAAGCGGAAACCCGCGAGACTGAAACCAGCGGTAGACGCCATCGAACCGTCGGGTGCGTACTTCGAACTCGAAGGGGTCACCGGACGCGATCGAATGCGTGAAGCGTTCGACGACGCGTGGAAGATCCTCGGGATGTGTCGTGCCGCTGGTGTCCCAATGCTTTAGATCCTCCAACGCCATGCCGAAGTACTCGAGGATCGGGCGATTGACGAATTCGAGCTCACCGCGGGGCGTGAAGGCGGCGACGAACCCCGGAATGCTGTCCACGATTAGGCGCGACTCGCGTTCGCTTTCGCGCAGCGCATCCTCGGCGCGCTTCCGCTCGTCGATGTCCGTCAGCAGCACGCACCAGCGAACGATGTGGCCGCTTGCATCGCGAAGCGGAAAGCCGTCGTTCTGGAACCAACGATAGAGGCCGTCCGCCCGCCGGAGTCGTTGCACGATCTCGTATGGACTGCCTGAGGTGATCGATTGTGTGAAAACGTGGATGACGTGAGGAAGGTCCTCAGGGTGAACGGTGTCGTTCGTCCCCCATTGTTTCAATTCCTCCAGCGTCCGTCCGGTGTATTCGAGGATCTGACGATTGACGAATTGGACCTCACCGCCCGACGTCAAGAGCGCGACCAGGCCTGGAATACTGTCCACCAGCAAGCGCGCATTGCGCTCGCCTTCGCGCAGGAGGCGTGCCTGCTGCAAACCGAGCGCGGCCTGGTTCGCCGCGACATCCAGAAGGAGCCTCTCCATCTGAGTCGGGAAGTCGGACCGTGGAGATCCGGCGGCAACGATGCCGATCTCACCCCGAATCCCGAGAGGGGCGGATGCAACCGACAGGTCGACCTCGCCGACGAATACCTGTGCGCGTGGCGGCCACCGCGATGGCGCACCGCCGAGTGACGAGTCGATCGCCTGGCTGATCTCTCGGGCTCCGGCTGTCCCGTGCAACGACTCAGCGACGCGCACCATCTCGATGGAACGCCCGCCCTCCGAATCGTTCAGTCGCACACACACAAAGCTCAGTCGGAGCATCCCAAGAAGCGCGTCAAGGAGGGGCCCGACGATGTGATCCGGCTCGCCGCCCGTCCACTGGGCAGGCAGAGCCATGATGCTGACGACATCGTTCAGGCAGTCACGCAGCCGCGTGACTTCGTCGGCGACAGATTCGGGTGCGTCCATGGTGCACGGCTCCCATGCGTGTTCGCCCGATCGAGCGTATCCGCACAGGGTAGCGCACGGCCATGCGTCTGCGGTTCAGCGCAACCTCGACTGTGTAAACGGGTGTTTCGCCTGTCTGCTTGTTCGCTCGAATCAGTCCTGTTCTGCAAAGGCCTGCGCCTGCGTTTTTCCGTACGGATAGAAAGTCGTCTTCTCGCCTTTGGCCCAGTCGGTTCGCTGCTCGGCGCTGCTGATGTCCCAATCGGGCCGGCACCGCTGTAGCACGGCACGCAGGTCGAGGCGAAGTTCCTCGATGGTCGGCCGGCCGAAGAACCAGTAGCCGTTGTAGATCTTGTAGACGCGCAGGCCAGGTTCGAGCACCAGCGTGTGCGGGATCATCGGATTGTGATCCGGGTCGGTGTATTCCGCGATGTCGAGATCCTTCTGGAGTTTCCGACCGGGGTCCGAGAGAAACGTCCAGTGGGCGCCAACGCCCGCGCGGAACTCGTTCGTCGCGAGCAAGTTGGCGGTCGAGATGGTCACCAGACGGCAGTAGCCCACTTGCATCTCGCGATGGAGTTGCAGGAGTCCCTCGTGTTTCCTCCTTTCTTTTGGACAGAAGCCTCCGCGGGACAGCACCAGTACCGAGGGGATCACCTTGCTGCAACTCCGAGAGCGTGCGGCGCGTGCCGCGGTGGTCCGACATCTCGTAGTCGGGAAAGGCTGCACCGGGGACGATGTCCGACCGCATGACGACCCTTACGCCTGTGTGGCGTGAGCACCTTCAATGTGCAGGGTTGCATCTTTGGCGGCCTCGTCCGGAGTTCTCCCGCGCTCGCGCGCGACGACGTAGGCGGCGTACCACCCGGACCAATGGTGCTTAGGAGCGGTCGGTTCGTAGTCGCCATGATGCTTCTCTGTCTCTCGCAGAAGCTCTGTCAGCGTCGCGACGTCCAGGCTGAGTCCTCGTCCGGGAAGGCGCGTCTTGACCTGTTGAATAACCCAGCGATTGCCATCGGGATCGTCAAATGCGGCGTATGAGCCATAGGATGGACGTTCTGCGTCCAGACCAGGCACAGCGTGATGGTCACCATCGAAATGGAACACCTCACTCACATCGACCCCGCGCGCGATGAGCTCTTTGCGTGCTGCCTCGATGTCGGACACGACGAGGAACATTCCCTGAGCAGAGCCCGGCACGGCCGTCGTGGATAAATGAATCGAGCATGGCGATCCGGGCGGTGTCAGCTGCACCGCTCGAAAGTCCTTCCCGACCATGAAATCGGCGTCGAGAGTCCACCCCAATCCGCCGTAGAAGGCCTTGGCGCGGTCAACGTCGGATACCGGGATGGCGATGACCTCGAGTTTCAGATCGACGGTTGTGGCGGTGGGAATGCGGGTGGCGCGTTGCTGTTCAGTGCTGGCTTGCGTACTGCTCATGGTTTTCTCCTTTGGCCCGCCACTTTCGCGCCGAGCTCATTCAGGCTTTCCCCAAACACGCGGTTGAAGGCGGGAAACGGATGGATGACATCGACCGCCAGCGTCAGCCCGCTGTCCCGAAGGCTCACGACAATGGCTTCTCCGGCGACGCCACCAGCGAGACAAACGACGTCAACTCCTGCGGCACGACCCTACCCTCCGTGACCCAGCATCGAAAGCGGCTCTACAGAGGATGCTCGCCCGCAGCGCATTCGTCCATCAGACTTTGGTATCGGGTTCGCCCCGAACAATACGAAGGTGTCGTCGATACCTTCGTCTGATAAATCCGGCGCCGCGCGTCTGGTCTCATGCGCTCCTGGAGGTCGCTAGGGACGCGCTCGAACGACTGACTCACAGGGTGACGGTCCGAGGCGGAATCATCGTTGTCGCTCGGTGGTGGTGCTGATTGCTGGACGCTCTGGCGCTGCACGTGACACAGGCTCAGCAGACGGGAAGCAAGCGAACCGATGGGGCTATGGCTGAGGTGACGGCCGGCTCAGTACTTGGTCGATGGGCGGGGCCGCGTTCGCCAGCATCAGTTCGGAGAAGGCGAGTACGACACCTCCGAGCGAGCCATTCAGCGATTGCTGAAGGAGGCTGGGGCGTCTGGTGTGAGCGATGGTTCGTCTCGATCGACGGCAGCGGCTTCGAGGCAGCGGCTGACTGGAGCAGCTTGAGATCACCGGAAACCTATATCGAATACGATCGCACCCAGAACTTCGCATCACCTGACGCTGCCAGACTCGATCAGCGCCGCGCCTATCGTGCTCCCTCACGACTGGCGCTCAATCAATGGTCGCTCGCCGGCGACTGGACGATGGGCAGGACGGCGACCGTCCTGAACAACGCCCCCGGGCAGATCCTGTATCGCTTCCACGCGCGTGACGTGCATCTCGTCATGGGACCGTCACGACCAGAGAGCGCAGTACGTTTCCGCGTGACGATCGACGGCCAACCACCGGGCGCCGCTCACGGTCTCGACCTCGACGAGGGTGGCAACGGAACAGTACGCGAGCAGCGGCTGTATCAGCTGGCGCGACAGCCGAAGCCGATCGTCGATCGAACGTTCGCGATCGACTTCCTCGATGCTGGCGTCGAGACGTTTTCGTTCACGTTCGGCTGAGGCTCATCGATCGATACCATCGTCCAATGGATTCGCGTCCGTCCATCTTGTCTAATCGAACTCGTACCCGCATCGGGAGGAGAACGTGTCATGACGACGGACCAACGCAACCAGCGCCTCGGCGAGATCGCAGCCAAGCCGACAATGATTGGGATTGCGATCGTATGGCTCGCAGTCTTAGGCGGCTTGGCCATTTCCGCGCAGGACAAGTACACCGTAAAAGTGCCGGGCGGGCTCGCGTTCTCTGAGTTCAGGGGATACGAACCACGTGCATCGAGGCGACAGTACGCTTCGCCGCGGAATTTGGCTACGACGTCACAATGGTCAAGGACGCGACGGCGGATTATTCCGACGAAGCGATGCACGCCGCACTCGACGTCAACATCCCAAACTACGCCAGTGCCGTCGTGACCACCAGTGAACTCGTCGAGTCGATGGCTTCGCTCGTAGAAGTGGGTGCGCAGTAGCAAGGAGGCGGATCGTGACCACATCATCGACGCCCGTGCGCATTGTCGAAGAGACGCCGGCGTACTGGCGGGTTCTGTTCGACAATCCACCCCTCAACGTCGTCGACGGCGGCGTGTTCGAGGGCCTGCAGGAGCTGCTATCGCGAATGGACGCGAGCCCGGATCTTCGTGTCGTTGTCTTTGAGAGCGCGAATCCTGAGTTCTACCTCGCCCACTTTGACATGACCGGCAAGTCGGCGAGCGTCGCCAAAACCGTCGGGCCTTCGGGCCTGCCGATCCCGACGGACGCGTTCGTCCGCCTCACCAAGTCTCCGGTGGTTAGCATCGCGAAGATCCGAGGCCGCGTTCGCGGCGTGGGCAGCGAGTTCGTCCTTGCATGTGACATGCGCTTCGCGTCACGCGAGAAGGCGATCCTGGGTCAACCGGAAGTCGGGGCCGGTGTAATTCCCGGTGGCGGTGGCACCGAACGCCTGCCATTGCTGGTCGGGCGCGGCCGCGCGCTCGAAATCATTCTCGGCGCGAACGACTTCGATGGCGATACCGCTGAACGGCACGGCTACGTCAACCGGTCACTTGCGGACAGTGAGTTGGACGGATTCGTCGACGAGCTCGCCCGACGCATCGCCTCCTTCGACCGGCGTCCCATCGGAACCGCAAAGGAGCTGATCAACCATGTCTCGCTGCCGTCCGTCGACCGACTCCTCGACGGCCGCACCGCGTTTGCGACCACGTTGACCTGGCCGGAAACGCAACACCGCGTCCAGGCGCTGTTCAAGCGCGGGCTGCAGCAAGAGGGGGACTTGGAGAATCGGTTCGGTGCGCATGTCGCGACACTGCTCGACACATAACTACGCGCGCCGCCTGACCACGACGCTGCCACATTTTCCTCTCGTCGAAAAGGAAAGTCCGCTCCTTATAGGTGGCTGAATGAGGGCCGATAATCCCTCACCGCATCGTTCCGTTGATCAGCGACACGGAGAGCAAGCCGACTGCCGCGATGCGACAGGCGATTCGCCCAGATCCGAAGGTCGCGTCAGTGGCGCCGGCAGCGAGTTCGTGCTGGCGTGCGACATGCGCTTGCCGCCGAGAGTCGCCACTTTTCGGTCAGCCGGAAACGGCACTCAGTGTGATCCCGGCGCGGGCGGCATCCAACACCTCGTGCGCCTCATGGGCCGGGCACGAGCGCTGGAGGTCATGCTGAGCGCGGATGATTTACGATGCGGACCTTGCTGAACGCTACGGCTGGATCAATCGAGCATTGCCCGCCAAGGCGATCGACGATTTCGTCCGATCGCTCCAGGGTGTCGATGGCGAACGAGCAGGTACCGAGCGAAAGCAGGTCGGCCGGCGCGGGCAGCTTTCAGGTTGGCGTCAGAGGGTTGCGAGCCGGAGCCACCACATGAAGAGAGGACATGACCGAACCGGTATCGTGGTCCCGCCGCCGCTACTGGTTGCAGCCCCACTTCTTGGTGGATGGTTCCTGAACAGACGGTGGCCTTGGCCGATCGAGATAAGTAGGCAGGCAGCAATCGGTGCAGGAGCTCTTCTGATTGCGACTGGACTCGCGATTGCCGCAGCGGGGCTTCGTCGCTTTCGCAGTGCGCGGACCACTGTCTTGCCCTTCGGAGGCACCTCCCAGGTAGTCACATCCGGCGTTTATCGGTTCACTCTGAATCCGATGTACCTCGGGATGGCGCTCGTCTATCTTGGTGTCACGTTGTTGATGAACTCCGTTTGGTGCCTGCTGCTGTTTCCGCTAGCGCTGCTGGCGCTTCATCTGCTGGCCATTCGCCCGGAGGAGCGATATCTGTCGGCGAAGTTCGGTGAAGAGTACCGTCAATACACCACACGAGTGCGGAGGTGGATTTGAGCCACCGGGTGGCCTGTGTCGCGACTGTGCCTCCGATTGTCCCGTGACGCGCCACAACGGCGCTTCCAGAGCCAACGGCAGCCAAGTCGCTCGATCTGTGAAGTCGTTGCAACGCTTGGAGTTGCTGGTGAAACCGGACATGTCCGAGAGACGGATTTTCGTTTAGCAAACCGTTCATGCCGCAGGTCGCCACAGCTGCAGATAATGTTGGTTGCGGGCCCCCGCAACCAGATAGATTCAACGGGTTACGAGGATGCGTCGCACCCCGTTTTCGTTTCTGGCTAACAACTGCCTAACACGTCGGCGGCGCGGTGAGCCTTGCGGCGAAGCCGCAATGGAAGCGTGAGTACCACTCTGGCGGTTCCCGGTACCACAAGGGCGAATGGCCGCATTGGCGCGCCCGAATCCAGAACGGGCGGTTGGGCGACTCTCTACGTGCCCCTGAGACTCGCATGATCCGGGCTGCTTGTCGCACGCGACCGCAGCGCCGAAACGAATGCAGCGTGCAAGGTACCCAGGTGAGCGGCGACGTCCGCACCAAGATGGGCGCGGAGCGCACGGCGCTTGCGCTCCACCAGGACCTCGAAATCCCCTCGTGCCTGAGCCGCCTTGACTACGCCGAACGTATATTTCTGGTTCGGCACCGGCAGATCGAAGGCGTCGTCGCACGTGATCTGCAGGAAGACGCCCGTGTTCGGGCCGCCCTTATAGGCTTGGCCCGTTGAGTGCAGGAACCTCGGTCCGAACTCTAGGCACGTCGCGATGTGGCGCGCATCGCGTACGCCGTGGCGCATCGCCTGCAGCACCTTTTCGTGAGCCTCGTTCATCTCGATGTATGCCAGGAGCGCAAAATAGTCGCCCGGCCGCAGCCGGCGCAGGTGCGCTTCGAGATACCCCGCCAGCGTGTGATTGCCGTCGATCATCGCCTTCAGTTCAGCCGCATTCTTCTCATCAGTGAACAGCGCGATTCCCTCCTCGCTGAAAATCGGTCTCTCCTCGGGCAGCGCCCCATTCTTTTCGTACGCGTCGGTCAGCTTCCGCGTTGCGATTTTGCTGGCTTCCACGTCCGGTTGATCGAAGGGGTTGATGCCGAGGATGGAACCGGCCACTGCCGTCGCGAACTCCCAGCGGAAGAACTCCTCGCCGAGATCGTAGGGATCGTCGAGCGCAATGCGCACGACGGGATGACCGGCTCGCTCCAGCGCTTCAACGGACCTGTCTTGTGCCGCTTCCGGCGCCGACTGCAGTCTCAAATAGACGAAGATGCGATCGCGCCCGTAGATGTCAGGTGCGCCCAGCGTTTCGCGATCGATGGGGATCAATCCCTTTCCATCCTTGCCCGTCGACTCGGCAACCAGCTGTTCCAGCCAGGCGCCAAGATCGTGGATGCCCGGCGACGAGACGATCGTCACTTTGTCGCGGCCGAACTGGTTCGCGGCGACGCCGAGGATCGTGCCGAGGAGCACGCCAGGGTTTTCCTTAACGGGAACCGAAGGCATGCAGGCACAGACCATCTCCTCGGTCCGGTCCAGGAACTTGGCCACATCCACGCCCATGACGGCCGCGGGGACCAGTCCGAAATCAGAGAGCACCGAGTAGCGACCGCCGATGTTGGGCCAGCCGAAAAAGACACGCCGAAAACCGTCGCGCTCGGCGACCTGTTGCATCTTCGAGCCCGGATCGGTGATGGCGATGAACCGACGCCCAGCATCCTTCGCCCCCACGAGTTGCCGGACGCGGTCGAAGAAGTACTGCCTGAAGATGTTGGGCTCGAGTGTCGAGCCTGATTTGCTCGAGACAATCACCAGCGTATTCTTCAGATCGACGTTGTTCTCAAACGCCCGCACTTGCGCCGGATCCGTCGAATCGAGAACGTGCAACTCGGGGAAGCCGTCGATCTTTCCGAACGTCATCTTCAGCACTTCGGGCCCGAGGCTCGATCCCCCCATACCGAGCAGCAGGACGTGTGCGAAGCCGGCGCTCCGCGCCGCGTCGGTCACATCCGTCAGCCGCTGGAGATGCGCCAACTGGCCGTTCGTGATGCCGAGCCATCCGAGCCACTGGTCCTCACCCTTGCCACTCCAGATCGATGCGTCGCGTCCCCAGAGCCTTCTGACCTTGCCCTCCGCCTGCCATTCCATCAGCGAGGCGTTTACCGCGGCGGCTAGGGGCTCGGGCGCGGAGTAACTCAGTCGGTTGATTCTTCCGGCTCCCGACTGCCTGCTTTGCGTGTCCACTGCGGTCAGCAGCTTCTCGAAGGCCTCCGAAAAGAGCTGCACCCCTTCGGCAAGAAGTTTGTCGGTCACGGCTTTCATGGAGATTCCGGCGTCCGCGAGTGCCGCCATCGTGTCGAACGCCGAGTCGACATCTTCCACGAGGCTCGCGCGCGGCCGGCCGTGATCGCGAAATGCGTCGAAGGTTGCGGGAGGAATCGTATTGACCGTATCCGGCCCGATCAGCTCTTCCACGTAGAGTACGTCGCGGTAGTTGGGATTCTTCGTGCCCGTGCTCGCCCAAAGAAGCCGCTGCGTTTGCGCGCCTCGGTCAGCGAGGGCCTGCCAGCGCGGACCGCTGAAAAGCTCCAGGTACCGCTGGTAGGTCAGTTTGGCGTTGGCGATTGCCACCTTGCCGGTCAGGCCTCGCAGGACGCTTTGATCTGCTGTCTCCGGCGCTTCCTGCAGCCGCGCCGACGCGAGCGCGTCGATGGCGGTGTCGATCCGGCTGATGAAGAAGCTGGCAACACTGGCCAGCCGCTTCACGTTACCGCCATTCGCAACGAACCTCTCCAGTCCGGCGATGTACGCCTCCGCGACCTGTTCGTACACTTCCTGTGCGAAGAGCAGCGTCACGTTGACGTTGATCCCTTCACCGATCAGTTGGTGGACGGCGCGCACGCCCGGTGGCGTCGCCGGGATTTTGATCATCAAATTGTCGCGGCCCACGGCGGACCACAGACGCCGGGCTTCGTCGAGCGTGCCGGCTGTGTCGTGCGCAAGGAGAGGTGAGACCTCGAGGCTCACATAACCATCACGTCGCGACGTTTGTTCGTACACGGGGCGGAGGATATCGGCGGCGTCCCGAATATCCCGGATTGCGATCCGCTCGTAAAGCGTCTTGGCGTCCAGCGTCCGGGCTTCGGGAGCCTCGAGAATCTCACGGTAATCAGAGCTTCCGGCGACTGCCTTTTCGAAAATCGCCGGGTTCGACGTCACGCCCCGTAGTCCGTCTTCATCGATCATGCGGCCGAGCTCGCCGCTGGTGATCAAGCTGCGGCGTATGTAATCGAGCCAGACCGACTGCCCGAACACCTGCAGCGCCCGCAACGGATTCTCGAGCGAGGTTACCTTGGCGAGCCGGCGCAGATGACGAGGCTCGCCCGTGAAGCGTGCGTTCAAGAATGCGCGCGTCAGCTCGCGGGCAAGCTCGATGCCGACGACACGGCCGCCGAGCACCAGCACGTTCATGTCGTCATGCTCCACACCCTGGTGCGCCGAGTAGGTGTCATGACACAAGCCCGCGCGGACGCCAGGGACTCGGTTTGCAGCCATCGACGCTCCCACGCCGCTGCCGCAGACAATGATGCCGCGGTCGGCTCGGGATTCGCGCAGCGTTGCGCCGACCGCTTCGGCATAGTCCGGATAGTCAACAGGATCCGTGGCGTGCGTGCCGACATCGAGGATCTCGTAATGCTCCTCGAGCAGCGACGCTTTCAACGTCTCCTTCAGCTCGAATCCGGCATGATCGGAACCCACCGCGACTCGCATGGTTCACCTCGCTCGCGCGATCTGTTGCCTGGCCGCCGTGAGGATGTGCTCCGGCGTGAAGCCGAACTTCTTCTGCAGTTCCGCCAGCGGTGCCGACGCGCCGAACGTCTCCATGCCGATGCTGTGCCCGCCCGTTCCCACGTATCGTGCCCAGCCGAGGGTGGACGCTTTTTCCACCGAGACGCGCGCCGAGACGGAGTCTGGCAGCACCTGCTCGCGATACTCGGGATGATCGCGACAGTAGCGTTCGAAGATCTCCCACGACGGCATGCTCACCACGCGGGCCTTGATCCCCTCCTCCTTGAGCCTCTCATGGGCCTCGATGCACAGCGAGACTTCGCTGCCCGTTGCGAGCAATAGGACGTCGGGTTTGTCGTCGTCAACGTTCGCGAGGACGTACGCGCCGCGCTGCACGCCCTCTGCCGATGCGTACTTCGTGCGGTCCAGCGTCGGCACCGCCTGCCGCGTCAGGATCAAAGCCACCGGCTCGTGGCGGAGCGCCGCGATCACGCGCCAGGCTTCGACGGCCTCGTTGGCATCGGCGGGTCGCAGCGTGATCAAGCCGGGAATGGCGCGCAGGGACGCGAGATGTTCCACGGGCTGATGCGTTGGCCCATCTTCGCCGACTCCAATCGAATCGTGCGTGAAGATGTGGATCACCGGGATTTCCATGAGAGCGCTCAGGCGTATCGCCGCGCGGCCGTAGTCGCTGAAAATCAGGAACCCCGATCCGAACGGTCGAAGCTTCGATAGCGAGAGGCCATTGAGGATGGCGCCCATGGCGTGCTCACGGACACCAAAGTGGAGATTCCGTCCGGCGGGGTTTTCCGCGCTGAAATCGCCGGCGCCCTCGAACGTCAGGCGGGTCTTGCATGAGGGCCCGAGATCCGCTGAACCGCCGAGCACCCACGGCACGTTCCCGGCGAGGACGTTCAGCGCCCGGCCCGACGCGTCTCGAGTCGCGACGCCTTTGCGGTCTGCGGGGAACACCGGCAATCCCACGTCCCAGCCGTCCGGCAACTCGCGGCGCAACATCCGGTATCCCTGATCGGCCAGCTCGGGATACTGGCGCCTGTACTCTTCGAACATGGCCCACCAGGCTCGATGCAGGGCCTGCCCACGCGCGCCCATGCCCGACTGGAAATGTTCGCGCACTCCATCGGGGACGAGGAACTTCGCGTCCTCGGGCCAGTTGTAGTGGCGCTTGGCGAGCTTGATTTCCTCTGCACCCAGCGGTTCTCCGTGCGCCGCGCTCGTATCCTGCTTGTTCGGAGCGCCATAGGCGATGTGGCTGTCGACGATGATGAGAGTCGGTCGATCCGTCGTCTTCTTGAACGTCCCGAACGCGCGCTCGAGCATCTCCAGGTCGTTGGCATCGCCCACGCGCGTGACGTTCCAGCCGTACCCGAGAAAGCGCGTTGCGACGTCATCGCTGTACGCCAGCCCCGTGTTCCCCTCGATCGTGATGTGATTGTTGTCGTAGATCCAGCAGAGGTTGCCGAGCCCGAGGTGGCCGGCCAGCGAGGCTGCCTCGCCGGAAATCCCTTCCATCAGGCAGCCGTCGCCGCAGAGGGCATAGACGTCGTAGTCGAACAGTCCGAATCCAGGACGATTGAAGTAGCTGGCCACCCAGCGTTCGGCAATCGCCATGCCGACGCTCGTCGCCACTCCTTGTCCCAGCGGTCCCGTCGTCGTCTCGATGCCGGACGTCCAGCGGTATTCGGGGTGGCCCGGGCATCGGCTGCCCAGTTGTCGAAACTGCTTGATGTCGTCCAGCGTGACCGACAGCCGCCCGAGCGTTTCATACTTGGGATTGACCGCCTTCACGCCCGTCAGGTGCAGCATGCTGTAGAGCAGCATGGACGCGTGGCCGACCGACAACACGAAGCGGTCACGGTTGGGCCAGATCGGATGGTCGGGATCGAAACGCAACAAGCGTTGCCACAGGCAATAGACCACAGGTGCCAGGGCCATCGGCGTTCCCGGATGGCCGGAGTTCGCCTGTTGCACGGCATCCATCGCCAGCGTGCGGATGGTATTGACGCACAACTGGTCGAGGGTGTTGTTCGACCGTTCCGCATCTGTCGCCGCTCTGTGCCCACTGACATCGGTGGTGGCCATGGTCGTTCCTCGGGCGGGTCGCTTTTGCCTACTGCGTTTTTGCCGCGCGCCTTTCAGTACGGCCACGTCCAGTTGACAATCTCCGGCCGGTCGGTACCGTGCTCGTGCGCGTAGTTCAGGTTGTCGATGATCGCGTTCCTCATCGCCTCTTTCAGGTGCGCCGCCTTCGTGCGCAGCTTCGGCACCCGATCGATGACGTCGATGACGAGGTTGAAGCGTGACGTTTCGTTCAGTATCGCGAGCTCGAGCGGCGTGTTGATGTTCCCTTTTTCCTTGTAGCCCCGCACGTGCAGGTTGGCGTGCCCCTTGAAGCGATACGAGAGCTTGTGGATCAGCCAGGGATAGCCGTGGAAGTTGAAGATAATCGGCTTGTCCGTGGTGAACAGGCTGTCGAACTCGCGCTCGGTCGATCCGTGGGGATGCTCGGACGCCGGCTGCAGCTTGAACAGATCCACCACATTGACGAAGCGGAGCTTCAGATCCGGCGCCCGCTCGCGCAGGATGGCGGCTGCCGCCAGCGCTTCCATGGTGGCCACATCGCCGCAGGATGCCAGCACGACATCCGGATCCTCGCTGGCATCAGTGCTCGCCCGCGGCCAGATGCCAAGGCCTTTGGTGCAGTGCGCGATCGCCTCGGGCATCGTCGTGAACTGCAGGTGCTTCTGTTTGTCGGCAACGATGACATTGATGTAGTCGGTGCTGCGAAGGCAATGGTCGGCGACCGACAGCAGCGTGTTGGCGTCGGGCGGCAGATATACGCGCGTGACGGAAGGACCCTTGTTGGTCACCAGATCGATGAACCCCGGATCCTGATGAGAGAACCCGTTGTGGTCCTGCCGCCAGACGGTGGACGACAGCAGGATGTTCTCGGACGCGACCGAGGCGCGCCATGGCACGTGGTTCTTGCAGATGTCCAGCCACTTGGCGTGCTGGTTGAACATGGAATCGATGACGTGCGCAAAGGCCTCGTAGGTGTGGAAGAACCCGTGGCGGCCGGTGAGCAGATAGCCCTCGAGCCAGCCGACCAGCGTGTGCTCCGAGAGCATCTCCATGACGCGCCCATCGCGCGCGAGCTCGCCGCCGTCGGCGTCCTCGGGCAGCATGTCCGCCATCCAGGTTTTCTTGCTCGCTTCGTACACGGCCTGTAGACGGTTCGACGCGGTCTCGTCCGGGCCGAAGACGCGGAAGCTGGTGGGGTTGTTCTTCATGACGTCACGAAGGAACTCGCCCAGAGGTTTGGTGTTCTCGTACATCGCCGTCCCCCGCGAGGGCACATCGACCGCGTACTTGCGGAAGTCGGGCAGCTTGAGAGGCTTGCGCAGCAGCCCGCCGTTGGCGTGCGGGTTGGCGCTCATGCGCCGATTCCCGGTCGGCGCCAGGGCCCGGAGCGTCGGCACGAGCCGCCCGTCTGCGTCGAACAGCTCCTCGGGCTTGTAGCTGCGCATCCAGTCCTCGAGCAGCTTCAGATTCGCGGGATTGTCCCGCACATCAGAGAAGGGGACTTGATGCGATCGCCAGAACCCTTCGACCTTGTGTCCCTTGATCTCTTTCGGCCCGGTCCAGCCTTTCGGGGAGCGCAGCACGATCATGGGCCAACGCGGACGGACGGGAGTGTTCGACGCGCGCGCCGCCTTCTGCTGCGCACGAATCTCGCCGATGGCTCGCTCCAGCGTGGCGGCCATCCTCTGATGCATGAGAGCCGGGTCGCTTCCTTCCACGAAATACGGCGTGTAGCCGTAGCCGATGAACAGCGCTTCGAGCTCCTCGTGGCTGATGCGCGAAAGGACCGTGGGATTCGCGATCTTGTAGCCGTTGAGATTCAGGATCGGCAGCACGGCGCCATCGCGGACAGGATTGATGAACTTGTTCGAATGCCACGCGGTGGCAAGCGGCCCGGTCTCCGCCTCGCCGTCTCCGACGACGCAGGCGACGATCAGATCGGGGTTGTCGAGCGCCATGCCGTAGGCGTGCGAGAGACTGTAGCCAAGCTCGCCGCCTTCGTGGATCGAGCCTGGCGTTTCTGGCGTGACGTGACTGCCAATGTGGCCCGGGAAGGAGAACTGCTTGAAGAACTTCTGCATCCCTTCCGCGTCCTGGCTCTTGTCCGGATAGATTTCGGAGTACGTCCCTTCGAGATACGCCGGCCCCAACACGCCCGGCGCCCCGTGGCCCGGTCCGGCCACGAAAATCACGTCGAGGTCGTGCTTGACGATCATTCGGTTCAGGTGCACCCACGCGAAAGACAGCGCCGGGCTCGCGCCCCAGTGGCCGAGGAGCCGGTGCTTCACGTGCTCGGTCTTCAACGCCTCTTTCAGCAGGGGGTTGTCTTTCAGGTAGATCATCCCCACCGACAGGTAGTTGCATGCCCGCCAGAAGGCGTTCATCGATTCCAGTTCGTTTTTCGACAGCGGCGTTTCGTCAGCGGTGATGACGTCCGGTTCTTTCGATAGCAGCTTTGCCACGGTAGTTCTCCCATTCAGCCTTGGTTGTGCATCAACGGCCTGCGGCTGCGCGATGAATTCATGCGACGACGGATTCGGTTTCCATGGAGGTCGGTGGACTTGCCGAGGGCAGCCGCGCTGTCGCACCTCGCCCGATGATGAAAAGCCTGCTGTGCGGTCGCGAGGTACTCCTGCCGTCCGCGCCAGGCGTTGAGCGCTTCGTCCTGTAGCGCGCGCCCATAGGAGTAACTG
>CAWEAM010000007.1:0-579483 GCA_963807105.1 uncultured Acidobacteriota bacterium | reverse complement strand
GTCAAGGGCTGAAGGGCGGCCTGGGTCGCATACGATTTGTCAATCCAGGCCGGCCGATACCCCGGGCGATAGGTCACCAGCACCAGGATTGATACCCCAGCCATACGCTCGATCAGCGCTGCCAGGCATTCGTCTGAGGAGGCATCAATCCAATGCAGATCTTCGACCTCGAGAATGAGCGGTTGATGCCGAGCGCCATTGAGGCACATCTGTGTGAGGGTGGTCAGGATGGGGGCTTTGCGCGCCTCCGGGCTCAGGGCTGTGAGGGAGTTTGTCTCCTCTTCGAGACCCAGGAGATGCAGGAGCACCGGCGCCCACGTCTCTGGTGCCATGTTTGGCTTCATGGAGACCGCGCGGTGCACCTTCAGGGTAATGTCTTCAGGCCCATGGGTATTTGTGATGCCACAGTGGTGCCGCAGCAGATCGAGTACCGGCAGGTATGGCATCGTACTTGCGTAGGAAAGGCAGCGTCCAGCACGATACGCCAGGCGTCTCCTCCCCAGACTACGGTAGAACTCGTGGACGAGCCGTGATTTGCCAAGCCCAGCTTCGCCGACGACGCCGATCGCCTGTCCCCGGCCCTGTACCACCTGGGCTAGCAGCGCGTGCAGCGTTGCTAACTCGCGGTCTCGCCCCACAAACGGATGTCAGCGTGCGACCGCGATGCTGCTCCACAGGTGAGCGCCGAAACCTTCTGCCGAGAATCCGATAGACTTCTGCGCGTGCTGCCTGCCCTGGGGCCTGCCACGGTCCAATGGCCTCAAGACGCGCCGTGTCCTGGATGAAACGCGCTGTGGCAGCGCTACACAGAATGGTTGATGCGGCCCGCTCTTCGAGTGCTGTGGCCAGAGGCACCCATCTCCCACGACCGTGGCCACGGTTTCTGCGTCATCCCCATTGCGCAGGCCCCCCACCACGACGAGCCCGGTATGCAGGCCCATGCGCAGCGCCACTGGCATCCCAGCTGCTATGCCAAGGCGCTACCTGGTGTGCGGACAGACGCCGTCGCAGTTCGAGCGCCACGCGTACTGCCCGCCGGGCATCGTCTTCGTGAGCGACCGGGACCCCGAACATGGCCATGAGGCACACCCCAATGACAGGATGGATCCGCCCCCCGTACTGACGTACCACATCCTGGGCCAGGGCATGGAGTGCGAGAAGCAGACTGTGCAGGACATCGAGATCGACACGCACTCCATGCATCGTACTTGCACCCACCGTACAGCAGAGTACGGTGACCGCTTTACGCTTCGGCCTGGCCAGGCGGTGTCGGGACAGGGCTGGGAGGCATTGGCGCCACCAGCGGTTGCCCACAAGTAGTGCAGAACATTGCTGGCAACGTAACGTTCTGGCCACAGTGGACACAAAGTTGCCGCAGACGAGTGCCACACGCCGCGCAAAAGATCGCGGCCTCGTCATTGGCGTGCTGGCAGGTGACGCCGAGTCGTACTAGTGGCCATGGCGCGGGAGGCTGGGGTTCCACCGGCTGTGGGGCGGCCGGAGTCTTTCTTGGGACTCTGGAGGGATAGCGGGCAGAGCGGCTCCTCTCCTCCGTCACATCTGCCACAAAACGGTACCCGTAGCCGCGTTGCGTCTGGTAGGTGCGTAGCGCCTGCCCACTGTCCCCGACCGTACTCCCCACGGCGCGCAGACAGCTCTCCAGGGTGGCGTCACTGATGGCGAGTCCCTCCCACACCCGGTCGCACAGTTCTTGCTTGGAGACCACACGGTCACGATGCTCGATGAGATAGCAGGAGCACCTCGGAAGACCTTGGGAGCCAGTCGTGTACTCCCGCCAGCCCCGATGCAAGATGTGGAGCTGCGTGTCCAGGGCACAATCTGCAAAGCGGTAAATCATGTTTCCTCCGCTACGCCACAGCAGATCACCACGCCATGTTTCACCTAGAGCTATTCCGAGACTATGCCTCAAGCCTGAATCATACACCAGTTCCTGGGGAATGTCAGATTTTTTACAGCAAATTCGCAGGAATGGTCAGGCAAATTTGCAGGGAAAATTCAGGTTATCGAGAGCCAAACCCCCTATCATTCTGGACAGCTTTACTACCGAGCTACAACAACGTCGCTCCCAGGTGGTTCTGCTGGTGTGTCGGCATGTTTTGCGACCTTTTTCATACCACATGGCTGGGGCATCTAGGGCCAACCTATAACGCGAAAGGAGTCCGACCATGCGTCAACCAGAGATGCCTAATCTGCCACACTAGTCACTGCTGCAATGAGAGGGAGGCGGAGCCCTGGTGGTCTTATTGCAGGGATCATCAGGCTCGGACGTCGCAAAACTGCAGGCGCAATTGCAAGATCTCGGCTTCAGTCCAGGCCTTATTGACGGCAACTTTGGCCCGGCCACGGAGGCCGCCGTGCTCGCCTTTCAGAAGAGTATGGGGCTGTTGGCCGATGGCATTGCTGGGCCGCGTACGCAGGGGGCCCTGGGACTCGTGAGCAATACCAGGCTGCCTTCGGTGATACCGCGTGTCACGGTGCCCCTCGTGTGCCAGATGTTCCCCCAGACGCCAGTGGGGAATATTCGCGCGCACCTGCCCGCGCTGCGGGCAGCTACGCCCTGGTTGAGCAAGAGCTGGTAGACAAGCCGATGGTCCTCGTGGCGCTGGCGACGGTCCGGGCTGAAACCCCAGAGTTTGTACCGAGCAGTGAAGGCCAATCGCGCTTGAATACTTCACCCGGCGGTCATCCTTTTGATCTGTATGATTATCGGAGAAATATCGGCGCACAGGGCGACGGCGACGGCGCACAGTTCAAAGGTCGCGGCTTTATTAGTCTGACAGGCCGTGCGAACCACCGGAGGTACAGCACAGCCCTCGGGCTTGGCACGCAACTCGTGGATAACCCTGAGTTGGCGAATGATCCTGTGCTGGCTGCAAAAGTGCTGAGCAGTGTCCTGAAGGGTAAGGAGCGCGCCATTAAAGAAGCCTTGCTCGAGAAGGAATTCCAGGCAGCGCGCAAATTAGTCAACGGCAGCAGCCACGGTTTCGCACACTTTGCCGAGGCGTTTACCATTGGTGATGCCCTGCTTGCCTAGTACAGCTCGGTGCAATCCGTATCCTGTTTGCAGCATCGTACGGTCCATCACAACAACCATGTCCCTCGCACCAACCTGGCGCGGCACTTAGCCGTGCGCAGCACCGGGGCGCGTGCCAGGCCACATCGCTACGAGCGCCACTCATGTTTGGGATAGCGCTCTCCGCAGGCTACTTATTGAGGGCAGGATAGGTGCGGGTCCGAAATCCGGCGAGATCCTGCGTTACCTGCACTAGCAGCTGATTGGGAGCGAGGATTTCCACTACCAGCGCCTGTCGGCCCATGGCAATAGTGGGGGTCTGGATCAGGCCATAGAGATCCTGGATGCGGGCTGATAGCACCGGCGGTGTGTCTGTAGCATACCGAATGCGGGCGCTGCAACCACCTGGCAGCGGGAGGCGTTCCGGCGCGAGACGGTGGGGTCGCCAGGTGCGACGCGCAGCGCTGCGCGGTCACGTTCACCACGACGCCCGTGTCTCGCGTGCTGACCGATCGAGCTGGCCGGCTGTGGGTGACCACTCGCGGCGGGCTGTTGCGCGTGGACAACCGTCACAGTGCGGCAGTAACCGTCGCTCGTCACTACACCACTCGCGACGGGCTCGCGAGCGATGTCACGTACGCTCTCGCCGAAGATCGATTCGGGCGCATTTACGTGGGCACCAACTCCGGAGTGGATTGCCTCGAGCCGGTGAGCGGCGCGATTCGACACCTGTCGGCCGCTGATGGTCTGGTTGGCGGCGCGGTCGTGGCCGCGTATCGCGACGACGCCGGCAGCTTGTGGTTCGGCACACGGCATGGCATCTCGCGCTACGAGCCGAGCGACGCGATCGAGCCACCGGTGCTCGAACCGCGCATTGCCTTCGTGCGGACCGGCAGCACCGAATGGCCCATGGGCGAGTTCGGTGAGACGCGGATCGAGGGAGTCAGGCTCCCGTCGCGCGAGACCAGGCTGGAGATCGGCTTTTTCACGACGGAGCCTGGGCGGCCGCCGCGTCTGCAGTACCGGCTCCGCGACGTTGACGAGTGGGCCGACGCGCGGCGGGGAACGACCGCCGTCTACCCGCGCCTGGCGCCGGGTGACTATGAATTTCAAGTGAGGGCGCTCGGCATCGATGGCGTTGCGAGTCCCGGGATTGCCGCCGTGCAGTTCAGCGTTCTGCGTCCATTCTGGCAGCGCTGGCCGTTCGTTGGCCTCGTCGGCCTGATCATGGCCGGCGTCGCCTGCGGCGTTCACAAGGTTCGTCTCGCGCGGCTCGTGGCGCTCGAGCGCGTGCGGACGCGCATCGCCACCGACCTCCACGACGACATCGGCTCGACGCTCACTCGCATCGCGATTCTGGCCGAAGGCGCGCGCCGCCGTACCGGCGCCGGCGCCGAATCGCTCGACGCGCCGCTCGCAACGATTGCCAGCGCCTCTCGCGATCTGGTCGATTCGGTCAGCGACATCGTGTGGGCGGTGAATCCCCGCCACGACTCGATGCGCAATCTGGCGCACCGCATGCGGCGATTCGCCGAGGAGACGCTGGGCGAACGCGACGTCGAAGTCACATTCTCGGCGCCGGAAGACGACCTCGAGGTGTCGCTTGGCGCCGAGATGCGGCGCGAGATCTACCTCGTGTTCAAAGAGTGCATCACCAACATCGCGAAGCATGCGGCCGCCACCACGACGAGCGTCGATATCCGGTCCGACCGTCATCGCTTGCGTCTGACGCTCGCCGACAACGGCCGGGGGTTCGACTCCGGACTGCCCACCCACGGCACCGGACTGGCCAGTCTGCGCCGGCGCGCCGCGTCGCTCGGCGGCTCGCTGACAGTCGAGTCGGCTCCCGGAGAGGGCACGCGCGTGACGCTCGACGTTGAGCGCACACAATCCGGCGCGCGCCGCTACACAGGTGAGTAGTCGCGTGTGCCCGCTCTGTCGGTGATAGTTGGTGGATGATGGAACGAACGCCCACGCCATCGTCGACTGTCACCGTTGCCACCATCGAGGACGAGCGTGACATTCGAGAGGGACTCGCGGCTCTCATCGACAGCACGCCGGGCTTTCGCTGCAGCGGCCTCTATCGCTCGATGGAAGAGGCGCTGGGCGCGTTTCCGCACGTGACACCGGACGTCGCGTTGGTCGACATCGGGCTGCCCGGCATGTCGGGCATCGAGGGGATTCGCGTGCTGCGCGAACGCCATCCGCGCGTGCTCGTCCTGGTGTTGACCGTCTACGACGACAACGATCGGATCTTCGATGCGCTGTGCGCGGGCGCCTGCGGCTACTTGCTCAAGAAGACGCCGCCGGACAAGCTCGTCGAAAGCCTGCGCGAGGCGGTGGCGGGAGGCGCGCCCATGTCGCCGGATGTCGCGAGCCGGGTTCTCGCTGTCTTTCGCGACGTCAGACCGCCGAGCAAGGCCGCGCACGATCTGACCCCGCACGAGATCCGTCTGCTCAAGCTGATGGTCGAGGGGCACACCTACAAGTCGGCCGCAACCATCCTGCACGTCACGCCACACACAGTTTCGTTTCACCTGCGCAACATCTACGAGAAGCTGCAGGTCCACACCAAATCGGAAGCCGTCGCAAAGGCGCTGAAAGACCGCTTGATTTTCTAGCGCTCCGTCATTCGCACTCCATTCACGATCGATCGACGCCTCGCCCCACCCGGCGCCTTCAGCGGGAACAACGATTTTTGACAAGGCGTGAATGCCTACGCGATCGCGTAGCGTCCCGCCGCGGATGTCCTCGTAAAGATCCCACAGAGAAAAGGAGCAAACGCACGCACATGAAACATCACCTCTCCCGTCTGATCGTTGTCACCGTCTGCTTTGGCCTCCTGCTGGGTGCGACGCCCGCGACTGAGGCGGCGCAGCTCTATTCGAACGGACCGCTTGTGAGCGTCCCCGGCGGCGGCGCCGGCGGCATGGACGCAAGCCGGATGCAGCGCAACCTGGGAATGCTAACGCTCGGATTCGGCATCGACTTCGGTAGCGGCACCCTCAGGGCTGTCGCCGATGACTTCACCGTGCCGCAGCCTGGATGGAATCTCACCCGCATCACCGTCTACGGCTACCAGACCGGTTCCGGGTTTGTTTCGACGTTGACCGATCTGCGGCTCGTGATCATGAACGCCCCGCCAAACGGCCCCTCTGCCGTGGTCTTCGGCAATCCAACCGTCAACGTGCTGGCCGCCACGAGCTTCACCAACGCGTTTCGCGACGACACCTCGAGCCCCGGATCCAGCCAGCGTCCGATCATGTCGGCGTCGGCGAACGTCAATGTGTTCCTGCCGCCCGGCACCTATTGGCTGGTCTGGGCACTGGCGGGCTCGCGAACCGACGGCCCCTTCGTGCCGCCGATTACGGTTCCCGGGCAGTTGACGACGGGCAACGGCTTCCACCTCACGGCCACGGGCTGGGATTTGGCTCGCGACTCCGGGACGAACACGCAGCAGGGCTTCCCGTTCGTGATCGAAGGCAACCTGCCCGGCCAGACTGGAGCTGGAGCGAGTCTCACGGTGACGGCCAGCCCGACGACCGTCCGTACGGGGAATCGGTTCGTGCTCTCGGCGACGCTGACGGAGGGGAGTTCGCTGGTGGACGCTTTCGTGCTCTTCGAGCTCCCGGGCGGCCTCACGATGTCATTGACACCGGGCGGGATCGTGTCAGGAGTGGTGCCCTTCGCGCGCAACTTCCGGCCGATCAACTTCAGCAGCGTGTTGCTCGACATGCCGTTTCCGTCGGTGCAGCCAGGGGCCTACAACATAAGAGCGTTCCTGGCGATCCCGAATACGACCGTGCCGGCGAGTGCGGTGAATAATTCTCCGTTCACGGTCGTGCCGTGACACGGTGAGAGCGGCGTGGCGGCGACGTGCGTCTCGCGCACGCGCTGCCACGCTGTCGCGGTTTCTCCCGGAGTCGGCGGCACATCAGAGGCGGCGCTACAATGTGACCCCGACGGGAGGAGTCGCTACCGCCATTGTCCGAGACAGGGCAACCCGACGCGCGCCGGACGGATTCGATAGCCGGGACACCGGCGACCCGCTCCTCGGAGCAACCCGTGTTGCAGCGCGACCTGGGACGGTTCCTGGTGGACCTCTCGATCGCGCTCCACCGCCACGCGATGTATCCCGCGGCGCACCCCTCACTGCTCCCGGTGCTCGACAGGCTGGCGCAGCGGGCAGACGTCCTGCTGCAGGAGCGTCCTCGTCTCGCGGTGGGTGTGGCGCGCAATCAACTCGTGATCGAGGGCGTTGCCACCGACGGCCGGCACCCGCTCCTGCGCGGCCTTGCCGAACGGCTGCACCGTCACTACCTTGCCGTGCTCGAGCTCAATCGCGGTCTGACGACCGACGAACTCTTCGACCTGATCGCGACGCTTGCCGCCGATCCCGATCGCGGCGACGGCCCTCTCGGGACACGTCAACCATCGACGCAGCGATCCTGGCCGCACGTGCGTTTGCACCCGGTCACCATCGAGGGGCTGTCCATCGTCGCCGATGCCGGCGGGGAGGTGGACGGCGGCGGCGCCCGCTGTGCCCAGCTCTGGATTGGTCTCGCCAATGCCGCGCTCGATCGGACGCGCGAAGAGGAATCGGCATCGGATCTGCTCGGCGAGCCGGCGGTCGTTGCGCGTGCGATCGACGAGCACCAGCGCGTCGAGACCTACGACCAGGTCGTCGTCGGTTATCTGTTGCAGATTGCCGAAGAGCTGCGGACGGCCGAGGGCGCCGATGCGATCGAGCTGCGGCGCCGTACCGCGCAGCTCGTGGGCGCCCTTGATCCAGACACGCTGAAGCGCCTTCTCGAGATGGGCGGCGACTCGCTCCAGCGGCGGCGCTTTGTCAGCGACGTCGCAACCGGCATGGCGGCGTCGGCCGTGGTCGATGTCGTCGAGGCCGCCGCCGCCGCGTCCCAGGAGACCGTGTCGACTGGCCTCCTGCGCATGCTTTCGAAGCTCGCGTCGCACGCCGAAGTTGGCACGGATGCCGTCCGGCCGCTGGCGGATTCGGCATTGCGCGAGCAGGTCCAACAGTTGATCGGCGGGTGGGAGCTGGCCGATCCGCATCCCGAGGAATATCGCAACGCCCTGGAGCGGATTGCCCATCGCGCGCCGCTCGAGGCGGAGCACGAAGCGGATCCAGACCACGACGCGGCGGTGGCCATTCAGATCGTGCATACGAGCATCGAGCTCGACGAAGACAGTCCTGCGCTCGCCCGCGCGGTGGAAACCCTCGTCAGCGCAGGGCGCGTGCGCCTGCTGGTCAAAGTCGTGGGCGAGGCCGGCGCCGCCAGTATGGCTGAGCGGCTGCGCGAGCGGCTTCGGTCGGCGAGCACCGTACATACCTTGCTTCATCTGCCGCGGCCGCATTTCGAAGGCGTCGGCGCACTGCTCCCATGGCTGGATGGCGCCGCGCTCGGGCCGCTCTTTGATCTGCTGATGGCGTCGGACGACCGCCAGATGCGGCGGGCGACGTTCGACCTCCTGCGGCGGGCGGGACCGATCGCTCTGCCGCTCACGCTGGCGCGCCTCGGCGACCCGCGCTGGTACGTGGTCAGAAACCTTCTCGCGCTGATCGGAACCTTGGAGCATGTGCCGGCCGACTTCGATCCCTACCCATGGTTGACGCACTTCGACGCACGCGTTCGCCGGGAAGCGCTGCGGATCGCGTTGCGGCTGCCTGACTGGCGCGGCGAAGCGATTCGGCTGGGCCTCGGCGACGAAGACGAGACCGTGCTGGGCATCGCGATTACGTCGGCGCAGGAGGGATGCCCACCAGAGCTGGTGCCGGATCTGCTCGACCTGGCGTCGCGCGACGCACTCGACGATGGTGTGCGCGCGAGCGCGGTTCGCGCGCTCGGCGCCGCGCCGCCGGATCCACAAGTGCTCGAGTTCCTGCTGCGCGAGGCCGGGCGCGACGCACGCCGCCTGCCATGGCAGTCGGCCCCGCCGACAACCGCGACACTGCTGGCGGCAATAGCCGCGCTCCACACCGCATGGTCGGACGATGGCCGGGCGATGGCGGCGCTGGCGGCCGCCAGGACGTCCCCCGATCCCAGCGTCCGGCGGGCAGCGGGCGGGGCGGCATGACCGAAGCGATGCGTTTTCTCGGGTCGTTCGGCCGCGCCCTTTCGGCGGCGACGCTCTACTCGGCCGACCACCCGACGCTTCGGCGCGCCATCGATGCCGGCTGGAAGGACCTCGCCGATCTCATCGCTGTCTCACCGCGTCCCGTTTTCACGCTGCTCGGCGAAACCGTCCTGTTCGGTGACCTGCCGCTGCGCGATCGGCGGTCGTGGGAGTGGTCGGAGCGGCTGTCGGCCGCGGGTCTGCAGCGCCTCGAGTTCGACCGCGACGTCGAGCCGGAAGCGTTCGAGAGCTTCGTGTTCGAAGTGGTGGCGCGGCTCTCCAGCCAGTCGCTCGATTCGGCCTCGGCGCGCCAGTTTGCGCCGCGCGGCATTCGGAGCGGAGCCGTCGGCCTGCGCGGCCGGGCGGCGGCCGCTTCGGCCGCGAACACGGCTGCCGCCACGCTCGCGTTCTCGCTGCGCGAAGAAGTCGAAACGGTGCGATGGATGCACGACCAGGTCAAGGCCGCACGCGCGATCCCGCTCATCGAGGCGGAGACCATCGTGCGCTCGCTCTCCGTTGCGATGCACTCCGGCCGGCGTGTGGTGCTGCCGCTGTTGCAGCTGAAGGAATTCGATCAGTACACGACAACGCACTCGCTCAATGTGGCGGTGCTGGCAATGGGCCTGGCCGAGTTTCTCGGGTTGTCGAGCCGCGACGTGCGCGACTACGGCATCGCGGGACTGCTGCACGATCTCGGTAAGGTGCGCATTCCGATCGAGATTCTCACCAAACCTGGCGCCCTCACCGACGCCGAGCGCGCCATGATGAATCAGCATCCGGCCGACGGTGCACGGCTCATTCTGCGATCGGAGGAGCGCCTCGACATGGCGGCGCTCGTCGCCTACGAACACCACATCATGATCAACGGCGGCGGGTACCTGCCAGGCGCAACCGGCGACCGTGCCACCCGGCCAGCATCCTCGTACATGTGTGCGACGTCTACGACGCTCTACGGACCGACCGGCCGTACCGCGGCGCCTGGTCGCAGGAGGCGACGCTGAAGTACTTGCGCGAGCGGTCGGGATTGGAGTTCGACGCCACGGTCGTCGAGCACTTCGGCCGCATGATGGAACAATCGGAGTCGCAAGTGGCCCTGCTGAAGGCCGAAGACGAGGTTGTGCGGGCGACATAGATCGCCTTTGGGATGGGCGATATAGGGATGTGGCGATGTGGCGATGTAGCGATGTGGCGTCGCGATTTGGAGATTTGACGTGCGCAGACTTCGCTGAAGGGTGGCGGAGAGGGTGGGATTCGAACCCACGGAACCCGTAAAGGTTCAACGGTTTTCAAGACCGCCGCTATCGACCACTCAGCCACCTCTCCGGACTATTCAGCTTACCGCAGCCGCACGCCAGGAGCTGCCGCTGTGTCGCCCTTCGACCAAGCGCGAGCGTATCGGGTGGCCGGATCGTATAAACTTGTCGTCTCTCCTGCTTTTCTGAGTCCCTGGTGCCACGCGCGGCTTCAGCTCTCACCAAGGCGCTTACATTGAGGGCACCGTGAACCATGCCGGCACCAACTAAACGAGCGCAACGAGACATCGCACCCTGGTCCACGGCTCGTCGCATCGCCGCCCGCCCGGGCCAGGAGCAGGCGCGTCCGCGCGGGATCCCGGCAACCGGCCAGATCGTGAGGCTGCTCGTTGGTCAAGGGTGCGGTTTCATCCGCCTGACGGATCACCGCGACATCTACTTTCATCGCGGCGATGTTTCGCAGGGCACCCCGTTCAACGGCTTCGCGGTCGGGGACCTCGTCGCCTTCGAGTTGCTCGACGACCGGGTCAGCGGACCGCGGGCGCTGGAGGTCAAACGGCAGAGCGCGCCGCGGCCCTGACGACGTCCGCGCTGGTTTAGCGGCGGCGCCGCTCGGGTCGCTTCACATTCATATACGCAAATCGGGATCTCGTTCTTCAACATCAGCCTGTTAGCGCGGTCAGGGAAACGCGAGCAACACGACGCGGCGCTCCCAGACAGCAGTCCTCGGCCATTGCGCCACTCGTTGAACAGGTCACATCGCGTCGCCGACCACGCGTCGTCTCGTCAATAGGGGTGCCAGATGTATCGCGACAAGCGAGACGATCGTTCGGAAGCGGACCGTAAGATCGCCGCGGCGATCTGCCCAGTGTGCCGCTCGCCGAACGTCACGACGACCAGCAAGGTCGTGACCGAGGCGAGCTATTGGCGATGCCAGGCCTGCGGCGAAATATGGAACACCGGACGGCGACGGCCGCCGAGTCGATACGATCGGTGAGCTGGCCACAGCGCATCAGACCTGCACCCGCGCCTCCGATCGACTAAAGTGCGTTGTCGTGATCGACGTTCGCGCAGCCATTCTCTGGGAAGCAGGCGCCACGCTCTCCGTCGAATCCGCGCAGCTCGCCCCTCCAGGTCCCGGCGAAGTGCTGGTCGAGATCAAGGCGGCCGGCGTTTGCCACAGCGATCTGCATGCCGTAAACGGCGACTGGCCGATGCGCCTTCCAATCGTCCCCGGACACGAAGGGGCCGGCGTGGTGCGGGAAGTTGGCGCCAACGTCACCCAGTTCAAGCCCGGCGATCACGTCGTGCTCTGCTGGGCGCCGGCGTGCGGTACGTGTCCGTCTTGTGTGGAAGGGCGGCCGATTCTCTGCGACCGCGTCGAGAAGACGACGTTCCGCAACAAGATGCCTGACGGCGGCACGCGCCTGCGTGCGCGCGGTCAGGAGGTGGCGCCTTTTCTTGGCACTGCGTGTTTCGCCTCCGCCGTGATCGTCCCCGAAGAAGGCGCTGTCGTCGTCTCCGCCGACATACCGTTCGAGCTGCTCGCATCGTTGGGCTGCGCGGTGATCACCGGCGTCGGCGCGGTGACCAACGCCGTGCGCGTGCCCGAAGGCGCCACCGTAGCGGTGATCGGCGCCGGCGGCGTCGGCCTCAACGTCGTCCAGGGCGCGGTGATCGCGGGCGCGGCGCGCATCATCGCTGCCGATCGCAAGCGCGAGCCGCTTGCCCTGGCCGAACAGCTTGGCGCCACGGACCTCGTGCACACGGACGGCAGCGTCGTAGAAGCCATTCGCGAGCGCACGGGCGGGCGGGGCGCGGCGTTCGTCTTCGACACCGTTGGTACGGCGGAGTCGCTGGCTGACGCGATCAAGGCGGCGCGCAAAGGCGGCACGGTCGTCGTCACGGGTTTGTCGCGCGTCGACGGCAAAGCCTCGTTCTCGATGTTCCCGTTCGTAATGCAGGAGAAACGGCTCGTCGGATCAGCGTACGGGTCGGGCCGTCCGCTGCGCGACATCCCGCGGCTCATGTCGCTGTACCGCGAGGGCAAGTTGAAGCTCGACGTGATCGCGACGCGGACCTATAGCCTCGATCGAGTCAACGACGCGCTGCAGGCATTAGCCGCCGGCCACGGCGGCCGTGGCGTGATCGTCCTCTGACCGTAGCGACTCACCTGCGCAACGAGTCGAGGTATCGATCGATCGCCGCGCGCACGTCCGGGCTCAGCCACGCTTCGCTCACCGCGTCGTTCCGCTTACTCGCCGCGCGCACGCGATCGAGGACGCCGTCGGTGAAGCCGCGCTTGGTGAGCGCAAACGCTGAAGTCGGAATCGCGCTCATCTGGCGCGCGATCGCCACGCTGCGTTCGATTAGATCCTCCGCCTCGACGACTTCGTCGATCAGTCCGAGCGACACGGCTTCGTCGGCGAGTACTGTACGGCCGCTGTAAACCAGGTCGCGGAGGACAATCGGCGACACGCGCGCCGCGACCATCTCCAGCGGCAGCGGCGGAAACGGGACACCGACGACGAGCTCGGGTACGCCGATGCGGCCGGTGCCACGCGTCATCACGCGATGGTCCGCTGCCGCGGCGATGATGCAGCCGCCGGCAATCGCATGACCGTTGACCGCGGCGACGAGCGGCTTGGGAAACACGAGCAGCGTCCGCAGAAAGCCTTCCATCAACGGCAGGAACTGCCGTCCGTACTCGACGCCACCTTCGAGGACCTTGAACAGGTTGACGCCGGCAGAAAACGTCGTTCCAGTGCCGGTGAGGACAACGGCCGCTGCCGCGCCGTCGCGCAGGCGATCGAGCTCGTGCCGCATCGATTCACAGAACTCGGAATCGAGGGCGCTCACCTTTCCGTGCGCCATGCGGAGCACGGCCACGTCGCCACTGTCTTCTCGTACGAACATGTCAGACCGGGCGCGGCTCGATAACGGTTCGGCCGTTCATGAATGGCCGCAGCGCCTCCGGGATCACCACCGACCCGTCGGGCTGCTGGTAGTTCTCGAGGATGGCGATCAGCGTCCGGCCGACGGCCAGTCCCGAGCCGTTCAGCGTGTGGACGAAGTCCGCCTTTCCGGTCCCCTGCGGGCGGTATTTGATGTTGGCGCGGCGCGCCTGGAAGGCTTCGCAGTTCGAGCAGGATGAGATCTCTCGATACATGTTCTGGCTCGGCAGCCACACTTCGACGTCGTAGGTCTTGGCCGCGGCAAAGCCCATGTCGCCGGTCGAGAGAACGACCGTACGATACGGCAGCCCCAGCCGCTGCAGGATCGACTCCGCGTCGCGCGTGAGGCTTTCGAGCTCGTCGTACGACGTCTCGGGCGCGGTGAATTTCACGAGCTCCACCTTGTCGAACTGATGCTGGCGGATCAAGCCACGGACGTCGGCGCCGTGCGATCCGGCTTCGCTCCGGAAGCAGGGCGTGTACGCCGTGTACTTGAGCGGCAGGACGCGGCCGTCGAGGATCTCACCGCGATAGAGGTTCGTCACCGGCACTTCCGCCGTCGGGATGAGGTAGAGATCCCACTCGCCGCCGATCTTGAAGAGGTCCTGCTCGAACTTCGGCAACTGGCCGGTCCCGTATAGTGTCGCCGAGTTGACCAGAAACGGCGGCTCCACTTCGACGTAGCCGTGTTCGGTCGAGTGCACGGTGAGCATGAAGTTGATCAGCGCGCGCGCGAGCTGTGCGCCCGCGCCCATCAACACTGCGAATCGAGCGCCGGAGATCTTGGTCGCGCGCTCGAAGTCGATGATCCCGAGTGCCGGCCCGAGATCCCAGTGCGCCTTCGGCTCGAACTCGAACCGCCGCGGCTCGCCCCAGCTACGGACGACGACGTTGTCGGCGGCGCTCGCGCCGACCGGCACGCTTTCGTGCGGGATGTTGGGGACGGTCGCGAGCAACCGCGAGCGCTGACCCTCGACCGCGTCGAGCTCCACTTCGAGCTGCTTGATGCGCTGCGAGCGCAGCTTGTTGGCCTCGAAGATCGGGCGCGCGTCGCCGCCCTGCCGTTTCACGCGCGCCACTTCGTCGCTGGCGGTGTTCTGTTCGCGCTTGAAGCCTTCGAGCTGCGGAATGATGCGCCGCCGCTGCGTTTCGAGCGTCGCCAGCTGCTCGAGATCTTTGCTGAGATCGAGGCCGCGCGTGCTCAGTCGGCTGCGGACCGCATCGATGTTGTCCCTGACAAACGCTGGATCGAGCATGGCTGAACCTTCATATATGCTAGTCCGGATGTCCACCACGATCCGGAAGGCGGTGTTTCCTGCGGCGGGCCTCGGGACGCGATTCCTGCCGGCGACGAAGGCGCAGCCCAAGGAGATGCTGCCGCTCGTCGACAAACCCACTATCCAGTACGGCGTCGAAGAAGCGGTGGCGTCCGGCGTCACCGACGTCATTCTGGTGACCGGTCGCGGCAAAAACGCCATCGAGGATCATTTCGATCGCGCCACCGAGCTCGAGGCGTTTCTCGAGAGCCGCGGCAAGCACGATCAGCTGCGCCAGGTGCGTGAGATTTCCAGCCTGATCAATCTCGCGTATGTCCGCCAGGGCGAACCGCTCGGGCTCGGCCACGCCGTGCTGGTCACCAAAGCACTCGTCGGCGACGAGCCGTTCGCAGTGGTGCTCGGCGACGATGTGATGGACGCCGAGCCGCCCGCGCTGCGGCAGATGATCGACGTCTTCGAGCGCGTCAACGGGCCCGTGGTCGCGGTGGAGCGAGTCCCGGAGAGCGACGTCTCGAGCTACGGCATCGTCGAGCTTCAGCCCGATCCGATCACCGACTCGTTCGATCCCAACGGGCCGCGCGTGCATCGCATCAAGGATCTCGTCGAGAAGCCGCCGCGCGACGAGGCGCCGTCGAATCTCGCGATCATCGGGCGCTATATCCTCACACCCGACATCTTCGAGTGCCTCGAAGCGACGAGCGAGGATCGTGCGGGTGAGATTCAGCTGACCAACGGACTCCGCCGATTGCTGCAGCAGCGGCCGCTCTACGCATGCGAAGTAAAGGGCGTGCGCCACGACACGGGCAACAAGCTCGGGTTCCTGAAGGCGATGGTCTATTTCGCGCTGAAGCGGGAGGATCTGGCGCAGCCGTTTCGCGAGTATCTCGAGGACGTAATCGAGAGAGTGCCTAAAGGTGCCTGATCGACTTACGCGAATCGGTGCCTCAGGTGCCTTCGGTGCGTGGTGCTTGGTGCGTGGTGCTTGGTGCTAGTGGCCCACTGGTGCCTCGCGGGCCAGAGACCTAAAGGTCTGCGCTACGTACGTGATCTGGAGCAGTCATAGCGCGGTCTTGAGAGTCCGCGGCCGTGCACCAAAGCATCCCCGCACTCCAGGCACCCAAAGGCACCCTTAGGCACTTCAAGGCACCGATGAGCTTCAGGAAGTCGCCGGCTTCGTGTCGCTCTTGGATTCGGTTTTCGTTTCAGTCTTGGACTCGGACTTGCTCTCCGACTTCGTCTCGCCGCTCGCGCTCGCACTCCCGTCGCCCGATGCCGCAGTGCCACCGGCGGTTTCCGTCTTCCCCGAACGGGCGTAGTCGGTGACGTACCAGCCGGATCCTTTGAACTGGATCGCCGGCGACGAGAGCAGCTTGCGCACGTGGCCGTTGCATCGCTGGCAGGTCTCGACGGGCGAATCGGAAAATTTCTGAATCACCTCGAAGCGGTGTGCGCAGGCATCGCACTGGTATTCGTATAGGGGCATCAGGTCTACTCCAGAACGGCCGCGGACGGGCGCGCGCTCAAGCCATCGGGCGAGCTGGACGAGAGCGCCGGGCCGTCCAGCATCAACTGACGAAGGGCCCAGAACGGTGCCGCCCCTTGCGCGAGCAGCGCATCGTGAAAGGCGCGCAGCGACGCCTTGCCCCCCTGCTGCTCCTGCCAGTCGCGCCGCAGCTTGAGCAGCGCGAGCTTGCCTGCCGTGTATACAAGATACGTCGGATCGAACGTGCCGCGCTCGGCTTCGCGCCGTGCGCTCGCCTCTTCGAGAAACGCCTCGTCGCGGAAGAAGCGCACGCCCTGCTCCACCGACCAGTCCGCGGTGTGCAGCCGGATCCCGACGATGAAGCGGGCGAGGCGGACGAGCGCTTCGGCAAGCTGTCCGAGCTTGAGCGTGTAGTCGCGCCGCCCGAAGCCGGCCTCGATCATCATCTGCTCGCAGTAATGCGCCCAGCCTTCCACGTACGACGTGGTCATGAACAGCGTCGACCGCCGCACCTTGGATTCGACGCGGCGCAGGTGCTGGTAGTGCAGGAAGTGGCCGGGAAACACCTCGTGGATCGAGATGTTCCAGAGCGTGGGGATGTTGAAGTCGCGCAGATGCTCGAGCTGTCGCTCCCTCGGCCAGGTGCGATCGACGTCGGTGAGGTAGTACACCGCTCGCGTGGCACGCGGCTCGAAGGGACCCGGCGTCCACATGCTGGCAAACGACCAGCGGAAGAAATCGGGCGTCGGCGCCACCTCGATGGGTAGCGCGTCGGGAAGCGTCACGATGGAGTTGCGCTCGAGAAAGGTGCGCAGCTCGCCGAGCTGTTCGCGCGCCGTGGCCAGTAGCTGACCGGGCTCAGGATGCGTGGTCTGTTTCGCCTTGCGCCACGATTCGATCGGATCGCCGCCATTGAGACGTCCGGCGAGCGCGCGGAACTCGTCCTGAGTGGCGTGCAGCTCGCGCTCGGCAATCGCCAGCAGCCGATCGGTCGGCAGCGCGAATCCTTCGTCCAGCCGCAATTTCTGCTCGAACTTCTCCTGACCGAGCCTGAACGACGCCTTCGCGCGCGGCCGCACATCGGTCTCGAGATACTCGACGTAGTTGCCGATCGCATGCACGGCTTCGGCGGAGGCGTCGGCGAGATCCGCGAGCAGATGCAGATCGTCGAGCGTGGCGAACGCCTTCGGCAGATCGCTGTCGATGAAGGTCACCACGCCGCGCAGGGTTTCCAGTCCCACCTTGACGAACATCGCCGGCGGCTCTTTGATGTTCTCGCGTGCCGCTTCGATGAGCCGCGGCGTCTGCCGCAGCTTCGACAACACGCGGCGGGCGCGTTCGGCCTCGGGCGCGTAGTCGAAGATGGCTTGCGCGGCCAGGCTCGAGGCGAGCGTTTCGGCGTAGTAATACGGATTGCGCTCCCACGACCGCACGTCTTCGAACTCGAACTGCCGCGAGCGGATGTTCGACGAGACGATCGCGTGCTCGACGCGCTCGGTGTCGGGAAGGCTGTCGACCGGAATCGCTTCCAGGCGCCGCGCGAACCCGGCGAGCGCGCTCAGGTGCGCGTCGATGGCAGACCTGCGGTAATCCTCAAGCAGGTCGTCATGGAGGTGAACACCATCCATCGTGGCGCTGGTGGGGTGCGCCTCGTACAGGTAGTTCAGATAATCGTCGACAAAATGAGGGAATGGCTCGGCCGCGTGCATCGATTTTCAGGCCCCATCTCCAGCTACCCAGCCCGGCGGGCTCTCATGTGTGTGGGCGAACTATCAATGCTACCTTAAAATTCCAGTCGTGGCCGCGACCGGCACGCTCTTCGTCGTGGCAACGCCCATTGGCAACCTCGAGGACATCACGTTGCGGGCGCTCCGCGTGCTCCGCGAGGCCGATCTCGTCGCCGCCGAAGACACCCGTCGAACCAGTAAGCTCCTGCGGCACTACGAGATCCAGACGCCCCTCCTGAGCGTCCACGTGCACAACGAAACGGGACGAATCCCGGCGATTCTCGAGCGGTTGCGGCGCGGCCAGTCGATCGCGTTGGTCAGCGACGCCGGCACGCCGGCAATTTCAGACCCTGGCGCCGAACTGGTGCGTGAGGCACGCGCCGCGGGCTTCTCCGTGGTTCCGATACCCGGCCCGAGCGCCGTGACCGCGGCCGTCTCCGTTGCGGGCCTTGCCGTCGGCGAGTTCGTGTTCCTCGGATTTCCGCCTGTTAGGTCAAAAGCCCGCCATAAATGGTTTGCCAGCCATTTGAAGAGCCAGACCGTCGCGATAGTCTTCTTCGAGGCACCTCATCGAATCGCTCGAACGTTACGTGAATTGGCTGATTTATTGGTCGATAGACCAATATTGCTCGGCCGCGAAGTAACCAAGATCCACGAGCAGTGGCTTCAGGGCACCGTAAAGGAGCTGACACCGGACCTGCAAGAGCCTCAAGGCGAGTTCGTGGTTGTGATCCCTCCACCGGCCGAGCAGACAAATGCCCTCTCTACACCATCAGACGTCGAGCTGCGTGCGGTATTTGGTCAATTGACTGATATTGAGGCTCTAGGGAGGCGCGAGGCGATTCGCGCAATCGCCCAGCGCACGGGATTGTCGGCCAAGAGCGTCTTCGATGCGCTCGAGCGAACCAAGAATTCTGTTGATTGACCAACTTGACCGATATCAACCACTTTGTTAAGTTTTCGGCCTAAGAATCGCGCGCGGCCCGCCGCGCGTCCCAACGCGGAGGCGAATTGGCGAAGCAGTCGCGACGCCCGGCTTCCCGATCGGAGCCCGCTCTCGATCAAGGCCCGGCGGCGATACCGGACCGGCCTTCTCCTCGGCTCGGTCCCGGCACCGCCGGCATGGCCGGCGCCAACAACGCTGGTGCGCCGCCCCGGGGCTCGCCTGAGCGCCGCTCTACATACGCCGCCGCCGTGCACCTCTACGAGGAAGCGGTACATTTGCTCCAGCGCCATGAGTTCGCAAAGGCCGCCGATGCCCTGCGGACGGTGCTCACGACCTATCCGGAGGAGCGGGAGCTAGTCGAGCGCTCGCGCATGTACCTGGCGCTTTGTGAGCGGCAATTGAAGCCGGTCATCGCGCATCCGCAAGACACCGCAGAGCGTCTCTACGCCGCGACGCTCGCACTCAACGCCGGCCAGCTCGACCTGGCGCGCGCCTACCTCGAGCGTATCCTCCAGGATCAACCCGCCCACGATCAGGCGCTCTACATGCTGGCGGTCACGCATGCCCAGCGTGCGCAGATGGCAGACGCGATACGCTATCTACAGAAGGCGATCGAGGCGAATCCCGAAAATCGTGCCCTCGCGCGGACCGATCCGGATCTCGACAGCCTGAGACGTGACGCCGGTGTCGCGGCGCTGCTCGATCCCGCCAGCACGTGCGGGAGCGATCCGCGGCGCGCGCCCCGTCGCTAACTCTCCGAGTCGATCCGTTGAGCGCCCGGGCGACTGCGGTCGATCCGAGCGGCAACCCGACGCCGATGGACCGTGTCGGTCAGGTTCGACGTACCCCGGATGCTCCCCGGCCAGGGATCTGGCCCGCGGCCACGCAGGTGGTCGATATCGGCAATGCGCCCCACTAGATGACTGACCTTCACGTCGTTGTCCTGGCAGCCGGCAAGGGAACGCGGATGAAATCCGACGTCCCCAAGGTCCTGCATCGGCTCGCCGGACTTGCACTCATCGAGCACGTGCTTCGCGCCTCGTCCGCGCTGAAGCCCGCTGGTCACCACCATCGTCGTCGGGCACGGCGCGCAGCAGGTTCGAGAGCGGCTGGCGTCGCTGCCCGGGGTGCACTTCGTTGCACAGGAACCGCAGCTCGGCACGGGACACGCGCTGCTGCAGACCGCGCCCGTGTTGCGTGACAAGCGCGGTACGCTGGTCCTCCTCTCGGGCGACGTCCCGCTGCTCTCGTCGCGCACGCTCGAGCGCCTACTTGCAACGCATCGCGACACCGCCGCGCTGGCCACCGTCCTGACGGCGACGGTCGAGCGTCCGTACGGCTACGGACGCATCGTCCGCACCAACGGCAGGATCTCGCGCATCGTCGAGGAGCGCGACGCGTCGCAGGCGCAGCGCGAGATTCGAGAGATCAACTCCGGCATTTACGCGTTCGCGATCGAGCCGCTTTTTGCCGCGCTCGAGCAGATTGCCTCGGACAACGCGCAGGGCGAGTACTACCTGCCGGATCTCGTCGCCATCTATCGCAAGCGCCGCAAAGTGGTTTCGGCATACACGATCGAACAAGCGAGCGAGATCAAGGGCATCAACAGCCGATCGGAGCTCGCCGAGGTCAGCGCCATGGTGCGACAACAGAAGAACGAAGAACTGATGGCCGCCGGCGTCACGCTGATTGATCCCGCCACGACCTACATCGATGTCGATGTCGAGATCGCGGCCGACACCGTGATCCATCCCTGTGTGTTCATCGAGGGGACGACGCGGATCGGCGCGGCATGTGAGATCCACGCCGGGAGCCGGATCGTCAACTCGACGCTTGGCGATCGCGTCGTGATCCGCAATCACTGCGTGATCTCCGAGTCGATGATCGCCACGGGCGCGTCGATCGGGCCCTTCGCGCACCTCCGTCCGGGCTCCGATGTGGGCGCCGAGGCGCACATCGGCAACTTCGTCGAGCTGAAGAAGACGACGCTGGGCGCGCGCAGCAAGGCCAACCACCTCGCCTATCTCGGGCGATGCGATTATCGGCGCCGATGTCAACGTCGGCGCCGGCACCATCACCTGCAACTACGACGGCCGGCAGAAGCACCAGACCGTGATCGAAAACGGTGCGTTCGTCGGCAGCGACACGACGCTGGTTGCTCCGGTCAAAGTCGGCCAGAATGCCTACGTCGGCGCCGGTTCGACGATCACCGAGGACGTGCCGGCCGGCGCCCTCGGCATCGGCCGCGGTCGCCAGGAGAACAAGGCCGGCTGGGTGGAGCGGCGAAAGGGCCAGTAGATGTGCGGCATCATCGGTTACATCGGCGATAAACCGGTCATTCCGGTGCTCATCGAGGGCCTCAGACGCCTCGAATATCGCGGCTACGATTCGGCGGGCATCGCCGTCGTCAACGGCAAGGGCATCGAGCTTCGGCGCAGCGCGGGCAAGCTGTCGAATCTCGAGCTGGCGATTCGAAGGATCCGATCAACGGCGTCTTCGGCCTTGGCCACACGCGCTGGGCGACGCACGGCCGCCCGACGGAAGAAAACGCTCACCCGCATCGCGACTGCACAGGACGGATCGTCGTCGTCCACAACGGCATCATCGAGAACTATCTCGAGTTGAAGCACGAGCTGCAGTCGAAGGGGCACCCTTCGTCACCGAGACGGACACGGAAGTCGTCGCGCATCTGGTCGAGCAGGAATCGAATGGCGACGGCCTCGAGCACGCCGTCCTGCGCGCCATGGGGCGGCTCCGCGGGCTCTTTGCCGATCGTCCTGATGTCGGCAGACGACGATCAGAAGATCGTCGCGGTCCGCAACGGGCCGCCCGTGGTTGTCGGGCTGGGCGAGGGCGAATCGTTCGTCGCGTCGGACATCCCGGCGATCCTTCAGCACACGCGCGATGTCGTGTTTCTCGGCGATCAGGAGATGGCGATTGCCACGCGCGACGGGGTGAGGTTCACCGACCTGAGCGGGCGGCCGATCGCGAAAAAGGCGCAGCGGGTGACGTGGGATCCGGTGCAGGCCGAGAAGGCCGGCTACAAGCACTTCATGCTCAAGGAAATCTTCGAGCAGCCGTCGGCGGTGCGCGAGACCATCCTCGGGCGCGTGTCACAAGACACCGGGCGCGTGTATCTCGACGAGATCAACCTGTCGGAGGCGGACTTCCGCGCCATCGACAAAGTGTTGCTGCTCGCGTGCGGCACCTCATGGCACGCCGGTTTGGTGGGCAAGTTCCTGATCGAGCAGTTTGCGAAGATTTCCACGGAGGTCGATTACGGGTCGGAGTTTCGCTACCGCCGCCCGGTGGTGGACGACAAGACGCTCACCGTCGTCATCACTCAGTCGGGCGAGACGGCCGACACGCTGGCAGCGTTGCGCGAAGCCAAGGCGCTCGGCTCGAAAAGCGTCGCCATCTGCAACGTCGTCGGCAGCATGGCCACACGCGAGGCCGATGGCACGCTCTATACGCACGCCGGCCCCGAGATCGGCGTGGCCTCGACCAAGGCGTTCACCTGCCAGCTGGCGGCGCTGCACCTGCTCGCGATGTACATCGGGCAAGCGCGTGGCACGTTGAGCGAGGACGAGCGCCGCCAGCACATCGACGGCCTGATGCGGATGCCGAAACAGCTCGAAGACATCCTCAAGCTCTCGAAGCCGGTCGAGGAACTCGCCGGGCGCTTCCACAATCGCACCGACTTTCTCTATCTCGGCCGCGGCATCAACTATCCGATCGCGCTCGAGGGCGCGCTCAAGCTCAAAGAAATCTCCTACATCCACGCGGAAGGCTATCCCGCCGGAGAGATGAAGCACGGTCCGATCGCGCTCATCGACGAACAGATGCCCGTGGTGGCGATCGCGACGAACGATCTCGTCTACGACAAGATGCTGGGCAATATCCAGGAAGCGAAAGCGCGCGGCGGCTCTGTGATCGCGATTGCCACTGAAGGCGACGACACCCTGCCACACCTGCTGGATCGCGATACGCGACTCGATCATCTCAGTTCCTGCGATGCCGCCTGAGCTCGCGCCGCTCGGGATCGTCCTGCCGTTGCAACTACTTGCGTACCACATCGCCGTGCGGCGCGGTTGCGATGTCGATCAACCGCGGAATCTTGCGAAGTCGGTAACGGTAGAATAGGTTCAGGTTATAGGTTTCAGGTTGTAGGTTGTAGGTTGCAGGTTGCAGCTGTCGTGCGGCTGCGGGAGCAGCATCGCGACGCCCGGCTGATATCTCCTTCAACCTAAAACCTGCAACCTGAAACCTGTTCACCATGGATTTCCTCTCCGCCCTCAACGACGAGCAGCAACGCGCAGTCAGTCACACAGAGGGCCCGCTGCTCATCCTCGCCGGCGCGGGCTCGGGAAAGACGCGCGTCATCGCGCATCGCATCGCGCATCTGGCGGCCAACGGCTACACGGAGAGCGACCGCATCCTCGCCGTCACGTTCACCAACAAAGCCGCGGAGGAGATGCGCACACGCGTCGAAGGACTGCTCGGCGTCGATTGCCGGGCGATGTGGATCTCCACCTTTCACGCGCTGTGCGCGCGTCTGCTGCGGCGCGAGGCGCCGCACATCGGCCTCTCGCGCGACTTCGTGATCTACGACTCGAGCGATCAGCAGACCGTGATCAAGCAGCTGCTCAAGGAGTATCAGCTCGACGACAGCACGTATCAGCCGCGCGCCGTGCTGTCGAAAATCAGCCACGCCAAGAACCTGATGGAAGGGCCGGACGCGTTCGCCAAGAGCTGGAACCCGCGCGATCGTGAGGTCGCGAAGCTCTATGAGGGCTACCTCAGGACGCTCAAGGACGCCAACGCGCTCGACTTCGACGACTTGCTGCTGAAAGTGGTCGAGCTCTTCGAGCAGTGCCCGCGGTGCGGGAGCGCTACGCGCGGAAGTTCCGCTACCTGATGGTGGACGAGTATCAGGACACCAATCGGCCGCAGTACCTGCTGATCACACAGCTCGCCGCGTCAGCATCGCAACCTGTGCGTGGTCGGCGATCCCGACCAATCGATCTACAAGTGGCGTGGCGCCGACCTTCGCAACATTCTCGACTTCGAGCACGACTTTCCAGAAGCCGTCACTCGTTCAGTCTCGAGCGCAATTACCGCTCGACGCAGGTCATTCTCGACGCCGCCTCGGCGGTCATCAGCAACAACCGGAACCGCAAAGAGAAGACGCTGTGGACCGATCGCAAGGGCGGCGCGAAGATCACGTACTTCCGCGGCGCCGACGAGCTCGAGGAGGCGGAGTTCATCACGCGCATCGCGCGGCGCGTCGATCGCCGACGACGTCAATGCGTCGATGGCCGTGCTGTATCGGACCAACGCGCAGTCGAGCGCGGTCGAAGATGCGCTGCGCCAGGCCAACATCGCCTACGTCGTGCTCGGGGGCGTCGGCTTCTACGAGCGCAAGGAAATCAAGGACGCGCTGTCGTATCTCAAGCTGATTCTCAACCCGCACGATGATCTGGCGCTGCGCCGCGTGATCAACGTGCCGGCGCGTGGCATCGGCAAAGGCGTGATGGATGCGCTCGAACAGGTCGACGTCGGCGAGAGCGCCGACGATCTGCCCGCCCCTCCTTGCCGGTCTGGCGCCCAGCGGTCGTCGACCAACTCGCTCTGGTCGAAGCTCGTCGCCGCAACCGAGCGGCGGCTGCTGAATCCGCGCCAGGTCGCCTCGCTCGACGCGTTTCGCGATCTGATCGTCGGCCTCGCCGAGATGGCGCGACGAGAATCGGTGTCGATTGCGCTCGGCAAGGTGCTGGATCAGTCGGGATACCTGCGCGATCTGCGCGAGGATCGCAGCGAGGAGTCGGAAGGCCGCATCGAAAACCTGATGGAGCTGGTGTCCGCCGCGCGCGAGTACGAAACGCGCGAGCCTGAGCCGTCGCTCGGTGGCTTCGTCGATCGCCTGTCGCTGCTCTCCGACGTCGACAAGGAGCAGGGCGACGCGCGACGCGCGCGTGATGATGATGACCATGCACTCGGCCAAAGGGCTCGAGTTCCCCGTGGTCGTCATCGCCGGGCTCGAAGAGGGGCTCTTTCCTCATTCGCGATCCGCCGAAGACGAGGCGGAACTCGAGGAGGAGCGCCGGCTCTGCTACGTCGGCATCACGCGCGCGCGCACGCGCCTGGTGCTCACGAGCGCGGCGCGGCGGCGCGTGTTTGGCGATTACCAGGCGACACGAGCCGTCGCGCTTTCTCGAGGAGATTCCCGCCGATCTGGTCGAACAGGAACTCTCGTCCTACAGCTCGCCCTATGCGTCGCGCGCGCGGCAGGCGGCTGGGAGTATCGCTCGAACCCGTACGGCGCCTGCGGCGGCCGCAGCGGGCTGGCGGCGACCCGCGCGTGCGCGAGCAGGCGGAATCGTTTGCCTACGAACACGAAGACCAGTCGGCCGCCGGCGGTCTCCGCATCGGGTGCGAAGGTGCGGCACGGCCAGTTCGGCGTGGGCACCGTGCTCAGCGTCGAGGAACTCGACGACGACCTGAAAGTCGTCGTCCGCTTCGCATCGGTTGGAACGAAGACGCTGCGGGCGAAATACGCGAAGCTCGAGATGGTCGGGTAAGTCGGTGGGCCTGGTAAGTCAGGCGCGGATACGACCTTCACCGACCCGCGCCGACCTGCCATCCGCTACGCTCCCTGAATCCGCGTGATGACCCAGCGCCCCTCGCGGTTGCTGCCCTCCATCGGTGCCCAGCCACCCGCTGCATCGTGATCACGAGCGTCTTCTGCGACACCTGATCCGTTCGGTGCCCTTTGACCTGCGCATTCGAGCGTGACGTCCTTGGAGACCAGCTCGCCCTGGAACTGCGTCGGGGTTGAACGGCGGCTGCCCGGGCTGGGTGAGCGACGCTTCCGCCGGCCCGGTGGCGTTGGCAAACGCGGTCTTCGCGGCCGTAATCGCCTTCTGGTGAATGGATGTCTCCTGCGCGCCACTTGTCCCACTCGCCTTCGACCTTCAGCTGCGTCGGCGTCATCTTCGCCGTGGATCGCGTTCGAGCTTGACGATCACTTCGAGCACCGGCATGTTCGCTTCCTGGTACTCGATCTTGCGCTTGCGGAACTCGGCATCGGCCTCGGTCGCCTTTCGCTGGCCTCGCGCAGCGTCTTGAAATCGAGCGGCGTCCGCCGCTCCTGGCTCACCTGCGTGATCTCGAAGTCCTCTACCGACCCCTCCTCGCGCGGGTCGAACGCCACCGCGGACATCATCGCCAGCGTCATGTTGTCGCGGGCGCGCGCGGCGCGGAAAAACTGTGTCAGAAATTGCTGCTCGGCGGGACGGGAGCAGGCGACCGCCAGCAAGGCCAGCGGCGAAAGAACGAGCTGCGAGAGCGACGGTCGCGCGATGACGTGCCATGGAGCCTCCCCCTGCGCGGCTTTTCCGCGCCCACGACGGGCCATCAAGCGAGGCCCAGAGCCGCGCTCTCAGACGCCAGAGTCGGGAGAAGCTACTACTTCTTCGTCCTTTTCGACAAGGGCAACCGAGACGACAGTGTCCTCCCCCTCAAGATCCATCACCCGCACGCCCTGCGTGGCGCGCCCGATCGTCCGGATGTCGCTGGCCGGGGTGCGGAGAATCTTGCCCTGCTGGGTCATGACCAGCAGTTCCTCGTCGTTCGTGGACCTGCGCGATCGCGACGACCGGCCCGTTCTTTTCGGTGACCTCCAGGTTCTTGAGGCCGAGCCCGCCGCGGCTCTGCACCCGATATTCTTCGAGCGTAGGTGCGCTTGGCGTAGCCCTTCTCGGTGACTGTCAGCAGCGTGCCGCCGGGCTTGACGACTTCCATCGCGACGACGACGTCGCCTTCGCGGAACTGGATGCCGCGCACGCCGTAGGCCGTGCGGCCCATCGGTCGGACGTCGCCCTCCTGGAACCGGATGGCCATGCCCTGCCGGGTGCCGATGAAGATCTCGCTGGCCCCGTCCGAGAGCTGCACTGCGATCACCGCATCGTTCTCCTCGACACCCATGGCGATGATGCCGCCGGCGCGCGGATTGCTGAACGCCGAGAGCTCGGTCTTCTTGATCGTGCCCTGGCGCGTGCCCATCACGATGAAGTGCTGATCGTCGAATTCCTGGACCGCGAGCATGGCGGCGATCTTCTCGCCGGCTTCCATCTGCACGAGGTTGGCGATTGCCTTGCCGCGCCCGTCGGGTCCGACGTCGGGAATCTCGTGCACCTTGAGCCAATAGGCGCGCCCCCGATCGGAGAAGACCATCATGTAAGAGTGCGTCGACGCGACGAACAGGTGATTGACGACATCTTCCTCGCGCGTGCGCATGCCGATGCGCCCTTTGCCGCCGCGTTTCTGGTTGCGATACGTGGAAATCGGCGTGCGCTTGATGTAGCCGGTGTCGGTGACCGAGATCGCCACGTCCTCGTCGGCGATGAGGTCCTCGATGCGCAGCTCGCCTTCGGCATCGAGAATGGTCGTGCGCCGCTCGTCGCCGAACCGATCGCCAACCTGTTTCAGCTCGTCGACAACAATCTGCAGCACGAGGCGCTCGCTCGCGAGAATGCGCGCGCAGCCGCTCGATCACCTTGACCAGCTCGGCGAGTTCGTCGAGGATCTTCTGCCGCTCGAGTCCGGTGAGCCGCTGCAGTTGCATGTCGAGGATGGCCTGGGCCTGAATCTCCGACAGCCCGAACTGTGCGACGAGTCCGGCTTTGGCCTCCGGAGGGTTCTTCGCCCCGCGGATCAGCGTGATCACCTCGTCGAGGTGGTCGAGCGCGATGCGCAGGCCCTGGAGGATGTGCGCGCGCGCTTCGGCCTTGCGCAGCTCGAACTCGATGCGGCGCCGCACCACCTCGCGCCGGAACTCGACGAACTGCTCGATGACCTCGAGCAAGTTGAGCACTCGGGGACGGCCGCCGACGATTGCCAGCGTGATGATCGCCGAACCCCTGCTGCAGCTGCGTGTGTTTGTAGAGGTTGTTGAGGATCACGTCGCCGATTTCGCCGCGCTTGAGATCGATGACGATGCGGAGGCCGTCGCGATCGGACTCGTCGCGGATGTCGGAAATGCCCTCCAGCGTCTTGTCGCGCACGAGATCGGCGATGCGCTCGATGAGCGGCGCCTTGTTGACCTGGTAAGGCAGTTCGGTGATGACGATCTGCTGCCGATCGCCTTTTTTGGTGGTCTCGATCTCTGCCTTGCCGCGCACCTGCACGGTGCCGCGGCCGGTGAGAACGCCTCGTGAATGCCGGCGCGGCCGACGATCATCCCGCCGGTTGGGAAGTCGGGCCCGGGAATGATCCGAATCAACTCCTTGAGGCGCTGCTCGCGGCTGAGCCGCGGTGCGCTGGCCTCGGTCAGATAGCTGTTCTCGATCAGCCAGATCACGCCATCGCAGACTTCACGCAGGTTGTGCGGCGGGATGTTGGTCGCCATACCCACGGCGATCCCGGTCGAGCCGTTCACCAGGACGTTGGGGAACGGCGTCGGCAGGACGGTGGGCTCCGTCGTGGTCTCGTCGAAGTTGGGCGTGAAGTCGACCGTCTCTTTGTCGAGATCGGCCATCATCGTTTCGGCGAGCGCCTCGAGACGCGCCTCGGTATAGCGGTACGCCGCCGGCGGATCGCCGTCGACCGAGCCGAAGTTGCCCTGGCCGTCGACGAGCAGGTAGCGCATGTTGAAGTCCTGCGCCAGCCGGACGAGCGTGTCGTAGGCAGGAATATCGCCGTGCGGGTGGTAGTTGCCGATGACCTCGCCGACGATTTTGGCGCACTTGCGATACCCGCGATTCGAGGCGAGGCCCATCTGCCGCATCGCGAACAGCACGCGGCGATGCGCCGGCTTGAGGCCGTCGCGGATATCGGGCAGCGCTCGACCGATGATTACGCTCATCGCGTAATCGAGGTACGAGCGGCGCATTTCGTCTTCGATGTTGACCGGCAGGCGCGACTCAGTGCTCATCAGATGTCGAGGTTGCGGACGTCAAGGGCGTTCTCTTCGATGAACTTGCGGCGCGGCTCGACCTGGTCGCCCATCAGGGTCGTGAACATCTGATCCGCTTCGGTGTGATCCTCCGCCTTGATCTGGAGCAGCGTGCGAACCTCCGGATTCATCGTCGTCGACCACAGTGTGTCGGGATTCATCTCGCCGAGACCCTTGTAGCGGTTGACCGCCACGCCCTTGCGGCCGAGCTCGATGAAGTGGGTCACGAACTCGTCGAGCGAGCGCATCTGAAGGGAGCCGTTGCCGCTCGATGGCAGCGTGGCCCGTACCCGCGGTTCCGTGTCCGCCGGCGCCGCCTCCGGCGCATCGTCCTCTGCCGCTTCGTCCTCGGCTTCTTCCGCTTCCTTCGCCGCCGCGGCGATGGTGCTCACCTCAATCGGCCCCTGGCGCATCGCTCGCACGACGTCGCGAACCTCCGCGTAGGTGGCGCCGAGCGTGCGATAGTCGCTGGCCGCGATGAAGTCGTGGCCGATGTAGACGACGCGCGGATAGCCGCTCGAACGATCCTCGATGCGGAGCGTCCAGACGTTGTGCTCCTCGTCGCGCACCACGGTGACGTCGCGCATCGGCGTCGTGAGCTGCGCGGCAAGGTTTCGCAGCGCCGATTCATTCTCGAGGAACGACTTGTTCCGCACGTCGCGGTCGAGCAGCGCTTCAACCACGTCGCGCGCATACCCGCGCCGCTCGACGGTCTGCATCACCTTCTGATACGCCATCATCCGATGCAGCAACCGCTCGAGATCGTCGCCGGACAGCTGCTGGCCGTCGGCGAGCCTGATGACGCGCGACTCCACCGCGCGGTGGACGAGGAAGTTCTCCAGCGCGCGCTCGTCCTTGATGAACGTTTCGGTGCGCCCGCGCTTGGCGCGGAAGAGCGGCGGCTGGGCGATGAAGACGTGCCCGGCTTCGATCAGCGCCGGCATCTGCCGGTAGAAGAACGTCAGCAGTAGCGTCCGGATGTGCGAGCCGTCCACGTCGGCGTCGGTCATGATGATGACGCGGTGGTAGCGGAGCTTCGCGAGATCGAAGTCCTCGGTTCCGATGCCGCAGCCGAGCGCCGCGATCATCGTCTTGATTTCTTCGCTGCTGAGCATCTTGTCGAGACGGGCCCTCTCGACGTTCAGAATCTTGCCGCGAATTGGCAGGATCGCCTGGAACCGGCGATCGCGGCCCTGCTTGGCCGATCCGCCGGCCGAGTCGCCCTCGACGATGTAAATCTCCGCCTGCGACGGATCCGTTTCCTGACAGTCAGCCAGCTTGCCTGGCAGCGAGCTGCTGTCGAGCGCGCCCTTGCGCCGGACCAGATCGCGCGCCTTGCGCGCCGCTTCGCGCGCCCGCGCCGCATCCGCGGCCTTGGACACGACGCGCCGAGCGATCGGCGGATTCTCCTCGAGAAACGCGCCGAGCCGGTCGTTGACAATCGCCTCGACGATGCCCTTGACCTCGGTGTTTCCGAGCTTCGTCTTGGTCTGTCCCTCGAACTGCGGCCGCGGGATCTTGACGCTGATGACCGCCGTCATGCCCTCGCGGATGTCGTCGCCGCTGATGTTGGCGTCCTTGAGATCCTTCGTGAGGTTGTTCTTGGCGGCGTAGAAATTGACTGTCCGCGTCAGCGCGGCGCGGAACCCGGACAGGTGGGTGCCGCCTTCGTGCGTGTTGATGTTGTTGGCGAACGAGAATTCCTGCGGGTTGTAGCCGTCGTTCCACTGCAGCGCGATCTCCGCCTCGATCCCTTCGCGCTCGCCGCGCATGTAGATCGCCTTCTCGTTGACGAGGCCCTTGTTCTTGTTGAGGTGCTCGACGAACGAGACGATGCCGCCGTCGTAATGAAAGCGATGGTTCTTGCCGTCGCGCTCGTCGGTGAGAGTCACCACCACGCCGGCGTTGAGGAACGCCAGCTCGCGAAGGCGCTGTGCCAGCGTGTCGAAACTGAAATCGGTGGTCTCGAAAACCTGCGTGTCGGGCTTGAAGGTGACCTTGGTACCGCGGCGCTTGGTGGTGCCGGTGACCTCGAGATCGGCGAGCGGCTTACCGCGCTCGTAGCTTTGCTGGTAGACCTGCTCGTTGCGCCAGATCTCCAGATCGAGCCGCTCGGACAGCGCGTTGACGACCGAGACACCGACGCCGTGCAAGCCGCCCGAGACCTTGTAGCTGTGGTTGTCGAACTTGCCGCCCGCGTGCAGCACCGTGAGCACCACTTCGGCCGCCGATCGGCCGCTCTCGTGCAGATCGACGGGAATGCCGCGGCCGTTGTCGATGACGGTGACCGAGCTGTCGATGTGAATCGACACATGGACTTCGGAAGCAAAGCCGGCCAGCGCTTCGTCAATCGAGTTGTCGACGACCTCGTAGACGAGATGGTGCAGCCCGGACGGTCCCGTCGATCCGATGTACATGGCGGGACGCTTCCGCACCGCCTCGAGCCCCTCGAGGACCTTGATGCTTTCGGCGCCGTATTCGTCGGTAACGGCGGGCGAGCCGTTACCGTTGGTAAATGGTTCGTCGCTTTGTGACATGTCTTCCGATCACACGCGCATCGGCATGATCACGTAGGTGTAGTCGTATCCCTCGACACCCACGGGCCTCATGACCGCCTGACTCACTTCGTCCTTGAGCTCGAGCGCGATCGTGTCCGCCTCGATGACGTTGAGAAAGTCGAGCACATACTGCGCGTTGAAACAGATGGTGAGCGCCGGGCCGGCGTAGTCGACGGTGAGCGGCTCGCGCGCCTCGCCGAACTCGGGACTGCTCGATGTCACTTCGACCTTTCCTGTGTCGACGACGAACTTGACGGCGCGCGATCGCTCGTTGGACAGGATCGCGACGCGCCGTACCGCCTGCGTGAGCCGATCGCGCTCGAACTCCACGCGTTTGTCGTTGCTCTTGGGAATGACCTTCTCGTAGGCCGGAAACTGCCCGTCGATCATCCGCGAGATGAGCAGCCGCTGCCCGATCTCGAAGAACAGGTGATTCTCGCCGCGCTCGTACTGCACGTCGATGTCGCCGTCACTGAGCAGGCGTGACAGCTCCGACAACGTCTTGCGCGGCAGAATCGCCTTGATCTCGTCGGCGTCCTTGATCGCCGGATCGCGCCGCGCGTTGACCAGCGCAAGCCGGTGGCCGTCGGTGGCGACGAGCGTCATCGAGTCGCCGCGCAGCACGAAGAGCGCGCCGTTCAAGTAGTAGCGCGTGTCCTCGCCGGTAATCGCAAACTGTGTCTTCGCCACCATCTCGCGCAGCACGCTGCCCTTGATGGCCGACTTCGAGGCGCCCGCCGATTCGGGCAGGCTCGGGAAGTCCTCGCGCGGAAGCGTCGGCATCCGCGATTCGAACTTCTCGGCGGACACCTTGACCCCAGTGCCGCTCTTTTCCGTTTCGAGCCGCACATCGGCATCGGGCAGCGCACGCACGACTTCGTACAGCTTCTTCGCCGGCAGTGTGACGGCGCCGCCCTTTTCCACGGCGGCTTCGCAGCGGCTGCGCAGCGCGACTTCGAGATCCGTGGCCAGCAGCGTCAACGCATTGCCATCCGATTCGATCAGAACGTTGGCCAGGATCGGAATGGTGTTCTTGCGCTCGACGATCTGCTGGAAGAATTGCAGTTCACGCACAAGATCGGCTTTCCTGGCGACCAGTTCCATGTGTGGCTGACCTCATTGAGAGGGCTTGTAGCCCCCGTGTCCGACTCTTACTAAGAGGTAAAGGACGAAGACAATAAAGTATACAAGAAGAAGGGGTGTGGACGGAAATTAACCAGGGCTACAAATGCTTTAGAATCAACAAATTAACTTGTGGATTTTTCTGCGGTACGACTGTGTGTCGATCAACGGGATCCAGCCCATCCTTTCGTCGTCCGCCACCATCCACAAACGCTCAACAATAAGCCTGTTGAAATCTCATCAGTAGCGCTCGCACGAGCGCGCCACTGGCAATCAATCGCGCCGGTTTTTCCCCCAACCGCCTACTTCAGCGACTCCCACAGATTGTTGATCAACGTGTTGAAGCTCGCATCCTTCTTGCGCAGATCATCGACCTTGTTGATCGAATGAATCACGGTCGAATGGTGCTTTCCGCCGAAGCTGCGGCCGATTTCCGGCAGTGACGCGTGCGTCAGCTGCTTGCACAGATACATCGCCACCTGCCGCGGCATCGCCACCGACTTCGAGTTGTTGCGCGACTTGAGCTCGGTGAGCTTCAGTTGAAAGTAATCGGCGACGAACTTCTGAATCTGCTCGATGGTGATCGCCTTGTCCTCGTGCTCGAGCACGTTGCGCAATACGTCCTGCGCGAGCTCGATCGTCAGGCTCCGCCCGGTCAACGACGCGTAGGCAATGAGGCGAATCAGCGATCCTTCGAGCTCGCGGATGTTCGACTTGATCCGACTCGCGATGTACATCGCGACGTTGTCGGGCAGCGGAATGATTTCGGCCTCGGCTTTCTTCTTGAGAATCGCGATCTTCGTCTCGATATCCGGCTGCTGGATGTCGGCGATCAGGCCCCACTCGAAGCGTGAGCGCAGCCGCTCCTCGAGCGCGGGAATTTCGTGCGGCGGGCGATCGCTGCTGATGACGATCTGCTTCTGCGCATCATGCAGCGCGTTGAACGTGTGGAAGAACTCGTTCTGCGTGCCTTCCTTACCCGAGACGAACTGGATGTCGTCAACAAGGAGCACGTCGACGGTGCGGTAGCGCTCGCGGAAGTCGAGCACGCGATCGTAGCGGACCGCGTTGATCATCTCGTTCATGAACCGCTCCGACGAGATGTAGGTCAGTTTGAGATTGCGCGCGTGCTGCAGCACGTATTGCCCGATGGCGTGCATCAGATGCGTCTTGCCGAGCCCCACGCCGCCATAAATGAAGAGCGGATTGTAGGAACGGGATGGCGCCTCGGCCACGGCCCGGCAGGCGGCGTGCGCAAACTGGTTCGACGGCCCGACGATGAAGGTGTCGAAGGTGTATCTGGGGTTGAGTCCCGCAGGCGCGGTGACCGGAATCGGGCCTCCCTCGTCGTCCCCGGCGACCTCGGGAATGATCTCGGGTGCGTTGGCCTCAGGCAGCTCGCGCGGCCGCGCCGCGACCGAGCCCGTGGCCACGAACAGGAGCTCGGTATTGGCACGTCCGACGTCCTTGAGCGCCTCCGCCAGAACGACTGAGTAGTGCTTGGGCAGCCACTCGGTGAAGAGCACGTTTGGCACGTGGACGGTGATCCGGCTGCCTTCGTCGTCGAGCAGCGCGGTTGGCTTGAACCAGGTGTGGAAGCTGTGACGGCCCACCTTGACCTCGATGCGTTCCAGCACCTGGTCCCAAATCGTGATCGCTGCCATGGCCTAAAAACTGGTCAAAATGGGCTGTTTCCGACCTTCGCCTCTCTGCGGAAGCGGGTAATCGGGGGCGTTGTCGGGTGAGGCAGCCGGAGAGGCCCGTTTGACGGCCGTCACACTGCCTTTGCCTATGTAAAGACCGCGAAAAAACTGAGGGTTTTCCCGCCAGTCGTGATGATTCCTGGGTTTTTCCACAAGTTTTTCCACAGTTGTGGAAAACTCCCTAACTTTGCCGACGAACTCGACCGTACGTCCGGCGAATGCCTGTCGGATTCTGCCTCGCGTTTGCGGCTGCCGCAGACGGAGCGACGACTTTAGCACGCCCGATTCCGCAATGGTCCTGGTGTAGAATTGTTAGTTTGCGAGGGACGTTTGAATGGCCAAGGGGAAGCGTACGTTTCAACCGAATAATCGCCGGCGCAAGAAAACGCACGGCTTCCTGGTTCGCATGGCCACCAAAGATGGACAGCAGGTCCTCAAGCGCCGTCGCGCGAAAGGGCGCAAACGTCTGACCGTCTCCGACGAGCGGTGAAGCGGTTCCGCCCGGGCGAGCACATCCGGCGTCGGGCTGATTTCGAGCAGGCCTATGACGCAGGGATGCGAGCATCCGGCCGGTTCATGACGGTCTTTATCAGGAATACCAACGAGCCGGCAGCCCGGCTCGGCATCGCCGCAACCAGAAAGATGGGAGGCGCGGTCGTCAGAAATCGCGCCAAACGCCTGGTTCGGGAGTTGTTTCGACATCAAAAACCCGACCTCTGTCTGGACATCGTCGTTGTCCCACGCCGCGAAATCCTTGATGCCCCGTACGACAGCCTCGCGCGCGAGTTCGACGCTCTCTTGGAGCGTGTCCGAACCGGTGGCGGCCGACCAGCCGGCAGCTCCCGGCGCCGCTCCCGGCGCCGCGGCCCGCGCCGCGCTGGCACTGATCCGCGCGTATAAGTCCCTGATTTCACCGTTATTTACCGGCGCGTGCCGGTTCGTACCGTCGTGCTCGGACTATACGGCTGAAGCCATCGCCCGCCACGGGTTGACGCGCGGCGGATGGCTGGGCGCGCGGCGCCTGGCGCGCTGCCACCCGTTTGGCGGGTCGGGCTACGACCCGCCGCCGCTGACCATGAAGTCGCCGCGTGCTGCGCGTTTCACGCCGGCGGACCGGCCCGCTCCGCCAGAGTTCGTGCGCGCAAACGACTGAGTTGCAATGGAACGCCGAGTCCTCCTCGCGATCTCACTCTCGTTTCTGGTGCTGGTGGTCTACCAGTGGCTGGTGCCGCCGCCGCCGTCGCCACCGGCTGCTTTTCCAGACGCGCCCCCGATCAATCAATCAGCGGGACCGACGCAGCCGATTGCCGGTGTGACGCCGTCAGGCAACGTCACCGCAGAGGGCCCGCTGCCGGAGTTGACGTCGGCGGAGACCGTCGTCGGCGAATCCGCCGAGCGCGAGATCACGCTCGAGAACGCGCGCGTGCGCGCGGTCTTCACCAATCGCGGCGGGCGCATCAAGCATTGGCATCTCAAGGACTACAAGAACAGCGCGGGCCAGCCGCTAGATCTCGTTCCCGAGAATATTCCGCCGCAAGTACCAAATCCGTTTTCGCTGCGCGTGGACGACCCGGCAATCACCAAACGACTCAACGAGTCGCTCTACAGGGTCACTCAAACCGATCACCTCGCGTTCGAACTCGAGACGGCGGAGGGACTGCGCGCCCGAAAAACGTTTGCGTTGCCGGCCGACGGCTACGACCTCACGTTCGGCGTCAACGTTCAGCAGGGCGAAAAGGCGCTGAATCCGACGATCGACTGGGGCCCCGGTCTCGGCGACGAGATTGCACGGATGCCGCCCGGTTCGTTCTTCTCGCCGAATTACATCTACGCGCCGCAGGCAATCTACGACCAGGATGGCGACGTCACGCGCGTTGCGGTTGCGTCGCTGGGCAACGGCACCGCGCTCGACGGCGCGTTCCGCTGGGCGGGCATCGACGATCATTACTTCATCAGCGCGGTGATCGAGCCGCCGGCGACGCTGCATCTCGAATACGCGCCCGTCGCGATTCCTGCGACGGCGCAGCCCGCGCAGGTCGGCCGTTACGTGTCGTATTCAGTGCGCTTCCCGTCGCCGCCGGAGAACGCACGCTTTTTCTTCGGTCCCAAGCAGCACGACGTGCTGCGGGCGGTCAGCCCGGAATTCACCAAGGCGATCTATTTCGGGATCTTCGCGCCACTGGCCGTGCCGCTGCTCGGCGCGCTCAAGTGGTTGCACGGCTTCATCGGCAACTGGGGCTGGTCGATCATCGTCCTGACGATTCTGATCAACCTCGTGCTGTTCCCGCTGCGGCACAAGAGCGTGGTGTCGATGCGGCGCATGCAGGAGCTGCAGCCGCAGATGAAAGCCATTCAGGATCGGTACGCGAAATACAAGATCACCGATCCCGAACGGCAGAAGATGAACACGGAGGTGATGGAGCTCTACAAGAGCAAGGGCGTCAACCCGGCGAGCGGCTGTGTGCCGATGCTGCTGACGATTCCATTCCTCTTTGCGTTCTACTCGATGCTGTCGCAGGCAATCGAGCTGCGCGGCGCGGAGTTCATTGGCTGGATCACCGATCTGGCGGCGCGCGACCCCTATTACGTCACCCCACTCCTCATGGGCGCGACCATGGTCTGGCAGCAACGGCTGACGCCGACGACGGCCGATCCGACGCAGCAGAAGGTCATGATGATGATGCCGTTCATGTTTACGTTCATCTTCCTCGGCCAGCCGAGCGGTCTCGCCATCTACTGGTTCGTGAGCAACCTGTGGGGCATCGGGCAGCAGTACTTCACCAATTACCTGATTGGACCGCCGAAGGTGCATAATGTCCGGCCCGCGGTGGAGCGGAAGGCGAAGTGACGCGCATGGCGACAGCTACCGACATCACGACGTTTGTGGACAACCTGATGCGCGCGATGGGTGCGCAGCTCACCTCCGAAGCCGAGGAGATGGACGACGGAATGCGCATCAACCTTACCGGCGAGGACGGGCAGATTCTGCTCCGCCGCCAGGGCGAAGGGCTGGCGGCGCTCCAGCACATCGTCGCCGCGGTGTTTCGGCAGGACCACGACGAGAAGCGCCGGCTGGTAGTGGACTGCATGGGGTTCCGCAAGGGCAAGGACACCGAGCTGCGGCAGATGGCGATGTTCCTCGCCGAGAAGGCGAGGAGCACGGGGCTGGCGCAGGAGATCGGGCCGCTCAATCCCTACGAACGGCGCATCGTCCATCTGGCCGTTGCGGAGATCGAGTCGGTGTCGTCGGAGAGCATCGGTGACGCGTTCGAAAAAACAGTAATCATCTCGGTGAAGTGATCTTTTTGGGTGCCTGGCGTGCCTTAAGGTGCCTTGGGTGCCGCTCGCATCAAACGCGTGCTCGGTGCTAGCGCCGTTGCGAGTTCGACGTCGCGTGGTCGTACGTAGCGCGGAGCTTCAGGTTCACGAGGACTGCACCCAGGCACACCGCACTATAGACACTCCAGGCACCATTCGGCACCCCAGACACCGGTAAGACGTGTTCAGTACCGACGACACGATAGCCGCCATCGCGACGCCACCGGGGCGTGGCGGCATAGGTGTGGTGCGGTTGAGCGGGCCCAACGCCGAGCAGATCGCACGTGCCATGGCAAAGCGTGCGAAACCATTTTCACCGCGCTATGCGACGTTCGTGCGGCTCGACGACGATCAGGCGCTGATCACCTCGTTCCCGGCGCCGCAGTCCTACACCGGCGAGCACGTGGTCGAGATCTCCGCACACGGTGCGCCGGTCGTGCTCGACGCGATCCTCCGGCACGCCCTCGCCGGCGGCGCGCGGCTCGCCGAGCCCGGCGAGTTCACGCTTCGCGCCTTCATCAACGGCAAGCTCGATCTCATCCAGGCCGAAGCCGTCGGCGATCTCATCGATGCGGTGACGCCGCTCCAGGCGCACGCCGCGTTCGATCAGCTCGAAGGCACGTTGACGACGGCGATCGGCGCAGTGGAGGAGGGGCTTTTCGATTTGATGGCGCGCCTCGAGGCGTCGCTCGATTTCCCCGACGAGGGCTATCACTTCATCGAACCGGGGAGCGTCGCGACGTCGATCGATCGCGTCGTCGCGCGCGTGGACGACCTGCTCGCGAGCGCGGCGCGCGGCAGGATTCTTCGCGAGGGTGCGCAGGTGGCCATCGTCGGCGCGCCCAACGTCGGCAAGTCGAGCCTGTTCAACGCGCTCCTGAACGCCAATCGCGCGATCGTGACGCCGGTTCCCGGCACGACGCGCGATCTGCTGACCGAGCGCGCCGACATTCATGGGTTGTCGGTCGCGCTCGTCGACACGGCCGGTATCCGCGAGACCAGCGACGTGGTGGAGCAGGAAGGCGTGACACGCGCGCGCGGCGCGGCGGGCGCGGCGGATCTGCTGCTCGTCGTTCTCGATCGATCACGACCGCTCACCGCGGACGACGAGGAGATCCTCGAGAGCACGGCGGCGCGGCGGCGGATCATCGTCTGGAACAAGTGCGACCTCGCCGCGCGCGTGACATGTGCTGCGCTCGACGCGCATGAGTGCATCGAGGTTTCGGCGGCGACCGGTGCCGGACTGCCGTCGCTTGCCGCGGACATCGCCGCCTCTCTTGGCGCGGATCCGTCGCATCGCGATCAGCCGCGCGTCACCAACGTACGGCACGTTACGCTGCTGACCCGCGCGCGCGAGGCGTTGGTGCGCGCCGCCGATGCGGTGCGCGCTTCGAACGGCACAATCGCCGAAGAATTTCTGCTGGCAGATCTCCAACTTGCTGCGGCGTCTCTTCAGGAAGTCAGCGGCAAGCGGTCGGCCGACGATCTGCTGCGACACATCTTCGAGCGCTTTTGTATCGGCAAGTAGCGGTGAGATGATCTAGTGGCGTCGGCATGGCATCTCGACAAGACATCGTTTAATAAAAAAGCATGATTGATTTCGATGTAATCGTGGTGGGCGCCGGGCATGCCGGCGTGGAGGCGGCGTGGGCGGCGGCGGAAATCGGCTGCACAGTGGGGCTCTGCACGCTCTCGCGCGACACCGTTGCGTTGATGCCGTGCAACCCGGCCATCGGAGGAACGGCTAAAGGCCATCTAGTCAAGGAGATAGACGCTCTGGGCGGTCTCATGGGCGAGGCCATTGACGCCACCGGGCTCCAATTCAAGGTTCTCAATCGCAGCCGCGGCCCAGCCGTCTGGTCGCCACGAGCTCAGGCCGACAAGCGCCGCTACAGCGAGTGGATGCGGGCAAGGCTCGAATCACATCCCAGGATCCACTGGGTGCTCGGACGGGCGGGCCACATCCTCACCAACGACGGAGTGGTTGCCGGCCTGCAGCTCGAAGAGGGGCCGATTTTTCGCTGCCGTTCGCTGGTGATCACCACCGGGACCTTTCTCAATGGGCTGATCCACGTCGGCCGCGACCGTCGCCCCGCCGGCCGCGCTGGAGAGCCGCCGTCACGCGACCTTGCCGAGTCGCTCAAGAGTTTCGAGTTCCAGTGGGGCCGTCTCAAAACCGGAACCCCACCTCGTCTGGCAAAGCGCTCGATCGACTTCGAAGCCGGCGTCGAGAGAGGTCTGTTCCACGTGGAACATGGCGACTCAGAGCCAACACCATTCTCGTACTTGGCGGAACTCCGCCCAGTGAATCGGATCTGCTGCCACTTGCTGCACACCACGGAGGCTGTTCACGACCTCGTGCGGCGATCGATCGACGCCTCGCCGCTCTACAACGGACAGATATCCGGGATCGGGCCGCGCTATTGCCCGTCCCTCGAGGACAAGGTGATGCGGTTCCCACATCGCGAACGGCATCAGCTGTTTCTGGAGCCTGAGGGGCTGGACGTCGAGGAGATCTACATCAACGGGTTCTCAATGAGCCTGCCAGCGGAGCTGCAGCAGCAACTCGTCCGAGCGCTACCGGGACTCGAAGCGGCCGAGATGCTCCGGCCCGGATACGCGGTCGAGTATGACTTCGTCCAACCGACTGAGCTGCGAGCCACGCTTGAAACCCGCCGCGTGCCGGGGCTTTTTCTCGCCGGGCAGATCAACGGGACGTCCGGATACGAGGAGGCTGCCGGCCAGGGTCTCCTCGCCGGGATCAACGCGGCGCTTGGAGCGAAGCGCCGGCCGCCGATTGTGCTCGGGCGAGACGAGGCGTACATCGGCATCATGGTCGACGACCTGGTCACCAAGGGATGCCTCGAGCCGTATCGGATGTTCACATCGCGAGCCGAGCATCGGCTGCTGTTGCGCGTCGACAACGCCGACCTTCGACTGACGCCAAGAGGGCGCGCCGTGGGCGTCGTTTCCGAGGAGCGGTGGCGCTCGTTCGAAAGCCGCCGCCGGCGGTTCGAGCACAACCTGGACGCGCTGACGCGAACGTCAGTGCGTATCGCGAGCGGCCAGCGGATGGCGGCATCGCAGGCCCTGCGACAGCCGGAGCTGACGCTCAACGGTTTGGTCGAGGCCGGCGATGTCAGGCTGGAGCTCAAAGATTCAACCCGCGATCTGGACCTGATCTCCGTCGAGACCACTCTCAAGTATGACGGCTATCTGCGGCGCCAGCAGCAGATCGTCGAGCGCAGCCGGAAGCAGGAGCAGCAGCGCATCCCCGAGGGCTTTCCGTACGCGCGAGTAGCGGGCCTGTCGAACGAGATGGTTCACCGGTTCACCGAGGTGCAGCCGGAAACTCTTGGTCAGGCGCTGCGGATCCCAGGCGCTACGCCGGCGGCCGTCGCGGTGGTCGGGGCCTACGTGCGTATCCTGCGGGGCGAGGAGAATCGCTCGCCGGTCGCGGGCGATCCAGCTGCGACGACCGCCGCACGCCGCGATCCCGGCGTTTCGACGGACCAGTCCGGGACGCCGTGAGCAGCCGAGAGCTCCGAGACCGCATTCGCCGTCGCGCTAAACGCGCCGGACTCGCTGTTTCGCCGGAACTGGCCGACGGCCTCGAGCGGGTACTACGCCCTGCTGACAAAGTGGAACGAGAAGATCAACCTCACGTCATTCCGCCTCCCACCCGGCGGAGAAGACGAGGGCGTCGATCGATTGCTGATCGAGCCGGCAGTGGCCGCGCGACACCTACCCGCCGACGCGAGGAACATGCTTGACATCGGTTCGGGCGGCGGCTCGCCGGCAATTCCGCTTCGACTGGCCGCGCCCCACTTGTCGCTTCGGATGGTCGAATCGAAAACCAGAAAAGCGGTGTTTCTGCGCGAAGCCGTGCGCGAATTGCAACTGCCGGCCAGCGAGGTGGAGACCTCGCGATTCGAGGAATTGCTGTCGCGACCGGAGCTACACGAGGGCCACGATCTGGTCACGATTCGGGCCGTTCGGGTCGAGCCGAGAACCCTCGTGACGCTGCAGGCGTTCCTCCGCGACGGCGGTCAACTCTTCTTGTTTCGCGGCCCTGGCGGGGCGGACGTTTCCGAGTCGTTGACACCGCCGCTCTCCTGGGTGGCCACGTATCCGCTCATCGAAGAACTCCGATCTCGGCTTGTGGTCCTGAAAAAGAGCTACGTGGGCCGCCGATAGGTCGTCAACGGCGCACGAACCTCAAGCGTTTCACGTGAAACATCATCTTGCTCACGACGCCGACAAAGCGTACTCTTCCCATCGACGCGGTTCAGCCCAAATTTTAGGCTGTTTAACATAAAATCATGATGCCGCCAGAGTTCTCGTCTCGCGCCTCCATGCCAATCGACGCTGCTAAAGCGCCGAGGGCAAAGGTTATAGCGATTGCCAACCAGAAGGGCGGCGTCGGAAAGACTACAACCGCCATCAACGTCGCCGCCGGACTGGCGGCTGCCGGCCACGCAACGCTTCTCGTGGACGTGGATCCGCAAGGCAACGCCACGAGCGGTGTCGGCATGAAAGGGCAGTCGGCGGCCGCCGGCACGATCTACGAAGCGCTGACGAGCGACGACCCCGGCGCGTCAGCCGGCGATTTTCTCCTCGCGACGGGCGTCCCGAATCTCACCATCGTGCCCGCGACTCGCGATCTCGCCGGGGCGGAGATCGAGTTGATCGGCATGAGCGCGCGCGAGCGCCGGCTTGGCGCATTCCTCGAGCCGCTGCGCTCACGCTTCCGCTTCGTGATCCTCGACTGCCCGCCTTCACTTGGTCTGCTGACGCTCAACGCGCTGGTGGCGGCCGACGCGGTGCTGATTCCGCTGCACTGCGAGTACTTCGCCCTCGAGGGCCTCGCCGATCTGGTGGCGACGCTGCGTCGTGTCCGCGCCGCGTTCAATCCATCACTCGACATCGAAGGCGTCGTCCTCACGATGAACGACGAGCGCACCAACCTCGGGCAGCAGGTGGGACGCGACGTGCGGCAGTTCTTCAAGGAGAAGGTGTACCGCACGGTGATTCCGCGCAACGTTCGTCTCGCCGAGGCGCCGAGTCACGGAAAACCGGTATCACGTACGACGCGCGATCGCGCGGTGCCGAGGCCTACCTCGCCCTGGTGTCGGAGCTGCTGCAGCGCAATGGCGACGAGCTCGCAGCGAGCGCGATCGGTTAGCGCGCACGGATTCACGCCGTGCCTCATCTGAACCAGACCGGAACGGAATCAGCGATGGAAAAACGACAAGCTCTCGGCAAGGGACTCAGCGCGCTCATTCCAGACATGTCAGACACGCTCGAGACGCCGCGCGCCTCGCTCGACGTGGATATCGATCTGCTCGAGCCTAACGACTGCCAGCCGCGCGTTCAGTTGGACGACGGGCGGCTCGAGGAGCTGTCGCGCTCGATTCGTGCCAACGGCGTGATTCAGCCGATCGTCGTCCGGCGTCTCGAGGCCGGCCGCTTTCAGATCATCGCCGGCGAGCGGCGGTGGCGCGCGGCGCAGCGTGCCGGCCTGCACAAGGTTCCGGTCGTTGTGAAAGAAGTCGGCGCCGACCAGAAGCGCCGGCTCGAGATGGCGTTGATCGAGAATGTCCAGCGCGAGGACCTCAACGCGATTGAAGAAGCGTTGGCGTACGAGCGTCTCGCCAACGACTTCGGCCTGCGCCAGGAAGACATCGCCGCGCAGGTGGGCAAGGATCGGTCGTCGATTGCCAACAGCCTGCGCCTCCTCAAGCTTCCAGAGGAAGTGCGCGCCGAGGTCGCGTCAGGCCGATTGTCGATGGGACATGCGCGCGCGATCGTCGCGCTGGCAGCAGACGGCGATCAGCGGCGCGTCGCCCGCGAGGTCCTGGCCAGAGGTCTCTCCGTTCGCGAAACGGAAGCGTTCGTCAAACGTCTTGCGACACCGGCGGCCGCGAGTACGCCCGGCAAGCAGGCGGAGAAGAAGGACGTGCACACGCGCGCCGCCGAAGAGCAGTTGCACCTCGCCTTGGGGACACCGGTCGAGATCCGCCGGCGCGGGAAGGGTGGCGTGGTAGCGATTTCGTTCGCGAACGAGAATGAGCTGCAGCGGATCTACGAGTACCTGACTGAGCGCAGATAGCCCTTTCCGCGCGCGCGTACGTGTCGTTCGCGCACCTAATCCCTGAGTTCAATTGAGTTGCCGACAGCTCCATCGAGGTGATTCGACGATCTCGGCCGGAACTGGCGGCATTCGCGCCTCGGCGCCGTCCACTCGAGTGATTTTCGGGACTAAGAGGCCTTCTACGTATGTATCGCTGTCTCATGCGAAGCCACGATCGGTGTACGTAGCCAGGACCTTCAGGTCCGCGACAACGGCGCGCCGCGCAGTACAATCCTTCTCATGACGATCGAGAGGAAGCGGCTGACCGAAATGGTCAGCTGCGCTGGTTGAGCGAGTAAACTCGCCGCCGGCGAGCTCGCTCAGGTCCTGAGCCACTTACCGCCGCAGAACGACCCGCGCGTCCTGGTCGACTTCAGGACCGCAGACGATGCCGGTGTGTACGCGTGGGAGAGTGGACCGGCGCTCGTACAGACCGTCGATTTCTTCACGCCGATCATCGACGATCCGTTTCTCTATGGTCAGATTGCCGCCGCCAACTCCGTGAGCGACGTATACGCGATGGGCGGACGGCCGCTCACGGCGCTGGCGATTGCCGGCTTTCCGAAAAAGGGACTCGACCACGACACGATTGGTGCGATCTTCCGCGGCGGCTACGAGAAGCTGCGCGAAGCCGGCGTCGCGCTCCTCGGCGGACACACCGTCCAGGACGAGGAGATCAAGTTCGGGTATGCAGTGACTGGAGCGGTGGACCCGGCGCGAATCCTGACCAACGCGGGTGCAAAACCGGGCGACGTACTGCTGCTTACGAAGCCGATCGGCACTGGTGTCATCGGCACCGCGATCAAATTCGACCGCGCACCGCAATCGATGATCGATCAGGCCGTCGAGTCGATGCGCACGCTCAACAAGGCCGCCGCCGACGTGCTCGCGCGCTTCAACGACGTGCATGCGTGCACCGACGTCACCGGCTTCGGCCTTCTGGGACACGCGACGGAGATGGCCGTCGCCAGCGGTGCGACTCTCGGAATTGAATTTCACGCTGTACCCGTCTTCGCGGGCGTCCTCGACATCGCCGGACGCAATCGATCCGGCGGCATGGTCAGCAATCAGGATCACTTCAGCGCGCGGGTGCGGTTCGAGCCCCACGTGCCCGAGGTCTACGGCGATGTGCTTTTCGACCCGCAGACGTCCGGAGGGCTGCTCGCCGCGGTGGCTCCGTCCGTTGCCGATCAGGTACTGCAAGCGCTTGTGAGCGCTGGACTTCCGGCCGCGCGGATCGGCCTCGTGAGCGACCGCCTCGAGGCCGTCATTATCGTCAAGTAGGCGCAAAAAACCGGCAGTGCCGCGCGTGTCAAGGGTTCAGCCAGAGGGCCCTTACATGGTATAAACAACTGTTTGGGTTCTCGCGCGGAGGCGCATCCTTTTGATCCCGGATATCACGGTCCTCTGGGTCATCTTCTTCGTCCTGACCACGGTGTTTCTGCTGAACACGCTGGTGTTCAAGCCGATTCTTGCCGTCATCGAGGCTCGGCTCGGCGCCGTGGCCGGTGCGCGGCAGTTGGCCGAGTCGGCGGCGCAGCGGGCTGCCTCCGCCGCGCGCGAGTACGACGAGAAGCTGCAGACGGCCCGCGCCACGCTGTACCGCCGGATGGACGACAAGCGGCGGCTCGCGCTCGACGGGCGCGCGGCGCTCGTCGGCGAAACCAAGGCCGTCGTCGAGCAAGAGCTGCGCACGGCGAGCGCTCGCGTGCAGCAGCAGGCCAGCGAAGCGCGGGCGCAGCTGGATCGCGAAGCCGAAGCGCTTGCCGGCGCGATCGTCTCGCGTGTGCTCGGCCGGGCATCTTCGTAGTTCCTGTTACAAGAGGCAACAATTGTGAGCAATCAGCCGAGGGCGACGCGTTTGAGAGCTTGTGAATTAAAGAACAAGCTCGTCCTGCTCGCGGTGTTTCTCATGTGGCTGGCCGCGCCCGCGATGGCCGCCGCGCAGGAGCACGCCGCGCCGGCCAAACCGGCCGACACACACGCCGCGGCCCCGGGCCAGCATGCGCCCGAAGGCGAGCATGCCGCCGAAGAGCACGGCATGTGGTCGGGTCTGCTGTGGCCGACAGTGAACTTTCTCATCCTGGTCGGCGGTCTCTGGTGGTTTCTCAAGCAGCCGATCACAACCTATCTCGCCGACCGGCATGCGTCGATTCGCAGCGACCTGGTCGAGGCGGCCAACGTCAGGGCCGCCGCCGCCGCGCACCTCGACGAGATCGAGCGCAGGCTGCAGGCGCTTCCCCGCGAGATCGAGGCGCTCAAACATCGCGGCGCCGAAGAAATCGCCGCCGAGGAGCACCGCATTGCGGCGATGGCGGCGGCCGAGCGCGATCGTCTGCTCGAACAGACACGGCGCGAGATCGAGCTGCAGGTGCGGCTGGCCAAGCGCGAGCTCGTCGAGCATGCCGCGGACCTCGCGGTTCAGCTCGCTGGCGATCGGATTCGCGAGACCATGACGCCGGCCGACCAGAACCGGCTGGTCGATCGTTATCTCGACCAGGTGAAGAAGCACTGATGTCAGTCCGAACGTCGGCTACCCGTTACGCGCGCGTGCTGCTCGAAGTCTCGATCGCGGAGGCCGATCCCGCGGCTGTCGAGCGCGACCTCACCTCGTTCGTCACGATGCTCGAGACGCACGCCGACCTGAAGCGCGTGCTGTTCAGCCCGGGCCTGCCGACGCCGGTGCGCAAGCAGATCGTGGCGGAGCTGGTCGCAAAGGGTGGCTACGCCGCGCCGCTCGCGAAGCTGCTCGTCATGCTCGCCGAGCGCGCCCGGCTCCACTTGGTGCCCGACCTGCTCGAGGTGTACCGCGAGCGCCTCCTCGCGCACCGGGGCATCGTCAGAGGATCGGTCAAGAGTGCGGCGCCGCTCGAGCCCGAGCGGTTGCGCGCGCTCGAACAGAGCTTGTCGGAGACGGCGGGCAAGCAGGTGCAGCTCGACGCGGCGGTCGATCCCGCGCTCATTGGCGGAGTGGTCGCGCGCATTGGCAGCACAGTTTACGACGGCAGCGTCAGCACGCAACTGCAGCGGATCCGCGAGCAGCTGATCGAAACGGCCTGACGAGCGGAGACGGCACGTGGCCCAGACAGGTCGAGACGCAAGTACGTAGCGCGGACTTTCAGGTCCGCGAATGGCGTGCGTGATCACGCCGGAGCGAACATGGATCTCAAAGCAGACGAAATCTCCAAGATCATCCGCGAGCAGATCAGCGGCTTCGCCGTTGACGTCGACGTCGCCGAAGTCGGCACCGTCACTTCACTCGGCGACGGCATCGCCCGGCTGCACGGATGCGAGCGCGCCATGGCCGGCGAGATGCTCGAGTTCCCGCACGGCGTCTTCGGCATCGCGCTCAACCTCGAGGAGGACAGCGTCGGCTGCGTGCTGCTGGGAGAGTACCCGGGAGATCAAGGAAGGCGATCCCGTGAAGCGCACCAACCGCATCGTCTCCGTGCCCGTCGGCGATGAGATGCTCGGCCGTGTCGTCAACGCGCTCGGCCAGCCGATCGACGGCAAGGGCCCGATCATGACCAAGCAGGTCGCGATAATCGAGCGCATCGCCCCTGGCGTGGTCGATCGTCAGCCGGTGCGCGAGCCGATGCAGACAGGGCTCAAAGCGATCGACGGCATGGTCCCGATCGGCCGCGGCCAGCGCGAGCTGATCATCGGCGACCGCCAGACGGGCAAGACCGCGGTGGCGATCGACACCATCCTCAATCAGAAGGACACCGGCGTCATTTGTATCTACAACGCGATCGGGCAGAAGCAGTCGACGGTCGCGCAGGTGGTACGAACCCTCGAAGAAGCCGACGCGATGCGCTACAGCATTGTCGTCGCGGCCGCCGCCTCGGATCCGGCGCCGATGCTGTTCCTCAGCCCGTACTCGGCGACGACGATGGGCGAGTACTTCCGTGACGGCGGCCGGCACGCCTTGCTGGTCTATGACGACTTGTCGAAGCACGCGCAGGCGTATCGCGAGATCTCGCTGCTGCTGCGGCGTCCGCCGGGCCGCGAAGCTTATCCGGGCGACGTTTTCTATCTGCACTCGCGGCTGCTGGAGCGCGCGGCGAAGTTGAACGACGCCAACGGCGCCGGCTCGCTCACATCGCTTCCGATCATCGAGACGCAGGCCGGCGACCTCTCGGCGTACATCCCGACCAATGTCATCTCGATTACCGACGGCCAGATCTTCCTCGAGGCGGACCTGTTCAACCAGGGCGTCCGCCCGGCGATCAACGTCGGCAATTCGGTGTCGCGCGTCGGCGGATCGGCGCAGATCAAGGCGATGCGCCAGGTGGCCGGCACGCTGCGGCTCGATCTCGCGCAGTATCGCGAGCTCGCCGCGTTCGCGCAGTTCGGCGCGAGCGATCTCGACAAGGCGACGCAGCAGCAGCTCAGTCGCGGCGCGCGGCTCGTCGAGCTGCTGAAGCAGCCACAATATCAGCCGCTGCCGGTCGAGAAGCAGGTCGCAATCGTTTTCGCCGGTACGCAGGGGATGCTCGACGAGATCCCGGTCGACCAGGTGCGCGCGTTCGAAGAGGAGTTCCATCGATTCATGGAGACGCGCTTCGGCAACGTGCTGGCGGCGATTCGCGAGAAGAAGGTTCTGGACGACGGGATCAAGGCCGAGCTGAATGTTGCCATCAAGGAGGCGACGCAACAGTTCGTGGCGAATCGCGCCGCTGGCGCATCTCGGTAGTTGTCAGGGACCAGGGACGAGGAACCAGGGGACCAGGAACCAGGGACCAGGGATCAGGCATCCGTGTGTTTCCTGATCCCTGATCCCTGATCCCTGGTCACGACAGTTAGCAGCCATGCCATCACTCATTGACATCCGTCGCCGCATCCGCGCGGTGAAGTCGACGCAGCAGATCACCAAGGCCATGAAGATGGTCTCGTCGTCGAAGCTGCGCCGCGCACAGGAGCGGATTCTTCGCGGCCGCCCGTACGCGTTGCACATGCTGAGGGTGTTCAACAGCCTCGCCACGAGAACCGATACCGCGCGGCACGTGCTGCTGCAGGAGCAGGAGCACGGCCGGCCGCTGCTCATCGTGATCACGGCGGATCGCGGCCTCGCGGGCAGCTTCAACGCCAACGTGATCAAGACTGCGGCGCAGTGGATTACCGAGCAGCCGTCGGATCCGGATCGCGCGGTTGCGCTCGCGCTCGTCGGCCGCAAAGGACGTGATTTCTTCATGCGCCGCGGCTTCGACGTCCGCTACGAGGAAGTCGGACTGTTCCAGAACGTCAAGTGGTCGCACGCGCAGGCGATTGCCAGCACCGCAATCAAGGAGTTTCTCGCGCCCGACATCGGCTCGGTGTATCTCGTCTACAACGAGTTCCGCTCGATCCTGTCGCAGCGGGTCGTGATCGAGCGGCTACTGCCGATTGCCAAGCTCGAACAGGAGCCGTCGGCCGCGACGATCGACTATCTCTTCGAGCCGTCGCCGGAGCAGCTCCTGGACACGCTGCTGCCGTTTCACGTCGCGGTGCAGGTCAACCGTGCGCTGCTCGAATCGTCGGCCGCCGAGCATGCCGCGCGCATGACGGCGATGGACGCGGCCACGCGCAACGCGCGCGAGATGGTCGATCGGCTCACGCTCTACCTGAACAAGGTGCGCCAGGCCTCGATCACGCGCGAGATCATCGAGATCGTGGCCGGCGCGCAGTCGGTGTAGCCACCCAGGTTTCAGGTTTCGGGTTGTAGGTTTTCAGGTCGGAGGGTTCAGCTAAAACGGAGTCGACCCCGGATCTAGCACCGAGCACGACGCACTCAGGCATGTGAGGCACTAACAGCGAAGCAAAGTATGTCAACAGCAACAGCGAGCGGGTCAAAAGTCGGCAAAATCGTCCAGATCATCGGCCCCGTCGTCGACGTGGAGTTCCCGGGACATCTGCCGAACATCTACAATGCGGTTCGCATCACCGGCAATCTGCCGGGCGGCGAGCCGGTGGACGTCGTCTGCGAGGTGCAGCAGCACCTTGGCGAGAACCGTGTCCGCGCCGTCGCGATGAAGCGCACCGACGGGCTGCAGCGCGGGATGTCCGCCGAGGACACCGGCGCGCCGATCTCGGTGCCAGTCGGCGCCCAGACGCTCGGCCGCGTGCTCAACGTGCTCGGCGAGCCGGTGGACTTTCCGGATCGTCCCGTCAACGCTGCCGAGCGCTGGCCGATTCATCGGCCGGCACCGTCACTCGAGCAGCAGTCCACCGAGCTCAAGATGTTCGAGACCGGCATCAAGGTGGTCGATCTGCTCGAGCCGTATCTCACCGGCGGCAAGATCGGGCTCTTCGGCGGCGCTGGTGTCGGCAAGACCGTCATCATCATGGAGCTCATTCACAACATCGCGCTGAAGCACGGCGGCGTGTCGGTGTTCGGCGGTGTCGGTGAACGCACGCGCGAGGGCAACGACCTCTGGCTCGAGTTCCAGGAGTCGGGTGTCATCGACATCAATGATCCCTCCAAGTCGCGCGCGGCGCTGGTCTACGGACAAATGACCGAGCCGCCAGGTGCGCGTCAGCGCGTCGGGCTCTCGGCGCTCACCGTTGCCGAGTACTTTCGCGACGCGGAAGGCAAGGACGTGCTCCTCTTCATCGACAACATCTTCCGCTTCACGCAAGCGGGCTCCGAAGTATCGGCGCTGCTCGGCCGCATGCCGTCGGCGGTGGGATACCAGCCGACGCTGCTCACCGAAATGGGTGAGCTGCAGGAGCGCATCACCTCGACGAAAAAGGGCTCGATCACGTCGGTGCAGGCGATCTACGTGCCGGCCGACGACTACACCGATCCGGCGCCGGCGACCACGTTTGCGCACCTCGATGCGACGACCAACCTCTCGCGGCAGATCGCCGAGCTCGGCATCTACCCGGCGGTCGATCCGCTGGCATCCACCTCGCGCATTCTCGATCCGCGCGTCATCGGCGCCGAACACTACGACGTCGCGCGTCAGGTGAAGCAGATCCTGCAGCGCTACAAGGATCTGCAGGACATCATCGCCATTCTCGGCATCGACGAGCTGTCGGAAGAAGACAAGCTCACCGTGTCACGCGCACGCAAGATTCAGAGGTTCCTGTCGCAGCCATTTTTCGTCGCGTCGCAGTTCACCGGCCGCGAGGGCAAGTACGTGTCGATTGCCGACACGATCAAGGGCTTCAAGGAAATCGCCGAAGGCAAGCACGATGGCGTGCCGGAGCAGGCGTTCTACCTGCAGGGCACGATCGAGGAAGTGCTGGAGAACGCGAAGAGCCTGAAGTAATAGGTTATAGGGTTCAGGTTGTAGGTGTCAGGGAGGTTGCCGGTTCAGCGAGCGATCGGGTTCCGCTGCGGAGAAGTTCCTAAAAACACACCCTACACCCTACACCCTACAACCTATAACCTGACGAGAACGCATCAAAATGGCACTGCCAACCAAACTCAACCTGAACATCGTCACGCCCGATCATTCGATCACTCACGAGGTCGACGAAGTGGAGCTTCCCGGCCAGGAGGGCTACTTCGGCGTGCGGCCCGGGCACGCGCCGCTCTTCGCCGGATTGCGCACCGGAACCATGTGGTACCGTCAGGGGCAGGAGAAGCACTACCTTGCGGTGTCGGTCGGGTTTGCCGAGGTCCTTCCCGATCAGGTGACGGTGCTGGCACAAGTCGCCGAGAGCGCCGAAGATCTCGACGAAGCGCGGGCCGAAGCCGGTATGGCGCGCGCGCAGGAGATGATGGCGCAGGGCGCGATGGAGATGGACTTCGAGCGGGCGCGGCTCTCGCTGCTGCGTACGCTGCAGCAGCTGCAGGCCGAGGCACGTAGAGGCGCACACCACTGATTCGCAACCTCGCCGCGCTGCTCCGCTACCGCGGCCTCATTCAGACGCTGGTGGCGCGCGACCTCAAGGCGCGCTATCGCGGCTCCGTCCTCGGCTTTTTCTGGTCCTTCATCAACCCGCTGCTCCTGCTCTCGATCTACTCCTTCGTCTTCGCCACCGTCATGCCGCGGGTGGATGCCGATGATCTCCAGCCCTACGCGCTGTTCATGTTTTGCGGCATCCTGCCGTGGACCTGGTTTTCCTCGTCCATTCTCGAAGCGTCGAACGTGCTGATCTCGGGCGGCAATCTGATCAAGAAGGTGCTCTTTCCGGCCGAAGTGCTGCCGTTTGTGACCGTGCTCGCCAACATGGTCCATTTCTTTCTCGGCCTGCCGATCCTCGTCGTCTTTCTCATCTACTATCAGCGTCCGCTCGACGTTGTCGAGCTCCTTTGGTTTCCAGTGATCGTGTTCGTGCAGCTGCTGCTCCTGCTCGGGCTGTCGCTCTTCGTGTCCGCGCTGACCGTGCACTTTCGGGATCTCAAGGACATCCTCGGCAACCTGCTCACGTTCTGGTTCTTCGCGACGCCGATCATCTATCCGATGAGCCAGGCGCCAGAGAAGTTCCGCTGGCTGCTGAACCTGAACCCGATGACGCACCTGGCGATTTCCTATCAGGAGGTGCTCTTCTACATTGGCCCGCACGGCCACTGGAAGTGGCTGATGGCGCTTCTGTTCGCGTCGGTGTTCGTGTTTCTCGCGGGATACTTCGTCTTCGACCGGCTAAGGGACAGCTTTGCCGAGGAAGTGTAGGCACGGTTGGTTGGTGTGCGAACCGCAATGACAGCCGCCATCGACGTCGTCAACGTCTCCAAGGTGTACCGCCGCTACGCACGGCGGAAGCAGTTCGCTACGCTCAAATCGGCCCTGCTCAAGGGCAGTTTGATCCGCGATCTGCAGCCCGACGAGACCTTCCCTGCGCTGCGTGGCGTCACCTTCAGCGTGCCCAAAGGCTGCACCTACGGCGTCATCGGCCGGAACGGGTCGGGCAAGTCCACATTGCTCAAGTGTGTCGCCGGCATCACGAGGCCCAACGAGGGATCGATCACCGTGGACGGACGGATCTCGGCGCTGATCGAGCTTGGCGCCGGCTTCCATCCGGAGATCTCCGGGCGCGAGAACGTCTTCATCAACGGCATCATGCTCGGGCTGTCGAAGCGCGAAATTCAGAAGCGCTTCGACGAGATCGTCGAGTTTGCCGAGCTCCAGGATTTCATTGACGCGCCGGTCAAGACCTATTCGTCAGGCATGTACATGCGGCTCGGGTTTGCCGTGGCGATTCACGTCGACCCGGACGTCCTGCTGATCGACGAGGTGCTCGCCGTCGGCGATCAGTCGTTCACCGTCAAGTGCCTCGACAAGTTCGCCGACTTCCGCCGCCGCAACAAGACGATTCTCCTCGTGACGCATTCGCTCGATTTGGTGGAGAAGTTCTGCGACCGCGCCCTCTGGCTCGACAAGGGGCACACGCTCGCCGAAGGCGAACCACGCCGCGTCGTGGCGTCCTATCTGATCGACGTCGAAAAGTCGGAGGAGGTGGAGCTCGCCACCGCCGAAGCGGTGCGATTGAGATCGGCCGCTGACTCCGCCGAAGCGCCACCGAGCGCGCCAGTGGCCGGCCCCGCCGATTCGAGCGCCCCTTCCGACATGTTCAAAGCCACCGAGGGCCGCTGGGGCTCGCGCGAGGTCGAGATTACCGAGGTCGTGCTCACCGGCGCTTCCGGGCAGACGGCGCACGTCTTCCAGTCGGGTGAGCCGATTCAGGTGCACTTGAGAGTGCGCGCGCATCAGCCGACCAATGACTTCGTCTTCGGCTTCGGGCTCTTCAACGCCGATGGCATTTGCTGCTACGGCACGAATACCTACCTCGAGGAGCTCGAGCCGGCTCAGATCGCCGGCGATGGCGAGGTTCGCTTCGATATCTCGCACCTCGATCTCGTCGAAGGCACATACAAGGTCGACGTCGCCGCCCACAAGCTCGATGGCTACCCGTACGACTACCACCGCCTGCTCTACACCTTCCGGGTGAAGTCTCGCACCAAGGACGTCGGCATCTATCGCCCGGCTCATCGCTGGGAGTTCACGCCGAACATCCAATTCAAGCCGCCGAAGACGCAGACGTAGTCGGCCACAGATGACCGCAGAACACCGATAAGCCGCGCCGCCGGTACCTACCGCCGGCGACCAGTCGCTCCCAACCTGTGGCTATCTGCGTCCCCCGGACCTGACATGGGACAATAGAAACATCCAAGCGCCCCGCCCCGGACAACCGGGTTCGCGGGGCCGTGTGTACGTACACCTGTGGCCACAGCAACTTCACTCACGCTCCGTTCAGTCCTCAGTAGTGCGCTCGTCAAGAGCCAACTCTCCACCGCGGTCCGCGGCTTCAGCGGCCTGACGCCGCCCGCGAAGGCGTTGGCCGTGGCCGGCGCCGCGCATCGTGCTGCCGAATGCGTCGTGCTGTTCGTCGTTCCCGCCGATGCCGACCTCGACGATGTCACGAGCGACGTCCGCTTCTTTCTCGGGGCGCTCGAGGGATTGTCGGAAGCCGCAGCCGAGCGGGCGGTGTTGCCGTTCCCCTCGCATCAAGTCGATCCGTATCGCGGGCTGGCGCCGCACTTTCGCGTGGCATCCGCCCGCGCCCGTGCGCTGCATGCGGCCGCGCTCGGCCAGGTGCGCGTGATCGTCGCGGCGGCGCAGGCACTGCTGCCGAGGCTTCCCGCCCCGGAGTCGATCGTCGCCACGTCGTTCGATCTTCGATCCGGAGTCGAGATCGATCCGCTCGCGCTCGCCGAGATCCTCGTGGAGGGCGGCTACGAACGTCAGGACCCCGTGGACGAGCACGGCGAATTCTCTGTCCGCGGCGGCATTCTCGACGTCTATCCCGCGGGCGAAACGTCCCCCGTCCGCGTGGAGTTCATCGGCGACACCGTCGAGTCCATTCGCCGTTTCGATCCGGGGACGCAGCGATCGATTGAGACGCTCGATCAGTTTCAGATCGTGCCGGTCCGCGAACCGTCGCTGGAGCCAGGCAGCCGCGCGACCATCTTCGACTATCTGCGCGCCTCGCGGCCGATGCGTACCGTCGTCGCCGAGCCGCAGGATGTGACGGCGAACATCGCGAGATGGTGGGAGCAGGTGACGGCGTCGTTCGAGGAGCGCGCCTCGGCTGGCAGTGTCAGCCCTCCCGATCAATTGCTGGCCTCGTGGACCGAGATCGAGCCGATCCTTGCGGGCGGCCTCGCGCTCGAGGAGCTCGCGATCGACGAGGCTGCGGCCGCCGTGCACGTAGCCACTCAGCCGGCCCAAGAGTTCCGCGGCCGGATACCGGATTGGATCGCCGAGCTGCGTCAGGCGCGCGACCGCGGCGACACGCTGCTCTTTGTCGCCAGCACGCACGGACGCGCCGAGCGGACGGTGGAGCTGCTCCACGATTATGAGCTGCGCGCGCTCCTCGCCACCGCGTCGGACGAGCGCATCGAAGGCGCAGTCGTCGTCGCCGAGGGGCTGCTGTCGCGCGGCTTCCGCCTCCCCGATGCCGGGCTCACCGTCTTTGCCGAGAGCGACATCTTCGAAGAGGAGCGCCGGCGCACGACCACCTCGCGCAAGCGATCGCTTGCCGCGACCTTCCTGTCGGACCTGCGCGATCTCAAGGCCGGCGATCTCATCGTGCACGTCGATCACGGCATCGGCCAGTTCGTCGGTCTCAAGCAGATCTCCGTCGGCCAGGGCGACGTGATTCAGGAATTCCTGGAGCTGCGCTACCACGGCGAGGACAAGCTGTTCGTCCCGGTCGAGCGCCTCGATCTGGTGCAGAAGTACACGGGCGGCACGCGCCCCCCGCTCGACCGGCTCGGCGGCACGTCCTGGGAAAAAGCCAAGACGCGCGTCAAGAAAGCAATGCGCGACATGGCGGAAGAGCTGCTCAAGCTCTACGCCGCGCGCAAGGCGGTCACCGGCCATGCCTTCAGCGCAGACACGCACTGGCAGGGGGAGTTCGAGCAGGCGTTCGAATGGGAGCTCACACCCGATCAGACGACCGCCACCGGCGACATCAAGCGCGACATGGAATCGATGACGCCCATGGACCGGCTGCTGTGCGGCGACGTCGGCTACGGCAAGACCGAGGTCGCGATGCGCGCCGCATTCAAGGCGGTGATGGACGGCAAGCAGGTCGCGCTTCTCGCCCCGACCACGGTGCTTGCCTTTCAGCACGTCGAGACACTCCGGCATCGGTTTGCCGCGTTCCCGGTTCGTATCGACGTCGTCAATCGGTTCCGCAGCGCGCAGGACACGAAGGCGATTCTCGAGAGCCTCGCCGCCGGCCGTCTCGACATCATCGTCGGCACGCATCGCCTGCTGTCGAAGGACGTCCAGTTCAAGGATCTCGGTCTGCTCATCGTCGACGAGGAACAGCGGTTTGGCGTCGCGCACAAGGAGCGCATCAAACAGATGCGCAAGAAGATCGACGTCCTCACGCTGACGGCAACGCCGATCCCTCGCACCCTGAACATGTCGCTCGTTGGTATTCGCGACATGTCGGTGATCGAAACGCCGCCGAAGGACCGGCTGGCGATTCAGACCAACGTGGTCAAGTTCGACGCGCAGGTGATTGCGCGGGCGATCCGCCAGGAAATGGAGCGCGGCGGCCAGGTGTTCCTCATCCACAACCGCATCGAGTCGATCTTCTCGATGGGGAACCTGATCCAGCGCCTCGTGCCCGAGGCTCGCGTCACCATCGGCCATGGTCAGATGGGCGAGCACATTCTGGAGAAGGCGATGGTGGACTTCATGGCCCACAAGTCGGATGTCCTGCTCTCGACGACGATCGTCGAGAACGGGATCGACATCCCGAACGCCAACACGATCATCATCAATCGCGCCGACCGGTACGGGCTGTCGCAGCTCTATCAGCTTCGGGGGCGCGTGGGCCGGAGCGATCGACCGGCGTTTGCTTATCTGTTGATTCCGCCGGAAGAAGCGTTGTCGCCGGTCGCGCGCAAGCGGCTGGCCGCGATCAAGGAATTCAGCGATCTGGGCAGCGGCTTCCGCGTCGCGGCGCTCGATCTCGAGATTCGCGGCGCCGGCAACCTCCTCGGCGGCGAGCAGAGCGGCCAGATCGATGCCGTCGGTTTCGAGATGTACACCAAGCTGCTGGAGGAAACGATCCGCGAGCTCAAAGGCGAGGACCTCGAAGACGACCTGCGCGCCATCGTCAACCTGCGCGTCGACTTCCGGATCGACGAGGGCTATGTGCCCGACATGAACCAGCGGCTGATGATCTACCGCCGCATTGCGGCGGCGCGATCGGAGGACGATCTGAGCCGCATCATGGAGGAGATCCGCGACCGCTACGGTCCGGCTCCCGTCGCGGTGCTCAATCTTGCCGACTACGGGCGGGTCCGGATCCTGGCCGACGCGCTCGGGATCGAAGGGATCGAGCGGGAGGGCACGGTCGTGGCCATTCGCTTCCGCGAAAAAGCCAAAGTGGACCCCGTCAAGGTCGTGCATCTGGTGCGGGAACGCGGCGATCTGCAGCTCATCCCGCCCGTCTCGCTCAAGCTCGACCTCAAGAAGTCGACGCAGGCGAGCGGCGGACCTGAGGCACGCTTGAAGAGCGCTCACGCCAAAGCGCAGGAGCGAGGGGCCTTCCGGCGCCGGCCGCGTCCCGAGCCCGCCTGGTGGACCGCCCGTGCCACCGCAGCGGAGGTCACCCCAGGCTTCTCGAAGGCAGAGATTCTCAAGCCGAAGGAAGACGACCCGCGCGCCCCCGGGGGCATCCTCGAACGGCTCACGCACCTGCTCGAAGACCTTCGCGAGTCGCCCGACGTCTAATTTGCTAAACTACTCATTTGGCGGTATTTGACCCATGCAACGCAGAGCAGCTTCTCTCGCGCTCCTCGCCGTGTTTGCCGTCGGCGCTTCCATCCGCGCCGACATCATCGAGCAGATTCTGGTCAAGGTAAACGGCGAGATCCTCACCAAGACCGAGCTCGAACAAAGGCAGGTTGTCGCCTTGCGTCAGCGAGATCCGAACTTCCGCCCCGCGTCCGACGCCGAGCTGCAGAAGGCGCTGGTCGAGGTCACGCCTCAAGTGGTCGTCGACGCGGTCGACGAATTGCTGATGGTTCAACGCGGGCGCGAGCTCGGCTACTCGCTTGGCAACGAGCAGTTTCAGAACATTCTCGAAAACATCAAGAAAGAGAACAAGCTCGAAAGCGAGGAGCAGTTCCAGGCGGCGCTCAAGCAGGAAGGGATGACGCTCGACGATCTGCGGCGGCAGCTCGAACGCAACATGCTGGTTTCGCGCGTGCAGCAGGTCGAGGTAATGGGCAAGATCAGCGTCTCCGAGCAGGAAGTGAGCGCTTATTACGACGCCAACAAGGGGTCGTTCAGCACGCCGCCCACGGTCACGCTTCGCGAAATGCTGATCGCTGTACCCGAAACCGACAAGGGGATCAACGTCGCGCAGGACGATCAGGCGCGCATGAAGGCTGAGGACTTGCGCAAGCGCGTCGTCGCCGGCGAGCCATTCGCCCAGCTCGCCTCGGACAATTCCGACTCGGGATCCAAGGCCAACGGCGGCCTGATCGGCCCGATCAGCCGAGGCGATCTTTCGCCCGAGCTGCAGAAGCTGCTCTCGACAATGAAGCCCGGTGAGGTGTCCGCGGTGCTGCGGACGACGCGCGGCTATCAGTTCATCAAGCTCGATTCGTCGGTCGGCGCGAAAACCAAGACGCTCGACGAAGCCCGCGCCGAAGTCTCGGACAAGCTCGCCGCCGAAAAGCGTCAGGGCCATCTCGAAAACTACCTCCAGCAACTGCGCACGCAGGCGATCATCGACTGGAAGAACGACGAGATCAAAAAGGCTTTCGAGGTCGGGCTGCAGCAGCGTAAATCCACCACGCAGTAATGACGGAGCCTCTGGTACTGACGCCCGGCGCTGAGCCAGCGGCATTCGAGTGGTACGCGATCTGGACGCGCTCGCGGCACGAGAAGATGGTTCGCGACCAGCTCTCCGAGCGACGTGTCGACGTCTTCTTGCCCACTATCACCAAGTGGAGCCGCTGGAAGGATCGCAAGAAGAAGATCGACTGGCCGCTGTTCCCCGGCTACGTCTTCGCGCGCTTCGACGCCGGCGACCGGTTGCCGATTCTCAAGTGCGAAGGCGTGGTGACGATCGTCGGGAGCGAAGGGCTGCCTTCACCGATTCCCGAGTTCGAGATCGACGGCATCCGGACGCTGATCGACAGTGAGCTGTCGTACGACCCCTGCCCGCTCATCAAGGAAGGCATGATGGTCGAGGTCAGGCATGGGCCGCTGAGGGGGGTTGTCGGACGCCTCGTGCGGAAAGGCGCGCACGCGCGGCTCGTACTGTCCGTTGATTTGATTGGCCAGGCGGTGAGCGTCGAGGTGGACGCCGCCGATGTGAAGCCCTACTGATGAAGATTGGCACCGTCGCGCTTGCTTCGCCGCTCGTCGTCTCGCCGATGGCCGGAATGACCGATACGGCGTTTCGCCGGCTCGTCAAGCGTCACGGCGGCTGTGGCTTGGTCGTGACCGAAATGGTGAGCAGCGAAGGGCTCGTGCGCGGCATCGATCGCACGCTCGAGTACGCCGAGTTCACCGAGGAAGAGCGGCCGGTGTCGATCCAGATCTTCGGCGGCGACCCGGAGCGCATGGCCGAAGCCGCGCGCGTTGTCGAAGGCATGGGCGCCGACATCGTCGATATCAACATGGGTTGCCCGGTGCCGAAGATCGCGAAGCATCAGGCGGGCTGTAGCCTGATGCGCGAGCCCGCGCACGCGGCCGCAATCGTGTCGGCGATGGTCAAGGCCGTCAGGATTCCGGTGACCGTCAAGATGCGCAAGGGCTGGGACGACCACGCGCTCAACGCACCACTGGTGGCGCGGCAGGTGCAGGATGCCGGCGCCTCTGCGATCGCCATTCACGGGCGGACGGCGAAGCAGTCGTACACCGGAGTCGCCGACTGGGAGTTCGTCGCTGCCATCGCCGACGCGATTTCGATTCCCGTGTTCGGATCCGGAGACTGCGTGGAGCCGGAGCAGATTGTCGAGCGACTGCGGAAGGGAGTGAGCGGTGTGTTCGTCGGCCGCGGCGTCCTGCGCAATCCATGGATCCTCGCGCAGGCGCAGGACATTCTCGACGGCCGGCCGCCGCGCGAAGTGTCGGCCGGGACGCGGGGACAGTTTCTGCTCGACTACATCGATCTGCTGCAGCACGAGCGCGTGCACGAGCCGGCCGGGTTCCGGCACGTGGCGCCGGGATCGGAGCAGGCGACCACGCGGCACGACCGGTGGGTGATCAATAAGGTACGGGCCCTGTGCACGTGGTACACGAAGGGCCTGGACGGCGGCTCACATCTGCGCATCGCCGTCAACGCGACCAGCTCGATTGGCGAGCTGCGCGATCTCGTTCACGATTTCTTCGTCGCCGGTCGGCACCTTCAGGACGCGATCGCCGCTTCTCATGACTGATGTCGGCGGCATCCTCGCATCTGGTCCGCTAGAGCCGGCCAACGAGCCGTACGCCATCGAGTCTGCGAAGGTGTGGTTGCTCGCCAACCGCGATCACGCGCGCGGGCTACCGGCAGTCACCGCGTAGAATTCCTGCATGCGTGTTCCGGAACGAGTGCGCGCGATCGAGCTGCCGCAGTTCGACGTGCTCAACGACGTTGCCAATCGGTGGCGGGCCCGTGGCGCCGACGTCATCACCCTCGGCCAGGCGCTGCCGGGATTCGCGCCGCCGGCGTCGGCGATCGCCGCCCTGCGCGACGCGCTCGACGATCCGACGTCGCACATCTACTCATCCGACGCGGGCATCCCCGAGCTCCGTCACGCGCTCGCCGAGTCGCTTTCGCCGCTCGGCGCGCGGACCGATCCCGAGCGAGAAGTGATCATCACGGCCGGCGGCAATCAAGCCTTCCAGCTCGCCCTGACCACGCTCGTCGATCCTGGAGACGAGGTGGTGCTTGCCGCGCCGTACTTTCTCAATCATCACATGGCGGTTCGCTCCGTGGGTGCAGTGCCGATTGAAGCGCCCGCGCCCGCGCCTCGCGGCTTCTCGCCTGTGTGGACCGACATCGCGCCGCACATCTCGCTACGCACGCGCGCCGTGGTTCTCGTCAGCCCGAGCAATCCGACCGGATCGGTCGTCCGACCCGGCGACCTGCGGCAGATCGTGGCCGAGTGCCGCGCGCGCGATGTGATCGTGCTCGTCGACGAAACCTACCTGCGCTTCGTCTACGACGCCGAGCCGGCCACGGCGGCATCGCTGCCCGCGTGGGAAGCGAACGTCGTCATCGTCGGAAGCTTTTCCAAAGCCTTCGCGATCACCGGCTGGCGCTGCGGGTATCTAATCGCGCACGCGGACGCGATTGCCGAAGCGATGAAGATTCAGGATTGCATGCTGATCTGTGCGCCGGTGCCGGTACAGCGTGCCGTCGCGCACGCGCTCGTCCACGAGGCGGACCATCCGCGGCGCTGGCTTCCGGCACTCAAAGAGCGCCGCGACTATCTTCTGTCAGCCTTCGAGGCGCTGCCGGGGATGACGGCGATCGCGCCAGCGGGCGGCTTCTTCGTGATGGTGCGGGTCGACGGATGTGCCGACTCGCGCGCGTTTGCGATGGAGCTCATCGAGGCGCAGCAGGTAGTCACGATACCCGGTCGCTTCTTCGGTGAGAGCGCCGAAGGGTATCTGCGCGTGTCGTATGGCGCGGCCGACCTCGCACGTCTTCGCGAGGCGTGCGCGCGCATCGGACGCTTTGTCGAGGCCGGCGCGCCGCGCACGGGCGTAACCCGTTGATTTTAAACATCAAATCAACGACCGCCGCGGTTGATTCCCTCACTCGCGCCGTGCCGCCAGGGGCGCGCGCCGATCGAAGCCTCGGAGCAGTGCGATAAGCTACTGCGGGATGTCGCTCCGCGTCGCATTCGATCTCGACGGCACCATCGCCGACATGCATGCGGTGCTCGACAAAATCGCAGAGCAGCTTTTTGGCCCGCTTCCGCCGGCGACAGCCGGACCCTCGGCGACGGAGGACGATCCCACAGTCGAATCAGAGATTACTTCGACCGCAGCCGAACGGCACCTGACGACGAAGCAGCAGATGCGGCTGTGGGAGGAGGTCAAGAGCCTCGACAATTTCTGGAAGGGTCTGCCCGAGCTCGAGCCCGGAATCGTCGCCCGCATCTGGGACCTCGTCATCACGCGGCGCTGGGAAGTGATCTTTCTCACGACCAGACCTGTCGTGGCCGGCGAAACGGTCCAACTGCAAAGCCAGCGCTGGCTCGAAGCACATGGCTTCCTGCTGCCCAGCGTGTTCGTTGTTCAGCGATCGCGCGGCAAAGTGGCCGACGCGTTGCACCTCGATGCCGTCGTCGACGACCGTCCGGAGAACTGCCTCGATGTCGCGGCCGAATCGAAAGCCAGGCCGATCCTGATTTGGCCGGGCGATCCGAGCCTCGTCCCTCCGGGCGCGAAGGGGCTCGGCATCAGAATCGCGAGCTCGATCGGCGAGGCCGTGGACGTCCTCGAAGTCATGGACGACGGCCAGAAACAGTCGGGCGTGGTCCGATCGATCAAGAAACTCTTTGGCAGAGAAACTCCTGCTTGACCGCTCAATTCACCCGCAATCCACTCGCGCGAGCTGCGGGTTCACCTGCGACGACGTGATTCAATGGCGCAACTTCGTGTAGGCCTGGCGCGCGCCCGGTTGGGGCCCGCGGCTGCGCTGATCAATCCGGATCGAGGGTCGGCGGCGTGCGAGGAGAACCGGCTGACTCGCGCCCGTCAAGTGCCGAGCATCGGACCTCCCACGCTGAGTGTTCCGGAGCTCGCCGCCTATCTTGGCGCGAGCGAAAACGATATCGCGACGGTTGCGGTCGTCAGGGATCCGGCGGCGCCCGCGTGGTGGAAGGCCCACAAGTCGGTCAACGACAGACGGTCTGCGGCCATCGAAATCGATCCTCACACGGCGCATGCCGAGTATGTCTTTCGCGCGTCCGGGTTCGACGAAGCGGTGACGGTCGTGTGCGACGATGCCGTGCCCGATGGATACACCGCCTTTCTGAGCTCTGGATCGGCGATCCGGCCGCTTGCGTCGGTTGGGCGTTTTCCCATCGCACGCGTCTACGGCGAAGTGACGGAGGGGCTCGGCCTGCAAGCGGCGCGCGACGAGCACCTCGTCGAGGCCATGGCGCGCGCTGGAGATGGACGCGCGCGGGTCGCGGATCTCATCTCGATTGCAGACGAGGGGATGACGGTCGCGGCGAATCTTCGCGCAGCGATCGAGCAGGCGGTGTCCACTGGCGCCGATCGCGAGCGCACGCGTCTCGATTGCGCCGCCGCCGCTCAGCAGCGGCTCGGCCACTGCATGGTGGAGTTGCTCCAGCGGCTCTCGCGCACGACCAGTGCGACGCGTGTGTGCCTGTCGGGCGGATTGTTCTTCAATACGCACTTCACGACAACGGCAGCAGCAAGCGGCGCCTTCGCGGAGACGTACGTGCCGCCGCACCCGGGCCGCAACGGATCCGCCATGGGCGCGGCGCTTGTCGGTGGCGGTCCGATCCCGCCGGACGTCGGCTCACCCTATCTTGGTCCCGGCTACTCGGACCCGCAGATCAAGGAGGCGCTGGAGAACTGCAAGCTCGCGTACGACCTGCAGCGCGAAGAGCAGGTAATCGAAACGGTGCTCCGCGCGCTTTCCCGTGGGCAGTTGGTGGGCTGGTATCACGGCCGGCTCGAGTGGGGGCCGCGCGCGCTGGGCCATCGGACTGTGCTCGCGGATCCGCGGTCGGCGCACGTGCTCGAGAATCTCAACGGTTACTTGAAGAAGCGCCCGGCGCACCGGACCTATGGCGTAAGTGTGCCGATGACGCGCCTGTCCGAACTCTTCGACGGCTCACGCCCGTCGCCGTTCATGCAGTACCGAGTATTCGCCGCGCGATCCCGGCACGTTCCGGGCGATCCTGCCACCGGGCGTCAGGACGCTGCGCGTACACACGGTAGACGAGCGGTCGCCGCGCTATCTGCGGCTGTTGGAGCGCTGGGGCGACATCTCGGGCACGCCGGTGCTGGTCAACACGTCCTTCAACGGATTCCACGAGCCGTTGGTGTGTTCGCCGCGCGACGCGATTCGCGTGTTCTACGGCACGGGCCTCGACCTGCTGGCGCTCGAAGACTTCGTCCTGCGCAAGTAGGCCGGCGGGGAGACGGGGTCAGGTCCGGACAGGTTCAGGTCCGGACTCCGCGCCGAAGACGCGCCGGACTTCGTGCCCCTCACTCAACACAAAGTCGTAGACCTGCACGGCCTGTGCGGTCTGGTAGAAGCGCAAACCGAGCTCCTCGTGCGCCGGGTGATCCAGGTAGGTCGCGAGATCCGCTTCGCTGTCGAACTCGATGATGGCGACGAACGAATAATCGCGGGGGTTCTGCCGATCGTACAGGCGAGCGAGATTCCGCCGCTCGCCGACGCGCGCGCGGCGCACCTGCGGGATGGTGGTGATCGCACGCGTAAACGCGTCCGCAAATTGCGCACGCGCAGATGGCGCGAGATCGCTGCGCGGCTCGAACAGCACGACGTGCGCGATCATCCGCTGCTACTCGTCATCGTCGCGGCGCTTTCTCGGTCCTTTCGGCCCGCGCGGGCCGCGTGGCGGGCCGCCGCCGAACGGCTTTTTGCGAAAGCCACCGCCCGGCTTGGATCCCCACGGCTTGTGCGGGCGATCCCCGGCGGCGTTCGATCCGCGCGCTCCTGCATCATCGCGCCGGCGCCCCTGTGGCTTGGCACCGAACGGCTTGCGCTTGCCGAATCCCCCCGACGGTTTGACGCCGGCCGGCTTCTTCCCCCACGGCCTGGCGCCGCCGCTTCGCGGCCGGTCCGAACGACGCGTGTCCTGACGGTCGTCGTCCGGGCGCAAATCGCGGCGCGGTGGACGATCCTTCCACTCGCGCCGCTCGCCCTCACGCGGCGGGCGATTGCTAGACTGGCGGCGGTCGTCGTCACGTGGACGCCAGCCGCCGGACGGTTTGCGATCGCGTTTCCAGTCGGGACGCCGATCCTTGCGCATGGGATCGCCATGCGGCCGCGTCGGCTCGCCGCCTGACGGGCGATCGAACGATTTCGGTGGGCGCCGGTCGCGACGCATCGGATCGCCGTGCGGCGGCGTGAAGTCGCCCTCGTCGCGGACGAGCGGACGCTCCTGCTTCTCGTCCCAGCGCGCGCGGATGTTCTGCTTGTAGCGGTCCCATTTCGCTTTCTTCGCGTCCTTGTATTTCTGCCGGGGATCGCGGTGTTCGCCGCCGGGCCGCCACGTCCGATCGCGCGGTGGCTCGCGGCGCTCGGCTTCATCCCGATCACCCGGCCGCGGACCTTCCCAACGACGCTCGCCATGGCCGAGCCCATGCTCGCGCGCGGCGTCGCGTGATTCCCAGAGCTGGCCGCGCTCAAACCATCTGAGCTGTGCACTCGGGTGCTTTTCGCGCAGCCGATTGAACGTCGGCAGGAGCTCCTCGACTTCGTGCGCGCGAAACGATGTCGGCTGCTCGTCGACGATGATCGTCCAGTACGCATGGCGGGGAGGCATATCCGAACGGTACCAGATAGCAGCCGGTCGATACCAGTAGTTACGGTTCGGGACAGGAAGCAGAATTATGCTTTCTAAGTGGAGTTGATCATTGCCCCGGTCGCGGATCTGCGAGGGACGATCACGCGCGTCTTCGAGGAAACGCTTGGCGAAGCGCTCGGCTCGGGCGCCGCGATGGCGGCGGAGCCGTCGCGGTTTGCTTGCGCGATCACCGGCGGTTCCACGGCGCTGATCTTTCTCGGCGCGCTGCGTGACGCGACCGTGCCATGGGAGCAGATGTCACGCTCTTTTGGGGCGACGAACGCACGGTTCCCCCTGATCACCCCGACTCCAATTACGGACTCGCCGAGCGGCTGTTGCTGGCGCCGCTTGGCGCGCGCGCGCCGTTTGCCGTGCGCATGCGCGGCGAGGCCGACCGACCTCGTCAGCGGCGGCGCGTCGAATACGATCGCGAGCTCCCGCGCGCCCTCGATCTCATCATCCTCGGTGCCGGGCGAGGACGGACACGTCTGCTCGCTCTTTCCGCAGACATCCGCGCTGCTCGATCGAGAACACGCGCGTGCTGGCGATCGACGACTCGCCGAAGCCGCCGCCGCGGCGCTTGACCCTGTCGATGCCCTATATCTGTGCATCGCGCCGCGTCTGGATCGTTGCGGTCGGATCGCGGAAGCTGCCGCTGTTGCAGGCGGCGATGGCAGGCCAGAGGCACACTCACGCCGCTCGACATGGTGGTGCAGCGCGCGCGAGAGGTCACGATCTTCACCGATCAAATCATCCGCCGCGGGTTAAGTCGATCGCTGAGGCCGAGCGGACAGATGGGAGATCAGCCACAGAGCGCACCGACGGAGATTAACCGCGGCTTCGCCTAGTGCGGCATCCGTTTCATCTTTTCGACGAGCGTCGTCCGCTTGAGACTGAGAAACCGGCCGCAGCCGCTTTGTTGCCGCCGGTGCGCGTCAACGCCCGCTGAATCAGAGTCGCGTTCGATCTGATCGACCGAGCGCCGGCAGATTCACGCCGGCGTCGGGAAACTCCAGCGACGGCGTGATCGGCGACCTGCGCCGGCTGCATCTCCGGCGGCAGATCGGCCACTTCGACCGTCGATCGTCCACCGAGCAGCGCCATCGCTCGCTCCACGGCGTTCTCGAGTTGCCGAACATTGCCCGGCCAGCCGTAAGCCATCAGATGCCGCATCGCATCCTGCGGAGATCATCACCGTCGGCGTCGCCAGTCTCCGGCATGCCGCGTACTTGACGAGGAAGTGCTGCACGAGCAGCGGGATATCCTCGCGGCGTTCGCGCAGTGGCGGCAGCTCCACCTGAATCACGTTCAGCGGTAATAGAGATCTTCGCGGAACGAGCCTTCGCTTGACCATCTTGCCGAGATCGGAGTTGGTGGCCGCGACGATCCGCACATCGACCTTGATCGGCTTGTTGTCGCCGATGCGATCGAACTCGCGCTCCTGCAGCACGCGCAGCAGCTTCATTTGAAGCGCCATGGCTCATCGTGCCGACTTCGTCGAGAAACAATGTGCCGCGATCGGCCTGCTCGATGCGACCGATGCGCGTTGCCACCGCGCCGGTGAATGCCCCGCGCGACGTGACCGAACAGTTCGGCTTCGAGCAACGTCTCTGGGATCGCGCTGCAGTTCAGTGCGACGAACCGCTGCTGCCGGCGCGGGCTGGTCTGATGAATCGCGCGCGCGACCATCTCCTTGCCGGTGCCCGTCTCGCCGTTGATCAGAATCGTGGTCGGCGTCGGCGCCACGGTTTCGATGAGCTGAAACAGCGCCCGCATGCGCGGACTACGGCCGATCATCGACGGCAGGCCGAATCGCTGATCGAGCTGCTGCCGCAGATAAGCGTTCTCGTTTTTCAGTCGCCGCTGTTCCAGGGTCGTGTGCAGGACGTGAAGCAGCCCGTCGAACTGAAAGGGCTTGGTGACGAAGTCGGCCGCGCCGCTCTTGATGACCTCGACCGCGTCTTTGACGGTGCCGTAGCCGGTCACGACGATGGCGATGATGCCGGGATAGAGATCGAGCGCGGCGTCGATCACCTGACGGCCATCCATGCCTGGCAGCCGGAGATCCGACACGATCGACGTCGAAGGCGAAATCTCTCAGCAGCTCGAGCGCAAGCTCGCCTGACTCGGCCTCGGTGACCTGAAAGCCGTGCTCGACCAGCCGCTCCGCGGTAACTGTCCGGAGGGGCGCCTCGTCCTCGACGAGGAGCAGATGTGTCGAACTGTCAGCCATTTACGGGCGCGCCATAACTTTGACGTTGGCCGGCGGCGACGTCAAGGGTGAACTGTCCGGGCGTTGTCCTTCGCACAACATTGCTGAGCCCGGCCGTCGAAAGAAAATACGCGCCATTGCATCGATTGGCCTAATCCCCTTCCGGCTGAGGCCGATAGTCCTGTTTGGAGGCAAGAGGCAGATGGAGCGCCAGACGGTCAGCATCATGAAAGCGTGCGAGATGGTTGGAGTGAGCCGCCGGACGATCTACAACTGGATTGCAGCGGGAAAAGTCGAATATGTCCGCACCGCAGGTGGCAGCATCCGGATCTTCACCGATACGCTTGTGGCGTCAGCCGGAAGGCAACCGGACGCTCGATTCGACACCCGCCGCCTAGCATTCACACCCTCGCGGTGTGACCTCCCGACGATTCTGGAATACATTGGGCGACGGCCACTGTCGCCCTAACCGCCCCCTCCCCCCTTTCCCAGTTCTGCCCCCTACAAAAACTGTTCGCAGCCAGCATTTCTGTAATCGTCAAGTCAAATTTCTGGCGCGTCCTGCGGCGAATTAGTCAAGTCGTTGGCGTTTCTGCCTCATGCCCTAAGCTCATCCAGTTCACACTCTCGCTTAGAAATAGCGTGTAAGTAGCTGCAAAACCAGTCAGTTACGGAAGCTCTTCGACAAGGATGCACGTCGCCCCACGTTACTGCACAGTTCTGGCACCGAGGTTGCCATAGGCCTGTCGAGCCGGAAGCTTCCCCAAAACGCGGCTAACGCCTGCCGGCAACGGCGGGGACGCGCGGAGACGCAGCGACATGAACCTCGAACGAAGTGAGATGGCAAACGGACGGGTCGAGAGAGGTCTTCCTTTCGTGGAAGCCCTAGCCAAGCGGATGGCGTCCACCATGCCGCATTCCATCGACCTCAGCGATCTGGTCCAGGACGGTGTCATCGGTCTCATCGATGCGGCAGAACGCTTCGACGAAGGCCGGGGAATCAAGTTCGAGACATTTGCGGAACGGCGAATCCGCGGCGCGATGATTGACGCGCTGCGCAAGGACGCCTGGCCGCGAGGCGTGCGCCGCATGCGCCGCGAGCTCGAAGCGGCGCGCGAGAAGCTGCGCCTTCAGCTTGGACACGAGCCGTCGCTGGCCGACCTGGCCGCGGCGATCGGCTCCGACGAAAAACGGCTCGGCAAGACGATCGTGCGCATCAATACGATCGAATCGACGTCGCCGCTCTCGTGTGCGGAGAACGTCGACGAGGCGCAGCTGCCCGCCGTGCTCGTCCCGACCGAGCCGGAGCGCCCCGACCTCGCCTACGAGCGCGCCGAGGTGAAGGCGCGCGTGCGCGCCGCGATCGAGTCGCTGCCGGTTCGCGAGCGGCGCGTGATCGGCTCTCTACTATTACGACGAAGTGACGATGAAGGAGATCGGCGCGGAGCTCGGTGTCAACGAGTCTCGCGTGTCGCAGCTGCACGCGCGGGCGATTCGCCGCCTGCGCGACGCGCTCGGCGCCGACATCGCGCCGGCGACCGCCATCAAGTCGATCCGCGCCGCGATTCTCGCGTTCGAGATGAAGCCGCGCATGGCCAAGGCCGACATTCGTTCGCACGAAGTGGTGGAGATGCCCGGAGATTCCACCGCGGTTGCCGCTTCCGCCCTGCAGCGAACGGGCGTCGTGGTGCCTTACGACAAGGCGTCGCGCGCGGCGCGCAGCAAGTCGCCGAGCCGGAACGGTTTGGCAAGCCAGCGGCAGCCGGTTTCCTCGAAGAACCGCTCCGCCTCCGTCCCGGCAACTGCCCCGGTCACGAAGATGACGCGGCGCGCGAGCGCCGGCGTGGCGGCCGCCATGGCGCGGTAGAACTGCATCCCGTCGAGCCTCGGCATCTTCAGGTCGCACACGACCAGATCGAACGGCTGCTGTGCGACCGTGGCGAGGCCTTCTTCTCCGTCGGCGGCGCGTTCGACGACGAATCCGGCGTCGGCCAGGGCCTCGGCAACCGCCGAGGCCAGCGCCGGCTCGTCTTCGATCACCAGCACCCGTCGCCCTTGAAACGCATCGAGCGGGATCGCCCCCGCTGCCGGCTGGCGTGTTTCGAGCGGCGATCCGCCCGCCGGCAGCTCCACGAAGAACGACGCGCCCGCGTTCGGCGCTGACGACACCCAGATGCGTCCGCCGTGCTCCTGCACGATCGCGTACGCGACGCTCAAGCCGAGGCCGGTGCCCTTGCCGACGGCCTTCGTCGTAAAGAACGGATCGAAGATCTTCCCTTGCGTCTCTTCGGCGATACCGGGCCCGTCGTCTCGCACTTCGAAAACAACCGACTCGCGTTCGGCGTCGTGCCACGTCCGGACGACGAGCGAGCCGTGGCCTCTGGCGTTCAGCATCGCCTGCTCGGCGTTGATCACCAGATTGAGAATCACCTGCTTGATCTGGTGCGCGTCGGCGAAGACGGCCGGCACCGACGGCGCGAGCGCCTCGTTCACAGTGATGTTGCTGACGCGCTGCTCGTAGGCGCGGAGTGCCAGCGTCTCGGCGATCACCTCATTGAGATCGACCATCAGCCGCGTCGTCTGCCGCTTGCGCGCAAACGTCAGCAGGTTCCGGACGATGCGGGCGGCGCGCTCCGATTCGCTGCGAATGACCTCGAGGCCACGATGCGTCTTGTCGTCGGCCGGCCGCTCCGCGAGGCGCTCGGCCCAGGACAGAATCGTGGCGAGGGGATTATTCAGCTCGTGCGCCACGCCTGAGATCGTCTGCCCGAGGGCGGCGAGTTTTTCCGCTTGCTGGAGCTCGTGGTAGAGATCGCGCGACTGATCGTCGAGGCGCTTCCGCTCGGACACGTCCCTGACGAGCGCCGCGATCTCGATGCCGGAGTCCGCGCCAGACCGCTGTCCGGTGCAAGTCAATTCGATCCAAACGGTACTGCCGTCGCGCCGGCGCATGCGCAGCGGGTAGTCGCTCACCTGGCCGTCGCGGGCCAGTTGCTCGACGAGCGCGGCACGCGCGCTGGGATCGGCAAAACGATCGGCGGCGAACGGATCGACCGACGATTCGGGCGTATCTGGATCGAAGCCGAAGATCTCTCGGAGAAACGGATTGGCGGCAGTCGTGCGGGTGCGCTCGCTGCCGATGGTCCCGATGTAGGCGCCTGCGCGAACTCCTGCGAAGAGTCGGGCGAAGGCGCCGTCTCGGTCGGTCATCAGGGCTTCTTAGCGGGCGGCAGCGGCGTTGGCGTCTTGGTCTGGAACTTCGGCGTCCACTTCTTCTCGACCGCCGCGCGAATCGCCCGCGGGTCGGCGCCCGAATTGTGCATCATCATCGCGTCACGCGCGACATCAATGCAGACCGCTCAGCCATAGCCGTGCGTGTCCCATTCGAGCACGTTGCCGCGCGCGTCGCGGCGCTTCACGAAGCACGACTCGTTGTGCGGATGGCCTGACGTCTCGCAGCCGCAATAGCAGGGCACGTACTTGAGCACTTCAGGGTGTTCCCCGGCGAACTTGTAGACGGCGCGCGTAATGTCCAGCGGGCGGCCGCCGGCAAATCCCGGGTTGGGAATGGGCGGCATCGTCACCGCCGCGGCGGCGTTCGACGGCGCGGGTGCTTGGGCTTTCGTGGCGGGCGCCGTCGTCTTCGGAGTGGTCTGGGCGACGAGCGTGACCAGGCTGGCGAGGCAGCCGGCCAACGCCAAACTCAACAGACGCATTCACTTATTCTAACCGCCGCTTGTAACTGCCGCGCACGACGGATATGCTCTGCCACGAATTTGGTCCCAACACTGGTACCACAGCCCGCCCGGCCTGTGTTGCGTTTGTTTTGTCGTTGTTGGCCGGCTGACTGCCGGCCCTGTCATGAGGAGGATCAATGACCAGAGGGCGCTCTCTGGCTGGCATCGCTCTCTGCTTCCTGATCGGTTACGGCAGTGCGGCGGCCCAGACACAGACCGGTGAAATCTTCGGCAAGGTGACGGACGGCACAGGAGCGATCCTGCCGGGGGTGACGGTGACGATTTCAGGCACCGCACTTCTTCAGCCTCAGGCCGCCGTCACTGCCGACAGCGGCGCCTATCGCTTTCCCAATCTTCCAATCGGTATCTACACCGTGCGATTCGAGCTCACGGGCTTCCAGCGAATCGTCCACGAGGAGGTCCGTATTCAGGCCGGCTTCAACGCCGAAGTCAACGCCAGGCTCGAATTGTCAACGGTTCAGGAAACCGTGACCGTCACCGGCGAGAGCCCGGTCGTAGACACCAAGTCGAGCGCGCTCGGCACCAACTTCGGCAAGGAGCTCCTCGACGCCATCCCATCGGCGCGCGATCCGTGGGTGATTCTCGAGCAGACGCCCGGCATGGTGATGGATCGCGCAGAACGTCGGCGGCAACCAGTCGGGGCAGCAGTCGTCGTTTGCCGCGCACGGCAGCACGTCGAATCAGCAGTGGAACATGGACGGCGGAACGATTACCGACATGGCGGCGGGCTCGTCGCCGACCTACTTCGACTTCGACTCGTTCGAGGAGATCCAGATCACCACCGCCGGCGGCGACGCGTCGCAGGAAGCCAGCGGCGTTGCGATCAACTTCGTCACCAAGAGTGGCAGCAACAGCATGCGCGGCTCGGCGCGAATCGTCGACGCCAACAAGAGCTTCCAGTCGTCGAACACGCCTGACGAAGTGGCGGAGCAGGGCGGCGGCGCCGGAAACCCGCTGAAGGACGTGCTCGAGTACGGCGGCGAGATCGGCGGACCGATCAAGCGTGACAAGGCGTGGTTCTGGGGCGCCGTCAACCGGCAGACGATCAAGGTCGGCGTGCTCGGCTTCCTCAAGGCCGGCGCCCCGGCGAACTCCACCGACGCCGACGATCTGGAAACGGATCTGACCGTTCTGAACAATCAGAACTTCAAGCTCCAGTATCAGTGGAGCAATCCGCACAAAACCACGTTCCTCTACAGCCGCGGCGACAAGATTCGCGGTTCGCGCGGCGCGAACTCGACGACCCGGATCGAATCGACGACACGGCAGACCGGCCCGACCAACTACTACAAGCTCGAACACCAGTACGTGGCGAGCGATCGCCTGATGCTGACGGGCCAGTACAGCTACAACGACGCCGGCTTCCGGCTCGACTACCACGCCGACGAGCTCGCCACCGTGCAACGCCTGCAGTACGTCGATCAGGACAGCCTGACGATGCGCTCGGGCACGTACTCGGACAACATCCGTCCGACCTACGAATCGCGCGTCGATGGCAACTATTTCATCCCCGGCTTCTTGAGCGGTGACCATTCGACCAAATTCGGATTCCGCTGGCGCAGCACCCCGTATCAGACGATCAGCCGCACCGGCGGCGGCGCGACCGCGCGCATCCGGGCGAGCGGCGTCAACGAAGTCGATGTCATGCGAGACGGCGACACCAACCGCGAGATGTGGGAGTACTCGCTCTACTTCAACGACTCGTGGCGCATCAAGCGCGCGACGATCGGCTGGGGCGTGCGCTACGATCACCAGGACGATCGCGCGATCGCGACAAACATCCCCGCCAACCCGCTGCTGCCCGACCTGCTGCCGTCGGTCAATTTTCAAGGCGCCGACTCGGGACGCGAAGTACAACGACATCGCGCCGCGTGTGACCTTCACCTACGACTTGCGCGGCAACGGCAAGACGGTCTTCAAGACGAGCGCCAACCGTTACTACGGCCTGGGCATCTACACCGCCGGGCCCATCAACCCGACCGGTCAGACGACGCTCTCGTATTTCTGGAACGATCTGAACGGCGATCTCTTTGTGACGCGCAACGAGATCGACTTCGCGCGCGGCTTCCGCGCGACGCCGTCGGCCAACTACGACCCGGCGAACCCGGCCTCCGTCGTGTCGCCGAACTCGATCGATCCCAACCTCGAAAACGACATCACCGACGAGTTCCTGCTGAGCCTCGATCACGAGCTCAGTTCCGGCTTTGCGGTGGGGGCGAGCTACATCCGCCGGAACTACCACAACTTCCAGGACGACTACCGCCGCGTCAACAGCTCGATCTACTCCCCGGTGACGATCACGCGCCCGTGCGGCAACACCGAGTGCGACGATCCAACCTATACGTTCACCTACTACCAGCGCGCCACGGCGCTCCCCGCCGGGACGATCCTGCGCAACGACAACGAGTACCGGGACTACAACGGCTTCGAGCTCACCGCCAGGCGTCGCTTCCGCGACAACTGGCTGCTGAACAGCAGCTTCACCTTCAACAGCACGGTGGTGCACTATCCGACGGTCGAGGACTTCTCCACGTCGGCCGATCCGACCAACTACGAGCAGCAGAACGGCGCCGACGCGAGCGGGCTCAACGGCGCCGCTTGGGTGCTGAAGCTTTCGGGCATGTACGCGCTGCCGTGGCAGATGCAGGTGTCGGCGTTCTACAACGCGCGCGAGGGGCTGCAGTTCAACCGCACCTACCGCTCACCTAACCGGACCGGCTCGGGCGGTACCGTCGACGTCTTCGTGGAGGAGCAGGGCGCCACGCACTACCCGACGTTCCACCAGGTCGATCTGTCGTGGGGCAAATTCGTACAGTTCGGCTCGCGCCGCATCACGTTCAATGTGGACACGTTCAACCTGTTCAACGCGTCTACAGTGTTCGTACGCACGGTCCGCCAGGACACGTCCACGGCCAACTACGCGACGACGATCCTCGCGCCTCGCGTGGTGCGCTTTACGTTGAAGGCCAACTTCTAGGGGGCTGTCCAGGTTGTAGGTTGTAGGGTGCAGGTTGTAGGTTGTAGGGTGTAGGTTGTAGGTTGTAGGGTGTGGGTTGCAGGGGTGCCGTCACGTCGGGCCCGCGTGACCTGCACCCGAAACCTAGAACCTGAAACCTACCTGGCACCTATAACCTGCCACCTGCAACCTATAACCTGCAACCTACAACCTGAACCAGGTTCCGTGCTTTTCCGTCTTCTGCACAGAGCGCGAGTGGCTGGCTATTCGAGTGACGTCGTGCGACCGATAGCACTAAATGAATGGTTTGGTTCCGCCGTGAGGACGCGCTACTCATCGCCGGCCTCGTCGCCGCGTTCGCCATCATCTTTGCCCGGCCAATCTCCAACGCGCTCGATTACGCCCGCGACGCCGAGCGGCAAAGCGGCCTCGCACTGATTCCGGCCCTCCTCCTGCTCACCCTCACCTACGTCGTCCACGAGCTGCGCAAGCGCCATGAGATGCAGGCGCAGGCGGCCGCGGCGATGGCGGCGCAAAGAGAGGCCGAAGCGCGCGCGCTGGATCTCGAGCGGGTGGTCGAGTTCGGCAAGGCACTGGCGCGGTCGCTCGATCTGGATGCCATTCGATCGGCGGTGCGGCTGCACCTGCCGCGAATTGCCGGCACCGACCACGTATGGGTACTGGTAAGGCAGGGTACCCAGTGGGAAGCGTTTACCGGCGACACCCCCGGCGCAGACGATGTGGTCGAGCGCGAGGACCTGGCGGAGCGGCTGCTCGGCCGCATGCCGGCGTCCTCGACGGCGCCACGCTCGGGATTTCCGCTCATCGCCGGCGGCACGGCGATCGGCGTGCTCGGCGTGGCCGGCGATCACGAGTCGCTCGCACCGGAACGCCAGCGTGTGATGGAAGCCGCCGCCGCGCTGCTCGCCGTGTCACTCAAGAACGCGCAGCTCTTTCGCGAGGTGCGTGAAAACAGCCTGCGCGATTCGCTCACCGGCTGTGCCACGCGCGATCACGCCACCGAGGTGATCGACGCCGAACTCCGGCGCGCACGCCGCAGCCAGCAACCCGTGTCGTTGATCATGTTCGACCTCGATCACTTCAAGGACATCAACGATCGCTTCGGGCACTTGTGCGGCGACGCCGTTCTTGCGAGCGTCGGCAAGCGCATGCGCGACGTACTGCGTGGCTCCGATCTGAAGAGCCGCTACGGTGGCGAAGAGTTCCTCGTGCTCCTGCCGGAGACGGCCATCCAGGGCGCCCGACGCGTCGCCGAGACGCTGCGCCGTGAGATCGCCGACCATCCGATTACCTGGGCCGGCGGATCGGTCAATGTCACCGCCAGCTTCGGCCTCACGCAAACGATGCCGGGCGAGCTGAATCTGCAGGCCGTGGTCGCGCGCGCCGATGCGGCGCTCTACCGCGCAAAGGAAGACGGCCGCAACTGCGTGCGCACCTCGTCCAGCGAGCCCCTGGCGCTCGTGCAGAAAGAGAAGCCGGTCGCCGGCTGATGTTGCGGCAGGCCGCACCGTCGCCGGTTTTGGCGATCGGGCCGCTCACGCCAGACTGCGTCCCCGCGTTTCCGGAATAAACAGCCAGAAGGCGGCGGCCACGAGAAACGCCGCGGCCGTCATCGTGAACGCCGGCCCGAACCCGCTGGTCTGCGCCGTCGATCCCACGACGAACGGTGCCACGGCACTGGCAAGCCGTCCGATGTTGTAGGTAAAGCCCTGCGCCGTGGCGCGGATGCTGGTCGGAAACACTTCCGCCGTGATTGCGCCAAACCCGCTGAAGTAGCCGGTGCCGAAGAAGGCGACCAAAGGTCCGAGCATGAGGAGCGCCGCCGGGCTGCGCACCAGGCTATATACGTAGACGAGCACCGCTGCGGCAAGGAGGTAGACGACGTAGGTGGGCTTGCGTCCGAAGCGATCGCTCACGAATCCGAACGTGACATAGCCGAACCACATACCGACCTGCATCGCGAACACGAACGACGACATGGCCTCGGTGCTGAGCCCGATGCCGCCCTGATCGACCGGCAGCGAAAGAAACGAAGGGATCCACAAGTTGAGTCCCCACCACGCGAACATGGTGGAGGCGTTCATCAGCGTGAGCGCAACGGTGAGCCCGAGCGGAATTGCCCTGAGACCAGCCCCCACTGTCTGAGCCGCGGCCGATCGCGTCTCGCGCCAGATTTCCGGCTCCGGCACCCGCCGGCGAATCCACAGCGTGAAAAGCGCCGGCAGCACGCCGACGAAGAACACGGCCCGCCACCCGAATCGCGGCAGCACCAGGCCGGTGACGATCGCCGCCGCCCCGTACCCGATCGCCCAACACGACTGCATCAGACCGAGCGCCTTGCCGCGATGCTTCGCGGGCCACGTTTCCGAGACCAGCGCCGCCCCGCTGGCCCACTCCCCGCCCATGCCGAGGCCGAGGAACACTCTGAAGACCGCGAGCTGTACGGCGTTGCTGGCGAAGCCGCACGCCGCGGTAAAAAGCGAGTAGAGCAGGATGCTGAGGGAAAGCGCGCGTGTGCGCCCCATCCGGTCGGCCAGGACGCCGAAGAGGATGCCGCCAGCCGCGGAGGCGGCGAGCGTAACCGAGCCGAGCAGGCCGCCGGTGTTGCGATCGATGCCCAGGTCGGCCATCAGGGCTGGCAGGACGAGCGCGTACAGCATGACGTCGAAGGCATCGAGCATCCAGCCGAGTGAGGCGGCGACGAGCGCGCGCCGCGCCTCGGGCGACGCTTCATGCCAGAACGAGAACATTGGAGCGGAGCCTATCGCAAAAGGCCGGGCTGAGCGGTTGGCGTGCGCATAGCTCATCGCCATTATCAAGAACTTTCATCGTTTTAGAAGCTGAGTACGAGAATATAATTCTCCCAACATGCAGATGCAGCGAATAATCGACGAGCTGGATACACGGATCCTCGAAATCCTCCAGGAAAACGCCAGGGTGACCCAGGCCGATATCGCCAAGACAGTCGGCCTGGCGCCGTCGGCCGTGCTCGAGCGCATCCGCAAGCTCGAAGCGCGCGGCGTCATCAAGGGGTACGTCGCCGCCATCGATCCGCATGTCGCCGAGCTGCCGCTCCTGGCGTTCGTATCGGTGCGGACCAGCGAGTACGGTCCCGAGCAGCCGTCGGCGAAAGCGCTTGCCGAAATTCCGGAAGTGCTCGAGGTCCACCACGTCGCCGGCGACGACTGTTATCTCCTCAAAGTACGGGCGCGCGACGCCGAACATCTCGGCCAGTTGCTGCGCCAGCAGATTGCCACGGTGCCGCACGTCACGTCGACGCGGACGACGATCGTGCTCGGCACGTCGAAGGAGACGATCCGCATTCCGATCGGGCGATCGAAGCATCGCTCGATGCGCACCGCCTCGTGAATCTCGTGCATTGCCGGAGTGTTTGAACGCTCGAAGGTTTGATCCATGACCGCCCACGATCGAAAGCTCGCCTACCTCGCGTGGATCACGATCTGCGTCGTGTGGGGAACAACGTATCTGGCCATTCGCGTCTCGCTCGAGACGCTGCCGGTGGCGCTGCTCGCCGGCTTCCGCTGGACCGCCGCCGGCATGATTCTGCTCGCGCTGCTGCCGCTCTTCGGCGAGAAGCTGCCCGCGCGTCGCGCCTGGGGCTCGATCGCGTTGGTGGGTTTTCTCATGAATCTCATCGGCAACGGGATGGTGGTCTGGGCGCAACAGCATGTCGCCAGCGGACTCACCGCGGTAATCGTGGCGATGGTGCCGTTCTGGACCGTCGGCGTCGAGGCGGTGCTGCCCGGCGGTGACCGCCTCACGCGCTACACCACGCTCGGCCTCCTCATCGGCTTCACTGGCATCGTCGTTCTCGTCTGGCCGCAGTTGACCGCCGGCGGGACCGCCGGGCGGATGTTCGTGGCGGGCGTTGCCGCGTTGCAGCTTGGGGGCCTGGGCTGGGCGCTCGGCACTTGGTACACGAAGCGTCGCGGCATGGCGGCGACGCCGATCGCCTCTTCGGGTCTGCAGATGATCTTCAGCGGCGCGATGTTTCTCGTCGTCGGGACGCTGCTCGGCGAATGGAGCCAGGTGTCGTTCAACGCGCGAACGTTTTCCGCGATGGCCTACCTGACGATCGTCGGATCGGTGATTGGCTACACCGTCCTACGTGTTCTCGCTGAAGCTATCTGCCGCTCTCGACGGTGTCGCTTTACGCGTATGTGAATCCGGTGATCGCGGTGCTGCTGGGCACGCTCATCCTCACCGAGCCGCTGAGCGCGCGGATCGTCGCTCGCGGCGATCCTCGTCTTCGCCGGCATCATGGTGGTCCGTTTCGCGCCGAAGCCCACGGAAGTGGCACCGTTCAGGCAAAAAGCTGTAGCCTGAGCATCTTGAAGCGACTGCCGCGCCTAGCCACGCTCGCCGGCGAGACCGAGGGGTGGGGCTTCTTCCTGTGCTCGTACAAGGAGCTCCGTCCGATTCGCAGCGGCGAGCTCCTGCTCTTCACGCTGCAGGACGCGAGCGGCCAGATCCCCGCGAAGCTCGTCGACGACATCGAGCGTTCAAAGACGAGTTCGAGCCGGGCGAGTTCGTGCGCGTCGAGGCGCGAACGACGACATTTCCAGGGCAACTGCAGCTGCTGGTCACGCACATCCGCCGCGTCAATCCCGATCAGGATCGTCGGGAGGGCTTCCGCGAAGAAGACTGTCTGCTCTCGGCGCCGCGCGCCGATCGACGACATGTGGCGCGAGCTCATGTCGCAGCATCGAGCAGGTTCGCGATCCGAACATCCGCGTCCTGCTGAATCGCGTCGTCTCGGATCACGAGCGCGAGCTGCGCGAATGGCCGGCCGCGCAGCAAATCCATCATGCGTATCGCGGCGGTCTGCTCGAGCACATCGTCAAGATGGCGGAGGTCGGTCGGCATCTTGCCGCGGGCCTACGAGGCCAACGAGGATCTCGTGCTCGCGGGCATGCGTCCTGCACGACATCGGCAAGCTGCAGGAGCTGTCCTACGAGCCCGGCGGCGCCACGCTACAGCCGCGACGGCAACCTGGTCGGTCACATCGGCCTCGGACTGATCATGGTGCGCGAGACGATCAACGGCATTTCGGGATTTCCCGACGATCTGCGCGCGCATATCGAGCACTTGATCATGTCGCATCACGGCAGCCGCGATCACGGCTCGCCGGTCGAGCCCAAGACGATCGAGGCGTTCATCCTCGCGGCGTGGACGAACTCGACTCGAAGCTGAATCAGGTGCGCCGCGCCATCGAGCGAAGACACGTCGAGCGCCGGACGAGTTCACCGCTTGGCATCGCGGCTTCAGGCCGGGTGACTTGTTCAAGAAGGCCGTAGGCCGTAAGCCGAGGGCGAACGTCATCTCGCCGTGCGCCACGACGCCGCCGCCGACCCGCGCGTGTCCGGTCAGGACGCCCATCCGGCTGCGCAAGCGCTTAACCTTCACTTCGATCACGACCACGTCGCCGGGATAGACCGCGCCCCGGTAGCGCACGCGCTCGATGCCGGTGAAGAGCGGCAGACGGTCGCGGTTCTCGGGCTTCGACAGAATCAGAATCGCGCCCACCTGTGCGATCGCTTCGGTGAGAATCGCCGGCGGCAGCGCCGCGCGCTCGCCGAACCTGGTCGGGTGAGAGATAGCGCTCGCTCGACGACACGTTCTTGATGCCGACGATGCGCTTGTCCGGCTCGAGCTCGGTGATGCGATCGACCAGCAGGAACGGGTAGCGGTGCGGCAGAATCCGTTCGATCGCCGCGTAGTCGAGCGGCAGAGTGAGCGCGTCCGGTCATCAGATCTGTTCAGTATAATTCGTTGTTCTCGTCCGTTCAGCAGTTGGAGGTCGACGATGGCTGAAGGCGCGCGCGTCTCTCGCGTCTTGCTGGCGCTCGTTGTTCTGCACGCTCCGGCATTCGCGCAGCAGCGCGCCGTGACCATCGACGACGTTCTCAACTTGAAGTCGGTCGGAGCTGCCGCGGTCTCGCCCGACGGCACCCAGGTGCTCTACACCGTACGACAGTGGGAAACGGAGCGCGATCGGATGGAGTCGCGCACGCGGATCTGGAAGGTGCCCGTCGGCCGGCGGCGCGGCGCGCCAAATCACCTACGGCGAACGGGGCGATTCGCAGCCGCAGTGGTCGCCTGATGGCCGCTACATCAGCTTCGTCTCCGCGCGCGGCGCCGGCACCGGCGACGACGCGCCGAAAGCGCAGATTTACCTGATGCGCGCCGAAGGCGGCGAGGCGTGGAAACTCACGGACGCGAAAGAAGCCATCAGCGCATACACCTGGTCGCCCGATAGCGCGCGCCTTGCGTACGTCACCACCGAACCGCGCTCGCCCGACCAGGAAGCCGACCATCCGCAAGCGCGACGACGAGCGGGTGTTCGAAGACGATTTCCGCTACGCGCATATCTGGACCATCGACGTCGAATCGAAGGCGACGTCGCGTGTGACCGAAGGAACGGCATGGACCGTTCGTGGCACGCCGTCGTGGTCGCCCGACGCAAAGCGCCTGACGTTTGCCGCCGGAGTGACCACGATGCTGCGCGATCAGTCGAGCGGATGTCTACGTGGCCGATCACCGCATCGAAGCAAGTCGAAAAGATCAGCACGCAACCCGGCGTCCGACTCGCAGCCCGAATGGTCTCCGGATGGCGCGTCGATCGCGTGGCTTTCCGACGCACCGGTATGGGAAGGCCGCTCCCCGACGGCACGATTGCCGTCGACTATCGGCCTGAGCCGGCTGACGATCTACGACGTGCGCGTCGAAGCGCGCCACCGACGCCGGCAGCCCTGCGATTTCGATATCGACGCCGGCGCGCCGCGATGGGCGCCCGACAGCAAGAGCCGTCCTTTTCACCGCCGGCAAGCGCGCCTATACCGAAGTGTTCCAGCTTCGATCTCGGCACGCGGCAATACACGCAGCTCACCCAGCAGAAAACGCTGCAGCTTGGATCGCGAGCAAGGACGGCCGCGTCGTCGCGCTGACGATGGATACGCCGGCGGACACCGACGGAGGTCTACGTGACCGACGGCGGGTTCGGCGAGCTTCAAAAAGCTGACCGATGCCAATCCGCAGGCTCAGCACCTTTCTTCTCGGCGAGAGCGAGGTCGTCACCTGGAAGAGCAGCGAGGGCGTCGAGGTCGAAGGCGTGCTGCTCAAGCCGGTCGGTTTCCAGGCGGGCCGGAAGTATCCGCTCTTGGTCGTCGCGCATGGCGGTCCTGCCGGAGCCTACGTCAACAACTACCGTGTCGGCGGGCTCGAGGGCGGGCAGCTCTGGGCGGGACAGGGATGGGCGGTGCTCTATCCCAATCCGCGCGGCTCCACCAACTACGGCGAGAAGTTTCTGCAGGCCAACATCAACGACTGGGGCGGCGGCGACTATCGCGACATCATGACCGGCGTCGATGCGCTGATCGAGCGCGGCATCGCGGATCCCGATCGGCTCGCGCACATCGGCTGGAGCTACGGCGGCTACATGACGGCGTGGGTGATCACGCAGACCAATCGATTCAAGGCGGCGATGGTGGGCGCCGGTCTCACCAACATGATGAGCATGTACGGCACCAACGACATTCCAAACGTGCTGGCCACGCTATTTCGGCGGGGTGGCGGGCAAGGACAACCGCGGCGCTCTACAACGCCCGGTCGGCGATGACGCACATCGACAACGTGACGACGCCGACGCTGATCCTGCACGGCGGCAACGACGAGCGTGTGCCCACCGGCCAGGCGTACGAGCTGTTTCGCGGGCTCAAGGATCGCGGCAAGACGGTGGAGCTGGTCTTCTATCCGCGCGAAGGCCACGGCATCTCCGAATACCACCACGTCAAGGACCGGCTCACGCGCATTCAGGAGTGGGTGACGCGCCATACGCTCGGCGACACCCGGAAGACGACGACCCAATGACGGATCCCGCGGCCGGTGCGAACGTCAGCAGCCCGGTGTCCGACACCGAGCTGCTGGCCACGCTTTTCGATCTTGGGCGAGAGGTCACGTCCGTCCTCGAAGTCGACGAGCTGCTCGAGAAGATCCCGCAACTCATCGCGAGGATCACCACCTTCAGCGTGTTTGCCGTCTACCTGCTCGACGAACGGCGCGGCGAGCTGCGGATCGCGTATGCCGTCGGATATCCAGAGGACGCCGCCGGCAAGTTCACCCTGGGAGTCGGTGAAGGGCTCGTCGGCACCGCAGTGGCCGAGCAGCGGCCGATTCTCGTCAACGACGTTGCCGCCGATCCCCGCTACATCTCCGTGGTGCCGGGTGCGCAGTCGGACCTCGTCGTACCGCTGCGGCACCAGGGCAAGATCCTCGGTGCGCTCAACCTGCTGGCCGATCGGAAGAACGCGTTTTCCGAGCGCGACGAAGCGATTCTGCGCCAGTTTGGCGCGCACATCGCGCAGGCGATCGTCAATGCGCGGCTGTTCGAGTCGGAGCGCGAGTACTCGGACACGCTCGAAACGCTCGCCGAGATCGGGCGCGAGATGAGCGCGATTCTCGATCTCGACGACCTGCTCACCCGACGTCGCGCACCTCACCAAGCGGCTCGTCGACTACCGCACCTTCGGCATCGCGCTGCTCGACGACGAGACGCAGATGCTGGAGATGAAGATCGCGATCAGCTACGGCGACGCGCCAGGCCCTCGCGCCTGTCAAGCTCGGCGAGGGACTCATCGGCTATGCCGCGCTGCACAAGGAAGCCGTGCTGGTGCCGGACGTGTCCGCCGATCCGCGCTACATCAACGTGGTCAACGACGTCCGCTCCGAGCTCGTCGATTCCGCTGCTTCTCAAGGATCGCTGCCTTGGCGTCTTCGACCTCGAAAGCCCCGAGCTCGACGCCTTTTCAGAAGAAGCACCTGGAGCTGCTCACGCTGCTGGCGTCGCAGGCGGCGGTCGCGATCGAGAACGCGCGACTCTACGAAGCGATCCGCGCAGACGAGCTGCGGCTGGAGAAGGAAGTGCGCACGGCGCAGCGCGTGCAGATGGCGCTGCTGCCGCAGGCGCTGCCGAAAAAGGTGCGCGGTGTCGATATCGCCTGGCACTTCGATCCCGCGCGCGAGCTGGGCGGCGACGTCTACGATTTCCTCTCGCTCGACGCCAACACGCTCGTCGTCGCGATGGGCGACGTGTCAGGCAAGGGCGTGCCGGCCGCGCTCTATGGCACCTTCGTAGGCGAAGTGCTGCGCGGGCGCACGTATCGGCGCCGGTATCAGCAGGAGCAGTGGAGCCCGGCGGCGGTGCTGACGTCGATCAACCGCATCATGCATGAGCGCCAGCTCGAGGAATACTACTGCACGCTGTGCTACACGGTGTTCGATCTCAAGCGCCGCACCGTGACCCTCAGCAACTCGGGGCTGCCTTATCCGATCCGCGTGACCGGCGACAGCATCGAGCAGATCGACCTGCCGGGTGTGCCGCTCGGGTCGTTCGGCGGGTCTACGTACGACGAAGTCACGTTCGATCTCGCGACCGACGATCTCTTCGTCTTCTGCTCCGACGGGATCTTCGAGACATGGAGCCCAACGGGCGAGGAATTCGGGGCGGCCGGCATCATGAAGGTCGTCGCCGAGAACCGCGACAAGCCGGCGAAGGAAATCGTCAGCGCCGTGTTCGGGGCGATGCAGGCATTTCGCGAAGATGGAGAGCAGACGGACGATCAGACAGTAGTGGTTGTACGAATCACTCAGTAGGTGCCTCAAGGTGCCTGGTTCCTTCGCAGAGTGTGCCTAGAGGTGCCTGAAGTGCCTACTCCTTTGTGCTCCGGGTCGCGAACGTGAACGTCGGCGCTACGTACGCGGCTCTCGAGAGACGCTCGCACCCGCACTTCGCACAAGAGCACCCAGCAGTTGAGCACCCGCACCAAAGCACCCCGCACCTCAGGCACCTCTAAAGGCACCCCAAGGCATGTTTAGGCCCCCATCAGCGAAGAGCGTTAATGATGCTCGTCTACTGCCGTTGCGGCGCTGAGATAGATCGCGGTCAGCGTCATGAAGATGAACGCCTGGAGCGGCCCGACGATGAGGCCAAGCGCCTGGATGGGGAGCGGTGCGATCAGCGGGACGATGCTGCCGATGATCAGCACCACGAGGTGCTCGCCGAAGATGTTGCCAAACAGACGCAGCGTGAGCGACAGCACGCGCGACATGTGGCTGATCAGCTCGATCGGCAGCATCAGCGGCGCGAGCGCCTTCGGAATGCCCGGCGGAAACGCGAAGTGCAAGAGATACGACACCGGTCCCTGCGCGCGGATTCCCTGCCAGTGGTAATAGAGCCAGACGGTCAGCGCACAGCCGAACGGCACGTTGATGTTGCTCGTCGGCGCGCCGAGACCCGGGATCTGTCCCATCAGATTGCCGATCAGAATGAAGATGAAAATCCCGCCGCAGAGCGCTAGGTATCGGCGGCCCTTGCCGGGGCCGATCGCGTTTTCGAGCTGCGCGACGATGAACGTGGTGATGTCCTCGAGGATGATCTGCAGGCGGCCGGGATTGTCGACGCTCAGTCTCGTGCGAATCAACAGGCCGACGCCCAGGACGATCAGCGTGATGAGGGCGCAGAAAACGAGATAGCTGGGCACATGGATGCCGAGCGGCCCGAGCAGCGCGTTGACGGCTTCGACCAATGGGGAAGGGTGTTCGAGGGCTTCCACGACGTTAGATTGTACCTTATTTCACAAGGGCATCCGGCGCTGGCGTCTGAAGGAGCCGAGGGCCTGGTGGTCGTGTCTGCGCGGTGCGTTGGGTGCGGAGTGGCGGGTGTGGAGTGCTCTGTTTCGGGGTCGGCACGGGCGCTCGGAGCGCCCGCGTCGGTGCTTGATCGTCAGACGGTCGGGTTTTCTACCGGCGGCGCTTGGCCCCCTGGCACCCGAAACACCCGTAGCACAGGCACGCTTGGCATCAGAGCAACCCAGGCACTTTCAGTGGCAACCCTAGACACTAGCGCCCGTCGTAGTGGAGGTCCCGTTCGCGCATGTGGAGGCCGATCGAGCGGCCGCCGAGCACCGCGAACTCGCCAACCTTGCCGGTCACGCGCACCCGTGACCCACGCGACGGTCCGCCGCGCGACTGCTCCGACACAACCAGAATCTCGCCCGTGCCGTCGTCCACCTGGTACATCCGAAATGGAACCAACGGGATCGACCATGCGGAGGTTACCGTGCCGCGGACCGTGACGCTCTTGTCGGCGTAGCGTCCCGGATTCGTCTTGACCTGTCCAACCGACGCACCGCTTGCGCACGCGGCGGTGATCACGGCAAAGCCAACGGCGGCGATCAAACGAGAGGAGAGACGCAGCATGGTGTTGGGGTCTCCTGACGCCGACGCGCGATGGTGACGACCAGTCGAGGCTCGGTCGTGACGACCAGTCGAGCGGGCGTGATGTTAAGGACGCGACGGGACTCGTGAACCTTGCGGCCGGGATACGGCGATGCCAGCGCCTGCCTGAAGTTTGCGCATCCCGGTGAGCCCGTCGCGGCCGCAGAGCAAGGCTTCAACAGGCGTGCCATTTGTGAAACATGCGGAAAGCTTTGAAAAGTCGCCGAAAATCAGCGCCGCGCGAATCGCGACGTCCTGAGCGACGGACAGCCGATGAGAGGACAAGAGGTCAATAGACGCGCAGGTAGCGATCGATCTCCCAGGGCGAGACGTGCCGGATGTAGTCGTCCCACTCCTCGCGCTTGGCTTCGACGAAGTGCTGAAAGATGTGATCGCCGAGCGTCTCGCGGACCAGATCGTCCTTCTCGAGTTGATCGAGCGCGTCGCTGAGATTGGCCGGAAGATCGTCGATGCGCAGATGGCGCCGCTCGCGATGACTCATCTTGTAGATGTTCTTGTTGACCGGCGGGCCGGGATCGACCTTCCGATCGATACCGTCGATGCCGGCTCGCAGCATGACGGCGAGGGCGAGATAGGGATTGCACGAGGGGTCCGGCATCCTTAGCTCGATTCGTGTCCCCGTCCTGCGCGTCGCCGGCACTCGCACGAGCGGGCTCCGATTCTTTTCCGACCAGGCGATCGCCGTCGGCGCTTCGTAGCCGGGCACGAGCCGCTTGTAGGAGTTCACGAGCGGGTTGGTGATCGCGCAAAAGCCTTTTGCGTGCTCGAGCAGGCCGCCGATGTAGTTGAGGCACGTCTCGCTCAACTGCCACTGTCCGTCCTCCGCGTAGAACGCGTTCTCCTTGCCGCGGAAGAGCGATTGATGCGTGTGCATGCCCGATCCGTTCAGGCCGAAGATCGGCTTGGGCATGAAGGTCGCGTGCAGATCGTTCTTCAGCGCGACGTTCTTGACAACGAAGCGGAACGTGCTCACGTTGTCGGCCGTGGCCAGCACATCGTCGTAGCGGAAATCGATTTCATGCTGGCCTGGCGCCACCTCGTGATGTGCCGCCTCCACCTGGAATCCCATCTGCTCGAGCGCGACGACGATCTCGCGGCGCACTTCCTCGCCCAGATCGACCGGAGCGAGATCGAAGTAGCCGGCGGCGTCGTGGGTTTCGGTGGTCGGCGTCCCGTCGCGGCGCTGGAAGAGAAAGAACTCCGCCTCGGGACCTGCTTTCATCGTGAAGCCGCGATCGGCGGCGAGGTTGATCACGTTCTTCAGCGTGGTGCGCGGGCAGCCGGCGAAGGGCGTTCCGTCGGGGTTGGCGATGTCGCAGATGATCCGTCCGACGCGGGCACCGCTCGGATCGGTCCATGGAAACACCTGGAATGTGGCAAGGTCCGGCTTCAGGTACATGTCCGACTCTTCGATCCGGACGAAGCCCTCGATGGAGGAGCCGTCGAACATGATCCGGCCGTCGAGTGCCTCGACGAACTGCCGATCCGGGACCTCGACGTTTTTGATGACGCCGAGAATATCGGTGAACTGCAGCCGCAGAAACTTGACGCGTTCCTTCTCGGCGCGCTGGAGGACGGCTTTACGGTCGGACATTGAATCCGATTCTACGCAGAGGGTGCCTGGCGCGCCTAAAGGGCCCTTAGGTGCCTGGGGTGCGGGCGACTTTTGGTCCCATAGGCGAAGCCACCAACGCCAACCGTACGACAGCCTTCGTCGTCTGACTCCTTGGACGGAGGAATACGGATGAAAAACGTCAGGTTTGCGATATTTCCCCTTGTTCTGGCGGGGGCGGTCGCCATCGCCGTGAGCACGCTCGTGGCGCAGTCGTCGTCCGGCCAGCGCGAGCGGCCGCGGCGCGACGGGGATCGGCGCCTGTCCCTGCTTGACGGCCGCGGCAGCCAGATCGGCGTGATGGTCGAAGACCTTACTGGCGACGAGCTGAAGGCCGCCGGCGAGGCGGGCCGCGGCGTGCGAGTCGAGAGCGTCGACGGCGACAGCCCCGCGGCAAAGGCCGGCCTCCGCGAGGGTGACATCGTGGTCGAGTTCGACGGCGAGCGGATTCGAAGCGCGCGTCAGTTTTCGCGGCTGGTGGCCGAAACGCCTACTGGCCGGGCCGTGCGCCTCGGATACCTGCGCGACGGTAAACGCGACACCGTCGAGATCACACCGCAGAGCCGGGCGTTCGATTGGGGCTTCGATGGCGACTTGATCGGGCGCGAGATTGCCCGCGGGATGCGCGATCTCGAGCCGCGATTCCGCGAGCTCGAGCCGCGTTTCCGCGAGTTCCGCTTCGATGCGCCCGGCTTCAATTTCGATTTCGACGGCATGCTGGCGCCGCGCTCCGTCCGCGGCCGTCTCGGCGTGCAGATCGAAACGCTCTCGCCGCAGCTCGCCGAGTATTTCGGCGTCAAGGACGGCGGCGTGCTGGTATCGGGCGTGACGGCGGATTCACCGGCGGCGAAAGCTGGGATCAAGGCCGGCGACGTGATCACGTCGATCGATGGCGATCGGGTGCGCGGCTACGACGATCTGGTGAGCGAGCTTCGCGACAAGACCGGAGAAGTGGCGGTCGGTATCGTGCGGGACAAGCAGGAATCGACCGTCAAGACGACGATCGAGCCGCCGGCGACGCCGACGCGTCGGCCTCTGCATCCGGCGATTTAGGCAGCGCACTTCCCAACAGCGTCCCAAGCTGCGCGGCCACGAGCCGCGCAGCCGCGAGCGTTCCTTCGTCGGCGGTGGCGGCCGTGGCGAGCTCGGCGGAGAACACGCCTGCCGGGCCCTCGGGCGCCGGCAGCGGCACGGCCAGCGCCGCCGCCGTGGAACCGGCGGCCGCGCTGCTGCGCACCGCGTTTTCGCGAAATGCAGCAGCCGTGAGGTTTTCCGCGTCCTTGCGAATCGGCCCCAGCCGCGTTATCACGCGTGCGTCGTAGCCCGACGCCACCACCGGTTGCAGCTCGTCGCGCTCGGCCGTGCTCGCCCACACGATCAGCCCGCGCGCGTTGAGCAGCTTGCGGGCGCGATCGAGAACGTGCTCCATCTGAGCGCTGTCGGTCACCGTGGCCAGGTCGCCGCACAACGACGCCACCGCGGCAAAGTCGGGCTGCTTTCGAATCCCACTCGCAGGCCGCTCGCCTCGCGCCGGCCGTTCGTCGGATGCGGCCTTCTCATTCGCTGCGGCGACCCGTTGCGGCGCCGCGGCTGCGATCTGCAAAGGCGGACGCGGCGGTTCAGGTCGAGGGTCGATCATTCGGCCGACAGGCGCCGGCGATTCTCGCGACGCCTGACTGCCGGTGGGAACCAGCAGCAGCATCACGATGGCGAGGATGCCGGTCGCCCCGCCGACCAGGTACATCTGTCCGCGACGAATCTCGCCCTGGCGCTCACTTGCCGACGAGTTGAGCTGATCGCGTACGCGGACAACGTTGATACGCAGCCCGTCGATCAGATCGCGTGTTTCCCGAAAGATGATCTCGCCGGCGAGCAGCGCCTGCTGCGATCGCACGTAGTTCTGCGCGCGGTGCTCGGCCGCGGCCAGCCGATCCGAGACGTCGAGCGAGTCACCGAGCGAGAGTCCTGCGGCGCTCGCCGCCGCGTCGAGCTCGAGCAGGGCCGCGCGGGTCTTGTCGAGGAGCGCCGCGCTGCGCGACGTCCAGAAATCGACGCTCTGCCCGGGCGCGACGTAAGCGAAGAGCGTGGCCTTGAAATCGTCGATCGACGTCATCGCGGCTTCGGCGGCGGCGCTCGCGCGACGGCTCGCGACGATGTCGCTGGCGAGCCGCTGTTCGTCCTGCAGGATGCGGTAGGCGGCGCCGGCGGCCGCGACAATCGCCAAAACTGCGAGCAGAAATCGAATCCAGCGGTTCGTCACGTCAGGCGAAGAATAGCACGTGACGCCGATCCGAACGCGGCTTCTTCTCTCTCAGTAATACGGGAGATACGGCTCGAGATATCGAACGATGACGGTGAGGTTGTTGGTGAAGATCAGCAAGCCGATGACAATCATCAGCGCGCCGGAGACGAGTTCGACCTTGTGGTAGTGACGGCGGATTTTGGCAAAGGCGGCGAAGAACCGATCGATCGCCAGCGTGGTGAGGAGAAACGGAATCGCGAGGCCCGCTGAATAAACCGACAGCAGCTGGACGCCCTGGCCGACGGTCTCTTGGGTTCCGGCGATCGCGAGAATCGAGGCGAGGATCGGGCCGATGCACGGCGTCCACCCGAACGCGAACGCGATCCCGACGAGCAACGATCCGATGAGCCCGGCCGGCTTGCTCGACTGTTGAAACCGTTTCTCCTGGTAGAGCCAGCCGATCCTCAGCACGCCCATCGTATGAAGGCCGAACAGGATGATGATGACGCCGGCCACCCTCCCGAGGAGCGTGCTCCGCTCCATCACGTACTGGCCGAGCGCCGTCGCACTGGCGCCAAGCGTCACGAAAACCAGTGAGAAGCCGAGCACGAAGAAAATCGATGCCAGCAGCATTCGCCGCCGGACCGGCGCGCTGTTCTGCGCCGGGGCCGCGGCGGTTCCGCGCATCTCGTCCAACGACACGCCGGAGACGAAGGACAGATACCCGGGCACCAGTGGGAGGACGCACGGCGAGATGAAGCTCAGCACACCGGCGAGAAACGCTGCGACTGACGGCGCCGACGCGAACAGGGCTTCCATGTGGTTACTCGGAGCGCGAAATCTCGGTGGTCACGAGCCGAAGCGGAATCACCGCCGGAACGGGCGCGCCTTCCATCTGAACGTTATGACCCTTGACCGGCGGCAGGTCCTGGAAGAGCGTGTTCCACTTCCAGCGCTCCATCGGATTGCTGGCCTCGAGCCAGTGCTTCAGCGGCAGCGGGCGATTGAAGGTCTGACTGCTGAGCGCGGCGTATGAGGGCGACTGCGGCATGTTCGCGGCGATCTCCGCACGCACCTCCAGCGAGCTCGCGTAGGTGAACGGCAACCCGACTGCGGCAGCCACACTCGTTAGGATCTGCCAGTCGTCCACAGCTTCTCCAGGGGGACTGAGCACCTTCGAGGACGCCTGAAGGATGTTCTGATCGTTAACGTACGTCGCGTCCTTCTCGACCCATGCGGCGCCGGGCAGCACGATATCGGCCGCCTTTGCCAGCTCGGTGGACAGCACACCTTGATAGATGATCGTGGCGACCACTCCGTTACGCCGCGCATCGATGAGCCAGCGGACGTCACCGAGTGACCCGTCGGGGCCGGAGTCGACGACGTAGACGACCGACACCCGCCCCTGATCGACTGCAGTTTTCAGCGTTGAGAGGTCGGCGTCGCCGTCGTTGCCGTTGGCGGTGGGCAAGCCCATGTCCCGCGCGCCGTTGACGTTCGGCGCGTCCGTAGCCGGCACCCGGAACTTCGTCCCTTCGGGCTGAAGCTTCGCGGAGCGGCGCCATCCGACATGCACGTGATCGGCGCCGCTCTCGCCTTTGAGCGAGGTCGCGAGCTTTTTCAGCACGTACAACTCTTCGATCGAGGCGTGCGCCGAGGTGAGAAACCGCACCGACGCCGGGTCGCGCCGACCCGCAGCCTCGAGCAGGTCGCGGGTTCGCATCAACGCGTCTGTCCACGGAACCGCCTGCTGCCCGCCGTCCCTGGCGATCAACGGATGGCGATTGCGCTGATCGCCTTCGACCCACGTGTAGTGGAAGCGCCCGATATCGCACATCCAGAAATCGTTGACCGTCTCGTTGTACCGCGGCGTCACGCGAATTAGGCGCGATCCCTTCGCCCATTCGGGCTTGGCCTTGATCCAGCCGGTGGTGTTGCAGCCCTTCGAACACAACGTGCAAATCGTGTCCACGGCCGCCGGGTTGTCCCACGGCCGGGAACGGAACCGGTACTGTCGCGTGGTGATGGCGCCGACCGGGCACACGTCCATGAGATTGCCCGAGAGGAGCGAGTGAACACCCTGCTCGTTGAACGTGGCGATCTCACTGCCGTTGCCGCGATCGACGATGCCAATTTGCGCATCGCCGTCGATCTCGCGCATGTAGCGGATACACCGCGTGCAGAGGATGCAGCGATTGCGGTTGAGCATGAGCGTGGGCCCGAAGTCCACGTCGGCCCGCACGCCTTCGCCGTCGAACACGCGACGCGGAAAGTCCATCCGGCTCTCCGCGTTGCCGAAGTTGTAGGAAAAGTCCTGCAGCGGGCACTCGCCACCCTTGTCGCACACCGGGCAGTCGAGCGGATGGTTGATGAGCAGGAACTCGAATACGCCGGCGCGCCCCTCGACCGATTCCGCATCCTGCGTCAGAACCACCATGCCCTCGGCGACCGGCGTGGAGCAGGACGTCTGCAGTTTCGGCATTTTTTCGATCTTGACCAGACAGACGCGACATGACGCGTCGATGCCGAGACCGGGGTGGTAGCAGTAGTACGGAACCTGAATGCCGGACTCGATGGCCGCTTGAAGGACGGTAGTGCCCTTGGGCACCGAAATCTGCCGGCCATCAATGGTGAGCGTGACGGTTTCCATGGGCAACGATGAATCATATCAATCTTCAACCGGCCGTCTGCGCGGCCGACGGTTGTGCTTTTTTCTCTCGTGCGAGCGGCGTAGACTGGCGCCGTGGAGGAGCGACGCCTCCGGGTCGGCTCGGTATTCGAGTGGATCGCCGCGGCCGTCGCGGCCGGCCTGCTTCTCTGGGTGGTTTCCGTCCCCATTCAGCGCGTGATCGGGCCGAGCGTGCAGGCCGCGATCGGCGAAGCGCAGCTCACCAAGAGCACACCGCCCGGCGTGCCCAACGGCGCGCTTCAAGTGCCCGTCATGCTGTTCCTCGATGGCCGCGAGCTGCGGCAGGGCGATCTCCACTCACGCCTCGAACAGACGGTTCCGGCGAAGTTTGCCGATGGTCCGCCGTACGTGACGCGCGCGCAGTACCGGCGATCGCCACACGCGCGCGTACAGCGTGTCCGGCTCGAGGTTCTACGTGGTGTGTGAGCGGTCCGAGCCCAACGGCCCGATGAAAGTGGCCGGAATCTTCGTCCCGTAGCGTTTACCGCTTCTCGAACACGGCCAGCGCCGCATCATCAGAATTGACCTCGACGTTGCGCAGCGTTCCCTTGAGCCGGATCCGCTTTTCGACGACAGCCTCCGTAACCGGAACGATCTCCTCGGTGGTCTTGTCGCTGTAGTTGATCGCAATCGTCACCGGCAGGTCGAAGAGCGCGCCGGACGCGGCGCCCACCTGCTCGAACCGGACGACGAGGTCCTGGCCCTCGACGGTCGTCGAATAACGCAGCCTCGGCAGAGTGGATTCGAGCACCCACCGCTGGAAGAATCGCTCGAGCGGCTGGCCGGCTTCGGCCTCCATCGCCCGCCGGAGCTCGTCGGTGCCCGCCTTCTTGAACCGGTTGTCGGCGTAGAAGCGCCGCATGCCGCGGAAGAACGCGTCGTCGCCAATCAGCCGGCGGAGCATGTGCAGCACGCCGGCGCTCTTGTTGTAGAGCACGGCGCGGAAGATTCGGCTGTCGTTCTTGAGGTGTCCGAGGCGATAGCCGAGCCAGATCGGCCCCTGATCGGACTGATCGAGCGTCCATCGCCGGAACTGGCGGAGCAACTCGCGGAACGCGGGCTCGCCGCGCCGCTCGCGGGCGTAAAGCGCGGCGAAATACTGCGCGATGCCTTCGCTGAGCCACTGCTCGTGATAGTTCTGCCAGCCGACCGCCTGTCCCCACCACTGATGCGCGATCTCGTGCGCGATGTAGAACTCGGGATAGTTGGAGAACGCCGCCGGATCGTTGCGCCACGAAAACGGCGAGAGCGGCGACGGGTTGTTGAGCATCACCATGTACGCCGGGCTGTGGCCGCCGGGCAGCGTGTTTTCCACCATCGCGACCGTGAGTGCGTCGAACGGAATGTCGCCAACCACCGATGCGTAGTAGCGCACGATGTCGGCCGCCGTGCCCACCATCTCGCGGCCCTTGGCCACTTGGCGGCGGTTGGCGAGAACCGACAGCATCATCGTGTTGCGCGACCCAATCGGAGGAATGGTCTTCGACGAGGCGCGCTGCGGCGCGAGCACGCCGTTGCCGACGTAGGTCGTCGCGGGGGCTTGCGTCACGCCTTGTGGCGGCACGATCTCGAGCGCAACGTGCGACGCGTCGACGGTGCTCATCCGGCTGATGACAAGCCCGATATAGCGCGACGGCTGCTGCGCCTCGAACGTGTAGGTGATCTGCGGTCCGCCTGGTCCCGGCGCGGTCGCGGCGGCGCTCGCCGTGGTCATCACTCCGCTGGCCGCCACACCGTGGGTCGACGGCACCGTGACCCGTACGGTGGACGTCGCGTAATCCGTCACCTGGCCCTGCGGATACCAGTAGCTGCGATTGCTGAAGAGCCAGTTCGGTTCGGGTGGGACGTAGGGCAAATCCTCCGGCTGATTTCGTCCGCCCTCCTGTGTCACCTCGATCGACTCCTCGTCCAGCCGCTGCGTCTGCATCGGGCCTTGATACGCAACTGTGAGCGTGAGCTCGAGATCGCGCGCGACCGCCGACGGCAGGTTGATGACGATGGCGTTTTGATTGCGCACACGGAGAAAGAGCAGGCGGCCGAGCTCGTCGCTGCTCACGGCCTTGACTGTGAGCTTGTCGTTGAGTCGCAGGGTGAGCGCCGCGAGCGCGAACGTCTTGACCCGGAGCCGAAGGCGCGTCTGCCCCTCGAGCCATCCGCGCTCCGGCGAGAACGTCGCGTCGATGGTGTAGTTGAGGATGTCGTACTCCGCGAGGTCGTCCTCGTTGTACGTAGGGCCGCGGCTGCTCAATTTCATCGGCGACGCGTACGACGCGATGTTCTTCTTGCGGCCGCGATGGAAGAGCGTGACGTCCTCGGGCTCGCCCGTGGATCGCGCGAAGGTGAGCGTGTCGAACCGGCGCGTCCGGACCTCGGCGAGGAAATCGCCGGTCTGCGGCAGGAGCGACCACGTGTCGCGGCTCAGATCGCTCAGGTCGAGGCTGAACGACTTGCTGATGTCCTCGTCGAAGAGCGTCTGCGCCCGGCGAAAGAGCCGCTGATCGACCGCGGGAGCTTCGGTGAGCGACTGCCGCAGCTGCTGCTGTTCGAACTCGTAGGGGTTGAGGCGGATGAAGGCCGCCGTGAACGGCGTTTCGATCGCCTCGCTGCCCGCAAAGATCTTGAGCTGACCGCGCTCCTCGGGCGGCGCCGGCTTAAACACCATGGTGCCGTCGCCGATCAGGACCAGCGCGGTAATGCCCTCCGACGTTTCGGCGACGAAGGCGTCGCCCGCGGGCAGGCGCAGCTCGAAGTCGACCGATTTGACGACGACGTCACGCGCGGTGAACTGCTTTGCGCGATTGAGCGAGAGGCGATGCAGCCCCTCGACGAACGACAGGCGCTCGTGCCCGACGAGCCGCCACGGCTGCTGCTCGGTCGAATCGCGCGGCTTCCGGATGTCGAGCGTCCACGTCATGATGCGGCCGCGCGTCCCCGTCTCGATGAACACTTCGGTCATCAAGCTGTAGCCGTCGCCGGGCAGCGTGCCCAGGAGGTCCTTGCGATCGCGCCCGCGCACGACCGCCGCCGTCACGCCCTGCGGCACCATCGAGTCGAAGAATTCGGTCGCGGCGTCGCGATCGGCATTCGGCGAGAGCAGATCGAGCCAGGCTGCGCGGTTGGTGGTTGAGATCGCTCTCTCGACGGCCTGCAGGAAGCTCTGAATACTCAGGTCTTCGTCGGAGGGCAGAGCGCTAGCGGGTTGCTGAGCGTGAGCAAGAGGGGCGGCGCCAAGAAAAACAAGGAGTGCAAATACGCGCATGGCACGGGACGATTGCTTCCGTGTTTACGTGTTGATTAGACGCCAAAACCTCGACTTAGGCCATCTGATTCGGCGTCGCGGCAGGGCTTCGTGCGCGCCGACCAGCCCGTCAGGACAGGCGGCTGAGGACCAGAACCGTGAGGTCGTCGGCCAGCCGCGAATCGCGCCGGTGCCGCTCGACCGCGTCGAAAATCGCCTGTCCGATGCGCGACGCGGAAGCATCGGGAAACGCGCCGGGATACAGCGCCAGCGTACGCTCCAGCCCGATTTCGTCGAAGGGCTGCCCCGCCGGATCTTCTGCTTCGGTGATGCCGTCGCTGTACATGACGAGCGCGTCGCCGGGCTCGAGTGTCACCGTGCCCGCCGCGTATTTCGCTTCGCTCGAACAGGCCCAGGGCGATTCCGCCGGTAAGCAGCCGCTCCATCGTACCGTTTTGCCGGCGCAGCAGCGGTGGTGTCTGACCGGCGTTGACGAACTCCATTTCCCCGGTGCGAGGGTCGTACAAGGCGACGAACAGCGTGATGAATCGCGAGGGCGGCGCGTGCCGCGCGATCTGGATGTTCAAGCGCGCGACGAGCTGCGCGATCGTCAGTCCTTCGTCCACCAGCGTGCGCATCATCGCGAGCAGCAGGGCCATGAGCAGCGCCGCCGGGCTCGCCTTGCCCGCCACATCGCCAAGCGCCACAATCACCCGCCCGTCCGGCTGCGGCAGGATGTCGTAGAAGTCGCCGCCCACGGTGTTGGCCGGCTGCGTGATGCCATACGCCTCCACGCCGGGACTCGACCAGGTGCCCTCGGGCAGCATCGCCTGCTGAATCTCGCGCGCGACCTCGAGGTCGCGCTTCAGCGAGAGGCGGTCGGCCACCTCGAGGAGGACGAGCAGGTTCATCAGCAGGAAGCCGAGCACCAGCGCCGTGGTTCCCTGCTGGAAGAGCAAGGCGGGCACGGCGACGCGGATGAACGTGAGCGGCGGCGGAAGAGAGAAGTAGACGAGGCCGACTCGCGAGAAGAGATTGACGACGCCGATCACCGCGAAGACGAGGGCGGCGCCGTAAATCACGCGGCGCGCCGGCGACAGCCGCATCGTGAAGGCGAGGAAGAAGGCCTGCACGTACTTCGCGGCCCGGCGATGCCACGGCAGGCCCTCGAGCTCCGCCGTGTTGATGCCGCGCGCGAAAAACTGGTAGGCCTCCGGCGTCTCCCTGGTAAAGAGCTTGCTCAGCTCTTCGGTGGAGAAGTCCTTGGTGTACGTTTCGAAAAACGCGCGAGCTGAGGACTTCATGGCAACGTCGCCAACTTATAACTGACGAATTCAGATGACGCCGAGTTCCTTGCCGACCTTCCCGAACATGTCGAGCGCATATTGCAGGTCGTCGCGCGTGTGCGTCGCCGTCACGATCGTGCGCAACCGCGCCTTGTCACGCGCCACGGTCGGAAAACCGATTCCCTGAGCAAAGACGCCGCGCTGAAACAACCTGTCCGACATCTCCATCGCTTTGTGCGCCTCGCCGACGATGACCGGCGTGATCGGGCTCTCGCTGGCGCCGGTGTTGAAGCCGAGCGCTTTCAGGCCGGCCTTGAAGAACCGGGTGTTGTCCCAGAGCCGCTCCATCCACTGCGGCTCGCTTTCGAGCACGTCGAGCGCGGCGATGCAGGCCGCGGCGACCGCCGGCGGATGCGACGTGGAGAAGAGAAACGGCCGCGCCCGGTGATAGAGGAACTCGATGAAATCGCTAGTGCCTGCGACGTAGCCGCCGAGCGCGCCGATCGCTTTCGAGAGCGTGCCTACCTGAATGTCGACGCGGCCGTGACAATTGAAGTGATCGACGGTGCCGCGCCCCTGCCGCCAGAACACGCCGCTCGCGTGCGCGTCGTCCACCATCATGATCGCACCGAACTCCTCCGCGACGGCGCAGAGATCGGGCAGCGGGCCGAGATCGCCGTCCATCGAGAACACGCCGTCGGTGATCAGCAGCTTGCGCTGCGACGCCGGCAGCTCCTTCAGAATCCGTCGCGCCGCGTCGGCGTCCTTGTGCGGAAACACCTTGATCGTCGCGCGGCTCAGACGCGATCCGTCGATGATGCTCGCATGATTCAACTCGTCCGAGACGATCGCGTCGTCTTTACCGAGGATCGCAGATACGGTGCCGGCGTTGGCGGTAAAGCCGCTTTGAAAGACCACGACCGCCTCGACCTGCTTGAACGCGGCGAGGCGCCGCTCGAGCTCCATGTGGAGCTCCATCGTTCCGGCAATCGTGCGCACCGATCCCGACCCGGCGCCGTATTGCTCGACCGCTTTGAGCGCCGCTGCGCGCAGTTTCGGGTGCGTGGTGAGCCCGAGATAGTTGTTGGACGAGAGATTGACGACCGAGTTGTGATCGAACGTCGCGTGCGCCTGCTGCTCGCCTTCGAGCACGCGAAGCTTGCGATACAGTCCCTGCTGTCGGAGATTGTCGAGTTCGTCGGAGAGAAACTGTCAGCGGGTCGGCGCGCATACCCACGTATGCTACATCCGCGTACGTGTAGAGCACGTCACTGCCGAAGCGGCCGGCATCGCGAAAGCCGTGGCGTTCGAGCCATTGCTCGCAATCAATGACGCTCGTCGGGCGGCATCGCGCTTCGTGCAGACAACGCAGCGGCTCGCCTGCGGCCTGAAGCTCGGCCCACGCGGCTTCGGGCGCGTCGCGCAGCCGCTCGAAGCGCGCCATCCGGATTCTGTAACGTTGCGGAAAGCCGCCGCTGTAACCGTTGACGATCCGCTTCCAATGGACAGTGGAGTAATAGACGTAGCGCAGCTCCCACGCCGGATCCCCGAACGGGAATTCGACAATCGCGAAGTCGCCCGGCAATGAGGCGAGATGCCGGTACACGGCGGGCGCCGTGGCCGCCGGCTCGACGCGTGGCGGGGGGATCGCGCCGCTCTCGCCCCAAGTCTGGTTGACCGGCATCGGCGCAAACCACGCCTCGGTCGATGAACGCGGCGCAAAGCGCCGCGGCCACCGGCAATGCGAATGGCCTGACGCGTCCACGCGCCAGCAGCCACGCCGTGCCAAGGCCGGCGAGCAGAGACAGGAAAACATCCACGATCATTGCGTAGCGCGCCGGCACGCGAAGGCCCGCGAAGCCGGGCACGTGCTCGAGCAGCACGCTGTACAGACCGAAGCCGCTGACGGCGGCACGGCCCGTCTGCGGAATCGGGCCGAGCGACAGCCACGCGGCGAGGAGCAGCGAGACAGCGGCGATGCCCCGCGAGTGAAGCGCATGAACGCCGCCGCCGTCGCTCGGAACCTCCCGGAAACAGCAGCAGCACAGCGACCACCGCCGCCAATTCGCGCAAGCTGCCGCGGCGCGTTGGTCGCGCGAATCGGCACGCCTGCGATCGACGTGACGAAGCCACCGGTGAAGATCACGCCAATCAGGCCGGCCGTCAGTGCCATCGCGACGATGCCGAGGACGATGGCGAGCGTCGAACGCAGGACGCGCCGTTGGCCTGCGCGTCCGGCGGCGCATCGGCGTTGGGCGCTCCACGCTCGCTCTGGTAGCGATGCGCGCAATCGCAACCGCGGCAAGCCGCGAGCAGCGACAAACGCCGAGGAAGAGCTCACCCTCGGGCTTCGGCCATGCTCGCACGTGCGGTCCGAGCAATCGCAAGCGCCTCGGGCGCCGTGAAATAACTGAGACATCTTGGCCGAGAAGCCGACGATCTCCGCCAGCGGCCGTTCGCATGCCGTGCACGCGCTGCGCCTCCAGATAGAGCGCGAGAATCGGCCAGGTGCCGAGCGCGACGACGATCGCCGCGGCGCCGAAACGCCGCCCAGACGCGCCAGTCGCGCACGCGGCCCGTCGCGAGGATCTGATGCACGACGAACAGCAGCGACGAACGGCGTGAAGTAGATCAGGAAGTAGCCGCACGACCAGTTCTGCATCAGCGAGCGCGCGCGCTGCCGCCGGCGAGCGCGCGTGGTGTGCGACGTCGATGAGATAGCGGCGGAAGCCGTACAACGCGAACGGCATCCACTGCGAGCTGAGCGTCTGGATGTGGGCGATTTGCGCGATGCGATAGGGCACGAACGCAAAGAGAAGGCCGGCCGACGAACGCCGCGAGCGATCGCCGTGTGAACTCGCGCACCAGCAGGTACATCCCGAGGCCCGAGAGCGCGAACGTGCTCAGGAAAAGCAGGTTGTAGCAGAGGATCAGATTCCCGGTCAGGTGGTAGATCGGCAGGATCTGCAGCACCTGGCCGAACAGCGTTTCCGAGAATGCGAGCGCGAGCGGCTCGGGATGAAAGATGTTGGCGTTCCAGAAGCTCGGCGAGCGACATCTGCGCCCGTGACGAGCACGCGGCAGGTTCTCGGCGCCCCAGCCCGAGAATCCACATGTTGAGCAGCGAGTCGCCGAGATCGCCGGGCACGTCGCGGCTCAGGCCGCCGCCAGCGGCCAGGTCATCACGAGGGCAATAACGAGATAGATGCAGAAAGACGTGCCGCAGGTCGTGCCGCGTCCCACGATCATGCGTGCTAGCCATCGCGCGTGACGAGCTCCTGCACCAGCACCTGAATGATCGCGGCCGTTGGAACAGAAAGGATCGCGCCGACGACGCCGAGCAGCTCGCTGCCGATACGCCAGCGCGAGGATCACCGAGACCGCGCTGAGACCGACCTGCCGGCCCATGATCTTCGGGACGAGCACTGTGTTCTCGAGCTGCTGCTGAACGATGAAGAAGACCGCGACGCCAATCGCGAGGCCGGGCGAGACCGTCACCGCGACGAGGATCGCCGGAATGGCGGCGAGGATCGGACCCGACCATCGGGATCATCTCGCCGACGGCGGAAATCAGCGCGAGCACGTAGAAATACGGCACGCCCATCAAGCCGAGACCGATCGCCGACGTGGCGCCGATGATGATGCGCCAGCAGAAGCTGACCGCCCAGCCAGGCGCTCACCTTCGATCACGGCGGTCGCGATGATCGTCGCTCACCTGCGCGCGCTGTGCTCTCGGGAAACAGACGCACGAAGAACGGGAAGATCTGGTTGACTCGACCAGCATGTAGAACGTCAGCAGCACAGCGTGATCACGCCGAACACGCCGCCGAGCACGTTGCGGACGGCGCCGAAGACCGTGCCGACGGCCGTCGCGCCGCCGCCCGGGGGTGCCTGCTGCACCGCCTCGCCGAGCGTGATCGGCTGCCGCAAGATCCCGAATCCGCACGAGCGCGGCCTGCGCCTGCTCGATCCGCTCCGGCAGCGTGCGCCACAACTCCTCGGCCTGTTCGACGAGCGGTGGAATGACGCTCGCGCCAATCAACACGATCGCGCCGAGAATCACCGCGTAGATGATGAGAATCGCCAGCCACCGCGGCAGGCGCGCGCCGATCGGAATCAATCGCTGCCGTTCGATCATCTGCACCAGCGGCGAGATGCCCATCGCGAAGAGGCCGCTCACGTAGGCGAGCAGCAGGACGCTGCGCACCTGGTACAGCACGCAACGAGCACAAGAACCGCGGCGATGCTGACGCGAGGACGCCGAACACGAATGAGGCGGCGCGGATCGTCTGGCGAGTCGGTCACGCGATCGCGCCGAAGGAGAGGGATCGTCGGTCCGCAATCAGCGATACTCCTGCGCGAAGTCGGCGATGTCGTCGTAGATCGTCGCCGAGCTCGGCGAGCGGCGCGAGAAACACGATGCGGAAGGTCCGTCAGCGGGATCAGCGCCAAACCCCGAGCCGTAGACGACCAGCACGCCCTTCGCGCGCAGCAGGCCGAGGACGAAGTCCTGTCGGTGCGGCCGGCCGGCAAGGCGAAGCTGCGGCATCGCGTAAAACGCGCCGCGCGGCGCCACGCACCGCATGCCCGGAATCGCGTTCATCCGCGTCGTCGTGAGCTCGGCGCGCTCGCGCAGCGCCTGACGAAACGCCGACCTGATGCGACCGGTCGCCGGTGAGCGCCGCGACGACGGCGTACTGCATCGGTCCGGGACTGCACAGCCGCCCGTCGGCGAGCTTCTTGATCGCCGCCAAGCGCGGCGTCGAGACGCGGCGTCGCGCCGACGCCATCCATCCGGCACGCCAGCCTGGCGCGAGATACGCCTTCGACAAGACTCGAATACGAAATGATCGGCGCGTCGAGATCGAGCGTCGCCATCGGCGCGACCGCGCCGTCGTAGGCGAGATCGCCGTACACCTCGTCGGCGAGAATCACGAGTCCGTGCTCGTCGGCGAGGGCGATCAGCTCGCGCCGCACACGAGTCGGGATACACCGCGCCGGTCGGGTTGTTGGGATCGATTACGACGAGCGCGCGCGTCTGCGGCGTGATCTGCCGGCGGATGTGATCGAGATCCGGCAGCCAACCGTTTGCCGGATCGGTGCGGTAGTATGACGGCTCTGCGCCGATCTTCGCGAGCACCGCGGTGTAGAGCGGATACGTCGGCGACGGAACGAGCACCGATTCGCCTTCGTTGACGATCGCGGTCAGCGCCAGCTCGATGCCCTCCGAAGTCCCCGACGTGATGAGCACGCGATCAGGTGAGGTCGGTACGCCGCGCCTGGAGAAGTCGGCGGCCACCGCTTCGCGCGCTTCGACGATGCCTGGCGAGGCGGTGTAGCCGTTGTGCCCGTCGCGCATCGCCCGCTCGACCGCCGTCGATCAGGTGCGGCGGCGTGACGAACCCGAACTGGTTCGGATCGCCGATATTGAGATAGCGGACTCTCTTGCCCGAGGCCTCCACGTTCCGGGCCTCTGCGACGATATTCCGAATGGCATAGGTGAAGCGGTCTACCCGGTGAGCGGTGCGAATGGCGGCAACTGCAGAAGCGCGCATCGGCAAGCATTATCGGTCAATCCGCCGCGTTGCCCGAGTCGCGGGGGCGTCGTTGAACGTCGCAACCGGAGTGCATCTTGACCGATGGCGTGGTGTAAATGCTACACGATCTCCCCGATTTACAGCGCCGTCCGTCAACCGCCAAAGAGAGGAAAATCGTTGATATGCAATTACTTACTGGCTTGGCAAGGCACTTGATACAGGCAGTGGGCATGAGACGGGGGCTCCTCCTCCTCGCCTTCTTCCTGTCGGCGTCGGCTCCGACGCTCGGTCAGGGTTCCCGCAGGCCCTCGCGGCCATCCGCGGGTCAACCGGGCGACCAGACTCCGAGCTTCAAGTCCGGCGTCGAGATTGTGACTGTCTCGGCGACGGTTCGCGACCGGAAGGGGCGGCTGGTGAAGGGGCTGACGTCGAACGACTTCGAGGTTTACGACGGGGGCGTACGGCGCTCGATCAGCGATTTTCGATCGGAGCCGTCGCCCGTCAGTGTCGCAATTCTCTTTGATATCAGCGGCAGCATGCGGGTTGCGGATCGCACCCTGGCTGCCAAATTTGCGGCCCACCACGTGCTGTCGTGGCTGGAGCAGGGCCGCGACGAAGCCGCGCTGTTCACCTTTGACAGCCGGTTAGAAGAGGTGGCGCCGTTCACGGTCGATACGCGTACCTTGCAAGGTGCGCTGGGGGAGGTCGATCCATTCGGCGCCACCTCTCTAAATGACGCCGTAGCCGAGGCCGCACAACGCGTCGCCACGCGCACCGGGCGCCGCCGTGCGGTCATCGTCATTACCGACGGAATGGATACCTACAGCAGGTTGTCCCCCGCGGAAGTATCAGGCGTGGCGAGCGCGATCGACGTGCCGGTGTACGTGATCGCGACCGTCTTGCCTATCGATCACCCGGGCCTGGAAGATCTCGGCGGCACGTCCCGCCGGCCCGGGTGCGCTCGCCACGGTCGAGGATCTCGCGAACTGGACCGGCGGTGCGTTCTTCTACGCGAGCACCCCATCGCAGACCAGTAAGGTCTCGCGCCAGGTGATTGACGAACTGAGAGAGCAGTACGTCCTTGCCTTCGAGCCGATGTCGACGAAGGGTTGGCGTCGCCTCGATGTCCGGACTCGTGACAAAGGCTTAATCGTTCGCACGCGGAGCGGCTATATGGCTGGCGACGGCGTGCCCAACAACAGTCGTTAGGAGGACTGGATCATGCGTAAGCCCGTTTTCGTCGTCAGTGTTTTCGCACTCACACTCGCCGTCGCGCCCGCCTGCGCGACCAAGAAGTTCGTACGCACCGAGGTTGGCCAGGTCAACGACAAGGTCACCACGGTGAGCAAGTCCCTGGAGGAGACGCAGGAACGCGTCCGCGTGGCCGAAGGCCGGATCACGGAAGTCGACTCGAAGGCCGGAGCGGCCCAGAGCGCCGCGGGCCAGGCACAGTCGTCGGCCGACGCCGCCGGCAACAAGGCGACGGAAGTCGGCACGCGCGCCGATGCCCGCGCGTCGACGATCGAAGCCGCAGCCCGGAAGCTCCTCTTCGAAGTGGTGCTGAGCGAGGATCAGGGGAAATTCAAGTTCGGCCAGAACGCACTGCCTGAGGAAGCGGCGACCGCGATCGATCAGATGGTCTCGGGTCTCTCGAGCCAGAAGAGCGCCGTGTGGATCGAGGTTGAAGGTCACACCGACAATGTCGGCGACAAATTGTACAACGAGCGCCTTGGGCTCGAGCGCGCCGAAGCCGTGAAGCGCTATCTGCACGAGAAGCATCAGGTGCCGCTCCACAAGATCAATGTGATCAGCTACGGCGAAGACAAGCCCGCCGCGCCGAACCGCACGCGCGACGGCCGTGCCCAGAACCGCCGCGTCGTGATCAAGGTTCTCGCGTAAACGCGAGAACGGTTCGGACCAAACACAGGGCTCCCGGCGCGCGGCGCGCGGGAGCCCTTTTTCTTGGCCGCGCCCAACCCCACGCCTGTCCCTCCTACACTTCTGCGCGCCTTCTCCCGATACGATCCGGTGGAGGAGTCCGCATGACCGCTCGGCATCGGCTAGCACTCGCGTTTTCGCTCATTGCGATCTTCGCTCCGGCCGTCGCCCAGGCGCAGGGCGGCTTCGGCATCGGCCCGCGCTTCACATTCGCGCAGGGAGCTGATGCACTCGACGGCTCGCAGCGCTTCACCGGCGGCGCCGTCCGCTTTGGTGGCGGCAAGGCCGCGTTGGAGATCGGGATGGACTTCCGCTCGACCGTCGTCGGCGACGATCTCACGGCGCGGATCAAGGACTATCCGATACAAGGCTCGCTGCTTGTGTTCCTGGTGCGCAGCACCATCGCGCCGTACATCTTCGGCGGTCTCGGTTGGTATTCACGGCGCGTCGAGGTTCTCGGGCCGGTGCAGGCGATCGAGTCGGAGACGACGCGGCAGATCGGCTACCACGCAGGATTCGGTGCCGAGCTGCGCGTACATCGCCACTTTGGTGTGAACGGCGACTACCGCTACACGTTCCTGCATTTCGGCGACGACGACGACATTGGAGAGTCGCCCGCGTTGATCCCGTTCGCGGAACGGCTGGGAATCTCTAATGAAGGCTCTGCGTTCACGTTTGGCGCGACGATCTACTTCTGAGGCAGTTCGTACACGATCGCGCCATCGAACTGCACGTGCATCCGGGCGCCGCGACCTTCGAAGTACGCCATCAGGCTGCGGGCCGTGTTCTCATCCCAGGCGCCGGTATGGAGCACCACGTGCGTCACGCCGGCGGAGCGTAGCGTCGTCCAGGCTTCGTCGGGCGTCCGCAGCGGGTTGATCAGCCAGCGGATCCGATCGAGCGCCGCCGGCGGATAGAACGACGTGAATCCGTTGACGATCGGTCGCCAGTGAAACGTCGAGAAATACAGATAGCGCGTGCTGTACCAGAGATCGTCGGCGGGAAACTCCGCCAGCGCGGCGTTCGGTGGGAGCGATGATATGTATCGGTACACCGGCGGCGGCTCTGGCGACGGCCGCAGGTACGCGGCAGTTGGCTTGACGTACGGCGACAGCAGCTCCCGATTCAGCGGAAACGGCCGGCGCACGTTCATGCCAACGATCGCTGCGCCAAGGACGAGCGTCGCGACGACGCCCGCCTTTCCCATCCGCGCAAGCAGTCCTCCGCCGAGCCCGACGAGGACGGCAAAGAACACGAGGAAGATCGACACGAATCGTGCCGGCACTCGGATCGCATCGAGGCCGGGCCAATACGGCGCGAGCGCGGTATACAGACTGACTGCCGGATAAGTGCTGCCGTACAAGGCCGGCAACGGACCGAGCGAAAGCCAGAACGCGATCAGTCCCGCCACGATCCAGAAGCCGGCCAATTGCCCCCCTGTGCCGGCAGCGGTCCCCGCTCGAGTGACCGCGCGCACGGCGCTGGCCGCGATCGCGATCGCAGCGAGCACGTACGCCACTGCCATCCTCTGAAACGACGCGAGGTACGCATCAACCGGCGCCGCCATCGACTGCACTTCGCCCAGAGAGCGGCTGAATCCGAACCGTCGTCGCATCTCGAGGTACGGCCAGATGAAGGGTAAGGTGACGACCAGCACGCCCGCCGCCAGCAGCGCCAGATCGACGAGCAGCCGGTGATCGCGCCATGCGCGCCGCGTCGTAATCTCCCACACGCAATAGAGCGCCACAAAAGGCGCGAACATCACCAGGTAGTAGCCGGCGGACAGATTCGACAGCACCAGGCAACAGCCGGCGGCGGCCAACGCCACGCGTGAGCGTCCCACGAAATAGCGGCGCAGCGCGTAGAGCGCGAGCGGCATCCAGCCAGTGGAGAGCACCTGCAGATGCGACAGCTCGGAGTAGAGCACGAATTCGTTGAAGGCCAGGACCACACCGCTTGCCAGGCCGGCCGCCGCCGATCCTGTGAGCTCGCGGACGAGCAGAAACGTACCGAGGCCGCTCAGCGTGAAGGCGATGAGATAGGCGGCGTTGAGCGACAGAATCGGGTTGCCGGTCATCCAGTACAGCGGAGCCACCGGCAGGGCCTGGGCGATGAAGTGATCGGAGAAAGCGAGCGCGTGTTGTTCAGGGAAAAGCTGGTTCGCATCCCAGAAGTGCGTGAGCGCGTCGAAGTGTCCCGTGAGCGCCCGCCCGAGTTGATGCGAGACCCACGCGAGCGCCCATGCCGCGTACAGCGGATCGCCGTAGTCGCCCGGGATGTTACGGGTGAGAGCCGCTGCGAGCGGCCATGTCATGAAGATCGCCAGCGCGAAAAACGTCGCCGCGGCGACCACGCCCGAGCGCGCGAGCCGCGTCAGCGCTGAGGCGGCGTCCATCGAGCGAATCGGAGCAGCACCCACACCGCCTTGAAGGCGTCCTTCAGGCCGATCTTCTTGCCCTCTTCGTAAGTCCGGCCGCTGTAGGAGATCGGCACCTCGTAGATGCGAGCCCGCATTCGCGCCACTTTGCAGGTAATCTCCGGCTCGATGCCAAAGTCGCGCGACTGCAGATCGAGGCGTATCGCCACGTCGCGCACGAACATCTTGTAGCAGGTCTCCATGTCGGTCAGGTTCAGATCGGTGAACGCATTGGAGAGCAGCGTCAAGGCCCTGTTGCCGATCGAATGCCAGAAGTAGAGAACACGGTGGCCGCGCGGCGAACCGAGAAAGCGCGATCCGTAGACGACGTCGGCTTTGCCGTCGAGGATCGGCTGGAGGAGCAGCGGGTATTCGCGCGGATCGTATTCGAGATCCGCGTCCTGGATGACGACGATGTCGCCAGTGGCCTCGCGGATGCCGCGCGCGACCGCCGCCCCCTTGCCCTGATTTCTCTCCTGCAGAAACACCCGGATCCCATCGCGTCCGTCCATCGTCTTCAGGATGTCGCGGGTGCCGTCGGTCGAGCCGTCGTCCACGACAACGATTTCCTTGTCTGCGGGAATCGTGGACGCGACAACGCGTGAGACGATCTCGGCAATGGTCGCCCGCTCGTTGTAGCAGGGCATGACGATGGAGAGCTTCACGGGGGGAGATCGTATCAGTTCGTCGCGCAGCGTCGTTACGCGGGGGGTCGAGAAGGGAGTTCGTGACGGGCGCACAGGGGTCGCCGCAAAAAACGCGGCCCGACGCCGCGGGGACGTGCGACGTCGGGCCTCCCGGAGTGACGTGCGCCTACGCCACGCCGAAACTGTTTCGCGGGAACTAGCGAGCGCCCCCGCGGAAGTGATGATCCGCCTCTAGGGCGCGCGCAGCACCTGGCCGCGGATCTCGCCGCCGCCATTCACCTGCGTGTGGATGTTCAGATACATCTGACCGCCCTGCAGCGCCTGGAGGAAGTCGTCCCACGAGCGGATGCCTTGATCACCGCGCACGTTGAGGTTTGCTGCGGTTGCCGATCCACTCAGATTGAAGTCGTTCGACTGGTTGGCCGTGAATGGAATGTTGACTACGGTCGGTCCCGCGATTCCCGGCGGGGCAACATGGAAGTGCGCGTTGTTGATTCCCGACGGCAGGTTGAAGACGTCGATGCTCCACGTCACGGTGGAGGTCGCCACGTCCAACGTCACGGTCGCGTTGGCAAACGCACCAGTCAGGATGACAGGCGTTTCGTTCCCGCCTGTCAGATGTGCGGTAAACCTGATTGTCTGAGCCTGGGCCGTCGCCCCGGTTGCTCCCACCAGAACTGCCGCGGCGGCAACCGTCATGAACACCCGTCGCATCGTCATTGCTCCCTCTCGCCGGAGAAGTGAAATGTTCGGCGCGCCCCTTCATTAGCATGAAGCGGGCCAATCGACAACGCGGGCGTTTTGCTCGATCCCTGCGCGGCGGCCCGCAGTCACGCTTACGCTGGAGGAAAGTGCTTACGGGAGCGGTAAAGCAGCAAGCGCGGCCGCGGTCGTCAGTCCGTCATCCAAAGAAGCGGAGACGGTCAGCGGTGCGACTCGTGAGCCGCGAGAACGTCGCTGACTTTCTGTTCGAGCGCGGTCGGACTGAACGGTTTCTGCAAGAACGGCTGATCGGCGTCGAGCAATCCGTAGTTGACCATCGTGTCGTCGGTGTAACCGGAGACGAAGATCACCTTGATGTCGGGCCAGCGGGTTTGCAGTTGACGCGCGAGCTCCGACCCCGAAACGCCAGGCAGCACCGCATCGGTGAGGAGCAGATTCGGCGGAGTTGCCAGCGCCTGTGCCGCCAGGAGCGCGGCCTCGCCGCTTTCTGCATCGAGCACGCGGTAGCCGCGCATCTCCAAAACGTGCGCCATGAGCTTTCGCAGCCGCTCGTTGTCTTCGACGAGCAGGATCGTGGCGGACTCACAAGGCGCTTCCGGCACAGCCGCGTCGGCGGCCGGCCGCTCGCGGGTTGGAGCGTCATCGACCGCGGGGAAGAACAGCTTGAACGTGGCCCCGCGCCCCGGCTCGCTGTGAACCTCGATCGACCCGCCGCATTGCTTGACGATGCCGTAGACGGTGGCAAGACCGAGCCCAGTCCCTTTGCCGCGCGGCTTGGTGGTGAAGAACGGTTCGAAAATTCGTGCGCGCACCTCCGGCGTCATCCCGTCGCCGGTATCGGCGACGGTGATCATCATGTGCCGACCAGGCCGCGCGTTCGGGCGGCTCGACAAGTAACGCGCGTCGAGCTCGACGTTGCGGGTTTCGATGGTGAGCCGGCCGCCGCGCGGCATCGCGTCGCGGGCGTTGACGGCAAGATTCATCAGGACCTGCTCGAGCTGTCCTCGATCGGCCCTGATCGTGTGCAAGTCGTCGTCGCCGGTCACGACCAGCGTAATGTCTTCGCCAATCACGCGCGCGAGCAGCCGCTCGACGCTGCGCGCAACGTCCGCGGCGTCCACGTCGGTCATCTCCAGCCTCTGCTTGCGGCTGAACGCGAGCAACTGACCGGTGAGTGCGGCGCCCTGGTGGGCCGCCTGCCGGATGCTCTCGAGCTCGGTGCGCAGCGGTGCGTCCGGCGGAGTGTCCTCGAGCAACAGGTCCGCGTACCCGAGCACGAGGCCGAGCACGTTGTTGAAGTCGTGCGCGATGCCTCCCGCGAGCGTGCCGATCGCGTCCATTTTCTGTGCCTGCGCGAGATGGCTCTCGAGCATTCGGCGCTCGGTGACGTCGTGCAGCGTCATCACCACGCCATCGAGCTGCCCGCCAGTGAGAATCGGACGCGTGCTGATCTCCACCCATACCCCGGTACCGTCAGTTCGAACGACCCGTAACGTGACGTTGTCGTGCGGCTGGCCGGTGCGGAGCACGACGAGAGGCGGAAGGCGCGGCGGCAGCAGCAGCTCGCCGCTCTCGACGTAATAGCGCGAAGGGATGTCCAGAATGGAAATGCCCGGCTGCTCGTGCACCGGCGCGCCAAGAATGCGTGCGGCGCTGGCGTTGGCAGCATGCACGCGGCCCTCGGCATCGAGCAGGACGACGCCTTCGGCCATCGTCGCCAGCGCGACGTGAAAACGCTGCTCGCTGCGCCGCAGCGCCAGCTCGGCATGCTCGCGTTCGCGCCGCTCGCCGGCCTCGGCCACGGCTCGCGTGATACAGCCTGCCAGCCGGGCCAGATGATCTTTCAGCACGTAATCGGTGACGCCGGCGCGCATCAGCTCGATGGCTGCTTCCTCTCCGAGCGCTCCGGTGACGAGAATGAACGGGACCATACGATCGCGCGCGCGCAGCAGGCGGAGTGCCGTCAGGCCGTCGAAGCCTGGCAGCGCGTGGTCGGACAGGACGACGTCGAAGGTGTCGTGGCGGATCGCGCGGACGAACTCGTCGCGCGTCTGGGCGCTCTCGATGGTCGTTTCGAGGCCCGATCGCCGCAGCATCACGGCGGCCAGCTCGGCGTCGGCGGCGCAGTCCTCGAGATGGAGAATACGCAGGCTAGGCATCAGCGGCACAAGAGAATCGCCAAGAGCCGTCGCCGGGGGGAAGGGGAGTCCGCGTACGACTGTTCGCGCGCCGCGTCATGCGGTAAGCGCGGACGACTGAGTATAGAACCGCTGGCTCAGAGCCGCGCCACCATTTGCTCCTTGACGGCGGGCAGGCGACCCAAACTTAGAATTTTTGGGAAGGGTGCTCCCGCGCAGGGACAAACGCGTCCCGCAGGAGGCGCTCGAGGTTGAACGTCAAGCTTTGATCGTTAGCCGCGCTTACCCGCGGCACAGCGCGGATAGACGACCATTCCCTTCATCGTGACCGCCGGCGACGCCTTTCCCGGACGGCACGAGAACCGCGCCTGATCTTCGGCGTAATCCGCCTGAGTCCAGACCGCCATTCCGCCAAGCAGCACCAGCGCGAGGATCACGCTGAGCACATATTCAATGTGTTTCATGGTTCACTCGCTGTTCATTTCACGCACTGGATCGAGCCGCAGTGCCCGTCGTGCCGGCACATACGCCGCTACGACGCTGACCATCAGCATCGCGAGCCCCGCACCGCCGAGGGTGAGAGGATCGTGGGAAGCGATGCCGAAGAGTGTGGCTCCGAGCGCACGCCCGGCGAGAAGCGCCAGGACGAGGCCCGCAGCCGTACCGAGCATGGCCTGCGAGAGCGTTCCCCGCACGACCAGACCGACGATGCGCGAGGGATCGGCGCCGAGCGCCACGCGAACGCCAAGCTCGCGCCGCCGCGCCTCCATCCACGACGCGGTCATTGCAAACACGCCAACCGCCGACAAAAGCAGGCCCAACGCCGCGCACAGGGCCAGGAGCACGAGTAGAAACCGCCGGTCGGCCCGCCCCGCAGCCGCGAGTTCCTCCAATGTGACGATGTCAAACAGCGGAAGGTTGGGGTCGGCTTCGCGAACGGCTTGGCGAACGGCGCCTATCACCTGAGCTGGATCACCCGCCGCCCGCGCCATGAGCGTGCCGAAGGAGTAGCTGAACTGCAGGGCGGGCTGATACACGTCCGGCCCCGTCGGTTCGTCCGGCGGCCAGTAGGTGACATTGCCAACGACCCCGACAATCTCAGCCGTATCGGGCTCGCCAGGCAACACTGCCGGAAGCGCAACGCGCTGTCCGATCGGATTCTGTCCCGCAAAGAAGCGATCCGCAGCCGCTTTGTTGATGACGACGACTGCCGGCCGTCCGCGACGATCGTCGTTGCCGAAGCCGCGGCCGCGGAGGACAGGGATGCCGAGCGCCGCGAAGTGATCGGGTCCAACGCGGTGCCAGCCCACCGTCGGCGGGTTGGCCGCCATGTCGGCGCGTCCCTCGAGGATCAAACTCAGACGCGCGCCGCGCGGGCTGAAGGGCGTCGCCTGATCGACGGTTGCAGCGCTCACTCCTCGCGTGGAGCGGGCGATCGTGAGCAGGCGCTCGACTAGATCGGAACCCGAGCCGGGCCGCTGCACCGCGAGATCCTCGTTGAACGAGAAGGCGATGAGGTTCGCGGTATTGAATCCCGGATCGGTGCTGCTCAATGCCCAGATGGTCCGGAACACGAGGCCGGCCGAGCCGAGGAGCGCAATCGACGCGGCGATCTGCACCGCCACCAGCGTGCGCAGCGAGAGGCCCGGCGTGCGAAACGCGGCGCCCGACGAGCGCTTCAGCAGCTCGCTGAGCTCCTCGTTGAGAATGCGGCGGCAGCCTGGAAGCGCGATGACGATCGACGCCGCGAGCGCCACGGCCCCCACGATTGCCATCACCAGCGGATCGACGCGCATGGCGGCAAAGCTCGCGAGCTGTCCGTAGTCGTTGGCCGGCGTCGCCATCGCTTGCGGCAAAACCCTCGCGACGAGATCGCGCGCCCACAGCGCTGCGAGCCCGGCGGCGCCGAATCCCGCGAGCATCACCAGCCCGATTTCGACCGAGACCGCGCGAAAAACGCGCACGCGGTTGGCGCCGATGGCCAGGCGGATTGCAAACTCCCGCTGTCGATCGGCCAGGCGCGCGGCGAGAAGCATGGCGATATTCACGGCCGCGATCAGCAGCACCAGCAGCGAACCGGCCGCTGCGAGCGCGCGCGATCGCACCGTGGCCGTGCTGCGGCGGGCCTCGCCAAACGGCACGACGTCGGCCCCGCGCGCGACAGCGCGTTCGTCGCGAGCCGGCACCGCCGCGGCGATACGTGCCGCGATCACGGCGAGCTCACTCCGCGCCTGCTCGATCGTCGTCCCGGATCGCAGCTGCCCGATGACGGTGTGGAAGTACTCCGTCGACGTGAAGTACTCGCGAAAGCTGATTTGCGGCGCCAGCAGATGCGGCAGCCACAGGTCGGCGCGATCGCTCAACCCGCGGAAGCCGGCGGGCAACACTCCGACGATGGTGAGCGGCTGCCTCGTTATCCGGATTTCTCGGCCGAGCACGTCGAACGAACCGCCGAACAGCCGATGCCAGGCGGCGTCGCTGATCGCGGCCTCGAGCGGCGCGCTGGTGCTGCCTGCCGGCGCTTTCGCCGGGAGACGCCCGAGCGCCGGGGCGACCGAGACGATGTCGAAGTAGTCGGGAGATACGAACTCCGCATCGACCCGGATCGATTCGTTGCCCGCATTCGCGTTGAGGCGGGCCGACGTGTACGAGGCGAGACGCTCGAAGCTCGATGCGTTGGCACGCAGGATCTCGATCGCCGGATACGGCCATCGCATGCGCGACTGCCGGCCATCCGTGGATTCCGTGAGGTAGACGACGACACGATCCGCGCCGGCTGAAGGCCCCGACAGAGCACCCGCCAGCAGCCCGACCGCTGTGGTGACCAGTCCGAGCGCGATGGCGAGGGTGGCCACAGCGCCTGCCGTAAACGCGGGCGAGCGGCGCAATGCACGAATGGCGGCTCGGAGATCAAGCACGGGTAGCACTCGTGGTCAAGGTCTGAAATCTGCTGTACAGCAAGGGCCATACCCGGTTGTGTTGCGCTAAGTGACTGATTCAGGACGATTTCCGGCGCCATTCGTCCCAGCGTGTGTCCGGTCGTGGGACGGGTGCGATGCGCCGGTGAGCAGTAGTGCGGGCGGTTCGCACGGCTGCGCCGCGCCGCCGGATCGCGCGCCGGTAGCGCGAGTCGGGGAAAAACAGCGCCTTCACTACAATCGCCGCATGGATCTCACAGGCAAGGTCGCGCTGCTTACTGGCGTCAGGCGCATCGGCGGCGTGGTTGCCGAGTGGCTCGCCCGCGAGGGCTGCGACGTCGCCCTGGTCTACAACCGATCGGCGGCGGAAGCAGAGGCAACCGCCGGTCGAGTCCGCAGCGGCAGCCGCAGAGCTCTCGTGCTGCAGGCCGACCTTGCCGATCCTGCTGCGTGCCGTTTTGTGGTCGACACCACCCTCAACGAGTTGGGCCGTCTCGATGTCGTCGTGGCGATGGCTGGCTTGTACAAGGCGACGCCGTTCGATCAGCTGTCGCTCGAGCACTGGAACGCGCAGATGGAGGTCGAGCTCCGATCGGCATTTTTGTGCGCGCACGCGGCGGTGCCGTCGATGAAGGCCAATGGCGGCGGCCGCATCATCCTGTTCAGCGATTGGCTGCCGGCGAGCGAGCGTCCGCGCTATCAAGGATTTCTCACCTACTACGTCGCCAAGGCGGGACTCAAAGCGCTGGCCGAAGCCATGGCGCTGGAACTCGCTGAGCACAACATCACCGTCAACGCAATCGCGCCGGGACCCATCCTTGCGCCGCCGGAAACGCCGCAGAAGGAAATCGAGGGCGTCGCGGAGAGCACGCCGCTCGGACGCTGGGGCGGCGAGGCCGAGATCGCGAAGGCGGTGCTGTTTCTCTGTCAGAGCGATTTCGTAACGGGTGAGACGATTCGCGTGGACGGGGGCCGGCACGTGAGATAGGTCGCAGACCGAAACGTCCGCGCGCGGTACGCAGGCTAGCGACGTATCCCGACCGCGTACGTAGCTCGGAGCGTTAGCTCCGCGACCGGCGAAAACCGCAGCCGCGCGATCCGGACGCGAAACGGTTAAGCTTAGCCGCATGCGCGGCAGGGAAGTCTCGCGCGTCGAAGGCTTCAGCGATGCCGTCTTCGGGTTCACCCTGACGCTGCTCGTCGTCTCGGTCGAGGTCCCCGACGACTTCGCCGATCTGCGCGCCATCCTCGAAGGCTTCCCCGTCTTCGCGGCGACGTTTGCCTCCATCTGCTGGGTCTGGTACGAGCATTACCTGTTCTTCCGCCGCTATCCTCTGGAAGACGGCGTGATCGTCGTTCTCAACACCGTCCTCCTGTTCGTGGTGATGTTCTACGCGTATCCGCTCAAATTCATGTTCACGCGGCTCATCGGCGGCGAGATGCTCGGCGTCGGCCGCGGCATCACCGACGGCATGCAGTTTCGCGACGCGCAGCTGCTGATGGTGAGTTACAGCGCCGGCTTCGTCGCGCTCTTCGGCGTGTTCGCCCTGCTCCACTGGCACGTGCTGCGCCGGCGCGCGTTGCTGCAGCTGGACCAGCTCGCCGTCTACGACGCCAACACCAGCCGCAATCGCCATCTGATCAACGTCGCCGTCGGCGTGACGTCGATAGTGTTGGCGCTCGCATTGCCACAGGCGATGCTCGCGCTGTCGGGCATGCTCTATTTCGTCCTCGGACCGCTGCATGGCTGGTACGGCTTCAGCGCTGGACGTCGCCGGGAGCGGCTGATGGTGGCGCGCGCATGAAGACGTTCTGGGATCCGATCGCCCGCGAGGAGATTTGCAGCCGTATCGAGCGGCTCACGCCCGAGACGAAGGCGCGCTGGGGCAAGTTCAACGCGGCGCAGATGCTTGCTCACCTCAACGATTCGATGCGCATGGCCATCGGCGAACTGCCGGTTGCGGCGAAACGGTCGCCGATCCGCTATGCACCGCTCAAGCAGCTCATCATTTACGTGCTTCCCTTTCCGAAGGGCGTGCCCACCGCGCCCGAGCTGCTCACGCGCTGTGATCGCCCGGCGTTCGACGAGGAGCGCGCGGCCTTTCGCGGCGTCGTCGAGCGCCTCGTCGGTAAGTCGCGGAGCGATCAGTGGCCCGAACACCCGGCGTTCGGCACGCTCACGTATCGCGCGTGGGGCGTGCTCGGCTATCGGCATGCCGACCACCACCTGCGGCAGTTCGGCGTGTAGCGTCCTGACTCAACCAATCATTCAAAAGTGACGAAAGCACCCAATTCGTCCTCAAAGTCACGGCGCGTGTACATAAAAAGACAAAAACCGGCGAACAGGTGAGATTCGTGACATTTATACTCGGCGGCTTGTAGTTCCACTTTTCAATGTGGAGATTTGCCTATGACTTGGATGAGGAGAATGGTGTTTTCGCTGGTAGTCCTGGCCGCAATCGCGGCCGTTTCTCTGCCGGCTTACGCACAGACGGCACTCGGTGCGATCACTGGTCGCGTTGAAGACACCAGCGGGGCCGCACTGCCTGGTGTCACGGTGTCGATCGCCAGCCCGCAGATGATCGGCGGCGCCCGCACGGCGGTTACGGACGAACAGGGTGTCTTCCGTTTCACGCTGCTCCCGGGCGGCACCTACACGGTGACCTTCACGCTCGCCGGCTTCAATACGCTGAACATCGAAGGCGTGACCATTTCGGCGGGCGCGACGATGACGATCAACGGGAAGCTGGAGGTCGCTACTCTCCAGGAAACCGTGACCGTCACGAGTCAGGCGCCGACCATCGACCTCGAGTCGTCGAAGGTTGCGGTCAACTGGGACCAGCAGAAGCTCGATGAGATTCCGTACAGCCGCAGCCTGACCGGCCTCGTGTCGCTGATCCCCGGTCTGTATGCCACGTCGCTCGACGTCGGCGGCTCGAGCTTCGGCACCGGCTCCGGTCCGGCGGCCCGCACTTTTGGCCGCGCCGGCGGCGGCGTCGTCAGCTACGACGGGATGATCTGGGACCAGACCTACGGCGACTTCGGGACCTACGAAGAGGCGCAGGTGACGACCGCCGCCAAGGGCGCCGATGCGATGAACCCTGGTCTGACGATGAACCTGATCGTCAAGTCGGGCAGCAACACGTTCAAGGGGTCTGGCGCAATCGGCTACCAGAACGGTGACATGCAGTCGACCAACGTGACGCCGGAACTGCTCGCCAAGGGCTACGCCCCTGGGGTCAACAAGTTCACCTCGCTCAAGGACTTTTACGGCGAGGTCGGCGGCCCGATTCTCAAGGACCGCCTCTGGTTCTACGCCAGCCACCGTGACGCCGAGTCCGGGAACTACATCCCGGGCTTCATCCGTTTGTCCGATCGCCAGCAGGTGGAGTTCTACACCAAGCTGCAGGACCCGACGGCGAAGATCACGTATCAGGTGAGCCAGAACAACAAACTGGAAGGCATGTTCCAGGTGGGACGCAAATGGCAGCCGTATCGCAGCGCCAGCCGCTACGTGCCGCTCGAATCGACGCAGAACCAGGACTCGATGTCGCTGGTCGGGCCGTCGTTCAAGTTCCTGTCGGTTCTGTCGCCGCGTTCGACGTTCGACGCCAGCGTGCAGCGCGGCGGCTACTGGTGGCCGGACATTCCGTGGACCACCGACGTGCGGCGGACGGATCTCGCGACCAACAACGGGCCGACACGCGGCGCGTTCCTCGAAACCGACCGCGATCCGCGGCGCTGGCAGTACGGCGCCACCTACGCGTACTTCACCGAGCTCTGGGGCCGCAATCACGAGCTCAAGACCGGCTATCTCGGCTGGCGCAACATGAGCGTAACGGAGAACATCGGCTACCCGAACCAGCAGCAGTACCGCTATCGCAGCGTGGCGGGCGATCCGGGCTGCAACGAAGCCGCCAATTACGACGGCTGCTTCACGCGTGCCGACTCGGTGCTCGTTTACGACTACCCGAATACGACGGCGTCCGGCGAGTGGTACAACTCGGCGTACTTCAACGACAAGATCACCCTTTCGCGGAAGCTGACGTTGAACGTCGGCGTGCGCTTCGACCGCTACTCGAGCTTCCTGCCGGAGCAGGGCAACCCGGGGACAGGCCCGTTCGCCACCGAGAACATCTACCCGTACCAGGGTGAAGACAACTACCCGATCTACTCGACTGTGGTGCCGCGCGTCTCAGCGGTCTACGACCTGACCGGCGAAGGACGCGTCGCCTTGCGCGCCAGCTACGGCCGCTACGTCGGCGGCAGCTCGGGTGCATCGGCGAACCCCGGTCCGGGCGCGACCGACGTGAACCCCAACGCGATCATCACCAGGACCTACTCGAACTGGGGCGGTGAGATCCCGTTCAACCCGAGCACTCCCGGGACTGCACGGCTGACCTCAACGTCGGGCGGCGGTGCGAACCGCTCAATCGATCTCGATCTCAAGGGGCCTTTCGTTGACGAGTACACGGCCGGCGTCGATGTCGGTCTGAGCCGGGTGATGACGGTGCAGTTCAACTACGTGCGGAAGATGGACGGCAACGCCAACAACTCGATCAATCTCGCGCTGCCCTACGACGCTTATACCGTCGTGACGAACGTGACCGACATCGGCGTCGACGCCAACAATCCCGCTGACGATCGCGTCATTCCCATCTACTCGGTGCCGACCACGTACCCGACGTTCGGTCAGACCATCCAGCGCATCGTCCAGGCCACCGGCAACAACCGCTATCACGCCTTCGGCCTCACGCTGAACAAGCAGTATTCCGACAGGTACTCGTTCCTGGTGTCGTTCGACACCGACTATCGCGACCTTCGCGATAACGCGCCGCGCAACCCGAACGAGGAGCTGTATGGGCCGCAAAACGGCAACCTCTCCAATGTCAACCTCGGCACCGGCAACTACCAGAAGAACATGCCGTCGTGGAACTACGCGTTCCGCCTGAGCGGCAGCTATACCCTCCCGTGGGACATCACCTATGCGTCGTCTTTTCTGGCGCAGAGTGGCGATTACTTCTTCCGCGAGATTCAGGTGCAGGACGCGAACCGCGCCAATGTCACGATCCGCGTCGAGCCGCAGGCGGCCCGCTACGAGTGGACGAAGATCTGGGACAACCGCGTCTCGAAGCGATTCAGGACGTGGGGCAGCCAGTCGTTCGACATCGAGCTGAACATCTACAATTCGCTCAACGTCAACACCATCACGGAGCAGAGCAATCGCTCGGGCGGCACGTATCTGCAGCCGACCGAGATCATCGCGCCGCGCATCATGCGCGTGGGCGTGAAGTATCGGTTCTAGTCAGGGACCAGGGACCAGGGACCAGGGACCAGGACACAAATACGGGCGGCTCCTTCGCGGGGCCGCCCGTTTTGTCTTTGGGGCCGTTTGTCAATCGTCACTCGACCGATCCCAACTCTTCACCGCCTCGCTTCGATGCGGCTGTGACGTGTGATACAACCAGGAACGCGTTCGATCGCCACGCCGGAGACAGGGAGCCCAATCGTGGGTGCGTTTTCGTGGTGAACGATGCGGAGCCCCTGGCCGCGAATGCGGAAGGAATTTCCCGAGAAATACGAGTCCTATGTCGATCTGGAGCCCGGCGTCTGGACGCGGATGCGCGTCGTGGTCGATGGCGCCACGGCGCGCCTGTTCGTGCATGGCGCGCCGCAGCCCGCTCTCGTGGTCAACGATCTGAAGCTGGGGACCGGCGACGGCGCCGTGGCGCTGTGGATTGGCGCCGGCACCGAAGGCTTCTTCTCAAACCTGCGGCTGACGCCGAAGTGATTCGGCAAACACCGCGCGCATCGACTCGAGCGCACCGGTGAGCTCCTTGCGTTCGCGGCCGATGGCAAACCGGAGGTGGCCTTCGCCGCTCGGACCGAAGTCGACGCCCGGGACGCAGCCGATCCGGCCATGCTTGATCAAGTGCTCGGCCATCGCCCACGACAGCGACGGCCCCGCGAGGCCAGCATCTCTGGCGAACGCCGGGTTGATGCGGACGAAGGCGTAGAAGGCGCCATCCGGCGGCGTGCCCTCGAGGACGCCTCCGGCCGCCTCTTTCAGTCGCGCGTAGAACAGATCGCGGCGCGCGCGCAGCTCCTCGCGGAAGGCGGCAATGCAGTCCTGCGATCCTTCGAGCGCGCCGATGCCGCCGTACTGCACCACCGAGCTGACGTTGCTCGTGGTGTAGGCCACGACCTTGAGCGCGCGGCTGCGTAGCGTCTCGTTGCGCAACGCGAAGTAGCCGAGGCGAAGCCCAGTCATCGCGAACGACTTGCTGAAGGTGTAGATGGGAATCGTTCGTTCGTACATCCCGGGGAACGACGCGATGCTCACGTGCTCGCCCGTGTAGACGAGATGCTCGTAGGCTTCGTCGGAGAAGACCCACAGATTGCGCTCGCGCGCGATCGCGGCAATGCGCTCGAGATCCTCGCGGGTGAGCACGCCGCCGGTTGGGTTGTTCGGCGAGTTCACGTAGATGGCCTTGGTGCGCGGCGTAACCGCGTGCTCCACTTCGTCCACGTCCCAGCGCCAGCCGAGGTTCTCGTGCAGCGGCACCGCCACCGGCTTGGCGCCGGCCGCCACCGCGATGGCCATCGTCGGCGGCCACTCGGGATCGGGCACGATCACTTCGTCCCCAGGCTCGAAGAGCGCGTGCATCGTCGCCCAGATCGCGTGCGTGCCGCCGTTGGTCGGGATTACTTCGTCGGCTGAACCGACGGGGATGCCGTTCTTGGTCCGCATCTTTTCGGCGAGCAGCTGCTTGAGGCGCGGCACGCCGGCGGTGGGCAGATAGTGGGTGTGATTGTTGGCGATGGCCTTGGCCATCGCTTCCTTCACCGAGTCGGGTGCCTCGAACGACACGTCGCCCTGATCGAGGCGGAACGGGTCCTTGACCGTGTACATCATGTCGCGGATGCGGATGATAGCGGAGACGGGGACGGAGTCGAGAAAAGAGCCCATAGATCCTCGAAGTTATCAGGTTCCGCGTTGACAATTCAAAGTTTAGTTGTCAGTTCGGCTGTTGCGGTTGCCAATTGTACGGAGTTTAAGAACAAAAGATTTCAAGAGGGCACGAAGGTCACGAAGAAAGAAGTCCGGCGCGAGGCGACGTGCCGCACCGACCACGTCCACGAAGACATGCTGCTAACGATCCCGATCGGCTGGTCGAAGCTGGTGTCAATCCTTGTGGACCGGCGAAACGGTCATCCGAAGGATGGTGCGCCTTCGTGGCTCTTCTTCGTGTCCTTCGTGCCTTCGTGGCGATCTTTTGTCTGCGAAATCGTGACGTGCGGTTACTGGATCACCGTCGCGCGAGGACGCCGGCGGTCTCGAGAATCGCGTTCAACGTCTGCGCGGTGCGGCGCAGCGGCAGGTTGCTCACATAGAAGTGGCGGGCGCCGAGGTCGACGAGCGTCCGGATCGTACGGGCGCAGATCTCGACGGGAGTGGCACCGGCGTGAAAATCCTCGGTCAACCCCTCCACCGGAACAGGCAGGAACTTGCGCAGCGTCTCCAGCGTTGTCTTATTGGCGCTGCGGTAATAGAAAACGCCAAACACGCCAGGCAGCGTCAGATCGCGCCGCGTCGCTTCGGCGACGAACGCTTCCACCGCCGGTGCGTCGTGGTGCGACACGATCTGCGTGAGGTAGAAGTCGGCGTTGGCCTCGGCATCCAGCAGGAAGTCGACCTGCTGCGCTGGATCGGCATTGGGATTAGCCCAGCCGCCCAGCTCCAGATCGGGATGACGCGCGCGAATCAGCTGCCGCAGCTTCGCCGCATGCTCGACGCAGCGCGGCCGTCCGAGATGCTTGTCGCCGCCGAGCACCACGATCGAGCGGAAGGCGTGATGCGCCGCCTGGTCGGCATAGCCGTAGCAGAACTCGAGCGAGTGCTTGCAGGTGAGGAATGGGACGACGTGCGCGCGGGCCACCGGCGCGCCAAGGTTGGCCACCAGGTGGCGGAGGTTGTTCTCCTCCTGCGCCCCGACGGCGCTGTCGGTGATCATCACCGGCACGTCCTTCCGGGCGAGCGATCGCACCGCGTGATACGTGTCGATCCAGGCGTCGATGCCTTCGCCCGATTCGAGCTCCGCCCGCGGCGGGCGGAGCTCAACGGAGATTAGCGGATCGCGCGCGTCGCGAAGCCGTTGGAGAAAGGACACCTACTTCTTCGAGTTCAGCTTGTAGCCGGCGGGCGGCGCGAACAGGTCGTCCGCCAGCGTGCCCGTCTCGACCGAGGTGATGGTGTTGGTGAACGACACGTTCCCCATCTTGGAGAAGAGGGCGGCCAGCGGTCCGTCGCCACTCATCTTCATCTGCATGTCGCTCTCGTAGGCAATGCCGCCCGCCGCCGCGAGCTGGTTGTACATTTCCGCCATCGCCTTCGCCTGCCCGGGCTGCGCCTTTGCCACCTGCGGGTTGGAGAAGATCCAGCCTTTTTCCACCGCCGCTTTGTAAAAGCCGGTGTAGTCCGCGGTGCCGGGAGCGCCCTTCGCAATCCAGAGCGGCCCCGACATCGTAATCGTCATCTTCATGTCTTTGTTCCCGGCCATCGAGGCAGGGACGATGATCTCGAGGTCGTAGCCGGTGGTCGCCAGGCCGGCAATCTGCTTGGTCTGACCGTTCGGCTTCATCGACACTTTCATGTTCGAGCTGTCGACGTTGACGCCGATCTCCTTCGAGAAGGCCGCCATGTCGTAGACGTCGGCGTCCTTCTTCTTCGACTCGAACATGTACATCTTCTGCGCGTCGAGGTCGAAGATGATCGACTGAGTCTTGTCACCGAGCACCGTGTCGGTGCGCATCTTGCTGCCCTTGATGAACGTCGTGGCGTTGGTCGTGCCCGACATGCCCAGGCCCTTGCCGGTGGACGTCTGCTTCAACGTGACGTCGGCGTAGGCCGGGGCGGCGATCGCGACGGCGAGCACAGCCGCCGCCAAAGCGCGTGTCATATCAGTAGATCCTCCGGGAGAACGACCTCAAGTATACGACGCCTACTGCTGCGACGACGTCGTCGCGCGCGGCTTGGCGTTCTTCGCAAACTCGTTCGCCCAGTTGAGCATCTCGGCAATCGTGTGCAGTACCGACTCACGCGCGGCATAGCCGTGCGCTTCGTTCGGGAGCGTGACGTAGCGAACTGTCGCTCCGTGACCTTTGAGCGCCATGTACATCCGCTCCGACTGAATCGGGAAGGTGCCGCTGTTGTCGTCGGCCTCGCCGTGGATCAAGAGGATCGGCTCGTTGATCTTGTTCGCATGGTAGAAGGGCGACATGTTCCCATAGATCTGCGGCACTTCCCAGAAGGTGCGCTGCTCGTTCTGGAAGCCAAACGGCGTCAGCGTGCGGTTGTAGGCGCCGCTGCGCGCGATGCCGGCGCGGAAGATGTCGGAGTGCGCGAGCAGGTTCGCGGTCATGAACCCGCCGTAGCTGTGACCGCCGACGACGACGCGATCGCGATCGGTGGCGCCCATCGAGTAGGCCTTGTCCACGGCCGCCTGCGCGCTCGCCACGAGCTGCTGCACGTAGCTGTCGTTCGCGGTCTCCCCCGGTCCGATGATCGGCATCATCGGATCGTCGATGATGGCGTAGCCCTGCGTGAGGAAAAACAGGTGCGACGGACCGCCGATCGACGTGTAGCGATCCGCTGACGAGGTGACCTGTCCGGCGGTATTGGGATCGGTGAATTCGCGGGGATAGGCCCAGAGGAGCGTCGGCAGCCGGCCCTGCGTCGGCGTCCATCCCGGAGGCGTGATCAGCGTCGCCGACAGCTCCACGCCGTCGCTGCGCTTGTAGGTGACCAGCTGCTTCTGGATGCCGCGCAGCTGTGGCGCGGGATCGGCGTAGTTGGTAAGCGCCTTGCGATCGCCCGTCTTGAGATCGCGCACGAAGTAGTTGGGCGGATCGTTGCGCGACTCGTAGCGCGTCAGGATGCGCGTGCCCTCGTCATTGAGGACGGCGACGACGCTCTCGTAAGAGCGGCCTGATGTCTGGAACAGACGATCGGACTTCAGCGTCGTCAAGTGCAGGCGATCGACGAACGGGCGCGCGCCCTCCGGCGTTGCCCCGTTGCCTGCGAGGAAGATGCTGTCGCCGGCCTGGCGAATCGTGGAGTTACCGGAGGCGGAGTCCTGCCGCAGCGGCGTGCCGGGATTGGCGTACGAGTCTTCCTGGCTGCGATCCCAGAGCTTGCGCGGGGTCGCACCTGACGTATCGATCACCCACGTGCGCGTCCAACGGCGGGTGCGATCGTTTTCGGTCAGGAGCGCCGCACCGGTGCTGGTCCAGGAGAGGCTGTTGTAGCGGTATTCCGTCTTGGCAAATTCAGTGGGCTCGGCCGAGAAGGGCGCCGCCAGCGTCATCACCTTGTCACGATGAGGCACCTTGTTCTTCGGGTCGCCCTTGTCCAGCGCCTCGACCCACACGGCCGTCGCCGGCTGCAGCGGATTCCATTGGTAGCCTCGCGGTCCGGGGAGCACGCCGCCGTTCGGCACCGTGTCAGCCACCGGCAGGTCGGCGATCGCTTTGACCACCGTGCCCTTGCGATCCCAGATCTCGACTTTGGAGGGGAAGTTCGTAAATGGCACCAGCCACGAGTACGGCTTCTGGACGCGGCTCACCAGCACGAAGTTGCCGTCGGGCGAGAGGCTGACGGTCTCGTAGATCGACGGGCGGCCGAGTGGCGAGCGCTGACCCGACGCCGCATCGACATAGGCGAGCTGGCTGGTGGCGTAGTAGTCGAAGAGCGCTTCATCGAAGCCGCTCGTCAGCAGGTCCTGATAGGTGCGCACCGGCGCCGTGGACCCGCGGTTTTCCTGCACGTTGGGACCGGTTGGCGCGGCCGGCGCCGGCGGCGGCGCGCCGCGGCTGGGCGCGACGAACGCACACAGCAGCGAAGTGCCCTCCGCCACCCACTCGCACGGGCTCGAGAGCGACGCGTTGAGCTGCGCGGTGGTGACCGCCTTGGCCTGCCCGGTGGCGGTGTCGCCGACCCACAACTCGATGCCGTTCTCACGCGTCTGCGTAAACGCGAAGCGCTTGCCGTCAGGCGAGAAGCCCGCCCACGACAGCATCGGATTCGGCGGCAGCGTCACCTTCTTCTCGACACCATCTGCAATCGTCTTGAGCGCGATCGATCGCGAGTGCTGCGCACGATGCGGCCCGTTGGTGCGCGGGTTGATCCGCCGGCCGGCCAGCCGCAGCATCGGCTGCGCGAGATCGGCGATCGTCGGCATGCTGCCGCGCTCGATGATCGCGACCACGTCGCGGCTCGGACTCAATTCCACCGTCGGCGGCGGTGGCGCGTCCAGGATGTCGACGATCACCTTCGGGGGAAGGAGGTACGTCGCCGGCGTCGAGGGGGCCGGCGTTTGCGCCGAGACCCATACGAGGCTGCAGACGACGAACGCGGCGAAAGCGGCGGGACGTGCGGTGCGCATTGGAGAACTCCAGGGTTTGACCGGAGCGCGAGGGGATTGGCCCCGAGGTCTTGGCTGCAGATTCTATCGAACGCGCAGACGCCGGTAGCGAATATACGCACCCAGCAGTGCCGCCGGGCTCATCAACAGCAGAGTCGCAAGCGCCAACCAGCGCGCGCCGTCGCCAGACTGTGCCACGACCGAGATGGCGGCGGCCGTCGCGATGACCAGGGCGATCGCTGCGCCGGCCAGGCGTTCGCGGCCGCGTGCTACACCGGCCCCAATGTAGCCGCCGGTAATGGCGCCGAGGATTCCGGCGCCGATCGCGCCGACCATGAAGCCGGGATCGGCCGGGGCATGCGGATCGCGGCCGGGAACGGCGAAGATCAACACGGCCGTAAACGCGAAGAGCGCGTAGCCGAACACGATCCCAATGACGAGCTTGAGCATCCGGTGCAGCCTAACTCAGGAGCTAGACCCTCGCGCACGGGTCAGACCTCTTTTTCGCGAGATGCGCCGAGGCCGGCACGCCGCCCTGTCGCCCATGCCCAGGCGAAGTTGTAGCCGCCGATCGGACCAAACGCGTCGAGCATCTCGCCGCAGAGGAACAGGTTCGGGTGATGCCGGCTCTCCAGCGTTCTAGCGTCGACCTCGTCGAGCGCGACGCCGCCGCCGGTCACTTCGGCTTTCTTGTAGCCTTCGTCGCCGGTCCAGGGCAGCAGGTACGACGTGAGCCGCTCGATGAGCGCCGTCCGTTCGTCGCGCCGCAACTCGCCGACGGTGCGATCGAGGGGGATGCCAGCCTCCTCGACCAGCGCCGCGCCAAGGCGCTGCGGCATCTCGCGGCTGACCACCGAGACCACGCGGCCGGACGAGCGTGAGAGCCGACGATCCCACTCGTCCGCGGTGTCGCCGCTCCACTGCACGCGCAGTGTCGCACGCTCCTCGCCGTCGCCGCTCCTGACTGCGACATGCGAAACGTCGAGCACCGACGGTCCGCTGTAACCGCGGTGCGTGAAGAGAAATCCGCCATGCGCGCTGGTGACCCGGCCGCGCCATTTCGCCCGTAATCGCACCGGCAGCGACAGGCCGCTCAGGTCTGCGTGTGGAGACGCCGACGCAACGAGCGGTGTCAGCGCCGCGTACGTGGAGTGAACGCGATGACCGAGACGCGCGGCCTCGCGCAGCCCGAGCCCATCGCTGCCGGTGGCCGGAACCGACAGCCCACCCGTCGCCAGCACCACGCGCGACGCGCGCAGTTCGCCGCGATTGGTCGCCAGCCGCCACTCGTCGTCAACCGGCTCTACTTGCGTCACGAGCGTCTCGAACGAGAGGCTGACGCCGCGAGCGCGCGCCAGTTCCACGAGGCCATCGCGCACATCGCGGGCGCGGTTCGATCGAGGGAACAGCTTGCCGGTTTCCGCTTCCAGTGCGAGGGGAATGCCGACCTCGCGCTCGAAGAACACGCGCTGCTCGGCGAGCGGCCACGAGCGCAGCATCGCCCGCATCACATGCGGCGGCGAATCGGTAACGAACCGTTCGGGAGCGAGCGCCGACGGCAGCACGTTGCATCGCCCGCCGCCGCTGATCAGGATCTTGCGCCCGCCATCCTTGGTGCGCTCGAGCAGGACAACGGGTGGACCGGTGGGCGAGGCGGCAAACGCGGCGGCCAGCAGCCCCGCCGCGCCCGCCCCGACGACGACGATCGGATCAGTCAACCGCGGTGCTGTAGAAAAGATCGTGATTGCCGGGCGGATTGAGACCGGCCTGCCGCACGCCGAGCGCGATCTGCGCCCAATGCCGGATCTCATGCAGGCAGATGTGCAGCAGCAGCTTGCGCGGCGTCATCGTATGCGTGCCGGACTGCAATGCGAAGGCGCGCGGCTTGATCGCGTCGATCTCGTCGAGCTTCGACACGTAGTCGCGCAGCGCGTCGCGCGTGCGCGCCCCGTAGGCGAACAGCGCCTCGGTGTCGTTGGCGTTGACCCCTGAGGCTTCTGGCACCGACTCCTGCTTGAGCCTTGCCAGATGCCGCGCTTCGACGAGAAAGACGTGATCCACGAGCGACCCGACGGTGGCGAATCGCCCGCCCGGCTGCAGCGCGACATCCATGGCCGCTGGATGCGCGTCGAGCCACGTGCGCCACTTGCCGCGCTCCTCGTCCGTGTAGGCCAGCAACTCCGACAGCGTCAGGGCGATCATCGTTACATCGGCCCCAGGGCCTGCTCCACCGTCAGCACTTCGATCGGTCCCAGATTGAGCGCGCGGATGCCCGCTTCGACGGTTTTCCGATCGCCGACGACGACCACGGCAAACTTGTCCGGTTGGATGTACTGCGTCGTCGCCTTCTGCACATCGCCGCCGCCGACCTGGCGCACCGCCCGGACGTACGACGGGAAGTACTCGTCGGGCAGCCCGTAGACGATCTGCTCTTCCACTTTCATCGCAAGATCGCGAGACGTCTCGAACTCGGCGGGAAAGCCATAGGCGACGTAGTTTTTCGCCTTGTCGAGCTCTTCCGCCGGGATGGGGTTGAGGATGCCGGTGAGCTCGTTGAAGAACTCGCGGAGCGCCTCCGACGTCTTGTCGGTCTGCACGCCGGCGGTCGCGTAAAACAGCCCGCCGGTCAGCCGCGTATCGAACACCGAGCGGGCGCCGTACGAGTAGCCGTTCTTCTCGCGCAGGTTCTGATTGAGCCGCGATGTGAACGAGCCGCCGAGGATCGTATTCATCACCTCGATCGTCGGGTAGTCCGGCGTCGAGCGCGGCACGCCCACCCAGCCGATGCGGATCTGCGACTGCGCCGCGCCCGGCTTGTCGATCAGGTAGATCTGCCGCTCCGCCAGTTGCTTTGCGTCGGGGAGAGGCGCGATCGCAGTGGCCGCGCCTTCGCCTTTCCAGCCGCTCAACACTTTTTCGAGCTGCGGCAGCAGGCTCGACGCGGTGACATCGCCGGCGGCGACGAGAACGGCACCTTCGGGCCGGTAGTAACTGCGATGAAACGCGCGCAGATCGTCCAGGGTCAGCGCCTTGAGCTCCGCCGCGGTTCCGCCGGTGGACGTGCCATACCGATGCGATGTGCCGAAGACCAGCCGCGGAAAGGCCAGCTGGATGATCGACGCGGGATCGTCGCGCGCCTGGAGCAGCGCCGTGAGGCGCTCCTTGCGCAGGCGCTCGAGCTCCGCGGCGGGGAATGTCGGGCGAATTACTACGTCGGCCATCAGTGGGAGTGCGTCGCCGAGCCGCGCCACCGGGGCCGACATTCGCACCGCCGAGTAGTCGAACGAGCTCGAAGTTGAGAGCTCAGCGCCGAGGAACTCGATGGCGTCGGCGAGGTCGAGCGCCGCGCGCGTGCCGGCGCCTTCGTCGAGCATGGCCGCGGTCATGCTCGCGACGCCGAACTTGCCCTGCGGGTCGGCGGCGCTGCCGGCGCGGACGATCAGATTCAGCTGCGCCAGCGGCACCTCGTGCTGTTCGACGATCCACACGGCAAGACCGTTTGACAGCTTGTGCTTCTGAAACGGCGGCAGCTTGAGCGCCGGCGGGGTGCCCGGCTTGGGCGGCGTCGCGCGATCGGGCTTCTGCTGCGCGACTAGTGTGGCGCCGCAGATCAGCGCGGCCAGCAGGCAGGTGAGTGCGCGTCGCATTACTTCTTCTCCGGCAGGACCGGTGAGCTCCACCCGGCGATCCTTCGGCAGATAGCGGCTCACCGCCGACTGCACGTCCTGGTTGCTCGTCGCGCGATAGCGCGAAAGATCTTCCTCGAAGTAGTCGGGCATGCCCGTGCGGGTGTAGTACGCGTTGAGCTGATCGGCCTTGCCGCCAAAGCCGCCCACGCGCTCCATCGCGCGATAGAAAGAGGCTTCGATCTGGTTCATCGATCGCGCCATCTCACGATCCTCAATCGGCCCGGTACGAAGCTTGTCGAGCTCCTCGTCGATGATCTGCTGAATCTTCTCGAGGCTTTGTCCCGGGCGCGCGGTTGCGGTGATGACGAAGGAGCTGCCCAGCGCCGCCGAGCGCTGGGCAGCGTTGACGTCCTGCGCCATCTGCAGCTCGTAGACGAGCCGGCGATAGAGCCGCGCGTTCTTGCCGCCAGTCAGGAGGCTGGCGACGATGTCCATGGCGGCATCGCCAGGCTCGAAGATCGCAGGTGTGTGCCAGGCCAGATAGAGGCGCGGCAGCTGCACCCGATCGGTCAGTGTCTCCCTTTTTACTTCGCTCAACACCGCGGCCGGCGGCGCGATCGGCGGCGGCTCCGGACCCTTGGGAATCTCCGAGAACCATTTCTCCACCAGCTTGCGGGTTTCGGCGAGATCGATGTCGCCCGCGACTACCAGGCTGGCGTTGTTGGGGACGTAGTAGGTCTTGAAGAACGCCACCACGTCTTCATGGCTTGCCGCCGAGAGGTCCTCCATCGATCCGATCGTGGACCAGTGATAGGGGTGGTTCGGCGGATACAGCAGCTCCGACAGACGCAGCGACGCCATGCCGTAGGGCGCGTTCTCGTAGCTCTGACGCCGCTCGTTCTTCACCACGTCGCGCTGGCCGTTGACGCGCGCCGGCGTCATCGGCTCGAGCAGAAATGCCATGCGATCCGATTCGAGAAACAGCGCGAGCTCGAGACCGTTGGTCGGGCCGTCGATGTAGTAGTTGGTGCGATCGGGAGTCGTCGATCCGTTGTTGTTCGCGCCCACCGCCTCGAGCCATTCGTCGAACGCCCCTTCGGGCACGTTCTTCGATCCTTCGAACATCAGGTGCTCGAAGAGATGGGCAAAGCCCGTTCTGCCCGGTCGCTCGTTGCCGGAACCGACGTGATACCAGACGTTGACCGACACCACCGGCACGGTCGTGTCGCGATGCAGGATCACGTGCAGTCCGTTGGGTAGTGTGAACTCGGTGTAGGGGACCCGAATCGCGGGCGTGTCTGCCGCGCTCACGAGCGCTCCAAACGCCACCAGCAGGCACGTGCAAAGGCGAATCATCTGCCTAGTCTAGTGGACCCTATCGGAGCCGCGACCCCCCTTGCCACAACAGGCGAGGACGGCCAGTGGGGCGGCGCGGGCGGTGCCACGCGAATTGAACAGGTGGCCCAGGCATCGCAGCACAAGCTGGTGGCGTCGATCGGTTTGCCGGCCAAGCGGTCATCGACACGCAGGTCCGCAGCTCCTAGAACGCCCAGCAGTTGCTCGCGCTTACCGGACTTCTGGCGCTCGTCGCGTTCGGGCGCGCGGTGGGGCCGGAGCCGGACTCTGCGCGGCCGTTTCCTGAGCCCTTTCGTCGCCGCCCCGCACATTACGAGGCGGAGGGCGAAGTGAAAGTTTCGTCATCGCCAAAATCGATCCGTAGATGCGCTGCGCTGCTCGTAGTGTGCCTCGGCAGCGCCGCCGCGGCCGCGGCGCAGCCGGCGTCGGACCTGCCTCGTTGGGATGTGAGCGCGCAGACGGGCGTCTTTCTCAACCGGCCGAGTGATCCGGGCAGCACGGAGTCGTGGGATCAGTGGTATTCCGCCGCCAATGTCGGCGTGAGCGCCGGCCGGTTTTTCACACCACATCTCAAGCTCGAAGGCGAGGCGACGTTCAGCAACGAGGGCGAACGTTACGTGACGCGAATCGTGCAGGTGCCAGGCGTCGGCGTTTACCCGGTGGCCTCGGAGCAGATGATGCGGACGACGAGCGCGTCAGGCGTGGTGGCGTGGCAGTTCTTCGAAAACCGATGGGTGCACCCGTTTGTATTCGCGGGAGCCGCGATTGACGTCGAGTACGAACGGATGCGCACGTGGCGGCAGTCGATCTATCGCGGCGATCCGCGCGTTCCTGGCAACGAGGTGGTGGTCGCCACGGAGCAACTCGCCGATCTCGGATCGACGACGCGCACTCGTGCCCTCTTTGGCGCCGGGGCGAAGTTGTACGTCGGCCCGCGCGTGTATTTCCGCCCCGACACGCGCATCGGCGTCGGATCCAGAGACAGCGTGCACGTGTCGATCAGGTTGGGGTTTGGCGTGGACTTCTAGAACGCACGTTGCGAAATTGGCCCTCGCGGCTGGCGCCCGTCCGGCGACAGGCCCGCCTTGCTAGTTTCGCAACGCACTCTAAGCACGGAATCACGAGAGCAATGGAAGGAGGCGAGTGGGATATGCGCGCGGTGATGGCATTGCTCGTTGCGCTCATGGCAATTGGTCCGGCCGAGATGTGGGCAGCGCAGGCGAATCCCGCCGGTGACGCCGAGATCAAGGCGCTCAAACAGATGGCCTCCGCCATGCCTGTCGGGAAGCGCGTCAAGGCGCAGACCAATGACGGAAAGCGGATCACCGGAACGTTGATGACAGTGACCGACGAGGCGGTCATGATCAAGAAGAACACCAGAATCCCCGAGCCTGCGGTCACGCTGCGGTTCGCAGATCTGGCGCGTCTCGAGCTGCAGACCGGCGAAGGCATGAGCGCCGGCAAAATCGTCGGCATCGGGCTCGCCGCGGGCGCGGGGGCGATCCTCACGCTGTTTGCGTTCTTCGCCGCGCTCGGCGACTGACGGCCGCTGGCAGACCGCCGGACCGCGAGGGCCGTGGTACACTTCGGGGTTTCATTCCCGAATGGAGCAGCCACTCGTCGCGGTGATCATGGGCTCGAAGTCCGACTGGGACACGATGGCCCATGCGGCCGAGATGCTCGCACGCTTCGGCGTCCCGTTTGAAAAGCACATCGTGTCGGCCCACCGCACGCCGGTGTGGATGGCCGAGTTTGCGCAATCGGCGGAAGGGCGCGGCGTCCAGGTGATCATCGCCGGGGCCGGCGGCGCGGCGCACCTGCCGGGGATGACCGCGGCGCACACGGTGCTCCCAGTCCTCGGCGTGCCGGTACAAACCGCCGCGCTCAACGGCCTCGACTCACTGCTGTCCATCGTCCAGATGCCGGGCGGTGTTCCCGTGGCCACGCTGGCGATCGGCAAAGCCGGCGCCATCAACGCGGCCCTCCTCGCCGTGAGCATTCTCGCCACGTCGCGCCCCGATCTGCGGGAGAAGCTGCGCGCGTTTCGGGCCGAGCAGACCACCAACGTGCGCGAGGACCGCTTGCCGTGAGCCGCGTCATCCTGCCTGGCGGCACCATCGGAGTGCTGGGCAGCGGACAGTTGGGTCGCATGCTGGCAATCGCCGCGCGCCGCATGGGCTACCGGGTGCATACGCTTTCGCCATCGGACGACAGCCCGGCTGGCCAGGTCGCCGACGCCGAGTTCACCGCCGACTACCAGGACATCGACGCCATCCGCGCCTTCGCGAAGAGCGTCAACGTCGTCACGTTCGAGTTCGAGAACGTGTCGACCGAGGCGGCCGACGCAGCGGCGGAGATCGTGCCGGTCCGTCCAAGCGGGTCGGCGCTGCACATCACGCAGCAGCGTGGCCGCGAGAAGGCGTTTCTCGCGCTGCATGGATTTCCAGCCACGCCCTGCGCCGACGTGCACAGCGTGGACGAGCTGGCGGTCTCACTGGAAGAATCGGCACGCCAGCCGTTCTCAAGACGGCGGCGTTCGGCTATGACGGCAAAGGGCAGCACCGCATCACATCGATCGAGGACGCCGAACGCGTCTGGCGCCTGATTGGCCATCAGGAAGCGATCGTCGAGCGCGTGGTGGATTTCCGGCTCGAGCTGTCGGTCGTGGCGGCGCGCGGCCTCGACGGCGAGTTCGTGCACTTCGGCGCGATCGAAAACGTGCATCGCGATTACATCCTCGATCTCTCGATCTCGCCGGCGCGCGTGCCGCCCGCGATGCGCGACGAGGCGGTGGAGATCACGCGCGCGATCATGGAACGGCTGTCATACATAGGCGTCCTCTGCGTGGAATTCTTCGTCACGCGCGACGACCGGCTGCTGGTCAACGAAATCGCGCCGCGTCCGCACAACTCGGGGCACTTCACCGTCGACGCGTGCATCAGCAGTCAGTTCGAGCAGCAGGTGCGCGCGGTTTGCGGCCTCCCGCTCGGTGCGACCACGCAGATGAAGCCGGCCGCCATGGTGAACCTGCTGGGCGATTTGTGGGAGAACGGCGAACCCGACTGGGCCGGCGCGCTTGCCATTCCCGACATCAAGCTGCACTTGTACGGCAAGGCCAATCCGCGCCGCGGCCGCAAGATGGGACACATCACCGCCCTTGCCGAAAGTGTGGACGTGGCGATCGAGAAGGCCAGAGCCGCCAGGAGCCTGCTCGCATGAAGGCGATCGCGGCGCTCGTCTGCGGTCTCGCCGCGTTGCAACAACCGGCGCGCGTGCCAGACATCTTCTTCGTGCCGTCGCGTCACGCGGTGGCCGACGGCATGCTCAAGCTCGCCCAGGTGACGAAAGATGATCTGGTGTACGACCTGGGCTCGGGCGACGGCCGCATCCCGATCCTGGCGGCGCAGAAATATGGCGCGCGAGCGGTGGGCGTCGAGCTCGTTCCCAAGCTCGTCGCGCTCGCGCGGCAGATTGCCCAGGAGAGCGGCGTCGCCGATCGCGTCACGTTCGTCGAAGGTGATTTGTTCGAGGCCGATCTCTCGAGAGCAACGGTGGTGACGCTGTACCTTTCGACGCGGGTCAACGAGCGGTTAGAGCCGAAGCTGCGAGGTGAGCTCAAGCCCGGCGCACGCGTCGTGTCGCAGCAGTTCCCGATTGGTAGGTGGCCGCCGGACGAAAAAGCGGTCGTGAGCGATGCCGAGTTGTTTCTGTGGCGGATCCCTCACTGATTCCTCAAGCACACGAGTTGACGTCTGCATAGCGCGATGATCCCAACCCTGGCGGGAAACAAGCTGCGTTCGAGCGACTTGGCGCCGATGGCGGGCCAATTCACGTGAACTCCGGGGATAGGATTCCTGGCGTGTCGGCCCGACACTCGGTGCTTCGCTTCGCGATCTACTCCATCGACCTGCAGCGTCAGCAGCTAATGCGTGGAGGCGAGCTCGTCAACCTGTCGCCGCACCTGGTCGAGATCCTCGCCCACCTCGCCGGCAACCCCGCGCAGACCATCACCAAGGACGCGCTCCTCGACCGCTTCTGGCCCGACGTGCACGTCACCGAGAACACGCTCACCCGCGCCATCGCCGACATCCGCAGCGCGCTCGGAGACGACGCCTCGCAGCCGACCTTCATTCAGACGGTGGCTCGCCGCGGCTATAGGTTCATCGCCGCGGTTGAGACCGTTGTCGCCGCGCCGGTGGAATCCGTTTGCCGACTGGGAGAAAGGCAGGCTGTCGCTCGAGCTGCTCGATGCGCGCCAGCTCGCCGACGCGGCGGCCTCGTTCGAACGCGCAATCGCAGCCACCCCGGCCTACGCGCCGGCGCACGCCGGTCTCGCCAGTGCCTGCTTTCTCCAGTTCGAACGGACGCGATCGGACAACGTTCCGCAGCGCGCCGCGCTCGAGCGCGCGATCAATCACGCGCGGCGGGCGGGCGAGCTCGATCCGTCACTCGGCGAAGCATGGGCGACTCTCGGTTTTGCGCTACTCGCGGCCGGACAGGTCGATCAGGCGCGCGCGGCGGCACGGCAGGCGACGGCGCTCGAGCCCACCAGCTGGCGGCATCAGTTCAGGCTGGCGGTTGCCACGTGGGGCGAGGAGCGGCTGCGCGCCGTCGATCGCACGCTCGTGCTGCTCCCCGAGTTTGCGCAGGCGCGCTTTCTGGCAGCGATGGTCTTCATCGCGCGCCAGGCGTTCGCCGCCGCCGAGGCGCAGGTTGCGAAGGGCGCCGCGCGTCAGACGCAGGAATCGGCCGGTCCGACATCGCCGTTCCCCTCGTTCGGCCTGCACTGGCTGCACGGCCTGCTGCATCTGCGCAACGGCGATGTGGCAGAGGCGCTGCGCGCGTTCGTGCGCGAGATCGACACCGGGCGCGAGACGAGCGTCTACTATCCGGAGTTCAGGCTCAACGCCACCATCGCCTCGGGCTTCGCGCACCTCGCGGCCGACGACGCCGACGGGGCGTTGCGGGCTTTTCGCGCGGCGCTGGAGCTGCAGCCTGCCAACGGCCGCGCGCTCATCGGCCTCTCCCGCGCTCTCGTCCAGGTGGGCGCGCTCGAGGAGGCGGGCGTGGCGTCACGACGCGTCGCCGCGACCGTCGAGGAGCTGCTCCGTGGAGGACGGGCGGGCGAAGCGACGCTGGTGAGCGCCGCGTCGGCCGCGGCGCGCGGCCAGCAGGAGGGTGCGATCGCGATGCTCGATCACCTGCTCGATCAGGCCGCGCCGGGGCAGACCGGCTGGCAGATCCCAATCGATCCCGCGCTCGCCGATCTTCGGCGTCACGAGGCGTTCGCGCGGCTGCTGACCCGCCTGTCGGCGCGCGCGAGCTGAAAGGACTGGTCGCTTCGCGGCGTTGTAGGACTCGTCGCTGGCGCGACGTCCGAGGACTCGCGCCTTCGGCGCTCGTAGGGGGTTGCGTCGACCAAAACGTGCCGCCTGTCAGACCGATCATCCTTCCCACGAGCGGCAAAGCCGCGAGTCGCACGAGTCGCAAAGCGACGAGTCCAACGACGTCGCGCAGCGACGAGTCCATCAGTACGCGATCGCGTAACAGTCGCGTCTCGGATCCGCCCCCGCGATGCGGTTCTGCGACGCCGGATCGATCATCACCGCCGTGGCGCACCCCGACATCCCGAACTGCCGCAGCCGGCTCACGTCGTGGCCTCGCGCCTGTAGCTCGCGATAGACCGCGTCTGGCACGGTGGCCTCGATCGCGAGCTTGTTGAACCCTGCCGTGTGCGGCCAGAACGATCCGTAGAAGTGCTGCGTTTGCACGCGCGGCCGCTCGAGCGCCGCGTGCAGGTTGGGATACCAGCCGTCCCAGAATTCGACGATGCTCAAAAACGCCTGCAGGATGGTCTGATCCTGGTTGTCGCCGCCCGGTGTGCCAATGCCCATCATCGGCACGCTGCCCTTGAACACGAGGCTGGGCGTGAGCGTGTAGCGCGGCCGCGCGCGTGGCCGCAGATGATTGGCCTTGGTCTTGTCGAGCCAGAACTGTTCGCCGCGCACGCTCATGCCAATCCCCGTGTCGCCCAGGATCACCGCGCCTGGAATCCAGCCGCCGCTCGGCGTCACGTCGAAGATGTTTCCGTCCTTGTCGATGATCGCCATGTGTGTCGTGTCTTTCGACACGCCGGCAGAGTCCTGCCCGAGCGAGGCGCGTGGGTCGCCGATCAGCGGCGCCGATTCGAGTGTGCCGTCCTTGACGTTGACCTTCGAGTACGGCCACTCGTGGACCACCGTGTCGAAGCGCAGTGGATCGCCGGCGATGTACGACTTCGACGCGCGCCTCGGATCGATGAGCGCGGCGCGCTCCTTCGCGTATTGCTTCGACAGGAGGCCGGCGGCCGGCACTTTCACGAATTCCGGATCGGCGTAAAAGCTGTCGCGATCGGCGTAGGCGAGCTTCATCGCTTCGGTGATCGTGTGCAGGTAGTCGGCGCTGGCGTAGCCCATCGCCTCGAGATCGAAGTTCTCGAGGATGTTCAGAGTCTGCAGGAGAACCGGTCCCTGACTGCCAAACCCGTGCTTGTAAACCGTATACCCGCGATACGTCGTCTGCGCCGGTTCTTCGATGCGCGCGTAGTAGTCGGCGAAATCGGAGAGATCGAACGGCGCCTGGTGCTTCTGCAGGAACGCCACCATCTCGCGCGCGATATCTCCCTTGTAGAAGCGATCGCGTGCCGCGACGACGCCGGCGGTGCGTCCCTTGGCCTTCGCCGCGCGCTCGGCTTCGACCATGCGCTTCAACGTCCGCGCAAGCGTGGGCAGCTTGATCGTTTCGCCCGGCACGTAACGCGAGCCATCAGACTTGAGCCAGTACTTTTTGTTGTCCGGCCAGCGCTCGAAGAACTTGAGCTGGTTCTGGATGGTGCGGGCGGTGCTCTGGCGCATCGGAAAGCCGTTCTCGGCGTAGGCGATCGCCTGTGCCGCGACTTCTTCGAAGCTCATCGTCCCCCAGCGCTCGAGGACGGTGAGCGCCGCGTGCAGCGCGCCGGGAATAACGGCAGGATCGAGTCCTTCGCCCTCAAGCGTCTTCTTGCGCGAGAGATACCAATCGACGTCGGCGCCGCGCGGTGCCCATCCCTGGCCCACGATCGAAGTGACTTTGCCTTCGGCCTTGGGGTAGACGAGCACGAGCGCTTCGCCGCCCAGGCTGTAGAGGTCCTGTTCTAGCACGCCCCCGACGAGGAGGGAGGTTACGCCGGCGTCGAAAGCGTTGCCCCCTTTGAGCAGAACTGCGAGGGCGGCGGAAGTCGTGAGCGGGTGTCCCGTGGAGACGCCGGCAGACGGCCCGATGACCGCTGGTCGAAGCGCCGAGCCCGCCGGCTGGCGATCCTGCGCAGGAACCTGCCGCGCGCTGGTGTCGGCCGTCCAGGCGAGCGCCAGAACCGCGAGTGGAAGCACAAGCAAGCGGAACCGCGTCATGAGCACCTCCGGAAGCCGGATGGTACCTCAGAACTTCTCAGTGCCGGTCTCAGGACTCGGGCGGCATGGAAGGCCTATCGTCGAGAGTCATGGAGGGTGTCATGAATCGACTGATAGCCATCGTTGCGCTCCTGCTCGTCGCCGCGCCAGCGTGGGCGCAGGACGACTCCACTCGCAAGTTGCGTTCTTCGCAGGGCCAACTCGTCTTCGTCATCGACGACAACAGTCGCGAGTGGCAAGGCCGGTTGATCAGGGTGACCAGCGACGCGCTCGAGATCGAAGGCGAGTCGGATGTCCGCTCCTTCGCGCTGACCGGCGTCAGGCGCGTTGACTCGGATGGCGACGGTATTCGCGACGGGATCATCAAGGGCGCGGTGTTCGGCGCCATCCTTGGCGCGTTCACCGTCGGGAACGGAGTGGGGGGCGAGATGATCATTGGCGGCGCCGCAGTGTACGGATTGGTCGGACTCTGCCTCGACGCGGCCAACAACAGCAAGCACACGGTCTACCGCGGCAAGGTCGCGCCGCGGATGGCGTTCACCCTGAGGTGGTGACGTTCAACGTGCGGGCGTCAGCGTCAGCCGCGCGACCGTGCGGCCCGGCAGAAACGGCAGCGGGTTGCCGTCCACCCATGCGCGGTGCTGATCCGAATAGTGAGGCGAGAGCCGGTGTCCGCTTTGCCCACCCGGCATGTGCAGCATGCCTTCCTGCTCTCGTCCGGGCGACACGATCATGCGCTCCGACGGACCGGCATGCGGCGAGTGCGCGCGCGGCGTGTAGATGTCGCCGGGCAGTGCATCGGCCGGCATGTTGAGAAGGCGTCCGACGAGCGGCACCGCGCCGCCGACCGGGTGCGACACGATCGCGCGGTTGTAGGAGGAACCAGAGGCTGCGGCGCCGCATGAGCTTTCGATTTTCGCAGCAACTGGCGGATCGCGCCGCAATTGCCTGCTGGCGTACCGTCGAATCATGTTGCAGCATCTACCTGTTGTGGACAGGAACGATCGACGCCGCTGGGCGGCGATTCTGGGACGGGATCGGCGAGCGGACGGGCGCTTCTTCTACGGAGTAGTCAGCACGCATGTGTTCTGCCGGCCGAGTTGTCCCAGCCGCCGGCCGCGGCGCGATCGCGTACGCTTCTTCGAATCGTCCGAGGCGGCGGAGCAGGCCGGGTTCCGGCCCTGCCGGCGCTGTCGCCCCACGAGTGCCCCGGCCGCCGACCCGGTAGCCGCGGCCATCGCGCGCGCGACCGCGTACCTCGCCGGGCACGTGGACGAAACGGTGTCGCTGGGACAGCTCGCGGACGTGGCGAAGCTGAGCCCGTCGCACTTCCAGCGCCAGTTCAAACGCGCGCTCGGCGTTTCACCGCGCGAGTATCAGGCGGCGATGCGTGCCGATCGCTTTCGCCGCGAGCTGCGCGACGGACGCGACGTTACGAGCGCGGTTTATGCCGCGGGTTATGGATCGCCGAGCCGCGTCTATGAAGCGGCGCTCACAGGCAGGGGCGTGGCGCCCTCTGCGTATCGCCGTGGCGCCAAAGGCCTAGAGATCGGGTTCACGGTCGTGGGCACGCCGCTCGGCCGCCTGCTCGTCGCCGGGACTGGGGCTGGCGTCTGCGCAGTGAAGCTGGGCGACACGGCGGCCGCGCTGGAGGACGACCTGAGACGTGAGTTTCCCGCGGCAACGCTCGTTCGCGATCGCATCGTGACAGGGAGCTGGGTCAACGCGATCGTCCAGCGCTTGCGCGGGTCGCAACACGATCTGGACCTGCCGCTCGACGTTCGCGGAACGGCGTTTCAATGGCGAGTTTGGCAGGCGCTTCGCGCCATCCCGTATGGCGAGACGCGTTCCTACTCGGATGTCGCCACGACAATCGGCCATCCCACCGCCGTGCGCGCCGTTGCGCGCGCCTGTGCCGTCAATCCCGTCTGCCTCGTCGTCCCTTGCCATCGGGTGACGCCGAAGAGCGGCGAGACCGGCGGCTACCGCTGGGGAGCGGAGCGCAAGCGCCGGCTGCTCACGCTCGAGGCGCAGGGCGCGGGCCGTTCGCGGAAAGCGAAGTAAGATCTGGGCGGGGAACTCGTGGCACGAGTATTTCCTGCCCATGACTCGAACGAAATACGGCGTATCGCCGTGGATCGACCAGTTTCCTTCCAGCAAGCGCCCTGAATTTCCGCGGTATCGCGGGTCGGCCAACACGCGTTCCTCGTTGCCGGTGATCGTCATCGGCGGCGGGCTCGCCGGCTGCTGCACGGCGTATGCGCTGTCGGCGGCTGGCGTCAAGACGATGCTGCTCGAAGCGGACCGCCTCGGGTCGGGCGGCGCGAGCCGCAGTTCCGGCGTCATGCAGGGCGAAGCCGCCGCGTCATTCCGTGAGCTCGAGGCGCGGGATGGCCGGCGCGCGGCGCGCGCGATGTTCGAAGCCTCGCGGCGTGCCGTGCTCGATCTCGCCGCCACGGTCCGCCGGCTCGGCATCAAAGCGCAGCTCGAAACCTGCGATGCGATCCGTATCGCGCCGGCTTTTGCCGACGACAAGCCGCTTGCGCGGGAAGCGGCGCTGCGCCGCGACGCCTGCCTCGATGCCGTGCTGCTGAAGCCCGCGGCCGCCGCCCGCGAGGCTGGCATCGAGCGCAGCGGCAGCGGCGTACGGTTTCACGATTGGGGACAGGCGGATCCGTATCGGCTGACCGTTGGTTTCGCGCGCGCGGCCGCCGAGCGTGGGGCGCTGCTCTTTGAGCGCACGCCGGTCCAGCGGATCAAAGTCAAACGCAAGAGCATTGACGTGCATGTCGCGGGCGGCGTGATCGCCGCCGAAACCGTCGCGGTGTGCACCGGCGAGCCGACGGGATTGTTCGCGTCACTCAGGCGGCACGTTCGACTCGAGGAGCGTTACGCGGTGCTCACCGGCAAGGTGCCGGCCGCGGTCCGCAAGCAGATTGGGGCCCGGGCGCGCGTGCTCACCGACACCGACTCGCCGCCGCACCTGATTCGCTGGACCGAAGATGATCGACTGCTCGTCTCGGGCGCCAATCAGCCCCGGACTGCCGAGCGGACGAAGGACAAGGTGCTCGTGCAGCGCACGGGTCAGTTGATGTACGAGCTGCTGCGGCTGTATCCGGGCATCTCCGGCCTCATGCCGGAGTACGGATGGGACATGCCTCTGGCGGTCACCGCCGACGGCGCGATGTACGCGGGCCCGCACCGCAATTACCCGCGCCACCTTTTTGCCTGGGCCACGCGCCACGACCCGGCGCAGGCGTTCCTGGCGAGCAGGATTCTCGTGCGTCATGTCCTGGGCCAGGAGGAGAAGGACGATCGGTTCTTCGCCTTCACCCGCGGCTGATGGCCAGGTGCGTTCGCTACGCGCCTACCAAACGATCGCAATATACTGGCTTCTTTAGGCGTTCTGGCGTTTTGTCCCCCACCGGAGGTTTCTCCATGTTTCGCACGCTCTCAGCGTTAATCGTCGCACTCGCCGTCAGCGCCGCACCCGTCCTTGCCCAGTCGCAGGCGATCAACGGCACGATCGAAGGCACCGTCGTCGACCAGCAGGCTGGCGTGCTCCCTGGTGTCACCATCACGATCAGCAATATCGACACCGGCGACTCGCGTGTCGTGGTGACCAACGAAAACGGTTTATACCGTGCGCCCTTGCTCCCTCTCGGTAGCTACCGTCTCAGCGCGGAACTGCAGGGTTTCAAGCGGTTCGAGCAGACCGGCATCAACCTCACCGCCGGTCGGACGGCGGTGGTCGACGTGAATCTGAGCGTCGGCGCGGTGGCCGAGACGATCACCGTGACATCGGATGCCCCGCTCGTGGACAGCGGCCGCATCGAGATTGGCCGCACCCTGTCGGAGGCCGAGATCAAGACGCTGCCGTTGACCTCGCGCAATCCGTATAACTTCGCATTGCTCCAGCCCGGCGTGGTCGGCTTCGAGAACCAGGAGTTCGGGGTGCCGCGCATCACGTCGAACGGCGCGCTGCTGCGCGTCAACTATCAGATCGACGGCAGCAACAACACGCAGAAAGATCGCGCCGGGCTGCGACAGATGCCGATGTCCGAGGTGATGATCCGCGAGGTCAAAGTCGTCACCACCGGGTACGCGCCCGAGTTCGGGCAGACGATGGGAATGATCTACAACGCGATCACGCCGTCTGGAACGAATCTCTTCAAGGGGCAGGGCAGCTACCGCATGCAGCGGAAGCCGTTCGCCGCGTTCCCGTTCTTCACGCAGGGCCCGCACGATTCCGACCGCAAGCCGCCGACGGATGTGAACATCCTCACGGGTGATGTCGGCGGGCCGATCGTCCGTGATCGGACGCATTTCTTCGGGGGCTACGAGCACACGGAGCGCGATTTGTCCGGCGCGCGCGTGATCACGATCACGCCTGCCGATCAGGCTGCGCTCGGGCTGAGTGAGCCGGCCTACATGCCGACGGCGCTCAACACCGAATTCGCGATCGGCAAGGTCGATCACCAGATCAGCACCAACAACCGGATGTCGTTCCGCTACATCTTCTTCGACAACTTCATCGTCAACAACATCGGCGGCGCGTTGAATTCGGTGCAGCGCGGCACGGACTTCAGCGATCGCCAGCATTCCACCGGCGCGCAGCTCGTCTCGACCATCCGTCCTACGCTGCTCAACGAGCTGCGCGTGCAGTATGCAACGCGGGCCCAGGGACGTGTCCCAGGTTCCGACGCGGGCAGCGGACCGGCGATCGCCATCACCAACGTGGCCAACTTCGGCGGCCCGATCGCCGGCGACGCCGACGCGGGCTTCGCCTTCACCCAGGACGTGTTTCAGATCAACGACAACGTGACGCACATCCGCGGCGATCACGCATACAAGTTCGGCTTCGACGTGCAGACGGTGGCCGACACGAGGACGCGGACGGCCAATCAGATCTACAACTTCTCCTCGATCGCCAACTACCAGGCGGCGCTGAGCGGTTCGAACCCGTTCGCCTACACGACGTTCCAGCAGTTCTTCGGCGAGACCGACCTCGAGTACAACTCGAATCTGTACGGGTTCTACGTCCAGGACGATTGGCGGGTCAGCCCGAGCATCAAGTTGCTCTATGGAATCCGCTACGACGTCTACGACGTTCCCGAAGGCCTCGCTGACGCTCCACTCGCCACGTCGCGCGATTTCCGCGTCGACAAGAACAACTGGGCGCCACGAGTGGGTGTGGCGTGGGCGCTCGGCGAGAGCCGGCGTTCCGTCATCCGCGCAAACACCGGCGTCATGTACGATCAGGCACTGCTCGCGATGTACGAACAGTCGCTCATCAACGACGGGACCAACCGTCGAGCGGCAGCCACCTTCCAGCCAGCGACGCCTGGCGCACCGGCGTTTCCCACCGTGTTGAGTTCTGGTTCAGCGGCGCGACCTAACACTGCGACAACGGTGTCGCCGGATTTGGAAGTGGCCCGCAACTGGCAGAATAACGTGCAGTTCGAGCGCCAGCTGAACAACCGGGTGGCGATGTCAGTGGGCACGTCATATGTGCGCGGCTACGCGTTACCGGTGATCGGGAACGTCAACTTGATCAACCCGATCGGCCGTCTGGCCGATGGCCGGCCGATCTACAGCACCCAGCTCAACGCCAACACGCGGGTGGACCCCACCTACAACGTCATCAACATGGTGGAGTCGATCGGCGAGTCCACCTACAAAAACCTGACGCTGCAGGTCACCGGCCGCAACTTCTCTGGCGTCCAGTTCGACTTCGCCTACACCCTCGGCAAGAGCGAGGACAACGCGCCGATTACAAGCACGCTGTCGGTTCAAGGCGATCTCGGAAGGTCGGATCCGGAAGACCTGGATCGCGATCGCGGTCCGAACGTGCTCGACCAGCGGCACACCTTCACCGGGAGCATCGTGGCGATGCCTCGCTACGATGGCGACGCGGCCGCGATCCGCGGCCTCGTGAACGGGACCGTGCTCGGCATGGCGATGCAGTTTGCCAGCGGCATACCGATCAACCTGCGCTCCAACCCGAACGAGGTCAACAACGACGGCATTTCCAGCGATCGCCCGTCCGGTGTGCCGCGCAACTCGATCAACCTGCCGGCACGTTACAACGTGGACCTGCGCCTGTCGCGCCAGTTCGGGCTCGGCGGCACGACCAAGGCCGAAGTGATCGCCGAGCTGAAGAACGTGTTCAACACGGTTCAGTGGTCGGGCGTGTCGAACAACGCGCTGGCGGTGACCGCAGCAACAGGCGTCGCCACCGTCGCGATTCCGGAGAGCGGCGACGAGCTTCGGCCGAACGGTGGGTACGAGCAGCGGCAGTTCCAGCTCGGGTTCCGGTTCGTGTTCTAAGAACCAGGTTTCAGGTTTCAGGTTTCAGGTTGTAGGCGTTGCATTGCTGCGACGTGAGTCGGCGGGCCCTGCACCTGAAACCCGCAACCTGCAACCTGCAACCTGCATAGTCACCACATGTCCAGATTTACGCTTTTCGCGTTCGTACTGCTCGTCAGCGTCACGCCGGGCGCCCAGCAGCGCCTGCAGCCGGTCTCCGTCCTCCGCGGCGAGCCCGGGCTGCAGTTGATGCTGCGCAAGCTCGACACGGTCGGCAACTTCATGATGACGACCGCGCATCCCGACGACGAGAACAACGCGATGCTCGGTTACTTCGCGCATGGCAAGGGGTTTCGGACGTCGCTCGTCACGGCCACGCACGGCGAGGGCGGGCAGAACGAGATCGGTCCTGAGCTCTTCGAGGCGCTGGCCGTCCTCCGCACCGAGGAACTGCTGGCGGCGCATCGCTTCGACGGCGCCGATCAGTTTTTCCTTCGCGCCATCGACTTCGGTTACTCCTTCAGCGTCGAAGAGACACTCGAAAAGTGGGGCCACCAGGAGATCCTCGGCGACTTCGTCCGCATGATCCGCACGCTGCGTCCTGACGTCATCGTCGGATTCGCTTTCGACGGCGAAGGCGGCGGCCAGCACCATCAGACATCGTCTCGCCTCACACTCGAAGCGTTTCGCGCGGCGGCGGATTCGAACGCGTTTCCCGATCAGATTTCGAAGGACGGGTTGCGACCGTGGCAGCCGAAAAAGTTCTACTACACCGCCGGCTTCGGCGGACCGGCCGGACCGGCCGGACCGGGCGGACCGGGCGGACCAGGCGGACCAGGCGGACCGGGTGGCGCGCCGCGCGTACCGACTTTCACCGGAGAAGGCGCCACTTCTGCCCTCCAGTTCAGTGACGGCGGTTCGTACGACCCGGTGCTCGGGCGTACCTACGAAGAGATCGGCGGCGAAGCGCGTTCGATGCACAAGTGCCAGGGCATGTCTCAATTGCTGCCGCTGCCGAATGCGTCGGCGCGCTTCTATCGTCTGCGCGACACCGTGCTGCCCGACGGCGTCAACCGGACCGAGCGCGGAGTGTTCGACGGAATCGACACGCGGCTCGTGAGCCTTGCCGCCTACACGGGCTCCAATCCGCCGGTGGCGCTCGTCAGCGCGCTCGAACGGATCACCGCCGCGGCAGGCGACGCGCGCAAGGCGATGGAATCGGGAGCGAGCGGCGCGACAGTACCGGCGCTCGTCGGGGGACTCGCGGCGGTTCGCGAACTGCGCGCCTCGCTCGCCGGCATGGGACTGACCGACAGCGCACGCTATGAGATCGACTTCCGCCTGAAGCCCAAGGAAGACCAGTTCTCGCAGGCGCTCGTCCTCGCCGCCGATCTCCGCCTCGACGCCGTCGCCAACGACGGGCTGCTGGTCGCCGGTCAGCCAGTGCAGGTGCAGGCGATCGCCAGCCGGCGAGGAGCGATCGCCGCGCAACTGAACGGCGTCACGCTTGCCGGATTCGAGTCCGCGCCGTTGTCGTGCGCTGCACCAGCAGAGATCCGCGGCCCAAACGCCGCCACGACGTGTTCCAGCACACCGCGCGTGCCCGCCGACACGCGCCTCACCGCCGCCCACTTCACCAAGGCCGCGCAGGGTGAACGATACGTCTTCGATCCCGATGTGCCGTTCGGGCTGCCCTTTCGGCCGACGCCGTTCACCGCCACGTTCGCCATCACCATCGCCGGCGCGGAGATCACGGCGACGCTGCCGGTGCAATTCCGGTCCGATGCGGAAATCTTCGCCGGTGAGAAACGCGAAGAGCTGCATCTCGTGCCGAAGTTTGCCGTCGACGCCACGCCAGAGATGGTGATCGTGCCGCTCGCCGGCGGCGTTCCGCGACGCGACCTGCGCGTGACGGTCACCAACCACTCCAAAGGCGCTGCGACGGCGCAGGTCGATCTGCAATTGCCGCAAGGCTGGCGCGCCACGCCGCCAACCGCGCCGGTCGTCTTCGCGCGCGAGGACGAGCAGATTACCGTCAAGTTCACGGTGCAGCCGCCTGCCGGGTTCAAACCAGGGCGTGCGAAAGTCAACGCCGTTGTGCGCGAAGGGACGACGGCCTTCGATCGCGGGTACCAGACGATCGAGTACCCCCACACCACGCGACGGCATGTACTGCGCGCGCCGACGACAACGCTCAACGCGCTCGACGTGCGAGTGAAACCGAATCTCACCGTCGGCTACGTGATGGGTGTCGGGGACGAGGTGCCGCAGGCGCTCGAACAGATCGGCGCGCGCGTCGAGTTTCTGACCGCCGACGATCTCGCGTGGGGTGACCTCGCCAGATTCGACGTGATCATGACGGGTGTTCGCGCCTACGAGCGGCGCGCCGACCTGCGCGCCAACAATCAGCGTCTGCTCGACTACGCCCGCAGCGGCGGCACCGTCATCGTCAATTACAACAAGTTCGAGTTCAACGAGGCGCAGTACGGGCCCTATCCGGGCAAGGTGGGGCGCGAGCGTGTGACCGACGAAAACGCGGAGCTGCGCGTGCTGGCGCCGCAGCACGCGGTGTTCAGCACGCCCAACCCGATTGGGCGCCCCGACTGGATGAGCTGGGTTCAGGAGCGCGGTCTTTACTTCTTCGATACGGAAACCGCCGACAAGAACTACACCGATCTGCTCGAGTTCGACGAACCGTTCGCGTACAACCGTGGTGCCAAGCGCGGTGCGCTCGTCGAAGCAAAGGTCGGCCAGGGTCGGTGGATCTACATCGGCCTCGGCCTCTGGCGGCAGCTCCCCGCGGGAACCGACGGCGCGTTCCGGCTGATGGCCAATCTGATCAGCCTGGGATCCGCGCCGAAACCGTCATCGACTGAGCGTCAGTAATTCGCCGGTCCTGCTCTGGCGAACCCCTCACCGCGGCGGTAGCCGCGCGGGCCGGCCGCGGCCGCGATCTTCCCGTGCGACTCGCAGGCTTCGGGATTAAACTTCTGCCTCTCCGACTGGTCTAACAAACCACGAGTCCCCGAGGAGCGAGGTAGCGCATGGCCAGGGGTGATCGGCAGCTCGAACACGTTCTTCGGCGCATCGGGTTTGGCGCCAGCAGCGCCGAGCTCGCCTCCTTTGCCGGCCGGTCGATCGCCGAGGTCATCGACACGCTGCTCAACTACGAGCAGTTTCCCGACGATGTCGATACGAACATCGGCAAGCCGGAGTACGTGGCGGTCACGACGCGCGGGCAGTTTGCGCCCGACACCGTTATCAACGACGCGCGCCAGCGCGAGCTGTTCCGCATGATCCACAGCAAGCGCCAGCTGCAGGAGAAGATGGCGCTCTTCTGGCACAACCACTTCGCCACCGCGTACAGCAAGGTCAACGGTACCTACGGATCGGTGCACGCCACGAAACTGATGGCCGGCAGGCAGGGCGTGATCGCCGGCAATCAGCGCGGGCAATACGAGCTGTTCCGGCAGATGGCCACCGGTAACTTCGCGGAGCTGATTTTCGAGGTGGCCAAAGACCCGGCGATGCTCGTCTGGCTCGACGGCCGGAACAACACACGGCAGCGGCCGCAGGAAAATTTCGGCCGCGAGGTGATGGAGCTCTTCACGATGGGCGTCGGCAACTACACCGAAGCCGATGTCGTCGCCGCGGCGCGAGTGTTCACCGGCTGGACCCTCGTGCTGTCCGGCGATCGCGCCGCCGCCGAAACCGCCTATTATCAGTTCACCTTCAACGCCAACAATCACGATCCCGGCGCGAAGGAATTCACGTTCGCCGTCGGGCCTGGCGGAAGCAAGACCATCCCGGCACGCGCCGCGTCCGAGGGCATGCAGGACGGCCAGGATCTAATCATGGCGCTGGTCAGCAATCCGGCCACGGCGCATCGCCTGGCGGCGAAGCTCTATGCAGTTCTTCGTCAGCGAGACGCAGCCCCCGGCGGCAGCTGTCGTCAGCGACCTGGCGAACACGTTCATGCAGAACAACTACAGCATCAAGGCGATGCTGCGGCGCTTGTTCACGTCCGAGTTTTTCCGCAACGCCGAGTTCGAGCGGCTACTCGTGGCCGATCGAGTTCGTCGCTCGATCGATCAAGGAAACCGGATGGAACGGGTTGTCGGTTGACGCCGCGATGACGCCGCTCGTCAACATGGGGCAGCAGTTGTACGAGCCGCCCGACGTCAACGGCTGGGCGCTCGGGTCGGAATGGTTCTCGACGGCGTCGATGCTGGCGCGCATGAACTTCGCCGCGACGCTCATGGGCAACCAGAAGTTCAATCTTGGCCGGGAGCTGGCGCCGTACCGGCAGTCGCCCGACCAGGTGCTCAACTACGTGTTGAGCCGTTACAATTACGCGCCGATGTCGGGCGATGTATACAACACCTTGCTCGACTACGCGCGTGCCGGCGGGGCCTGGACCGGCAACGACACACAACTCAATAACAAGGGTGCCGGACTCGCGCGGCTGGTCGTTTCGTCGGCCGAGTATCAGTTCGCGTAGAGGAGCACGCCATGAAAGTTTCGCGACGCACATTCGTCAAGGGCGGTGTCACGGCGTTCACGTTCGGCTTTGCCGCGCCGCAGTTCCTCACCGATCTCGCGTTCGCCCAGGCGCCCTCCGGCCGCAATCTCGTGATCCTCTATCTGGGCGGCGGCAACGACGCATTGAGCACGGTCGTGCCGTACCGCGACGCCGCGTACTACAGCCGGCGGCCGACACTCGCCGTGCCGGCGGGCAGCGTTCTCCAGATCGGCAGCGACTCCGGCGGCAACGAGCTCGGACTGCATCCGCGGCTCACCACCTTCACGAGCGATTTTCGACCAGGGCCGGCTCGCGATCATCCAGCGCACCGGCTATCGCAATTCCAGCCGCTCGCACTTCCAGGGGCTCGACATCTGGGGCACGGCCAATCCCGCGTCGACGCAGGGCACAGGCTGGCTCGGACGCTACCTCGACACGCTGCCGTCGCCGATCGATCCGCTCGTCGGATGGAACACTACGCGCGAAACGCCCCGCGCGCTGATGGCGCGCACGGTCGGCGTGCCGGCGATCACCAATCCCGCCACCTACGCGTTCTCCAGCCCGAACATGCGGCACCGAAGCGACGCTGGAGCGCGATGCCGCGATCAAGATCACGTCGCATCTGCCGGTCGACCGCCCCCATCTTGCGTTCGTGAATTCGACGGCGCAGGCGGCGATGGCGACGCTCGATCAAGTGTCCAAGGTCGCCTCGTACGCGCCGACGCGCACCTATCCGAATAACGGCCTGGCGCAGGCGCTGCGCGCCGTCGCCGGCGCGATGAACAAACAGATCGGCACCAAGGTGTTCTGGGTGCAGATCGGTGGCTTCGACACGCATTCGGCGCAGGGCGCCAATGCCGGCGCCTATGTCAACCTGATGGCGACGCTCGACGACAGCATGGCGGCCTTCTATCGAGGATCTGAACAATCAGGGCCTGCTCGGCTCGCACGCTCATAGTGCTGTTTTCCGAGTTCGGACGCCGCATCACCGAGAATGGCAGTGCCGGCACCGATCACGGCGCCGCCGGCGTGATGATGGCGATTGGCGGCACGGTGCGCGGCGGGTTGTATGGCACCGCGCCCAACCTGGCCAACGACCCCGCGAATCCGACGCTCGAGAACAACGCGGCGGATGTGAAGTTCGAGACCGATTTCCGATCCGTTTACGCAAAGGTGATCGACAACTGGTTGGGATCGAATTCGGTCAACGTGCTGCAGGGCGATTTCAAGGCGGGAGCGCCGGGCTTTCTTTAGTTGGAAGTGTCCGCTACCAGTGCGAAGCGGTTGTCAGCTGACTGCGAACTGGCAACTGCCAACTGTCAGACCTGGCCCCCAAAAAGATCGCGCAACGCGTCCTGGAGCTCGCGAATACCGGAACTCGAACCCCATCCCGCCGGCGCGCGCCGGCACGGCGCGCTGACCCGTCAGCAGCAGCTCCGCCATCTCGCCAAACAGCAGCGCGCAGCGCAAATGCCGGCATTGGCAGGACCGCCGGACGCCGCAGCGCGCGGCCCAGTGACCGGGCGAACTCCGCGTTAATGACCGGCTCCGGCGCGCTGCCATTGAACGGACCGCTCGCCGCCGCGTCGACGATCAGCCATCGCACGAGCTCGATCCAGTCGCTGCGATGGATCCATGGCATGTACTGTCGTCCCGATCCGATCGGACCACCAACACCCAGCTTGAACGGCAGCAGCATCTGTGCCAGCGCACCGCCTTCGGGGTGGAGCACCAGCCCCGTGCGGACGATGCGCGACGCGAGTGACGTCGTCGATGCGCTGCTCGGCCTCGCGCTCCCATTCGACGCAAACGCTCGCGAGAAAATCGTGACCGGGCGGCGTTGTCTCGGTGACGATCTCGTCGCCGCGCGGCCCGTAGATAACCCACGCCGACGCGCTGACGAAGACGCGTGGCGCGTCGTGGCCTGCCCGATTGCCGCAACGAGGCTTCTCGTCGCGGCGATGCGGCTGGCAAGGATCGCCCGCTTGCGTTTGTCGCTCCAGCGGCGGTCGGCGATGCCCTCGCCGGCGAGGTTGATCGACCGCATCGGCGCCCTCGACGACACGCGCCCAGTCGCCAGCCGTTCCGTCCGGCTTCCAGGTGCACCTCGTCTGGCGCCTAGTGGCGGGTCCGTGCGCGTGAGATTGACCAGCTTGTGTCCGGCGGCCACTAGCGCCCGGCGCAGGGGCCCGCCGAGGAAGCCCGAGCCGCCGGCGACGACAATCTTCATGACCTCCAAGACTATGCAACGTTCGCGCGCGTGACACGCCGCCGCGACCGTGAACCACCACGCACTTGACAGGCGGCCGGCATTTGTATTAACTAACTAGTTGGTTAAATATGCGCACGAGGGCCAAGATCACCAAGGCCGCTGGCAAATCGACGCGCCGCGGCGGCCCGCGCCGCGGGATCGACTCCGCCGCTACCCGCGGCGCCATCTCCGTGGCCGCCGCAGAAGCCTTCTCCCGCCGCGGCTTCAACGGCGTCGGCGTCGACGACATCGCGCGCGCGGCCGGCGTCAACAAGGCGATGATCTACTACCACTTCGCCGACAAGCTCGCGCTCTATCGCGAGATCGTGCGCGACATGCGCGCGCACGCCGGCGCGCTGCTTACCGCGATTCGCCGAGTCGGCCGATTCACCCGAACGAAAGATCGCGCGCTGGATCGAGACCTTCGTCGCCCTGGGGAGGAGCGGCCCGTACTTTCCGCCGCTCATGATGCGCGAGATCGCGGAGGGCGCGCCGCATCTCGATCTCGACACGCTTCGGCTCATTCGACACGTGATGACGGCGTTCGCGCGCATTCTCGCCGAAGGCCAGGCAGCGCGGCGTGTTCCGGCCGGTGAATCCGATCCTGGCCTACATCACGCTGGTCGCGCCGCTCATGTTCAACGCGGCGCGCGAGCGCGCGGCCGCGCAGCCCGGGCGCGGAGACCTGCCGATGTTCGTCGAAGTGTCACACGCCGATCTAACCCGGCACATGCAGCAGGTCGCGCTGCGCATGCTGCACAAGGACTGAGCTCGATGCGACGTGTAGCTCGTTGCGCTGCTCGCCGGATCGCCGCTGCTGGCGGGACGCAAGGACGAACCGCCGCCGAATCAGGTTCGCGTCTCCGGCCACGTCGAAGCTACCGAAGTCCGGCTCGGCGCCCGAAGTCGGCGGCCGCATCGTCCTGTTGAATGTCAAGGAGGGCGACCGCGTCGAGGCGGGCAGCGCTGCTGCTTCGGCTCGATCACGCGCGACGACCGAGCTGGCGCTCGCAGCGCGCCCGCGCCGAGCAGCAGGCGGCCGAAGCGCAGCTGCGGCTGCTGCAGGCGGGCTCGCGGCGCGAAGACATCAGCCAGGCCGAGGCGCAAGCGCAAGCCGCCCGCGACGAAGTGCAAGCTGCGGGCGCGGAGCTCGCGGCCGCCGAAGCCGACCTGCAGCGCTTCGAGGCGTTGCTCGAGGCCAACGCCGGATCGCGCAAGCAACGCGACGATGCGCTGGCGCGGCGCGATGTCGCCCGCGAGCGCGTGCAGGCGACGCGAGAGCCGGCGTTCACGCCGCCGAACGAGAACGTGGCGCGGCTTCGCGCCGGGCGCCAGGCCGCAGGAGATCGACGCCGCGCGCGCGCGTGTCGCGTGCCACGCCGCCCAGGTCGCGACCGTCGAGGAGGCGCTCAAAGATGCGGCGCTCGTCTCGCCGACGCGCGGCAGTCGTCTCGCAGAAGCTCGCTGAAGTCGGCGAAGTGCGTTGCGCCGGGCGCGCCGGTGCTCGTCATCATCGACCTCGATCACGCGTGGGCGGACGTCTTTGTTCCCGAGCCTGTCATTCCGCGCATCCGCATCGGCCAGCCCGCGACGCTCTTCACCGATGCGGGCGGCAGCGGCCTGCCTGGCACCATGACATTTATCTCGCCGAAAGCCGAGTTCACCCCGCGCAACGTGCAGACCGCGGAGGAGCGCTCCAAGCTGGTCTACCGCGTGCGCGTCACCGTCGACAACGCGCAAGGGCATCCTCAAGGAAGGCATGCCGGTCGAAGCCGAGATTCCGCTGGTCGCCGGTCGTCATGACCATGGACGCGATCACTGACGTTCGACAGAGTCACGAAGCGCTACGGCGCGACCGTCGCGGTGACGACCTGTCGTTGAGCATTGCGCGCGGCGAGATGTTCGGCCTGATCGGTCCCGACGGCGCCGGCAAGACGACGTCGATCCGCCTGCTGTGCGGCCTGCTGCGCGCCGATGGCGGGGCGGTCCGCGTGCTCGGGCTCGATCCGCTGCGGGCGCACCGTCGCATCACCGCGAAGGTCGGCTATCTGTCGCAGCGGTTCAGCCTCTACGGCGATCTCAGCATCGACGAGAACATCGCCTTCTTCGCAGAGATCCACGGGCTGCACGACTACCACGCGCGCCGCGACCGGCTGCTCGAGATGACGCAGCTCACGCGCTTTCGCGGTCGGCTCGCGGATCAACTGTCGGGCGGCATGAAGCAGAAGCTCGCGCTCGTCTGCACGCTCGTGCACGAACCTGAGATCATCCTGCTCGACGAGCCGACGACCGGCGTCGATCCAGTGTCGCGGCGGGAATTCTGGAAGCTGCTGTCGCAGTTCCTTGCGAGCGGCATCACCATCGTGATGGCGACGCCCTACCTGGACGAGGCGGAGCGCTGCACGCGCGTCGCGATGCTCGAGTGCCGGCAGGCTTCTGGCGCAGGACGAGCCCGGCAGGCTCCGCGCCAGTTTGCCTGGCGTCCTGCTCGAGGTCGTGGTGCCCAACCCGCGGGCGTCACTCGAGCTTCTGCGGACCAGGGCAGGCTTCGCGCAGGCGCAGGTGTTTGGCGACCGGCTGCACGTCTGGTCGGATCGCGCGGACGAAGCCGAAGCAATCCGCGAGTTCGAAGCCCGTGCGCGTCAAGCCAATGTCGAACCGTCGAGTGTGAGGCGCATCGTCCCCTCGCTCGAGGACGTGTTCATCTCAAAGCTGGCTGTATGAAAACTCCCGCTCTCCTTGTGGCAGCGGTCGCGTTGAGTCGTGAACCCGGTTGCCTACGCACAGACGGCCACGGTGACGCTCACGCTCGAAGAGGCACTTGCCCGCGCGATCGAGACGAGCCATCGCCTCAACGAAGTACGCGCGCGCGAACGTGCGGCGCAGGCGCAGATAGACGTACGGCGCTCTGCCGAGCTGCCAACCGTCACGGTCGAACGGCGGTTACACGCGCACCAACCACGTGAGGCCGTACGGGTTCCTGCAGCCGAACGGCCGGCTGAACGTGATCTATCCCGACATCCCCGACAACTACTTCACCCGCGCGGCGTTTCAGTGGCCGATCTACACCTCCGGGCGGCTCGACGCGCTGCAGCGCGCGGCCGAAGCGGAAGCGCGTGCGGTCGGCGCCGAGCTCTCGTCGCGCGCGCCGATCTGCGGCTCGAAGTCACACGCATCGTACTGGGCACTGGTCGACCGCGGAAGAGGCGGCGCGTGTGCTGCAGGAAGCGGTCGAACGAGCGGCCGCGCATCTTCGGGACGTCAAAGCGATGTTCGACAACGGGCTTGTTCCGCCCAGCGACGTTTCGTCGGCCGAGGCGCAGCTCTCGCGCGAGCGGCTGCAGTCGATCGAGGCGGAGAACGTCCGCGCGGACGGTCGCGGAGGACCTGAAACGGCTCACCGGCGTTGCGGCCGACACCGATATCCGTCCCGCGCAGGCGCCGCCTCCGCTGGGAACTACCGTCCTTCCAGACCAGCCCCGACCGCCGCAGGCGCCGGTCTTACCCACGGGAGCCGCCGACGCCGTCGCGCAGGCGCTCAAGCAACGCGCAGAGCGGCAGACGCTGCTCGAGCGGATCACCGCCGCTGAGGATCGCGAGGCCGCCGCGATTGCCCTTCGTAAGCCGACGATCTGCGCTGACCGCCGCCGCCGATTACGCCAACCCGAACCCGCGCATCTTTCCGCGGATCAGGCATCTGGCAAGAGTCGTGGGAAGTCAGCGGCCAATGTGAGCGTTCCGTTGTGGGACGCGGGCCGCTCGAAAGCGGAGGCCGCGGAAGCCTCGGCCAACGCCGCCGCGGTGCGCGAGCGACTCGCCGATCTCGATGGTCTGATCGGGACTCGAGGTGCGCCAGCGCCAGTTTGACATCGAATCGGCGCACGCCGCGATTGCTACGGCCGAGGACGGCGTCCGCAGCGCACAGGAAGCCCGCCGCGTCGTTGGCGAGCGCTTCAGCGTCGGCGTCGCTACCAGCACAGAAGTGCTCGACGCACAGGTCGCGCTGCTGCAGGCCGAGCTCGATCGCACGCGAAATATCGCCAACCTGCGGCTTGCCGAGGCGCGCCTCGAGCGCGCGCTGGGACGCTGATGCCGGCCATCGAAGTCAAGGAGCTCACGCGGCGCGTTCGGCGAATTCACCGCCGTCGATCACGTCTCGTTCGAGGTGCAGGAGGGCGAAATCTTCGGCTTCCTCGGCGCGAACGGCGCCGGCAAGTCGACGACCATCCGGATGCTCTGCGGACTGCTGCGCCCGACCTCGGGAACAGCCACCGTCGGCGGCGTGGACGTCACACGCGACCCGGAAGCGGTCAAGCGCCGCATCGGCTACATGTCGCAGCGCTTTTCGCTGTACGAAGCGCTCACCGTCGAGCAGAACATCCGCTTCTTCGGGGGTATCTACGGGCTCGATCGCGACGCTCTAAGCGAGCGCCGCACCTTCGTGCTGGAGATGGCCGGCCTCAAGGGGCGCGAACACACGCTGACGCGCGATCTCGCCGGCGGTTGGCGGCAGCGGCTGGCGCTGGGCTGCGCCATCCTCCATCAGCCGCCGATCGTGTTCCTCGATGAGCCAACGGGCGGTGTCGATCCGCTGTCGCGCCGTCAGTTCTGGGATCTGATCAACGATCTGTCGGGCGAGCGGCGTCACGGTGCTGGTGACCACCCACTATCTCGATGAGGCCGAGCATTGCCATCGCCTGGCGATCATCCACGCCGGCAAGCTCGCGGCGCTCGGCACCGCCTCGGCGCTCAAGGAACGGTTTGCGTCGCGGCCGATCATTGAATTGGTGAGCGATCGGCCGGTCGAGGCAATGGAAGCGCTCGACAAGATGCCGGAAGTCGAAAAGACCAGCCTGTTCGGCACCGCTGTTCACGCCGGTGCTCAAGTCCGATCGCATGAGCCCCGAGGCGTTGCAGCGCCGCCCTTGCCGCTGCCGGCCAGCCCGTCGCGTCGGCCGAACCGTGTCGCTCCGTCGCTCGAAGACGTGTTTCTCGATGTCGTCGAGACGTGGGCGCGCTGACCATGCAGAAGACCATCGCCGTCGCCCGCAAGGAGCTGCGCCAGATCGGTTCGCGATCGCCGGACGCTGACGATTCTGATCTTCGTGCCGGCGATGTTCCTGCTGCTTATACGGCTATGCGCTCAACTTCGACATCCGCAACATCGCACTCGCGGTCGAGGACCGCGATCGCTCGCCGGCAAGCCGCGAGCTGGTGTCGGCGTTCGTCAATTCGGGCTACTTCACGCTCGTGGCCGATGTCACCAACGAGGAGGAGATCGAGCGGCTGATCGATCGCAACGAGGTGCGCGCGGCGCTCATCATTCCCGCCCGATTCGGCGACCGACGTGGCCAACGGACGGACCACTGAAGTGCAGGTGATCATCGACGGCGACAACGCGAACACGGCCTCGACGGTGACGGGCTACGCGCAGGCGATCGTCAGCGACGTATCGGCGACCTTCGAACAGGAGATCGCGCTCTCGCGCCGCATACGCGGCGTATCCGGCGCCGCCGCTGTCGCTCGAATCGCAGGTCTGGTACAACCCGCAGCTCCGCAGCGCGCTGTTCCTCGTGCCGGGGCTGATTGCCTACATCTCGATGATCACCGCCGTGATCTCCACCGCGCTCTCAATCGTCCGCGAGAAAGAACGCGGGACGATGGAGCAGGTCCGGATGGCGCCGATCGGCCCGGCGTCGTTCATTCTCGGCAAGACGATTCCCTACCTCGTGCTCTCGTTCGTGTCGGCGCTGATCGTCATCCTGGCGGCGATGGCGCTCTTCGAGCTGCCGATGCGCGGGTCGTGGCTGCTGCTCTGCCTCTCGATTCTGCTGTTCCTCATCGGCGCGCAGGCGCAGGGCCTGCTCATCTCGAGCGTGGCGCCGACGCAGCAGGTGGCGTTTCAGCTGGCGCTGCTCTCATCGTTTCTGCCCACGTTCATCCTGTCGGGGTTCATCTTTCCGATTACGAGCATGCCGGCGGTGATTCAGGCGATCACGCACGATCATTCCGGCACGGTACTTCCTGGTGGCGCTGCGCGCGATCGTGCTTGAAGGGGGCGAGCATTCAGGCCTTCTGGCAGGACCTGCTGGCACTCGGCATCTTCGCGACCGTCGCGCTGGCGCTTTCGTCGCTTCGCCTCGGGCGCGGCTGGAGGGCGGGCACGTAGCCCGCGTCCGCCATGCGACGAGTCATTCACCTGATGCGCAAGGAGTTTCTCGAGTTCCGGCAGGATCCGCGTCTCTTCGGGATTGTGATCATCGCGCCCATTATCCAGCTCACCGTCCTCGGCTACGCGGCTACAACCGATGTCAAGGATGTACCGGTAGTCGATCGCCGACGCCGATCGATCGTCGGCGAGCCGCGAGCTGATCTCGAGATTCGAAGGCTCCGACAACTTCAGCGTCGTCGCACTCGTGGGCGGTATCAACGAGATCGACGAGTGGCTCGAAAGCGGCCGCGCGTGGATGGCGCTGAGCATTCCGCACGACTACAGCGAGCGATTGCCGAAGGCGACGCCGTGGCGATCCAGGTCGTGGCCGACGGCACCGATGCCAACTCGACCAACGTGGCTATGGGCTACGCGCGGGCGCTCGTCGGCGGCTACGCGCAGGACTTGCTGGCCGAACGTTCGGGCCGCGTGCCCGAGCGGCTGGTGACCGTTGCCATCCGCGTGTGGTTCAACCCCGATCTCGAGAGCCGCAACTTCATGACTCCGGGCATCGTCGCGTTGTTGCTGCTGGTGATTACGACCAATCTCTCGGCGATGGCCATCGTTCGGGAGAAGGAGCTTGGCACGCTGGAGCAGCTCAACGTGACGCCGCTTGCGCGGTGGGAGCTGATCATCGGCAAGCTCCTGCCCTACGCGGTGATTGGCATGATCGACGTCATCCTGGTGCTCGTCGTGGCGATCCTGTGGTTCGAAGTGCCGACTGCGCGGAAGCGTGGCGCTGCTCATGGCGATGAGCACCGTTTATCTGCTTTCGACGCTCGGTCTCGGCCTGTTCGTATCGACGGTGTCAGCGACGCAGCAGCAGGCGATGATGACGACGATCTTCTTTTTCCTGATGCCGATGATCTATCTCTCGGGATTCATCTTCCCGATCGAGAACATGCCGGCGTGGATTCAGCCAGTGACTTACCTATTGCCGCTGCGTTACTTCCTCGTCATTCTTCGCGGGATTTTCCTCAAGGGCGTCGGGCTGGAGATGTTCTGGCCGCAGGCGCTGGCGCTATTGTCTGGGGGCTGTCGATGCTGATGCTGGCCACGCTGCGATCGAGTAAGCGTCTCGAATGACCACGGCCAGTGGCGATCACGTGTTCGCGGCCCGGATGCCTTCCTGCTCATCCACCCTCGACAGGAGCAGCGCGCCCGCGGCAAAGAACACGATGATGAAGAGCACGGCGGTGCGGCTCGAGCCGGTCAGCGCCACGCTCAGCGTGAACACGAGCGGTCCGAGCACCGTCGCGAAGCGCTCTGCCACTGCATAGAATCCGAAAAACTCGGATGTCCTATTCGCGGGAATCATCCGCGAGAACAAGCTTCGGCTGAGCGCCTGGCTTCCGCCCTGGACCGTTGCCACCAGCGCCGCGAGCACGAAGAAGTGGGTCACGGTAGTCATGAAGTAGCCGAGGATCGAGATCACCGTGTACACCGCGAGCGCGATGAACAGCGCCCGCTTGGTGCCGATGCGCGCCCCGAGCCAGCCGAATAGAAACGCAAACGGGATGCCGAGCAGCTGCACCATCACGAACGCGGCGATCTGCGAAGTCTGTTCGATGCCGATCTCGGCCCCGTAGATCGACGCCATGCGGATGATCGTCTGGATGCCGTCCTGATACAGAAGCATCGCGATGAAAAGCAGAAATGCATGCTTGTAACGCCGGATCTCGCGGAAGGTGCGTCCGAGCCGGCCAAACGCCGCGTTGAGCAGCGACACCTGCCGCGACTCGCCCGCGTCGAGCGCCACCTGTGGCTCCGGCACGCTGCCGCAGCAGCGGCATCGAGAAGAGCGCCCACCAGATCGCCACGCTGACAAACGCCGCCTTCGTGGCTGCAGCGGCATCGGCAAACCCAAACGTTTGCGGCCGCAGAATCCAGGCGAGGTTGACCAGCAGGAGCAGGCCGCCGCCCAGATAGCCGAGCGCGTAGCCGGCCGACGATACCCGGTCGGTTTCCTTCGGCGGCGCGACGTGCGGCAGAAGCGAATCGTAGAACACCGTCGAGCCCGTGACGCCGATGTTGCCGATGATGAAGAGGATCGAGGCGAGCTGCCAGTCGCCGCGCCCGATGAAGGCCATCGCCGCACAGGCCGACGACGCCGACGATCATGAAAATGCGCCAGCAGCTTCTTCTTGATGCCGCTGAAGTCGGCGATCGCTCCGAGGATCGGCGAGGCGATGGCGACGATGCGCGACCGAGAACGTAGTGATCGCCCCGAACCGCGCCGTTGCCTGCGCCGGATCGAGGTCGGCCGACGCATATGAGCCGTAAAACGCGGGAAACACTGCGGTGATGACGGTGGTGAAGTAGGCGGAGTTGGCCCAGTCGTACCAGGCCCAGGCGCGTTGTTCGGGCGTTGTCAGCCCGACCCGCGCGAGCGCAGAGGCAAGCACTGAAGGTGGAACTTAGCAGGTTCCAGTTGCCAGTTCAAAGTCGAGTTCTCCGGTGGCCAGCCGGACGTTGAACCCGCAACTGCCAGCTGGAACTTGGCAACTGCCAACTGGCGGCAGGGCCGAGGCCCCGCCCACTGTGATGCGCCGTCCTAGCGCTTGATCGTCACGTCTCCACTGAACGTTTTCAAACGAAAGTCGCGCGTTTCCGCCGCCATTGAAGGTGCCGCGGAAGTTGCGGCGGCTGCTCGACGAGATCGCGACCGGCAGATCGCTCTTGAACTTCCACTGAAGGTGTCGAAGTCGATGTTGCCGCGTGCGCTGTCGGGCAGCTGCACGGTCACGCCGCCCGAGAACGTGTTGATGTTGAGGTCGTCGCCGTCGGCCCACGCGCGTGCCTCGACGTTGACCTCTCCGCTGAACGTCTTCACGCGCACCGGTCCGCTGACGTCGGTCAGGCGGATTCCGCTCGAGAAGCCGTCGACGACCATGTCGCCGCGAACGCCCGTGACCGCATCGGCGCGCTGAACGTCTTGAGATCGAGATTGGTCTGCGCCGGCAGCTGAATGTCGAAGTCGGTCTCGACGACGTTGTCGTTCCGCCGCTCGACGGTGCGATAGTTGGCGTCGATCTCCACGGTGTTGCCTGCCTGACGCACGTCGATCTTGATGTCGCGAAGCCGATCGGCCGGGGCGCGGCGCACGGCGTGGATTACGACCTGCGATCCGCTCGTGCCCGAGATCGTCACGCGGCCCGAAAACGTCTTGAGCCGCACTGTCCCGCCGGCGGGCAGTGCAACAGTGCGATCAAACGTTTCGGTCTCGGTGGGACCGCGTTGATCGTCCCGGTCGCGATCGCGATCGCGGTCTCGATTGGGCTGCGCGAGCGCCGGAGTGGCAACGGACAAGGCGATCAAAAGGGCGAAAATCGGTGAGCAAGCGCGTTTCATGTCGGTCGGCCTCGGCGACATAGACGGAAAGGCGGAGAGGAGGGTTTACGAGCGCCAGATCGACCGCTGGCCTGCCGATACAACCTGCGGTATCATTACAGAGCTCAGCCGTTCTGGCGACGGTTCAGGTCCATCCCCAGGGACCGCAACCGGCGGCAAACAGACGCTCGCCCCCGCAAGTAACGGAGTTTTTGTGACTTACGCGCAGCAGCGATATTTCTGCGCGACGAGCATCGCTATCATCGCCGCGGTCGTTCTTCGTGCCGCCCATCTGCCGACGCCTTGGCCAGCGGCGATTGCGGTTTACATCTACGGACTGGTTGCGTGGCCCGCCGTGCGTGAGGAAATGCTGCCGAACGTCAAACCAGGGCTTTACGCGATGATTTGTCTGGCGGCCTCGCTGCTGGTCATCGTCTGCGAGAATCTCGGCGCCTACGCGGGCTGGTAGAGCGGAGTTATCGTTCGGCCGCCGTCGGATGGAACCGGCCTCCCTCCGTACTTCACCCCGAACGCCAGCAGCACGTTCCCGGGCTTTCCTCGCCACCGGCCGTAACCGGAATTCGTCAACACCATCCCGTCGACGATCACCGGCCCGGCGGCGTCGATCGATCCGCCTGCGCCTTTGACGCCGTTGACCGTCTCGAACTCCCGCATCGTGTTGAACTCCCAGATGATCTTGCCGTCCGTCGCCGAGTAGGCGCGCATGTGGCCATCGACCGATCCCGAAAACACCACGCCTGGAATCACGCTGATCGGCCGCCGACTGCGCGCCGCGAGCAGCCGGGCCCGCCCTTGCAGTCCAGCGGCGGCGCCGGCGTGTGCCACAAGCGCTGACCATCCGCAATGCGCAGCGCGTGCAGTCCTCCCGGCTGTTCGCTCGGACCGACGCCTTGCGCGATCACGTCGGACACCGCGACGTAGACGTTGGCGCTCATCCGCGGCCGGTCCCCACTCGATGCCGCCGAGCTCGCTGCCTTTGCCGACGCGCTGCTGCCACAGCACCTTGCCGCCGTTGTCCGGATCGAGGCCGAAGATCACGCCCGACTTCTGACCGAGCAGCAGCATGCGTCGTCCGCCCACGGTGCGCAGAATCGGCGAGCTGCCGAAGTCGTGATCGGGTCCGACATCGTCCGGGCAATTCTCGTTGCCCGCCTTGCAGCCGACGACGAACGAGTCGTTGGGCGTGATCTGATTGAACCAGCGCATCGGCGCCGGTGTTCATGTCGAGCGCGACAATCGAATCGCTCATCGGCGCGGCGGGCGCGGTGTAGGAGTTGCCGGTGCCGACGTAGACCGTGTTCTTCGCGACATCCATCGTTGGCGCCGACCAGACCGCGACGCCTGCCGGCTTCCAGAGCGGCGTGCCGGCCGCATTCTTGCCGTACGACCTTCGGCTCCTCCGCGACCATGAACGTCTGCCACACCTTCTTGCCGCTCGCCGCATCGATCGCGACGACGCTGCCGCGGAACGTGCAGCAGGGATAGTTGGGACGCGCGGCGGGGCCCTCTTCGAATGATGACACGCGTCACAAACAGACGGTTATTGGCAAACGCCGGCGCACCGGTGATGCGCGCAAACGCGTGCTCGTCGGCGCGGTATCTTCCAGATCAGCGCGCCGGTTTGCGCGTCAACGGCGTACACCCACGCGCGCAAGATCGCCGAAGAACACCGCGTGGCGAGTTCGCCGATGCGCTCGACGGTGGGCGCGGTGCGCACGCCGCCTTCGGTGTCGAACTTCCAGTAGCGTGCAGCCGGTTGCGAGATCGAGCGACCAGACGCCGCCCGCTTCGCTGCCGACGAATACGCGTCCGCCAGCGACCGTCGGCTGGCTCGACGCGCTCGTCGCGCCCGGGAACGCAAACGCCCACTTGAGCGTGAGCTGCGGAACGCTCTGTCGCGGTCAGTCCCGCCGCCGCGGCATGTTGAAAGCGGGCGTTCGACCGGTCGTTCCCCCACCCGTTCCACATCGGCGCCAGCGAAGTGCCGAATGCCGGCGCCGGGTTCGGGCAACGGCCAAGACCGGGATCGCGCCGCTGCCGCACGCGCGGCGCGGCAGCGCCGCCACGGGTGCGGGCGCAGGCGACTGGCGAAGAAACGCCGCGACCGCCTGCTTTTCGGCGGCGCTCAACTGCGCTCCCTGCGGCGCCATCACGCCGGCCGGTGAGAGCGCGGCGAGGATCGCCGGCACCGATCGCGCGCCCAGCGACTCGCGCGACGGCGCGCGCGTCGCATCGGTGGCTTCGTGGCACGTCGCGCAGCGCTCCTTGTAGATGGCCGCGCCTGAAGCAGCCTGCCGGCCACGGCGCTGCGGCGCCGTGGCCGTGACGAGCGCGAAGGCGAGAGCGACGCGCTTCACTGCTTCTTGCCCGTGAAGGTGCCCGTCGCCATCCCGCCGAGATCGAGCGTGCCCTTCATCGTGTCCTTTTCGACCGTGCCCGTGTAGGTGACCTTGAACTGCTGTCCCTGCGCATCGCCCGCAGAACGACGAACGTGAACTCGTTGCCTTTGACCGAGCCGGTGACATCGGCCTCACCGAGCTGGCCGCTGTAGTGGCCAGTGAGCTTTTCGCCATCCTGCTTCAGGGTCACGGTCGGCGTGCCGCTGCCGGCATCGGTCTGCACGTCGAGCACCCACTTGCCGGTGAGATTGACGCCTGCGCGAAAACGGGCGAGTGAGGCGAACACGAGCGCACAACGACGAGAGAAGCTCTTCATTGGAAGCTCCTTGAACATGACGACCATCACGTTTCAACTTGCGGCGAATCTCTGCGAGCTCGGGCAGATCTGGGATCCGCCTGGCTCCAGCAGCTTCTGTGCGAGCGCGAACTCGTCGCGCTCGCGTCTTGGCGTCGTCGTCGCGCTCGGCGACGAGCGCGAGCGCGTAGTGCGTCCCGGCGTACTACGGGTCATGCGCGAGCATCTGCTGCGCCAATTGGCCCGGCCAGCTCCCAGTCGCCGACTTGTCGCGCGCGGCCGCGCCATCGCTTCGAGCGCGAAGAGCGCCTGCACCCATCCGTCGGGCCCGGGCAGCGCGCGCCACGCGCGCGGCGGCATCGAGCAGCACGCCGGCGTCCCTTTTCCCGGTCGGCGGTGCGGAGCGCAAATCTCGCCCTGCAGCGCCGAGCAGCGCCGGCGCCGCGATCGGCCGCCTTCCACCCCGCTGCGCAGGATCTTCAACGCCGAGTTCGACCGCGGTCGCGGCGTCGCCCCAGCGGCCCCGGCGCGATACGCGTGGCCGGCCTCGATGTGGCCGGCGGCCTGCGCCAGCGGGTGGGGGTGAGCGATCAGCCGCCGCGCCGCCGCCTCGGCCTCCTCGAATCGTCCGCGCGCCGCGGAGAAAGCCCGGCCATTCGCGCTTGTTATACACCTGAACGACGAGATTTGAGGGCAGGTCGAACGACTCTTTCAGCAGTGCCGACGCCTGCTTGATTTGTCCGAGATACTGGCGCGACGAGGCCAGCAGGTCGAGGTTGTGCTGGAAATGCCAGTCGTACTGCGCGGGCATCGCCTCGCGCTTGAACTACTCACGGTGCAGACGGTCGGCGGCCTCGAACTCGGCGATCGCTTCCAGCGTTCGTCCGGCGCGGCGCAAATCGTGCCCGTGCATGTGACGTGCATGCGGGACCGCCGCCGCCGCCTTGGCGAAGGCGCCCGCCGTCTTCAACGCCTCGTCCATCCGGCCGGTGTTTTCGTAGGCGTGCGTCAGGTAATGCTGCGCGGCGAAGTGCCCGGGCGAGAGCGCGAGCGCCTTCTCGAAAAGCCTGATCGACTCCTTCGCCGGCGCCCTGACCGCGATCGGCCGGGTCGGGCGACTCCGCGACGCCGCGCAGCAGCACGAGCTCGACGTCCGGTGGAAACGCCGCGATCGCGGCGTCGAGCGCCTGGCGATACGCCGTGAGCTTGGTCGCGTCGCGGGTGTTCGTTTCGGCGTCGAACTGCAGCGCGCGCAGCTCGATGTGCCGGCGATCGTGCGCCGAGCGCCTTGTCCGCCATCGCACGCGCGCGGTCGAGCGCCGCACGCGCCTCGTCGTGCTTATTCAACTTCGGTGAGGGCGATGCTCAACGCCGCGTGCGCGAGCGGCAAGCGACGGATCGAGCCGCAGCGCCTGATTGAACGATCGCGCCGCGTCGATCCAGACGTAGGAGTGAAGATACGCGAGCCCTTGATCGTAGAAGCGCTGCGCCTCCGCCGACTTTGGCCGACCGCATCGTGCGCCGTCCCGATACCGGTGCGGATCGTGAACGGCCGTTCTCGAGCAGTGCGTCCGGCACGATCGGGATCGGGTGCGCGGCGTGCTGCGCGCGCAAGCCGATATGCGCCGACAGGGCAACGAGAACGAGGATAGAAGTTGGCGTTTTCAAGTACAAACCAAGGGCGGGTCGCTGTGAGCGACCCGCCCCAAGATCTACTGCACGCTGCGGAGTCTACGAGCCCCGTCCACCGTCGCTTCCGCTCCGTGCCTAGAAGTCAGAACTTCGCGCCGAACTTGAAGAATCGGCTTTGCAGGACGTTGGTCGGGCGCAGCCACTGGCTCGTGGCCGTGGTCCCGTACGTCGAGCTCACGGTGTAGGGCCAGCTGCTATTGAACACGTTGTAGACGTCGAAGTCGAAGCGCACCCGGTAGTCCCCGAACGTGAATCGCTTCGCGCAGTCTGAGGTCGAGCTGGTTGAGATTGTGATCGCCATACATCAGCCCTTCGCGAATCAGCTGGACGGTGCGCGAGGCCGCACCGTTCCACGGCCGCGCGCCGAGCGCCGCCGCCTGCGCGCGCTCGGAATCGCGAAGTTCGCTTGGATGCTCGGGCCGGCGCCGCCGGTCTGCACGCCGCGGCTGTACTGATACGTGCCGGCGAGCACGATGTCCCATACGGCAGCGTGTACGAGCCCGAGAGCTTCGCATCGGGTCGATAGGGGTATTCGCGATAGCAGGCCGTCGTGCCGTCAGGATAAATCTCGGTTCCCTGAGCGGTGGTTGACTGTGTCGTCAGGTCGCGCATCGCGTCGAGGCCGGCCTTGGCGCAGGTTGCAGATAGTCGAACGTGCGCGAGCTGGCGCCGACGCCGGCCTTGAGGAACGCGCCGTTGCGGAACCGCGCTTCGATGTTGAAGTCATAGCCCTGATACATGTTCGTCTCGCCGCCGAGGTCTTCGGAGAAACGAATCAAGTTGTTGGTCGGACGGCTCTGCGCCACCACGGCGGGCTTGAGATCCTGCACGCCGCAGACCTGATACCCGCTGCCCGTTGCCATATGGCAGCCGGGGATCGGCCGGTGCGTTGATGCACAGCGAATCGTAGTCGTCTGCGTCGAACGCCAGGTCGTCGGTGAACGTCTGGTTGCCGAAGGTGCGGCGATAGTACCCGCCGTTGAGCGAGATCGCGATCCGCAAGCTGATGCTGCGCAGCGACGGTCCATTCGAGGTTGTAGCCGCGCTTGAACCAGCCATTGAGCACTTCAGGGTCGTATCTCGTCGTCGAAACGTTGCGGCCGAACGTGGACGTGGACGTGGACGTGCCGAGTTCGTTGAATTGGATGTTGCCATTGGCATCGAGCGGGAAGCCGTTGCGGTCGATATCGTTGGTCCACGGCCGCGGGTCCGATCGGCTCAACGCCTCGACCGGGTTGATTTGCGCGCGACTGCCACGTTCTGGCCGGCGACATAGCGCGCGACGCTCGCCTTGACCGCGGTACGGCCGTTGCCGAAGACGTCCATCGCGAAGCCGACGCGCGGCGAGATGTCCTTCCAATTCTGGACTTCGCCGTAACAGCCCGCGACCGGCTTTCCCGTCGGGGCATTCGCCGTAAGTGACGCCGTTGGCGAGCTCCGAAAATGTAAAGCGGTTCGGCAGGACCTTGCTCTCGCGCGTTTCGCCGATGAACTGGTCGTAGCGCAGGCCGAGATTCAGCGTGATGCGGCCCATCATCCAGCGATCCTGCATGAAGATCCCGACGTCGCGCTTGATGCCGTTCTGCATGTCGTTCGGCAGCCGCAACGTGACCGAGACCGGATTGCCGCCGCTGTAGGTAATCGGCTGCACGTCGCCCGTGTACTGCTCGACCAGGCGCCAGTCGCCATTCGTGAAGGTCGATGCTCCGAACCGGAAGTTATGCGAACCGGTCACGTACGACGCCGCGCCCATGAACGTGCGCAGCACCGAGAAGTGATCGGCAGGACTGTTCCACGCGTTGGTCGTCTGGTTGTTCGACGAATCGACAATCGTGTAGCACCTTCGAGTTGCGAATGGCTTCCAAGTCCCACACCTTGTCGTTGAGGCCGGTCACGCCGGGCTGATAGAGCTCCGTGTATTCCTGGTTGTAAATTCCGAATCCGGCTTCGAGCATCAGCTTGTTCGTATGCGTGCGCGTCCACTTGCTCGCGCTCACGAAGCTGGTCGGCGTCACCTGGATGGCGGCGGCTTCCGGTGGTATCGTCGCGGCGATGCCCCAGTGGTCGCGATATTTCGCGCTGGTTGTCGAAGTAGCTCGGAGATCTTGATCCTTGCCGCTGGCCGCCCACGAGACACGAACGGCGTTACTGACGATGTGGCCGTCGTCTACGCCGGGGTTTGCCGTGTCGGGCTGTTAGGCAAAAGGCGACGGGTTGAGATCCGGATACGCGCCAGCCTTGGTCTTCTCAGTGCCCCAATGGCGGAACGTGTAATAGAACCACAGCTTGTCGCGCTTGATCGGACCGCCGATCGACGGATTGATGTCCCAGATCTTTTGCACTTCGTCGACGTTGGTCAGCTTGTTGTTCGGATTGAACGTGGTGCTGCCGGTGAGGTTCGAGCGCGTGCAGGGCTGCGCCACGCCGTTGACGAAGCCAGGCGATCCGCAGTTGTCGGAGGTGAAATTTTCGCCCGCGCATAGTTCGCCGAAAACTGCCCGTGGAACGTGTTGCCGCCGTCGCGCGGCACCATGTTGACGCGCATGCCGCCCTGACCCATCTCCGCCGAATCGGCGCCGGTGACGTAGCTGATCTCCTCGAAGCTGGCGTCGCTCCAGTAGACGCCGCTGTATTGGCCCGCCGCGCAGAGATTGTTGAGGCGAAGGCCCTCGATCGTCTGTACGGTGTCGCCCGAACCGCGATACTGAAGCGGCGACTGCTGCAACTGCCCGGAGCCGCCGACATCGCGCGAGAGCGCGAGGCCGCCGCCAAGCGACAGCGCAGTGCCCGGGATCATGATGCCCACGGCCTGAATGTTGCGGCCGGTCGGCAGCAGATCGAGCACGTCGCGCGTCATCACGACGCGCTGAGTGATGCCCTGCGTGTCGACGATCGGCGACTCGCCGGTGACAGTGATTGTCTCCTCGAGCGTGCCGACTCTCATTTCCGCGTTCACCACGCCGGTGAAGTCGGAGGTGAGCTCGATCTCATCACGCTTGACGATGCCGAATCCTGGCAGCGTGAATGTGACACTGTAAACGCCGGGTCGCAGGCTGGCGACCTGGTATCGGCCTTCCGCATCGGTGATTACGGTGCGGACCTTTTCGATCAGCGCCGGGCTCGCCACCTCGACGGTGACGCCTGGCAGGACAGCGCCGGAAGTATCTCGAACAGTTCCGGCGATCGCGCTCGTCTGCGCTGCTGCGGAACTGGCTAGCAGCAGCAGGCACGACGCGACGCGCAGAACGCAAAAGACAGACGTACGCATGCCGTTCCTCCTTGGACCGACAAAAACAACAACTGGGCGTGCTGGCGAACGCTTTGGGGGTGGCGCTACCCGTCAGCGGCCCGGCCAACAAGGACTTTGGTTCCCTGACCGCTTGGATATAACCCGTGACATTTGGACTGTCAACATGGACTACGTGAATGACGCGGCCCAGACGGCGATCCAAAAGGTCGTATTACTGGTTGAACAGCGGATCGAATGCTTGCCGTCGATCGATGCCGCTCGCGCATTCGAATTCGTGGGCAATTTCGAGCAGCGCGCTGTCGCTCATAGGCGGGGCAGTCAGCTGAATACCCACCGGCAGCCCTTCGGCGGTCCAGCCGCAGGGGACCGAGATAGCCGGCCCGAAAGTCACGCTTATCCAGTAGGCGCTTTTCATCCACTCGATGTAATGGCCCATCGGCGTGCCCGCCACTTCGTGCGGCCAGTCCAGGGCGGCGTCGAACGGCGGCACCTGGTTGACTGCGCAGGCGAGGACGTCGTAGCGCTCGTAGAACTGGCGCATTCGGCCGAGAAGGTCGGCGTGCAATGACATCGCGCGCGCGATCTGCGCGCCGCTCAACTTCGCGCCCGACTCGATCTCCTCGACCGCTTCCGGCTTGAGCGCGTCCCGCGCGGTCGCAACGAGCGGACCGTACTTGTGCGCCGACATCCAGCGGCGAATCGTCAGAAAAATCTCGTCTGCGTCGCGAAGGTCAGGGCACGCCTCCTCCACGCGACAGCCGAGATCCTCGAACGTGTGCCGCTGCGCCTCGAGCGCGTCGCGGACCCGGGCATCGAGCGGCAGGCCGCCAAGATCCGGACACCAGGCGACGCGTACGCCGGCAAGGCTTCGCGCCAACGGCGCGGCGAACTTCGCGGCGTTGAGCGGCCAGCACGCCGGATCGCGCGCGTCTGGTCCGGCGATCACGCTTAGAAGAAACGCCGCATCGGCGACCGTGCGCGCCATCGGTCCCTTGACAGAGAAGCCAAGCAACGGCAGCGCAGAAGGCGCCGCCGGCACCACACCTGCAGTCGGCCGCAGCCCCACCACGTTGTTGAAGTTGCCGGGATTGCGGAGCGAGCCACCAAGATCGCTGCCGTCGGCGAGCGGCAGCATGCAGGTGGCGAGCGCCGCCGCGGCGCCGCCGCTCGAATCCGCCGGCGCTCTTGTTCAGGTCGTACGGGTTTCGCGTGGCTCCGTAAACCTTGTTGTAGGTGTGCGACCCCATGCCGAACTCGGGCACGTTCGTCTTGCCGATGGGGACCACGCCGGCGCGGCGAAGCCGTTCGACGAGCACCGAATCTTCGGTTGGGAGCGTGTCCTTGTAGACCAGCGACCCACGCGCCGCGGGAAAGCCGACGGCATCCTCGAGATCCTTGAACGCGAACGGCAGCCCGTGAAGCGGGCCGACGGCTTCACCACGGGCGAGACGGTCATCGGCCTCGTCGGCGAGGTCGAGGCAGCGGTCGTCGTCCAGCTTTGCGACGATGGCGTTGACGTGTGGGTTGATGCGGTTGATGCGCGCGAGGTGTGCCGCCATCACCTCGCGCGCGGAGACCTTTCGCTTGCGCAGCATCGCGGCGAGTTCCCGCGCGCTCGAGAGACAGAGGTCCTCCATGGCCGTCATTGTAGCGGCGAGGCCGCTGCCTGCTGACGCCGATCTCTGCGCGCGAGCGCGAGGCGAGAACGGCGACACTGCTGCTTCACGTATCGTTCGAGCACCCGCCTGCCGACTGCGGCACGCGTCTGGGCGTCCTCTTTACTTCATCGGCGAGTAATCAGTTGGCTCGGCGAAGACCGATTCCACCTTCTCCACAATGCGGCCGTTGACCTGAGACTCGGCAGCGACTTTCTTCCATTCGGGGTCGGCGATGAAGTCGGCCCAGCTCTTCTTGGCCGCCTCGCGGCTTTGATGCGATAGGAGGTAGATCAGCGTGTTCTGCGAAAGCGGCGCGTCGAGCGGTTTGAGATATACGACGTTGGTCATGCCGTGCTTCGCGAAGATGCGCAGGGTGTGGTCGCGAAAACGACTGTGCAGCGCATCGAGCTTGCCTTCGGGAGCCGTATAGGTGCGAAGCTCGAAGACGCGGTTGGCCGCCGCGGCCTGCGCGTGCACGGGCGTGGCTCGCGCCACCGCAATGCCGGCGCCGAAGCCGGCGGCAAGGATGACAACCGTGTAGATCGCCAGCGACACTCGACTGCTGCGCATAGGGTCTGCTCTCCTGGGGGAAATGTCGGGTGACGCTATCACACCCGCGGGTGTAGGATTCCCCCACATTTTCACCGGAGCCCATCATGCGAATCGTCCAGGTCGTGGCCGTCGTCCTGCTTACGTTCTTTGCAGCCGATACGGTGCTGTCGCAGGCGCTGCCCAACCTGTCGACGATGCGCGTCCGCTACAACACGCGCAAAACGACCGTGAAGCCGACCGGCGAGCTCAAGGTGCAAATCGACCAGATCGACAAGGAGATCGCCGACGCGAACCGCCTCGGCCGTTTGGGCGAAGTGCGGCGCTTATACGCCAAGGGAACGGCGCTGCTGGTCGGCCGCGCCTGGACGGATGCCGACGACTATCAGGCCTCGCTCGTCGTTCGGACCGAGCGCGTCCTCGCCGATTCGTCGATGCCGTATCGCGTGCGGCTCGAACAGATCTACGCGCCGGCGATCGAGCTTTCGCGCGCGCTCACAGCGCGCGCCAGCGTCCGGCCTCGCGCTACCGAGCTCGAAGCTGAAACACCGCCGCAGAACGCGCCGCCGGCCGCCCCCACTGAGCTGGGATCGTTCGACGGCGTGAGCCGCGATCTGCGCGAGTCGCCGTTTCCGCTCGACCTGAACATCTCGGCACTGGCCGACGGTCCGTACACGTTGTCGGTCGAAGTGCGCGATCAGGATCGGTCGCTTGGCTCGGCGACATTGAATATCGCGGTCGCGAAGGGTCTGGAGCCACGGCTGCGCGTCCTCGAGACGGCTGCGCTCAAGGCGCCCGCCGCGGTCCAGGCGGACCTCCGGTTTCCCGGTGACTACGTCCGCAAGATCAATCACGGCGTGATTGGCATGGGCACGTTCGATCTGACCGGCGACCTTGCGGCGGCGGAGGCCGTGGCCGCGGCGGCGGCCAGGAGCCGGCGCGATCCCTTCATCGGCCGCACCGGCGATTTCGAGCGTCACTACGTGCTCGAAGGCGCGAACGAGATCATGCCGTATCGCGTGTACGTGCCGAAGCCCTACAACGGCTCGAAGGCCTATCCGCTAATCATCGCGCTCCATGGTCTTGGCGGCACTGAAGACGGGATGCTCGATCGCTACGAGAAAAACATGCCGACGCTTGCCGAGCAGCGCGGCTACATTCTGGCGTCGCCGCTCGGCTTCCGCGTGGACGGCTTCTATGGATCGGGCGTTGCCGCCGGGACGGATCCGCGTGAGCGCCGCGACCGCGACTTGAGCGAGAAAGACGTGATGGAGGTGCTTCAGCGGATGCGCGCCGACTACAAGATCGACGACTCGCGAATCTTCCTGATGGGTCATTCGATGGGCGCGATCGGGACGTGGGCGATTGCCAACAAGTATCCCGACATCTGGGCCGCGATCGCGCCGTTTGCCGGAATAGGCGCCCCGGCCACCGCCGATCGCATCCGCCATATCCCGCAGTTCGTCGTGCATGGCGATGCTGACGCGACGGTGTCCGTGATGGGGTCTCGCGCCATGGTGGCGGCGCTCGGCAAGCTCGGCGCGACCGTCAAGTACGTCGAAGTGCCGGGCGGTGGTCACTCGGATGTCGTGGCGCCGAACATGCCGGCGATGTTCGACTTCTTCGATACTCAAAGGAAGAGAGTTGCCACGACTTCGCAGTAGCTCGCTCAGGGTGCCTCAGGTGCCTCAGGCGCCTGGGGTACCTTGTGCATTTGGTGCCTTGGTGCTGCATCGTGCCGGTCACAGCGTCGCGCGGGCGCGAGCGACGTGGAGCTCCGGGCTCAGGTTCGTGGATTGCGCGCTTCGAGCTCGCGCGCGGCGCTCAGAACGAAATCAGCTGCGCGAAGCGCGCGTGCCACCCGGCGTATTTTCTCGATAGTTCCTGCAGCCACGGCGTGAACGACTGCGGATCGGTTGGAGCCGACTGCAGATCGCTCGCCACACCGCGTCGTGTGTCGGCCATCGCCGCCGAGATCGACCCGGTGATCTCCTCGGCGTTGAGCGATACGCCGTGCGGCAGCAGCGTGCGGCCTTTCTCGCGCAGCTCGGCGCCGGCCACCACCGGCAGCGCCTCAACGCTCGCGCGCAGCGCCGCGATGGTGTTGCGTGAACTAGCGGTTTCCGCTGCGGCGGCGTTCAGCAACGCGAGCACCTTCCCAAGCTGCGCCCAGCGTCCCAGGTAAACCAGCCGCGTCGTCGCCACCGCGCTCGCGTCGCCTTCGACGCCGCCGTCCTCGAACATCAACCCCGTGATGCCGAGGACCTCCATCGATCGGCTCGACGGGATGACGAACGTATGGACGCTGCCGGGCCCAACGATGGGCGTGCCGTCGCGCTCGCCGCGGCGCGTCTGCAGGTCTCGCTTGCCAGACGAATGCGTCTGCACGTAGAACGACAGAACCGGCTTCGAGGAGAGATTGCGCACGCTCACGCGATAACCGGGCGCGCCATCGGTGACGACGTCAACGCGTTCGATCTGCAGCGCGGTGGTCCGGTTGTCGATCTGCGGCTGATACTGGGCGGTGGGCACGTACGCGCCGGCGGCGAGCACCACCGGCTTGACCCCGTAACGGCTCAGCTCTTCGATCGTCAGCGCCTCAGCCTGGCCCACCAGCACATTCGCGACCTCAATCTCCTTCTGATGCGGCTGTCCCAGGAACACCGACACGTTGACGCGCACCGCTTCGCCGTCGAGCTGGAACCGGTAATTGATGGCCGTGACCGGCAGGCCGTCTGCCGATCGCCACTCCGACGCGCGTGGAAAATACGGCGTCCACGCACTCGACGAGCGGGTCGTGACGACATGCCGGCTGACGCGGCCGTCGGCGTAGGTCGTCGACAGCTCGACCGGAGCAGACGGCGGAGCGGCGGGCTGGCCGGCCGCGAAGATGGCCAGGGCGGCCGCGAGCGTCAGGGGCACAACGGAGAGCATCCGGCGTCGTCGTCCTCGGTAAAATGTAGCCTAGGTCCCAGACTTCGAGCATGCGCGTCCGGTTTTTTGCCGCTCTTGCCCTTCCGGTCTTGCTCCTTGTCCTTGTGATGAGCGAGCGCCCGGCGTACTCGCATCGGCCAATCACCACAAACATCATCTTCAAGAAAGAGATCGCCCAGATCTTCCAGCGCAAGTGCTTCAACTGTCACAGCGACAACAACCTCGCGATGTCGCTGACCACGTACGAAGCGGCGCGGCCGTGGGCGCGGGCGATTCGGGAGGAAGTGCTCAAGCGGACCATGCCGCCATGGGGCGCGGTGACCGGCTTCGGCCACTTTTCCAACGATGTGAGCCTGACGCAGCGCGAGTTGGACATCATCCTTTCGTGGGCGGATGGCGGCGCCCCGAGCGGCGTGCTGAAAGTAGAGGAGAGCATTCCGCCCGTGTTCGTGCCGTCCGAGCCGCTGTGGGAGGCGGGACCGCCTGACGAAATCCTCGCGATCGAGAAGCCGTTCACCGTCGAGCCCGGATCGGGGAATCAGACGAAACGGTTCGAACTGCGTGGCACGTTCAAGGAGCCCCGCGCGATCAAGGGCCTCGCGTTCAAGCCGGGCGATCGCCGCGTGGTGCGCTACGCCGCAATCTACGAGTCGGGCACCGGTCGCTGGCTCTGGACCTGGACGCCGTGGCACGCGTCGTTGAAGCTGCCCGAAGGCGTCGTCTATCGTTTGCCGGCGAAGGCTGCGTTTACCGTAGAAATCGGCTATCGATCGACCGACGCGGCGGCGGCGGACGCCAGCGAGCTTGGCCTCTACTTCGAGCAGGCGCCGCCGAAGCAAAGCGCGAGCGCGATGGTCCTCACGCCGGCCGCTCCCTTGCAGGTCAAGCCCGGCGCCACGGCGCAGAAAGTCCGCGCCGAGACCGTGCTCGCGAGCGCGCGGCGCGGCATCGGGATCTGGCCCGACCTCGGCGAGGGCGCGCGCTCGTTCGAGCTCTCGGCCGTGGCGCCGGATGGTGTGACGGAGCCACTGGTGTGGGTCAGGGAGGTCAGCGCCGACTGGCCGACCGCCTATATGCTGCGTTCGCCGGTTGCGCTGGCGCGCGGGACGCGCCTGGTGATGACGGCGTACTACGACGGATCCGCGGACAAACCCCTCAGCGCGAAGCCAAAGGTCACGCTCGTCACTTCCCCGTAAACTCCGGCACGTCGAACGTGAACTGCACGGTCGACAGCCGATCGTGACGCTGGAACTGCACCCAGGCACGATAGCGTCCGCGGCGCGGGAACAGCGCGTCGAAGATCACTTCGGGCCCGCCGCCGTCCTTGATGTCGGTGCCTTCGATCATCTCCTTCGGATGCGTGTGGATGTATTCCACCAGGTCCTCGCTCACGACCAAGGCATGCGCAAACGCGCCGAGATAACGCTGCAGATCGCGAATCGGCTCTCCCGTCTTCGCATCAGTGAAGCGAAACGGCAGATCCACTTCCTCGCCTGAAAAGAGCTCCGGCCGCGGGAGCGTCATCTCCACTTTCACGCCGTCGGCTTCCTTCACCCACTCGACGTCGGGCTCGAGCGTCGGAATGGAGCTCGCGAGGTCGCCGTCGAAGCCGGCGGTGACGATTGGCGTCGCCAGCATCTGCGGTCCGCCGCCGGTGGGGAGGAAGTCCGAGAGCAGGATGTAGTGACCCGCGTGCGGCAGCGTCAGATCGATCGTCCAGGCGCCGTTGGCGCCCGGCGACGGATGCTCGTGTGAGAAATACTTCAGATCGCGGCTGATGACGAAGAGGTGGTAACGCTTGTCGTGCACCTCGGCGTAGTCGGTCACGCGCGCGCCGGTGAGCGGGTGGAAGACGTTGAACGTGACGCGCGCTTTCGCGCCGGGCTTGATCGCGCGCGGTTGGATGTCTACCTTCAAGTCGTAGTACGCGGTGGCCATCGGATCGCCGGGCACGAGGTTCATGCCGCAGAGTTCGCACTTGCCTGGCACCGCCGAGACGATGCTCGGATGCATCGGGCAGATGTAGCCGGTCGTGACCTCGGCCGGCGGATTGGCCGCCGGCGCCGGCTGCTGTTGTGCAGACAACGCGTGGGAGACCGAGGCAAAAACGATGAGCCAGCCGGCGAGGAGGCGGAGAGTCACTGGAAGTATTTTACTGGGACAGGGATCAGGGATCAGGGATCCGGGATCAGGGATCCGGGATAAGGGATCAGGGCGCGGGCGTGAAGGTCCGCGCGACGTACCAACGCAGCACCAAAGCACCCCGCACCTTAGGCACCTCGAGGCACCCTTAGGCACCCTCTGCGAAGAAGTTATTTTAGCGAGACGAGCAGTGCCTTGCCCGTCCACGCTCGAGGATCGATGCCAGACTGTTTCACGGTGAGCCGCTTGCCGGCCCTGGGGAAAGCGACCTCGACGTCAACGCGACTCATCGCCGGCAAGCCAACGTGCACGGGCAGATCGTTCTGCGCGTCGTACCCGGAGCCACTGTCGACCAGGCGCGCGGCGATCACGCGATTCGTGCCGGCGGCGAGCACACGCACCTCGGCGCCCGCGAGCGTGGCGCGTCCCACACCGTCGACCACGCGGACCTTCAGCGAGCGCGCCGCGTCCTCCGCGCCGAGCATGTTCGCGAAAAGCAGGTGCATCCCCTCCTTCTGCGCGCCAGTGAGCGCCAGGTCGGCGTCGCCGTCGTTGTCGTAGTCGGCCCATTGCACGCCATGATCGGCGTGCAGCACCTTGAGTCGCAACGGCGTGACGTCGGCAAACCGGCCTCCCATGTTGCGAAAGAGCGTGTCCGGGTAGCTCACGCCGCCGGTCACTGTGCCGTTGACGTAGAGATCGACCCGGCCGTCGTGGTCGAAGTCTTCGAACGCGCACGAGTCGTAGCGCGCGTCGATGTCGATGCCCCATGCGGCGGAGACATCCTTGAAGACACCGCCGCCCTGGTTGAGGAACAGACCGTTCTTGCCGTAGTTGGCGGCGAACAGATCGAAGCGCCCGTCGTTGTCCACGTCGGCCGCGCACACCCGCACCGTGCCGTTCGCCTTGTCGCCGGCGGTGCGCCCGCCCCACATCACGCCGGCCGCCTCGGCGACGTCTGTAAAGCGCCCCTTGTCGTTGCGAAAGAGCCCGTTGGCGTCGCCGTCCATGTTGGCGACCGCCGAGATCGAGATCGCCATCCTGCTCGATGTCGAACCACACAGCTCCGACTGTCCTGCGGGTGTCGGCAAGACCAATGTCGGTCGCGATGTCGGTGAACTTGCCCGCGTCGTTGCGAAAGAGCGCGTTGGCCTTGTCGCGGAAGGCGACGAACAGATCGAGGTCGCCGTCACCGTCGAAGTCGATCCACGCCGGCTGGCGGACCGCGCCCGCGGCCACCAGCAAGCCAGCCTCGGAAGTCACGTCAACGAAGCGCGCCGCGCGCTCGTTTCGATAGAGCCGAAGCACCGGTCCGGCCGGGCCGGCGGCAAACCCGAGCAGCAAGATCCGGATCACCGTCGGCGTCGAAATCGCCCCAGGCCGCGGCCCGCGTCGGCCGGGCGTCGGCGACCCCGACATCGCTCGCAACATCCACGAAGCCCGCGCCGGGTGGCGAGCTCGCGGAAGAATTGCGATAGAGCCGGTTCGGCGTGCCGTCGAACCCGACGAACAGATCGGGGTCGCCGTCGCCGTCGTAGTCGGCCCAGGCGTTGACGAAGGTTCCGCCCTGGCCAAAGAGCTCCGGTTGCACCGGCTCGAAGCGGAGCGCCTGCAGCACAAACAGCGTCAGACCGAGAAGGATGCGACCCACGCGCGAATGCTAGCACCCCCGCTATCATGAGCGCGTGAAACGACGGTTCGCGCCCCTACTTCTGATGCTGCTCGTCACCCCGCCGGCGGCGCAGACGCCTCCTCCGTTTCACGTCGAGGAAGCGAGCATTGCCGACGTCCACGCCGCGCTCAAAGGCGGCCGCCTGACCTGTCGCGCGCTGGTCGAGGCGTACCTGCGGCGTATCGCCGCCTACGACAAGAACGGCCCCGCGCTCAACGCGATCGTCGTCACCAACCCCGACGCGCGTGAAGCAGGCCGAGGATCTCGATCGCCGTGCCGCCCAAGGCGCGTTCGTCGGGCCGCTGCACTGTGTGCCGATGATCGTCAAGGACAACTTCGAGACGGTCGGCTTGCAAAGCGCCAACGGCTCGCTCGCGCTCGAAGGGTTCATCTCGGCGAAGGATGCGTTTCAGGTCAAGCGAGTCAAAGAGGCTGGGGCGCATCGTCCTTGCCAAGTCGAACATGGCCGAGTGGGCGTTCACGCCGTACGAGACGCTCAGTTCGATCCTGCCCGGCTACACGCGCAATCCCTACGCTCTCGATCGCGTGACCGCTGGTTCCAGCGGCGGAACCGCGGCGGCGGTCGCGGCGAGCTTTGGCGCGGTTGGCCTCGGCTCCGACACCGGCAACTCGATCCGCGGCCCCTCGTCACATCAGGCGCTCGCCGGCATTCGCTCGACGATGGGGCTGACGAGCCGGGCGGGAGTGATGCCGCTGAACCTGCTCGCCGACATTGCCGGTCCAATGGCGCGAACGGTTGCCGATGCGGTCGCGGTGTTCCAAGTGATCGTCGGCGATGATCCTGACGATCCGGTGACGACGGCGGCGCGTGGACGCACGACCGAGAACTACGCCGCGGCGCTCGTTCGCGAGGGCCTCCGCGGCGCGCGCATCGGCGTGCTGCGCGAAGCGTACGAGCGCCCGACGACGGATCCGGAGATCGTGCAGGTCGTTCATGAAGGCTGTCGAGGATCTGCGGCTTTCGGGCGCCGTGATCGTGGACCCGATCAAGATCGAGGGCCTCGATCAGATTCGCCGCGCGCAGGGTATCGGGTCGTGCATGGGTTTCAAGTACGACATCAACCATTATCTCGCCTCGCACGGCGATCGCGTGCCGGTGCACAGCCTCGCGGAGATCGTCAAATCCGGCCGCTTCCACCCGACGGTGCAGCGTCGCCTCGAGCAGGCGGAGCAGGGCGCCGAGAACGGACCCGAGACACCCGCCTGCAAGGCGGAGATGGAGTACCGCGCGCGCGTCGCTGACGCCGTCGGCAAAACGATGGACGCACACAAGATCGACGCATTCGTCTATCCGACGTGGAGCAATCCGCCGCGGCTGATCGGCGATCTCAACACACCGCATGGCGACAACAGCCAGTTCTTTTCGCCGACGACAGGGTTTCCCTCGATTCAGGTGCCGATGGGCTACACGCGCGGAGGGCTGCTGCCGGCCGGCATCACGTTCTTCGGCCGCGCGTGGTCCGAGGCCGCGTTGTTCAAGCTCGCCTATTCCTACGAGCAAGCCACGCGTCATCGGCGCCCGCCTGCGAGCACGCCGCCGCTGCGATGAAGCAGCCCGCGGCCGTCGTTCTCGAAGGCGTAACCGCGGCCGCCCTCGGCGGTGCGCTGCTGGTGTTCTGGACCGGCGGCTGGCGCGCCGAGTTCGCCGGCGTGACGCTCAGCATGCGCAGCGCCTGGCGGCCGCTGGCGCTCGCCGGCGTGCTGCTCACCGTTCGCTGGATGGCGGCGCGTGGAGAAAGTCGCGTCGGCGGGCTTGCAGAAGCCACGGCGCGCGTCGTTGCCGGCGCAATGCTGGTAGCCGGCATGCTCGCGTGGACGACGTACCTCTCACCGTATGTCGGTGGCTCCGATAGTTACGGGTATGTCAGCGCCGCCGAGCGCATCCGCGCTGGTGCGCTGATACAACAGGAACCGCTCGCGGCGCTTCTGCCGTATCCGAACTCTGTCGCGCCCGCCACGCCGCTTGGCTACGTCGCCTCACCACGCGTCGCCAATGCCACGGTGCCGGCGTACCCCCTTGGTCTGCCGGCGCTGATGGCACTGGCCGCGAGCGTCGGCGGACCGCGCGCGCCGCTCTACGTGCCGCTGGTGATGGGTCTGGTCCTCGTCGGCGTGTGTACCTGGCTGGTGTACCGCTGGAGCGACGATGCTCTCACGGCCCTCGCCGCGGGCGCGGCGTTGACCATGCATCCGGTGGTGTTCACCTACACGCTGCAGCCGATGAGCGATGTGCCGGCCGCGGCGTTCTCGGCGATCGCCGCCGCGCTGCTTCTGCGGCAACGGTCCGTCCTCGCGGCGCTCGCTGCCGGAACCGCCGTTCTCATCCGGCCGGCATTACTGCCTGGTGTAGCGGCTCTCGCACTGATTCCCGTGGCGTTCGGACAGCGGCGCTTGTCGCGCGTCGTGGCCTACGGCGCGGTGCTGTCGCTCTTCGCGGCGTTTCAGGCGTGGCTGCAGTGGTATCTCTACGGCAGTGCGCAGATGAGCGGCTACGGTCCTGCGAATGAGATCTTCGGACTTCGTCATCTCGGCATCAATGCGCGGAGCTACGCGCACTGGATCGTCGCGACGCACGGAGTGGTGTGGATCGCCGCGCTTGCGGCAGGGCTCGCGACCGTCCGCTCCAATGCCGCGCGCGCCCTGATCGCCGCTGCCCTGATCGGCGCGATTGTTCCATACGCGATTTACCGTCCGTACGATCACTGGGAAACGCAACGCTTCATTCTTCCGTTTCTCGTCACCGCAACTGTCGTCGGCGTCGTGGGACTCTTCAACGTGTTCCGCCACGTCCCCTACGTCGGGCGGGCGCTCGCCCTCACGCTCGTCATCGTGATGGCGATTGGCTGGGCGCGCTGGCTCGAGCGGCAGAACGTGCTGCAGCTGGCGATTGCGGAATCGCGCTTCGCGCAGGCAGGCGAGCTCGTCACGCGCGTGACGCCGGCCGACGCGGTAGTGCTCGCTTCACTGCACTCAGGCAGCGTGCGCTACTACGCGCGGCGATCCACGCTGGAATGGGGGAAGATCCCCGTCGGCCAGTTCGATGCGACGGTGACAGCGCTCGAGCAACAGGGGTTGAAGGTATTTCTCCTCCTCGACGGCGACGAGGAACGAACCCAGTTCGTGACGCGGCATGGAGACGTCGTCAATCAGGGCGGCTGGCTGCCGAGCGGGCAGAGGCGCGATGTGAGGCTCTACGAGTCCGTGAGGCGCGCGCGTTGATTTACCATGTGCCGGGCCAGCGGCTGCGTCATCTGGGTTCCGGGTAGAATCGCCACGGCCGGCCGTCGCGGCCGCAGACGTACGCGAATGGGGTGAATATGGACTTCGACAGGTTGTGGGTCGTGGCGGATCGAGCACGCTCGAGACCACGGCTTGCTCCCGAGGACGTTTCGTTCGTCCGCGACGTGGCGCCAGCGCAACTCGATGCCTTTCCCAAACTGGACTTACCGACACGCATCCGGCACCCGACAGGGTTTTCGATTTCAGGGGCGTCCGTCGGCACGTTCCTTCGCGGCGCCCTCCTCGTCGCGGGACAGAAGGCGCTGGGCAGGAGGTTTGGAGGGTCCGAGTTCTATGAGCGCGTCGAGAAGGACCTGGCGTTTGGAATCATGCGCTCGCATTTTCACCATGGCTATCCAAAGGGTGCGCATTGCTGCGTCCAGTGCACGCTTGCTGTAATTCCAGTCCTCGACGCAGGCGCGATTCGCTACTTCGACTGTGGTGATTTGTCACAGGCCGCCAGGCGCATGGTCCGGCAGCGCCAGTGGCGGTTTGCCAAACGAGCCGACCCACGAATGGTGCGCTGGGCACTGGGTGACCCGACGCCTGCGTGAGCGAGCTCCCGATGGACTGGTGATACCAGGTGTAGAGCTTTTGCGGGTCGGGAGACTTGAAGAAGTTGCCGCCAACGCCGAGGACCTTGGCCATATATCGGTTGCGTACGAAAAGAGAGCCGGTCGTCGGACCGGCTCTCATTCTGACACCAGGCTGCTCGCCCGCCGGCGCGTTTACTGCTTGCCCTGCGCCGTGCTGGTCGGGGACGCCATCACCTTCTTGAACGCGACCATGAAGCGATCCATTTCCTCGGGCACGCCGACCGAGACGCGCAGGTGCTGCGTCATCGGCGGGAACGGACGGCCTACGAGCACCCCTTCTTCGCGGAACGCCTGGATGACCGGCTGCACTTCGCGGCGCAGGCCGACCATGAAGAAGTTGGCCTCGCGACGGAATCACTTCGTAGCCGAGCGCCTTCAGATCCCTCATCGTCTTGTCGCGCGTCTCGAGCGTCTTGCGCTTGACCTCTTCCATCGCCGCCTTGTTCTTCAGCGTCGCGGTCGCGCCGTAGCGGGCGAGCACGTTGACGCTGCCGGTGGCGTACGGCCGCATCTTCTGCAGGATCTCGCGGCGTCGCCACCGCATAGCCGATGCGCATCGCCGCCATCGCCGCCGATCTTCGAGAACGTGCGCGCGACGATGATCGGACGGCCCTCGTTGACGTAGGGCATGGCGGTCGCGTACTTCGGATCGTTGACGTAGTGGTGATACGCCTCGTCGATCAGCACCGGCATGCCGGACGGCAGGCCGTCGAGCAGCTGCTTGATCTCGTCCTTGGTGACGATCACGCCCGTCGGGTTGTTCGGATTGCAGATGTAGACGAAGCCGAATCTCGCTCTCGCGCTTCTTGGCGGCATCGAGGATGACGCCGATATCCTGGCGATACTCCTTCGTCAGCGGCAGCTTGATCGCGTCGGACTTGATGCTGGTGGCGTGCTGATACACCGAGCTGTAGGACGGCTCGACGCCAAGCACCTTCTTGTCCTGCCCATCAGGAACGCGCTGCCGACGACGTCGAGCACTTCGCCCGAGCCGGCGGTGAGCATGACGTTCTCCGGCTTGACGCCGTCGAAGTCGGCGATGGCCTGGTTCAGGCCCGGGTCCGGATAACCGTAGCGGCCGGCATACTTCCAGGCGCCTTCCATCGCTTTCATGACAGGCTCGGGGATGCCCCAGTTGTTCTCGTTGTTCGCGAGCTTGGCCATCGCGTCGTACTGATCCGCGGTTTGGCAGCGCGGCCGCCAGTGGGCCGGCCCCTGACCAGCCGCCCGACCCTGGGCGAAAAGATCGAGATCGGCGCCAGTGCCGACGTAGCCGAGCGCGGCCGCCATTCCGCCGACAAACTTGCGGCGGGAAACATTCTTGGAATCCATGGAGCCTCCGTTAGGCGAGCGATCCGCAAGATTGTATGCGGAACGCTTATGGGAGTGATGTCTCTGTTTGTATTTGGGGACGTGGGGATGTAGGGACGATGGGGACGTAAGGTCGTCCGCTCCCTACGTCCCTACGTCCCTACGTCCCGATGTCCCTACGGAACCACTTCGAACGGCACGAGTTGTCGCGCCTCGAGCGAGCCGGATTTCGCATAAATGCGCAGCACGTACGTGCCCGCGCGCGAGGCTCGACAGCGGCGAGCGTGATGCCGCGCCTTGTCGTTGTTGAGCGCAGGCACCGGGAACGTGACCAGCGACTTGCCGTCCTGGTTGAGGAGCTCAGCCGTGAGGTCGATCTGTCCTGGCGTGGCGTTGAAGGCCTCGATCTCGACGATGACCCGTTCGGTAGTGCGCAGTCGGCGCGAGGCAGCCGGCGTGGGCGCGGGGTCGGATTCGAGCGCGCGGAGCTCGAAGGGCGTGCGCGCGCGATAGATGCGCGGCGTCGCCAACACCAGCTCGCCGCCGAGCGACGGGACCTGCACGCGCTCGCGCCATTGATCGATCGATCGTCGCCGTTGGCGCCCTTCACCGTGAACCGCAGTGTGTGCTGCCCGGGCGGCGTGTCGATCGACGCGACCATCGACTGACCCGGTGTGCGCGTTGCCGCGATGGTCTGCGGGGCGCCCGTGGGCTTTCCGTCGTCGCCGAGGATCTCGACGTCCACCGTCGCCGGGTTCGAGTTGCCGAATCGGCTGGTCGGATCCCAGGTGATCGAGAAGCTTGGTCGCGCCGCTCGGTGCCGCGCGTGGCGCCTACCCACACATCGAAGTCGCGGCCCTCGACCGGGCCGAATGAGATCTGCTGAGCGCGTTGGCGACGTCGGTCGGCCGCGGCTCGCGCAGTTTCGGCGTCATCTCCTCGAGCGACGGCGCCCAATAGCCCTGGCGCGCGTTGACGTCGAGGCCGCGCCGCTTCACATTGCACGCTGATCTTGTGAAATTTGCCGTCGTTCAACTCAGCGCGCGTCGGCGTGTACCCCACGAGGTAGTACGCGCTCGCGTCGTCGATCACCTGACGCAGCGCCCGGGACGGATCGTTGGTGTTGACGATGGCGCGGCCGCCGGTGGTGTCGGCGAGCATGCGGAGCACGAAGTCGGCCGCCGAACGCGCGGAAGCCGAGCGGCCGCGGATCGAGCGGCGTTGATCGGTGACGTTGCCGCGGTTGGCGTTTCGCAGCACTTCCTGCAGGCGAGCAAAGTTCGGATTGGCGGTCGACATGCCCGTCGGCGGTCCCTGACTGACGAACAGCACCGACTTGCGGCCTTCCTTCAAGCCGCCGAGATGCGTGACGATGGCGTTGAGCGCGTCGAGGGTGACGCTGGCACGCACCTCGGAGAGATTGCGGGCGCTGAGCTGCGCTTCCTCGGCGGCGCTTTTGACCGGGAAGACCTCGCCGCGGCGGCCTTCGAAGGCGTGCATCTGCGCGAGCAGCTCCTCGCGATTGCGCGTGAACTTGACGTGCGAGAGCGGCGTCAGCGGCTCCATCACCGCGCCGATGTCATACGGGCCGAGCTGCTTGACGAACTCCTCGAGCGCGCGCCGCAGCGGGAGCGTGATCTGCGGCGCTTTGTCGACGTGGTAGTCGTCGAGGAAGATCACGAACACGCGCACGTCCTCGCGCGCGGCTTCGCGCCGGCCGTGGTCGAGCGATCGGATGTCGATCGCCTCTTTGAAGCCGGCCGGAACCTGGCCGTCGAGCCGGATGAACTGCGCCGTCTCGACCGTCTGCGGCAGACCGTCCTCCTCGACCTCGAACTCCTCGGCCTTCAGATCCTCGATGGCCTTGTCGTCACGGCCGGTCACCGACACGTCCACGCGAACGAGCTCGACCTTGGCCTTGAAAATCGGTGTCTGCGGCTCCTGCGCGGATCCCCGCGCCGCGCCGCACAGAAGGACAACGGCGGCAACCGCCAGGGTGGAACGAACCGGATACGACAGCGAAGACATTTTCGTCACGTGCTGTTACGAGGCAGGCGCGGCGTCCCGATTGTACAGTCGCGGCGCCGGGCGGCGCAAAGCGGCGCATTCCGTGCCTACGACGCGTTGCAATCGAGCCGCGCGACTCGTCATGTTGGCTTGACCGTCAGGTCTTGGTGGGAAATGGGCACCGCGACACTGTGGCGCGGGCTGGTCCGCGCGCTCGACGTCGGACGCTGAACGATTATCGCGAGGCGATTACGCTCTTCGCGCGCGCGCGGGCTCGAAGCGCAGGCCCAGCGCGCCACCTTTATAGGTCTTCGATTCCAGCAGGCGCATTGTTGCCCAACTCGTGAGCGGCGCGAAAACCGGAATGCCCGACCCGAGGACGACTGGCATCACGCCGAGCGAGATCTCGTCGATGAGGCCATCCTCGAGGAACGACGCGGCGAGGAGTCCGCCGCCCATGAGCCACGCGTTGCGTACACCGTGGGCGGGCAGCGACTCGACGATCTCGCGCGGTGAAGCAGCGGTGACGCGCACACCCTTGCCGGGATCGATCGGACGCTTCGAGAAGACCCAGCACGGCGTGGAGCTGCTGCCGCCGCCGCCGCCGAGCTCGAGCGACTTGGCGTAGGTGCGGCTGCCTATCAGCACGCCGTCGATCGAGCGCATGAACTCGGGCAAGCCGTAGCTCTCGCCCTTGACCATCGCCGCGTGCAGCCAGTCCACGCCGCCGCCGGCGTCGGCGATATATCCGTCGAGGCTGATCGCCACGGAGTAGATGACGCGGGTTCGTTCGGACGCCGCAAGCGGCTTGCGTTTCGCCATGCGTGTTTATAAATGAATGTTCATTTATCTGTCAAGACCGGGGGGCAGGACCCTACGGGTGGGACCCTACGGGCGGGATGCTGGGTGACGCTACCAGATCCCGACGTGACCGCGCACCGAGTCGATCAGCTTCGCCGGACTGTAGCCAATACCCTGCTTGAAAACGGTGTCAACCTTGCGGATGTCGCCGATCGCCGTGGATGGATCGCCGTTCACGATCACCAGGTCGGCCTGTTTGCCTTTCGCGATCGATCCGATGCGCGCGTCGCGACCGAGATAGCGCGCGCCGTTCAGCGTGCCGATCGAGATCGCCTCGGCTGGCGTGAAGCCCGCCTCGACCAGCAGCTCGATCTGCCGCTGGTTGGAGAAGCCCGGCACGACGCCGCCCGATCCGGTGGGGTCGGTGCCGGCGATCAACGTCCCGCCCGCCCGCGCGAATGCGCGCTCGAGCGCCATGGCCTTTGGAAAGAGCTTCACGTAGGGCGACTCGGCGCTGCCGGCGACGCGTGCGTGCGTCTGCTCGAACTGCGCCTTGAGCGGCGGTGTGAGTACTTCGAGTCCTGGCGGCAGCGGCCGTCCCGGCGTGAACGTCTCGAACACGGTGAACGTCGAGGTGAGCGCGACGCGGCGATCGACGAGCTTCTTCACCAGCTGCTGGAACGGCTGTCCGGCCTCGTCGAGCGCGGCAATCGTCTGCTGTCCTTGGCGCTGCCCCGGGCACACATCCGGCTGCTTGTCGGCGACGAAATCCGTGGCCGCAAGAAAACCGTGCTCCAGGTTGTCGATCCCCAGTTCTGCCGCTTCGGCGTAGGTGACCGAGCACAGGTGACCGGTCACCTTGAGCTTGCGCTTGTGCCCCTCGTCGATCGCCGCCTCCAGCCCGGCGCGCGAGATCTGCATGTACGCCTTGATCGACGTCGCGCCGACATCGGCCCAGTACGCCACGTGCCGGCGCGCCTGTTCGGCGTTGTTCACTGTGTCCATCTGCACGAACGTGTTGGGTCCGTTCACGTACGGCGCCGTCGCATCGATCGCCGGGCCCGCTTTGGATCCCTTCTCGATCAATCGACTCAGATTGAGATCCATGAACCCGTTCACGTTGCCGCCGGTCCTCATCGTCGTGACGCCGCCGGCAAGGTAGAGACGCGAAAAGCTCTCTCCGAGTTGACCGTAGACGCCCGGTCCGGTCGGGTAATACAGATGCTCGTGCACCATGACCAGGCCGGGCAGGATCGTCTTGCCCGACACGTCGATCGTGGCCGCGCCGGCCGGAATCTGAACGCGGCTCGCGTCGCCGACGTCCGCAATCACGCCGTTGCTGATGACGATCGTCTGGCCGGTACGAGCACGCCGCGCCGGTGCCGTCGATCACCCGCGCGTTGGTCAGCGCGATGAGCGGCGCGTCGACGGTGACGTCGCCTTGACGGAATCCGCGAGTGTCGGCCGCTGAGCAACGGCGGCGGCAGCGAGCCACGTCAGCACGAGGAACGCGGCAAAAACGAGAGACATTCGCATGGGCGCCTCTGTGAAGCGCCCATGCTACCAGAGCGGGTCAGACTTTCTGTTGCTGCGCCTTCGCGTACTCCGCCGCGCGGCGCTGCATCTCGTCGGGCGCAACGTCCTCGACGTGCGTCGCAACCGTCCACGAATGTCCGAAGGGATCGGTGAGCGTGCCGGATCGATCGCCGTAGAACTGATTCTTCAACGGCATAGTCTCTTTGCCGCCCGCGACCAGCGCCTGCTTGAACGTCGTGTCCACGTCTTGCACGTAGATCATCAACTGCACTGGAGGACTGACGCCAGCCTGCGGCGCCTTGGCGCCCCACGCCGGATTCTCGTCGGAGAGCATGACGTGCGAGTCGCCGATCTTAATCTCGGCGTGCCCGATCTTTCCATCGGGTCCGTCCATCCGAAAGAGCTCGGTCGCGCCGAACGCACGCTTGTAATAGTCGATCGCGCGCTGACCGCCGTTGACGATGAGATACGGAGTGACGCTGTGATATCCGTCAGGGATGTGTTTCACGGCCATGAGTTGCACCTCCACACGTGACACGACGTGTAACTGAGAGCCGACGATCGTACCACGCCGATGATGACGATCGCGTGACAGGTTGGAACGTGAGACGGCTGAGCGGTTGAGGTTGTGTGGGCCTCAGTAGGGACGAGCCGCCTGCTCAATCCATTGCGAAACCGTCTGCTTTCCCGCGAAGATCGCGCCGCGCTCAGAGCCCAGCGATGCAGCCAGGTGATGCCGTCCGTCCCAACAAACGTGTCAGCAGATTTGTAAGCCGGCTCGTCACAGGCGCGCCGCGTGACACGTCCTGCTGCACGGCATCGCCTGCTACTGGCTGGCGTCGCGCTCTACGGCGGAGGCGACGGCGAGATCGTCGAACGTGACGACGCCCTCCTGCGGAAGGTGCCGGCGCCTGCGCGAGGACGATGAGCGCCAGCGCGGCCGCGGTCGGCTTCACTTGTCCTTTCGCGAGGCGCGGTAGATCTCGACGTACTTGGCGGGAGGAATGGCCGCGATCAGCTTGCCGATCGCCGGCAGTGGCAAGTCGTCGGCGTTCTTGAACCGCACGCACGACTTGCCCATGTCGAGCTTCTTGCCCTCCTTCTTGAACGCCTCTTCGAGCTGTTTGCGCTGCTTGGCGATTGCCGTACGGGCCCATGAGATAGAGGGCGTTGTGATGCTTCTGCGCCGCCAGCGCCGCATAACAGAGCGGTTGTCCGTTATACGTCTCGGGCAGCGTCTTGAGTGGCACTTGATAGGAGATCACCCCGTAAGTGATCGCCTCCTCGTACCCTTTCGGCAAGTGCTTGCGAATCACGCTGCGCACCTTGCGAGATCACCTTACGCCGGTCCTCGGGAAGCCATTCCAGATACTCCTTCACGGTCGTCGCCTTGCTTTGTGCCATCGCGCACCCTCCTTACTCGAGCGCCAGTGAGCCAGTGTAGATTGCCATGCCCGACAACCGCGTCGACGCCGATTTTATCGAGGCGTCGATCTCTTCGCGCGTCGTGATGCCGCCTGCGGCGGTGACGCGGCGCGCGGTCGCATCGCGCACCGCCTTGACCGCGTCCATGTCCGTGCCTTGCATCAGCCCTTCCTTGTCGACGTGCGTGTAGAGAAACTCGCCGACGTAGGGGTCGAGCGCCTGCACCGCGTCCACCGCGCTGATCGGCAGCGTCGTCTTCCAGCCGTGAATCACGACCCTTGCCGCCGCGCGCATCGACGGCGGCAATCACCTTGTCGATGCCCATCGTTTCGGCCAGCGCCTTGGCGAAGTCGAGCTTGAGCAGCGGCGGGCCGTCGGCGGATCGCCCGCCGCGCGGGTCGAAGAACGCCGAGCCGATGATCACCGCCTTCGCGCCGCACTCGATCAAGATCCTGGGCGCGCCCGACCGAGCGGATGCCGCCGCCGACGCGGCAGGGCAGTCGCTTGCCGCGACACGGCCGCACGAGCTCGTCGTTGTGGCCGATGCTCATCGCCGCATCGAGATCGATGAGCTGCACCTTGGGAAACTTCGTGAACTTTTCAATCCAGCCATCCAGATCGTCGGACGCGATGGCGAGCTTCTCGCCCTGAATGAGTTGGACGACCTGGCCGCGCTTTAGATCGATCGACGGGATCAGCATTCGGTTACGACGGCGCGGGTGCGTCAAGAAGGCGGACGGGAATATCCCGCTGCCGGAGAAATGCCTTTCAAGCTCGCTGACACATTCTTTCGTTGAAATGAAAAATCGAGGCCGCCAGCGCCGCGTCGGCGCAGCCGGTGGTGAACACCTCCGCGAAGTGCTCGAAGTGCCAGCGCCCCCTGAGGCTATCACTGGAATGGGCACGGCCTCCGACACGGCCGCGGTGAGCGCGCAATCGAACCCGGATTTGGTCCCATCCCGATCGATCGACGTGAGCAGGATCTCGCCGGCGCCACGGTCGGTCGCCTCGCGCGCCCATTCGACGGCGTCGCGCGCCGTTTCGCGCCTGACCGCTGCGGGCGTACACGCGGTAGCGATCGCCGTCCGTCTTCGCGTCGATCGCGACGATCACCGCCTGACTGCCATAGCGGCGGGCGAGCGTCGAGATCAGCGCCGGCTGTTTCGAGCGCGGCGGTGTTGAGGCTCGACCTTGTCGGCGCCGGCTTCGATGGCAGCCGCCGCATCGTCTTCGCCGCGGATGCCGCCGCCGACGCAGAGCGGCAGAAAAATCTCCTGCGCGACCGCGCTGATCGTGTGCCGCCCGGGCGCGGCGCGCTTCGATCGTGGCGGTGACGTCGAGGATGACGATCTCGTCGATGCCCTCGACGTTGTAGCGCGCGCCAGCGCGGCCGGGATCGCCCGCGTCACGCAGCCCCTCGAAATTGACGCCCTTGACGACCTTGCCGTCGCGCACGTCGAGGCAGGCGATGATGCGCTTAGAGAGCATCGAGCCAATTCCGCAGGATGCGGAAGCCGACATCGCCGGACTTCTCCGGATGGAACTGCACGGCGGCAACGTTGCGCCGCTCGACCGCCGCAGAAAACGGCGCGCCGTAGTCGGTGACGGCGACGGTCGATGACACGAGCGGCGCCGCGTAGGAATGTGTGAAGTAGACCTGCGCCTCGTCCGCGACGCCGGCCATCAGACGCGAGCCCGGCGTGAGCGCAAGGCTGTTCCACCCGACGTGCGGCACCTTCGGCGCCTCCAGGCGCGCGCAGCGCGCCGTTGAAGAGCCCGAGCCCCGGCATGCCGGGCGACTCGGTCGCTCCCCTCGAACAGCCACTGCAGGCCGAGGCAGATGCCGAAGCAGCGGAACGCCGCGTCCACGCACGTCGCGAATCGCGCCGCGCCAATCGCCGCCGATCGCCGCGGTCGCGTCGAAATGGCCGACGCCAGGCACGACAATGCCCGATGCATGCGCGAGATCGCCGGGCGTCGCAGGTGTCTGCACTTCGGCGCCGAGCGCGGCAAACGCCTTGCGCACCGATGTAAGATTGCCCGCGCCGTAATCGATGCAGCGCGATCACAGCAGGCCTTTCGTGCTCGGCAGCATCTTCGCGAGCCGGCGATCCCTGGCGCACGCGACGCGCAGCGCCCGCGCGAACGCCTTGAAGCAGGCCTCGATCTTGTGATGGCTCGAGCGGCCGTAGAGCACCTTGATGTGGACGTTGGCGCGCGCCGCTGACGCAAATCCCTCGAAAAAGTCGTGTACGAGCTCGGACTGCAGATCGCCCACCAGGCGGGCGGCGACCTTCGTGTCGACGACGGTGTGCGGGCGTCCGCTGAGATCGATGGCCGCGACCGCGAGCGTCTCGTCCATCGGCATCACGAAATAGCCGGCGCGATTGATGCCGCGTTTGCTCCCCAGCGCCTTGGCCACCGCCTCGCCCAGCGCGATGCCGACATCCTCGACGGTGTGGTGCTGATCGACGTCCAGGTCCCCCTTTGCGCGCGTACCGTCAAGTCGAACCCGCCGTGTCGGGCGACGAGATCGAGCATGTGATCGAGAAAGCGGATGCCGGTCCGGTTCTCGAACCGGCCACTGCCGTCGAGATTGAGGCCGAGTCGGATGACCGTTTCAGTCGTCTTGCGATCGATTACCGCGCGCCGCACAGCTCCTCCAGCGCCTTGACCGCCGCTTGGGTGTGCTCGACCACGCCCGTCGTGATACGGAAACAGTTGGGCGTCGCCGGGTCCTTCGAACGATCGCGCACCAGCACACCGCGCGCGATGAGGCCGTCCACCAGCTCGCGGAGGCGCGAGCCGCCATCGATCAGCACGAAGTTGGCAGCGCTCTTCCAGTAGTGCAGGCCGGCGCGATCGAGCGCGGCGTAGAGCAGTTCCTTCGATTCGGCGACCTGAGCGACGTACCACGGCCGGAATTCGCGATCGGTGAGCGCCGCGCGCAGCGCGGCAACGGCGACGACGTTGAGATTGAAGATCGGCATCACCGAGCGGATTGGCTCGAGGATGTCGGGTTGCGCGATGAGCGCGCCGATGCGCATCCCGGCCAGGCCGTGCGCCTTGGAGAACGTGCGCCCGATCAGCACGTTGGCGTGGGTCAGCCCTTCCTCGAGGAAGTTCTCGCCCATGAAGTCGTGATACGCCTCGTCCACGAACACGAGCGCGTGCCCGGCCTCGCGGATGATGGCCCGGATCGCGTCCTTGGGAACCGGCTGGCCACTGGGGTTGTTCGGGTTGTTGATGTAGACGAGCCGGGTGTTGGCCGTGATCGCCCTTAACACGCCCTCGGTCGGGAACGCGAAGTCTCGCCCCGGCGGGACCGAGACGACGCGTGCACCGAGGGCCTTCGCGGTCGTCACGTAGGTTTCGAAAGCGGGCGCGGCGACCACCACATCGCACTGACCGCAAGGGGCGACAAACGACGCTCCCGCGGCGACCAGCGCTTCGGGCGCACGCGATCCGAGGTAGGCGATGGCCGTCAGAAGCACGCCTTCATCAAGGCCGTTGGTGAGGACCAGCCAGCCGGGATCGACGCCGAGATAGGCGGCCGTTTCGGGAACGGCGACGCGATAGTCGGGATACGTCGCCAGCCGACGTCCGTCGAACGACCGCACCGCATCGACCACCTTCTGCGAGCAGCCGCCGGTGTTCTCGTTGAGATGCAGGCGAACCCCGTCGCCAATGTGAGGGATGCCCTGGATTTTCATAGTTCCGCCATTCGCACGTCGATCGAGCGCGCGTGCGCCGTCAGTCCTTCGGCGCGTGCCAGCGCGGTGATGGTTGGTGCGATGCCGCGCAGCCCGCGCTTGGTGACCCGCTGCACCGAAACGATCCGCACGAAGTCGGCGGCGCTGAGGCCGCCGCGAAATCGCGCCGCGCCCGCCGTTGGCAGCACGTGATTCGATCCGATCGCGTAGTCGCCTGCCACCTGCGCGGTCCACGGCCCGACGAACAGCGCGCCGGCCGTGGTGATCGCCCTCGCCATGGCTTCGTTGTCGACCACCACGTGCTCGGAGGCCGCCTGATTGGCGAGCGCAATCAGCTCACTGGCGTTGCGACAAACGATGATGCCACCGTGACGGCCGAGCGACGTGCGCGCCGGTCCGTCTTCCGGGACGAGTCGCGCCATCGTCTTCCGCACTTGATCCGCCAGCCGCCGATTGGTCGTGAGGAGAACCGCGCGCGCGTCGGGATCGTGTTCCGCCTGAGCGATGAGATCGGCCGCAATCCAGCGGGGTGGCGCGGCGTTGCTCACGATCAGAATCTCGGTGGGCCCGGCATAGAAGTCGATGCCGCAATCGGCGCCGACCAGCGCCTTGGCCGCCGCCACCCACTTGTTGCCTGGACCGACGATTCTATCGACGCGCGGGACGGTGGTCGTGCCGTAGGCCATCGCGGCAACCGCATGCGCCCCGCCCATGCGAAAGAGTCTATCGACGCCGGCCTCGATTGCCGCCTGCAGTCACTGCCGGATGGGGACGCGGGCACGCCGCGATGACTTCGCCCACACCCGCCACACGCGCCGGAATCGCGGTCATCAGAAGCGAGGAGGGCAGCGGGTACAAGCCGCCCGGCACATAGCAGCCCACACGCGCGAGGGGCATCACCCGCTGCTCGACGCTGACGCCGGCGGCGACCGTGACGCGCATTCCCTTAGGCAACTGTGCGCGCGCGACGCGCCGGATGTGCTGCGCGGCCCGCTCAATCGCGGTGCGGACATCGCGCGGCAGATCGCGCGCGCCGCGCTCCCATTCCGTCCGCGGTATCTCCAGCGGGCCAGTGAGCCCGTCGAGATCGCGGGCGTAGCGTCGCAGCGCCCGATCGCCATCCCTTTTTACCGTCGAGACGATGTGCGCCGCACGCGATTCCGTGGCCTGGTCGCGCACACGTGTAGCCGAGAGGAGAGCGGCCACGGCCTTGCGGTTGGAAGATTCGACGATCTTGATCATCTCTGACTCGACGGGGCTAAACCCCGACTACATCACTATCTTGTTCAGCGGGTACTCAACGATTCCCTGACCGCCGGCGCCCTTCAATCGCGGAATCAAATCGCGGACTGTCCGCTCCTCGATGATGGTATTGACCGCCACCCACTCGGGATCGCTCAGCGACGATACCGTCGGACGCTGCAGCGCCGGGAGCTGCGCCAGGATCTTGTCGAGATCCGTGCGCCGCACGTTGAGCATCAGCCCGACCCGCCCCTGCGCCTCGATAGCCGCCTTGAGCAGCAGTGCGACGTTCTCGATCTTGGTCCGCTTCCACTCGTCGTCGATCGCCCGCTGGTTCGCAATGAGCTGCGTGTTCGACTCCATGATCGTTTCGAGGATGCGCAGCCGGTTGGCCCGGAGCGTCGAGCCCGTTTCTGTCGCTTCGACGATCGCATCCGCCAGCACCGGTGGCTTGACCTCGGTTGCGCCCCAGGAGAACTCGACGTCCACATTGACACCGCGCGTCGCGAAGTAGTTCCGTGTGACGCGGACCAGTTCGGTGGCGATCCGCTTCCCGGCCAGGTCCGCTGGTGTGCGGTACGGGGAATCCTCCGGCGCTGCGAGCACCCACCGGACCTTGCCGAAACTTTGCTTGGCGTAGACCAAGTCGGCGATGGTCAAGAGCGGGGTCTCCTCGGGGTGGCCGATTTGATGCTCGGCGATCCAGTCCTGTCCGGTCAGGCCGGCGTCGAGCACGCCGTCCGAGACATAGCGCGCCATCTCTTGCGCACGGATCAGCATGCACTCGATCTCCGGATCGTCGATCGACGGGAAGTACGACCGCGTGCTGACGAGGATGTTGAACCCCGCGCGCTGAAAGAGCTGAACCGTCGCCGCTTCGAGCGAGCCCTTGGGAATGCCGAGCCGGAGCCTCATGACGCGCTCTGCGGCGAGCGATCGCCAGAAACGGGAACAGCGACTTCGCGATAGAAGCACGATCGCTGGCCGGTGTGGCAGACGTTGCCCTCGCCCTCGCGATCAACCCGCACCAGCACGGTGTCGTCGTCGCAATCGACAAAAACCTGCCGGACCCGGAGGCGATTGCCGGAGGTTTCGCCCTTGGTCCACAGCGTGTTGCGGCTGCGGCTAAAGAACGTGACATACCCTATTTCCAAAGTCATCGCCCACGCCCGCTCGTTCATGAACCCGACCATCAACACCTCATCGCTCGTTGCATCCTGCACCACGGCAGGGATCAGGCCGTCGAGCTTCGAGAAATCCATTGAGTGCTCCATAAAATGCGAAAGCCCGCCGGGTGGCGGGCTTTGCCGTGGATCGTTCTGAAAGTTCGATGATCTGCTACACGCGCACGTCCGCCCACCGGTTCGTTGAACCGTGATGATGGTGGCGATGGACGTGGGCGCGGCGCGACATCGGACCGACTCAGCTTACTGCGAGACGGGTTTGGCCGCAACCGGCTTGCGCGGCAGCTTGTCGGGCCAGTTGGCGACGTACCACGCAAAGACCGCGGCCACGGTGGCCTGCTGCACGAGATCCTCGCGCTGGACGCGATCGACGAAGTCCATGTTGGAGTGATGCGTCCGCGAGTTGTACTCCAGCCGTTCCTGAATGAACTGGAAGCCGGGAATGCCCGCGCTGTCGAACGGCGCATGGTCGGTTGACGCGACCGAGCGAGGCCCGATCAAGTCCACGCCCAGATCCCTGACCGATTCGATCCACTGGCGGAACAGCAGCATCGCACCCAGGTTGCCCTGACCCCACACGCCGCGGATCTTTCCGGTGCCGTTGTCCAAGTTGAAGTACGCCGACACCTTCGCGTGCGCGGGCTTGGCGGTGCCGTCGGCCGCGCTGCCGTAGTGCTGGTTGACATACGCGCGCGAGCCGAGCAGGCCTTGCTCTTCGCCGCCCCAGAGGGCGACGCGAATCGTCCGTCGCGGTTTGAGGCCCAGCGATTTGATGACGCGCACCGCTTCCATCATCGCCGCCGAACCGGTCGCGTTGTCGGTGGCGCCGACCGCAAACGGATGCGAATCGAGGTGCGCGCCGAGGATCACCACTTCGTCAGGAAGCTCCGACCCGGGGATGTCGGCGATTGTATTGAGGCCATTCGGCGTGCCCGCCTGCTCGGGATAAAACGTCGTCTGGATATTGATCTCGACTTTCACCGGCACGCCCTTCTCCAGCAGGCGCACCATGCGGTTGTAGTGCTCGACGGCAATCGTCGCCGACGGCACCTGCTGCGGCGACTTCGCGTCGCGGCTGCCGCCGCTGCCGGGGAAGATCGTGCCGCCATCCACGCGCTGCGTCTGCCACGAGAGGTCGCTTCCGCCGGCGCTCATGTCACTGTCGGACCCGCGTTCGAGGAGCGCCACGACCCCTTCGGCGACATAGAACTGCGCGAGCTTGTCGGCGAAGTCCGCGGCTGTTCCGCCGCCCGCCGTGGTCGCAGCAGGAGCGGGCACCGGGGTAGTCTGCGCCTCCTCGACGTCCTTCTCGTTCATACGCAGGACGACGCGATCGTCGAGCAGGCGGACACGACGGGCCCCCTGTGGCACCACGATTTTTCCGCGCAGCTGGCCGGCGTACTTGGCGAAGTCGGCCTCGGATCTGATTTCGACGCGCGTGACCTCGGCCGACACCGGACCCTTGGTGGACGGCGAATAGCTGCGCGGGAACCCAATGATCGGCTGCGTCTGCGGCTCGATCATGTGCGCGGAAAAGCGCTCGACCTTCCAGCCCTGGCCGAACGCGAAGCGCTCCTGATGCACGTTGGCGAGGCCCCACTCGGTGAAGCGCTTCATCGCCCACTCGCTCGCCAGCTGCAACTGAGGCGTGCCGGTGACGCGCGGGCCGTAGACGTCGCTCATCCAGCCGACGTGGTCCATCGCCTGCGAGTTGTTCAGTGCTTCCTGCTTGATGCGCGAAATGGTGCCGATATCGACCGGAGACGGTGCCTGTGCCGCCACCAGGGCGGCACAGACGATGGTTCCGGAGAGCGCGAGCGTGGCGTTGCGAATCATTGCTGTTGGGCGGCGGTCGTGGTGGTGACTGGCGAGCGCTTGTGCTTCTCGAACCAGTATCGCGTATAGAGCTGCGTCCGCATGAAGTTTGACGGCCGCGACGTCGTCCCGTGCCATTCCTCGTTGAAGCGGACCATCGCGGTCGGCACCTTCAGGAGCTTCAACGCGCTGTAGAACTGCTCGGTCTGGGGCATCGGGGTGCGCAGATCGTTGACGCCGGTCATCAGCATCGTCGGCGTCTTGACGTTGCCGACGTAGGTGAGCGGCGATCGGCGGATGTGCTCGCTCGGATCATCCCACGGGAGCTTCTCGAAGTTGTAATACCAGCTGGCGCCGTCCGTAGTCCCGACGAAGCTGAGCCAGTCGATCACGGGGCAGTTGGCCGACGCCGCGGCAAAGCGGTTCGTGTGGCCTACCGTCCACGCCGTCAGCACGCCGCCGCCGCTGCAGCCGGTGACGAACAAGTTCTTCTCGTCGACGAAACCGCGCTTGAGCAGATCGTCCACGCCGGCCATCAGGTCGTCGAAGTCCTTGCTCGGATAGGCGCGCATGATCATGTTGCCGAAGGCACTGCCGTACCCGGTGCTACCGCGAGGATTGGTGTAGAGGATCACGTAGCCGTTGGCGGCGTGGTCCTGCCAGCCGTAGTTGAACCCGACGCCGTACATGCTGTGCGGGCCGCCGTGAATGTGCAGCTGCATCGGATACTTCTTGGTCGGGTCGAAGTCGGGGGGAGTGATATACCAGCCCTGGATCTTGGCGCCGTCCACCGATGTGAACCAGATCTCCTTGACCTCACCCAGCTTCTTGCCGGCGAGGATGTCCTCGTTCACGTTGGTGAGCTGCTTCACCTGCTGCGGCGCGTTGATGTCGAAGCTGACGATGTCGGGCGGCCTCTGGAAGCTGGTGAGGACACCGACTGCCTTGCCCTTGGCCATGCTCGACGTGGTGAGCATGTGCGTGCCCTTGGTCACCGTCTGCACTTCGTCGGGGCGCGTGCCGGCGAGCGGGAGGAAATAGAGGTTTTGTGAGCCTTGATCCTGCGCGGTGAAATAGACGCCGGTACCGTCTTCCTTCCACGCCACGTTCTGCGGCGAGCGGTCCCACGTTCCGGACACCAGGCGCGGGCTGCTTCCGTCGACATTCATCACGTAGAGCTTGCTGTCCTGCCACGTATCCTTCGACCAATCGTTGCCAGTGTAGGCGATGCGCTTGCCGTCGGGCGACACCTGCGGATTGCCGTCGGGGCCCTTGCGCTTGGTGAGCTGAGTGATCGCGCCGGAGTCGGTATTCACCGAGTAGATGTCCGACTCCCGCCACTGATACTCGGCGTCTTCGACGCGGTTCGAGCTGAAGAGGATCTGCTTGCTGTCGGGCGTCCACTCGACGCCGTTGTGATGCCAGTTGCCATCGGTGAGCTGACGCGGCGTGCCGCCGGTGGCCGGCACCACGAACATGTGTCGATACGCATCGTCATCGAAGCCAGTGCCGTCGGAGCGGTAGTCGAGGCGCTCGACGATGCGCGGCGTTTCGACCCAGCGGGCGCCCTCCGGCGCACGCGGCATCTTGATGGTCCAGGCGTTCTTCGCCTCGAGGTTCATGATGAAGCCGATACGCGTGCCGTCGGGGGACCAGGCGATAGCGCTCGGCGCCTTTTCCACGCGGGTGATCTGCGAGACCGCGCCCTCGGCATCCATGTAGCGGACGAAGAGCTGCGTGCCACGAGGTTCGGTCGGCGCCGTGTAGGCGATGCGGTCGCCGGTGGGCGACCAGCGCGCGTTGCTGCCGCGCACCAGGAACCGGTTCTTGGATCCGTCTACGTTCATCACCCAGAGCGCCGATTCGCGGCGGTCGTTCTGCTTGTCGACGAACTGGCGCGTGTAGATGATCTGCGACCCGTCGGGCGAGATCTGAGGATCCGAAACCGTCTCGTACTCGAGGTACAGATCGAGCGTCAGGCGGTCGGACGCCGACTGCGCGGCGATCACCGCCGGCGCGCACGCGAGCAGGAACGCCAGCAACATCCGCTTCATTGGAACCTCCTTGGCCTCTTACAGGTGCGCGCATTCTACTCCCGGGAGCGATCGCCGGTGACCCCATCTGTGGCGCCGCAGGATGGCCGCGACAGCCCGGCGCGTGCGCGTCGAAGCCCGGCAAGATTCGACCCGAGTTGTTTGTCGAATCGGGTGAAACCATACTAAATTGCTCATCTGATGAGATTGGATGGGTCGGCGGCGGCCGCGGTCGTCGTTCTACTCGCGACTGGCTGCGTCGCCCGGCCGGCCCCGCTTACCGTATCGGTCGCGGCGAGCCTGGTCGACGTCCTCGCCGACCTGGCGCATCGCTACGAGGCTGCCACCGGTACGACCGTGCAGGTCAACGCCGGCGCGTCGAATACGCTGGCGCGTCAGATCGTGGACGGCGCGCCGGTGGACTGCTTCATCAGCGCCGACGCAGCACAGATGAAAGTTGCCGTCGATGCCGGCCGCGTGGTCGCCGGGAGCGAGGTAGCGCTCCTGACCAATCAACTCGTGGTGGTCACGCCCGCCGAACCGGCGCTGGCCTTGTCCGAGCTCGCGCAGCTGGCGGACCCGTCCCTGAGACACCTCGCGATGGGCCATCCCGACAGCGTTCCGGCGGGTGTGTATGGCCGACAGTGGCTGGAGCGGATCGGGTTGTGGAACGCGGTGCAGCCGAAAGTCGTTCCAATGCAGACGGTGCGTGCCGCGCTGGCTGCCGTGCGCGAAGGACGTGCTGAAGCCGCCATCGTTTACGCCACCGACGCGCGCATGGCGCCGGAGCTGCGGATTGCGTACACCGTCGCCGCTTCCGAGGGGCCGTCCATCGTGTATCCGGCCGCGGTAATCCGCGGCGGCAACGAAGCGGCTGCGCGGCGCTTCCTCGACTTCCTGCAATCCGTCGATGCGCGCCGTGTATTCGAAGCGGCGGGATTCGGCGTGGCCGCCGGCGACTGATCGCGCATGAGCCCCGACGTCGCCGGCATCGCGGTCTTCAGTGCGTCGATGGCGCTTGTCGCCACGCTTCTCGCGCTCGGGCCAGGCGTGGCGCTCGGCTGGCTGCTGGCACGGCGCCACTTTCCCGGACGTTCGATGGTCGAGACGCTCGCCTCGCTACCGCTGGTGATGCCGCCGGTGGCCACTGGCCTGTTGCTGCTCTGGCTGCTCGGGAGGCGCAGCCCCATTGGACGGGCACTCGACGCAGCCGGCATCGACGTGGTGTTCACGTGGAAGGCCGTAGTCATCGCCATGGCGGTGATGACCCTGCCGATCATCGTGCTCACGGCGCGCGCGGGGTTCGAGCAGTTGAATCCGAGATACGAGCAGATGGCGGCCACGCTCGGCGCCCGGCCGCTTCGGATCTTTTTCACCATCAGCCTGCCGCTCGCAGGCCGCAGCATCATCGCCGCGGCGCTCCTCGGCTTCGCCCGCTCGCTCGGCGAGTTCGGCGCGACGATTGTCGTGGCCGGAGGCATTCCCGGCAGCACCGAGACGATTTCGGTCGCGATCTTTCATCTGACCGAGCTTGGCCGCGACGCGGAGGCAATGCGGTTGATTGCGGTGTCGCTCGCGCTCGCATTCGGAGCGATGTTCGCCTCCAACCTGATCGTACGCCGGAGCAGAGCTTGATCGATCTCGTCTTCGAGATTGCCTTGGCGCAGGGCGATTTCGTGCTCGATGTCGTCGAATCGTCGCGGGTCGAGGTGCTGGGTCTGTACGGCCCGTCCGGATCCGGCAAGACGACGCTGCTCGAGGCCATTGCCGGGCTGCGGCATCCCCACCGCGGCCGCATCCACGTGGGTGGCGTCACGCTGTTCGATTCCGCGAGCGGAATCGATCGACCACCGCGCAATCGGCACATCGGCTACGTGCCGCAAGACGTTCTTCTGTTTCCGCACTTCGACGTGCGCCGCAACCTGCTGTACGGCGCGCGTGGCTCGTCCGAGCTCGACACGGTGGCCGACATTTTCGACGTGCGCAGTCTCTTGCCGCGCCGCGTCGAGAACCTGTCGGGCGGCGAGCGGCAACGCGTGGCGATCGCTCGTGCGCTGATGACCAAGCCGGCGCTGCTCCTGCTCGACGAGCCGCTGGCGGCGGTGGATCGCGCCCGGCGTGAGCAGATTCTTCCGTATCTGCTGCGGGTTCGCCGGGAGCTGCACGTGCCGCTGATCTATGTCACGCACGACATGATGGAGTTGTCGCAGATCGCCGACCGCGTGCTCGTCATCGCCGAAGGCCGCGTCATACGTGCCGGAGCGCCGCACGAGACGCTTCAGGCGAGGTGATCCGCCTACTGCATGAACGCGGCAGAGGCGCCAACCCAGCGAAGCCCTTTGTTGTGATCGACGCCCATCATCTTGCCCCGGCCCATGCGCACCAGTGGCAGCACCGCCCGCAGCCGATCGGTCCACACGTACATGATGCGGATCTCGGCTTGCGTCGGACCGTGCGGCGTCTCTATCAAGGGCTCGAACGAGAGGCGCTCCTGCAGCATGTAATTGGCCCGCTGATCGGCCGGAATGGCGTCGAGGTCGGCGTCACTCGGGGCAAACACGATCCCACCACCGGCGAACGAAAAGAGCGGCTTCAGCAGCAGCTGCTCGCGATCGAGGGGCAACCTGTCCACCTCGTCGAGGAGCCAGGTGCGCGGGATTTCAGGACCGCGCAGCCAGGGAATGGAGAACTTGCTGATCCGGAAGTACCACGCGGGATGGCCGGCCCATTCGACGTCGAGGTCGTCGCGGTAATCGAACGGAAGGTCGATCTGTTTGCGCTGCAGCTCGTCGGGGATGACGCGGTTATAGACGCGTTTGATCGGCGTCAGCGCGCCATCACGCCGGTAGAGCAGCGACCGTCCCTGTCGAATGACCGCGCTTGTGTCGATCGCCCGCACGCCCCAGAACGCCTCGGTCATCACGAAGTCGGGCCGCGTCTTCTGGCGCTCCGGCTCGATCTCCATCAACACCACTTGGTGTGGATCGTGCCGCCCGACGATCGCCTCGCGCAATAACTCGACGTAGCCGTCGCGCGACAGATCTCCAGATGTACGGATCCAGGCCGTCCGGCAGCTCGAAGGCCGCGCGGTAGGCGTCGGCGAGAGCCGGTTGAAAGCCGTACAACGAAGGAAACGCCTGCAGCTCCACGAGCCGCGCCTTGATGCGCCCGTCCAGTGTCCTCACGAGACCGAAGTCCACTTGCACGAACGTTGGCACCTCGCCCTGATTGGACCCGCGAAAGCGCTCCGGTATGACGGCTCGTGCCGCCGTGGCCGCGCCCGGGGTCAGCGCCTGCCGCGTGTACGCTTCACCGCTTGCCGCGAGCGCATCGATGAGCGGCCTGGGGAAAAAGCTGGGAGTTTCCGAGACCGGGAACTCGATCGGCACGCGCACCCGATCGTTGAGCAGACGCAGGAACGCCTCGTGACGCGCAGGCGTCCACGACTCGTTGAACGCGCGGCGGAGCGTCGGGATCATGCGCGGAGCGTCAGGCCTTCGCCTTTCTCAGCTCACCGCGGCGCAGCTGGCGGTACAGATCGAGCGCCGCGTTGATGATGGAGATCGCTTCCTCGGGACCAAGCAGGTCTTCGACCACCACCTGCTTGTGCTCGAGAGCCTTGTAGTCCTCGAAGAAACGCTGCACCTCGCGCAGCACGTGCGCGGGCAGCTGGTTCTTGTGGACATAATCGGCAAACGCCGGATCGCGGACGCTCACGGCCAGGATCTTGTCGTCGATGCCCTTCTCGTCGCGCATGCGCATCACGCCGACCGCGCGCGCGTCGACGATGGTCAGCGGATGGACAGGTTCCTGTCCCAGCACGAGGGCGTCAAGCGGATCGCCGTCGTCGCAGTAGGTGCGCGGGATGAAGCCGTAATCGGCCGGATAGTAAACGGCGCTGTAGAGCACGCGATCCAGCCGCAGCAAGCCCGTTTCCTTGTCGAGCTCGTACTTGTTCTTGCTGCCCTTCGAAATCTCGACGACGACGGGGAAAGCCGTGGCGATGACGGCTTCGTCGACGTACGTGTCGTGCCAGGGATGCATCGGACCTCTAGCCGGTGATGAGGAACCGGCCGTTGTGCATGATTTGCCGATCGTCCACCCAGATGTCGAAGCGCGTCCCGACCACGTCGATGTGCGTCGACGAATACCAGTCGGCGCCGGTGTGCGCGCCATAGGGATTGCCGAAGGCAATGTGGATGCCGGGAAACTTCTCGTCCTGCAGGATATTGCCGATGACGCTCGTGAGCTCGATGTTGGTGCCGATGGCGAACTCACCGACGCGATCGGAGTTTTCGTCAGTGTGCGTGTAGCGCCAGAACGCGTCGCGCAGCTCGCGGTTGTCGGATGCCGCGCTCACTAGCCGGCTGTCCTTGATCTCGATGGTGAGCGGCGCGTCCTCGAGGCTGCCGAAGCGCTCGCACAAATAGTCGCCGACCACGCCGTCGATCACGAAGGTGCCATTGACGTTGCCCGGCGTCGTGAACACCTCGCCGCCCGGCAGGTTGCCCCACTTGTCGGGGCTGATCAGGCCGCTCGTCTTGAGCCAGCGGTACGCGGGGTTGAGCGTCGCCGTGAACCCGCTGCCGGCCGGTGTGGTGGCGCGCACCTCGTGTGCGACGCTGACGAGATCCAGCACTTTCGTGCTGAGCCGATCGACCTTGTGATAGTCCGCGCGCATGCCCTCGAGCATGATCTGGCGGGTGATGTTCACCATGTGCGCGTGCCGCATGCGCCGGCGATTGACGATGTCGGTGAGCTCCATGCGCGACTTGAGCTCGTTCTGCTGGACGTGCACCGCGAGGATGCTGACGTCGCTGCGTTCCATCTCCGCGGCGATCGCGTCAGGCAGGGCGGCGAGCGGCCGCGGCGCCACGTCTTCGAGGACGAAGGCGGCGTAAGGGGCGCCGACCGCCTCGATCTCATGGAGCAGGCTCGCGGCGATCTCCTCGCATTCGCGATCGGTGATCAGGGTGACGCGCTCGCGCGGCTGGACGGCGAGACAGACGCGAATCGCGTTGCGGGCGCCAGGGCTGAGTTCACGGTCGAACGTGGTCGATATCAAGTCGTGCTCCGGTGGGCTGAAGCCCTGCCTCTCCGCCGCATGTCACAATCCGGCCTTGGTCTCCGCGATCATGTATTCCATGACTTTCTTGAGGTCCTGTGTTCGCTCGAAGACTTCGAGCTGGCGATCCGCGCCGGTGCCGCGATCGAGAATCGTCTGGACGTACTCCACGTCCTTGCGGCAGCCGAGCTCGTCCACCACGTCGTCCACGAAATCCAGGTACTCGAGAATCAGCTCGCGGCAGGGCAGCTCCATCTCGCGGCCGAAGTCGATCAGCATGCCGTCGAGGCCGTACCGCGACGCCCGCCACTTGTTCTCCATGATGAGCGCGCGGCCATAGGTGCGCCACGCCTGATTTCGCGAGTGCAGCTTGTAGAGCTTGCAGATCGTCGCCTGAATCAGCGCGGCGAGCGCGAGCGTCTCGTCCACACGCTGCGGCAGATCGCAGATGCGGATTTCCAGCGTCGCAAAAAACGGATGCGGCCGGATGTCCCACCAGATCCGCTTGGCGTTGTCGATCGAGTTGGTGCGGATGAGCAGGTTGACGAAGTTGTCGAAATCGGCCCAGCTCGAGAACGTGTCGGGGATGTTGGTGCGCGGAAACTTGTCGAACACCTTCGTCCGGTACGACTTGAGACCGGTGTTCATGCCAAGCCAGAAAGGCGAGTTGGTCGAGAGCGCGAGCAGATGCGGCAGGAAATAGCGCATCTGGTTCATCAGATGGATCGCGGTCTCGCGATCTTCGACGCCGACGTGGACGTGAAGACCGAAAATCAGGTTCGAGCGCGCCACTAGCTGCATGTCTTCGACGACTTGCAGGTAGCGCTCGTCGGGATTGATGTCCTGCACCCGCCAGTCGGCAAAGGGATGCGTGGCGCCGGCGGCGAGCAGGAGCCCATGCTCGCCGGCCAGCCTGATCGTCTCGCGGCGCAGATTGATCACGTCCTCGCGCGCTTCGCTGATGTTGCGGCAGATGCCGGTGCCGACCTCGACGACCGCCTGGTGCATCTCGGCCTTGACCTTTTCGTTGAGGACGCGCCGGCCGTCGACGAGAAGCTCGGTGCCGATGTGCGAGCGGAGATCGAACGTCTCGGGATCGATCGTCTGATATTCCTCTTCAATCCCGAGGGTGAATGAGGGCTTTGTCACGACGGTTGGGCGGGGCCGCTCAGGAAGCGATGCCAGCGCAGTTCGGTGGCCGGTTGCGGGGCGCGCGCCTTTTCGACCGCGAGCTCCGCAACGGCGTTGACGACCCATTCGAAGTTGTCGCGGCCGACCGAATGCAGGTCCGCGTCGGGCGCGGGGTTCATGAAATCGATCGCGTATGGAATGCCTTCTTCGACGGCGAACTCGACGGTGTTGAGATCGTAGCCGAGCGCGCGGCATAGCGTCCGGCAATCGAGCTCCACGCGCTGGACCAGCGCGGGATCGTAGGGTGGCGGGTTCTTCACGTAGCGCTCATGAAACGGCGCTCGCGGATCATAGGGCATGATGTGGACCTTCTCCTGCCCGACGACGTAGCAGCGGAAGTACTCCTTGAAGTTGACCGCTGCTTGAAGCGTCATGCACAGCGTGCGCGACGCGTCGTAGGCGGCGAAGAGCTCCTCGGGGGTGGTGACCTTGTGCACGTCGCGCCAGCCGCCGCCATCGAAGGGCTTGAGGAAGGCGGGGAAGCCGACGTACTCGAAGACCGAGTCCCAGTTGAGCGGATACTGGAGATTCCGCATCGAGCGATCGGTGGTCCCGGCCGGGTGCTCTTTGTGCGGGAGGATCACGGTGCGTGGAATGGCGACGCCCAGCCTGGTCGCCAGCGCGTAGTTGAAGAACTTGTCGTCGGCGCTCCACCAGAACGGGTTGTTGATGATATAGGCGCCGTCGAGCGCCGCGTTCTTGAGAAACGCGCGATAGAACGGGATGTCGTGTGAGATGCGGTCGACGATCACCGCGTACTTGCTCGGCTCCGCCATGCGCACGCCGCCGATGGCGACGAACTCCGCTTCGATATCGTGTACGCCCAGCCGGTTGATGCGTTCCACCAGCGCGCCCGGAAACGTGTTCTCCATCCCGAACAGGACGCCAATCTTCTTCACGGCTTCCACAGCTTATCAGGGGAGATATGCCGCAGCCATAGGCCTCGGCGCGGCGGGGCGCGCTCGCCCAGCGAACCCGGTCGGCATGCCGAACAACCCGCACCGGCGGGGCGGCCTGGCCGAAGACCGGCGGGTCCACGTCGCGCCGAGCACGTGCCAATGCCAGCGGTGACACTGACGATGCGAGACCGGCAACTATACTGGACGTTGTCGATCGATCGTCGATCCGAGCTCGATTAGCGCGTGCGAATGCTGCAAGCCCACCAACTGCCTGACGGCCGCACTGTCACCGTCTACCTGCCGCCGAACCACGAGATCGAGACCGAACGCCGTTACCCGGTTCTCTACCTGCAGGATGGCCAGAACATCTTCGACCCGAAGCGCGCGTTCGGCGGCCGGCATTGGCGCGTCGCCGAGACCGCAACCGCGCTGATCGATGCTGGCCGCATCACGCCCCTGATCGTCGTCGGCGTCGATCACACCGAACAGAATCGCGCCAACGAGTACACACCCACCCACGACCGGCGCCGAGGCGGCGGGAAGGCGGACGAGTACGCGCGGCTGCTCATCGACGTCGTCAAGGCGCTGATCGACTCGACTTACCGGACGCTCCCGGAAGCCCGGCACACCGGCATCGGCGGGTCGTCACTCGGCGGACTCGTTTCCCTGTTTCTGGCGTTGAAGCATCCCGACATCTTCGGCAAGGCGGCCGTCCTCTCACCCTCGGTGTGGTGGGATCGGCGGTCGATTCTGCGCGATGTTCGAGAGGCGGGGTCGCAGTTTGCAACCGTTCCGGCGATGCGGCCGCGTATCTGGCTCGACATGGGCACGCGCGAGAGCCGTGGCGAGGGTAGTGCGCGGCGGGTGGTCGAGGATGCGCGCCTGCTCAGAAACGGGCTGATGAAGGCGGGCTGGGTTTGCGCCGCCGATCTGCACTACGAAGAGATCGCCGGCGGCGCGCACAGCGAGGACGCGTGGGCCGACCGCTTTGGCCGCGTGCTCGAGTGGCTGTTTGCCAAGAGCCAGGAGCCAGGAGCCAGGAAGCAGTCATCGGTCTGTGATCCCTGATCCCTGATCCCTCATCCCTGATCCCTCTGATTCCTGGTTCCTGATTCAGTGATTCGTCCCGACCGTCTTCTCGAACAGCACCACCTCGTGCCCGTCGATCTTCATCGGCGGCGGGTTGCCCGAGCGGTCCTTCACCATCTTCACCAGCGCCGCGCCTTCGCCTTCTGACGGATCGAGCAGATAGACGTCGTTATTACCGTCGCGTGTGACCGGAACGAACGACACGCGAAGGATGTTTCGCCCGCGGATCACGACGCGCACGGCGAGCCCTTCGGTGGACTTTTCGTAGCCGGGTTGATCGAAGTTCGAATGGCCGATGGCGTAGAGGATCGGCTTGCCCTCGTAGATCTCCGCACCCTGCAAGGTGTGCGTGCCGTGGCCGAACACGAAATCGGCGCCGCTATCGAGCGCGGCATGCGCGAACTGCTTCTGGTAATCCTCGGTTTTCGAGCGATCGCGACCGGCGCTGGTCGCCTTCGTCGCGCCAAACTGCACCGGCGTCGCGCCGTCGCGGTTGTGATGCGATACCACGACGATGTCCACGCGCGGCCGCAGCTTCTTCACGTCGTCGCGGAGCCGCTCGAGATCGCCGGGATCGATCGTGACACCGTCGAGTGACGAGATCCGCGCCACGCCCGCCTCGGTGGCCGTCGCGATCATGTCTTTGTCCTGGTACCAGCGAGCGGTGTACTGCAGAAAACCAATCTTGACGTCTTTGCGCTCGACGATCACCGGAAGGTGCGCCTCGTCGATGTTGCGCCCGGCACCGACATGCAGGATGCCATTGGCGTCGAGGACCTTGAGGCTCTTGAGGATGTTCTCGCGTCCCGATGCGACGTTGTTGGCGACGCCGACGACGGCGACGTTCGATGCCTTGAGCGCCTTGACGCCGTCCGGTCCCGGGTGCGTCCATTCCGGCTTGTCCGGAATGTCGATCGTCGCCTTCACCGACGGCACGAGCAGACCCTCGAGGTTGGCGTAGACGAGGTCGGCCTTCTTCAGCGTATCGCGCACGCGGGCGAACGCGGTCGTCGGTTCGGCGCGCCGCGAATGCACCTGGATGTCGCCGAGGATCAACATCTCCACGGCGCTCGATCCGTAAGTGCCGCTCCACTTCCAGGCAGTGTCGGCAGCGGCGATCGTGGCGGCGAGCGCGGCCAGTAGTGCCGCGGCCGCGAAGAAACGACGAGTCATGGTCGATGTCTCCTTGTCGGGAACCAGGAACCAGGGGTCAGCAACGATCGCGAACTGATTCCTGATTCCTGATCAAATTACCGCCCTCCGCGTCCGCCGCGCCCACCGCGGGCGGGCGGCTCCACGTCGAGGTTGACCGGCTTGCCGTCGACGAAGACGTGCTTGATGGCCATCTTCTCGTCGAACAAATCCCCGTCGGTCACCACGAGGTTCGCGATCTTGCCCACCTCGATCGAGCCGAGACGATCGGCGGCGCCGGCGATCGTCGCGGCGTTGATGGTCAGCGCCTTCAACGCCGACTCGCGAGAAAGGCCGTTCTGGACCGCCTTGGCCGCGTTCTTGACGAAGTCTTTGGGATCGCTGAGCCCGGCCGAGGCAAACGCGAACGGCACGCCGGCTTTGTCGAGCGCGGCCGCGGTTTTTGGCGCGTTGGCACGGCTGCGCAGGGTCGCCAGCGGTTCATCGGCGTCGGGCGCAAGCGACTCCGGCTTGGTCGGGTAGTTCAGGCTCAGGATCACGCGCGCGTTGGCAGCCTTCAAATCCGAGGCGACCTGATCGGATTCGCGCCCGTTGGTGATGATCGGATCGAGCTTGAACGTCCTGGCCATGTCGAGTGCACGAAGAATCTCGCGCGTCGCCGCGGCGTCGAAGGCCACCGGCAGACGTCCGGCAAGCGCAGGCTGCAGCGCCTCGAGCGACGGGTCGTGCAGCGGCCGCGGCGTGCGCGCCTTGTTCGTCTCGTAGTACTGCCATGCCGTCTGCTGATACTGCGCGTCGAGGAACGCCTGGCGGATGAAGGCGATCACGCCCATCAGCGACACCGGGTACGCGTTGCCGCCGCCCGGACGCTCGGCGAAGCTCACGTGCAGCGCCACTGGCGCTCTGACGACGACCTGCGCGCGGCGGTCGTCGGCGACAGCACCAATCTGCGGCGCGTCGGGTCCGAGCGCCGTGTTGACGAGCGCGCTCTGGCCGCGGATCGCGTCGCCGGCGGGTGTAGCAAGAATCGTCGTGATTCCCGCGGCGGCGCTGCGCGCGAGCGGCTGAGCCGCCGGGTTCACGTGCTCCGCGGCGCGGAGCTGCCCCCGGACGAGGAACGCGCGCTTCGCACGTTCGACTTCCTCGATCGTCTGCGGGTTTTCGACGCGGGGCGCCGCCGGCAGGTCGAGTCCGGCCGTGCTGCCCATGTCGATGAAGCCCGGGTAGACGGTCAGCCCCTTGCCGTCGATGGTGACGGCGCCTGCCGGCGCGGCGAGCCCGGCGCCGACCTGCGCGATCAAGCCGTTGCGAACGATGACCGTGCCGCCGTCGATGGTCGCGCCCGACACCGGGACGATACGAGCGTTGGTGATGGCGAAGGAAAGCGGCGCAGGTTCCTGGGCGCGCGCGAACAGCGTCGCCGCGGCGAGGACCGTCAGCGCGACGAGCGAAAGATGGCGGCTCATCGCGTGCCCCCTTTCCCCGGCAGCGGCCGGTTCGAGAACTTCTGATAGAGCATCAAGTGCTTGTTGTCGGGACCGACGTCGCGGCCGGCGATGAGGACGCGTGGCAGTGGCGTGCGAATCTCGAGCGGATCGCCGCTCCAGATCGCGAGGTTGGCGAGCTTGCCCGGCTCGAGGCTGCCGATCCGATCGGCGACGCCGAGAATCTCCGCCGCGTCGATCGTCAGCGCCCGCAGCGCGCGCTCGCGATCGAGACCCCAGGCTACCGAGATTGCCGCTTCGTAGGGGATGGTCCGCACATCTTCGTAGCTACCCGAGCCAAACGCGAACTTGATGCCCGCTTGGGCGAGTTCGCCCGCCGCGCGGTAGGTGGCGGCGTGATGGAAGTCCTGGCGTGTCGGCGTCGTGAGCACCGACCCGAGGATGACCGGGATGTTCTTCTCTTTCAGGAGCGGCGCCGCGAGCGGCGCTTCCAGCCCGCCGGTGATGACGATCTTCACGCCCGCGCGATCGGCGAACGCGACGGCGTCCCTGATCTCGCGCTCGTTGTTGGCGAGCACGAACAGCGGCGCGCGCCCTTCGACGACCTGGACCAGCGCGTCGAGATTCCAGTCGACCGGACGCTCGGCGGCGGGCATGCGCGCGTACGCGCGGGCCCGAGTCACGAGATCCTCGACTCTTTTGACGCGCGCATCGCGCTCGCGCTTCATGTCCTCGTAGCGGCGGTCCTGATTCTGTTCCCCACCTCTGCCGCCCCCGCCCCCGCCGCGGCCACCGCCGCCGACCACTGGAAACTGGAAGCTCACGCCTGCGACCGGCTTGACGGCCGCCTGCTCCCAGCTCCACCCGTCGAGATTCATCACCGCGATTTGGCCGCCGAGCAGCCCGCCGTTGGGAATCACGCCGACGTTGGTTACGCCGTTAGCGCGTGCGATGGCGATGGCGTCACTGTCCCACTGGTAGGCGATGTGCGCCTTCAGCGCGGCGTTGATGTCGAGCATCTCCCCGACGTCCTCGAAGCCGCGCGGGCCTGGCTCGTTGAGGCCGACGTTGGTGCGGGCATCGATGAAGCCGGGGTACACGTCCGCACCCTTTGCGTCGATCACCTGCGCGCCGGCGGGCGGCTCCGCGCTTGCGTCGATCGACGCGATGCGTCCGTCGCGAATCACGATGGTGCCGCGCTCGATGGCCTGCCGCGTGATCGGATGTATTCGGGCGTTGGTGATCGCAACGACCATCGCAGCCGGCGTCGGCGTCGGCGTCTGCGGATTGCCAGTGGCGGGCGCAGGCGCTGACGACTGTTCGGTGGTGCCGCCGAGTCCCGGAGAATCACCGGAGGTTGTCGCCTGTGGGCGCGGGCCGGTCTGCGGATCAGTCGTCGACGCACGCTGCGAATCCGCGAGCTTGCTCTTCTCCTGGCGCACGTCGGTGAGCCGACGCTCTTCGACGAGGCGGTCGTAATAGACCTTGCCGTCGATGTAGACCCGATCGGCGATGGCGTAGGCGCTCAGCGGATGCCGGTTCCAGATCACGACGTCGGCGTCCTTGCCGGGCTCGAGCGATCCGACGCGGCTTTCGACGCGCAGTTGCCTGGCGGGATTGATGGTGACGAGCGCGAACGCCTCGTCTTCGGTGAGCCCCCCCAGTGCATGCTCTTGGCGGCTTCGGTGTTGAGCCGCCGCGCGTGCTCGGCGCTGTCAGAGTTGATCGAGACGAGCACGCCGCGGCGCACCATCAGCGCGGCGTTGTAGGGGATCGCGTCTTCCGCCTCGACCTTGTAGCCCCACCAGTCGGAGAACGTGGACGCGCCGGCGCCGTGTGCCGCAATCTCGTCAGCGACCTTGTACCCCTCGAGCACGTGCTGCAGCGTCGCAATCTTGAAGCCGAAGTCGTCGGCGAGCCGCAACAGCATGAGGATCTCGTCGGCTCGGTAGCAGTGCGCGTGCACGAGACGCTTGCCCTCGAGAATCTCGACGAGTGGCTCGAGCTGCAGGTCGCGCCTCGGGATCAGAGGATCCTCGCCGCGGCTCTTGCGCGCGTTGTAGTCCTGCCACTCCTTCTGATACGCCTTGGCGCGCGTGAACGCGTCGCGGATCACGAACTCCACGCCCAGCCGCGTCGCGGGGTAGCGGCGTGGTCCCTGACCGCCTCCGCCGCCCGGACGCTTGGGGTTCTCACCGAGCGCGAACTTGATGCCGGGCGGCGCGCCTTCGAACACCAGCTCGCTCGCGCGCGGCGTCCCCCAGCGCAGCTTGATCACGGTGTTCTTGCCACCAATGGGATTGGCGCTGCCGTGCAGCACGTTCGCCACTGTCAGGCCGCCGGCGAGATCGCGATAGATGTTGATGTCGGTGGGATCGAGCACGTCCTCGATGCCGGTCATCGAGCTCACGGTTGTTCCGCCTTCGTTGATCGACTCGGCGGCAATGTGCGAGTGCGCGTCAATGATCCCGGGCGACACGAAGCGCCCGCTCGCGTCGACGATGTCGGCGCCCTGGGGAATCGTTGTCGCCGCGCCGCCCACGGCCTCGATCTTCCCGTCGCGAAGCACCACCACGCCGTTGGCGATGGTGCCCTTGGTGACGGTAAGGACTGTACCGCCCCGAATCGCGACGATGCCCGCGGCGCGCGGTGGTTGTTGAGCTAGGAGAAAAGCCGGTGCAGTCGCCAGCGCGAGCAGGACAACAACTCGGAATGGTGCGCTCATGTGGGTTGTCTCCGGGAGCTGAGGAACCGGAGTATAACGGGTCCGCTGCTTGACAGCGCGGGGGGCGGGCGATAAAACGGTTGAGGCTACCCTGCTCAACAGCTCGGCATCTCAAGGAGTCCCACACATGCGTAAGATTCTAGCGATCGCGGCGGGTGCGGCGTTCATTGCGGCGCTATCAGCCCCCCTCTCTGCGGCTGATATGACGGTTAAAGGTGAAGTCGTGGACGTGGCCTGCTCGACCAGCAAGGGCGCCGGCGGCAAGGGCGCCGATCACGCGGCGTGCGCGATGAGCTGCGCGAAACGTGGTCAGCCGGTCGGCATCCTGACCGCAGACGCGATCTACGAAGTGACCGGCGACTACGCCGCGAACAACAACGCCAAGCTGCTCGACTTTGTCGCCAAGCAGGTCGTGGTGACGGGGGAAGTCACCGAGAAGGACGGAAAGAAACTGCTGGCGGTGAAATCGATCAAGCTCACGAACTAGCGTTCGCTGGCTGCGAACGACGGTTCGTCATGGTGGTTCGAGACGATGGTTCGTTACGGGGTGTTCGGACGGCGTGAGAAACGGTTCCGAAACCTCCCGTAACGAACCGACGTGACGAGCGTTGGTTGCGAACCGCTGCGCGGAAACCGCGATGACGAGCCACCGTCCCGAACCATCGTCACCGATCGCCGGAACTTTCCCTCCCACCCTGTGTCCAATTGAATAACGCCTAGCCGATCGGCCGATCAGCGCGCGGTCACCAAGGAGCCTTCCTATGCCCCGCGATCTGTTCGGAGACGTTGCAAGTCCGCGTGTGTCCGTCGGCAACCGCAAGTGGTACACCGTGCCGCTCTCGCTCGCCGCGCATGTGGTCGCAATCGTGCCGCTCGTGCTCGTGCCGTTGCTCGCCGCCGACGTTCTGCCCAATCCGTACGAGCGCGACTTGTTCGTGGCGGCGATGCCCGTCCCGCCCGAGCCTCCGGCGCCGCCGATTCGCAGAGTAGAGCGGACGCCGCAGGTGAATCCCAATGCGGCGCCGACAGTCGCACCCAGTGAAATTCGGCCTGAGACTGGAAACGAGCTCGCGCCGTTCGAAGACGCGGCGCCGCGATTCGATGGCGTGCTGGAAGGCATCACGACGGGAATCGCACCGGAGCCGCCGCCGCCGCCACCAGCGCCGGCGCCGCCCCCGCAACCGGTTCGCGTGGGCCCCGGCGTGCGCACGCCTGTGAAGATGCGAGACGCCGCTCCGGTTTATCCCGCGATCGCGCAGGCTGCGCGCGTCGAAGGAACGGTAATCCTCGAAGCGGTGATCAGCGTCGATGGAAGAGTGGAGAAGCTGCGCGTGCTGCGGTCAGTCGCGTTACTCGATCAGGCTGCGAGCGACGCCGTGCGGCAGTGGGAGTATTCGCCGACGCTGCTCAACGGTGTCCCGGTGCCGGTGATCATGACCGTAACTGTCACGTTCACGCTGAAGAAGTAAGGTGAGTGCAGCGATTTGGAGACTTGGAGATTGCTCATTTGGGGTTTGGAGATTTGTGAATCTGTAGCTGCTGTAGAGGCGTTAGCGCCGCTCGCGAGCTGACAAATTTCCAAATCTGCAATTTTTCAAACCTGGCGAATCTCCACTCCAAATCTCCACGTCTCCAAATCGCAGCTGTCGCCAGCCTTACTTGGCTGCGACGGCCACCGGTTCTTCCCACGGCAGGCCGGTGCGGCCGAAGTGGCCGTAGTTGGTGGTCTGGCGGTAGATCGGGCGGAGGAGATTGAGCTTGGCAATGATCGCGCGCGGGCGGAAGTCGAAGTTGTTCATCACATACTCCGCCGCCGCTTGCTCGTCGCCAGTTCCGAACGTCTCCACCTTGACCGACACCGGCTTCGCCATGCCGATCGCGTAGCCGACCTGAATCTCCGCTTTCTTCGCCAGGCCGGCGCCGATCACCTGGCGCGCGACGTAGCGGCAGAAGTACGCCGAGCTGCGGTCGACCTTCGAGGGATCCTTGCCGCTGAAGGCGCCACCGCCATGCCGGCCCCAACCGCCATAGGAGTCGACGATGATCTTGCGGCCGGTGACGCCGGCGTCAGCCGACGGCCCGCCGTGGATGAAGCTGCCGGTCGGATTGACGAAGAGCATCACGTCCTTGCGCCACCACTGGCCGAGCGCGCGCGGGCCGAGATCCTCGCGCACGTATTCGGTGATGCGCTTCTGATCCGCCGCCGGCGTGTGTTGCGTCGAGACGACGACCGCGGTCACCTGCTTCGGCGTGTTGCCGTCGTAGGCGATCGAAACCTGCGATTTGCTGTCGGGCCGAAGGAAGTCGACGCGCCCGGCCTTGCGATCCTGGGCGAGCGTGTGGGTGAGCTTGTGGGCGAGCAGAATCGGGAGCGGCATCAACTCCTCGCTCTCGTCGGTGGCGTAGCCGAACATGATGCCCTGGTCGCCGGCGCCCTGATCGCCGCTCTGGCTGGTGTTGGCGGTGACCCCCTGGCTGATTTCGTTCGACTGCTTGGTGATGAGCGAGATCAGCTTGAGCGTCGTGTCGCAGAACGGCTCGCCCGTGTCCGTGTAGCCGATCTCCTTGACCGCGTGCCGCACGATCTGGTCGTAGTCGAGCGTGGCGTTGGTCGTAATCTCGCCGGCAAGGACCACGTGATCGCTCTTGACCAGCGTCTCGCATGCGACGCGGCTCTGCGGGTCCTGCTCGATGCAGGCGTCGAGGATGGAATCGGAGATGTAATCGCACACCTTGTCGGGGTGGCCCTCGGAAACCGACTCGGACGTGAACGTGAACTGCGACATAGCGCTCCTTCGGAAGTTCCCGGACTGGTGAGGCGAATCGCCCCAACAACAAAAAAGCCCGCAGTCGCGGGCTCCGCGACTTAGATAGTCAGTGCCGATCGCGCGCCGCGCTTTCCGAGCGTGGCAGACGAACGTACGCGGCCCATCAAGTCGGTGAAATCGCCGCGCCAAACGACCCTCAAGTATCCTGTCGCGATCGGGCTGGTGTCAATGGCTCAGATGATTTTTCTCGTCCATCACGCGGATGCCGTGGGCGCCGCGGTGGACCACCTGAGGCCACTCTCGACGGTCGGCCGGGAACAGGCCGATCGGGTGGCCGAAGCGGCGCGGCGTCATGGCGCGAAACCTCGAGCAATCTGGCACAGCGGCAAGCTGCGCGCGCGTGAAACGGCGCACGCCTGGCTGCGGCTCGTCAATCCGTCAGCGCGCTTCACGGCAGTGCGCGGAGTCCGCCCGGACGACGAGCCCGAGACAATCACGGACGCGCTCGCCGCCGAGGACGGCGACGTGGCGATCGTCAGCCACATGCCGCTGCTGCCGATGCTGCTCCATCGCCTCACCAGCGGACGCCGCGACCGGCTGTCGGCGTCGTTTCCGCAGCATGGGTGTGTCGCACTGGAGCGTGACGGCGAGCGGTGGGTCGAACGCTGGCGCGTCGCTCCTTAACCACCAGCGGCGACGCCGTTATTTCTTGTGCGCGGCGATGTAGTCGGTTGCGAATTTCTCCAAACCAGGACTGCGCAGACCGATCAACTTCGCTTCCTCGGTGGCCTTCTCGACTGGCCATCCGTCCTGGAGCACGCGCTTGACCATCCAGTAGGCGCCGACGCGGCTGGCCGATCCGCAATGGATATACGCCGGCTGGTTCGACTTGTCGGCAATCACCGTCAGGAACTCGTCCATCGTCTTCGGATCGGGCGACTGGCCGTTGACCGGGATGTTGACGTACTTCAGGCCCAGCTTGGTAGCTTCCGCGCTGTTCTGCTCGATGTTCGCGCCCGCTTCCGACGGCTGCCGCAGGTTGATGATCGTCTTGAAGCCATCGCCCTTGAGCCCGGCCAGCGCGGATGTTTCGGTGGCGCCGCCGCACGCGACGACGGCATCGACCTTGGTGTAGTTCACGATTCCAGGCTTCTCCATCTTCTGCTGCGCAGAAGACGCGACTCCCAGGCACGCGAGAATCGCCAGTACAGACAAACGGCGCATGATCGACCTCCAGCGTCGAATCATACGCCGTTCATACCGCTGGGCTGAAGCCCGCCACCACGTCTTCTCCGGCGGAGCTGAAGCCTCGCGGCTACTTTTCTACCGTGACGGTCACCGGCTGCTGAACGCGCACGCTCACCGTCGTTCCCGCGGGGAGAACCGCCGGCTGGCGATCGCTGGCCATCGTGGCCGCCGTTCCGCCCGCCGCGCCGATCGAGCCGCCAATGACCGCGCCTTTGCCGCCACCGAGAATAGCGCCGAGGATTGCGCCGCCCGCCGCGGCGCCGCCGATCTTGGCCGCGCTCTGCTTGGACGGCGACGGCCCTTCGCGCACGACCGAATCGGTCTTGATGTTGAGGCGCGTGCCGTCGGCGAGCACAACCGTATGGAATCGAATGCCGAGCTTGGCGCGCTCCTTCACCTTGCCGCCGCGCTCGACCTCCATCACCGAACCCTGCACGATCGAGCCCGCGGGAATGGCGACGCGATTTTCGACTCGCACGTCGCGCGTGACGCGCGCGTCCACGCGATCCTCGACGCGCGCCATTTCACTAGAGACCGTACGCTCGATCTGCAGGCCGAGCACCGCGTCCGACGGAATTACGAGCTCGACGAACTCGGGCGCCGGTGGTGGCGGCGGAGGCTCGGGCTCACGCGCCACTTCGGGTGCGCGCTCCGGTTCGACAACCGGACGCGTTTCCCACATCGATCCGTTGCTCGAAGACGACGGCGCGGGACGTGAAGTCGCCGGCGCGCTGTTGTTGCTGCGCGCGCTGCGCGACGGGGTGACAGCGACCGGGCTTGGAGCCGGTGTCCGCGGGCGCGGCGCAACTTCGCGTCGTGGCGCGCTTGCAGCCGGCGAGGTTGGCGGAGGCGCTTCTGCCGTAATCACGCCCTCTGATTCAGCAACTGCGCGGGGCGCGCCGGCTGGCGTTGCGGGGGTCGCTTCGGCCGGCATGCTGGCCGCCGATTCGGCTCGCACGCCCTGGGTCTGGCGCGCGGCGATGTATCCGCCCAGACCCGCCGCGGCGAGACACCCCATCGCGAGAACCCCGAAAATAAGCTTGTTGAGTCCCATGAGTTTCAGCGGCCGAACGCCCTCAGAAAGAGGACATCCCGCCCTCCGGCGGCCCTACTGAGCAAGGCCCGTACCGTCGTTTGTCCGACCTAACCGGCCCCAAGTCTACAACTTCGCCAGGCGGCCCGATCACCTGTTTGTCTTGTTGAAGGGACAGATTTCTATGGGTGCCTCGGGTTCTATGGGTGCCTAGGGTGCCTGAAGTGCCTTGAGGTGCTTAGGTGCGGGGGTGCTGGGTGCTGGGGCGGGAATGACGCACTGGGCAATTCGGCCGCCGCAGCCGCTGCGGTCTAGCGAGGGTCAGAGCGGACTGGCTTGGGTTCGAAGCGCCCCCATTGCGCGTCCTCTGTCCGGCGCTCCTGGTCCCTGATCCCTGGTTCCGGTTCTTCAGCCCCGCACACGATATGGCGACAGCAGTCCAACCCGCGCCGGACCTTCTGAGGCTTCACCTTCGTAATCGTCCACCACGCGCTTGTAAGCCTTGAGCGCTTCCGCGCGACGGCCGGCGATGTCGTGCGTCCAACCAAGATTCAGGAGCGCGGCGGCTTTCAACCATCGCGGGAGCTCATCCCTCGTATCGGCAATCTCGCCGAAGCCGCGCGAGGCTGCCTCGAAGTGACCGCGCGCAAACTCGAGATACGCGCGCCGGTACCTGACCTGCCAGTTGCCGGGATGCGCCGCGGCGACGCGATCGTAAACGGCCGCGGCTTCGTCCCACCGATCTTCGACGACGAGCCGGTTGCCGGGCACCAGCGCGGCGTACACCGCCGCCTCGTTTGTCCGTCGTCGTGATTCGATGAACCCTCGCTGCCGCGAGGCCGGACGATGGAACTCCATCGTGCTCCGGTCCGCGATCACCCAATTCAAATCGTCGCTTGCGCCCGGGTCGTTCAGCAGCGCGCGATAGTTTGAGCGCTGCAGCAGAAACGTCGGCAGCACCCACTGCGGCGTGCCGACTTTCTCATCGATCACCGGCGTGAGCACGGCGATGGCGTCTTCGAGACGCCATTGGCTGCGGCGGAGAATCGCGAGACCGAGGAGCGCGTGGTATCGGAAATGGCGGTCTTCGGCCGATGCTCCCGTCGCGCCCGCGAGCACCGACTGGTACTGTTCGCCGGCGCGATCGTACGCCTCCACCGTCGGGTGCATGTAGCGGCGCGCGAGCTCGAAGCGCATGTCGGCGTTCTTCGGAAAGCGCTGCACGAGCCGTTCGCCGATGGCAATCGCCTCGTCGAGTCGCCCTTCCAGGGAGCCGTAGACGTCGCTCAGCACCGACTCCGCGAGCGGCTTGAACAGGCTCCCGTCGCGCGCAGCGCGTTCGAGCTGTTGCAGTCCTTGCGCCCGGCTGCCCGACGGCAGGAAGAGCAGCACCCGCAGCACTTTGATGAAGTTCGGGGCGATGTCGACGTAGTAGTTGTAGAGGCCGCTCACGACGTACGCGTCGCCGTGTTCCGGATGCAGTTTCAGATACGCGTCGGCGTAGCCCTTCGCTTTCGCCGCGTCGCGTGCCGCACCGAACATGCCGCGGTCGTAATTGACGCGATACGTGCTGCGCAGAAGGTATCCTTGCGCGAGGCTGAAGAGCGCATCCGCATCCGACTGGCTGCGCTCGTAGCGGTCGCCCGCGGCTTGCAGAAAGTTACCGATGTCCTGCTCGAACGCCGGTCGGAGCGCTTCCTCGATGTCCAGCCTGGCCATGTGCGCGAAGAGCAGGCCGAACCACTTGCGAAGATTCGAAGGATCGTCCGCATGCAGCGCCGCGAAGTGCTGATACGCCCCTTCGCGCTCGCCCGAGTAGAGGCGTAGATAGCCGGCGGCAACCGGATCCGGCGCCTGTGCGGCCGCCGCTCGCGCGAGCGCCGCGCACAACACGATGCCGATCGTGACGTGCCGCGCCACCATCAATGTGTCGAGTGGCCGGCGCCGGCTGCGACGATCGTCAACGTGCAGCTCACTTGAGCCGGGCGGGAATCGTGCCGAGCTCTCTTGCCGACGGCACGCCACCCAGGCTCTCTGCCTTGGACACCGCTCGCACGATCGCCTCGGCCAGCGCTTCCGCGGCGAGCGCGCCAATCACTGTGAGGTTTGGCTCGCCGTCCCAGCGCCCGGTGGCGAGCGAAAAGACGGTGTCGCCGTCGCCCATGGTGTAGGCGGGATTGATGGCGCGCGCGAGCCCGGCATCGGCCATCACCGCGACACGCGACACCTGCGCCTTGGTCAGCCGCGCGTTGGTCGCGACCAGACCAATCGTAGTGTTCTCGAGCGCACGCGGGGCGGTCGACGAAGCGCCGGACCGCACCAGCGCACGCACGTCGGCCAGCGTGTTGTCGGCGTTGCGCACCCCGGCGACGACGCGGCCGGTTTCGGGATCGATGATGTCGCCCACGGCGTTGACGGCGACAATGGCGCCCACGACCAGGCCGTTGGGGAGGGTGCGCGAAGCGCTGCCGAGCCCGCCCTTCATCGATCGATCGCGGCCGAACATTTTCCCGACCGTGGCCCCGGCCCCGGCGCCGACGTTGCCCTCGGCGACGACGCCATCGGTTGCCGCAACCGCGGCTTTGTAGCCGCAATCGGCAGTCGGTCGAATCTTCGGATCGCCTCCGAACCACAGGTCGATCAGGATTGCCGACGGAACGATCGGCACGACGCCGGCCGTGCCGACAGGCCAGCCGGTCTTGCGCTCTTCGAGAAACTTGACGACGCCTTGCGCGGCGTCGAGGCCGTAGGCGCTCCCGCCGGCGAGGACCACGGCGTTGACCTTGTCGACCAGATTGATTGGATCGAGCAGATCGGTTTCGCGCGTGCCGGGCGCGCCGCCGCGCTGCGCGACGCCGCCGGCGGCGCCGTCGCCGTCAACGAGGATCACGGTGCATCCGGTGGGCCGCTCGGTGAGCGTCTGATGGCCGACTTTGAGGCCGGCAACATCGGTCAGGCCGCGCGGCGACGACCGTCCCGATTGCGCGATGGGCGTGGCAGCCATGGCAGCGACGGCGAAGACGACGAGGATGGACTTCACCGATCTCTCCTTACCCTGCCAACTCTAGCAGGCTCAGCGCCATCACTTTCGTCGAGTTGATGAGGTCGTCGATGCCGCACCATTCGTCCGGTTGATGGGCCAGATCGAGGACGCCCGGTCCATACGCGATGCAGTCGCGCACGCCGCCAATCCGATCGACGTGTTTGTGGTCGTAAGTGCCGGGGCTCGCCACGAGCGCCGCCGGCCGCCCGAGCACCCGCACAATCGCGCCATCGACGGCTGCGATGACGGGCGAATCGTCCGGCGTCAGCACCGGATGGACGACGAGCAGATCGCGCAGCTCGTAAAACATGTCCGGCCGGGTGGCAGAAACATGTTCGAGCAGCGCGCCGACTTCCTCGCGCGTGCTCTCGAACCCTTCCTCGAGCAGAAAGCGCCGATCGAAGATCGCGCGGCAGCGGTCGGCCACGCACGGCGTTTGACTGCTGCTGACCGCCTGGCCGCCCTGGATGGCGTTGATGTTGAGCGTCGGATGGCGCGCGGCGTCAGGCACGACCGGCATTTCCGTGATGCGCGTGGCAAGCGACGGCACGAGCTCGCGATAGAACGCGTTGACGACGTCGGCCATGTGCTCGATGGCGCTCGTGCCGAGAAACGGCATGCTCCCGTGCGCGATGCGCCCGTGCGTCGTCACTTCGAACCAGTACACGCCGCGATGCCCGATGCAGATGCGATCGACGTTGAGCGGCTCGGGGATGATCACGAAGTCGGTCCGGGCCGCGGCAATCCGGCCCTGTTCGCAGAGCCATCCGACGCCGGCGAACCCACCGCTCTCCTCGTCCACCGTTCCGCTGATCTCGACGCTGCCATTCAGGCGCACGCCGGCGCGCCGCACGGCTTCGGCGGCGTAGATGGCCGCCGCCAGACCGGCTTTCATGTCGCATGCGCCTCGCCCGTAGACGCGGCCGTCCCGCACCTCGGCGGCGAACGGATCGACCGTCCAGCCTTCACCTGCGGGGACCACATCGAAGTGGCCGTTGAAGTGCACGAGCGGTCGCAGCATTGCGCCGCGGCGCAGACCGACCACGTTCAGACGCGGGTGCGCGGGCGTGTGCTCCGGCCGGCCATCGGGCGTGACGTAATCGACCTCGAAGCCGCACTTTTCGAGACGAGAGCCGATGAGCCGGGCACAGTCCACATAACCATCACCGGGTGGATTGATGGTGGGTATGCGGATCAGATCGCGGGAGAACTCGATGATCTCGCCTGCGGCGGCATCGACTTCCGCGAGGACGCGGTCGGTCATTGATTAGGATTGTAGGCTCCCAAACGTCATGTCACACCCATTCGATCTCACCGATAAAGTGATTGCCGTCATCGGCGGGGCCTCCGGCATTGGCGCGGCGGTGGCGCGCGGCGCGCGAGAGATGGGCGCGCAGGTGGCCTGCCTCGACATCAAAGCGGACGCGGCCAACAGCGTGGCGCCGCTCGACATCCGCGACTCTCAGGCAGTCGATCGCGCGCTCCACGATGTGCGGCAGCAGCACGGACGGCTCGATGGCGTCGTATGCACGCCGTCCATCAACGTGCGGAAGAAGATCCTCGACTACGGCGACGAGGAGCTCGATCGCGTGCTCACGCTCAACGTGAAGGGCAATTTCAACGTGCTGCGCGCCGCCGGACGCATCATGACCGCGGATCAGCGCGGCAGCATCGTGCTGTTCTCCTCGATCCGATCGCAGGTGGTCGAGCCCGGACAGTCGGTCTACGCGGCGACCAAGGCCGGCATCCTCCAGCTGGCGCGCGCCGCGGCGGCGGAGTTCGGCGTCTTTGGCGTGCGCGTCAACGCGATTGCGCCCGGTGTGATCGAGACGCCGCTCACGCAGCCAATCAAGGACGACGCCGCGTGGTATCAGGCCTATCAGGACAAGACGATCCTCAAGCGTTGGGGGCGGGCCGACGAAATGAGCGGTCCGACGCTGTTCCTGCTCTCCGACGCCGCCAGCTACATCACCGGCACGGTCCTCTTCGCGGATGGCGGCTGGCTCGCGGCCGACGGCCGCTTCACGCCGCCGGGCATGTAAACGCAGGGCCGCGCCTCGGGCAGCGCTCGTCGCGCGGTGAGACAATGAACAGGTTGTCGCTCCGCGTGTTTTCCTCCGCGTCGGCTGCCGAACGCACCGCTTCCGCGCAGCGTGCGCTGGCGGCGCTCGCGCCCGGTACGCCTGCGGTGGTCATCGGTGCGTCGCGCGCCGCCGCCGACGAGTGCGCGGCGCGAGTCGCGTTCGAGAAGGGTGGACTCTTCGGCGTCGTGCGCGTCGGCTATCAGGAGCTGGTGACGCGCCTCGCATTGCCCGCGCTCGCCCGCGACGGGTTGAGCCCGTCCGGCGCACTCAGCGCCGAAGCGGTGGCCGCGCGCGCCGCGTTCGAAGCGGCGGCCGACCACGCCCTCGAGTACTTCGCGCCAGTGGCGACGCTGCCCGGGTTCCCGCGCGCACTCTCGCGCACGCTGGGCGAGCTGCAGCTTGCGGGCGTCGCCACCGGCGATCTCGAAACCGCAGGTTCTGCCGCGCGCGATCTGGCCACGCTGCTCGCACGGGTCAACGAGCAGGCGGCTAAGTCGGGCACCGTCGATCGGGCAACGCTCGTCGCCACCGCGACCGAGGCGCTCCGTGGCGGGACCACCCAGTACGAAGGTGCGCTGTTGGTGCTGCTCGACGTGTCGGTCGCAACAGCGGCGGACGTGGCTCTGGTGCGGGCGCTCGTTGGCGTCGCCGCCGATGTCGTGGCGACGGTCCCGGCGGGCGACGACCGCACGCTGGCCGCCCTCGAGACGCTTGGCGCGACGCGACTCGCCACGACTTCAGCGCCAGGCGCGGCGGCAACGTCAGCGTCCGCGCTCGCGAGGCTGCAGCAGCACCTCTTTTCGTCCGAGGCGCCCCCCGCAGGCACGCTCGACGACAGCGTCTCGATCTTCTCGGCGCCGGGCGAGGGGCGCGAATGTGTCGAGATCGCGCGGCGCGTTATCGACGAGGCGTCGCGCGGAGTGCCCTTCGACGAGATCGCCGTTCTGCTGCGCGCGCCGCAGACCTATCTGGGCCTGCTCGAGCATGCGTTGACGCGCGCAGGCATTCCCGCCTGGTTCGAGCGCGGCACCCGCCGTCCGGATCCGTCGGGCCGCGCGTTTCTCGCGCTGCTCGCGTGCGCCGACGAGGAACTGTCGGCGCGCCGCTTTGCGGAGTATCTCTCGCTGGGTCAGGTGCCGCACGACACCCAGGACGACGCGCCGACGCGTGGACCACGCCCGTCGACGAGGTCGTCGAAGGCGTCGTCCCCGCCGCCGAACGGACGGAGGATCGCGATCCCGAAGAGGAGGCGCGCGCTCGCGGCCAAAGAAGACGGCCGCGGCCGCGTCGTCGCGGGCACGCTGCGCGCGCCGTGGCGCTGGGAGGAGCTGCTCGTCGAGTCGGCGGTCATCGGTCAGCTCGATCGGTGGGAGCGCCGGCTGAGAGGGCTGCGCGCCGAATATCAACGAAAGCGCGACGAGCTCGAATCGGACGAGCCCGAGTCGCCGCGCATTGCCGCGATTCGCCGTGACATCGATCAACTCGATCACCTCGAGGCGTTTGCGCTTGCCGATCGTCCGGGAGATGGCCGAATGGCCACGTGCCGGCGCGAAGTGGGGCGAGTGGCTCGCTCTGCTCCAGCCGCTCGCGCCGCGCGTGCTGCGTCAGCCGGCGCGCGTCCTGCGCGTCCTGCAGGAGCTCGCGCCGCTCGGCGAGGTCGGACCGGTCTCGCTGCGCGAAGTGCGCGAGGTGCTGACGCCGCGCCTGCTGCACGCTGACGCACGAGCCGCCGCGCCGGCGCCATGGGCGTGTCTTCGTCGGCACGCCGCACGCGGCGCGTGGACGCAGCTTCCAGGTGGTGTTCGTTCCCGGTCTTGCCGAACGCGTGTTCCCGCAGCGACTGCGCGAGGACGCGCTGCTTGCTCGACGATCGGCGCCGAGAATTGGCCGCCCCTCTCGCGACTCAGAAACAGCGGGCGGATGACGAGCGTCTGCAGTTGCGGCTGGCCGTGGGCGCGGCGTCCGCGAACGTATCCACCTGTCCTGGCCCCGTCTCGAGCTGCAGGAGTCGCGGCCGCGAGTGCCGTCTTTTTACGTGCTCGACTTCGCGCGAGCGGTCGAAGGACATATCCCCGCCTACGCGGAGATTCGCGATCGGGCCTTCGCGGCTGGCGGCGCCACGCTCGCGTGGCCGGCGCCGGCCGATCCGCACGAACGCCATCGACGAGTTCGAGCACGACCTCTCGATGCTGTATCAGTTGCTGCGTGAGACCGATCGGCGCGCCGCGAAGGGCCGTGCGCGATACCTGTACGAGCTCAGTCCCCACCTGCAGCGATCGCTCACCGGGCGTTGGGCGCGCTGGCAGAACCGCTGGCATCCAGTCCGACGGCCTGATTCGCACGCACGCCGGCAACCGCTCCGGCGCTCAACGGCCATCGGCTCGGCGCGCGGCCGTTCTCGCTGTCGGCGCTACAGCGATTCGCCGAATGCCCGTATCAGTTTCATCTGTCCGCGATCTACCAGCTCGCGCCGCTCGAAGAGCCGGCGCCGCTGCAGCGGCTCGACCCGCTGACGCGCGGCAGCCTCTTTCACGCGATTCAGACCGAGTTCTTTCGCTCGCTCGAAAAAAATCGCTGCTGCCGCTCGACGAGCACCGCGCGGACGCGGCGCGCGGCATGCTCGAGTGGGCGATTGGCACCGTCACGAAGCGCGCCTACGACGAACTCGCGCCCGCGATCGATCGCGTCTGGCACGACGAGATCGCCTCGATCGCGCGCGACCTGCGCGGTTGGCTCGATCAGCTGGTGCAAGGACGGCAAGGAGTGGCGGCCCGAGCGCTTCGAGTTTGCGTTCGGTCTGCATCGAACGATCTCGATCGCGATCCGCGCTCGGTGCCCGATCCCGCGCGCGTCGACGGCGCTTTCTGATCCGAGGCTCGATCGATCTCGTCGAGCGGCGCCTCGACGGCAAGGCGCTGCGCGTGACCGATCACAAGACCGGGAAGAACCGGACGAACGCTGGCGACCATGGTCGACGGCGGGCGCGTGCTGCAGCCGATCCTCTACGGCATGGCGCTCGAAGCGCATCACCCGCGAAGTCGTCGAGGAGGGCCGCCTGTCGTACTGCACGAATGCGGGAGCCTTCAGCGTCCACACGATTCCGCTCGACGAAGTCAGCCGCCGCCGCGCCCTCGAAGTGCTCGAGGTCATCGATCGCGCGATCGAACGCGGCACGCTCGCGGCACGGCCGGCCGAGGGCGCCTGCAGCCGCTGCGATTTCGTCCCGGTGTGTGGCACCGACGAAGAACGGCGCACGAGGCGGAAGCCGGGAGCGCTCTTTGCCGACCTCGACGAGCTGCGGAGGATCCCGTGATCCCCGCTCGACGATCGCCATCTCATCACCAATCGTCTCGACGACACGCTCGTCGTCGAAGCTGCCGCCGGCACGGGCAAGACGACGCAGCTCGTCGCGCGTATCGTCGCGCTCATCGAATCGCGGACGCGCCACCGTCACCGAGATCGTCGCCGTGACGTTCAGCGAGAAAGCAGCGGGCGAGCTCAAGCTGCGGCTGCGCGAGGAGCTCGAGCGCGCGCGTGATCGCGGCCGACGTCGGCAGCGCGACCAGCCGCCGGCTCGATGCGGCCGTGCTCGAGTTCGAAGAAGCGCACGTCAGCACCATTCACGGCTTCTGCGCCGAGCTGTCTGCGCGAGCGTCCCGTCGAGGCCGGAATCGATCCCGTCGTTCGAGGTGATGACGCAAGCCCAGAGCGACCAGTCTCTTCGACGAAGCGTTCGGGGCTGGATGGAACAGGCGCTGCCGGCGCCCGGCGAAGGTGTCCGGCGATCGCTGCGGCGGCCGACGCCCGTGTCGTGGTGGCGCGACGACGAGGAGGAGAACGGACCGATCGCGCGGCTGCGAAGGGCCGGCCGCGAGCTGCTGCAGTGGCGCGATCACCCGGCCGCGTGGAAGCGGCCCGTCTGGGACCGCGAGTCCGACGATCGACGCAGTCGTCCAGTCGGTGCTCGACGTCGCGACGATGACCGCGTCGCCAATCTACGAGCGCGACATCCTCTATCAGGACACGGCGTCGCTGCGGCGCACCGCCGGCGAGATCACGCGCGGACGGCGGCGCACGCACCAGCGCGATTACGACGGGCTCGAAGCGCAGCTCGACGACGCTGGCGGCCGACCGAAGCCTCGCGGCCAAACGCAAAGGCAGCGGCGCGATGTACTCGCGCGTGGTGTCCGCGACAGGCAGTCCTGCGACAAGCGCGAGGCGTTGCAGGCGGTGCTGAAGAACTTCAAAGCGGTCGCCGACGCCGACCTCGCGGCGCTGCTGCACGGCGAGCTGCAGGCACTGCATTCGCGGCTACGAGGATCGGAAGCTGCGACCGGGACGCTCGACTTTCTCGACCTGCTGATTCGCGCGCGCGATCTCGTACGCGACTGCGCCCCGGTGCGCGCGCGTTTCAGCAGCGCTTCAAATACATCCTCGTTGACGAGTTCCAGGATACCGATCCGCTTCAGGCGGAGCTGCTCGCGGATGCTTGCGTCGGACGACCACGCGGACGCGTCCGGCCGGGCGCGCTCTTCATCGTCGGCGATCCCAAACAGTCGATCTACCGCTTTCGGCGGGCCGATGTCGGCATCTATCAGCAGGTCTGCGACGACCTGCAGCGCGAGCGGTGCCCGGCCGCTTCAACTCAAGCAGTCGTTCCGCAGCGTTCCCAACCTTCAGCGCTTCGTCAACGCGGCGTTCGCGCGAAGAGATGACCCACGATCCCGAGTCGCTGCAAGCGGGCTATGTCGAGCTCTGCCGAGCATCGTCGCGAGATCGCCGGATCAACCGTCGGTGATTGCGCTGCCGGTGCCGCGGCCGTACGGCCGGTACCGCATCTCGAAGAAGAGCATCGAAGCACTGCCTGCCCGCGGCCGTCGCCGAGTTCGTGCGCTGGATGGTCAACGACAGCCGCTGGAAGGTCACGGCCGCCGGATGAACAGCCGCGTGCCGTCGCCGCAAGCGACGTCTGTCTGCTGTTCCGCCGCTTCATCGCGTATCAAGACGACGTGACGAAGACCTATGTCGAGGCGCTGGAGGCGCGCGGCGTGCCGCACCTGCTCGTCGGCGGCAAGACGTTTCACGAGCGCGAAGAAGTCGATGCGCTTCGAACGGCGCTCGCCGCCATCGAGTGGCCGGAAGACGAGCTGTCGATCTTTGCGACGCTGCGCGGGCCGCTGTTCGCAATCGGCGACGAAGAGCTGCTCGAGTATCACCGCGCGCGTCAAAGAGAAGTTTCGCGGGCATGCGTTTCATCCCTACCGCGTCCCGGATGGCCTGCCGGCGCATCTGGCGCCGATTGGCGAGGCGCTCGGCGTGCTTCGCGAGCTGCATGCGGGCCGCAACTATCGGCCGGTTGCCGACACCATCGGTCGGCTGATCGATCGCACGCGCGCGCACGCGGGTTCATGCTGTGGCGCGGCGGCGAACAGGTGCTGGCCAACGTGCTGCACATCGCCGAGCTTGCGCGGCAGTACGAAGCCGAGGGCGGGCTGTCGTTCCGCGGGTTCGTCGAGACGCTGCGCTCCGCGGCCGATCGCGCGCAGGCGCCGGAAGCGCCGATTCTCGAGGAAGGCAGCGAAGGCGTCCGCCTGATGACGGTGCACAAGGCCAAGGGGCTCGAGTTTCCTGTCGTCATCCTCGCCGACATCTCCTGCGGGCTGAGCCGCGACGACGCGCAGCGCTATCTCGATCCGGTCGCACGCGCCGCTCTGCGCCATGCGCCTGGCCGGATGGGCGCCGCTCGATCTGCTGGAAAACAACGAGCGCGAAGCGCGAGCGCGACCGCGCTGAGGGCGTGCGGCTGGCGTACGTTGCCGCGACGCGTGCGCGCGATCTGCTCGTCGTTCCCGCGATCGGCGATCGAGCCGTTCGACGACGGCTGGGTCGCGCCGCTCAATCGCGGCGCTCTATCCGCCGATCGAGGATCGGCAGTCGCCAGCGCCGTGCCCTGGTTGTCCGGCGTTCAAGGGCCGCGACACGGTGCTCGAGCGTCCCGACGGCGAGCAGCCGGGCACGTGCCACGTGCGTCCCGGGCCGATACGTGATCGCCGATCCCGTGTCGGGCCAGACCGTCGACAGTCGTCTGGTGGGACCCGCGCTCCTCGACGGGCCGGCCGGCGACACGCGCGGCCTGCGGCGCGACGATCTGATCTCGAAGGACGCGCGGCCGGAGGACGTTGCCGCCGATCGCGCCCGCTATGAAGCGTGGCGCACGCGTCGCGCCGAAACCGTCGAACGCGGCCAGACGCCGTCGCTGGGGATCGTCACAGCCACGGAATGGGTCGCTTGCGAGCGGACAGGAACTCAACGAAGGGGTCAGACCTCGCTTTCCGCGCATCACCGTGGCGATCGAGGACGCCGAGCGTCGCCGAGCCGCGGCCGTCGGGACGACGGTTTGGCGTGCTCGTGCATGCACTGCTCGCAGCGGTGCCGCTCGACGCCGACGAGGATGACGATCGACGACCTGGCCGCACTGCAGGCGAAAGTCCTTGGCGCTGCCCGACGCCGAGCGGACGCGCGGCGGCAGCGGTCGTCAAGCGCGTGCTGAAGCATCCAGTCCTCGAACGCGCCCGCGCAGCCGGATCGTCGCTGCGACGCGAAGCGCCGATCGCGATCGTGATCGACGGCGCGCTGGTGGATGGTCAGGTAGATCTCGCCTTCGAAGAACAGGGCGGCTGGATGATCGTGGACTTCAAGACCGATACGGAGATCGGTGCCTCGGAGGAAGTCTACCGCCGGCAGGTCGCGCTCTACGCGCACGCCATTCGGTCGGTCACCGGGCAGCCCGCGCGGGGCCTGCTGCTACGGGTGTGAGGCGATCGGCTTCGGCGAGCGCACTCTCGAATCGCTCCATCACGCGCTGACGATGGCTGCTCGTGTGCAGCTTGAGGCACTCGGGCTCGAGCCGCACGTGATCGCGCGATTGCCAGGTCGAGGCGCGTCGCCGCAGATGCCACCCGTACAATCAGGCGACATGCGCGTTCGTAGATCGGCGCGATTGTCAGGTCGAGCAGGCGCTCGACGATCCGCCGGCGGCGCGGCGACTCGGTCGCGGCGCCGGCGCTGCTCCAATGAAAGTTGGGATAGTAGCGGCGGATGAACGGATTCGCCTCGAGAAACGCCCGATACGTGTCGGTGCCGCAGAGCGGTCGGAGGTGCACGATCTGATTGGCGGAGAACAAGTCGCGCGGCTCGACGCTGAGAGAACGCTCCGACACGATGTAGTTGATGCAGAGCCGCCGCCGCCAGCCCATCACGCGCGTCAGCACGATCAGCGTCGTGATCACGCTCCAGGTCCGGTTGGCGGACGTCACGACGAAGAGATCGAGGTCGGCCCCACGATCGGCGTTTCGATGCGCCAGGCTGCCCGAGAGCGCCACCATCCGGACAAACGGCATGCCGAGCACGAGCGAGAGCGGCGTCGCCAGCTGTTCGAGGAGCTGCCGGCTCACTACCTCGCGCTCGTGACGCCGCTCCAGGAAGTCGCCGCGGCCACGCGGGAAGAAGTAGCCATCACGCGTCTCGACTGCGGCCTGCAGTTTTTCGCTGGCCGCGTACCACGCGACGAGATCTTCTTTGCCGGCGCGTTCGCCCACCAGTGTCTGCTGAAGTTGCTCGAGCGTGAGCGGGTAATCGAAGACGGAGGCGTACATCACGGCCGAGAGGAAAGCCTGTTCCTGCGCCGGCGTCGGAGGCACGTAGCGTCTCACGCTCGTCGTCCTCGACCGGCAAGCGCGGCGAGGCAGCCGCCCATGACGACCAATTCGGTCAAGACAGTAGACCACGCCGCGCCAATCATGCCGCCGCGCGGAATGAGCAGCAGATTGCCGGCGACGTTGGCGGCCAACGCGACCACGGTGATCGCGAGATATTGGCGCTGCCCGTTCCAGCCGATTACCTGGTGCGTCAACGCGTAGTTGAGAAAGAACAGCGGCAGCGCCAGGCCCAGGACCTGCAGCGGGACCGCGGCTGGTGCGTATTGAGCGCCGTAGGTCACGTACACGATGCCCGGGGCCGCGAGAATCGTGGACGCCATCGCGAGCGCGCCGACCGACGTGAGGACGAAGGAGAGGCGCCACAGCGGGCGCATGCTCGTCGCGCGGCACAGCTCCGGAAAGACGACGGCGAGCACGGCAGCGGGGAAGAGCCGCAACGCTTCGACCAGACGGAAGACGGCGTTGTACATGCCGACCGTCTCGAGGCCGTGCCAGTAGGTGATGAAGTACACGTCGCAGCGGAAATATACTGCCGAGACGAGCACGCCGAGCCCGATCGGCGCCGCTTCCCGCGCAAAGCGCGGCAGGGTCAATCGGTCGACGGCCGCCGCATCAGTTGCGGTCAAGCGGACTGCAACGACCGACGAGAGCGCCAGCGCGACGAGCGGCGGTACGACGAGCGCCACCGCGAGCAGCTGAAGCGTTGGGTGGACGACGAGCACCAGCGCCGCGAGGACGCCCGCGGCAAGGCGCTGCGCGATGGTGATGGTGGACTCGATTTCGGTGCGGCCCAGACCGCGATAGACGTGCGAGAGCGTATCGAGCACCGAGCCGGCAAGTTGCGCGCCAACGATCAGCGCAAAAGCGAGCCGGAATCCGGCGGGTGCGAATGCGGCCGCCACGATGACGCCAATCATCAGCGCGAGGCCGGCGAGCTGGGCGCGCAGCCGCATGACGTCGCGCACCACTGCGCTCGAAGCTGTGCCGTCCTTCGCCACAGTGCGCGCGAGATAGAGCGGCAGGCCCGCATCGCTCGCGACGCCGAGCAGCCAGCCGCTGGTCATGGCAAGTGCGAGCAGACCGAAGGCTTCCGGCGCGAGCACGCGCGCAGCGGCGACCGTGACCAGCAGCGTCACCGCCTTGCTCACGACATCCGCGGTGGCCTTATAGGCAACGAGACCCGACGTCCGACGTACGCGAGGGCTTACGGATTCCGAAACTGCTTTCAGCACTAGTAAGTCACGCGCGATCCCTCGAAGCGCGATCCCGGGCCGCAGACTTTGATCCGCCAGCATCTCGCCGGTGCGGCGATGCACCACTCATGCCGCGGCTTCGGCAACTGTCTTGCACCATGCGAGGCACCTCCAGACATCGTGATAAGTCTCGCCCATTCTCCACGTGTCGACCGTGCGCCCATCGCCGCCGGCCTGGCCTCGCGTCTTGCCGCCGCGATTCCGTTCGCCGGGGCCGTCATTCTGGCGGCGGTCGCTCCGTTCGAGGTGCCTCTGGTCGCCATCGGCGCGCTGACGCTGACCAGCGTCGAAGCTGTCGCTGTCTGCACGCTCGTGGCGGCTGCGGCAGCCATCGTATACGGCGCGCAGCCGCTTGTCTGGAGAACCGCGATCACAGCGCCGATCGCCGCCTGCATCGCCGTCGCCGTCGCCGCCGCGATCTTCTCGCCGATCGACAGCGGCAACGCGCTGCGCTTCGCCGGGCGCATGGCAGCGGCGGGCGCAATGTTCCTGCTGGTGCTGAACGCGGCGACCACGAACGAGCGCCGGCGGGCGTTCGTTTCCGCGCTTGTCGCAGTGGGCACGGTGCTGTCGGTCATCGCCCTGCTCGAAGTGGCGCAGGTCGCAGCAGTGCTGCAGGCACTGAAGACGTTTCGACCGGGATTTCACGTCGTTGGCGGGCAGCTGCGCGCCACGTCCACGCTGCTCTACCCGACGATTGCGTCGATGTACCTCGAGGTTGTGTTCTGCCTCGGTCTCTGGCTTGTCATCGACGATGCCCGCCGGCCGAGCCGGCTGCGATCGGCGATGGTGCTCGCCGCACTCGCCACGATTAGCGCCGGCGTCGTCGCCACCTTTACGCGTGCCGGACTCATCAGTGTGGCTCTCGCGCTCGTGCTGGCTTTTACGGCGCAGCTGGTCAAGAGTCGACGATTCGAGGCGGCTCACGCAAAGCTGCTCGTGCTGAGCGTTATCTTCGTCGTCCTGCTCGTCGTCAGCCGATCGTCGGACGTGCTGCTCGCAAGGCTCTGGACCGAAGGTACGCGCGGGTGGTACGGTGTCACCTACAAGGTTCCCGCGACGCTCTCGCTCGAAACCCACGCCGAGTATCAAGTCCCGATCACACTCGCCAACACGGGCCGCGTGGTGTGGGACTCCTCGGGCGCGCCTCCGTTCGCAATGTCGTATCACTGGCTGCGCGAGGACACCGATGCCCTTCAGGTCTTCAACGGATGGCGCACCGCGTTTCCGGGGCCAGTGGCCCCTGGCGAATCGATCACGATGCCGGTCAACGTCAAGGCGCCGGCGCAGCCTGGTCGGTATGTGCTGGTCTGGGACGTGGTGCACGAGCAACGCGCCTGGCTCAGCACCGAAGGTGTGATGCCGGGGCGAACGACGGTCACCGTCGCGCCAGGGAGCGAACCGGGAACTCGCGGCGACGCCGAGTCGAGCCCACTGCGCGCGCTGCCTTCCGCAAAGGTGCGGCCCGGACGTTTGACGCTGTGGCAGGCGGCACTGCGCATCGCCGCCGACTACCCGCTACTAGGTGTCGGCCCCGACAACTACCGCCGCGTGTACGGCGCGTACGTCGGCGATGTCCGCTGGGACACGCGCGTCCACGCCAACAACATGTATCTCGAGGTGCTCGCGGGTGCCGGCATTCTCGGCTTTGCCGCGCTCCTCTGGCTGGTGTCGGCATCCGGATATGCCCTGTGGCGCCGCTGGCGCGCCGCGCCTGCGCCGGCCGCTCCCGCACTTGCCGCCTTCTGTGCCACCTGGCTGGCGATTGTGACCACGGACTGGTGGACAGCTTTCTGAGCTTCACCGCGACCTATGTGATGTTCGCGCTCGTCGCGGGGCTCGCATTCGCTCCTGGACCCGGTCATGCGGATCGCGTTTGACGGCACGACGCTGACGGCGGGCCGCACTGGTGTCGGCTATTACACCGAGCACCTGCTGCAGCATCTTGCGCAGGAGGTCGAGCGCACCGGTGACGAGCTGGTGGTGATCTCGAACAAGTCGATCGACACGGCCTCGCCACTGCCGCCTCACGTCAGCGTCTATACCGCGCGCCGGTTTCCGCTCCGCATCGGATGGATGCAGCTCATCGCGCCGCGCGTGCTCAAGGACCTGCGCCCCGACGTCGTCCATTTCACCAACGGCATGATCCCGCCGTTTCAGTCGGCGCCGACGGTGGTGACCGTGCACGACATGAGCTTGCGGCTCTACCCGGATTGCCATCCCTGGCGGCGCCTGGTCATCAACCGCCCGCTGCTCTCGGTGGCGATTCGCGCGTCCACGAGCATCGTCACCGTGTCGAACAGCGCGCGCAACGATCTGCGGCAGCTGCACGGCGTGAGCGAGGAGCGCGTGAGCGTTGTCTACGAGGCAGCGCACGCGCGGTTTCGGCCAATCGACAACTGCTCGCGGCTGGAGGTCGTCCGCCGGCGCTACGCGCTGCCGCAGCGGTTCGTTCTCTATGTCGGCACGATCGAGCCGCGCAAGAACCTGCCCCGGCTGTCAAGGCGTTTGCCGCCGCGCGTGCGCGCGGGATGCCGCACGAACTGGTCTGCGCCGGGCCGTATGGCTGGTCGTCGCGCGACCTCGCCGACGTCATCGATCGCGCCGGCATGCGGCCCTGGGTGCACTTTACCGGGTACGTGCCGGTGGACGATCTCCCGGCGATTTACAACTGCGCCGAGATCTTCGCGTTTCCGTCGGTGTACGAAGGCTTTGGCCTGCCGGTTGTCGAGGCGATGGCCTGCGGCACGCCGGTGGTGACCTCCAACACATCGTCGCTCGCCGAGATCGCCTCAGGATCGGCCGCGACCGTCGATCCGTACGACATCGACGCTCTGGCCGCGGCGTTCGTTCGACTGGCCAATGATGCCGCGTGGCGCCGCGAGCTCTCCGCGCGCGGCATCGCGCGCGCGCAGCAATTCTCCTGGACGCGAACCGCGCGCGAGATGCTGGCGGTGTATCAGCGAGCGGCCGGCGTCACCGTGCCTCTTTACGCCCCGCCGGTGAGCGAAGCCGTGACGACGGAAAGCGGATCGCTCGCGATGTCACGGGAGGCGTCGTCGTGAACCCGACGACCACCGCGTTCGATCGGCTTGCTTCGCAGTACGACACGCTTGCGGACGGCGAGCTTTTTCGCACGATGCGCCGCCGCACGCACGAGGTGTTCCTGCGGCGTTTTCCGAGGGGATGCCGCGTGCTCGAGATCGGCTGCGGAACAGGATTGGACACGGCGTTTCTCGCCTCTCGCGGGGTTCGCGTGGTGGCGTGCGATCCGTCGGAAGCGATGGTCGGGCGCACGCTCAGCCGGCTGGCGACGAGCGGCGACACCGGCATCAGCGTCATGCCGTGCGGCCTGGAGAGCGTCGAGATGTTTCTCGAAGGGCTTGGCGAGCGCGAACCGTTCGACGGCATCCTGTCGAACTTCGGCGCGCTCAACTGCGTGCCGTGCCTGGAGCCGCTGCGCGCGTTGATCGGACGCGTGTTGCGACCCGGCAGCGCCGTGCTGCTTGGTCTGATGGGGCGAAGTTGCGCATCGGAAGCCATCTACTTCGGGCTCACCGGTCGCATGGCGGAGATGCACAGACGCCGTGCGTCTGGCGTAGTGTGCGTCAATGTCGCCGGCGTCGACGTGCCTACCTACTTCCACCGGGTGAAGGACGTCACGGCGACGCTGGGTCCCGATTTCACGCTCGAGGCGATCACCGGCATCGGCGTCACCATTCCACCGCCGTATTTCGAGCCGCGCTGGCAGGCGTTTCCCGCGTTCGTGCGGGCGCCGCTGACCGCGCTCGACTCGGCGATCTCGTCCTGGCCGCCGTTCAATCGGCTCGGAGACCACGTGCTGTTGCAATTCGTCTATCGCCGGAGCCGGCATGCCTGATGTGCTGCTCGGCCAGGCGTATCACCTGCGTTTCGATCGCAAACTGTGGCGCGCGCGACAGCCCTATGCGCCGCTCGGCACGCTGTACGCGGCGTCGTTTCTGCGCAGCCGCGGACGCTCGGTCGCGCTCTACGACGCGATGCTGGCGAAATCCGAGAGCGCCTGGGACGAAGTCGTCGCACGCGAGCGGCCGGCGGTGACAGCGATCTACGAAGACAGCTTCAATTACCTGTCGAAGATGTGCCTTCTGCGCATGCGCGAAGCCGCGCTCCGGATGATCGACGCGGCGACGGCGCGGAGCTGTCCGATCGTGATTTCCGGCTCCGACGCCACCGACCATCCCGACATCTACCTGCGTCGCGGCGCCCGCGCGGTCATCCTCGGCGAAGGCGAAGTGACGCTCGCCGAGGCCGTCGATAGGATCGTCGGCAACGAGCCGCTTGCCGGTCTTGCCGGCATCGCGTGGATGGACGCGACAGGAGCCGTGCGTCGCGAGGCGGCGCGCCCGTTCATCAAGGCGCTCGACGAGCTGCCGTTTCCGGCGTGGGACCTGGTCGATACCGCACGCTACCGGGCCGAGTGGCGCGACAGGCATGGCTACTACTCGATGAACGTCGCGACCACGCGCGGCTGTCCGTTTCACTGCAACTGGTGTGCGAAACCGATCTACGGTCAAAGGTATGCCGTGCGCTCACCGGAAAACGTGGTCGAGGAGCTCGCCTGGCTCGCCCGCGAGTACCGGCCCGATCACATCTCGATCGTGGACGACGTCTTCGGCCTGCAGCCTGGTTGGGTCGATCGGTTCGCGCGCGAGTGCCGGGCGGCGGGGCCGGCGCTGCCATTTCGCTGTCTGATGCGGGCCGACCAGGTCGATCGCGACGTGGCGGCCTCGCTGGCCGCGGCCGGCTGTCGCATGGTGTGGATGGGCGCGGAGTCGGGGTCGCAGAAGATTCTCGACGCGATGGAAAAAGGCGTGCGCGTCGAGCAGATTCGCGCCGCTGCCAGATCGCTGCAGGAGCACGGCATCGCGGTCGGATTGTTTCTGCAGTTCGGCTATCCGGGCGAGGAGTGGGACGATATCGAAGCCACGCTCACGCTCGCGCGCGACGTCGATCCCGACGACATCGGCGTGTCGGTGTCGTATCCGCTGCCAGGTACCAAGTTCTACGAGCGCGTGCGGGCGGACCTCGGTGGGAAGCAGAACTGGATCGACTCCGACGACCTCGCGATGATGTACCGCGGCACCTACCGGCCGGAGTTCTACCGCGTGCTGCACCGCGTCGTCCACCATCAATTCCGGCTGCGCAAGCTGGCGCGTCGACTTCGCCTCGCGGACGTGCGCAATCTTGCCGCCTGGGTCTACAACCGCGCGGCGCTTCCGGTCGCCGAGCGCAAGCTGCGCACCCTGGCGCGCGAGACGTAACGGTCATGGACCTGCTGCTCGCCCACGCGTACTTTCTGGCCGAGGACGCCGAGGAGCGGCGCGTGATGCGGCCATATCCGCCGCTCGGCGTGCTCTATTTGTCCTCTCATCTCAAGTCACGCGGATTCGATGTCGGAGTGTTCGACGGCACCTTCAGCAGCCTCGACGCGTTTGCGCGTGTGCTGGCCGACGCCCGGCCGCCGGTCGTCGGCGTCTACGTCAACATGATGACCAAGCGCCACGCGTTGAAGATGATGGCGCTCGCCCGCTCGTCCGGTGCGAAGGTGGTCGTCGGCGGTCCCGATCCGCCGCACTATGCCTACGACTACCTCGACGCCGGCGCCGACGTGGTCGTGATCGGCGAGGGCGAGCTCACGCTCGAAGAGCTCGTACCCATGCTGCAACGGATGTGGCCGCCCGATGCGACGTTATGCCGCGTTGCCGGCATCGTCTTTCGCAGCCGCAGCGGCGAGATCGTCAGGACGCCGGGGCGCGCGCTGATCGCCAATCTCGATACGCAGCCGCACCCCGATCGTGCGGCCATCGACATCGCTCGATACATCGAGGCGTGGCGTGACCGCCACGGGTACGGACCACTCTCGCTGATTACGGCGCGCGGTTGCCCGTACACCTGCACGTGGTGCAGCCGATCGGTCTTCGGCACAACCCATCGCCGCCGATCGGTGATTGACGTCGCCGACGAAGTGGAAGGCCTGGTTGACCGCTACCGCCCCGATCGCCTCTGGTACGCCGACGACGTGTTCGGGATTCACCGTGGATGGACGCTCGCCTACGCCACAGAGCTTCGCAAGCGGCGCCTACAGCTGCCGTTCGAATGCATCTCGCGCGGCGAGCGTATCGACGAGGCGGTAGCGGATGCGTTTGCCGACATGGGCTGCTGGCGGGTGTGGATTGGATCGGAGAGCGGATCGCAAGCCGTGCTCGACGCGATGGATCGCCGCGTGACCGTTGAGCGAGTGCGCGAGGCGGCGCGCATGCTCCAGCGCCGCGGTATCCAGGTGGGACTCTTCATCATGCTCGGCTACGCCGGCGAGCGGCACGAAGATCTGGTCGCCACCGTCGATCACCTCAAGCAGACCGCTCCGGACGTGTTTCTCACGACTGTGTCGTACCCGATCAAAGGCACGACCTATTACGACCGCGTTGCCGACCGCGTCGTCGCAGAGCGGCCATGGAGCGAAGGCACCGATCGCGATCTCGCCATTGGCGGCCGTCCGGGCAAGCGCTATTACGCCTTTGCGCGGCGATGGATCAGCGGCGAGGTGGCGCGGCACGAGCACTGGCGGAGTGGCCGCTACGCGCGGGCGCTCCGCGCCGCCTCCACGGCGTTGGTGGGGCGCGTCGGCATGACGCTCACGCAGCATTCGAAGGACGCATGATTCTCGAGACCGCGCGCCGAGCGGCGGGCATCGCGACCGGGCACGTCCACACCCTGCCGGTGCTGTCGCTGATGGTCCACAGCGCCTGCAACTGCCGCTGCGTGATGTGTGACATCTGGAAAGCCAACGCCAACAAGCGCGAGATGACGGTCGAGGCGATCGACGCGCATGTGGACGCGATTCGCCGGCTGCACGTCGGCCGCGTGATGCTCACCGGCGGCGAGCCGCTCCTGCACAGCAACCTGTGGCGGTTCTGCGAGCGGCTGCGCGCGGAAGGAATCCGGCTCACCCTGGCGACCACTGGGCTGCTCATCGATCGGTGCGCGGCGGAGATCGCGCGGCTGATCGACGAGGTGGTGATCTCGGTCGATGGCCCGGCCCACGTCCACGACGAGATCCGCCGCGTGCCGGGAGGGTTCGATCGCATCGGCCACGGCATCGCCGCGCTCCGCGGGCAGCGCGCCACGCCGCGGCTGATCGCGCGCACGGTGCTGCAGAAGGCCAACTTCCTCGCGCTGCACGAGACCATCACGTCCATCCGCGATCTCGCCGTGGATCGACTGTCGTTTCTCGCCGCCGACGTGACGACTCCCGCCTTCAACCGGCCCGAACCGTGGAGTAACGAGCGGCAGCAGGAGATCGCGCTCTCTCGCGAGGAGCTTCCGGCATTTGCGGCGGCGATCGACCGCGTCGCCGAGTCGTGCGCCGACGCGTTCGAATTCGGCTTCGTCCAGGGCGGGTTGCGCAGCCTGCGCCGCATTCACGGCTATTACGCGGCGCTCGCCGGGCTGCGCGACTTTCCCGAGGTCCGCTGCAACGCGCCGTGGGTTTCTGCTGTGCTCGAGATCGACGGACGCGTGCGCCCGTGCTTTTTCCAGCCGGCATACGGCGGCCCGCCCGGGCGCGATCTGGCCGACGCGATCAACTCGGACGAAGCGGTCTCGTTCCGTCGCGGCCTCGACGTGCGGACCAACCCTACCTGCCGCCGCTGCGTCTGCTCGCTACACCTTCCGCTCACAGCGCGAGTGTAGTTGGGGAATTGGGGACGTAGGGACGTGGGGACGTAGGGGCGCGGGGTTGCGCTTAATCCAGCATTTCCTTACATCCTTACATCCCTACATCCCTACATCCCTACCTTGTGGTCCTTAGGTCCTAGTTCCGCCGCGCGATTCCGTCGTACAGATCCGCGAGCTGACGCACCGACCACTCCAGGTTGTGCGTCTCTGCAAACGCGCGCGCGTTGGCGCCGAGGCGTTCGCGGCGGCTGTTGTCGGCCAGCACCGCGAGCACGACGTCCGCGAGCTGGCGCGGATTCTGCGCATCGACGGCCAGTGCAGCCGACGGCGCCCAGTCGGCCACGTAGCCCGCCCGCGTGCCGACGATCGCCAGACCGGTGGCTGCCGCTTCCAGCACCGCCGCACCAGACGCTTCGTGACGCGACGATTGGACATACACGTGCGCGGCGTGGAAGAACGGCAGCAGCTCGTCTGACGGCCGGTAGCCGTGGAAGAAGACGCGGGCGGCAATGCCGCCGTTCACGGCCTGTTGTCGAAGCGCGCCGCCCAGGGTGTTTTCGCCAACGAGATCGAGCCGCACGTCCACCTCGCGTGCGATCAGTGGAATCGCGCGGAGCAGCGTCGATTGGTCCTTGACTGGATTCAGGCTCGCGACTTGTAGCAACCGCCAGGGTCGTTCTTGCAGTCGCGCCGGCGGCACCGTCCAGCGCGCCAGGTCCACGCCAAGTGGAATGCGAACCGGCTGGCACCCGTGCTTCGCTGCCAGTTGCTCCATATACCCTGTCGTCACGTGGACGCGGGTCGCGAGCCGGCAGGCCGTGCGCACGGCCATGCGTCCTGTGAATGTGTGCTGCGTGCCGTACTTGATGTCGTCGATCGAAGTGAACTCGCCGCTATCGCACGTCACCACAGACGGAATCCCGAGCCGCTGCCCGGCAATCACCGCGAGCAAACCGCCCGGGTCCACCCAGAATCCATGCACGACATCGAACGGTCCCGCTAGCTCGAGCGCCTGCGCGAGCGCCTGCCACTCCGCCCACAATCCGACGCGTGCGCCCGCACCAGGATTGCCGAGGTCGTGCACGGTGAAGCCGCTGAGACGATATGTGGACGGCTTGCCGAGATGCCGAATCGAGAACGCGTGTACGTCGTAGCGTTGGCCGAGCGCCTCGAATAGCGCCAGCCATAAAGGCATGACCTGCTCGCGGCCGCTCGGATGCAAACCGCCTTTGACGACGAATGCGAGCTTCCTGGCGGGCGCCACATGCTGGAGTATCCTTGATTTTCTTCCCGGAGCGCTGCATGCCCGCCTAAGAACGTGTCCTCATGCTGGGTCTGTTGACCGTTGGCAGCATATTCGCCGCTGCCGCCCAGGGCCGGTCGCCGCCGGCGCGCTCAAAGGCTTGCAGTTTCGCACCCTCGGGCCGGGTCTCGCCACCGGTGTCGTGTTCGTCGGGCTAGGGCTGCGGCTCGCGCTTGTGCGCGGCCGCTGAGCGCTCCGCCTCTTTGAGCGTCGTCTCGATGCGGCGATCGGGAATCAGCCACATCAGCGCCACCGCGGCGTAGAGCGCCCCGCTGATCGCCTGGTGAACGAACGCCAGCGGGATGGCCGCGACGTAGATCGCCAGCGACAGCTTGCCTTTGCCGTCGGAACCCACTGCGGCCAGCAACCGCGATCGCTCGCCTTCAGCGCGAATGATCGATCGCTGCAGAACAGTGTAGGCGATAGCCGAGACCAGCAGGTTCGCGCCGTAGAGAGCGGTCGGCACCGGGGCGAAGTGGTTTTCGCCCATCCAGCCCGTGGTGAACGGAATCAGCGAGAGCCAGAACAGCAGATGCAGATTGGCCCACAGGACGTTGCCGCTGATCTTGTTGGACGCGTGCAGCATGTGGTGATGGTTGTTCCAGTAGATGCCGATGTGCACGAAGCTGAGCACGTAGGCGAGAAACACCGGCCACAGCGGTTGCAGCGCGGCGAAATCGGTACCGTGCGGCACGCGCAGCTCGAGCACCATGATGGTGATGATGATGGCGATGACGCCGTCGCTGAACGCCTCGAGTCGTCCTTTGGTCATGGCTCACTTGCCGGCTTGTGGTTCGACGTCATTTCCGATGCACGCGGCCGCACCGCCTGGCCGAACCGTGTGACCTGGTCGCGTGTCCCGAGCACCGCCACGAGATCGCCAGGGTGAAGCTGCGCATCGCCGGATGGATTGGCGTCGAGCACGCCGTCGCGGATGATGCCGACGATCGAGACGCCCATGCTGGCGCGAACCTGCAGGGCGCTCAGCGAGCGGCCGTTGAGCGGGCTGTCGGGCGGCACGCCAAACCAGACGAAGTCGAGATGGCGCGCGATGTCGGCCACGTTCGACATCACGTCTCGCCCGACGCCGTGCTTTTCGTCCGGCCCGCCATACCGCTGCCGCCGGATCTCGCCGGCGACGCGCAGCACGTCGTGCGCCGGTACGTTGAAGTACATCAGCGCCTGCCGCGTCATCTCGATCGCGGCTTCGAACTCGGGCGAGGTGACCTCTTCGATCCCCAGGGCGTAGAGGGTACGGACCGCCTCCGGACCATCGGCCCGGGCGATGATTGAGAGCTCCGGCCGCACGTGCCGGGCGGCGGTCGCGATGGCGCGTACGTCGGGAAACGCCGGCACGGTGACGATCAGCGCTCGCGCGTGCTGAATGCCGGCCGCCTCCAGCACGACGGGCTGGCTGGCGTCGCCGTAGATCACGGGCAAGCCGGCGTCGCGCGCCTGCTCCACTCGCCGATCGTCAAACTCGACGAGTACGAACGGCAGCGAGAGCTGCGACAGCGCCTCGACCACGCCGCGCCCCACCCGCCCCGAGCCGGCCACGATCACATGATCGCGCAGCCCGGCAACCGGCAGGTTGATCGCCTCGTGTGTTTCGCGGGCCTGCCGGGGCCAGAGCCACGCGTAGAGCCTCGGCACCAGACTGGAGAGCGCCGGAGTGAGCGCCATCGTAATGACCGCGGTATTGAGCGTCAGTGAATAGACGTCATCGCTGATGGCGCCGCTGCTCAGCCCGACGCGCGCGAGCACGAACGCGAACTCGCCAATCTGAAACAACGTCAGGCCGACGGCCAGCGGCACGATGTTCCAGTAGCCGAACGCTCGCACGATGCCGGCGAGGATCGCTGCCTTGCCGACGACCACCGCCAGGACGACCAGCAGCAGCACGCCGGGCTGCTCGCCGAAAACCGACAGATCGAGCAGCATGCCGACCGACGCGAAGAACAGCATGCCGAACAGATCGCGGAGCGGAATGACCTCGCTCAGCGCCTGGTGCGCGTACTCCGACTCGTTGACCACGAGACCGGCCACGAAGGCGCCGATCGCGAGCGAGAGTCCCGAAAGATAGGCGATGTGGCCGACGCCGACGGCGAGGGTGATGGTCGAGAGAAAGAAGAGCTCGCGGCTGTTGGAGCGCGCCACCAGCGACATCAACCGCGGCACGACTCTGGTGGAGAAGAACACGATGAGCCCGAGCAGCACCGCCGCGCGCAGGGCGGCGATGCCGACCTTCGACAGCCCGCCGGCCGGATCGCTGAGCTCGGGCAGCACGATCATCAGCGGTACCACCGCAAGGTCCTGGACGACGAGGATGCCGAGCATGACGCGGCTCGATAATGTGCCAAGCCGCCCCTGCGCCTGGATCGTCTTCAGCGCCACCATCGTGCTCGAGAGCGAGATGAGCGCGCCAAACCACAGCGCCGGCCGCCACTCCCAACCGAGCGCGAGGCCGATCGCCAGTCCGAGCGCGATGGTCAGCACGATCTGGGTGATCGCGCCGGCCAGAGCGACCGTGCGGACTGGAGCGAGCTCGCGAAACGAGAGCTCGAGCCCGAGCGAGAAGAGCAGCAGCGCGACGCCGAGCTCGGCGAGCTGGTCGATGTCGTGCAGCCGGACGACGCTCGGACCGGGCGTCGATGGTCCGACGAGCACTCCGGCGAGGATGTAGCCGACAATCAGCGGCTGGCCGAGACGCTGAGCGAGAAAACCGCCCGCAAGGGCAGCGAGCAGGACCAGGGCCAGATCGGAAACGAGCTCCATCGCGCGAGTGCAAGCTTACATGCGACGCCGAAGACTCGCCTCGGCCATCCCGGCGGGCCGCTAGCCGGCGACCGACCGGTCCGCCGCCGTGAGTCCGCGGTCGATGATCGCGAACGCCTCGCCGATCTCGCTCTTCCGTGATGCAAGCGGCGGGTTGGTGAAGAACGTGTTCCAGCGGACGAACGTGTAAAGGCCCTCTTCGCGGAAATGCTTGCCGAGCGCCTGCATCTCCGGCGACGTGCCGTTGAACGGCGCCATTGGCTCCATGGTCGTGCGATTGCGCACGAGCTCGACGATGCCGAAGAGGCCGATGTTGCGGACCGCGCCGACCGACGGGATGCCGCGCGGCGAGGTCCTGCAGCAGCCCTTCATCACGTCGCCCATCTTGGCGGCGCGCGTCGATCAGGTCGTCTTCTTCGTAGACGTCGATCGTCGCGAGTGCGGCGGCGCAGGCCAGCGTGTGGCTGTTGTAGGTAAGCCCGCCGTAGAACACGTTGTCGCTGAAATGATCGGCGATTTTGCGGCGCAAGCCGACGGCGCCGAGCTGCACGTAGGCGCTCGTCAGACCCTTGGCCATCGTGATGATGTCGGGCACGACGTCCCAGTGGTTGACGGAGAACCACCGGCCGGTCCGGCCGAAGCCGGCCATCACCTCGTCGGCGATCATCACGATGCCGTACTTGTCGCACAGCGCGCGCACGCCCTGCAGGTAGCCGTCGGGCGGGATCAGGATGCCGTTGGTCCCGGTGACCGGCTCGAGGATGAAGCCGGCGATCGTGTTCGCGCCTTCGAGCTGGATGATCTCCTCGAGTTCGGCGAGGGCGGCATCGGCCGATGTCCCAGCCGCGCTGGATGCCGTGGTACGGGTCGCGCACGTGCACGATGCCGGGCACGCCCGGCTCCGCCGCCCAGCGTCGCGGATCGCCGGTGAGCGAAATCGCGCCGGCGGTGCCGCCGTGATACGAGCGGTAGCGCGCCAGGATCTTGTGGCGGCCGGTATACCAGCGCGCCACCTTGATCGCGTTCTCGTTGGCTTCGGCGCCGCCGTTGGTGAAGAAGAAGCAGTCGATGTCGCCCGGCGTGATCTCGGCGAGCTTGGCGCCGAGCCGCGCGCGTGGCTCGGTGGCCATGAACGGATTGGCGTAAGGCGAGCACCGCCGCCTGCTCCTGGATCGCACGCACCACACGCTCGTCGCCATGACCGATGTTGACGCACATCAACTGGCTGTTGAAGTCGATGTAGCGTTTGCCTTCGGGGGTCCAGAAGTAGATGCCCTTGGCGCGCGCGACTGGAATGGGATCGACTTTCGACTGCGCCGACCACTCGAAAATCGTGTGCTTGCGCGAAAGAGCGACGATCTCTTCGCCGGTGAGTGTTTCCTGTGTCCTGGTCGTTGCCATATCATTTTCCGCGGCCACTCGAGCGGACCTGAAGGGCCGCGCTACGTGAGGCCGCGCTCCATTCACGCACCATCGATCGATCTACGTCCGCGCCATCCGCTTGATGAACGCGCCGCTGCCGGCGCGCCCGGTGAACTGCGCCGTTCTCGACGATCACCTTGCCGCGCGAGATGACGGTTTCGCTGACGCCCTGTACCTCGCGGCCTTCGTACGGGTTGTAGTCCACTTTCATATGCAGCGTCTTCGCCGACAGCGTCTGCTTTTTCGCCGGATTGAAGATCACGATGTCGGCGTCCGAGCCCGGCGCGATCGTGCCTTTGCGCGGAAACATCCCGAAGATTTTCGCCGGCGATGTCGACGTGAGCTCGACCCAGCGATTGAGCGAGATGCGGCCCGTCCGCACGCCGCCGTCGTACACCAGGCTCATGCGCGTCTCGATCCCCGGCGCGCCGTTCGGGATCTTCGAGAAGTCGTGCTCGCCGAGCGTCTTCTGCTCCTTCATGCAGAAGGGGCAATGGTCGGTGGAGATGGCCTGCAGATCGTTGAAGGCCAGCCCGCGCCACAGCCGGTCCTGCGTCTCGCGCGGACGCAGCGGCGGGCTCATCACGTATTTGGCGCCCTCGAACCCGGGCTCCTCGTAGTTGTCATACGACAGGAACAGGTATTGCGGGCACGTCTCGGCGAACGCCGGCAGGCCGCGATCGCGCGCTTCGGTGACCATCTGCAGCGCTTCGGCGGCGGACAGATGGACGATGTAGACCGGCACGTCGGCCATTTCGGCGAGCGCAATCGCGCGATGCGTGGCTTCGCCCTCGGCGCGCGCCGGGCGCGTCAGCGCGTGATACTTCGGCGCCGTCTTGCCTTCGGCCAGCGCCTTCTGCACGAGCACGTCGATCACGCCGCCGTTCTCGGCGTGCATGCAGATCGTGCCGCCGTTTTTCCCCGTCCGCAGCATCGCCCTGAAGATCGACGCATCGTCCAGCATGAACACGCCGGGATAGGCCATGAACAGCTTGAACGACGTCACGCCCTGGTGGACGAGCGCGTCCATCTCGTCCTCGACTTGGTCGTTGAGCTCCGTCATGATCATGTGGAAGCCGTAGTCGATGGCCGCCTTGCCGTCGGCCTTCTTCATCCACGTTTCCAAGGCGTGATGGAGCGTCTGTCCGCGGTACTGAATCGCGAAGTCGACGATCGACGTCGTGCCGCCAAATGCAGCCGCGATCGTGCCCGATTCGAAATCGTCAGCCGACGTCGTGCCGCCAAACGGCATGTCGAGATGCGTGTGGCAATCGATGCCGCCGGGAATCACGTAGCGATCGGTCGCGTCGAGGACGCGGTCGGCTTTCATCGGGAGATCGCGACCGATCGCTCGCGACCGTCTCGCCCTCGACGAAGACGTCGCCACGATAGAGATCCGACGCCGTGACGACGGTGCCGTCCTTGATCAGAAGACTCAACCTGTTGCTCCGCTCATCTCGCGGGCCTGAACGCCCGCGCTACATTTACGCCGGTAGCGCAGACCTCTAGGTCCGCGACGAGCTAGAACCACCGCGAAATCGTGACCTTCTTGTCGGTGTAGAAATCGAATGCGTCCCGGCCGTGAACCTTGAGGTCGCCGAAAAAGCTGTCACGCGCGCCGCCGAACGGGAAGTAGGCCATCGGCGCGGCGACGCCGATGTTGACGCCCACCATCGAGGCCGTGGCGCGATGGGCGAACTCGCGCGCCGCCTTGCCGCTCGCGGTGAAGATCGAGGTCGCGTTGGCGTTCGGGTGCCCGTCCATGATGCGCAACGCCTCCTCCAGGTTCTTCACCGATCGAATCGCCGCCACCGGACCAAAGATCTCCTCGCTGCCGATCGCCATCTGCGGCGACACATCGTCGAACACGGTGGGACCGACGAAAAAACCGTCCGGGCGATTGGCAACCGGATTGGTCCGGCCGTCCAGCACGATCGCCGCACCTTCGTTGACCCCCTTGTCCACGTAGCCAAGCACGCGCTGACGATGCGGGCCGCTAATCACCGGACCCATCGTGACGCCCGGCTCGAGACCGTCGCCGACCTTGAGCCCACGCGCAGCCTCGACCAGGTGCTCGCGCGTGCGCTTGTGTGCCTCGCCGACCGGCAGCAGCACGGCTGCCCGCGAGGCAGCGCTCACCGGCGCAGCCAAAGAAGGACTCGGTGATCACCGGAATGCTCTTGTCGAGATCGGCATCGGGCATCACCACGATGAAGTTCTTGGCGCCGCCGAGCGCCTGGACGCGCTTGCCGGCTGTGCGTGCCGCGCTGATAGACGAACCGCGCCACCGCTGTCGATCCGACGAACGACACCGCACGAATGCCCGGATGGTCGCACAGCGCCTGGACGACTTCGCGCCCGCCATTCACCATGTTGACGACGCCCGGAGGCAGGTCGCACTTCTCGAGCAGCTCGAAGATTCGCTTCTGCGAGAGCGGCACCTGCTCCGACGGCTTGAGAATGAAGGTGTTGCCGCTGACCACGGCGAACGGCAGAAACCAGAGCGGCACCATCGCCGGAAAGTTGAACGGCGTGATTGCCGCGCACACGCCGATCGGCTGGCGCATCGCCGCGCAATCGATGCCGGCGGCCACGTTTTCGAGCCCGTAGCCCATGAGCATCGACGGCGCGGCGCACGCCACCTCGACGCACTCCACGCCGCGCCGCAGGCTGCCGCGCGCCTCGTCCAGCGTCTTCCCGTGCTCGGTGGTGACGATGCGGGCGATCTCTTCGAAGTGCTCCTCGAGGAGATGCTTGAACTTGAACATCGCCTGCACGCGCTTGACCGGCGGTGTCTCGCTCCACTCGGCGAACGCCGCTTTTGCCGCGGTCACGGCCGCGTCCACGTCGGCCGCGGTCGACAGCGGCGTCTTCGCGATCACTTCACCGCGCGCAGGGTTGTGCACATCGACGAAATCGGAGGCTTTCGAGCAGATCCAGCGGCCGCCGACATAGTTGGAGAGGATTTCGGGTTGCGCAGCCATGATTCGGTCACTATATATCTCAGACCGGCGGGGCCGAAGGCCCGCGATCAGCGGGCCGGGCAGTCCGCCACCACATGAGAACAGCCATGTCGAATCGACTGCACGTCACGTTCACGGGGTTGTCGTTTCAGAACCCCTTTCTCCTCTCTTCGGCGCCGCCGACCGAGTCCGACGCCAACATCATGCGCGCCTTCGACGCGGGCTGGGGCGGCGTGGTCACCAAGACCATCGGGTTGCACCCGGTGGTCAACGTCGACGGACCGAAGACCAAGTTCCTGCGGACGACGCTCGACGGCAAGTTGTCGATGCAGAAGCGCGCGGAGACCGCGCTGCACTCGTCGTGGAACTGGGAGCTGATTTCCGACAAGACGCTCGACTGGTGGATCCCGCGCATCGCGCGCATCAAGCAGGCGCATCCCGATCGCATCCTCGTGGCGTCGATCATGGCCGGCTCGGGCAGCGACGAAGAGCTGCGCCATTGGCAGACGCTGGCCACCGCGTGTCAGAACGAGGGCGCCGACGCGCTCGAGCTCAACCTTTCGTGTCCACACATGGACCGCAAGGACATGGGATCGAACATCGGCAAAGACCAGGCGCAGATCTCGATCGTGACGCAAGTGGTCAAGGACGTCGCCACGATTCCGGTGTGGGCGAAGCTCACGCCGTCGACCACCGACATCGTCATCGAGGCGAATGGCGCGTTTCTCGGCGGCGCCGATGCCGTCGTGTCGTCGAACACCTTCCCGTCTCTCCCGCTCATCGATCCCGACACGCTCGAGTTCGAGATGAACGTCGACGGCCTGGTGTCGAGCGGTGGCCTCGGTGGGCCGGCGATTCTGCCGCTCTCGCTCGCGAAGATGTCGCAGATGACGCAGGCGTTTCCCGAGCGCGAGTTCTCCGGCATCGGCGGCATCGCCAGCTTTGCGCACGCGCTCAACTACTTCCTGCTTGGATGCGGCACGGTGCAGGTGTGCACGGCGGCGATGCTCGACCACGCGATCGGTCCCAACATCATCAAGAGCCTGCTGCAGGGACTGGCGGAGTTCCTCGACCGGCATGCGGACAAGGGCTGGACGTCGATCGAAGGCTTCCGCGGGATCCGCCGCGACCGTGTCGTGGTGCACTCGCGGATTCGCCGGCCCGACACCAAGGAATATCACGGAGGCCATGCAACCGCCGGCGCGTGACGCGCTCGAGGGCAGCCCACTCTGGAATCCTGACCTCGCGCCCACCGCGCCGTCGCAGCGAACGTGGACTACCTATAACATCGCCGCGCTCTGGATCGGCATGAGCGTGGTCATCACCACCTACACGCTCGCGTCCGGCCTGATGCAGCAGGGGATGTCGTGGTGGCAGGCGATGATCACGATCCTCCTGGCGAACGTCATCGTGCTGGTGCCGATGGTGCTCAATGCGCACGCCGGTACAAGGTATGGCGTCTCGTTTCCCGTTCTCTGTCGTGCCGCCTTCGGCGTCAAGGGCGCCAATGTTCCGGCGATCCTGCGCGCGATCGTCGCCTGCGGCTGGTTCGGCATCCAAACATGGATCGGCGGACTCGCGCTTCACCAGCTGCTCGCCGCGGCATGGGGCGGCTGGCAGACACTGCCCGGCAATGTGTGGCTCGCGTTTGCCGTGTTCTGGATGGTGCAGGTCGCGATCATCCTGCGCGGTCTCGAGGGCATCAGGACGCTCGAGACATGGTCGGCGCCGTTGCTCCTCGGCGGCGGCCTGGCCTTGCTGATGTGGGGCATTAGCGCTGGCGGCGGTCTTGCGCGCGTGCTCAGCGAGTCGACGCGTCTGCAGCAGTCACACACGCCGTTCTGGACGCTCTTTCCAGCGGCCCTCACCGCGAACGTGGGCTACTGGGCGACGCTCAGTCTCAACATTCCGGACTTCACGCGCTACGCGCAGAGTCAGCGATCGCAGATGCTCGGGCAGGCGATCGGGCTGCCAACGACAATGACCGCGTTTGCCTTCATCGGCGTTGCCGTCACGAGCGCCACCATCGTGGTCTTTGGGGAGGCGATCTGGGATCCGGTGGCGCTGCTGGCGCGGATTGGATCGCCGCTCGTGATCATCGTCGGCGCACTGGTGGTGCTGGCGGCGCAGCTCACCACCAACATGGCAGCGAACGTCGTCTCTCCCGCCAACGATTTCTCCAGTCTCGCGCCGCGCCGCATCAGCTATGTGGCGGGAGGCCTCATCACGGCCGTGATTGGCATTCTGATGATGCCGTGGAAGCTGTACGCCGATGCGGCCGCCTACATCTTCACCTGGTTGATCGGCTATTCCAGTCTCATGGGTGCGATCGGCGGCATCCTGATTGCCGATTACTGGGTGCTGCGCAGGCGGCAGCTCTCGGTCGTGGATCTGTTCAAGCTTGACGGCCGCTACCGCTACCGGAATGGCGTGAACCTGCGCGCGATCGCGGCGCTGTTGATTGCGACGATCCCCGTGATTCCTGGGTTTCTCCGCGCCGCAACGACGCCGGGTGGAGTCGTCAGCAATCCCGGGCTCTTCGACCACGTCTACACCTACGCCTGGTTCGTTACCTTTGGCCTGAGCTTTGTCATCTATCTCGCGCTGATGGGCAGTGATCGGGAGAGCTTGTGAATCGGATCCTGGCACTTGCCGCCATCGTGACCGCGTTGGCCGTCGGCGTTTTCATAGGCCGCGCGTCGAAACCGGCGCCGAGCCCGCCAGCCGAGCCTGTGTCGCGAACGGCGGCGTCTCCAGCGGCGACGCCGTCGCCTCCGCCGGCGCAATCTCCAGTACCCGCCGTCACTCCTCCGCCGCGAGCATCACGAGGTGCTGCCCCGGCCAAAGCCGGTGAGAGCCCTGGCGTCGCACTAGCACCCGCGGCGGCGAACGCCACGCTGGTCATTCGAAGCGACGTGCCCGGCGCGCAAGTGTTCATCGATCGACAATTGGTCGGCTCGACGCCGTTTACCGCGACGAACCTCGAGCCTGGGACCCACCGCCTCAACGTCTCGGCCGAGGGCTTCGACGGCTATGCCGAGAACGTGGAGCTCACCGCGGGACGCCGCGAGATCGAAGTCACATTCAAGACCATACGCCTCGACGCATCGATCGAGGTCGTACACAACCACGGCATCGGCTCGTGCAAGGGGCGGCTTGTGGCGACACCCGACGGTATCCGTTACGAAACCTCGGATGACGATGCCTTCAGTGTCGCACTTGGCGATCTCCAGACATTCGACGTGGATTACTTGAAAAAGAACCTGCGCATCCAGCCGCGCAAAGGACGACGCTACGACTTCACCGATCCGCAAGGGAACGCAGATCACCTGTTCGTTTTTCACCGCGAGGTGCAGGTCGCGCGCGACCGCCTCGCAGCCAGGCGCTGAGGGCGACTACCGGTCGGCGGCGAGATAACCCTGGACGACGACCGCCTCGATCGACCCGGGCAAGCTGAGTGTTTGTGTCTGAGGAAGCGCCGAGAAAACCACACCGATAGTGAAGTGCTCACTGGCAGCAACTCGCCCGGTCTAGTCGGAGAGGCCCGTCGCGGTGATTCCCGCTAATGAACTGTCCGGGTCCAGGCACACCGCTGCCCTTCCCGACCGCAATCGTTGCCTGCAGATCCATGCTTGAAAGCTCTTCAACACTGTCACATCGAACCGTAAACTATCCCCTGCATGAACCGTTACGCGGCCTTCCTGCGTGCGATCAACGTCGGCGGCCACATCGTCAAGATGAACCACCTGACGACGCTGTTCGTGTCGATGGGATTCAAGAATGTCAAGACCTTCATCGGCAGCGGCAACGTTCTTTTCGACTCGCCCTCGAGCGACGCTCAGGCGCTCGAGCGGAAGATCGAAAGCGCGCTCCAGAAGGCCTTGGGCTACGAAGTCGCCACCTTCATCAGATCGGCCTCGGAAGTAAAGGGAATCGCGGAGCACGAGCCGTTCGATCCGAAAGCCTTGAAAGAGGGCTCCCTCTTCGTCGGGATGCTGCCCGACGCGGTGCAGCCGCGCGAGAAGAAGATCATCGCCTCGCTCGAGACGCCTGTCGATTCGCTGCGCGCGCACCAGCGCGAGGTCTACTGGCATGCGCGGCAGAATTTCGCGAACGCGCAGTTCCAGCCGGCGCGCATGGAAAAGCTTCTGGCCAAGCCGGCGACGTTCCGTAACATCAACACGATTCGCCGCATCGCTGCGCTCTTCGTGAAGCCGTGCCTGGTGCTGGCACTGATCGTGCCGCAGCAGCAGCAGAAGCCGCTGCTTCCGCTGTCGTCGAGCGTGATCACGTACCGTGTCGCGCTCCTCAACAACTGGACAGATGCCGTCCTGCAGCATGAAGCTGGCATGGACGATGGGGCGTTGACGCGCGCGCGGTCGTGGAGCGCCGAGGATCTTCAGGACGCATGGCTGCTGATCAACATATTGATCAGGATCTTCGACAACCCACAAGCCACCCGATTCTCGGTCAGTGTCGGCGGACGATTGGTCCCTGTGGATTTCTCTTCGCTGGATCGCCGCGCGATCGTCGAACGGGCGGCCGAACTGTCGAGACTTCCGGGCCGGGGTCGCTTTCTGAAGCGTGCCGCCGTTTACCACACGGATCTGGCGCTCTTCCCGAATGCCAGTGGACGCCAAACTGCGGTGAACTCCTCGTTTCTCTTTTCCGAGCATTTCATCGTCGAGTCGAGCGACGGGCGGCAGGACGGGCTCTTTGGCAACGACGTGAACTGGGAGTTCGCGCGCGTACTCCTCGACGGAGTGTCAAACGTCCGGCAGGACATCGACGTCCAGCAGTGGTACCGCGCCACGTTCTCCCATAAGCTTGCCGGCGAACTGCTCGACATCCACCACTTCGAGCACGGTCTCAGGCTGTTTCCGGACCACGCTGACGTTCTCTTTCTCAACGGCTGTCTGCACGAAGCCCTTGCCGATCCCAGGGTGCAGGCCTTGCGCGCTGAAGCGACTCTCCCGCAAGGCACATCGCTCGAGGTCCAGACCGAGCAAGCGGAACTGCGGCTCGCTGAAGGCCTGTTCCGCCGGGCGCTCGGTCGACAATCGGGTCATGTCGAGGCGCGCGTGCGGTACGGCCGCACCTTGGCGCGGCTCGGACGCCCGAGCGACGCGGCGGCTGCCCTTCGTCTGGCGAGGGAGGACACCAGGGAGCCGCTGCTTCAGTATTACGGCGCGCTCTTTCTCGGCGGCGCGGAACTGGCGCTCAACCGTCCGGTCGATGCCGAGCGCGCGTATCAGCAGGCACTGACTCTGTTCCCGCGCGCGCAGGCGCCGCGCCTTGGGCTCAGTCAGCTCGCGAGCCGGGCAGGCAACCGCGCATCGGCGCGCGACCTGCTCCATCCGGTTCTCGAACGCGACGCGCCGAGGCTCGACGACGACCCGTGGTGGACATATCGATTGAGCGCAGGCCGCCAGTCGACTGAGTTGCTCGATGCGGCCTATCGCGCGTTGTCTGGAACTTTCCCATGACGCGGTTGCATGCGACGGCCGTCGGATTGATTGTTTGCGCCGCCACCACAACGCCGGCGCAATCGCCGACCTTCTCGTCGCGAGTCGAGGCGGTGCGGCTCGACGTCCTCGTCACCAACGGAGGGCAGCCGGTGCGCGGGCTTGCTGCAGGCGACTTCGAGGTCCGCGACAACGGCGTGCCGCAGACCATCGATCACGTGGCCTTCGAGCAGGTTCCTTTGCAGGTGGTGCTCACACTCGACATCAGCGCGAGTGTCACCGGGTCGCGGCTCGATGACCTCCTCGATGCCGGCGACGCCGCTCTGGCCGGGCTCAGAAAGAGCGACGAGGCGGCGCTCGTAACGTTTACGCACGCCCTCTCGCAGAAAGCGCCGCTCACGACCAGGGTCGACGCTGTGCGCACGGCACTCCGGGAGGTTAAACCCAACGACGACACGGCGCTCGTTGACGGCGTCTACGCGGCACTGAATCTGGCTTACGCAAGTACGGGCCGCGGGCTGGTGCTGGTGTTCAGCGACGGCAGCGACACCGCGAGCTGGCTCACTGAGGACGCCGCGCTCGACGCGGCGCGCCAGTCCGACGCCGTGGTCTACGCCATTGCTGCCGGCGCGCGAAGGCGCTCGTTTCTGCGCGATCTCGTCAGCGTCTCCGGCGGGCGGCTCTTCGAAGTGGAGTCCACGCGCGATCTACGCGGCATCTTTCTGTCGGTGCTCGAAGAGTTCCGCCAGCGCTACCTTCTCAGCTACACGCCGCGCGGCGTGCAGAAGCCTGGCTGGCATGCGCTCGATGTCAGGGTCAAAGGACGCCGCGCGGCCGTGAAGGCACGCCCCGGTTACATGGCAGCCGCGCCGCGCTGATCATCGCGGATCGTGCGAATGCAATAGACGCCCACCGACCGCAAAACCGGCGATACCCGACGCGCCGAGGACCACGAGCAACAGCAGCGTGAACGCAGCGGACAGCTCTGGAGTGGTTTTGAGCGGCACTTGCGACAACACGAAGGCACGCAGCGAGAGCAGGCACGCGGCAGGAACGGCCGCCGCCGCGGCGGCCGCGATCATCGCCGCCGATGCCCGGGCAATCGATGCGCGCTGCCACGACCGGAAGAACAGCGGCGCCAGCGATCGCAACACCTGCTGCACGTACCAGAGGCGCCCCATCACGAGGCCCCGCTTCGGGGCAACATGGTCGTGCAGCTCCTCCCACAGGTCGCCGATGATCGCGTCGGCATCAGGCACACGTGTGGCGGCGAGAAGCCACGCGGCGACGCGTGCGGGACAAAGGTTCGTCACGATCGTGATGCGGATGTCTTGCGCGTTCGTTTTGCGGCCTTCGCGTTCAGGACGCCGGTTCGCCAAACGGCCGCCGCAGCCCGGCGAGCATCGAGCGGACGGCCTGTTGCGACCGTTCGAGCGAGCGCGCGCCGGTGCCGGTGATCTTAAAGCACTTGCGGCCGCGGTTGCCGCGATTTTCCGAGGGCTCACCGGCGTAAGACTTGACCAGCCCCTTTTCCTCGAGACGATCGAGCGTGGCGTAGACGGCGCCAATCGAGACGTCGCGTCCGGCGCGCTCCTCGATCTCGCGCCGCACGGTCATGCCGTAGGCGCCTTCGCCGACGCGAATGAGGGCAATCAGCACCAGCTGCTCGAATTCGCCAAGAAAGTCGCCCTTGCCCATCACTCGGCCTCGGCCTGTTGTTTGAGCCGCGCCAGGTCGTCCTCCAGCTTCTGCTGAGCCGAGCGCGAGATGATCGGCTCCAGCAGTCGCGCGAGCCAGTGCTCGAACTGGTAGTTGGCGCGATAGGTAAGCCGCGTGCGGTGGGCGTCCACCGGCTCGAGCTCATAGCGCACTTCGCCGGTGAACCCTTCGGGCGAGTTGAGCCTGGACTCGAGTAAGCGGCCCGGCTCGTAGCGCACCACCTCCGACTCGATATCCATGCGTTGATTGCCGTTGTTGCGGTCCTCCATGACCCAGACCTGCCGCGCGCCGGGTCCGGTGCGGCCGGGCGTCAGATCGCGGACGTCCACCATCCAGCTCACCCAGGACTTGATCTTCTCGGGTTCTGACACCCAGGCGAACACCCGGCCCACCGGTTGTGCGATGTCGATGCTCGCCACGAGACGGCTCTGGCCGCGCGCACCGCCGAGAAAGAGCAGGACGATCACGCCCAGGCCAATCGCCGCCACGATCGAGAGCAATAGGTACTTCACCCATCTCATGACGCGTGCCTCCCGACGATTTCTACAAACTAGAAGTATCTTTCTACATAATAGAAAATTGACAACTGCGGTCAAGCAGAAAGTGAAGAGGCGTTCGGCGGACGTTCTTCAGGTCTCCCCGCGGGAGACCCAACGCGCGACCTCGGGTGCGGTCCAGGCATCGAGACGTGCGAGAAGCTGCAGCGGATCGCGATCGGCGACGACAATCTGGCTGTGCGTCGGACGGAGGAACTGTTCGGCGAGCGCGTGCGCGAAAAACGCCAGCAGCGCATCGTAGAAGCCATCGACGTTGAGCAGGCCGCACGGCTTGGCGTGCACGCCCAGCTGGGTCCAGGTGACCGCCTCGCAGAACTCCTCGAGCGTGCCGAAGCCGCCGGGCAGGGCGATGAACGCGTCGGCCAGCTCCGCCATCAGTGCCTTGCGCTCGTGCATCGAGCCGACGACGTGCATCTCGGTGACGCCGGAGTGGGCAAGCTCGCGGGTGACGAGACCGTGCGGAATGACGCCGATAATCTCGCCGCCGACAGCGAGCGCCGCGTCGGCGAGCACACCCATCAGCCCGACATTGCCGCCGCCGTAAACGATGCCAATGTCGCGGCGCGCCAATTCTGACGCGAGAACGCGGGCGGCAGTAGCGTAGGCGTGATTGAGACCGATGCTGGAGCCGCAGAAGATGCAGATGCGCACGGTTGATTGTAGGCCGCCGACAGCAGGCCTCGAACGGGCGCACGACAGCGCGTGCAGAGGAGCGCGGATCGAAGCGCGGTGATCGACCCGGAGCCGCGGGCGCGGCCAGCAGAGTTTGTCGGCGAGCCGCACCCGCCACGCCACATGCAGTCTAGAACTTCATTCGGATCGAGAGCCGCGCCACGCGCGGCGCCAGGACCTCCTCGACGTTGTTGGCGGTGTTGATGTTCTGGATTTCCTCACGCGAAGAACAGTCGCCGCGTTGAAGAGGTTGAACACGTCGAGCGCGCCGGTCCACTGTATGCCGGCCAACCGGATCTGTTTCTCCACGCGCATGTCGAGCTGATAGAAGTTTTCGAGGCGGACGTCGCCCCAGCGATCGATATCGACGTTGGCGCGCCCGATGCCGCCGGTGAGCGTCGGCGACTGAATCACTCGGTTGTACGGATACCCCTGGCGGAGGTTGAAGAAGCCGGACAGACCGATGTCGTACCAGGGCAGCACGTAGAGGCCTGATAGTTTCCCGAGCCACCGTGCATTGGACGTCCCGGTCTGCGCGCCATCGAGCTTCTCGATGTCGGTGGGATCCTGGTAGGACACGTCGGGCCCGCCATAGCGGTAGGTCGTGCTCTGGAAGTTCGCGCTCGCATTGAGCATCCAGCGATCGCTGAACCGCCTGCGCGCCGTGAGCTCGAGCCCGTGATATTGGCGCGTGCGGTCGGCGTTGCGCCGGAAGCCGCCGCCGGGGAGCGTGTAGGGTAGTTGGAAGTACGTGACCATGTACGACGGCTGATCGCACGACGCGTTGCCGCAGGTGGCAAGATAGCTCACCGGCACGTAGTCGGCCGAGAACACGCCCGGCGTCGTCGTGAAGTTCTCGTAGTCCGGGTAGTTCCGGTAGATGTAGGCGGCGCCAACGCCGAAGTTGGCCATCAGCTCGCGCTCGATGCCGATCGAGAACTCGTCGGTGCGGTCGTTCTTCAGGTTGGGATCGACCGTCGTCGAGGACCGCGGCGAGGAGGGATTCGCCGGATCGTAGTTGCCCGACAGATGTGAGACGCCGCGTCAGATCGAGCTCGTTGGCCTGAATGAAGCGATCGCCGTTGACGTCGGCCGACGGATAACGCAACTGCACTTCGCTGACCGGATTGACCGAGGCCGCGGTCGTGATGCCGGTGCCCCAATAGACCGCGTAGTTCGACTTGACCACGGTCTTCCCGTCGCCGGTGAGATCCCAGGTGACGCCGAGCCGCGGCGACCAATCGAAGAAGGTCACCCCCGAGTCCGCGCCCGCGAAATCGACCGCCGGCAGCAGTTGCGGAATGAGCGGGTTCGCGTCCACATGTGACGCCAGCGCCTCGTCGTTTTGCCGATCGAACCGGATCCCGCCGTTGAGCGTCATCCGGCCGCGCTTGTACGAATCCTGGAAGTAGCCGTACAACTGCGTGAGCGCGGTCTTCGCGAAGCTGTCGCGATATAGGTTCGCTTCGTCGTTGAACGGGTTGGCCGCAGTCGCCGCCGTGCCGGTGAAGCGCGCCTGCGCAAACCCGCCGCGATGACGCTGCGCGCTGAACGGCGTGTCGCGATAACCGATGCCGAACTTCGTGGCGTGATCGCCGCCGAGGAAGCTGGTGAGGAAGTAGTTGCCGTCGGCGCGGACCTCGGTTTGCGGGCGATCGAACTTCTCACGGTAGTGCGACCGCGTCTGGTAGTTCGTCGTCAGATCGAGCGCCGACTGCACCGTCTCCAGCGACTCGTCCGGGAAGTTGAGGAAGAAACCTCCGTTGGGCATCTTCATCGCCTGAAACTCGAGGGTGAGGCGGCTGGTGGGAATCCAGTAGTGCGATCCTTTGAACGTGCTCACCGGCGCGGTCTGCACGAACACGGTTTCCGGCGCGCGCGTCGGTCCCGCCTCGCGCGCGTTGCGGTTCTTGTCGTTGAAGAAGTAGAGGAACGACGATTTGTGCGGCGCCGACCACTGATACTGCAGCTTCGCGTTGTAGGTCTTGAGCGTCGTCAGATCGGTGTTGAGGTCCTCGGGGTTGTTGGGATCGCCGCCGGGCCGCACGAAGCCGACCACGCCGACCTCGATGTCGTTGTAGCCCGCCGCACCCCAGAACCACATCTTGTTGCGGACGATCGGGCCGCCAATCTCGGCGCCGTAATCCTTGATGTTCTTGATCGGATTTCCTGAGCCGGCGCCCTGCGCCTGGAGCTCGGCCGAGATGTTGTCGCCCTGGAGGTTGTTGTCGACAACGAAGAGCCGCGATGAGCCGTGGAAATTGTTGCCGCCGCTCTTAGTCACCAGGTTGATCGCGACGCCGCTCGACTGCACCGACGCGTCGCTGCCGCCGGTTTGAATCTGCATTTCCTCGTAGGCGTCGAAGTCGAAGTACACCGATGCCGAGGAGGCGGACATGTCGGTGATGTTGCCGCCATCGACGTTCCACACTTCGTTGTTGCCGGTGCCGTGCGCGATGAACGTGGACTGCTGCCCCGACTTGTTGCCGCCGACATTCTGCTGGTTCATCAGAATGCCCGGCGTCTGCTCCATGACGACCCATGGATCGCGCGCCGACGGAATGCGCTCGAGCATCTCGCGCGTGAAGGTCTGTCCCGTGCTCGTCGCCCGCGTGTCGACAATCGGGCTCTCGCCGGTGACCGTCACCGTCTCCTGCACCGTCGACACTTCGAGCGTTGTGTTGATCTCGGCGTTGAAGCCCGTCTCGATACGGACGCCTTCGCGCACGACGCGCTTGAAGCCGGGGATTTCGAACGTCACCGCATAGGTGCCGATCGGGACGTTGGGAAAGCGATAGGCGCCGCTCTCCAGCGTGATGACCGTCTGCGGCGTAATCAGCGACGGGCTGGTCAGCGTCACGCTGACGCCGGGGACGACGGCGCCGGATGTGTCGACGACCTTGCCGAAAATCTCACCACTTTGCGCCTGCGCGAACGTTATCGAAGGTACGCTCGTCAAAGTGAACACGAGCGCGAGCACGCTTCGTCGAATCACGGGAACCTCCTGAAGACAGATGGGAAACCGTCGGAGGGAGCGGTTGAGCATCTCGTGTGCCGTCGAGCGTCGCCGTTCGTCTTCAACGAGACGCTTCTCGTCACGGTATGAGCGTGCTTCGTCCCCGACCGCGATCTCCGATTCGGGAGATCGAATCGACGATTCAACCCATTGAAGCCTGGCGGCTGGCGTGCGTGCGCCGCGGTCTAGGCCGCGAACTTGTAGCCGAGACCGTGAATCGTGAGGATGAACTGCGGGATGCGCGGATTGGGTTCGAGCTTCTGGCGCAGCCAGGCCACATGAACATCGACGGTACGCGTCGAGGGCGTCGCTTGGTAGCCCCAGACCTGGTGCAGCAGCTCCTCACGTGAAAGCGTGGCGCCACGATGCTCGATGAAGTAGCGAAGAAGGTAAAACTCCTTCGCCGAGAGCTCCACGGCTTTGCCGCCCTTCGTCACCTCCGCCTTGCGAACGTCGACCAGGACGTCGGCAAACTGATAACGCTCGAGTGAGACACCGGCGGCTGGCGGCGCCCGTCGCAGGAGGGCTTCGAGGCGGGCCAGAAGCTCGACCATCTCGAACGGCTTCGTCAGGTAATCGTCAGCCCCGAGCTTCAGGCCAACGACACGATCGACGACTTGCCCCTTCGCGGTGAGCATCAGAATCGGCGTCCGAATCCCTTGCTGTCGCAGCGATCGAGCGACGTCAAACCCGTCGCGCTTCGGCAGCATCACGTCGAGCACGATCACGTCGAACGGCTCGCCGGCCGCACGCCGAAAGCCGGCGTCGCCGTCGCTGGCGCTTTCCACCTGATAGCCCTCTGCGGAGAGTCGATCGGTGAGAACGAGTTGAAGGCCGGGTTCGTCTTCGACCAGCAGCAGCCGGGGAGAGGACACGTGTCAGGTACGCGCGCCGGCGGGCGACTCGTGACCGTGCCGCAGCCGGACGACTTCGTGAACACCCGGCAGATCGATCGTAAAGGTGCTGCCGCGGCCGGGCTCGCTCTGTACCGACACGGTGCCGTCGTGCGCCTCGATGATTCGCTTGACCAGGTGCAAGCCAAGGCCGCTTCCCTGAATCTGCCGCGCCACCGCCTCGCGCCCGCGATAGAACGGCTCGAAGATGTGCTTGCGATCCTCGCTCGAAACGCCGAGGCCGTGGTCCTCCACCGTGATGCGCGTCGCGTGATGCCCGGGCGACGAGGCCGTGACACGGACCCACGGCGAATGACCGCCGTACTTGATCGCGTTGCTGATGAGATTGTGAATCGCCGAGCGAAGCGCCGTGCTGTCGCCGATCACCCGCTGGACGCCGGTGGGATCGGTCGGCAGGTTGAGGAGCGCCGGCGCGATCTCGACTTCGATCGTCGCATCGGCCTTCTCGATTTCATGGCGGCTCGCTTCCACCGCGCTTCTCACGAGATCGGCCGCCGGGATTGCGGCGCGCGTCGCGAGCGCCTTGCCGGACGCGATGCCGGCGAGTTGCAGCACGCGCTCCACGGTTTCCGCGAGCCGGCGCGCCTCGCCCTGGATGGTCTCTCCGTATTTCTTGACGCGGCCCGGCTCTTCGACCACGCCGCCCGCGAGGTTGTCGGCGGCGGCGCCGATCACCGACACCGGCGTCCGCAGCTCGTGCGAGACGGCGGCGACGAACTCGAGCTGCTGCTTCGCGAGTCGATCGGCGCGGCGCGCCGAGACCACGATCAGGCCGATTGCCGCGGCGAGGAGCGCCAAGATGCCCGAGCTCAACACGAAGTTGCGCGTGCGCGCCGCGGCGACCGCCGCTTCGAGTGAACCGGCGCGGTGCTTGGCGACGACGCGCCAGTGACCCTCGCCGCCGTTGAGGAAGCGCGATTCGACACGCGCGTTGCCGCGCCCCATGCCACGCCGCGCCTCGAACACGTTGACGACGACGCGTTCGTCGGTGCGGCGCGGCTCACCGCGGCCGCCCATGAAGACCATGCCCAGACGCGCGCCGAGCAGCGTGGTGCTCGCATCGGGCTGCGGCAGCGCCGCCTTGGCTGCGCCTGCGTCCGATTCGTAGACGATCTGTGCGGGGTCTTCGCGCTGCACGACCGCGACGTGATAGTCGCTGTTGCCGCGGTCGTCGGCGAGATGCCGCCGCACCAGCTCGGGAAGCACCTCGCGGCTCAGCGCAGCGAGGTCGAGACGAAGAACAGTGAAGCCCAGTAGACGCACATCGGGCGGCGGCGGAGGCCCGGACGGCGGCGGCTCGTCGCGCGGCGTAAAGAGCATGACCGGCAGCACGATGAGCTGTGCGTCGCCAATCGACGTCGACGGAATGATGAAGCGCTCGAAGCGATCGCCGCCGCGGCCGCGCGGTGGCGGCGAGGACTGGAACTCGAACCGCCGCTCGCGATCGCCGGACGTGACCCGCACTTTTGCCGGCTGCAGCTCGGCCGGCCACTCGGTGATCTCGAAGCTTCGCGTCTGCGCGTTCCACACGCGCAGCACTGGTGTCGTTTCGCGTGATACTTCGGTGCTGCTGGCACCGGATCCGTGCATTGACGGCGCTTCGGCGAAGTAGACGGCCTTGATGATGTCAGGGGCAATCGCGGTCTCGGCCCACGCTTGATAGCGCGCCGCATACCCGCTCCAGGCCTGCTGCTCGACCATCGGGCCTTCGAGCTGTAGGCCGCCGATGGCGTTCGACAGCTCACCGTCGAACGCCTGCGCCAGCTGCGCCAGCGCCGTCTGCAGCGTGCGCTCGCGCCGATCGCGATCGGCGTCGGCGATCTGATCGAGCCATGAGTGCTGCAGCCAGGCGAGCGCGGGCAGGAGCACGAGCACGGCCGCGGCCAGCGCGCTCACGCCTGACACGCGCAGCGAGCGCTTCGTCACACGGGCAGTCTACCACGCGAAAAATGGCCGAAATCCGCGCAAAGGCGCCAATTAACATCGTTAACAACCTCTTTGCGAGGGCTTAACGACCCGGCTTCCGGCGGCGTCGTATTAATAGGAGCGATGGAAGGAACCGAACCCGCGGTTCGAACTGTTGTTGAAGGAGCACCCACGATGCGAAGAGTGTTGATGGCCGCGCTGATCCTTGCCCTGACGAGCCCGCTCGGCGCGCAGGACAAGGCCGCCGACGTGATCAAAGAGATGCGCAAGGCGCTTGGCGGTGACAAGCTCGACGCGCTCAAGACGCTGAGCCTCGAAGGACCGTTCCAACGTGAGATGGGACCGCGGCAGATGGCCGGCACCAACGCGTTGACCCTGCAGTTTCCCGACAAGATGTATCGCAGCGAGGAGACTGAGCTGCCCGGCGGCATGTCGATGGAGCGGATGGTCGCGCTCAACGGCGCCACCGCCTGGGAGGACATGAAGCAGCGTGGCGGGATGGGCGGCGGCATGCAGTTCGTCATGCGCGGCCCGGGCGGCAACGATCTCAATCCCCAGGCGATCGAGGAAGCCCGCCTTCGCCGCGCGCGCTCCGAGATGATGCGCTATCTCCTCGCCTTTGCCGGCGGCGCATCGTTGCAGCCGACTTATGTCGCGGTGGCCGAGGCGCCCGAGGGCAAGGCCGACGTACTCGAGGCCAAGAGTGAGAGCGGCGCCACCGTGCGGATCTTCGTCGATCAGCAGACGCACATGCCGCTGATGCTCCAGTACTCCGAGGTCCGGCCACGGGTGATGTTCGATGGACCTGGACGCGGCGGACGCGGCGGGCCCGGACCCGGGCGCGGCGGCCCGGGCGAGCCCGGTGCCGGCGCTCCGCCGGAAGGTGCTCCCGCGGCAGGAGCTCCGCCGGCGGGCGGTCCCCCACAAGGCGGCCGCGGCGTCGATCCGGAAGAGCGGCGGCGCCGTCTCGAGCAGATGCCTCCACCTGCGCCCAGCACCGTGAACCTTTATCTCGCCGATTACAAGAAGGTGGACGGTGTGATGCTGCCCCACCGCCTCACACAGTCGATTGACGGCAAGGCGGTCGAGGAATGGACGATCGAGAAGGTCAAGGTCAATCCCGCCATCAAGGCCGATCTCTTCGACAAGAAATAGGATCATGCAACCTGTCGCTCGATTCACTGTGCGCGCTGTCCTGCTCGCGCTGGTCTCGCTCACGCCGACCGCCGCGGCCGCGCAGGCTCCGCAGTCCACTCTTCGTATCAGGGTCCAGGACGAAACACAGGCGGCGCTGATTCACGCCACCGTGACGATCACGGATCCGAAAGGCGTCGAGCGGCAGGTTCTCGTCAACGAAGCCGGCGAGGTGACATTCGGCCTCGCGCCAGGCACCTATCAGCTCAAAGTGGAGGCCGAAGGCTTCCGCGGCTACACGGTGTCCTACAACGTGCGCCGCGGCAACAACAGCGCGGTCGCGACACTGCCAGTGGCGCTCGCCGAGGAGATCGTCGTCCGGGAGCAGAGCGCCGAGTCGCTGCGCGAGAAGGGTTTCAAGCAGACGCTCAGCCGCGACGAGATCGATTCGCTGTCGGACGATCCCGACGAGATGGCGGAGCAGTTGCGCCAGATGGCGGGGCCCGGCGCGCAGATCTTCGTTGACGGCTTCCGGGGCGGGCGCATTCCGCCCAAGGATCAGATCGAGCAGATTCGCTTCCACACCAACTCGTTCTCGGCGGAGTACCACGACGCCGGGATGGTGCGCGTCGAGATCATCACCAAGCCCGGGATGGGCGACTGGCGCGGCGGCTTCAACTTCGGCTTCCGCGACGAGTCGTTCAACGCGCGCAACGCGTTTGCCCCCGAGCGCGCGCCGGAGCAGTACAAGCGCTTCCATGTTCAACACGCAGGGCCCGATCGCGAAAGGCAAGACCAGCCTGTCGTTCAGCGCCGACGGCAATCTCTCGTACGACTCGCAGACGATTCTGGCCAAAACGCCCGAGGGCGAGATCAACGACCAGGTGCGGCGGCCCGTGGACGCGGTGAACTTCAGCGCCCGCCTCGAGCACCTGCTCGGCGGCGGCAATGCGATCCGCGCCGAGTTCTCGCGCCGCGACAACACGCGCGAAAACCTCGGCGTCGGCGATTTCGATCTGCAGGAGCGCGCGTACGACTCCTTTGCCGTGACCGACACGCTGCGGGCGCGCAACACCAAGGTGTACGGCAAGAAGCTCTTCAGCGAGACGCGCGTCGAATTCAATCGAGCGGAGACCGAGCTCGCGTCGCTGTCGGATGCGCCGACGATCCGCGTGCTCGACGCGTTCACCTCCGGCGGTGCCGGCCAGCTCGGCACACGCGAGGGCCGTCAGTTCACGATCGCCCAGAACTTCGACCTTCCGGTTCGCAAACACGCGCTGCGGTTCGGCGCCGAGGTCAATGGCGGCTGGTGGGACAGCGACCAGCAGACGAATACGAACGGCACGTTCACCTTCTCGACGCTCGACGACTTCGTAGAACAACCGGCCGCGCACCTATACGCGTCGCGTGGGAAACCCGAATGTGACCTATTCGCAGTACGACGCGGGTTGGTACCTGCAGGACGACTTCCGGCTGTCGAAGAACCTCAACCTGAGCGTCGGCCTGCGTCAGGAGATTGCAGACCCATGTGGACGACAAGTGGAACCTCGCGCCGCGCGCGGCGTTCGTCTACTCTGCCGGCAAAGGCACGGTCCGCGGCGGCTACGGCATCTTTTACGACTGGCTCGAGTCGAACATCTACGAGCAGTCGGTGCGCGTCGACGGCACGCATCAGATCGACGAGACGATCATCAATCCGTCGTTCCCCGATGTCGGTCGGATCTCGGGCACCGTGCTGCCTGCCAGCATCATCCAGCTTGGGGCCCAGTTGTCGCAGCCGACCATTCACCAGGCGTCGATTGGCTACGAGCATCCGATCAGGCAGATCGGCCAGTTTCGTACCGACTACATGATGACGCGCGCCACCGACACGTTCCGGTCGATCAACGTCAACGCGCCGCTCGATGGCGTGCGTCCGATCCAGACCGCCGGCAACATCACGCAGATCGAGTCGAGCGGACGCCGCGACTCCGATCGCATCACGGTGGCCGTCAACCTGCGCGCGCCGCGCCGGCGCATCATGGGCAACGTGATGTATCAGTGGCAGAACTCGCGGAGCTTCGCGGACGGACCGCTGAGTCTTCCGGCCGACAGCCACAACCCGAATGCCGACTGGGGTCCTTCGGCGCAGGATGTCCGGCACCGCCTGTTCTTCATGTTCAACACGCCGCTGGGCCTGGGGATTCGCGCCGGCATGCAGGCGCAGTTCTCGTCGGCGCCGCCGTACACCATCACGACCGGCCTGGATGACAACGGCGACACGGTGTTCAACGACAGGCCCGCTGGTGTCGCACGCAACAGCGCCCGCGGTGCGGAGCAGTGGAATGTGACCCTGCGGGTCAATCGCTCGTTCAATCTCGGCGGTCTGATGGGAGCGGGTGCCGGGCCGATCATGATCGGCGGCGGTACGGGCGGCGCCTCGAGTCAGCGCGCTCCGGCAGCGGCGCAGCGCGGTCCCGGCGGCGGCGCCGGCGAGGGCGGCGGACCTGTCGTGCGCGAGATGGTCATGGACGGCAACGCCTCGCGCTATCGCCTCGACCTGTACGTGCAGGTCTCCAATCTGTTCAACACCACGAACCTCAATGGCTTCGTCGGCAACCTGCTGTCCGATTACTACGGGCAAGCGACCTCGGCTGCCCCGCCACGGCGATTGGAGATCGGCGCGTCGGTGAGCTTTTAGTCAGGTTGCAGGTTGCAACCTGAGTTGACATGCGATGCTATCAGGCGCGTGTCTTCTCCAGATGTCGTCATCGTCGGCGCCGGCATCATCGGCTGCGCCTGCGCGTATGAGCTGGTGCGCGTCGGCGCGCGTATACAGGTCATCGACAACCGCAGGGTCGGGCAGGGCGCGTCGCAGGCATCGGCTGGCGTCCTTGCACCGTACATCGAAGGGCACGAAGCGAGCGCGCTGCGCGCGCTGGGACGCCGGAGTCTCGATCTCTACGACGACTTCATGGCGCGCCTCATCGACGACGGCGATCAGGTCATCCAGTACGACCGGAGCGGAACCGTGGAAGTCGCGTTCGACGCCGACGCGATAGCACGGCACGAAGCGACCGCGTTGGCGCTGGCGCGTGAGGGCGTCGCCGCTCGACTCCTCGACGCCGTCGAGCTGCAGCGCTACGAGCCGCTGGCCGCAACGCGCGCGCGCGGCGGTCTGCTGATCGACACGCACGGGTTCGTCAACGTGCCAGAGTTCACGCAAGCGCTCGCGGTGGCCGCCACCAGACGCGGCGCGCGGTTTACCCTCGACACGCGCGTCATCGCGATTCGCGACTCCGGCGGGCATCCCATTGTGGCGACCGAGTCGGGAGACATCACCGCGGATAGCGTCGTGCTTGCGGCAGGGAGCTGGGCGGGCCAGATTGCTATTTCCGGTGCGATGCCGCCGCCGGTCAAACCGATTCGCGGTCAGCTGCTCCACCTCGCCTGGACCACGGCACAACCTCTGCGCCGTGTAATCTGGGGCGCCGAGTCCTACATCGTCCCGTGGAGCAACGGACGGGTGCTCGTGGGCGCGACGGTGGAGGACGCCGGGTTCGACGAGCGCGCGACCGTGGCCGGCGTCCGCGATCTTCTTGAAGGCGCGTGCGCGCTGGTGCCGCAGTTGTGGCAAGCTTCGTTCACCGAAGTGCGCGTCGGACTGCGGCCGGCGAGTCCGGACGGGCTGCCGATCGTGGGCCCGTCAGCGGTGATTCCCGGCCTGCTGTATGCAATGGGACACTATCGCAACGGTGTGCTGCTGGCGCCATTGACGGCCGCGCTCGTGAGAGACCTGGCGCTCGACTCGACCGGAGATTCGCCGATCGATTCGCTGGCGCCCGCGCGTTTCGGCAACTTGTAACCGCAGAGGAGCCATGAACGAATGGCCACATTGAGCCGCAGCGAAGCGGAACGGCGGCTGAAGGATCTCGACGGCTGGTCGCTCGAAGGCGATGCGATCAGGAAGCAGTATGTCCTGCGCGACTTTCCGGCGGCGGTCGAGTTCGTCACGCGTCTCGTGCCAGGCGCGGAAATGGCCGACCACCATCCCGACATCCAGATCAACTACAAGCGCGTCACGCTCACCTACTCGACGCACTCCGAGCGCGGGCTCACCGGCAAGGACTTCGAAGGGGCGAAGATGGCGGATCGCGTCTTCGCATCGCTCGGGGCGGCGTCGTAAGCGGGTCCTCGACGGATCGTGCGCTTCAAGAAGCTGTACTCCTCACGCGAAGTCGCGTCGCTCACCGGGCTGAGCGCCAAGCAGCTGCAGTGGTGGGACGCCAAGCGCCTGATTCGCTCGAGCGTCCCGTCGCACAAGACCGAGCGCGGCGGCTTCACCGAGCGACGCTATACGTCGATCGAGCTGCTCGAGTTGATGGTGCTCGCCGATCTCCGGCGGCGCGGCTTCTCGATTGCACGGATCCGGCGGCTGATCGACGTGCTCCGCACGCGATTCAAGGTCCGCCTGTTCGAGGCAATCGAGGGCGGCGGCCCGATCACGCTGTTCATCGACGGCCACGATATCTACGCGCGGAGCGAGTCGGGCGCGATCTTCAACGTGCTCGACAACCCGGCGCAGCCGATGCTGATGCTGGGCGACGAGCCGAAGCTGCGGCAGCTCGTTGCGCGCGAAGGCAAGCGCGCGAAGAAGACGAGGCGCTAGACGGTGCCTCAGGTGCCTGGAGTGCCTGAGGTGGCTGTTGTGCGGATTGCGTCAGCTTTTCTTCGGGCGAATGGGAAAGATCTTTTCGAGATCGTCCCCCGGCCGCGGGATGACATGCACGCCGATCAGCTCGCCAACCCGGCGTGCCGCGGCAGCGCCGGCGTCCGTCGCCGCCTTCACCGACCCGACGTCGCCACGCACGATCGCGGTGACCAGGCCCGCATCGACTTTCTGCCAGGCGACGAAAACCACGTTGGCCGTCTTGACCATGGCATCGGCCGCCTCGATCATGCCGACGAGGCCGCGAGTCTCCACCAGTCCAAGTGCCTCGCCGACCTCCGGCGCTTCGTTTGCCTGTGCCACGTCAGAACCCTTCTTTGCCATATCTAGCCGCTCGCCTCACTGAATCTTCCCGCGCGCCGCTACCGGCAGCGCTTCGACGCGGACGCCGTCCGCCAGCCAGAGCTCGCCCACGAGGTTGGTCACCACGCACGCGTGATTCGGCAAGACGCGAACGAGATCCCCGGGCTCGAGCGGGGTCGCGCCGGACACCACTCGCACCGTGGCATGTTCCTCCGAGAGGCGCTCCACGATCAAGTCCGCATCCGGTTCCTGTCCCGGTGCGCCCTCGAGCTCGCGGAAGATAGCGCCATGACCAGCGAGCGGCGTGAACCCGCGGGCCGCGTCGGAGCTGAGCGTCTTGCTGCCGCAGTCGAGGATGATGCGCTGCGGCGACGGCTTGCTGACCACGCGCGCGAGCACCGTCATGGCGCAGTCGTCGAGCGTGGCGGCGCCGAGGCCGACCTGCGTGCGGTCGAAGAACACGTAGTTGCCGGGGCGATACTCCGTCAGGCCGTCCTGTTGCAAGGAATGGCGGGCGGTGGGCGTGGCCCCGGCGCTGATTTCGTGAATCTCGGTGCCCGCGCGCCGTGCCGAACGCGCGATGTCATTCAGCATGCGCGCTTCGTCCGCGGCGATCTGCTGAACGTGATCCTCCGACGTCGCATGATAGCCGTGGCCGGCATGCGCGAGCAGGCCCCGCAGGCGCAGCCCGGGCAGCGTCGCAACCTGCTGCACGAAACCGACGGCCTGGTCGATCGACGGATCGATGCCGCAGCGATGAAAGCCGACGTCCACTTTCACGAGCACGTCCACTTCCCGGCGGGCGCCGATCATGGCCTCGGACCACGCGTGGGCGACCGCGAGATGATCGACGATGAACGAGAGATGCGTGCGCTCGCCGAGGCGGATGAGACGGTCGGCGTTGGCAGGATGGAGCGGATACGCGAGGCGAATATCGGAGATGCCCGCATCGGCGAGCACTTCCGCTTCGCCGAGCTTGGCGCAGCAGATGCCGATCGCGCCGCGCTCGATCTGCCACCGGGCGACGACCGGACTCTTGTGCGTCTTGGCGTGCGGCCGCATGCGAATGCCGCGCGCGTCGGCGGCGGCCTGCATGCGCTCGATATTGCGGATGACTCGCGATCGATCGATCAGTACGGCCGGTGTTCTGAGATCGCGCAGCGTCACCCGCGCAGTATGCCTCGAAACTGCTGCGGCTTCACTCCGTAGCTGGGGAACACGCGCGCGGCGGCGCGATCATCGGCGCCGAGATGACGCATCACGACCTCGCCGAACACGTCGCGGAAGTCGGTAGTCACTGCCAGATCGCGTCCCTCGTAGCGCGCAGCGGGTGCCAGCCCGGGCCATGTCCCGTAGATTGCGCCGCCCTTGACACCGCCGCCGATGACGATCATGGCGTTGCCGTGCCCGTGATCGGTTCCGCGATTGCCGTTCTCCGCCACCGCCCTGCCGAACTCGGACATCGTCAGGATCACGGTGTCGGCCATGCGATCGCCGAGATCGCGGCTGAGCGCGGCGATGCCGGAGGCGAAGTCGTTCAGGCGATTGGCGATCTGGCCGGTCGCGCTGCCTTCGTTGACGTGATGATCCCACTGGTTGCTTTCGGCGAACGCGATCTCGAGCCCGACGTCGGCCTTGGCCAGCCGCGCGATCTCCTGCAGCGCCTGACCGAACGGCGAGCGTGGATATTCGGCGCCGTTGTCGGGGCGATAGACCGACCCCGCAGCGCCCGACAGCGTGCGCATCGCCTTGAAGGCTTCGGCCGCGGTGTCGTTGAGCACCTTGTCCTGCGCGGCGGCATACGCCGCCTCGAACGAATCCCGCGTGCGCATGTCGGCGCGCACGCCGAAATCCGAGACGCTGCCCATCGCCAGTACCGGGAGCAGTGCCTTGCAGCGAACGGGGCATCTGCCGCGTCATCGCGACGGCGTTGAGCGGATCGTGGACGTCGCCCACTGCCTGCAGGTAGCGATTGAGCCAACCGTCCCTGGTGCTCTTGACGCCAGGCGTCGCCGATTCCATGTAGTCCTGGGCGTCGAAGTGCGATCGCGTGCCGTCGGGCGATCCGCAGGCATGAACGATCGCCATCGAACGGTTCGTCCAGAGCGGCATCAGCACGGCCATGCGCGGGTGCAGGCCGAAGTGGCCGTTGAGATCGAGCGCGCCGTCGGTCTGCCCCGGCCGCGCGATGGCGATTGAGGGCCGCGCGTCGTAGTACGACTGGTCGCCGAACGGCACGACCATGTTGAGGCCGTCCACGGCGCCGCGCTGAAAAATCGCGATCAGCAGCTTCCGGCGCGTGCCGGCTGCGGCCACTGCGCGCGAGACGAATGACGGCGCGAAGCCGAGGGTGACGAATGCGAGGCCGGTGCTTTTCAGGAAAACGCGTCTGTTCATGGCCGGCTCCTATTGGCGCTGAAAGTCTGCCGCGCCGATGTCCACGGCCTTGACCGCCTCGGCTTGAACGCGAATGCCGCGCAAGCGGTTGCTGGCCAGCGCCAGAGCGAAGTTGATGCGGCTCACCAGCGATCCGGAAGAGAGCCACGCGTCGGCCGTGTCGTCGTAGCCGGTCGGCGGCTGGCAGAGATAGAGCGGCATGCCCATGTCGTTGAGCGCCCGCGCCACCGGAAGAGCGGTGGTCACCTCGGCACTGGTCGCGCGGAGGGCGCTCACGACGAACTCCAACGGCGTCTTGACTTTCGCGCGACGGGCCGCGGGCGCAAAGAACTCGGGCGACGTGATGATCGTGCGCGTGACCTCGCGCAGATCGCCATCGGTTTCGCGAAAGCGCGCTGCCGCCCGATCGACGAGTGCCGGTGGAGGCGCGTCGCTGACGAACCGCTGCGCCAGCTTGAAGGCAATGTGTTTCGCAGTCGAGGGACGGCGGGCGAGGATGTCGAGCACGCGCTCGCCGTCCTCGATGCCGCCCCCTGCGCTAAGGGTGTGACCCAGCACGCGCTTCTCCGAGCGGTCGTGAATACGCACCGCAAACCGGAACCCATCGTCGTCCGGACGGCCGATGGTCCATCCGGTGAACGCGTGCGCCACGGCGACGACATCCGCCTGCGTGTAGCCGCCGTCCACGCCGAGCGTGTGCAGCTCCATCAGCTCGCGCGCGTAGTTCTCGTTGATGCTGCCGTTGCGGCCGTTCATCGCGTTGTCGAGATAGAACAGCATCGCCGGGCTCTTCGCCGTCGCACCGAGCAGGTCGCGGAACTTGCCGAGAACGCGCGGGCGGATCACGTCGCGGTCGTACTCCGTGAGGAAGCGCTCGGTCTGCCCCTTGCGCGCGAAGACGTTGAAATGGTTGAACCAGAAATCGGCGAGCAGCTCGGCGAGCTGGCGCTCGCTGTAAACCGCGCGCAGGAGCTTGGCTTCGACGAGATCGGTGACCACCTGGCGTGCGCGTTGGATCGACTCGGGCGGCATGCCGCGCATCTGTGGTTCGCCGGTGTCCGGCGTCTGACTCTGCAGCTGAAGACGCCGCCGCTCCGCGCGCGCGGGCGCGAGGTAGTCACGCGCGATGGTCTGCGAGTCGAGCGTGAGCGTCTCCAGACGCGAAAGTCGCGCCTCCACGTGCGGATCCTCGATCCGCTCGGGGTGCAGCTGGCGATCGATCCACGCCGCCAGGCCGATGCGCCTCACGTTTGCGACGTCGCCGGGCGCAGGGCCAAAGGCCAGCCGATTCAGCGCGTGGGTGACGGCCTGTTCGTCATTGGGGACCGACGACGAGGCGGCGCCCGTGAGCGACGCTGCAAGGATCAGTACCAGGAGCGGGACGAACGTCGGTAGCCGCATGCGGTAACCTCTTGGGTCTTGCCGATTACTATTGTTTTAGACCCGACACTGCCGGACGCCGTTTAATGACCGGAATCGTTCCCGCGACAGGCGTCCTCCTCGAGCAGATCCTTCGTGAAACCTTCTCCATCTGGAACGATGGGCTGGCGGCTGGCCAGTACGCCCGCTATTGGGCCGCGCAGCTGAAGACCGCCTGGGGCGCCGCGCATCTCGATCGTGTCGCGCTGGTCGAGAGCGGCGCCGTCACCGCGAGCGCCAAACGATACGACCTGACGGCACGCATCGACGGACGCATCCGTCGCGTGCTCGGCGTCGGCGCCGTGTTCACGTCGCCGGAACGCCGCGGCCGCGGCGGTGCCCGCCGGCTGCTCGAAGGAATCCTCGAGTCGGCGGTCGCCGAGGGCTACGAGTTCGCGATGCTCTTTTCGGAGATCGATTCTCACTTCTACGAGGCGCTCGAGTTCGTCCCTGTTCCACTGCTCGAGTCGCGCCTGCAGGTCGAACTGAAGCGCGGCTCTCCCGCTGTGCTGATTCGAGCCGGCGACGATCGCGACATCGCAGCGGTGGCCGAGATGAGCGCGGCGCATTCGAGCGCCGCGCGGCTGGCGCTCGATCGCAACGAAGACTGGATTCGCTACGGCATCGCCAAGCACCGGCTGCTCTCGGGACTGGGCCCGCCCGGCCTCCGCGCCACCGAATTCCTCGTCACCGAGGAAGGCCTCGCGGCTGTTGCCTACATCGTGACCACCGTGCACGAGGGACGCTGGTTCATCGAAGACGCCGGCGATCGCGACCCGTCGGGCGCGCGACTCGGGGCGATGCTGCAGGCGATGCTGGCGAGAACGCCGCACACCGATCCGCCGGAGATTCGCGCCTGGCTACCGCACGGGTTCGCCCCCCCGCAAGTCACGATCGTGGACGCGCGCCCGACGACGGAAGTGCTGATGCTGCTGCCGCTGCAGGACCGCACCCTGCCCTTGCCGCCGATTGCGGCGAGGGACGTGATCTATTGGAGGTTGGATTACTTCTGAAGGTTGAAGGTTGAATGGTGCCTTGGGTGCCTGAAGTGCCTTGGTGCCTGCGTGCTATCGCGCGGCGAGCCTTACGTCCGCCGTCTTCGTCTCTCCCTCGTTGAGCGACAGCCGGCTTGCCAGCGGCTTCACGCGGGCAAGGAAGTCGGGGTCGCCGGCCTGACCATCCTCGAGGCCCTGCACCCCGACGATCAGATAGTCGTCTAGCGGGGGCAGTCCGCGGATCTCGTACCGGCCGTCCTGGTTGGGACGCCCGCTGCGAATGAAACGCGACTGATAGGTCCACCGCGCATCGTCTGACGGAAAGACGAGCACCGTGGCGTCGGTCATCAAGTTGCCGCGATCGTCGGTGACAGCGCCTTGGACGGAAGTGGATTTGTCGGTCAGCACCACCTGCACTCCACCCAACGTCTGACCGGGCGTGAACTCGAGCGGAGTATCGGTGACGTCCTGACCATTGAGCAGCACACGCTTGAGCGACCATCCCGGCGCGTTGTTCACCCGAAGCAGCACGGGATCGAAGAGACCGTTGATCTGAAACGTCCAGTCCGCAGCGACGCGCGAGCTGTTGCCGCCGGGGAAGGACGACTGATCGGGCCGCGCTGGTCGCGCGCCGAGCTGCACCTGTTCGGGACGGATCGGCAGCGGCTGTTGATTGTCGGCGACCACCTGTCCGGTGATGCGCGCGCCCGGGGCGGTGACAACGACGACGCCGTCGAGGTCCTGTGCGCCCACGGCGATATCGAGGCGGCCGAATTCGGCGTCGGCTGGCCCGCCGCCTTGGGCCGCGACGACCAGTCCACCACCGCGTCCGCCCGGCCCGCCGCCCATTGTCCGCACCTGCAGGACATATCGTCCGGGAGGCACGTTGACGAGCTGGAATGTGCCGCCGCGATTCACGCGCGCGCCGTCCTGCGCCATCGACGGCCCTGCGTTACGGTCGGCGGGCATCAGCTGAATCGCGGCGTTGCCGACGACAGTGCCTTGCGAGTTGAGGATGCTGCCGGTGATCCGCACGAGTTTCGCGGCGATGAGCGCGAAGTTGACGCCCGAGTGTTCCTGACTTACTTCCAGCCGCACGCGCTGGGCCTCGGCGGCATTGGGCGTGCCGGGAAAGTAGGTGGGCGCGAACCCGGAGACCTCGTCCGACGCGTCGGTGATTTCGCCGCCGCCGCCGCGGAAGTTTGCAGTGATGACGTACTCGCCGGGCTGAAGGCCGAAGAGGCGAAACGCGCCTTGATCGTCCGTGTTGTCACGTGCGTTCTGACCACCGACGCTGAGCATGCGGCGCACACCCCCCGAATACCCGTAGCGCATAGCGGTGACGACGGCGTTGGCGACCGGCTCGCCGAACTCGTCGGAGATCCGGCCGGAGATGACGCTGCCGCGCGGCAGCCCGATCACCAGCTTGTCGATCACCTGCGCGTCGGACAGTTCGATTGGCGTCCCCGACTCGGAGGGGCGGCGCTGACCGTACTGAAGGCTGACGAATCCGCCCTTGCTCGCGAAGATCATGAAGCGCCCGGCGACGAGCTCCTTGAACTCGAAGCGTCCCTGCGCATCCGTCGTCGCGAGCCGGGCGCCCGCGCCGGTTGCCGTGGCGCGCACCTGCGCGCGGCGAATCGGCATTCCCGTGTCGGCTGCAAGGACGACTCCGCGGATGACGCCGGTGCCGCGCGGCGCGGTGTTCCCCGGCTGTGATGGGTCGCGCGGAGGCGTCACCTGCCCGCGACCGTCCGGACGCTGCCCCGCCGGGGCGGCCGGAGGCGGGCCGGCTTGCCCCGCGGCCTGGACGATCGCCGCCGCCGCGACGACCGCGATCAGATGGGGAAGGAGAGCAGCGCGTGTGTTCATGGCGCCTCGTCCATTCTATCGCCGCCAGTTCACCAGTTTGACGTCCTGAGTCTTGGTTTCGTTTTCTCCGACCGAGATGCGCGTGGCGAGATCCTTGATCGATCGGAGGAATTCCGGATCCTGCCATTGCCCGTCCTCGATGCCGTCAACGGCCACGAGCAGGTAGTCGGCATGCGGCGCCGCCCCAGCGAACCGGTATTCGCCGTCCGGTCCCGGCCGGCTGGCCCGGACGAATCGTGACCGCGGTTGCCACAGCGATTCCTGCGACGAAAACAGGAGCACCCAGCCTTCGGCCCGCGCGCCGCGTTCGTCGATCAGCCGGCCGGAGAGTCGCGACATCTTGCGCGAATAGACGATTTCCACGTTGTCGGCCACCTGTCCCGGAGCGACCTCGATACCGGTATCCGTGACGTCCTCTCCGTTTCTCAGGACCGCTTTGATGCCCCATGGGCCGGCAGACATGTTTGGACCAGCCGCAAAGCCGGACGGGGACAGCTGCACGCGATCGAAGAGTCCGAAGATCTCGAATGACCAGTCAGTGGCCACCTTCGCCATACCGCGGCCCATCGGAGGTGCATTGCGATCGAACGGCTGCGCATAGAGCGCAAGCGAGCCGGCAGCAAACGGCGGAGGCAGGCCCTCGTCCGTTGTCACCCGCCCGCGTATCGTTCCACCGCGACTGGTCGCAATCACGACGTCGTTGATCTCCTCACCGTTGACGATGACCCGCGCGCGTCCGCCTTCGACGATGGCCGACGGATTACCGAAGTCGTTCTGCCGCGCAACGAGCGTGTAGGAGCCCGGCGCCACGTTGGGCACCTCGAAGGCGCCATCGGGCTGAACCGGCCCGCCAAATCCTTGAGTGCCGCTCATCGCCTCGGTTGAGACAAGAGAAACGCTGCCGCTGAACGGCTCGCCCGAGCTCGTCACGACGCGGCCGCGGATGCGCGACAGTCGCGCGAGCGCGAGTTGAAACACGATGCCCTGCGTCTCGCGCCCGAGACCCACCGTGACGCGCCGCGCCTCGGCGATGCTCGCCGTTCCCGGATAGAACGTTTGTGCCGGGCCGTCACCGCTGGCCGCGCCGCCGGGTATCGGCATGAAATCGCGCATCGGACGAGCGACGATGTAGTACTCGCCCGGTTCGAGGCCATAGACGCGAAAGTTGCCGAGGTCATCGCTCGCACCGGGAAATCCGCCCGATCCGGCAGGCGTCAGCTGGCGCGCGCCGTCGATGTAGCGATAGCGCATCACGCGCACTTCGGCGCCGGCGAGCGGATCGCCGTACTCGTCGAGAATCTGTCCCGCGACCACCCCGCCGCGCGACAGCCGCAGGACGATCTTTTCGACGATTTCACCATCGCCGACGGTGAGCGGCGGCACCGGCTTGTTGTTGTTCGTGGCTTGCAGCGACAGATATCCGGCCTTCATCGTATAGAACGTGTATTTGCCGGCCGGCAGCTCGCGGAACTCGAATCGGCCTTCCGCGTCGGTCTGCGCCGACGGCGAGTTGGGGCCGCCGCCGGCGAGCGAAACGCGCGCGCGCCGGATGGGCGTGCCTTTGGCGAGGTCGAGCAGCTGGCCCCGGACGACGGCCGTGCCTTTGTTCGCTGCGCGATCGCGCGCGGGCGTGCCCGGCGAGGTCGGTGTGCCGGGCGCGGCCGGACGCGGCGCCGGCGTTTGCGCGTCGGCGACGAGCGCAATCGAGCCCGCGAGCGCCGCGATGGCGAGCATGTGTGCGTTTGGCATGAACGCGATCAGCCTGAGCAAGCGGTGACGATCGACGCGAGCTGCAGCGTGGAAAGCCACATGCGACCTCCGTCAGAAAATCCGCGCGGAGCCGGCCCGAACTTCCCGTCACGAACCACAGTTAGAACCGAACCGCGAACCACCGTCGCGAACCAACGTTACGACGCTCTCAGACGCCGGTTTGTTTGTACAAGCGCACCTCCCGCGCAATCGCGCGTGCAGCGTTGGCGCCGGACAGCCCAGTGAGCCCCGTTCCGGGATGAGTGCCCGAACTGCAGAGATAGAGCCGGTCGATCGGCGTTCGATACTGCCCCCAACCGAGCAGCGGCCGCATGCTCAGCATCTGATCGAGGGCCAGCTCGCCGTGAAACACGTGACCGCCCGTGAATCCGTACTCGCGCTCGAGGTCCAAGGGCGTGATGACCTGCTGCGCCACGATGCGACGCTGCAATCCTGGTGCATGCCGCTCGATCGTAGCGATCGCGATGCGCGCAAGGCTCTCTTTTTCGCTGTCCCATGACCCTTCGCGCAACCGATAGGGCGCGAACTGCACATAAGCGGACAGGACGTGCGAGCCGGCCGGCGCGAGCGTGTCGTCTACCAGCGTCGGGAGCGTGAGCTCGATGTAGGGGTGAGTAGAGTAACGGCCGTACTTCGCGTGATCGAACGCACGCTCGAGATAGTCGATGTCGGGGGCGATGCGAATTCGTCCGGTCAAGGCGTCTCTTGCCAATCCTGCGAAATCAGGCAGCTCCGACAGCGCAAGATTGAGCTTCGCGAGGGTGCCGTGCGTGCGGTAGTTGCGCATGCGCCACAGAAACTCCGGCGCGAGATCCATTGGATCGCAGAGCTCGAGAAACGTGCGCTTGGGATCGACGGCCGAGATGACAGCACCGGCGTCGATTTCCGTGCCGTCGTCCAGCAGCACGCCCCGCGCTCGCTCGTCGCGGACGAGGATGCGCGTCACACCGGCGCCGGTGCGAATCTCCGCTCCCGCGCGCGTCGCGGCCTGCTCGAGCGCTTTGGCGATGGCGCCCGGTCCGCCTCTGACGAACCGTCCGTTCGGCGAGCCGAGCTGATCGTTGGCGGCGCGGAGCAGCAGCACCAGGCCGCTGCCGGCCGACCACGGTCCGTAATTGGTCCCGAGGATGCCCTCCGCCGCGACCGCCGCGCGCAGCGCCTCGGTCTCGAACCACTCGGCGACGAGATCGGCGATGGCCATCGGCCCCCAGCGCAGCAGCCGGTAGGCGTCCTGTTTGCCGAGTCCGCGAAAGGCGCGCAGCGTCCGCAGCAGCGCCCAGAGATCGCGGCCGCTGACTTCGTCCACCGAGGGCGGCGTGTTGGTGAACAGCGATCCGATGACGCGCCCGAGCGACGTAAGAGTGCGCGAGTACGCGGGCCACGCATCAGCGTCGCGCGGCGAGCAGGCACGCAACCCCCCGACGGTGCGCGCCTGATCGCGCCACAGAACCAACGGCTGGGAGCCGCCGAGCACGGCAACGTCGGCCGGCGCGGAAATCGGCGCCAGGCCGTATGTCTCGAGTTGCAGATCAGCAACGACCTGGCGCGCCAGAGGTCCGGCGCTGTGGGCGAGCACTGGCGCACGAAAGCCCGGAGCGATCTCGCCGGTCCTCGCACCGCCGCCCGTGCTCTCGCGACGCTCGATCACCAGCGGCTTGAGCCCCGCTCTGCCGAGATACGCCGCGCAGGCGAGGCCATTGACCCCGGCGCCGACGATCACCGCATCGCGTCCGCGGTTCATGACGCTTTGAGCACGCGCATCGCGGCGTTGCGGCCGGGCGCGCCCATGATGCCGCCGCCTGGATGCGTCGCCGAGCCGCACATGTAGAGGCGATCGATCGGCGTCGTGTATTGCGCCCATCCCGGAACCGGGCGGAGAAAGAAGAGCTGCTCGAGCGTCAGCTCGCCCTGAAAGATGTTCCCCTCGGTCAGTCCCCACTCACGCTCGAGGTCGAGCGGTGTGAGCACCTGTCGATGCAGGATCAGGCTTTTCAGGTTCGGCGCGTACTCGCTCAGCGTGTTGACCACCGCATCGCCGAACGCGTCGCGCTGTTCGTCCCATGTGCCTTCCTTGAGATGGTAGGGCGCGTACTGGACGAAGCACGACATCACGTGCTTGCCGGGCGGGGCCACACTGGGATCGGTGAGCGACGGGATCACCATGTCGACGTACGGATGCTCCGAAAATTTCCCATACTTCGCGTCGTCGTAGGCGCGCTCCATGTAGTCGACGCTCGGCGACATCGAGACCGCGCCGCGCAAGTGCGGACCGGCGCCCGGAAGGCAGGTGAAGCTCGGCAGCCCGTCGAGCGCGAGGTTCACCTTGCCCGATGAACCGCGATATTTGTAGCGCCGGACGCCGGCGACGAAGTCGTCGGGGAGCTCCTTCGCCTCGAGGAACTTCAGGAACGTGTTGTTCGGATCCACGCTCGAGATCACGACCTCGGCCAGGAGCTCGTCGCCGTTTGCGAGCACCACGCCGGTCGCGCGTCCGTTCTTCGTGAGGATGCGCGCAACTGCCGTCTCGGTGCGAATCTCGGCGCCGAAGGCGCGCGCTGCCGATCCGATCGCGTTCGACACCGCGCCGGTGCCGCCACGCGACAGACCCCACGAGCGAAAGGCGCCATCGATCTCACCCATGTAGTGGTGGAGCAGCACATACGCGGTGCCCGGCGATCGTACGCCGAGGAACGTGCCGATGATCCCAGACGCCGACATCGTCGCCTTGAGGACGTCGGTCTCGAACCACTGATCGAGGAAGTCGACCGCGCTCATCGTGAGGAGCTGAACCTGGTTGACGCGGTCGTGGAAGCGCATCGCGCGGAAGCGCCGCCCGATCGACAACAGCTCGAGCAGGCCTCGCGGATCGAGCGACGTCGGGTCGGGCGGCGTCATCCCGAGAATCGGCTTGGCGAATCGGCCCATCTCGATCATCGCCTTGCCGTACTCGTCGTAGGCCTCGGCGTCGAGCCGCGAATGGCGGGCGATCTCGCGCCGCGTCTTGTAGTGATCGTTGACCCGCCACAGATAGTCGCCGTTGGGCATCGGCGTGAACGTGCCGTCGAGCGGCAGGAGCTCCATGCCGTGCGCCGGTAGATCGAGCTCGCGGATGATCTCGGGCCGCAGCAGGGACACGACGTACGAACACACCGAAAACTTGAAGCCGGGGAACACCTCTTCGGTGACCGCGGCGCCGCCGAGCACGTGGCGCCGCTCGAGCACCAGCACTTTTCTCCCCGCGCGCGCGAGGTAGGCGGCGCAGGTGAGCCCGTTGTGTCCGCCGCCGATGACGATCGCGTCGTAGCGCATCGAGCGGCGATTATAATTCGCGCGTGCCCATCGGTTCGGCGTTCCACGAGCGCACGCTGCAGCTCTGCGAGAGTCTCAACTACCGCGACTGGGCCGGCTACTACGCCGTCAGCGCCTACGAAACGCATCACGAGCACGAGTACAACGCGATCCGCAACGCCTGCGCGCTGATCGACGTCTCGCCGCTGTTCAAGTACCGCGTATCGGGCGGCGACGCGCTGCGGCTGATCGATCGCGTGATCACGCGCGACGTCAGGAAGATGAGCGTCGGGCAGGTGTACTACACGCCGTGGTGCGACGAAGACGGCAAGGTCATCGACGATGGGACGGTGACGCGCGTTGCCGATCAGGTGTATCGCTGGACGGCGGCGGATCCCAACCTGCGCTGGATCACAGAAAACGCCGCGGGTCTGGATGTGACGGTCGAGGACATCTCGGAAGCAGGTCGCCGCGCTCGCGTTGCAGGGGCCGACGTCGGCGCGATTGCTGCGCGCCGTCAGCACCGCGCCGATCGACGAGTTGAAATATTTCCGGGCCACGTCCGGCTCGATCGCCGGCGTGCCCGTGGACATCTCGCGCACCGGCTACACCGGAGATCTCGGTTACGAGATCTGGATGCCGTGGGACGCCGCGCTCACGGTGTGGGACGCGATCGTTGCGGCCGGCCCTGCTTTCGATCTCCACCCGACCGGCATGCTCGCGCTCGATGTCGCGCGCATCGAGGCAGGGCTGCTGCTCATCGACGTCGATTTCCAGAGCAGCCGCAAGGCGATGATCGAGCCGCAGAAATACACGCCGTCCGAGCTCGGCCTCGGACGTCTCGTCGATCTACAGAAAGGGCCATTCGTCGGACGCTCGGCGCTGGTGGCGGAGCAGCGGCGCGGCGTGGCGCGCCAGATCGTCGGCCTGGAAGTGGACTGGACTTCTATCGAGCGGCTCTACGACGCGGTGCAGTTGCCGCCGACCGCTCCCGCCACCGCGTCACGTGTCGCGGTCCCGGTGTATCGCGACGGCCAGCAGGTCGGAAAGGCGACGTCGACGACCTGGTCGACGGTGCTGAAGAAGCTGATCGCGCTCGCCACGATCGACGCCCCGCACGATGCGATCGGGACGACGCTCGAGCTGGAAGTGACGATCGAGGCGGTGCGACACGCCGTGCCGGCGACGGTGGTGAAGACGCCGTTCTTCAATCCGCCGCGGAAGACGGCGACGCCACCAGTTTAGCCACCGAAGAACACAGCACAAGCTGGCCACAGAAACACAGATGGCATTGCTTGTGGCCACGCCGGTCTTCGACCGTTGCCCGACGCGCCCTGCCAGCACGACTGGCCCGAACCATCTGTGATTGTTGTGCCCTCTGCGGCGAATCTTCCCTATCGGTGGCTTCAGCGGCCCATCCGCGCGCGGCGGGCGGCAATGAACGATCTCACGCCCATGGCGACGTAGACGAGCAGCACGAGCACCATCGTGGCCTGCGCGATCACCGCCGGGCGCTGGAGCTCGCCCGCGGCCAGCGCGGGAATCAGACGCGGCAGCGTTCCCAGCGCCGCGAGCAGCGCGACAGCCACGGCCACGTGCATGGCGTGCTTGCGTATCTCCTCGCTGCGCGCCACCATCGCGAGCACCAGCAGGATAGCGCCCACCATCGCCGGGATGAGCGCGGTCAGGCTGGCGGCGCCGGTCGCGAAGTAGCCGATCAGCCCGATGGCGATCAGAATGAAGCCCACGATTCTGGTTGGTCCCGTCATGCGTCCCCTGGCGCGCGCCTAACGCTCGGCGCGAATTGGATTGTTCAACGTGCCGATGCGCTCGATCGTGCAGACCGACGTATCGCCATCCTTGAAATAGATCGGCGTCGCGCGCGCGGTGCCGACGCCGGCCGGGCTGCCCATCGCCAGGACGTCGCCCGCACGCAGCGTGAGAATCCGCGACGCGAACTCCACCATCTCGAACACGGTATGAGTCATGCGATCGGTGTTCGAGTCCTGCATCACCTTGTCGTTGAGCGTGAACTTGACCGCCAGCATCTGCGGATTGGCGACGAAGGCGCGAGGCACGACGAACGGGCCGAGCGGTGCGAAGGTGTCGTGGCTCTTGCCGATCAGCCAGTCCGATCCGTGCCGCGCGTCGGCGCGTCCGCCGCGATCTGAGACGTCGTTCTCCAGGGTGTAGCCGAAGATGTAGTCAGCCGCCTGGTCGGCGCGAATGTTCTTTGCGGTCTTGCCGATGACGACGGCGAGCTCGCATTCCCAGTCGATCTGCGTCCGCCCCTTGGGCAGGATGATCGGATCCCCGGTGCCGGTGATCGCGCTCGCCATCTTGGGGAAGAAGTACGGGTTCTGCCGCGGGTCGCCGGGCTTGCGGTCCCACATCCCCGGGATGCCCTGCTGCACCTTGGGATCGACGGCATTCGACGGCGTGAACGCTCCCCCGCGCGCCATCTCGTTGGCGTGCTCCTGGAAATTCACCGCCGCGTTGAGCATCGTCGTCGGATTGGTGATCGGCGGCAGTGTCTTGACCGCTGACAGCTGCACGGCATAGGCGGGTTGCTGCTTCGCGGCGTCGGCGGCGACTTTGCCGAGGCGATCCGCCATGCCGGCATCCCACCGTTCGATCAGCTCCTTGAGCGTCGGCGGCGCCGTCACCCCTGCCTTGGCAAGCTCGAGCACGATCGCGTCCTTCAACACCATGCCGACGAACGTCCGATCTCCCTGCCGGAACATGCCGAGCTTGTAGGGTTCCGCGGCGCCCTGCGCCAGTATCGGCGCCCCGGCCAGCGCCAATGTCAGCGCGACGACACTTGCAATCGATAGACGGGTCACTGTCATGGTGTCCTCCGGCGAACCGGAATGATATCAATGTGGGGTGAAAATCGCTCTCGTTCAACAGCACGCCGCCGCCGACAAGGCGGCGAACGTCGCGCGTGGCCTGGCAAGCCTCGAAGCCGCGGCTCGGGCCGGAGCGGCGCTCGCCTGCTACGCCGAGCTCGCCTTCGAGTGGTTTCACCCGCAGCGGCCGGCCTCCGGCAACGTGCGCGATCTCGCCGAGCCGATCGACGGCCCGACCGTGACGGCCTTTCAGAAGAAGGCACGCGAGCTCGGCATCGTGGCGTGCCTCAACTTCTTCGAACGGGACGGCGAGCGCACCTTCGACAGCTCGCCGGTGATTGACGCCGACGGCTCGCTGCTCGGCGTGACGCGGATGATTCACATCACCGAGTACGCGTGCTTTCACGAGCAGGGCTACTACACGCCTGGCGATCGAGGAGCGCCGGTTTACGACACGCGCGCCGGCAAGGTCGGCATCGCCATCTGTTACGACCGTCACTTTCCCGAGTACATGCGCGCGCTTGCGCTCGAAGGCGCGGCGCTCGTCGTCGTGCCGCAGGCGGGCGCCGTCGGCGAATGGCCCGAGGGGTTATACGAAGGCGAGATGCGCGTTGCGGCGTTCCAGAACGGCTACTTCGTCGCGCTCTGCAATCGGGTTGGGCACGAGGATTGCCTCGACTTTGCCGGGGAGTCGTTTGTCTGCGCGCCCGATGGCTCGGTCGTCGCACGCGCCGCGCAGGGCAGCGACGAGATCCTGTACGCCGATCTCGAGCTCGGCGCCATCGAACGCTCTCACGCGCGGGAGCTGTTCCTGAGGCACCGGCGGCCCGAGCTCTACGCCGACTGGCTGGCGCGCTAGCGCGAACCCGCGAGGTCGCGCCTCTACGGCATGCCGACGCGCGACACGATGAACTGATCGAACTCCCACAATTGCTGCTCGCGATTCGAGTACGGGCCGGGCGAGTAGCCGCGCGAGCTGATGCCTTTGTACGATCGCTCCGAAATCGCCCAGTCCTCCCGGTTCGTCCGATCCCAGAACTCGATCGCATCGTCATAGACAAATCCAGGCGTGGCGATCTCGTCCGGGTGAAAGTGCCACTCGCTCACCAGCCGCGTCGTGCCCGCGCTCTGCGGCCAGATGGTGACGGTCAGCATGTAGTCGGGGTGAAGTGTGAGCAGAAGATTCGGGTAAATCGCGAAGTAGTTCACCACGTTCTGCTCGTCCGGTCCGAGGCCCGGAAGGACGCGGCGCCGCCGCTTGCCGTCAATGCTGAGCGTCTCGACGCCGTCCTTGAAGCCCATCGCGCCGCCGCAATAGGTGTCCGTCGTCGGCACATTGGCCGCGCCCAGATAGTGATGCATGCGATTGAGCATCGGATGGATCACCGGGCAGTGCAGGCACTCGCTGTAGTTCTGGACGATGAGCTTCCAATTGGCGTCCACGTCGTAGATCACCCGGCGCACCATGCGCAGCTCGCTCATCCGCCACGGCGCGAAGCGCGCCGGCAGATCGTGTAGCTGTGCGGCCAGCGGCTCCGCCGATTCCGAAAGATTGACGAAGACGTGTCCGTCCCAGACGTCGCACGCGCACGGCGGCGCAGCGGGTAGTCTTCGCGATCGAAGCCCGGCGACGTCGTCCATCGTTGGCGCGCCGATCAGACGGCCGGTGAGGTCGTAGGTCCAGGCGTGATACGGGCACTGGATGCTGCCGGGCAAGCTGCCCGCGTTCCGCCTCGCAAAGGCGTGTGCCGCGATGCCGGCAGACGTTGTGGAACGCCTGCGGCCGGCCGCTGCCATCGTCGACGACGAGGATGCTGGCGCCTGCCACGTCGCGTCTGATGAACGAGCCGCGGGTCTGCGATTTCGCCGAGGCGTCCCGCGGCAATCCACATCGTCGCGAAGATGCTGCTCATCTCCGCGTCGAACCAGTCGGGATCGGTGTAGACGCGCCCGGGCAGCGTCTGGCGCACGGCGCGTCCCGCGATTCCTTCCATAGCGGCATCATACGACTGCTAACATGTGCCCCGCTTGTCCACACCGTCGCTCCAATCGCGGGTCGCCGGCGACGCGGTGACCCAGCCGACGCTTCGCCGCGAGCTGGGCCGGTGGGACCTCACGGCGATCGGCATCAATCAAGTGATCGGCAGCGCCATCTTTCTGCTGCCGGCGGACGTGGCGCGGCAGATCGGTCCGTGGGGCCCGGTCGCGTTTCTCCTCGTCGGCCTCGCGTCGCTGCTGATCGCGTTGTGCTTTGCCGAGGTGGGCAGCCGCTTCGATCGCACTGGCGGGCCGTATCTTGCCGGCGCGAGCCGCGTACGGGCGGTTCGTCGGCTTCGAGGTCGGCTGGATGATGTGGTTTACGCGCGTCGCCAGCCAGGCCTCGGTGAGCAACGGGCTGGCGCTGGCGCTCGCGTTCTACTGGCCGGCGCTCGCCACTGGCTGTGCCGCGGGCGCTGCTCATCACGATCGTGACGATGATGCTCGCGTGGATCAACATCCGCGGCATCAAGCAGTCGTCGCTCGTCGTCAACGTGCTGACAGTCGGCAAACTGTTGCCGCTCTTCCTCTTCATCGCCGTCGGCATCTGGTTCATCGATCCGACGCACTTCGCGGCGATGCCCGACGTGTCGCTGGTCGCAATTCGGGACGGCGGCGCTGCTCCTGATCTTCGCCTATGGCGGCTACGAGGTGACGGGCATTGCAGCCGGAGAGTCGGCCAATCCACGACGTGACGTGCCGTTCGCGTTCATCATGACCATCCTCACCGTCGCGGTGGTGATGACGCTGACCTCGCTCGTCGCGACGGGCGTGCTGCCCGATGTCGCCGCGACGCGAACGCCGCTGGCCGATGGCGCGGCGATTTTCATGGGCGCCGCCGGCGCGCTCATCGTCAGCGTCGGGTCGGCGGTGTCGATGACCGGCAACAACATGGGCCAGGTGCTCACCGGCTCGCGCACGATCTTCGCGCTCGCCGAGAACGGCGATCTGCCGCGCTGGTTCGCGAAAGTGCACCCACGGTTTCACACGCCGTCGAACGCGATTGTGTTCTCGGCCTGCCGTGGCGCTTGGCGCTCGCGCTGACCGGATCGTTCGTGCAGCTTGCCGCGGTCAGTGCCGTTGCGCGGCTGGTGATGTACCTCGCGGTCACGACGGCCACGCTCGTGCTGCGGCGCCGCGCGCCGAACGCAGGACATGCGCGCCGCGGAGTTCACGGTGCCGTTCGGCCCGGTGATCCCGGCGCTCGCATCGATCGTCGCGCTGGGCATTCTTGCCGGAGCGACCACGCAGCAACTGCTCTCTGGCGCCGCGGCGCTCGCGGGCGGCGCAATTCTCTTCGCTTTCGCGGCGAGAACACGACGTCTGTAGGACTCGCGGCTGCGCTGGTCCAGCGAGTCCTACGACGCCGCACGGCGGCCAGTCCCACGAGTCCAACGCGCGTCCGAAGGCGTGCGAGTCCTCAGAGATGCGCGCGATTCTCGGTCCGTCGTCGCGCCACCAGCGGCTCGTTGAGAAACGTCACCAGCGGCGTCAGATGTCTGAACGTCGCCAGCAGCTCGCGATAAAAATCCGGCCGCGTCGCAAACGCGGCGAGCTCCTCGCGGAAGCCGAGAAACTGCTTGAATTGCAGGTAATGCGCCGCCGGGTGATCCTTCGCGAACCCGCGCGGCACGCGCGTGAGGCGATCGCCTTGCAGCCCGCCCAGCCGCTTGAATCCGGCGCGACCGCACGATCGATCCAGCCGTCGATGATGCGCGGCGATGTGCTCGCGCAACGCCTGCAATTGCGACGTGTCGGGCGCATAGAGGCCGCCGCCAATCCACACCCATTTCGGCGCCACTTCGAAATACAACCCCGCCCCCTGCATGCGGCCCAGCGTCCGGTTCGGAAACACGCGCCGCGACATGTGTCTTCAGCGGCGTCTTGTCCTCGCTGAACCGCGTGTCGCGCCACGGACGGAACATCGACACTTTTGGATCGGCGACCAGCTCCGGCGCGAACCTGGCAAATCGCTCGCGAGCCGCTCGACCACGGCCAGCATCGGCCCGCGGACGTGCGTATCGTACGCGTCGCGGTTGGCGTGGAACCATTCGCGGTTGTTGTTGCGCTTGAGTGAGCGGAGAAACGAGAGGGTCCTGGCGGTAAACACGGGTCGAGCTCCGAGAGATGGTGCGGCGTTCCCGGTATCGTGATCGCGCCGGGCCGCCGATCGCGCGCAGCGCCGAGCCCGCATGCCGCGATATCGTTACGGTTGATGCCGCTGGCCGAACTCTTGAACGACGCTGAACGCCGATCGTCGGCGACCGCGTCTCGACCAGCGACTCGTGCGCGAGCATCACAGTCACGGCGAATCCTGGCATGCGCCCGGCTGCCCGATGCCGTTGTGTTTCCGACAACGACGGAGGAGTGTCGCGCAGATCGTGCGGGCGTGCGCCGCCGCCGAGTCCCGATTGTCCCGTTCGGGATGGGCAGCTCGCTCGAGGCCCACGTCAACGCGATCCACGGCGGCGTGTCGATCGACCTGACGCGCATGACGCGCGTCGTGCGCCTGTCCGTGCGAGGATCTCGATGTCACCGTCGAAGCCGGACTCACGCATCGCAAGCTCAACGAACACCTCAAGAACACCGGCCTGATGTTTCCCGTCGATCCCGGCGCCGACGCCACGATCGGCGGCATGACCGCGACGCGCGCGTCGGGCACCACGGCGGTGCGCTACGGCACCATGCGCGAGAACGTGCTGGCGCTGACGGTCGTTCTCGCCGATGGCCGCGTGATCCACACCGGCGGCCGCGCGCAGGAAATCGTCGTCCGGCTACGACCTGACGCGGCTGTTCGTCGGCTCCGAAGGCACGCTTGGCGTGATCACGGAGGTCACGCTGCGGCTGTTCGGACGCCCTGAAGCGGTCAGCGCAGCGGTGTGCCCGTTTGCGTCGATGGAAGGCGCGACCAACACGGTGATCACGACGATCCAGCTCGGAATTCCGGTGGCGCGCATCGAGATCATCGACGAGGCGCAGCTCGAGCGCAGTCAATCGAATACTCGAAAACCGATCTACCCGCTCGCCCCGACGCTTGTTCTTCGAGTTCCACGGCACGAGCGATGCGGCCGTCGCCGAACACGCGCGGCATGGTCGAGGAGATCGCGACCGAGAACGGCGCGCTCGGATTCCGTTGGGCGGCCACGCTCGAAGAACGCACGACGCTGTGGCAGGCACGCCACAACGCGCTCTATGCCACGATGGCGTTGCGGCCGGGCGCGAAGGCGTGGACCTCGGACGTGTGCGTGCCGATCTCCGCTCTCGTCGAGTGCATCAAGGAGACGCAAGACGATCTCCGCAGCCTCCGGACTCGTCGCGCCGCTCGTCGGCCACGCCGGCGACGGCAATTTCCATCTGATCTTCATGCTCGACACCGACGACGCAGACGGAACTGAAGGCGATGAAGGCGGCGAACGAACGGCTGGTGGATCGGGCGCTTGCGCCTCGGCGGCACGTGCACCGGGGAGCACGGTGTCGGCATCGGCAAACTGAAATACCTGCCGACCGAACACGGCGACTCGCTGGACGTGATGCGCGCAATCAAGACGGCCCTCGATCCGCAGAACTGATGAACCCAGGGAAATTGATCCCGTGGTTCGCAGGACCCCCGAGACCCAGACGGCTCCAAAGACTAACCCAAGACCCGAGACCCTAAACCCTGAACGGCCGCGAAACCCTCAAGACGGCATCCACGAACCAATGGCCAAACGTAAGCGCGAACCCTCGCTCTTCGACGACACCGAAGCCACATCGGACGACGGCGGCACCAGGCCGCCCGCGACTGCCGCCCGCGGCGGCGGCTTTCAGGACGGCTCTGGAGCCGTGCCGCTGCACGAAGCGGCGCAGGCGCGCTATCTCAATTACGCACTCTCGGTCATCACCTCGCGCGCGCTGCCCGACGTGCGCGATGGCCTGAAGCCGGTGCAGCGCCGCATCCTCTACACGATGTGGCAGCAGAATCTCACCGCCGACGCCAAGCACCGGAAGTGCGCCAAGGTGGTCGGCGACGTGATGGGCAACTACCATCCGCACGGCGATGCTGCAATTTACGAAACGCTCGTGCGCATGGCGCAGTCGTTTTCGCTGCGCGTGCCGCTGGTGGATGGCTCGGGCAACTTCGGTTCGCTCGATGGCGATGCGGCGGCGGCGATGCGCTACACCGAGTGCCGTCTCGCGCGCGTGTCCGACGAGATGCTGCAGGAGATCGAGCAGCAGACGGTACCGTTCCGGCCCAATTACGACGGCACGCGCACGGAACCGGTCGTCCTGCCCGCGCGGATTCCCAATCTGCTGGTCAACGGCGCGACCGGCATCGCCGTCGGAATGGCGACTAACATCCCGCCGCACAATCTCAACGAAGTCTGCACGGCGCTCATCAAGCTGCTCGACAACCAGGAGCTCTCCAGCGCGCAGCTGTCGCGATATATCAAGGGGCCGGATTTCCCGACCGGCGGGCACGTTCTCAACTCGCCGCAGGAGCTGCGCGACATCTACAAGGCGGGACAGGGCAGCATCCGCGTCCGCGCCACGTGGGAGAAAGGCACCTCAGAGCCGCAGCGGCAAGATCGTCTACGTCACGAGCATCCCGTACGCCGTCAACAAAGCGAGCAGCTCGTCGAAGCGATCGGCGACATCATCGTCGACCGCAAGATGCCGCACCTGGTGGACGTGCAAAGATCTCTCGACCGACGATGTGCGCATCGAGCTGGAGTTGAAGCCGGGGCGCCGACGAAAACCTCGTCATGGCCTACCTCTTCAAGCACACGCAGCTGCAGACGACGTTCGCGGTCAACCTGACGTGCCTGATTCCCACCGAGAACGAACAGGTGGGTCGGCCCGAGCGTCTCGAGCTGCATCGAGATGCTTTGGTACTTCCTCGACTTCCGTCTCGACGTCGTCACCGCCGTCTGGAGCACGAGCTCGAACAGCTCAAACGCCGCATCCACCTGCTCGAAGGCTTCGAGAAGATCTTCGACGCGCTCGACGAGATCGTCAAAATCATCCGCAAGTCCGACGGCAAGTGCGACGCGGCGGACAAGATCATGAAGCGCTTCGCGCTCGACGCCGAGCAGACCGACGCGATTCTCGAGCTGAAGCTCTATCGACTTGCGCGTCTCGAGATCCTCGTCATTCAGAACGAGCTGGCCGACAAGCGCAAGCGCGTGCGGCAGATCAACGCGCTCCTCAACGACGAAGAGGCGCGCTGGAAGCTGGTTCGCGAAGAGCTGGCGGAGATTCAGAAGAAATACGGCGAGCCGCGCCGGACCACGAATCGAAGAAACCGAAGAAGTCGAGTACTCCGCCGACGCCTTCATCGTCGAGGAGGACAACGTCGTCATCTTGTCGCGTGACGGATGGGTCAAGCGGCAGAAGGAAGTGAAGGACCTGTCGACGACGCGCTGCGCGAGGGGACAGCGTGCTGGCGGCGGTCGCCGGCAGCACCCGCGCGACGATGGTGTTCTTCAGCAATTTCGGCGTCGCCTACACCGCCCGCATCGTGGACCTGCCGGCGTCCACCGGCTACGGCGAGCCAGTGCAGAAGCTGTTCAAGCTCAAAGACGGCGAACGCATTGTCGCGCGCGTTCAGCCTCGACCCGCGAGTCGCGGCCAACATCAAGGCGAAGAAGGAGGGCGACGCGCCGCCGCTGCACGCGCATCGCGGTGACGAGCGACGGCTACAGCCTGCGCTTTTCGCTCGAAGGCTTTGTCGAGCCTTGCACGCGCGCCGGCCGTCGCTACGCGCGCGTACCGGCGCAGGCGCGGAAGTCGTTCAGCGTCGGTTTAACGAGCAGGTGACAGAAACGGTCATCGCCGCGACGCAGGACGCGCGCGCGCTGCTGACAAAAGCGGAAGAGGTGAACTTCCTTTCCGGCCCCGGCCGCGGTGTGATCTTGATCAAAGTGAAGTTCCCGGACGATAAGGTCATTGGCGCCATCGTCTCGCGCGGCGATCGCGATCTGATGACGGTTGAGACGAGCCGTGGCGCGGAGCAGACCATCAGCACCGCGAAGTACGAAGTGACCGGCCGCGGCGGAAAGGGGCGCGAGCTGTTGCAGCGCGGTCAGTTCACGCGGGTCCTCGCTGCGGAAGTGCAGGTGCCTTCGCTGGAAGGTGACAACAGCTGAGGGGCTTGAGTCTTGAGTCTTGGGTCTTTGGGTCTTGGGTCTCGGGCTCGGTGCTTGGGGATCTAAAGACGCGCAACTGAGCACGCGGCTATTCTGCTCGACACAATCTTTTTTCTGGACTCAACCTCAAGCCCGCAGCGCGAGTCGTCAATTCAGCTCGCGTCTCGCAAGACCACTGCGAGGCGGCAGATGGGCGGCGCCGAGTCTTCCAAGACGGCGCGCACAGCGAGGCGGGCGCTACCGCTTCGCAACGCCGAGTTCCGCGAGCTTGGCGGCAACGTCCGCACCGGCGCTCGACGTCTTCACGCTTTTGTCGATGTAGAGAATCTTGCCGTCGGGTCCGATGTAGAACGTCCAGCGCGACGCGAAGCCGACCATGCCCAACACGCCGTAGGCGCGCGCCCGGCTTCCTTGCCGGGATCGGCCAGTATCGGATAGTCGGCGCCGACGTGTTCGGCGAATTCTTTGTTCGTCTTCGCGTCGTCCACGCTGACCGCGAAATAGGCGACGTTGAACTTCGCGAATCGCATCGCCACTCTCACGGAGCGACTTACATTCGGCGGTTCAGCCACCGGTGAACGCTTTCGGAAACCAAGCGAGGACGACCGCGCTTTTGCCTTGAACTCGGCAAGCGTGTAGGTCTTCCCGTCCGAGCCCTGCGAACTGAAGTCTGGCGCAGCGTCGCCGACCTTCAATTCCGCCGCCGGTTGCGAGATACCCGAACAGCGCGGCGGCCGCCAAGCCCGAGGGCCATTGACGCGCCCAACGAACAGCATCGACCGCAATCTCATGAGCTCGTATGGTAACCGGTTCACCCCAGTAAGCACGCGGTGACGCGAATCTGGCCAAACGGCCGTGTGCCATGGTCGAGACTGGATTGCCCATTAATGCGGAAACGCTGGTTTCCGCGAGTCGCCAGCCTTGGCTGGAACGCTCCTTGCTCAGACGGAAGCGGGAATCAGGATGCTAACGGATTCACACGCACATCGGCAGAGGCATCAGGTCTTGTCGCTCACCTTGTGGGCGAGCGGTCGCAACGAGGTCTGTGGCACTAAACGAGGCGCGTGCCCGCGTTCTGATTCCACTACTCAAACGGTCCGTCGTCCGTGCACTGTTTCTCGCCCGCTGACGATGGCCAGGAGGCTTTCATGCGTCGACTTCTCGCGGTGGTGCTCCTCGTGGCGGCGGCGGCCGTTCTCGGGCGGCTGCTATGTGATGCAGGATCAGAACGGACAGTGGTGGGCGTGCGAGGACTATCAGACGCCCGAAGGCATGGCGACCGGCTGCACTCCTATTCACCCCTGACCGGCTTGTCCGACGAACGAACGGCGAGCGGCCGCAACTCAGTTGCGGCCGCTTCTCTGTACAGCGATGCGTATGCGCCTTGTTAGGATCGTGACGTGCGTTCGCGCGCGCGGCGAGTTCTGTCGCATCTCAGCCATTGGACTGGTGGTGCTCGTCGTCGCCGCCGTGCTGATTCTCCATACCAACGCGGTCCAATCGCGTTTCCTCGCGTGGTCGTCGAGGAGCTCGAACGCCGCTTCGATCTCGACCTCGCTGCTGACGATCTTCACTACAACCTGTGCACGCGCCGTGTGACGCTGACGAACGTCCGGCTCGCGGCGAAGGGACCATCGCGATCGACCCGTTTTCGCCGCCAAGAGCGTGACGGTGCAATTGCCGTGGGCAGCGTACCGCGGACGGCTGCGCTTCGACGACATCAATGTTCGACGAAGGTCGCGTGCTCGTCCATCGCGATCGCGGACGGCGTTTCGAACCTGCCCGCCGCCGCGCACGCCGACGCGATCCCAACGCTCCGCCGCGCCGCATCGACGCACGTGGACTCACGGTTCGTAATCTCGAGTTCACGTATCGCGATGAGCAGCGCGACATCGAAGTCCTCGCGCCGCAGGTCCGCACCGACCTGGCCTACGTAGCTCGGCAAAGGGGCGAGCGGACCGTTTGCGATCGGCAGCGACTTGATCGTGCGCTTTGGAAAGCGTCGCGTGGTGGTCGCGCCAGTCGACGGGAAGCGCCGTGTTCGACAGCTCCAACCTCGAGCTCGCCGAACGTCGGACTGAAGACGGTTGAAGGCACGATCGCCGTCAACGGCGCGATCGCCCGCGTGCTCGATCAGCCGACGCTCGATCTCACGCTCAAGGGCACCGCTGATATCGAGCGCTCGGCGATCTGGGCGCCGGCGCCGGTGCGCGTTGCCGGCGCGGCGTCAATCGAAGGCACGATGAAAGGTGCGCCGAGCCAGTTCGTTCTCGACACGCGCGTGCAAGCGCCGACTGCGGAAGTGGGCCACGAGCGGCGACGTGCGAGATCGACGCGTATCTCGCGGCTCGACGCCGAACGCGCTCGACGGTCTCGAAGGCGATCCTTCATCCGGCGACCGGCGGCGAGGTGGTCGCGTCCGCCGAAGTGCCGTTTGGCGGCAATCGCCTGCCGTGGTGGTTGACCGCAAACTATTCCGGGCTCGATGCCGCGACGGCGATTCCGCCTCGCCGAGGTCGATCCGCTGCCGTTTGGCGCGGAAGCTCAAAGGCACGGCGCCGCCTCGATGCGCGTCCCGGTCAGCCCTTTCGGCTGGAAGTTCACAACACGTCGGCGCCGACGCGCGGCACGCGGTACGGCGCCGTTGGCCGGCGACCTCGAGTTCTTCGTCGACGACGATCGCTGGCGCGCCGAACAGAAACACCGTCTCGGCGCCACGAGCGTCAGCGGCAACATCGGCGGCCTCTGGAATCGTCGGCGGTGCGGCGCTCGACGTTTGGCGGAGAGCTCGACGGTGAGCACCGCCGACGTCAGCGACGCCGCGCGAACCGCGGCGCTCTTCGGTTTTGCTGCGCCGACGATTCTGCGCAACACGCGCGGTCCGATGGATGCGACGGTGAATTTGTCGGGAGAGTTCACGTCGCCTCGTTTCGTCGGGTCGGCGAGCACCACCGGAGTCGACGTGCCGTCGATCGGGCGCGCGCCGCGGTCACCGCAAATTTCGACGCCTCGGCGCAGCGCCATCAACATCACGAACATCGACGGCACGGTCGGCGGCGCGCACGTGAAAGGCGATTACCTCGCCGATCTCGTCAACTCGGCGGCTCAGCGGCGCGCTCGTCGATCGATGCTGCGTCGGCGCAGCGATCTCCTGACCGCGATGCCGGATCGCCTGCGGCTGGCGGGCCCGCTGTCAGGCGCACGCCACGATCGCCGGCACCGTCGACGCGCCAGATATTTCGGCCACCCTCGCCGGCAAGGCGATGACACTGGCGGCCAGCCGGTGGACACGCTCGACGCGAAGGCGCGTTGGCTCGGCGACGATGTGGTCGTCGACGCGTTGACGTTGACCCAGGGCGCCGGATTCGTTGACTGCGAAGGGCCGCTATTCGCTCAACACCAAAACCTACACGGTCGATGTCGCAAGGGCAGGCGGTATTGAGTGGAACGGCGCGGTCGCCCAGCCTCGGCAACACCAAGGCCGTCGTTGCGCTGAAGTTCTCCGGCTCCGGCACCGTTGACAGGCCGTTGGGTGAAGGTGTCGTGGAGTTCGATCTCACCGGCGGGCTGGCCGGCGCGCTCATCGGCCATGGCACCGCCGACGTTCGCTTGGACGGCGCCAATGCGCTCGTCACCGCGAAGATTCCGTCGCTTGGCGCCTCGATCGACGCCAAGATTGCGACTGCAGCAGCCGTTCGTCTACGACGCGATCGTCGTGGCGAACGAGGTCGATCTCGAGCAGGTTGATCCGCCTCACCGGACTGCGCGAGGGTTACGTCGAAGGCACCGCAAGCCTGAACGCGACGGCGAGCGGCACGCTGTCTGACGCCGGCGAAGTCTCGAAGTCTTCGTCAATCTGCAGGAGCTTGCGCGCCGGTCGAAGGCGTGCCGGTGAGCTGGCCGCGCCGTCGCGCTTCACGTGGGATCGGTCGAGCGGCTTGACGATTGACGCACTCGATCTCGGCGTCGGACAAGCCGGACGGTTGACACGCGACTGGACGGCTCATCGTCGATCGATCGTTGGCAAGCGCCAAGTTCGAGGGCACGTTCACGGGTGAGCTTGGCGATCTCGTGCGGATTGGCCGTCCGTTCGGCGTGCCGCCGGAACTCCAGGCCGCCGGGCCCGTTCAAGATCGACTTCCGCTCGACCGGCGGTCTCGCGCAGAGCGACGGCGCACGGCGCACATCGCGAGCGGCTCGACTGACGTGGGACAACGTTGCCGACGGTCACCAACCTCGCGGTCGACGCGAACTTCAACGGCGCAATTCGCTCGACGTCACGCGGCTCAGCGGAACGTGGCAGGGCGGCGGCATCGAAGGGACGGCGTCGATCCCGCGCGGCGTGCTCGAAGGGCGACTGGTCGCCGCGCCGGCGCAGCCGGGCTTTGCCAAGCTCCGCGTCATCGGGTTGAGCGAGCAGGCGTTTGCGCCGTGGGTCAATCGCACAACGCTCAGCAGCATCGGCGCGCACATCTCGGCCAGCTCGACGCGACGATCACGCGCGCATCACTCGACGGTGTCAACGGCAAGGTGACATTCGACGAAGCCAACTTCATCGTCGCCGGCGTGCCGGTGGCGCAGGTGCGGCCATCCGTCCTGGCGATCAGCAGGCGGCAGCACTGACGGCCGAAGACGTAGTGTGGAGCTTCGGCGGTTTCGCCGCGGCCGCCGTGCCGCGGCGGCACAGGCACCACGCGTCCCCGGCGGCGGCGAGCTCACCCTGACCGGCACGGCGCGCTTGGCGCCGGCGGACAAAGCGACGCTCGACTTTAGCGTCAAGGGCGACGCCGATCTGCGCGTGCTCTCGGCGTTTGCGCCCGACCATCGCGGTTGAACGGCGCGGCGAAGGTCAACGTGGGCATTGGCGGCTCGCCGTGCACGCCGGTGTTCAGCGGACGCGTCGACGTCACGGACGCCGAGTGTCTTGATTCGCGAGCCGCGCATCGTGCTCGGCGATCTCAAGGGCACGGTCGCCTTCGACGGCCAGCGCGTGCTGTTCGACAGCTTCCACGGCACGGCCAACGGCGGCGACCTGATCCTCGAGGGCGGCTTCTTGCTGCACGGGCACGACACCGACTGAGCGGCGCGCTCGACCGTTGCAGATTCAGGGCGCGGCGCTCGAATATCCCAGAGGTCTGCAGAGTGAGTCGGACGCGCTCCTGATCATCCGAGCCCGACGAGCGCGGCGGCCTGGAATCTCGCCGGCGACGTCATCGTCGCGCGCAGTGTCTTCAACGAGCCGATCAGCATCGCGGCGTTCGCTGCGGCGCGTCAGACCGTCGCGCCGATCGCCGCCGGCGACAGGGGCAGCCTCGATCAGCTGCACCTCAACATTTCGCTGACGACGCGCGAAGATCTGCGCGTCGACAACAATTACGCGCGGCTCGAAGCGGGCGGCGCAGTGCGCATCGGCGGCACGGTTGACGAGCCGGTTCTGGTCGGGCAGATCACCTTGCGCGAAGGCGGCGAAGTCTATCTCGCGGGCCGCACCTTCCACGTCGCGCGCGGCAACATCTCGTTCACCAATCCGACGCGCATCGAGCCGGAATTCGACGTCGAGCTGCAGACCCGGGTGGCGTCCGACATCGATATCACGCTTGACGCTGAGCGGACCGCTCGATCGGTTGCAGACCGACGTCCGCTCGTCCAATCCATCGGTTATCGACTCGCGCGAGGCGATGACGATGCTCTTCGGCAACTTGCGCGAGCGAGGATGCGGTCACGCTGCTGTCGGCGGAGTTGCTCGGCGCCACCGGCCGCGCGGTCGGTCTCGACACCCTCCGGGTCGAGCGTGGGTTTGAGAGCGACGAGTTCCGTGCCGACCCGGGCCTGATCGCGTCGGAAACCGACCCGTCGACGCGGCTTGACGCTGTCGAAACGGCTGCGGCCCGACGTCGAGGTCACGCTGTCGCAGAGCTTGCGCGAAAGCGGCGCCCTGTCCGCGATTGTGAGCTACACACCGCGTCGCACATCGAACTGCGCGCCATCTCTCGCGACAATCATCGAGCGCGCGGTCGCCCTGCGACATGAAATCACGTTCGGCGGCGCGGTACCACGGCGCCAGCGAGCGTCCGTCCGCAGCCGGAAGTGTCCGCGATCACCTTCTCAGGCGAGCTCGGCCGCCCGGAAGCGGAACTGCGGGAGCTGCTCAAGCTCGACGCCTGGTAAGGAGTTCGACTTCTACACGTGGCAGCGCGACATCGACGAGATGCGCGACGACTATCAGGATCGCGGCTATTACGAAGTCCGCATTCGTGGCACCGCGCAGCCCGGCGGAGGACGGCCAGATCGATCGCCCTCAATTACGACGATCATCCGCGGTCCGCTCGCCGAGCTGGTGATCGTCGGCCATCAGCTCGAGCCAGATCTGCGAAGAGGAGCTCCGCGATTCCTGGCGGCGCACGATCTTCGATCGGTTCCTGATCGAAGACATTCAAACGCGCATCCGCCGCCATCTCATGCGGCGAGAGACTACATCGGCAGTATCGTCGAGGCGACGGTCGCCGAATCGACGCCGGAGCGCAAGCAAGTGCGCGTCAAGGTCGAAAGCGGCGCGACGCGTGTGCGTCGCGGAATGTGCAGTTACATCGGCAACACCAACTTCGATGCCGACGATCTCGACGCCGCGCTCAAGGAACGCGGCGCTCGAAGTGGATGGCTGGCTCGAGCCTGCGCGCATCGCGAGCGCGATCGCCGGCTACTACCGCGATCAGGGGTTTCCTCGAGGCCGAGGTCGACGCGCGGATGCAGCCGCGGGTCGCCGGCATCGACGGCAACGCTGCCTGTGACGATCGACGAGGGCTCGCGCTTCGTCGGTCGAGGCGATGCTTTTCCCGGGCGTGCATCCCAGTCGCGTCAGGTGGCGGTGGCGCGGGCCGCCGGTCTCGAATACGGCATGCCGTATCGTCACCGCCGATCTCGACGCCGCGCGCCGGCGTGTGCAGGACTTCTACGCGCGTCTCGGATTCAACCTGGTGCAGGTCGACGTCGAGCCGGTGCCGGACAAAACGGCGCCGCGGTGGTTGACGTGGCGTTCACTGTCGACGGAAGGTCCGCAGCAGATCCTCCGCGAAGTCGCGACCGAGGGTGCGACACGCAAACGCGCGAAGGCGTCGTGGTCGCGAGCACGCTGCGCCTTCGGCCGGGGCGAGCCGGTCAATCTCGCGGACTGGTCGCAGGCACGCAAGCGGCTCTACGACACCAACGTGTTCCGGCAGGTTGACTTCGAGCCGCTGCCGCTCGAGCCGACGCCAGAAGACAAGGCGGCGAACATACAGCCGGTCCGCGCGGTGGTTCGCCTGATCGAGTACCCGGTCTGGCGGCTGCGCTACGGGCTGCAGTTCAACGACGAGAAGGTCACCGACGTCCGGCGACGTCGACGAGCAGCGCAATCAGAGCCTCGGCGTCCTCGCCGACATCCGCAATCAGAATCTCTTCGGTCGCGCGCTCACCGCCGGCATCGCCGCTCGCGTACGAGCGCGATCGCCGAAGCGAGAGCCTGCTTCATGTCCAACGCGTCGTTCTTCGGACTGCCAGTACGCTCCAACGGCTTCATGTACGACTCGCGCCAGCGCTTCCGCTGTCGAAATGGAGACGTCGCGAATCGATCACCGACAAGCGCGGCGTGAGCGCGGAGCAGCGCTGGCGGCCGTCGCGGCGTTCAGAAGTGACGTACGGTTATCGGTTCGAACGCAATCGACACCTTCGATCCCGGCCGGCCGCGGACGATCCATTTCCGATATCATCGTCAACGTCGCCAAGCTCACGGCTGCGGCGCTGACTCGATCGGCGCGATGATCCGTTCGAGCCGAGCACAGGCTGGTTCAGTTCGATGAATTGGGACCAGGCGGTCACGGCGCTCGGTTCCGACTTTCCGAGCGCGAAGTTGCTCGTTCAGCGGCTCTACTTCCGGCCGTTCGGGCGAGCTTGTGCTTGCGTCACGCGCGCAGGTTGGAACCGAGTTCAGCGCAACGGCGTGCTCGTACCGTCGGATCGGTTCCTGTTGGGCGGCGCGACGACAGTGCGCGGCTATGCGGAGAATTCGCTCGGACCGCTGCGATCCGGCGGGCTTTGGCGGCGGCGATGCGATGCTGCTCTTCAATCAGGAAGCGCGGTTTCCCGTTCGCGGCTGGGTGCAGGGCGTGGTCTTTGTCGATGCCGGCAACGTCTTTCGCGCCGGGCGACGACTTCTCGTTCGGCGATCTCAAAGTCGGCTACGGCATCGGCCTGCGACTGGCCTCGCCCTTCGCGATGTTGCGCGTGGATTTCGGCATTCCTAGTCGGCGGTTCGGCCGGGGGAGCCGAAGCCAAAGGGGCGCTTCTATATCGGGATCGGGCATATCTTCTGAGCGTCGCCAGTCGATCAGTCACGGTTTGAGCGAGACTGCTCAACGCCGTTTAACTGCGAAGACTCAGCTGAGGACCGCAGAATCGCATTGCACCGCCTGCCGCTCGGGCGCATCGGGAGCGAGCTTGACGAACTGGCCCGAGGTGCTCCGCCATCTTTGGCGTCTGTTTCAGTCGCTGCGCGGACATTCCGCCGTAGTAGTGCGCGTACGCGAGATCGCCTTTGATCTGAGGCAGCGATCGAAAGCCTGCACGGCGCGCTGGAAGCTGCCCTGCTTGAACGCTACCATTCCGAGCTGATAGTGCGCGTACGGGTTGCCATCGTCGGCCGCCACCGCACCATTTGCCGCGTCCATGGCGCCGTTCAGATCGCCGGCGATCAACTTCGCGCCTGACTCGCCGATTGCCTTCCAGGCGTCGTTGCCATCTTCGCGCAGGCGGCTGTATCGCTCCTCGGCGCCGCCGTTGTTGTCCATCTTGGAGAGCGCCTGAGCGGCGAGATAGATCGATTCTTGATTCCCTCCCTCTGCCCCCGCGCGGTCGACGGCCTCCTGCAGCGCGCCGCGCTCCATCAGTTTCTGCACCGACTCCTGCGCCGCAGCGACCGTGCCACAGAACAGCGCGATAGCTGAAAGCGTCGAAAACGACCGGAGAACAGGACGAAGGCGCGACATGGGGTTCCTCCTCGGGGGATCTCTGCAACCGTCATTCCAGCACAGTTTCTTCCTCGGTGCCTAAGGTGCCCGTTGTGCCTGAGGCGCTTGGGTGCTTTGGTGCTGGGCGCTCGGTAATGGTGTCGACGGCGTTTTCTGCCGAGCAACGGCAAGCGCTGAACAGCTGGTGCAGAGAACACTGGCGCCGGCCCCCAAGACGGAGCACCAAAGCACCAGAGCATCGTACCCGAACAGCAAGCACCGAGGCACCTCAGGCACTCAGCGAATGGAAGACGATCCGGCGCACAAGAAGCAGTACCTCGTCGCCAGCCTGATCGTGAACCTCGGGATGCTGGGGTTCTTCAAGTACTTCAACTTCTTCATCGAGAACGCGCAGGCCGCCTTCGCCGCGCTCGGGATCACGGTGGGGTTGCCGACGCTGTCCATTCTGCTGCCGGCCGGCATCTCGTTCTACACGTTCCAGTTTTTGAGCTACACGATCGACGTCTACAAGGGCGAGATGCACGCACGGCGCAGCCTGCTCGATTTCTGCCTGTTCGTCGCGTTCTTCCCGCACCTGGTGGCCTGATATCGTTTCTTCTTCTGCGTCCGCAGGCAGCACACCCGTCGAGCGCGAGTTGGGTCTTCACCTGCTGGTGCTTGCTGCCACATGGGCGATGCCCTTGTTCGTCAACGACATCTGGACGCTGCGCCGCGAGCGGTGGACGGGGTTCAGCCGCTGGCTGGAGGCTTTCGAGGATCGGGCCACGGTGGTGGGGACTCAGGCGCTCACCGTTGGCGCCCTGGCCGCGCTCACACTGGTGCTGCGGAGCAACGTGACGCTCGACTTCATCTATTTCCAGTTTTGATCCTGAGAGTTCAACCAGGACGGCCAGGCATGGCGATGGGCCAGTCAGATATACTGGTAGTTCAGTTTCCACCGCTCAATCCGGAACATCCGGGCCTGATGCCCGGCCAGTCCAGCCGAGAGCCGTTCGTCGAAAGCCGTCAGCAGTTCACATGTCAGATCAAAGTTTGAAGTTTGCCGTATTCGTCGATTTCGACAACATCGAGATCGGCGTCAAGACCACGCTCGGGCGCCAGTTCGACATCGGCGCCGTGCTCGAAGCCATCAAGGAGCGTGGCGAGATCATCACCAAGGTCGCCTATGGCGACTGGAAGAGGGCAGGGGATCACGGCCGCGCGATGTCGCAGCACGCCGTGCGCATGGTGCAGCGCGTCATGACGCCCGGCGGCGACAAGAACGGCGCCGACATCGATCTCGCGCTCGACGCGCTGGAGATGGCGTTCACGCACGCGCACATCAACGCGTTCGTAATTGTCGGCGGCGACAGCGATTTCATCACCCTCGTCGAGAAGCTCAAGCAGTACGACCGCAAAGTGTTCGTTATCGGCGGGCGCGCCTTCACCAGCCAGGTGATGCAGAAAAACTGCACCGAGTTCATCGCCTACGAGAACGTCACCGGAAGCGCCGCCAGCGCGCCGGCGTCGGGCGGCGGAGCCCCCCGCACCAGCGCGGCCCGCGCGGTGATCGCGGACGCGCATCGGCCGCCGTCCCGCTCGACCAGGTCCTGCCCCTCGTGCGGCGCGCGCTCAAAGTGCTCGTCGATCGCGAAGTGTCGCCGCAGCTCGGCCTGCTCAAGAGCACTCTTCTCCAGCTCGATTCCTCGTTCTCCGAACGCGACTACGGCGCCAGCACGTTCCGCGACTTCGCGGAGAAGCTGGAAAAGCAGGGCCTCGTCAGGCTCAAACACAGCGGCCGCACCACGCTCGTCGAGATCGTGGACGACGATTCGTCATCTGGCGATGTGGAGGCGGAGCCGACTCCGGCGACTGCGTCAGCGCCGCCGGCACCGCAGATCGCGGGTGAATCCGACGAGTCGGAGGAGCAGGCCGCGCCCGGTGCCAACGGCAACCTTGCCGAAGGCGTCGCGCTGGTCCGCTCGATTCTCGCCGAGGCCACGACCGCTCCGCGCTGGCCGATGTACGTCCGCCAGTTCAAGCAGTTCATTCGCAGCGCGCGGCCGGACTTCGACGAGCGTCACTTCGGCTCGATCGTCGACCTGATGCGCGCATGCCAGAAGGACGGATTCCTGCGGCTGGAGCGTGATCGCCAGGGCGGCTTGCGTGCATTCGCCAGCGGCACTGTCCGCGCCAACGTACCGCACGGTTGGTCCACGCGCGTGGAGCAGGCGGCCGTACCAGCCGATTTCGAGGCGGCACCGTCGATGGAGCCGATCGACGAGCCGGCGCCCATGCCCGTGCGGCCAATTGAAGAAGAGGCGGGCGACGCCATTGGCAACGTCGCGCCCGAGCACGAGACGAAGCCGAAACGCGCGCGCAAGGCCGCCGCGCCGCGCGCCGCTCGGAAGACGGTGGGCACCCGCGCCAAAGACTCCCGGGCGCGCGCCAAGGACGACGAGCCCTCGAGTCCGCCGCGCGCCCGCCGCACACCGCGCCGGCGGTCTGCGAGCTGAAGAAGTCGAGAACGAGGAGCTGAGAACGGAGAACTAGGAACTGAGAAACGACGCGCCGGACGTGTCGGTTGCATGCGGGTCAGGCACCCCAAAGCACCATTCTCAGTTCGTAGTCTCGTACACGCTCTCCACATACCCGCCCTTCGGTGTCCACTGCACGCGCCGCGGCACGAGCGCATCGGGCCGGCCGGGACGATGGAAGTAGATCAGAATCTCGGCGTATTTCTCTTTCGGAATGATCGGCTCGACGATGATCCGCGCGATCGCGCGCGCTTCGTTCAGGTGACGCGTTTCGACGTGCACAATCAGCACGTGCTGCGCCGACATCTGCTCGGTGACGCTCCAGCGCGCCCATGGATTGCGATCCTGGTGCGCAGGCAACTTCTCGATCGGCATGGCGATGGCCGGACGCGGCGGGCGCGCGAGATCGTAGGTCATCGCCGCCAGCCCCGCGGTCGCGCCGGCCGCCGCAACCCAGACTGCCACGCGAACCCAGTTCATCGCAGAAGTGCATCTTACTCCGCCAAGCATTTGCGTTGACGATCGCGCCATCGACGTCGACAGGCCCTTCTCGGCCGAAACCAGCATCCGTCAGGGCTCTTTCGCGCCCCTGGCGCGTCAATTCATGTGCACGCCGCAATTGCCTGGCGGACGCAATCAGCGTTTCACTTCGGCGCGCCGTCAGAAGACACAGCCACCTGGACGGTGCCTCTCGCGGAACTCTGCCAATGCCGAAGGCCTTGACGCTTCTTACCGCGTTCATCCTCATGCAGGCCGCGGCGCGCCCGGAAGGTCGCATCCCTTCAACGATACGTCGAGGCGATCGGCGGTGAAGCCGCGCTGCGCGCAGTTCGCACCCGTGTCACCGACGGGCAGCACGACAACAGCCGTGGCCTCAGGACGCGCTTCCGGATTCTCGAAGCCACACCCAACAGGAAGGTGACGCTGATCGGAGAGGACGCCATCGACACGGAAAGCGGCTCCGGGCGCGGCTTCAACGAAACGGCCGGCTGGGACAAGAACTTCGTGGGCACGGGCCTGCGCACGCTCGACGGCGCCGAGCTCGCGGCGCTCGCACGCCCGGCCGTGAGCGTCTTCCATGAGGACTTTCGCGCGGTCGGCGGCGTTCAGCTTCCCTTCCGGACGCGAGTCGTCGTGCCCGGCGCCACGATCACCTACACCGCGGAGTCGATTCGGCACAATCAGCCGATCGATCAACAGCTGTTCGAGCGGCCGCGGTCCCACTGACGACGGCGACAGACGACACGACGTCGAGCGTGCCCGACGGTGTAAAGTCCTGAACGGACTCGGCACCGTGGCAAGAACCCTTCACCTCACCAACGGCTCCGCGATCGTCGACAAGATCCGCGCGGCCGGCATCAGCGATCCAATCGTGCCGTGGAACGACGTGTTGCACGAAGGGCCGGTGCCGGCCGGTCTCAACCCCGCCGCGCTGCGTCAGGTGAGGGCCGACTTTCTTGCCGCGTCCGGCGCGGGATCGAGCGAGCAGATCGCGCGCGGGCTGGAAGAGCGTGACGCCGCCCTCGATGGCGCGCTCGGCGGCGGCATTGACGAAATCGTCCTCTGGTTCGAGCACGACCTCTACGATCAGCTGCACCTGATTCAGATTCTCGACCGCGCGCCGGTGGACGGCGGTCCTGCGGTCACGATGGTGCCGGCCACGACATATCTCGGACACATACCTGCGGCCGAATTCGCCGCGCTCTTTCACGGCCGGCAACCGGTCACCTCCACGCAGCGAATCGCGGCGCGGGACGCGTGGCAGGCGTTCCGCTCGCCGAATCCGACCGCCGTGGGCGATGCGCTCGCGCGTGTCACCGCACTGCCGCACCTCGCGCCTGCGTTGCGGCGGCACCTGGAGCAGTTCCCGTCGCTCGACAACGGGCTCTCTCGCACCGAGCAGCAGACGCTCGAAGCGGTCGCCGATGGTCCGCGGGTGCTGGGCGACGTGTTCATCGAAGCGGGCATCGACCGCGAGGATCCGTTCTTCTTCGGCGACGCCGGGTTCCTGTTTCACGTCGCGCCGCTCATCCGCAGCAGCCAGCCGCTGCTGACCATTGAGGATGGGTCGCTCGATACAAGCTCGCTCGCGATGCTCGGGCGCGCCGTCACTCTCACCGACGCCGGCACACGCGTCATGCGCCGAGCACTGGATCGGGTCGCGTTTTGCGGGATCGATCGCTGGCTGGGCGGCGTGCGCCTGCACGGCAACGGTCAGGTCTGGCGCTGGGACGCGTCGCGCGACCGGATCCGCTTCGTATAATCGTTCCGTTCCATGGCGCCGACGTACACCGCAAAAGACATCACCGTCCTCGAAGGGCTGGAACCCGTCCGCAAGCGGCCGGGAATGTATATCGGCGGCGTCGGCAGTTCGGGCCTGCATCATCTCGTCTGGGAGATCCTCGACAACGCGATTGACGAGGCGATGAATGGCTTCGCCTCGAACGTCACTGTCACACTGCACAAGGACGGCTCGTCGGTCACCGTCAGCGACGACGGCCGCGGAATCCCGGTTGACGTTCACGCCAAGACGAAGAAGAGCGCGCTCGAAGTGATCTTCACGGTGCTCCACGCCGGTGGCAAGTTCGAGGCGGGCAGCTACAAGACTGCCGGCGGTCTGCACGGCGTCGGCGCGAGCGTGGTCAACGCGCTCTCACGCGAGCTCGTGGCCACGGTCAAGCGCGACGGGCAGCAGTGGGAGATGCGCTTCAAGCAGGGGAAGCCGGCCGCGGGGTTGAAGAAGCTGGGCGCGGCGCGCGGCTCGGGGACCACCGTCTTCTTCCATCCCGATCCCACGATCTTCCCCAAAACCGACTTCGATCCCGCGGTGATTCGCGAGCGCCTCGAGATCGCCAGCTACCTGCATCGCGGCGTCAAGGTCATGTTCGACGACGAGACCTCGGGCGCGAGGCAGGTGTTTCAGCACCAAGAGGGACTCGTCGATTACCTGCGGAAGATCGTCGGCGAGCGCAACGCCAGGGCCGTGCACGAGGCGCCGTTCACGATCGAGAAGGAGAATGGCGTCAAAATCGAGCTGGTCGTGCAGTGGACTGAAGCCACCGACGAGCACCTGCGCAGTTATGTCAACGGCATTCCCACCGGTTCGGGCGGCACACACGAGAACGGGTTCCGCGCCGGCGTCGGCAAGGCGGTCCGCAACTACATCGAGACCCACAACCTCACGCCCAAAGGCGTAACGCTAACCGCCGAGGACATTCGCGAAGGCCTCGTCGGGGTGCTGTCCGTGTTCCTCCAGGAGCCGCAGTTTCAGGGGCAGACCAAGGATCGCTTGAACAATCTCGAGGTGCTGTCCGCCGTGGACGGCATGGTGCGTCCGGCGCTCGAGCACTGGTTGAACAGCAATCAGTCGATCGCAGAAGCGATCGTGGCGCGCATCATCCTCGCCGCGCGCGCACGCGAGGCGAGCCGCGCCGCGCAGCAGGAAGTCGTGCGCAAAGGGCCGACCTCTGGCCGCGTCACCCTGCCCGGCAAGCTCTCGGATTGCACCCATCCCGGTTCCCTCACCAGCGAGCTCTTCATCGTCGAGGGCGATTCCGCCGGCGGATCGGCCAAGCAGGGACGCGATCGCGCGCGGCAGGCGATCCTCCCCCTGCGTGGCAAGGTGATGAACACCGAGGGGCTCGCCACTGGCAAGGTGCTCGAGAACAAGGAGCTGTCCGATCTGGTCACGGCGCTCGGCTGCGGCGTCGGCAAGAGCTTCGACCTGTCGCGACTCCGCTACGGCAAGATCATCATCCTCTCGGACGCCGATTCGGATGGTCATCACATCGCGACACTGCTCATGACGTTCGTTTATCGCCACATGCCGCAGCTGCTGTCGTCGGGTAAGTTGTATCTGGCGCAGCCTCCCCTGTATCGCATCGACATCGGCAAGGAAACCTTCTGGGCGCTCGACGATGCGCAGAAAGATCAGATCGTCAGACAACGCACCGGGCGCGCCACGCCGGAGATCACGCGGTTTAAAGGGCTCGGCGAGATGATGCCGAAGGTCCTCTGGGAAACCACGCTCAACCCGCGGACGCGGCGCCTGCTGAAGGTCGAGGTCTCGGATCAACTCGTGACCGATCGGGTGATCAACGAGTTGATGGGCAAAGACGCGTCGGCGCGCTTCCGTTTCATCATGGAACGGGCAGAGGAGGCGCAGGAACTGGATGTTTGAGATCGCGGCGGCGATTTACGCCGTTGGCGTCGTGATTGGCCTGTTGGTGATGCGCGACCGGTGGGCAGTTCGGCTCGTCACGGCCGCGCTCTGGCCGCTGGGTCTGGTAGCGTTTGCTGCCGTGGTGGTGATTCTGCTCCTCGCTGCCGTGTACCTCTGGCCCGTCCCGATGCTCGTCACGATAGCTGCCGGACTCGGCGCCTGGCTGGTCTTTTAGACATACAATCGATGTTTCCGCTTTATGTCCGGTCCGGCCCCGACGAAAAAATCACCCTTCGATCGCTCGCTCGTTGAAGGACCTATCAGCCCCGCGGTGTGGAAGCTCGCGTGGCCCACCATGATCCAGAACCTGGTGGCGGGTCTGCAGGGCGTCATCGACCACGTGCTCGTCGGCCACCTCATCGGATACACGGCAAACGCCGCGATCGGCGTGAGCTGGCAGATTTTTCTGGTCGTCATCGTCTTCATGGCGTCGCTCTTCACCGGCCAGGCCGTGCTCGTGGCGCGCTTCGCCGGGGCCGGCGATTCCGACAGGGTGAATCGCGTCGTGCAGCAGGCGTTTCTCACCGCGGTGGCGATGTTCCTCGTGCTCGCGCCTGTTGGATACTTCGCCGCGCCCATGCTGCTGGACCTGGTCAACGCCGCCCCGGAGGTGAAACAGCAGGCGCTGCCGTTCCTGCGTCTCACGTTCGTGCTGAGCATCGGCATGCTCATGTTCTTCATGCTCAGCTCCGCGCTGCGGGCAGCCGGCGACGCGAAGACGCCCCTCCGCCTCGGCCTGACGATGACCGTTCTGAACATCGTCCTCAACGTGATCCTGATCCGCGGCCTCGGTCCGATCCCGGCGCTCGGGACGATGGGGTCGGCGCTGGGCACCGGGATCGCATCGGCCACGGTCAGCTTGTACGCGTTGTGGCATCTGTTCCGCGGCGATTGCGTGATCCGCTTCTCACGAAACATGGACTGGCGGCCCGAGTGGGCGACGATCCGTTCGCTGTTCCGTTTTGGATTGCCGACGGGCGTTCAGGGGATCGCGATGAACATCGCCGGCGTGCTGCTCCTGCGCTTCATCGGGTCGCTGGAACAGAGCGCCGCGGCGCAGGCCGCGTACGCAATCGGCTACACCGAGCTCTTCTCGATGATCACGTGGACGTCAGTCGGGTTGATGGGCGCTTCCGCGACCATCGCCGGACAGAACCTGGGCGCCGGCCATCCCGAGCGGGCGATTCAAGGCGTCAACGCCGCGTCGCGCATCGGGTTGTCAGTGGCGGCCGTCGTCGGCTTGCTGTTCATTGCGTTTCCGCAGCCGCTGCTCGGGATCTTCGGCGCCACCGACCCGAACGTCGCACCGATCGGTCAGCAGCTGCTCCGCTATCTCGCCGTGTCGGGCTTTTTCATCACGCTCGCTCTCGTCTACACCGGTGGTCTGCAGGGCACCGGCGATACACGCAGTCCGCTCTTCATCACGCTCGCGTCGCAGATCGGTGTGCCCATCGGCCTCTGTTTTTTCATCCAGGCGACCCGACCGCTGCAGCCCGGCGACATCTGGCTTGCCATCCTGCTCGGCCATCTCACTCGTTGCGTGTTGACGGTGATGCGTTTCCGGCAGGGCAAGTGGCGCCACATTAAAGTCGAGATCGAAGGGGCGCGCGCGTAGCGAGAACAGGATCGGCCACAAATCGGTGGCGCACTCCGTCAAGACATAAAATAGGCTGATGCTCTCATCCATTTCGGGTGTGCGGCGGGTCCCGCCGCCGCAGAACGATCCCAACTATACCTACGCGCCGGGAACGCCCGAGCGTGTAGAGCTCAAGGCTCGGCTCACGGCGATGGCCGACGAGCGCCTCGACATTCCCGCAATCGTCGGCGGCTGCGAGGTGCGAAGCGGCCAGAGCGCGACCGCGGTGATGCCGCACAAGCACGCGCACGTGCTCGCCGACTGGCACAAGGCGAGCGCCGAGACCGTGGAGAACGCGATCCGCGCGGCGGCTGAGGCGCGGCGCGACTGGGCCGAGTGGCCGTGGGACGAGCGGGCGGCTGTTTTCCTTCGCGCTGCGGAGCTGCTCACCACCACCTGGCGCCAGACGCTCAACGCGGCGACGATGCTCGGACAGTCGAAGACGGCGTTTCAGGCCGAGATCGATGCCGCGAGCGAGCTGATCGATTTCTGGCGCTTCAACGTCGCGTTCGCGCAGGAGCTGTATGGCGAGCAACCGATCAGCTCGCACGGCGTCTGGAATCAATCGGACTACCGCGGCCTCGAAGGCTTCGTCTACGCGGTCACGCCGTTCAACTTCACGGCGATCGCCGGCAACCTGCCGGCGGCGCCTGCGCTGATGGGTTGCACGGTCTTGTGGAAGCCGGCATCCACCGCGATGGTGAGCGCCTACTACGTCATGCGGCTGCTCGAAGCCGCCGGACTTCCGCCGGGCGTCATCAACTTCGTACCGGGTGATGCGGCGGAGATCTCGGCGCGGGTTCTCGACCACAAAGACTTCGCCGGCATCCACTTCACCGGATCGACGGGCGTCTTCAACGGCATGTGGGAACGGATCGGGCAGAACCTGCCACAATACCGCTCCTATCCGCGCATCGTCGGCGAAACCGGCGGCAAGGATTTCGTCGTCATGCACGCGTCGGCCGATCCGCAGGAAGTCGCGGTGGCGCTCGTCCGCGGCGCCTTCGAGTATCAGGGGCAGAAGTGCTCGGCCGCGAGCCGCGCCTACATTCCGCGCTCGCTGTGGCCCGAGGTTCGCGATCGCATGGTCGCGATGATGAGCGAGATCCGTGTCGGCGACGTCAAGGACTTCAGGAACTTCATGGGCGCCGTGATCGATCGAAAGGCGTTCGACAAGATCTCCGGCTACATCGACGACGCGCGGAAGAACGCCACGATCATCAAAGGCGGCGGCTGCGACGGCAAGGAGGGATGGTTCATCGAGCCGACGCTGGTGGAGACGGCCAATCCGCGGTATCGCCTGCTCTGCGAAGAAATTTTCGGGCCGGTGTTGACGACCTACGTCTACGACGACGGCAAGTGGAGTGATACGCTCCGCCTGGTCGACGACACGTCTCCTTACGCCCTGACCGGAGCGGTGTTCGCACGCGATCGCCGTGCCGTGGCCGAGGCATCGCGGGTGCTGAGAAATGCGGCCGGCAACTTCTATGTCAACGACAAGCCCACCGGCGCTGTCGTCGGCCAGCAGCCGTTCGGCGGCGCGCGCGCGTCGGGCACGAACGACAAGGCGGGTTCGAGGATGAACCTGCTGCGGTGGGTTAGCGCGCGCAGCATCAAGGAGACGTTCTCGCCACCGCGCGACTGGCGCTATCCGTTCATGGCCGCCGAGTAACGTTGATGAGCATGATGACGAACGCGACCTCAGACGGCGCGCGCGCAACCTTGCGCGACGAGCATCAGGTGCGGCTGGTAAACGCCCGTGAAGAAGGAACCGCCGCGGCCGAGCTGCCGCAAGGCGTTTATGGCTTCACGGGTTCACCGGGCCTCGCCGCGCCGCTGTTCGCCGAGCGGCGCTATCGAAACTTCGAGATCCACCATCTTCGCGACGGTTCTATCGCGATCATCGGGTTCGTCACCCCCAGCGAAGCGGAGCGGCTGGCGAACGCAGACCGGCCGATCGACGTGGAACTGCATTGCGACATCGAGGGTGAAGAGAGTCAGATCGTCGCGATCGCGTACGCGCGCATCGCGCATCATCGCCAGGTACTCGATTCTCAATCAGCCGGCGATGCGCCTGACCGTGGGACCTCAGCTGGAACTTGCTTGAGGACGGCTGCCGCGAACCTAACCTGATCCGTGCGCTCGTGGTCCTGTTTGTTGCCGCGCTGCAGTGCGATGTGGCCGCGCGCGCGTCGAACGTCTGCACGCGATTGATAATCGGCTTCTGCTGGCTTGTCAGCCCCTGACGTTCAAGCTGGGAATGTCGATTGCAACAAACAGCCGGCATGGCGAGATCGAGCCCTGCGATGGCCACCCCGCTGCGCGAGCAGCTCGAGAAATTGGCGGCGTTCGAGCCGCAAGAGCTGCCCGTTCTCAGCCTTTACCTGAATCTGGCACCCGACAGCCACGGCCGTGACAGCCACGGCCCGTTCCTCCGCAAAGTGTTCGCCGAGCGTCAGCGGGCATTTCGCGATCACACGCCCGAACGAGAGAGCTTCGATCGCGATGCCGAACGCATCCGCGAATACCTCGCGGCGCAGGTGACGCCGTCGATGAATGGCGCCGCCATCTTTGCGTGTGCGGGCGCGAACGACTTCTTCGAGGCAATTCCGCTGCAAGTGCCGGTAGGCGAGCACGCGCTGTTTATCGGCGCGACGCCGCATCTCTATCTGCTCGCGCGGTTGGTCGATCAATATCCACGGTACGCCGCGGTGGTTCTCGACACCAATCGCGCGCGGATCGTCGTCTTCGGCCTTGGCGCGGTGGAGCGGCGCGAAAGGGTCGTGAGCGATCGGATGCGCCGCACCGACATGGGCGGCTGGTCGCAGGCGCGTTACCAGCGCCACGCCGACAACTGGCACCTGCTCCACGTCAAGGACGTCGTCAGCGTGCTGGATCGTGTGGTCACCGACGAGCGCATCAGGCACATCATCGTCGCCGGAGACGAGGTGGTCGTTCCGATCCTCAAGGAGCAGCTGCCACAGCGGCTGATCGACAAGCTCGTGGACGTGGTGGCCCTCGATCAGCGCGTGCCCGACGACAAGCTCCTGCAGACGACGCTCGAAGTGCTGCGGAAGAAGGATGCGGAGACCGATGCCGAGCGCGTCCGGGAAGTCGTCGGTGCGTGGCAGGGCAACGGACTCGCCACTGTCGGTCCGGAAGCGACGCTTCATGCGCTCACCCTCGGACAAGTGGACGAGCTGTTGATCGCCGGCCGGCCCGACGCGATGCGAGTGGCGCCGCTGCCGCCCGACGCCCCCGAGCGCGCGATCGAAGCTCACACCTCGGCGCCGTCAGGAGCGCCTGACAGCGATCGGCTCAAGCTCGCCGACGAGCTGGTCAGGCGGGCTGAGCAAACCGGCGCGAACGTTCGCTTCATCGAGGACGTGTCGTTGCTCGAACCGTATGGCGGCGTCGCCGCCGCGCTCCGCTTCCGCGTCTGATCCGTTCCAGTTCTTCGTTGTTCAGTTTCCGAGGAGCCAGCCGTGAGCAGAATCAACAAGGTCAACCCGGATCACTACACGATGGCAGGTCGGCTGTCTCCCGACGAGCTCGCGCGTCAGCGGCGGCAGCAGGGGCAACAGCAGCCGCGCGGCGGGCGCGGCCGCAAGGGGCCGATGCCGCCGTGGATGGCGAACGAAAACGCTACGAATAGCGTCGGCTCGGAGGCGAGGAGCGCCGAAGCGCCCCCGCAACGGCAGGAAGCGGCGGATGTCAGCGACGACAATCGTGACGACCTCGGCGCCGGCATGCCGCGCCGTCAGGCTGCCAGCAAGGCTCGAGCAGGTTCCTCGCGCAAAAGGAAGCGGCCGGCGCCAAGACAGAAGGCGACAGGCAAGCCTGCGGGCGGCGTTGCGGCACGAGGCTCTTCGCCACAGCGGGCCAGCAAGCCTGGTGCGCGCAAGGCGGCGACCAAAGGCAACACGGCGAAGCGGCGCACACAGAAAAAAGGCGGCCGCCGAACATGAGCAGAAAAGCCGCGCCGACGCGTTTCATGCGCTAGCTCTATCGGCGTGTCGGCGCCGCCGCCACGCGCGGCGGTGGTGGCTGGCGCTTCGTGTTTCATCGCTCCTCGTGTATGTTCGCCGGATGCCCGAAACGGTCGGCTTCATCGGTCTGGGTGTCATGGGCAAGCCCATGGCGCGCAATCTTCTCAAGCGCGGCTTCTCGTTGATCGTCAACAGCCGCAGACAAAGCTCGATTGACGAAATCGTCGCGGCCGGCGCCACCGGTGCGAGCTCGCCGTCAGCCGTTGCGCGAGCCGCACGCCGTATCGTCACGATGCTTCCCGACGGGCCGGACGTGGAACAGGTCCTCGCGGGTCCCGAGGGCGTCTTCGCCGCACTCCAGCCGGGAACGATCATCATCGACATGAGCACGATCGCGCCTGCGACAGCCAGGCGAATGGCGGGTGAGGCCTCGGCGCGGGGGGCGCGGTATCTCGACGCGCCGGTCAGTGGCGGCGAGATCGGCGCCATCGAAGGCACGCTTTCGATCATGATCGGCGGAGACGCGGAGGCGATCGAGGCCGTGCGGCCCATCCTCGAGGCGATGGGGAATCCCGAACGCATCATCCGCATCGGCGACTCGGGCGCCGGTCAGATCTGCAAGGCCTGCAATCAACTCGTGATTGGCGGCACGCTTGTGGCGGTGGGCGAAGCGTTTGCTCTGGCGCGCAAGAGCGGCGTCGATCCGGGCAAGGTCCGCGCGGCGCTGCTCGGCGGCTTCGCGGCGAGCCGTGTGCTCGAAGTACACGGGCAGCGCATCCTGGACGGCAATTACAAGCCCGGCTTTCCGGCGCGTCTCTATCGCAAGGATCTCCGCATCGTCCTCGATGCCCTGAACGAGGCGCACACGCCGGCACCAGTGACGGCGCTGGTTCAGCAGCTGCTGAGTGCGCTCGTGGCGGAAGGCCGTGAAAGCGACGACTATTCCGCGCTCGGAACCGTGCCGGCTCGCCTCGCGCGGCTGGATTGAGCGGCGGTTTCCGCGAGCCGCCATGCCTCTCGATTCCGCGACGCTCAAGGAGCTCGAAGTCCTGTCGCGATGCCCGGACTTGAACCCTCAATGCACGGGCGTTGGTGAGACCTCCGACACGGGCTTCGCCGGCAGACGCTCCACACCCACCAGCGTCCAGCCCTTGTCGGCGCGGCGGAAGTACACGTCCACCGGCACGCTCCAGGGCGCCTGCGCCGGCTTCAGCGCACGGATTGACACTTTTACAAAGGCGTCAGCGCCGGTCGGCAAGGCGCCAGGGGCGCGCAACCGCTCCTCATTCGACTTCGTCGCCGCACCAAGCGACTCCGTTTGACCGGTCGCGTTGTTGAATCGCGACCAGGTCCCTTCGTACCCTTCCGCCGGTGGCTTCTCGAACTGCGCCCGGACCGCGGGATTCTCGAACGTGAGCACGCCGTCGTCTGCAAGCGCGAAGCGGGTCAGCGGGTTGATCCGCGAGAAGTAGACTTGCCCGATTTTGTTGCGGCGCTGGATGAGGATGTCGCTGAGGAGCTTTTCCGCGGCCGGATCGGTGTAACCGCCGGTTGTGACCGCGGCGCGAATGAGGTCGTCGGTGAAGGCCATCACCCGCAACGCCGCCCAGAACGTGTCGTCGGTGCGGGCATGGCGGAGCGCCGCCACCGCTACGCGCGGCCGCCATTTCTCGGGCTCGAATTCGCGTCCCTCGAACTTGCCAATCTCGGGATGCTCGTCGTAATCCAAGGTTTGCCACGGACTGATGAACAGTCCCAGGGTGAAGAATCGCCGCCAGACCGGCGCCGCCTCGTAAAGGTACTCGTGCCCCTCGTCGCCGTCGCGCGGCGCGAGTGCGCCAGTGCCAAAGGTCGATCCCACGTCCTGCAGATAGTGCCGAAGGACGCCGCGCCCATTTTCGGTGACCACCGTGTCGAGCGTGTTGCCCGCTTTCATGTCCACCAGATTCGTCCAGGCCCCGACCACCTGCAGCGCACGCAGCTCGCGGCGATGCTCGTGCGGAACGACATCGTTGGGATCGTCTGGCCGCGTGCCGAAATAGTGAAATCCGCCGACCGGCCGGCCCGGTAACGCGCGGCCGGCGATCGCGTGATAGGAGCCGTCCTCGCTGCGGGCCGACCGATCCAAGACGTCTTTTAGATCTCCATCGGTAAACGGGCGCCGCTTGCCGTGCGCGCGGATGGTGACCTCCGGACCCACAACGATGTTTTCCGGTCGAATGCTCGTGAGATAGCTTTCGACCTGGTGGTAGCCCATCGCCCAGAACAGGCGTGTGGCGACGGAGATGGCAGCTGTCGGCGCGATCGGATTGCCGCGCCCGTCGAACGTGATGAACCAGGTCTCACCCTTCTCGTCGCGGATGGTGAATCCAGGTGCCACGCCGGCGCTCTTTGCCCTGATCACCGTCCAGCGGCCCGGCGCCGGGCCCGCGATCGTGTTCGGACCTGTTGTGATTTCGTTCGCGGAGATGCTACGCGCGTAGATCCGATTCGTGAACCAGCTCGAGTCGGGCACTTCGTCCGCCGTATTGACGTTCTGCGCCCGCTGGTTCAGGTTCGGATCTCCGGGCTTGCCGAACAGGTTCAAGAGCAGATCCGGCGTCAGGCCAATCTCCCACTCTTGCACTTTCGAGGCGTCCTGAGATTCGGGCTCGCGCTGCAGTGGATCATCCTTCAGGAACTTCGCGCGCTGGCCGACGGCCGGCGAAGTCAGACACGCCCAAGCGATCAGAGCGACTACCAACTGGCCCAAGGTGTGAGACCGGGCGAAAAACGAGATGTTCATGTGTCTATCCTGTTCAACCAGCCACCGCACTCGAGTCTGCCGCGCCAACCGCGCTCGCATACGCGAACGGCGCTGCTTCTTGGCAATGACCGTTGGCCCATCGTGTCAGCTGCGCTATTCCCGTGAACCAGGGGACTAAAACGCGGCGGAAGTGGCAAACACCAGCCGCCAGCCATCGCGACCTTTGGCGGCCTCGATCCGCAGCACGGTCGCCGCCGGGCCATGGAACCGCGCGCCCACGCCCCAGTCGCTCTCGAGGTCCGTGAAACTCAGGTCGTCGCGCTGGCTGGTGACTTTGCCGGCGTCGTAGAACACGGCCATGTCGAGCGCCAGGCGACTTGGTATCCAGCGGAACTCCGCCGACGTGAGGATGCTATGACGATCGCGGAAACGACCGGTCTGATAGCCCCTGAGCGTTCTGCCGCTCCCGAGCTGCGGCAGCAGGAAATACGGCACCACGTCATCGTCGTCCAGCGTAGTCTGCACGCGGCCGCGAACGGAGAACACCCAGTTCTCGCGCAGGAGAGGAAGGTGCTGAACGATCTCGCCGTCGAGCCGCTGGAAGCTGTAGATGTCATCACGATCGCTGAAGTTGGAAAGCGTCACACCATAGAAGCCGCCTTTTCGCGAGTAGCCAGGGGAGGTGCGCCAATCGATCGCGGCCATCGCCTCTGAGCGGATGTAGGTCGGGTCCGCGAACAGACCGGGTAGCACTTCCGGCGTGTAGATCGTCTCGATCGAAGGATGGCCTCCGCGCCCTTCGTCGGTCTCGTAGTCCTCGTACGCAACCTCGCCCTGCAGCCTGGTCCATGATGTGGGGCGCAAACTTGCGCTGACAGCGCCGTACGCTTGCGTGAGCCGGTAGTTCGCCCGTGGATTCGGTTGATCCATTCCGACTCCGAAAAATCCTATCTCTGGCGCATCGAGCCAGCCCGCTCTCGTGCCGAACGACCACCGGCCTTTGCCGTCCCAGGGTACGCGGGTACCTATCTCGATCGACTTGTAGTTCTTGATGGAATACAGACCGACGATGTCGAACACGGCTTTCCGCCCATAGAAATGCCGGTACCCGACGCCCGGCGTAAACCCTCCACCCGGGTAGACGCTGCCAAGGGTGGGATAGAAACCGCTTGGGGGGCTCGCAAAGCTCTCTTCGAGCCCGACCATCCAGCGCTCGAATCTCGTCGGCTGGTGGGGCGCGAGCTTCTGCGCCTTCTCTCGCTGCTGCGCGGCGATTTCCTCTTCTCGCGTTTGCGCCGAAGCCGCCTGCTCGGTTATCTCCAACGGCGGTGCAGCGGCGGTCTCGAGGCTGGGCCCTTGTGCCGACGCGTTGGTTGGCCACGCGAGGGTCAGCGCCAACACCAGGCTGGCCCCACATTTTCGAACTGCGTTCAGTCTCGACTCGTTTCGATTCACCGGTCTCGCTCCCGATCAGAAAAACATCTGGTGCCACGAGCTGCGGGGATTCCGTGGCGGACGCCGCTTGCGGCGGCATGATACCTTTGCCGACGCGCTTCTTCACCAGGACACTTCGGTACAATTTGACATCCGCTGGCGATCATCATTGTGTCTACTCTACGCAGTGGCACCTCGTGATTCCGATGGGCATTCTGTCGCAGCTGGTGATAAACCGAATCGGCAGGGCGAGCTGGCGCGTGGCGGCATCACCATCTGAGCTCCGCGCGCCGACCTGGAGCCTGGGCGCAAGCGCATCGCCATCGTCCGCCGGTTGCCCCGACCGGTCAACTCGGGTGCTTTGGTGGACCAGTTGTGCTTGCCGCGCGCATTGTGGTTCGCTCGCCAGCGCTGAGCAGTCGCTTGCCTCCCCCAGCATCTCGCCAATCCGTTCGAACCAGTCGCTTCAGGAGGCAGCCAAGCGCGTGAGCCTGCGGTTGGAACCCCTGGCGTTTGTCTTTGTCGCGCTCTCCACTCCTCACCTCGACGCACAGACGATTTCGGTTCCCTGCGCGGGACCGCCACTGACGATTCAGGGTCCGCGTTGCCGGGCGTCACCGTCGAACTCAGCGGCGCATCGCAGATTGGCGGTGTGCAGAGCACCATCACCGACCGAGGCGGCCAATTCCACCGGGATCGAGGCCCGCGCCCGCGATCACGCGAGCCATGTCGTCGGGTATCGGCGCCGTGACGATCACGCGCTGCCCCGTACGCGGGTGATCGAACGCGAGCCGCCACGCGTGCAGCGCCTGACGGGCGAGGCGCGGATCCTTCACGCCGTACACCGCATCGCCGAGAATCGGCCACTTCTTCGCCGCGAGATGTACTCGAATCTGATGCGTGCGGCCAGTGATCAGCCGGCACTGCACCAGTGACAGCGTCTCGTCGCGAGACGCCGCGAGCCGCCGATACCGCGTGACGCTCGACTGCCCACCTCGATCGCGCACCATCACGCGACGGCGGTCCCACGGATCGCGATCGAGCGCGAGGTCGATCGTGCCTTTCGCGGGCGCCGGGTACCCTTTGACGATCGCCAGGTAATCCTTCTCGACGGCGTTTCGCGCCGCCAGCTGCTGCAGCGCCGAATGGATGGCTGCGGTCTTGGCGACGATCACCAGGCCGGATGTGTCCTTGTCGAGACGATTGACGAGAGCCGGCGTCCACGCGCGATTCGCGTAGCCGAGCAGTCCGTTGAGCAGTGTCCCCGTCGTGTTGCGAAAGGCCGGATGCGCGACCTGTCCGGGCGGCTTGTTCACCAGCAGCAGGTCGTCGTCCTCGTAGACGATGCTGAGGGCGAGCGCTTCGGGCCGCGGCCGCTGCCGGACCGCGGCCTCGGGCAGATCGATCGAGAGTCGGTCGCCGGCGGCGATGCGCCACGAGACGCGTGGTGCGGGCCGGTCGTTGACGAGCACGGCGCCGGCGTCGATCAGCCGTTGAATCCGGCTGCGGGAAATGCCGGGAACGTTCTGCAGATGGCGGAGCAGCACGCGATCGACGCGCGTGCCGGCGTCTCCGCGGTCGAGCGCGATCCGCCGCCAGGCCACATCTAATCCCTCAGCTGACAGTCGAGGCATCGAGGCGGATCCGATGACTTGGCCCGAAAACCGGCAATGTTCGAGCATTCCCGCGCCGCTGGCATCTTCACTCAAGTGAGCTGTGGGGCTCTCAGTGCGCGTAGTTGAAGCGCATCTCCTGCTCGAGGTTGCGCCGGCGCGCCGACGCGGTCGAGTGATCCGAGAAGAAGAAATTGGCTACCTTGTTAGTGTTGCCGTACTTGTCGAGAAAGCGCTGCCACACGTGCGGCGCCGCCGACACGTCGAAGCCGCCTTCGTATGCGTAGCGCATGCCGACGCGATCGGCTTGATCCTCGTGGTCGCGGCCGTAGCCGTTCATCCAGGCGCTGAACCCGAGCACGCGGCCTACCTGCGCGAGAGCCCTCCAGCCGCCGTTGTCGATCGCCTGAGCGGCGGCGAGAGCGGCCAGGCTCCCCATCTGGATCCACATCGCCTTTCGCATCTGCCGACGCGAATGCTCGTGTGTATAGTGCGCCAGCTCGTGACCGACCACCATCGCGAGCTCGGTGTCGTTCATGTCGTTCATGATGCCGCTGAAGACCCAGATGGCGCCGTTGCCCATCGCCATCGCGTTCCACTCTTTGTTGTCGATCACGTAGACACGGAGCTTCGACTTGATCGACATACGGCGGCGCAAGGCGCCGCACCAGGCCGCGCACGCGATCGACGCGCCGGCCGGCTGTCCTCGATCTCGCCGATCTTGAGTCTGCCGCCCCTTCGCGTCGGCTTCGAAGGCGGCGCGATTGCGCAAGCCACAACCCTTCGAGCTCGTTGGTGCCCTGCTGCACCTCGGGCTCGAAGAGCGCGGTGCCGTTTTCGCGAACGTCAATCTCGATGGCCAGGACCTCGCCCGACGGCTGCCGCACTCCGTTCACCCGCACTTCGTGGCCCGACCGGCACTGCGGCAACGGACGTGTACTTACCCTTCCAATCGGTCGACGCGTTGACGATGACGCGCTGGCCGTCGACGACCATCGTCTCGCCGGGCTGCTTCCACTCGGCGTAGCCATTGAGCTTGACGTCGCTGACCGGCTTGCTCCTCTGCGCAGACACCCCCGTGCCCGCCAGCAGGCCGATGCTGATCACCGCCGACCAGCACCACTGCGAGAGCGCGATCCCCGTCTCCCATACCTCGGGCCTCTCCCAGCGATACGTTAACGGATTGCGAGGAGTTCGATGTCGAAGACGAGCATGCCCTGAGGACCCTGGCGCCCCTGGTACGCGAGCTTGCGCCGGAATCCAGAAACGGCGTCGTTTCACCTTCGACCATGAGCTGCACGCCTTCGGTCCAGCCTTGATGACCTCGTCCAGCCCGAAGGTTGCCGCCTGGCCTTTGACCACGGAACTGTCGAACATCTTGCCGTCCTGCGCGCTCCATCCCGTGTAGTGGACGGTCACGCGGCTTTGCTTGGTCGGCTTGGCAGACCCCGTACCAGGACGGATCACTCTCGACGCAAGTCCCGGATCGCGTCTTCTCCGCGTCGTCCGGCGGTCTGGCGGCATCGGGCGGCGCCACGCGCGGATCGGGCAGGAGGTCGATCAGCTCCACGTCGAAGACCACCATGCCTTGCGGCCGTCCCTTGATGCCTTTGAACGCAAGCTCCTCCGGAATCCACATCCGCCGCTTCTCGCCAACCGTCATGAGCTGCACGCCTTCGGCCCAGCCCTTGATCACAGCCTCGATCAGAAACGTGCTCGGCATGCGGCGCGCCTGCGAGTTGTCGAACATCTTGCCGTCGGTCGTCCACGCCGTGTAGTGAACGGTGACCGCGTTCTTGATGCCGGCATGCTCGGTGCCGGTGCCCGGCTGCAGGACCTTCGACGCGAGACCGGAGGCGGTTTTCACCGCGTCGGCCGGCGGTGCCGCAACATCCGGCGGCGCGGGAATCGGCGCCGGCGCCTGGGGCTGTGCCGACGCGGTGACCATGACACAAAGCGTCGTGAGAGAGACGAAGACGAACGGACGGATCATGCCGACCATCGTATCAGTGGCAAGGTGTGAAACCGTTGTCTCCGATCAAGCCGTTGACGTCGAGCGAACTCCCAGTCGTACCCGTCTGGCCGCAGCGTGAAGCGGATGATGCCGGAGCTGGAAATGCGCTGCGCTGAATTAGGCGCGACGGTCACGAATTTATAGAGCGGCGCGCCGCCGGTACCGACGATGAACTGGCGAATGCCCGTTCTCGCTCGGACGGCCGTCGGCGTCCTGCCGCGAGAAGCGCTCGTAAAAATGGTCGTGGCCGTTGACGACGACATCCACGCCATGCTCGTTCGAGCAGCGCCATACATCTGGCGCATCGCGGCCGTCGGGCCGTTGGGGCCCGACGTGAACACCGGGTGGTGCCAGATCGCCATTTGACACGGCCGGCCTGCAGCGATGAGCGCCTGACGTACGAACTCGTATTGCGGCGATCCCGGCCTGCGCGGGAATGTTCGAGTTGATCAGCAGCACGAGCCATTCGCCGACCAGACGCTGGTAATAACCCGCGCCGCGCGCTCCGGCGGCGGCGCCGAAGTAATCGAAGTAGGCGCCACCGCGCCCGAGTCGTATTCGTGATTGCCCGGCACGGGATGCCAGCGGCCGGCGGCATGCCCCCAGTACGGGTTGAAGCAGTTGGTGAAGTTTGCCGCCGTGCCTTGCGGATACGCGATATCGCCGGCGAGGAACACCTCGCCGAGCGTGCGGGCGATCATCTGTCCGGTCTGGGCGGTGCCCGGGGAGCCGCACCAGCCGATATCGCCGGCGCCTATCAGGGTAGCCGTGCGGCCGCCGGGCGGGGGTGGAGCCGTCGCGGACGTCGGCCGCGTCGGGACTGTCGCGTCCGCACTGGGCGGCCACGATCGCCATGAGCAGCAAGCCGACGCGAATGCGCTTCACCTTGGTCCAGACTTAGCATACGTGGTAGCGTTCCGCCACAGGCCGATTCGCGACCATGGCCGCAACCTGCATGACCCGCTCCACGGGCAACGCACGCTCGTTCTTTCGCCGCAGGAAAACGCTCACCGCCGGAGGCGCGGCCGAGCAGCTCGAACGTCAGATCCAGGCATCGCTGCGCAGCGGCGTGCAACACGTGATCGTCGATCTCTCCGAAGTGGAGCTGATCGACAGCGCCGGCATGCGCGCGCTGGTCCGCGGACATACGTCGGCGCAGCGATTGGCGGCGCGCCTGACGGTCGTCGGCCCCAAGCGCGGGTGCGCAGGAGCTGAAGCTGCTTCGCCTAACACGAGGTGCTGCCAGATCTGCGACACGCTGTCGCAGGCCAAGGCGAGCCGCTTTCCGCTGGCGCCGTAAGCTGCACGTTTGCCGTCGTCGGTCTCGTCGGGGTGTCGCTGGTGGCGATCGGTGTGCTGTGGCCGTCGCTCGGGCTCGCGCGGGTTGCGGTCGTGACCCAAGCGCCGCCGTTTGGTCCTTCGACCAGCCGGGCCGCGTGGGGCTCGACCGCTGTTCGAATTCAGCAAGCTGGTGGTGGCCGCCATCGTCGGCATGCTGGTGACGGCGGTGCATCGCGGCTATCGCAGCGAGCGCGAGGCCAACCCGACGCTCGATCAGGCGCAGGTGCTCCTCTGCGTCGCCGGCGCGCTGATGATGATCATCATCGGCAGCGATCTGGCGCGCGCGTTCGGCATTGCCGGCGCGGCGAGCATCATCCGCTTCCGCACGCCAATCGAAGACGCGCGCGACATCACGGTGCTGTTCATCCTGATGGGCCTTGGAATGGCCGCCGGCCTCGGCGGCTTCGCGCTCGCCGGGCTGGGAACGCTGTTTCTCTGTGCGCAATGCTGCCGATCCTCAACGCCTTCAGCTCGCACAAGCCGCGGATGATGATGGTGGAAGTGGTCGCCAAGGGCCGCGACTTCCCGTTCGATCACGTGCAGCAGGTGTTTGCCGTCAACCAGGTCACTTTCGAGCCGCGGGAAGTGTCGCAGGGAGAGCAGGCCACCGTCGAATATCTGGCAAGCTGCCGCAGCTGGCGTCGCTCGAGGATCTGAGCAGCCAGTTGCGCGCCTCGAAGGACGTCCAGACCGTCTCCTGGTCGCCGCCCAAGCGCATCTGAGAAAATAAGGCCTCATGCCAATGCCCAGCGATGGCCGCAATGCTGCGTTCGCGTGTGTCTTCGTCACGACGCTGCTGTGGCTGCCCAGCGCGGCGTCGGCGCAGAGTGAGCAAAACCGTGAAGGCGACGACGAGGGGATCCTGCGCTGGCGCAACCGGCCGTCGATTCAAATTCGGCGAGCACTTCGCCTCGACCTTCGCCTCAAGCTGCATACGACTGGCGGCGCTTCGACCCTGACATCGGCGAGGAGACGCGGCGATTTTCGCGCGCGCCGCGGGCGGTTGAACGGCGAGATCGGCAACCACGTCGAATTCCAGATAGAGCGGGATCTCAATCCGCGACGGCCGCTGGCGCGATGTCTTCGTCAACTGGCGCACGTTCCGGCAGGCGGAGGTCATGGTGGGCCATTTCAAAGTCCCCTTCGGCCGCGAGCAGCTGATCAGCAGCACCGATATCGACTTCGCGTTTCGTACGCTGGCGTCCGAGCACGATCCCGCCGGCGCGGGAAACCGGCGTGATGGTGCACGGCCGCTTCCGGCAGCGCGGCTCACCTACGAAGTCGGCGTTTTCGACGGCGACGGCGACAACGGCCGCCTGCAGGAAGCGCAGTTCCAGCGCGACGACACGACCCGCCAGGCATCGGCCACTCCTTCGCGGCTCGCGTGACCGGAACGCCGCTGCGCCCATTCGGCGAAGACCTTCGACACGCTGCGAGTCGGTGGCGCTTACGGCACGGTCACGTTCCGGAGGGGCTCAACAGCCTGCGCGGCGAAACGGCGTGGGGCACCGACGGAGTTCGTGGAGCCGGTTTACGTGAGCGGCCGGCGGCACCGCTACGGCGCGGAGTTCAGCTACACGCCGGGGCCGGTCGGCTTTGCCGCGGAATGGATGCAGGCGCGCGAACAGCGCAAGGAGCAGGGCCTGGGAGATCGCGATCTTCTCCGACTTCCTCACGACCGGCTGGTACGCGAGCGCCACGTGGCTCGTCACGGGCGAAGACAAGGAAGACTTCAACAACCCGCGCCGTTCGGTCTTTACCGGTGGGCATTGGCGCCATCGAAGTCGGCGCGCGCTACGAGCAGCTCTGGTTCGAGAGCGCGGAGAAGATTGGCGCAGGCGTTTCCGAATCCGCGCGCCGAGAACTATCCTTCGCAACACCGATTCGATCTGGACGCTTCGGCGTGAACTGGTTTGCCAACGCGCTGGACGCGCGTGGTCGTCAACGCGATGCACGAGGAGTTCGAGGATCCCGACCCGCACGCCAGAGCCGGGCATCACCAGCTATCTGGTCGGGTGTGTTCCGGCTGCAGCTGGTGTTCTAGGTGACCTGTATGCAACCGCCTCGAGATGAGGTGTGCGATGCTTGCCGCTCATTCGTGCGCTGCTCGTGGCAGCGGCACTCGTTGCGGTGCCGAATGTCGTCCGGCGCCCAGAGCATCGTCGGACTTCTTCAATCCGGACGTCGATGCAGCGCGTGGAGCTCCGCGTCAACTCCGACGACTGGGAGAAGCTGAAGCAGAACTTCCAGGAGAACGACGTATTACCCGGCCGACTGTGGTGTGGAACGGCATCACCGTGCGCAACGTCGGCATCCGATCGCGCGGCTTCGGCTCGCGCAGCGGCACCAAGCCGGGCATTGCGCGTCGACTATCGACCGCTACACGACTGACCAGGACGTTCCTCGGCGTCAAGTCGTTCATCCTCGACAATCTCGTGCAGGATCCGTCAGCGATTCACGAGACGTCGCGATGAAGTTTTTCGCGCGGATGAACATTCCGGCGCCGCGCGAAGCGCATGCCGGCTCTATCGTCAACGGCGTATACGCCGGCCTCTATGCCGCTCGTCGAGTCGATCGACAAGTCGTTTCTCGCGCGCATCTTCGGCGAGATCAACGGCGACACGCAGAACGACGGCCACCTCTACGAGTACAACTTACACGGATCAGTGGATGTTCACGAACTTCGGCGTCGGACCTCGAGCCCTACAAGACTGCGCTTCGATCCAAAAACGCACGAAAAGGCAAGCCGACGAGAAGAAATGGCGGCCGATCGAAGAAGTCGTGCGGCTCGCCAACGATCTGCCCTCGGATCGCTACCTGCAGGAACTCGATCCGAAGCTCGATCTCCGCGCCTTCGTTCGCTATGTCGCGGCGCAGAACTTCCTGGGCGAGAACGACGGGTTCCTCGGGTACGACGGGATGAACAACTTCTATTTCTATCGCAAGGAAAACTCAGATCAGCACGTGTTCATCGCCTGGGACGAAGACAACGCGTTCTGGGGCCCCGATTTCCCGCTCGACATGCGTCACGACGAGAACGTGCTGTTCCGCAAGGCGATGGAAGTGCGGCGAGCTGAAGGATCTTGTATTACGCGACGCTCGCCGAGGCGGCGCGCATCGCGCAGGAACCCGGCCGATGCCGATCGGGACGCCGCTGGCTCGAGAACGAGGTTCGCACGCCGGCTCGACAGGATTCACGACGCGCTCAGCGAAGACACGAAGAAGCCGTACTCGATGGACGACCACAGCTTCCATCACAGCGCGATGATCCACTTCGCGACGGGCCGTGCCAGCTACGTGGAAGGTGCCCTGCCGCCCGCACCAGGCGCCGCAGCGCGGCGTGGCCTGCGGGTGGGCCGTTGGTAGTCGCGCTGTAGGCCGATGGTGGGCGTGCGGTGGCGGTAGGCATCGCTTCGCGCCGTGGGCCGTTTGTGGGCCTGCGGCCTATGAAATCGCCATCCAGGCCGGATCTTCGATGTACTCCTTGATTCTCACCAGGAACTGCACCGCTTCGCGCCCGTCGACGATCGCGGTGATCGTAGCTGAGCGCCAGATACATCATCGGCCGCACTTCGACGCGGCCGTTCGAGCGCGACCGGCCGCTCGACGATCTTGTGCAGGCCGAGAATGCCGACCTGCGGCGGGTTGAGGATCGGCGTGCTCATCAGCGACCCGAACACGCCGCCGTTGGTGATCGTGAATGTGCCGCCCTTGAGGTCCTCGAGCGTCAGCGAGCCGTCGGCGGCGCGGGCCTGGCGAAATCGCGGATCGCCAGCTCGATCTCGGCGAAGCTCTTTCGGTCGGCGTCGCGAATCACCGGCACCACCAGGCCGCCTTCGGCGCCCACCGCCATGCCGATGTCGTAGTAGTGCTTGAGCACGATCTCGTCGCCCTGGATCTCCGCGTTGAGTTGCGGAAATGCCTTGAGCGCGCCGATCGCCGCCTTGACGAAGAACGACGCGATGCCGAGCCCGACGCCGTACTGCTTCTGAAACGCTTCCTTGCGCCGCGCGCGAAGCGACATGACCGCCGATCATGTCGACCTCGTTGAAGGTCGTGAGCATGGCGGCGTTGTGCTGCGCTTCGACGAGCCGCCGTGCGATCGTCTGCCGGCGCTTCGACATGCGGATGCGCTGTTCGGAACGCGCTCCGGCAGGTGCGCCCGATGCAGCGGCAGGTGCGGCGGGTGCGGCGGCTGCGCCGGGCGCGGTGCGATTCGCGGGTGGAGCAGCCGGTGCGCTGGTGCGGTCCGCAGGTGCGCCGGAGCCGGCCGCCGGCGCCGCTGCGCGCAGCACGTCGTCTTTCATGACCCGGCCGGCCGGACCGCTGGGTTGGACCGATTCGATCCTCACGCCCTGCTCGCGGGCCACGTTCTTGGCGGTGGGCGTCGCTCTGACATCGCTTTGCGCCGATGCGCCATCGGGCGCGCGATTGTCGGGAGCGGTTGTCGACTGTGCGGGGGGCGCCGCCCTTGGCGCCGTTCCCGCGCCGGCTTTCGCCGGACCGGCGTCGAGCACCGCCAGCACCTCGCCGACCTTGACGTCGTCGCCTTCGCGGTGCTTGATCGCAGCCAGCACGCCCTCGCGATCTGCGCTCACCTCGAGGTCGATCTTCTCGGTCTCGAGCTCGACGAGCGGGTCGCCCACCGCGACCGGATCGCCTTCGTTCTTCAACCACTTCGCCACGCGCGCCTCGACGACCGACTCGCCGAGCTCGGGCACCACGATATTCGTCGCCATCAACTAGTCCCATCCGCCAGATCCGTCTGCCAGCCTTCGACTACCTTGGTCCGATCCCTGATCCCTGGTCCCTGATCCCTGGTCCTGACGCCTGATTCCTGATCCCTGACCCTGACGCTACACCTGCTTCGACAGCACCCGCTGCGCATCTGGCGTTTCGATCTTCGTCCTCGAACGTCTGCGCCGACGATTGCGCGCTGATTGACGGCGTGCCATGAGGACGACCCCTCCGACGGACTCGAGTTGCGCGCGCGGCCGATATAGCGGAGCGGCCAGCGCCCGTCGATCAGCTGCTCGAGATGCGGCCGGACGAACTCCCATGCGCCCATGTTCTCCGGCTCTTCCTGCACCCAGCACACGTCGCGCAGCTTCGGATATCGATCGAGCACGTCGCGAATCTCGTCGGCAGGAAATGGATACACCTGCTCGACGCGCACGAGCGCGACGGCGGCCGTCCCAGCCTTGCGCTGCTCGCTGGTCACGAGATCGACGTAGATCTTGCCGCTGCAGAGCACCAGCCGGCGGACCTTGCCCGCCTGGCGCACCGCCTCGTCATCGTCGATCACGAGCTGGAAACGGCTCTTCCGCGAGCTCTCGCGGGGTCGACAGCGTCAGCGGGTGACGAAGCAGGCTCTTCGGGCGTGAGCACCACGAGCGGCAACGGATCGGTTCCGAGCAGTAGCGCCTGGCGCCGCAGCAGATGGAAGTACTGCGCGGCGGTGGTGCAGTTGGCGATGCGCATGTTGCAGTCGGCCGCCGATTGCAGAAAGCGCTCGAGCCGCGCGCTCGAGTGATCGGGTCCCTGTCCCTCGTAGCCGTGCGGCAGGAGCATCGTCAGCGACGGCGTCAGCCCCCATTTGGCGCGGCCCGAGGTGATGAACTCGTCGAGCATGACCTGGGCGCCGTTGATGAAGTCGCCGTACTGCGCCTCCCACAACACGAACCGGCTTCGGCTCCTGGATGTTGTAGCCAAACTCGAAGCCGATCGCGCGCGTTCTCGGACAGCGGACTGTTGTGAATCTCGAACGACGCGCGAGCGCGCGCGAGCGCTGCCGCAAGCGGCACGTGCTCGTTGCCGGTGACGGCGTCGTGCAGCACCGCATGGCGGTGGCTGAACGTGCCGCGCTCGACGTCTTCACCGGTGAGACGAATCGGCGATGGCGTCTTCGAGAATCGAGGCGAACGCGAGCTCCTCCGCCGCGGACCAGTCGATCGCTGCGCTCGTCGGGCTGCTCAAGCATAGCGGCGCGGCGTTCGCGCGCGCGTTCGAGCTTGCGGTGGACGGTGAAGCCTTCGGGCAGCGTCAGCAGATCGCGATTGAGCGCGGTGAGGCGTTCGAGTGGCACGCCGGTCTGCGCGCGGCGCGCGGCGCCGCTCGGCGGCGGCTCCGGGAATCGGCGGCGCGTAGTCTTGCTTCCGGCTTGAGCTCAGCGTAGGCGCGTTCGAGCACATCCTGGTCGCCGCTTGACGAGCTTGTCCGGGACGTCGCGTGGACATGACGTCGCTCGTTCGACCAGCTGACGCGCGTAACTGCTCGCGCACCGTCGGATGAGCGGCGACGATTTGATAAATCTGCGGCTGCGTGAACGCCGGCTCGTCGCCTTCGTTGTGGCCGTAGCGCCGGTAGCCGACGAGATCGATCAGGAAATCGAGCCTGAACTTGTGACGATACGCCCACGACAGCCGCGCCGCCTCGATGCACGCCACCGGATCGTCGGCGTTGACGTGCACGATCGGAATCTTGAATCCGCGCGCGAGACCGCTGGCATAGCTCGTGCTGTAAGATTCTTTCGGCGTCGCCGGTGAATCCGAGCTGGTTGTTGGCGATGATGTGAATCATCCCGCCGACCTGATATCCGTCGAGCCGCGAGAGATTGAGCGTTTCGGCGACGACGCCCTGGCCGGGGAACGCCGCATCGCCGTGAATCAGAATCGCGAGCACGCGGCCGGTGTCGAGGCGCGGCTTGCCAGGCGCGTCCACCGCCGACGCCGCGGCGCGCGCCATGCCGTGCGAGCACCGGATCGACCGCCTCGAGATGGCTGGGATTCGGCGGCATCGTGATCACGAGCGATTGCGGACGGCTGTCAGAAGCGGCGTAGCGCGCGCCGGCGTGGTATTTGACGTCGCCCATCCATCCGAGATCGATGCGGAACGAGCGCGTGAACATCGGATCCTTGAACTCGGCGAGGATCTGGCTGTACGGCTTCTGCAGAATGTGCGCGAGCACGTTGAGCCGTCCGCGATGCGCCATCGCGATCATCACGTGCTGCACGCCGGCGGAGGCGGCGTCGTGGATGATCTCGTCGAGGATCGGGATCATCATGTCGAGCCCCTCGAGCGAGAATCGCGTCTTGCCGGGAAAGGTGCGGTGGAGGAACCGCTCGAACACTTCGACCTGCGTGATTCGATCGAGCAGCTCCCTGCCGTTGATCGGATCGGCCGGCGGGCGGAACTGGCGGGTTTCGACCGCCTGCCGCAGCCAGACGCGCTCGTCCGGCACGAAGACATGGTTGTAGTCGTGGCCGGCCGTGCCGCAGTAGACGCCGCGCAGCCGCTCGATGGCGTCGAGCGCGTCGGCCGCTCCCGCCGCGACCGGCCCGGCGACGATCGACGCCGGGAGCCGTGCGAGCGTATCGGTGGTCAGACCATGCGACTGCGGCAGGAGCGACGGATCGCCGATTGGATCGGTAAAGCCCAGAGGATCGAGCCGCGCCGCCAGATGACCGAAGCGGCGAATCGACTCCGCCAGGTTGAAGGTCGCGATCGCGGCCGTCAGGTCGGTCGTGCGCACGGACGCGGGCTCCGGTGCCGGAGCCGCTTCGATTTCCGGGGACCATCGGGCGAACGCGGCGCGCGTCGCTTCGTCCACTGACTGGGGATCGCGCTGGAAGCGTTCGTAGAGATCGAACACGTATCCGGCGTTCACCCCGGTAAACTGGTCCCACGGGTTCATAACTTTTCTAGTTTATATCGGCCAAATCGGCCGGCCGGAGACGCTCACGATGACGCCACGCCCCACGTATGACGACGCCAACCTCATCCTCCGTCTGTACGAGCTGCGGCGCGAGGACCGCATGCGCAAGGCACGCGCGTGGTTCACCGCCAATTTCAAGGTGAAGTCGTGGGAAGACATGCAAAAGGTTGCCGCGCCGGGGAGCGACGAAAACGCCTCCTACCGCATGGTGGTGACCTATTGGGACATGGTGGCGTCGTTCGTTACCAGCGGCGTGCTTCACAAGGAGCTGTTCTTCCAGAGCGGCCGCGAGCTGCTTCTCGTCCATGAGCGCTTGCGCGACGTGCTGCCGCAGATTCGCGAGGCCTACAAGGATCCGCTGCTCTATCACAACCTCGAGACGGTCGGGACCGAGTTCGCCACTCACTTCAAGGGAAAGAGCGCAGAGGCGTACGAGGCGTTTCTGCGGCGGATCAAGTGATGGTTTGTCACGTTGGTTCGGAAGGGCGGTTCGGCACGTTGGGTCCTAACGTCAGTTTGTGAGGAACGCTGGTCCCGGACCACGGTAACGAACCCAGCGTCCCGAACCACAGTGATCAAGCTTCTCGCTCTCGACGTCGACGGCACGTTGCTCGACAGCCGCGGGCACGTTCCGGAGGCGAACCTGCTGGCGCTGGCCGACGCCGTTGCACGCGGCGTGCGGCTGGCGGTTGTGACCGGTCGCAGCTTCAACTTCGCGCTGCCGGCCGTGGAGAGCCTGCGCGAGCCTCTGGCGATGATCGTCTACAACGGCGCGATCGCGCGGATGCGAAGCGGCGAGACGCTGATCCGCCGGCTGCTGCCCGCCGGCGACGCGCGCACCGTGCTCGCGGCGGCGACTCAGTGGCGCGACAGCGCCATGCTGCAGTTCGATCGCCCGGGACGCGGTCAGCTCGTCTACGACCGTTTGGACTGGACGCTTCCCAACCGCGCACGCTTCCGACAGAAGAACCATGCGCTGATCGAAGAAGTATCGGCGCTCGAGGAGGCGCTGGTCGAGGATCCGATTCAGATCGCGTTCAACGGCAGCGTCGCGACCATGCGTGAGCTGGTGTCGAGGCTGAATGGTGAAGCGGAGACGAGCCGCCTGTCGATCGCGCTCACCGAGTACGAGCATCGAGATTTCTCGCTCGTGGACGTGTGCGCGTCGGACACGACCAAGGGATCCACACTCGCCGCGCTTGCCGCCGAATTCGGCGTCGCGCGCGAGGAGGTGATGGCGGTCGGCGACAACCTCAACGATCGCGAGATGCTCGCCTGGGCCGGCACCGCTGTGGTGATGGGCAACGCCGTGGCCAGCTTGAAGGAAGGCTTCGAGGTGACCGGCACGAACGACGAAGCCGGCCTGGCGCTGGCGATCGAACGGCACATTTCGCGGCGCGGGTGATCTCGCGGACCACGCAGGTTAGTGACGGGCTCAGCCCACCCAGCCTTGGACGCGCAGACGCGAAGCAAGCGAGCGGCGGCTCTCTCTCAGAACGTCACGCCAAGCCCGAAATGCCAGCGCGGTTTGCTTCCGCCATCCTTCGCCCAGGCCACGTCCAGACCCATGCGCACGACGGTCGCCGTGAGAAAGACACCTCCGCCGATTCCGCGGTCGAACGTCTGGTCCGCCAGCTTCGCGCCATAGTCGTAAACCGTTCCGTAGTCGACGAATGTCTTGACCCCGAGCCGTCCGAAGTTGAGGGGCGAGGTGAGCGGGACGCGGAGCTCGGCGGAAAACGCCGCAAGGTTGTCGCCCACCCGATAGCCAAAGCGATAGCCGCGAAGCAGCGACATCCCGCCGAGGAGTGGCTGCTCGTACGGTGGCAGCGGCGCGTCCGCCTGCGTCATCGTCATGCGCAGCGCCAGCACCGATGAGCGCACCACGCCGACGTAGCCGCGGACTTCGGCCGAGCGCTGATTGACGGCGGCGGCGTCACGGAAATCGAGATGATCGAAGCCAAAGGTCGCGTGAATCGCGTTGCGCGGAAACGCCGGATCGGTCCGCGTGTCGAGCACGAGATCGACACCGCTCGTCGTGTGCGTTTGATCGATGTCGCCGAACGAGACGTTGGTCACGCCGATCCCGCCGCCCGCGCGCAACCAGGGGGTTAGGCTGCGTTCGGCGCGAACCTTCGCCGTGCGGCGTGTGTCGCCGATCTCGAAATGCGGGTTCTCCCGGCGCGATAGCGCGAACGCGCCGGCAATTCGGCTCACGGGGCCGCCGTCGAACGTTCGATCGATCTCGACCGCCGCCCGCCGTTCGCCGCCCCAGGTGAGCGGCACCGACACCCGGCTCCGTTGCCCCAAAAGGTCCACGAAGCTTACCCGCGCGCCGTACGTGAAACCATAGCTGTCGGCATAGTCGAGAACCGGCAACCACATGCCGAAAGTGCGGACGCGCTTCCATGGACCTGGCGTCAAATCGACATCGTTCACACCCGCCACCTCGTCCACAAGAATGACGACGAGAATGTCGGATGGATCGGTCAGCGATCGAAACCGTTTCCTGATCTCGATGTTCGAAAAGCGGCCGGACGCCCGGAGCCGCTTGTCGGCCTGCTCCAGTGTGTCTGTGCCGATCGTCGCGCCGACTTCAAGCGCAGCGAGGCTGAGCACGTCAGCGTCGGGTGTCGTGTGGTTGCCGTGTACGCGCACCTCGCCGATGCGCTCGGTCGCGGGAGGAGGCTCTGCTTGAGCCGCGGCCGACACTGCGTTCACGAAAGTGACGAGAAGTGCGAGCGCGCACGCGCATCCACTGGTTCGGATGCGAAGAGACGCCGCCGTTCGCACGCTACTCTCCGCCTTTGATGCGGGTCGTCACCTCGGCCAGTCTGTGATCTGCGTATTCGACTTCGTACTTCGCGTCGATCGACCCGATCGCCATGGTCAGGCGGAAGTACATGTCGATCGAATTCGGCAGCCAGACGTCGGGAAACGGCTGCGCCATGCGCATCGACGCGCGGATGTCGTCCACGCGCACAATCGAGCGCCCAGGCAGGAAGTCGAAATCCATGTTGTCGAAGGTGTACTGGATGATCTGGTGCTGCGCCGGATCGACCCAGAGCGTGACCAGCGACACCTTGTTCATCTTCTCTTCGATCTGATCGTCGCGTTCGCGCACCCGCCGGTTCGGCCGCGTGCGCCCATCGCTGAACAGTTTCGACGGGTAGTATTCGATGCGGAGCACGTCCCGTTCGGCGAGGCGCTCGCGGCCGGCAAGCGCGTAATGCCCCGGGTCGAACTTGAAGCGCAGGAAGTAAGCAGCGGAAACGAACCGCGGCTCGAGCGACTGTTTGAGCACGTCTTCGACGCGCTCCGGCGGCGCGTCCGGCGCCTGGACCGCCGCTCCGTCGCGCTGCACCGAAAGGCCGGTCGGACCGACTGCCACGCCCGTGACGCGATCGCGACCCTTCTCGCGGGCCTTCTCGCGCTCCATCCATCGCCGCTCGTATTTGGCGCGGTCGTCCTCGCTGATGCGGACGCCGTCGACCTTGAGCGGGCTGCGGATGAAATAACCCTCGCGGATGAACCACGTGTAATCGCGATCGAAGCCGTAAATGCGGCCGCCGTCGGGCCCGGTCAACTGAAAGCGCTCGCGCTCGTCGAGGATGTATTGCTGCAGCTTTTTCCAGTTCTCATCGCGGCGGGCGATGACCTTTTCCATGAAGGCGTCGAGGTCGGTCTGAGACGCCTGAGGGTGCGAGACGCTGAACAGAAAGCCGCACACCAGCGCTAAGACAATTGCTGGGCGAGTGGTCACACATCCTCCGTCGTGGCGACAGGGCAGGCGTAGGAGTTAGACGCGAAACCAGCCCGGGAAGTTCGCTCACGCGGCTCGTCTGGATGTCAGATCGGCAACTCGAGCGAATGACGAACTACTGAGTGGCGTCGACGCCCTTCTGGTAGACCACGTTGCCGTCGAAGATGGTCACACTCACCTCAGCCTCGCTCAGCCGCGCCGCCGGCTGGGCGAAGACGTCCCTGGTGAGCACGACGAGGTCAGCGAGCATGTCGCGAACGAGCATGCCTTTCCGGTGCTCGTCGAACGACGCCCAAGCCGCGTCGCGGGTGAAGGCGTCGATGGTCTCGTCGATCGCCCCCGGCTCTGCCGTGACGGTGTGCACGACGCCAATGGCGTCGAACGCGGCAAAATCCATCGGGCCGATGGTCGCCGTCTGCTCGATGCGGTGGCGTCGTCCGCGGGCGGGCGCCGGGTTGGCTTGGATTGCGTGCTGGTATGCGCCGAGGGCCATCTCGGCCTCGCGATCGCCCTTGGCCTCGATGACGATCTGCCAGCCGCGCCGGTCGAGTTCGGCGACCAGCAGCTTCAGCGCCTTCGGCGTGGACGGCTGTCCGGCAACCGCGTCCACGACGATGCGCGCGGCGCCTGCCTTCAGCAAGGGATCGTCCGAAAACCGTGCGCGCAGCGCGTCGAGGGCGTCGAGCTCGGCCGGCGAGGCGTCCTTGCTCACCGAGAGCGCGGCGTAGACGCGCAGCGACAACGTGCCGTCGCGGCGCAGCTCGTCGAGCACCTCGAGATCCTGAGGCGTGCCGCCCGCCGTTTGGATGCTCGTGACGCCGCGGCGGTGGGCCTCCAGCGTTGCGATCCGCAACGTCGAGAGTTCGTCGTCTCGCGTTGCCATCGGCGTCGGGCCCAGTACCGGGAACAAGGGCCGGCCCGACCTCGCGATCGAGCAGCCGCACGTCGGTCTCGATGAACCCCGGCAGCACGGCGCCGCCTTTTGCGTCGATCACGACCGTTTGCGCACGACGCAGGCGTTGGATCTCGCGCGTGCTGCCGACGCGAAGGATCTTGTTGCCCTGAATCGCGACCGCTTCGGCGTCGGTGTGTTCGCCGTCCGCGGTGTAGAGACGGCCGTTGACCACCATCAAATCGACGGGGCCATTGTCTTCGCGCTGCGCGCCGACGATGAGACCGGCGATGAAGGTGACGCCGACGATGACAGCGACGATGTACGCCGTGAGACGAGCGGCCACGAATGAAATCTTACACGGAACATTGGCGAATCGACGAACTTTGATACCCTCGCGGCTCTGTATGCGTGTCGCGATTGTGGGATCGGGTGCGGTGGGCGGCTATTTCGGTGCGAAGCTCGCGCAAAGCGGTCAGGATGTGACATTTATTGCGCGCGGCGCGCATCTGTCCGCAATCCGCGAGCACGGTTTGCGCATCCGCAGCCCCAAGCTCGGCGATTTTACCGTCCGTGCGCGCGCCGAACAGGAAACGACGGCCGTTGGTCCGGTCGATTTCGCGATTTTCGCGGTCAAGGCGTACGACAACGCCAGCGCCATTCCGTTGATCGAGCCGCTCGTTGGCGGCGATACCGTCGTGCTGACTCTGCAGAACGGCGTGGACAGCGCGGATGACGTTGCCGCCGTTGTCGGCAAGGCGCACGTTCTAGGCGGCACGACGTACGTCGCCACGGCCCTCGAAGAACCAGGGCTGATCGTGCAGACCGGCGTGCACCGCTCGATCATCTTCGGCGAGGTGTTCGGGCAGCGCGGGACGGTGACGCCGCGTGTTCAGGCAATCGCCGATGTCCTTGGCCCGGCGGACATTCAGGCCACCGCGGTCGCCGATGGACGCGTGCCGATATGGGACAAGTTCGTCTATCTTGCGCCGTTTTCCGGATTCACCGGCGCCGCACGGCTGCCGATCGGTCCGCTGTGGGCGCAGCCGCACGTGCGCGAGATGTTCTACGCCGCGGCGCGCGAGGTGGCGGCGCTCGCGGCGGCCGAAGGCGTCGCAGATCTCAGACAATCGATTCGAGACTCTGACGGAGTACATGAACAACATCCCGCCGACCACGCGCTCGTCGCTGCTCATCGATCTGGAGATGGGCAAGCGCATCGAGGTCGAGGCGCTGCAGGGCGCCGCAGTGCGCCGGGCGGCGGCGCGGGGTGTGGCGATGCCGATCATCAACACGCTGTACGCCGCGCTGAAGCCGTGGGAGCACGGCGACCCGCGGAAGGGTTGACCCCGGCGTCGTTCACTGCCAAAAAGATCGCCACGAAGGCACAAAGGTCACGAAGAAGAACCACGAAGGCGTTCACGGTGCGAGCAGCAAGTCGCGTTCGATCGATGACTCCCGTGTACCCTCTCGAGCTTGGCCGAATCAGCGCATTGCTTCGTGGACGTGGTCGGTCCGGCACAGCGGGCCGCGACGCGGCCCGCGGCGTGACGAGTGAAGCGGTGTGGAGATACGCGGCAGATGTGTTGGTGAGCCGTGTATCTCCACACCGGTCCACTCGTCACCGCGAGGCTTCGCCTCGCGCCGGACTCGGCTCCGTGACCTTCGTGCCTTTGTGGCGATCTTTTCCCCGAGCGCGGCGCAGCCGCGCCCGCGACGCCTTTCGCGAAATCCGATCAGCCTGTCGGCTCTACGAACGAAACGACCCAACGTATCCTTCGGTTATGAGGCGGGGCTGAAGCCCCGCTACCACGTTTCAGCCGAACTCGGCGGCGCACCTGTCCCGGAGCCCCTGCTGCAACAACGGGAACGTGGACAGCACATGCAGATACTGGTCGCGTGTCAGGCCGTAAAGCCGCGCGGCGATGGCGTTGAGCCGCGCGTACGAATCGTGGTCATCATCGATTCCAGTGTGCTCGAGCGTGCGCGCGAGCGTGGCGAGGGTTCGGAGCTCTGGCGAATCGGACGGCGGCTTCGGCACGGGCAGCCGCGCCATGAGCGCCACGGTGACGTGGGTCGTCATCTGCAGGCGCACCAGGTAGTTTGCCGCCAGGCTGTTCAGCAGGCCGAGCAGGCAGTACTGCCGATCGATGCCGAGCGGAGTCTTCAGGCAGAACAGGGTGTGCGTCGACACGGTACCCGCCGGCAGCAATCCTGCAATCAGCGTCAGGCGATTGGTCGCGCTCGCGACGTCGCGATAGGCGATCCGGTCGCGGTCGAACGTGCTGTCGCGATCGAGAAGCGTGGCGGCAATGGCGGCCGCGACCGCCTGCGTGGCGCGATCAACGCACGCGCGGAAAGGCTCGACATGCTTGCCTTCGATCACCGGCAGCCAGCCGCGCCCGCCGGAGCGCGCACGAAAGTGGCCGCGGTCGTCGGTCGCGTTCAACTCGCGCCCAAAGCGCACGGCCCAGCCATGCTTGTGGCTCAGCGACGGTACGGTCGCGTTGACGTGCGCGAGAATGTCGAGATCGCGCGGCGACTCGAGCTCCGGAATCGCCAGGCGCTCGGGATCCCAGCGGCCGAGCATCGCGCGAGCAAGCACGATGCGACGCGCTTCTGGTGGATCGTCTACCGCCGCGTCGGGCAGTGTGTCGAGCCACGACGCCTGTCGCAGCCCGAAACGGCACGTGAGCCGATCCGTCGGCGCGCCAGTGGCGCCAGTCAGGAGCAGGAATCGCACGTCGCGATGGATGGGAAAGATCCGTTCGCGATTGCTGAAGCCAAACAGCCGATCGACACGCACCGAGTCGAGCAGCGAGCGCCGCAAGGGTGCGCTGCCATGATCGGTCGCCAGCCCCGACGGCAGGATCAAACCAAGCCGGCCGCCCGGCCGCAGCAGCCGCAGCGTGCGTTCGACGAACAACTGATAGCAATTCGCGTGTCCCGCTGACTGCGCCGCGTACACGCCGGCGCTGCGGAAGAACGCGTGGCGCCCCTTCTGTGTCGCCCGCTGCGCCCGCCGCTCCTGCGACGAGCCCGAATCGGAGCGTAGAACGTCCCACGGCGGGTTGCCGAGCACCGCATCGAATCCGCCGTCGCGCCGGCGGCGCCCGTCGCGATCGAAGAACACCTCGGGAAACTCGAGGTGCCAATGGAAGGCGCGATGCTGGCGGGCAATCGCCGCCGCCCTGTCGAGCAGCGCGTTGGCGTGCGCGCCGCGCAGTGCCGCGCGCCGATCGAGGATCGCTGCCAGAAGATCGCCGTAAACGGTTGCGGTCAGGCCACGGTCCGGCCACAACCACCCGGCACACCAGAGATCGGCCGCCGCCTTCCAGCGGTGCAGCGGCGCTCCCGGCGCGGTGAGGGCCGACAGCGTGCGTTCCTTGCCACGCACCGCTTCGGGAGTGTCGGCCGGCGCTTCCGCGATGCGAAAGCGCTCCGGCAACACGGCGCTCGCCATCTCGAGCGCCGTCGTCGATTCGAACAGCGGCAAAGTGCGGTGTGTTGGCGCCGCGGCACGAGAGGCGGACGGCCGCCGTGCGAGATCGTCGAACGTGGCGCCGATGAGGCTGTCGCCGCAGGCGAGATGGTGATCGAGGAAGGTCAGCGGCCGATCGGAGGCCAGTGTCGTGAGCCACAGCGACAGCCGCGCGAGCTGAACGGCCGTCGGATTCGAATCCACGCCGTACAGGCAACGCTGCGCGACCATCCGCCGCAGCTCGATACGTCGTTCGCGCGTCACGTCGTCGGCTGTCCACTCGCCCGACGCCACTCTGGCGCGCTCCGCCGCACGCGAGAGAAAGCGGCACGCGGCGACGAGGAACGCGCCGCTGCCCATCGCCGGATCGACAACGCGCAGCTGAAGAATCTGCTCCGCCGTGCGTCCGTCAACAAGCGGATGGAGTGTCCGGCGTACCAGGAACTCGGTGATCGATCGGGGAGTGTAGAAGGCCCCTGTGGTTTTGCGCTCTTGCGACGTGCGTGTCAGCAGCGCGGGCGCGCGGTCGGCGGCGTGCGACGGCTCGTACTCCAGCACACGCTCGTAAACCGCGCCGAGCTGCTCGACGCCGAGGTCGCCGTAGGCGATTCTGCGGCGCCCAGCCGGCGTCGGCACCGTGGCAAGCGCGAGCACGACATCACGCACCACCCCGTCGGCGATGCGAGCGCGCTCCGCCAGCGGCGTGTGGTTCGGCGAGAACAGGCGTCCGTTGAAGGGCGTCACGCGCAAGTCGCCGGCATGGCAGCCGGCATGCGCCAGGCGCGAGATCGCCTGCAGCGCATCCCACAGTCCGGTCAGCCGGGCACGGCCGGTGCTTCGCCGGCACAAGGCGTCGATGGTGTACGACTCGCGATAGACGTGATGCCATGTAGGGACGACGGCGCGCGCTTCCGCAAACAGCAGGAAGAGGATTCGATAGACCAGCGTGAGCGATTGCTCGAACTGTTCGTGCGGTGCGCGACAACGGGCCTGCGGGCACCCGGCAATCGCGGACATCAGGGAGGTCAGCGACGCGAGCACGCCATCGCCGAGCGCGTCGCAGACGCTCACCGTGTGGGCGTCGGCGGTTTCGACGAGCGCGCTCAGAGAAGACGAGAACGCGCTGGCACGTGCGCACGCCCATAACGCGAGCACGGCACGCTCGTCGGCCATCACCCGCTCGAGATCGAAGTCCAGCGTGCGCCGCGTCCAGGTGCGCGAAGCGTCGACAATGTGAACGGAGCGGCCCGTCGCAACCAGCGCCCATCGTGCTCCGGCCGTTCGCGCGGCCCGCTGCAGGAGCCTGGTCGCTTCGTCTGGCGTGCGCGCCCATGGCAAGACGATCAGCACGCCCGGTCGTTCGTGGCCATGACGGAGGACGCCGGCAAATCCGTCGCGCCACGGCTCGAGGTGATCGATGCCATAGCCGAGGAGGTCCACCAGCGGCAGCGCGGCGATGTCGAGGATGGCGCGTCCGCTCGAAGCCGGCCCGAGCGCCCGTTTCGCGCGCCGCCACCATCGCAGCAGAGCCGCGTCTGGCAGAGAGCGGCGCGCCTCCACGACCTCGGCCTCGAAGCGGCGCGGCCAGATTTCCGAGAGAAAGCTGCCGGGCAGCAGCGAGCCAGTGACGCCTGCAGGCATGACGTCACCTCGAGAGCGGCCAGGCCGCTACCAGTCGAACGTTGGCGTCCGCGCGCAAGCTTTTCAGCGCCGCGAGCGCACCCATGCGCTGATGCGCATGCGCACGCAACACGTCGCGCGCGTCGGCACGTGCACGCGCCTGGCGCTCGGCGCGACGATCGAAAAGCGAACCCTGCACAGCCGCGGCCGGCCCGGTGTCGATCGCCAGGAGGACTTGCGAGAGCCGCGCCTCGACCAGACCCGCCGCGCCAGCCGCCGCCGAAGCAGTGGTGCGGACATGCTCGAGGGTCGCCACAGCGAGCCGATCCGTGACGGGCGTCGAGGCGGCCAGCGCGCGGACGACGCCGCGAACGTATCCGCGGGACGCGCGCAGAGCTCTGACGAACCGGACGGCAAGCGGCACGAGCTCGCGCGCCACGAGACGCCCGTCGCTGGCGTGCACGTCGATCTCGAACAGCAGGATCATCGCCGATGCACGATGCCGGCGCGACGCCGATGCGCAAAGCGGTCCCGAGTGCGGCGCCGCGCCCGGAGCCGCCCGCCGCGACAGTGCCACTGCGGCCCGCCGCAGCGTGGCAACCCGGAGTCCGTAGCCATCCGGCCGCCCCGACGATGGCATCGTCTCCAATTGCGGCAACGCGGCACGGGTCAGGACCGCTCGCGCGACCTCGCGCTCGTTGGCGATTGCATCCCCCAGATCCAGCGCCGCGTCCTGCATGCGGCGCTGCAGGCGGACGAGCACACGATCCTCGAACGAATCGCGGTGAAACAAGTGCACCGCATGCACGCGCCGTGGCTGGCCCAGCCGATCGACGCGACCGATTCGCTGCTCGAGGCGCACGGGGTTCCACGGCAGCTCGATGTTGATCACGAGCCGGCATCGCGACTGGAGGTTGAGGCCCTCGCCGGCGGCGTCGGTGGCGAGTAGCAACCGCACATCGCCAGCGACGAATCGCCGGACCGATTCGCCGCGGTCGCGTGCAGACATCCCTCCGTGCAAGAGCGCGAAACCGCCGCCGAGCCGGATCCGGTGCGCCAGCTCGGTGAGCGTGTCGCGATACTCACTGAAGATCAGGGCGGGCTCGCGCGTGCGCTTCAACAGGCGGTCGATCGCGTCGAACTTCGCCGAGGCAGTGCCCACCTGGCTGGCAAGCGCGACGAGGCCGTCGAGGCACGCAATCTCAGCCCCCGCCTCCGGAAGCCGGCAGCCGCCAAGCACCGCGTCTGCTTCCACGTCGTCCGCGTTTCCTTCTTCGAGCCAGGGGAGGGCCGGCTGCGACGTGCCGCCCGGCAGGTCGCTCGCGATCAGCAGCTCACGCCTGCGGACCAACGTGCGCGCAAGGGAACCCGGACTCGAAACGGCGCGCCGGCAGAGCACGCTGGCGACGAGCGCACCATTGGCATCCTGTTGATACGCGTTCCACAGCGTCCTGGCGTAGGCGACGGTTCGATCGAGAAGCGTGCGCTCGCGCGCGGAGGCGTCAACGGCCTGGAAGCGCACCCGGCGACTGCGATCGCGCCCGACATCGCGCGGTGTGCGCCGAAAAACCCGCATGTCATGGTCTTGCGGCGCGGCGCCCAGGCGCCGGAGATACGCATACTCGTGCGCGTCCCCCGAGTGGGGCGTCGCCGTCGCCAGAACGACCCATGTCGCGCGGGCCGAGAGGTCGGCGACCAGCGCTGCACGATCGGTGCCCGGCTTGAGGTGATGCGCCTCGTCGACGACAAGGAGATCGATCGGAACACTGTCGAGCGCCGCGCGAACTTCCGTTCGTTTGACCAGATCGATCGACGACACCACGAGCTCCGCCGCCGCCCACGGATTCACATCGGCCGTCAGCGTCGCCGTGAGCTCGCTCAGCGTCGTCTGATCGAGAATCTGCGGCTGCAGCGCAAAGCGCTCGCGCAGTTCTGCTGCCCACTGTCCCCGTAGCGATGCCGGCGTGAGCACCAGGGCGCGCGTAATCAGGCTGCGTGCGCGCAGCTCCGCGATGATCAAACCCGCCTGTATCGTCTTGCCGAGCCCAACACCGTCCGCGAGCAGCAGTCGCGTCGTTCCTGACACCGCGGCTTCGGCGGGCTCGAGCTGCCAGGGCAGGAGATCGATCTGCGCGGCGGCCGCGGTCCACGATTCCTGCCACCGGTGCGCATTGGCGGCTGCGCGCGCCGCACGGGCGAGAACGGCTCGGCGCCTGCGAAGGCGCAGACGGGCGCGTGGCGCAACGGCGATAACGCGATCGAACGGCGTCACAAGGCAGGTCGTGACTCCGAGGTTGGCGTCTCCCGCCCCGCGGAGCGTAACGATCGCGCAGCCCTCGGTACTGCTCGCGCCGGACAACCTGCCAACTCTCGCCTCTGGCCTCTACGCACTGCCCCGCCACCGGGGTTGGCAATTTCTCCATCGCCTCCTCCAAAAGACGACGGAGAAAGTGCGTACTTCAGGGGGTCGAACGTCGTCTTTGGGGAGTGGGTGGCAAGGTGGATGCCGAGTGAATGGCGTTGAAGAGCAATCGGAAGGTCCCCATCGATTGCGCGCGATGCTGTACGCGGAATCCGAAAAGGATCGCGCGTCCGGCGCCGACACTGGCTTCGACAACGGCGCCCTTTCCGGCGATGGCCGGCTCGCCTTCGAGCCAGCCGCTCAGGAGGACATCCTGCCGGCCGTACACTCCGACGATTCGAGCGGAGGCGGGGACGGCTGCCGAATCGGTGGCCGGCCGGCCGGCCGTTACGAGCTCGAACCCGCTGCCAAACGCGAAAAACGCCGCCGTAGACGCGGGCACACCATAGCTCAGCGCGTCGCCTGGCTCCAGCGTCAGGCGAAGCAACGAGCCTGGGCAGAAGAACTGATCCGGGGTGACGTCGCGCAGCGTATCGCGCACCGGGATCGCGAGCAGGTTGATTACGAACTCGCTCGAAGAATCGAGTGCGATGAGTGTGCCGCCTTCATCCACGAAGCGCTTGATCGCCACCGATCCCTCATTGCCGATCCCGCCCGTGTACTCGGCAGGCATCGTCCCTGGCGCGTGTCCGTTGATCAAGCGCGGGGACGACTGGTCGGTGAGGATGATGACGTCAACGCGCGCGCGTAGGTTGCCGGCGCGAATGTCCCGGTCGGTCAGCGTCTCGAACGGAAACTCGTACTGCTCGAGGAGCCATCGCGTCCAGCCTTCGTCGATGTTTTCCACCCACGGCTTGTAGAGGCCGACGCGCACGCGCCCGATCCTGCGCGTTGTCGGCGAAGCAAGGCGCATGGCGATGGCATCGGCGCGAAGCCCGAGCTGCGAGGCGACGGCGTCTACCGCGGACCGCAGCGCGGAACCGCCGTTCACTACGAGGGAACCGGGTTCGTACGAACGGTTGCCTGCGCGCAGCGGTGCGGTTGTCCACGCGATGTCGGCGCCGGCGGCCTGCAGACGATTGATCGCGAGCGACGCGCCCACGCCGCGTCCATCGATCACGTACGCCGTAGCCTTCCGATCGCCTTGAACAGCTGCGCGCCGCACGGCCGCCTCTTTCAGCCGTTCCGTGCGTGGCGCCGGGAAAGGCTCGTCGACGCGATCGACAGTCACACCCATTTGTAACGGCAGCGTCCAGCCCGCGACATCGTACGGACGTTCGGGCGGCGCGTTGGCGGCGCGACGCTGGACGGGATATATCTGCTTCTCCAGCAGCGTCTTGGCGTACGCACGGAAAGGCTGCGCCATCAGGATCAGATCGGTGCCTGCCGGGTAGCTCTTGCCACCAACGCGGAACGGCTCGACCGCACGATCAATCTCCACTGCCCCGTCGAGGAGCAGCTGCTCGAGCTTCTTCGTGGCGTGCACGTCGAACTGGTCGGGCGGGATCGCGAACGCGAACGGCCCGCCCCTCTTTCCCGCCTCGACCGCGTTGCTGCCCATGCGGTGGAAGTTGAGGAGCAGCTCCTCGCGATAGCGTGCCGACGCCGACAGCAGGCCGCGCACGGCCGACAAGTCGTATTCGACGATGTCGCGCAGCCGCCAGTCGCCGCCGGGCCACGGGTTCGGGAAGTTGATCTGGGCGCGATACTCGGGCAGGCCGCGCGACGACCCTTCGAGCTCTGACGGCAACACGTGAATCGGGGTGGCCACGCGGACGCCGGCCACTTCGGTCAGCACACAAACCGTGTTGTGGCCGAGCGGCGCCGAATCCTCGTAGCCGGGCCAGTAGTAGTCGTAAAGCGCGTTCGACACGACGCCGCGCCGGCCGTCTTCTTCGAGCGCGAGGGCCATGGCATGGCCGAGCAGGCCGGCGGTGCGCCAGATGAGCGGATCGTAGTTGGGATCGATGGGATCGTAGTTGGGCGGCACGAAGAAACGGGGCCCGCGCGATCCCATTTGGTGCATCGCGAGAAAAACCTGCGGGTGCCAGCGTCCGTAGAACAGATCCGCAATCGTCCGGTTCTCTGCCATGTTCATCATGAACGCGTCGCGATTGATGTCGTGGCCGACGTAGCGGTGATAGAGCCATGGCATCGGCGCGCCTTCGAACTCGGTGCCGAGCCATTTGCGATACCAGTCCACGGTGAGGATGTGGCCGTCGGGATTGAGCGACGGCAGCAGAATCAGGACGACGTCGCGCAGGACCTGGTGAATCGCAGGGTCGCTGGATGTGGCGAGCTGATGCAGCAGCTCGTTGACGGCCTGGGTGGCGCCGATCTCGGTCGCGTGAATGCTCGCGCCGATCGCGATTACAACCGGGTTGCGTGACGCAATCGCGCGCGCCTCCGCGTCGCTGGTGATCCGCGGGTCGGCGAGGAGCAAGTTGTCGGTGCGGATCTGGTCGAGCCGGGCGATGTTCTCGGGAGCCGAGATGATGGCGCCAATCATCTCGTTGCCGTCGGTCGTCACGCCTGCCGTGATCAGCTCGACGCGATCCGACGCCGCCGCGATGGTCTCGAAGTATTTGCGGATCTCGGGCCAGCCCGCCAGCTGACGATCCGCACCCATGCGGAAGCCGAAAAACTGCTCCGGCGTCTGAACGTCCAGCGCGGACGGCGCTTGCGCGCCTGCGGCGATCGCTGCGGAGACGAGGAGCGCGGCTGCGATGAAACGACGCATCGCCCGCATGATACAGGGGCGGCGCTGCGCGCCGTGAGCCGATGGCGGGCGCCGCTACGCGTCGTGGGCATCGCCCACCGAAGGCCTACGGAACGCCCACCGCAGGCCTACCGCAGGCCCACCAACGGCCCACCAAGGCCTTACTCCGCGCGCATCGCGGTGACGGGATCGATAACCGTTGCGCGGCGCGCCGGCAGATATCCCGCAACTGCCGTCACCAGCAGCAGCAACAACGTGACGACCGCGAGCGTGAGCGGATCGCGCGTGGGTACGCCGAAGACCAGCGACTGCAGCACCGACGACAACAGCAGAGCACCGGCGACGCCAATCACGATACCCGCGACGCAGACCATCAGCTCCTGGCGCAGTACCAGCGCGAGCACCGTGCGCCGGGTGGCGCCAAGGGCCATCCGCACGCCGATTTCGTGCGTGCGTTGTGAGACCGCGTACGCGGTGACGCCAAAAACGCCAATCGCGGCTATCAGCAATGCGAGCAGCGCGAAGCCTGCCAGAAATGCCGTGGCGAGACGCTGTTGCCCCACCGCCAGTCCGATCACCTCGTTGAGCGAACGGATGTCGTAGACCGGCAGCGCCGGATCGACCTCGTGCACGGCCGCCTCGATCATCGACTGTGCCCGAAGACCGGCGGTCGTGCGCATGACGAGCGCGACCGACGAGAACGGCTCCTGCGAGAGCGGGACATACGCCTGAAGCGCGCTGGGCTGATCGACGCCGCTCGTCTTGACGTCGGCGACGATCCCGACGATCTCGCGCCACGGCGTCTTGTCTTCCGGCCAGCCCTGCTTGATGCGCTGGCCGATCGCGTCACCGTTCGGCCAGAAGCGGCGCGCCAGCGTTTCGTTGACGACCGTCACCGTGGCCGCACCCTGTTGGTCGGAAGGCTGCAGCAGCCGTCCACGCAGCAGCCGGATGCCCATCGTCTGGTGATAGTCGGGAGTGACCGGTGTGAACGCCGCGCTCGGCAGATCGGCGCGGTTCGGCACCGGCTGATCGCTCACGATGAATACCGAGTTCCAGTTGGAGCCTTGCACCGGCAGCGAAAGGGTCAGCGCCGCACCGATCACTCCGGGCTTGGCTTTTGCGCGCTCGAGCACCGCATCGAAGAACGCGCGGCGTCCGGCCGCGTCGTAACGCGTGGGCGGCAGCGAAATCTGCGCCGACAGCACGCCGTCCACCGTAAAGCCCGGTTCCACCGCGAGCAGATTCACCATCGTCCGGATCATCAGTCCGGCGCCGGCGAGAAGGATCATCGCCAGCGCGACCTCCGCCAGCAGCAGCGCGTTGCGCGTGGACGATCGACTCGTGCCGCTACCCGCGACGCGCGTCGTGCGAAGGAGCGACATCGACTTTGCGGTCGCCGCCTGCAGCGCCGGAGCGAGGCCGAACAGCAGCCCCGTCATCACCGTGATCGCGCCGGCGACCGCGAACACGCGTAGATCGAGCGACACGAGGTGAACGCGCGCCTGGGCCGTGGGCAGCATCGCGACGACTGCGCCGAATCCGAACCAGGCGAGCAGCGCGCCAGCGGCGCCGCCGGCAAGCGCGATGAGCACGCTTTCCGTGAGGAGCTGCCGCGCGATTCTCCATCGATCGGCGCCGAGCGCCCGGCGCACGGCCAGCTCCTGTTCGCGGCTGCTGGCGCGGGCGAGCAGCAGGTTGGCGAGGTTCGCGCAGCCGATCAACAGCATGGCCAGCACCGCCCCGAGAAGCACGGTGAGCGTCGCGCGCGCGTTGTCGACGAGCACGTCGAAGAGCGGCAGCACGGTGCTGCTCTGGCCGCTGTTGGTGGCCGGGTATTCAGCCGCGAGCTGGCCGGCGATGGCGGCAATCTCGGCGCGCGCCGATTCGATCGTCGCGCCTGGAGCGAGGCGGCCGATCGCCGCGAGCCCGTTGTGATTGCCGCGTCCGAGGAGGAAGCTCCCGGGAGTGAGGAAGCTGCCGAATGGGACGAAGGCATCCTCCTGCCGAGCGATCGAAAAGTCAGGCGGCAGCACGCCGACAACGGTGACCGCGGTCTCGTCGAGCATGATGCGGCGTCCAATTGCCGCGGTGTCGCCTCCAAGCTCGCGCTGCCAGAATCCGTAGCTCACGAGGCCCACGCGTTCGACTCCGGGGCGGTCGTCGCTCTCGGTCAAGTCGCGCCCGAGAACCGGATGAACGCCGAGCACCGAGAACAAGTTCCAGGTGACCTGCCGAATCATGACGCGGCGCGGTCGATCGATGCCGGTGAGGTTGGCGGGGAGCCCACGCCATGCCGCCAGGCCCTGAAACGACGTGGCGCGCGTCTGCCAGTCGACGAAGTTGGGCCACGACACGCTCATGTTCTGTCCGGATGGTGTCAGCTCGCGCGCGAGGACCACGCCATCGGGCTCGGCAATCGGCAGCGGCTTGAGCAGGATGCCGTCGACGAGCGAATAAATGATGGTGGTCGCGCCAATGCCGAGCGCCAGCGTAGTCACGGCGATGGCGGCAAAGACCGGCGCGCGCACGAACACGCGAAGACCGTAGCGGACATCCTGAATGAACCCAGCCATGAGATCTCCTCGTGAGTAATCGGGAACCGACGCACGCGGCACCGGCCGCTCGATGCGCGCGAGCGTTGCCGCCAGCGCCTGCCAATCTGGGACCTCGGCGCAGGCGCGAGCTACGGCCGCCGCCTCGGACGCGCCGCGGGCGCGGGCGCCGTCGTACGCGGCTTCGAGCTGCAGCGCGAGCTCCTCGACAATCTCGATCTCCCGCTCCGGTGCAATCGGCAGCGCCGGCAGATGCGCGCGAACGTGACGGCGCCATCTCGACATCGCGTCAATCAGCCCGCAGCGACAACGATGGATCGACGCGCACCGCGCGGCGCGACGGCACCAGCGCCGCCGCGGCGGATGCGGCCACGAGAATCGCGGCCGTTGCCGAGAGCACCAGACCGTTTGTCGCGGTTACGCCGAACAGCTGGCTGCCGATGACGTTGCGCATCGAGATCGAGCTGGCGACGCCGACGACAATGCCCGCGGTGGTAAACCGTAGACCGTATGCCAGCACGAGCCGCCGGATGTCGGCGGGCGTGGCGCCCAGCGCGATTCGCACGCCCATTTCGCGGGTGCGGCCGGCGACGATGTATGCGACGGTGCCGTAAAGACCGACGACCGCGACGAGCATGCCAATCGCGGCAAAACCGGCGACGAGCCACAGCAGGAGGCGGCGTGTCGACACGGCGCCAGCCACGAGGTCGGATGTCGTCCGCACGGCAAACAGGGCAAGCCGCGGATCGCGCTCGGCGATCAGGCCGTGCACGAGACTCGTGAGGTGCGAGGGGCTTTCGCTCGACCGAATGGCGAGAGAGACGGTGCGCCCCCAGTGCTGACCGAAGAGATCGAATACCGCGGGCGGCGGCGGTTCCTCGATCGTGCGATTGCGGACGTCGGCGACTACGCCGATGATCTCGTGCCAGTCGGTGATGCCTTGCGGCGACACGGGTCCGAAGTAGACGCGCTTGCCGATGGGATCCTCGGCGGAAAAATAGAGGCGCGCCAGCGTCTCGTTGATGATGGTGACGTGCGTCGATCGGGTGACGTCCGCGGCGGTGAAGTCGCGACCACGGCGCAAGGGGATGCCCATCGCCGCAAAGTAGCTGCTGCTGGCCCAGTGCCAGCGCACTGTCGGGCGCATCGCTTCCTCGACCTGTTCGCGGCCGGCGATCGTGAGCGTGCTGCCAGCGCCGCCGTCGAGCGGCAGCGCGGAGACCAGTCCGGAGGCGCGAATCTCAGGCCGCGCCTGCAATGCGTCGAGGAGGCGGGCGTAGAAGCTGACGGTGTCGTCTCGGGAGGCGTACCTCGCCGAGGGCACCATCAGGCGCATGGTCATGACCTCGCTCGTGTCGAAGCCGACCGGCGTCGTCAGCACCGCGCGCAGGCTGAGCGCCAGCAGGATCGCCGACGTCAGCAGCACGAAGGCCAGCGCCGTCTGGCCGGCGACGAGAACGCCGCGAATGACGCCGGTGCGCCGGTCGCTCGTTTCGCGCCCAGTCCTCAGCGCGCTCATGGCCTGCAGCCGTTGTGGCGAGACGTTGGCGACGAGGCTCAGCGTTGCCGCGATCGCGAGCGCGACCGCTGCGAGGACCAAGATTGCCGGCGCCGCGACGGACACATCGGCGAGTCGCGGCAGCGTCAATCCCGGTGCGGCGCGGAGTCCGGCGACGAGCGCGCGTGCCACCGTATACCCGCACGCGGTTCCGAGGATCGCGAGGATCAGCGCTTCGGCAGACGATTCGCGCACCAGACGCCACCGGGTTGCGCCGAGTGCCATCCGAATCGAGACCTCGCGTGCCCGAATGACTGCGCGCGACAAGAGCATGCTGCTGAGATTGACCAGCACGATGAGCAGCACCACGCCTACGAGCGCGGCGACGAGCCAGAGGGGGGCGCGCACGCCGTCCACGATCACGTCGCGCAGGGGCCGCACGAAGTAGGTGCGACCCTGATTCGTGGTGGGATGGGCCTGCTGCAGCCTGCCGGCCACCATCGCCAACGCCGCGTCGGCGCCAGCCGGCGACACGTCGGCCGCCAGTCGTCCGATGGCGCGAAACGCGCGGACGGCACGGGTCGTGGCGATCGGCCCGATCTCCGAGGTGATCGGCACGAAGACGTCTGTCGCCCGAGGAAAAAGCTCGACACGGAAGCCGGGCGGCGCGACGGCGATGATCGTGCGCGGCACTTCGTTGAGCACGATTGTTCTCCCGACGATGTCGGCGGGCGAGCCAAGTCGCGTCCACAGCCCGTGTCCCAGGACCACGACTGGTTCGCCTCCTTCGCGGCCATCGTCTGCGCTGAGCGGGCGGCCGAGGAGCGGCGCCAGTCCCAGGACGTCGAACGAGTTGGCCGACACCCAGAGCCCTTCCACCCGCATCGCCGGATCGACGATGGTCGTGGTTGCCGAGTAGACGGCGATCGTGGCAAGCGACGAAAACGCGCCGGACACGGCGATGTCCTGCACGTCGGGATAGGCGAGCTCGTGTGTCGTTCCGCCCTCCGGTGGCACGGTCGCATGGACCAGAACGAGCCTCTCCGGATTCGCGTAGGGCAGCGGTGCGAGCAGCACCCCATGAACGAGCGCAAAGGTGGCGGTGCCAAGACCGAGCCCGACGCTGAGCGTGGTCACTGCGAGAAACGTGTAGCCAGGTGTGCGACAGAGCGACGCACATGCCCGCGCCGCGTCTCGAAGAAAGCCGCGCATGAAGCCTCCTGCTGGCGGGGACGCGATTGATACGGAGAAATGACGACGCTCGATCCGGGTGACCGACGACGCGAACGCCCGCCAATCGGGAATCTCGGCGGCGGCGGCTTGCCGGGCGGCGGTCGGGTCGGCGCCCGCGGCGAGGGCGGCGTCGTAGGCGGCTTCGAGCTGCAGCGCGAGCTCCTCGACGATCTCGATCTCGCGTTCCGGCCCGATCTCGAGATCGGGCAGGCGCCGGCGGACGTACGCGCGCCAGTCGGTCATGCGTGCCTGACTCGCGCGACGCTGTCGAGCGCGTCGAAGAACTCGCGCCACAGCTTGCGCCGCGCGCCGAGCGTGGCGCGGCCGGCTGCGGTCAGCCGGTAGAAGCGACGGCGCCGCTGGCCGGCCTTCTCGACCCAGCGGCCCTCGACCAGACCGGCCTTTTCGAGCTTGTACAGAAGCGGATAGAGCGTGGCCGCCTGGAACTTGAGGCGCCCGCCCGAACGCACGTCGATCAGCTGGGCGATTTCGTAGCCGTGGCGCTGCGGGCCGTCGAGAACCGCGAGGACGAGAAACTCGGCGCTGCCCTTTTGCAGGGCGCGGGGCGAGGGGTCAGTCGGTGCCATATAGGTGGGCAGCATACATATGCCACGCACACCTATCAATAGACGGCGGCTGGCGCCGTCAGGGTTGCCGCGTCAGCGACGGCGGCGACGAATCAGTCGCTCTCCGGCTTTTGCTCAGTCTGCGGATGCAAGATTTTCAGCCGCTCGATCGAGGCAGCGACCGAGTGTGCGTCCGGAACGGCGCCGGCGCGGCGGCGCGCTTCGACGCGTTCGTAAAGGGCTTCGAGACCCGCCTGTGACGGATCGTAGATGCCCCATTCGTCTACGGCGGGCCGATCGGCCTTGGCCGACTCGGGGCTAGAGATACGGGACATTCTGGACTCCTCGCCCCTAACCTCAGCAAGTCCCGTACCCGACGGCGCGCAGATCCGTCAGCGGCGGCAAGTGGCGAGCGGAGGCGGCGTTATCGGCGAAAACACCGAATCGCCGGCCTGCCCGCACGCCTTGCGGCCGACCAAAGCCGGGGTACGCCTAACAGAAATGAAACGCCGCTCGGCGGCCTCGGCGCGATTCTCCTCGGTAAAACCGCCGCCAACCGCTCCTTTACAGCGTGGCACACAGGTTGAAGAGCGCTTCGACACATGATCGTCACGTTCCTCGGCACGAAGGGTGGCACGGGCACGACGACGCTGGCCGTCAACTGCGCCGCCGAACTCCGCCGCATCACCGATCGCACGACGCTGGTCGCCGACGTCAAAGCCGGTCCCGGCGACGTCGCCGTCTTTCTCGGCCTCCGTCCGCGCTACAACATCGTCGACCTGATCGATCAGCTCGGGTGGACCGACCGCGCGTTTGCCGGCCGCTTCACCGCCGTGCATGATTGCGGCCTTCACGTGTTGCCCGCGTCCGACGGATTCGGGCGTCCGTCGTCGCGCGATGCGGAGGCCGTCGAGCACACGCTGCGCACCTTTTCATCGCTCTACGACTTCCTGGTCGTAGACGCGGGCAGCACGCTCAACGCCTGCGCCGCCGCGGCCCTGACGATCTCGGATGTGGTGATGCTCGTGGCCAATCCCGACGTGCCGTGTCTGCGCAACCTGCAGCGCTACGGCGACGGGCTCAGGCTTGCCGGCGTCGGGCCCGAACGCGTGCGCGTTGTCCTCAACCGGACGTCGGAGCACTGGGTGTTGCCGGTGAGCCAGATCGAGGCGGCGCTGGGCCGCACGATCGATCATCAAGTGCCGAGCGACTATCGGACCGTGGCCGGCGCGGTGAACACCGGCGTTCCGATCGCGTTCATGCGCGCCACCGAACTGCACACGCAGATCACCGCGATGGCCAAGGCGCTCGTCGATCCTAGTCTCGCGATTTCAGCCTGACGACCGTTGCGCCGAGGTGGGCTTCGGGCGCATCCCAGAACTCCGCGACCTCCTCGTGCGTCGTCAACAGGCGTTGCACGGCCGCGCGCTGCACGCCCTTGCCGCGGCCGTGGATCAGGCGGACGATCGCGAAGCCGGCGGCGCGCGCCGCACGCAGATATTCATCCACGACGCTGACGATGTCGCGCGGGTGAAAGGCGTGGAGGTCGATTGCGTCCTCGATTGGAATCCGGACGGCCATTGGGTCCTCCACCTCTCCCGCGTCAGCGGACATATTCCGCGGTCACCTTGGTGGTGATGCCGCCGCGCGCGGTGAAATCGCCGACCACCGTCATCCGCCGCGGCTGACACGCCTGCACCAGATCGTCCAGAATGCGGTTGGTGGCTGCTTCGTAGAAAATGCCCTGGTTGCGATACGCGAGGAGGTAGTGCTTCAGCGCCTTCAGCTCGAGACACGACGCATCGGGCACATAACGAATGCGAATGGTGCCGAAATCGGGCAGACCGGTCTTGGGGCACATCGAGGTGAACTCGGGGCAGTCGATCGCAACCTCGTAGTCGCGCTCAGGCCGCGGATTGGGAAACGTTTCGAGCGTGCCCGTGGACATCGGATTCATGTTACACCGCAGGTTTATTGACAGTGCCGGATGCGCGCAGTAGGATTACGGGCGTTTTTTCGCCAATTTTTCCGTGCGCAGTCTGCTCCGCGCGCAGGCTATGATCGCAGCGAGTCGTCAACATGTGCGCGGCACTGACCGAGGGGGACACGATGGCTGAAGCCCGCAGGATGGGCAAATCGGAACTGTTTTCACACTTCGCGGATCGATTCGAGGTGAAACGCACGCAGGCGCGCGAATATTTCGACGAGCTCGCGCAGCTCTGCGAAAAAGAGCTGAAGCGCTCCGGCGAGTTCGTGCTGCCGGGCATGGTCAAGCTGGTCGTGCAGAAGCGGAAGGCGCGCATGGGCCGCAATCCAGCCACCGGCGAACCGATCAAGATTCCCGCCAAGACCGTCGTCAAGGCGCGAATCGTCAAGCAGCTCAAGGACGCGGTCCTGCCGCGCAAGTAAGACGTCAGGCGAGTATCGATCACCCCCCGGGCAAGAATGCTGCGACCGTCAGAGGGCCTCAGGCCTTCTGACGATCGGCTGACGTATCAGCTGCCCTTGATGCGCCGCGCGATCTCGCGAATCTCCAACCGATCCATCTTGAACTTGAGCGTCGACAGCGGCACGTCGAGATAGCGGGCCGTTTGCGTCACGTTCCACGAGCTGCGCTCGAGCGCGCGGATGATGAAGTTGCGCTCGAAGGTTTCGAGCGCCCGCTCGAGCACCCGGCCGCCCGCCTTCTGATGATCCAGCTCCGCGACGTGGAACTCGAGCGGCAGATCGTCGTCCGCAATCCACTCGCCGTCGGAGGTCGCGACCAGCCGCTCGACGAGGTTCTCGAGCTCGCGGATGTTGCCCGGCCACCAGTAGTGCGACAGCATGCGCAGCGTCGAATCGGCGATGCCGCCCACCTGCTTCTGAAAGCGCGTGTTGTAGCGCTCGAGGAAGAACTGCGCGAGGCCGGGCAGGTCTTCGAGCCGCTCGCGCAGCGGCGGCAGGCGAACGGGAATGACGTTGATGCGATAGAACAAATCCTCGCGGAACGTGCCTGCCTTGACGGCGCGCTCGAGATCGACGTTGGTGGCCGCAATCAGCCGGAAGAACGTCTTGATCGGCTTGGCGCCGCCGACCCGCTCGATCTCGCCTTCCTGAATCGCGCGCAGCAGCTTGGCCTGCAGATCGAGCTTGAGGTCGCCGATCTCGTCGAGAAAGAGCGTGCCGCCGCTGGCCAGCTCGAACTTGCCGATGCGCTGCTGCACCGCGCCGGTGAACGCGCCGCGCTCGTGACCGAAGAGCGTGCTCTCCACGAGCTCGCGCGGGATCGCGGTCAGGTTGACCGCGATGAACGGACGATCGCCCTGCATGCCAGGGGCCGAGTCACGATGAATCAGGCGCGCCAGCAGCTCCTTGCCGGTCCCGCTCTCTCCGAGAATGAGCACGGTGGCCGACAGCCGCGCCACTTTCTGCACGAGCTCCATGGTTTCGCGGATCGCTCGACTGGGGCCGGCGATGAACTCGCGATCGCCGAGCTCCTGCACTTCGGCGGTGAGGGTGAGCACGCGTCGATTGAGATCCTGCCGCTCCGAGGCGTGCGCGACGGTGGCGCGCAGCGTGTCGGGATCCGCCGCCTTCGGCAGATAGTGGTAAGCGCCGAGCTTGATCGCCTGCACCGCGCCTTCGACGTCCGAGTCTGCCGCGACCAGGATGCTTTCGACGAGCGGGTAGTTCTCGCGGATGATCTGCAGCAGCTCGAACCCGCTCAATCCGGGCAACGCGGCGTCGGCGACGACCACGTCCACTTCGTCGCGCGCCATGATCGTGAGCGCGGCTTCGGCCGATCCGGCGCGGACGAGGCGGTAGTCGCGCCGCAGCGGCGCAGCGACGCGATCGCGCGCGTCGTCGCTGGGATCGATGACCAGGACGGTCTTGCGGCGCACCGACACGGCCGCAGTATAGTCGTTCAATCATGGAGTGGCTCTGGCTCGTCGCCGGCAGCGGGTGGCTGCTCGCGCTGGCGGCGCTAGGCACGGCGCGGCGCCTGTCGCGCCGCCTGGCGCAGCTCAACGAGCTGTACTGGGAGCTCAAATACGATCACGGCGAGCTCAAGGCGCGCGTCAAAGCGCTCGCGCCGACGCCGGAAGACCGGACCGCGGCCGCTCCTCCCGCCGGTCAGTCGTTCGTGCCGCTGTCCAGCCTCAAGCGCTCTTGACCTGCACCTCAATCCAAGGGACAGTGAGAGGCTGTTCAGATGGCTCATATGGCCAATGAGTACGACATCATCGTCATCGGTGCCGGCACCGGCGGCTATCCCGCGGCGATTCGCGCCGCGCAGCTCGGACTCAAGGTCGCGGTCGTCGAACGGCAGCGCGCGCTCGGCGGCACCTGCCTGATCTGGGGCTGCATTCCCACCAAGGCACTTCTCGAGCACGCGCACGCCTTGAAGATTGCCCAGGCGGCGAAGGAATGGGGGCTGAGCGGTGTGGACGGCGGCGCGGTTCGCCTCGACATGGGCGCCGTCCACACGCGCAAGGACAAGATCATCACCGGCCTGACCGGTGGCGTCGAGATGCTGTTCAAGAAGAACAAGATCGACTGGATCAAAGGCAGCGCGCGGCTCGCTGGAGGCAGGAACGTCGAGGTCACACTTCACGACGGCGGCAAGCAGACGCTCAGCGCGGGCAAGGAGATCGTCGTCGCCACCGGTTCAGCGGCGCGCAGCGTGCCGGGGATCGAGCCCGACAAGAAGCAGATCATCTTCAGCGACGAGGCCATTCACCTCAAAGACGTGCCGAAGACGGTCGCGGTGATGGGGAGCGGCGCTGTCGGTGTGGAGTTCGCGTCGATCTTCAGAAGCTACGGCAGCGATGTGACGATCATCGAGCTGCTGCCGAAGCTCGTGCCCGGCGAAGACGAGGCGGTATCGGCGGAGCTCGAAAAAGACTTCAAGCGCCGGGGGATCAGGTCGTTCACGAACATGAAGGTAACGTCGGCCAGGGCCGGCGCCAACGGCGTCGACCTGGAGATGTCCACGGCCGATGGGAAGACGCAGAAGCTCTCGGTCGATGTCCTGTTAGTGGCTACGGGCAGAGGGCCGGTCACCGATGGTCTCGGCGCCGAAGGCGTCGGCCTGAAGACGGACCGCGGCTACATCGTCGTCGATTCGCTGTTTCGCACCAGCGTGCCCAACATCTCCGCCATCGGCGACGTGATTACGATGGGCGGCCCGCATTATCAGCTCGCGCATGTGTCGACCATGGAGGGCATCCTGCTGGCCGAGCGGATCGCCGGGCACGGCGTCCGCCCCATCAATTACGATCATGTGCCGCGCTGCACCTACTGCGATCCAGAGATCGGCAGCGTCGGCCTGACGGAGACTCAGGCGAAGCAGCAGGGCTACGACGTTCGTGTCGGATCGTTTCCGTTCAAGGCGCTGGCCCGTGCCCGCATGGCCGGAGAGACCGACGGCTTCGTGAAGATCGTGGCCGACAAGAAGTACGACGAAGTGCTCGGCGTGCACATCATCGGTCCGCGCGCGACCGAGCTCGTGGCCGAAGCGGTGCTCGCGCTGCGGCTCGAATGCACGGTCGAGGAGCTGGTGAAAACGATTCACGCGCATCCGACGATGTCCGAAGCGATGGGCGAAGCGGCGCACGCGACGCATGGCGCCGCCATCCACATCTGAAGGAGATCATGTCAACGCCAGTAGTCATGCCGCAGATGGGCGAATCGATTGCAGAAGGCACGATCGTTCGATGGATCAAGAAGATCGGCGACGACGTCGATCGGGACGAGCCGCTCTTCGAGATTTCGACCGACAAGGTTGACGCCGAGATCCCGTCTCCCGTCGCCGGTACGCTTCTCGAGATCAAGGTCAAGGAAGGCGAGACCGTTCCGGTGAACAGCGTCGTCGCCACGATTGGCGCGGCCGGTGAAGCCGCGCGCACGGCGCCAGCCGCGACGGACGCGGCGGTGGCCGCCACGCCGGCGGCGTCGGGCAAATCGCAGCCGCCGGTTCCGCAGGCCGACGGCACGCCGGCAGTCTCCGCCGCCTCGGCTCCTGCGGACGCTGCCGCACCCTCGGCGCCTCCGCCGCCCGCGGACGAGCGCCAGAAGTCGTCGCCGCTGGTGCGCAAGATCGCACAGGAACACGGCGTGAACATTCGCCAGATCGCCGGCTCTGGTATCGGCGGACGTGTAACAAAGAACGACATTCTCGGCTTCATCGAAAAGGGTGGGGCGGCCACACCTGTCGCACCCGGCCCAGCGGCGCATCGCGCGCCAGCCAGCGCACCTTCCTCACGCACCGCACTGGGCGCACGCAGCGGGATCGTCGCACCTGCCGGACCTGGCTCAGCCGACCGCGTCGAACCGATGTCCATCATGCGGCGCAAGATCGCCGAGCACATGGTCGTGAGCCGCCGGACGTCGGCACACGTCTACTCGGTGTTCGAGGTCGACTACGGCCGCGCCGACGAGCTACGAAAGGCGAAGAAGGCCGAGTACGAACAGCGGGGCGTCAAGCTCACGTTCACGTCGTTCATCGCCAAGGCGGCGCTCCAGGCGCTTCGCCGCCATCCCGTGATCAACGCCTCGATCGACGGCGACAACGTGATCTATCGCGGCGAGGTCAACCTGGGGATAGCCGTTGCCCTCGAGAACGGCCTCATCGTGCCAGTGGTGAAGCGCGCCGACGAGCTGAATCTGCTGGGTCTCTCGCGCGCAATCGCCGACGTCGCCGATCGTGCACGCGCGAAGAAGCTCAATCCCGACGAGGTGCAGGGCGGAACCTTCACGATCACCAACCCTGGAAATCTCGGTGCGCAGTTCGGTCTGCCGATTATCAATCAGCCGCAGGTTGCCATCCTCGGCGTCGGCACCATCGAAAAACGTGTGGTCGTCGTCGACGACATGATCGCCATCCGGCTGAGGGGATACCTCACGCTCGGCTACGATCACCGGCTGGTGGACGGCGCTGTCGCCGATCAGTTCATGGCCGACGTCAAGCAGCGGATCGAGAACTTCGACGCGACGCAAGTGTGATACTAGGGTGAATACAACCCTGACATGCGCGAGCTTGCCATTCACCGGCTCGGACTCGTCCCTTATGCCGAGACGCTCGACCTTCAGCGTTCGCTGGTCGAAGCGCGCAAGGCCAACCGTGTTCCCGACACGCTGCTCCTGCTGCAGCATCCGCACGTCGTGACCGTCGGCGTCCGGAAAGGCGGCGCCGGCAACATCGTGGCGACTCCCGAACGCCTAGCCGCACTCGGCGTCGAGGTCTTCGAAACCGGCCGCGGCGGCGACGTCACCTATCACGGTCCCGGGCAGATCGTCGGCTACCCGATTCTCGATCTCCGTCCGGATCGCCAGGACGTGCACCGCTATGTCCGCGACCTCGAGGAGGTCATGATCCGCGTGTGCGGCACGCTGGGCATTCGAGCGAACCGCGTGAGCGGACTATCGGGCGCCTGGGTCAACGGTGACAAGATCGGCGCGATCGGCGTGCGCATCTCGCGCTGGGTCACCAGTCACGGCTTTGCGTTCAACGTCAGCACCGACTTGACCTACTTCCAGCTAATCGTGCCCTGTGGTATCTGCGATCGGGGCGTCACGTCGGTGGAGGCGCTCGCCGGTCGAGCGCACGATCTTGCGGACATCGAGAACCGCTTCGTGGACCAGTTCGCGGCCGTGTTCGAGCGTGCGCCGGCCGCCGCCCGCGAGGCGCTCGTAGCGGAGCCCACCGCGTGAGCCGCCGCTGGACGCAGCCCACGTCGGCAACGTGGCTCGCAAGCGGCGTGGCCACACTGACCACGCTGGGGACGGCGGGATATCTCGCGGCGATCTATCCGTCGTTGCCGGTCGGCCTGCCGGTGCGCTTCGTTCTGGGACAGCCGTACATCTACCAACGCAAATCGCCGATGGTCGTGATGCTGCCGGCGGCCGTCCAGGTCTCCTTGCTGACAATCTTCGGCGCCATCGTGCTGCTGCTTCTCTGGCGCGCGAGCCCTCGATCGCGAGATCGTGATAACCGGCCGGAGGCCGAACGTGTCGGCATGAGCGTGGCGGCGGAGGGAATCGCGTTGCTGGCGGCGATCTGGATCGCGGTGCAGGCCGTGGGCGCAGCTCGTCTCATCGCGCTCTGGCGCGGTGGGTGGTTCTTTTTCGGCGAGCTCTACACGTTTGCGATCGTTACCGCCATCGCCGGTTCGGTCGTCGTAGTGGCTCGGACGATGCAGCACGCGGGCCGGCACCGCGTGGCGCGCGAGGTTGACGACCCGTCGGTGTGGAAGCTGCGGCAGCTCTATTTCAACCGGTTGGATCCATCGCTCTTCGTCCCCACGCGCACGGGAGTGGGCTGGACGCTCAATTTCGGGCGTCCGCTGGCGATTTTCCTGCTGGCCGTCACGCTGTTGGTTGGAATCGGAGGCCCTTTCGTGCTCGCGCGATACGTGCTCAGGGGCTTTTCCCTCTAGCGAGGCAAGCGAGATCAACCGTGTCCGCCCGGCGTGTTGCTATCGCGACAGCGCCGTTTCGAGCCGCACGCGATCACGGGACGACAAAGCCGGCGCGAGCACGCTTTCCACGCCTAGCGGCGTGAGAAGCACCGGGAGCATGCCAACACGGCCCGGTGCGCCTCCCTCACGTGAGGCAGACACGAAGGCACTGATCGCGCGCGGCGTGCGCGAGATCGCCGCGTGAATGGCGCGCGCCGCGGCGGACGCGAGCGTCAGCGCTCCTGGCGGCCACAGTTTCGAGAGGCGGCCCTCGATCCGAGCGATGCCTGGCGGCGAGAGGACCGAAGTTGCGCGACGACCGGCGATCGACGCGTCTTCCCAGGGAACGATGATCTGCTCGGGCGGGCGGCCGAGGACCATGAGGCTCACGTCGGGTGCGGCGCAGCCGGCTTCGAGCGCCGCGATCGCCATCACTGCCGATCGCAGACCCTCCGGCGCCGTGCCGACGATCTTCGAGCGATCGACGCCGAGCTCGCGCACCGCCCGTTCGACGACCATCGCCTGACTCGCGCCGGCGCAGATGACGGGCGCCATCTTGTTGAGCGCTACGATCCGCGCCACCAGTCCAACGCCGGCATCATCTCGCCACTCGCCGCGCGCCGCGTGATCGGCAAGCACGATGAATGTCGCGCCGATGATCGCATCGAGCTCGGTCGTGCCGGTGACGCGCGTGGCATAGCGATCGATCGGAGCAGCCTGCGAGATGTCCAGCGCCTTGCCCTCGGCGATGCGGCCGCTGTCGTCGAGAAGCGTGACCTTCGACACCACCGAGGCCGAAGCCAGCTGCCGCCCGAGCGCACCGCCCAGCTCGCCAGCGCCGATGATGACGGCCGTGGTCACGCGGACTATTCTATCTGCATGAATCGAGCGTGCCTGGTCACCGGAGGCACTCGCGGCATCGGGCTCGCCGTCGTGCGCGCGCTACTCACGTCCGGCGATCGCGTGGCGTTCACCGGGACCTCCGACGACGGCGTGCAGAGAACACGAGAGCAGCTCGCGGCTGTTCACGATGCCGCCAACCTTCTTGGCCTCACGTGTGACGTCCGCGATCCCGCGGCGGTCGAACGTGGCGTGCGCGACGTCGTCAGCGCGTTTGGCGGTCTCGACGTGCTGGTCAACAATGCCGGCGTCGGCGCCGGCGGCGCGGTCGCCGAGATGACGATCGACGAGTGGAACCGCATCATCGACACCAACCTGACCGGCGTGTTTCACTGCTGTCGCGCGGCGATCCCGCACTTGCGCCGGCGCGGAGGCGGCTGGATCGTCAACATGAGCAGCCTGGCGAGCAAGAATCCGTTCGTCGGCGGCGGCGCGTACTGCGCGTCGAAGACAGCGCTCAACGCGTTGAGCGAGGTGATGATGCAAGAGCTGCGCTACGACAACATCCGCGTGAGCTACGTGCTGCCGGGCTCGGTCGCCACCGGGTTCTCGGGCAGGGCGGCGGACGCGGGTAGCGACTGGAAGCTGCACGCTGAGGATGTCGCGCGGGTGATCACGGATCTTCTGGAGTTTCCTGCGCGAAGCCTGCCCAGCCGCGTCGAGATTCGTCCGTCACGGCCTGCCCGATGATTGCCGGACGCTATCAGCCGCTCGAGGCGGCCAAGCCTGGCGTGGCGCTGCGGGCGCGCGATCAGGAGACCGCGCAAACGGTCGTGTTGCGGGAAGCGGCCCATGCCGACGCGGCCGCGCTCGTTCGTGCCAACGCGGCGCGGCGCATCTTTCACCATTCGTTGATTGCGCTCTTCGACGTCACGCCGCTGCCCGCCGGCGGTGTCGTACTGGCCTACGAGTTCGTGCCGGCACAGTCGCTGAAACAGTTGAGCGGCGGACAGCCGTTTCACCCACGCCGCGCCGCCGAGGTGATGAGCGAGATTGCCGACGCGGTTGCCGAACTGCACGCCCGCGGGGTGATACATGGCGCGATCTCCGACGAAACGGTGCTGGTGACGGCAAAGGGCAAGGGCAAGCTCGATCGCGTCGGGGATCCGTCGTTCGCGAAAGCAGAGGCAATCGACGAAGAGACAGACCTGCGCGCGATCATTACCGTACTGCGCGAGCTCACCAAGGGCGCCAGGGGCACATTGCCCGTGCTCGATGAGATTCTCGGATTCGACGACGGGGCGGCGTTCGGGTCGGCGGCGACACTGGCGGCCTCGCTGCGGGCGGCCGCCGCGCGTCCAGAGGAAGCCACGTGAGGCCACCGATGGCGCCGAGGATTGGGCCATCGACAGAGCACGTGCTCGGACCACTAAACGTAGGAAGCACAGATTAAGCCGCGACGCGGGCGGTGCGAATCAGGTCTGGACGGCACTCCTCGCGGCAAATCGATGGTTGCCGTGCCGGCTGTGGCTCAATCCTTCCTATCGGCGGCGTGGGTGGTGCCCTGAAGCAACTCCCCGAAGTGCGGCAGATCGATGTTGCTCCCCGTCACCATCACCACGGCCGTCTCGCCCGGCCTGACCACGCCACCGGCGAGAACGGCCGCCGTCGCTACCGCGCCGGCGCCTTCTGCAACGACGTGCTCCTCTCCCGCGAGGCCGCGTATCGCGTCCGCGATCGCTGCTTCGTCAACGGCGCGGAGCGCATCGACGACGCGCCGTGCGATGTCGAACGTCATGGCGCCTGGCTCGAGATTTCCAGTCAGTCCGTCGGCAATCGAGCGTCGTGGCTCGATCGTGACGATCGCACCGGCCCGAAACGAGGCCGCAAATGGCGTAGACGCTGACGCTTCCACCCCGATCACGCGCGCGCGCGGTGCGCACGCTTTGATGACCGTCCCAATCCCGCTAACCAGCCCCCCGCCGCCGATCGGGACAACGATCGCGTCCAGCGCCGGAACGACCGAAAGGATCTCCAACGCAGTGGTGCCAGCGCCTGCAATGACGTCCGGATGGTTATACGGAGAGATGAAGAGTGCGCGCCCGTCCCGGGCGTACGCGCGCGCGGCGCCTTCAGCCGCGTCGTAGTCTGCGGGATCGTCGCGCAGCGTGGCGCCGTGCCGGCGGATCGCCGCCTTCTTGGTGTCGGGCGCGGTTCGCGGGGTGAAAATCGTCGCGCGAAGCCCGAGGCGCTCGGCGACGAGCGCCAGCGCGCGGCCGTGATTGCCGGCCGACGCGGTGACGATCTGCGGCGCGCGGCTAGCATCGCCACCCGCCACCTCGAGCACACGAAGGCACGCGTTAAGGGCGCCCCGGATCTTGAACGCGCTCGTCAGCTGTACCGATTCGAGCTTCAAATGAACCGCGGCGCCAGTGGCCGACGAAAGCCACGCCGACTCACGCAGCGGCGTGGCCGGCAGATGCGCCTGGATGCGGCGATGCGCGCGGACGATGTCGAGTGGGCTGATCGTCACTGACGGGAAAGAATGGCGGGCAGCGACGCCGCGAACGCGCTGCGCGCCAGGACCTCGCCGATACCCAGGACGCGGGCCTCGCGAATACGATCGGCGTTGACGTGCGAGACGAATCCAAGCGTTGGAATCGCGTTGAGCTCCGGGTCGGCCGCCAGCTGCTTCAACACCTCGAGCGGCTGCACCTTGGCGCTGTCCAGGTCGAGAATGATGAGCGCAGGTCGGAGCTCCTTCGCCCGCGCAACGGCAGCTTCCGCCGTCGTTGCCGCCGCAATCGTGGCTCCCACGGCTTTCGCCGCAGTCGAGATCTTCGACCTGAACATGAGGTCGTCCACAACCACTAGGATCATGACAGTTCGCTATCCTACTCTGATGATTCTCGAGAGCGCGGCCGTCGGGCCCTTCTTCAAGAACGGATTCGTCGTCGGGTGCGAACGGACGAGGGAAGCCGTTCTGATCGATCCAGGTGACGAGGTCGACGACCTGCTGTCAGTCGCCAAACAGCAGGCGCTCAGCGTCAAGGCTATCCTGCTGACGCACGCCCATGTGGACCATGTTTCGGGCGTCGGGCGTGCAAAGCGCGCGCTGGGCGTGCCAATCTACCTCCATCGGGACGATCTTTTCCTTTATGAGCAGGCCCCAGCACATGGCGCGCTGTTTGGGCTCCAGGTCGAGCCGCCGCCGCCAGTGGACGTGTTCTACGACGGCAAGGGTCCCATCGCCTTCGGCGATTACGAGGCCTTCGTGCACCACACTCCCGGTCACTGCCCGGGCGGCGTGTGCCTCCAGATCGGGCGGAAGGGTGAGCCGGGGGCCGATCTCTTCGTCGGCGACACGCTGTTTGCCGGCTCGATCGGACGGACCGACCTGCCAGGAGGAAATTTCGACGTGCTGCTGCGCTCGATTACCGAAGTGCTCTACAGCTTCGGCGACGCCGCACGGGTTTATCCGGGTCACGGTCCCGCGACGACGATCGGTGAGGAGCGCCGGACAAACCCGTTCCTCACTGGGCGGACTTGACGAAGAACTCGACGCGGCCGATCTTGAGGCGATCGCCGCTCATCAGCGGCGCGCGCGCGATTTTCCGTCCGTTCACCCACGTGCCATTCCTGCTCCCGAGATCCTCGACACCCAGACCCTCGGCGTCGAACGTCAAGCGGCAATGCACGCGGGAAACGAGCGCGGCGTCGACAATGAAGTCGGCGCCCTGCGCGCGGCCGACGGTTTTGATGGTATTGGGAAGAACTCGAAAGGTGAGCGGTCGATCAGGATCGGTCGACTCGATAATCCACATCAAGCTCTAGTGTAACTGAGCGCGCTCGAGATGAGTTTCTGGACGGTATTCGACGCGGCCGCGACGCGCTGCGAAGCCCGCACCGCCGTCGAGGTCCAGAGGCGCACCCTGCTCGAGCGCCGTACCTACGGCGAGCTGCGCGCGCTTGCGCTCGGTCGAGCGGCGTGGCTCGCCAATCAGGGGATTGCCGCCGGCGATCGCTGCGCGATCCTCGCCGACAACGACGCCTGGTGGTGCGGCGCGTATCTCGGCATTCTTCGCCGCGGCGCAGTCGCGGTGCCCCTCGACACCAACTACTCGGCGGAGCAGATCGCGACGATAGTCCGGGACGCGGGTGTCAAGGTCCTCTTCGTCAACGCCCGGCTCGAGGCCGTCGCACGCGCGGCATTGCAGAGTGTCTCCGGTGTGCTGCTGGCCGGCATTGCCGCGGAGGTCGATGGCGAGCCGCCTGGCACTGACGTGCCGCAGGCGACCGAAGGCGATCCCGCCGTCATCCTCTACACGTCGGGCACGACCGCCGATCCGAAGGGCGTCGTCCTCACGCACGCCAACCTGATCGCGGAGCGTGACGCGGCGTTCGCGGTGGTTCCGGTGAGCGACGCGGACGGTGTCCTTGGCATGCTGCCGCTCTTTCACGCGCTGGCGCAGCTCGCCAACCTGCTATTGCCGTTTGCGGTGGGGGCACGGGTGGTCTTTCTCGAGACCATCAACTCGGGCGAACTGCTTCGCGCGCTCGCCGAGCGTGAGATCACCGTGTTTGCCTGCGTGCCGCAGTTCTTCTACCTGATTCATCAGCGCGTCCTGCAGGAGGTCGACAACGCCGGTGGCGTCCGGAGGATGTTGTTCAAGCGAGTCCTGAGCGCATCCTTCGTTCTGCGCCGTCTTGGCATCAACGCTGGTCCACTTCTGTTCGGTCGCGTACACAGTCTCCTCGGACCGCGCATCCGACTGTTCATCACTGGCGGCTCGAGGTTCGAGCCGGCGATTGGCCGCGACTTCTACGCCCTCGGGTTCACCATCCTTCAGGCATACGGCCTCACTGAGACGACAGGCGCTGCGACGCTGACGCGGCCGGACGAGGCGCATCTGGACACCGTGGGACGGCCGTTACCAGGCCAGGAGATCCGGATTCTCGCGCCAACCGAGTCCGATCTCGATGGCGAGATCGCCATCCGCGGCCCTGTCGTGATGCGCGGGTACTTCAATCGTCCGGAAGCCACGCGCGCCGCGATTGCAGATGGCTGGCTGCTCACCGGCGATCTGGGACGCTTCGACTCGGCCGGCCGGCTGCGCATCACCGGCCGCCGCAAGGAAGTCATCGTCCTCTCCAGCGGCAAGAACATCTACCCGGAAGAAGTCGAAGCGCAATACATGCGCTCGCAATTCATCAAGGAGATCTGCGTCCTGGGCTTGGCAAACGCCGGCGAACCGGCGGCCGAGCGATTGTTCGCGGTTGTCGTGCCCGATGCGGACTTGTTGCGCCAGCGGCGGATCGCCAACGCGGGGGATCTCCTGCGCTTCGAGATCGAAGGGCGGTCGATCCATCTGCCTCCACACAAGCGCGTGCTCGGTTACGAAATCTGGTTCGAGCCGTTGCCACGTACGACCACCGGCAGGCTGAAACGCCACGAGATCGAGCGCCGGGTAAAAGAGGCGCGGCGGGTAAAGGCGGTCGCGAACGAGCCCTCAATCGAGCCCGTGTGGGAGGGCGACGCGCACGCACGTGGCGCCGCCGACGTGATTCGCGCACGCGCGCGCGGCCGCGCGGTTGCTCCCGGCGCGAACCTCGAGCTCGATCTCGGCCTCGATTCGATGGAACGCGTCGAGCTCCTCACCGAGCTCGAGCAACGCTTCGGTGTCCGGGTCACGCCGGAGCGCGCCCATGAGATCCTCACCGTCGAGCAATTGATCGAGGCCGTTCGGCCCGGTGGCGGCGCGCGTGGCGGGACGGTCGTCGAGCCGTCGTGGGATCTGTTGTTGCGAGATCCGTCAGTCGCGGCAACTCCCGGTGTCGCGACGCCCTCCGCCAGGCGCCCACTCGCGGTGCCGGCGCTCTTTGCAATCTCGAGGCTCTTGCGGCTCTTGCTGGGGCCAGGCACAGTGATCGGACGGGAGAATCTTCCGCGCGGCGGCCCGTACATCATCAGCCCGAACCATCAGGGGTACCTCGACCCGTTCATCCTCTGCGCTGCGCTGCCGTACCGCGTCTTCCGATTGCTCTTCTTCGTCGGCGCGGCCGAGTACTTCGAAACGCCGCTGACACAGTGGCTGGCGCGCAAGATCAACCTGCTTCCCGTCGATCCGGATGCCAACCTGATCTCGGCCATGCAAGCCAGCGCGGCCGGACTGCAGCAGGGTCGAATCCTGGTGCTGTTTCCGGAAGGCGAGCGCTCGATCGATGGCAGCGTCAAGCGCTTCAAGAAGGGCGCACCGATACTGGCGCAGCACCTGGCAGTGCCGATCGTGCCGGTGGCGATTCGCGGCGCGTTCGAGCTCTGGCCTCGCAACCGGCCGCTCAACTGGCGCGCGCTCCTGCCGTGGAGCCGACACCGCGTCCGCGTCGCATTCGGCCCGCCGCTTCGCTTCGATCGCTCGAGCGACTACGGCGATTCGGCGGGCCGGCTCCGCGAAGAGGTAGAGACGATCTGGAGCGTTATTTGACGGCGAAGCAGTAGAACAAACCGTCGCCGCCCGTCGCGCGCAGGTTCTCCTGGCTGCATCCTTTCGACGGGTGCGCCGCGTTCCACGACGTGGGATTCGTGCCGCCGCCCTGGCGATCGTGATGCCCGAGCATCGCGCTGCCTTCGGCGCCGCTCGTCCAGTTGTTACATGTGTTCTCGTTCGCCGTGCCGTCGGGGTTCGAACCGGTCAGGATGTCGTGGCGATTGGGTGTGTCGCCGCGGCCGTTGACGATCGCGCCCTTTTCCGTCAGCTGCGTTTCTTTCGTCAGGTTGTTCTTGTCGCTGTGCAGCTCGGCGACATTGGCCGCGATCTGCACGCCCTTGGCGTTGACCCACGGTCCGGGCCCGATGCGGTCCTTGGCGTTGCCGACGGCGCCGCCACCCGAGGCGGTGGTGCTGAGATACGCGCGCCACTGCCGATTGCCGGCGCCTGCCGCCTTGGCGAGCGCCGCGCAGTGCGCGTCGGCGCCGGCGACACCGCCGAGGTTGGCGCCGTTCCCAGACCCGACGCTCGTGATGAAAAAGCTCATCTGATTGGATCCCTGCGCTGCAGGGCGGGCGACGTACATGTCGGCGGCGAGCAAGGCTGCCGCTGCGAAAACGGTGACGTACCGTGTCATAGCTCCTCCAGTTTGCGACGACTATTACGATGGAGCGGCGTAGTTGCTTTACTGCGTGCTTTGCGGGGGACCGGGACCGAACGTTTTGGCGAGCCAGAGCGAGACGGCCGACGAGACCGCGTTCGACACAGCCTTGTCGCCCAACGCGGCGTACTCGTCAACCTCGCCCGTGGTGGCCGGCAGCAGAAGGTGATTCACGCCCGGCACCTTGACGATGTCGGCTGTGACCCTGCGCTTTCTCGCCAGCGCCAGGGCATGCAGCTTGTCGGCGTGCTGCGGCGCCACCTGCGTGTCGAGCTCGCCCTGAACGATCAAGACGGGCTGGCGGACGTCCTTCATGTACCTGCCCGGATCGAACGACAGATAGCTGTGGAACCAGGGCACTTCGGCGGTTTTGCGAAGCTGATCCGGTATGCCGTCCCAGGTACCCTGCCCCAGGACGGCGGCATTGATGCGCTTTTGCAGCGCGATCTTCTCGTCGCGCTCGGCGGCGGGCATCTTCATCTTCGCGAGGAGATGCGCCTGTTGCTCGAGCACCAACTCGGCGCCGCTCGCCGACGGTCCACTCAACATGACGATCGCCGCGATGCGCTTGTCGCGCGCGGCCGCCGCCATGGCCACCCACGCGCCTTCGCTGTGACCGACCATCGCAATGCGCCGTTTGTCCACATCGGGTCGCTTCTCGAGCCACGCGATCACCGCACGAGCGTCCTCGACGTAATCGGCAATGGTTGCCGATTCGGCGCGCCCGCCGCTCTGCCCGATGCCGCGCTTGTCGTAGCGCACGACGAGGAACCCGGCGTCCACGAGCGACCCGGCAAGCTGCCCGAGAATCGGAATCCCGAACACCGTGGAGTCGCGATCGGTGGGGCCGGATCCGCCGACCAGGACCACGGCCGGCAATTTCGTGGTGCCGGCTTTGGGTTTGGCGAGACTGCCGGCCAGGTTGAATCCATTGGCCGGGATGCGCGCGGGCTCGTCGGTCGGCAGCGAAAACGAGGTCGTGCGGGAGGCCGCCGACGCAATGTCTTCGCGCGCGAGCTCGACGTTCTGCGACGGCAGGCTCACTCGCAGCAGCGAGCCGTCCGGTTCGGCCCAGAGCGATGCCTGCAGCTCGCCGTTCGGCTGCACGAACGTCAGCGAGTAGCGTGTGGCATCGATCGCACGGCCGGCCGTTTCGATCCGATCCTGGAAGACGCCGTCTACGCGAATCGGCAATTCGAGCTGCGGTGCGACATACGCGCGGAACGTCGCCCCCTTTTCCGCGCCCGCGAGCCGATGCGCCAGCGCGGCATGGGCGCCCAGAAACGCGTTGGTGAGGACGACGGCGTCGGGCGAGACAGCATCCGATTTGTTCGTCGGCGTTCCGCCGACCGTGATCGTGTTCTCGGCCTTGCCATCCGCGAACGTAGTCGAGATCCGGAGCTCCTTGCCCTGAGTCGTGCCTTCAATGGTGAGCTGCCGGGGACGCCAGTCGGCGCTGTATGCGATCTCGGCCGCGCGCGTCACTACGTCGACCGGCGGTCCAACGCGGCTGCTGCCGCGAACAATCCAGCCGTCGGCCTGCCGCACCACGGCGACCTCTTCGCGGCCGATCGGCCGCGATTGAACGAATACGATGAATCCACGCGCCCCCGGCTCAGCCACCTGCGTCTGCGCCGGCGCCGCTATCAGCGGCGCTCCCAGGGCGGCCAACGCGGCGATAACGGCCGGCCGCGTAAAATGGAGCTGCTTCACATTCCCAGCTTAGACCATGTATTCGAGTGAGGGCTACCGGGCGCTTCGGGAGCGCAGCGCCGTCGTTCGCCGTGGTGATCGCGGTGTCCTGGAGGTCTCAGGCGCCGATCGGCTCGTCTGGCTTCAGGGCCTCCTCACCAACGACGTCGCCACGCTTGCGCCCGAAGAGAGCCGATACTCCGCCTATCTGACACCCCAGGGCCGGATGATCACCGACCTGCGCGTCGTGAATCTCGTCGAGCGCACGCTGCTCGAAGTGCCGGCTGTGCTTGCTGAGTCGCTGTGCGTAAGGCTCGACGCGCTGCTCTTCGCGGAGGATGCGCGGATATCCGATGTCACCACGGCCACAGTCGTCATCGATCTCGTGGGTCCCGACGCGCCCGCCGTTCTGAATCGGCTGCGCTCGACGCCGGCGTTCTCGACTGTCGAGACCATTTTTCAGGACGACGGCTACGGCGTGCCCGCGAGCACGCTCTTCGTGACAGCCGCGGACGGTCAGCAGGTCGTCAAGGAGCTAACGACCGCCGGTGCCCTGGAGACGACTCTCGAAACGCTGGACGTGCTGAGGGTCGAAGCAGGACATCCCTTGTTTCTGGTGGACATGGACGAGCACACGCTCCCGCTCGAAGCGGGTATCGAGCAGCGCGCGATCTCGTTCACCAAGGGCTGCTACGTCGGTCAGGAAGTGATCGTTCGCGTGATGCAGCGCGGTCAGGGGCGCGTCGCCAAGAAGCTCGTCGGCTTCGTCCTTGCCAAGGATGCGACAGCACGGACCGGCGATCTCGTTCACGCCGGCGATCGCGAGATCGGGCGGCTCACCAGCGTGGTTCATTCTCCGGCGCTGGGACAGCCGATTGCGCTCGGATATGTCCATCGCGATTTCGTGGCACCAGGTACGGTCGTCACAGTGATCACGGCCGCGGGGCGCATCGGTGCCACCATTGCGCCGCTTCCGTTCGTCTCATCCACGCCGGCTGTCCACCCCGCGTAGCGAGGTGATCGCCGGATGGCGCCCGTCTGTACAACAACGCACTTGGAATCGAGCTTGCACGAGCCAAACCCATGACAATGCGGAAACCCGTCCTCACGTTCGTGATTGCTTTGCTTTCGCTGTCGAGCTTCGCGGTCGCGGCGCACGCCCAGAGTGCGACGGTCGTGTCGCGCAGCGGCGAACGCGTGACCGGTAACATCGATGGGGTAGGCAATGGCACGGTTTACGTTCGTGCCAATGCCAACGATCAGCGGCAGCTGCCACTGGGCAACGTGCTCCTGATCGATTTCGTCGGCGGCGCCTCGGGCCTCCCCGACACCGAGTTGTCTGTCGCCGCGAAACCGGAGCATCTGATGATGCTTCGCGACGGCTCGCACGTGACCGGACAGTTCGTCGGCACGACCGGCGGAGGCGATACCAACCAGCCGCATCAGGTCGTGTTCCGCACCGGCGGACAAGAGCGCCGCGTCAACGTCGCTCAGGTCGCGCGCATCTATCTGGGCAACTATCCGTTCACCGGCACGGCGCCCGCGACGCCGTCCCCCGCGCCGGCGGGCGCCATTCGCGTCCCGGCTACCGAGGCGTGGGTGCCCACCAACATCATGGTGCGGCGCGGCGATCGTCTCACGTTCAACGCGTCGGGTCAGGTGAAGCTGTCGCCCGAAGACTCAGACCTGGCCAACCCGAACGGCTCTACCAGAAACCGGCGCGCCCCGAGCGCCCCATTGCCCAACGTACCTGCCGGCGCGTTGATTGCGAAAGTGGGGAACTCTCCGGCGTTTCTCATCGGCGGCCAGACCGGACCGATCACGATGCCGGCGGACGGTCAGCTGTTCCTCGGCGTCAATGACGACGGACCCAACGACAACAGTGGAGAGTACGTCGTCCAGATTCAGTTCATCGGCACGCCGCGGCGTCCGTAGGAAGCGAAGGTACCAGGTACCGCACCGGGTATCTGGTACCTTCATTGCGTGACGATCGTGGTCGTGGCCGCTGTCATCGAACGCGACGATGCCTTTCTGCTCACGCTCAGACCGGCAGGCACGCATCTGGCCGGGCACTGGGAGTTTCCCGGCGGCAAATGCCATCCTTCGGAAACGCACGTCGAGGCGCTGCGGCGCGAGCTGCACGAGGAGCTCGACATCGTCGCGGACGTCGGCGATCTGGTTTACAGCGTTTACGCACGCCTACCCGGAAAAAACGGTCGACCTGTATTTCTATCGCTGCGGCTTCGAGGGCGAACCCAAGCCGATGATCGGACAGCAGATGCGATGGGTGCCGCGCGGTGAGCTCTCGGCGCTTTCTTTTCCGGAGGCGGACGCGGCAGCTGATTCCACGCGCTGAGCTTGCGTCGCGCGAGCGCGCCGAACGAGCGGCCCTGACGCCGCGCGCGGGCGGCTTGCCAGCCAGGCACGACACCATCGCCTCGAGCGTGCGGCGGATCTCGCGATCGGCGAACGCCCGGCCGCCGCTCGCACGCGCGACGATCCGATCGCGAATCATGGCCTCGCACGCGCCGATCAAGGCCGATGTGACGGCGTCGGCGTCGAAGCGCGCGTCGATCTCGCGACTGGCCTGCGCCTTTCGCACCAGCCCGCGCGTGATATCGGCGAAGGCGAGCGAATCCTTCCGAGACACGGATGCGCGGCTCGTCGCCGCGCAGCCGCCGGCCTTCGAATAGAAGGAGTGTCGCGAGATCGGGATCTCGGGCGAACGCCGAGGTCATCGTCTGCAGGACGGCGAGGATCGCGTCGCGACTGTCGGCGGCGCCTGCCACCGCCCGGCGCACGCGATCGTTGACGTGACCCCACGCGTCGTTGAACAGGGCGTCGAGCAGCCCGACCTTGCCGCCGAAGTAACGCATCAGCTGCGATTCGGAGGTGCCGGCTTCGCGGGCGATAGCCGAGGTGGCCGTTTGTTCGTAGCCCTGAGTGGCGAAGAGCCGCTTGGCGGCCTTCAGCAGGCGAGAACGGGATGACGAGGCTTCAGCTAACGGACGAGGCGGCATGACATCCCAAGCGAGCGTACGCTCGCATGGTAGTAATACTACCATAAACCACGCGTTTTCAGGCCTGAACTGTCTATTCTGAGCGTTGAGCTCATCTGATCGGTGCGGAGGTCTCGGCGCTTCGTTTTCCGGATTCCACGGATAGGCGCGGCACATTCGGCTCATCGGACAGACCAGACACTTCGGCTTGCGCGCGACGCACAGCAGCGCGCCGAAATCCATGAGCGCCTGATTGAAGTCGAAAACGTTGCGTCGCGGCACCAGCAGCGCCGACAGCTCCCAGAGCCGCCGCTTCATCCGCGTGCGACTTGGCGCTGCCCCTTGCCGATGAAGACGCGCAGCAGCACGCGCGCGACGTTGGTGTCGAGGATCGCGGCGCGCTCGCGAAACGCAAAGCTGCGAATCGCGCCGGCAGTGTACTCGCCGATGCCTTTGAACGAGCGCAGCGTCGCTTCGTCGGATGGCAGCTCGCCGCCGAACCTCTCAACCGCTTCACGGGCGATGGAGTGCAGGCGCCTCGGCCGGATGTTGTAGCCGAGCGGATACCAGGTGGCGGTCACCTCGTCCACCGGCGCATCGGCGAGCGCTTCGAACGAAGGATATTTCTCGAGCCACTCGCCGTACTTCGGCAGCACGCGCTCGACCTGCGTCTGCTGCAGCATGATCTCGGAGACGAGAATGTGGTACGGGTCGTCGGTCTTTCGCCAGGGAAGGTCGCGGCCGTTCTTGCGATACCAGGCGAGCAGATGACGGCGAAAACGCTGGCGGGCGCGGCTGTCGGGCGGTGCGGTCGTTTTCGGCTTGGTTGGCAAAGGGGGTTGATGGTCCTCTTCGTCGCCGGCACAGCGGGTCGCGGCGGCGCGCCTATACTTTACGCCGTGAAAATCTACACAAAAACAGGCGACGCCGGCGAGACCAGCCTGTTCGACGGCACGCGCGTTTCGAAAACCGACCCGCGCGTTGTCGCCTACGGCGAGGTCGACGAGCTTCAGGCGTCGATCGGCCTCGCCGCCGCGGCCGGGCTCGATCCCGAGCTGCGCGAGATCGCACACGCGCTGCAACGCGATCTGTTTGCGCTCGGCGCTCGACTCGCCGACCCCGCCCATCGCATCGCGCCGCGCGTCACCAAGGTGGTCGTCGACGACGCACAGCATCGCGCGTCTCGAGGGTGGATCGATCGATCTCGAGAGCGGGTTGCCGCCGCTGCGCCACTTCGTGCTGGCGGGCGGTGCGCTGGCCGGCGCCGCGCTGCATCGTGGCGCGCACCGTATGCCGCCGCGCCGAACGCGCCGTGCTCCTTGCTCGGCGTCGACGCGGTCGAACCGGTCGTGCGGGTCTACCTCAATCGATTGTCCGACTTGTTGTTCGTCATGGCGAGAGTCGGCAAATCATCGCGCCGGCGTCGCCGAAACCGAATGGTGACGCTACGAGGAATGCTGAGCGCCTTGCGCGCGAGCATCCCGAAAACTTTCCTGTTGCGTCGTGGCTGCTGCCCCGGGAGCTGCGCCCGCATGTGGCCGCCATCTACGCGTTTGCGCGCACCGCCGACGATTTCGCCGACGAGCCTGGATATACAACGGCCGAACGCCTGTCGCTGCTGGACGAATGGGGCCGGCTGCTGCGTGCGACGGAGTGGCCGGCCGAGAACGGCGGCGGCGAGCAGGGACGACGCGCGCTGTTCGCCGCGCTTGCGCACACGCGTCAGAAGTTTTCGCTGCCGCTCGCGCCGTTCGAGGATCTGCTCAGCGCGTTTCGCCAGGACGTCACGCGAACGCGGTATGACACATGGGACGAGGTCTTCGATTACTGCCGGCGTTCAGCGAATCCGGTCGGCCGGCTCGTGCTGCGTCTTTTCGGCCACGCACGATCAGGCGCTCGATCACCAGTCCGACGCGGTGTGCACGGCGCTTCAATTGACGAACTTCTGGCAGGACTTTGCCATCGACTGGAGCCGCGGCCGTCTGTATCTGCCGGCGGAGGAGTGGCGCGCCGCCGGGGCGAATGCCGGCCGACCTCGACGCGCAACGCATGATCGGCGGCTTGGCGCGCCGCGCTGAGTGCGGCCGGCGTGCGGACGCGCCGCCTGTTCGAGGAGGGCCGTCCGGTGGCCGACGGCGTGTCCGGCCGGCTGCGACTACGAGCTGCGCGCAACGTGGCTGGGCGGCGTCCGCATCCTGGACCGGCTCGAGCGCGGCGGATTCGATGTCTTTCGCCGCCGCCCTTCGCTGGGACTTCGGGACGGGTTGGTGATAGCGTTGAGGACCGCCTTATGGCGCCGCCGATGACGACGTGTCGCGGTTTGCGCGGTTGAGTGGCAATGGCACGCGACACCTCGTTCTATTACGCGTTCCTGATGCTTCCGCCGGCCAAGCGCAATGCGATTGTGGCCGTGTGGGACTTCTGCCGCGCCGTTGACGACGCGGTGGACGAAGTCGTGCCGCTCGGCGAAGTGGCCCTTCTCGAGCGAGGCGCGCGCGACCGCGGAACGCGAGCTCAGCTGAGTGGCGGGCGGAACTCGATCGCTGCTTCGGCAGCGATACGCCGGCAACGACTCAAGGGCGCGCGCTCGAGCCGGTGGTCGCCGCGTTCAACCTTCCGCGCGAACCGTTCGACGACCTCATCGACGGTGTAGCGATGGACCTTGCCTGTGATCGCTACGACACGTTCGATGCAGCTGGTCGAATACTGCCGCCGCGTTGCCTCGGCCGTGGGCCTGATCTGCATCGAGATCTTCGGCTGTCGCGACGCCGCGGCACGCGAGTACGCGATCAATCTCGGTCTGGCGCTGCAGTTGACCAACATCATCCGCGACGTCGGCGTCGATCTCGCGCGCGGACGGGTCTATCTGCCGCAGGAGGACCTGGCGCGCTTCAACTGCACGGTTGACGACCTGCGGCGCGGTGTCGTGACGCCAGCAGGTGCAAGGCGCTCCTGTCGTTCGAGATCGCGCGCGCACGGCAGTACTTCGCGCTGGCCTCGCAGTCGCTGCGCCGCACCAATGCCCGTCGCCTGGTCGCGGCCGAGATCATGGGCGCGGTTTATCAGGAAATTCTGCGCCGCGTCGAGCGCCGCGGACTACAACGTCTTCTCGCAGGTCATCCGTGTGCCGCGTCCTGCCCGCGCGGTGATTGCCATCACTACGTGGATGAAGACGATCGCCATCAGCCTGCAGCGCGAAGGGCTCCACTGGCTCACGGTCGATGATCGACGCTGACGCCGCGACGGCCTGGCGGTGGAACTGACCCGAACGTGGGAGGTCATCGTCATCGGCGCGGGATTTGCCGGGCTGTCGGCGGCGACGGCGCTCGCCGAGCACGGCGCCCGCGTCCTGGTGATCGAGGCGCGGCCGCATCTTGGCGGGCGCGCAACGGCATATCGCGATGCCGTCACCGGCGAGCGCATCGACAACGGTCAGCACGTACTTGCCGGCTGCTACGACGAGACGCTGACGTTTCTCCGCCGCATCGGCAGCGACGGCGCTCTGCGCCGGCCATCGACGATGGCCGTGGCGATGGTCGACGAGGCTGGCACCCGCCACGAGCTGCGCTTGCCGCCGTTGCCGGCGCCGCTGCATCTCCTGGCCGGCGTGCTCGCCTGGCGCGAGCTCACGTGGGCCGAGCGGCGCGCGATTCTGCGGATCGGCGTTGTGCTCCGCCAGCTCGCGGCCGGCCGCGGTCGTGCCGCGCCCGACGAGACGGTGCGCGCCTGGCTCGAGCGTCATCACCAGCCGCCGCGCCTGTGCCGTCTGTTCTGGGAGCCGCTGGCGCTCGCGACGCTGAATCAATCGATCGAACGCGCCGCGGCGGCACCGTTTCTTGCGGTCATCGCGCGCATGCTCGGCGGAAGCGCGGAGGCCGCATCGCTGCTCGTGCCGGCCACGTTGCTCGATGCGCTCTACGCCGAGCCCGCGCGCGCGTTTCTCGCCGCGCACGGCGGCGCCTGCCTGACGGGCAAGCCCGCGCGCTCGCGGTTCGACGGCTCCCGCGTTGCCGGTGTCGCGGTCGACGGCGACACGGTATACGAGGGCGACGTCGTGATTTGCGCCGTGCCGTGGTTTGCGGCGGTGGCCGTGCTTTCCCGACCCGCCGGACGCGCTCGTGCCGATACTGCAGCGCGCCGACGGCGCTCGAGAGCTCGCCTATCGTCACCGTGAATCTCTGGCTCGATCGGCCGGTGATGGACGACGACTTCATCGGACTGCCGGGCCGCGCCTTTCAGTGGGTGTTCGACAAGAGCCGCATCGTCGGCGAATCGCTGTCCCATCTCTCGCTGGTCTCGAGCGGCGCGGAAGATATCGTCGCGCTCGACAACGATCGGCTCGCGCGCCTCGCGCTCGACGAGCTCGGCGGCGCGCTGCCGGCCGTCGCAGTGCCGCAAGCGTGCGGCGCGTGTCGATCGTCCGCGAGCGGCGGGCGACGTTCTCGCTGGCGCCGGGCATGCCGTCGCGTCCGGGGACGGAAACGCCGATCGATGGCCTGCTGCTGGCCGGGGATTGGATCGACACGGGCCTGCCCGCCACGATCGAGAGCGCCGTGGTTTCGGGCCATCGCGCGGCGCGCGCCGCCCGCGCGCGGCAAATCCGGAGGGGCTGAAAACCCCCTGAGGACGGCCTGGCAGCCTTGCTATTCGGCCTGCACGGTCCGTAATCTTAGGTCGTCAATCGCGAGACACTCGAGATGCGCTCCGTTATCGCCCATTACCAGGAAATCGCGCTCAAGGAGAAGAACCGGCCATGGTTCCTGCACCGGCTCGTCCGCAACGTCCGATGGGCGTTGTCGGATCTCGATGTGCCCGAGGTGAGGACGCCGATGGGGCGCATCGAGATCGTGCTGGGGAGCGACGAGGTCTGGCCCGAGGTGCGCGAGCGCATGGCGCGCATGTTCGGCCTCGGCAACTTCTCGCTCGCGCACGCGCGTGCCGCTCGATCTCGACACGATCGCGCGTGCGCTGCTTCGCGATCTGCCCGCCGGCCCGGTCGAGAGCTTCCGTATTGCGGTGCGCCGCGCCGACAAGCGATTTCCGATTCCGTCACCCGGACGTCGAGCGCGTGCTCGGACGGCGCGTGCAGGACGCGCGCGGATGGAAAGTCGAATCTGTCGCGAACCGGCGATGCGGATCGGCGTCGAGCTTCTGCCCAACGAGGCGTTCTACTACTTCGGCAAGCTTCCCGGTCCCGGCGGATTGCCGATGGGGACGGCCGGGCGCGTCGCCGCGCTGCTCTCGGGCGGCATCGATTCGCCGGTTGCGGCGTGGCGGATGATGAAGCGCGGCTGCGCGACCGACGCTGGTCCACTTTCACAGCTACCCGTTTCTCTCGCGCACCTCGCAGGACAAAGCACGCGAGCTCGCGCGGCTGCTCACGCGCTATCAGTTCCGCTCGCCGCTGTATCTGGTTCCGTTCGGCGAACTGCAGCGGCAGATCACGCTGAGCGTGCCGGGCCCGCTGCGGGTCGTGATCTATCGGCGGATGATGTTCCGCATTGCCGATCGCATCGCCCGCACCGCGCGGCGCGCACGCGCTGGTTACCGGCGAAGTCGTCGGGCAGGTGGCGTCGCAGACCGATCGAGAACCTGACCGCGATCGACGCGCGCGTCGCGCCTGCCGGTCTTTCGGCCCGCTGATCGGCATGGACAAGGAAGAGATCACGCGCGCAGGCGGAGAAGCTCGGCACCTACGCAGACGTCGATCGTGCCGGACGAAGACTGCTGCACGCTGTTCACGCCGCGGCATCCGGCCACCAGCGCGCGCCGCGCCGATATCGAGGTCGGCCGAAGCCACGCTCGACATCGACGCGATGGTCGCGGCCGCGGCGGCGGCCGCGGTGCTCGAGCGATTTCAGTTTCCGTGCGCGAGGCCTCGGCGTAACTCGAGCCAGTGGTAGGATCATTGGTTCGGAGGTAGGCTCCGTGGCCTCAGTGACCGGAACAGCGCCGACGGACTCGCCGCTCGGCCGGATCGAATAGATCCTCGGCGACGATGCCGCGCTGCTGCAGCACCAGTGCCGGACGATCCCACGCGACTCTGCTGCACCTGCCTGGCCCGGACTTCGTCGATCGGGTGACGTGCTCGACCGACCGGCCGCCGCGCGTGCTTGCGCGCGCTGCAGCAGATGTTCAACACCGGGCGCCTTGCGCGGCACCGGGCTATGTCTCGATTCTGCCGGTCGATCAGGGCATCGAGCACTCCGCCGGCGCGTCGTTCGCGCCCAACCCCGCGTACTTCGATCCGGAAAACATCGTCAAGCTGGGCATCGAAGGCGGGTGCAACGCCGTCGCCTCAACGCTCGGCGTGCTCGGCGTCGTCGCGCGCAAGTACGCGCACAGGATTCCGTTCATCCTCAAGGTCAATCACAACGAGTTCATCTCGTATCCGAACTCGTACGATCAGATTCGCTTTGCCAGCGTGAAGCAGGCGTTCGATATGGGCGCCGTCGGTGTCGGCGCGACGATCTACTTCGGCTCGGAGGAGTCGAAGCGGCAGCTGCAGGAAGTCGGCCGAGATGTTTCAGCAGGCGCACGAGCTGGGCATGTTCACCGTGCTGTGGTGCTACCTGCGCAACGCGGCGTTCAAGACGAAAGAAGTGGACTACCACCTCGCGGCCGATCTTACCGGCCAGGCCAATCATCTGGGCGTGACGATCGAGGCCGACATCATCAAGCAGAAGCTGCCGGAGACCAACGGCGGCTACAACGCGCTCAATTTCGGCAAGACGCACAAGGCGGTGTACTCGCAGCTGTCACGACCGACCACCCGATCGATCTCACCCGCTATCAGCTCGCCAACTGCTACATGGGCCGCGCCGGGTTGATCAATTCCGGCGGCGCATCATCGGGCGAAAGCGATCTCAAGGAAGCGGTGAAGACCGCAGTGATCAACAAGCGCGCGGGCGGCATGGGTCTGATCTCCGGCCGCAAGGCTTTCCAACGCCCGCTCAAAGAAGGCGTTGGCCTGCTCAACGCGATCCAGGATGTGTACCTGACGCCCGAAGTGACAGTGGCGTAGCCCGCGCGCTTTGCGCGTCGGCTTTGTGGTGGGATTGCGCACCTGGAGTCGGTGCTCCGTACGCGATGAAACGCGCCCACGCGGAGCGCCCGCCAAAAGCCGTGCGGAGCGCCTAGCGCAGGCCCAGATAGTCCCTCAACGCTTCGCGCGTGCTGCGGAACGCGAGCGTCTTCCCAGGGGATCGCATCCGGCGCGAAGGCTCGCGCCTCGAGCCCCTCGTCGTCCACCGCCAACTCACCGCCGATGCACGTTGCCGCGTAGACCACCACGATCGGTGTGCGGCCGGCATATGAGTAGATGTTGATCAGCCGATCGATCCGCACGTCGAGCCCCGACTCCTCGCGCGCTTCGCGAATCGCCGCGAGCGTAATCTCCTCGCCGCGATCGACGTAGCCGCCGGGAAACACCCATTTGCCATAGCCGGGCTCGATCGCGCGCCGCACCAGCACGATGCCGCCGTCGAGCGTGATGATCGTGCCGACCGCGATCTTCGGATCGAGATAGAAGACGAATCCGCACGAACGCATTGGTGCAGACGAGCCGCTTGGGTTCGGTCGCCTTCAGTACGCGCGGCTCGAGCGCGCTTGCCGCACACGGGGCAGAACCGATACGGCGGCGTCAGGTCATGCGAGTGCACGAGCCCGGAACGACAGTATAAGATCCGGCGTATGTCCATTCTGAAGGTCGCGCGGATGGGGCATCCGGTGCTCCGGCAGAAGGCGCGCGTGATCGACAAGCAGGAGCTGAAGTTGCCGCGTGTATGCAGAAGCTGATCGACGACATGATCGACACCATGCACGAGTACGCCGGCATCGGCCTCGCCGGCGCCGCAGGTCCACGAGAGCCTGCGGCTGTTTGTCGCGCACCTCGATGCCGATGGCAGCGGCGAGGGCGAGGCCGATGGCGATCGTCAACCCGCAGATTTCGCCCATCGGCGACAAAACCGTCGAGGGCTGGGAGGGCTGCCTGAGCATCCCCGACATCCGGGGCATGGTTCCCCGTGCATTTCACATTGCCGTGGTGGCACTCGATCGGCATGGCCGTCGCATCGAGTTCGAGCTGAAGGACTTCCCCGCGCGTGTGGTGCAGCATGAGACCGACCACCTGGATGGCGTGCTGTTCTTCGATCGGATGGGCACCTTCGAGTCGCTCACGTACATGGAGGAGTTCTCCCGCTACCATGCGCGCCATGATGACGATGATTGAGTGCTAGCGAGATGACGCGCGCGGCCCTTGCTCTGATCGTCCTACTCGGCGCGACCGCGTCGCTCATGTGGTGGGTGCGCGGGGCGCAGCAGGCGGATCCGTCCTATGTTCCGCGCGTCGAGAGCCCGATGTGGACGGCGAGCGGGCCGCCGGTCGCGATCGACGACGGGCACTGGAATCTCTACAGCGCGGCCCGCGGCTACGCGCCATTCGTCAACCTGCTCGCGGCCGACGGCTACGAGTTGATCGACGGCGGCAACGCCGCCGATGCCGACGTCCTCGAGGCGGCCCGCATCGTAGTTGTCTCCGACGCGTTGGGCCTGCGCGGCGTCATCCGTCATGTCGGTCAGATTGGCGGCCTGCACCTCGAAGGGCTCGGCGCCGACGCATTCACCGACGCCGAGGCCAATCGCATCGAGCAGTGGGTTCGCAAGGGCGGGTCGCTGCTGCTTGCCGCCGATCATGCGCCGGCCGGACGCGCCGTCCAGTCGCTCGCCGAGCGTTTCGGGGTCACGCTGTCGGACGGCTTCGTGGTCGATCCGGAGCAGTCGGAACCAGGATCGCCGTCGTTCATAGTCTTTCAGCGCCAGAATCGGACGCTCGCGTCGCATCCAATCATCGACGGCCGCTCGGCGAGCGAAGCGATCAACCGTGTGGTGACCTTCGGCGGCCAGGCGCTCGACGGCCCGGCGCAGGCCGCGAAACTCCTGATGTTTTCCGGCACCGCGTACCAGACGGCGAGGCCGGGCGGCAATCTCGAGGATCGGCAGTCGGTGGCTGGACTCGGCCAGGCACTCGCGTTGACGCACGGCAGCGGACGCGTCGTCGTCGTGGGTGAAGCGGCGCTGCTCACATCGCAGATTCTCAGCGAAGGGGAAATGACCCAACGCGTGGGGCTCGCCTGGCCGAACGCCGACAACGAGCGATTCGTGCGGCACATCATGCGCTGGCTTTCGCACGCAGCCGATTGACTCTATACTCTCGCCATGCCCGCCGTTGCGCTCGATACTGCACCGCCGAAGATCACACTGAGAAATGCGCCGATGGTGCCGTATGACGGTGCGATAGCTGCGGCGCGCACCTGTTACTCGCCGCGTGTGATCGCGCCGAGCGAGATCACCGAGAAGCAGCGCAATTCGATTGGCCCGCTCACGTTCGACGGCGGACATCACACCGTTTTTCAGCATGCGCATTTCGAGTTCGGCATGGAGAACATCTCCAGGCAATTCGTCTGGAGCGTGCTGCACGCATATCCCTTCTACAACTCCGAGCAGTCGAGCCAGCGCTACGTCAAGCTGCGCGAGCCGCGCGCGTTCGTGCCGCCGATTTCGGGCGAGGCGCTCGATATCTACGAGCGCGAGATCGTGCGCGCGTGGGACGTGTACGGGCAACTCTCGGACCTTCTCAAAGACGACGCCTGGGCCATCCTCAAGGAGCTGCGCTACGTGCGGCCCACCAATAGTGCAGAGCGTCTCAGGGGCGTCGAGCGCGAGGCCGAGAAGAAAGCGATCGAGACGGCGCGCTACGTCGTGCCGATCGCCGCGTTCACCTCGATGGTGCACACGATATCGGGCATCGTCTTGCATCGCCTGCACCGCATGCTCGCTGCTGGCGATACGCCCTACGAGGCACGGCAAGTGATCAGCACGATGGTCGATCTGGTCAACGAGGTCGATCCGTTGTTCTTCGAGAGAGTCGGGATGGAAACGCTCGCGCCCGGCGATCTTCCCGAGACGGCATTCCCGCGGGCACGTCCCAACGGCGACGTCTTCGCCGCCGAGTTCGATCGCCGCATCGCTGGTCGCGTTTCGAAGCTGCGTGACTGGTCGGTGGACGCCGAGGGTATCGTCGCCGACGCGGTGCGATCGACGTTCGGGCTCAGCACCGAGGAGCTGTCGGACGACGAGGCGATCGATCGGCTGATGAATCCGGCGCGTAACCGTTATCGAGTGGACATGCTCGACGTGTCGTACCACTCACCGATGATGCGAGCGCTCCACCATGCGACGTATGTGTTCGAGAAGCGCCTGAGCCACACTGCCGATTCCCAGGATCAGCGCCACCGCATGGTGCCGGCGTCGCGGCCGTTGATGACGTTTGCCGACACTTCCAAGCCCGACTACGTCGTCCCGCGGCTGATTCGAGAGAACCGTGCCGCGCTGGCGATCTACAGCCAGTCGATGAAGGACGCGTGGACGGCGAAAAACCGGCTGCTGGCGCTTGGAATACCACTCGAGTACGCGCTGTACGTCCTCCCCAACGCCAAGGCATTGCGGCTCGTCGAGTCGGGCTCGATGATCGCGCTGCAGCACAAGTGGACGCTGCGGACCTGCTTCAACGCGCAGGAGGAGATCTATCTGGCGTCGATGGACGAGGTCGACCAGGTACGTGCGGTGCATCCGCGCCTGGCAAGGCACCTTGGTCCGCCCTGCGTACTGCGCAACAAGATCGTCGCGCCGCGCTGCACCGAAGGCACGCATTTTTGCGGCGTTCCCGTCTGGAACAATTTCCCTGGGGCCGTGCGCCGGCTGTAGCCTTGCTCCTGCCCTGGACAGCGCACTTCTACACGGCGCTCGGCGCCGTTGCGGCGCTGTTTTCGATGCTCGCCGTCTTCGCCGAGGACTACCGGGCCGCCTTTTTCTGGCTCGGCGTCCAGATCTTCATCGACGCCACGGACGGCGTTCTCGCCCGCGCAGTGCGCGTCAAGGAGCGGCTGCCATGGTTCGACGGCGCGCTGCTCGACAACATCATCGACTACATCACATACGTGTTCGTGCCGGTTCTGATCCTCCTGCGTGCCGCATTGCTGCCCGCAGTGTGGGGCGTGTGGGTGGGCGCGGCGATTCTGATCGCGAGCGGCTACGGATTCAGCCGCACTGACGCGAAAGCAGCTGAGGGCGGCGAGTACTTCTTCACTGGCTTTCCGTCATACTGGAACATCGTCGCGTTTTACATGTACGTGCTGCGTCTCTCGCCTGCCCTGAATGCGGCCATCCTGATGGTGTTTGTCGCGCTCGTGTTCGTTCCACTGCGCTACGTGTATCCCTCGCGCGCGCAGACGCTGCAAGCGCTCACTATCCTGCTCGGATCGATCTGGGGGGCGATCACGATCTGGGTCATCTGGCGCCTGCCCGACACGAGCGGAGCGTGGGCAGCGGTGTCGCTCGTGTTCCCGGCGTATTACATCGTGCTGTCGCTCTGGCTCGATAGGAAGAGCCGGCGCTGACGTGTCGCCGCTCGTCATCATCTTCCTGACGGTCTTCATCGACCTGCTCGGCTTCGGTATCATCATTCCGCTGCTGCCGTTCTATGCCGAATCCTACGGCGCCAACGCGTTCACCGTAGGACTGCTCGGCACGGTCTACTCGCTGATGCAGTTCACGTTTGCGCCGGTGTGGGGGCGATGGTCGGATCGCATCGGGCGGCGGCCGATCATCCTGCTCGGGCTGATCGGATCGGGAGTGTCGTATCTGGCGCTGGCGCTTGCCGGCTCGCTGATGCTGATCTTCGCGGCCCGCATCCTCGGCGGCATTGCCGGCGCGAATATCCCCACGGCGCAGGCGTACATCGCCGATATCACGACGCCGGAGAACCGCGCGCGCGGGATGGGGATGGTCGGCGCCGCCTTTGGCCTTGGTTTCATCTTCGGCCCGGCGCTCGGCGGCATCCTCACCCACCTCGGCCCGTCGGCGCCGATGTGGGCCTCTTCCGCACTGTGCTTTGCCAACGCAGCCGCGGCATGGCTGTTTCTCCCTGAGTCACGGCCGGCAGCCGGCGCCAGACGAGCGGTAATCGGCCGGCTCGAACTGTTTCGCCGATCGCTCGGAAACTCGCGGCTCCTGCTGCTGCTCGTGCTCTATTTCCTCATCAACACGGCATTCTCCGGCTTCGAGGCGACGTTCGCGATCTTCAGCGAGCGGCGCTTCGGGTTCACCAGCGCCAACATCGGCTACGTGTTCGCGTTTGTCGGTTGCGTGCTGGCGCTCGTGCAGGGCGTGCTGGTGGGCCGCTTCGTTCGTCTCGTTGGCGAGCCACGTCTGATACCGGCTGCCCTGAGCATTGTCGCGCTCGGACTGGCGCTGGTGCCGCTGGCGCAGTCGATCCCGATGCTTCTCGTGCGGTGGGCACGCTCGCCGTCGGGATGGGCTTCAACAACCCGTCGATGTCGTCAATGGTGTCGCGTCTCACCGACCCGAACGATCAGGGGGGTGTGCTCGGGCTGGCGCAGTCGCTCGCCAGCCTCGGCCGAATCGTGGGACCGGCGTGGGGCGGATTTCTTTTCGATCGATTCGGGCCGGCGACGCCCTACCTCAGCGCATCGGCGATCATGGCGGTCGCCTTCACGCTCGCGCTCGTAAGCCTGGCGCCGATGGCGAAAGCGCAGCCGAACCGCTGATCGGAGGACGACGAGCGCGATCTCGGATCGAATTCTGCTAACGTCGCTGGATGGCCGACGCGATCCTGATCTTTGGCAAAGACACCTGACCGTACACGCAAGCCGCCCGTGAGGAGTACAACGGCCAGCATCAGTATTTCAACGTCAAGAAAGACCGGGCGGCACTCGAGCGCATGCTCGAGTTATCGCGCGGCCGGCGTGACGTGCCGGTGATCGTCGAGGGCGGACGCGTCACGATTGGATTCGGCGGCACCTGAGCCGTGTGACAGCGGCCCGGTACAGGCTGCACCCGCGTTCACGTGTCGGTTCGGCGGCGAAGCCCTTGCGGTCTTGTGAAATATTTCACATAATCGATCAGGCCTCCCGCATGCGCGCCCTCGTTGTCGCTCTCCTCGTCGGCGGCCTCCTCCCCATGGCCGCGCGCGCGCAGAAACCGGCGCCAGCCGTAGAAACGCCGGAATGGGTCGCGCGTCAGGTCGAGGACCGCGATACCGGACGCGACTCGCGCAGCGAGATGACCATGAGGCTGTTGGACCGCCAGGGACGCGCGCGCGAACGCGCGCTCGTAATCACCACGATGCGCGGCAGCGCGACGCGCGGCGATCGCGTGCTGGTGCGCTTCCTGAGACCAGGCGATATCAAGGGTACCGGGCTGCTCGTCTGGGAACATCCCACCACCGAGGACGAGCGATTCCTGTTCCTGCCCGCTCTCGGCCGCGTCCGGCGCATCGCCGGCAGCGAAAAGCAGGAGAGCTTCGTCGGCAGCGATCTCACATACGAAGATTTCGGCGGCCGCGAGATCGACAGTTACGCGTACGCTTTTGCGCCTGGTTCGCCGACGTGGACCGATCCTTCGGGTGCGGCGCACGCGGTGTGGCATCTCGAGTCGAAGGCGAAAGACACGTCCGTGCCTTACCCGCGCGCCATCTCCATCGTCCGCAAGGACAACTTCGTCGTTGTTGCCGCCGACATGTTCAATCGCCGGAACGAAGCCGAAAAACACTACGAGGTCAGATCGGTGCAGCAGGTGGACGGCATCTGGACAGCGATGGAACTGGTGATGTCCAACGCGATTCAGAAGACACGGACGGAGCTCGTGGTGTCGAGCGCGAAGTACAACGTCGGGCTGGCCGAAACCGACTTCACCCGCCGCGTGCTGGAGCAGGGGACCCGGTGAGCCTACCGTTCACGGTCGCGGAGTTCCTCTACCGCCACAGGCTTCTCTTCGTGATCGGCATCCTGGGGAGCGCCCTTCTCTTTGCGCCGCAAGCGAATCTCACCGCCATCGACAACGATCTGAGCGCGTGGATCGCAGAGGACGATCCCGAGTACCAGACCTACGAGCGCTTCCGCGAGGAGTTCGGCGGGACGCGCTCGCTCATCGTCGCCTTCAAGAGCGACAGAATCTTCTCGCCCGAGGGTCTGCAGTTCATCGAGCGTGTGACCCGCGACCTCGAGCAGGTCGAGCTGGTCGAGCGCGTCAGCAGCCTCGCATCGGCCAACATCGTCCGGCCGATACCGCCCACCGAAGCTGACGACGGCGGGATCGAGGTGTCGCCGCTGGTCGAGGGACGCACCGTGTCCGACGAGCAGGCCGCCGCGGTACGCAGCGACGCCCTTGGCGAGCCGCTGCTCGTGGACGACCTCGTCAATCGCGACGGCACCGTGACGGCGGTAGTCGTGACCTTCAACGAGGAGCGGATCGACGAGGTTCGCGACCGCGTGATCGATCGCGTGCACACCGTGGTCGAACGGTCGAAGCCCTCGGGATTCGAGGACGTACTACAACGGCAGCCTCGAGATCAGCGAGGCGTACAACCGCGTCACCATTTCCAACACGCTCGATCTCACGCCGCCAATTCTGCTGATCACGGTAGCCGCGATCTACGTGATGTTCCGGTCGATTCGGAAGACCGCGATCATCTTCGTTGCCGTTGGCGTGAGTGTGCTCTGGACGCTAGGCCTCTACAGCCTGCTGGGATTCGAGTTCAACATCCTCACCAGCATGCTCACGCCAATGGTCGTCGTGCTGGCAATCGCCGACGACGTGCACATCGTCCAGCATTTCGATCACGAGCTGCGCGAGACCGGCGACAAGAAGCGGGCGTTCATGTCGGCGGTGACGCACCTCTTCGCGCCACTGCTCGGCGCCAGCGGCACCACCGCGCTGGGTCTCCTCTCGCTGGCGACGAGCGACGTCGTTGCCGTCCGGACGTTCGGCATCGGCGCGGCCGTCGGCGTGATGGTCGACTTCCTGATGTCGTTGGTGTTCGTGCCGGCGCTCCTGACGTTCGTCAGGCCGGATCCCAATCCTCCTCCGCAGGAAGCGTGGCTGCTCAAGCCTCTTCAAAGGGCCGGCCGGTTTGCGTATGGCCATGCGACGCCGGTGCTTGCGACGGTGCTCGTGGTATCGATCGTGGCCGCCCTGGGCGCGACGCGTCTGCGCGTAGACACCAACCACATCAACTTCTTCGCCAAGCGGCATCCGCTGTCGCAGTCGGCTGACGTGATCGATCGGCAGCTGTCCGGCATTTACAGTTTCAACATCCTTCTCGAAGGGCCGCCCGAATCGCTGAACACACCGGACGCCCTCCTGCGGATGGAGAGGCTCTCGCACGAGCTTGAGCAGCTCCCGTTCGTACGCAAGGTGAGCTCGCTGTCGTCCTACGTCAAGCGTGTGAACCAGCAGCTCATGGGCGGAGCGCCGGAGGCCTATCGCGTTCCCGGCAGCGCAGACGCGATCGCGCAGGAGCTCTTCGTGTTCGCCTTGTCCGAAGAGGGCCGCATCGAGCTGTCACGGGTAGCAGCAAGTGACTATTCACGCGCGCACATTGCGGTGAAGCTTGCATCGATGAGCTCTGATCTGGTGTTCGAACAGATCTCCCAGGCCGAGCGGCTCGCGTTGGCGGCGTTTGCCGACAGCGAGATCACGCCGACCGTCACTGGCTCCGGCCGCATCTTCTCCACCCTCGATCACTACCTGGTCACGTCGCAGTTGAGCAGCTTCGGCACCGCGTTCCTCACCGTCTTCGGCGTGATCTTTCTCGTATTCAAGTCGGCCCGGTTCGGCGTTCTGGGAATCGTCGCGAACGTCTTCCCGGTGATTGCCGTGCTCGGTATCATGGGCTGGCTCGACATCTCGCTCAACGTCGCGACCGTGATGGTGGCCAGCGTCACGCTCGGCATCGTTGACGACGACACCATTCACTTCATCGGCCGCTATCGGCGTGAGGTGGCAGCCGGCGCCGGCACGCAGCAGGCCGTGGAAACCGCGGCGATGCACGAGGGACGCGCCGCGCTCACGACGACCATCATCAACTCGCTGGGCTACACGGTGCTGATGGTGTCGGAGTATCGGCCAACGGCGTGGTTTGGATCGCTGCTCGCCACGACGATGGTGCTCGCCTTCGTTGCCGAGGTGTTCATCGTTCCGGCGGTCATCAGCCGTTTCCCGCGGCTGTATGCCGCGCCAGCGATCGCGCGGCGGCTCGGTACGGCGGCGTGAGAGTTGGTGCGCTCGCCCTCGGGTTGTGCCTGGCCATCAGCAAGTCTGCGACCGCCCAGTCAGTGGATGGCTACGCGTCGATCACGGGTGACATGTTTCCGAATATCGGCACCACGGAGATCCGCTCGCGCCTGCTTGCCGAGTACGAGCGCGACCTCGGCGGGCGGCTGCACGTCAACGCCGCCGGCTTCGTCGATGGCCTTCTGCGGCACCGTGACGATCGCAATCTCATCGGTTTCCTGCTCGTCGATCCTCGAGAGCTCAGCCTCGAGCTCCGTTGGATGCACGCCGATCTGCGCGTCGGCATGAGCCGCGTCGTCTGGGGCCGGCTCGACGAGTTCCAGCCGACCGACGTCGTCAACCCGCTGGATGTGACGCGCTTCTTTCTAGAAGGCCGCTCCGAAGCGCGGTTGCCGGTTGCGATGGTGCGCGCGCGATGGCTCCCATCCGACCGATTCGCTGTCGAGTCGCTTTACGTGCCGTTCTTTCGCCGCGGACGCTTCGATCAACTCGACGAGCCGACGGCGCCGCTCAATCCGGCGCCGTACCGCGGAGAAGATCGGCCTCCACCGGCGACGCTCGCGAATGCTCAAGGCGGAGCGCGCCTCGCGACGACGACCGGCCGGGTGGACTGGTCGGTCAGCGCCTATCGCGGCTTCGAGTCGCTGCCGCTTTACGATGGTCCTTACGGCCAGTTTCCACGTTTCACGATGATTGGCGGCGATTTCGAGACGGTCAAAGGCAGGTGGGGCCTGAGGGGCGAGATCGCGATGTTCGTCGAGCGCACGTTTCAACGCACGGACTTCGTGACCACCGCCGACGGTCGGGATCTGCAGGCGGGGCTGGGCGTGGATCGCGAGGCCGGCGATTATCGCATCAGCGGCGATGTGATCGTTGCGCAACGCTTTGTCACCGACCTCGATGTCGATCGGCGCGATGTCACTCTCGTCGCAGCGATCGATCGATCCTTTGCGCGCGAGACGCGCACGCTGCGCGTCTTCGGCGTGTACAATCCCGCCGACGGCACGGCCTTCGGACGGCTGATCGGCACAATCAGCCTGCGCGACAATCTCGCGCTGGAAGGATCGGTGGGCATCTTCGCGGCTGGAACGGGCACGGATCTACTCACCGCCTACGCGGAACGCGACTTCGTGTACGGTCGCCTGAAGGTCTTCTTTTGATCATTCCACTGCACGCTGCCAATCCGGGGCCGTACACAGGCGCGGGCAACTGGACCTATCTCGTCACCGGCGGCCCACCCGTGCTCGTCGACGCCGGCGTCGGCAAACCGGAGCATCTGCACGCGATTGCGGAGCGGCTGCCCGGCGGTCCCGAGCGCGTGATCGTGACGCATGCGCACGACGATCACGCATCCGGCGTCGAAGCGATCGCGGCGCGCTGGCCGCAAACACGCTTCTTCAAGCTGCCCTGGCCGGAGCGGGACGGGCTGTATCCGGTGCCGTGGCTGCCGCTGGCCGACGGCGACGTGATCGACGCCGGGGCGGATTCGCTGCAGGTTGTGCACACGCCCGGCCACGCGCCGGACCATATCTGCCTCTGGCACGCTGACAGCCGCTCGCTGATGAGCGGCGATCTCGTGGTCAAAGGAAGCTCGGTGATGATTCCGGCGTCTGCTCGCGGAAGCCTCGCCGACTACCTCGGATCGCTGGAGCGCATCGATCGTCTCGACGCCGCCCGGTTGCTACCCGCACACGGCGACGTCGTCGACGATCCGCGAGCGATCGTGCGCGCCTATCGAGCGCACCGTGGTGAGCGCGAGCGTCAAGTGCTGGACGCGCTCGGCTCTGGGCTGTCGACGATCGCGGCGATGACCGACCGTATCTATCCGGGCCTGAGGCCGGAGCTGACGCGGATGGCGGGCGAGAGCGTGCTTGCGCATCTCGAGAAGCTGCGCGACGAGGCGATCGTCGATCGCGACGGCGATTCCTGGCGTTTGCGCGCCCGCTCCGGCGCCTGAGCGCGGAAGCGCAACGCTATACTGACGCGTTGTCAGGCCACCGGTGCCTGCTCCGCGTGGATGAGGTCGCTATGGAAAAGATTGTCGATTTGATCAACGTCAACCGCGATCGCTACGTTGACGAGCTGAAACAGTATCTCGCCATTCCAAGCATCAGCGCGCTTCCTCAGCACACGGCGGACGTTCGCCGCGGCGCCGAGTGGACCTCCAGCGAGATGCAGCGTATCGGACTACAGAACGTGCGTCTCGAGGAGACGCCGGGCCACCCGATCGTCTACGGCGAATGGCTCGGCGCCGACGGCGGGCCGACGATCCTTTTCTACGGTCACTACGACGTGCAGCCCGTCGACCCGGTCGATTTATGGACCTCGCCGCCGTTCGAGGCGACGATTCGCGACGGTGAGATCTACGCACGCGGCTCGGCCGACGACAAGGGGCAGGTCTTCATGCACTTCAAGGCCGTCGAGGCGCACATGAAGCAGAACGGCCGCCTGCCGGTGAACATGAAGCTTCTCATCGAAGGCGAGGAGGAGGTCGGCAGCGCCAATCTCGATAACTTCATCGCCAGCCACAAGGATCTCCTCAAGGCGGACGTCGTTGTCATCAGCGACTCGCCGATGTTCGATCGCGGCATTCCCTCGATCTGCTACGGGCTGCGCGGCTTGACCTATTTCCAGATCGATCTGAGAGGAACCAGGACGGATCTGCACTCCGGATCCTTCGGTGGCGCCGTGGTCAACCCGGCGATGGCGCTGGCGCAGCTTCTCGCCCAGATGAAGGACAAGGGCGGGCGCGTCAAGATCCCGAATTTCTATGACGATGTCGTGCCGTTGCGCGAGGACGAGCGCCAGGAGTTCGCAAAGCTGCCGTTCAACGAGCGGAAGTATCGGCAGGAGCTCGGCGCACCGAAGCTGTTCGGCGAGTCGGGATACAGCACGCTCGAGCGTGTGTGGGCGCGGCCAACGTTCGAGGTCAACGGTCTGCTCTCCGGATTCACAGGCGAAGGCGCGAAGACGGTCATTCCGGCCGTAGCCATGGCCAAAGTGAGCATGCGCCTGGTGCCGAACCAGGACCCGAAGAAGATCGGCGATCTGTTCGAGGCGCACGTCAGGAAGATTGCCCCGAAGTCGGTGGAACTGAAGATCACGCGCATGCACGGAGGCAAGCCGTGGATGACCGCGTTCGACAACCCGTTCGTGCAGGCGGCCGGCCGGGCGATCGAGCAGGGCTTCGGGGCGCGGCCCGTGTTCAATCGCGAAGGCGGGTCGATTCCAGTGGTTGCGACGTTTCAGGAGGAGCTCGGATTGCCCTGCGTGCTTTTCGGCGTCGGGCTGCCTGACGAGAACGCGCACGCGCCCGACGAGAAGCTCGACCTGGGCAACTTCCACAACGGCATCATTGCGGCCTCGTATCTCTACAAGGAAATTGGCGCCCTTCCCTGATTGGCACGTGTTGCGGGAGTTCTACGGTCCGCTCGCGCCGCCGCCCGCCGACCCGTTCCAGTTCCTGTTATGGGAGATCCTGTCTGACCGCGCACTGCCGGCCCGCCGCGACATGGCGTGGCAGGCGCTGCGCCGCATACCGGCGTTGACCCCCGACGCGATTTTTCGCGCGCCGTCGAAAGCGCTCGCCGAGGCGGTTGGTCTCGTTGGTGCGCATCGAGACGAACGCGTCGAGCGGATTCGATCGGTGACGGGAGAGTTTCGCCGGCACCGCGACGTGCTCGGCCACGAGTCGCTCGCCGCCGCCGGGCTGCTGAAGGCGGCAAGAACGCTGCGGCGCTTGCCGGATGTGCCGCGCGACACGCTCGATCGCGCGCTGTTGTCCGCGGGCGGCTACCTGGTGTTGCCGCTCGACGACGCCACGGCGCGCGTGGTCGCGCGACTGAATGGAACAGCGATCGCCGCCGGTGGAGCGGCGGAAGGATCCACGCTCAAGCGGACGCGATGGAGCCGCGAGCTCACGGGGCAGCGGCGCGGCGCCCGGCGGGTGCTGGCGTCAACGCTGCCGCAGGATCCGGCCGTCTATCGCGAGGCGATGTTGTATCTGCGTCATCACTCGCAGCACACCTGTCTCGCGATCGGACCGCACTGCACGATTTGTCCGCTGCAGTCCGGGTGTGCCTTCGCACAGGCGACGGCGCGGACCTGAAGGTCAGCGCGACGCGCTCCCTCCAGTGGCAGACGGCAAGCAAGCGTACAGAACCTGCTGTGCGTAGCACGGGCCTTTAGACCCGCGATTGCTAATTCAAGGACGCCACTCTCCGCTTCAACGCTTTGACGTGCTCCCAGACCTGCTCGTTTTCCTTGCGCTGATCCTCGTCGGCGTCGCCCAGACGCGAGAGCTTCAGATACTCCTCGAGGTCCTTGAGCGCGTTGGGAAAATCGTTCATGTGATAGGCAAGGAGCCCGCGATCGCGCAGCTCGCTCAACGATGACGGCGAGATCGCAAGGAGCAGGTCGGTAATGGTCCGCGCCTGGGGGAACGATCGCCAGCGCACGTAGATGCGCTTCAGATTGAGCAGCATGCGGACGAGAATCTGCCGGCGTGTCGCGCGCGCGAGGAGGTGCGGCTCGAACGCCGCTTCGTCGCCCATGTGGCGGTGCAGCAGCGACCGGCAGTCGTGCTCGCTCAGGATCGCTCCGCTGTGGAACGGATCGACGATCAGTCCCTCGCCGGGATCGTCGGTATGCAGATCCTGCAGCACGCGCACGAGGAAGTGGCCCGGAAAGTTGATGCCCTCCGCGCGCAGGCCGGCGCGCCGCGCGATCTCGATGTAGACGAGCGCCAGCGAGATCGGGATGCCGGTGCGGCGATCGAGCACCTCGTTGAGGCAGCTGTTGCGCGGATCCTCGTACTGCTCGCGGTTGCCGAAAAACCCCAGCTCGTTGAAGAGATAGCGATTGAGGGTATCCACACGGCCGGCGAGCGGTGCGTCGTGCCCGGCATCGGCGGCGATGCGATGCGACGCCACGTCGCCGAGCACGTCGATGCGATCGAGATACGGCCCCGGATCGAGTTGCGGATATTCGATGCGTGCGATCAGGAACGCCGGCGCCGCCAGGTCGGGTCCCGGACGATCCGCAGCAGCCGCAAGTTGCTCGGACAGCGTGCGGGGCGTCGTCATCGGACCACCGTGGCGTCCGCCGCGCGCAGCTTCTCGCCGGCGCGAATCGGCATCTTCAGGCGATTCTCAGGCGGCGGGTAGGGGCAGTCGTACTCGGGGTTGTAGTAGCAGTAGGGGTGGAACGCGTCGTTGAAATCGACGATGTAGAGCCCAGTGGGCGTGGGATCGAGCTCCATGTAGCGGCCCGCCTGATAGGTCTCGGTGCCGCTCGTCAAATCCGAGAACATCACCGACAGTCGCTGGACGCGATCGCCGGCCTCGATCAGCGCGCTGAGCTTCATCGGCTGGCCCTTGAGCGTGAACTGCAGGAATCCCACCCGCTCCATCTCACGGATCTTGCCCGTCGAGGTCGGGACCTGCATGCGCACGCGTTCCTCCGCCGGTTGAAGCTGTGCCGGGACCGAGTAGCCTTCGTCGATCGGAAAGTACGACAGCGGCAGGAACTTGTCGCGATCGGCGGTAGGGATGATGTCGTGCGACTGCGCGGAGGAAGTCGTCTTTCTGCGCGCGATGGTTCGCGATCTTCGTCGGGTAGTCCTCGGCTTTGGGTGAGCAGCCGCCGCTTGCGATTGCAGCGGCGGCCAGCACGAGTGCCGCGAGCGCACCGAAGCTGCACGATTCCACTATGCCATATAAAGCGGATAGCTACCCTTGGCGACCGTCGCGTCAGCGAGGCGGCGCCGCATCGCCACGGCGTTGACCGGCGTCACCTTGAGCAGCCGACGCAGCGCCGCCAGCTGTGTCCGCAAGCATGTCGCCGTCGCTCATCGCCGCGAGACACGACCGCGCCGCCAGCTCGATCCGCCCGGCCGCCTCGTGCACATAGACGCTTGCCGCATCGGCGTGCAGGGACGCGTCGCTGGCATGGCCGTGCGCCGCCTGCGCGCGCAGCACCGCGCTCTCAGCCGCATAGGTGTCGATGACGATGTCGGCGATGTAGCTCAGGACTTCCTGCTCGTCCTGGAGCTTGTCGCCGAAGCGCTGCATTGCCGAACCGGCGATGAGCAGCACGACCTTCTTGAAGCGCCGATACGGCGCGCGCTCTGTTCGACGCAGCGCTCCCTCTGCATCGTCTGGCGGCGTCATCGACGGGCTCATGATCTCGTCCTGCAGCTTCATCGCCGCCGGAATCAGCGGCAGCTCGCCCTTGACCGCCTTCTTCATCAGCATGCCCGGAATCAGCAAGCGGTTGATCTCGTTGGTGCCCTCGAAGATGCGATTGACGCGCGCGTCGCGGTAGTGGCCTTCGGCCGGGTAGTCGCGCACGAAGCCATTGCCGCCGTGAATCTGGACGTTCTCGTCGAGGATGTAATCGAGCACCTCGCTGCCGAGCACCTTTGCGATCGAGGCTTCGACGGCGAACTCCTCGAGTGCCTGCAGCATGGCGCTGCCGTCGTGCCCGCCCTTCGCCTGCGCGATGTATGCGTCGATCAGGCCGCCGGTGCGATACAACATGCTCTCGAGCGCGTACTGTCGCGACACCATCTCGCCGATCTTGTGCTTGATCGCGCCGAACGACGCGATGGGACGTTCCGAACTGCTTGCGGGTGGCGGCGTAGCGCGCCGACTCGCGAATCGCCGCGCGCGAGCCGCCGGAGCTCATCGCGCCGAGCTTGAACCGACCGAAGTTGAGCACGTTGAACGCGACCTTGTGGCCCTTGCCGATCTCGCCGAGCACTGCGTCGGCCGGCACCTTGACGTCCTGCAGGATCACGGGACAGGTCGACGAGCCGTGCAGCCCCAGCTTGTGCTCTTCCTTGCCGGTCGACACGCCGGGCCAGCTGCGTTCGACGATGAACGCGGTGAACTGCTCGCCGTCGACCTTGGCAAAGACGATGTAGACATCGGCGAAGCCGCCATTGGTGATCCACATCTTCTCGCCCGAGAGCACGAAGCTGCCGTCCGGTTGACGGACGGCGCGCGACTTGGCGCCGAGCGCGTCCGATCCCGAACCCGATTCGCTCAGGCAATACGCGCCGACCATCTCGCCTGACACGAGCGGCGGCAGGTACTTCTGCTTCTGCTCCTCGGTACCGAACATGAAGATCGGCGTGATCGTGAGATTGGCCTGCGCGCCGATCGTCGCGCCGAACGAGGCGTAGCGGGAGAGCTGCTCGGAGATCAGGAGCGCCGAGATCTTGTCGAGATCGACGCCGCCATACTCCTCCGGCACATTCGGGCCGAGCAGCCCGAGCGCGCCGCCTTTCTTGAGCAGCTCGCGATTGAGCGCCCAGTCCTTCTGCTCCAGACGTTCGGCGGCGGGGAACACGTCGTTGTCCACGAACTCCGCGGCCGTCTGCGCGATCAGCTTCTGCTCGTCGGTGAGCTTCTCCGGCGTCATGACGCTTGCCGGTTCCGTGTCGTCCAGAAACCATGCGCCGCCTTTGATCGTCTGTTCTGCGCTCGTTGCCATGTCTCCTCCGCCTTCCGTGCGTTGTCCCGCCTACAGTCGTTCGAAGATTCCGGCCGCGCCCATTCCACCGCCGACGCACATCGTCACCAGCCCGTAGCGTGAGCCGCGGCGCTGCATTTCGTAAACCAGGGATGTCGTGAGCTTCGCGCCGGTGCAGCCGAGCGGATGCCCGAGCGCGATCGCGCCGCCGTTGACGTTGAGCCGCTCGGGATCGATCGGCAGCTCGCTGCATGCACGCGAGCACCTGCGCCGCGAACGCCTCGTTCAGCTCGACGAGGTCGATCTGATCGAGGGTGAGCCCGGCCGCCTTGAGCGCCTTCTTGATCGCGGGCACCGGGCCGATCGCCGAACAGCTCCGGCGCGACACCTGCGGTTGCGAACGTCACGAATCGCGCAAGCGGCTTCAATCCGTGAGCGGCGGCGTAATCGGCGGACGTGAGCACCACGGCCGCGGCGCCGTCGCTGGTCTGCGACGAATTGCCGGCGGTGACGGTGCCGGACGCGTGAAACGCCGGTTTCAGTTTGCCAAGCGCCTCGAGAGACGTCTCGCGGCGCGGCCCTTCGTCCACCGCAAAGCTGAACTCCCTGGTTTGCGGCTTGCCGCCGTTCGAGCCGCGGATCCACGACCCTGACGGTGAGCGGGGCAATTTCGTCCTTGAAGCGTCCGGCGTCGATCGCCGCGACGGCGCGTTGGTGGCTGCGGAGTGCAAACGCGTCCTGCTCGTCGCGCGAGATCTGCGACAGACGCGCGTGGTTTTCAGCGACCAGCCCGGTGCTCAGATACACGTCGGGATAGCTCTCGACGAGGGTCGGATTGGGCGACACCTTGTTGCCGCCCATGGGCACCAAGCTCATCGACTCGGTGCCGCCGCCGATCACCACCTGCGCCTGACCGAGCATGATGCGCTCGGCGCCGTAGGCGATGGCCTGAAGGCCAGAGGAGCAGAAGCGATTGACGGTGACTGCGGAGGCGTCGATGGGGATGCCGGCGCGCAGGCTCGCGATGCGCGCGACGTTCAGCCCCTGTTCGCCCTCGGGCATCGCGCAGCCAAGAATCACGTCGTCGATGTCCGACCGCATCGACGCCCGGCGCGCGCGCGAGCGCTTCCGCGATTGCGACTGGCCGGCCATCTCGTCGGGCCGCATCACGTTGAGCGTGCCCCGCGGTGCGCGTCCCACTGCCGTCCGAACTGCCGAAACGATTACTGCATCTTTCATTGGAAGTCACCCAGAAGATCTTCGACGGCGTCGCCCACTTCCGAGGTCTTGCCGTCGAACAGATGATCGGCCCCGTCAATGACCACGAGCTCCTTCGGCTCGGCGCACTCGCTGTAGAAGCGCCGGACGTCCTTGATCGAGATCAGCTCGTCTTTCTCGCCATGGATGATGAACTTGGGTTTGTCGCTCTGCTTCATCGCGCTGAAGTCGTAGCGATCGACCGGCGGTCCGATCGCGAGCAGCAGCTTCACCCGCGGATCGGCTCGGCCCCCACCGTCGCCGCGATCCCGGAACCGAAAGAGAATCCCGCCGCCCACAGCGGCAAAGACGAGAAACGATCGTGCAGATAGTCGAGCGCCGCACGAAAATCGTCCATCTCGCCCGGGCCGTCGTCGAACGTCCCGGCGCTACGGCCGACACCCCTGAAATTGAAGCGCAGCACCGCGACACCGATGCGCGCGAGCGCCTTCGACGCCTGATACACCGCCTTGGTGTGCATCGTGCCGCCATGGAGTGGATGCGGATGCGCGAACGCCGCGGCTGCCCGCGGTTCACCGTCGGGCACGTCCATCAACGCTTCGAGCGGACCCTGCCGGGCCCGCAATCTCACGCAGAAATGCGGTTGGCATGACTCGAAGCTCTCCACGAACCCGGCAATCAACTCCACAAATGCCGTCGGCCTCGTCACCAGACCGATGTGTCCCGTCTGCGGCAGCGTTGCCAGGCGTGCGTGCGGCACGTGCTCCAGGTACTGACGCGTGAGCGCCGGCGCCACGACTCGATCAAGTGCATCTTCTCCCGTGATCACGAGCGTCGGCGCCGCGATCCGCAATGGCTGCGCCACGACGAAGGACTCGATCCACCGCAGCCGTCTGGCCATGCGAGCCGGAGACAACGGCGAGCGCAGCGCGCGGTACGCGAACGCAGCCGCGAAGCGCACGAGCGCTGCCGGCGGAAGGGCCGCGCGCAGTTCGGGCAGCAGACGAAACGGCGACGTCACAGCGAAGATCGGGCTCAGCAGCCGCGGCGCGCGCATGTAGAAGCGTGCGCGCGAATCCGGCGCCCAGCCTGGAGGCAGCGCCGACACCAGCACGAGCCCGAGCACGCGCTCGGGAAAACGGTTTGCGAACTCGGCGGCGATGAGCCCGCTGTATGACATGCCGACGATGACGGCCCGCTCGATTGACGCGCCATCGAGCACGTCCTTGACCTGCGCGATGTATGCGTCGATGCCCGGCGAACCGTGCACGCCGACGCCGCTCGTCGGTTCGTCGGCAAGCGAAAACGTCATCACGCGGCAACGGCGCGCGAGCGCGTCGAGTGCGGGCGACAGCCACTCCCAGCGCCCTTGGATGCCGGGGATGAGGACGACTGGAATTCCTGAACCGCGATCGATCATCAGTTTCTGCAGCGGTTTGCCCGTTTTCAGCGTGTGCTGGATCCGTTCCAGAGTCTTGCGCTCGCCCAGCAGACTCATAAACGCTTCGCGCTCGAGATCGAGCAGGTACTGCTCACTCACCGTGGTCGCATGGGGCACGTCACCGCCGGCAAATATGTGCGCCAGCTTGCGACCGATCAGCGCGTCGTGGTCCGATGCGCGTCCCGAACGCCAGGCGAGGTGGACTCCGAGCTGCAGTGCAGCCTTGATCGACGCGCCGCCCACCAGCACCGCGGTGCGGGCGCCGGCTTGTGATACCCCTCGCGCACGCGCTCGAGCGCTCGCGCCTTGGCGTCGGCGATCAGCCGCTCGCGATTCATCGTGAACGCGTCGGTCGCCGCGAGGTACCCAAGCCGCGCGGCGTCGGGTCCGCTCGCCGAGACGCGCGCCAGCGCCACGGTCTCGAACGCCTTCTGGACGTACGGAAGCGGATCGCTTTGCGGCGTCGGCAGCGCGCTCATCGCCCGAACCAGCATCTCCTTGGTGCCGCCGCCGGCTGGAATGAGGCCGACGCCGACCTCGACGAGTCCCATGTAGGTTTCGCCGGCTGCCTGCACGCGGTCGGCGTGCAACGAAATCTCCGCGCCTCCACCAAGCGTCAAGCCCACCGGGCGCGACCACCACCGGCACGTCGCTATAGCGGAGCCCCATCGTCGCCTGCTGAAAAGCGCGAATCATCAGGTCGAGCTCGTCCCAGTTGCCTTCCTGCGCCTCGAGCAGCACCAGCATCAGATTGGCGCCGGCAGAAAAGTTGGGCGCGTCGTTGCCGACGACCAGCGCGACGCCGTTCCGGGCAGCCTCCTTGACGCCGGCCTGCAGCATCTGCACGGTGTCGCCGCCGATCGCGTTCATCTTCGAGTGGAACTCGACGCACAGGACGCCATCGCCCAGATCGACGAGGCTGGCGCCGCTGTTCTTCTTGACGACCCGCTCGCGTTCGCGCGCCTGGCGAAGGATCAGCAGGTCCGACGCCGCCGGTGGAACCAGTCCGGTTCTGAACCGGTTGCGCCCTGAATCGAGAGCGTTCTTGACGAGCGGCGGCGGTGCCGCAGCGGTCGCGTGGCCGCCCACGGCCTCGGCGCCGCGGCCAGCACTTCGCGCACACCGATCGCGTCGAACAGCTCGAATGGTCCCAGTTCCCAGCCGAAGCCCCACCGCATGACGCGATCGACATCGTCGATGGAGTGCGCGATGTTGGGAGTCACGCGGGCCGTGTAGACGAGCGTCGGCGCCAGCGTTTCGCGCAGGAACTCGCCGGCCTTGTCTTGCGCACGAAAAAGCGTGCGCACGCGTTCCTGCACGTCGTCGATCGATTTGGCGGCTTCGATCGAAGCGATGCGCGCCGACTTGCGCGGCCGATACTCGCAGGTCTCAAGATCGATGCGTCCAGATCTCGCTTTCGCCGTCGGCCTTGCGCCGGCGCTCGTAGAAGCCGTGTCCGGCTTTCTCGCCGATCAGGCCCTTGTCGAGCATCCGCTGGAGAAACGCCGGCATCACGAATGCCGCGCGATCGGCTGTCGGGGAGCCGCTCCGCGAGGTTGCGCATGACGTGCGCGAGCACGTCGAGGCCGGCGATGTCCATCGTTCGGAACGTGGCGCTGCCCGGACGGCCGAGCGCCGGGCCGGTGATCGCGTCCACCTCTTCGATCGTGTAGCGGCCGCTCGCCGACCGCCTCGAGCGAGCGGACGACGCCGTAAAGCGCGATGTGATTGCCGATGAAATTGGGCGTGTCCTTCGCGACGACGACGCCCTTGCCGAGGTGATGGTCGGCGAATCGCGTGACGGCGGCGACAATTGCCGGATCCGTTTCCGGTGTTGGAATCAGCTCCAGCAGCCTCAGGTAGCGCGGCGGATTGAAGAAGTGCGTGCCCAATCCAGTGGCGCCGGAACTCGTCGCTGCGGCCCTCCGCCAGAACGCCGATGGGGATGCCAGACGTATTCGAGCTCACGATCGATCCAGGCTTGCGCGCGGTCTCGATCCTGGCGAGAAGCTGCTGCTTGATGTCGAGCCGCTCGACGACCGCTTCGAGAATCCAGTCGGCGTTTCTGAGCAGCGGGAAGCCCGCGTCGAATCCGGCGGTCGTCACGAGGCGATGCGCGTCGGGCGTGAACTGCGGATCGGGCTTCAGCCGGCGCGCCTTCTCGAGCCCGTCGCGCGCGAGCTCCGGGGTCAGATCGAGCAGCAGCGACGGGATGCCGGCGTTGGCGCAGTGCAGCGCGATCTGCGCGCCCATCGTTCCCGCGCCGAGGACCGCCACCGCGTTGATGATCATGCCGCGCCTCTTCGCCGGTCGACGCCGTTGACGAAGAGATCGATCAACGACGTCGGCTTCCGCCGCGAGCGAGTAGCGGCGGCGGCTCAGAATCCAGTTCGTGGCCATCTCGTCGAGCGCGCCGAAAAACATCTTGGCGGCCGTCGTGGCGTTGATGTCCTGCCGGAACAAGCCCGAGCGTTCTGACCCTTGGCGATGGCCTCGCGGATCATGCCGATGTAGTCGCGCAGATACGTCGAGGAAAAACGCTCCATGAACTTGGTGGACTGGCGCAACTCGACCTGAAAGACGACGGCGAGATCGCGGTCGCGGCCGAGACGCTCGAGGTGCAGTCGCGCCACGCGCTGCAGCCGCTCGCGCGGATCGGCCACGCCGCTCGAGCGCGGCGCGCCCTTCCGCGATCGCCTCGCGCATGGTGCGCTCGAAGATTGAGACGAGGATCTCGTCCTTGCTTCGGAAATACAGATAGACGGTGCCGGCGGCCACGCCAGCGGCGCGCGCGACGTCGGCGACCTGCGACTGAAAGAACCCGTGCCGCGCGAACACTTCGGTGGCGGCGCGAAGGATGGCGTCGCGCTTGTCGATGGCGGCGACGGTGGTTCTGAGCGGCGTTCGGCGGTGGGGGGTGGGCGGCATGGCGCGAATGAATGAATGTTCATTCATTTTCGCGCGGCCCCGTCCGCGTGTCAATCACCGAGTGCGGGACGGCGCCGTCCGGACCTCGAATTTCTCGCGGATTGCGTGCATAAACAGCTCGGCCATTCGGCGATAGCCTTCCTCGTTGGGATGGAGGCCATCGACGCCAATGTAGACGCTGACGAGCCCGAGCATCGGGCTATACAGATCGACCAGGGTCGCGCCCTCGGAGGCCGCCACTTGCCTCAGCCGTTCGTTGTACTGCATGACCAGCGACGCCGGGAGCGCGTGGTCGCCAGCCGGACGCGACGGCGGGAGCGTCCCCACGACTACCTCTGCGCCTCGACCCTTCGACTCGCGAATCATCGACGCGATCGCGCTCGCCGCAGGTCCGATCCCGCGGTCGAGGAGCGTCGCGATGTCGTTCACGCCCTCGAGAAGGATGACGACTTCGGGTCGCGAGCCATTCAGCACCTGAACCAGGCGTTTGGCGCCGTCCTGCGCCCATTCGCCGGACCGGCCGGCGTTGGTGACCTCGATGTTGCCGATTTGTGAACGGTAGCGGCCCTTGAGCATCTCGGCCAGCTTGGTCGGGTACGACGCTCCCGGCACCACCCTGAGGATGTACGAGCGTCCCTCACCCACACGCGCGCTCGAGTCGGTGGGAGTCGTGATTTCGCCCAGCGTCAGACTGTCGCCAAACGCCAGAAACCTGGTGCGCGCGAGCTGTGGGGAGAACGCGTTGATTATGACGTTGAAGAGGCACGACACGCGTTGGTTGGCGGCGTCCGAGGCCGAGCACTGGACCTCGGTGATCCCTGCCGAGAACGGCGTCCCCGACTGCCGCGTGCAGCTCACCTCCACCGGCGCGACGCCGCCGGTCGCGGTTGGCGCTGGAAACGAGACCGTGATCGGCACACCCTCAGGCGTGGACGTCGTCACATTGGCGGGACAGGTGATCGACAAGGCGGGCGGCGGTGATGGCTCCTGCGCTTTGGGCGCCTGCGTCGGTGCCGTCGGCGAGCTGCATCCGGAGAGCACGACCACGATCACCACGATTGACGTTGGTACACGCGCCAGCATCAAATTCGCCCGAACCGATTATTTTATACGAAAAAAAGACAGGCTAGTCGGGGGAGAACTCGTAGCAGCCGGGCGTGACGAGCAGGCGCCCGGCGCGTGTGAAAAAAAGGCTGCTGGGCGCCAGGATGCCGGCTGCACGCAGCTGCACGGTCCGAATCTTCTCGCCGCTCTCGTCGAAAACGTAGGTGAACGGCGTCAGGAACGACACCCACAGATTCCCCGCGCGGTCGGCCGCAGCAGTGCGCACCGTGGGGACCACTAGCGGAAGTTCCCTGCCGTCGACGGTTCGTTTCGGCCACGTCTTCGGCATCTGCGCGATCACCGGATCGAGCTCGCGGCCCTGAATCGTCCGTTCGTACATGAGCGCGCCCTTCGCGTCGTAGCGCTGAAACACAGGCGCGCCCGCGAGGAACACGAAGAAGTATCCGCCCGATGGATGCGGCACCGGAATCGCCGGCGTTCATCGCCAGGTGCAACTGGCGATCGGCCTCATGTCCGGTTGCCCGGAGGCGGCCGATGCTGCGCAACGGGGTGCCGGCGAACCCGTACTCGGTGATCAGCGCACCGGTTTCCGGTTGATTGAGGGCGATGCCATTGCCGAGGAAGGCGAGCGTGCCGACGCCGTTGAGCGTGAGGCCGCCGACGTTGACGCGCGGCTCGGCGCGGCCCGGCAGCGTGAAGCCGCTCACCCAGGTGCCGGCGTAGTCGAAAATCTGCAGCCGCTCGCGGCCGTTGGGGGCATCGGCAACCACGAACGTGCCGTCGGCAGCGAGGCCGAAGGCGGTGGGATCGATCACGCGGCCGGCCTCGGCGCCAATCGTGACCACGGTGCGGCTGGCGGTGCCCTGCCGGATCGACGCTATGCACCGAATGACCGCGGCGATCGAAGACGTAGTAGACGCCGGAAGCCGTTTGCTGGAAGGCGAGCGGATCGCGGAACTGCCCGCAGATCTCCGGGCGAAGCCCGCCGGCGGCTTTCAGCGTCTCAATGCGCCCCGGCGAGGGAGTCTGCGCTGAAAGCGCGAAGAACGAAGAAGAAAGAACGAAGAACCAAGACGCGGAGACGGATGCCGATCGAGGAACGGACATGCCAATTCTTTGTGCGTCTCCCCGCCTCAGCGGTCCTAGCGCCAGCGGTCCGCTCAGCCGCGGTCCTAATATTTCGCCAGCTCGCGAATTGCCTCGAGCACATCTCCCGCCTGCGGCAGAATCTCCTCTTCCAGGTCCGGGCAGTACGCGACCGGGCAGTCCATCGCCGCGACGCGCCGGACCGGCGCGTCGAGATGCTGAAACAGCTCCTCGCCGATCCTGGCCGCGATTTCCGCTCCGAACCCGCACGTGAGCTGATCTTCGTGCACGACGAGGACGCGATTGGTCTGCTTGACCAGCGCCGCAATGCCTTCCCAGTCGTAGGGAATGATTGTCCGCAGGTCGAACACCGCGACGCTCACGCCTTCCTTCTCCGCCTGCTGCGCGGCAAGAAGCGAACGCTGGACGAGCGCACCCCACGTGAGGACGACGAGATCGGTGCCTTCGCGGCGGACGGCGCCCTTGCCGAACGGGATCATGAAGTCGGCGCCCGGGTAAACGCCCTTGTTGTAGGTCTGGCGATAGAGGTGCTTGTGCTCGAGAAACATCACCGGGTCGTCGCAGCGGATTGCCGTGCGCAGCAGACCCGCCGCGTCGACCGCGTTCGACGCGAACGCAATCCGAATGCCCGGACAGTGCGCAAAGATGCTCACCCCCGACTGGCTGTGATACGGGGCGCCGCCGCGCAGGTAGCCGCCGATCGGCACGCGCACCACCATCGGGCAGGAGAAGTTGTTCGACGACCGGTAGCGCAGCATGGACATCTCGTCGCGCAACTGCATCATCGCCGGCCAGATGTAGTCGAAAAACTGGATCTCGACGACGGGCTTGAGTCCGCGGGTGGCCATGCCGACGGCGCGTCCGATGATATTGGCTTCAGCCAGCGGCGAGTTGAAGACGCGCTGCTCGCCGTAAAGGCGCTGCAGCCCGTGCGTCACTTTGAACACGCCGCCCTTGCCGGGCACGTGGGCGAGCGCATCGATCTTGCTGGCGTCGGCCACGTCCTCGCCGAAGACGACAATCCGCGGGTTGCGCGCCATCTCGTCCTTCAGCGTCCGGTTGATGCCGGCCACCATCGTGTCCGGCTTGCCCTGCGATTCGGCGGGCGTCTCAAACGCATCCGATGTGGGGTCGACGTCGGGCGAAAACACGTACCAACCGGCCGTCTCGCGCTCGGGCTTCGGCGCCGCGAGCGCCTCCTCGGTGGCCTCGGCGATCTCCCGATCGACGTCGGCAGCAATGGCTTCGATGTCCGCGTCGGTGGCGAGCCCCTCGGCCTGCAGGAACGCCCGCATCTTCGCAATCGGGTCGCGCCGCGATTCCGCCGCGCGCTCGTCTGTCGTCTTGTACAACCGCTCGTCGTCGGAGAGCGAATGCGAGTAGGGACGGACCACCTTGGCGTGCACGAACGCGGGCTTGCGCTCCCGGCGGACCCAGTCAACCGCCTCGCGCATCGTGCGGTAGCTCGCCAGAAAGTCGGTGCCGTCGCAGCGAAGCAGCTTGAGGTTGGGGAACGATTCGACGAGCTTGGACACGTCGCCGCCGGCGGTCTGCACCTCGACGGGCACCGAGATGGCGTAGCCGTTGTCCTCGACGAGGTAGACGAATCGGCGCGCAGCGAGTGCAGGCGGTGTTGAGCGATTCCCAGAACTCGCCCTCGCTCGTCGCGCCCTCGCCGATCGACATGTAGGTGATTTCCTCGGAATGGGCGAACGTGTCCCGATCGGGAATCGCCTCCACGCTGCCGTAGATCAGCGACGCCTCGGCGCAACCGACGGCCTGCAGACACTGGGTGCCAGTGGGGCTTCCCTGTGAGGGGATATTGAGCTTCTTGTGTCCCCAGTGCGAGGGCATCTGACGCCCGCCCGAGTTGGGATCGTCCTTCGCGCCAACGGCGCCGAGCAACATCTCGAGCGGCGTCATCCCGAGCGTGAGGCAAAGCGCGCGATCGCGGTAATACGGATAGAACCAGTCGTAGCCGGGGCGAAGATGGAGGCCCGCCGCGGTGAGCACCGCCTCGTGCCCCGCGCCGCTGATCTGGAAGTAGATCAGGCTCTGGTTTTTCAGCTGAATCTCTTTGTCGTCGATGCGGCGCGACAGCAGCATCGTCCTGTACGCGCGCAGCAGGTCGTCGCGCGTGAGGCCCTCCCACCGACGATCGGTGGCGGGCGCGATCTTGGCTGCGCTCCTCGAGTTCGTGCCGTTGGCGACGGCGGATCCCTTCATCGTGCTCCGAATTATATCAAAGGGCCGAATGGTATACTCTGCGCCAACTTATAGTTAGCGTGGCAGTTACGCGATCAGAGCTGGGGCTCGCCCCGGAGGGACACATGGATCAACCGCGGGTACGCCTGCACCGGTGGGACGAGATCGCGCTCGACAAAGTGACCGAGATGATCTCGCGCAAGATCGTGACCGGCGAGCGTGAGATGGTCGCGCAGATCTACCTCAAACGCGGCGCGCTCGTGCCGATGCACAAGCACGAGAGCGAGCAGATGACGTACATCCTGCAAGGCGCGCTCAAATTCCTGATCGACGGCGAAGAGACCACGGTGCGGGAGGGTGAGGTGCTGCACATCCCGTCGTGGGTGCCGCACCAAGCGGAGGCACTCGAGGATACGTTCGAGATCGACATCTTCAGTCCAATTCGCCAGGACTGGCTCGACGGAACCGACAGCTACTTCCACGACAAATCCGGAGTGGAGCGCTGAGCCATGGCTGTGATCGCCACGCTTGCGATCGTGCTGCTGCTGATCGTCTTCGCGATCGCCATCTACAACCGCCTGGTCGGCTTGCGAAATCAGGTGCTCAATGGCTGGAAGCAGATCGACGTCCAACTCAAGCGGCGGCACGATCTGATCCCCAATCTGGTGAACACCGTGCGCGGCGCGATGGAGTTCGAACGTGAAACGCTCGAAGCCGTGATCAACGCACGAAACCGCGCCGCTACGGCAACCGGCCCCGCCGACGCCGCGCAAAAGGAAGGCGCGCTCAACCAGGCGCTCGGGCGGCTGTTTGCGCTGGCCGAAAACTACCCGCAGCTCACCGCCAACCAGAACGTCCGTGCGTTGCAGGAAGAGCTCACCGCCACCGAGAACAAGATCGGCTTCGCGCGCCAGTTCTACAACGACATCGCCACCAAGTACAACACGTCGATCGCGGTCGTGCCGAACAACATGATTGCCGGTTTCGGCAGTTTCAAGCCCGCGGAGCTGTTCGAGATCCAGGATGACGCCGAGCGCGCCGTCCCGACGGTCGATCTCTCGATGCGCAAGTGAACCTCTACGAGCAGCAGGCTCTGAACCGGCGGCGCACGATCATCGTGATGATCAGCTTCGTCGCGTTCCTCGTGTTTCTCGGGCTTCGGTCTCGACTTCGCCTACTTCTCGGCGCAGGGTGAAACGACGCTTCCCGTCGTCACCACGATCGCGCTGCTCTACGGCGGCGGCTCGTCGCTTTACAGCTATTTCAGAGGTGATCGGGCGGTGCTCGGCTCCGCAACTGCCGTGCCGGTGGCGACGGCGCTCGCCAAGGCAGGTAACGAGGACGATCGGCTGCGTCTCAGGCAGTACCAGAACGTCGTCGAAGAGATGGCCATCGCGGCCGGACTGCCGCTACCCGCCGCATATGTGGTCCCCGATCCCGATCCCAATGCCTTTGCCACCGGACGCGATCCCAGGCACGCCTCCATTGCCGTCACTGAGGGCTTGCTCCGGATGATGAACCGCGAACAGCTGCAAGGCGTCGTCGCGCACGAGATGGCGCATATCCGCAACTTCGATATCCGGCTGATGACGATCGTCGCCGCTCTGGTGGGCACGATCGCGCTGATGTCGGACTTCGCGATGCGCTCCTGGAGGAGCGACGGCAGGAGCTCGAGCCGTCGCAGCTCAGGCAAAAAGGAAGGCGGCGCGCTCATCGTCGTCCTGATCGTGATCTGGGCGATCGCGATCGTGCTGGCGCCGCTCGTCGCGCGGTTGCTTGCGACGATGGTGTCACGGCGCCGCGAGTACCTCGCCGACGCGACCGGCGCCGAGCTCACGCGCAACCCGTTGGCGCTCGCCGAAGCACTCGAGCGCATCGAAAGCGCGGCCGCCGCCACCAAGTCGATCAAGCAGGGCAGCGCCCATCTGTGTATCGCCGATCCGCTGGAACGCAAGGTGACGCAGAAGGAAGGCCGCCTCGCCGATTTCTTCGCTACCCACCCGCCGATGGCGAAACGCATCGAAGCGCTGCGCGCGATGGCGTATTTATCGGGAACGCAGAAGCCGCAACCGGGAACCAGGAGTTAGGGGTCAGGGATCAGGGATCAGGGATCAGGGATCAGGGATCAGGGATCAGGGATCAGGGATCAGGGATCAGGGATCAGGGATCAGGGATCAGGGATCAGGGATCAGGGATCAGGGATCGAATCAAGACCGAATCGAGGACACTCCTGGCTCCAGGCTTGGTGCCTGGTGGCTAGTGAATGTGCTTTTTCCAGTCCGACTTCCAGCTGTCGTCGTCGTCGCGCCGGCCGCCGGAGTAGACGTCGAAGCGGCCCCGGGCTCGGTTCATCTTCCAGCGCAGCCAGCGGTACTTGAGCTCGTCGAACGGCCGCCCGCGCAGGCTCGTCAGGTAGAGTACCCGACAACGAGACCGCCCAGATGCGCAACGTGCGCGATGCCGCCGCCCGCCGATCCGATCGACGAGAAGAACGTGATCGCGCCGATGATCATCACGAAGTAGCGCGCCGGAACCGGGAACACGAAGTAGAGATAGATTGGCCGATGCGGGAAGTACATCCCGTAGGCGAGCAGCACACCGTAGATCGCACCAGAGGCGCCGATCGTGATCGTCGCGGTACATCTGCGCGCCAAACGGGAGCGGGCTGATCGACCACAGTAGCGTGAGCACCGCCGCGCCGATGCCGGTGACGAAGTAATACTTCGTGAAGAACCGCGTGCCCCACGTGCGTTCGAGATCGGTGCCGAACATCCACAGCGCCAGCATGTTGAACAGCAGGTGGCCGATGCCGCCGTGCAGGAACATGTAGGTGACCGGTTGCCAGAAGGCCAATCCCTCGAACACATCCTGCGGCCTCAGGCCGAGGCGGCTGATGATGTCCTGAACGATCGAGGAGAGCAGGAACGCGATGACGTTGACGATGATGAGGATCTTGATGGCCGGCGAGCGGGGTCCGGGCCCGAACGAGTAGCTGACGCCGGAAGGGCGAGGGTAACGAGCCACGTTCGCATCCAGCGTACTACAGCGGATCGCCGTTTGAGAAAATCGTGAGCGGTGTCGGCTTGGGAGCTCACGGCGCCGCCAATCGTCCGCCTGTGGGACTTCAGGGACGCAGTTCGGGCGGGCCAGGCTCCGGCTCCGCCGCGCTCATGTACGACCTGACTTCCGTGCCGGAGGGCAGCGGCCAGGCCGCGAGGGCGGCGAAGAGCGGGATGATCGACGTGACCAGCAAGGCGAAGGTCAGCCCCATAGCGTCGCCGAGCAAACCAACCAGCGGCGCGACCAGCGCGCCCGAGCCCCAGCCGAATCCCATCATCAGCGACGAAACGGTCGCCGCGCTCACCGGCGCCAGCTGCTGACCGAAGGTCACGTTGACGGGCAGCGTCGACTGTAGGAGGAATGCGCCGATCGACACCAGGATCGCGAAGCCCCAGCCGCTGGTCCAATGCGCGGTCGACAAAGAAGGGCACCGAACAGACGAGCGACGCGATGATGATCGCGCCGCGGGCCGTACACGTCGGCCATCGGGCCGCCGAGAAACCCGCCGATGCCGCTCAGAAACAGATAAATCGTCACCGCCGCGCTCGCCTCTGTTACGCCCATCCCTTGCTGGGTCAGCAGCACCGGCAGGAACGTCGAAAAGCTCTGTGACGTGATCGGTGCGCAGAACGACCACGGCGTAGAGCAGGCCGAGCGGCCGCGCATAAGGTTTGAGCTCCGCCCATCCCTGCGGCGTCTTCGTCGTCAGCGCCGGCACGTTCCGCATCAGCCGCAGCGTGAACGCGAGCGCCGCCAGACCCGGCAACGCGATCAACCACGACCAGCCCGGTCCGAGCGCCGCGATTAGCCGGCACGAACACCAGCGGCGCCACTGACATGCCGATCGACCCGGCCGTGATGTGCAGCGACATCGCGAAGCCCTTGCGATAGTCCGAGACCGCGTTGACGAGTGCCGCGGCAGGCGGGTGAAACGCCGCGCCGCCGAGACCGCCGATCACCAGAACGTCGCGGCGAGCATCGGCGTCGATGCTCGCGCTCCCAACCGCGCTCAGTATCACGACGGCGAGCAGCGGCCCGCCCGATCAGCAGCACTCGCGGACGCCAGCGATCGGCGAGCGCGCCGAACCCGAGCTGCGACACCGAGTCCGCCATCTGAAAGACCATGGCGAGGGTGCCGACCATCTTGAGCGACAGCCCGAGCCGCGGAATCAGCAGCGGCAGCAGCGGCGCATACAGGTTGCCGTAGGCGTCGACGATGAAGTGGGTCGAGGCAGCGGCGAGGATTGCCGGATGGAGTCCGAGACGCTTCACTGTCGCATCCGCGGACTCGCCGCAAGACCATATCTCGCGTTTCTTCGAATTCGCGAATCCGCAACGCGGTCGCGGCCCCGGCCAGGATGACGATCGCGGCGAGCAATCGTCAGCGCCGAGCGCGCCGGCCTGAACGAGCAGGGCCCGCCGGGCCACGGCGACATCATCCAGTGATCGACGCCCCAGGCCGCCGCCGCCATCAGCACTGACGCGATCACGACCTTGAGAAACGTGACCGCGATGCGGCGTGCCGCGAATCCCGCCGATCGCGCGGCGCAGCAGCATGAATTGCGTCGCCGCGTTGATCAACGCCGCGAGCGATGTGCCGAGCGCCAGGCCCTTGGTATCCCATCACCGCACCAGCATCACGTTGACGCCGACGTTGACGAGCACCGACGCGACGCTCACTGTGACCGGAATGCGGCTCTGCCCGAGCGCGTAAAACGTCGGCGACACGATGCGCACGACCGAATAGCCGACGAGGCCGAGCGCGTACCAGCGCAACGCCGCGGCCGTCGCCGCCGTGTCGGCGGCGGTGAAACTGCCGTGCTCGAAGATCACGCTGATGATCGGCGTCGCGAGCGCGATGAGCCCGAGCGTCGCCGGAACGTTGAGCATCAGCATCAATCCGAACGCGTGCGCCACGGTCGACGCATGCTGGCGAAGTCCTCGTCGTGCGGCCAGCCGCGACAGCGTCGGGGTCGCGGCGGTCGCGATCGACACGCCGAACAGGCCGATCGGCAGGTACATCAGCCGGAACGCGTAATTGAGCCACGTCACCGCGCCATCCTCGCGGGTGGCCAGCATCGTGTTGACCAACACATTGATCTGCGTCGCGGCCAGACCGATCGTTCCCGGGTCCCATCAGCACGAGAATCTGGCGCAAGCCCGGGTCGTGCATGTCGAGCAGCGGGCGGTAGCGAAAGCCCTCGCGCGCAGCGGCGGCCACTGAATCGCCACTTGTCCAATACCGCCGAGAGAGTGTCCGAAAGCGCCACGATCACGATCGGCTCGATGCCGAGCCGTGGAGCGAACGGCACGATGACCAGCGACGCAGAACGATAGTGCGCGACATTGAACATCGCCGGCGAGAGCGCCGGGATGAAGAAGTGGCCAAGCGCGTTGAGCATCCCCATCAGCACCGCCGCCAGCGCCACCAGCGTCAGGAACGGCACCATCATGCGGGTCAGCTCGACCGTGAGGGCGAACTTCTCCGGTATGTCAGTGTACCCGCCGGCGAACTGCCGCAGCAGTGGTTCGGCGAAGACAATGCCCGCCACGACCACGAGTACGCCGGTGACGATGATGCAGGGCGTTGATGACGGAGTTCGACGAGACGCCACGCGTCGCTGCGCGTCTGCCGCTCGCGAGTCGTTTGGTGAAAGTAGGGACGAACGAGGCGCTCATCGCGCCTTCGGCAAACAGGTCGCGTACCAGGTTGGGACGCGAAACGCGACGATGAACGCGTCCATCGCGCCGCCGGCGCCGAAGTAGAACGCCAGGACCTGATCGCGAACCAGCCCGAGCACGCGGCTGGTCATCGTGGCGATGCCGATGACGCCGGCCGACCGGGCCAGGCGCGGAGAAGCGTCGGCCATTAATCGGCCAGCGTCACTCGCGCGAACACGAACGCGCACCGATGACGCGACAAACTGGCTTGCGCGACCGCTCGCGCCAGTGGCACCGTGAACGCAAATGTGCTCCGGGGTCTGCTCTGTCAGCTTCGTGCGGGCCTGTGGCAAAAAAGATGGGCCCCGGCCTGTCGAGGCCGGGGCCCAAGGAGGATGGTGAGAGGCTGACTAGGCCTTTCAAAATGCTATAGACGGTCAAACCTTTCGAAAATGTTTGATCCACCGCTACGTTAATTTTCTGCGCACCAAGCTCGTTAACCTTTTTGCCATCCACGGTTTTGCCGGCCAATCGGCCATCACCGCTTTCATCACTTTTCCCATGTCTTTCGGCCCAGTCGCGCCCGTTTCCGCGACAGCGTCCGCAACCGCACGCTCGAGCTCGTCCGCGGATACCGCTGGCGGCAGGTAGGTTTCGAGGATGAGCGATCTCCGCCTGCTCCTTGGCGGCGAGGTCGCGACGACCGCCCGCCGTGAACTGTTCGATCGAATCCCGCCGCTGTTTCACCAGCGACGACGACCACCTGCATCTCCTCGGCGGCCTCGAGCGCGCGCCCCTTCTCGATGCTCTTGTTCATCAGCGCCGTCTTTAACATGCTCAGCGCGGTCAATCGCGTCGTGTCCTTGGCCTTCATCGCCACGCCGATATCAGCCGTCAGTTCCTGTTCCAGTGACATGTTCCGTCCTGTCGTGAAGCGCAAGCACCGAGCCCCAGTGCACCAGCACCCAGTACCACGCACCAAAGCACCCGCACCCAGGTACCTTGGCACCCGGCACTCGGCATCACTCAATGATCCAGATCCCCGTCGCCGACCGTGAAATGCCAGCCGTCGGGGTTGTCGTAAAACGTCCGGCGGCACCTGCACCGCGTTGACCTTGGCGTTCGATCACCACGTTTGACTTCACCACGAAGTAGCCCGATCGACGGAACACGCGCCGGAAGCTTCGCGTGCTGGACGTAGCAGCGGATCTTGTCGGAGTCCTCCGCGCGCGCCTCGCGATCCATCCAGCGCAGCAGCGTCTTCAGCCCTCGCTCGTCGTCGGGGTCGGCGAGGAAGTCGACGATCTGCGTCACGCGGCCCTGCGGCTCGCGCAGATGACGATACACCGCGTAGCCGTGCGGCTCGTCGTCGCGCCGCAGGATCGCGACCGAATAGCGCACGTGCGGCGGCTCGATGAATTTCCAATTGAGATAGGCGGAGTCGCGGCGCACCGCAAGGTCGAGCCGCGGCGAGACGCGCTCCCACAACCTGTCGAATCTCGCGATCGAATCGGCGCACGACCTCGACCTCTTCGCGAAGCGGCCGGGGCACCGCCACGACGCGCATGAACGGCAGCATCAACACCGAGACCAGTCGATTGATCGCAACCGGCCACGTCGGACGCCGCAGCGCGCGACGGCTGAGAGGCTTCACGAGGCACGGTACCGGCACCGGCGCGCGGCCACCGCATCTTATCGAGGAGAAATCGCGTGCCTTCGGAGAGATTGCCGCGCCAGCGCCACGCCGGCATGGCGATCCGCGTTTCGCAGCAACGACTCGCCCAGTCCCTGGCGCTGCCGTTCGACCACGACCAGCGGATCGCCGGACCATGCGCCTTCGGCGTCGAGCCCGCGGATGCTGACGCGCACCGGCATCAGCGGGCAGGCCGCAATCACCGTCGGCCCTTCGCGCACGATCCAGAACGGCGGCTCGCCGCTTGGATTGGCGGGATTGCGGCGAGCCCAGTCCCAACGCAGCCGCACGCGATCGGCAGCCTCCGTGCCGAACGTGCGTCGATACAGTTGTTCGACGCCTCGCCGATCTTCGGCGCGGAACCACTCGATGTCGGCCATGGAAAAGAACGAAGTACATAGAACAGTTCTATAACGTTCTATCAGTTCGAACGGTCGCTCGATGCGAGCGCCTCCACGTCGTTCAGAAGTTCGACGGAACGCCGTTGGACGTCCGACGTTGACGTTCCCGAGCTCGTCCTGGCTGGCCTGTCGACCGGACACGGCGCCGGGACGCCGGCGCCGGCGCCGCCGGCGGCGGCGGCTGCTGCACCATGCCGGGCGTCGGAGAGCCGATCGACCGTGAAACCGCTCGCCGGCGGGCGGCGCGGTGCCGTTGTTGGGAGCGAAGTTGTAGATCGTCGGCTGCCCGTTGGCTTGGGCTGCAGCGTGATCGGCTGCTGCGCGTTTGGAGCGCCAGAACTGCCGGGCGCGCCGAAACCGCCGGGTGCGCCGAAGCCCGGATTGAGCCGTCCTGCGGCGGCATCGGCACGAACACGGTGTTGGGCGGCATCTGCCCGGCGCCTGCGGCTGCGGGAACGTGAACACCGGCCTGATTCGGTCGTTCGCGTCCGCCTGTTCGGTCGCTTCCGCGGCCGATCCGTGTCATCCGGTTCGGCACCCGGCGGGCGCGGCAGGCCGCGATTCGGCGGCGTGAACGGTGTGGCGATCCGCGCGCGAGCCGGCGGTCGCGGTCGGCGGGGTACTGGCACAGCGTCGGCAGAATCAAGATGCGGTCGTAGACCGAAGCCCCGGCGCGGCCGATGCCATGCGCGGGGCCGCCATGTAACCGGAACGTTCGCGAGCATGATGTCGAGTGCCTGCCGTTCGGGGATGTTCACGAGCTTGAGGGTTACCGGCGCGCCGGCGATCTTGTCGGCGCCCACGACCTTGTGTTCCGCCGATGCGCGCCCACTCGGCCAGAATCTGCCGCACCGGCACCGCAGTGGCGTCGATGTTGACGAGACCGTCCTTGATTTCGAGCTGAGCGGCTGCTGGGCGAACGCGGGCAGCGCCAGCAAGCCGAAGCGGCGGGGAAAGGATGAGTCTTTGTTCATGGGCTGCTCTGCCGCGGGGACGTCCAATTATACGCTGCTACGAGGTAATGACGCGCGCCCGCGTCCCGAAAGTCGGCAACCACCCGCCGGATGATCTCGTCCAGCCCGACCTGGGGCTCGTAGCCGATCAGCGCGCTGATTTTCGCAGATCCGGCACCCGCCGCGGCATGTCCTCGAAGCCGGCCTCGTAGGCCTCCTCGTAGGGAATCACGTGGATCGGCGAGCGGCTGCCGGTGTGCGCCTTGATGCGCTCGGCGAGGCCGCTGATGCTCACCTCTTCGCTGTTGCCGAGATTGAACACCTCGCCCGACCGCGCGTGGCTCGACCATCAGCTTGAGCAGTGCGCCGACGACGTCGCCGACATATGTGAAGCTGCGCGTCTGCGTGCCGTCACCGAACACCGTGATCGGCTCGCCGGCCAGCGCCTGCCGGACAAACGTCGGCACGACCATGCCGTATTGGCCGGTCTGGCGCGGGCCGACGGTGTTGAAAAAGCGGCAGATGATCGATCGGCAGCCGCTTCTCTTTCCAGTACGCCAGCGCGAGAAACTCGTCGAGCGCCTTGCTGCAGGCGTAGGCCCAGCGCTGGCGGGTGGTCGCGCCCATCGACCAGATCGGCGTCCTCGCGGAACGGCACCGACGTGCTCTTGCCGTACACCTCGGACGTCGAGGCGATGAAGACCAGTTTCTTCTTCTTCGCCGCGTGTCGCAGGATGACTTCGGTGCCGTGCACGTTGGTTTCGATGGTGTGCACCGGCTCCTGCACGATCAGCCTGACGCCGACCGCGGCGGCGAGGTGAAAGATGACGTCGGCGCGATCGACGAGCTCGGCGACGAGCGGCTCGTTGAACACGCGTGTCGATGGTGTAATGGAACGCCGGCTGCCTCTTGAGGTGCGCGATGTTGTCGATCGACCCGGTCGACAGATCGTCGAGGACGTAACACCTCATGTCCGGCATCGAGCAGGGCTTCGGCGAGATGCGACCCGATGAATCCCGCGCCGCCTGTGATCAGCATTCGCATGGACATTCAACCTCGGAAACGAGCGGCACACCCGCCGCGACCGCCGACACATCTTCGTCTGTGAGCGCGGGATACATCGGCAACGATAGCACCGTCGCGCAGACGCGATCGGCGATCGGACAGATGGCCGGCTCGGTGGCGGCGAGCGCCGGCTGCCGCGGAATCGGAACGGGATAGTGAATTAGCGTCTCGATTCCGTCTCGCCGCTAAGTGCTGCTGAAGCTGCGTCGCGCCGGTCGGTCAGCACCGGAAACAGGTGATACACGTGCCCGGCGTCGAATGAGCGGTGGCACGACGATCGGGCGCGCTGGCCAGTTGCTGCGCGATACGCGCGCGCGAGTGCGCGCCGCGCGTCGGTCCACCCGGGCAGCAGTGGCATGCGCGCGCGCAGAATCGCCGCCTGCAGCTCGTCCAGGCGGCTGTTGGCGCCGCACTTCCTGATGGTGATAGCGCGACGTCTGACCGCCGTTGCGCAGCCGCTTGATCCGATCGGCCAGCGCGGCGATCGTTGCGTCGTGATCGCGCCGCCATCGCCCAGTGCGCCGAGGTTCTTGGTCGGATAGAAGCTGAAGGCGCCGGCGGCCCCGATCGATGCCGACCGGCCGTCCGTGCGCAGTGGCGAGATGCGCCTGGCACGCATCCTCGACGATCGCCAGGCGCATGGCGCGACGCCGAGCGCCTCGAACGCCGCATATCCGCGGCCTGCCCGTACAGATGCACCGGGAGGATGGCGCGCGTTCGCGGCGTGATCGCCGCGGCCGTGGCTGCCGGATCGAGCGTGAGCCGTTCGGATCGATGTCGGCGAAGACCGGCCGTGCACCGGTCATCATGACCGCCAGCGCGGAGAAGGCGGCCGAGAGCGGCGACGTGATCACCTCGTCGCCGGGCCCGATGTCGAGCGCGCGCAGCGCCAGCGCGATCGCGTCGGTGCCTGTGCCGACGCCGACGGCGTGAGCGCTCACCGCACTGCGCCGCGAACTCTGTCTCGAACGCCTCGACCTCCGGGCCGAGAATGAACCAGCCGCGATCGATCGACGCGCGCGATCGCTGCGTCGACGGCCGGCGATCGCTCGCCGGGCACCAGCGAGTTGAACGGGACGCGCGTCGGCGCGGGCGTGCTCATGCCGGCCCCATGCCGTCGTCGACGTAGTGCGCCAGGTTCTCGCGGTAGTAGGCGAGCGTGCGCGTCAGCCCCTCGCGGAGCGCGACTCGTCGGCGACCAGCCGGCGTTGCCGTCTTGAAGCGAGCCGAGTCGGCGTAGAAACTGCCGATGTCGATCGCCTTCTTTTCCGCCGGCCACTCGACGAATCGATAGCGGCCGCTGCCGGCCACCTCGATCAGCAGCTTGACCAGCTCGCGATGCGCCATGTGCTCGTCGCCGCCGACGTTGAAGACCTCGCCGTTGCATGCGTCGCAGCGCCCGCCCGCAGAAACGCGTCGACCGCGTCGTCCACGTACACGAAGTCGCGCACCTGCGTGCCGTCGCCGAATATCTGAATCTCGCGATCCTCGAGCGCGAGCCGGATGAACCAGGCGATGAAGCCCTGACGGTTGTGCTTGAGCAGCTGCCGCGGACCGTAGATGTTCGTCAGGCGCAGCGCGTCGCGCGCACGCCAAACACGTTGTTGTAGACGAGATGGTAGTACTCGCCGGCGGCTTTGTTGATGCCGTTGACGTCGGTCGGTCGAACCAGATGCTGCTCGGTGACCGGCAGAAACTCCGGCTTGCCGTAGATCTGCCGCGTGCTCGCGTAAATCACCTTGGCGCGCCGGATTGTGATGACGGCAGGCTTCGAGCAGCGTCAGCTGGCTGCGACAGTTGATGTCGAGATCGGTATGCGGATCGCGCATGCTGTCGATGTGACTCACCTGCCCGGCGATGTTGAAGATGATTTCGCGCCCGCGCACGAGATAATTCATCGTGCTCGCCTGGCGCACGTCGGCGATATTGATGCGCACGCGATCCTCGATGCCGGCGATGTTGAACAGATTGCCGCCGTAATCGGGAATCAGCGAGTCGACGAGCAGCAGATCGGCGCCGAGCTCCACCAGCCGGCGCGCAAGATTGCTGCCGATGAAGCCCAGCCCGCCGGTGATCATGACGCGCCGTCCGCGGTAGAACTCGTAACTCATGCGAACAGGCGATTGTACCGGCCCCGCTGCGGATGTGTGGGCGGTCCGGATGCGGCCGTTTTCTGCGCCAGGCGCCACGGCGTCTTGAGCGATTCGAGCAGCACCGACGACGACAGCTTCGACGCGCCCTGCCGGCGTTCGACGAACACAATCGGCACTTCGGCGATGCGGTGCCGGCGGCGGCCGCCTGAAAAATCACTTCGGTGAGAAACGCGTAGCCTTCCGATGCAATCGACATCGAGCTGCAGCGTGCGCGAGCGCGTCCTCGCGCCAGCAGCGATAACCGCTGGTGCAGTCGCGCACCGACAGCCCGGTGACGGCGCGGATGTATATGTTGGCGAACGCGCTGAGCATCTTGCGGCGCAGCGGCCAGTTCTCGACGCGGCCGCCCGGCCGGATAGCGCGATCCGATCACCAGATCCGCGCCGCCGCGCGATCGCGTGCAAACATCGACGGCAAGAACTTCGGATCGTGCGACAGATCCGCGTCCATCTGGCACACGACGTCGGCGTCGGACTCGCGAGCGCCGCGCGGAATCCGTCGAGATACGAGCGTCCCAGGCCGCGCGGGCCGCTGCGGTGCATGCACGCTCACCCGGCCGGATGCGGCGCGCGAGTTCGTCCGCGATCTCGCCGGTGCCATCCGGCGAGCTATCGTCGATGACCAGCATCCGGGTGTCGGCGATGCGCCAGCACACCCGCGGCGAGCACCGGCAGGTTCTCGCGCTCGTTGTAGGTCGGGACGAGGATCAGCGCCTTCATGGGTCTCAGCGCCGGCCATCGAAGCGCAGTGTCGAAATCTGCTCCGAGATCAAGTCCCACGAGCAGCACCATCACCGAAAACATCAGCAGCAGCACGGCGCCGTTCGGAATCCGATCGTAGCTCGGACCACGTTCCAGACGCCGTAGGCCACGCCGGCCAGCGAACGCCGCCGCGCTGATTGGGGCGAAAATTTTGAGCGGGCTGAAGATCGTGATCACTTTCAACAGGATCAGTAAAAACGACGCGCCGTCGCGCACAGCTTGATTTTGATTTGCCTGTTCGCTGCCGCGCCTCGATCGGCTCGAAGTGCACGTTGTAGCCCGCGCGCAAAAACGCGAGCGTCGTCGTGGTCGGCGTCGAGAAACCGTTGGGCAGCAGATGGAGGAACTCGAGTAGATAGCTCGCGCCGCGCGGCACGAAATCCCGACGTCAAATCGGGAATGCGTCGGCCCGCAAGATAGCCCGCGAGCCGATTGAGCACTGCGTTGCCGAGACGCCGCGCAACGGTGGCCTGCGTCTGGCGCGACGCGCGCCGACGACCAAGTCGAACACGCCCAGCGCGCGACACCAGCTTGAGCGCGTCCTCCGGCCGATGTTGGCCGTCGGCATCGATGATGAGAATCCACTCGCCCGGACTGCGCGCCGAATGCCGCTCTTCACCGAGGCGCCGTTGCCCTTGTTGTACGGATGCCGCACGACCTCCGCGCCGGCCGCCGCCGCGCTGCGCGCGGTGTCATCGCTCGACGCCGTCGTCGATGACGACGATTTCCTTCCAGGTCGCGGCGCGCGCAGACCCTTCGACCACGGCGGCGATCGCGGCGGCCTCTTCGAAGGCCGGGATAATGACCGACGTGTCGCGCGCCTCAGCCATGGCTGAGCAGCGCGTGATCACGTCGTCCCACGAAATCCGCTGACGCGACCTCGCGCCCGGCTGCGCCGAGCGATTCGCGCCAGCGCGTGGTCGCGCGTGCGAGCGCGCGATCGCCGCGGCGGCAATCGCGTCAGGCGTCCGGATCGACGACAAAGCCGTTGACGCCGTCGCGACGAACTCGAGCGTGCCGCCCGAGTCGCGCGCGGTGATTACGGGCTTTGCCGCGAGAAACGCCTCCAGTGTCGCCAGCCCATAGTCCTCGTCGAACGGCACGTAGACCAGCGCCAGCGCGTCGCGATAGAGCGTGACGAGCTCGTCGTCCGCGACACGCGCCCGTGAACGTGACCCGATCGCGCACGCCGAGCTTCGGCCGCGAGTTTCTCGACGATCGTTCGAGTGGCTACCGACGCCAACGATGACCAGTCGGAGGTCGTGCCGGCAGGTGCGCCAGCGCGCCTGACCGCGAGCGCGACGCGCTTGTTTCCCTCGACCCGCGCCACCGAGAGCACGTAGTCGCCGTACGGGCCGGGCGTCGAGCCGCGGCGCAAGCAGCGGTGGGTGGTAGAGCGGCGTCGACGACAGGCCGTTGAACGTCTGCAGCCGCGCGCGACACGTTCTGCGAAATCGTGTAAAGACCGGCGCACTCGCGCAGCATCTGTTCGTCGAGCGACATGATGCGTTCGCGCAGCGCCGACGTCCATTTCCTCGTGAGCGAAATCGGAGTAGACGGTGCCGCACAACTCGTAGGCCGCGCGATGCTGATGCACCAGCCAGCACACCTTCCTGCGGATGACGCACGAAATAGGTCGGGAACTTCGTCGCGATCGACGAGGTCGATCGGGCGGCCGTTGCTTTCGCTGAGATCGAGCATCCGCCACGCCGCGGCGTGCGGAAGAATTTCCTCTTTCGGATACCACTTGAAGGGCACCGACGACCCGTTCGGCCTCGACGCCACGTTGGCGCAGCTCGGAAACGAGCTGCTCGACGAGCAACTCCGCCCCGCCGCGCACGAACGGCACCTGCGTTTCGCAGACGAGGACGGTTTTGACCCCCATCAATTAGGGCGCGTGACGCCGTCCATAAGTGAGCCAGGTCGCGAAGCGGAAGTTGATGATGTCGCCGTCCTTGACGATGTATTCCTTGCCTTCGAGACGAACCTCGCCGTGCTCTTTGCAGGCAGCCATCGCGCCACGGGCAATGAGCGCGTCGTAGGCCACGACTTCGGCACGGATGAACCCGCGCGCGATGTCGCTGTGGATTTCGCCGGCGGCGTCCTGCGCGACCGTCCCGCGCGGAATCGACCACGCGCGATTCTCGTCTTCGCCGACGGTGAAAAACGAGATGTAGCCGAGCAGATCGTAGCTGGCGCGAATCACGCGGGCAAGCCCCGACTCCTTGAGACCGAGATCGGCCAGAAACGCCTGCGCATCCTCGCCGTCGAGCGACGCGATCTCCAGCTCGATCTTCGCGCACACCGGCACGGCGCCCGTGGCCGCGCGCGAGAGAAACGCCGTCAATCCTGTTCGCGCGGCGGCGTCCTCGACGCTCGCTGCCGCCGACACGTCCGCCTCGTCGAGATTGATCACCAGCAGCAGCGGCTTCGCTGAGAGCAGCTGGAAGCCACGCAGCCGCCGCAGCTCGTCGCCGGCAAGTCCGAGCGAGCGGAGCGGCTGTCCGCTCTCGAGCGCCTCCTTGCAGCGGATGATAAGGTCGCGTTCTTTTTCGAGTTCGGCCGACCTGCCCTTCTTGAGATCCTTCTCGAGGCGCTCCGTCCGGCGCTCGACGACGCCGAGGTCGGCGAGGATCAGCTCGTCCTCCATCGCCTGGGCGTCGCGCGCGGGATCGACCGAACCCGCCGGGTGCGGCACTGATTCGTCGCGAAACGCGCGGACGACGTGCACCAGGGCGTCGGCGGACTTGTAGCCCACCACATCGACCAGCGCCGCCGCGCCGCTCTTGCCGACGGCGATGAAATCGGTGAACTCGATCGTCGCGGGCACGTGTTTGCGCGGGTTGTACATCGCCGTCAGCCGGTCGAGCCTGGCGTCGGGCACCTTCGAGATGCCGACCGCCGTTTCGCCCTTCGCCGCGCGGCGCGTCCTTCGCGCTCGTCATCAGTTGAAACAGGGTCGATTTGCCGGTCGAAGGCAGGCCGATCAGGGCAGCGTGCAGCATGAAGCGGGTGGGCGAGAAACCGCCATGCTAGCACGCGCTAAGGCCCAGCTGGCCGGCTGGGCCTTACACATCGGCGAAACAAAGCGTAATTCTCACGCACTGAGACATTTGCGCTCCCCTTTTCGTTGACAACTTCGCCTCGTCTTCTACTATCCGTGGGACTGAAGTGGACCGAAATGGAGTAGGACGTGCTGCGGGGGAACGCACCGGCCAAAATCGACGACCGGGGCCGGCTCAAGGTCCCGTCCGCTTTTCGCGCCCTGATCCAGGAGCAATACGGGCGCGAGCTGTTCGTGACGAGCTTGTCCGGCGAGTGGGTGCGGATCTACCCGATGCCTGTGTGGGTCGAAATTGAGCGGCGGCTCTCACAGATGCCCTCGACGCATCCTGCACGGAACAAGTTTCTCGATCGCGTGAATTTTTACGGTCAGGTCGGCGGAGATCGACCCGCAGGGCCGCGTGCTGATTCAGCCGCGCTTGCGGGACACCGCCCAGATGACGGGAGACGTGGACGTCCTGGGCCAGCAGAACCTGCTCGAGGTCTGGAATCACGAGCGCTTCATCGCGAAGCTCGCCGGCGATCCGTTCACCGATGCCGATGCGAAGGCGCTTGCCGACTTCGGCATTTGAGGTGGCGGGGTGCACGTCCCCGTACTTGCGCGACGACGTGGTTGCGCTGCTGCGACCGGAGAGCGGTGGCCTCTTCGTCGATTGCACCGTCGGTCTCGGCGGACACGCCCGCGCGCTTCTCGAAGGTGGCGCGTCGGCGCTCGTCGGGCTCGATCGAGATCCCGCGGCGCTCGCGCTCGCGCGCGAGGCGCTCGCCGCATGGAAGGACCGGGTGGAACTCGTGCACGCCGACTATCGCGATCTGAACGCCGTTCTGGACGCGCGAGCGATCACCGCCGTCGCCGGTATCGTCGCCGACCTCGGCGTGTCGTCACTGCAGCTCGACGCAGCCGGCCGCGGGTTCAGCTTCCGGCGCGACGAACCGCTCGACATGCGCATGGACCAGAGCCGCGGGGAAACTGCGGCCGATCTGCTGGCGCGGATCGAGGAGAAGGATCTCGCCGACGTGATTTTCCGGTTTGGCGAGGAACGGCACTCGCGCCGGATCGCACGGGCGCTGGTGCGGGCGCGCGAGCGCTCGCCGCTTCGCACCACCGGCGAGGTCGCCGAGATCGTTCGCCGCGCGCTGGCGCGCGCGCCGCGCCAGCGCATCGACCCGGCGACGCGGACGTTTCAGGCACTGCGCATCGCGGTCAACCGCGAGCTGGAGGGCCTGGACGATTTTCTGATGACCGCCGCCGCACGTCTCGCGATCGGGGCGCGGCTGGGGGTGATCGCGTTTCACTCGCTCGAGGATCGCGTCGTGAAGCAGACGTTCCGCCGGTTGGCAACCGGCGACGAGGCGCCGCGGCATGTCGCCACGGTTCTACCGGCGGCGATGCCCGCGCCGCCGTTCCGATTGGTGACGAGGCGCCCGATTACCGCGGGCGATGACGAGGTGGCGCTCAATCCGCGCGCGCGCAGCGCCAGGCTGCGGGTGCTGGAGCGGGTGGCCGCCTCGGGTTCGGCTGCGTGATGGAAAAGACCGAAGCGTTCGAATACGCCATCCGTAAAGACGTTCGGAACAATCCGATCGTCCGCGAGGTGGACGAGGAGCGACAGAAGGAACTCTGGCAGTCGGTCGGCATCGGCGTCGTGCTGGTGTTGGTCCTCATGTTTTCCGCCTGGCAGCACTTCGAGCTGCTCCGTCACGGATATCGGCTCGAACAGATGCAGCGTGAGCGCGCTGCTGAAAACGAAATCAATCGACACCTGCGGCTCGAGATCGAGACGCTGCGCGCGCCGCAACGTATCGAGAAGCTGGCGACCGAGCGGCTCGGCATGGTGGAGCCCGACGCGAGCGAGGCCATTGTGCTCGAGCGCGTCACCCCGCCGGATCCGCCCGCCAAGGCGCTCGTCGCAACGCGATAGGTGAAGGCCGTGGCCGAACAGCCCTTCAACTGGCGCCCGACACTCTCCAGCCGCATAGTCGTGACCGCGGCGCTGTTCGCGGTCTGGACAGCCGTCATTCTGGGACGCCTGGTCTACCTGCAGGTCTTTCAGCACGCGGAGCTCGTCGCGCGCGCCGAGCGGCAGCAGTTGCGCACCCTGCCGGTGCCCGCCAAGCGCGGCGAGATCTACGACCGCCGCGGACGGCTGCTCGCGTACAGCGTGGATGCCGACACGGTTTACGCCGTGCCCGGCGAGATCGAAGACGCGTCGAAAACGGCGTCGGCCCTGTGCAAGGCCTTCGACGACTGCGATCGTAAAGAACAGCAGTCGATTCTTGAGCGGCTGAACCGCCAACGGTCGTTCGTCTACGTGCGGCGGCGTATCACGCCGGCCGAAGCGCGCAAAGTGGCCGCGCTCAATCTCGAAGGCATCGGCTTCATGCGCGAGAGCCGGCGCTTCTATCCCAACAAGGAGCTCGCGGCCCACCTGCTGGGATATGTCGGTCTCGACAACGTCGGGCTCGGCGGGATCGAATCGGCGTACGACAAGGTGATTCGCGGCCGCGAAGGAACGGTGCTGGTGCAGACCGACGCACGCCGCCGCGCCTTCAGCCGGGTCGAGCGCACGCCGACCACCGGTGGCACGCTCGAGCTCACTGTCGACGAGCAGCTGCAGTACATCGTGGAACGCGAGTTGCGTATCGGCGTCCAGGAAAACGATGCCGACGGCGGCACTGCGGTGATGTTGGAGCCTCGCACTGGCGAGATCCTCGCGATGGCGAGCTTCCCGACGTTCAATCCCAACGCCTACAGCACCTTCGAGGAAGTCGACCGCCGCAACCGCGCGGTACAGGACATCTACGAGCCCGGCTCGACGTTCAAAGTGGTTACGATGTCGGCGGCCTTGGAGGAAGGCGTCCTGCCGCTCAACGCGATGATCGATACCAACCCCGGCTCGATTCGTTTCGGGGGACGGGTGATCGACGAATTCGCGGGGCACAACTACGGGGTGCTGTCCTTCTCCGATGCGATCATTCGCTCGAGCAACGTCGGCGCCGTGAAGATCGGCTTGAGGATCGGCGCCGAACGGCTCGGCGTCTACATCAATCGATTCGGCTTCGGGCGGCCCACCTCGCCGGATTTCCCGAGCGAGAGCCCAGGCATCGTGTGGAACCCCGCCAAGCTCAACGACAGCGCGCTTGCCTCGGTGTCCATGGGCTACCAGGTCGGCGTCACCCCGCTTCAGGTGGCCGCCGCCGTCAACGCCGTCGCAAATGGTGGCACCTGGATCGAGCCGCGCGTCGTCCGAAGTTATATGAGCGAAGGCGTCAGGACGAAGGTGGTTCCCAGGGTCTCGCGCACGGCGATCAAGCCTGAGACAGTCGCGAAGGTCCTGCCAATCATGGAGGCGGTGGTGCAGGAGAAGATCGGCACCGCTACACGCGCGCAGGTGCCAGGCTACATGGTGGCTGGCAAGACCGGCACCGCCGACAAGCTCGTCAACGGCCATTACTCGGGGAGCCAGCAGAACGTCTCGTTCGTCGGCTTCGTGCCGTCGCGCGATGCGGCGTTCACGCTGATCGTGATGATCGATTCGCCGCGCAACGGCCGCGCGGCCGGCGGGCGGGTTGCGGCGCCGGTTTTCCAGCGGATCGCGGCCGCGTCGCTGCGCTACATGGGCGTGCCGCCGACGATCGACGCGCCGCCGCCCGTCGTGGTCGCCCGCCGTGAGGAGAACCCGATCACGCCGACCGCGGCGCGGCTGCAAGGACCTGCGATCGTCACGCTGCCGCCGGGCGCCGAGGACTCGTCTCTGTTTCCGGATCTCCGGGGGCTCGGCGCGCGCGACGCGCTGCGCGCGCTCTCGCGACTCGGCGTCACGGCCCGAATGAAGGGCGCCGGCGTCGTCGTCGAGCAGACACCTGCGCCGGGCGCACCGCTCGAGCCGGGCGTGACCTGCACGCTACAGCTGGAACGACATCCTCGCGTCACCAATGGAGCTGCTGGAGCACAACCGTGACGTTCCGCGATCTCCTCGACGCGTTGCACACCGTCACGACGGACCAGTCGAGGTCTGGCCACCCAGCGGTCGAGAGCGGGATTTCTGCAGTCGTTTACGACTCGCGGCGCGCGACGCCCGGCTCGGTCTTTGTCGCCCTGCGCGGGCTCAAGGCCGACGGTTCGCAGTTCGTGCGGCAGGCACTCGATCGTGGCGCGGCCGCAATTGTCTCCGAGGCGCCGCGCCCGGAGGGTGTCATCGCCCCCTGGTTGGTTGTCAGCGACGCACGGCTTGCGCTCGCGCTGCTTGCCGATCGCTTTTACGGCCATCCGAGCAGCCAGATGCCCGTCGTCGGCGTCACCGGAACGAACGGCAAAACGACGACAGCGTACCTGCTCGCATCGATTCTCGACGCCGCGGGCCTTAAGGCCGGTCTTCTCGGAACCGTGACCTACCGCCTCGGTGGAGAAGAGCGTGAGGCGTCGCGCACCACTCCCGAAGCTCCCGACCTGCAGCAGCTGCTGCACGAGATGATTCAACAGGGCTGCCGCTCGGCGGTGATGGAAGTCTCGTCGCACGCACTCGCGCTCAAGCGCGTGGACGGGATGCGATTTGCCGCCGGCATCTTCACCAACCTCACGCGCGACCACCTCGACTTCCACGAAGACATGGAGACGTACTTTCTCGCGAAGCGGCGTCTTTTCGAGCTGCTGCCCGACGGCGCGCCGGGCGTGGTCAACATCGACGATCCGCGAGGCGCGGCCGTTGTGGAAGCGAGCCGGCGGCCGGTGACGTTTGCCATCACCAAACCAGCTGACGTCACGCCGGGACCGCTCGAAATCAAGCTCGGCGGCCTGTCGTTCGATATCCGCACGCCGCGCGGAACGGTGGCGATCGCGTCCACGCTGGTCGGAAGACCGAACGTCTACAACATTCTCGCGGCATCGGCCACGGCGATGGCGCTCGACATTCCTCTCGAAGCGATCGCAGCCGGCGTCGGTGCCCTCAGCGGCGTCCCCGGACGCTTCGAGGTCGTGTCCGGGCCGAACGACGACGTCACGGTGGTCGTGGACTACGCACACACCGACGATGCGCTACGTAATCTGCTCGAGACGGCGCGCCCGCTGTCGCCGCGTCGCCTGGTAACGGTGTTCGGCTGCGGTGGCGATCGCGATCGCACCAAACGGCCGCTGATGGGAATGGTCGCGGAGCGACTCAGCGACGTTGTCGTGATCACCTCCGACAATCCGCGCAGCGAGGATCCGCAGCGAATCATCGACGAGATCAAGCGCGGCATCGCCGCCGGCTCACCCGGCGCGGGCGGTCGTACGCCGGAGATTCGCAGCGTCGTGGATCGGCGCGACGCGATCGAACAGGCCGTCGAGTTGAGCGAGCCGGACGACGTCGTGCTCATCGCCGGCAAGGGTCATGAAAAATATCAGCAGATCGGCGATCGCGTGCTGCCGTTCGACGACGCCGAGGCCGCACGCGCGGCGCTGGCACGGCGGCGCAAGCGCTCGAAGGCCGGGTAGCTGCCGTGGCTCGACGTTCGATGGTGCTGACGGCAGGGGGGATCGCGGAAGCCGTCGGGGGACGAGTGAAGTCTGGTTTGCCAGACGCGGTAATCGACGGCTTTGCCATCGACTCGCGGACGCTGGCGGCGGGCGATCTGTTCTTCGCGATCGTCGCGGCGCGCGATGGACACGAGTTCGTGGATGACGCGTTGGCGCGAGGAGCGGTTGGCGCGGTCGTTCGAACAGGAGCGTTGGGTGCGCGAGGTGCGCCAGGTGCAGTGATCATCGAGGTCGAAGACACCACTCGGGCGCTGCAGGCGCTCGGGCGACACGTGCGGCGCGCGTCGGGCGCGACGGTGATCGCGATCACCGGGAGCGCGGGCAAGACGACGACCAAGGAAACGATCGCGGAGTTCCTGCAGGCGCGCTACGACGTGGCGAAGAACCGCGGGAACCTGAACAACCACCTCGGGCTGCCGCTTTCGCTGCTCGAGCTGCGGCGCGGCGCGGACGTCGCGGTGATGGAGCTGGGAATGAACCACGCGGGCGAAATCCGGTTGCTCGTCGGCCTTGCCGAGCCCGAGGTGCGCGTGTGGACCAACGTCGGCGACGCCCATCTCGGGCACTTTGCTTCGCAGGACGAGATCGCCGATGCCAAAGGCGAGATCCTCGAAAGCGCCGCTCCAACCGATCTACTCGTCTGCAACGCCGACGACGCGCGCGTCATGGCTCGCGCGTCGCGATTTGCCGGCCGCACGGTGACGTTTGGCGAGGCCGAAACCGCCGACGTGCGTGCGGAACACATCGAGGAGCGCGGCATCGATGGCACGCTGGTGCGGGTGCGCGCGCGCAGCGGTGTGGCCGACCTGCCGATCCCGCTGCTCGGTCGCGGCAATTTGGACAATGTGCTGGCGGCGACGGCTGTGGCGCTCGAGCTCGGCGTCAGCCTTCCCCAACTCGCTCAGCGCGCCAGGACATTGAAGCCCGCCCATCATCGCGGCGCCGTTCTTCGTTTGGCGAGGGGCGTGACGGTCGTGGACGACTCCTACAACTCGAGCCCGAGCGCGCTGTTGATGGCGCTCGACGTGTTGAGGCGCGAGCGGCGATCGGCTCGCAAGGCCGCGGTGCTTGGCGAGATGCTCGAGCTCGGCGCCCACGCCATGCGTCTGCATCGCAAGTGCGGACGTGCGGCCGCCGCCGCCAAGCTCGATCGCCTGATCGCGGTCGGCGGCGATGCGGCGAGTGAGTTGGCGAACGCGGCCGTGGCGGCGGGACTCGACAAAGCGGCGGTGAACTGGATGACGTCGAGCGCGGAAGCGGCCGACGCGGTCGCGGCCTGGCTGCGCCCCGGCGATCTCGTTCTCGTCAAAGGCTCGCGCGGGATCAAGACGGATGTCGTCGTCGAACGGATCGCGGCGGAGTTTGCCTGATGTTCTACCACCTGCATCAGGCGCTGCTCGCGCAGTATCCCGACCTGCCGGTCGTGGTGCGCTTCATCACGTTCCGGACGGCGGCAGCGAGCATCACCGCGCTCGTGATCAGTCTGGTACTGGGTCCGTGGCTCATTCGACGTCTGCGCGATTTTCAGATCGGCCAGGTGATCCGGCAGGAAGGGCCGCAGAGCCATCACGCCAAGGCGGGCACGCCGACGATGGGCGGCCTCCTGATTCTGGCGGCGGCGCTCGTGCCCACGCTGCTGTGGGCGGACCTCACCAACGTCTACGTCTGGATCGCCGTGCTCGCGACGGCGGCGTTTGGCGGCATCGGTTTCTTCGACGACTACCTGAAGATCACGCGGCGCTCGTCGGGCGGGTTGAAGGCCCGCTACAAGATGGGCCTGCAGGTCGTCGTCGGCACGGCCGTCGGGCTCACGCTCCTGTGGCTGGCAGCCAGCAACCTTTACAACACGCGACTGATCTTCCCGTTCTTCAAGCAGCTCATTCCCGACCTTGGGTGGGTGTATCTGCCGTTCGCGGTGTTCGTGCTGGTTGCCTGGAGCAACGCTGTCAATCTCACCGACGGCCTCGACGGTCTCGCGATCAGCACCTTCGCGGTGGCGGCCACCGCGCTCACCGCGCTGGCGTATGTCACCGGGCATGCCGTGCTCGCGAGCTATCTCCTGCTGGTGCACTTCGGACCCGTGGGCGAGCTGACGATCTTCTGCGGCGCGCTCGTCGGCGCCAGCCTCGGGTTTCTCTGGTACAACGCGCACCCCGCCGAAGTGTTCATGGGCGACGTCGGCTCGCTAGCGCTGGGCGGAGCGCTCGCCACGGTGGCGATTCTCATCAAGCAGGAAATCCTGCTGGTCATCGTCGGCGGGGTTTTCGTTGCGGAAGCCGCGTCCGTCGTGATCCAGGTGGCCTCGTTCAAGCTCACGGGCAAGCGCGTGTTCAGGATGGCGCCGCTGCATCACCACTTCGAGCTGATCGGATGGGAAGAACCGAAGGTCATCGCGCGCTTCATCATCGTCGCGATTATCTGCGCGCTCTTCAGCCTCACGACGTTGAAGCTGCGGTGACGGGGACATGGGCGATGGGTTTCGTGTGGACGGGAGGCGCGTGGTGGTTGTCGGCGCCGCGCGCAGCGGGCTGGCGGCGGCGGAACTGCTGGCGCGGCGCGGAGCAATCGTGACGTTGACCGACAAGAAGGCGGCGATCGACGGGCACGAACGCCTGACGGCGCTCGGAATCGGCGTCGAACTCGGCGGGCATCGCAAGGAAACGTTCGAACACGCGGATCTGATTGTGACGAGCCCTGGAGTACCGCCCGAGATCGCGGAGCTCGCAGCGGCGCGAAAGCGCGGCGTGATGGTGATGGGTGAGCTCGAGCTGGCGTCTCGCTGGCTGAAGGGGCGCATCGTCGCCATCACCGGCACCAAGGGCAAGTCGACCACGACCACATTGGTCGGGCCGAATGCTGAAGGCGGGCGGGTTCCGCGTGCTGGTGGGAGGCAACATCGGCGTGCCGGTGAGTGCACAGGTTGACGACTCGACGGAAGACACGATGCACGTGATCGAAGTGAGCAGCTTTCAACTCGAGGCGACCGTCACGTTTCATCCGTGGATTGCCGCGCTGTTGAACTTCTCTCCGGATCACTTGGACCGGCACCCGTCGGAGGAGGCGTACGGCGCAGCCAAGCAGCGGATTTTCGTGAATCAGACTGCGGCGGACCACGCCGTTGTCAACGCCGACAACGCGCCGGCGCTGCGGCTTGCGTCGGCGGCGCGGGCAGCGCTCACCCCGTATGCGATCGGCGACATCGCACGGGCGACGGTGTTTGCCCATCGCGGGTTCGTCTGGCAGCGCACCGGCGAAGGCTCGAGTCCGCTGTTTCCGATCAGCGCGATCGCGCTGCCGGGGCGGCACATGTTGAGCAACGTCGTCGCGGCGAGTGCCGTCAGTCTCGTCGCCGGTGCTTCTGGCGCGGCGATGACGCGGGCGCTCGAAGGCTTCAGCGGGCTCGAGCACGTCATGGAGCCGGTCGCCGGCGTCGGACGCGTCCGGTTCGTGAACGACTCGAAAGCGACCAACGTGGACGCTGCCGGACGATCGATCGAGAGCTTCGAGCGTGTCGTAGCGATCCTCGGCGGCCGCTACAAGGGTGGTCGGTTCGAAGACCTCGCGGGGCCGCTCGCCGATCGTGGCCGCGGCGTGGTGGCGATCGGGGAAGCGCGGCCCTTGATTCGCGACGCGCTGCGCAACGTGGTGCCGCTCGTCGAGGCCGATTCGATGCGCGACGCGGTCCGCGCGGCCTACGACCTGGCGCAGCCCGACGGAGTGGTGCTGCTCGCGCCGGCGTGTTCGAGCTTCGATATGTTCGCCGACTACGCCGATCGCGGGCGAGCGTTCAAGGAGGAGGTGGCAAACCTCGCGGCCGAGCTGGCCGGAGGCGCGCGAGAGTGAGGCGGCGCAGCACAGCGAGCGACGCCGAGGCCGATGAATGTCCGCTCGAGTTGTGAGCAGTCGTCAGTTCGAGAGGCGGCGAGGGGGAGCCTGTCGCTGGGAGCGCAGCCTACCCCAGGCTGCGAGACGGGTGTCCCAATCCCTCTTTCGACTGACGACTGCTGACGGCTCGAGCAGGGCTCGAACACGTTGGCTCGGTGCGTTGGTTCGTAACAACGGCTCGCGACGCCCGTTCGGCGGTCGGTCGTCCCGGACGGCCGGTCACGAACCAACGTCGCGAACCTACGTTTCGAACCAACGTCCGGAAGACTTTAGGGTCGGAAAGTATGGCGCGGAAACTTCAATCTGACAAATGGCTGTTCCTGGCGACGCTCGCGCTGGTTTCGCTCAGCGTCGTCATGGTCTACAGCGCCTCCGCCCTGGTCGCGCTGGAGCGCTTCCAGCAGCCCTACATGTTCGTGACCCGGCAGGTCATGTGGGCGGTGCTGGGCATCGCGCTGCTCTCGATCGTCATGCGGATCGACTACCGCAACTATCGCAACGACAAATTGATGTGGACCTTCCTTTGGTTCGCGGGCCTGATGCTGGTGGCGGTGCTGTTCTCGCGTCCGGTCAACGGCGCGAAGCGATGGTTCGGCATCGCCGGCTTCGGCATTCAGCCCTCGGAGCTGGCAAAGCTCGCGGCCGTTGTCTTCACCGCGATCATGCTCGAGCGCCGCATGCATCGAATCAACGAGCTGCGCTACGCCCTGCTGCCGATCGCGCTCGTGATCGTGACCGATGGTCGGGCTGATCCTGACGAGCCCGACATGGGCACCGCCGTCTCGCTCCTCGCGGTGATCGGCATCATGGTCTTCGCCGCGGGGCTCAGCTACCGCTACTTGATCGGCAGTGTTCTGCTGTCGCTCCCGGCGCTCTACGTGATTCTGATGTCGGCCGACTACCGCCGCCGGCGCCTCATGGCGTTTCTCGATCCGTGGGCGGATCCTCTGCGCGACGGCTTTCAGATCATCCAGTCGCTCATCGCCGTGGGGACGGGCGGCATCTTCGGCAAAGGCCTGATGCAAGGCGTGCAGAAGCTTTTCTATCTGCCTGAGCCGCACACCGATTTCATCTACGCCGTCGTCAGCGAGGAGCTCGGGCTGATCGGCGCCACCGTCGTGCTGTGCTGCTTCTGTGTGATTGCATGGCGCGGCATGCGCGCGGCGATGCGCGCTCCCGACAGTTTCGGATCGTTCCTGGCGATCGGGCTCACGATGATGATCGTGCTGACCGCGTTCCTCAATATGAGCGTGGTGCTCGGCCTGATGCCGACCAAAGGCATCCCGATGCCGCTCGTGAGCTCGGGCGGTTCGTCGCTTCTTGCCAATCTGCTGGGGCTCGGCGTGCTGCTCAACATCTCGCAGCATGCGGCCGTGGAGACGAAAGCGGCGTGACCAATGCGAGTGCTGATCGCGGGCGGAGGCACGGGCGGGCACCTCTATCCAGGCATTGCCCTCGCCCGCGAGATCGCGCGCCGCGATCCCCAGGCGGCGATCGTGTTCGTCGGCACGGCCACCGGCGTCGAGGCGACGGTATTGCCGCGCGAACGCTTTCCGCTCGAGTTGATTCGCGTGAGCGGGTTGAAAGGCAAGTCGCGGCGACAGTTGCTGCAGGGTTATCTCGTGCTGCCACTCGCCGCGCTCGATGCCTGGCGGGTGATCTCGCGTCATCGTCCGGACGTCGTGGTCGGCGTGGGCGGCTTCGCGTCCGGACCGGTTCTGCTGCTCGCGGCGCTGCGCGGCTATCCGACGATGTTGCTCGAGCAGAATGCGCTGCCAGGGATCACCAACCGGCTGCTGGCGCGATGGGTGCGCGCGGCGGCGGTGGCGTTCGAGGAATCGTTGACGTTTTTCCGCGGCGCCGGGTTCGTGACGGGCAATCCCGTGCGACCCGAGTTCTTCGTTGCTGGAGACAAGGAGGCCGATGGCGAGTCTGAATTGCCGCAAAGCGCGGCACGGGTTCTGATTTTTGGCGGCTCTCAGGGCGCGCACGCGATCAACATGGCCATGGTGGAGGCAGCGGCGAGGCTGGCAGCCGCAGGCACTCGCCTGGCGATCACACATCAAACCGGCCAGCGCGATGTCGAGCTGGTGCGCGACGCGTACCGGCGGGCTGGGCTCGAAGCCCGGGTCGAGGCCTTTTTGTTCGAGATGGATCGGGAGATGAAGCAGGCGGACCTCGTCGTCTGCCGATCCGGCGCGACGACGCTGTCCGAGCTCGCCGCCGCCGGCCGGCCGGCGATCCTCGTGCCGCTGCCGACGGCGACCGACGATCATCAGCGGAAAAACGCCGACGTGATCGCGCGCGCTGGCGGCGCCGAGGTCATCGAGGAAAGCGTCCTGAACGGCGAAACGCTGGCGGCGTCGATTCTGCGGCTCACCATGGATTCCGATCGACACCGACAGATGTCGGCTGCGATCCGCACGTTCGCGCGGCCCGACGCCGCGGCGCGCATCGCCGACAAGGTGTGGGAGCTGGCCGGGATTCAGGTGCGAGAGGTCCGCTAGGTGCGTCGCGTGCGGAAGGGGGGAGGAAAGGTCGCGGCCTGCACTTCGTGGGGATCGGCGGCAGCGGTATGAGCGGGCTCGCCGAAATCGTGGCGAGCCTCGGATTCAAGGTGTCGGGCTCCGATGCGAAACGATCGGAAGTTACCGAGCGTCTCGCGTCGCTGGGGATCGCGGTGACGATCGGGCACGCGGCCGAGAACGTGGGCGAGGCCGACGTCGTGGTGTTCACGTCGGCTGCCAGGGCAGACAACCCGGAGCTGGTCATCGCCAGGGCGCGGCGAATTCCGGTCATTGCCCGGGCGGAGCTCCTGGCCGAACTGATGCGGCTGCGATTTGGCATCGCGGTCGCTGGCGCGCACGGCAAGACAACGACGACGTCGATGATTGCGCTCGTGCTCGATCGTGCGGGTCTGGATCCGACGGCGGTGATTGGCGGCAGGCTCAGTGTCTTTGGCAGCAATTCGCGTCTGGGCCGCAGCGACTACATGGTGGCGGAAGCGGATGAAAGCGATCGGTCGTTCCTGATGTTGTGGCCATCGATTGCCGTGCTCACCAACGTGGACCGTGAGCACTTGGAGGCATACGGAAGCTTTGAGCGATTGCGGCAGTCGTTTGTCGAGTTCGCGAACAAGGTGCCGTTCTATGGTGCGGTGGTGGCGTGTGCGGACGATCCCGAGTTGAGTGCAATCCTGCCGCGCGTGACGCGACGGCTGATCACGTACGGCGTTGCCGCTGAGACGTCTCACATCGCCGCGCGCGACGTCGTCCTCGAGGGCTTCGGCAGCGTGAGCACCGTGGTTCGCCGGCGCCGCAGCAACGGACAACGGGGCGCTGCCGACGAGCCCGAGGTCCTAGGCGAGCTCCGCCTGCGCGTGCCCGGGCGCCATTCGGTGCAGAACGCGCTCGCCGCCGTCGCCGTTGGTCTCGAGCTCGACGTGCCGTTCGAGACGGTGGCAACGGCTCTGGCCGAGTTCTCGGGCGCCGAGCGGCGCTTCGAACGGCATGGTGTCGTGCACGGGATCACGATAGTGGACGACTACGGTCACCACCCGACGGAGATCGCAGCGGTGCTGGCGGCGGCGCGCGCCGCGAAGCCAGCGCGAGTGGTCGTCGCCTTCCAGCCGCATCGCTACACGCGAACCCGCGATCTGATGCAAGAGTTCGGGACGGCGCTGGCAGGGGCCGACGAGGTGGTGCTCACCGACATCTATGCGGCGAGCGAAGATCCGATTCCGGGCGTCAGCGTGGACACGCTTGCCGATGTCGTCAACGCCGCCCGTCGCCGACCGGTGCACGTCGTGCGCGACGTTCTCGCGGTGCCGGCGGCGCTGGCCGCGCTGGCGAGACCCGGAGATCTGGTGATCACGCTCGGCGCCGGCTCGATCGGCGCGACGCCGAGAAAGGTTGTCGAGGCGCTCGACGAACGATTTGGGCCGCGGACGCGTTCGGGGGAGACCGTCTAGTGCCTGCCGTTGCCGCCCCGGCGGACAAGCGATTCCGGCGGGCGCACGTCAAGCCCGGTCGCAAGCGCGCCGCGCCGCTTCGCGCGGTGTGGACGATCACGCGTGGCGTAATCGTGTTCGGTCTCATGACCTATGGCGGCTGGCGCGGGACGACGCTCGTGCTGGGTGCGCCCGCTCTGCAGATTTCGCGGGTCGTGGTGCGCGGCAACGAACGGCTCGCGACCGGCGAGGTCCTGGCACTGGTGCAGGAGCTGCGCGGCCGCAACATCCTGACCATCAGCCTCGACGACGCGCATGCGCGGTTGCTGTCGTCGCCGTGGATCGCGGAGGCCACGCTGCGGCGGACGCTGCCGCGGACCGTCGAGATCGACATCCGGGAGCGTCAGCCGATGGGGATCGGGCGCGTGGCCAATGGTCTGTATCTCGTAGATCCCACTGGTGTGATCGTGGACGAATACGGACCGAACTACGCCGATCTCGACCTGCCGATCGTCGACGGTCTGGCGACGGCGCCGCACAAGGGAGCGCCGATCGTCGACGAGGTCGCGGGCGAGCCTTGCCGCTCGCGTGATCGCCGCGCTCGAGGCGCGGCCGGATCTGAGCGCCAAGATCTCGCAGATCGACGTGTCCGACAGCCGCGACGCGGTGGTGATCCTCGAGGGCGACACCGCCATGCTGCGGCTGGGTGAGCAGGACTTCGTCGAGCGGATACAGGGATACATCGATCTCGCGCCGGCGCTGCGCGAGCGCGTCTCGGAGATCGACTACGTGGACTTGCGGTTTGCCGACCGGCTCTACGTCCGGCCGGTTTCGCGAAGGAAATAAGGCGGGCGACGCGCCCTGGGCGGATCGAGGGTGAGGAACTGGCGGACCGCGGTCTGCCGAACGGAGACTTCGTGGCGAGAAACGAAAGGTACGTCGTTGGTCTCGACATCGGCACCTCCAAGGTGTGCACGGTGGTCGGCGAGCTCCAGGACGAAGGCGGCGTTGACGTGATCGGGCTAGGCGTGGCCGAGTCCAAGGGGCTCAAGCGGGGCGTCGTGGTCAATCTCGATGCCGCCGTGGAGTCGATCAAGCGGTCGATCGAAGAAGCTGAGCTGATGGCCGGCGTCGAGATCGGATCTGTCCACCTCGGCCTTAGCGGCCCGCACATCAAGGGGTTCAACAGCCGAGGCGTGGTCGCGGTGGCCGGCAAAAATCGCGAGGTCACCCGCGACGACGTGCGCCGGGCAATCGACGCGGCGCGGGCGGTGTCGCTTCCCACGGGCCGTGAGGTCCTTCACGTCCTGCCGCAGGACTTCGTCGTCGACGAGCAGGAAGGGATTGGCGCCCCGGTCGGGCTTACCGGCGCCCGCCTCGAGGTGAACGTGCACATCGTCACCGGAACCGCCACCGCGACGCACAATCTGATTTCGTGCGTCAACCGGGCCGGCGTCGAGGTCACCGACACGATCATCAGTCAGCTTTTGGCGGCGGAAGCGGTGTTGACGCCGGATGAAAAGGAGCTCGGCGTCGCGCTGGTCGATATCGGCGGTGGCACGGCCGACCTGGCGATCTTCGAGCGCGGCAGCCTCTGGCATACGGCGGTGATCGCCGTCGGTGGCGATCATTTCACCAACGATATTGCCGTCGGCCTGCGCACGCCAATTCCGGATGCTGAGAAAATCAAGCGCCGATCCGGGTGTGCGCTCTCGTCGATGGTCGAAGAGGACGAGACGATCGAGGTGGCAAGTGTCGGAGGACGACGGTCGCGAGTGATGGCAAGGCGCATATTGAGCGATATTCTTCAGCCACGCGCTGAGGAGATGTTTCATCTCGCGTGGGACGAGATCAGCAAGGCGGGATATGAAAAATCGCTCAATTCGGGCATCGTACTGACCGGCGGCGGTGCGATACTCGACGGGCTTTCGGAGATCGCCGAGCAGATTTTCGACCTTCCGATCCGGCGCGGGTGGCCGGTTGGCGTGGGCGGCCTCGCCGATCACGTCGCCAACCCGGCGTACGCGACGGCGGTTGGTCTGGTGATTTACGCGGATAGGCATCGCACGCCGGAAGGCGCGCGCAGCGGCGGTGCGCTGACACGCATGGTGGGACGGCTGCGCACCGTGTTCAAGGAATTCTTCTGAGAGGAGGCTCGATGGCGGACCTGTACGACCAGATCCCGGACGACAAGCTTCGGCTGACAATCGACGAGGTGCGAACCGGCGCGCGGATCAAAGTGGTCGGCGTCGGCGGCGGCGGCGGCAATGCAGTGACGCGCATGGTGCAGGCGGGCCTCACCGGCGTCGAGTTCATGGTGGTGAATACCGACGCGCAGGCGCTGCAGCGCCAGTCCGGCGCCGCTCAAGATCCAGATCGGCGCCAAGCTCACCAAAGGACTTGGCGCCGGCGCCGATCCCAACACCGGCCGGCAGGCGGCCCTCGAAGACACCGACACGCTGATCCAGGCGCTCTCCGGCGCCGACATGGTGTTTGTCACCACCGGCCTGGGCGGCGGCACCGGCACCGGCGCGGCGCCCGTGATCGCCAGCCTCGCCACCGAGCTCGGCGCGCTCACCATCGCCGTGGTGACCAAGCCGTTCAAGTTCGAAGGCAAGAAGCGTCAGAAGCAGGCCGAAGCCGGTCTCGACGCGCTGCAGGAGTGCGTGGACACGGTGATCACGATTCCGAACGAGCGCCTGCTCGCGGTGATCGACCGCCGGACGCTCGATGCTCGACGCATTCTCCACGGCCGACGACGTGCTGAGGCAGGCGATACAGGGCATCTCAGACCTGATCCTCGTGCCCGGGCTCATCAACCTCGACTTCGCCGACGTCAAGACGATCATGTCGGGCATGGGCGTGGCGATGATGGGAACGGCCATGGCCGACGGCGACGGACGGGCGGTCGAGGCGGCGCAGAGCGCGATCTCCAGCCCTCTCCTCGAAGACGCATCGGTCAATGGCGCGCGCGGCGTGATCATCAACGTGACTGGCGGGCCCGGACATGTCGCTGATGGAAGTGAACGAAGCGCTCACCATCATCCAGGAAGCGGCGCACGAGGACGCCAACATCATATTCGGCGCCGTGGTCGACCCGGGGCTCAACGGGCGCGTCAAGATCACGGTGATTGCCACCGGCTTCGAACACACGCGATCCGTCCGCGCGGCGCCGGCCAACGCCGCGGCCGTTACGCCGACCGATCTTCAGAGCTACACCACCCATCTGGCCGGCTCGCGCGGAGCGGCAACGCCGCCGCCAGCGGCCGACCCGGTCAACTCAGCCGCGGCTCACGATTGCGCGACGGCCGCGCGATCGAGCTGCCCTTCTACGGCTCCAATCGAACGGCGCCGGCGGTGGCCAGACGATGTCGGGCACAAGGAGGGCGCGGAGGACCTCGAGATGACCTCGGAGCTCGACGTTCCGGCGTTTCTGCGGCGAAGTGAAGGGTGATCTGCGCGGGCTCCGCCGCGCCGGTGCCCGGGGTGTCTCAGGTGTCTCGAGTGCTGCGTGCTTCGGTGCCGGTGCTGTTGCGCGGCGCGGCGCGGCCGGGGCGCGCCGGCACCCAGCGGAGGGTCCCCGTCTCTGAAGACGGTTCGATTGTGCCTCCAGCCGGGCGGCTGGCGGTGTCAGAGCGCGGTGGTAGAGTAGATAGATCCCTGGCACGCGAGATCTCCGCCTGCGCAGCGTGAGCTCTCGACTACCGCCGTATGAAACTGCAATCTCAGCGCGACGCCGCACGCGACATCCTTTCCCGCGAAGTCGGCTACGTCCAGAAGCCGCACGCGGGACGGGTGCGCGTGGCGCTCGCGTTTCCGAACACCTATTTCGTCGGAATGTCCAACCTGGGCTTCCAGACGGTGTACCGGCTGTTCAACGACCATCCGGAAATCGTTTGTGAGCGCGTCTTCCTGCCGCCGAAACAGGAGCTCAAGCACCTGCTCGATTCGGGCACGCGCATCGTCGCGCTCGAATCGCAGACGCCGGTGCACGACTTCGATGTCCTCGCCTTCTCGGTATCGTTCGAGTGGGACTACACCAACGTGCTCACGCTGCTGCGGCTCGCGGGTATGCCGCTCCGCGCAGCCGATCGGTCGCCGCAGCATCCGCTCGTGCTCATCGGCGGCGCGGTGACGTTCGTGAATCCCGAGCCGCTCGCGCTCTTCGCCGACGTGATTGCTGCCGGCGAAGGCGAAGCGCTGATACCGCCGCTCGTGCAGGCGATGCAGGCATCTACCTCGCGGGAGCATCTCCTGCGCGAGCTGGCGCCGCAGCGCGGGTTCTACATCCCGTCGTTTTACGACGTCGAGTACGCCGCCGACCAGACCATCGCCCGCTACGCGCCGAAATCCGACAGCGGCGCGCCGCCGGTCGTGCGCAAGGCCGCGATTAAGACCACCGAGCGGATCGACCCGCCTGCGACGAGCATCTTTACGCCCGACACCGAGTTCGGCGCGCGCTTTCTCGTGGAGGTGGTGCGCGGCTGCGCCAATTTGTGCCGCTTCTGCTGGGCGGGCTACAACTACCTGCCCGTGCGCGCCTTCTCGAGCGAACGCATCCTCGAGCTCGCGCGCAACGCCCGCGCGCACGCCGCCCGCACCGGCCTCGTGTCGATCGCGCTCTGCGATCACCCGGAGATCGAGCACATCCTCCGCAGTCTCAAGGAGATGGGCTATTCGATCAGTCCCGCCTCGCTGCGCCTGGACGACCTCACGCCGGCGATCGTGTCGCTGCTGCGCGAGAGCGGCGAGCGGACGCTGACCATCGCCCCCGAGACCGGATCCGATCGCCTGCGCAGCGTGATCAACAAGACCATTACCAACGACGAGATCATGGCAGCGGCCGAGTTGATCTTCTCGAGCGGCTTCGAGAACCTGAAGCTGTATTACATGATCGGCCTCCCGACGGAAACGGATGAAGATCTGCTGGCGATCCGCGATTTGACGCTGCAGCTGCGCGACGTGATGCTTGCGCCACGCCCGCACTCGCGGCCGCATCGGCCGGATCGTGGCCAGCGTGAATCCGCTGGTGCCGAAGCCGGCGACGACCTACCAGTGGCTGCCGATGGAGCGCTCCGACGTGATCGAGCAGAAGATGAAGCGCCTCCGCTCGCTGGTGAGCGACATCGACAACGTGTACTTCAACATCAAGAGCGAGCGGCACTCCTATTACCAGGCGCTGCTCTCCCTTGGCGACCGGCGCGTCGCGCCGGCGATCGAAGCGGCCGAGCGAAACGGCGGGCAATGGCGCCGCGCCGTCTCGGACAGCGGCGTTGACGCCGACTTCTATCTTTTCCGCGACCGCTCCACAGACGTGGTCCTCCCGTGGCACATCATCGACGGGGGGATGAAAGACCAGTTTTTCCGCGGCGAGCTCGAAAAGAGCCTGCGCGCGGAGTGGACACTGCCGCCGAAGCGCGCGAAAGAGAACGCGCGGTTGCTACCGGTCTTGAGCTGAAGAACCAAGAGCCCAGAACCAGGAACCAAGAGCGAAGAACGAGACGGAACGAGCTCGGTCTTCGCGAACCAAGTCGGCAGCGCGACGAGGCCATTCCGCATCACGCACTCACCGGAACCGGACGCGCGCGGAGAGCAGCGGCCGCCGCCGTGCCTTTCAACTTGCGACCGCTGCCTGCGCTTCGTGCTCGCTGAACGCCTGGAGAATGAGCTCGCGAATCCTCTCCTGGCCGTCCGCGTCGGCTCCGCTCGGGCGGAGCAGCGCGAAGCTGCGACGGTCTCCATTGACCGTATAGCTGCGCGCGGGAAAGGTGACGTTGCGGCCCGCGCCCGAACGCCGCTCCCAAATGGCAAATCCAACGAGCTTGAGACCTTGCAGCGTGCCCTCGGTGAAGTGCAGTTCGGCTTCTGCCAGCTTGCCGGCAGGATTTCCTTTGTCGTTCGGCGTGATCTTGATCACCATGGTGCGGTCCCTCGTTGAATGTGCGCCCAGGCAGGCGTCGCGAGACTGAGATCAAGGAGAATGCCAGACTGAACGCTGCTGGTTTCCGAAGGTGCCGCCCTGCTCGGCGGCACGATGGTAACAGCGAGTTCCGTCGCCGATGACGATCCACCGATGACCCTTCCCGAACCCGATCCCGCATTTCACTGGACCGCCGAGGCTTGGGGGCACGCGTTGCGCTGCCGGCCGCTTTTGGCGATCGCGCAACACGCGTTCACGACAAAGCAACTGCAGTTGCGGCTTGCGGCAGCCGGCCCGGACGAGCGCTACGTTCACGCATGGCAGCAGGCGGCAGCAGCCGTAGGCGCCCGGCTCGAACAGGTGATACGGGTCAAGCAGGTTCACTCGTCGGTCGTCCATGTCATCGACCGAGCGCACGCCGCGACGACTGACGCGGCCGCCAGACCCGAAGCCGACGCAATCGTGTCGAATGGATCCAATCTTGTGTTGACCGTGCAGGTCGCAGATTGCGTCCCGATTCTTCTCGCCGATGCCGGCGACCGGAGTCAGTGGCCGCGGTGCATGCCGGCTGGCGCGGAACCTGCGCCGGCATTGCTCGCGCGACGGTTCACGCGATGACGTGCCGCTTTGGCACCCAGGCCGCGGACATCGTGGCGGCGCTTGGCCCGAGTATCGGTGTCTGTTGCTACGTCGTTGGCGAGAGCGTGCGCGACGCGTTCCGAGCGGCGTCCTCGACGAACGAGCAGATCGGACGATGGTTCGTGCAGGGCGACGACGGCTTGCTGCGGCTGGATCTCTGGCGCGCCAATCGCGATCAGCTCGAGAGCGCCGGGGTTACTGCCGAGCGTATCCACGCGTGCGGACTATGCACGCAGACGCACCCCGACCTGTTCGAGTCGTATCGGCTGGACGGCGAGCGGGCCGGACGCATGGCTGCACTGATCCGGGTCCCCTGAGCGCCATCCGGGCAGGCGTTGCCGAGCACGGCGCCAGCCAGGCTGCGCTGGTGCGAAAGGGCAACCTTGGGCAGAATAGGCAGTCGAGGAGTCGCGAAGATGCGAACCGCGAGCGTAGTCATCCTGGTTGTTTCCCTTGCGACAGTGTTAAGCGCGGACGACTGGCCGCACTGGCGAGGCCCGTTTGCGTCTGGCTTGTCCTCTGAGAAGGGCCTTCCAGTCGAGTGGAGTGACCGCGCTGGTGTCGCCTGGCGCTCGCCGGTTCGCGGCCTGGGAATCTCCTCGCCCATCATCTCCGGCAATCTGGTCTTCGTCACGTCGCAGCTTGGTAGTGGGGAATCGCGCCAGGGCCCGCGACTGATGCAGAGCGGCAACGCGCTCGAAGCCGGCGAGCGGCCGCTGGGCCCCGGGCCGGCGAAAGGCGGCGGAAAGGTCTCGTTTCTGATTACCGCCTTCGATCGCACGACCGGCAGCAAGGCGTGGGAGCACGAAGCTGCCGGCGGCCGGTTCGCTGATTGCGGTGCACGAGAAGCACAATCTCGCGTCGCCAAGTCCGGTCACGGATGGAACGCGGGTGTATGCCTGGTTCGGCACCGGCCAGATTGTGGCGGTCGATCGTCAGCGGCAAGCTCGTCTGGCAGAAGAACGTCGCGGCCGACTACTCTCCCTTCGACATCAACTGGGGCCATGGCAGCTCGCCGGTGGTGCACGGCGACATGCTGTTCCTGCTCTGCTATCACGACCCGGCGTCGTACTTGCTGGCGCTCGACGCGCGCACGGGCGCGGTCAAATGGAAGACCGACGCGCCGCGCGGGACGACGTCGTACAGCACGCCGCTGGTGATCGAGGCAGGCGGCAAACGGGAAGTCATCGTCAACTCGAGCGCCGGCATGAGCGCCCACGACGCGGCGACCGGCGCACAGCTCTGGCGCGTGGACGAAACCAATCGCTTCCCGATCCCGACGCCGCTCTTTCACGACGGCGTCATCTACGCCAGCCGCGGCTATCGCAGCAGTCCGTTCATGGCCGATTCGTCCGGGCGGCACGGGCGATGTCGTCGGCCAGTCACGTCTTGTGGCGCGCGCCGTCAGGTGGTCCGTACGTGTCGTCGCTGCTCTATTACGACGGGTTCATCTACATGGTGGGCGACGTCGGCGTGCTCACCGTGACCGACGCAAAGACCGGCGAGCGCGTGTTTCAGGAGCGGATCGGCGGGGTGTATTCGGCGTCGCCGGTGGCGGCGACGGCAAGATCTATCTCGTGAGCGAGGACGGCGAAACGACGGTCGTGGCGGCGGGGCGCACACCGCGCGTGCTGGCGCGCAACCGGTTGAACGCGCGGCTGCTCGCGTCGCCGGCGATTGCCGGCGGGCGATTGTTCGTGCGGACGGACGATGCGCTGATCGCGATCGGGAAGTAGGGTCGCGCGAAGGCGGGGCTGCACGCCCACCTCCCGCAGCGCGCGACGCTGCAGACGCGCCCTAACGAGGCTCGTTCAGATCCATCCCCAGATTCGACAGGCGGTCCGCGTCCTTGTTCTGTTCGCGCCGCACGTGTTCGAGCGTCACTCGTCCGATCTTGGCCATCAGGTGGCGCGCCTCCCGATAGAGCGGCAGCAGCCCTTCGTGCTTGATGCGATAGACGCCGTTCATCTGCTGCACCAGCAGCAACGAATCCGATTTGATGTGAACGCGGGTGTGGCCGTGCGCGAGCGCCCATTCGAGCGCGGCGAGCAGACCGCGGTATTCGGCGACGTTGTTGGTGGCGGTGCCGATGCCTTCGTAGAGCTCGGCGAGCGACGTTCCCGATCTCATCGACCACATGGACGCCATAACCGGCGGGACCGGGATTCCCGCGCGCGCCGCCGTCGATATACGCCGTGATCACGTGGCGTCTGGATCGGCGTGCTGCTGGCCGGGTGCGTTGGCGGCCGCCTGTCCGGCGGCGGATCGCTCGTGCACGCCGGTGAAATACAGGATGCGCTGACAGCTGTCGCACTGGATGATCGAATCGTTGCGCCGGATCATGTTGTAGACCTGCGGCCGCAGTCGGACGTGGCAGATGGAGCAGTGCCCGTCGACCGCCTGGGCGACGGCGAGTCCCTGCCGCGCCTTGAACACGCGCTGGAACGTCTCGAAAGTGGCGCGCGGCATGTCGCGGCAGCACCGTCGCGGCGCTCCTCGTCGCTCGTCGCGACGACGCGCTCCATCTCGGCGGCATCGCTTTCGATCGCCTTCCGCTCCTTGGCGATCGACCGTCTCTTCGGCCTTGAGCGCGGCGTCGGCCGCCTTGACCCGCGCGGCGAGCTCGTCGGCGTCCACCATGTTGATCAGCATCTGCTCTTCGATCCGGCCGACCTCGGTGGTCTGCGCCGCGATCTGGCTCTGCATCGCGTGATACTCATGGTTGGTCTTCACCGCCATGAGCGTTTCTTTCGACTTGCTCAGATGCTGCTGTGCCGCGGCAAGGTCCTTATCGATCGTGCGCCGGCGTCCCTGATTGTCGGCCGCCGCCTGTTTGGCCGCGGCGACGGCGTCGTTGCGCGGCCGTGAGCTTGGCGTCGAGCGCGGCGATCCGCTGCGGCGCGTCCTCGATCCGCCGCCGGGCGTCGGCCGCGCGTGTTTCGATCTCCTGCAGACGAATCAGATGTTCGAGTTCGGGGAGCATCGTCAGTTCGTTCAGGGACCTGACAGGTCCGCGTGCCTATCGTACGTTCTCATTTACTTCAGAGTGGGCCCACCTGGATTCGAACCAGGGACCAACCGATTATGAGCCGGCCGCTCTAACCGCTGAGCTATGGGCCCGCAAACAGAAAAAAGGGCGCTCTTACGAGCGCCCCTCGAGAAACGCACGCAGCTTGCGGCTGCGCGACGGATGGCGCAGCTTGCGCAGCGCCTTGGCCTCGATCTGCCGGATGCGCTCGCGCGTCACGGCGAAGTTCTGGCCCACTTCCTCGAGCGTGTGCTCGCTGCCGTCGCCGACGCCGAAGCGCATCTTGATCACCTTCTCCTCGCGCGGCGTCAACGTCTTCAACACCGACTCGGTCTGCTCGCGCAGATCGAGGTTGATGACCGCCTCCGACGGCGAGACCGCCGAGCGATCCTCGATGAAGTCGCCGAGATGCGAATCTTCCTCTTCGCCGATCGGCGTCTCGAGCGAGATTGGCTCCTGCGCGATCTTCAGGACCTTGCGCACCTTGGCGACGGGGATGTCCATCCGCCGCGCGATCTCTTCCGAGGTCGGTTCGCGCCCCAGCTCCTGCACCAGCGCCCGCGAGGTGCGAATCAACTTGTTGATCGTCTCGATCATGTGCACCGGGATGCGAATCGTGCGCGCCTGATCGGCAATCGCGCGGGTGATCGCCTGGCGGATCCACCACGTCGCGTAGGTCGAGAACTTGTAGCCGCGGCGGTACTCGAACTTGTCCACGGCCTTCATCAGGCCGATGTTGCCTTCCTGGATGAGATCGAGGAACTGCAGCCCGCGGTTGGTGTATTTCTTGGCGATCGAGACGACGAGCCGGAGGTTGGCTTCGACCAGCTCCTTCTTCGCCTGCTCAGCCTTCGCTTCGCCGGTGTAGATCGTCTCGAGGGTGTGGCGCAGCGTTTCGGCGCTCTCCTCGAGCTCGTCGGTCATCCGCTTGACTTCGGCGCGCAGGTCCTTCTGCTTCCTGAGGAGGTTCTTGCGCTCCTCTTCCTTCAGCTTGGGGCGGCGGTTCTTGGCGTTGAGCGTCTTGTTGACCGACTCGAGCTCGCGCTGCACCTTGAGCACCGAATCGACGATGTCCTTGACCTCGTCGATCAGCTTGCGCTTGACCAGCTCGGTGAACTCGATCTTGCGAATGTGCCGGGAGAGCTCGACTTGCGCGCGCATCAACTTCCACTTCGCGCGAAGGTACTTGCGCTTCTCCTTCCTCAGGATCGGCTCGAGCTTCTCGGCGAACTTCTCGACGTTGAGCCGCGACTTGCGAACGTTGTCGACCTGGCGGCCGAACTGCTGCGCGCGCTCCTCGATGCGGTCGTCGGTGATCTCCTCGTCGTTGAAGATCACCAGCTCGCGGATCGTCCGCTCGCCCGCCTTGAGCTGATCGCCCATGCGGATCACCGCCTTGGTGATTGCCGGCATGCGCGAGATCGACTTGATGACCGACAGCTTGCCCTGCTCGATGCGCTTGGCGATCGAGACCTCGCCCTCGCGGGTGAGGAGCGGCACGGTGCCCATCTCGCGCAGATACATGCGGACGGGATCGTTGGTCTTGTCGAGGGCGCCGGGCGTGAGGTCCAGCTCTGGCCGCTCGGTATCGCCGTCCTCGCGCTCCAGCGAATCGCGCTGGACGTACGACTTCTCGGCGTCCACGATGTCGATGCCGGCCGCACCGAAGGCGGTGAAGAGCTCTTCGAGATCGTCGGGGTTCGATGTTAGCTCCGGAGGGAGAACGTCGCTGACCTCGTCGTATAGCAGGTAACCTTTTTCCTTGCCAACGATGATGAGTTGACGAACTTCCTCGAACTTGTCCTCAATCGACAAGGTCGTCTCCTTCCTACGCAGTATGAAAGCGGATCCCGCATGGTATTCGACCGGAGCGGAAAGGCAAGTCACCCATTATATCTACCGAGGCTCAGGCGGCGAGCCAGGTCGATCTTTTTCGCCGCCAGCGTCATCAACTCGGCCGACGCGGGATCGATCCGCTGGAGACGGGCGATTTCCCCTTCGACCTCGCCCAGCTGGCGCGTCAGCCGCAGCAGCCGCAGCGCGTCGATGCAGCTACTCAGATCGCGGACCGGCGGCTCGCGCTCGCTGGCTGCCTTTGATACGAGCTGCGCCTCCTGATCGCTTAGACGCTCCATCAACTGTCCCGGCAATTCCTCCGGTCCCAGCGAAATCAACCCCTTCGCCTTCTCGAGGATCGATTCCGACCTAAGTCCTTCGAAATCAGCAGCTTCAACCTGCGCGAAGACTTCGCATGCTTCCGCCGGCGCGTGGACGAGCGCCCAGAGCAGCCCTTTTTCGACGTCGAGCAGCGGCCGCGCAAGCGCGCGCAGCCGCTCGACGGGGACCTCGGTCTTGCGCGCCGCCGCCGCTTTCCGAATCTCGGCCCTGATCACCTCCTCGGTGACCCGCGCCTTGTGGGCGAGGCGGTCGGCGAACTGGTCGCGCGCCGCCGGATCCGGAATCCGCGCCGCCACCGCCAGCATGCTTCTCAAGAATTCACGCCGCGCATCGTCCCGCGTCAAATCGTGGCCCGAAGCGGCCCGGTCGAGCAGAAAGTCGAGATACTGGCGCGACCGCCGCAACTCGGCGACGTAGGCGTCGCGCCCGCGACGCTGGATATAGGTGTCGGGGTCCTCGCCGCCCGGCAGCAGTGCGACGTTGACGTCGAAGCCCTCGCTGACCAGCAGTTCGCAGCTGCGCTCCGCCGCGCTCTGGCCCGCGGCGTCGGGGTCGTAGCAGAGCACCGCCTTGGGGGCGAAGCGCCGAAGCATCACCGCCTGCTGCGGCGTGAGCGCCGTGCCACAGGTCGCCACCGCAGGCAGGCCGCCGGCCTGATAGACCTGCGCGAAGTCGAAATAGCCCTCGACGATGATCGCGAAGCCTGATTTGCGCAGATCGGCCTTCGTGAGATGCAGACCGTAGAGCGTGCGGCTCTTGGTGTAGATCGGCGTCTCCGGCGAGTTGAGATACTTCGGGACCTGATCCTTCTCGAGCGCGCGACCGCCAAACGCGATGGTCGATCCGGTGTCGCGCGCGATCGGGATCATCAGGCGGTTGCGAAAGCGGTCGACTTCGCTGCCGTCGTCGCGGCGCACGACCAGGCCGCTTTTGAGGACGGCGGCGGATGGAAAGCCCTGCTTGAGCAGCCGCTGGCGAAGGGCGTCGCGCGAGTAGGGTGCGTGTCCGAGCCGCAACTGATCGATCGTATCTTGCGTGAGGCCCCTTGGGCCGGTCAGATATTCGCGAATCCGCGCCGCGGCGGGAGCGGCCAGCTGCTCACGAAAGTATTCGGCGGCCACCTCGTGGATCTTGAGGAGCGCTTCGCGCTCGGCGGCGCCCTCGCGACCGTCGTCCGAGGTCTCGAGCTCGGGAATCGGAATCCCAAACCGCTGGGCGAGCAGCTTGACCGACTCGCCGAAGCCGACTTTCTCCTGCAGCTCCATGAACTTGAACACGTCGCCGCCGACGTCACAGCCGAAGCAGTGGAAGAATCCCTTGTCGCGGTCCACGCTGAACGACGGCGTCTTCTCGCCGTGGAATGGACAGAGGCCCTTGAAACGATTGCCCGACTTCTTCAGCGAGACATAGTCGGAGATGACCGTAACGATATCGGCAGCGTTCTTGACTTCGTCGATGAAGCTCTGAGGGAACCGGGCCACGCTAAAAGGTGCAGTCTACAGGCGCGAGTCCATGCCCGCCAGTGGCCTCATCACTCTCGTCGAAACACTGCGCCGTGCGGCCGTCTGGGTTTATCCGCGGATCCTTCGTCTGATCGCGAGTGCGCCGCGCCCGCAACTCGTTCCCTCGCAGCACCCTCCGGGTGCGCCGTCGTCGGCAGCCCAAAGCCGACCGCCGAGACCAGCGCGCCGAGCACCCTTTGAGTGAAACAGCGGCCGAGGCCGGGTGCGCGGTGCGACGGCGGGCTACACGCGGCGGCGCGATCAGCATCTAAGAATCCGGGTAATCCTGTAAGCCGCGGACCTACCGGAAGCCGCTCAGCGATGTTGGCGCCGGAATCGTCACTCTTTGAGCTCGACGATCGTCGCCCCGCCGCCGCCCTGTTCCTGGGGCGCGACGTAGAACCTGGCGACAAGCGGGTGGTCCTTGAGATAGGCCTGCAGCCCGCGCCGCAGTTGACCGGTGCCGTGGCCATGGACGATGCGAATTTCCTGGACGTCGGTGACCATCGTGTCGTCCAGGAATTTCGAGACGCGATCGATCGCCTGGTCAACACTGCAGCCGATTACGTTGAGTTCGTTGAGCAACCCTTCCCGCGGCTTGAGGTCGATGTTCACGCGCACGCTCGGCTTCGGCGGCGCGAGCTTCGGTGCGCCGCCGATCACCCGCAGGTCACGCAGCGGCGCGCGCAGTCGCTTGCCGCGCACGTCGATTTCGGCCTGCTGCCCTTTGATGCCGATGAGCGTACCTTCCATGCCGAGGGCGCCGACCGCCACGCGTGCGCCGACTTGTAGTGGCGCCGCTTCGGCACCGCCGGTGACCGCCTGGGAAGATCGAGGCGGAGCTGAAGCCCCGCCACTACCATCCGAGGCATCATCTCTCAATTGCGAGACGATGTTTTCGATCGCCTGTCTCGCGTCAGCCTTCGCCGCACCGGTCGCGCCGGTGTTGAGCAGCGCTTCGGATCGCTCCTTCAGCTGTGCAATCACTTGATCGATGTCGCGCCGCGCCTGCCGTACGCGGTCCTCGAGCTTCTCGTTGAGCCGCCGAGACGCACGCTCCTCGCGTTCGGCGACACTGCGCTCCCGTTCGGCGATCTTCGCCTGAGCCTCGTCCAGCGCACGCCGATCGCGCTGCAAACGCGTTCGATCCGACTCCAGCGCGCGCGCCTGCGCGTCCACCCGCGCCAGGTGCGCGGCGAGCCGCTTCTGGTCGTCGCTGAGGAATCCTCGCGCCGCCGCCACCACCGGGAGCGGCATCCCGAGCCGCTGCGCGATCTCGATGGCAAGGCTGCGGCCCGGCGCGCCGTAGATCAACTGGTAGGTCGGCGCAAAGTTCTGCGGATCGAAGGCGAATGCCGCCGTCACAACCCCTTCCGCCGTCGTCCCCCACGACTTGACCGCGTCGAAGTGGGTCGTCGCGATCAGCATCGCGCCGCGCTGGTGGAAGTGATTGACGATCGCCGTGGCGAGTGCGCCGCCTTCGTTGGGATCGGTGCCCGTGCCGACTTCGTCGAGCAGGACGAGCGCCGGCGTCGCCAGCTCGCGATCCATCGAGACGATGTTGGTGATGTGCGCCGAGAAGGTGCTCAGGCTGGCGGTGATCGACTGCTCATCGCCGATGTCGGCGAAGACCGAGCGGAAGACCGGCAGCCGGGCGGAGGCCGCGGGCACGAACAACCCCGCCTGCGCCATCAGCGCCAGCAGGCCGGCGGTCTTGAGGGCGACCGTCTTGCCGCCAGTGTTCGGCCCCGTGATCAGCAGGACGCGCGTTGGCGGCTCGATCACGATGTCGACCGGTACCGGCTGGACGCTGAGCAGCGGATGGCGCGCGCCTTTCAGCTCGAGCCTGTCGTCGGCGGCCAGCTGCGGCCGCACCGCGTTGAGTCGCGCACCGAACCGCGCCTTGGCCTGCAGCACGTCGAGCTCGACACCCACGTCCACGAGAGTCTCGAGCTCGCCTGGCCGCGCGCGAAACGCGTCGGTGAGCTCGAGCAGGATGCGATGAATCTCCTGCCGCTCCTCGTCTTCGAGCTGCACGATGTCGTTGTTGATCTCGACGGTGGCCGCCGGCTCGAGGAAGAGCGAGGCACCGCTCGCCGAGCTCCCGTGCACGATGCCCGGGACATTCGCGCGGTGCTCCGCTCGCACCAGCAGCACGAAACGTCCGTTGCGCTCGGTGACGACGTCCTCCTGGAGGTACTTCGACGTGTCCTTGCCGCGCACGAACTGATCGAGCGTCGTGCGCAGCCGCGTCCGCTTCTGCCGAAGGCGGTCGCGAATCGAACGCAGCTCCGGGCTGGCGTCGTCCAGCACCTCGCCGGAGGGGTCGATGGCGCGCCGCACAGCGCCGATCTCGTCCTTGAAGCTCGCCACCCGCGAGACCACGTCGTTGAGGATCGGATACGAGCTGCCGGCATTGCGCACCGCAGCCCGCGCCTGGTCCACCGAGTCGACGAAATCCGCGAGGCCGCGCAGCGGCAGCGGATCGAGCGGGCGCCCCTGGACGTCGAGCGCGGCCAGCGTCTCCGCGAGATCGCCGGACGCACGCAGCGGGAAGAGCGCGTTGACTTCGAGATACGCAGTGGTCTCGGTGGTGGCGTCGAGAAGCTGGCGGACGCGATCGTGATCGCTGTCGGGCTCGAGCGCCGACAGCACCCGCGCGCCGAGCGGCGTGAGCGCGAAATCGGTCACGAGCGAGACGATGCGATCGAATTCGAGTGTGCGAAGCGCGAGCATGGCCTTACAGGTGATTGATCATGCTGGCGATGCAGCCAGCGCCATATCCATTGTCGATGTTGACGACCGACACGCCATTGGCGCATGAGTTGAGCATGCCGAGCAGCGCGGCGATGCCGCCGAAGCTGGCCCCGTAGCCGACGCTGGTCGGGACGGCAATCACCGGCACATCCACCATTCCGGCGACCACGCTGGGCAGGGCGCCTTCCATGCCGGCGACCACAACGATCACCCGCGCCGACGAGAGGCGGTCGTGCTCGCTCAGCACGCGGTGTATGCCGGCAACACCAACGTCGTACATACGTTGGACATCGTTGCCCATGAGCTCGGCCGTGACGGCCGCTTCTTCGGCGACCGGAATGTCCGACGTTCCGGCCGAAGCAATCGCAATTGTGCCGTTGCCGCGCGGCACGTCGCGCGCGACAGTGATCGCGCGCGCGACCACGTTGTAGTTGGCATCGCCGATGCAGGCGCGCACCGCGTGAAACGCATCTTCGCCCGCCCGCGTGACCAGCAGCGGGTGCCCGCGCTCGACGATGCGGCTCGCGATCGAGGCTATTTGGTCAGGCGATTTCCCCAGGGCGAGGATGACTTCGGCAAAGCCCTGACGAATGGACCGGTGATGGTCCACGCGCGCGAAGCCGAGATCCTCGAACGGCTGCTGCCGGAGCTCGGCCAGCAGTTGTTCGTGCGCCTCGTCGCTGCCGATGCGACCGTGCGCCACTGCGTCGAGAAGCACTCGTAACGCCGCTGGTGTCATGCAGAAACCATCCGTATATAATCAACAGTCGTTCAAATCGCGGGGAGAACCCACCGCACATGACGCCCGCTGAGACCATCATCCTCGCACTGTATTTCTTCGTGCTCGTCATCCTCGCTGTCTATGGATGGCATCGCTACTACCTTGTCTATCTCTACATGAAATATCGGGATCGGCAACCGCCGCCGGCCCGCCGTTTTGACGCGTTGCCCGTCGTCACCGTCCAGCTGCCCCTCTATAACGAGATGTACGTCGTCGATCGGTTGATCGACGCCGTGTGCCGCCTCGATTACCCGCGCGACCGGCTGGAAATCCAGGTGCTCGACGACTCGACCGACGAGACGACGGAAATTGCCGAGCTGGCCGTCCGCCGACACGCCGCGCAGGGTCTCGACATTCACTACATCCATCGGACCGATCGCAACGGCTATAAGGCGGGGGCGCTCGACGAGGCGATGATGGTGGCAAAGGGCGAGTTCATCGCGATCTTCGATGCCGACTTCAGCCCGTTGGCCGACTTCCTGATGCGGACCATCGACCATTTCACCGATCCGAAAGTGGCGATGGTTCAGACGCGGTGGGGTCACATCAACGAGGACTACTCGCTGCTGACCAAGATTCAGGCAATCCTGCTCGACGCCCACTTCGTGCTCGAGCACGGCGGCCGCAACCGCAGCGGCTGCTTCTTCAATTTCAACGGCACCGCCGGCATCTGGCGCCGCTCGGCGATTGCCGACGCCGGCGGCTGGCAGCACGACACGCTCACCGAGGACCTCGATCTCAGCTACCGCGCGCAGCTTCGCGGATGGAAGTTCATCTTCCGTCAGGACCACGTCGCGCCGGCGGAACTGCCGGTCGAGATGAACGCTTTCAAGTCGCAGCAGCATCGCTGGGCGAAGGGATCCATCCAGACGTTCCTCAAGCTAATGCCGCGAATCCTTCAGGCGCCGCTCCCGATGCGCGTCAAGGCGGAGGCGTTCTTCCATCTGTCGGCGAACTTCAACTATCCGCTGATGTGTGTCCTGTCCGTGCTGATGGCGCCGTCCATGGTCATCCGCTACAACATGGGCTGGTACGAGATGCTCCTGATCGACGTGCCGCTGTTCTTCGCGGCCACGGCGTCGGTGGCGAACTTCTACATGGTCTGTCAGCGCGAGCTGTATCCAGGGACGTGGACCGAGCGGCTGCGTTATCTGCCGTTTCTGATGTCAATCGGGATCGGCCTCGCCGTCAACAATACGAAAGCAGTTATCGAAGCGCTCACGAAGAAGCAGAGCGAGTTCGCGCGGACGCCGAAGTATCACATCGAGGGCCGCGCCGACGAATGGATCGGCAAGAAGTACCGCCAGTCGGTCGCCTGGCAGCCAATGATCGAGGTGGCGCTGGGTCTGTACTTCACCGCGACCACGTTCTATGCGCTGGCCAACGGCATCTACGCGACCGTCCCGTTCCTCATGTTGTTTCAGATCGGCTTCCTGTATACCGGTCTGCTCTCGATCTTCCAGCAGTACGCGGACGACTCGGTTGTCGGCGTCACGCAGAAGCAAGCTTAGTCAGGGATCAGGGATCAGCGATCAGGGATCAGCGATCAGGGATCAGGGCGGCCTCGCGGCCGCCCTTTTCTTTTTCGAGCGTGCAACGATCTGAGGGCGGTGGTAGCACTCACCTTCGATGCCTGAGCCGCCCGACGCGGAGCTCGTGGCGCGCATCGTTCGCGGCGACGAGTCGTCGTTTCGCGCGCTGTATCGCCGTCATACGCCGGCGATGTTTGGCGTCGCGCGGCGCTTGCTGGCGCGGGGACCAGACGCCGAGGACGCCGTTCAGGAGGCGTGGCTTCGCGCCGTTCGGGGCCTCTCGGGCTTCCGCTGGGAGTCGGCGCTTCGCACCTGGCTCGTCGGAATCGCGGTGCGTTGCGCGCTGGAAACCGGGCGCCGACGCCTGCCGTCGCGTCCGCTCGAAGGAGACGACGAGCATAGCTCGGTGCCGCACACCGGTGATCTTGCGATCGATCTCGACGCCGCCATCTCCGCGCTCTCCAACGGCTACCGCCAGGTGCTGGTCCTGCACGACGTCGAGGGTTATACCCACGCCGAGATCGCGGCGCTGCTGGGAGTGGATGAGGGCACGTCGAAGAGCCAGCTGTCGCGGGCGCGCGCGACTCTGCGCCGATGGCTGGCGCCGCGGGCGGATGGGGTGCAGACATGAACCGAAATCACGACAACCCGGAACCGAGGATTGACGCTGCGGGCCTGTCGAGGGACGTTGAACCGCCGGCTGCACTCGAAGACCGGACGGTCGCTGCGCTGGCTCGCGCCGGCCTGCTTGGGCGTGCGCGATTCCAGAGTACGACCGCGCTTCTGAGCGCCGCGGCAGTAGCGATCCTCGCGATCGGATTTGTTCTTGGGCGAGCGTCGCAGGACCCAAACGGTCCCACGCACTCGTCGCCGAGGTACTTGCTGCTGCTCGAAGGCGGACGCGAGGCGCTCGACGCTGCCGAGGAGGCCAGGACCGTGGAAGCGTATCGGGCGTGGGCGGTGTCGCTCCGCCGTGAGGGGCGATTGGTCACTGGCGAGCGGCTGGGAGCGGAAGCCGCCGCCGTGCCGTTCGAGGCATCCACGATCGGCGGCGACCTGCGTGGCTTCTTCATCATCTCGGCGGCGACGATCGAGGAGGCGACCGCGGTTGCTGGCAGCTGTCCGCACACCTCGCGCGGCGGCCGCGTCATCGTTCGTCCCATCGATCCAACCTGATGCAACCGTCGCGCGCGTGCGCGCACTCATCGGCGGAGGCAACAACATGCGAACGCTCACCGCCCTGACTGGCGCGCTGCTCATGGCTTCGATGGTCCTGCTGGCGCAGCCGGCGTCTTTTCCGATCGTCTACCGTCCGACCGCCGTGTATCAGCTCGGCGTCGCCAATCTCGATCGCGCAATCGCCTTCTACACGCAGACGCTCGGGTTTAGACTTACCGAGCGGCGCGACGATCTCAAGTTTGCTCATATCGCCACCAGGCTGACCGGCCTCGAAATCGGCCTCAACGAGGTGGAGAACCCCAGGGGGACGGGTGGTGCCGTCCTCAACATCGGCGTTGCCGACGTCGCCGCGGCGCGAAAGACGCTCGAGGCACGAGGCGTCAAGTTCACCGGCGAAACGGTGGTCATTCCCGGCAAGGTCGCGCTGGCGGGATTCACCGACCTCGACGGAAACGTGCTGCGCTTCGCCGGTCTGCCACCGAAAACGCCGTAACACCGCGCTGATAAAATCGTGGATATGACGGTCGACGCGAAGCCGAAGGGCGGTCTCGAGGACGTCGTAGCGACGACGTCGGCGATTTGTTTTCTCGATGGCGATAGAGGCGTGCTCGCGTATCGCGGATACGACATCCACGATCTCGCGCGCTATGCCACCTTCGAGGAGACCTGCTACCTGCTATGGCATGGGCGGCTCCCGAGCAGGGCCGAGCTGGGCGATTTGCAGTCGCAGCTCGCCGCCGCCCGGCCGCTGCCCGAGCCAGTCGTGCGGCTGATGAACATGCTGCCGGCAAGTGACGGGATGGACGCGCTGCGCACGCTCACCTCCGCGCTCAGTCACTACGATCCCGACGCCAGCGACAACTCGCAACCGGCGTCGTATCGCAAGGCGGTGCGCCTGACCGCGCAACTGGCGAGTCTCGTGGCCACGTGGGGCCGCATGCGACAAGGCGGGTCGGTGATCCAGCCGGACCCGGCAATGGGCCACGCGGCGAGCTTCCTCTATATGCTCACCGGGCAGCGTCCGAGCCCGACCGCCACGCGCGCAATGGACATCTCGCTCACGCTGCACGCCGATCACGAGCTCAACGCATCCACGTTTGCGGCGCGCGTTGCCGCCGCCACGCTCACCGACGTGCATTCGGCCGTGGTCGCGGGCATCGGCACGCTCAAAGGCCCGCTGCACGGCGGCGCTAACGCCGAAGTGATGAAGATGCTGCTCGAGTTGGGGGAGGACGCAACTCCCGAACGGATCGACGCCTACGTGCGGGCCAAGCTCGCGCGCAAGGAGAAGATTCCCGGCTTCGGCCATCGCGTCTATCGCACCGAGGACCCGCGCGCAACGCATTTGCGCCGGATGTCGAAGGAGCTCGGCGAGAAGTCGGGCAACCGGAAGTGGTACGAGATCTCGGAGCGAATCGAAGCTCTGGTGAAGGGCGAGAAGGGGCTCTATCCCAACGTCGACTTCTACTCGGCCTCGACCTACTACATGATGGGAATTCCGATCGAGCTCTTCACGCCGATCTTTGCCGTGAGCCGCATCTCGGGGTGGACAGCGCACGTCCTGGAGCAGTACGCCAACAATCGCCTGATTCGGCCGCGGGCGGAGTACACCGGGCCACAGTATCCGCAACCCTGGGTGCCGCTGGAGCAGCGGTAATCGCGGACCTGTTGGTCATCGCGGCAAAGCCATAGCCCTTCAGCTTGTGCACCAGCAGCACGTATTGGAAGTCCCAGTTCGAGCCGCTGTGACAGTTACTAGTCTTCGCCGATCCGTTCGATCGACATGCCGATGGCGATCGGCCCGATGCCCACGGGCGTGGCCACTGCGAGCGCCATCGCGCGCGTGAGCACCTCGTTCGACTTTCCCTGCAGCGACTGCTGCAGCTCGATGCCGAACCGCCCGAGATCCGGTGGCGTCGTCCACAGCCCGGCGGCGGCGTATTGGGGGTGGACGTACCACTTCACCTCGCGCGCGGCACCTTGACGGCTATGCCCGCGTGCCGCGTTCCCGTCGCGCGCCGATGACAGCGGCTGCTCGTAGGCGCTGTGCGGCATGTTCAGCGGACCGAGCACAGCAGTCATCTCGCCGGACAGAACCTCCACGAAGTGAGAATCTCGTTGACGTCCTGATCGAGCGTGAAGCGTCCGGCCTGCACGGCCTTGAGCACCGCCATGGCGATCACCGCTTGCTGATCGACGCCGCCTGAAAGAGCGTGTCGGCCGTGGTCTTCGCGCCGGTGGCGGCGTCGGCGGCGCCTGCGCCGTCAAAGTGGTGAAGAGCAGCACGACGACGAGGGTCCTGAGCCTCACGTGGGATAATGGAACAGCGCGTGGATCAGCGTTACATCCGGAATTTCTCCATCATTGCCCATATCGATCATGGCAAGTCGACGCTCGCCGATCGGTTCCTCGAAACGACCGGCGCGCTCGAGCTCCGCGAGATGTCGGCGCAGGTGCTCGACACCATGGATCTCGAGCGCGAGCGCGGGATCACGATCAAGGCGCATCCCGTTCGCCTGAACTACACGGCTGCCGACGGACAGCCGTACGTGCTCAACCTGATCGACACGCCCGGGCACGTCGATTTCAGCTACGAGGTCACGCGATCGCTCGCCGCGTGTGAGGGCGCGCTGCTGCTCGTCGATGCGTCGCAGGGCGTCGAGGCGCAGACGCTGGCCAACGCCTATCTCGCGGTCGAGCACAACCTCGAGATCATCCCCGTGATCAACAAGATCGATCTACCCAGGGCGCAGCCCGACGAGGCGAAGCGGCAGCTGGAAGAGATCATCGGTCTCGCGGGTGAGAGCGCGCTGCTCGCGAGCGCCAAGGAAGGACGCGGCGTCAAAGAGATTCTCGAGGCGGTGGTCGCCCGGCTGCATCCGCCGAAAGGGGATCCCGACGCCCCGCTGAAGGCGCTGATTTTCGACTCGTGGTACGACGCGTATCGCGGCGTGGTGATCGTCGTGCGCGTGATCGACGGCACGCTGAAGCCGGGCATGAAGATCCGGCTGATGGCGACGGCGCAGGATCACGAGGTGGACGAGCTCGGCGTCTTTACGCCGAAGCCGGTGGTCGTGCAGGAGCTCGGGCCCGGAGAAGTGGGCTTCGTCGCGTGCGGCATCAAGGTAATCGGCGACGCGCAGATCGGCGACACGGTCACGGAAGCGAACCGCCCGACCGACAAACCCTATCCCGGGTTCAAGCCGCTCAAGCCGATGGTGTTCGCGGGACTGTATCCCGTGGAGGGGCATCGCTACTCCGAGCTGCGCGAAGCGCTCGAGAAGCTGCGTCTCAACGACTCGGCGTTCTTCTTCGAGCCGGAAACCTCGGCCGCGCTCGGCTTCGGCTTCCGCTGCGGATTCCTCGGGCTGCTGCACATGGAAATCGTGCAAGAGCGCCTCGAGCGCGAGTTCGACATGGACCTCGTGACCACCGCGCCGGGCGTGCTCTACCGGGTGACGACGACGGATGGCGAGGTTCTTGAAATCGACAGTCCCGCCAAGCTCCCCGAACCAGGCAATATCGAGAAGATCGAGGAACCAGTGATCACTTCGATGGTCCTGACACCCTCGGAATTCGTCGGTGCGATCCTGCAATTGTGTCAGGACAAGCGGGGTGTGCAGAAGGCGCTCGAGTACAAGGCGGCGGATCGGGTGCTCATCACCTACGAACTGCCGTTCAACGAGGTGGTGCTCGACTTCTACGACCGGCTGAAGACGATTTCGCGCGGCTACGGGTCGCTCGACTACCATGTGACGGGCTACTGGGCCTCGCCGTTGGTCAAGCTCGACATCCTGGTCAACGGCGATCCGGTGGACGCGCTGTCGATCATCGTCCATCGTGATCGGGCCTATGAGCGGGGGCGGGCGCTGGTTTCGAAGATGCGCGAGCTGATTCCGCGGCAGATGTTCGAGGTGGCGATTCAAGCGGCGATCGGATCGCGGATCATCGCGCGTGAGAGCGTCAAGGCGCTGCGCAAGAACGTGCTCGCCAAGTGCTACGGCGGCGACATCTCGCGCAAGCGCAAGCTGCTCGAGAAGCAGAAGGAAGGCAAGAAGCGGATGAAGCGGGTCGGCCAGGTCGACATTCCGCAGGAGGCCTTTCTGGCGGTGCTGAAAGTAGGGGAAGACTGATGACGGAAGCGACATTTCAAAAATCGACCGTGCGCGAGTACTTCGAGTCGATTGTCATCGCCGTCATCCTGGCGCTCTTCATCCGCACGTTCGCGGTGCAGGCGTTCAAGATCCCGACCGCCTCGATGGAGCCGAACCTGCTCGTCGGCGATCACCTGCTGGTCAACAAGTTCGTCTTTGCGCCAACGCTCTCGCCGATCGAGCGGATGCTGCTGCCGATGCGCCCCATCAAGCGCGGCGACATCGTCGTCTTCAAGTTTCCCGAGGAGCCGGAGCGCGATTTCATCAAGCGCGTGATCGGGTTGCCCGGGGACACCGTCGAGATGCGGCAGCGGCAGGTATTCATCAACGGCAGCAAGGTCGAGGAGGCGTACGCCCACTACCTGTTCCCGCAGGGCGAGGGCGACGAGCATGCGACCTTCGACGTGCGCGAGAAGTACGGTCCGGTCACCGTGCCGGCGGATCACTACTTCATGATGGGCGACAATCGCGACAACTCGCAGGACAGCCGCTACTGGGGATTTCTCCCGGCGCATTACGTCAAGGGCCGGGCGCTGATGATCTACTGGTCGTTCGAGGTGCCGCCCGGTGAGCAGCAGACCGGTCTTGGCGGCATCATCTCGTCACTCGGCAGCATCGTCACGGGGACGCGCTGGGGACGCTTGCTGCATCAGATTCACTGAATGCCATGAGAGCCCTCATCCAACTCGCGATCATCGGGCTCGTCCTGAATGCAGGTTTTCAGGCCGCAAGCTCGGTACTACACCTCCTACGACTTCAAGGCCAAGCTGGCGGAGGAGATCTACGATGTCCCCGTCGCGACCACATCGGAGCTGCATCAACGTGTGATCGATCTCGGCAGTGAGTACGGCCTCAACATCAAGTGGGAGGACGTACAGATTCACCTCGAATCTGGCGCGACCGTGGTGGATTACTCCTACGTCGATCAAGTGCCGCTGTTCCCCAAGTATTACGTCCGCCCCTGGCCGTACGCCGGAAGGGCGCGGGCGGTCAGGTTGCGGCCGCTGAAGGACGACGACCGACGGTAGAGTCTCGGAAAGTGCCTGAAGGTACCTTGAGGTGCCTCGAGGTGCCTGGGGTACGGGGTGCTTTGTGCGTGGTGCCTCGGGCCTCCTCGCCTTTAAGAGTCACGCGCGGGCTCGATGTTCGCGGCAGCCCCGTTTAGTCCGCGGGTGACTTGATCACCGACTCGAGTTCGCCGAGTGCGGCCACTGGCTCGCCATCCGCGCGCCACGCTCCTCTCTCGAACCACATTGGATGGCTGGGGTGCCGACGCGCGGTCTCTTAACGCCTGCTGGCGCTCCACGCAACCCCGACCGCGTCGCCGCAGCCAGGATGGTTGCGAAAGTTGACCGTGCCCTCGGCGCTGGCGGTCGACAAGAACAAGGCTCTGACATCCGTCGATGGTCCATCGAATCGATTGCCCGACGAATGCGCGAACGCGCGGTACGACTGCACCGAGGGCGGGCACGGGCCGGGGATGCACTCGACCTGTGGCGCGATGTTGATGCTTAGATTCGAGAACGTCTGCGAGCCGGAACAGCCGTTGAAATCGTGTGCGAGCGTGATCGTCGTGACTTTCTCGTCCGGTGAAATCGTGAAGGCAATGGGCCTTCCCTGCGATGTCGTCCCGCTCCACTGCCCCGCGTAGCCGCTGGATGAGGGTTCGGTGGGGCTTCCACAAGCCACGGTAAGTGCACACAAACCGATGACCAGATGTGAGGCAAAAGCCTTCATCCCCAAGACCGCTCCGTGAAGGCGACTCGACCGCGGCGCTCATGTGCCGATCGGTCCAGGCTCTGACTCGAACGGTCGATCTTGACCGGCGGCAGACTGGATTGCAAGCGGTCCCGGTCGTGCAGCGGGTCCCGCTTCGGTGGAATCGCTGATCAGCCTTCCAGGTGCCTCCGCGCCTCTGCGGCGTCGCTGCCGATCCTGGCGCTCAGCTCTTCGACGTCGCGATTCGCCGATGTCACGAACGCCGCATCCCGCAGGCTCACGAGATTGATTCGAACGTTGGCAACGGCGCCCTCCGCCGCGGCCTGGAGCAAGCCGATGCCGACGCCGACATCGCTCACCGCCGTGCGATTGCCGCCGCGCGCGACGACGACCGCGAGCCGCAGCGCGTCCGCCGCCGCCCGCAGCGTGTCGAGCGGAGCCAGGGTCGCGGCCTCGAGGCCCCGCTGAATCGCCGCTGTGCGCGCCGCCTTTTGCTCGTCCGTGGTCTTTGCCAGACGGTACGCCGCCATGACCTGATTGAACGCTTCCGAATCGGTGTCGGCGAGCGCGCTGAAGCGCTCACGCGCACCGGCGAGCGCCGCGCGCGCTTCCGACAGCGACACGCGCTCCGCTTCCGTGCCGTTGCGCGACTTCGGGAGCCCGGCGACCATCATCAAGAGCGAGCTGCCCATCGCTCCGGCGACCGCGGCCGCAGTGCCACCGCCGGGCGTGGGTTCGGCGCTCGCGAGGGCGTCCAGGAACTGAGAGAGCTGAAGATCGACAAAGCGGGGCATAGCTTTAGGTTCCATCGTGGACCTGAAGGTCCGCGCTACGTAGGCCACGCACCAAGCACAGGCACCAAGCACCAAAGCACCGAGCACCGGCACCTTAGGCACCTGAGGCACCTCCTACTACGATCTGTCCTTTCTTGACCACGTGGCGAATCACCGGCGCACCAACCCGGACGATGTCGGCCAGTGTGCCGTCGATCACCACCGCGTCCAGCTGCTTTCCGACTTCGAGACTGCCGACGCGGTCCGCGCGATCGAGCGCCGCGGCGGCGTTGATCGTCGCCGCGACCAGCGCCTCTTCGAGCGTGAGATTCATCCCAAAACAGGCCAGCGTCATCACGAACGGCATCGACGGCGTGAAGCCGCCGCCGGGATTGACGTCGGTGGCGAGCGCGACGGCCACGTTCTGATCGATCAGCATCCGCGCGGGCGCGAAACGACCGAGCTTGAGATAGAACGCCGCCGCCGGCAGCAGCGTTGCGATCACGCCGGCGCCGGCCATCGCCTGGGCGCGAGTCTCGTCGACGAAGATCAGATGATCGGCCGACCGTGCGCCAACTTCGGCGGCAATAGCGGCGCCGCCACTGAGCGCAAGTTCATCGGCATGCACCCGCGCTTTCAGACCGGCGCGCTGGCCCGCCTGAAGGATCGTCCGTGTCTCGTCGGGCGTGAACACTCCGCGCTCGCAGAACACGTCGCACCACTCGGCCAGCCGTTCGCGCGCGACGGCAGGGATCATCTCCTCGGTGATGTGACGCACGTACTCCGCGCGGGCGTCGCGGTACTCCAGCGGGATCTCGTGCGCGCCCATGAACGTCGCGACGAGCTCGACCGGCTGCCGCTCACCCAGCGTCCGAATCGCACGCAGCATCCGCAGTTCCGCGTCGAGCGCGAGACCGTACCCGCTCTTGACCTCGGCGGTCGTCGTCCCAGACGCCAGCATCGCGGCAAGACGGGGAAGCGCGCCGGCTACCAGCTGCTCTTCGCTGGCCGATCGCGTGGCGGCGACGGTGCGGACGATGCCGCCGCCTTCGGCGGCGAGCTCGGCATAACTGGCGCCGGCGAGCCGCCGGAGCAGCTCGGCGCGGCGATCGCCGCCGAACACGAGATGCGTATGTGGATCGACGAAGCCCGGCACGACGATGGCGCCGTTGGCATCGACCACCCGCGCATCATCCGCCAGCGCGATTGCACGCCGGCAGGCGTCGGGCGCGCCGACGAAAACGATTTCGCCGTGATGCGACGCGATGGATCCGCGGGCGAGCGGCGCCGCATCGCGTTGGCTGACGCCGCGCCGCGGCGTCGGGCCGGCGCAGGTGTAAACGATGTCGGCGTTGTCGATGAGGAGGTCGGCGATCATCCGAGGCGTGCGAGCACAGCGTCACTGGTCAATCCGCTGATTTTCACACGCTTTAGCCGGCTCTTCTCGCCGGAGATGATCGTGATGTTGCGGCGAGGGATGCCGAGCAGGCCGGAAAGAAATGCGATGAGCTCGGAATTGGCGGCGCCTTCCACCGGCGCCGCGGCGAGCCTGACGAGGATGGCACCGCCGCGTGTGCCCGCGAGCTCGGTTCGGCCGGCTCGCGGGATCACCTTGATGTCGAGGACGACCTCGCCGGTCACTCGTTGGCGGCGGCGGCGTTCGGATGTACGAGGTTCGGCGTGCTGACCGCAGCGGAGAGGTTCGGCGTGGTGCTCGCGGCCGGCGCCGTGCTCAGGTGCGGCGTCTGCGGCCCGGCGGTTTGGTGTGACGCGTGCGTGCCGCCATCGGCCTGGCGCGGCCGGTGGAGCAGGATCTTCTCCTCGCGATGCGACGCATCCTGTTCGCGCACGTAGGCGATCGTGTTGTTGATGGTCGCAATGATGCCCTCGAGGCTCGTCTCCACTTCACGCCGCTTCAGGCGAAGCCCGTCGATTTCGCGCTGCACGTCCTCGAAGCGGGCCTGCGACTTCTGCAGCAACAGGTCGGCACGACCCTCGGCCTCGCGGAGGATGCGCGCGGCTTCCTGGCTCGCCGTCTCCTTGATGTCGTCGGCGAGCTTCTGCGCGCTCAATAGCGTGTTGCGCAGATTGACCTCCTGGCCGCGATGCTCCTTGAGCAGCGCTTCGAGCTTGGAGACCTCCTGCCGCAGGCGATCGTTCTCGCGGAGCGCGCTTTCGTAGTCCTCGGACGCCTCCGACAGAAACGCGCTGACCTCACCGCGGTCGAATCCGCGCATGACGGTGCTGAAACGCTGCTGCCGTAAGTCGAGTGGCGTGACCTTCATAACTGTGTCCGTTCCCCAAATATTGCCGTGCCGACTCGCACCATCGTCGCGCCTTCCTCGATCGCCACCTCGAAATCGTGGCTCATCCCCATCGACAGCTCGCGAACGAGCGCCGGCGGGGCGCCCTCGTCGACCGAGCCGGTCGCGAACCTCGCGTAGTTGGCGGAACCAGGGACGCGCGTCCTCAGGGTTTTCGACAAGCGGCGGCAGGAGCATCAGCCCCACGACCTGGGCCGCGCGGCACTTTGTGGCTCGCGCGAAAATTCCCGGCACCTCGGTCGACCGTCACGCCGTGTTTCGTGGGCTCGAGCGCGAGATCGACCTGCACGAGCACCGAGGGCCCGCGCCCCGCGTCTACCGCCGCCTGATCGACGCGTCCCAGCAGATCGATGCTGTCGATCGAGTGTACCGCGGCGAAGTTTTCGGCCGCCTTTTTCGCCTTGTTCGACTGCAGGTGGCCGATCAGGTGCCAGCGAATCGGCATGTCGGCCGACGCGGCAATCTTCTGCAGAGCCTCTTGCACACGGTTTTCGCCGAAATCCTGCTGTCCGGCATCGAACGCCGCGCGGATGGCGTCGATAGGGAAGTTCTTGGAGACGGCGATGAGCCGAACTCCGGTTCGCGCGCGCCGGCCCGCGGCGGCGATGCGCGCGCGATCTGGCCATACGCTGCGCGGATTGTCGGTGCCAGATCGGGCGCGGACGTGCGCGAAGTGTCAGCTTATTTCTTCAACTGCGCCAGCATGGCCTTGGCCTGGCCCGCAAACTGGCCTTCGGGCGCGAGCGAGAGGTATTTTTCGAACGCCGGCGATGGCCTCAGGAATTTTACCTTCGTTGAGCAACGCCATTCCGAACTGGAAATTGATTCGGCGTGATTCGGGTTGGCCTCGATCGCCTCTTCGAACTTGACCTTGGCCTCAGGAATCTTGCCCTGGTTCCAGAGAATGATGCCCTGGTTGTAGACCGCGTCCGCGCTGCCACCGCCGCCTCCCCCGGCCGCAGCCGCCTTGGTGCTCATCGCCGTGGCTTCGTCGAACCGCTTCTGGTTGTTGTAAAGCGTCGCCAGGCCGTTCAGCGCCTCGCTGTAGTCAGGCTTCAGCTCGAGGGCCTTGAGCCACGCAGCTTCCGCCTGCTTCTCGTCTTTCTTCTGCAGGTAGGCGTAGCCGATGTTGTAGTAGCAGTCGTGGCAGTTCGGCGACGATCTAGCGCGGCGGCGTTGAACTTTTCGATCGCCACGTCGTGCTGATTACCGCGGCTGGCGGCGACGCCCTCTTCGAACAGCTTCTTGAGCTCGGCGGCCTTGGGGTTCTCACCGGTTCCGCCGCCCGCGCCGAGGACGAAATTGACTTCCGCCGTCTGTCCGACGCGCACCTGCGCGGGGTAGCGCCTGGCGTCCCGAGCTTGTCGTCGGTCGCGGTTATGCTTATAGGCGCCTGACTGCAGCCCAATCTGGATGAACTCGCCCTTCTTGTCGGTCTTGGTTTCCATCTTGCGGTTGATGCCGCCGGTGAACTCGATGGTGATCTTGGCGGCGACGACCGGCTGGCCCTTGGGGTCGACGACCTTGCCCTTGATCATCCCGGTTTGCGCGGACGCCGCCGTGACAAACAGAACCGCGAACACCGCGGAAAGGACTGACGCGCGCAGTGTGCTTGCATCATGCTGAAGCTCCTGAAACGTCGACCTTCAAGTGTACGTCATCCCTCGAAAAATCGCTCGATCGCCGCGAGGTCCTGGGCGATGGGCGCGGGCGGAAACGACTGCAGGAACCGTCGTCCGTAGCCCATCGTCCGAAGCCGCGGGTCCAGCACAGCCAGAACCCCGCGGTCGCTGCGGTGCCGAAGCAGGCGGCCGAGCCCCTGCAGCAGGGCGAGAATCGCCAGCGGCACCTGGTAGTCGTTGAACGCCTCGCCCCCTTGCGCCGTGACGTTCTCGATCCGCGCGGCGGTGATCGGATCGCCTGGCGACGCGAACGGCAGCTTGTCGATGATCACGCAGCTCAGCTGCTCGCCGACGACATCGATGCCCTGCCAGAACGACGACGTGGCGAAGAGCACCGCGTGCGGCGTCGATCGAAACTGCGCGAGGAGCGCGCTCCGGGGCGCGGTCCCCTGCATCAGCATGGGATACGGCAGCCGGCCGAAGACCGTTTCGTAGACCGCGTGCAGCGTCGCGTAGCTGGTGAAGAGCACGAACGCGCGGCCGTGCGTGCGCCGGAGGATCTCGACGACCTCGCGCGCGACGGCGGCGGCAAACTCGGGCGATTTTGGCGGCGGCATGCGCCGTGGCAGATAGAGCAGGCTCTGCGTCTCGAAGTCGAACTCCGATTGGACTCGCACCTGTGCCGCGTGCTTGATGCCCAGCCGCCGCCGCACGTAATCGAATGAGCCCTCGACCGCCAGCGTGGCCGACGTCAGGACCGTTGCGCGCATCCGGTCGAACAGCAGCTCCTTGACGATCGACGAGACGTCAATCGGCGCCGCGCGCAGAAAGACGCCGCGTCCACGCGACTCGACGAAGTACACGTAGGTGCTGTCGGACGCCGCGAGCATGAACCGCAGGTCGTCACGCACCTCGCCGGCGCGCCTGGCAATGGTCAGCGCGTCCTCGTCAGTCTCGCGTCCGGCCGCCGGCGCACCGCTCTTGCCGCCCGCCAGCGCCATCGTCGCCTCCAGCGCGTCGAGCGAGGTGATCAGCGCGAGGCCGTGATCGATGACGTCGCCGAACCACTCGGGTCCGACGCGAATGCGCTCCTCGCCAGAGCCGCGCGCGCGCCGGGCGATGGCGACGCCGCCAAAGAACGCGCGCGAGTGGTCGGACACGCGCGACAGCGCACGCCGTGCATCCCCAGGATCGTCGGCAAAAGCGGGCGTGTTGAGCAGCCGCTCGCTGTCCCTGACCAGATCGTCGAGCCGATAGTTGCTGACCGAGAGCCCGAAGTACTGCGTCGCCACGTCCTCGAGCTGATGCGCTTCGTCGACGACGAGCTGCCGGCATTCGGGAATCACTTCGCCGTACGAGCTTTGCCGCACCGCCGCATCGGCGCAGAGCAGGTGATGGTTGACGATCACGACGTCCGCCTCCGCCGCGCGCTGCCGCATCCGGGTGACGAAGCACTGTTGGTACTGCGGACACTCGCCGCCGAGACACGTTTCTGCAGTTGCGGCGATCTCGTTCCACAACCCGCTGTCTTCCGGCAGGTCCTCGAGCTCGGCGCGATCGCCGGTTTCGGTCGTGCGCGCCCACTCCGCGATCTCGTCGACAGGTACTGTGCTGCCGCTGCGAAACTGCTCGAAGCGGTGCAGGCACAGATAATTGGTGCGCCCTTTCATGCAGGTCGCGGTGAACGGCACGCCGAGAGTGTTCTGAAGGAGCGGCAGGTCCTTGAAGTAGATCTGCTCCTGGAGGTTCTTCGTTCCGGTCGAGACCAGTACCCGCTGGCCGCTCAGGATGGCCGGCACGAGATACGCCATCGTCTTGCCGGTGCCGGTGCCGGCTTCGGCCAGCAGCACGCCGCCGTCCATGAGAACGTCGGCCACGGCGCGAGCCATCTCGCGCTGGCCTTCGCGCGGCTCGAACTGATCGATCGCGCGGGCAAGCGGACCCGTGTCCGCGAACACCTCGGCGACGCGGTCTTTCAGGAGAGCCGCTCGGGGTAGAGGGGGAACTTTCGGCACAACTGCTCGACTTCTGTCTTGACGCGGCGCTGCACCGTCCCGTCGTCGGGCGACGCCAGCACGCGCGCGAGGTACTCGGCCACGAGGTCCATTTCCGGTTCACGCATGCCGCGCGTGGTCACGGCCGGCGTGCCGAGACGAATGCCGCTGGCCACCAGCGGCGGGTTCTGGTCGAATGGGATGGCGTTCTTGTTGACGGTGATGGCGGCGCCGCCCAGCGCCGCCTCGGCGACCTTGCCGGTGATACCTTTGGAGAACACGTCCACGAGCATCAGGTGATTGTCGGTGCCGCCGCTCACGATGCGGAATCCTGCGGTGGCAAGGTTCGAGGCGAGCCGCTTGGCATTGGCGACGACCTGGCGCTGATACGCCGCAAACACCGGGGTCGCGGCTTCCCTCAAGCACACCGCCTTGGCCGCGATGATGTGCATCAACGGTCCGCCCTGCACACCCGGGAAGACCGTGCGATCGAGATCCTTGGCGTACCGCTCGCGGCAGAGCACGAGGCCGGCGCGCGGGCCGCGCAGCGTCTTGTGCGTGGTGCTGGTGACGAACTCGGCGTGCGGCACCGGGCTTGGATGGACACCAGCCGCCACGAGTCCGGCGATGTGCGCCATGTCCACCATCATCGGCGCGCTGACGCGCCGGGCTGCCGTCGCGATCCGGGCGAAGTCGATGACCCGCGGATAAGCGCTGGCGCCGACAACGATCATCTTCGGCTTGTGCTCGTCGGCCAGACGATCGAGCTCGTCGTAGTCGATGCGCTCGTCCTCGCGCCGCACGCCGTACGGCACGATCGTAAACAGCTTGCCCGAGAAATTGAGCGGGTGCCCGTGCGTCAGATGTCCGCCGTGCGCGAGGTTCATGCCGAGCACCGTGTCGCCGGGCTTGAGCAGCGTGAGATAGACGGCCATGTTGGCCTGGGCCCCGGAGTGGGGTTGCACGTTGGCGTGCGCGGCGCCGAACAGCGTCTTGGCACGGCTGATGGCGAGCGACTCGGCGACGTCCACGTACTCGCATCCGCCGTAATAGCGTTTACCGGGATAGCCTTCGGCATACTTGTTGGTCAGCACCGACCCTGCCGCTTCGAGGATTGCCGGGCTGACGAAGTTTTCGGATGCGATCAGCTCCAGTCCCGACGCCTGCCGCTCGGTTTCCTGGCGAATGACATGCGCGATCTCCGGATCGACGTCGGCGAGTGTGTGCATGGTGATCTTTGAATTATATTTCCGGAAGAGAGGTCCCCTATGCATGTGTTGAGATTCGTCTCCGTCGCAGTTTTTGCGTACGCCGTCACGGTGAACGCGCAGGCCCCGGTCAATCCCATCAGCGACGGAATCCGCAGCGGCTGGAACACCGCGAAGCGAAACATGCTTGGCTCGGCGAAGGTGATGCCGCAGGACAAGTACGCTTTCAAGCCGGTGGACACGGTGCGCACGTTCGGTCAGATGCTGGCGCACGTCGCGGGCGCGAACTTCGTGTTCTGCTCGGCGGCGCGCGGCGAGAAGCCGCCGCACGCGGAGGACGCGTTCGAGAAGAGCGCGACGACGCCGGCGGCGATCGTGAAGGCGCTGGAGGATTCGGTGGCCTACTGTGACGCGGCCTACACCGCGCTCACCGACGCGCGCGCGGCGGAGATGGTGAACGCGCCCTTCGGCGATGGCAAGCAGGCACGCGCGGTAGTGCTGATTGGCAACACCGGACACAACAACGAGCACTACGGGAATCTGGTCACGTATCTACGCATCAACGGCCTGGTGCCGCCGTCGTCCGCGCCGTCGCGGTAGGCACGGTCGGGCTTTGCGGCCGCAGGTGCCGCCGCTCGCGGTGGCGACTTGAAAGTCCGCGCTACGGACCTCGTGATCGCGTACGGGGCCAGGAGCTTTAGCTATCGTCGCGAGCCTGGGGTCCGCGCTACGGATCGCGTACGTAGCGCGGAGCTCTAGCTCCGCGACCATCTCAAGCGCGCGCAACGACGCGCGCCCGCAGCAGTGGCGCGCGTACGCTACTATTCGACCTGCCGCCCGGCAGGCTCCATGTCACTCTCACCCGGCGCCCGCCTTGGTCCGTACGAAGTGCTTTCACCGCTTGGAACCGGCGGGATGGGTGTCGTCTACAAGGCCCGCGATACACGGCTGGATCGCACGGTCGCGATCAAGGTTCTGCCCGATCTCTTTGCCAGCGACGCGCAATTCAACGATCGCTTCGATCGCGAGGCGCGTGCGATCGCGTCTCTCACACATCCCCACATCTGCACACTGCACGATGTCGGCGAGCAGAACGGCAGGCGCTTCCTGGTCATGGAGCACCTCGAAGGCGAGACGCTGGCGGCGCGGCTGCTCCGTGAACGCGTCCCGTATCACGTGCTGCTGGCCTGGGCGACCGATCTGGCGGAAGCGCTCGCGTTCGCGCACGACAAGGGCATTCTTCACCGCGACCTCAAGCCGGCCAACCTGTTCATCACCAGCAGCGGCGCGATCAAGCTCCTCGACTTCGGCCTCGCCAAGCGCACCAAGGACCCGCTCGACGCAGGTGTGACGAGCGGAGCCACTCAGGTGGGCACGGCGATCGGCACCGTGGCTTACATGTCGCCCGAGCAGGCGCGCGGCGAGCCGCTCGACGGCAGAAGTGATCTGTTCTCGCTCGGCGCCGTCCTTTACGAGGTCGTCACCGGCCACCCCGCATTTAGCGGAGCTACGAGCGCCGTCATCTTCGAGGCAATCTTCAGCCGCAATATCTCGCGGCGGGCGATCCCGCCGCCGATCCCGGCGGGGTTTGCCGCCATCGTCGAGCGGCTGCTCGCCAAACGTCCCAACGACCGGTTCCCGAGCGCCGAGGCGCTGGCCACAGCGCTGCGGGAGCTCGCCGTCAGGCGCGACTCCGACGTCAGCCACGCACTGTCTGCCGCCGCACGCACGCCCTCGCTTGCCGTCCTGCCGTTTGCGGACATGAGCGCCCAGAAGGATCAGGACTACTTCTGCGAAGGCATGGCCGAAGAACTGATCAACGCGTTTGCCAAGCTGCCTGGGCTGCGTGTGGCGTCGCGGACATCGGCTTTCCGCTTCAGGGGCGCAGCGGACATCCGTGAAGTGGGCAAAGAGCTCGGCGTTGAGACAGTGCTCGAAGGCAGTGTGCGCACTGCAGGAACACGCCTTCGTGTGTCGGCGCAGCTCACCGACGTCGCCGACGGCTATCAGATCTGGTCCGATCGCTTCGATCGCGGACTCGAGGACATTTTCGACATCCAGGATCAGATCGCGCGCGCCATCGTCGACGCGCTCAAAGTCAAAGTGTTCGGCGGCGGGGAGGGGACGCTCATCAAGCGCGCGGCCGACAACGTCGAGGCCTATCAGCTCTGCCTCAAGGCGCGCTATCACTGGCACAAGTGGACTGACGATGGCTTCCGGAAAGCGTTCGAGCTGTTCGAGGAGGCGGTCCGGCTCGATGCCAATTGCGCGCTGGCGCAGTTCGGCCTGGCCGACTGCTACACCGCCGCAGGAACCAGCGGATTGATCGGGCCGGAGTTCCGGTCCAAGGCGGAGGCGCTCTTCGAAACCGCGCTGCGGCTCGATCCCGATCTCGCCGAGGCGCATGCCATTCTCGGCGTGCTGCGCGGCATGTCTGGAGGCTGGGCGTGGGCCGATGCGGAGGAGCGGCTAGTCGCGGCGCTGAAGTTGAGTCCGCGATCGGCGCACGCGCGCAGCGCGTACTCCCTGCACCTGGCGGCGATGGGTCGATTCGAGCGCGCGCTCGAAGAAGCACGGGAAGCGGTGCGGCTCGATCCGCTCCTGCCGTCGTGGCATGCCTTCGACACGCTCGTCAAGTACATGGCGCGCACCTACGAAGCCGCCATCCGCTCGGCCGACATCACGCTGGATCTCGATTCAGGAAACTGGTGGGCCCGATACCTGCGCATGCTCGCCAAAACTGCGCTCGGCGACCCGCAGGCGGCCATTGCCGACTACGAAGCGAATCCCGCAATGATCCCGGATCTTTCGTCGGCGTCGCCCTACGCCATTGGGTATCACGGCTACACGCTGGCGCGATGCGGCCGGCACACCGACGCCGAGGAAAGGCGCTACATCCTCATCGAGCACGGCAAGACCGCCTATGTCCCACCAGTGAGCGTCGCTGTCGTCTGCGCCGGCCTGGGACGTGTCGAAGAGTCGATCGACTGGCTGGATCGCGCGTTGCAAGAACACGACCCACAGCTGGCGTTCCATCTGGTCGGTTTCGCGATCTTCGACGAATTCCGCGCGGATCCGCGTTTCGGCGAGATGCGGCGCCGGATCGGACTCCCGGTGGTCTGACCGGTCTCAGCGCGCGCGTTCGAGGATGCCGATCTTCTCGACTCGCCGGACGTGCCGCCCGCCATCGAACTCGGTGGTCAGGAAGGCGCGTACGATCTCGGCGGCGCGATCGAACGGTGTCAGGCGCGATCCGACGGCGACGACGTTGGCGTCGTTGTGTTGACGCGCGAGCCGCGCGGCTTCCACGTCGCTGACGACGGCGGCGCGAACGCCAGCCACCTTGTTGGCCGCAATCGCCATCCCGATGCCGCTGCCGCAGACCAGCACGCCGCGATCGAAAGCGCCGGCGGCGACCGCTTCGCCCACGGCGGCGGCGAAGTCTGGATAGTCGACCGATTCAGAGGAGGCCGTGCCGAAGTCGTGGTAGGCGACGCCGAGCCCGTCGAGCACGCGCTTGAGCGCATCTTTGAGCTCGAATCCGGCGTGATCGGCGCCGAGCGCGACTCTCATCGGCGGTAATTGTACACTCGGTGCCTCGGGTGCCTAACGTGCCTTCGGTGCCTGAAGAGCGGAGTGCTTGGTGCTCCCTCAGTTTCTTTGCGGATTCTCTATCCTTCGCGATCAGCCCTGCTTTGCCGATGATTTCAACCGCCACAATCACCGCGCGAGGTGAAGACCGCATCAAGGCGGGACATCCCTGGATCTATCGCAGCGACGTCGTCGAAGTGAGCGCTGCGCCAGGCGATGTCGTTGAAGTCCGCAATCACCGTCATCGCGTCGTCGGCCGCGCGTTTTTCAGCGAGCGGTCGCAGATCACCCTTCGGATGATCGCGCGCCGCGAGGTCGCGATTGACGAGGCGTTCTGGCGCGCGCGGTTCTCGTCGGCAATTGCCTTTCGCGACGCATTGGGGATCGACGCCAGCGCGTACCGGCTGGTTCATGGTGAGGCCGATCTCATCCCGTCGCTGATCGTGGACCGCTACGCCGACTATCTCGTCGTTCAGGCGCTCGCGCAGGCCACCGATCGCCTGTTGCCGTCCTGGGTGCCCCTGCTCGTGGAGCTCACGGGCGCCAGGGGAGTGCTCGCGCGAAACGATCCGCGCGTGCGGCTGCTCGAAGGGCTCGATCAGCGGGTCGAGGTGGTGCACGGCGCAGTGCCCGAGCAGATCGCGGTGCGCGAGGGACCGGTTGAGGACCAAGTCGATCCCTGGAAGGGGCAGAAAACGGGCCTCTTCCTCGATCAGCGCGAAAATCGCGAAGCCGCGGCGCACTACGCGCGTGGACGGGCGCTCGACTGTTTCAGCTACAACGGTGGTTTCGCGCTTCGCCTCGCGAGCCGCGCCGAGCGCGTGGAGGCGATCGACATCTCGGCCGACGCCGTGGCGCGCATTGGGTTCAACAGCCAGCGCAATCATCTGGCGAACGTCGAGCCGCGTGAAGCCAACGTGTTCGACGAGCTGCGTCGTCTGGAGCTGGCGGGCGAGCGCTACGACACGATCGTTCTGGACCCGCCGGCGTTTGCCAAGAACAAGGCCGCCATTCCCAAGGCGCTGTCTGGATACAAGGACATCAACCTGCGCGCGATGCGCCTGCTCAATCCGGGCGGGTACCTGGTGACCTGCAGCTGTTCGTACAACGTGGACGAGGCGACGTTCGCCAACGTGATCTACGAGGCTTCAGTGGACAGTCACGTGCCGGTAACCGTGGTCGAGAAGCGGATGCAGGCACGCGATCACCCCGTCCTCCTCGGCGTCCCGGAGACCTACTACCTGAAGTGCTTCGTCCTGCGGCGCTTGGCGTAGCACGGCTCAGCGGCCACGCGAAGGCTGGCATATGATGGACGACACCGCCAGGGGTATCGGATTCGCGTCCGATTGAGACAAACCCTTGGAACCTGATCCGGTTGAAACCGGCGGAGGGAGAGCGGACATGTCCTACGGTACGTCATTCCCCAATTCAACGAAGGTCTACGACGAAGCGATCGTGCAGACGCCGCACGGGCCGCTTACGATCAGCGTGCCGATGCGCGAGGTGGCACTGTCGGGCGGAGAAGCGCCGGTGCGCCTCTACGACACGAGCGGGCCGCAGGGCGGCGACGTGCGCACGGGTCTTCCCAAGCTTCGCGCCGAATGGATCGCGCCGCGCCGCGGTCAGGGCGTGGTAACGCAGCTCCACTACGCACGTCGGGGAGAAATTACGCCCGAGATGGAGTTTGTCGCTCGCCGCGAAGGGCTGCCGTCCGACTTCGTGCGATCGGAGATCGCACGCGGCCGGGCGATCCTGCCGGCCAACATCAACCATCCCGAGCTCGAGCCGATGATCATCGGCCGCAACTTCCTGGTAAAGATCAACGCCAACATCGGGAACTCTGCAGTGTCCTCTTCGATCGAGGAGGAAGTAGAGAAGCTCCGCTGGGCGACGCTGTGGGGCGCCGACACGGCGATGGACCTCTCGACCGGAAAGCAGATCCACGAGACGCGCGAGTGGATTCTCAGGAACTCGCCGGTGCCGATCGGCACGGTGCCGATCTACCAGGCGCTGGAAAAGGTGAACGGAAAACCGGAAGCGCTCACTTGGGAGGTCTACCGCGACACGATCGTCGAGCAGTGTGAGCAGGGTGTGGACTACTTCACCGTCCATGCCGGCGTCCTGCTGCGTTACATCCCGCTCACCGCCCGCCGCGTGACGGGCATCGTCTCGCGCGGAGGGTCGATCATCGCCAAGTGGTGTCTCGCGCACCATCAGGAGAACTTTCTCTACACGCACTTCCGCGAGTTGTGCGAGATCATGCGCGCCTACGACGTTTCTTTCTCGCTCGGCGACGGCCTGCGCCCCGGCTCGATCGCCGACGCCAACGACGAAGCGCAGTTTGCCGAGCTCAAGACGCAAGGCGAGCTCACGCGGATCGCGTGGGAGTATGACGTCCAGGTGATGAACGAAGGGCCCGGGCATATCCCCATGCATCTCATCCGCGAGAACGTGGAGAAGCAGCTCGAATGGTGCGAGGAAGCGCCGTTCTACACGCTCGGACCGCTCACCACCGACGTCGCGCCCGGCTACGACCACATCACGTCGGCGATCGGCGCCGCGATGATCGGCTGGTACGGCACCGCCATGCTCTGCTACGTCACGCCCAAAGAGCATCTGGGCCTCCCCAACCGCGACGACGTCAAGGCCGGCGTGATTGCCTACAAGATTGCCGCACACGCGGCCGATCTCGCGAAGGGGCACCCGCGCGCCCGTGAATGGGACGACGCGCTGTCGAAAGCGCGGTTCGAGTTCCGTTGGAACGACCAGTTCGACCTCGCGCTCGATCCGGTGACGGCGCGGGCGTTTCACGACGAGACGCTTCCGGCCGAAGGCGCCAAGGTGGCGCACTTCTGCTCGATGTGCGGTCCCAAGTTCTGCAGCATGGAGCTCACGCAGCAGGTGCGGGAGATGGCGCAGAAAGGGATGGACGAGAAGTCGCGGGAGTTCAGAAAAGCGGGGGAAATCTACATCACTGGTGCCTAGAGGTGCCTCGAGGTGCCTTGAAGGTGCCTGAGGTGCGGGGTGCTGGTGCTGAGTGCTAGGTGGCTTGCTCGAACCACGAACCGGGCACCAAGTACCAAGCACCAAAGCACCAAGCACTCAAAGGCACTCCAGGCACCTTGAGGCGCCTTAGGCACTTGCTGCGCAGAAACCCTACTGTGCTGAGCCTGGAGGTGCCGGCACAATCTGGATCACGGTGGGGAAGCGCTCCGGCTGCCCGCCGCGCTTCGGGTTGGGATAACCCGCGCTGCCGCCCCACGTGTAGTCCTTGATCGTCACGCTCGGCGGAAACGCCATCGCCTCTTCGCGGAACCGGCCGGTATCGAACTGGTGTGTGGGCGGCGCCTCGAAAAGCTCAGTGCCGCGCTGCTTGAGCGCCGTCCGGTAGTACACCACCATCTCCGCATACGGCGCACTTACGCCGAACAGGTAGAAGCGCTGGCCGCGCCCGGCGTTGTACGACGTGATGAACTGCGCCGCCGGATAGATTGGCACGCCGAGCGTCGCTTCGGTCGGGCCATCGATTGGTTTGGCCGGTTGAGCGGCTGGCGCCGGCTTCGCTGGAGAAGGCGCGTTGGGCGGCGGCGCAGCCGGAGGCTTTGCCGGCTGAGTGGTTTGCGCGGGCCGCGGAAACGGCTGCGGCGACTGCGCGAGGAGCGCAGAGCCCGCGACACAGAGAGCGGCGACGACGAGGCCACTACGAAGCACCGATTTATTATAGAACCCACGTTGGACCCGAGCTCTGTTGAATGGACCGCGCCAACAACGCCAAACAGCTCGGACGTGGCGCGTCCGGTGCCGGGACGTCCGGAATGACGTCGATGTCATCACGGTCCACGCCAGTGAATCGAGGGGTTCGATGACGTCGGGTCCGCGTCTGCTCGACCACTGCCGTGCGCGCGAGTCGTGGCTGCTCGCCACGATCGAAACGCTCGTCCGCTGCGAGTCGCCAAGCCACGACAAGGCCGCCGTCGATCGGTGCGGCGCCGAACTGCGGCGTCTCCTGACCGAACTGGGCGGCCGCGTCACCTCGATTGGCTCACCCACGCACGGCGATCACGTCCGCGCCGAGTTTGGCGGCGGCCCACGACAGGTCCTGCTGCTCGGCCACTTCGACACCGTGTGGGAGGTCGGACAGCTCGAGCGGATGCCGCTGAAGCGAGACGGCGACCGATTGTCCGGTCCCGGCGTGTTCGACATGAAGGCAGGTGTCGCGCTCGGCATGCTCGCGACCTCCGCCCTCTTCACGATCACGCCTCCGGCTGATGCCCGCGTGGTCATGCTGTGGACGACCGACGAAGAAATCGGAAGCCGGACGTCGCGCGCGCTGATCGAGATCGAAGCGGCGCGAAGCGAGGCGGTGCTCGTGCTCGAGCCCTCGCTGCCAGGTGGGGCCCTCAAGACCAGCCGAAAAGGCGTCGGCGAATACGAGCTCGTCGCCCGGGGCATCCCCGCCCACGCCGGCCTCGAGCCGTCCAAAGGGGTGAGCGCGATTCGCGAGCTGGCGCGTCAGATTCTCGCGATCGAGACGCTCCAAGACCTCGAACGCGGCGTCTCGCTCAACGTCGGCGTCATCAGCGGCGGCTCGCGGCCGAACGTGGTTGCCGAAGAAGCCCGCGCGCGAATCGACGCACGGGCCCTCGCCCGCGACGACGCCGACCGCGTCGACCGCGCCCTTCGCGAGTTGTCGCCACACTTGGAGCGCGCACGCCTCGAGCTCACCGGAGGATTTGCGCGCCCGCCGCTCGAACGCACCGAGGGAGTCGCGCGGCTGTTCGAGCTGGCCCGGGCTACGGGAGCCGAGATAGGACTCGAAATAGGGGAAGGCAGCGCCGGCGGCGCCTCGGACGGAAACTTCTCCGCCGCCCTCGGCATCCCGACGCTCGACGGTCTTGGCGCGCTCGGCGACGGGGCGCACGCGCTCCACGAGCACATCCTCATTTCCGCTCTGGCGCCGCGCGCCGCGCTCGTCGCGGCGCTTCTCCGAAGGCTCACCCACGCCGCCGCATGACAAGCTAGCCGGCAAAATTACAGTTCTTGCGCGCTCGGAGAGGGCATGCGACCGAACGCTCTCCGCCGATTACAAGAATGTCTCTGTGAGGCGAAACAGTACACAAACGCGTCGTCCAAATCCTTGATAAATATGAAGTTGACTACTGTTGTGGTTGGCCCCGGAATTGCTGAGTCACCTCCTACCTGAACAGGAGTTTTGACCAGGTGGAAAATCTCGAGCTCGACCTTTCGAAACTGACCGACGGCGCCCAGCGGGTTCTAACGCGCGCAGAAGACGAAGCGCGCCGCCGCGGCCAGGAGCTGCTCACCAGCGAGCATCTCTTCATCGCCTTCGCGCAGATCGAGTGGGCGCTCTATTCGCGCGTGATGCGCGACCTCGCCACCAATCCCGACGATCTTCTCAACGCCGTGGCCGGCGGCCTCGAGTCGGTGCCGCAGTTCGTTTCAGGGACGCTCCGGCCGACCGAGCTGACACGTGAACTGCTGCGCCGTGCCGTGCAGGCCGCAGTCAACGCGGGACGCGAGCAGGCCGAGTCGTTCGACCTCTTCACCTCGATTCTCGAAGAGCAGCAGAGCGGGCCGGCGCAGGTCCTCAAGCGCTTCGGAACCGATGCCGACGCCGTCGTCAGCCGCCTGCTGACCATCGTTCGCGACATCGAGCTGCGCGACGAGAAGCTCCGCAAGCGCTACGAGCTGCCGCCTTTTCTCCGGCAGTTCGCCACCAACCTGAATTTGCTGGCGCGGCAGGACAAACTGCCGCCGGTCTTCGGCCGCGACTCGGAGCTGCGCCAGATTGTCGAGATCCTCTGCCACCGTGAGCGCGCCAACTCGGTGATGCTCCTCGGCGAGCCGGGGGTGGGCAAGACTGCCGTTGCCGAAGCGCTGGCGCGCCGCATCGAGCTGGAGCCAGAAACCGTGCCGGCGCAGCTGCGCGACTGCCAGGTGCTCAACCTCCAGATGAACGCGCTCGTCGCCGGGACGATGCTGCGCGGCATGTTCGAGGACCGCATCCAGAACGTGCTCCGCGAAGTTCGCGAACGTCCCAACTACCTCCTGTTCATCGACGAAGCGCACACCATGGTAGGCGCCGGCTCGGCGCTCGGCGCGCCGTCGGACGCCGCAAACGTCTTCAAGTCGGTGCTCGCGCGCGGCGAAGTCCGCATCATCGGCGCCACCACGCGCAGCGAATACAAGCAGCACATCGCCGAAGACGAGGCGTTGTCGCGGCGCTTCCGGGTAGTCACGATTCCCGAGCCGACACTGGAGGAGGCGCGCATGATTCTGCAGCGCCTGCGCCCGCGCTTCGAACAGAACTACTCAGTCAAGATTCTGGACGAGGCGATCGAGGCGGCGCTCACGCTGTCGGGGCGGTATCAGCGGCACCTACGCCTGCCTGACAAGGCGATCGGCTGGCTCGACACCGCCGCGGTCCGCGCCGAGATCGCCCGCAAGGAAACCGTTGACGCCGCCGCCGTCGTCGCCGTGATCGCCGCCGACGCGTCGATTCCAGAGGACATGGTCTTCCGGGAGGTCGGGTCGCGGTTCCGCGAGCTCGAGGCGTCCCTCGGGCGCCGGGTGATCGGTCAGCGCGAAGCCATCCGTGCCCTGTCGCGCCGCATCGTGCTCAACAAGGGTCCGCTCAAGGACGGGTTCGATCGGCCCGATGGCGTGCTCCTCTTTCTCGGCCCGACTGGCGTCGGCAAGACCGAGCTCGCCAAGGCGCTGGCGGAGTTCCTGTTCGGCGACGACAAGAAGATGATCCGCATCGACATGTCGGAGTTCCAGGACGGGACTGGCGGCCTGGACAAGCTAATTGGCATGCCGCGCGGCATCGTCGGATCGGAGCGTGGCGGCGTACTCACCAACCAGCTGCGCGACAGTCCGTACTCCGTCGTGCTGCTGGACGAGATCGAGAAGGCGAGCCCGTCGATCCTGAACCTTTTCTTACAGGCCTTCGACGAAGGATGGCTGACCGACGGCAGGGGCCGCCGAGCCTACCTGAGCGACGCCGTCGTGATCATGACGTCGAACCTCGGCGCCGAGCACTTCCGCAAGCTCTCGAGCCCGCTCGGATTCCGCGATCAGGAAACGCGGTCCGACGACGTCCGCGGCGACGTGATGCGCGAGCTGGAGCGTCGCCTCACACCCGAGTTCCGCAATCGACTCGACGACGTGATTGTGTTCGCGCCGCTGACCACCGAGGAAGTCGGCCGCATCGCCGAGCTCCAGCTCGATCGGCTCAAGGCGGCGGCAAAAGGGCGCGGCAAGCAATTGTCGGTGACGCGGGCCGCGCTCGCGGCGCTCGTGCGCGAAGGCCACAGCCTCGCCTACGGCGCACGTTTTCTCAAGCGGGTGATCGACGATCGCATCAAAATCCCGCTCAGCCAGATCTGGGGCACCGCGGATCGATTCTGCGTTGATGTCGTGCACGGTGAAATCACCGTCACGGCGGCGGAGGCGGACGCGGCGGAGGCGGAGCCGATAGCGGGCGTCGCCTAAACCCAGCGCAGCTCGCCCTGGGATGCTAGGCGCTCAGCGTTAGATGCTGAGGTCGGCTCCTTGGGCGGGTTGTCGTCATTGCGGCGCCGGCGATCGGTCAGCCCATAGCGCGCCTTCAGCAAGCCCACCGTCTTCTGCACCCGATCGCGATAGTCGCGCGGCAGGTATTTCGCAGCGTAGAGCTGATCGTACTGCGCGACCATGGCGGGAAACTCTGCCTCCAGGAAGCGCATGAAGTGATCGCGCGTGCCGCCCTCGAGAAACATCGGATTCGAGCCGACGAAGCGCGCGCCGTGGTCGGCAATGGCTTTGACCGTCGCTTCGAGCTTGGCAGGAGCGGTGGAGAATCCGGGCACCAGCGGGTTCATTAGGACGCCGGCTTCGATCCCGGCATCGACCAGCGCGCGGACGGCGCGCAGGCGCTGTAATGGCGGCGCGGTGCCGGGCTCGAGCGTGCGCCAGGCGAAGTCGTCTACCGTCGGAACGCTGATGCACACGGTGGTGCCGCCGAGCCGGGCGAGATCCTGAAGGACGTCGGTGTCACGGACCACCATCGGTCCCTTGGTAATGAGGCCGACCGGCGTCCTGCCCGCGACGAGCGCCTTCAACGCCCCCCGGGACAGCTTGTAGTGCCCCTCGATCGGCTGATACGGATCGGTGGCAGTGCCGAACGCGGCCAGCTCCCGCGTCCAGTTCGGGTCGTCGAGCTCCTGGCGGAGCACCTCGACGAAGTTGGTCTTGACGAAAATCACCGACGCGAAATCGTCACCCGATCCGAGTTCGAGCTGCACCTGATATTTACGCGCGAAGCAGTAGTGGCAGCCGTGGGTGCAGCCGCGATACGGGTTGAGCGTCCACTTGAACGGCATGCCTTTGACGCCGTTGAGGGCGGAGCGGCAGCGGATCTCCTGGTAGCGCGCCTCGTCGGCGCGCCGCTGCGCTTCGGTGAGCGCCGCGATCCCACCATCCTTGATGAGACGTGCGACATCGCGCGTCGTCGGCAGGCGTTTTCCGAGGTCGAACAAAAGCGGGGACTCTTCCATGAAAAACCACCCCGGTCTCATTATTTCGCTTTTTCTTCGCGTGTCACCCAAGTAAGCGGCTCGAGATCACGCAATCCACCAGACCACTATCGCCGCCGCGCTCGCAGTGTTCAGCAGGTTCAGCGTGTCGTTGTCGAGCGCGCCTCTCGCTTCGAACCCGGTCGCCAACCCGCTCTCGATGAAGGAACCGGCCAGGCAAGCGCCCGCGACGACCGGCAGGTGCTCAGCCGGAAGCAGCCACAGCACAATCGCCGGAAGCGCGATTGCCATCGATGCGGCAATGCCGGCGAGCGTCCCCGCGACGCTTATCGCGCCTGGGGTGCCACGAGGAACGGCGCGCAACGTCGGGAACGCTCGCGGGACACCGCCGTAGGCCTTTCCGATCTCGCTCGCGACCGTGTCGCTCGCACCGGCGGCGATTCCGGTGACCACGAAGAGGGCGCCAGCGTCTGCCGACCACGAGGCCGAGAACGCAGCGAGCAGTCCGCCGACGGCACCGATGCCGCAATTGGCGAGAACGTTGCGAGCGCCGCGTGGTTGGTGGCCGCCGATGATTCCGGCTGGTCGGTAGCGGCGCGCATCGATCCTCGAGACGAGGATCGTCAGGAGCAGCGCCGTGCCGAGCACAGCGGTACCGGCCAAGAACGTGCCGAGATAGATCGCGACGCCGCAGACGAATCCGGCGATCGCGCCAGAACGCGAGAGCGCGCCCATCCGGAACGCCGCCACGGCCGGCGGCGCGCTCACGACGATGCCGCCGACGAGATCGAGCAAGCCGGGCGGCATCCGTCAGCGTTCGTCTGCGACCCTGGCGCGCCAGTAGGCGAGGAGGTCGTCGATGGTCCGCTCGAGCGGAATTTCCGGCGTCCATCCCGTCGCCGACGTGAGCCGACTGGGATCGCCAACCAGTAGAGGCACGTCGTTGGGACGCATGCGCGCCGGGTCCTGCACGATCTCGAAATCGCGCGTCGAGCGGTCCTTGAACATGCGCACGAGCTCGCCGACAGAAACGCCGCGCCCGGTGGCGACGTTATAGGGTTCAGCAGGCGCGCATTTGACGATCATCGCGGTGTAGGCGCGCACGGTGTCGCGGACGTCCATCAGGTCGCGCCTGGAGTCGAGGTTCCCTAGCTTCACGAACGGCCCCATTTTGCCGGCCTCGATCAGCGCCACCTGTCTCGCAATCCCCGGTGCGACGTAGGACGGGTCCTGACCCGGCCCGACGTGATTGAAGGCGCGCGCAATCACTACCGGCAAGCCATCGGCTCCGAACGCCGCCTGCGCGAGCATCTCGGTGGCCAGCTTGCTCGTGGCGTACGGGCTTGCCGGCCGCAGCTCGTCGTCTTCGCGAATCGGGCGCGGCTGCGCGGCGTAGACGTGCGACGTGCAGGCGACGAGCACAGGCGGCGTAAGGCCACGGCCGCGAAGCGCCTCGAACAGATGGTGAGTGGCGAGAACGTTGCCCTCGTAAGTCTCGCGCACATACTTCCACGACTCGGCGACGTGCGCAGAGCCGGCGAGGTGGTAGATGGCGGATGGCTCGACCTCGGCGATCGCGCGCTCGACCGCCTCGCGATCGAGCAGCTCCACATCCATCCACGCGGCAGCTTGCCGCTCCGTCGAACGGTCGGCCGACGCCCGCCGCCAGCCCACCACCGCCACACCGGAGCCGTGGAGCAGATCGAGCAGATGGCCGCCGACGAAGCCGCCGGCGCCTGTAACGAGAACGGGGCCGCTCATGGGCGCCAGCCGCTAGGAACGCCGGCCGTACTGCGCTTCGTAGAACGCCTTGAACGCGGGGTCGCGTTCCTTGATTGGCCGCCACCACCACTCGTTGGCGCAATACCAGGCGACGGTTTCGGCGAGCCCCGTCTCGAACGAGACCTCGGGCGCCCAGCCAAGTGATCTGAGCTTGGCCGTATCGAGCGCGTAGCGCCGATCGTGGCCCTGCCGGTCCTCGACCGGCTTGATCAGCGCGGCAGGCTTGTCGAGCAAGCCGAGAATGCGGTGCGTCAGGTCCACATTTCTGACCTCGTTGCCGCCGCCGATGTTGTAGACCTCGCCGTCGGCGCCGCGCTCGATCACGGTGTCGATGCCGCGGCAGTGGTCGAGCACGTGCAGCCAGTCGCGCACGTTGCCGCCGTCGCCGTAGAGCGGGACCTGGATGTCGTCGATCAGGTTGGAAACGAAGAGCGGGATGATCTTTTCGGGAAACTGATACGGGCCGTAGTTGTTCGACGCCCGTGTGATCACCACGGGCAGCGCGTACGTGGCGAAATAGCTGTAGGCGAGCCGATCGGCGCCCGCCTTGCTCGCCGCATAGGGGTTGCGCGGCTTCAGCTCGTCGGTCTCGCTGCTCTCGCCGGTCGACACGCTGCCGTAGACCTCGTCGGTGGAGATCTGCACGAATCGCTGCAAGCCCTTTGCCCGCCGCGCTGCTTCGAGCAGGACGAACGTGCCTTCGACATCGGTCCTGATGAACTCGCCGGCGGCCATCAGCGAGCGATCGACGTGCGTTTCGGCCGCGAAGTGCACGACGATGTTCGACCGCTCGACCAGCGGGCCGGCCACGGGCGCGTCGCAGATGTCGCCGTGCACGAAGGTATGGCGCGCATCGTCCATCACGTCGTGCAGGTTCTCGCGGCGTCCGGCGTAGGTGAGCTTGTCGAGCGTGGTCACGCGCCAGTCGGGATGACGCTGCAGCGCGAAGCGGACGAAATTGCTGCCGATGAAGCCGGCGCCGCCCGTGACTAGGACGTCTACCATCGGATCCACACTTCGGAATTGTCGCCGAGCATGAACCGGTAAGCTGAAGGCTTGAGGTCGAGGCGATTGATCTTCACGTTCTTTCCGATCAGGCTGTCGGCGACCCTCGTGCCCAGGTCCTGAATGATCGATCCTTCGAGAACGATGCTGTGCTCGATCTCCGACTCGCGGATGGTGACGTCGTTCATGATCGAGGTGAACGGACCGATGTAGGAGCGGGTGATCTTCGCGCGGGCGCCGATAATCGCCGGTCCGCGCACCACCGACTGTTCGATGACCGCACCCTCTTCGATCACGACCTTGCCTTCGATGCGCGAGTCCTCGTCGTATCTGCCGTCGATGCGCCGCTCGAACGTCTCGAGCACGAGGCGGTTGGCCTCGAGCATGTCCTCGAGCTTGCCCGTGTCCTTCCACCAGCCGTCAACCAGATGCGGCGTCACGGTGAGCCCGCGATCGATCAGATTCTGAATGGCATCGGTGATCTCGAGCTCGTTGCGGAAGCTCGGTTTGATCTCCTTGACCGACTTGAAGATCTCGGCGCTGAACATGTAGACGCCGACCAGCGCGAGGTTGCTCTTCGGCTCCTTTGGTTTTTCGACGAGACGCCGCACCTTGCCCTCGGCGAGCTCGGCGACACCGAACATCTGCGGATCGGGAACCGGCGTGAGCAGGATCTGGGCGGCTGGCCGCTCGCGCTCGAACTGCCGGACGAACGGCACGATGCCTTTGTTGAGCAGGTTGTCGCCGAGATACATCACGAACGCATCGCCGGCGATGAACGGCTCGCTGATGAGCACGGCGTGCGCCAGGCCGCGCGGCGCGTCCTGCTCGAGATAGGTGATCCGCGCGCCAAACCGCGAGCCATCGCCGAGCGCCGCTCTGATCTCCGCCTGTGTCTCGCCGACGACGACGCCGATCTCGCTGATGCCGGCTTCGACGAGCGCCTGCACCCCGTAGAAGAGGACGGGCTTGTTGGCGACGGGAACGAGCTGCTTGGCGCTGGTGTAGGTCAACGGGCGGAGGCGCGTGCCTTTGCCGCCACTGAGAATGAGCCCCTTCATCGAGCAGCCAACAATCTTAGCGCAACAACTCACACGATGCCTGGGGTGCCTGGAGTGCCTAGGGTGCCTGGAGCGCGGGGTGCTATGTGCAAGGTGCTGAGCGCCAGCTGCTTTGAGGCGCTCGGCGCCAGGTGTTAGGCGCGGTGCCGCGTGCTGCGCGTTTCTCGCTGGAGAAGTCCCCCGAGCGCGCAATCATGCGAGCACCCGAGCACCGGAGCACCAAGCACCACGCACTGAGCACCCATGGCACACCAGGCACCCTTAGGCACTCCAGGCACCGCCGGGATCAAAAGCGTGACGTGTTACCGCCGAACGCCCCGAAGAAGTTCGAAAAGGCGCCGACGCCGGCCAGCGTGAACGAGAGATTGAAGCGGCGGTCAGAAGGAACCGGGAACCGCGGGTCGCTGGCCGGAAAGTTGTACTGCTGGTACTCGAGCAGGATGCCGCAGCACTGCGTACTGTAGTGACCGGTCCACCGCTGCTGGAACATCGTCGAGCGGTTGATGTCGTAGTTGAACGTGTAGGTGCCGCCGATAGCGTCGTTCGCGGTGCGCACCGTGCCCGACCCCTGGAGATAGCTGTCGGGACGGGTCGCGTCGCCGAACGACGGGCGCTGGCTCCAGCCGCCGGACGCCTGCACGTGGCGCGAGCCCACGGTGCCGGTGAGCGCCAAACCAAGGAGCGTCTTGTCCGACGTCCCGGTCGTGTCGATCTCGGTGCGGAGGTCGGTCGTCACGCCGGTGAACGGCGAGCTGCGGACTGTGACACCGAGCGGTGACAGGCTGTTCGGCGGACGATAGAAGTAGCTGAGCGAGTACTGCGAATCGTAGACGCTCGAGGCGGGATCGGAGTAGTGGCTCTGGTCCATCTGCACCGAAAGAATCTCGCGCGGCGGCTTGGCAGTCGTCTGCTCCTCGCTCGCCGCCGGCCGGAGGAGCAGGCGGTTGTTGACGCCGTAGTTGACGCGCGTGACACCGGGGAATGTGTAGAGATCGGGAAAGGGCAGAACCGGGTTGTCGAAGTGCGTGGTCTTGCGCACGCCCAGAATCGGCTCGATCACGTGCTTCAATCGCGCGCCCTGACCGCCGCCCGGCGCGAAGACGCGGGTGAAGACGGGCCCGATCGCTTCCGCGCTCATCTCGAAAAAGCGCCGCGACGTGGCGCGCGGCAGCTGCACGCCGCCGACGAGCTGCTCGCTGTAGTACTCGTCGCGGTAAACGAGCGCGGCCGTAGTCGTCAAGAACGGCAGCTTCAGGATCGGCGCCCGCAGCGACGGCGCGAGCGAGCTTTGAAACATCCCGCGATCGATCTCGGTATCGCCGGCGATTGTCTTGGAGAGCGCGTTCGAGATCGTCGAGTTGACGCTGGCGAACAGCGGCAGCCGGCCGATGCGCTGACTCGAAATCATCGTCGTCACCGACGGCATCGAGCCGTAGACCGTGGAAAAGTTGGCCCCCTGGAACGACTCGTAGCGGTTGGCTTCGACGCTCAGCGAGACCGACTTCCAGGCGCCCGACACGCCGCCCGCCAGCACGCGGGTGCTGTAGTTGGAATCGAGGAAGTTGTTCTGATAGAGCTGGCGGGTGGTGATGTCGGAGAAGTAGTCGAGGCGCGCGCGCGCGCTCATTCCCGCCGGAAGCCGTTGCACCATGCTGCCGCGCACCTCGAAGCTCTCGCGGTCCGGCGTCTCGGTGCTTCCGGTGTCGGTGTCGAGCGTTGCCGCGCTCTCGAGCGATCGGTAGGCGCGCAGGTTGCCTTCGGCGCCAGGCGCCATCACGTAGCGGTACTCGCCGCCGAATCCTTGCCCGCGGCTGAAGCGGAAATCGTGGAAAAAGGTCGCGTCCTGGCTGCGGTTGATTGCCCAGAAAAACGCGTTGCTGATCGACTGGCCGCGGTACGTCGACGAACCGTAGGTCGGCAGCAGAAATCCGGTGGCGCGGTCGTCGCTCTGAATCGGATAGTACAGCACCGGCAGGTAGAAAACGGGCACGTCCTTGACGCGCAGCACCGCGTTTTGCAGGATGGCGTAGTCCTCGAGATCAATGATGGCCGTGCCGCTGACGACATCCCAGCGCGGCGTGGGCTGAACGCAGGTCGTGAATCCGCCGCGCTTGATGCGGTAGCGGTCGTCGCCGATTTTTTCAATCGTCTCGCCGTAGAAATAGACGTCTGGCTCGAGCGTGCCGAACATGCTTCTCTGTTCGGCGTCGACGTTGCCCAGCGCAGCCGTGCCCGACGCGGTGTGAAATGTGCCGAGGCCGGTCTTGGTGTTGAACGTCACGCGCTCGGCGGCGATGCGTCCCGTCTTCGAGACCAGCAGCACGCTCCCTTCGGCCGACAGCTCGCCGGTCCTCGTGTTCCACAGAAGGTCGTCGGCAAAGATCTGCTGACCTTCGTTCGGACCGACGCCGATGACCTCGACCTCGCGCATCAGCCGGATGCGATCGGCGTCGAGCCGCTCCATCGAGAACTGTTTGGTTTCCCATCCGGGAATGCTTTGCGCGGAGGCGGAGGCGCAGAGAACCAGCAGCGACAAGTAAGCCAGCGACAGCCGCAGCGCGTGACGCTTCATCGACTGTGCAAGGATACCGCACCGGCCGCGAGCAATCGCGCGCGCAGCGGTCCAACCAGAAAGATCGAACCGGCGGCCACGGCCTGCCGATCGCTCGCGAGTGCGCGCCGCACGGCCGATTCCGGATCGCGCTCGATGGCAACCTGCAGCGATGGCGCGAGACGGCGCAGATGGTCCGCGAGCTCGCCGGCATCCATCGCGCGCGCCGACGCCACGGAGGTCACGACGCAGCGCGACGCGATCGGCAGCAGCGCCTGCAGCATGCCGTCGACGTCCTTGTCGCGCATGATCGCGATCACCAGCGGCAGCGGCGAGGCGCCGCGTTGCACGAGATAACGCGCGAGCGCCGTGGCGCCCGCCACGTTGTGCGCCGCGTCGATCAGCACTTCGCCGTTGTCGGGCAGCTTCAGCCATTCCAGCCGCGCGGGCCACGAGACCTCCTGAAGACCCGCGATGATGTTCGAGGCGGCCAGATCGGCGCCACGGCCATTCAGCACCTCGAGCGTGCGGATGCTGACGAGGGCGTTTGCCACTTGATGGTCACCGTCGAGCGCGAGGCGCACGTCGGTGTACTCTCGCTCGGGCGTCGTGACGCTGATCGTCGCTTTACCGGCGTGCATCGACACCGACCGGATGAGCCTGTCATCCGCGTAGACGATTGGCGCGCCCTCCGCTTCGGCCACGTTTGCTATGACGCTCATCGGCTCGTCCTGGACGGCGCCGACCACCGCCGGCACGCCGCGTTTGAGAATCCCCGCCTTCTCACGGGCGATGCTCGCCAGCGACGAACCGAGGTGGCGCTCGTGATCCATCGCGATCGAGGTAATCGCGGTCACCGATGGGGTAAGCACATTGGTCGCGTCGAAGCGGCCACCCAGTCCGACCTCGACGACACCGACGTTCACCGCGGCGCGGCGAAACACTTCGAATGCCACGGCCGTGGTGACCTCGAAGAACGTCGGCATGGCCTGCAGCGCGCCGCGCGCCCGAAGCGTGTCGACGGCCTCGAAGACGTCGTGGGTGACCTGCTCGAAAAGCCCGGCGTCGACCGGTTCGCCGTCGAGCGCGATGCGCTCCTCGAGACGATCGAGATGGGGCGACGTGTAGCGGCCGGTGCGGTAGCCGGCGTCGCGAACGGCCCGCTCGACCATGGCGCTCACCGAGCCTTTGCCGTTGGTGCCGGCGATGTGAATGGAGACGAAGGACGCCTGCGGGTTGTCGAAGGCAGTGACGAGGGTGCGGATGTTGTCGAGACCGAGCTTGATGCCGAACTGCTCGAGTGCCAGCAGCCGAGTCCGGACGTCGTCAGGCGTCACCTGGCCGCTCCACGGCCATCGCTCCGGACGCCACCGTCGCCGCTGCCGCCTCGCGCGCGCCCATGAACCGGAGCGCGCGGCCGAGGGTGGCCCTCAGCTCGCGCCGATCGACGACGAGGTCGAGCATGCCGCGGTCGACGAGAAACTCGCTGCGCTGAAACCCGTCGGGTAGCTTCTGGCGGATGGTCTGCTCGATCACGCGCGGCCCGGCAAAGCCGATGAGCGCCTTGGGCTCGGCGATGTTCAGATCGCCTAGCATCGCGAAGCTTGCCGTGACGCCGCCGGTCGTCGGATCGGTGAGCACCGAGAGATACGGCAGTCCGGCGCGATCGAGACGCGCCAGCGCCGCGGCGACCTTGGCCATCTGCATCAGCGAAAGCGCGCCTTCCATCATCCGCGCGCCGCCCGAGCACGAGACGATGATCACAGGCATCCGCCGGATGAGCGCCACTTCGATGCCGCGGACGATCTTCTCGCCCATCACAACGCCCATGCTGCCGCCGATGAACGTGTACTCCATCGCGGTGGCCACGGCATCGATGCCTTCGATCCGGCCGATGCCGACGACCACCGCATCGGCCTGTCCGGTTGCGGCCTGGCTCGCGGCGAGGCGCTTGCCGTATGGCTTGGTGTCGGTGAATTTCAGAGGATCATTCGATCGCAGGCCGCCATCGAGTTCGGTGTACTGCTCGTCGTCGAAGAGCGACCGCAGCCGTTCCTTGGCAGTGAGGCGGAAGTGATGCGAGCACTTCGCGCAGACGCTGAGGTTCTTTACCAGGTCCTTGGTGTAGATGATCGCGTCGCAGTCGGGACACTTGACCCAGAGTCCCTCTGGCACCCGGCTGGTCTTGTCCGGCGCGGCAATCGGCTTCCGCGCTTTCTTGAACCAGGCCATCGCGTCAGCTTAGCAGAATCACGGGTTTAAAGACCCGCGCTGCGTACGGCATGCGCACGTCACGCGGTCCCTCAGGTCCGCCACGTGACCCTCGGGTCCGAACGGTCGGGACACACCGTCCGTTCAGGTCTTCGTTCCAGTCCGAGGCACGTAATAGCGCGTACCGCGCGTCAGGCTCGAGATCTGCCGGACGAGATCATCGAGCGCCTCGTCGCTATCCGCATCGAACTGCGACGTTTCGACGACGAGCAGCGGGGTGGCGGTGTAGTGAAAGAAGAAATGCTGATAGGCCTCGTTCAGCTCGCGCAGGTAGTCCGCGTCCGGCTGCGGCAGCGCCTGCTCGGGATCGACCGGCCGCGACTTGAGCCGGCGCATCAGCACCTCGGTCGGCGCCTGGAGATAGATCACCAGGTCGGGTCCCACGATGTCGCGCGCAAGCAGCTCGTAGAGTCGCTGATAGATGAACAGCTCGTTGTCGTCGAGATTGAGATAGGCGTAGATCTTGTCGCGATCGAACACGTAGTCGCAGACGACGCTGTGCTGAAAGAGATCCGCCTGCCGCATCGTCATCAGCTGGCGATGACGATTCAGGAGATAGAACAGCTGCGCCTGGAGCGACGCACCGGGCCGCTGGTTGTAGAAATCGGCGAGAAACGGATTGTCCGCGTCTTCGAGCACGGTGGCACCGTCGATACGGTTGGCCAGCCGTTCCGCCAGCCGCGTCTTGCCCACGCCGATGGGCCCTTCGATGGCGATATAGCGGAACGACACACCGCGGCGGAGTATATCGACCAGCTGCAAGACCATGCAAGCACGCGTGGTATCGTTTCAGTCATTCCCGTGCGCATCGATCGACTCGAGCTCCGACTGTGCCGGCTGCCGCTGGTGAGTTTTTTCGAAACGAGCTTCGGGCGTTCGTACGACCGCACCTTTCTCCTCGTCCGCCTTCAAGGCGACGGCCACGAAGGCTGGGGCGAGGCGGTAGCGGAAGCCAATCCGTTCTACAGCTCCGAGACGACCGAGACCGCCTGGCACGTCATCAGCGGCTTCATCGCGCCGCGCGTGCTCGGCGTGCCATTTGCGCACGCGCGCGAGGTGTTTCCCGCGCTGCGCGCCATCCGCGGGCACCACATGGCGAAGGCAGCCGTCGAGATGGCGGCGTGGGATCTGCACGCGAAGATCGCCGGCGTTCCCCTGTCGCAGCAGCTCGGAGGCACGCAGCCGCGCATCGCGTCGGGCGTCTCGATTGGCATTCAGGATTCGCTCGACCAGCTCGCGGCGAAGATCGAGAAGGAGCTCGCCGCCGGCTATCGGCGGATCAAGATCAAGGTCAAACCCGGATGGGACATCGACGCCGCGGCGATGGTGCGCAAGCGCTTCGGCTCGATCCCGCTGATGGTCGACGCCAACGCCGCGTATTCGCTCGCCGACGCATCGCATCTCGCCGGATTCGACGCGTTCGACCTGATGATGATCGAACAGCCGCTCGACTACGACGACGTCAGCGATCATGCCGAGCTGCAGCAGCGGATTGAGACGCCGATCTGTCTCGACGAATCGATCCACACGGTGCGGATCGCTCGCGACGCGATTCGCGTGGGCGCCTGCAAGATCATCAACATCAAACCGGGCCGCGTCGGCGGCCACCTCGAGTCGATCCGGCTGCACGACCTTTGCGCGCAGCACGGCATTCCGGTGTGGCACGGCGGCATGCTCGAGACCGGCATCGGCCGCGCGCACAACATTCATCTCGCCAGCCTTCCCAATTTCACGCTGCCTGGCGACATCGCCGCCAGCCAGCGCTATTACCAGCCGGACCTGATCGAGCCGCCCATCGAGGTCGCCGCCGACGGCACGATTGCGGTGCCCGACGGCCCCGGGATCGGCGTTTCCATCGTCCAAGAGCGTGTCGAGCAGGCCACGCAACGAATGCTCTGCCTCAATGCCGACCGTGTAACCACCGCATGAACTTCAGACGCCTGTTGCTCTGCGCCTTGACCGGGGCGGGCGTGTCGGTGCTTGCGAGCTGCGCGGCAGGACCGCCGCCGGTCGTGACGCCGCCCCGGCCGGTGATGACCTTCGAGGAGAAGATGGCCTGGATTCTCCGCCTCGAGGAGGATCGCGTGCTGCGATCGCAGGAACCCGAAGCGCCGCCGCCTCCTCCGGTCGCGCCACCGGCGCGTGGGCGCCGCGCGCCGGCGCCGGGGCCGCCGCCACCGCCGCCCTCGCCACCCAACCTGACCACGCTCGTTCGCGACGACGAGGCGCGCATCCGCCGTCGCGCGGCGCTCGCGATCGGCCGAGTCCGGCTGGCCGAAGGCGTCGAGCCGCTGGCGCCGCTGCTCAGTGACGCCGATCCCGAAGTGCGTCAGATGGCGGCGTTTGCGCTCGGCCTCATCGGGCAGTCGGCAGCGGCCGATCCGCTCGTCGCCGCGCTCGCCGACGCCGATCCATTCGTACAGGGACGCGCGGCCGAGGGGTTGGGACTCCTGGCGCACAAGCCGGCGGCATCAGCCATCGCCGCGATGATCGCCGCGCATGTCAAGGCCGGCGCGCTCGTCGATATCGCGCCGGACGATCTCGAGCATCCGAAGCCGCCGGCCGCCGAAGCGGTGCGGCTAGGAATGTACGCGCTCGTCCGCCTCGCGTCGTACGACGGCCTCGCCTCGGCCCTGCTCGACGGCTCGGGTCAGCCGATCAGCCGCTGGTGGCCGCTGGCCTACGCGTTTCAGCGCGTCGGCGATCCGCGCGCGGCGTCGGTCCTGCTCACGCTGCTGCAGGGCGAAGGAGCGATGACGCGGGCGTTTGCCGCGAAGGGACTCGGCGCCACCAAGGACACGCGCGCGATCGCGCCGCTGATTGCAATCGCCGCCAAGGCCGACGAGCCGCCGGCGGTGCGCATTCAGGCGGCCCGCGCGCTGGCCACGCTGCAGGCGACGGAGGCGGTCGAGGCGCTGATGAAGGTCGTGACCACTCCGAAGATCGACCCGAATCTCAGGCTCGAAGCCGTGACCGCGCTCGGCCAGATCGGCGCCCCGCAAAGCGTCGAACTGCTCGCCGACTTCGTCACCGATCCGTGGCCGTCGATGCGCTCGGCGTCGCTCACAGCGCTCGCGCGCGCCGACGCCGAGACCTTCATGACGGCAATCTCCGGCCTCGATCCCGATCCGCACTGGAGCGTGCGCGCCGCGCTCGCCGCCGCGCTCGGCACGCTGGGCGCCGCGCGCGCCGAGCCGCGCCTGACGGCGATGCTCGATGACAGCGATCAACGGGTGATCCCCGCCGTGCTCAACGCGCTCGTCGCCGCCCAGGCCGGCAGCGCCGAGAAGGCGCTTCTTGCACGGCTGGACGTCGACGACGTGGTCGTGCGCCAGGCGGCGGCGAACGGACTCGTCCGCCTCAAGTCGCGGGCTGGCGTCCCGGCGCTCGTCGCATCGTACGAACGCGCTGAGAAGGATCCCACCTACGTCGCGCGCGCCGCGGTCCTCGCGGCGCTGGTCGAGCTCGATCCGAAGGCGGCACAGCCGCTGCTCGAGCGCGCGCTCGAGGATCGCGATTGGGCGATCCGCGTCCGCGCCGCGTCGCTGTTGAAGTCGATCAACCCCGAGGCGGACGTCTCGGGCATGCGCCCGGCGCCCACGGCCGGACCGGCGGAGCTCAACGAGCTGAAGCCGCTGATCGCTCCCACGATCTCGCCGATGGCTTACATCGACACCGAAAAAGGGCTGATCCAGATCGAGCTGGCGGTGCTCGACGCGCCGCGCGCCGTCGTCAACTTCATCTCGCTGGCGCGCCGCAACTTTCTCGGCGCCACGCCGTGGCATCGGGTCGTGCCCGATTTCGTGGCGCAGGACGGCGATCCGCGCGGCGATGGCGAAGGCGGTCCAGGCTACACCATTCGCGACGAGATCAATCAGCGTCCGTATTTGCGCGGCACGGTCGGCATGGCGCTCGACTGGGAGGACACCGGCGGCAGCCAGTTCTTCATCACGCATTCACCGCAGCCGCATCTCGACGGCCGCTACACCGTCTTCGGCCGCGTCGTCTCGGGCATGGACGTGGTCGATCACCTGCAGCAGTGGGATCAGATCCGCAGCGTCAGGGTGTGGGATGGCGCGAACTGGATCGGGGGGCAGTAGCCACGGAACTCGAGATGCAGCATTGAGTCGCGGCGGAACTGAAGGAGTCGGAGAACCGAAGAACGCGATCTACGGAACGCGCAGAAACCACCAAGCAAGAATTGGATTGAACAAGCCAAGTCTGTGGCTTCGGTGCCCGTCTGTGGCTTACTCGATAATCGTTTCGGTGTTTCTGCGGTCGCCACCTCTTGTCATCTGTGGCCAAACAAAAAGAGGACCAGGTTGCCCTGGTCCCCCTTTGGATCTGTCAGCGCTGATCAGGTCTAGCGCTTCTTCGCCTTCTTGGCCTTCTTGGCCGCCTTCTTTGCCTTCTTCGCCATTGGTCTAATCCCCCCCTTCAGGTTGGGTTGCTGCGGAAGGTTGTGGCCGCGTCTCACGATGCATCTGCCGCCTGGCACTCCGCATCGTGTGCCGGCCCCTTCGCGCGTCGGTGCGCGCCGCCAAGTGTGTGTGTGTTGGACTGAGCGTCGCGCGAGCTCGTGCTCTCTCATTGAGAGCGGAGGAAAAGGTGGGGCAGTTCAAAACAAGCAACCGCCCCATTTGAGACGGCCTTACTTCTTCTTTGCTTTCTTGGCCTTCTTGGCCGCCTTCTTCGCCTTCTTCGCCATTGTTCCTCCTGAAGGGGGCCGCGCTCGTGCCTCAGTGGCGACCTCGTGCCGTGAAGCCTGTCTCAGGTCTTCACAACCCGTGGCCTGAGCCGTCCACCCTCATACCAGATGTAGATTATGGATGAGAAAAATGGGATGTCAAGCACAAACCAACGCTCTGAGTCAACCGAGCGCGCGCTGACGACCATCTCGCCCCGCCACGATCACTGGTTCAAGACAGATTTCGGATCACCGTGCGAAAAACTGTAGCGGGCGTGCGATCGGCGCGCGCGCGATGCGCGCGATCGACGCGTCCGGTGAGCGCGCGGCGGCCGCTGCCGCAGCTACATGATGCTGGTACGGAGCCGCTGCTTGTCGGCGTGGCGTTCGAGCGCGAGCTGGATGAGGCGATCGACGAGAGCGGGATAGGCGACGCCGCTCGCCTCCCACATCTTGGCGTACATGCTGATCGTGGTGAAGCCGGGGATGGTGTTGATCTCGTTGACGTAGATCGTGCCGCTGCCGCGCGAGAGGAGAAAGTCGACCCGCGACAACCCGGCGGCATCGATTGCCTTGAATGCCTCGATCGCGAGGCGCTGCACTTCGGCCGTCTGCTCGGGCGCGAGCTCGGCGGGGATCACCGTGCGCGACGCCTCGTCCAGATACTTGGCCTCGTAATCGTAGAACTCGCGCGATGGGATCACCTCACCCGGGAGCGACGCCTCTGGCGCGTGATTGCCGAGCACCGCGCACTCGATCTCGCGCGCCTCGGGCACTGCCGCTTCGACGACGACCTTGCGATCGAACTCGAGCGCGAGCTCGATGGCGGTCGGCAGATCGCTCTCGGTCTTGACCTTCGAGATGCCGACGCTCGACCCGAGGTTGGCCGGCTTGACGAAGAGCGGCAGGCCCAGCGGACGCAGCCGATTGAGCACGCCCGCGCGGGCGCCCTCCCAGTCGGCGCGCACGAACGACTGCCACGCGCAGACCGGCAGGCCGCGCGCCGCAAACATCGTCTTCATCGCCGCCTTGTCCATGCCGACCGACGAGGCGAGCACGCCGGCGCCGACGTAGGGGACGTTGGCCAGTTCGAGCAGTCCCTGCACCGTCCCGTCTTCGCCGTACGGACCGTGGAGCACCGGGAAGACTACGTCCAGTCCCAGACCTGTGACCACCGCCTGCTCGATGTCGGACGTGTCCTTCGACGCGCCGCGGCGCGCGATGGTGATGATCGTCTCGTCGCTCGGGTGTGGCAGCAGCACGGTCTCGCGTCCGGGCCGGACGTGCCGCGCGCTCTGGAGGCGCGACTGGTCGATCACCTCGGCCGCGGAGATCGCCGTCGGCATGCGATCGACGATGGTCCAGCGCCCGTCCTTCTCGATGCGGATGCCGACCGGCTCGTAGCGCGTGCGATCGAGGTTCTTGAGCACCGCCGCCGCCGACGCAATCGACACTTCGTGCTCGCCCGACCGCCCGCCGAAGATGACGCCCACCCGCAGCTTCTTCACGACAGCGATAATAGCAACGCGGTCGGCTGGTCAGAAGACCGGTGACGTTCGTCTTGACGCCGAACCGCCAGCCGGACAGTGTTCTCTTTCACTCTCACACATCGTGACGCGGCCGCGCGCCGCGGCGTCATCGTCACGCCGCACGGCGCGATCGAGACGCCGGTCTTCATGCCGGTGGGCACCCAGGGCGCGATCAAGGCGGTGGTCGCGCGCGACCTCGAGGAGATGGGGGCGGGGATCATCCTGGGCAACACCTATCACCTCTATCTGCGGCCTGGCGACGACCTGATCGCGCGCCTCGGCGGGCTCCACCGGTTCATAGCATGGCCGCACGCGATTCTCACCGACAGCGGCGGCTACCAGGTGTTCAGCCTGGCGGCCCGACGCACGATCGAAGAGCAGGGTGTCCATTTCCGATCGCACCTCGATGGGTCGCCGCACCTGCTCACGCCGGAGAAGGCGGTGGACATCCAGGCCCGGCTGGGGTCGGACATCGCCATGGTGCTCGACGAGTGCCCGGCGCTCCCCGCCGCGCACAAGACACTGCGGGCGACGGTCGAGCTCACGGCGCGCTGGGCCGAACGCTGTCGCGCGCGGTGGACGGCCATCCGTCGAGGCGACGCTCCTGATGTCATGGCGAGCAATTCCGGCCAGGCGCAGTTCGGGATCGTCCAGGGCGGCACTTCGCCGGAGCTTCGTACGCTGAGCGCGGAGCTCACAATAGCCGTCGGCTTCGAGGGTTACGCCATTGGCGGCCTCAGCGTCGGCGAGCCGAGCGACGACACGTACAAAGTAGTCGAGCTCACGGCGTCGCTCCTGCCCGCCGATCGGCCGCGCTATCTGATGGGCGTCGGCACGCCACTCGACATCGTCGAGGCGGTGGCGTGCGGCGTGGACATGTTCGACTGCGTACTCCCGACACGCAATGCGCGCAACGGCCAACTGTTCACCAGCGAGGGGCCCATCAACATCAAGAACGCGCAGTTCGCCGAGGACGGTAGTCCGCCCGACGCGGCGTGCGGCTGCCCGACGTGCCGGCGCTACTCGCGCGCCTACCTGCGCCATCTCTTTCTCGCCGGCGAGATCACCTCGAGCACCCTTAACACGTTGCATAATCTATACTTTTACCTTGACACGATGCGGCGGATTAGAGAGGCTATATCGTTTGGCACGTTCGAGAAGTTCCGGCAGATGTTCCGTCGGACCTTTTCCCGCCGCTCGTCGATTCCATGATGTCGAGGGACCTCAGTGAAGCCGAATTCCTGCTGGCCATGGCTGCACCCAATCAGGGTGGCAGCATCCTCGTCCAGCTGATTCCCTTCGCCCTGGTTCTGGCGATTTTCTACTTCATCATCCTGTTGCCGATGAAGCGGCGGCAGAAGAAAGTAGAGGAGTTCCTGAGCGCGCTGAAGGTCGGCGATCGTGTGGTCACCTCGGGTGGCATCTTCGGATCGATCACCAAACTGAACGAGCAATCGGTGCAGCTGCAGATTGCGCAGAACGTCCGCGTCGAACTCGCCCGCACGGCCATCGTCGGCTATCAGGGGCAGGCGCCGGTCGTCGACGCGCGGAACGCGTAATCGGACATCATGGCGAAGAACCTCCGCTGGAAGCTCCTGATCATCATCGGCGTCATCGCGTTGTCGGTGTACGCGTTCTATCCCCCGGACCAGAGGATCCGGCTCGGTCTCGACTTGAAGGGCGGCGTGCACCTCGTGCTCCGCGTCCAGACCGAGGATGCCGTGCAGCTCGAGACGCAGACGGCCGCCGATCGGCTGCGCGAGCAGATCAAGGCGACGATGCCCGGGGCGACCGTCAACGTGGTCAGCTCCACCGAGTTCCGCGTCGAGAACGTGCCGGCCGACCAGGATGCGGCGTTCCGCCAACTGCTCACCGAAATCGAGCTCACCTACAACCGCTCGTCGGGAGCCGGCAGCTACGTCTTCACGATGCGGCCGAATATCGCGATGCAGCTGCGCGACGAAGCGGTGACGCAGGCGCTGCAGACGATCGAGCGCCGGGTCAACGAGCTCGGCGTCGCCGAGCCAATCGTCGCACGGCACACCGGCGCCGACCAGATCCTGGTGCAGCTGCCTGGGGTGGAGGACGTCCGTCGTGCCAAGGACGTCATCGGCCGCACCGCGCAGCTCGAACTGAAGCTGGTCGAGCAGGGGCCGTTCTCCGACGAAGCGGCGGCACGCCAGGCCTACAATGGCAATCTTCCCCCCGACCTGCAGATCCTGCCGGGCACCAGCGAAGGCGCTCCGGGCGAGCGCGCGAGCACCGTGTATTACGTTATCCGGCGCGTTCCGGCGGTCACGGGGCGCGACCTGCGCAATGCGCGGCCGTCGCTCGACGAGAACAGCCGTCCGGCCGTGAGCTTTTCGCTCAACAACGACGGGGCGCAGCGGTTCGGCACCTTCACGCAGAACAACGTCGGGCGTTCGCTGGCGATCGTGCTCGACAACCGCGTGTTTACGGCGCCGCGCATCGAAGAGCGAATCAACGACGAAGGCCGCATTCACGGCAATTTCACGCAGCAGGAGGCGGCGGATCTTTCGCTTGTCCTGCGGTCGGGCGCGCTGCCCGCCAACCTCACGTACCTCGAGGAGCGGACCGTCGGCCCGACGCTCGGTCAGGAGTCGATCAGGGCGGGCGTTGCCGCATCGATTGGCGGCCTCCTGTTCGTGTTGCTGTTCATGCTCGTCTATTACAAGCTCTCCGGCGTGAACGCAATGGTGTCGATCGTCGCAAATCTCCTTATCCTGCTCGGGCTGATGGCGTATGTCGGCGCGACGATGACGCTGCCGGGCATCGCGGGCTTCATTCTCACGATCGGCATGGGTGTCGATTCGAACGTGCTGATCTTCGAGCGCATCAAGGAGGAGCTGGCAGCGGGCAAGACGCCGCGCCAGGCGGTCGGCGCCGGCTTCGATCGCGTCTTCCTCACCATTCTCGACACGCACGTGGCGTCGCTCATCGCCGCGGCGTTCCTCTTTCAGTTCGGCACCGGCCCGATCCGCGGCTTCGCGATGACGCTCACGATCGGCCTGCTCTCGAACGTGTTCACCGCCGTGTTCGTGTCGCGCACGATGTTCGAGCTCGCGCTGTCACGCCGGCAGGTGGCGAAGTTGAGCATCTAATGCAGATCCTGAAGAACACCAACTACAACTTCATCCGATGGCGGTGGCACGCCATTGCGCTTTCGGCCGTCATCATCATCGCCGGGTTCGCGAAGATTGCCATGGGCGGCCTGCCGCTCGGGATCGACTTCTCCGGCGGAACGCTGATGGTGATCAAGTTCGAGCAGGAGGTGCGCGAGGACGCGGTGCGCGCGGCGCTCGGCTCCATTCCGGGCGACAAGGTCATTCAGCCGTACGGCGACCCGGCGGAGCGCGAGTGGCTCATCCGCCTGCCACAGGCGGCGGCGGCCGAGCAGGGCGTGAGCCTCGAGACCGGCGCGCAGGCCGTGGTCAGCGCGCTGCAGGCGGCGAACCTCGGCAAGTTCGAAGTGCTCAGCCAGGAGATCGTCGGTCCGGTCATTGGGCGCGACCTCCAGCTCAAAGGCATCTACGCGACGCTCTTCTCGATTCTCGGCATCACCGCCTACATCTGGCTGCGCTTCCGCTGGGAGTTCGCGATCGGCGCCATCGCTGCGACGCTCCACGACGTGCTGGTCACGATCGCCGCTCTCACCTTTTTCGGCTACGACCTCTCGCTCAACGTCGTGGCGGCGATTCTCACGATTACCGGTTACTCGGTGAACGACACGATCGTCATCTTCGACCGCGTGCGCGAGAACCTGCGCGGCATGCGGCGCGAGTCGCTCGAGCACGTGGTCAACCTGAGCGTCAACCAGACGCTGGGCCGCACGATCATCACCGCCGGGACGACGTTTCTCGCCGTGCTGTCGCTGTTCATCTTCGGCGGCGAGGTGCTGCGCGGCTTTGCGTTCACGATGCTGGTCGGCATCATCAGCGGCACCTACTCCACGATCTTCATCGCTGCTGCGATTGCGATTCTGCTGAGCGGCAAGCAGGCGAAGGGGCGCTCGAAGACGACCACGAAGCCGCCGAGCACGAAGCCGCCGACGGTCGGGCGCAAGGCGTCTTAACCTCTCGATTCACTTGAGTCCACGATCGTGTCATCGAGGCACTTCGAAGATTTCGGCCGAAAGTGGCACCTTTCGAGCGCTTCTGGCGCCGTTGGCGCCAGCGACTCGAGTGAGTTCCGGGGTTAAGTCGGCGCCGTGAATCTGCTCGACGCGGCGCTTCTCGGCGTCGTCCAGGGATTGACCGAGTTTCTGCCGGTTTCTAGCTCCGGGCACCTGATTCTCGCGCGTGCGCTTTTCGCCTGGGACGCCGGCCGCTATGGGCTGGCGTTCGACGTGGCGTGCCACGTCGGCACGCTCCTCGCGGTGATCGCGTATTTTCATCGCGACATCCGCGCGATGATCGCGAGCGCGGCGGGCGCGTTGCGCTTCAAGGACGGCGATTACGAGCGGCTGGTCCGGTTGATCGTGGTCGGCACGCTGCCGGTTGTCGTGGTGGTGCTGCTCTTCGGTGACATGCTCGAGGGCCTGCGCGATCCCGCCGTCGTCATCGTGGCGCTCGCCGTTGGCGGCGCGGGATTGCTGATTGCCGAGTGGTTCGGCACCGCGCGCCGGACCGAGGCGAGCATCACTTATTGGGATGCGGCGGCGATCGGCACGGCACAGGCGGCGGCGCTTATTCCCGGCGTTTCGCGATCCGGTGCGACGCTGACCGTTGCCCTGCTGCTCGGATTGACGCGCCCCGGCGCGGCGCGATTTGCGTTCCTCCTGAGTCTTCCGGCGGTGGTCGCCGCGGCCGGAAAGGAGACGCTGGAGGTGTTCGAGGCGGGCGCGGCGGATCTGCCTGCCGCGATGTTTGCCGTGGGGCTGGTGGTCTCGGGCGTCGTCGGGTATCTGACGATCTCGTTGTTCCTGCGATACCTGGCCAATCACTCGCTGTCGGCGTTTGCGATCTACCGGTTCGTCCTCGCCGGCGTGGCCGCCGTCTGGTTGATGTCATGAGCTGGCTGAGACGGACTTTCATCACCGGGTTTTTCGTGACCGTGCCGCTGTTCATCAGCGTCGCGGCGGTGGTGTGGATTTTTCAGCTCGTGGATGGCGCCACGCGGCCGCTGTCGGTGCGCGCGCTCGGACGGGAAGTTCCCGGACTCGGCGTTCTGCTGACAGCCGCAATCATTCTCGTGGTGGGCGCCGCCGCCACCAATATGATTGGCAAGCGCGTGCTGCAGCGGGCGGAGTACTACTTGCTCCACGTGCCCGTCTTCAAGACGATCTACGCGCCGGTCAAGCAGCTGGTGGCGGCGTTTTCGCCGGACAACGAAGCCGGCTTCAAGAAAGTCGTGCTCGTCGAGGACGCCAGGCGCGGGATGTTGCTCGGATTTCTGACCAAGGAGTTCACGATCGATCGCGGGCGAGGTCCCGAAGCGATGGTAGCGGTGTACGTGCCGACCAATCACCTGTATCTCGGCGGTGTCGTGGTCTATGCGCGCGACCAGGTCAGTTTTCCGCGCTTGTCGGTAGAAGAAGGAATCCGGATTTTTCTGACTGGCGGCATGGCGCTGCCAGGCGATGTTCGAACCGATGAACCGCCCGCGCTGAAGCCCGGGCCGTCACTGAGAGGGTCCCGGCTCTAACGGGACCGACCATGGGCCTTCCCGGCCGCACACAACCAACGATGATGACTCGAATCCTCCGCCCCCGCGTCCTCGTGCTCACGCTGCTCCTTTCGTCGGCATCCGTTTTCGCCGCGGCCCAGCCGCCGGTGGCCGCCGGCGCTCCTGCGCAGGAGCACCTGCCCGGCGGCGAAGTGAACATCCATCTGCCGGATCTCAATCAGGGCGACTTCCTCGGATACACCGGACACGACATTCTCTTGTCCGGTTTGTTCGTGTGCGTGCTCGGGCTGCTCTTCGGCGCGATGAGCTACACCAACGTCAAGAAGCTGCCCGTGCACCGCTCGATGGCCGACATCTCGGACCTGATTTACGAGACCTGCAAGGCCTATCTGATTCAGCAGGGCAAGTTACTGTTGATCCTCGAGGTCTTCATCGGCGTCGTCATCGTTGCCTACTTCACGATGATCGGGTTTCCGCTCTACCGCATCGCGATCATCCTGCTATTCAGCCTGATTGGCATCGGCGGCAGCTACGGCGTCGCCTGGTATGGCATCCGCATCAACACGCTGGCGAACTCGCGCACCGCGTTTGCGAGTCTGCGCGGCATGGCCTTCCCGGTCTGCGACATTCCGCTGCAGGCCGGCATGAGCGTCGGCATGATGCTGATCTCGGTGGAGCTGCTCTTCATGCTCGCCATCCTGCTCTTCATTCCGGGCGAATACGCCGGCGTCTGTTTCCTCGGCTTCGCGATCGGCGAGTCGCTCGGGGCCGCGGCGCTGCGCATCGCCGGCGGGATCTTCACCAAGATCGCCGACATCGGATCCGACCTGATGAAAGTGGTCTTCAAGATCAAGGAGGACGACGCGCGCAACCCCGGCGTGATTGCCGACTGCACCGGCGACAACGCCGGCGACTCGGTCGGGCCGACCGCCGACGGCTTCGAGACCTACGGCGTCACCGGCGTTGCCCTCATTTCCTTCATCATGCTCGCGGTGACCGACCAGGCCGTGCAGGTGCAGCTTCTCGTCTGGATCTTCATGATGCGCGTGATGATGGTGCTGGCGTCGGCCGGCTCGTATCTCGTCAACAACGCCATCGCCCGCGGCCGCTACGCCAATGCAGTAAAGATGAACTTCGAGGCGCCGCTCACGTCACTTGTCTGGCTCACGTCGATCGTCTCGGTCGTGCTCACCTACGTCCTGTCGTATCTGCTGATCCCGAGCCTGGGCGGCAACACGTCGCTCTGGTGGCAGCTCTCCACCGTGATCACCTGCGGTACGCTCGCCGGCGCGATCATCCCCGAGTTCGTCAAGGTGTTCACCTCGACGCATTCGAGCCACGTGCGCGAGGTGGTGACCTCTTCGCGTGAGGGCGGTGCGTCGCTCAACATCCTCTCCGGTCTGGTCGCCGGCAACTTCAGCAGCTACTGGCTGGGCCTCACCATCATGGGGCTGATGGCGATCGCCTCCGCGGTGGCGGAGATGGGCGGTCTCGGGGCGATGATGCGCGCCCCCGCGATCTTCGCGTTTGGTCTGGTCGCGTTCGGGTTCCTCGGTATGGGACCGGTGACGATCGCGGTCGACTCGTATGGCCCGGTCACTGACAACGCGCAGTCGGTCTACGAGCTGTCGCAGATCGAGCAGCTGCCGAACATCGAACAGGAGCTGCAGAAGGAGTTCGGTTTCCGGGTCAACTTCGAGGTGGCCAAGGAGCTGCTCGAAGAGAACGACGGCGCCGGCAACACGTTCAAGGCCACGGCCAAGCCGGTGCTGATCGGCACGGCGGTGGTCGGCGCGACGACGATGATCTTCGCGATCATCATGGCGCTGACGCAGGGTCTCACGACCGGGATGGAGAACCTCTCGATCCTGCACTCGCCGTTCCTGCTGGGACTCATCACCGGCGGCTCGATGATCTACTGGTTCACCGGCGCGTCGACGCAGGCCGTCACGACCGGCGCGTATCGAGCGGTGGAGTTCATCAAGCGCAACATTCGCCTCGAGGGGTCGACCAAGGCCTCGGTCGAGGACAGCCGCAAGGTCGTCGAGATTTGCACCCAGTACGCGCAGAAGGGGATGTTCAACATCTTCCTTGCGGTGTTCTTCTCGACGCTCGCCTTCGCGTTCGCCGAGCCGTTCTTCTTCATCGGCTACCTGATTTCGATCGCCCTGTTCGGGCTGTTCCAGGCGATCTTCATGGCCAACGCCGGCGGCGCCTGGGACAACGCCAAGAAGATCGTCGAGACCGAATTGAAGATGAAGGGCACCGATCTCCACGCCGCGTCGGTGGTCGGTGACACGGTCGGCGATCCGTTCAAGGACACCTCGTCAGTGGCGATGAACCCGGTGATCAAGTTCACGACGCTCTTCGGTGTGCTCGCGGTGGAGCTCGGGGTCTACATGAGCGCGCAGTATGGCAGCACGGTCGTGGCGGCGCTGGCGGCGGTGTTTTTCATCACCGGCATGGTGTTCGTGTGGCGCTCGTTCTACGCGATGAGAATCGAGACGAGCTAGAACGTACACAGCATGTAAAAATTCCGGCTGGACGCGTAATTTTCTAGTCGAAACGGTTGACCGGCTGATGGCCGGTCACTAGAATTGGCGGTCTTGACGGGCGAGCGGGTTACTTCCTGAGCGCCCGTCAAATTGTTTTGGAGCAAACGGCCGAACCCGGTGTCTAACCCGGTTTGACAGGCTTTTTTGGCGGTCGCTATAATCGGCGGCTCGCGCCACCTTGCGGACGGGCCAGGAGGGTGTTTCGTGGCACGCGACATGTTTGGCGATGTCGTCGATCCTTCAATCAAGTTCGGCAATAAGTCGGGCTATACCGTAGCGCTGACGATGCTCGTCGAGACGCTGGTCGTGGCCGCGCTCGTCATCGTCCCGCTGATGGCGTTCGACGCGCTGCCGACTCCTCCGTCAATGATGGCCTTTGTCGGCGCGCCGCCGCCGCCACCGCCACCGCCGCCGCCGCCGCCGCCCAAGGCCGAAGCGCCGAAGCCGCAGATCGAGGTCAACCCGGCCGCGGCCCCTGTCGAGGCGCCATCAGAGATCAAGCCCGAAACCGGTATCGAAGCAGGCTTCGAGAAGAGCGTAACCGGCGTCGAGGGCGGCATTCCCGGCGGTATCGCCGGTGGTATCGTCGGGGGCGTTCCCGAAGCTCCGCCGCCACCCCCGCCGCCGAGCCAGCCGGTCCGTGTGGGCGGCAACATCAAGCAGCCGACCAAGACAAAGGACGTCCGTCCCGTCTATCCGCCGATTGCGCAGTCGGCGCGCGTTCAGGGCGTGGTCATCATCGAGGCGACGATTGGCCCCGACGGCACCGTCCGCGATGCGCGCGTGCTCCGGTCGATTCCCTTGCTCGACGCCGCGGCGCTCGACGCGGTCAAGCAGTGGGTGTTCACGCCGACCTTGCTCAACGGCGTGCCCGTCCCGGTCATCATGACAGTCACGGTGCAGTTCACGCTGCAGTAAGGCAAGAAACACAGGGAACGTCCGGCGTCAGCAGGCGCCGGACCGTCAGGTCGCGTTCGTTCCGGCAACACAGCGTTCTTCTTGGAGGGTCCGATGGAGGGTGGTCTCGATCTTATTGAAATGTTCCAGACGATGTCAGCAGCAGGAATCGCCGTTGCGGTGATCCTGTTCATCATGTCGTTCTGGTCGGTCGGTGTCGCCATCGAGCGCATCTACACGTTCTCGCAGGCGAAAAAGCAGTCCAAGATGTACGCGCCGCTCGTGGCGAAGCACCTCAAGGACGGCCGGCTCAAGGAAGCCATCGCACTTTCTTCGTCCAAGGAGTATCGCTACAGCCACCTTGCCAAGGTGGTGCTTGCAGGGTTGCAGGAGTATCAGTTCCAGCACGAGACGGGCGCCAATCTTTCGCGCGAAGACCTCCTCGACACCGTCCGCCGCTCGATTCAGCGCGCCACCGCCCTCACCTCGAACGACCTCAAGAAGGGCATCACCGGCCTTGCGACGATCGGCGCCACCGCCCCGTTCGTCGGACTGCTCGGCACGGTCATCGGCGTTATCGTTGCGTTCGTCGGCATCGCGTCGACGGGCTCGGGCGGTATCGGCGCCGTCTCCGCCGGTATTGCAGAAGCGCTCGTCGAGACCGCGCTCGGTCTCTTCGTCGCCATCCCGGCCGTGTGGTTCTATAACTATCTGTCGAGCCGCCTCGAGTACTTCAACGTGGAGATGGACAACTCCTCGTCGGAGATGGTCGACTACTTCATCAAGAAGACGGCCTGAGACGCCGGTGGGCCTCGGCACCGTGGTGATCGGCAGACGATCGTCATGGGCCGGCCTCCCAGTCAGCCGTATAGCAAGGAGCCATCACTATGTCGATGAATGTCGGCGGCGCCAAAGGCGGCATCAACTCCGATATCAACGTCACGCCGCTCTGCGACGTCATGCTCGTTCTGCTGATCATCATGATGATCGTCGCGCCTCTCCTGCAGCAGGGCGTCAACGTCCGGCTTCCGGTCGCCACCAACAGCGTGGAGAAACCGGACACGCAGGAGAACACGGTGGTCGGCATCGACGCGCAGGGCCAGCTCTTCGTCAACTCCGTGCCAGTGCCGGCGAGCGATCTGCGCCGCCGCGTCGAGGACGTCCTCGAGGGCAAGAGCGAGCGCATCGTGCTCATCAAGGCGGATGAGGACACCGCCTACGGCGCGGTGATGGACGCCATGGACGAGCTGCGCGCCGCCGGGATCGAGGACATGGGCCTCATCACCGAACGCCGCGCGCGTCCCGGCCAGACAACCGGAGGGGGCGAGTAACATGGCGCACGCACATCAGCACTTCGGCGCCGAGAGGATCTACTCCGGCAAAAAGCTCGAAGCCAGCGCGGACATGAACATCACGCCGATGATCGACGTGCTGCTCGTGCTCCTCGTCATCTTCATGGCCGCTCTGCCGCTCTCGCAGCGCGGTCTGGACGTCAACCTGCCGGCCGAGACCAAACGCCAGGATCAACCGCAGCCCGACGTCTCGCAGATCGTGGTCGAGTACAGCGCCGACAAGAAAATCTCGATCAACAAGCAGGATGTCACCGTTCGCGATCTCGAAGAACGGCTACGCAAGATCTTCGAGGAGCGCAAGGACAAGACGATGTTCATCAACGGCGCCGCCAACCTGCGCTACGGCGACATCATCGAGGTGATCGACGCGGCCAAGGGCGCGGGTGTCGAGAAAGTGGGCATCGTGACCGAGGGCATGCGCCGGCAGGCGAGCAGCGGCACGCAGTAGCGCTCCAACCGCCGTCTAGAGCACTCGAGGCCGCCTCTCCGGAGGCGGCCTTTCGTTTGTACGGGGTCGAACGAGGTTCTGAACTTGGTTCGGAGGGCGGTTCGGTCCGGGACGTCGAGTAACCCGAACTCCCGCGTCACGAACCCAACGTCACGAACCACCGTGACGAACCAACGTCGGCTACGATCGCTCCATGATCGCCATCCTCGGCGTTCCCTGGGACGCATCTTCCTCGTTTGCGCGCGGGGCCGCCGAGGCGCCGCCGCGTATCAGGGAAGCGCTGTGGTCGCCGTCGAGCAACAGCTGGAACGAACGCGGCGACGACCTGAGCGCCGCCGCGCTGCTGACTGACGCCGGAGATCTGTCGTTACCCGCGGATGCAGCGGAAGCGCGGCAGGCGATCGAGGCGGGCGTCCGCCAGGTGCTCGGAGCCGGCAGCAAGCCGCTGATTCTCGGCGGCGATCATTCGATCACCTATCCGATTGTCCGCGCGTTTGCCAGCCGCGGCACGGCGCTGACGATCCTGCATCTCGACGCGCACGGCGACCTCTACGACGAGTTCCAGGGCGACCGCTATTCGCACGCCTGCCCGTTCGCGCGCGTCATGGAGGAGCGCCTGGCGGCCAGGCTCGTGCAGGTGGGAGTCCGCACACTCAACGCGCACCAGCGGTCGCAGGCGGCGCGCTTTGGCGTGGAGCAGCTCGGCGCCGATCGCTGGCGCGAGAGCCTGGCGCTCGTCGCGCGCTTCAAGACGCCGGTCTACATCTCGCTCGACCTCGACGTGATCGAACCGATGCTCGCGCCGGGCGTGTCGCATCCCGAGCCCGGCGGACTCACGGTGCGTGACGTGCTCGAGGTGGTCACCTCGCTCCGCGTCCCGCTCGCCGGCGCCGACATCGTCGAGTACAACCCGCGCAACGACTTTCGCGACCTTACGGCGCGGATCGCTGCCAAGCTTTTGAAGGAGCTCGTCGCGCTGATGAAGTGACGGGCCGCCATGGCTGATTAGTGGCGGTACGCAAATCGGGCGGGTCGCCGTCCGGCGCCCGCCCGTTGGTTGGATGATCGTCGAACCGTCGCGTCACTGCCCCCAGGAGAATCTCACGCCGACCTGCCCCTGCCACCGACTCCGCAGATCATCGCGCGAGTAACGCACGCCGCCCGGTCGGGCAACCGCGTTGACGTTGTAGATGTACTTGCCAGTGGCGGGGTCGATGGCGAAGTTGACCGGCAGCAGATCGTTGAACAGCGCGTAGTCGACAAGCCCCTGACTGCTGTCGAACACGTTAATCATATTGAGCAAATCGAATGTGATTTGCGTTTCCGTTTTTCCGAACGGGACGTCGACGGCGATTCTGAAGTCCAGCGTATTCGTCCACGGCGAGCGACAGATGTTGCGTGGATCGATCGAGCCGCCAGTGACTTCGCAATCCGTGTTCAGGAACCGCATCAGATCATCGAACGTCGCGTTGTTGGTGATGACCTCGGTCGGGTTTGCCGGGATGTAGAGCAAATCGTTGGTTGCCCCTCCGTCGCCATTGACGTCATTTCCGAAGAGATACCCGTACGGACGTCCTTGCTGCCCGTTGTAGAACGCCGACAAGCTGACCGGCAGGTGAGGAATCGGCAGCTGATACAAGCCAGACAGCGTGATGCGGTGCCCGGGATCGAAGTTCGACGTGGCTACCGGTACCCTGATTCGGATTGCCGAAGTTGTACACGTTGACCCAATTGGAGCGCGCCTGGCTAGAGCCGCCGTCATTCACGGTCTCGGATTCGCCGTAGAGGTACGAACCCTGGAGCTGCCAGTTGTTGCGGAAGCGCTTCTTGACCGTGGTGGCGAGCGTCCAGGTGCTCCCCCGATCGGTGTTCGTCAGGAAGATGACGTCGCTGAACGCCGGATTCAAACGCGCATAGACCGGCCGGCCGTCGGGCCGAGTTCCCGTCTGGGTCAGATTCAGATTTCGGTAATCGATGTCTTTCAGCGTATTCGAGTAGAGAAGCTCGACTGTCCCGATCAGGTTCGCAAACCCGAGGTCGCGGTCGTAACCGAGGCTGGCGCGCACCAGTTGCGGATAGTCGTAGTCTGGATCGATCAGGTTGATTTCGTTCGTCGCCGCCTGACCGACGTTGCGCGGCTGATTGTTCGGATCCGCCGAGAACGGGACGCGATTGATGGTGTTGAACCCGGTGCTGATGCGGGTGAACTCGTTGCCGGTGCTGGTGTACTGGTTCGACAACCAGACGTAGGGCGTGCGTCCACCGAAGATGCCCACCACCCCGCGCAGCTGCTGCCGCGTCTCGCCCTGCGTCAAGTCGTAGTTGACGCCCACCCGCGGTGAGAACGTGAACGTCGACGGCGTCACATCGGTACGGACACCGTACAACTGCTCGACGAGCGGGTTCGCTGCCGGTGTGTCAGGAAACACTGGCTTGTCGAATCGTGCGCCGTACGTCAACGTGACCTGGCTTCCCAGACGCCATTGATCGCCGGCGTAGAAACCCAGCTGATAGACCCAGAAGCGGGCGGCCTGCAGCGGATCAGCCGTCGCTGAGTAGCTCAGAGAGTAGTCCTGTGCAAGCCCCTGTTCGAACAGATCGATGCTGTTGAAATCGTAGAAGCCGAAGTTATCGCGGATGAACAGGTTGCGAAACTTGAAGAACTCGTTGTGCGTACCGAAGGTAAACTGATGCCTCCCGCGTACCCACGTGAAGTCATTGTGGAGCTCGATGTTGTCCTGGTCGAGCTCATTGCGGGCCGAGAACTGCTCGGTGCCCAGCCGGAAACGCCCGCCGTCGGGCAGTCTGACCACGACGTGCGGAAAGGGCTCGCCTCGATTCGAGCGAAAGTCGCGGATCCGCTGGAACGTGACGCGAAACTCGTTGACGCTCGCGCCGAGCGTTGAATTGAGCTGGCCAACCGTCGAATTGGTCTTGCTGTTGAAACCGTAGAACTGATCGGAGAAGAGATAGGTGGTATTCGACTGCGTGCCGACGTCGTTGTACGCCTTGATGTAATTGTGGCGAACAACCAGCTGATGACGGCCAAGGTTGACGTCTCCACGCAGGAACACCTTGTCGTTCGGATTGACACGGATGAATTCGTCGAGGCCGCCAGGCACACTGTAGCCGTAGCGCGCCTGCGCGATGTCGGTGATGCGTTGTGCCTCAGCCGAACGGCCGAACGACTGACCAGACGAACCACTGACCGAGTACCCGGATGGCGTATTCCTGCGCTGTGCTTCCGCGTTGAAGAAGAAGAAAGCGTAATTGGGCTTGATTGGACCCCCGACACTTCCGCCTCCCTGCCGATCGCTGAAGCTGGCGATGGCCCGTTCGTCGACGCCTTTCCCCACAAGGCCCTGGTCGCGCGCGAAGAAGTAACCCGTGGTGCGGATCCGATTCGTGCCACTGCGGGTGATCGCGTTCACGCCCCCGCCCGAGAAGCCGCTCTGGCGAACGTCGGCCGCCGACACGACCAGCTGCAGTTCCTGGATCGCATCGAGGCTGACAGGCTCGGTGTTCGCTGGACCGCCCGGGGTCCCGGTTTCCGCGAGGCCGAACAGGTCGTTGTTCACCGCTCCGTCGATTTGCACGTTGTTATAGCGGCCGCTGCGCCCAGCGACGCTGAGGAAGTTTCCGGGATTCGCGTTGGTGGCGGTCTGCACGAAGAAGGGGTTGGTGCGGGCGAAGTCCTGAAGACTCCGGGAGATCGTAGGAAGGTTCTCGATCGCCACGCTGTCAACGGTGTCCGTGGCGCCGGTCTTGGACGACGTAAAGACTTGCGACGATTCGGCAGTGACCGTCACCGTTTCGGTGATGGTCTCAACCTGCAACGTGACTGGCGTTGCGCTCGTCTCGCCGAGGGCGACATTGATGTCGCTGATCGTTTGCGTCCTGAATCCCGGGAGTTGAATCGTGAGGGTGTACGGACCGCCGACACGAACGTTGAGCAGCGCAAACTGGCCATCTGACTGGCTCACGCCCTCGTAAGTGGTGCCCGTCGGCGTATGAACGGCGACGACAGTGACCCCGGGGAGCACGCCACCTTGCGCGTCTTTGATAACCCCGCTGAGCGACCCGGTGGTGACGTTCTGGGCCACAGCGCTCGGCACATACCAGAACAGCGTGATCACGACGAGCCGCGCCGACCATTTCGCCAGGTGCCTCATTGCAAAATCCTCTCTTCCGTCCCCGTCTAGACGCCTTCCGGGCGGACGGTGCGCATGCCGCGACTGCCCGCGAGCAAACCAAAAATAACCAATCGAAGATACCACCTCGACGATAGCCCTGAGAATCAAAACCAAGTAAAAAAGGGCCACCCTGCACAGAGCAGGATGGCCCTTTGGAGAGGGACTTTAGTCGACTGACCTAGCTGACGCCCGACGCCTTCTGCTTTCGCATCTCGGTCGCCTTGTCGCGGAGCGCGTCGGCCTCGCGAAGGAGCGCCTGCTGCTTGGCCGGATCTTTTTCGAGGTTGGCCTGAAGGCGGAGCAAGAGGTTTTTGTAGGCGATGGCTTCCATGTAATCGGGCTTGATCTCGATCGCTTTATCGACCGCCTGCAAACCGTTCAGCACGTAGTCCATCTTCTGCTTGTCGTTGAGGCGGAAGTCGCGATACGCCTCATCCCAGAAATAGGTCGAGAGCGTGTAATAGGCCTCCGGGTTGTTCGGCTCGAGCTTGATACGCTCGTTGAGCGCTTCGATCGTCTTGTCGAAGTTGCCCTGCCGGTTGTAATAGCCGGCGAGCTGCAGGTACACGGCCGGGTCGCTGGGCTTGGCTTCGCGCGCCAGGTTGTAGGTCTGCTCGGCCAGCTCGTACTCGCCTGAGTCCTCGTAGATCTTCGCGAGCGCATGATAGTTGCTCGGTTCTTTCGGATCCAGCTCGATCATGCTCTTGACCACTGGTTCGGCCATCGTCGGATCGTTCAATTTGTCGGGTCCGTAGGTGGCAACGAGGTAGCGCAGAGAAAGGTCCTTCATCTTCGGCTCCGCGATTCTCTCGGCCGCGAGCTTGTAGTTCGTGATCGCCTTTTCGAGCAGCGCGTCGTTGTTGGGCTCGCCCTTTCTCGTCGGGCGATACATGTTGTCGTACGAGTTGGCGAGATAGAAGTACACGCACCCGGTGGTTTCGCCGCAGGTCTGCAGCGTGTTGTCCGGGTCGAGCTGAAGGGTTTCCTCGTATTTCTCGGCGGCAGCTCTCCAGTCGCTCTTTTGATAAAACTTGTTGCCGTCCTTGAACGCCTTCATGGCACGGACATCGTTCATCTGACTGCAGCCGGCCAGCGCGAACCCCAGCGCGGCAACGAAGGCCGGCATGGCCACCGTAGACCGATTCTTCATCGTAGCCCCCCTCACCTGATCACAACTCCCGCCGAGAAACGGCGAGTATAGCCTCGTTTCTTGACCCCCCGCAACCCCGCCCCTATCATGGCGTTGGGCGATATTCGAGCGGAGCGGATGTTCCCTCTGCAGGAATTAGACACCAGCCGTCATGATTCGGTTCGAGGACCTGCTCGACAAGGTCCGGGGCTACAGTCCCGATGCGGACCTGGAGCTGCTCCGCCGGGCCTATGTGTTCTCGGCCCTGGAGCACAAGGGACAGGTCCGTCACTCCGGCGAGCCCTATCTCATTCATCCGCTTGAAGTAGCCGACATCCTCGCCGATATGAAGCTCGACGTCGTCTGTGTCGCAGCCGGGCTGCTGCACGACGTGGTCGAGGACACGCTCACCACCATCGGGCGGATTCGCGAAACTTTCGGCGAGGACGTCGCCCACATCGTCGAGGGCGTGACCAAGATCAGCGCCATTCCCTTTTCGACGAGCGAAGAGCGGCAGGTCGAGAACTTCCGCAAGATGCTGCTGGCCATGGTCGACGACATCCGCGTCATCGTCGTCAAGCTGGCCGACCGGCTCCACAACATGCGCACGTTGCAGTACATGTCGGAGGAGCGCCGGGTCCGCACCGCTCAGGAAACGCTCGACATTTACGCCCCAATCGCCAACCGCCTGGGCATGGCGAAGATCAAGAACGAGCTCGAGGAGCTTGCCTTCAAGTATATCGAGCCGGCGGGCTACGAGTCATTGCGCGCCAGGGTCGAGGCGAAACGTCGAGCCACCGAGGGTGTCATCGACGAGCTCGTGGCCGAGGTCAAGCAGAAGTTGCAGGACGCGCAAGTCCCCATCGTCAGCGTCGACGGCCGGATCAAGCGGCTCTACAGCATCTGGCTCAAGCTGAAGCGGCAGAAGATCGATCTGGAGCAGGTCTACGACTTCGTCGCGCTGCGCATCGTGACGCCGTCGGTCAAGGACTGCTATGCGTCGCTCGGGATCATTCATCAGACTTGGTCGCCGGTGCCGGGGCGCATCAAGGACTTCATCGCGATGCCGCGCCCCAACGGCTATCAATCGCTCCACACGTCGGTCATCAGCGAGCGCGGATTCCCGTTCGAAGTGCAGATCCGCACCGAAGAAATGGATCGGCGGGCCGAGCAGGGCATTGCCGCGCATTGGAAATACAAGGAAGGGCGCGTCGGCGCCGGCCGCGACGAGCAGTACTTCCAGTGGCTGCGGCAACTGCTCGAATGGCAGCAGGAAGTGCGCGACCCGCAGGAGTTCCTCACCAATCTCAAGATCGATCTCTACCCCGAGGAGGTCTACACCTTCACCCCGCGCGGGCAGGTGAAAGTGCTGCCCAAGGGCTCGACCGCAGTGGACTTTGCCTACGCTATCCACACCGACGTCGGGCATCGCTGCGTCGGCGCGCGCGTGAACGGACGGATGGTGCCGCTCCGCACCCGCCTCAAGAACGGCGACATCGTCGAGATCGTCACCAATCCCAGCCACAAGCCAAGCCGCGACTGGCTCAATTTCGTCGCGACGTCGCGCGCCCGTAACAAGATCAAACATCTCATCCAGGAAGAGGAGAAGCAGCGCGCAATCGACGTCGGCCGCAAGCTGCTCGAGAAGGAAGCCAGGCGCTTTCACATCAACCTGGAAAAGCTGCTCGACGGCGACGCCTTCCAGAAAGCGGCGAGCGATCTCGCGGTGCAGAAAGTCGACGAGCTGTTTGCCCAGCTCGGGTACGGCAAGCTCTCGCCGCGCTTCGTGCTCGACAAGCTCGTGCCGCAGGGCGAGCTCAAGGAGCGCGCGCCCGAGAATCCTGTCGTCTCCGCCGTCAAGCGGGTCTTCAGCGCGACGACGGGCACGAGCGACCGGATCAAGGTGAGCGGCGCCGAGGATCTCATGGTGTTCCGGGCGCGCTGCTGCAATCCGATCCGCGGCGAAAAGATCGTCGGCTACGTTACGCGCGGGAAGGGCGTGTCGGTGCACTCGGCGAAATGCCCCAACGTGCTGAACCTCCAATACGATCCCGAGCGCCGCATCGACGTCGAGTGGGACAAGGGCACGGACGTCGCGCCCTACACGGTGCGGCTGACGATGCGCGTCGAGGATCGCAAGGGAATGATCGCCGAGCTCAGCTCGCGGATTGCCGACATCAACACCAACATCGTCAATCTGGAGGCGAGCACGGCGGCCGGCAGCGACGCGCACGCGCGCATCGACATGACCGTGGAGATCTCGGACCTCAAGCACCTCGAGAAGGTAATGAAGTCGATCCGCGGCGTGGATGGCGTGCTGGGAGTGGAGCGCGCCGCGCGGTGAAAAGCGTCGTTGGTTCGGCTCGATCCCAAACGCCCGGTGGCGAACCACTGTGACGAAGCGACGTCACGAACCGCGGTTCGTTACTCCAGGATCGCGATCGCGTCGATCTCCACTCTTACATCCTTCGGCAGCCGCGCCACCTGCACGGTCGCGCGCGCCGGGTACGGAGCAGAGAAGAACGAGGCGTAGACTTCGTTGACGGCGTTGAAGTCTGCCAGATCGGTGAGGAAGATCGTCGTGCGCACGACGTGCGAGAAGTCGGCGCCGCCGGCCATGAGCAACTCGCCGAGGTTCTGCAGCACGCGGGTCGCCTGCGCGCGGATGTCGCCGCCGACGATATGACCCGTCGCCGGATCGAGCGGAATCTGCCCCGACGAAAAGAGGAGATTGCCGGCCTTGAGGGCCGGTGAGTACGGGCCAATCGCCGGCGCCGCCGTCGGCGAGGTAATCAGCTCGCGCGCCACGATCAGGCGGCTTTGACGATCTTCTGCGAGCGGATGCAGCGGGTGCACACGCGCATGCGCTTTACTCCGCCGTTGATGGTGCTCGCACGGTCTGCAGATTCGGTTCGAAGCGGCGCGGCCGCACGTTGTGGGCGTGCGAGATTCGCCGCCCAACCACCGGACCCTTGCCGCAGATTTCACAGCGCTTGGCCATAACTCGTGATCCCTTGGAGGTTTAAAGCTTCGAGGACAAACGCTTATCCTATCACGTCAGGTGCTTGGAGTGCCTCGGTCCTGGAGAGCCCAGGATGCTGATGCCTTGGGTGCGGGATGGAGAACCGGAAAGGCGCTTTCGGCGAGGTAAAGCGAAACGTCAAGTCCGCGCCCCGGCGCCGAACCTGACCCCTGCAACCTACAACCTACAACCTGCAACCTACAACCTACAACCTGACCCCTGACGCTGACCCCTGCCCCCTGGTCCCTGATCCCTGATATCAGTGCTCTTTCTTCGAGGCCAGAATCGCGTTCTCGCTCGGGACAATGCCCTTTTCCGCCAGGAGGTCGCCGTTTCGGCGGCTGCGTGTGCGGACCCACCTTTCGTACAGCCGCAGGATGTCGGCGTCGCTCGTGAGCGACGTTCGCTCGCTCACTTCTGAAATCACATCGACGAAACTGACAAATTTTTCACTCAGCTCGACAAAAATTGGCGAGAGCATGTCGTCCGATGCCCCGAGCGAGCCGTAGGCGTAGCCACCCAGCGAGATGTAGTAGTCGATGTCCACCAGGCTGCGTCGCAGGCTGTCGGAGAAAAATCCCGAGACGAAGAGCGACACGTCGCCAACCTGCTTCAACTCCGTGCGTTGCGCCATGCCGCCGCTGCCGAGGGCGCGCACCAGGCGCACGCCCAGCGCTTCGTTCGAGACCATCGCGTCGGCCGCGGCAGATGTGCGTGAACTCCGCCAGCAGTGACACGATGTAATAAGACGTGAGCGGTTGTGGGTGCAGCTTCTGGCGCTCACACGCAGCCTCGACTCGTTCCTTGAAGAACTCCATCGAAGACTGCGCTGCGACGAGAGGCTCGGCCACGTCAACCTCCTTCGCCCCTGCGGTGCAAGGCGCGTTCCGGCTGAACGGGCGGTTTTGCGCGGAATTATACGGCCTGCCGCTCGCAGCTCGAACGCCCTCGTCCACCTTCGCTGCCTCGATCTCAGGGCGCCGGCTTGCGACAACCCTCGCCTGGAACCGCGAGCCAGGGTTGGTAAGCTGGGGCGATGAGTTGTCCTCTGTGCCGTCAGCGCAAAGCGAAGCGCGCCTGCCCCGCGCTGCGGCAGAGATCTGTCCCGTGTGCTGCGGCACGAAGCGCCTGGTGGAAATCGCGTGTCCGGGCACGTGCGTGTATCTCGAACATGCGCATCGCCATCCGGCGGCGGTCGTCAAACGGCAACAGGACGTCCGATCTCACCGTATTGATGGCGGCGCTCGGCCGCGTGTCGGAGCCGCAGCTCCAGTTGTTCTTTCTGATTCAGACGGCAATTCTTCGTCACAAGCCGGAAGGCTTGGGCCGCGTCGCCGATGCCGACGTCGCCGAAGCGGCGGCCGCGCTCGCGGCCACGCTCGAAACCGCCGGACGGGGCGTGCTCTACGAGCATCAGACGACCTCGGTGATTGCCGCTGGACTCCGGCAGGAGATCAAGACGCTCCTCGACCAGGTCGGTCGCGGCGGCGGGTCGCGGTTCGAGCGCGAGGCCGCGGAGGTGCTCCGGGGCATCGAGCGCGGCGCCCGCCACGAGACACTTACCCCGGCAGCGGGACCGGGCGACTACCTGGCGCTCGTCCGTCGCGTCCTCGAGGAGGCGCCCCCCGCCCCCGGCCCGTCGTCTTTGATCGTCCCGGGGTCGTAGGACAGTAGTCGCCCGTTGTGGTCAGGCTGCGGCGTTTTGCCCACGCCGCCACGTGTATCCGTTGCCAATCGTGGAGGTCGTGTACCTTCCTCCGGTTTGAGTCGTCCTCCGAAGGCGACACATACAACACCAGAACCCAATTCGCGTGTCCGGCGTCTAATGCAGTGAACGGTGTTCGGAACGTCGGCAACTCGACGGGATTCTGGCGTGTAAAACCTTGCGAACAAAGCGGTTAACCGCAACAGGCCGGGGAGGCGGCGGGGCGTGACGGAATTGGTCACCTCCTCCTGAGCTTCCACTTCTTACCCTTCCCACTCTGTTGCGGTCTCACGTTCATCATCGTTCCCGGCATCGAACGGAGCCGGTTTTATGTGGCATTGCTCTTGCTTTAGAGGGCGAGCAATCATGACTCACTCCTGAACGAGGGAGTAGTGGAGAGGAGCGGCAGGAATCATGGCGAAGGCAGCGAAGCGCACCACGGTGGTAGCAAGCCCAGAGGGCACCCGGTACGACGAGCTCAAGCGGATGCTCGAAGAGCGCCAGCGGGAGCTCACCAACGAAGTTCAGGGGCGCATTCGGGGCGTTCGCGCGGACGGCGCGGAAAAGCCGCACGACGTGATGGATCAGGGCGAGACGTCCGAGGTCGACATCCAGGAAGACATCGAGCTCGCGCTCATCCAGATGAAGGCGGAAACGCTCAACAAGATCAACGAGGCGCTGCAGCGTCTCGAGGCAGGCCGGTATGGCTTCTGCTTCGAGTGCGGCGACGAAATCTCCGAAGCACGCCTGCGGGCGCTGCCGTTCGCGGTGCGCTGCAAGGATTGTGAAGAGCAGCGTGAGAACGCGGCGAACCGTGAGCGCATGCTGTCGCAGCGTCGCGGGTCGTCCAGCCTGTTCTACGACCTCCAAAGTTAGTCCGGCGTCCTGAGCGCAGGCTTCGCCGATGGTGGAGCCTGACCGCTTCCCATCGGCCCCAGCCTGAGCATGACTCGGCTGGGGTCTTTTGGTCTCAGCCCACAGACATAAGAGGAACCATGAGCGACGAACGCGATGGGTTCGAGGGCACGGAACAGCCCGCGAACCAGGAGCTGCCAGCGTACCGGCTGCCCAGCGAGTTGCCCGTGCTGCCTCTGCGCGACACGGTGCTGTTCCCGAATTCATTCATGCCGCTCGCGGTGGCGCGCGAGAGCTCGGTCAAGCTGATCGACGAGGCCGTCTCGAGCGGCAGCCTGATCGCGGTCTTCACGCAGCGTGAGGCGAGCGAGGACGAGCCGCTCAAGGACGATCTCTACGCGATCGGCACGGCGAGCCACATCCACAAGATGTTCAAGCTGCCCGACGGCAGCCTGCGCATCATCGTCCAGGGTCTGGCGCGCGTGACGTTGACGGAGCTGGTCAGCGTGCGGCCCTACCTGCGCGCGCGGCATCGACGAAGCGGCCGAAGTGCTCGGCGACAAGGACAAGCTCGAGATCGACGCGCTGCAGCGCAACATCAAGACCAACTTCCAGCAGATCGTCTCGCTGTCGCCGCTGCTGTCCGACGATCTGCAGACGCTGGCGATGAACATCTCCGAGCCCGGCCGGCTCGCCGATTTCATCGCCTCGAGCCTCGGCTCGATCGTCACCGAGACGCGCCAGGAAGTGCTCGAGCACGCTCGACGTGCGGCAGCGGCTCGATCTGCTCAACCGGCTTGCTGATCAAGGAGCTCGAAGTCCTCGAGCTCGGATCGAAGATCCAGTCGCAGGTGCAGTCCGAGGTCGGCAAAAACCAGCGCGATTATTTCCTGCGCGAGCAGCTCAAGGCCATTCAGCGCGAGCTCGGCGAAGGCGACGACCAGACCAAGGAAATCGAGGAGCTTCGCACCAAGATCGAAGCGGTCGGGCATGCCCGACGGCGGTCAAGAAGGAAGCGCTGCGCGAGCTCGATCGGCTGTCGAAGATGCCGCCTGCCGCCGCCGAATACACGGTGTCGCGCACGTATCTCGACTGGCTCGTGGCGCTGCCTTGGGCGAAGCGCACCGAGGAGGTGATCGACCTCCCGAAGACGCGTGACGTGCTCGACAAGGAGCACTCCGGGCTCGAGAAAGCCAAGGACCGCATCCTCGAGTACCTGGCGGTGCGCAAGCTGAACCCGTCGGTCAAGGGCCCGATCCTCTGCTTTGTCGGCCCGCCTGGCGTGGGCAAGACCTCGCTGGCGCGATCGATTGCGACAGTCGCTCGGGCGCAAGTTCGTGCGCGTGTCGCTCGGCGGCATGCGCGACGAAGCCGAGATTCGCGGCCATCGGCGCACCTACATCGGCGCGCTGCCCGGACAGATCATCCAGGGGCTGCGGCGGGCGGAGTCGAAGAACCCGCTCTTCATCCTCGACGAGATCGACAAGCTCGGCTCGGATTTCCGCGGCGATCCAGCCTCGGCGCTGCTCGAGGTGCTCGACCCCGAGCAGAACTCGACGTTCCGCGATCATTATCTCGACGTGCCGTTCGATCTGTCGGAGGTGCTCTTCATCACCACGGCGAACGTGCTCGATCCGGTTCCGCCGGCGCTGCGCGATCGCATGGAAGTGCTCGAGCTGGCGGGCTACACCGAGGAGGAGAAGCTCGCGATCGCGCGCGATCACCTCGTCGGCCGGCAGGTTCCCAATCACGGGCTGACCGACAAGCAGATCGTCTTCACCGACGCCGGTCTGCGGACGATCATTCGCGGCTACACCCGCGAGGCGGGCGTCCGCAATCTCGAGCGCGAGATCGGCGCGATCTGCCGCAAGGTTGCGCGGAAGCGCGCCGAAGGGCATCAGGCCGCAGATCAAGGTCACGCCGGAGCTGGTGCACCAGTTCCTGGGTGCGCCGCGCTTCCTCGACGAGGAGATGGAGGAGCGCACCAAGAATCCCGGCGTCGCCATCGGCCTCGCGTGGACGCCGGTCGGCGGCGAAGTGCTGCTTGTCGAATCGACGCGCATGGCGGGCACCGGCTCGCTGACGCTCACCGGCCAGCTCGGCGACGTGATGAAGGAGTCGGCGCGGGCGGCGCTCTCGTGGGTGCGCGCGCATGCCACCGAGTGGGGCATCGATCCCGAGTTCTTCAAGGGCTCGGAGATCCACGTGCACGTGCCGTCGGGCGCGATCCCGAAGGACGGCCCGTCGGCGGGCGTGACGATGGCGACGGCGCTCGTGTCGGAGCTGGCGCGGCGTCCCGTGCGCGGCGACGTGGCGATGACCGGTGAGATCACGCTCTCGGGACGCGTGCTGCCGGTCGGCGGTATCAAGGAGAAGGTGCTCGCCGCGCAAGCGCGCCGGGGATGCGCGAGATCATCCTGCCGCGTCAGAACGAGAAGAACGTCAACGAGGATCTGAACGAGGAATTGCGCGAGGGGCTGACCATCCACCTGGTCAACACGATTGACGAGGTGTTGCTGCTGGCGCTGCTGCGCGTGCCGCGGGCGGGCCACCAGCCACGCGGCCAAAAGGGCGAGCCCACAGCGCGCACGTGCAGTAGCCTACGTTCGTGACAGTGGTTCGGGACAAGGGTTCGCCACGAGTGGTTCGGGTGGGCCCGACATGCGGTAACGAACTGCCGTCTCGAACCGACGTTGTGAACGTCGCAGTCTGCGCCAGCGGCCACGGCAGGCGGGGCTGAAGCCCCGCGACGCACCTGCCCGCGAGTCGTCACAGCGGCGGTCGTGACTCGACCCGAAAACCGTCGGAGGCGCGCCGCACAGCCGACGACTGACAAACCGCCGCCGAACGTCACCACCGGACCGCGAGCGTGCGCGCGACAGCGGTCGTATAGATCCACTAGCATCCCCGCGCAGGACCGCCATGGTTGTCTTCTACTCGCCGCGCTACCACATCGACATCGGCGCGCACGTCTTCCCGACGCTGAAGTACTCGCGCGTCTGCGAGCGCCTCCGGCGTGACGACGGCCAGCGGTTCGACTTCGCGAACCGCGAGCCGGCCTGCGTGGGACGATCTCGCGCTGGTGCACACGGCGCAGTACCTCGACAAGCTCAAGACCGGCGCGCTTCACGATCGAGGAACTGGCGCTGCTCGAGGTGCCGTGGTCGCCCGATGTGGTCGAAGGCTTCCGGCTGATGACCGGCGGCACGGTGCAGGCCGCGCGCGCGGCGGTTGCGCGCACGGAGGGACCGTCGTCGCGCACCTCGGCGGCGGTCTTCACCACGCCTTCTCCAACCACGGCGAGGGCTTTTGCCTGTTCAACGACGTTGCCGTGGCGATCCGTGTGTTGTTCGCGCGACGGGCTCGCGGCGAGTGCGGCGGTGATCGATCTCGACGTTCACCACGGCAACGGCACCGCGTACATCTTCGAGGACGACCGCCGTGTGTTCACCTTCTCGATGCACCAGCAGCACAACTACCCGATGCACAAGCCGGGCGGCTCGCTCGACATCGGTCTCGACGGACGGCACCGGCGACGCCGAGTTTCTCGCGCTGCTTGGACGGCGCCTGCCGGCGGTCTTCGCGCACACGCCCGGACGTCGTGTTCTATCTCGCGGGCGCGGATCCGTTCGAGGACGATCAGTCGGCGGGTTGCGCTGACCAAGGCCGGCCTGCCGAGCGCGATCGCATGGTGCTCGACGCGTGTCCGCGCACGGCGTGCCGGCCGTCGTGCTGCTCGCCGGCGGCTACGCGCGCAAGCTCGACGACACCGTCGACATCCACAGCCCGCTCGAGACCGATCAGATCAGCGTCAGACCTACGGCCGTCTTGAGATCGACGATCTCCCCTTCGACGACCAGCCGCGCGGGCCTCGTCGATCGTGAACGTGCGCGGCTCGAGATCTTCGTCCTCGTCCTTCTGCGCGGTCGAATCCGGCGGCCGGCGGTTGCAGGTCGGTGCAGCGGAAGAAGATCATCTCTTCGTCGCAGAAGCCCGGTGTCGGATAGAACGATCGCATCCGCCGAACGCTGCCGCGGCACGAGCCCGATTTCCTCTTCGCACTCGCGCGCCGCGCCGCGTGCGGGATCTTCGCCCGGCTTGAGGCTGCCGGCCGGCAGCTCCCAGATCCAGCGATCGATCGTGTAGCGATACTGGCGGATCAGGATGATCCGATCCGGCGCCGGCATCGGCAGCAGCACCACCGATCCGGGATGGCGCACGATCTCCATCGTGACCGATGTGCCCCGACGGCAGCCGCACGCGGTCGACTTCGACGCGAAAGATGCGGCCTTCGAAGACGATCCGCCGCTCCTCAAGCGTCGCTTCGTCGTCTCGTTCGTCATCGGGGTGCTCCGTTCGTCGAGCATGTCGAGCAACTCCGGCTCGATGCCGTCGAGCACTGATCGCAGGTCGTCGGGCAGCGGCGCCGTGAAGATCGAGCGGCTCGTCCGTGCGCGGCTGCGTGAAACGCGAGCCGCTCGGCGTGCAGGAACGGCCGCTCGAGCCGCTGCACGGCGCGCAGATCGTGCGGCACGCGCCGGTGAACGCCGCCATAGAGCGAGTCGCCGACGATCGGATGGCCGATCGCGCTCAGATGGACGCGAATCTGGTGCGTGCGACCGGTCGCGATCGCCACGCGCAGCAGCGTCAGCGCCGGGAATCTGCCGCGCCCACGTCACCCGCGTGACCGCCGACCGGGCGCGGCGCGCCCGCGTCGAGATCTTCTCGCGATGCACCGGATCGCGGCCGATCGGCCAGTCGATCCGCTTGCGCTGCTGCACCAGCCCCCACACGAGCGCGATGTACTGTTTGTCGACCTCGCGATCGTGAAACTGCCGCGCCAGCTCCTGGTGCGCCGTGTCGTTCTTGGCCACGACCATCACGCCGGACGTGCCTTTGTCGAGACGATGCACGATGCCCGGCCGCAGCTCGCCGCCGATGCCGCTCAGGTCGGTGACGTGATGGAGCAGCGCGTTGACCAGTGTTCCGCTGGCGTGTCCCGCCGCCGGGATGCACCACCATCCCCGCCGGCTTGTTGACGACGCGACGTCGGCGTCCTGATAGAGGACGCTCGAGTGGCAACGCTTCGGCGCTGGCCGTCGCCGTCGACGGGCTCGGGCACATCGACGGTCACGACGTCGCCGCCGCGCACGACCGTGTTCGCCTTGGCCTTCGCCACGCGCGCACCGCGACCTCGGCCGTCCTCGATCAGCCGCTGAATCTGCGAGCGCGAGTGGCCGCCGATCTCATCGGCAAGAAACTTGTCGAGCCGGACGCCTTCTGCTCGGCGCTCGACGATCAACTCAATGCGTCGCCACTTCAGCTGGCCGGCCGGCTAGGCGAAGCGCGGCCTCCGCGGGCGCGCCGGCGTTTCGCGCGCGCCGGCGGTCTGCGACTGGCCGGCTCAGATACCACAGCATGATGAGGCTCAACGGCGCCGAGCACGACCGAGATGAACTGCGAGGTCGACAGCATGCTCGAACACCAGGCCGCGATCGTCGCCGCGATAGAACTCGATGATGAAGCGCGAGATCGAATAGAGCAGCACGAAGAGCCAGAACGTCCGCCCGGGAAACGCGCGCCCGCGCCGCTCGATGACGAGCAGGAGCAGCAGGATGATCAGGCCCGGCGGCCGCTTCGTAGATCTGCGTCGGGTGCAGCGGAACGTTGAGCGGCGTTCCGACGTTGAGATTGGCCGCGGGATCGGTAAAGGTGATCGCCCACGGCACGTTGGTCGGCTTGCCGTAGCAGCAGCCCGCCGCCAGACACCCCAGCCGCCCGACCATGTAGCCGAGCGCGATGCCTGGCGCGAACAGATCGCCCGACGTCCACAGCGGCAGCTTGTGCTTGCGCAGCTGGTAGATGCAGACGACGACCGCCGCGATCAGGCCGCCGTAGAACACACCGCCCGATCGCAGGAGCGTCGTGAACTCCTGCCAGCTGCTGGTGAAGTGGCTGGAAGTCGACGACGAACAGCAGCAGCTTCGCGCCGACCAGCGCCGCGATGATCACCCAGATGCCCAGGTCGAGGACCTTGTTGCCGTCGAGGCCGGCCTGCCGCGCGCGCGCGCGGCCGCCAGCCACAGACCAAGCAGATAGGCGGCCGCGAGCAGCACGCCGTACGTGTAAATCGTGACGGGTCCCAGCTCAAACAGGATTGGATGCACGGCGTCCCAGCCCCAGGAGATCGAGAATCATCAGCACGACGCCGATCGAGATCGCGGCGTCGGCCACATTGAAGGCCCAGAAGTGCCAGCCCTGATAGTACGCGTCGACATAGTCGAGCACGTATCCGACCGTCGCGCGATCGATCAGATTGCCGATGGCGCCGCCGAGAATGCTCGCGACCCCGACGCGCGCCAGCCGATCGCGCGGCGGCACGGTGGCGGCGTACCACGCCACGCCGGCGAGCGCCAGCGTCGCGACCACCGTGAGCACCACCGTCTTGTACGGAAACTCCATCGCGTTGAACATCCCGAACGCCGCGCCGGTGTTGTGCACCCGCGTCAGGTTCAGCACACCCGGAATCACCTCCATCGTATCGTGCAGCTCGAGCGCCCGGCGCACCAACGCCTTGGTGACCTGATCGAGGATGACGATGAGTGACAATGAGAACGAGCTCGAGGCGTCGCGAGACCGCGGGCGAAGTCACGCGCGCTACCGGTTCACCGTTCTCCGCCAGCGCATCGACGCAGCGCTCGCACAGACCCTTGAACTCCGGCGAGTCGCTGACCGCCGGCGACGTAGCGCCAGCAGCGCTCGCATTTGACGCCCTCGGCCTTTTCGACGCAGGACGCGCGGCTCGCCGGCGTGCCGTGCTCGGACGTTCGACCTGCGACACACCGAACAGCGCCGGCAGCTCGTCGCGATACGTCGTCGAGCAGGCGCCGCAGTTCGCCCGGCGACGCCGAGCTGAACGCGCGCCGACAGATTCGACTTGATCGTCTTGTCCTGGCGTTTTTCCTCGAGCGCCACGTTCACCTGGTCGCGCACGGCGCTCAGCTGCGCCCACCGCGCCGAGCAGGCTCTCGTTGCGCCACGCGTCGAGTCCCGCACGGAAACACCGCCAGGTGCACCGACTGTCGCGCGTCGCCGGGCAGGTTTCGCCACAACTCGTCCATCGTAAACGGCAGAATCGGCGCCAACAGCCGCGCCAGCCCGTCGGCGATCAGGAACATCGCCGTCTGTCCCGACCGGCGCGCTTCCGATTTGGCGCCGAATGTGTACATCCGGTCCTTGGTGACGTCGACGTAGAACGCGCTCAGGTCCACGGTGACGAACGCGTTGGCCGCCTGATAGACGCTCGGGTAATCGTAATCGTCGTAGGCCGCGACGATGCTTCGACGCCACGTCGGCGTAGCGCGCCATCGCCCAGCGATCGATCTCGAGCATCGCGCCCGGCGGCACGGCGTCCGTCTTGGGATCGAAGTCGTAGAGATTCGCGACGAGCACGCGCAGCACGTTGCGGATCTTGCGGTACGCCTCGACGACGCGCGTGCAGGATCTCTTTGCCGACGCCGCATGTCCTCGCGGTAGTCGGCTCATCGCCACCCAGAGCCGCAGCACTCGGCGCCGCTTTCGCCATCACCTCCTGCGGCGAGACTGATGTTGCCGACGCGACTTCGACATCTTCTTGCCCTGCTAGTCGATCGACGAAGCCGTGCGTCAGCACCTGATCGAACGGCGCGCGGCCGCGCGTGCCGAGCCCGACCAGCAGCGAGCTGTGGAACCATCCGCGGTGCTGGTCGCTGCCCTTCGAGGTACATGTCCGCAGGCCAGCGCAGGTCCGTCGCGGACATGGCAGCACCGCTTCGTGACTCGATCCCGAGTCGAACCACACGTCGAGGATGTTCGACTCGCGCTCGAACTCGCGCCCGCCGCACGACGTGCAGGTCGAGCCCTGTCGGGGAGGAACTCCTCGATCGGCCGTTCGTACCAGGCATCGGCGCCGTGCTCGTCGAACACCTCGGCGGCCCGCTCGGTCAGGCTCGCTGCGTCAGCAGCGGCTTGCCCGCACGCCTTGCAATCGACGGCCGGGATCGGCACGCCCCAGACCCGCTGGCGCGAGATGCACCAGTCGGGACGATGCGCGATCATGTTGTAGATCCGCTCGCGACCCCACGCCGGAATCCAGCGCGTGTCGTCGATCGCCTTGAGCGCCCGCGCGCGCAGGTCCTGCGCGTCCATCGCGATGAACCACTGCGAGGTCGCGAGAAAGATCACCGGGTTGTGGCAGCGCCAGCAGTGCGGATACGAGTGCTCGTAGTTCTCCCGATGCCAGAGGCGCCCGCGCTCGGCGAGCGCCGCTTCGATCTTCGGATTCGGCGTCGAACACCTGCAGCCCGGCGAACAGCTCCACCGTGTCGAGAAAGTGCCCGCCGGCATCGAGCGGACCGTAGATGTCGAGCCCGTACTTGACGCCGGTGTGATAGTCGTCCGCGCCGTGGCCGGGCGCGGTGTGCACGACACCCGTGCCGGCTTCGAGCGTGACGTAATCGCCCAGCGACCGCGAGCGAGTCGCGGGCGTAGAGCGGATGACGGAACACCAGCCGCTCCATCTCGCGGCCCGTGGAACGTCGCGAGCGGCTCGCCGAACGTGCGTTCGTCTTGGCCGCCACGCTTCGGCGAGATCCTTCGCGACGATCACCGTCGTGCCGTCGCACCGGATACGCGCCGTACTCGAAATCCGGGATGGAATGCGACCGCGAGATTCGACGGGATCGTCCACGGCGTCGTCGTCCAGATCAGGACCGAGACATTGCGACCCGCCAGCGCCGGGACCCGGCGCGCCAGCTCGTCGCGGCTGCTCGTCGGCAAGCGGGAACTCGACGTAGATCGACGGCGAGGTGTGCGGCTCGTACTCCACCTCGGCCTCAGCCAGGGCGGTGCGGCAATGCATGCACCAGTGCACGGGCTTCTTGCCCTTGTAGACCATGCCCTGTTCGACGAATCGGCCCAGCGCGCGCACGATCGCCGCCTGGTAGCCGGTAGCTCATCGTCAGGTACGGGATCCTCCCACGTGCCGAACACGCCGAGCCGTTTGAACTCGCGCCGCTGAATGTCGACGTATTTCGCGGCGTAGGCGCGGCATTCGCGGCGGAAATCGGCCATCGACATCTCCCGCTTTCTTGGCGCCGAGCTGGCGGTCGACCTTGAGCTCGATTGGCAGGCCGTGGCAATCCCATCCCGGCACGTAGGGCGCATCGAAGCCGGCCATGCTCCGCGACTTGACGACGAAATCCTTGAGGACTTTGTTGAGCGCGGTGCCGATGTGGATCTCGCCGTTCGCGTAAGGCGGTCCGTCGTGCAGGACGAACGTCGGCGCGCCCTGCCGCGCGCGGCGGAGCTGGCCGTACAGATCCATCGCCTCCCAGCGGGCCATCGCCTCCGGCTCAGCCGTGTGCAGGTTGGCCTTCATCGAGAAAGCCGTCCGCGGCAAGTTGCAGGTGTCCTTCCACTCGGGCATGGCAGTCTTTCTATTGTAATAATGGCCGTATGGCTGTGTCGCGCCTCGAACTGACCGCGCCGGACGTGCGCGAAACCGTCCTGGACAACGGGCTCAAGGTGCTCGTGCAGGAGGTCCACACCGCGCCGCTCGCCTCGGTGTGGTGCTGGTATCGGGTCGGCTCGAAAGACGAAGGTCCCGGACTGACCGGCGTCTCGCACTGGGTCGAGCACATGAACTTCAAGGGCACCCGCAACATCCCGCGCGATCAGGTCAAGGGCATCATCGAGCAGTTCGGCGGCACCTGGAACGGCTACACCTGGATCGATCAGACCACCTATCTCGAAACGGCATCGCGCGACGCCCTCGATCGCATGCTCTTCATCGAAGCCGAGCGCATGCACGCCTGCCTCTACGATCCGGACGACTGCGAGTCGGAGCGCACCGTCATCATCTCCGAGCTCAAAGGCGGCGAGAACGATCCCGAGCAGCTGCTCGACATCGAGCTCACCGCCGCCGCCTTCCGCGTGCATCCCGTATCAGACACCCGACCATCGGCTGGCTCGCCGATCTCGAGACGATGACGCGCGACGATCTCTACGGCCACTATCGCCGCTATCTACGTGCCGAACAACGCGACGCTGGTCGATCGTCGGCGACGTCGAGACCGACGAAGTGCTCGCGGCGGATCGAGCATCACTTCGGGTCGATTCCGAGCCGGCGCGCGCACTCGAGCCGCGTCGCGCCTGATCGAGCCGGTGCAAGCAAGCGGAGCGTCGCGTCCATTTCCGGCAAGGCACGGGACGACCGCCTACTGGCGCGCCGCGTTTCACGCGCCGGCGTTCGGCGACGCCGACTTCTTCCCGCTGCTGTTTCGTCGATGCCGCGCTTGACCGGCGCCTCCGGTCTCAATATCTGGTCCGGGCACAAAGTGCCGACGCCGCAGCGCAGCGCGCGCCTGTATCGCGCCGCTGGTCGATACCGGTCTTGCGGCCAACGTCGGCGGCGCGGTGCTGCCGACGGCGCACCCGTTTCTCTATTACCTCTGGGCCACGGTCGCCGAGGGCAAGACGCTGCACGCGGTAGAGGAGGCGACGTCGGCGCGAGCTGGATCGGGTGCGGCGCGAGGGCATCACCGAAGCTGGAGCTTCGCGAAAGTGCGGGCGCAGCTGCGCGCGCGATTCGTCTACGACGGCGACAGCGTGACCGACATCGCCCATCAGCTGGGCTACTTCGAGACGATCGCGTCGTGGCGCGACTATCACGACCTGATCCCGCGACTCGACACCGTCACGCTCGATCAGGTCAACGCGGTCGCCGCGCAAGTATCTGACGCCGGACAACACCACCATCGGATGGTTCGAGCCTCGATGCCTGCTTGATCCCCTGCGGCTGGCGCTCGGCCAACGGCACGGCAGTGCTCGCCAAGGAAACCCGCACGACGCCGGCCGTGACCATCCTGCTCGGCATTCGTGCCGGGCACCTTCTACGATCCGGAGGGCCGCGAGGGGACGGCGGCGCTGGTCGCGCGCGTCCTCGATCGCGGCACGACGACGCGCACCGGCGCCGAAATCGCCGATGAGCTCGATGGACGCGGCGCGTCGCTGTCGCGTCGCCGCCGGGCGGCATCAGATCACGGTCAGCGCGACCTGTCTCGCCGAAGATTTCGCAGACGATCTTCGCGTCTGATGGCCGACATCATTCAGCGAGCCGGCCTTCGACGAGCGGGACGTCACCACGCGGCGCGGCGATCTGCTGACCTCGATTCTTCAGGACGAAGACGATCCGGCCGCGGTTGCGGTCGACAGCCTGATGGCGCGGCTCTATCCCGATCATCCGTACGGCCGGCGCGCACGCGGCACCGCCGCGACCGTCGAGCAGCTCGGACGCGCGCCGACCTCGTGGAGTTCCACCGGCGCTGGTTCACGCCCGAAAGCGCCATTCTCGTCGTCGTCGGCGATGTCGATCGCGCAGGAAGTCGTGGTCGCCGCGTCCCGCGAGTTCGAGAGCGTGGAACACGCCGATCGCGGCGAGCCGCCGCTGACGACGCCGCTGCCGCAACGTGGCGCGCGAGCTGGCGGTCGTGCCGATGATGAACAAGGCGCAGGCCGACGTGGCGTATGGCTTCCTCGGACTGCGCCGCAGCGATCCGGACTACTACGCCGGCTGGGTCATGAACAACGCGCTCGGGCCAATACGCGCTCGGCGGCCGGCTGGGCGACAGCATTCGCGAGCGTCAGGGCATGGCGTATTACGTCTACAGCACGCTCGACGCGAGCCTGGCCGAAGGGCCGATGATGGTGCGCGCGGGCGTGTCGCGCGAGCCAACGTCGAGCGGACGCTGGCCTCGATCGATCAGCGAGACTCGCTGCCGTGCTCGAGCGACGGCTTCACGCAGAAAGAGATCGACGAGTCGAAGCGCTATCTGGTCGGCTCGATTCCACGGCAGCTCGAGACCAACGCGTCGATCGCCGGGTTTCTTGCTGAGCTGCGAGTTCTACCGGCTCGGCCCGACTACGACGTGCGGCTGCCCGGCCTCCTCGGCGGCGTCACGCGCGAGCACGCCAACGCGGTCGCACGCCGGCTGCATCGATCCGGCGACGGCGCAGATCGTCGTCGCCGGGCCGTGGGCCGGGCCGAGCGCCGGCGACGCGATCATCCTGAGCGCCTCGGAATCCGGCGGCGCCGCCGCCATCAGCCACTCCAAGGACCTGCCCTGACGATCCGTGCCGTCTTTTTCGACGTCGATTTCACGCTGATCTTTCCGGGGCCGACCTTTCAAGGCGAGGGCTACGCGCGCTTCTGCGCCGAGGAAGGCGTCACCATCGACGCGGCGCGGTTCGACGACGCCGTTGCCGCCGCGTCGTTCATCCTCGACGAAGTCGAGGAGCCGATCTATGACGACGAGCTCTTCGTTCACTACACGGCGACGATCATCGAGCACATGGGCGGCCGCGGCGCCGGCGTTGATCACGGCGGCGCGGCGGATCTACGAGCAGTGGGCGGGCAATCATCATTTCGAGCTCTACGACGACGTGGCCGCCGGTGCTGACGGACTCGCCGCGCGCAGGCGTGACAATCGGCGCGATCTCCAACTCGCACCGCAGCCTCGACGCGTTCAGGGAGCACTTTCAGCTGGCCGGCGTGATCACGACGGCGGTCTCGTCGGCCGAGCACGGCTTACATGAAGCCGCATCGCAGCATCTTCGACAGCGCGCTCGAGCAGGCGGGCGTCGCGGCGGGCGAATCGTTGATGGTGGGCGACAGCCTCAAGGCGGATATCGAGGGCGCGCTTGCCATCGGGATGCGCGCCGTGCTGCTGCGCCGTTCGGGCGATCTGCCGCCGGCTGGTGCCGCGCTGGCGTCGACGTGATTCGCACCCTGACCGAGCTGCCGCGCGCTCTGCGCGATGCCGCGGAAGATTGGCCGTCGATCGATCTCTGCGCGACCTGCACAGCATCCCCGAATACCAACAGGTCGTCGAGCTCGAGCTCGCGATCTGGGGCTACACCGACATGACCGACGTCGTCACGCTGCCGATGTTCATCATCACGGTCAAGCGCGGCGCGATCCTGATCGGCGCGTTCGACGACGCCGATCGGATGATCGGGTTCGTCTACTCGATCGTCGGCGTCAAAAACGGCAAGGCGATGCAGTGGTCGCACATGGCGGGCGTGCTGCCCGAGTATCGCGGCAGGGGGCTGGGACGCGAGCTGAAGCTTGCGCAGCGGGAGCGTGCGATCGCCGGCGGGTTCGACCTGATCGAATGGACGTTCGATCCGCTGCAGGCCGCCAACGCGCATCTCAACTTCGCGAAGCTGGGGTCGTGGCCGACGAGTACGCGATCAACATCTACGGCGAATCGAGCAGTGCGTTGCACCGCGGGACGCCGACCGATCGGCTCGTCGTGCAGTGGAACATCCGCGAGCCGCACGTCGAGCGCCGCATCGCGCGCGTGCCGAGCCTGCGGATCCGATGCGCACGGAGCTGCCAGGACGCCGGCGACGCGCGCCGAGTTGTCGGAACCTGGCGCGTCAGGCGATCGATCTTTCGATCGAGGAACGCCGCGTCTGGGTCGAGATCCCGGTCGGCTTCACCGAGATGCAGCAGCAGGCGCCGGATCGGGCGCTCGAGTGGCGGATGCAGACGCGGGAGATCTTTCAGACCTATTTCGCGCGCGGCTATCGCGCGGTGGACTTCGAGTTGCGTGCGGACGGGGGAGGAGGCCGATATCTGCTGGCGCGATCGTGACCTGAGGGCCAGCAGCGCTCGCCGACGGCCGACCGTCAACGCGCTCAGAACCGTGTTAGAGGTTCTATCCTGGAGGCCACGCCAGCGAGCGCCCGCCGAGGACATGCAGGTGGATGTGGAATACCGACTGTCCGGCGTCGCTGTTGCAGTTGAACACCGTCCGATAGCCGCTGGCGATCGAAGCCATGCTCCTTCGCGATGGCAGCTGCGCGCTCGCACCATCGAGCCGACCAGCTCATCGTCGGCGCGGTGAGTTCGTTCAGTGTGGCGATGTGACGTCTCGGGACGATGAGCGCGTGCAGCGGCGCCTGCGGGTTGATGTCCTGGAAGGCGAAGAGCTGGTTGTCTTCGTAGACCTTTTTGGAACGGATTTCACCCGCGACGATCTTGCAAAACAGGCAGGACATGGCGGCAGTATAAGAAGGGTTAGGGCCGCGACTCGTGCCCGGCCTCGACCGCGTCGGCCGCCGTCTGTCGACCTGTCGTTCCTATGGCCGGCATCGCCGAATCACCGCGACGCGCGGGATGCCCTGCAGATCGGCGCGCGTCCGGACGAGAGCCAGATCGGCGGTTTCGGCGGCCGCGGCCGCGACGCGCTCGCGCTGGCCGAACCCGATCTCCATCAGCAGCGACCCGTCGTCATCCAGACGCTCGCTCGCCTGACGCACGATCTCGCGGATGTCGCGCAGCCCATCGTCGCCGGCGAATAGCGCCGACGGCGGTTCGTGCGCGCCACTTCTGGCGCGAGCGTTTCGCGGTCGCGCTCCGCAACATATGGCGGATTCGTGACGATCACGTTGAACGGCCCTGCATCGCCCGCGAAATGCGAGCCCTCGACGAAACTCGATGCGATTCGGCGACGCCGTGGCTGACCGGCGTTTGCCCGCGCCACCGTCGAGCGCGCCTTTTGAAGATGTCGGTGGCGATGTATCGCGCGTGCGGGAACTCCAGCGCCAGCGTCATGACGATGCAGCCGCTGCCGGTGCCGATGTCGATGACCGTCAGCTGGACGGCTGAAGCCGAGCGCGGGAAGGAGCAGTCAGCGCCTCTTCGATCAGCAGCTCGGTTTCCGGACGCGGGATCAGCACCGCCGGAGACACTTCGAACTCCCGGCCGTAGAACTCCTGCCGGCCGCGGATGTAGGACACTGGCTCGCGCTGGTCACGGCGCGCGATGAGCTTCGCGTAGGACGCGACGAAGTCGCCGGACGCGGCTTCGTGCTGCCGCGCCAGCCACGCGGCGCGATCCCAGCCGAGCACGTCGCGCGCCAGCAGTTCGGCATCGAGCGCGGCCTCGGGCTTCTCGAATGCCGGCGCCGCTCCAACTGGCGCCGCGCGTGCGAGGACCAAGTCGCGAAGCGTCACGCGCGTCGCCATAGGGCGGTTACGTGTGGTCTGGTCAGCGCGATCGGATCGTCCGGCGGCTCGTCGCCCTCGGTTGCCTTCTTGAGCCGCTCGCGCGGTGTAGAACGTCGACAGCGCTTCGATCAGGTCGGCGAGATTGCCGTCGAGCACGCCGTGCAGCTGGTGCGTCGTGAAGTTGATGCGGTGGTCGGTGATGCGGCTCTGCGGAAAGTTGTAGGTGCGAATCTTTTCCGATCGTTCGCCCGACCCGACCTGTCCGCGCCGCTCACTCGCAATCGCGTCCTGCTGCTTGCGCATCTCAATTTCGTAGAGCCGCGAGCGCAGCACCTTCAGCGCCTTCGCGCGATTCTTGATCTGCGATTTCTCGTCCTGCTGCGACACGACCAGGCCGGTGGGAATGTGCGTGACGCGCACGGCTGAGTACGTGGTGTTGACGCTCTGGCCGCCAGGGCCGCTCGAACAGAAGGTGTCGATGCGTAGATCCTTGGGATTGATCTCGATGTCGATTTCGTCGGCCTCGGGCAACACCGCGACGGTTGCCGTGGAAGTGTGGATGCGGCCGCTCGCCTCGGTGTCCGGAACGCGCTGCACGCGATGCACGCCGCTCTCGTATTTCAGCCGGCTGTAGGCGCCCTTGCCCTCGATGTTGACGATCACTTCCTTGATGCCGCCCTGGCCGGCCTCGCTCAGCGACATCATCTCGAGCTTCCAGCCCTGACGCTCCGCATAGCGCGTGTACATCCGATAGAGATCGCCGGCAAAGAGCGCCGCCTCCTCGCCGCCCGTGCCGCCGCGGATCTCGACGATGACGTTCTTCTCGTCGTTGGGATCCTTGGGCAGCAGCAGGACCTTCAGGTCGGCCATCAAGTCGATCGCGGCGCGCGCCGAGCCCGCTCAGCTCCTCTTCGGCGAGCGCGCGCATCTCCGGATCGCTGGCCTTCACGAGCTCTTCGGCATGCGCGATCTGTTCGGCGACACGCTCTTGTACTCGCGAAATTTCTCGACGAGCGGCTCGAGATCGGAGAGCGCCTTCGCCTGCTTGCGATACTCGGCCGGATCGTTCTGCACCGCGGACGTCGCCGAGCGACGCCATCAGCTCCTCGTACCTTGCGCTCGACCGAAACCAACTTCTCGAACATCGCTCGCTCAACCACCTGACACCGGCGGCAGAAAGGCCACCTCGTCGCCGTCGCTGACCGCCGTGGTCATGCGCGCGTAGTCGATATTGCACCGCGCATGACATCGATCGCGGCGTAGGTTGCAATCGCCGGGATACTCGCGCGACCAGCGCCGTCCCAGACGGTCTCGACCGTCGCGCCCGGCGGGACCTCGCGCTCCAGCTCGCCGGCGCCGACCAGGTCGCGCAGCCGGGCGAACAGCCGCACTTTCACGCGCACGCGATCCTCATCGCGTCGCCCGCGCGCCTCCGCATCGTCGGGATCGGCGGTCGCGCCTTCGATCCAGACGTCGCCGCCCTCGAAGTACTCGTGCTTCCAGATCGGCACGATCTGCTTGACCCGCTCGATCGCATAGCGGCAGGCGGCAAAGCCGTCGGCGCGATGCGGCGACGCCGCGGCGATCGCGACGCTGCTTCGCCGATGCTCAAGCCGTCCGATGCGATGATGCAGGGCCAGGCTCACCGACGGCCACTGGTCGCGCACTTCGTCGAGAATCCGGTCGAACGACGCGCGGCAAGCGGCTCGTACGCTTCGTACACCAGATGCAGGACGCGCCGGCCCTGATTGTGGTCGCGCACCAGACCGACGAACGTGACGACCGCGCCAGTATTGTCAGCCGTCACCGCGGCGACGAGCGTATGGATGTCGAGGGCGTTCGTAGTGATCGCGGTGAGCGCCATCCTCCGCCAGTATACCTAGCCAGGCTCCACCTCGGACTGCGCAGACACGCGACAGTGCGCTGCGCACGGACATTGGCGCTTTCTTGGCTCGGGAGGACGTCTGTCGATCTGCGCGCCAGGTTCATGCCGTCGATCGATCGCCGGCGCGCCAGAAATGCCCGAGTGGACGATGACCGGCGCCGAGGTCGATGCCGTGCGCCATCGCTCCGGCGACATACGCCTTCGCGCCACGTGCGGCGCTGTCCAGCGACTCGCCGAGCGCGAGCCGCGCCGCGATCGCCGCGCAGAGCGTGCATCCCGTGCCGTGTGTGTGCCGGCCGTGGATGCGCGGACCGGTGATCACATCTCCTGGGCCCGTCCACGAGGACATCGGTGACGATATCGCCAGGCAGATGGCCGCCCTTGACGAGCACGGCTGCGGACCGAAGCGCGAGAATTCGACGGCCGGCCTCGCGCATGTCGCTCGACGCTCGCAACCGGCATCTCGGCGAGCGCTTCGGCTTCGGGCACGTTGGGCGTGACGACGCGCGCGAGCCGGAAGAGACGGTTCGCAGCGCGTGCACCGCGTCCTCGTCGAGCAGCCGATCGCCGCCCTTGGCGACCATCACCGGATCGACGACGAGGTTGGGCAAATCGAGCTCTTCGATCGCGGCGGCCACCGCTTCGACGATGGCCGCGCGTGGCGAGCATGCCTGTCTTGACCGCATCGCAGCCGAGGTCGTCGGCGACCGCCTCGATTTGCGCGGTGACGAATTCCGCCGGCACGACGTGGACGCCGCGTGACACCGAGCGTGTTCTGCGCCGTGAGCGCGGTGATGGCCGAGGTGCCGTAAATGCCGTGCGCCGCAAAGGTCTTGAGGTCGGCTTGAATCCCCGCGCCGCCGCCCGAGTCGCTCCCCGCGATGGTCAGGGCTGTTTTCATTTGGCGATACATTCGGCCGCGCTATGCGCCACTTCGCGCGCACCCTTCGTGACCTACGACTCGACGCTGCTCGAGCACGTGAGCGTCGGCGCGGCGTCCTCGGCGGCGTGGACGAGCATCCGCGTCGCATCGGTGCTGTTCCTCACGGCGCTGACCGCCGCGGCGGCGCAGGTGAGCGTGCACCTGCCGTTCACGCCCGTGCCGTTCACGCTGCAGCCGATGGTCGTGCTGGTCGGAGCAGCCGCTCTGGGACCGCGGCTCGGCGCGGCGAGTCAGGTACTGTATCTCGTCCTTGGCGTCGCCGGGCTTGCCGGTGTTTGCGGCGTCTCCCGTCTTGCCGCAGGGCGCGGCGCGGCTGATCGGCCCCACCGGCGGCTACCTGCTGGCATATCCGCTCGCCGCGTTCATCACCGGCTGGCTTGCCGCGCGCGGCTTCGATCGCCGGTACCTGACTTCGGTCGTCGCAATGCTCGCGGGCCTCGCCACGCTTTTTGCCGGCGGCGTGCTGTGGCTCGCCTACTTCGCGCCGGGGACGGCAGGTCAGCCTGCGGTTGGCCTGCGCGCAGCCCTCGCCGCCGGCCTTTATCCGTTCATCGCTCGCGGATCTGATCAAGGTCTCGCTGGCCAGCGCGGTCCTGCCGAGCGTCTGGCGATGCTCTGCGCGATCGCTGACGCGCGTGATCGGTCTGCGGTTCGTCGGCCGGTCTTCGTTCTGAGCACGTCCCGTGCTCCGACCGAAGATCAGACAAGTACTGATACGGCAGGAACGATCTCCTGCGACAGCAGCCGCAGCCCCGCGCTGGCCGCGTCGCGTCATCACGATCTGCGGATCGACGCGTTCTTCGACCGCCGGGCCCGGCCCGCCGCCGCCGTTCGAGCTTGAACTCGATGACGCCGATTCGCCCCTGCGGCTTCAGCGCCGCCGCCAGGTTCTTGAGCATCGTCACGCGATCCTCGATCTCGTGATACACGCCGACCATGAGAATCGCGTCGAGCTTTCGCATCGCGCGGCAGAGTGGGATCGCTGCCCTTGCCCGAGCACCGGCCGCACGTTGGTCAGCCCTTCGCGCTGCACGCGGCGTGTGATCGCGGCCAGCATCTCCTGCTGCACGTCCTGCGCGTAGACGATGCCGTTGGGGCCGACGCGGCGCGCGAGCCGCACCGTGAACCAGCCGCTGCCGGCGCCGACAGTCGGCGACGATCGACGCATCGGCGATGCCCAGCGCGTCCATGATTTGATCGGGCCGCTGCCAGATATCGCGATCGGGCGCTTCGAGCAGACCGAGATCCTCCGGCGGGAACAATCGTCCGTGCTGCTGCGATCGCGAGGGCTGCTGCCCGTCGCGGCGACGCGGGCCTGCGCCGATACGGCGATCGCAGGCGCCGTCGCAACGCGACGAGCGCGCGCATGATCGCCGCGCTCATCGCTTCTGCTCCCGGGATGCCTGGTTCGGTCATCGCCTCCGCGCTCAGAATGCGATCGAGTTCCTCGGGCTTCAGCAGTCCGCGTTCGAGCACGAGATCGCGAATCGAGCGGCCGGTCGCCACCGCCGTCTTCGCAATCTCGGCAGTGGCCGCGTATCCGATGTAGGGGCTCAGCGCCGTCGCGACCGCCGTGCTGCGTTCCAGCAGCTCGCGCGCCGCGTCCCGTCGGCTTCGAGCCCCTCGACCGTGCGCTCGCGGAGCACGTCATCGCGTTGGTGAGAATCGTCTGCGCGTGCAGCGCATTCCACGCGATCACCGGCATCATCACGTTGAGTTCGAGCTGACCGGCCTCCGCAGCCACCGACACCGTCACGTCGCAGCCGAACACCTGATAGCAGACCTGATTCACCATCTCGGGAACGGACGGATTGACCTTGCCCGGCATGATCGATGATCCGGGCTGGACGGCCGGCAGGCGGATCTCGCTGATCCCCGCGCGCGGTCCCATCGAGAGCAGTCGCAGATCGCTGGCGATCTTTCCCAGTTCGACGGCGAGCCGGCGCATCGCGGCGGAATAGGTGACGATGTCGCCCATGCTCTGAGTCACGCGAAAGCGGTTTCTTGCCGGCGTCAACGGCAGATTCGTGCGCTTCGCCAGCGCCTTCGATCGCAAGCCGCGTGTAATCGTCGCCGGCGTTGAGCCCCGTGCCGACCGCCGTGGCTCCGAGATTGAGTTCGGTGAGCGCCGCGGCCGCGTGCTCGAGCGCGTCGATCGGCGCTCGCGAGGCACGCGGCATACCCGCCGAGCTCCTGCCCCAGCGTGATCGGCACCGCGTCCTGCAAGTGCGTGCGCCCAACCTTGAGCACGTCAGCAAAGTCGCGTCGCCTTCTCGCTCGAACGCCTCCTGCAGCGCGCGCGTCGCCGCGACCAGCGCGCCGTGCTCGAGCAGCAGCGCGAGGCGCGTCGCCGTCGGGAACACGTCGTTGGTGGACTGGCCCATGTTGACGTGATCGTTGGGATGCACCACGTCGTAGGCGCCGCGTGCGCCGCCGAGAATCTCCGCCGCGCGGTTGGCGAGCACCTCGTTGGTGTTCATGTTGTGCGACGTTCCGGCGCCGGCCTGGTAGACGTCGACCACGAACTGATCGCGCAACCGGCCGGCGAGCACTTCGTCCGCGGCCGCGATGATGGCGTCGGCAATCGCCGGCGTCGAGTCGCCCGAGCTCTCGGTTGGCCTCGGCCGCCGCGCGCTTGATCAGGACGGTCGCAGTGACGAGGCTCGCGGGCGCCTTGAGCCCGCTGATGGGAAATTCTGCAGCGCGCGCGCCGTCTGCACGCCGTAGTAGGCGTCGGCGGGAACGCGGAACTCGCCCAGCGGATCGCGTTCGGTGCGGAAGCTCATGGCAAGGCGAGACGAGCGGGCGCCTCGTCTTTCTGATAGCTTACTCGCCTCGAAGCGCGATCGCGGGATCGACCGCGGTTGCGTGCCGCGCCGGCAGCCAGGTCGCGACGAGCGCGACCCGCCCAGCCCGACGATGACGAACAGCGTAGGTCAGCGGGTCGAACGGGCTTCACGCCGAACAGCACGGTCGTGAGCAGCCGCGCGATTGCCGAGCGCCGCGACCAGGCCGACGAGCAGTCCGACGCCGGTCACCAGCATCCCGCGCGTGATGAACATCGCTGCACCTCGCCGGCGCGCGCGCCGAGCGCCATCCGAATGCCAACCTCGCGCCGACGCTGCGCAACGATGTAGGCGATGACGCCGTAAATGCCGACGATGCCGAGCAGGAGCGTGACGCCGGCGGCGATGCCGAGAATCACGAGCGTGAACGAGGTTTGCGCCATCGACTCGTCGTACAGTTCCCGCAGCGTGCGCACGCGCGCGAGCGGCAGGTTGGCGTTGACCGCCCAGACCGCGTTCTGCACTTCTTTCATGAAGCCGGGCGTGTGCAGTCGTGACGTGCGAACCGCGTAGCCGAGCCCTCGCTGCACGAACACCGGGTTGCCCCAGAACTGTCTTGATCACCATCGGCCAATAGACGATGGCCGGGGCCGCCTGAGTGACGCCGTCCTGGCGCTCGTTCCCGACAACGCCGATGATCTCGCGCCACGGGTCCTTGGGATTCTGGCGAATCCGCCGCCCCATCGCCTTGGCCGGTTCGCCCCAGAACTCGCGCGCGAAGTTCTCGCTGACCATCATCGACCGGCGCGGCGTTGTGCACGTCGGCCCACGTGATCGTCGCGGCCGGCGATCGACGGGGTTGCCCATCGTTTCGAAGTAGCCCTCGCCGATCCACTTGAACCGGCGCAGCGGCGGCAGCGAGCCCGTCATTGCGCGGGAAGTCCTCGACGAAAATCGGATCGTTGCTGCTGCACGCCGTCCATCGTGATCGACGACGACACGCCCGACGGACTGCACGCCGGGAATCGCCCTGCAGGCGGCGCACGATCTGTTCGTGGGTGCGCGCCACCTGCGCCGCGTCCTTGATCACCGCGCTCGGAATGGTGATGCGCATCGTCAGGATGTCTTCCGGCTGCACGAATCCGGGCGACACGTTCCGCATGGCGAGGAACGTCCGGATCATCAGCCCGGATCCGACCAGGAGCACCACGGCGAGGCGCAACCTGCGCGACCACCAGCGTGTTGCGGGCGCGGTGACGCTCACGGCCGTCGCTCGAGCCGCGGCTGCTGTCCTTGAGGGCGTTGGCCAGCTGCGGCCGCGCGTACTTCAGCACCGGAATGACGCCGAAGAGCAATCCCGCCACGAGCGATAGCGCGAGCGTAAAGAGCGAGCACGATGGGATCGAGCGTGATGTCTTCGCAACCGCGGAAGCCGCGCCGGCTGCGAGATACACAAGCAATCGAATCCCGCCGAAGCGCGAGGCCGACGCCGAGGACGCCGCCGATCAGACCGAGCAGACCACCGATTCGGTGAGCAGTTCGCGCGCCACGCGGCTTCGTGCCCGGCTCCAAGCGCCATGCGAACGGCAAGCTCCTGCTGCCGGCCTTCGGCGCGCACGAGAAAGAGATTCGCGACGTTGGCGCACGCGACCAGCAGCACGATGCCGACGGTGCCCAGAAGAATCCACAGCGTCGTGCCGATGTCTCCGACGACGTCCACTTCGAGCGGCCGCACCAGCGGCCCGAGCTTGACGTCGTAAGAACATCTCGCGCGTGAACCCGGGCGGCATCCGGAACCGATCGACCATGCCTCGGAATCAAACGCGCGATGTCGGCGTTGGCCTGCTCGATCGTGACGCCGGGTTTGAGGCGCGCCACGCCCTGATAACTGAAGTTGCCGAGGAAGATCTCCGCGCGGTTGAAGCGGAACGGCATGACGACCGCCGGGTTGTAGCGAAGGAAGCGGAACCCCTCGGGGAGCACGCCGATGATCTTCGCGCGGACGGCCGTTGACCATCAGCTGCTGCCCGATGGCAGAGGGACTCGCCGTTGAATACCCGCTGCCAATAGTCGTGACTCAGCATCACCGTATCGGCCGGGCCCGGCGCGTCATCCTCTTTGGTAAAGGTGCGCCCCAACGCGGGCCGTGACGCCGACCAGCGGCAACGTGCCGTCAGTCACAAACAGCGCGTCCACCTGGTCGCGGCGTCGCCGCGCCCGGTGATCGTGACCGACGTGTCGTCCCAGAGTCCGATGTCCTCGAAGACGCGGCCTTGCTCGCGGTACGTGAAATACGTCGATGGCGCCTGGTTCATCGGCCCGGGCGCGATGCCCGGCGCAACGTGCCACACTCCGACGAGGCGAGCAGGATCGGCAAACGGCAACGGCTTGAGCAGGACGCCGTTGACGACGCTGAAGATCAGCGCGTTGGCGCCGATCGCCGCGCCAAGCGTGATCGTGGCGGTCAGCGAAAATGCCGGACTCTTCGAGAGACGACGGAGGGCCTGTCGCATTCCGATAGAGACGATGGCGGTTGCTCCAATGTTCGCCTAGACTGAGTTGTTGGGCCGGCCGGCTGACTGACGGCCGGCAGTCATATCGAGGGCCTGCTATGGACGCGTTTCGCGAATCGATCGTCTCGCTCATCGTCAAAACCTCGACCGACCTGCCGCCGGATGTGCGCGCCGCCATGCGCGTGGCCATGAACGAAGAGCCCGAAGGCTCGCGCGCCGCCCAGGCTCTGACGATCATCGGTCAGAACATCGATCAGGCGGCGGAGGGCGAGGGCGCCATTTGCCAGGACACGGGCATGCCGACCTTCGAGGTCAAGACGCCGGTTGGCGCCAATCAGATCTGGATGAAGCAGCAGATTCGCGAGGCCGTGGCCGAAGCGACCAGGCGCGGGAAGCTCCGGCCCAACTCTGTGGATTCGCTCACCGGCGAGAACAGCGGCGACAATCTCGGGCCCGGCACGCCCATTATTCACTTCGAACAGTGGGAGCCGCGACGCCATCGAGGTGAAGCTGATTCTAAAAGGTGGCGGCTGCGAAAACATGAACGCGCAGTACTCGCTTCCGACCGAGCTGCCGCATCTCGGACGCGCCGATCGCACGCTCGAAGGCGTGCGCAAGTGCATCCTGCATGCGGTGTGGCACGCGCAGGGCAAAGGGTGCGCGCCCGGCGCGGTTGGCGTCTGCATCGGCGGCGACCGCACGTCGGGCTACGTGCAGCGCGAAGGAGCAGTTGTTTCGCACTATCGACGACGTCAACGGCGACGCGCGGCTGGCCGATCTCGAAGCGGAGAGTCATGCGCACGGTCAACACGCTCGGTGTGGGCGCGATGGGATTCGGCGGACGCGTCTCGCTGATTGGCTGCAAGGTGGGCGCGCTCAATCGCCTTCCGGCGAGCTTCTTCGTTTCGGTCGCCTACGACTGCTGGGCCTTCCGCCGTCTCGGCGTCGTGCTCGACGCGACGAGCGGTGCGATCGTCGAAGTGGCTGTATCGCGATCCGGAGGTGCCGACCATCCCGATGATGGACCAGGCCGGCTTCCGCCGGACTGGGCGCGAAGTCGTGCTGACAACGCCGCTCGATGAAGCCGCGGTCCGCTCGCTGCACGGTTGGTGATGTCGTGATGCTCAATGGCCGGGCCTACACCGGCCGCGACGCGGTGCATCATCACCTCGTCAGCCACGAACCGCCGGTTGATCTCACGCGGCAGCGTCATTTACCACTGCGGCCCGGTGGTCGCGAAGTCCGGCGACGGCTGGAAAGTGACGGCGGCCGGGCCGACGACGAGCATCCGCGAGGAGCCGTATCAGGGCGACATCATCCGGAAATTACGGTGTCCGCGCGGTCATCGGCAAGGGCGGCATGGGAGCGAAGACGCTGGCCGCACTCAAAGAGTCCGGCGCGGTCTACCTCAACGCCATTGGCGGGGCGGCGCAGTTCTATGCACGGTGTATCACCCGGGTGGACGGGGTTTCGCTGCTGGAATTCGGAACCCCCGAAGCGATGTGGCATCTGAATTTGGAGGGATTTCCCGGCCATTGTGACGATGGATGCGCACGGCAACAGCCTGCACCAGGATCTCGAGCAGGAGTCGGGCGAGCATTGGCAGAGCTCGCGACGGCGCGGTTTTAGGCCGAGTTTGGTAAAATAAAAGGCGAAAGAGTCACTTCACATGCAGACACAAATCGAGACCACGACCCAGAACTTCGTTCCCCCAGCGCACGCCGACCATCACGGTGACGGAATCGGCGGCCGACCAAGATCAAGGAATTCCTCGCCGAGGAAGGCAAGACCGACAGCGGCCTGCGCGTGTTCGTGCAGGGCGGCGGCTGCTCGGGCTTTCAGTACGGCCTGATGATCGAAGAAGGCGGCTTGGGCGTCGGCGATCAGGCGTTCGAATCGAACGGCATCCGCCTGTTCGTCGATCCGGTCAGCGTCAGCTACCTTCGTGGTGCCGAAGTCGATTTTGTCGACACCATCACCGGTGGCGGATTCACCATCAAGAATCCGAACGCGACGTCGACCTGCGGCTGCGGCCAGTCGTTCAACGTTTAATCACGTCCTCTCCTGGACGGCGGGAGTCGAAGTCGAATGGCCACTACGGTTCCGGACATCGATCGACTGCGCCCCGCCGGCACCAAGCGGTCCGGCAAGCGCGACCAGATCGTCAACGTGTTCCTCCGCCAGGAAGGACACTTGAGCGCCGACGATCTGGTCGACCTCATGAAGCGCGAAGATCAGCCGCATCAGCCGGGCCACTGTGTATCGCACGCTGCAGTGGATGGTGGATGCCGGGATCGCGCGCAAGGTCGATTTCGGCGAGGGCCGCTTCCGTTTCGAGCACTCCTACCGCCACCCGCGGCACTTTCACCTGATCTGCAAGACCTGCAATCGCTCGTACGAGTTTCTGAGCTCGGACATCGAAGCGCTGGTCGAGGAGATCGCGGCGGCGCGCGGCTTCACCGCGCGGCAGAGCGTTGTCCAGATTTACGGGACGTGCGAATCGTGCCGTACGGGCAAGCCGCCGGCCGAAGAAGGCGCGACGAGCGAGCTGCTGTTCGCGCGCGACGCCCTGCGCATTGCGATCGCCACCGAGCGCAGCGGGCTGGAGTTTTACGCGCGCGCGGCGCGCATCACCAAGGATCCGCGCGGCCGGCACGTGTTTCAGAGTCTCGCCGAAGAAGAAAAGCATCATCTCGAGCACGCTCGAAGCACGCTACAAAAGGCTGCTCGAGCAGGATCCGCAGCTCGAGTCGCGGCCGACGTTCCTCTTCTTCAAGGGCGCGGCGAACGGACTGTTCTCGCGCGGCGCCGACGAGCTGCTGCGCGAAGGCATCAACGATCTCGAGGCCTATCGCATCGGCATCCGCTGCGAGCGCGGCTCGCATCGCTTCTTCAAGCGATACGGCGAGCGCTTCGAGGACTCCGAAGGCAAGCAGGTCTTTCTCGAGTTTGCCGAGGAGGAACGCGACCACCTCGAGATGCTGATTCGCGAGTACCGCGCCCTGACGCGACGGCAGCGCAAGAGCAAAGCGCCGCCGCGGCGCGGCAGTCGCGCGTCCGGCCAGCGCCGCGCTCGATCGTTGATCGATCTTCACATGCACACCACGGCGTCGGACGGCCTGCTGGCGCCGTCCGAGCTGGTGGCCCGCGCCTCCGCGGCCGGGCTGACGACGATCAGCGTGACCGATCACGATACGCTGGCCGCGCTCGCCGACATCGAGCGGCACGCGTCGGCCGCCGGAATGACCCTCGTGCCAGGCATCGAAGTCACGTCGGTGCACGAGCAGCGCGACGTCCACTTGCTCGGCTACTTCATCGACGCGTCCGATCCGGGATTTGCGCGTTTTCTCGAGACACAGCGGCGGCAGCGCGAAGACCGCGCCCGCGAGATTGCGGCAACGCTCGCGAAGCTCGGTGTCCCGATCGAGGTCGAACCGCTGATCGCGGCCATCGCGCAGTTGCCCGGTGTCTCAATCGGGCGGCCGGTGATTGCGCGCGCGCTCATCGATGCCGGCCACGTCCGCGATCTGCAGGAGGCGTTCGATCGGTTCCTGGCGGCCGGACAGCCGGCGTTCGTGCCACGCCAGGGGAGGAAGCCGGCGGAGGTCGTCGAGGCGATCCACGCGGCGGGCGGGCTGGCGTCGCTTGCCCATCCCGGCGTGACCAGGCAGCCGGCGCTCATCGAGCCGCTGGCCCGCGCCGGGCTCGATGCGATCGAGGCGTACCACTCCGATCACACCGACGTGATGCGCGGACAGGCGTTGGCGGACGCCAAGCGATTGAACCTGGCGGTCACCGGCGGCTCCGACCATCACGGCGAAGCCGGCCGCCGTCCGCTCGGCGGCGTGACGCTGCCGCGCGACGAGTTCGAAGCGTTCGCCCGACGCGTGTCGCGATGACGTCGCTCGTTCGGATTCGCAATCTGGTCAAGAACTACCAGGCGCTTCGCCCGTTGCGGATTCGCGAATTGCTGGTGAGCGATGGAGAGATTGTCTCGATCGTCGGGCCCGACGCGCCAGCGGCCGAAGTGCTGGTCGGGCTGCTCACCGGCGCGCTGCTGCCGGACGAGGGCGAGATTCGTCTCTTCGATCGACCGACCACCGACGTCCAGGACGCCGACGCGTGGCTCGAGATGCTCGACGGCGTGGGGATCGTCACCGAACGGGCCGTGCTCATCACGCAATTCACGGCGGAGCAGAACATCGCGATGCCGTTTACGCTCGACCTCGATCCGATCGCCGACGAGGTGCGTCCACGGGCGGAGGCGCTCGCGCGCGAAGTGGGGCTCCCCGAGTCGTTCTGGCGCGTTCCTGTCGCGCAGGCCGGTCCCGAAGCGCAGACGCGCGTGCGGATTGCGCGCGCGCTCGCGCTCGCGCCGCGCCTCGTGCTGGCGGAGCATCCGTCCGCGTCGTTACCGCGCGACGCGGTCGATCGCGTCGCCCGCGATCTCGCCCGGCTCGCGGCCGCGCGTTCGCTCGCGGTGCTGGCGATCACCGCCGACGATCAGTTTGCGAAAGCGCTGGGCGGCACGGTGCTGAGGCACGACGCCGCCAGCGGCGAGCTTCGGCCGGCGAGCGTCTGGCGTAAGCTGTTTGGATAAGTTGCCCCACGGACATATCTCCCGGCTGGTGCCGGAACATGGTTTCGGGTTTCTCGTGGACGATTCCGGTACCGACTGGTTCTTCGTGCGCGCCGGCGTCCGCGGCGGCGACTTCGGCCTGATCTGGCTGGACGAGCGCGTCCTCTTCGTGCCCGAGTGGACGTCGAATGGGCCGCGCGCCACTGACATCCACTTCGAGCAGACGACTTGAGCGCGCTGCTGCTCTTCGATATCGACGGCACGCTGCTTCTCAGCGGCGGCGCCGGCGTGCGCGCGATGACCGCGGCGTTCGAGGAGGTCTTCGGTGTCGCGCGAGGGTTCGACGGGATTCCGGTCGCCGGCTTCACCGACAGCTTTCTCGTGTCGCGTGCGCTCACGCGTGCCGGTCTGCCCGATACCCCCGATTCGCACACCAGGTTCAGGACGCGATATCTCGAGCTGCTTCCTGAAGAAATCGTCAAGCCTGGCAGCGGCCAGCGCGGACTGATGCCGGGTGTTACTGATCTGCTTGGCGATATCTCCCGGCGGGATGGACTCTATCCGGCGCTTCTCACCGGCAACTACGAGCGCGCCGCGCAGGTGAAGCTCTCGCACTTCGGCGTCGGCGGGTTCTTCTCGTGGGGCGCCTTCGGCGAAGACTCGCACGATCGCGGCGAGCTGGCGCGGCGCGCGATCGCGCGGGCGGCCGAGCGCAGGGTGCCGGCGCGCGCGCGCGAGAACGCCGTGGTGATCGGCGATACGCCGCACGACGTGGCCTGCGCGCGCGTGATCGGCGCGCGCGCCATTGCCGTCGCGACTGGCGGATACTCGGAGGAGCAACTGCGCGAAACGGGCGCAGAGGTGGTGGTTGCCGATCTGAGAGACACTGCGGAAGTGATCAGATCAATCACGTGCAGCTGATGAGCAGCACCATGCACCAAGCACGAAGCACCCTAGGCACCTCAGGCACTTTAGGCAGCCCCAGGCACTTAGAGTGATGAAGAGTAAGGAAGCGAACGGGGCCCGGTGGCCCTCCCGGTCTTCAAAATCGGTCGCTGCCCTTTAGGGGGCAGGCTGGGTTCGACTCCCAGGCGCTTCCGCCAGATTCAACCGCGCCAACACGTCGGAAGTGGCGCTGAGCCTCGGGCGTGTATAGCAGTCAATCGCGCGCCTGAATGGCGGCGCTTGAGACAGTTCGGTTGGTGAGATGTTTCCGCGGGATTGCGGGATGGGATGGGCGGCTAACGCCCGGCCCCGCCGTCGGGGCCGGGAGGGGAAGACAAGTTACAGGTTAACTTTCAATCAAACGCACATCGCCTGCGCGTGGGCCCTTCTGCGACTCCTCCACACTGAACTCGACGCGCTGCCCTTCGCGGAGCAGTTCGAACACCGCCCCCCGGACCGAGCTTCGGTGGAAGAAGTGTTCCAGCCCGGATTCATCCCGAATGAACCCGAACCCTTTGTCGATGAGGAGTCGTGCGATCGTCCCGGTCGGCATACCCGTATCCTCCGATTTACGAACTCCCCGGACGCCCGGGAAGCTGCCGCACCACGATACCGGTGGTATCTGAGTATGAGGCCGAGCGGAGATGGCGCGCTGGCGGCAGAGTTCGAAACGGGGGCCAGTGTAGGCAGGAGAAGGGGCGAAGTCAAGTATACGTCTACAAAAGCGCCAGCGTTTACCTGCGGCCGAGGTCTGCGCGTAAGCGGCTCCTATGCAATGATTTAGAGCATGGTCCGGATGGTCGTCCTCGCCGCTGGCGCCTCTTCGCGCATGGGACGGCCCAAGGCTGAGCTTGCGCTCGACGCGCGCGGCACGACATTTCTGTCCCTGATCGTCCGCAGCGCCTGTGCTGCCGGCTTCGCCGACATTGTCATCGTCGGCGGCGCTCATCCGCTGCCCACCGCGACACTTTCGCGCGACCAACGAGTGCGTGTAGTAGTCAACCCCAGCTGGGAGAGCGGTCAGCTTTCGTCGCTCCTCGCCGGCCTCGATGCGATGTCCACCGCGCCGATCGAAGCGGCGGCCGTCACTCTCATCGATGTGCCGCTGGTGACTGCGCAAACGATGGCGCAACTCGTGCGCGCGTGGCGTGAGACGCGCCGGCCCATCGTCCGCCCGGCGCGCGGCGACGAGCACGGCCATCCGGTGATCTTCGACGCAGCGCTTTTTCCAGATCTCCGCCGCGCCGATCCCGCAGGGGGAGCGAAGAGCGTCGTGCGCGCCCAGGCGGGCGCGATTCTCAACCTGCCAATTGACGACGAGGGCGCGTTTCTCGACATCGATACGCCGGAGGAGTACGCGCGGTTGCGCGCTAGCCGCTGAGACCGAGCCACTGCGTGGCCGGCTCGGGCGGCTCGTCGAACTTCATCGGGCGCGCGTCGCGCATCAACCAGTGATCGAGGGCTCTCAGCGCGATCGCGCACGCCGCCAGGGCCAGCGCGAGGTTGATCGCGCTCCGATCGGTCTGCAGCGCACCACGTTCGAGCTGCGAGAACAGGTTCACGAACATCAGGAACAGGATGAAGACGATCGGCCCGACGGTCTTCACGTGCGTGAGCGGCTCGTAGCTCGAGGCGAGCGGGACCTTGCGGCATCCGGCGAAGAGCGCTTCGACCGCGGCGATGCTGTAGCAAAGTCCGATGAGAAGATGGATTGCCGCCACCTTCGCCGACAGCAGCCAGACGTGGAGCGGCGCGAGCAGCAGCAGCACCGGCAGCGCGATGCCGACGACGGCCGCGCGCCGCACGCCGTCGAGGAAGCGCCGCTCGCCGCGCCGCCACGTCATCTGCATGACCCAATTCGCGCGAAGCTCGGCGGGCACGCGTACCGCTCGGCGAAAGCCCGCGAGCAGAATCGTGAGCGCCACAACCTGCACCGCGATGATCGAGAGTGGTGGCACGCGAGCGTCGAGGGCCGGCCTGAATCCGGTTCGGCTGAGGATTGCTACCGACATCGCGATTGCGAGTCCCGCCGCCGCTGCCATCGACAGTCGATGCGGCGCGCTGCGCGCCATCGCCAGGAGCGAGAAGCTGAATCCGGCGCGGCGCAGATGATCGCGCCCGGCGCCGAGAGCAGTCAGCGCCGCAACGAACGATCGTCGGCGCGTCGATCCGACCGCCGGCTGCGGCATCGCCCGGAGGTTCCACGCGTAGGTGATTGCCGCAAGCAGGAGCATTGCCGCCGTGGCGAGGAAGGCCAGACCTGCACTCTCGCGAAAGAATGGTTCACGCGCGTAGTAGCGCTCCAGCGCACGCGTGTTGGCGGGAATCATCCGGCCGGGCACGGTGTAGCCGGTGACATGGGCAATCGCGCCGCCGCCCAGCGACTGCTCCAGGCCCATGAACCAGACTGGGGCGGTGTGCCAGCCGGAAGGGAACCCGTCGCGCAGCCACGCGCCGGTCACCTTGCTGCTGAGTGCGGGCGTGAGCAGGAGCGCGGTGATGCACGTCAGCACGAGCCCGCCCTGAAGGACGGCTGACACGCGCGGGAACCATCCGCCGAGCAGGGCACGAAGCGATTCGCGCACGGCAACGACCGCGAGAAAACCGAACACGCTTGCCAGGACGGAAGCGACCGCGTGAGCGCCGGCCAGCCGGATGAGGCCGCTCAGCCCGATCGGCATTCGAACCGACGACAGCCACGGGAACACGATCGTCGGAAACAGGTTGAGCGCGACGACAAAACCGGCGGCGAAGATCACGAGCGCCGTCAACTTGGCGCGGACGAGCGCGCCGCGCTCGATCGGCAGCGGACCGAGGTTGGCGGTGTCGCGCACGTCGAGCGACAGCGCGTCCCACTGCAGCGCCGCGACGAGCGCCATCACCAGCATCGACGCGGTGACGAACAGGAAGTTGTCGCCCATCGTGTTCACCGCCACGATGCCCGGCGGCGGAATGCCGAAGAGATACGCGCTTCCCATGATCACGCTGAGAAACATGCTGATCGACACAATCGCCGCGCAGGCGACGGCGATGTTCTCCTGCAGGTCGACGTGTGGCGAGATCAGATCGTTCTCGAGGAATCGGCGGAGGAAGTGCCGTGTCAGCAGGCGGGTCTGTGGCGACGGCCGCAGCATGCGCGTCACACTCCCGTTGTGACCACCGCCGCCAGGTCGCGCGCCGTGCTTTCCGGATCGTCGCGCATCACCAGGTGCGCGAACACGTCCTCGAGCGACTGGTTCTCGACCACGCCACGAAGCTCACTCACCGACGCGTCGGCGACGACCGAGCCGCGGTGCAGCACCATCACCCGCGAGCACAGCTTTTCGACGATCTCGAGGACATGCGAGCTGTAGAGAATCGCCTTGCCCTGCCCGGCAAGCTGTTGCACGAGGTGGCGAAGCACCAGCGTCGTGGCGACGTCGAGCCCGGAATCGGGCTCGTCGAAGATGAGCACGTCGGGGTTGTGCAGGAGAGCGGCGCTGATCAGGATCTTCTGCTTCATCCCTTTCGAGTACGACGCGATGTTCTGGTCGGCCGCCTGGGCGATGCCGAGCAGCTCCAGCAGCGCGGGAATCTTCTTCGCGATCGCCGCGCCGGGCAGCTCGCGAAGCCGCGCCACGAGCTCGAGATACTCACGCCCCGACAGAAACGGGTAGAGCTGCGGCTCCTCTGGCACGTAGCCAAACCGTCGTCTGAACGCCAACGGGTCGTCAGTCACGTCCGCGCCGTTGAGCAACACCACTCCCGACGTCGGCGCCAACAGCCCGGTCAGCATCTTGATCGTCGTCGTCTTGCCAGAGCCGTTCGGCCCGAGATAGCCCATGATCTCGCCCGCACGAACGACGAAGCTGACGTCGTTGACGACGGTTACTCCATGGAAGCGTTTGACGAGATGACGGGCTTCGAGCACCTCGATGTCTCCGATCCCTGATCCCTGATCCTTGCATTAGACCCCGCGCTACTCATTTCGGAGCGCCACCACCGGATCTAGTCCCGTCGCACGCCGGGCTGGCACGTGACAAGCCAGCAGAACGGTGGCAGAAAGGAGGGCGGCCACGGTTGCGAGATTGGCGGGTGCCGCGAAACTGAGGTCCGCGCGCTCGCTGGCAAATGCGGCGTTCCACGCAAACGTGCACAGAATTCCAGCGAACATGCCCACACCCACCTGGACGGCGGCGCGGCGGAAGACGAACCAGCGCACATCCCACGGCCTGGCGCCGAGGGCGATACGGATGCCGATCTCCTGCGTTCGCTGGCGCACCGCGTGCGCGGTGACCGCATAGAGGCCGACCACCGAGAGGACTACGGCAATCACCGTGATCGACAGGATGAGGCGCGCAGAGATCCGCGCGTTCCATTCCGCTTCGTCGATTGCCTTGACCATCGTCATCGCGCGATACAGCGGCAGATTTGGATCGAGCGCGAGCAGCTCCTCGCGGAGGCGTGTCGTCAGCGTCGCGGTATCCAAGCCGCTGCGAACGATGAGAGCGACACTCGCCGGTGGCGCAGCGCGCAGGGGCAGATAGACCACTGGATCCGGCGTTCGCGCCGGGCGTTGCCGAACGTCCTGAGCAACGCCGACGATCGTGAGCCACGCGCGCTGTTCCGCGGGGGCATTCGGCGCCGTAACGCTGATCCGCTGGCCGATTGGATCGCGATCGGACAAGAACATATCGACGAACCGCTGGTTCACAATCGCGTGCTCTCGTCCGGGCGCGCCGTCGTCGGCGTCGAACTCGCGTCCGCGCTGCAGCGGAACAGCCAGCGTTTCGAAGTATCTGGGCGCGATCGCAACCGACCAGACGGCCGGCGCGTTCTCGCCGGCCGCGCGCACGCTGCCTTCGATGTCGAGCCGACGCTCGGCGGCGATCCGGCTCGGCAGCACGCTGGCCAGCGAAACCCCCGAGACTCCGGGCATCGGCCGCAGGTGCTCGTCCAGCCTTCGGAAGAAGTCGGTCCGCAGCGCTGGTGTGCTATAGCGAGCAGCCGGCAGCGTCACCGACGCCGTCACCAGCTGCGGTGTTTTCACGATCGTGTCCGACCGCACTTGTGGTGCGCGCCCGCGAATCGCCGCGATCGCGTTTGCGAGGAGCACCACGGTGAGCGCGAACTCGGCGGTGAGAAACACCGCCGTCCAGCGGCGCGCGCCGCCGGTTCCCGTGCCGGATCGACCACCGTCCTTCAGAACGCGATTGACGTCCGTTTTCGACGCCTGCAGCGCAGGGAACAGCCCGAACACGACCACGGTTGCGCACGCCACGACGAGCAGCGCGCCAAACACGCGCAAGTCCATCGTGTAGTCGATCCAATACGGCAAGGTGTTTTCCGGGATTGCCGATCGGAACAGTCGCACGCCGGCCAGCGACACGCCGAGCGCAACCGCTCCGCCGATTGCGGCAAGGACGAGGCTTTCGGTCAACATCTGCCCGACGATGCGCCAGCGGCTGGCGCCGAGTGAGGCGCGAATGGCCAGCTCGCGAGTCCGCAGCGCGGAGCGGGCAATCATCAGGTTGGCCACATTGGCCGCGGACACCACGACCACGATGAAGCTGGCGGCAAGAAACGCCAGCCATGCCGGGTCGGTGACCCTTCCGAGAAATCGCTCGTTGATCGGAGTGACGCGCGCGCGAAGTCCACGGCTGCTGTCGGGGTGTTCACGTGCCGCCCGGTCGACGATCGACTCGATCTCGAGCGTTGCGTTCGTGTCGGCCACCCCGTCGCGAATGCGTCCGAACACGCGGAGCGTCCGGGCATCGCGCTTGTCGGTCGCCAGGCCCGGCATGTGGCCAAGGGGGAGGAAAACGTCGACGTTGATGGGAAATCCCGAGCGTCCCGCCATCACGCCAATCACGGTGGCTGGTGATCCGTTGACGAGGATGGTTCGGCCGAGAATGCGCGAGTCGCTGGCGTAGCGCGTCCGCCAGGCGTTGCTGCCGAGAATCGCCACGAGCGGAGCGCCCGGTGCATCTTCGCCGGCCCTGAATGCGCGTCCCAGCATCGGCGATCGGCCCACCACGTCGATGGCGTTTGCAGTTGTGTAGGCGCCCTCGAATCTGTCTGGCGCGCGCCCTTCATCGCCCACCGTTACCGGCGCGGTCGCATACGCCGCGACCGCCTGCAGCGAGGACGCGTTCTGGACGTCGACCAGCTCGGGATAGGACAGCGGGCGATCGGGTGTGCGCTCGTCCATGGTTGAGACGTAGAGCACGCGATCGGCGTCAGGCAGAGGGAGGCTGCGCATGGTGTGCGTGTAGATCAACGTGAACATCATGTTGTTCACGCCGATGCCGAGACCGAGCACGAGGGTCGCCGTCACCGCGAAACCGCGATCGCGCGCGAGGAGCCGAACGGCGAATAGCGCGTCCTGCACGATCTCCTGGAGCCACGGCCAGATCCACACGTCGCGCGCGTTCTGGCGAGCCAAGAGCTCGTTGCCAACGGCGCGCTCGGCCGCGCTCGGGACGTCGTGCGACGGCACGCCGGAGCCGGCCAGCGCGCGCGCCTTCATCTCGCGATGGAACGCGATCTCCTCGGCCAGCTCGTCGTCGTGACGCCCAGGGCGAACGATGTAGTTGAGGCGGCGAAGCAGTCGGCGGATGCTCTCTCCCATCGTCTGTCGATGGGAGAGTGGACCAAGTCGCCCGTGGTGTCAAGCACGCGTCAGCGGGCGGACCGTCAGTGGCGTTTGTCGTGCGGACCTTCAGGTCCGCGAACTACGTTCAGCAAACGGCTTGTCGATCGACGGACTCTGTGGCGTGAAGAATTTCGCCCCGGTCTCCGTGATGTAAAGGCAATCTTCGAGACGAATCCCGAACTCGCCGTAGATCGCGATCATCGGCTCGTCGCTGAAGCACATGCCCGGCGCGAGCGGCGTCTTGTTGCCGCGGACGAAGTTGGTCCACTCGTGGCCGTCCATCCCGATGCCGTGGCCGGTGCGGTGCGGCAGGCCGGGCACCTTGTAGTCCGGACCAAAGCCGGCCTTGGTAATCACCTGGCGCGCGGCCTCGTCCACCGACTCGCAGGTGGCGCCGACTTTCGCGGCGTTGAACGCCGCGGTCTGCGCTTCCTTCTCGAGATTCCACACGTCGATCTGCCGCTTGCTGGCCTTGCCGAACACCGTGGTGCGGGTGATGTCCGACTGGTAGCCTTCGACGCTGCATCCACCGTCCACGAGCACGACGTCGCCCGATTTGAGCTGCTGCGGTTGGATGCTGCCATGTGGAAACGCCGTGTACTGGCCGAACTGCACGCCGGCGGATCCGCCCGGGGCGCCGAGCGCGTCGAACGCGGCGCGGATGTTACGGCCGAACTCGAACTGCGTCATCCCTTCGCGCAGGGTCGCGAACGCCGCCTTGTATGCGTCGATCGTGATGTCGTTGGCGCGCTGCATCAGCGCGATCTCCGTCTGCGACTTGATCATGCGGCAGCCGGCGGTAACCGGCGTGGCGAGCACGAACTGCGCCTGCGGCGACGCGGCGCGCAATCCGTCGGCGATGAAAAAGCGGACGCGCTCCTCGATGCCGATCTTGCCGGTGGCGATGCCGCGGTCCTTGAGAATGCCGGCGACGACACGACCCCAGTCCTCGTCCTCCTGCCACACGCGGACGTCGTTGGTGAACTTGGTGATCTCGCGCGCGCGCTGCTCCTCGAACCCCGGCGAGACGTAGGCAAGTTCCCCTTTCGCGGGAATGACGACCAGGAAGGGGCGCTCGCTGAGGCCCCAGCGGACATCGACGAAGTAGGACATGCTGGTGCCCGGCTCGAGCACGATCCCGCCGATGCCGTTCTCGGTCATCAGCTTGCGCGCCTTCTCGATGCGGGCGCGGCGCTCGGCTTCGGAGATCGGCGTCGCCTTGCCGGGAAACGGCTTGAGCGTGCGAATCGGCGCCGGCAGCTCGGTGGCCTGCTCGTCGGCGTGGATCGGCGCACGGGCCGCCGCCGCAAACGCCGCGGCGGCTGAAGAGGTCTGAACGAATCGCCGTCGTGAAATACGCATGCGCGCCCTCTGAACCCAATAATCCGCCCGACTCACCTGACAGCCCACGCCGCCTCTTGCACGAACTGACGGGGTCAACGGTCAGTTCGTTTTCACATCCACAAACGCGATGCGATTCACACCGCTGCAGGCGAGCAGGACGTCGCCCTCGGGGGTGCCCATCATGTGGCGCACGACGCCGCCACCCGACGGAATGATCCAGGTCTGGAACTTCTCGGTCTTCGGATCCAATCGCACCAGTGTGTTCGGACGCACGCCCGATTCGCTGTACCAAATGACATTGCCCGTCGAGGCGATGCCGTACGGCGCCGATTTCTCACCGCCGGGCGAACGCCATTCCTTGACGGCTCCCGTTGCGGGATCGAATCGTCCGAGATACCCCCGGGCATAGTCGGTATACCAGACGACATCGTCGGGAGTGATCGCGATGCGCCGCGGCCGCGCGTCAGGCGACGGCAGCGTGTATTCCTTGATCTCCATCGTGTCGGGGTCCACGCTGGCCACGCGATTGCCGCGGAAATCCACGTACCACGGGATGCCCTTGGAATTGACCTGTATGCCGTAGGGATAGGTCGGCGTGCTCGGCGGCTTTGCGAGCTTCATCTCGCCGGTCTGCGGGTTGATCCGGCCGACCGCGCCCGATTGCACCGTGAACCACACCATGCCCTTCGGATCGATGACCGGCGTGTGCGGGCCGCGGTACCCTTCCGGCACCGGATACTCTTTGACGTTGCCGGTCTTGGGGTCGAGCACACCGACAGCATTTCTCATCATGCCCGTGTACCAGACGTTGCCGGCTTTGTCGTCCACGAGCCCGTGCGGACCGGCGCCCTCGGGCAGCGGGAACTCCTTCATGTCGCCCGTCTTGAGATCGAGCCGTCCGAGACGATGGCCGTACATGGCCGCCCACCAGAACGAACCATCGTGTGCGGAGAGCGGATCGCGTGGCCGCGAGCCGAGCGTCGGGACGAGCCACTCCTTGATCGTGAGCTCGACGGGTCCCTTGACGACGACCGCTGCCGGCGCCGGCTTCTCGGGAAAATTCGTCGCGAGATAGGACGTGATGGTGTCCGCCTGATCCTTTGGCAGGGCGACCATCGTGCCGATGAGGTCGTGCCAGCCCTGCTTCGTGTTGCCCCAGGAGCTGGTGATCAGATTGAGCCCGTGACACTTGGCGCACGTGGTCTCCACGAGCTGTTTGCCCGCGCCCTCGGGCAGTTGTACCGGCGGACCGCCCCGCTGCGCCGTGGCCGGCGTGGCCACGGCGAACCAGATCAGAGCTGCCGCCATCAGGGTTGTCGCAGCTAGGTGTCGCATGGTTCGCGTACTTTATCAAAGGGCCTGTTCCGACTTGTAACCGCCGGCCAGGAACGTCAGCGCGGTCTCGACGAAGCGCGGGGCGGCGCCGCCGAAGACCGGGCCGTGGCCGCCGTTGGGTACGACCCACAGCCAGGACCGCGGAATCGCCGCGTGAAGTTCGACCGCAAGCGATACGGGGTAGAGCGGATCGCGATCGCCGAACACGATCAGCGTGTCGGCCGCGATCGTCGCGAGCGTCTCGCGCGTGAAGTTCGGATCGCCGCTGTCAGGCATCGAATGGATCTGCGAGATGAGCGTGGCGAGCTGTCCAACGCGTGGATGGCGTGCGCGCATCAGCGCTTTCTCTTGCTCGCTGAACATGTCTTCGGAGTACACGCGCTGGATGGCGCGCGCCTGCTCGGGAAACGCCGGCGGCGCGCTAATCACGATCATCGAAGTGACGCGCGCGGGCGCGAGCGTGGCCATGTGCAGCGCGGTGATGCCGCCGCCGCTCAAGCCGATGATCTTGACGCGTTCGATGCGCAGATGATCGAGCAGCGCGAACGCGTCGCGTGCTGATTGTGCGAACGAGTAGACGGGGCCGGCGCCGGTCGAGCGGCCGTGGCCGCGCAGGTCGGGTGCGATCAGGCGATAACCCGCGGGCGCGGTGCCGAAAATGTGTTGCCAGTCGGCGCCGTGCCCCAGGCCGCCATGCACCCAGAGAAGCGGATCGCCCTCGCCGTACACGTCGTAGTGGAGTTCGGCGTCACGAATGTGAAGCACCATGACGCCCAGTATGGCGATTGCGCGGAGGGTGATATGTTGCGAGAAGGGAACGAAGAACAGGTGGATGGCGCCTGGTACCCAAACACCAAGCACTTCGGCACCTGAGGCACCATCGGTACCTCGGCACCGTTCTGAGTTCTTCGTTCTTCAGCTCCGCAAGTTCCGCGCGATGAACGCCTTGACCATCTCGCGCGCGCGATCGGTCTGCGCTCCCTCGTTGGCCACCCACTGGTGTTCGACCCCTCGAACAGGTGATACTCGATGTTGCCGCCGGCTGCCTTGTAGGTCTTGACGAACTTCTCCTGGATGGACGGTAGGACGTTGTCGTCGAGCGCGCCCTGCATGATGAGCAGCGGCCCGAGTGAGACCTTCTCGGCGCGTTCGAGAATCTGCTGTGGGTTCGATTCGAAGATGGTGTCCCACGGCTTGAAGTAAACCTTGTGGTTCTCGATCATGCCGTCGCGCTTCTTGTTCACGGCATTCTGATAGCGCGCGTAAGGGTCGCTGATCGGCGAGCGCGTCGCGACGTAGGCAACGGTGGCATCGAGGGTCGGCGCCTCGGGCAGCGGGATGGCGTTGTAGCGTTTGTCGTGGGGCCGCATGCTGAGGAGCTCGGCGACGTGGCCGCCGCTGGAGCTCCCGTAGATGCCGATCTTCGACGGGTCGCCGCCCCAGGAGGGCGCCTTCCATTTGAGCCAGCGCACACCGTAGTTCGCGTCCTGTACCGACGCCGGATACGGCGCCTCGGGCGCCAGCGTCATGTCGATGGCGACCACGAGCACGCCGCTCGTCGCCAGCGCCCGGTCCATCGGCTCTTCCGCGGTTCGATCCTTGCCATTCCAGGCGCCGCCATGCAGATCGAGGACGGTGGGGAATGGTCCCGGACCGTCCGGCCGGTAAACGCGAGCCATCAGCATTCGTCCGGCCGAGTTGCGGCGGAACTCGACCTCGCTCACCTTGATCTGGAACTTCGCCGAAGGATCGTATGCCGGACTCTTACCGGCGGCGGCCAAACCGGCCGCGTGCGCCGGGCGGGGCCTGAACGCCGGCACGATGATGGGGAGGGCGGCTGCCCCGAGCGCGGTCATTGTCGTTAGAAACTCGCGACGCCCGCGAAGCGGCTGGTTCATGGTGAGCCTCCTGGATTGCGCGCATCTTACAACCGGCGTGACGTTTCGGCGCGTGAAATCTCGGTCTGCCGCCGTCGTTTGGTATCATTGGAAGTTCCAACCTGAAGTGGGCCAGTAGCGCAGTTGGGAGCGCGCATGAATGGCATTCATGAGGTCACGGGTTCGACTCCCGTCTGGTCCACCAAATTTTCTTTCGACCCGTCAAGCGGCCTTAAGTACTCGAAGAGAGAAGACGTTACGACGGTTCGATCGAACGATTTTCCGCTGAACGCCACGCCTTCCGGAAAAAACAGGCGCTGAAGCCTTTGCCGCTGCTCGAGCGATGCTTGGATCCACAGGTCCGACGCACGCGGTAGCACCCGCTCTGCAAAATTCAGGATGCCCTCGACGTCGAACTCCTCGACCTTCGAGCCGTGTCGATCGATCTCGACCAGGGTCAGTTCTTCACGGAGCCGGTCGCGCTGCCGTTCGTACGTGCCGAGGTCAATCGACTCCTTGTAGATGAATGCGTCATCAAGGCGGTCAAGTTTCTGCTGGATCGCTTTCGTTCGATGATCAGCGCTCGCTACCTCCTCTTTGACCGACGCTTTGCGGTCGTGCCAAACGCGCAGCACTGACTCCTTCAGGAGCCGCATGTAGCAGCAGCACGACGGAGATCGCCGCTTTGCGGATAAGGGCATGGCTCACGTTCACGTACCCGTCCGTGGCTCGCTCGAACCATCGGTTGAACACGCCGAAGATACGCGCGAGCACGCCGCGGGACTCGGTGCGCGGTCGCAGTAGCAGCGCCGACAGCGCCGGCGAGAGCGTCAGCGCGTTGAACGCCGAGATCAACACGGAGATCGCAATCGTGATCGCAAATTGCTTGTTCAACTCTCCCGCGACGCCGCTCATGAACCCGACGGGGATGAACACTGCCGCTAGGATCAGGGCGATGCTGACCACCGGGCCAGATACCGCGTCCATCGCGCGGGTCGTCGCCTCGCGCGGCGCCACTCCTTGTTCGATGTTTCGCTCCACCGCCTCAACTACGACGATCGCGTCGTCGACGACGAGGCCGATTGCCAGGACGAGGCCGAACAGCGACAGCGTGTTGATGGAGAAGCCGAGGATCGGAAATATCGCGAACGTGCCGACGAGCGAGACCGGGACGGCGATGAGCGGGATGAGCGTCGCGCGCCAATTCTGCAGGAATAAGTAGACGACGACCAGGACCAGGACAAGCGCGATTGCCAGCGTGGTCAGAATCTCTCGGATGCCTTCCACGACCGGTAGCGTCGTATCGACCGCAATCGAATAATCGAGGTCGCTGGGGAAACGCTGCTTCAATTCGGCGAGCGTTGTCTTGACCTGCGCGGCGACCGCGAGGCCATTCGACCCAGGTGTCTGGAAGATGCCGAACACCGCAGTCGGCTCTCCGTTTAGGCGCGCGCTGGTCTGGTACGTGACGCCGCCGAGCTCGGCCCGCGCGACATCACGCAGCCGTACCATCGATCCGTCCGCGTTGGCGCGCACGACGATCGACTCGAAATCCTGTGCGGTCGCGAGGCGGCCCTGCGTCCGAACCGTCAGAGTGAGATCCTTGCCCGCTCGCGCAGGTTCGGCCCCGACCTGACCGGCGGGATTGACGGTGTTCTGCTGCTGAATCGCCTTCGAGAGGTCCGGGACCGTCAGACCAAGCGTGGCCATGCGATCCGGCTTAATCCAGAGGCGCATCGCGTACTCGGGCGCGCCGAACATCTGCACCTGGCCGACGCCGGGAATACGGAGCAGCGCGTCGGAGATGTTGATGTTCGCGTAGTTAGCAAGGAACAACCCGTCGTACGTGTGATGTGGCGAATACAGCGCCACGGCCATCATCGGCAGTCCTGTCGTCTGGCGAATCGTCACGCCGAACGTGTTGACGTCGGTCGGAAGGTTCGGCTGCGCCTGCGCGACGCGGTTCTGGACGAGTACCTGGTCGGTATTCGGATCGGTGTCGACGTCGAAGCTGACCGAGATCTGAGTGGTGCCATCGTTGGCGTTGGTCGACTGCAGGTAGAGCATGTGGTCGACACCGTTGATCTGCTGTTCGAGCGGGGTCGCGACCGACTGCTCATTTGTGAGAGCGTCCGCGCCGGGGAAAGTCGTGCTGATCTGGATTTGCGGCGGTACGATGTTGGGGAATTGCGCCAGCGGCAACCCGGTGATCGCCACCAGGCCGACGATCACCGTGACAATCGAGATGACGATCGCGACAATCGGCCGGGCGATAAAGAATTTCGCCACCGCTACCTCTGCTTCGTCGGCGCGAACGGTGTGGGCGCCACGACCGATCCATCACGCAAGAACTGCGCACCGTCGGCCGCCACGCGTTCGCCCGCTGTCAGTCCAGTCGTGACTACCCATTCGTCGCCGACACGCTCGCCGACGGCAATAGCCCGCACAGCGACTGTGTTGTCTCGTGCGACGACCCGCACTTGATATTGACCCTGGAGTTCTGTGATGGCGCGTTGTGGTAGCACGAGTGAACGGCGGGAGATGCTCGTGACCGCCCGCACGCGCCCGTATTGCCCGGGCCGCAGAAGACCCATCGGGTTGGGAAACGTGACCGCGACCCGAATCGTGCCGGTCTTCGGATCGACCTCCCGATCGACGGCGAGGTACGCGCCTTTCTCGTACGTTGTCCCATCGCTGAGGATCAAAACCGGCCCCGGGTTCGTGTCCCACGGCTGCTGGCCGTGCCGGATGCGGTCGGCCATCGCCAGGTACTCTTTCTCATTAATGGGAAAATAGGCTTTGATCGGCTGGACTTGTGAGACGGTCGTCAGTAACGTCGTCGGACCCACGAGGTCGCCGATCTGCGCGGTGGCAATCGCGGCGATGCCGTCGACGAGCGACCGGACCCGCGTAAACTCGAGGTTCAACGCCGCGGTCTCGAGCGCCGCTTTCGCAGCGTCGACCGCGGCGCGATTCGCGAGCTGCGTGTGGATGTCGGTCTCGAGCTGGCTTTGCGCGATCGCTTTCTGCGCCGCCAATGGTGTATCGCGTTCGACATCGCGGTTGGCTCGCGCGAGCTGCGCGTCTGCCTGCGCGAGCTGTGCCTTCGCCTGACTCACCGCGGCTTCGAACGGTCGCGGATCGATTTCGAAGAGCACCTGACCCTTCCGCACCTGGGCGCCCTCCTGATACGCGCGCCGAACCAGGTACCCCGTGACCTGTGGGCGTATTTGCGCGTTGACGTAGCCATCCAAGGTCGCGATCCACTCGCTGATCAGCGGCACGTCGCGCTCGACGACCTCGACAACAGCGATCATTGGGGGCGGCGGTGCGGTGGGTGCCGCGCCGGGCTGCGTGCACGCGACAACTGAGAGCTGTGACCCGAGCAGGATCACGGTCAGCGGGACGTGTCGACCTGTCATGTCGTGCTTCGGAGTGTCGCGAACGAGTGACAGCACGTCGCGTAGGAGGGAGGTGGATGTCGGTTCGTCATTTTCCCTGACACAGGGTCACGCGTGGTTCGTCTGCAGCCTCTCGGTAAGGAATGTGCCGACCGCATCGAGTGCGAGTGTGGCCGCCTTGACCATTCCGATAATGGCGACGAAGCCATGGGGCATCCCCATCCACACCTCGAGTTGGGCATCGACACCGGCCGCAACCGCGCGCTCGACATATCGTCGCGAGTCATCGAGCAGTACTTCGTCGTCGCCGACATGAATGCGGATAGGAGGCAACCCTGACAACTGTCCCTGGAGTGGCGAAGCGAGCGGGTCGGTTGCGTCGGTGGTCCCCAAGTAGGAACGCACCAATTCGGCTACCTGCGGCCTGGTGAACAACGGATCGGCTTCCGCACGTGTCTCGTACGTGCCGCCCGAGAGCGTCAAATCAGTCACCGGCGACAACGCAGCCGCTCCAACAAGAGTGGCATTGTTCGACACTGCTCGGGCGGTGACGCACGAAGCAAGGACCAACGCGAGATTTCCACCGGCCGAGTCTCCGGTGATCGCAATCCGGTCTATCCCGTGTTTATCGATCCCGCGGTAACACGCGAGCACATCGTCAACCGCTGCGGGAAACGGATGCTCGGGAGCAAGCCGATAGTCCGGTACAAATGCCTTCGCGCCAGCCCTTGCGGCGATGTGCCCCACAAGGTGGCGATATGCCCTGGCAGTTCCGAAGTTGAACCACCCGCCGTGCAAATGCAGAATCGCTTCGCCAGATCGACTCGACGCAGGATGCACCCAGACGCCTGGGACATCGCCGACTGAGCCCGTTTCGAAAGTGACGTCGCCAGGCGGCGGCACGCGCTCCATCAAGGCGTCGAACTGCGCGCGTGCGTCGATGGTCGCCGACCGCACGCCCTTTGCGGGACGCATCGCGGCTTTCATCGCCGTGATCGCCGGCGCATCTTCAGGTTCGAGGGGATGTATCGCGATGAACGGTGTGGTCCTCATGTGCCGCTCCGACGCAATTTGCGATCCTCACTCAAAGCCCAGAATTGACTGCGTTCTCACAAACCCTGATGCCGAGATCTCACCAGTGGCGAAAACCTGGACACGCACGCAAGCGCCTCCACACGCCACTCCCTAGTCGCAATGTCACCAAGGCAGACTGCTGGCCTGACGGGTTCTCGCCCATGAACACAAGGCCCTTTGTCTGCGCGTACGAGTGATCCGATAACGAGTCGCGCCCCTCGAGGTTAGCTCGCGCCGCTGGCAACAGCCGTGCAGTCGTCACCGAGACAGGAGCGACTTGTGATCACAAACAACACCGCAACAGGTGCAACTACTAACGCGCCCACTGTGCAGAGACGCCGCGGCGCGACCATCGCTCTGTGGGTCGTGCAGATTGGTCTTGCCGCGATGTTCCTGATGGCGGGTGGTTCCAAGTTGATGGCTGCGCCGACGATGGTCGCGCTGTTCGATGCGATCGGGTGGGGACAATGGTTCCGATACGCCACTGGTGCGATCGAGACGAGCGCGGCGCTCGCACTGCTGATTCCATCGGCGGCAGTCTATGGGGCGCTGCTGCTCATTCCGACGATGATCGGTGCGATCGCAACCAATCTGTTTCTCGGGCAGTCAGTAATCCCACCGCTCGTGCTATTACTCGTCGCGTCGGCAGTCGCCTGGGTCCGGAGAAACGAACTTCCTGCAATCGGCTAGTCGAGCGTGATTTCGCGAGCGCTTCTGCAAAGCATTGCTCAGTCTCCGCCAACGGGACGTATTCTGACGTTCCACCTGCCGCAAGACGTTGAATCTTCGGGTCTTCCCGTCGGCGATGTGCGTCAGATCTCGCCGGTGGCGAAAAGCTAGACATCAGACTGCCTTCATTGGATGTCCTCCGCGGCCATCCAGATTCGGATGTACGCCGGGCAGTTGCGAAGCACGATACGTCTGCGTTCTTCGAACTGCCGCAGCAGACGAACGACAGCGCGATCCGCGAGGACTAGGTCTCGAAGGTCTAGCGCCACGGTTGCGTCGATCGAGACTGCGTCGAGCAACTCGCACAGTTGCCCGACATTCTCGGCATCGAGTCGACCGCTGACCGTCAACACGACAGCGCCCCGATCAGTCGTCTGCTGAATCTTGAGCATGCCCACATTCGGAAGGCAACTGTCGATCCATTAGCCCATGGCTGATTTTTCAGAGCTTTACCGACACCCACGCCGTCGAGATTTCACCAGTGGCGAGAACCTGACCGCCGCTCGGCTCAGGAACCCCTTGGCGCGCGGGAGCGAAAGCGACTCTTGTTGATCTTCAACAGACGAATCTTCGACTCGAGCGTCGAACGAGGGAGCCCCAGTCGAGCGGCCGCTCCGGAGGGACCCGCCACTTGTCCCCCGCTCGCCCGGAGCGCTTCTTCGACAATCTCCTTCTCGTGCGTAGCCAACCGGCCGGACAGACCAAGCCGGCTTTCGGCGACGGGGCTTCCGGGAAGCCAGCTTTCGTCAACCGTGAATTCGTCGCTGTCGGATACGATGACCGATCGCTCAATGACGTTTTGCAGTTCGCGAACGTTCCCCGGCCAAGGATAGGATTTGAGGCGATCAAGCGTCCGCCTGCTGACGCGCTTGAATCTCTTGCTCGCCTTCCGGCCGTAGCGACCAATGAAGTACTCGACGAGCAGGGGGATGTCTTCCCGGCGTTCTCGTAGTGGCGGCACTTCGAGGGGAAACACATTGAGTCGATAGAAGAGATCCTGGCGGAACGTGCCTTCGGCCACCGCCGCAGACAAGTCACGATTGGTTGCGGCAATGACGCGAACGTCCACGCGAATTCGGTCTCGTCCGCCGAGCCGCTCGAATTCCCGCTCCTGGAGCACTCGCAGCAAGGCCACCTGCGTCTCGGATGACAGTTCTCCCACTTCGTCCAGGAAGATCGTGCCGCGGTCCGCTAACTCGAACCGACCGAGTCTCCGTTGTACGGCGCCGGTGAAGGCGCCTTTTTCGTGACCGAAGAGTTCAGAGGCAATCAAATCGCGCGGAATCGCCGCGCAGTTCACGGAGACGAACGCTCGTGAGGCTCGTGGGGACCGCCGGTGGATCGCTCGCGCGACGAGTTCCTTCCCGGTCCCAGTTTCGCCAGTGATGAGGACGGTCGAGTCACTGATGGCCACTTTGGACACTCGGGACAGGACCGCCGTGAGCGTTGGCGAGGCGCCGACAATCTCTTCGAACATCGACGCCTTATCGACTTCCTCTCGCAGCGCCACGTTTTCCTGTTGCAGCCGCTCTTCCGTACGCTTGCGATCGTCGATGTCGGTATGAAACATGTACCAGCGAATGATCTGGCCTTTGTCGTCGCGGACGGGATTGAGCCGAGCGAGAAACCACCGATAACTTCCGTCAGCCTTGCGCAGCCGCAACTCCAACGAATGGGCGGACTCTCGGTCAGCTTGATCGCGCCGGTTCGCCCGGTCGTCTGGATGAACGACTTCACCGTCGTCCTGCCGCCACTCTTCAAGGGTGAAGCCTGCGTAATCAAGCGCAGCGCGGTTGGCATAGAGACGTTGGAAGTTGGGTCCGAAGACGACGATGAGCTCGGGAGCAAAGTCCAGCATCTGCCGTAGCTCCGCCTCTTGTTCTCGGATGGTGTCTTCCGCCCGCCGTCGATCCTCAATATCGGTGAGGACGCCATACCATTTGACAATGCGGCCAGCCTCGTCGCGTAGAGGGACGCCACGCTGCAAATGCCAGCGATATTGTCCGTCCGCTCGGCGGAAACGTACCTCGTCCTCCAGACGCTCGCCGCTGGCAACGCACGCGAGCCATTTTGCGTTGTGTCGCTCGAGATCATCGGGATGCGTTGCCGCATGCCAACCTGTTCCGGCGATTTTCTCTGGCGGCATCCCACAGTACTCGGCAAATCGGCTGTTCACGTAAGTGTTCAACCCGTTCGGCAGGGCGCTCCACACTATCGCTGGAATCGTGTCGACCACGTCGCGAAGCTCCGCTTCTTGTGATCTGATCAGCGCTTCCGCCAGACGTTGCTGGGTCACATCGGTAATCGCTCCCACGAACTCGACATTCCCCACGCTATCCCGCGAGGGGTGAGCGGTCACATGGACATGCTTGACGGCACCATCGGGCAATTGCAGCCGATGCTCGAAATCAAACTCCTTGGAGTCACGCTGCGCTCGATCGATGTGCTGCTGCACCACTTCGCGATCGTCGGGATGAACTCGCGAGACAATGAGGTCCACGGTCGGCTTCGTTTCTGGGCCGCATTGAAAGATTCGGAAGGTCTCGTCGGACCAGAAGACTTCGCCGCTCGACACCTTCCAGCCGAAGCTGCCGGTGTGACTGAGTTCTTGGGCCTCGGCCAGATACATTTCGCTCCGGCGGATGGCTTGCTCTGCAACCTTGCGGTCCGTGATGTCAACTATCGCGCCGACGACTTCGTCGTTGCCGGCTTCGTCCCTCACGCGATGTGCGAGATCGTGCAGATGCTTGATCGATCCATCCGGCATCAGCAGCCGATGCTCGTAATCAAAGTCAGTTCCGCCTTGCGCGGCGCGCTCGAGCGCGCCTTTGACGAGGCTCACATCGTCAGGATGAGATCGCTGCAGTATCAGCTCGGGCGTTGGTTCCGTTCCGGGCGGATACCCGTAAATCCGCGCCGCCTCGTCGGACCAGAATACTCGCTTCGTGCTTGCTTCCATTCCGACGAAGCCAGTGCGACTGAGCCTCTGCGCGTCGGCCAAATAGGCCTGGCTTCGCCGAAGTTCGACTTCGACTCGCTTGCGCTCCTCGATATCGAAGTTGATTCCGATCCAGTAAAGGATCGTTCCGTCGTTCGCTCGAAGGGGCTCCGCGCGGCTGAGGAACCAGCGGTAGCCGCCTTCGGCGTTACGCGCCCGAAAACTCACTTCGCCAGGGCGGCCGGTTCTCAGGCACTCAGACCAGACCCGCCGCGTCTCCTCATGATCCTCCGGATGGAGAAAGGGGATATGCGAGTCCCACGCTGGCGAGGTGTCCGTTCCATACCGAAGCGGATGATCGCTCGGGAGCCCACCGTAGTCCGCATTTCGCTCGTTGACGAAGATGAGTCCGCCTGACGGCGTCGCGTACCACGTGTACGCCGGGATCATGTTCAGCGTGGCTCGCAACTGTGCTTCAAGCGGTTGATCCATAACGACCGGCCTCTCTCCTACGGATCTGTACACGATTTCGCCACTGGCGAAATATCGTCACTTCGACTATGGCCAATACCATTTAGATTCAACAGTTTGCGATGGGCCCTGTAATTGCCACTGACATACGACATTCAGGATTCGTGCTGAAACCAAATGCGGATTCAATCGCGGAGGGGATGAGATGACGACGCAGGCAGCAACCCTCGGTAGTGTGACCACATGGCAGGTTGATCCAGCGCACACGCATGTCGAGTTCGCGGTGAAACACCTGATGATCGCGACCGTCCGCGGTCGCTTCAGCGACGTTACCGGCACCGTGATCGTTCCCGACGGGGACTTCTCACGCGCTCAGGTCGAGGCCACCGTCAACGTCGCGAGCGTGGACACGCGTGAGCCGCAGCGGGACGCGCATCTCAAGTCGCCCGACTTTTTCGAAGCCGACAAGTATCCAACGATGACCTTCAGAAGCCGACGTGTCGAGAATGCGTCGCGCGACACGAACCAGTACCGCCTCATCGGTGAGCTGACACTGCACGGCATCACGAAGGAAGTCGCTCTCGAAGTGACGTTTGAGGGCATCGCCAAAGACCCGTACGGGAACAATCGCGCTGGTTTCAGTGCAACAGGGAAACTCAGTCGAAAGGAGTTTGGTCTGGGCTGGAACCAGTTGCTCGAGACCGGCGGCGTCGTCGTTGGCGACGAAGTGAAGATCTCGATTGATTCGCAGGTGGTGGCGAAGCCTGCATAACGCTAGCGACGACAGCGCAATTTCCCTGGAGAGCCGTCCATGACCGTTCCACAAGTCGACGTCAGAGAGTACAAGGTACTTCGCCGACAGCCAGTGGCACCAAGCCGACGGCCGTCAGTTCTTCGAGGTCCACGAGCCGTACAGCGGAAAGCTCTTTGCGCGTGTCGCCGCAGGGTCCCGCGCCGACGCGCGCGTGGCCGTTGACGCCGCATCGAAGGCGTTCGCAGGGTGGTCGCAAACCACACCAAGCGAGAAAGCCCGCTTGTTTCTGAAGGCTTCGGACATCGTCAAGCGTCGCCGCAGTGAGATCGCTGAGGTGCTCGCGCGTGAAACCGGTTCCACGATTTCATTCGCGACGTTTCAACAAGACCTTGTCGCGGCGACTCTCCAGCAGGTCGCGGGTTGGGTGTTCCTCCCCAAAGGCGAGGTTCTGGAAACGAGTTTGCCCGGCACGCACTCGATCGGGGTGCGGCGTCCGCTCGGAGTCGTCGCCAGCTTCACCCCCTGGAACGGTGCGAACGTTCTGTCTTGGCGAGCCGTGATTTCGCCCGTTGCGGCGGGAAATACCGTTGTCGTGAAGCCATCCGAGTTTGCGCCGGTCTCCGCGGGAGTGATGCTCGCCGAAGTCGCGGAGGAAGCTGGGTTCCCTGCCGGGGTCATCAATGTTGTGACCCATGCGCCGGGAGCCGCAGGCGCGATTGCGGACGAGTTTTTCGATCGTCCCGAAGTGCGGGTGATCAATCTGATCGGCGGCGTCAAGACTGCCCGCATGCTGGCGGAACGAGCGGGCCGAACGCTGAAGCGCACGGTGCTGGAACTGGGCGGCTTCAACCCGATGATCATTCTCGACGACGTGGACATGGAGTACGCCGTCCGCACCGCAACCTTCGGATCGTTCTTTCATCAGGGCCAGATCTGTTTGAATACCCGCCGCATCATCATCCAGCGCGGGATCTACGAAGAATTCCTCGGCAAGTTCGTCGCGCGCACGAAGAGTCTGCCGGCCGGCGATCCGCTCAACCCGAAGACCATCATCGGCCCGATCATCACGCGTGAAGCCGTGACGATGATTGATGACCGCGTGAAAGAGGCGCTGGCAAGGGGAGCCAAGGCGCACACGGGCGCGAAGTACGACGGGCAGATCTATTACCCCACGATTTTGACGGACGTGCCTCCGGACGCTGCCATCGCCAACGAGGAGACGTTCGGGCCGGTCGTCGTGGTCGAAGTCGTGGATACGCCGGAGGAGGCCATTGCTGCCGCGAATCGAACGCTGTACGGGCTGACGTCCTCGATTCTCGCGGGAAACACCTACCGAGCATTCGAGATGGCGCCGAAAGTGCTCGCCGGCATCGTGAACGTGAATTCGCCAACCGTCAACGACGAGATCCATGCGCCGATGGGCGGCGTTCGCGACAGCGGTTGGGGTCGCACGGGCCCGCGAAGCTTGGACGATTTCAGCGACGTGATTTGGATCAACTCGCACAGCGGTCAGCGGCAGTACCCGTTCTGACGCCAGGGGATACCAAAGTGGCCAAGGCGTCGAGTCAGAAAGAACGATACGACTTCATCGTGGTGGGAGCCGGCGCGGCCGGTTCGGTCCTGGCGGCTGAATTGTCCGCCTCAGGCGCGCAAGTACTCGTCATCGAATCAGGAGGACCTGACGACGCACCAACGATCGCAAACCCGAGCATCTGGTTTTATAACGTCGGCGGACCGCTCGACTACCACCTGCCCGTAAGTCCGTCGCCGCGATTGAACAATCGGCCATTCAACATGGCGCTCGGTCACGTCGTCGGCGGGGGCAGCAGCATCAACGCCATGGTCTGGACGCGCGGGATGCAGCGGGATTACGACGGGTGGGAGGCTAACGGCGCCAAGGGCTGGGCCTTCGCAGACGTGCTGCCGGTCTTCAAGAGCCAGGAAGACTGGGAGAGCGGCGCCAATGACTGGCGCGGCGTCGGTGGCCCCATCCACATCCGCCGCCCCAAAGATCCGCATCCCACAGCGCCAGCCTTCCTCGACGCCGCCCGGGAGATGGGTATGCCCGTTCACGATGACGTGAACGGACCGATGCTTCCCGGCGCCGGCTATATCAACATGAACATCGCGGCCGATGGCACCCGTGTGAGCGCCGCTCGCGCGTTCCTGCACCCGGCGCTCTCGAGGCCGAACCTCACGCTGCTGCTCAACACCCAAGTGGTGAAACTGAACTTCAACGGTACGCGGTGCGTCGGCGTCAAGCTCATGAAGGACGGCGCCATCAAGGACATTGCGGCCGACAAGGAGGTGGTCCTTACCGCTGGCGCCATCAATAGCCCGAAGCTGCTGATGCTGTCGGGGGTCGGGGACGCCGAGGCCCTACGTCGCCTTGGCATCGAGGTCGTCGCAGTCGTGCCCGGAGTTGGCAAGAACCTGCAGGACCATGTGCTCGTGTCCGGCGTCGTCTTCAAGTACAAGGGCAAGATGCCGGCGCGGCCCGCCGACAGCAATGCCGTCGAGGCGGAAGCCTACCTCTCGAGCGGTCCGTCGGCCGATACCGATATCAATCTCGTGCTTGAACAACTCCCCATAGCGACGCCCGAGGCTGCCGCCCGATTCGGAACGCTGCCCGAAGACGCCTTCACGATTGCGCCGGCTCTGGTGCAGCCGACGAGCAGAGGCTCCGTTCGTCTGGCCAGCAACAACCATCAGGATGCGGCTGTGATCGACGGCAATTACCTCGGGACGGATGCTGATTTTTCGGCCATCGTGCGCGCTATTGAAGCTGCCCGTGAGATCGGGAACCAGCGGGCTTTCGACGGCGTGCGCGAGATCGAACTCATGCCTGGGCCCAAGGCGACCGCCGAGGATATCCGGGATCTTGCTCGGCTTGCGTCGGCGAGCTTTGGACATCCCGTGGGCACCTGCAAGATCGGCGTCGACAAACTCGCCGTTGTCGATTCACAGCTGCGGGTCCACGGACTTCTGGGCTTGCGTGTGGCCGATGCATCGGTGATGCCGCGGATTATTACGGGTCCCACAAATGCGCCGACACACATGATCGCCGAGCGAGCTGCGCAGCTGATTCTTGGCCGGAACGTCTAACAGCCATGGTCTGTCGTGGAGACGGCCGGTGACGATCGATACCCACCATCACATGCTGCCGGACTTTTTCTGGCAAGAGACGGAGAACGCGCACGCGCCGATCGGTGGCCTTGCGCCGCTTCGGTGGTCTAAAGAGACAACTCTCTCATTCATGGATGACGCTGGTCTCGACGTCGCCGTCCTATCGGTGAGTACACCCGGCGTGCATACCGGAGACAGTGCGAAGGCGTCGGCATTGGCGCGCCGGTGCAACGAGTTCTCGGCCGAGCTCGTCGGCTCAAGACCAGACAGGTTTGCGAGTTTTGCCTGTCTTCCACTCCCGGACGTCGAAGCGTCCCTGGAGGAGTTGTCGTATGCCGTTGACGTGCTCGGGTTAGATGGGTTCGTGTTGTTCACGAACTCGAACGGCGTGTATCTGGGCGACCCTGTGTTGGAGCCTGTCTTCCAGGAATTGGAACGTCGTCAAGCGGTCGTGTTCGTACATCCCAACCCGTCACCGGATCCGATTGCCCATTCGTTGGGGCTCCCTGACAATCTGCTCGACTTCCCGACGGATACCAATCGCGCTGTCGCGCAGATGCATTACACGGGTCGGTTCGCGCGCACGCCCCATGTGAAATACATCTTTTCGCACGCCGGAGGGTCGATCCCCTACCTGGCCGCAAGGTTCGCGATCATCGACGAGATGGACTTCATCGCGGGTGCTGAGCAGAGAGGGACCGCTGCTGAGATGTTCCGCCGGATGTATTGGGACACGGCTCTTGCCGCAAGCGATCCTGTGCTCCAGATGTTGCGCGACGTCGCGGGCATCAATCAAGTTCTGTACGGAACAGACTTCCCGTACCAGCGCCGGGACCTCGCCGTCGAATCGAAACAACAAATCCTGCATAGTGTTGCTTTGAATGATGTGGAAAGGGGTGCGATTCTCGGGAGCAACGCCTCCCATCTTCTGTCGCGCCGAATCCGTGACTCGCGCGATGTCATTTAATGCGCGACGACCCCTGCCCCGATCGCAAAACAAGGAGCCGCGACTGCACAGCGCGAACGGTTTAGCTACACACGTCCCCCAAGATAGGCATATGCACTCTGACTCTGACGATAAGAGGATCAACGCGGCGCGGGACTATTTCAGGCTTGCCGACCAAGGTCGTCCCGAGGTCCTCGAGCTGTTTCACGAGGACGCCGAAATCTACTTCCCGAAGTTTGGATTTGGCTTGGGTCGTCAGTCTTTCCTTGAGATGACTGACGGGTTTGCCGGTACGCTCGAATTCATCAGACATGATTACGACGCCCTGACGTTCATTCCCGCCGGGGACTATGTCGTGGTGGAGGGTACCTCTCACGGCAAGATCTCAGGAAAAGCGTGGATTGGCGGAGTCACTAGCGGCGGTCGCTTTTGCAATGTCTTCAAATTCCGTGGCGATCGTATTTCGAGTCTCCACGTCTATCTTGATCCCGATTACACCGGTGAGGATATCCCGCGGTTTCGATGGGGTGTGAATCGCAGATGGTGAGGTCTATGGATCAGATCGACGCCCAGGGGCACAATTCATAAGAAGGGGCGCGGTCATGGTGATACTCGTCGCGACCGACCGTGAGGTCGTTGTCATTGACGTTGAACGGGGGGTGGGCGCGACAGCGCACGGGATCGATGGCCGCCCCACATGCCTGACCGCCGATCCGCTGGTTCACGGGCGCGCGTGGTGTGGCACCCATCGGAACGGCCTGTTCAGGACCGATGACGGCGGCACGTCCTGGCAGTCAGTCGGCCTTGCGGGGCGGCTGATTATGGCGGTTACTGCGAGCCCTGCGGACCGGGACGTGGTCTGGGTAGGCACCGAGCCGAGCGAAGTGTGGCGCTCAGGGGACGCTGGGAGTGCATGGGAGCAGACCAGCAAGTTGGAGACGCTGGCGTCGTCGTCCGAATGGTCCTTTCCACCGAGACCGGATACTCATCACGTTCGCTGGATTGCATGTCACCCGTTCGAACCCGAACGACTTTGGGTCGCGATCGAGGCCGGCGCGCTCGTATCCACGGTCGACGGTGGCCGAACATGGAGCGATCGGGTGGCGGGGGGACCACGGGACACCCACGAACTCGCGATTCACCGCGAGGCGCCGGATACACTCCGCGTCTCCGCTGGCGACGGATATTTCGAGAGTGACGATGCCGGCGCCACGTGGCGCTCGCCCAATGTTGGGCTCGAGGTCGGTTACCTGCGCAGCGTGGCGATCGATCCGGCGCAACCGGACGTCGTCGTGGTCTCAGCCTCGTCCGGACCGTACTCCGCATACGTGGCCGGCCGCTCGGATGGCCGATTATATCGCCGTCTCACCCGCGAGCGTTGGGAGCGTGTCCACGACGGCTGGCCGGAGTCAGCCAGTACCATCGCACCTCTGCTCTGCGCCGGCGTGAAGGTCGGAGGGCTGTGGGCTGCCGATGAGCGCGGCGTGCACCGTTCCGATGACGGCGGGAAGAGTTGGCGGCGCGCGGTCGGCTATGCCGCGTCCCCGCAGCATCTACGCGGCCTGGCGCTGGTGCAGTAGCCGTCGACTTCAGCTGAAGCACCAGACCGCTGGAGGTGCGCATCAAAAGAGCTCATCGTGAGCGATGTCACCCGCCGCGATGAATTCCAGGTGTGGTTCCTGGCCGAACACGCGGTCAATGCGCCGATCGTTGAGGCAATGTGAGGGACCCTTTGAGCGCAGCCTGTGGATGGCGACTTCCTCGCTGGCGAGTGAGGAAGGGCGCTTTTCTCATACCGATTTGGAATTCACCACAGACAGGCGAGGTGTAGGTCATCGGCGTGGCAGTGCCACGGGCCGGGAGTCGGACGCCAGCGTCGTGGCGACGACTTGTTGAGGGAACGCGCTTCCTATGATGGCAAACCGCTACGCGCCCATTGAGGACTACGGCATCATCGGCGACCTTCACACAGTCGCGCTCGTGGGCAAGAACGGGTCGATCGATTTCCTCTGCCTCCCCTCGTTCGACTCACCTTCGGTGTTTGCGGCTCTCCTCGACGCCGATGGCGGCGGCCGCTTCCAGATCGCGCCGCTGCTCGACGACGCGGTACACAAGCAGCTTTATCTGCCCGACACCAACGTGCTGCTTACGAGGTTCCTGTCCGACAGCGGCGTCGCGGAGGTATCTGACTTCATGCCAGTGGAAGACGCCGGCGTTGCACACAACCTCGTGCGTCGTGCAAAAACGGTCCGAGGCGAGATACGTTTTGGGATGCGGTGCGAGCCGCGCTTCGATTACGCCCGCGCCACGCACACGGTCGAGCGGCGCAGCGACACGGAAATACTGTTCGTCGGTCGCTCCGGCGTGCGCGAGCTGGTGCTGCGGCTGCGCTCATCGGTCCCGATGCAGATCGCGGAGGGAGCCGCCGAGGCCCAGTTCACGCTCGGCGCCGACCAATCGGCGTGGTTCGTTCTCGAGATGGTGATCGGCGACGAGCCGTCGCCCTGCGCGCACCCCGATTACGCGAGCGACTCATTCAAAGAAACCGTGAACTTCTGGCGCCGCTGGATCGGCCGCAGTACGTACAAGAACCGCTGGCGCGAGATGGTGAACCGTTCCGCGCTCGTGCTGAAGCTGCTCACGTCCAGAGAGCACGGGTCGATCGTGGCCGCGCCCACATTCGGGTTGCCCGAGACGATCGGCGGCGTGCGCAACTGGGACTACCGCTATTCGTGGATTCGCGACTCGTCGTTTACTGTCTACGGACTCATGCGGCTCGGCTACACGGATGAGGCCGCGGCGTTCATGCGCTGGATAATGGCGCGCTGTGACGAGCTGGAGCCAGACGGATCGCTCCAGATCATGTACGCGATCGACGGGCGTCCCGTGATACGCGAGGAGACGCTGGACCACTTCAAGGGCTACATGGGCTCGCGTCCTGTCCGGATTGGCAACGATGCCCACACCCATCTTCAATTCGATATCTACGGTGAGTTGATGGATTCAGTGTACCTGTACGACAAGTACCGGCTCTCCGATTGGGCACGACACCTGGATGAACGTCGTCCGGCTGATCGAGTGGGTGTGCGAGCACTGGCGGGAGAAGGACGAGAGCATCTGGGAAGTGCGAGGCGGGCGACGGGAGTTCCTCTACTCGCGAGTGATGTGCTGGGTGGCGGTCGACCGCGCCATCCGCCTTGCGAACAGACGCTCGTTCCCGGCTCCCTTTTCACGCTGGCATGAGACACGGGACACCGTCTACAACGACATCTACGAGCGCTTCTGGGACCCGGCGCGCCGCGGCTTCGTCCAGCACCCGGGCGCGGCCACGTTCGATGCCGCAGCGCTGCTCATGCCCTTGGTGCGCTTCGTGTCCCCGACCGACCCGCGCTGGATCGACACCCTGCGTGGCATCGAGCAGGAATTGGTGAGCGACTCGCTGGTTTATCGCTATCGTCTCGGGGAGCGTTTCTCCGACGGCCTCACCGGTCAGGAGGGCACCTTCTCGATGTGCTCCTTCTGGTACGTTGAGTGCCTGTCCCGCATGGGTGATCTCCCGAAGGCAAGGTTCTTTTTTGAGAAGATGCTTGGCTATGCGAATCACCTGGGACTGTACGGCGAGGAGCTGGGCCCGCGAGCGCAGCACCTCGGCAACTTCCCACAGGCCTTCACGCACCTGGCGCTGATCAGCGCCGCCTACGATCTGGACCGGAGGCTCTCGGCCGCCGGCCACGCCGACTGAGGACCACGGCAAGACTTCAGCACGTGTCGGGATCGATCGCCCGTAGTGTTGTGTGACTCCTGAGGTGCAACCGTTGTGCAACGGTCTCCTGAACCGCTGAACACAAGGACGGCGAAGTCAGCCGCGCTTGAGGGCTTCCGCTTGGGCGAGCGATCATTACCTCGGTCGACTTGACGATCGCGATTGCATCCTCGCCCCCTACAAGTGTGAGCGCTCGAAAGAAGGCCTTCAGTCACATCTTTTGGGTTGCGACCTTGGCGTGGCGATGGAGGAAGTCGATCTCCGTTCGTAGCACGTCCGCGAAGCTTGCGCCCCCTTCGTAGACGTCGTAATGGCCACCGCCGCTGCGGAACAATTCGGCCCCTGGTGCCCTCCGGGCCACCTCGAGCGCGGCCGGAACGGGCGCAATGGCGTCTGCCTCGGGGACGACGAGCAGGAAGGGGACGCGGACGGAGGCGGCGCGTCGCACGGGTCGACGCCAGGAGAAGCTGAGCAGAGACCGCGCGGCCACGCGATCATGCCATCGGGTCCCATCCTTCGGGGTCATGAGCTTTTCCCCGAACGGGCCGTCTGGCGTGGCGCCGATGGACAGGTCCCCGGGCCGTCCGTGACCAGGAATGTAGATTGGCTGTCGACCGAACAGCGACCCGACACGGTCGAGCAGGGCGAGTCCGAAGAGTCGACTCCCGTTCTTGAGCGGGGCCATCATCGTTGCGGCCAAGCCGTCAGTGAGCGGAGCCTGGGCGACCGCTGCGGCCAGTCGAGTGTCGGAGACCGCGAGTTCGACGATGTGCATGCCGGCGAAGGACGTGCCCCAAGCAATGATCTGATGAGTGTCGATGTAGGGTTGTTCACCCGCCCAGCCGATGACGGTGCTGTAGTCTGCGCGCTGGCGAGGGACGGAGAGCACTTCGCGCGGCTGCCCGCCGGAACCGCCGAAGTTGCGGTAGTCGAAGGCGATGGCGGCGAAGCCCTCCTCGCGGAAGCGCTCGGCGAACGGCGCCAGTCCTCCCGCCTTGATGCCACCGATGCCGTGGGCCATCACCACGGCGGGGTGGGGGCCACTGCCCTCAGGCAGGTAGACCCACGCTTCGATCATGTCACCCGACGCCGTCGGGATCTGCACGGTGGTGCGCTTAGCGAAGGGGTCATCGGAGATCGTCATGGTCATCGCCTTCCACCTTCCATGTCCATGAGCGCGGCGCCCAGCATAGCTCACACCCTCACCCGTGGCTTGTTCACCATTGGACAGGCAATACTCCTCATCCGTTCTAGTTGCGTCTCAGGGTCATTTGTCGACGTCGGATTAGCGCGAGCCGACCGGTTCGTAGCGCGCGTCATACTCTTGAACGACATTCTCTCCGACTTGAACAGGGCCGACTGATGATCGAAGATACACAAGACTTAGGCGACTGACGATGACGCCGCGCGACAACCGACTGGCCTCACGCGCCACGCGCTCGAGTTCGTCATCAAGTGCCGATGCCCTGAGTCATGCACAGCACCTGCGGGGCCTGTTCCCGGCTCTCGAGCAACTCGGATTCGACATCGATGAGTTGTTAGCGGCTGGTGGAATGCGCCCCAAGGATGTCGAAGATCCGGATGCGTACGTCTCACCCCGCAATTGCTCGCTGGTGTTCGCGCGCGCACAAGAGAAGCGAAACATCAAGAACTTGGCTTTGCAGCTCGTTCTGCGGACACCAGTCAATAGTCCGCTGTTGGATTACCTGATTGTCAGTTCTGACACGGTCGAACACGGCCTTCAACGGCTTGCGCGGTACCTTCGTCTACTCAATCCCTACATTCGGATACTCGTCGACGAGACCGACGAACCGGCACGGGTCGTCGTAGATACCGGGGGAGATCAGTTCACCGCGGAGATCGTGGTCGCGTCGACCGTGCTGGGCTTCACGCGCGAGACGGACGATCATTTGAAAGTGGCGTATGTCAGCTTCACCCACGACCCGGACGACGTTTCTGAATACGCGCGCGTACTGCGCTGCCCCATGGAGACGGGCGCTTCGTGGAATGGGTGGGCTCTCCCGAAAGCAGATTTGGTGCTTCCACTCCGGCGTCGCGATCCGGCGCTTCGCCGCTGGCTCGAGCGGCGGGCGGTCGATCTGCTGGCCCGTCTGCCGACCAGCACCGATCTCGGAGATGAAGTGCGGCACGCGCTTGCCACTCAAATGACGGCCGGCGACATGAGCCTCGACGCCGTCGCGCGGCGTCTCGTTATTGCTCCACGCACGCTGCAGCGTCGGTTGGCGCAATCGGGGACTTCCTTCGATGCTCTCCGCGAGGACGCACGGAAGCGGGCGGCAGAACTGTATCTCTCCGACGCGACGCTCTCGATTACCGAAATCGCGTACTTGCTCGGGTACTCCGAGCCGACGGGCTTCCACCGCGCGTTCAGACGCTGGCACAGCACAACACCTGAGGCGTTTCGCCGGAACCTTCGGCGAGCGACCGCATGATTCACATACGCGCCTCGCGTCCGAGCCCGCGCTCTCTTGGTCCCAACGCACACCCCGGCTTCGCCTTTGAGGACCGTCTGGTCCCTGGAAGCTGCCCGAAGAGCACGTTTCGCGCGAGCGGTCGTCAGCCCCCCGATCGTTAGCCTTCCGCTCTAGAATCCCACGGTTAATCGCCACTGTGGATGCTTGGTCCTCGGCAACGTAACGTCGTGCGCCCGGGCCCAATCGGGAGTCGGACGGCAGGAGCAGCGGCAGAGAGGCCGATTTCAGCCAACAGGAGCCAAGCCGCCTGATCGGAGAAGTTGATAAAGCGGAATGATTTACGAGGAAAAACAAGAATGGCCGCGAGGCTGATCGACGTTTAGCAAACCGCTCTACGCGGCTTTCTGGAAGTCCTCGATTTGGCGCATCCAGCTGGTCAGTGGGTTCCATCTGGGGAAAATCTGGGCCACCATCTCCAAGTCGTTGATTCTAAACGACTGAAATCGCCCACCCACTCCCCATATCGAACCGCTGTGACTTTGTGGCGGCTTAGTAGGTCCGTTGTGCAGCGGTCTCCTGAACCGTTGCGTTCCGTGCCGAGGTGGGCTTTTGAGCTGGGCCGCGACCGTAGTGGCACGCCCCTCGCGGACGAACTCCTTGGCGGTCGCGAGGCCTATTCCGCTATTACCGCCGGTCACAAGCGCAACTTTTTCGTCTAACCTGCCCACCATTCCATCCAGCGATTAACGCGCTCTTCCCTGCTCGCCGCGCAGGACGACGCATGTGGACGTTGCCTTGGCGACGAGCTTCGCATCCTGATCGGTCACGTCACATTCGATGTACCCCATGTTCTTTCCACGGTTCACCACGCGTGCCTCCGCGCGCAGGCGCGTCTGCCAGACAGGCCTGAAGAAATTGATGTTCAGCGCCATCGTCGTGAAGGATTCCTTCGGCGCCAATGTGCTGACGAACGCCATGCCCATCGCTGCGTCAGCCAGGTCGCACAGTACTCCGCCGTGCAGTGTGCCCATTGGATTCGCATGCTGCGGGCCAGTCTGTAGCGATGCGACGGGCGCGTCCGGCACCGATCTCCTCGATGTCAAACCCGATGAGCGCCGCGATCGGTACCGTGGATGTCCGCGCACGCTCAATCAACGGATGAACCGCTTGCGAGAGCGCACCGGTCTTGGTCTCCGCCATGATTTACTCCAGTGCATTCGGCGTCGCGATCCAACGATCGGAGATCGACAACGGCTCGCCCTCGTGATCGTGGTCGTAGTGGTATTCGGAGGCCACGCGCCGTCGCAGCCAGCGTCGTCGGACAGTCCAGGTCATCCGGCCTTGTAGACCAGAGACGCCAACCAGCAATAGAACTCGTCGACGATGCCGAGGAACTTTTCATAGTAGCTGCGGCTGATGTCGGCGCCGAGGGTCGCATCGTTCAGTGCGCGCTCTGACGAGCTCGCCGTGTCTGCCGGTGCCCTCGTGTGCGATGCCGTACCGAGCGCGGTGCGAGTCGAGATGGGTGTGGACTTCTCTCTGCTATTCATTCCAACCTCCACCTAACGCACGATAGAGCTCTACGATCGCAACGAGCTCCTGCCGTTGGAGTGCGGCAAGATCGAGCTCGCTTCGAAAGAGGCTCCGCTGCGCGTCAAGGACCTGCAGATAGCTGTCGAGCCCTCCCCGGTACCGGTCGGTCGACAGCCGCGTGGCATCGCGCAGTGCGGCGACGAGCTGCTCCTGCTGCGCGCGCTGCTCACCGGTCTTCCGATACCCGGCCAGAGCATCCGAGACCTCTCGGAGGGCGTTGTAGATCGAACGCTCGTAGGTCACGACCAGTTCGCGAGCGACGGACTCGGAGAGCCGGACCCCCGCGCGGGTACGGCCGGCATTGAAGAGTGGGGCCGCCGCGAAGGCACCGATGCTGGCGGTGCGCGCCGGCGCCGTCAGCAAATCCGAGAGTTCGCGGCTGTCGAGACCCAGCAGGCCGGTCAGCGCAATCCGCGGAAAATACTCTGCTCGCGCGACACCGATCTGCGCGTTTGCGGCGACGAGCGCCTGCTCCGCCTGCCGAACGTCGGGTCGGCGTTCAAGGAGGGCTGAGGGAAGACCCACGGGCACGGCCGGGCGCGCATTGAACGTGTCGATGAATCTAGCGGTCCGCATAACGTCGCCTGGCGCCCGTCCGAGCAGCAGGCTGAGCGCGCCTTCCGTTTGGGCAATCTGTCTCTCGAGGCTCGCAATCTGCGCGGTCGCGGTGAAAAGGAGTTGCTCGGCCTGCCGCGTGTCCAGCGCGGTCGCGACGCCACCCTCACGTCGCAGCTGGGTCAGGCGCAAACCATCAGCGGCCACGTCACGAGTGCCTCGTGCGATGAGGAGTTGTCGGTCCAGCGTCTGAAGGAAGAAGTAGGCGTCGGTCACGTCCGCGACGAGCGTCGTGATGATCCCCCGACGCGCTTCTTCGGTTGCCAGATACTGCGCGCGCGCGGCCTCGTTCAACCGTCGCACGCGGCCCCACACGTCCAGCTCCCAACCGAGACCGAACCCGACTTGGAAATCGGCCACTTCTGGACCGACAGCGGCCGGTAACGGACGCGGTCCAGCCTCCGACACTCGATTCTCCGACGCCGACGCCGTTCCGACGACGACCGGAAATCGATCCGCGCGGGCGATACGGAAGCGCTCGCGCGCCTGCAGCACGCGTTCTGCGGCGATCCGCAGATCGAAATTCTGCACGAGCGCGGTGCGCACCAGCTGAGTCAACGTGTCGTCTCTGAACAGATCGAACCACTGCGTATCAGCCAGCGAAGCCGATTCCGCCTGCGTCGCCGGCCCAGTGACGTCACGGAAGGTCGATGGGATCGCCACTGACGGTCGGCGATAGTTCGGGCCGAGTGTGCACGACGCCGTGAACAACAGCGCAGCCGGTATGACCAACCGTTTCATCGCAGCACCTCGGCTGCTTCCGATGGCCCGACGACGCTCCCGATCGCGTCTGCGGTTGGGCGTCGATCGGCAAAGCGCTGAATCAGGACGTACAACGCCGGGACCACAAAGACTCCGAGGACTGTGGCGGTCGCCATCCCCCCGAACACCGCCGTGCCTAATGCGCGTCGAGACGCAGCGCCGGCTCCGTTCGCGACGACGAGCGGCAGCACACCCAACAGGAACGCGAACGATGTCATGAGGATCGGTCGGAAGCGCAGACGCGCCGCTTCCTCGGCAGCATCTGTGACTGAGGCCCCCTGCTGGCGACGCAGTTTCGCGTATTCCACGATCAGGATGGCGTTCTTCGCCGAGAGTCCGATGAGGGTGATGATGCCGATCTGCGTGTAGAGGTCGTACGGGTAGACACGCACGGCGATCGCAATCAACGCCCCGAGCAGCCCGAGCGGAACCGCGAGCACGACGGCGAACGGCGTGCTCCAGCTCTCGTACAGGGCCGCCAGGAACAGCAGCACGAGGACAGCCGCGAAGCCAAAAATGAATGGCTCTGCGCCTTCGCTGCGCCGCTGCTGGAAGACTGTGCCGGTCCATTCGTAGCCGAACCCTTGCGGCAGCACCTCGCGCGCCACCTGTTCGAGAGCGGCCGCGGCTTGGCCCGAGCTGTAGCCGGGCGCGTTAGTGCCGGTCAGCTGCGCGGCACGGAACCGGTTGTACCGATAAATGACCTCTGGGCCCGACACCGGACGCACGTCCACCAGTGTGCTCAGCGGGATCATGTCGCCGTCGCGACCGCGCACGTGGAACTGATTGATGTCGTCAGGTCGTACGCGAAACTGCGGCTCGGCCTGCATCAGCACACGCCACGTGCGGCCGAAGCGATTGAAGTCGTTGACGTACAATCCGCCGAGGAACGTTTGCAGCGCCGAATAGACGTCGGTTACCGGCACCCCGAGTGTCTGTGCCTTGTCGGTGTCCAGATCGACGCGGAACTGGGGGACGGTCGTCCGCAGCCCGGTGTTGATCGAGGCGATTTCGGGTCGCTGACGCGCCGCCTGCAGGAACTCCTGGGTAGCTTCTGAGAATCGACTGAGGTCCCCGTCGGTGCGATCCTGGAGCATCAACTCGAAGCCGCCGGCGGCGCCAAGACCGAGAATCGGCGGCAGTCCGAATCCGAAGACGATGCCGCTCTGGAGCTGTGTGAGCTTCGGCTGCACCTGCCTCAGGATGGTCTGCTGATCCAAGTGCATCGCGTCGCGCTCTTCCCACGGTTTAAGGAGCGCGATAACCGTCGAGACGTTGGAGTTGATCGTGTTCGTCAAACGGTCCAAACCGCCAAGCGTTGTCACCGCCTCGACGCCGGGATTTGTCCGCAGAATGGCTTCGACCTGACCGACAAGTCGGTCCGTGCGCTCGAGTGACGCGCCGTCGGGGAGACGAACGGCGACGAAGAACACGCCCTGATCCTCGTCCGGCAGGAATCCTCCGGGCGCCCGTCGAAACATGGCACCGGTGGCCATGTAGAACACTGCGAGCGCCAGCACGGCGAAGATCGAGCGGCGCATCAGCGCCTTGACGCCGAACACGTACCGATTCGTCGTCCATGCGAATCCGCGGTTAAAGCTGCCGAAGATCCGTGCGACAGGTCCGCCTGCCTGTCGCTTTGGTTTAAGGATAAGGGCGCTAAGGGCCGGGCTGAGTGTGAGCGCGTTGAATGCCGACAACAGCACGGAAGCCGCGATGGTCAGCGCGAACTGCCGGTAGATCTGACCGGAGATGCCGCCGAGGAACGCGACCGGTATAAACACGGCGGCCAAGATCAGGGCAATCGCAACGACAGGCCCTGACACCTCCTCCATTGCCTGCACGGTCGCTGCGCGAGGACTCATCCCCTGATCGATCTTGTGCTGGACCGCTTCGACCACCACAATCGCATCGTCCACGACGATCCCGATCGCGAGAACGAGCCCGAACATGCTCGTCATGTTGATGGAGAAGCCGAGGAGCGGGAACAGCGCAAAGGTGCCGACGATCGAGACCGGCACGGCCAGCAGCGGGATCATGGTCGCACGCCAGTTCTGCAGGAAGACGAACACAACGAGAACGACGAGCGCGATCGCCTCGAACAGCGTCACGACCACATCCGCGATCGAGGTCCTCACGAACCGTGTCGCGTCGAATCCAACCCGATAATCGAGGCCGGCCGGGAAGCCGGGCCGGGCGTCGTCGAGGAATCTCCTGACGCGGTTTGCGGTGTCGACCGCATTCGCACCGGGCGAGAGATAGGCGAGCACGACGCTCGCCGGCTTTTCGTCGAAGCGTGAGAAGGTCTTGTAGTCCTGTGCACCGAGCTCGACGCGCGCGAGGTCGCGGATTCGTAGGAGCGAGCTGTCAGGCTGGGCGCGCAGGACGATGTCGCCGAACTGCTGCGGTTCCACCAGCCGGCCCGCGGCATTCACGGGATACTGCAGATCGACACCGGACGCGACCGGCGGCTGGCCGATGGTGCCCGACGGGTTCTGGCGGTTCTGAGCCTGAATAGCCGTCGCGATATCTGTAGCGGTCACGCCGAGTGTCGCCATCTTCGCGGGATTGACCCACACCCGCATGCCGTAATCCTGGCGCGAGGCGAGACGCGCTTCTCCCACGCCGGGCAGGCTTGCGATGCGATCCAGAACGTTGATGGTGACGAAATTGTTGAGAAAGGTCGCGTTGTAGCGGTCGTCCGTCGACGTGAACGCTATGCCGAGCAGGATCGCGGTCGACAGTTTCTTCACGGTGACGCCTTCGCGCTGAACCTCGGACGGCAGCGCCGGAAGCGCGAGGCTGACGCGATTCTGCGTTTGCACCACCGCCGTGTCGACGTTCGTGCCCAGATCGAAGGTGACATCGACCGTCAGCACGCCGTCGTTCGAGCTGCGCGAGAAGAAGTACAGCATGCCGTCCAGCGCGACGAGTTGCTGCTCGATCGGCTGCGCGACGGTGCGCTCGAGGTCCTGCGCGTTCGCGCCGCGGAAGTTCGCCGTGATTTGCACGACCGGCGGCACGACTTCGGGATATGTGGCAATCGGCAGATTCGGGATGGCGGCCGCGCCGAGGATGACGGTCACGATCGCGATGACGATCGCGAAGACCGGTCGATCGATGAAGAACTTCGCCATCTGTCACCGTCCTGCTGCTGCGGCGGGATCCACGAACACACGAGGCGTCACTCTCGCGCCAGCTCGAACTTTTTGGAGACCGTCCACGACGACCGCGTCGCCGGATTTCAAAC